>OY970161.1:0-4078324 GCA_963706545.1 uncultured Solirubrobacterales bacterium
AGCTCGCGGATCAGCTCGTACAGCTCGACGCCGCTTCTGAACTCGGGCTGGCGGAGCAGCTCGCCGAGGTCGTGCTCGGCGAGCTGCTCTACCGTGTGGATGCCGGCCTTGGCCAGGCTCGGGAGGAAAGCCTGGCTCAAGGCCAGCTCGTTGACGCGCATGTGGGGGAATGAGCTCGCGCGTCAGACGGTCATCAGTTCGTCAAGGCGCAGCGCGACCTCCGAGGCGATCGAGCGGCCTGCGCGACGTTCGATCAGCCCGGCCGCGTCCAGACGATCGAGCGCGTCGGTGATCGCCAGTCGCTGTTTGCGCTTGCGCGCGCCGTGGGCGTCGAAGATCTGCTCCTCCGTCCGCGGCCCTTCGCCGTCTGCGGCGCGCACGAGCAGTCCTTCGAGTACGGCTTTCTCGTGGTGGCGCTCGTCGGCGTCGTTTGGATTCTCAGCGCCGCCTTCGGTGATCTCGCAGTAGCGCACGGCGGCGTGCGCTGCGACGGCGAGGTCGTTCCAGCGCTGGATGAGTTTGCAGGCGCGCAGTCGCCGCAGACTTTCGCGGACATCGCCTGGGACCTTCAGTGCGCGGGCGATCTCGTCTTCGGCCCACGGTCGCTGGCGCTCGGAGTCCAGCATGAGGTTGAGTACGGCTCGGTCGAGGAGCGCGTGCTCCTTCAACCCCTCTGGGGTACGGTGTGCGTGCATGGGGAGTTACTGCTCCTTGTGCCACGGCGTCGGGGGCAGTTACTGCTGTCCGCCGGCGCCAAATGTGTAGTTGTGGACGACAGTACATAGTCTGTGTCAGCTTGCGAGCCCGTGACGCAAAGCTGACACAGAGCGAGTTGAAGATGTAACTCTCGGGTTGGCGGGCGGGTGCTACTCGCCGGCCCACTCGGGCGGGGTGGCGCCGGGCTTCCATGCCTTGGTGACGCCGCCGCCTTGCTGGCGCAGCACCTGGGAGTAGTCGGCGAGCTGGTTCTGGAAGGCAAGCTCGTCGCGCGGGTCCTGCCCGGTGTCGTCGAGTTCGGCTCGCCACACGGCGAGCGCGCACAGGGTCTCGGTGGTTGATTCGTCGGTCCACCATTTGTCTTTGAGCGTGCCGAGCTGGACGGGGTAGCGGCCGTGCAGCGCGACGATCGCGCCCCACATCTGCCGGCGCCACTCGCTGTCGCCACCGTAGGGCTCAAGCCAGGGCGCGCGCTCGCCGTTCTCGCCGCCTACGAGCACGGCGGTTGAGCGCAGGGGTCGGACCCTGCCGTCCTTGGCTGCCTGGGCGACGCCGCCTTGCACCATCTGCGCGGCGAGCGTGGAGGGTGGCGTGTCGGCGCCGGCGGCGAGCTCGCGGAGCTGCTGGTCTACGGGGTCGGGGAGGACGATCTGGCGTCGTTGGCTCATCGTGTTCGCTCCTGTGCTGGTGGGTTGACGATCCGGTTGATCGCGCGGACGATCCCCGGTATGCGGCTGGTGCGGCTGGGTGCGATCGAGCGGTGAAAGTGGGTGCCGTAGTCGCGGTCAGGTAGCTCGGGGTGCGCGAGCGATGGCGTCTGTGCGTGGCTGCGGCGCATGTTCTGCGCGAGGCGCTGGATGCGGTCGGTGTCGTGCCCTTCGACGCCGAGGTCCTCGCGGGAGACGAACCACTCGGTGCCCTGGCGGGCACGGGACGCCTCGACGTAGGCGGGCTCCTTGCTGGTCTGCCAGCCGCCGGTCACGACGAGGGTCCTTGTGACTGTCGCGCCCTGGGCGCGGTGGATGTGCTGGGCGTAGCCGAGGCGTAGGCGGCCGAGGTCATCGCCGGCCAATGTTCGCTTGCGGCCGGTCACGTCGAACTCGACCAGCACGTCGCCGGCCTGGGTGATGTCGAGGACTTCGCCGCGGCTGCCGTTCTCGATCCGCTCGACGCCGGGCTCGTGGTGCTGGTCGATGAGCGCCACGCGGTCGCCCTGGCGGATGCCGTAGTGGACGCCGGGCACCGGGACTTCGAGGTCGCCGAGTTCGCCGCGCTCTGAGCGGAAGTGCTGGGCGCGGGCGTTGAGCCGGTTGATCTCCTGGTTTGAGGCGTCTGAGATGAGGGCGACCTCGCTCGGGTCGTGGGTCTCGGTCAGCGCCGCCCAGCTCTGCGCGGCCTGCTCGACAGCCTCATCGCGGGTGTCCTCCATGTGCAGCTGCCCGCGGCGTAGGTAGTGGGCCATCGCTCGATCGGAGCGTCCGGCCCGCAGGTCTGCCCACGCGCGCTGTTCGTCGGGGTCGAGGGTCCGGCGGATGTTCGAGAGCTCAGCGCTTGGGGCAATGTCGCCGAGGCGCGCGAACATGCCGCCAGCGCCGATCGAGGGGAGCTGCGCGGCGTCACCGATCGCCACGAGCTTTGATCCTGCTTGCTCCACGACTTCGGTGAGCCGCTCAAGCCGGTCGGTGTCGGCCATGCCCGCCTCATCGAAGTAGATCGTGGTGTCCTGGCCGACGGCGAGCTGGCCGCGCTCGACACGGGAGACGAGCGCGTCGAGCGTGAGGGTGTGCCCGGCGAGCGCGGGGCTGTCTTGGCCGAGGCGCTGCGCGGTGGACCCGGACACCGCGATGCCGAGCGTCTGGTGGCCGCCGTACTGCTCGGCGCGGGCGGCGGCGTCGATGACGACGCCCTTGCCGGTGCCGGCGGGGCCGACGAGGATCGCGGCGCGCTCGGAGCCGGTGATGACCTGAAGGGCGTGGGCCTGCTCGCCTGAGAGGCGTCCGCCGATCCGCTCGGCGATCTGATCGCCGGCAAGCGTGCGGGCCTGCTCGCCGACGTCTCGGCCGCCGCCGGCCGCGAGCGCGGTGAAGCGGCGCTCGATCGCCTGCTCGCGCGCACGCACGGCGAGCGTGGTCATCAGACCGCCCTCCAGGGGGAGCACGCGGCGTTCGGCGATCATCGCCCGCGAGAGGTCGAGGGCCTCGCGGGGTGAGAGTTCGCCGACGGACTGCTCAAGCAGGACTGCCCGGAACTCGCCGGGCTCGAAGGTCGCGGTGCGCTCGGTGAGGCGCTGCTCGACGCGATCCTCAAGCGGCGCCTGCACCGCCGGCGCCGCCTCCGCGATGGAGCGCTGTCCGGGCTGCTGGGCGGTGAAGTCGAAGCGTGCCGCAGTGTCGTTCCATGCCTGCTGCAGGTCGGTGCGGGTGACGAGCACCTTGGCCTTGCGGTTCTCCAGCTTGAGTGCTCGTAGCTCGCCGCGCTCGGGTGCGCGGCCCCACTGTGCGCGGAAGCGCTCGGCGGCTCTGGCGACCTCGCGGCTGCGGGCGCTGAAGGAGTCCAGCAGGCCGCGCGGCACACCGGCTATCTCGAAGTAGCGGCCATGTTTGCCGGTGCCCCGCTCGATCGCATACCCGCGCTGCTGGAGTTGGTGCGCGAGCGCCGAGCGGTAGTAGCCGCCAAGCTCGCGGGCCGAGCGAAAGACGGGACGCGATGCGACCGCGACGATGCGACCGTCCTCACGAATGGCGCTGGTGATGACCACATGGCTGTGGAGCTGTGGGTCGGGTACATCACCCTCGAGGACGCCGCGGGCGGTGGTGTGGCGGTACTCGGCGGCCACCACGTCGCGGGCCGGCTCCTCGACCACCTGCCCGCCATAGCGGCGGCGCACGGTCGGCACCGTCTCGGTCAGGTGGCCGATCGTCTCGCTGACAGCGGCGGCGTGCGCAGCTTCGATCTCGCGGCGCTGGGTCTCCCCCGCGAGCGCCCACACGGCGGACACCGACTTCGGCGCGGAGAACGTCAGGTCGATCCCGCCAGCGCGGCTGCCGTCGGCACCGGCACGGCGAAGCCACCGGCCAGTTCGGGGATGCTTGCCTTCCATCAGCGCGATGAAGTCCCGCCCGTCGACCGTGGCGCCCTCGATCCCGAGTTTGGCGAGCGCGTCGGGGGTGGCGAGCCACCGGCCGGGGGCCTGGGTGGGCTCCCCCTCGGGGGAGAGGTAGTAGTCGCCGCGCTCGGGCTCGATGGTCTTTGACTCCAGGTAGCGGGCGTAGCCGCCGCCCTTGGCGGCGCCGATGCTGGCTGCGGTCATCACAAGGGGTACTGACCCCCAGGCCCTCAGACCGGCCAACGAATTACATGGCACGGGCACAGCGCCGGCACGGCTGTGCATCTAGTCTGTCCGGGCTTGGTGGTGTGCCGCCGGCCGCGTGAGCTTGCGAGCGTCAGCGAGCGGCGAGCGAGCAGCCCGCAGGGCTGCAAGGCCGGCGTGTCACGCCGCCGGGGTCGGTAGAGAGCCGACCTTGGGAGGCTCGGTTACAGCCGGCGCAGCCGGCGTGCGGTATCTGGCCGTTCGGGTGTTGGGGCCGCGCCGTCGGCGGTCGCCGGCGCGGCGATCGAGGAGCCGGGCGCAAGCCCGCGCGGGACGATCCCGCGAAGCGGGGAGCGAGCGCAGTGGCGCCGCCAGCTCGTTGGTGTGGGCCGGCGAGCCGGTCAGCGAACCGACTGCCTAGCGCCCACGCTGGGCGTCGCGCCGCGCCGTGCACGCGGCGATGTCCGCGCAGCGCGGAGACCTCCACGCCCAGGCGGTCGGCGACTTGCGGCGACCGACACGGTGCTTGGTGGGCTGGCCGCAGACGACGCACGGCCGTAGGCCTTGTGCTCGCTGGCGAGCAGCCCGTTGGCTCCTGGCTCGATCAAGGCGCTCATCGCACGTACACCTGATCGGGTGATTCGATGCGCCGGCCGTGGGTGCGCTTGCCCTTCGGCAAGATGCCGCTCGGGCGATGCTGCTCGTCGGGGATCACGCGAGCGTCCTCGAAGCGCTGGACGGCGCTGAAGCCGTCGAAGACAGCGACGCTCGAGAAGCGCTCGCGCGTGGCGAGCTCGGTCAGGCGCCGGTATCCGTCGGCGAGGACCTGCGCCAGCAGCTCGTGTCCCTCCACGAGACGGCGCAGCCCCTGGAGCAGGAAGATCGGCGTTTCCTCTCGCGGGAGCGCATCCTCAAGACCAAGGATGCGGCCCTCGAAGTCCGCGTTGTACGGGTACTTGCCGGCGGCCTTGATCTGCTCGTAGATCGTCCAGTAGGGCTCGATGAACGGGATGATCTGCGCGAGGTCGTGGTAGTCGCCGTTGAAGACCCACACACCGAGCTGTGAGAGTTGGGCGCCGATCGCGCGGGCCTGGGCGCCGGCGGCACGCCGCGCGGCGCGATCGTGGCCGTGGTCGCGCTCGTGCGCGGCGGCGCGGTACTCGCGCAGCAGCTCCTCGCGGGCGGGCACGCGATCGTCCTCGTTGGCGATCTCGGCGTTGTGTACTTGGGTGGTGGTGCTCATGCCGCTCCCTTCAGGGTTGGGCTCGCCGGGGCGCGGGCCGTTGCCCGACCTCCACGCATGCGCAGCGTGCGAAGATCAGGAGGGCGAGGTCCGCGCCGACGCACACCGACATCCCATTCTGGCTTCGGGCAGGCGTGTCGGACGGTCAGGGAGCTGTCGTGCACAGGGGCGAGTCGCTCTCGCCGTCGGCGCGCTGGTGAAGCTCGATTGGCCACCAGTCGCTGTCCTCCCAGCATGATGCGCGGGCCTCGGCTGCGTCCTGGCTTGGGAACGGGCCGATCACGGAGAAGCCGCCGCGCGGGTCGCCGACGAGCAGCACCCATCCCTTGAGGTTTTGGCGAGCCTCGCTTGCGCCAGCGACGACGCCCGCCTCGAACGCCTCGAAGCGGTCCATCGCTTCTATCTCCCGGTAGTTGTAGCCGTATGCCCACGACTCGTCTCGATCTTGCTCTGCGCCTGTTGTCGTCATGCGTGATCCTCTCTGTGGGTCGTCGGCCTCACCCGTTGCGGCCGTGGAGCCCGACCCGGCACACCCGCAGGGTGTGCGAGCCTGGGAGAGGCGACGGCCGCAACGGAGGAGCGTTCAAGGCGCTGGCGTAGTCACCACTTGCTCGACCGCTGCCTCTAGCTGGCGAGCGTGGCAGGGCAGCTCGGCGAGTGCTCGATGACGCCGGGGAGCTTCCGCCAGGGCTGGGAGAGCTTCCTGCGCATCATGCGCTCGTGCTCGTCGATCGCCGGGCCTCGTATTGCCTCGTGGTGCTCAGCGGAGACGCCAGCCCCGGTGTCCGGCAGACCAGCTGCCTGCCACATGCGCATGTAGGTCCCAACGCCTGCCACCGTCAACGGAGCGATCTGGCTTGTCTCACAGCAGACGATGCAGCACTCGGCCGCGGTCCTAGGCCGGGTGTCAGCGCCGTCGATGATGCGCTGCAGGATCTCTCGGCAATGGGATCGGTAGATCATGTCCGTCTTGTGCATGAGGCTGTGCGTGGGACGCAGCAGGCTCATGCTGTGCCAGATCAGGTCAGCGCTCTCTGGGTGCTGCTGACCGAGTTCTTCGATCAGGCCCTCGGCGATCTCCATGCTGCTCATCGCGGCATCGAAAGCCTCCATGAACCCGCCAGGGAGCAGGTCATCGAGGCCGCCGGGAACATCTCCGTTGATCGGTATAGCTGGACCGCTTCCGGCACCGTCCCGGCTGTCTGAGACGCGAAGCATTTGCTGACTGGCTTCGTGTGGCGTAGGTGAAAGTGCAGAGTCCATTGAGGTCCCGTCCCTTCGTGGGTTGAGGCCCGCCGTGTGCGGGCCGTTGCCCGACTCCCGCGCACGCGCAGCGTGCGAAAATCGGAAGGGCGAGGTCCGCGCCGGCTACACGCGCATCAGGCGGCACCCCGCTCGAGATCGCAGAGGGTGAGCTGCTGGTGAGTGGACGCAGCGGCGGCGCGCGATGCCGTGGCGGGTGCCGGCCTTTCGCGGTAGGGCAGCTCGCGGGTGGCGTCCCGGTCGAAACCGGGGAGCGCCCGCCGTGGTGGTGCGCTGGCGGCCTGCAAGCCTTCGGGCAGGCGGATGTTGCGCCAGCACACCCAGCCGGTGCCGTCGATGCTGTCGCAGCCGATCTCGGTCGCGTAGGCGATTCGCTTGACGCTGTTGACGCGCCCCATGTGAACCCACAGGTTTCGACGCTTGGCCTCGCGCACGAGCGCGCGTGCGGCCGGGCCGAGCTTCCAGCTGGTCGAGCCGCCGATGAACAGCGCGTCGATGCGCGGCCAGGCCATGCCCACCCACTGCGCCATGTGCTCAAGGCCGTCCTGTGCTACCAGGGCGATCGGCAGGCCGCGGCGCGCGGGGCCGGTCCACCAGCGCTCGAACTGGCGTGCGGTCTGGTGCGCGTCGCCCACCACGTCGGGCACGGCCACGAACAAGCAGCGGCCGCCGACGTGATGCAGACGATCGAGCATCGCGTAGTAGGCGTGAGAGTCGAGGCCCTGGTAACAGTCGTTGTCGGCCGCCCACGGGATGCCACGCTCGATCGTCGCCGCCAAGGCGTTGCAGTGGCGCGGCTGGATCAGGCGTCCGAGATTCGGGTGGGCGTGCTCGATCATCTGCGGCTCGGCCTGGGTTGCGAGCAACAGCATTAGCTCTCCCGAAGCGTCAGCTGCTCGTTGCCGCGTGCGTGGCCGCTGCTTTCGAGGATCGCGCCGGCGCCGATCTCGATCGGGTCGAGGCTGCCGATGTGATGCGCTACGTCGGCGAGCCAGTCGAGCGCCGCGGGTGATCTCAGGTCCCGGCCGCAGTCCAGACCGGCGCGCATCAGTCGGCTGGCGGCCTTGCGGGCGGCGTTTCGGCGTTCGTCGAGAGTGCTCAAAGTTCGACCTCGCGTGGGCAGATGCCGAGCCCGTCTCGCGCGATCAGCGCGAGCACGTCGATGTGAACCCACGGGCAGGGCTTCTCCTCGCCTGCCTCCGGCATCTCGCCGATCCGGCGTGCAAGCCAGCTCGATTCGCCGGTACGACCGCCGGGAGGGTCACGCCTGAGCCGGCCGCAGCGCGCGGCGATGCCGCTCATCGTCACCACGCCGAAACGGAGCTCCCGCTTGACCGCTTCGCGCAGGCCGCGGTTGAGCACGATCGCGCTGTCGGCGAGCCGCTGTGCCTCCTCTCGCAGGCGCCGCGTGGAGATGTGTTCACCGCAGCGGGCGATCGCTTCGCGCGTCAGCGTTCGGGCCGGCTCGTAGGCTTCGAGGCTGCCGACGACCTCGCGGAGAGTGAGAGCTTCGCAGTCATCCTCCCGACCTGGATCGTGAGCGCGCGTCCAGCGAAGCTCGGGCGCGTGGCCGGGCACCTGCACTTCGCTGATGCGGTAGACGTGACCGGCGGCGTCCTGCAGTCGGCTGACCGCCTGCGGCCCGTGGTTGCGGGACGAAGCTGGCGTGGCGTGACGGGTGGCCTGGAAGTCCTCGGGTGTCACCGCGCGGCAGCGACCCCGGCGCTCATCATCGGCGAGGTACAGCTCGCTGACGATCTGAGCGTTCTCAGGCGGCTCGTCCGGCGAGAGATGGGCGACCAGGCGCCCGTCGCTGAGGGTGCCGAGTTCGTAGTCGACGACGAGCGCGCTGCCGTCGGGGCGCTGGACGCGCAGCACCTCGCGCTCCTGTCCAGTCTCGGGCGCGTGGTATCTGCCAAGGCTTTGGGTGCGCGCGGTCGCGTTGGCTTGCGGCGCTGGCGTGGTCGGAGGATTTGCGGGTGCTGCGGTGGTCGTGCTCACGGTTCTCCCTTCGCACGGGTCTGAGCCCGCCGGGCGCGGGCCGTTGCCCGACTCCCGCGCACGCGCAGCGTGCGATCATCGGGAGGGCGAGGCCCGTCGTCCGCGCTCAGGCGCTACGTCGCCCCGGCAGCAGATGCAGCTCGCCGTGCCCGTCGGGCGCGAGGCGATAGCCGACGCCGCGCACGGCGATCAGCCAGCCGGACGCGCCAGCGTCCACGAGCGCGCGCCGCAGGCGACAGGCGTGCGTGTCAACCGTCCGCGTGGAGCCGGTGCCCTGATAACCCCACAGTTCGCGTAGCAGGTCCTGCTTGGTGTAGACGCGGCCAGGATCGCGTGCGAGGTGAGCGAGCAGTGCGTACTCGAGGCGGCGCAGGTGCACGGGCGTGGATGCGAACGTGGCTGCGTGAGCGTTGGTGTCGATCCGAAGCGCCCCGAACTGGATCACCCCGGCGGAGCTGAGGATGCCGCGGCGCAGGAGCGCGCGCACGCGGGCAAGCAGCTCTGCGTGCAGGAACGGTGAGCGAATCACATCGTCGGCGCCGGCCTCGAACGCGCGCAGCACCTCGGCAACCTCCTCGCTGGCGCCGACCCACAGGACGCGCACGCCGGGGTTGATCTCGGGATCGAGCTCGCCCGCGCGCAGCGCGCGTACTGAGTGAAGCCGGCTGGCCTGCTGTGGAGTTGGGGTGAGGATGATGAGGTCGATCTCGTCGGGTTCGGCGAGCACTCGGCAGAGTCGAAGAACGCGAGGGGCGCGCAGCACCCGGTAGCCGTCGAGGACAAGCTCGCGTGCGAGTGGATCGCTCGACGGTCTTTCACCAACGATGAGGACGACCTCGGGGTCGTTAGCCATTGCCGGGCCTCCGATCTGGAGTGTGGCCCCGCCGGGTGCGGAGCCGCGGAGCCCAAGCCCAGGCACGCCCGGACGGGTGTGCCACAATCCCGAGGGCGACGGCCTTCGCCGCCCCCGTCGATCGAGTGACCAACGGGGGCGCGCTGGACACCGCGCAGGTGTTAGGCATCCGCACCCACCGACTCGCGCCGCGGCGCTGGGGCCATCGGGATGCGCCCCAGCTCACCGGCCTGCTCCAGATAGTCAGCTACCAGCGCCTTGACTTCGCCATAGCCGCCTTTGTCCCGCAGCTCCTGCTCTACGGTGTAGATGCGCCCTGTCCCCTCTGTGGCAGCGTCGATGATCCTCGGCTTGCCGTCCACGCGGATGCCGTACAGAGCGCGGTGTTCCCCTGAGCGTGTCACGTAGCGCCCCAGCTCGAACGGCTCGTCTGTCCGTCGTGGCACTGGCGCTGCACCCCGCGGGGCCGGGTCCGCGCGCCTTGCGCTCGCACCGTAGCCAATGACCTCGCCGGGCTTCTGCTCAGTCGCGTAGGGCTGCTCCACCGGGTCCAGCTCCAGCCGGGGGGTTTCCAGACAACGCCCGCGCCTCGCCTTGAGCGCCCTCAGCCGTTCGATTTCACGCCCAGCCCGGTAGCCGCTGCGTGGCATGGTGAACGTCGTGCCCGTCTGTGAGGCAAGGTCCTTGAGGTAGGAGAGCTGCTTGGGGGATGCGCCGGATGCTTTTGTGAGAGGGCTCATAGTGTGAAAGTCCTTTCTGTGGTGAACTTGTGAACTTGCCCTCTGTTCATCACGCCCCGGAAGGCGAGTCAAGCAATTGATAATGTGAAATCTCTGCGCCCCCGCCAGGGGGCGATTCTCAATTGCTTGAAGGCGTAAGCCGATCTCGCAGGGAGGGGTGTGATAGGACTCTCGTGTTAACTCTCCGACGACCGGCTGGCACGGATGCCCAGGGCTGCGTTTAGCTCACCGGCCACGAACTGCAGTGCTTCTTTGACGAGTCGGCGATCGTTGTCGGGCCGTGGGTCGCCCTCGGGACATACGATGTTTTCGACATCACGCCAACCGCAGGTGACGCCCGCGCTTCCACAGATCGGGGAGATGGTGAGAATGAAGCCGCCGCCGTCGGCGTCGCTGTCGCCGTAGCACTCGGCGCCCAGCTCGCTGGGGATCACCAGAGCGCGCGCCGCGGTAGCCTGCTCGAACAGGCGCACAGCGACTTCGCCGGGGTTCTGGTCGGCTTGCAGCGGATCGTTGCGGCCGAGATTGGGGACCCACATCTCGCGCGTGATCCGTCGCCCGTCGACCTTCACAGGTGCACCGCTGTAGCTGATCGTTATTGGTGAAGCGGACGTGCTCATACGCGGACCCCGCTTGTGTGGGAGATGGCTTTGCTGTCGAGGACTTCCTGTGAGAGCGCCTCGGCGTCGCTGGCATCGTCGAGCAGGTAGCCGCAGCCGGTGAACGACTCTCGACAGTGCTCGCAGCGGGACGGGAGCTGGTTACGGCGCACTGGCTGGATGTGGCCGCAGCACATGCAGACAAGATTTGTGTGACTGTCGGTCTGCTCGGCGGCCGCTGTACTGGTAATGGTCACGCTTCACCTTCTTTCTTGCTGGCCCGTGGCGCCCGCCGTTTGCGGATGCCGGTGGCAGCCGCCACGCACCCCGCAGGGGTGCGATCATTTGCGGCTGCCGGCAGCCGAGCTGTGCCGCTAGCGCCTACGCGGCGAGCGCCAGCCAACGCTCGCGCTCTGCCGTGTTCGCGTTTGCCAAGTGCACCAGCACATCGCCGTGGCAAGCGCGCGGCGCGCACCAGCATCCGAGTACCAGCCCTCGCAGCTCATCCAGCGCTGCGAACAGCGCCGTGTTCTCGCGCAGCCACGCTTCATACAGCGCGATGCACTCGCCCCGCGCGCCGTGCTTGCCAACCACGAATGGGTTGCCCCACTTCGAGGGGGGCATCCACTTCGGGTTGCGCCCCACATATACATGGTGGCGCTCGCACTTGCAGTGCACCGCGCGTGGCTTGCCGAGCTGCACACGCGCTGGGACGAGTAGACCGCTGGGTCGCCGGGTGGGCTTGTTCATCGCTGTCTCCTTGAGGTCGGGGTCGGGCACGTTCCGGCCTTGAGCGGGCCGGCGGGGCGGGTCAAGCCCTGTCCCGGAGGGATCGCCGCAGGCGACGCGCAGCGCAGGGCTTTACGCGCCCTGTAAGCCGGTCTGCTGGCCTTCAGGGATGTGCTTGAACCCGGCCTGGAGTAGCGACTTCTAGCTCTCTTGCGAGTCAGCGGGCTGCGTTCACTGCGCTACGGTGAAGTCAAGCTCTCGCCAGCGCGTGATGCGACACAGGCAGCCGTCGTCGGTGCGAAAGCGCGAGCCGCCCTGGTAGGTGAAGGTGTTGTGCGTTTGGCCGTTGGTGAACGTGATCGCCTCCGAGAAGGTGACGGTCTGACCATCGCGCGGCCGTGGCTTGGCCAGGCGGGCGCGGCAGCGTTCGCGCCACTGGCGTGCCCAATCGTTGCTGGGCTCGGTCAGCAGATCGAGAATGCGAGCTGGGCAGTGATCCTCGCTGGGTCCCATGTCCTCGCTGATCGGCTTGGTGTAGAGAACGCCGCCCCGACGCTCGGCGAGCAGCACGAGGCCCCATATCTGTTGTTCGTCGCGTGCGCGCACGGCGGCGTAGATGACGGTGCCGTAGCGCGCGGTGTCGATCACGCGCGTCAGGAACTCCGCGCCGAGCTCGAACTCGATTGCCGCGCGTGCGGTGAACGGACCTTGTAGTGCTCCGCCGGTCCAGCCCATGATGCCTCCTGTTGGTAGGTAGCCCGCCCCTGGTAGGCGGGCGATTCCCCGCCCTCAAGCGCGCCCGCAGGGCGTGCCAGGCTGGGGCGGGATCGACCGCCCTACTCGCCGGCGTGCGCCAGGCACGCGCTGGGCGGGTCCTCGACGGCGCCGATGATCTCCACGCGGTCGTCGTCTTCGTCTTCCTCCTCGGGCACGATCGGGATGCTCAGCTCGTCCAGGCCGAGGTCGGTGAGATCCTCGGGTGTGGGCAGGCGCAGCCATCCGCGGATGCTGTTGAGGAGCGTCTCGGCGGTGCCGAAGCGGCCCTCGAACTCCTCGAGGTCGCTGGCGGTGAGGATCGGTTCGCCGTCGGCCATCACGCTGAAGTACCGCTCGATGCCCCGCTCAGGCTGGAACTCGCGGCCGGTGCCGGCGATCTCGCCCTCGCGCACGTCCCAGGCGACGTAGGAGATGCGGGCGAGGCGCAGCGTGGCGAGCACCGCTTCCATGCCGTCGAGCCCCCACTGGCGGGACTCGAACGTCAGGTCGAGGACGACGGTGCCCTCGGGTGAGCACTTGGCGGCGAGCCTGCCGCCGTTCACCTTCTTTGCGGTGAGGTCAACGCCGGCGTTGTGCAGCTCGGCTGCGACGTTGGCGGGTAGTGGCGTGGCGGGCCAGAGGATGATTGCGGCGTTGTAGGACTCGTACACGGCGAGCGTCCTTTCACTGACAGGGCTCCCGCTTGGTGCGGGTGCCGGTAGGCGGCCCTACGCACCCCGGCAGGGGTGCGACAATGGGGCTGCCGGCGCCCCACCATTCACACTTACCTTTTGTGAATGTGTGACTCCGCAAACGAGCTGAGTGTCACGACATCGCTGCGGTGAGCCGCTTCACGTGCTCCAGTCGAGCGAGGTTGAAGACGGGGATGCCGCGGTGGTGGGCGATGCGCAGCGCCTGGCCGGTCCCGCCGACACGCCGCCCACGGCCGTCGAGGCTGCCGTCAGGGGTCCAGCACAAGACGAAGCGTGCCGGGCTTTGCAGATCGGCGCCGAGCACCTGATGACAGTTGCGTGCGTGTAGAGCGCGAACGGCCCGCGGCAGCCGAGACCAGGCAGGGTGAAACGTTGCCGCCAGCTCGTAGGCCGCCGGCGTGGGCTGCCCGAGCACGAACTGCTCTGAGCCTCGGCTCGGCGCCTGGGCATCCGCCTCGAAGGTCGGCCAGGGCAGGTAAAGCTCCAACGGCCCGCGCGTGCTGGCGCCACGGCAGAACGCCTGGTCGGCGCCGGTGGCCATGCCCGTGCGCAGCACCCATCCCGTGGTCGAGAGCCAGCGCGCCGCGCCGGCCATCACGTCAAGCACGGCGGGCGGCGTGGCGCGTGAGCCGATGCCGGCGTAGGTGGGGAGCGGCTGTGCGGACGAGCTGACAGCGTTGTGTGGCATCACGCTTTCCTTTCGGTAGGCGGCCCTGCCGGTGCGGAGCCGATCCCCGATCAACCCGCACGCGCAGCGTGCGATCATCGGAGGGGACCTCGGCTCGACGCCCGGAGCTGTTGGGTCGCTCGAAAGGGTCGGCGCGTGCCGCGCAGGCGTCAGCGGGGCTCTACGCGCTCCAGATCCTCAAAGGCATCGTCGGGCACCTCGATCGCCGCCTCGTATCCGAGCTGCTTAAGCGTCTCAAGCACGATCTGGACGTGCTCGTAGGCACACTCCCTGGGCCTGAGCACCGGGTCGAGGCTTGCGTGAGGGTGCTCGACTTGGGCGATCACGGGATCGTGGTTGACGGGTCCGAGCGTCAGGTGCGTAACGCACGTCGGCACGCCCTGGTGGCCGACGAAAGTGGAGTGAACCTCCAGCGCGAGCCCGTGGTCGGGCAGGGTTGTGGCGATCGTCAGCACGTAGGCTCCTGCACAAATGCAGGTCGTCTCGCTGGCGACTTGGCGACCGTCGAGGGTGACTCTCAGTGGAACTTTGCGCCGCCCGCTCATAGTCACCGAACCGTAGCGCGACGATGCGACCGAGGCTTCGGGAGCGCTGGAGGCCAGCTCTCAGGCTAGCCGAGGCTGTGCGCTACGCGCCTAGCCGCCGGGCGTGTAGGCCCGCAGGACGCGCTCGCCGCCGGCGGCGCGGTAGAGCGCGATCCAGTCCCTTGCCATCTCGTGCTGCAGGCGAGCCAGAGGTATGCGTCCGGCGCAGGCCATCCGCGCTACCCAGGTCTCGAGCTGGTCCTTTTGCTCGGCGTTGTTGGGGCCGGTGCGCAGCTCAGGCCAGAGGTTGCGGGGGTCACGTGGCGCCCCGCCGATCGAGAGCGGTACGAGGTGGTCCTCCTCGTAATCGCTCGGAGGACCTGGTAGGCCGTAGGCGCGCATCTGAGCGAGCTTCAGCGGCTCGGTGAAACTCTCGGGCGGTCGCACGGAGCGGCTGTACCCGAACGCGCAGATTGTGGCCAGCGGCACCCCGGAATGGACGGCTCCGGGCGTGCAGCGAGAATCGGGCAGGCCGTCATGCTGGACGCACCGAGACGGCGGCCGGTCAACGCTCGACCATCCGGTTTCGCTGGGCGGCGCGCAGCCGACGAGCAGCACTGCTGCGAGCAGGTAGAGCGGCATGGCGAGCTGCCCTCGCAGCCGCGCGAGTGCAGTTGACCTGGGGCTCACCGGGACACCTCGCTGGCGGGTTCTGTGAGCCGGAAAGTGCGCGCGAGGCGGCGGCGCAGCTTCAGGAAGTCGCGTTCGCGGGTGCCGCTGTCCCACAAAAGCGCCGCGAAGTCGAAGATGGTGCCGCCCCTTTTGCAGTGCGCGCCGAAGCAGTAGAAGGTGCCGTCAGGGTAGAGCTGAAGGCTCGGCTGGGTCTCCTCATGAAACGGGCAGAGCACCTTGCCGGCACGGTTGGGCTCTCGTCCCGTCAGGACGCGCACATAGTCGGCTGCGGGGATGGCGAGCAGCTCTCGGTCAAGAGCGGTGCGCCCAACGCGGCGGCTCGCCGACCACGCCGGCCGCTCATGGTGAGGCTGTGGATCATGGGGAAGCCGGGTGAGGACATCGGCGAGCGCGTAGCGCGCGCCGGCATCGTGCTCGAGGAGCCTGACTGGTGCCGGCGGTGTGTGCTTGTGGTTGAGGCTTTCGGGCGGCCTGAGCATCCGTACGATGTCGGCGCATCCGGGCTCACCGTGCAGGCCGAGCGCGAGCCTGCGGTTGGCGCTCTCGATCGTGGCGGGGCTCGCGCGCTCACGCAGCCGCCAGTAGATGTGCAGGTGCCCTGGTGAGCCGGAGGCGATCACCATTGAGGGTGGGCAGGCGAAGCCTTCAAGCCGCTCGCGGGCGGCTGGGTCGTCGCACTCGATATAGAGCAGATGAGAGCCGCTGATCGCGGTCTTGTCTCCGCGGGCGCGGTCGCGCAGCGCCGCCCCGACATACACGTCGGCGCCAGCCGCTAGCTCCGTGATCCGCTCGGCGATCTGCTGCAGGCGCAGAACCGAGACGTAGCGCCGGCGCATCACTCCTGCGGGCGGGCTGTAGCGCAGGTCAAAGAACTGGGTGGCCCGCGAGTCTTCCGCGAGGATGCGGAGGTAGGTCAGCAGTTCGTCGGGGTGGCATTCAGGGAGGCTCAATCGCGGACCTCCGGGGTGAAGGCCGCGAGGTACTCGAACTCGCCGTTGAGCAGCGGCATCTGATCGGGGTGGCGCGCGGCCCACGCGGCGCACTGCTCGAGCGTGAGCTCGCCGCGGCGCATCGCGGCGATTCGCTGAGCTGGGGTTAGCTCCCACATCGCGCGCAGGCGGGCATCGCGCGCTCGAACTGCCTCGAGGGCTTGGTCGAAAGCGGTGGTCTGGTTCATGGTCGTGTCCCGTTGGCTGTGAGCTTGCGGCCCGCGCCCCGGTGGGGGGCGCGGGCCGCCTTGAGCCCTAGAACGGGGTGTCCTCCTCTGCGCCGGCGCCGACCGTGGCCAGCTCGCGCTCCTCGCCGCCGTTCCCCGCGCCGTTGCCCGCGCCGTTCCCGCTGTTCAGGAACTGCACGGAGTCGGCGATGATGTCCACGGCCTGACGCTTGTCGCCCTCCTGGGTCTCCCACTCGCGCCACTCCAGGCGCCCGTCGACCGCGACGGGACGGCCCTTGGAGAGATACCGGGCGGCGTTCTCGCCCTGTCCGCCCCACACGGTGACGTTGAAGTAGTTGGGCTTGTCCACCCACTCCTCGCCGCTCTTGCGGCGCGTGTTGCAGGCGATCCGCAGACTGCAGACCGGAGTTCCGCTCGGCGTCGAGCGCAGCTCGGGGTCGGCGGTCAGGTTGCCGGTGATGACGACTCGGTTGATGTTGTTCATTGCTGTTCCTCCTGTTTGGTGGTTGTTGGTGCTAGTGACGCAGCCCAAAAAAGACGCCGACCGGCGCGCGGAGCCGAAGCCCGTAAGGGCGAAGGGGAGCCCCCGTAAGGGGGCCGAAGCGCTAGTCCGGCGGTGTCCAAAATGGGGCAAGACACGACGTGCCGACAACCAACGAGGACTGCTTGAACAGCCAGTCGGTTCATCTCTTTGCAGCTGAGCGTGACCCGTTCTTGATCGTCGGCTGGACGGCATTGTCTGTTTCTCCTTGCGTATCCCGGCCGCGTCAGATACGGCGGCCTGTGTGGGTACTGACCACAAGCCCTCGCCAACGGCCAACGAGTTTTCGCGGCGGCGACCGTCCGCGAGCAACGAGCACAAGGTCTAACCGTCGCGCTGAGGTTGAGCTGACCGTGTAGCTGAGGGTGAAGGTGCCGAAGTCGTTGGCCGGTGTGGGCCGCTGGAGGTCAGTAGCAGCGATGACCGACACCAGACCAGCGCGCGCAGCGCAACTGGATGTGCCTGGCTGCCATGCGAAGGCGGGCACCGCATGAGGATTCACACCGTTGGGCGGCGCCCGGCGACGAGGATGCTCACCTCGGCCATCGCCGTGCTCGCGCTTGCCGGTCTTGTCAGTGGCGTGGTGCCGTGGTGCTGGACACAGGCGGCGTGCCTGGTGTCGCTGCGAGCACCGATGCGGCTGCCGGCCGGCGACGCCGCGACTGCGATGTGGCGGCTTGTCATCCGCGGTGGCTGGAGCACGCCGTGTCGTGCGTTTCCGAGGGCAGCCGAGAGAGCGGCTGCGCCGGGGGCGCCCGCCTACGCGCTCGTCACCTTCTTCTCGCTGGCGTTGCTCTGCTGGGCGGCGTGGAAGGTCTATCGCCGTGTGCGCTCGTGGCGGGCCGGCTCCCCGTTGGGGAAGGAGCAGCGCACCATCGCGCGGCGTGCCGTGGATCGCGGCTGGGTGCGCTCGCGCACGTGGGCGGTGCCGACAGACCTGCGCCGGCTATGGGTGCAGGGGCCAGCCTCGGGCCGCCCCTACCTCGGCGTGATCGGACGGGTGCCGGCACGGACGTTGGCGGCTGAGCTTGAGGTGCAGCCGATGGTCGTCGCGCCGCCGCGGGCGGGCAAGTCCAGCGGCTATGTGGTGCCCTGGCTTTTGGATCACCGCGGGCCGGCGCTGGTTCTCTCCACCAAGCGCGACATCTATGACGCGACGGCGCCCTATCGTCGAAGCCTCGGCCGCGTGTGGGTCTATGACCCCTTCGGCGACCGTTCAAGCGCTGGCTTTACACCTTTGATCCCGGCGCGTAGTTGGCCTGGCGCGATCCGTGCAGGTGAAGCGCTTGCGTCGGCGGCGCACCCGGATAGCAGCAACGCCGCCAACGAGTTTTGGGACAAGGAGGCCGCGAGCATGTTGGCGCCCTTGCTCCACGCCGCCGCGATCGCCGGTGAGAGCATGAGCGAGCTGGTCAGGTGGTTGGATGCGCGTGACTTCACAGGCGCGATCGCCTGCTTGAAGGCAGCGGGCGCCTCGGCGGCGGCAGACCAGCTTGAGGGCGTGAGCCGCCGCGACGAGCGAAACCGCGAGACGACGGTGATGAGCGCGCTCAATTTGTTGCGTGCCTACCGCTACCCGCAGGTCGCGGCGTGCGCCGTCGGCGATCTCACCCCCGAGCGGTTTCTCGATGGGCAGGCCAACACGATCTATGTGGTGGCGGCCGGACACGACCAGGATGCGCTGCGGCCGGTGATCCTGGCGCTGGTGGCCGCGATGTACGAGGCGGCGATCGTCAAGGCCCGCGTGAGCGGTGTGCTTGACCCGCGGTTGTTCATCCTCATGGATGAGGCGGCGAACATCGCGCCTGTCCGCAACCTCGCGCCGTGGCTGTCGCAGTGCGGAGACCACGGCATCGTGATCGCAACGATCTGGCAGTCGATCGCGCAGATCGACCAGCGCTACGGTCGCGCAGCCCGCGACGCGATCTGCGCTGCGTCGACCGCGCAGGTGTTCATCCCGCCTTTGGCCGAGCCGACAAGCGCCGGATACCTCACGGAACTGCTCGGCGAGGAGCCGGTCGCCAATGCGTCCACGTCAACGGGCTTGGCGCGGCACACGCTGAGCATTGGTCATCAGAAGGCGGCGCCGTCACCGTGGCTTCGGCAGATCGGCCGCGGGCGCGCGGTGCTCGTCTACCGCGACCTGCCGCCCGCGGTCGTCCGCGCACCAGGCTGGTTTGAGGACCCGCGGTTCGCGCGCTACGCGCAACTGCTGGCTGGTCGCAGCTAAACGTCTGCCACTTGTCTGTCTGCCACTCGTTCGTCTGACAGTTGGCTGTCAGCGGGGCGCGTGCATTTTGGGCGCCTCGCCGGGTGCGTGAGAAATTCGTTGGCCGGTCTGGGGCGCTTGAGGTCAGTAACGCCGATGACCGATAGAACAGCAGTACCCGAGCGCGTGAGCCAGCGCGCGAAGACCGCTCGCCGCGGCGGCGGCTCTGGCAGCCAGGCGGTCGGCGACTACGTGGGCCAGCCAGCCGGCGAGGCGGCTCAGGCGGTGCGTCGTGCCGGGTTGCGTCCTGGTCTTGATCGCTCGTTTGGCTGCCCGGCGGAGCTGGTCGGTCTCGTCGTCGCGCAGGACCCTGCGGCAGGCAGCGGCCTGGCTCGCAACGGGATGGTGACGCTGTACGTGGCGGCTCCCGGAGGCGAGCCGCTTGACGGCGACGCGGAGGCCCCCACGGCTGCCGGCAGCGCGTCGGATGACGAGCTGCTCTTGGCGGAGCCGGCGGGCGATTCACTGAGCACGCCGACGGTGCCGGTGCGGGCGCGGCGGCGCAAGCGCGGCCGCGCTCAACGCTTGCCGGCGCCAGTGGAGCCCCCGCCCTTTGTCCCCGATGCAGCGGCGAGTCTGCACGCGCTTGCGCAGGCCGCCGCTCAGCCGTTGGGCGAGTGGCCACCGGAGCTCGACGCGCCAGCTGGCGCGCTCGAGGACGAACTCGCGGGCGAGCTTGGCGAGCGCGAGTTCCCGCACGAGGACTTCGTGGTGCATGTCGAGGATGTGCTGGCCGGGCGTAGCGGCCCCGGCTGGCGCCGCGCTTATCCGCGTCGGCGCGTGGTGCGTGGACTCGGCGATCGGGGCCGTGTGCGTGGATGGCTGGGCGAGCATCGGGTGCTCGCGGGCACTGTCGGCGCGGCGCTCGCCTTGTGGATGGTCGTCGGCGCCGCCTCGGTACTGGACGGCCGCCACGCGCGTCCTGCGGCGGCCGGCGTGGTTGCGCCGAGCCATGCGCTTGGCGCGAGGGATCGCGCTCCCGCTCTGAAACCGCCAGCAGCACAGAGGTCGAACGCGCCTAGTACGGCGGCGGCGCGATCCCCGCGCCCATACACCGTCCAGCATCGGGCTTCGCGCGCTGGGCCATCTCGACCAGTCCAGCACCGTGCGCCGCGGCTTGTGCATCCGGTGGCGCCTGCCGTCAGGGAAACGGTCGCGCCGTCTCCAAGGCAAGCGCCAGCGCCGCAGCCCTCAGCAGGTGTGCCGCCGCAGGCGAGCGCGCCGCCTGCCCCAGCGCCTGAACAGAGCAGAGGGGGCCTGTTCTCGCCGTGAGCTTGCAACCCACCACAAAGGAGGTGAGGCCAGTGATGGCGCTCACATTCAGACAGGCGCTCGCCTGTCGAGATCGGAGGCGAGCGGCTCTGCTGCTGGCCTTGGGGACGCTGACGGGGACCGTGCTCACGGTTGCGGTTCTGGTGGCGTTCCCGGATTCCCACGCTCACGCTCTGAACGCCGCGGGTGCGTTTAAAGGCACGCCGATCACCGGGGTTCAGAACTTCGTTGAAAAGCTGAAGGGCAGCCTGGTGTGGCTCGGCGGCACGGCGATGAGCCTCGTGATCGCGGTCGTCGGGATCATGTTCATGGCCGGGCACTCCCGCGCGCATGACGTGGCGATCAAGACGCTCGTGGGTTTGGCGATCCTCGCCTCGATCAGCGGGATCGTCGCGTAAAGGGCGTGTGCGGTGCTCTTTCGCGGACACGCACGGTTGCTGCCGGCGGCGGTCACGGGCTCGCTCTGTTTGATGCTCGTGTGCGCGCCGGCAGCCTCCGCCGCTACGGGCGGCGGAGGGCAGTTCGCGCCGCTGGCGTTCCTCGGCCTGCCGAGCTTGCACGAAATCATCGAAGCGATCGCCAAGGGGTTCTTTTCGGCGCTCGCGGGTGCCTTGGTTCCTGGGTTTCTCAAGCACGGCACCGTCGCCACGATCCAGCATCTCGTCGCGCTGCCGGACCCTGCGACTTGGGGGCATGTAGACGAATTGGAGAGCGACATGACCTACCTGGGCATGTCGCTGATGCCGGTGACGTTGGCGGTCTGCACGCTGCGCTACTGGATGATGGGTCTCACCGGGGCCGCGCATCCGGTGAGCGCGCTGGGCCGGTGCGCGTGGGCGACCGGCGTGCTGGTGATCTACCGCTGGCTGGTCGAGCAGGTAGTCGACGCCACGAACACGTTGACGCACGCGATCCTCGGCTTCCCGGTTGTCGCTAACGGCTTGGCGAGCATCATCACCGTCCTGTTTGGTGGTGCGCTGCTGTTGGGCGCCGGCGGCGTGTTCGGAGCGTTCCTGGTGATTGTCGGCGTCGTCTTCGCCGCCTCCTTGTTCGCGTCCTCGGAGGCGTTGACCGTGCTGTTGGCGCTGGTGTTCTGCGCAGGGCCTCCGTTCATCGCGCTGGCGCCGATCCCTGAGCTCTCTCATCTGGCGCGGGTGTGGGGCCACGCGCTGACGGCGATCGTGCTTGTGCCGATCGGCTGGACGCTCCTGTTCGCCACCGCTGGCGCGCTGACCTTGGATGCGACCAGCGTCACGCACGGCGCCGGTGGGCTGCCTGGGCATATCGCGGCGGCGTTTGCGGGGCTGATCACCTTCATCCTCGCGGTGAAGCTGCCGCTGATGCTGTTCGGGGAGCTGCGGCACATCCTCGGTGGCGCGCTGCGCGGTGGAGGCGCGGCGGGTGGCTCGCAGAGCCAGAGCGCGATGCCGGGAGCCGAGCGGATGCGCGCCGCGCACGCGCGGCTGCGCAGCTTCGGATTGGAGGGGATGCCTGCGCTGGGACGAAGCGCGGGTC
The DNA here is from genome assembly GCA_963706545.1 of uncultured Solirubrobacterales bacterium. Lineage (GTDB taxonomy): Bacteria > Actinomycetota > Thermoleophilia > Solirubrobacterales > Solirubrobacteraceae > Palsa-744. The sequence continues at coordinate 21,604 of OY970161.1, forward strand.
GCGCCGCTGGCGCGATGGGCGCCCCGGAGGGAGGACCGCTCGGCGCGGCTCGTCGGGGCTTGGCCGGCGCAGCACGACGCACCGGCTTGGTGTCGGCGATAACCCCGGCTGCTGCCGGCGCTGGCGCTGTGGGCGGCATGGCAGCCGGCGCGGCGGGCCGTGGTGGCGGGCGAGCAGCCACGCGCTCAGGCGGGGTGCGCGAACGCCTCTCGCGGGCGGGAACGATTCTCGCCAACGCTCCGCGCGAGGCGCGGGCGGCGATGACGGCAAGCTCGCGCTCCGGCGTTCGTCGCCCGGCACATGGGCCTCGGGCTGGTGCGAGCAACGCGACGGGCAGGGCACCGGCGCGCGGCAGCGGCACAAAGACGCCCGGCACGCGGCCTGGCGGGCGAGCTGGGTCAGGCAGCGCGGGCGCGACTGCGGGCTCGCGCACGAGCGCTCCGAAGGTGGTGGTCAGGCCGGCGGCGGGGCCGCCGCCGAACGGGCCGGCAGCGGCAAAGTCAGCTCAAGCTGGGGGCGCTCATCCGGGGCGCAAAGTCGCTGCGAACGCGCGTAGCGAAGCGACGCCCCCAGGCAAACGGGCAAACACGCCTCCAAGCAAGCGCGGCCCTGCACCGGGCGCGGGGCGCCAGGCGGCCAAGCCGGCCGGGCCTGCCCCGCCCTCGCAGGCTCGCAAGCGTAGGCCGCGTCCTCGGAGCGGGCCGTGATTCACCGCACTTTCCGTTCGCTGGATGAGGCGCCGAAGCTCGTCGGGTTCACCGTCAAGCAGTGGGCGGTGCTGATCGCGGGCAGCGCCGTGCTGCTGGGCGTGATCCATCTCGCGCACGTGCCCACGAAGCCCGCGATCACGCTCTGCGTGTTCGTTATTGGGCTGCCGGCCGCGCTGACCTATGTGTCTGAGAGCGGCGGCCTGCAGCTCACTGTGCTGTTGCGCGCGATGTGGCGCTGGCGCTTTAGCGCTCACACCTTGCCGGTCAGCTCGGCGGGAGAAGCGTGCCGTGCTCGGGGAGTGGTGATTCTCACCGAACAGCAGCAGTTGGAGGAGCCTGTCGGGCAGGGCTCGCCGGTGGAGCCTCTGGATGATGTGGCTTGGGAGCGCTGGGGCTGATGGGCCGCAAGCGTCGCGTATGTGACCTGCTGGGTGTGGCCGCGATTGAGCCTGACGGGCTGCTCATCAGGGAGGACGGCACGTATGTCCGCTACCTGGAAGTGGAGACGGTCAACCCGCTCGCGGTCGAGCAATCCGAGGGCGAGCAGATCTCAGGCGCGTTTGCGCAGATCGCCGCACGGTTGCCCGATCGCCAGTCCCTGCAGCTGTATGTGCAGGGCAGCACGCTGGACGTTGAGGCGCTTTTGGCGGAGGAGACCTACCGCTGCGAGCGCGCGGCTGGCGCCGCGGAGGACGCTGGCGAGACGGAGCGCGCGACGGCGATCCGCCGGCTTGGGATCGCCCAGGAGCAGTCGATCCGCAAGACCGCCAGGGCGATCAACCCGCTGCGGCTTCGCTACCTGGTGGTCTGCCCGTGGCAGCCGACGCGCCGGCCGGTGCTCGGCACTCGGCGCGGACGGGCGCTGCGCATCCGCGAGTCGGTGCATCTGCGGGCGATCCGTGACTCGCTGCGCCACACCGAAGGCATACGCACAGACCTCGACGCGATGGGCCTATCGGCACGGCCGCTGTCGGGCCACGAGGTGCTGGACCTGCTGCACAGCCGCTTTGACCCCGACGCGCAGAGCTCGGGGTCGTTGCCGGCGAGCTTCATGCAGGGCGAGGTCGTGCAGCCCGCGAGGGTCGGCGAGAGCGAGGATGAGGCGGACGCTCGCGCGCAGGCGCTGAGCGAGGCGATCTGCACCGCGGAGATCGACCTGTCTGATCGCAACCGCGTGCGGATTGGCTCCTCGCTCGAGCAGATCTTCTATGTCTCGCTGGCACCGGAGCAGACGTGGCTTGGCTGGCTGCTTCACATGATGCAGTCGCCCAGCCCGTTCGTGCTGAGCGTGCATATCGAGGCGACCGAGCGCTACCGCGAGCGGATGGCGCAGAAGCGCCGCTACAAGCGCCTGTATGGGGTCAACCGCGGCGTGGAGAGTAATGGCCGTCCGCTTGACCCCGATGCGCGGGTGCGCGAGCAGGAGGCGGCCGAGCTGGTCGACGAACTCGCTGCGAGCGTCGGCGCTGGCATCTACCGCGTGAGCATCTACCACGCCGTCAGCGAGCGCGACCCCGAGCGGCTGGCGGAGCTGTGCCAGGCCACCGCGCGGGAGGTGACGATGGCAAGCGACGCGCGGGTCAACCACGGCCTGTTCGCCCAAGAGCAGCTGTGGCAGTCCACGCTGCCGCTCGGCAGGGACGTGGCTGCCCGTAAGCGCAAGTACGTCAGCCGCAACGTCGGGGACACCTTCTCGCTGGTGGGGACGAGCTGCAGCAGTCCCGGCGGCATCCCGCTCGGCTATGCGCTGCCGGGTCGCACGTTGGAGCGCATCGACCCGTTCGATGCGGCGCACACCAACCATCTGATGCTGGTCGCGGGGATCACGGGGTCGGGCAAGACGATGGCGACGATCATCCTGTTGATCCGCGCGCTGGCGCAGGGCGCGACCGGGTTCATCATCGACAGGGCAGGTCACTTCGCGTTCCTCGCCTCTTTGATCCCCGGTGCAGCGTCGGTTGAGATCGGCGCTGACGCGCACGCGATCAACTCGTGGGATGTCGAGGACTCAGGCGATGTGTCGCCGGAGAAGGTCGACTATCTGCTCGCGCTGCACGCGCAGCTGCTCGGCGAGCACCATCCAGGCCAGGATTCATACGGGCTCACAGACCTGGAGAGCAACCTGCTCGGGCTGGCGATCGCCGAGGTGTATGAGCGCTGCGCGCTGACGGGTGAGGAACCGCGCGAGCTGCTGTTGCAGGAGGAGCTTGAGCGTCGCTACCAAGTTGAACGCGACGAGGGCTCGGCGGGGATCGCGGAGGCGCTTCGCAACCTCTCGATGCGCCTGAACAACTACGTCGGGGACGGCCCCTATGCCTATCTCACGGATCGCCCGACGACGATCCTGCCCGACGCGCCGCTGATCGTCTTTGACACGCAGAGCGTGCCGGAAGCGAAGGCCGCCGCAGTGTTGTTCGTGCTTTGTGAGCACGTCAAGCGCCGGATCGAGAGCACCCGAGCCGAGTACCTCGCAGGCGAAGGTCCCAAGCACGCCTGGGCCGGCCGGACGATCTTGGCGGTCGATGAGTGCTGGAAGCTGACCGAGCGGCCCGCCACGGGCCGCTGGTTCAACGAGTTCTGTAGGCGTAGCCGCCATTGGGCGGTGTGGGTGATCGCCATCAGTCAGCAGATCACCGACTTCGACAACGAGTACGGCAAGGCGCTGGTCGCCAACGCGAGGATGCGCGTCACCGGCCGCCAGGAGGCCAGGGAGCTGGCACGAATGCGCGAGGCGCTGAGCAACACCGAGGAGCGCGAGGCCGCGATGTCCCAGCTACGCACCGTCCCCGGCGAGTACGCGCTCGTGTATGTCGAGAACGGCACCCGCGGCGAGGCGATCGTCCAGGTGATCGTCTCCGAGCTCGAGTATTGGATCGCCACCTCGAACCCTGCGCGCGATGACCCTGTGCGGCGTCTGGCTCTGCGCCAGACCGGCGATGAGACCTGGGAGGAACGCTGGCAGGCGCTTTTGCTGTGTGCGGATGAGGGCTGGCGCACACAGGCGCTCGCCGAGCTGGAGCTGACCGCGTGATGCAGGCGCGCATAGCGATAGCGCTGCTAAAAAACCGGCAGGTGCAGACGGTGCTGCTGATCGCCGCGCTGATGGTGGTGATGCTGCCCGTGCTCGTGGCCGCTGGGGTCGCGGGCTTGTTCTCCCAGGAAGCCGAAAACGCCTGTGGTGGCGCCGGGAGCGTCGGCCAGGTCAATCAGCCGGCCGGCGGCGGGCCGCTGTCCCAAGGACTCTATGCGGTGCCCTTGGGACTGGCACAGGGGCGCTGGTATGAAGTCGGCGCGACAGAGTACGGCGGGCCGGGCGACCCGACTTCTGGCGACTACGGCTCTATCCCGAATCCCGGCGAGTCATATCTCCCGTCGCATCCTGATTCGTTCGCGGAGCTGTCGGTGCTCGACAGCAACCCAGCGAATACCGGGGGCTTCACATTCGCCGACGCGAACGCGCTGAGCAACCTTCCGTATCTCACCGGGCTTCGCGTCGCTCACGACGGACGCGACAGCCTGCTGCTCAAGCGCGACACTGGCTACGGACAAGGACCTGGCCAGTTCATCTCAAGCGGCCAGCCCTACCGCCTTGACGTTTGGTGGCAGGCCGCCCAGCAGCTTCAGATCACCAAGAGCGCGGTCGAGATTCAGCTTGCGCCGAGCACCGGGGCAGCGCCAACGCTCGGCGCGATCCCAGCGTCCACCGAAGCCGGCGGCTCCGGCGAAGCGGGCGCGGCCTGTCCGGTAGTCGAAGGCGCGGGCAGCATTCCGCTGCCGCTCACGCCGGGCGCGCAGACGAAGATGCTGCGGAGTGGGCTGGCTGCGGCTGGCGAAGAAGCCCCCGTGGCGGTGAAGCGCATGGTGGCCGCCGGCAACCGCCTGTTCCACGCGGTTTACCTTTGGGGCGGAGCGCACGGCACCTCGCTGAACACGTTGCAGCCTGGCTATGACTGCTCCTCGGCGGTCTCCTATGTGCTGCACGCTGGCGGCGTATTTGGCGAATACGCCGAGGACTCCACCGAACTTGAGTCCTACGGCGAACCTGGCCCCGGCCGTTATGTCTCGATCTACGCCAACGCCGCGCACGCCTTCATGTACGTGGGCGGTCTGCGCTTCGACACGGTGGAAAAGCCCGAATACGACACGGGGCCGAACTCCGGCAAGCCCGGCCCGAAGTGGCGCGTCTCGGCCTCGGTGCCCAACTGGTCGACCTGGACCGTCCGACACCCACGCGGCCTATGAACAGGCGCAGCATCAGAGCAGCGAGCGCAGCGTGCCTGGCAGCACTTGTGGTTGCGCTGGCTGGGTGCAGCAATCCCGACGCGCCGAGCGCAGGACCGACCACGAGCTCGCCGAGCTCGCCACAGAACGCCGGTGAACCATCGGCTCCGGCGCCCGCCTCGCCAGCGTCGCAGGCGCCGATGGACATGCAGAGCACACCGTCGGCCGCGCTCGCGGCGTTCAGCCACTCCTACTCGAACTGGACCTACCGCACGTTGACGAGCAATCAGCGCGGGCTGGCGGAGATGTCGGTCGGCTCAGCAAGGCTGGCCGAGCAGCAGGCCGCCGCATCGAGCCAGGCGGACACCACGATCGTCCGTGGGCGCATCTGGAACAGCGGGCAGATCGTGAGCATCGCCGGCGACCAGGCACAGCCTGGGATGTGGGCGATCGTCACCCGCGAACAGACCGGCGGCTCCTCGCAGTACGAAGGGCTGCCCGCCTCCTTTCACGTCACCCTGGCGCGGCTGGCGCGCGTGCCCGGCGGTTATGCGGTGAGCGAATGGCTGCCGCAGAACTGAGTAACGCTCGCTTTGCGGGACGGTGGCTGCCGGCGGGTCTGCCAGCGATATGGCTTTCTGCGTATCTCGTGGTCTGGACGTTGACGTTGGCTCCAGCGGCGCTGGTGGCTCTCCTCGGCAATCCGCTGACGCCCCCCGCGCATCCAGCGCAGCACAACGCGCCGCCAAATGCCGGGCATGTGCTCTGGCTCGCAGCTCACAACATCCCGATGGTGTCCTGGCCGCTGCTGCTCGGCGTGCTGGGTGTTCACCGCAACTGGGTGGCCCGGCATGTCACCGACGGCGTTCTGCTGTTCTTGGTCATTGCGACCACCCTCCCGGTGGGTGCCAAGCTCGGCGCCTACGGCGTAGCGCTGCTGCCTTATCTCCCCCATCTGCCTCTGGAGTGGGGCGGCCTTGCGCTGGGCGCGAGCGCGTGGCTCGTGCAACGCCGCCATGCGCTCACCGTCAGGGAAGGGTTCGGCCTGTTCGCGCTGATCCTGTGCGTGATGGTCGGCGCGGCCGTTGTGGAGACCGTCGCGGTGCCGCACCGATGAGCACGCGAACCGCGTATGCGGCACGTTTGGACTGCCGAGACTGGACGGTGCCCGATGGTTGACGCTTGAATGAAATGTTGCAAGTAGAATGGGGTCCGCAGAACTGTCCCGAATTGCTGGGACTTTCCGGCTGGGTCAGGACTGACCTGGAGATAGATGTATGGACACGGTAGACGCCAACGCAGGGGCTGGATGCCCTCGTGACCCACCGGGGGAAGGGGTCGCAGTTGTGCCTCAAGCCGGGAGTCGGCGTGCGTTTGGGTCTGAGCGCGTCGGCCAGCTCCTTGGCGAATGGCAGAAGGTGGAGCTGCGCATCGCCCGCGGTTTTGCGGAGTGTCGTGGGCTGAACGAAGCGCAACTCGAGGACATCTACCAGAACACGGCGCTGGCGCTCTACCGGCGCCCCTATGCCGGCGAGGAGCATCTGCGAAACGCGCTGCGCGACGGGATCAAGCGGCGGGCACTGCGCGAACACCGCGACGCGCACCGGCACACGAAGATCCTGGCACGCAACGCTCCCAGCTTCCGGCTCATGGCCGAGGCACAGGAGGGGCAGAGCGCACCCGAACCGGCCGTCCTTGCGCACGAGGATCGTCTGATCGCCAGCGAGTTCTTGACGGAACTGACCGAGCGCGAGCGACGGGTCTTTGGCTGGCTGGTTGAGGGTCTTGCGTACCGGGCGATCGCCACAGTGCTTGAGATCCCTCTCAACGAGGCGCGCAATACCGCGCGGGTGTGCGCACGCAAGCGGGAGCGCTTCCAGCTGCTCTACGACACGGGCCGACTGTGCGGATACCGGGCGCAGACGATCGAAGCGTTGCAGAACGGCGAAAGCACGAGCGAGGAGTTGGCCGAGCGCGCATTCGCCCATCTTGAGAGCTGCGCCCACTGTCGCCTTGAGCACAAGACGAACGCCAAGCGGCTGCGGCGTAGCTTCCGTGACCAGGCCGCCGCGCTGCTGCCGCCCGTACTCATCGGTCATCTTGGCTGGCTTTCGAGGCTCGGCGTTCGAGCCAGGCTGCTGGCGCACCGCCTCGGGATCGAGACGGCGCCGTATGGGCAGGGTGGTGTGCGCGAACGCGCGGTCGCCATGCTGGCCGGCGCCGGCGCCGGCGCAAAGATCGCCGTCGGCGTGGTCACGATCGGCGTGCTGGCAGGTGGAGCTGTCGCCACACACGTCCTCGAACAGAGTCCCGCGCAACGGCACCGCCACCCCGCGCACAGCGCATCCGCAGCGTTCCCGTCATCAGCGCCGATCCCACGGCCGCTCAGCGCGACTGCGCTCACCCCGTCACTGAGGGCTAGCGACCACCGCGGCGTGCATACCTCTAGCCGTCCGCGCAAGCGGCACGCCGGGGTACGCCATCAGGCGAGCGTGACGCATGGCGCCGCGCGGTCGAGCGCCGCCGGGCAGCACGAACCCGGTGGCTTCGCCTACTTGGGCGTACCCGCGAGCACGAGCGCTCCCGTCGCGCCAGCCCGTGCAGCCAGCAGCTCCGAAGACCAGCACGGCGGAGGAGCGTTCAGCCCATGAGTAAGCCCGGAAAAAATTTGTTGGCCGGTTCGCGGCGGTTGGGGTCATAGACCCGCGAAGCCCCACAAAACGGGGGCCTGACCACGGAATGAACGCGATGACGAACAAGCAGAAGGAAAGGCTCGCCCGCCGCGCGCTGACGCTGGCGCTTGTGGTGCTGGGCGGGTTGGTGGCTGCGAGCAGCGCATACGCGGGAAGCTGGATGGAGGTCTCCTGTGTGAACCCGAGTCAGTCGGCGGCGCCGAGCGAAGGATGGTCGAGCTTTGCCGCAGGCGGCGGCTACGGGTCGAACGTCGGGACCGGGTGCGCGCCGGGCAGCCCGATGTACGCGATCCTGAGCACAGACGCCGCCGTCGGCGTCGGCTCCAACGAGACCCTTCAGTACACCCCGCCCGGCGGCTCACGGCTGATCGGTGGCTCGGTTGATGTGAGCTTCTTTGCCGATGGCGGTGGCTACAACGCCTCGGGTACAGCGGTGGCCTACACGCCCGAATATGCCTACAACGGCTCCAACGTCTTCTACCAGTGCGCTTCGGGCTTGCCGCCCTGTGCGAACGGCACATACGACTTCTCGGGCGTCCTTGGGATTCCCAGCGACCGTGGCGGCAACCTCTACCTGAGCGCTGGATGCGGAGGTCACGAAGGCTATGCGTGCAACTCGGGCGGTAGCGAAGGCGCATGGTCGCTTGTGCGCGTGTGGTGGGCGAACCTGCTCCTCGCAAACGAAGCGACACCGACCGGCAGCGGCATCACCGGAACGCTGCTGAACCCGAACGCCGAAGGCACCGCCGAACTGACCCTCAATGCGGCTGATCCGGGCGGCCCCGGCGTGTACCTCGTGATCGTCCAGATCGACGGCAAAACGGTCTACTCCGGCACGCCGAACAGCAACGGCGGCAAGTGCATCCCTGTCGGCACGAGCGGCGGCGCGCTGATGTTCGACTACAGCCAGCCGTGCCCGGCGAGCGAGTCGGTGGACCTGCCGATCAACACGACGAGCTTGCCGAACGGCCAGCACACCTTGAAGGTGCTCGTGCAGGACGCGGCTGGCAACTCGGCGGTCGTCTACGACGGCAGCATCTCGACCAAGCAGCCGGCGAGCAACTCGCTGGGGGCGCTACCAGGCCCCGGCACGAGCGGCGGCGGATCGCCGGCCGCCGCCGCAGTTGGGGCACCGAACGGCTCGACTGCGAGCCGGCAGTCGAAGCTCACGCTGGGACTGAAACGCAGGATCACCCGTGCCTACGCGCACCGGGCGCTGCGCGTGAGCGGGCGCCTGCTCGACGGGCGGGGCCACCCGATCGCCGGCGCGACGCTGGACGTGCTCCAGCAGATCAGCGGCTCGCCGAACCTCAGTGTGATCGGACATGCTCGCACCCGCGCCAACGGCACGTTCATCGCCGCGGTGCCGGGCGGGCCGACACGGACGGTCGAGATTGGCTACCGCGCGTTCTCAACGGACACGGGCTACGCGGCCGTGGCGAAGATCGCCGAGGCAGTCGGCGCAGGCGTGAGGCTCGATGTGAGCCCTCACTCGACTGGCTCGGAAGGCACGATCACGCTCAAAGGACGAGTGCTCGGGCCGGTGCCACCGGGCGGCGTCGTGGTGGAGCTGCTCGTCCACTATCGCGGTCGCTGGGAGCCGTTCCGTGCTCCGCGCACCGATTCGCGCGGCCGGTTCCAGGTCGTCTACCAGTTCGAGGGCGGTGTTGGGCGCTTCCCGTTCAAGGCGATGGTGTTCGGCGGGCAGGGCAGCTTCCCATTCACCATCGGCGAAAGCAGGACGGTCGATGTCACCACGCGCTGACGGCATCCTTGGTCTGTCCTGTCGCAGCGTCGGCGAGCTGCTGATCGCGGCCCTGGCGTGCTTGCTGATGGTGCTGGCGCTGTCAGCCACGAGCGCCCAGGCCGGTACATGGACGCTGCTCTCGTGCAGGCAACCCGATGGGCAGCCGGCACCCACGGACGGATGGAGCACAAGCGCAACGGGCGCCGTCGGCCCTTACAGCGGCGACACGAACTCCTGCGCAGAAGGCGGGAATCTGAGTGCGGTCGAGAGCGGTGAAGCGCCGCAGGGCGCATACGAAGGCCCCGAGTGGGTGTTCACCGCGCCGTCGGGGTCGACGATCGCCGGCGGCACGATCGCGGCGACGTTGACCTCACCACACGGGCAGGCGTGGCTGGCGACACCGAACGCGACCCACGACGCCGCGGACGTAATCGCAACCTGCCAATACAACCTGGCCTGCGGCCAGGACGGCACGCTCACCGGTGCGTTTCCGATTACGCATGTCGGCGGTAGCAACCTGTACGCCGTGGCGGTGTGCGTCGGCCCCTATGAAGGCGCGACCACCTGCCCGGCCAGCGGAGGTCTCGATGCGGCCGTGTACGTCAGCAGCGCGGCCGTCGAACTCGCCAACAACGCCACACCGACGGCGGGCGGCTTCGGCGGGACCCTGCTGAATCCGAACGTCCAGGGCACGCAGGAACTGACCTTCCAAGCCAGCGACCCCGGCGGCCCCGGCATTTACCTCGTGGTCGTGCAGATCGACGGTAAGACCGTCTACTCGGGCACGCCCAACAACAACGAAGGGCGGTGCGTCCCGATCGGGCAGAGCGGAGACGCACTGATGTTCGACCATAGCCAGCCGTGCCGCACGAGCGAGTCGGTGGCCGTGCCGGTCAACACTGCCACGCTGTCCAACGGCGCCCACACCCTCAAGGTCACGGTCGAGGATGCGGCGCAGAACGCAAGCGTCGTCTATGACGGCCAGATAACGACGCTGCAACCGGCGAATGACTCCCTCGGCGCTCTACCTGGAGGCGGTGCTGCCGGGATCGCGCAAGTCGCGCAGCCCAACGGGGTCGGCGCGAGCGAGGGAGCGCACCTGGAGCTGGGTCAGCACCGCCAGCTCACGCGCTCGTTCGCCAAGCGCGCGCTGCGCGTCTCGGGGCGTCTGCTGAGCGCTCAAGGCCAGCCGATTAGCGGCGCGACTCTCGATGTGCTGCAGCAAGTCGGCGGCTCATCGACGCTCGCTCTGGTCGGGCACGCGAAGACGGCCGCGAACGGGACCTTTCTGGCGAGCGTGCGGGGCGGCCCGTCACGGACCATCGAGGTCGCTTATCGCGCCTTCTCGACGGACGCGGGCTATGCCGCCGTGGCAAAGCTCACCGAGCAGGTCGAGGCGGGCATCCAGCTTTATGTGAGCCCGCGCAGGACGGGATCGGAAGGCACGATCACACTGATCGGGCGCGTGCTCGGCCCGGTCCCGCGCCAGGGTGTCAGTGTCAATCTGCTCGTCCATTACCGGGGTCGGTGGGAGCCGTTTCGTACGCCGAGGACGGACGCTGCCGGGCGCTTCTCGGTCGTCTATCAGTTCGAGGGCGCGCTGGGACGATTCCCGTTCCGAGCCGAAGTGCCATCAAGCCAAGCGGATTTCGCCTTTGGCCGCGGGTTGAGCAAGGTGGTCAACGTTGCTACCAACTAAGACACTCACCAAGCCGCCTGGTGTATTCGGACTCGCCGTGGCGATCGTGCTGCTCACCGCGAGCTTCATGCTCGCGCCGGCTGCGAGCGCAGGCACATATCCGATGTATCAGTGCGCCGCCGGTGTGCCGGCCGTCTCTCCGGGTTGGAGCGTATTTGGCAATAACACGCAGGCCGACACTGTGCTGTCTGACACCTGCTCGGCTGGCGGCAGCATCGGCGTCTACGTCTTCACCGAAGAACACGGCGGCATCGTGACCGAGAACGGGCACAGCGGCAGCCAGGTCGGGCTCCAGATCGACGTTCCGGGCAGCGTGCCCGCAGTCACGATCCACTCGATCAGCGCAGAGGTCATCGGGTCGCCTGTCACCGGCGATGACGCCTTCCTCGGGTTCACCTCCGCCGGCCAGTCTCTGCCCGGCGGCGCTGAGCTGCCCTACGGCGGCGGAAGCCCCTACACGGCAAGCGAAAGCTGGACCCTTCCGCAGGGAGCCCGCGACTTCGAGGCATACGTCAACTGCTCTACCGACAAGAGCTCGACGTCGTGCGACTTCGCCGATGCGACCGACGTACCAGCCCTTACCGACATCACGCTGAGCCTGGAAGACGACACACCGCCGAAGGTGGCGAGCGTGAGCGGCCCACTTTTCACGGCCGCTGCCTCCGGTGCATCAGTGATGGGCTCACAGCCGATCAGCTTCATCGGCAGCGACGCCCAAAGCGGTGTTCGCAGCGCAGCTTTGACGCTCAGCCCGTTGAATGGCGGCACGCCCTACGTTCACACGTTCAACTTTGCAGGCGAATGTGCCTATGACTCTTGGAACGCCTGCCCGCTCACACAGACCATCAGCGGCTTCTCGGTCAACACCGATGCACTTGCCAATGGAGCCTACGCTGCGAGCCTGACGATCACTGACGCTGCGGGCAATGTGACCAACGACGCGCTCGGCTCGGTCACGGTGAGCAACCCTACCGCCGTGGCCAGCTCGCTCGGAGCGCTACCAGGCCCCGGCGCAGGATCATCCTCTGATTCGATCGGCGTAGGCAGTCCAAACGGCGCCGGCGCCAGCGAGGGCGCTCACCTGCAGCTTGGCGTGCGCGCGGCGATTTCTCGCAGCTACGGCAGGCGAGCCCTGCGGGTATCAGGGCGGCTTCTGAACGTTCAGGGCTTGCCGATCGTAGGCGCGACCCTGGATGTCCTGCAACAGGACAACGGCGCGACCCTGGAACTGATCGGCCATGCGCGCACGAGAGCGGATGGCACGTTCGTCGCCGCTGTGCCGGCAGGACCGTCGCGCATGATCGAGATTGGCTACCGCGCGTTCTCGGCCGATAGCGGCTACGCGGCAACCGCCAGGCTGCACGAGTCGGTGCGCGCGGGCGTGCGACTGGCAGTGAACCCGCGTAGGACCAGCTCAGAAGGCACGATCACGCTCACCGGCAGGGTCCTCGGCCCGATCCCGTCACAGGGCGTCGTGGTCGAGCTGCTCGTGCACTACCGCGGGCGTTGGGAGCCCTTCCGTGACCCGCGCACAGACGGCCGCGGCCGGTTCCGCGTCGCCTACCAATTCCAGGGCGGCGTCGGGCGCTTCCCTTTCCGGGCCTTGGTGTTCGGCAGCCAAGGCGGCTTTCCGTTTGCACTAGGAGAAAGCAGGACGGTTAATGTCACCACGGGCTGAGATGACCTTACTCGCCGCGGCCGAGCGCATCCCTCGACTGTTGCGCAGGTTCGCCCTGCTCTCGCTCACCGCCGGTACTCTGGCGTTGACGCTCGCCTCGGGTGCGAGCGCGGGAACGTATGTGATCGACAACTGCCCGTCGACAGGGTCTGATGACGCTGGCTCGTGGACCGTGTTCGGCAGCCCTCAGAACGTGAAGGGAACATGCAGCGGCGGCCCCGGCGACTACATCGGACCCAGGGGCGGCAGCATGAGCCCTGGCAACACCGCAGGAGTTCAGATCGGGGTGCCGGCAGGGAGCGGCATCACGATCATCGAAGCGAAGGTGTGGTGGCAGGCTTCGCATCAGATCGGCGGTGCCGACACGTTTGGGATCGCCGCCGACAATGACGGCGCAGTCGGTGAAAGCACGACGCCGATAACGGGTAGTGAACCCAGCACCTACGTGCTGCCGTCGACCACCACTGAGATCACGCTGGCGAACTACTGCTCCAACGACGACGCCGGTGCTGGCTGCACGTTCGGGTCGGGCGAGAACAACATCCTCGAGCTGTACGGCTCGCGGCTGACGCTGCAGGACGCGACCCTGCCGAGCGGCACGGTGACGGGCGGCGCACTGGCGAGCTCGGGGACGGTTTCGGGCACGTCCTCGATCAGCTACCAGGCGGCGGACACGAGCTCGGGCGTCCGGCTGGTGCAGCTGCGCGTCGACGGCGAACCCGTCGCCGTCAAGGACTACCTGGCGAGCTGCTCCTACACGAACTTCCAGGCGTGCCCGCCGAGCGTGTCGGACACCGTGAGCTGGAACACTGCCACGGTGGCCAACGGCCAGCACCGAGTCGAACTCGTCGTCGAGGACGCAGCGCAGAACACGAGCGTCATCTATAGCGGCGAGGTCACGGTCCAGAACGCCGCGCAGACAGCATCGTTGGGTGCGCTTCCTGGCCCCGGTGGCACCGGCTCGCAGGCGCTGGGCATCGGCAGCGCCAACGGGATCGGGTCAAGCGAGCAAGCGCAGCTGAGGCTCGGTTTGCCGGCCGCGATCACCCGCAGCTACGCGCACCGTGCGATCGTGGTCTCCGGGCGACTGCTCGATGGGCAGGGCCATCCGATCGCGCACGCCAGCCTGGATGTGCTTCAGCAAGTCGACGGCACGGCGACGCCGATGGTTGTAGCGCACGCTGCGACTGGCGTCGATGGCACGTTCAGCGTGCGTCTGCGAGGGGGGCCTTCGCGGCTGATCGAGGTCGGCTACCGCGCGTTCTCCCGTGACGCGAACTACGCGGCTATCGGGCGCATCAGGGAGACGGTGGCCGCTGGGGTGCGGCTGCGGATAAGCCCGACGCGCACGGGCTCGGAAGGGATGATCGTTCTCTCGGGGACCGTCGAGGGACCGATCCCGCGGCAGGGAACGATCGTGGACTTGCTGGTGCATTACCGTGGCCGCTGGGAGCCGTTCAGGACTCCTCGCACGAACCGGCGTGGCCGCTTTCGTGTGCTCTACCAGTTCGAGGGCGGCGTTGGGCATTTCCCGTTCCGCGCCGAAGTGCCTGGCGGTCAGGTGGGCTTCCCGTTCGGCATCGGCGAGAGCCGGGTGGTGAATGTCAGCACGAGCTAAGCGCGATCTTCGAGCATCGGCGATGCTCTCTCGCTGGACGTGCATCGTCGCGGCGCTTGCCCCGCTGATGCTGTTGTCGCCGTCGATGGCGAGGGCTGAGACCGCGATCACAACGCAGGCCGTCGCCGATGACGGTGCCTTCCTTCCCTACGATCCCGCGCCAGCGCAGCTTGCCGGCCTTTGCCTTGTTGATACTGGCGTGAACCTGAACCCCGACACGGAAGGCGTTGTAGTAGAACGAACGGCGCTCGACGGTGGCTCTGGCGGAGATGTGTCGCCGACGCTGCATGGGACCGTGCTCGCCATGATGGCAGGGGCGCCCGCGAACGGCTGGGGCATGGTCGGCACGGCCCCGCACGCAATCCAAATTGTCTCGGTGCGCATCCTCGAGTCCGGTCATACGACATTCTCGTACAGCGCCTACGCATCGGGAATCACAGAATGCCTTGAACTGCAGCACAAGTACAACATCCGCGTCATCAACCTCTCGCTCGGCACCTCGGAAGGACGCTCAGCGGAAGCCACTGAACTGGTGGGAAACGCGGTCGAACGCGCCACCAACAACGGCGTCGCAGTAGTCGCGGCGGCGGGAAACGATGACGGTGGCCCCGTTGAGTACCCCGCGGCTTACCCCGACGTGCTGTCGGTAGGTGCGACTGACACGCAGGGCGGCGGTTTCTGCTCCTTCAGCAACCGCGGAGAAGGGCTGCGACTGCTCGCGCCTGGCTGCGACCTCGACGGAGCCGAACCGACGAGCGGCGCCCCGAACTACAACTACTGGCAAGGCACGAGCGAGGCGTCGGTGATCGCCGCGGCGGCGTTGGACGCACTTGACTCCTATCAGCCGGGCCTCTCGCCGGAAGCTGGCGAGAAGGACTTGACCGAAGCCGACAAAGGCGTGCTCAACATCGCGCAGACCTTCCGCAACGCGGGCCTCGGAGCCATCGTTTCGGCGGGCGAAGCAGCCGAGCCAGGCGCACAGCTAAGCCCGCCCGCGGGATCGTCTCCTCAGCCATTGGCACCATTGACGGCGATGAGGCGACCATTTGCACGCCCGAAGGCGCAGCTTAGGCGAGTCAAGCACCGGCTCGTGCTCGCGTTGATCGGCCGCCCCAGGGAAGCTGAGGCGCAGGTGCGCTACCTCGGCCACCACGGACGCTCTCGCCGGTTGCGTGTCTTGCGCACGCTCCACGGCGTCTTCACGAATCTGACGCTCCCGACCTCCGGCGTTGCGGAGGTATCGGTGCGCTACGTCGACCCCTACGATGTCGAACGCGCGAGCCCGTGGATGACGCTTCGCCTCCCAGCCCCGGCGAGCACAGCGAGAAAGGCGCGGCAAAAACGATGAGAGCATGGAGCGCCGCAATCGGCGTCATGCTCGCCTTGGCGACTTGGGCGTTGCCAACCCCTGCGACTGCGGCGGGGAGCTATCAGGTCAGTGCGTGCAACTTCGCGTCGGAAGCTGCCAATAACTCATGGATGTGGGCGACGAACGATCCGGCCCAGCCCTCCCACTATGCCGAGCACGTCAACTGCCCGTATGAGCTGGGAGGTTCAGGCGGCAAGGCCGACCAGGAAGGCGGACTCTCGACAACCGACGCGCTCGACCTCACGAGCGACGCCGCGCCTGGCACGAGCGCGGGCTGGACGTTCATCGCGCCAGCAGGCACGACGATCACGGGGCTCACCTACGAACGCTATATCGGCCACTCCCTCGATCCCAAGAACTCTTGGTCCCCGGCGCTGCGGGTCGACGGCAGCATCGTGCCCGGCGAAACCTGCCTGGATACAGTCGAAAACGAAGAGACGTGTTCCGTTGGTGGGCCGCCGGGTACAGGAGGCGAACCAGCGAGGATCACGGACCTCTCTGCGCACGAACTGTCGCTTGGCATTGTGTGTCAGCCGCCCGCAGGACGGGAATGCGTTACAGGGGCAACGCAGCACGCCGTTTGGGCGACGATGTATGGAGCGACGGTGACTCTCTCCGACCCGACGCCGCCAACGCTAAGCACCCCCTCGGGCGCTCTGTGGGGAGCGGGCGAAGCAGGCGGGTTTCACAAGGGCACAGAAAGCGTCGCCGTCTCCGCTCAGGATGTCGGCGGCGGCGTAGCGAGCATCGTTCTCTCGGCAGACGGCCGAACGATGGAGACCTACACGGCACCGTGCAACTTCACATTTGCCCAGCCGTGCCCGTCCTCGACGGGCACGCAGACGCTCACACTGCCAACAACGCAGCTCTCAGACGGAAGGCACACGCTCACCCTTGTTGCGATCGACGCCGCCGGCAATCAATCGGCCGTCGCCTCGGAGGAAATCACCGTGGACAACAGCGCGCCAGCGGCGCCCGTTGGTCTCTCGGCTACCCCGACGCAGACTGGCAGCTCCACGTTCACGGTCACTTGGAGCGAGCCGCAAGGCCAGCTCGCACCG
This sequence comes from uncultured Solirubrobacterales bacterium, assembly GCA_963706545.1. Classification (GTDB taxonomy): domain Bacteria; phylum Actinomycetota; class Thermoleophilia; order Solirubrobacterales; family Solirubrobacteraceae; genus Palsa-744. The sequence goes on from OY970161.1 coordinate 38,400, forward strand.
ATTACGAGCGCGCTTTACCAAGTATGCCCTGCGAGCGGATCGGGCTCGTGCAGCGCGCCCGCTGCGGCTCCGGCGACAGGGCCAGCGACCGTGACCGTCCCTGGCCCTGGGAGCTGGAGCATCGCCGTGTGGCTGAGCAACGCGGCGGGCAACGCGAACCCGGCCAACGGCGCGCGCACAAATGTCGTGGTGCCGTCCTCAAAACCGGGGGGCTCGGGCCACGTCTCCACAACGACTGCGCCGAAACTCCATGTCACGGAGACGTTGCGCGGACGCGAGCTGATCGTGCATGTGACTGGCCCGGCGAGTGGAAGTGTCCGCGTGGGCTTCACCGGCCGGCTGGACGGAAGGACCGTCGCCTCTGGCGCCAAGACCGTCCTCCTCAAGCACGGGTGGCTGACGGTGATGTTCAGGCTCGGCCCTCGGACGGCGGCGCACGCGCTGATTGGCGTGAGCGCGAAGCTCGACCACGAGGCAGTGGTAACGAGCACACTGAGCCGTCATCACCGCCATGCTCGGTGAACCGTTGCTGAGCAGGGCAGAGGTGGAACACACCCGATCGTCGGAGGCGGGAGCCGTTCTGCCCCAGCCTCCGACTGTTCGGGTAGCGGGTTAGGCCGCAGCCTCGGCGAGCTCGCGCTCGTCGGCAGGCTCAACCTCGTCGCTTGCGTTCTCGCGGCGCTCGCGCTCTGTCGTGACGGCGCTCTCGACCTCGTAGCGCTTGAGGCTGTACTGGCCCCAGGCGGTCTCAGCGTCAGCGAGCAACTGCTCCAGATCCTCCTCGGAGAGCTCGCTGATGCGTGCGGACGCATCCTGCACCCGCACACGCGCCTGCTCGGCCTCGGCTTCGCGCTCGGCCTGGCGTTCATCGTTGGCGACCCGCTCAGCCAGCAGTTCGTCCAGAGCTGCGCACTGCCCCTCCTTGATGCGTTCCCGCACGATCGCGTTCAGATCGCGGGCTGCCTGCGTGGCCCACGGACCCTCGAAGGCGAGCGTGTAGAAGCTGCGGTTGGACTGTGCCACCGCATCCTCGTTGGTCAGCGCGGCGAGCGCGATCAGCGTAAACGTGCGGCCTGAGATGTCGGCAGCACTCTCGGCGTCTTCGAGGAACGTCTTTGCCCTGCGCTCAGCGTCTGAGGCGTCGAAATAGACGGTCTTCGTCTTGCCGCTTTTCTGCTGGACCTGCTCGACCCACGTAGGCAGAGAAAGCCGCGGGCCGCGCATGGCGATCTTGCTCAGCGACCCGCCGAGATCGACACTCGCCAGGATGCGCAACACCCGCTCATCGACCTTGAGCTTCGGCAGGTGCTTGAACATGAGCAGACCGAGCTCGAGGTTGAACTTCGTTGCGTCCTCGCGCCTCTGCTGCTGCTCGGCGCGCTTGGTTTTCGACTCGTCTGCTTCACGCTGCGCACGCTCGGCCTCGCTCTCCGGCTCGCCGGCCGCAGCACCGTCCACGGACGAGTCGCCGGTTGCGCTCGCGGAGCCTGCGGTGCTCGTGCGCTGGGCGTCGCGTTGACGACGCTGACGTGCACGCGCCTCCTTGACGACAGCAGCGATGTAGTCCTCGGCGAGCCGACTGGCCACGTCGTCTCCGAGGATGATCGAGAACCAGCTTGCCTCGTGAGTCGCGCCCAGCAGCCGTGCCTGCTCGACGAGATCCGCGCCGAAGCGGACGTGCGTGATCTGCCCGCCATCGGTGAGCTTGGTGTAGGTGGCGAGGTCCTTCTGCGCCTTCTCGCTCAACGTGAACTGGTCGACCGGATAGGAGCTGCGGCTCGAGTAGACACCTGCGGGCAGGTCGTCCATGTACCTCATTGCGATGTCGATCGGGTCCTCGATCAGATCCTGCCACGTGTACGGTTCGCTTTCGTCGTCGTCAGGAGTGACCGCACGCACCGCCGCGTATGCGAACTCCTCGTGGATCTCGGCGAGCGCGACGAGCGTCTTGACGCCGAGCAGAGGGATCACCTGCTCGGCTACGAGCGTCCTGAGCCGCTCAGGGAGCGCGAGGATCGCCAGGTGCTCCTTGATGCGCTTTTCGCGCGAGGAGCGCTTGGTCTTGCCGCCGAGGCGTTCGGCGACCGCGCGGACGCCCAGCCCGCCGTCGATCATGGCCTGGTAGCCGCGGGCGCGCTGGAGCGGGTCCAGATCGCTGCGCAGCTCGTTCTCGATCATCGCGTCGGTCAGCAGGTCCAGATACTCACCCTCGTCGCCAGCGCCAGCCGTCAGCACAACTGCGGGAAGCGTGGCCAACTCGGCGAGCCCTGCGGCGCGGTAGCGCCGCTCGCCGGCGATCAGGGCGAAGTCGCCAGTCTCAGTCGCGCGCACGCGGATCGGCTGCAGGCAACCGCGCTCGCGCATCGTGGCAGCCATCGCCTGCAGCTCGTCGTCCTCCATCACTTCGCCGCGAGGGTTGAAGCCCTCGGCGACGACGATCCGCGAGAGCGGGATGTCCTTGAGCTGCACCTTGGCAGCGCCGTGGCCGTTGCCGTTTTGGGTTGCGTTAGTCGTACTAGCCATGTGGCCTTCCTTTTCAGACAGGGCTCCCACCGGACGGGGAGCCGACCCCGACCAACCGCACGCGCAAGCGTGCGACCATCGGGAGGGACGGCACCCCGGCCAGCGGTAAGCCCTCACGTCACCAGCCGCGGCGATCAGAGCAGTGACGAGCTCAAGAGCACGTGTTGCCCACACGGCTGTCGAGTGCGCGCGCCAACCCGCTCGCTGTCGGTGCACTGGACCGCAGATGTCCGGCTGCCGTATCGTCAGCAACCAATGGCTCGCGGCCGCGATATCGTCGCTCGGCTATCGCGGAGTGCAGCCTCACCCAGCACACAGGAGCAGGCGGACACGGTGGCTTATGCCCGCCAGCATCCCGAGGGTGCGGTCCCGCTGCGGATCGTCGCACAGGAGTGGACGCGGATCGGACTCACAGGGTTCGGCGGCCCGCCGGCGCACATTGCGATGCTGCGGCGGCTGGTCATCGACCGCTACGAGTGGATGGACGCCCGCGCGTTCGAGGACGCCAACGCCGCGTGTGGCCTGTTGCCTGGCCCGGCTTCGACGCAGCTTGCGATCTACTGCGCCTATCGCGTGGCCGGGCCGTGGGGTGCGATCGTCGGCGGACTTGGGTTCGTGGTGCCCGCCGTGATGATGGTCCTGGCGCTGTCGCTGTTGTTCCTCTCAAGCGCGCCGCCGCAGTGGGTGATCGGCGTCGGAGCTGGCGCGGGCGCCGCGGTCGCACCCGTGGCCGTGCACGCCGCGCTGGGTCTGCTTTCTCCGAGCTTTCTACGGGTGCGGGCTGCGCGCGGGCGAGCGCTACGCTGGCTGGCCTATCTGCTCGTTGCGGCGGGCGCGGCGGCGACGGTCGGCGGCTATCTCGTCCTCGTGCTGCTGGCGTGCGGGGTTCTCGAGCTGGCCTGGCAGCGGCGCGCGGCGGCAGCGCTCTCGTTGAACCCCGTGCTGCTTGGGGCCGTGACGGGCGTTGGCGGGATTGGCGCGCTGGTGTGGACCGCGTTGAAGGTGGGCGCGCTCTCCTACGGTGGTGGCTTCGTGATCGTGCCGCTGATGCAGACCGATGCCGTCCATGTCTACCACTGGATGAGCGGCGGGCAGTTCCTGAACGCTGTTGCGTTGGGGCAGGTTACTCCCGGCCCCGTCGTCGCCACGGTCGCCGCGGTGGGCTATGCCGCGCACGGCATCGCTGGCGGCGTACTCGCGGCGAGCGTCGCTTTCGCTCCGTCCTTTTCGTTCATCCTGCTCGGCGGCCAGCGCTTCGAGCGCCTGCGCCAAAACGCTGCCGCCAGGGCGTTCCTCGACGGTGCCGGACCAGCGGCGATCGGTGCGATTTTCGGTGCTGCAATCCCATTGGCGGGCGCACTGCAGGAGCAGTGGCAGTACCTCGTGCTGGTGGCTGCCGCAGTGGCGCTCCTGGTTCTACGGCGTGGGATCGTGCAGACGCTGCTCGCTGCAGGCGCCACAGGATGGTTGGCAACGGTGGTGGGCGCTCCGCTCCCCCATTGACGAGGCTGAGCGTTCCAGGCAAGCGTCAGCGGGCGGCGGCCTCGGCGATCAGTCGTTCCCAATCGTCGCGGAGCGGCTCGACGCCGAGCTCGACGATGGCGAGCGCGATGACTTGCTCGAGGCCGACCACGCCGGTGGGCAGATGAACCTTTCCGAGCCACCGATCACCGATCTGGACGGCGGCGCCGACGTGCATGTGCGGCTGGGTGATCGTGCTCTTGCCGCTCGGATGCCAGTGGTAGGACACGAGCTCGTGGTCTTCGTATCCGATGGCGTAGAGGTAGCCGATGATCTCGACGTGCCAGCCTGCGGTGCTCTGGCGAACCTCGTACTGCTCGGTGACGAGGAGCGTGAGACGTGGCTCGGCGTGCAGCCGCGCAGCGTCGCCGCGGGCCAGCAGCAGGCGGTGCGGATGATCGGCCGCGTGGTAGCCGCTGACGGTGGTGTGCGCACTGGTCAAGCAAGACAGCAGCCGCACCGTTCGGCCGCGATAGTGCTCGACGGCCTCGGCGGGATCTTTACTTGGAGGCGCCATTGAGCGGGAGCATCATTGCGACGCGCGTGATCTCGGGGCTGTCGTCTATGTCGATCTCACCCGAGTTCAGGCGTCGCTCGAACTCCTCGCCGCTCATGCCCAGCAGGGCGCGGGCCTTCTCATCAACGAGCTGCGCCCATTCCTCGGGGCCTAGCTCGCGGATTTCGTTGTCGGTTCGAGTAGCCATTGCAAATACTCCTTGGAGGATCGGCCGCGTGGGCCGGCTCCTTGATCTTGATTGTAGGCGAGAATGCGGGCGAGCTTCGACGGCGAGGTCTTTGGGGGCTCGGCGAGCTTGGACGGCCCGCCGAACCCCCACTTTTCAGGCAGCTGCGACGAGCTGCAGGGCACGGGTCTTCTCGGGTCCGTCATCGAGCGCGCGGGCGAAGCGCTGGCCGCTTGAGCGCAGCGGGCGCAGCCAGTCGCCGTACTCCACGATGGCGTTTACCGCGGCCCACTTTGAGCCGGGCGCGTTGCCCTGCGTGTCGCCGGACAGGAACAGGTCAGCGATGCGGTCCTTAGTCTGCTGGCGTGAGCTGCGTGTGCGGCTGCTCACGGAGTCACTCGTGCCGTTCGGGTAGAGCTTGTCGAGGACGGCGCGGAGCTGGCGTTCGGTGCAGCGCTCTGAGGCGAGCCGGTCGCCGAGGCGCTTGAACTGGACGTATTATCCGGACTCACGGATTATGCGGATATTGGCTGTGATCCAGCTTCGAAGGTCGCGATCTCGCCGACTCGGTCGGCATAATCAGACTGGCTGGCATCGCGAGCGGCACGTCGCTGCTGGAATGCGCCGAATGCAACAGCAGGCGGATGATCTGGCCGGGCCCTCGCGAATCGTCCAGAGCAGGCGAGTGGTGGTCCGGCTGTCACGACGCTCGCGACCACCGCAAAGCGGTAGCCGGGCGAGCTATGAGTCGAAGGCTGCGGCGACAAGGAACCCGACTACAAGTCCAGGAATCGCCCCAATTGCTGGAAGACTTGCAGCGTAGGCAAAACCCGTCCGCATCTGCACCGAGCTACCGGCCCATTCGGCAACTCCCGCGCTCACGAGGGCAACAGTTACGACCGTGACCATGCATAGGTAGCAAACGGCACTTGCGTAGCGTTCCGTCGGACGCCGAGAAAAGATGCAAAGGCAAAGTCCTACGAAGGCCAGCCACGCGCCTACCATCCCCCAGTAAAATCCTTCGGACCCGTGACCTTCCCGGACTAGCGACATGGCGATCATCCAGCCCACTAGCGCTCCGACCCACGGGCTTATCTTGATCCAGTCGGAGCTCATCGGTGGGACGACCAAGCTCCCGGTGCTTCGAGCGCTGAGGGGAGCATCTACGGCCTTCCGAGCGCCGGTAGGCCGTCGCACGCCGGGGCAATTTTGCCTACCTCGCTCGGCAGTCGCAGGAGCTGATACTCGACTCGGCGCGCTGTGACCGCATCGCGGACGCGCCGCTCTCGCTTGGTTAGAGCGCTCTTGCCTGTCTTTACCTCGACGAAGACGACCCGTCGCACGTCGCCGTCATCGTCGTCGAGGCCGTCGAAGACGACAAAGTCAAGTGGCGTGCCGATGAACCGGGCATCGCGCGGGTTGAACTGCGAGAGGAACTCGGGAAAGAGCGGCGCGAGTTGCTCCTGCACCTTGCCGCTCACGGCCGACCGGCTCCGCGTCACGCTGTCCTTGCGCGCGTCGTCAAGATCGGCCTCGGTGTAGCGGTAGCGCGCCCGGTAGGACGCGCTACGCGCGACCAACCAGACAATGACGACGAGCGCCAGGATGAGCGTGACGACAAGGAGTGCGTTCATACCTCTCGAATTATCGGCAGCGGCCGACGTATGGTTTACTTCGAGTCGTCGAGAGCCGCCCGCAGCCAGTCCGAGCCGGAGGTCAACGGTTGGCCAGCATGATTCGCGCCCGCCTCCGTGTAGATGCGAGCGTCCTGGCAGCCGGGTTTGGCGTCTCGACATCCGACCATACTTCCGGTCGGGAACGGCTGCGCCACTCCGGGCTGCTAGTCCTGACGGCGGCGCTGCGGGAGCCGCTTCCATCGTCACGAAGGTAATGGGTGATCTGCGCCGGTCATGCCGGGCTATCGGCTGCACTCCACGAGCCGGCAGGCAGGCGCGCGGGCGAGCCGAGGACGACTGATCTTTCACCGGTCATCGAAGCTCTTGCTCTCCGTGAAACCGAGAGAAGGAGTCGTTATGCATGATCCGTCACGGGTCCGGGTGACCGGCCCGCTTGAGCCGTTCGCCATCGGCCTTGCCGACGCTCTGCGCACCAGTGGCTATACCGCGCGGGGAATCAGCGGTCAGCTGTACTTGATGGCGCATCTGAGTCGATGGCTCGCTGAGGAGCACCTGGGCGTAGCGAGCTTGACTGGCCCGGTGGTCGAGAGGTTCGTGGTCGCTCGGCGTGCCGCTGGGTATGCCCAGTTTCGTTCCCCTCGGGCACTTGGACCGCTGCTTTTCTACCTACGCGAACTGGGGCAGGCGCCGCCGCCGAGCGCGCCGCAGCCGGAAGGCCCGGTGGATGAGTTGCTTTTCCGCTTTCGGCGCTATTTGACGGAGGAGCGTGGGCTGAAAGCGACGAGCGCGACTGTCTATGCCGACGCTGTGCGGCCGTTTCTCGAAACCCGTCTGACACCCCAGGGTCTGCAGTTGATGGGCCTCGATGCCGGCGATGTTGCTGGCTTTGTGCTGGCTCAGGAGCGCGGCTCGGCGAAGCAGATGGTCAGCAGGCTGCGCTCGCTGCTTGGGTTCCTGCACCTGGAGGGCATGATCCCGCGGCCGTTGGCGTGTGCGGTTCCGGCGGTCGCTCGGTGGCGGTTGTCTTCGTTGCCGAAGGGAATCTCCTCCGCTGAAGTGGCGCGCCTGCTGGCTGCCTGTGATCGGCGCACGAGCATGGGTCGTCGCGACTTCGCGATCCTGACGATGCTGGTCAGGCTGGGTTTGCGCCCCGCGGAGGTCGCGAGCTTGCGCCTCGGTGATATCGACTGGCACCGCGGGGAGATCGTGATCTCCGGGAAGGGTCCCCGCCTTGAGCGGCTGCCTTTGCCCGTCGACATCGGCGAGGCGATCGCCGGCTACCTGCGCCGTGGCCGGCCTCGCTCGGCGCTGGATGGAAGCGTGTTCGTCCGGGTGTTTGCGCCACATCGCGCGTTGACTGCGTGCGCGGTGAGCGCGATAGCGATGCGCGCCTCCAAGCGAGCAGGCATCACGCATGTTCATGCCCGTCGCCTGCGCCACACCGCCGCGAGCGAGATGCTGGCAGCCGGCGCCTCGCTTCAAGAGGTCAGGCAGGTGCTACGCCACCAGCATCCCGAAACGACCGCGCTCTACGCCAAGGTCAACCGGAAGGCGCTGCGCACCCTCGCTCGCCCGTGGCCGGGAGGTGTCGCATGAAGCCGCTGCGCCAAGCACTGGCCGATTACCTGGCGCTTCGCCGCGCAATGGGTTACAAGCTGACCAACCACGAGCGGCTGCTCCACCAGTTCATGGATTATCTGGAGGCCCGCGGCGAGGAGCGCATCAGCACCGAGCACGCGCTCATCTGGGCGACCCTTCCCAGAGGCGACCGCGCCTGGCATTACAACCGCTTGCAGGCCGTGCGCGGCTTCGCGCGCTACCTGCACGCAAGCGACGCCCGTGTGCCGGTGCCGGCGACCGATCTACTGCCGCGCCAGCGGCGTCGCACCGTGCCCTACCTCTACAGCGACGAGCAGGTCGCAGCGCTCATGGCCGCCGCCGGGACGCTTCGTACAGCCCACCGCGCGGCGACCTACAGCACCCTGACCGGCCTGCTCGCGGTCACGGGGATGCGCGTCGGGGAGGCCATCGGTTTGAACCGCGAGGACATCGACTGGCACACCGGCACGCTCACGATTCGCCTCGGCAAGTTCGGCAAGTCCCGCGAGCTGCCCGCGCACGCAAGCACCTTGGAGGCCCTCGATGGCTATCTGCTGCGAGGCGATCGTCCGTCACCGGTGGCCGCCACCGAGCCGCTGCTGGTCTCCATGGGCGGCACCAGGCTCCTGCACGCTTGCGTGGAGAGCACCTTCAGGATCCTGCGCAAGCGCGCCGGGGTCACCCCTCGCAGCAGTGCGTGTCGGCCACACCTGCATGGCCTGCGTCACAGCTTCGCCGTGCGGACGCTGCTCGATGCCTACCGCTCGGGTGAGGACGTGCAAAGCCAAGTAGCGCTGCTGTCCACCTACATGGGACACGTCAACCCGGCCAGCACATACTGGTATCTGCAGGCCGCTCCCGAGCTGCTGGCACTCGCAGGCCAACGCCTTGAGGCCCACGTGCAAGGAGACAAACGATGAGCGCTCTCGCACCGACCCTCCAGGCATTTTTCACCGATCGCTTGATCGGCCAGCGCCAGGCCAGCTCGCACACGATCGCCGCCTACCGTGATACGTTCAGGCTACTGCTGTCCTTCGCGTCCACGCAGTTGAACAGCGAGCCCTCCAAGCTCCAGATCAATGACCTCGACGCGCCACTGATCAGCGCGTTCCTGGACCACATCGAGCGCGAGCGCCGATGCAGCGCCCGCACCCGCAACGCACGCCTGGCCGCGATCCGCTCGCTCTACCGCTACGCCGCGCTGCGCCACCCCGAACACGCTGCCGTAATCGAGCGTGTACTGGCGATCGGACCCAAGCGCTTCCAGTCCAATCTCGTCACGTTCCTAAACGATCAGGAGCTCGACGCTTTGGTGGGCGTGCCCGACCGCTCCACCTGGATCGGCCGGCGCGACCACGCCATTATCCTGCTCGCGGCGCAGACCGGACTGCGCGCCTCAGAGCTCGTGGGGCTCACCTGCGGCGATGTCCACCTGGGGCAGGGCGCACACGTCAGTTGCATCGGGAAGGGAAGAAAGCAGCGAATCACACCCCTCATCCACCCAACAATCACGGTGCTCGCCAGCTGGCTTACAGAGCGCGACGCAAGAGCAGACGATCCGCTGTTCCCGACGAGCACCGGTCGCCCGCTGACCCGCGATGCGCTCGAGCGCCGTCTCACCAAACACGCCCTCCACGCGAGCGCGCGTTGCCCATCGCTTCACAAGAAGACAGTCACACCCCACGTGCTACGCCACACCGCCGCGATGCGCCTGCTCCAAGCCGGCGTTGACACGACCGTCATCGCGTTGTGGCTCGGACACGAGCAAGTTGACACCACACGCATCTACGTCCACGCCGACCTCCAACTGAAGGAACAAGCGATCGCGAGAACCACACCCCTGAACGGCAAACCCGGCCGCTACCGCCCATCAGACAAGCTGCTGTCATTCCTGGCCCAGCTCTGATTATGCCGACCACATCGACGCGGGCACCACCACGACAGCGGGCGCCCCACCCCGAATCGGCATAATCCGTGAGTCCGGGTAATACGAGTTATGCCGAAGTCGGCATAACTTGTAGTAGTCGATGGACAGATCGAGGACCCGGCGAGCCTCGTGGACGCGCTGCGTAACCGCTTCGGTGTGGCGGATCGAGAACTTCTGCCGGGCGTTGGTAAGACCCCAGTTAAGGGTGTTCTGGCAGACCACGCGAATCGGGGTGGTGGCCGCGATCACGGCCGTCGAGCCGTCATGGCTGTTCATCAGCAGCACGTATGGGCGCACGTCGTCGCCCCCGACCTCGACGTGATCGGGCAGCGTCGCCAGCACCCATACGCGGCGGCCGCCGTGCAGGCTGCCGGCCGTCTCGAAGTGGATCGAGCTGCCGAGCAGCTGGTCGACGAACGCAAACGCTTCGTGGTTCTGCACGATCCGGTAGCGCTCGCCGACGACGCCAAGCACCTCATCATTGTCTTGCCGGACAGTGGCGTAATGACCAGTGAAGCCCCGATAGCGCAGCACATCGGGCAGATCAGCACCGCAGTCGATCGCCAGGCGCCGCTTTGCGACGCTCCAGCCGAGACCCGACGCCTCGATCGCCTCACCGACTGTCGCCGGCGGCCGATCGAGTACGGCCCCGAGACCGTGCCAGGGCGTCTCGCGCACCGAGAACATGGTGTCCGAATCTGTGATTCCTGCAGACATTTGAGCCTCCTTTGGCTGTAAAGCCCCGCTCGCCGCGGGGCCGGTCGCAGCTCCGGCCGCATCCCCTTTTGGGGATGCGAAAATGGCCGGGCAAGCCGGCTCCCGCTACGTGCGCTCAGCCATCGAGCGCGCTACCGCGACGCCTTTCTCGGCGCCTCGACGATAGGGGCCTTTAGTCGCCGGCAGGCGAGGGATTGACCATGACCTGCCGGACCTGCGCTGCGCGCAGTCCCGCGCGAATCTCCTTGTCGAGCTCGGCGACGAGCACGGCGACTTCCCATGCGCGCAGCGCCTCGGCGAGCCAGCTCGTGCCCGTCACGCACGCGGCGGCATCAGGATCACCGAAAGCGAGGACGAGCTGCGCCGCCGGTCGGGTGCGCTTCAGGGTGATGAGCTTGAGCGCGTCTCGCGCGACCTTGTGGAACTGGCCGCCTCGGAGGCGCCCTTGATGCGCGAAGACCTCCACGAGGACAGACTCGTCGGGCGCGACGCCATCGACATCGACACGGGCACCATGCTCAAGGCGCAGTGATCGGGGTGCAAGCTCGACGCGCAGATCCTTTCCGACGCTGGCGAGTATCAGCGGCTCGGCGAGCTGCTGCTCGTGCGAATCGCTCGCGTGCCCGCTACCGGCTGGCATATGCCGGGTCGCAGTCCGGCTGCTTGTGGCGATCAAGGAGACCGAGGGATGCGAGGCGGTCGAGTTCCTGCTCCAGTCCCGCGCCCCTCCACTGCGCCTCGTCGGCGACCATCTCCCGTGGCGCCGGGCTACAACTTCGCTGCTCGACCGCAATAACCGCGGAGATGAGCTTGTCGTTGTTCATTTGTGTGGCCTCCATTCGATCCCGCTATCGGGGGGATCGAACACCGTCAACAGGTTTGTTTGACAAGACGGTAGACCGCACAGGTGTGGGCCCCCGCCTGCCGTCCGCCGTGTCGATCACTACGGAGGCTGTGCAGCTGCTCGATCAGGCCCCGTCAGGAGTTGCACGGACAGCCAAGAACAAGCCTGGCGGCTCCATGATCTGCGCGAGGTCAAGACCGTATTGGGCTGCCACCTGTGTGATCGCGTCCCGCGCACGGCGGTTGCTCGACCAGTGCAAGCGCAGGTGCATGGTCGCCTCGTACTCCATCTTGCTGGCGGGCTTGGCATCGACGCGCTTGTACTCGCCGGCGTAGTGTTCGGCAAACGAGTCCTCGGAGAACTGGTCGCGCGTCGGATCGAGCAGCAGACCCTCGGCCTCTACCCACCAGTGTTCTTGCTCGGGCGAGCCCGAGTAGTACCCCCGCACATACTCCGCTTGTACTCCTTGGCGATCCAGGTCGAGCGTGAGCAAGGATGCACCCAGCTGGCAGCCCGTGCACTGGATCACGAGGCGGGTCGCTGCATGTGCGCGTTCGACCGCTGGGAGAAGGTCGACGAAGCGCACGCTGCGATGCTAGAGGACTGGCACCGTCCGCCGCCGATCTGGGCTGCACGGGATTGTTGGGCTTGTAGCCGCGCGCCTACGATGCACTGACGATGAGCATGGTCAACCCCAACCGCTACCGGGCCGTGCTGGTGCTACTGGCGAGCCTCAACGACGACGGCTTGGAGGATCTCGTGTTGCGCTTGGTGCGCCCGGACTACCCGGATGCCTACCGTACCGGGCCGGGACAGGACGATGGGATCGACGTGTTCTCCGATCTCAACGTCCAGCCCGAACGCGCTTGGCAGGCGAAGAACTGCGGCGACAGGATCGACTGGCCGGAATGCCGGAAATCGCTGAAGGCCGCGATGGCTCTCCAGTCACCGCCGCCGCATTACACGTTCGTGTTCCCGCGCAAGCTGAAGAAGGGCGAGCTGAAGTTCTGGCGCGAGAAGTTTGTGCCCGAGCAGAAGGCGCTCTATCCCCAGCTTGACGCGCTCGACCAATGGGACAACCTGGCTGAGCGCCTAGAGACTCGACCAGACCTAATCGACCTCTTGAACGATGGCGCGCTGGCGAGCTATCTCCGTCCGACGATTCAACAGATCGCCGAGACCGGCACGAGCCCGCTCGCGCCGGGGACCGAACTGCTTAATGACAAGACCAGGATGGCCGAGCCGACTGCGGCGGAGATCGGCCGCCACGATCCGTATTTCACGTACACGCGCAGCGAAAGTGAGGTCGGCGAGCAGGAGCCACCGCACGAGCGTCGTCTGGCGTTCACGATGCGGCGAGATCAGCGTGACAGGCTGCCGCGCTATGAGTTGAGGGTGCGCGATGGCGAGTCAGTGAGGGGACTGACGGCAGAGCCGCGCCCGCGAGCAGTGATTACGCATCCCAAGCCGTGGTTCGCCAATGACGAGGCGGGCGAGAAGGCACGCATACGGGCACGGGTTACGCTCGCCAAGGGCCAGAGCATTGTGCTCGACGACGACGCGGTGGGTCTGCAGCCTGGCTCGGTGCCGGATCGGTTTCGATCGCTGCTCGATCCGAACGGGCTGCTGCGCAACGGTCGCCTCGAGCTCGGCCTCTCCGAGCCTCTGGTGCTTACCGTGAGGATGTCCCTCGCCGGCGAGGAAGTGATCCAGCCGCTGACGCTCTACCGGGTGCCTGAGCTGCCTGGCGATGCCCTCTCCTATGCAGGCGCTTACCACGGGACCGTGCTCGCGCTAAACCTTGCGGGCGAGCGCGACGCAGATCGGGAGGATGTTCACTTCGACGGCGGGATCGACGTGACGCTCTTTATGGAAACCGAGAGTGCGGCCGATGCCGTGCGAGGGCTCGGCTTCGCTCGCGCGTTCGGTCAGGCTGACCGAGTGCTGTTCGAGTGTCCGGGGCTACTTCCCGAGGGCGGCGTCGGATCGGCGGGCCGCACGCCGCCGGCTCCGGGGGCTGAGAAGGTCTGGCAGGTAGCCGCGATTGTGGCCGGCGCGCTCGCCGAGCTGGAAAAACGCGACGGTCGCGGGCGGACGATCCCGAGCACGACCAACAACCGAGAGCTGGTGCTGGCCGAAACGGTGCTGCAGTTGCTGCACGACGGCGAGCTGCGTATCCCGTGCGTGGGCACGTTCGAGGCTCCGCTGCCTGCTGACACCGATCCACAGACCAACCCAGGCTCCCTGCTGCGCTTCACGGCGCCCTTGCCTGACCTCTGTGGCCATCCAACGCTGACAGTCGAACAGAGGATCGAGGGAGCTACTGCGATAGAGGTCGTTCAGGCCGACGGCCGCGCCCCACGACTGCGCTGCCAGGCGTGCGAAGGCCAAGCGCTGCTCCTCACACGCCGAGTCGACCACCAGGCCAACGAGCGCGACGAGGGATAGCTGCTAGGAAGGCCAGATGCGTCGCCCGGCGGCCTTGAACTGCGAGACGCTGAGCTGACCTCGCTCGTTGCGTGCCTTCGAGCCAGGGCGCTGAAGTGCGTCGGTGACAGTCGGGCGATCCGCTTCATAGATCGCGGTCGGATCGAACTTCTCGTCGAGCAGAATCAGGAGCACCGCGTCCCACTCGCGTTCTAGGTTGATCGCACCGACACGTTGAGAGCCACCGCCGACAGGAACACGGCGACCCTTGACCTGTAGAAGCTGGTCTCCATTTGGGGTCTTGCGGATGGCGTCATATCCCCTCTGTCGAACAGGAGCCAGGTTCAACCCCAAGATCCGCGCTGCTTCGTACTCAGCTATTTCAGCCGTAACGCCGAGCGGGCGGCCTGTCAGGCGGTAATACTCGTGCGCGAGCAGCTTCACCTCACCGATCAACTTGTGCAGCCGCACAGCGTTCGAGCTACGCGACATGATCCTGGTGGCTGTTGTCGGCGTGCATGAGCGCTACGGCTAGGACTGGTGCCGGGCATCGTTGGCGATCGCCACCGCTTGCTCGGTTGGTACACGCCTCGCGGTGATCTGGACACAGCACTCTGGGCAGAAGTCCGTGCCGCCAGCCACGTCGGGCTCGTGGTCCCTCACGTGCACCCAAGCATCCAGAGGCGCGTCGGCCGTCACCGCATACCACTGGCCGCGAGGCTGCTCCTCGAGCGCCAGCAAGTCAGCGGGCGAGCGCGCCAGGTCGATCTGGCCTTGACCGACACGTATGAGAAAGAGGCGATCGAGATGGTCGATGCTGTCGTCCAGCCCAGAGAAGACGCCCTGCTCGATCGCCTCCCTCAGCTCCTCCCAGCTTCCCTGCCAGATCATCTCGCAGGGAAACCGGGTGGTCTGAAAACCGGGTCGATGTGTGAAGCCAATGCCCCCGCGACCGGGCGCGATCAGCCGATCGTCGCCGAAGGCGAGGAATACGGCGTAGTTGTATGCCCGCTCACACTCGTCGGCTTCGGGGACTTGCTCGAGACGCATTTCGCAGCCACCGTTGCCCTCTGGCTCCACCGCGGCGACCCTCGGCTGGCGAGCTACCGGGCCGGGAAAGAGGCGTCCGCCTGGCGTGTCGTGTCCCCACAGCTTGTTGATCGTCTCGGCGACATCGCGGAGCGTGCGAGCGGAGTCCACCGGCATGTTGATCCTGTGCCCGACGGGATGGGCAGCGTGGTTGCGCCGTTCGGACAGGACGCCCTCGATGATCTTGGCTCGCGTGCCGGCGAGCAGCTGCTCGCGTCGGGCCCAGGCGAGCAGAGCGTCTGCGCTCAGCGGCAGCCGGTGCGTCGTACCGTCAGCTCCGCGCAGCCGGGCACGACGCGCGGCGAGCACGTCCTCAAACGTACTCGCGCACAGCAGCTCGTCGGCCTCTCCGCGTACCAGCGGGATGCCGTCGCTGTAGAAGGCGAGGAAGCGCGCCCGGAGGGCGCCCTCCAGCACCAGCAGCGCGTAGTCGCCGGCAGCCGTGAAGAACTCGTACTCCAGAACGCCGTAGAGGTGGAGCTTGCGTGCCCGCTCGAAGTTGTCGCGCACGTCGTCGGGCACGTTCTCGGCCAATACGGCGCGAGCGATGGTGGCGGCTTGAAAGTCGGCGGCATCCTCGGGCTGCAAACGACCTCCGAGGCCGAAGCTGTTGAAGGCCAGCGTCGCCTCGTCAGGCGTCCGAAGCTCTCGAAGGATGGCTGAGCGCGGCGACTCCATCGGTGTATTGAAGCGGGCCGGCGTCACGCCGTCCCAGCCGACTCAAAGCGCTCTGCGCACCACTGCGCAAGAGCTGTATTTGTCGCGCGATGGATCGCCGCAGATCGCTGCACTTGCAAGTTGTCCGAGAAATTGTTCCCCGTTTGTTCCCCGTGGGCTTCTTTCTCAAAAGAGCCAATCGGCGGATTTTGGCTCTAGCACTTGCTTTTCCTCTAGTCGGGGAGACAGGATTTGAACCTGCGACCGCCCGGCCCCCAGCCGGGTGCGCTACCAGACTGCGCCACTCCCCGTGGCAATGCATCCAGAGCCTAGCGCGGGGCGGGCTCCAAGCGGGCGACGGGAATTGAACCCGCCCTTGAAGCTTGGAAGGCTTCCGTGCAACCACAACACTTCGCCCGCACGCTCCGGACATGTTACCGGCCCGGATCGGCCTCGAGCGATGCTTTGCGGATCGGCCGGGTGGTCCGCGGCGATTGGCCGGGAGCCTGTACGGCTACCCCCGCCCCCGCCGCTCCTCGGTCGGCACCTCGCCCCCAGCGTCCGCGAGGCCCGGCGGGGGCCAGGGGCCAAACCAGTTGTCGCGGGCGCCGTCCAGGGTCACCGTCGAGCCGTTGAAGGCAGCGCCCAAGGGTGAGGCCAGCAGCGCGATCAGCCATGCGTGCTCCTGCACCGTCCCCAGGCGCTGCAACGGGACCGAGCGGGCCATGCCCGCGCGCACGACGTCCGGGTACTTGCCCATCGCCTCCGTGTCGAAGTGGCCCGCCGCCACCGCGCAGACCGTCGCTCCCGCCGGAGCCCAGCTGCGCGCCAGCTCGCGGGTCAGCGCCTCGACCGTCGCTCGCGCCGCGCCCGAGTGAGCCATGCCCGGCATCCCGTGGTGGGGGGAGAGCGTCACGTTGATGACCGTCCCCCGGCCTGACGGGGCCAGCGCCTTTGCGAACGCTTCCTCCGCCATGTGCAGCATCCCGTCCACGTTCAGCCGCCAGACCGCGCCCCAGCCTTTCGTCGCGATGCCCTCCGCCGGTGTGAAGTACTGGCCCCCCGCGTTGTTCACCAGCACGTCGAGGCGGCCCCACCGCTCCAGCACGCCGGCGACCAGCTGACGGGCCTGCGCGCGCTCGCGCACGTCCCCCGTCGCCCAGCTCGCGCGATCCTTGCCGATCGCCGCGACCGTCTCACGCAGCGGCTCCTCGCGGCGGCCCACAACCGCCACCGCCGCCCCGCAGCGCGCCAGCTCGAGCGCGCTTGCTCGGCCCAGGCCCGTGCCCCCGCCTGTTACCAGCGCCACCCGGCCCCGCAGCAGCCCCGGGGCGAAGACCTCCGACTCCCCGATCCCGGTCTTCGCGACACTACTCACGGGCGTGATCTTATGGGCAGGAGCCCGTCCGTCCCCGCTCCCCGCTACGGTTCATGCGTGCCCCACTGGCCCCTCCGGCCGCGCTTGGTCATTGTTGCGCTGCTCGCGCTCTGCGACTACCTGCTGTGGAACTGGTCGCTGAGCGCCAACCACGACATCCTCGCGCTCGTCTCCGGCATGACCCTGATCCCGTTGTTGCTTGCGCTCGCGTGGCTGGTCGTCCTTGCCGTCGGGCGTCTGCTCGCTGACGTCGCCCAGCGCTCCCGCACTCGTCGCGTCGGCCTCGGCCGCCGCGTGGCTGGCAGCGCACGGACCGGCGCGGCGGCCGGTGCTACGGCCGGCTCGGCGGGCAGCGCGAGTGCCACGAGCGAGGGCGAGCGGAGCTCCCGATCGGGTGCCGGCGAGGCCCCCACCGCCTCCCCCTCCTCGAAGCTCGCGGCGTGAAGCGCCGCTGGTTCGCGCTCGCCACGCTCCTGGTCATCCTCGGCCTTGCGCTCGGGGGCTACGTCTACGCGCGCGATCGCACCGGCTCGATCTACCACCCCCACGCACGCTTCGTGCCCGAGGCCAACCCCACGCTTCCCGCGCGCGGCCCCGAACGCTTCACGTGGCCGCTGTACGGCTACACCAAGAACCACACCCGCTACTACCCCGCCCCCGCCTCGCTGCGCCCCCCCTTCAAGCGCGCGTGGGCGCGCGGGGGGTCCTCGCTACGCGAGTTCCCCCCGGTGCTCTCGGAAAACCGCATCTTCCAGCTCACCGACGACGGGGTCCTCAGCGCCGTCGACAAGTACGACGGCAAGACCCTCTGGAGCCACACCCTGGGGGCGCTCTCCGCCTCCTCCCCGGCTGTCGGCGGGAACACCGTGTACGCCACGGTGCTCGCCCGCGCCCCCGGCTCCGAAGAAGGGCGCGTCGTCGCGCTCGACGTCACCGACGGCGCGATTCGCTGGTCGCGCAACCTGCCCTCGCGCAGCGAGTCCTCACCGCTGCTCGACCGCGGCCGACTCTACTTCGGCTCCGAAGACGGCACCGTCTACGCGCTGGAAGCCCGCACCGGACGCACCGTCTGGACCTACCACGCCGCCGGCGCCGTCAAGGCCTCCCCCACCCTCTCTGGGGGCGTGCTCTACTTCGGCGACTACTCCGGGCACGTCCAGGCGGTCTCCGAGCAGACCGGGCGGCGACTGTGGCTCGCCCGCTCCGAAGGGGCGCTGTTCGGCAGCGGCACCTTCTACTCGACCGCCGCCGTCATCTACGGGCGCGTGTACCTCGGCAACACCGACGGGCGCGTCTACGCCTACGACGCCGCCACCGGCGCGCTCGACTGGGCCTTCCAGACGGGTGCCTACGTGTACGCGTCCCCCGCGGTCACCGACGCTCCCGGCCTCGGGCCCACCATCTACCTCGGTTCCTACTCGGGCACCTTCTACGCGCTGGGCGCACGCACCGGCCACGTCGAGTGGAGCTACGAAGCCGGCGGCAAGATCTCCGGGTCGGCCACGATCCTCGGGCGCGTCGTGTACTTCTCCGACCTCGGCACCCGCCGCACTTACGGGCTGGGGATCTCCACCGGGAAAGTGGAGTTCACGATGGGCACCGGCTCCTTCGACCCCGTGATCAGCGACGGCAAACGCGTCTACCTCACCGGCTACACCGGCCTCTACGACCTCGTCCCCATCGACTGAGGACTCACGCAGACCGGGTAGGAGACCGAGGAGGTCGGTCCGGGGCGGTGTGCACCGCGCCGGCTGCTCGGTACGACCCGCCCTACCCACCGCCGGCCCGCGCGGTGTACGCAGCGCGCCGGTGCGACTCAACCCCGGCAGGACTGCTCGTCCAGCCCCAGCGCGCGGCCGATCGAGAAGCTCGCCGTGACCCTCACGACACCCGCACGCCGCGCCGTCACCACCGTCCAGCCCCCCGGCGCCTGGCCCACGCACGCCGCGCCCTGCGTGACCGTCCAGTAGCGGGTGTAGCGTACCCTCACCGTGAAGCTCCCCGCCGCGCGCGCCCGCAGCGCGAACCAGTCGTGGCCCAGGCCGCTGAGCGTGCCCGGTCCCTGCGCAAGCGGGGTGGCACCCACCACCTCGTAGATCCGCCAGTGCTGGGTGCGCTCCACTTCGTGCAGGTACGGCAGCCCCGCCTCGATCAGCCGTCCCTCCACGGCGCTCGAGGGGTCAAGCGAGGCGTCGGGCAGCGCCACGTAGCTGACCGCCTCCTGCTTCAGCCACGCGCGGTACCGCGCCGCCGTCAGGTCTTTGGAGAGCAGCACGCCGTCGTAGCGCTCGTCCAGCTGCTTCTCCCACCCTCGCGCCAGCGAGACTCGCCCCGCCAACCACGCCGCCTCCCAGTGCCCGCGCGTGAACGGCACCTCCACGCGCACCGGCCGGCCCGGTGGGGCCTCGACACCCGCCACGAAGCGCTCCACCGGCAGGTAGTACGACGCGCTCGTCGAGGTGTTCCCCGCCACCGCCGCCGTTTCGCGCACCGGCCCCCACACCGTCCACACAGCGATGCCGCACAGGACCGCCACCGTCGCCGCGGTGAGACGCCTGCCCGAGCTCAGCAGGGCGCACACCAGTACCGGGCCCGCGAGCAGCACCCCGTAGCGCTCCACGTTCGCGCCCACCGGGCTGTGCACCGCCACGCACGCCACGCACGCCACCAGGTACACCACGCCGCCGACCCACTCCACCCGCCGCTGCGCCGGCATCGCCCACAGGTACCCCCCGAGCGCCGCGAGCGTCGCCAGGAAGGAGTACAGCGGGTAGGGCTCCCACCCCCCTTCGGGGAAGAGCCCCGCGAGCGCCGCCACCACCACCGCGGGCGGGACGCCGAGCACCACGAGGCTGCGCGGCGAGCGCGCGGCCAGGAAGTGCGTGAGCCCCGCGAGCGCCAGCAGCGCGCCCGCGACCGGACTGCAGGCCGCGCACACGCCCGCCAGCGCCGCCGCCACCGCCGGGCGCTCGTGCACCAGCGCGAGCACCGCGCCCAGCGCCACGCTCACCCCCAGCGCGAACGTCACCCGTCCGCTCCACACGTCCCCCAGCGCCGCCACCGCGAACCACACCGCTCCCCACCGCGCCACCGGACCGTACACCGCCCTGGCCGCCCGTTCGAACAGGGTCACCGAGGCGAGCACGGCCGCCACGCCCACCGCACGCACCCCCAGCCATGCCGCCAGCGGCGGGAACACGAGGCTGTACGCCGGCACGTTGTGGCCCCCGTACCAGCGGCTGTCGTACACCAGGAAGCCCGCTTCACGGAAGAGGTCGGCCCGGTACAACTGCCCGGCGAGGTCCGGCGTCTGGGGGTACACGACCAGCCACACCGCCACCCCGACCGCCGCCGTCACGAGACCCCACGGCGCGCCTCTCGTCGCGCTCCGTCCGGCAGCCGCCTTCGGCCCGGACGCTCTCGCCACGTACGTGCCCACGGGCGGCACCATATGGGAAGCTTGACCGGGGTTCGGTGCGCTACCCCACCGAACCCCGGTTCCCGCGAGTCAAACCCTGCCTGTCCCGCGGTGTCTCTGCTTTTCAAACAGCCCACACACTCGAAAGTCGCGTTGACACTCTCCCGTCTCAGAGCCGGTTTCAGAATAGGCAGTGCGTCTGGGACGTTCCTGGACCAAGCTGGGCGGCGCGGGCCGGTGAAGCTCGTGCTGGTAGCACGGGCAAGACGGTTCGTGGCGATCCAGCGCCGCGTCCAGGGGCGTATCCAGGCGTGCTGATCTTTCTGAAACCGGCTCTCATTCCAGGGGTCGCCACCCTGCTCGCAGCCTGCCTACTCGCGAGCGGCTGCGCCAACGTGCAGCCGCCGGCGCTCGGAGCGAGCGCACTCGCCGAAGCGCAGACGTTCCCCTTCTTCCGCGTCTACTGGGTGGGGCCCCGCTTCGGCTCGGAGCCGCTCGCCGCCGCCGACGGGCTGCGCAACTACATCCCCTCCGCCGGGGACTCCGTCTACTACGGCGACTGCGCCACCGGCAAGGGCGCTGGGCTCGGTGGCAGCGGCTGCGTGCTGCCCCTCCAGGTCACGACCCTCGTCTACGCCCGCCACGCCAACGCCCCCCTCGGCGCCCAGCGCAACACCGTCCTGCGCGGGGTCCCCGCGGTCATCTTCGACAGCGGTGACTCGATCGAGCTCTACACCGGGCGCCTCGCCGTCAACGTCTTCTCCGAGAGCCTCTCCGACGGGCTGCGCGCGGTCAGTGCCCTGCGCCCTCTCAACGCGCCCGGCTCAGCCGCTGGCCGAAACGGGGATGCGAGCCGCAGGCGAGTGTCTCCCGGCTTCGGTCCGCTGCCGCCGCCCGTGTACTGCCCCGGCCTCTCCGGACCCCGGCCCACGGCAGTGCAGGCCGTCCTGCGCAACCTCCCCGGGCGCGCCTGCCAGCGCGTCGCCGCCACACTTGCAGTGGACCGCGCCCTGTTCGGGAAAGGCTAGGACGCACCGCCCGGCTGTGGCCTCAGCGGCTTGCCAATCTCCCCCCGGAGATTCAGGAACGCGACCGTCCCGATCAGCGCGGGGATCCACAGCGAGATCGCGCGGTACGTGACCACCGCGGCGAGCACCGTCGAGGCGGGGCGCGCGCCGAACAGCAGCAGCATCCCCACGAGGCCCCCTTCGACCGCGAAGAAGCCGCCCGGGATCGGGACCGAGTTCGCGAGCATCCCCACCAGGTACGCCATCGACACCGCCCAGAACGTCTGGGTCGGGCCGTACGCCGCCAGGCACAGGTACAGGCACGCGATGTCGAACAGGCAGTACCCCACCGCCCCAGCCAGCCGCCAGTCGTGGGCGCGGATCAGCCCCACCGCGTCCTGCACGCCGCCCCCGAGCGCGACCAGCGCCACCACCGTGCGGCCCCGCTCGGAGCTTCTGCGCGCCGCCGCCCGCCGCGCCCAGCCCGCCGCCGCGAGCGTGCCGACGATCGTCAACAGCGCCGCCGTGGCCGGCAGCAGCGTGATCAGCGCTCGCTGTGAGCCCGGCAGCAGCCCCAGCCACATTCCCAGCCCGATCAGGACCACCACGCTGACGTTCACCGCGCTCGTCAGCACGAAGAACAGCACCGAACGCTTGGCGATCCGTTCCACCGAGATGCCCTTGCTGCGCAGCACCCACGCCCCCAGCGCGATCCCGCCCAGGCCGCCGGCCGAGACAACCGAGTTGACCGCCAGCTCCGCCAGCGACAGACGCGCGCTCAGCCGGCTGCCCAGCCTGCGGAACACCAGCCCGAACAGCACCACGTAGGAGGCACACGAGAGCAGCTCGGACACCACCCCCGCTCCCACCCAACCCCACTTCGCGTCGGTGATCTGCTCCCCCGCCGCGCGCAGGCCCGGCACCCCCACCAGCAGGCCCGCCACGATCACGAAGAACACCGCGAGGCTGACAAGGCTGTTGCGCAGCCGCCGCGACTGGGCCGCCAGCTCCCGCGCGGTCTCCTCGGCGACCCCGTCCCCGTCCTGCCCCTGCGCGCCCTGCTGGCCGATCTTTGATCGGTCGGCGGTTCTCGACACCTTCACCCCTTCGGGTCGTGCTCGACGTTGGCAGCGACGAGGCCCCGCCGTCACTCCCCACTCATCATGCCCGATCCCGCGCGCGTTCCCGGAAGCGCGCCGGGGAGAGCCCGTAGCGGCGGCGGAACGCGCGCGCGAAGTGCGAGCCGCGGCTGTAGCCCACCAGCCGCGCGACGTCCGCCACCGGGATCGTCTGCCCGGCAAGCAGCTCCGCCGCGGCGGCCATCCGCCGCGCGCGGAGATCCTCCTGGAAGGTGCTCCCCCCGAACTGCGCGTACGCGCGCTGCAGCTGGCGCGGCGAGCAAGCCAGCGCGCGGGCCACAGCCGCGAGCGTCAGCTCCCGGCGGTAGTGTCGCTTGACAAGCACCCGCGCCGTCAGGTACAGCCGGCGGCGTTCGCTGAGCGTGGCCTCGCGCACACCTTCCTACTCCGACTGGCCCCGGGGGGTGGGACATGCCCCAAGGCATGGGTTGGTAACTCGACCTGGCGAGTAGAAGCCAGCAACCGTGGCCTGCAAGCCCGCACAAACCACGGTCCTCCAAGTGCTTGGTGGCGCAGCTCACGGCGCGTCCCTCCTACTCCGACTGACCCCGGAGACCGGGACCCCGCTCACCCCGGAGAGGCGCTCGGCCCCCGGAGCGGTGGATTCGGGTTCAGCCGGTGTAGCGGCGCGCCGTTCGTTCAACCGCCCCTACATAGGAGCCGCCGAACAACACCGCGTGCACGAGCAGCGGCAGCAACTGCCACAGCTCCACCCGCTGCTCCCACCCCTCGGCGAGGGGGGCAGTCTCGGCGTAGGCCGCGAACACGCGCTCGGAGGGAGCGCCGAACAGCCTCAGCATCGCGAGATCCACCTCGCGGTGGCCCCCGTACGCAGAGGGGTCCACCAGCCACGGACGGCCCTCCGCGTCGGCCATCACGTTGCCGGCCCACAGGTCCCCGTGCAGCCGCGCCGGGGGTTCCGCGGGACCCGCGAGCTCGGGCAGGCGCTCGCACACCGCCTCGACCGCCCGCGCCCCAGACTCCGAGAGCGCGCCGCGCTCGCGGGCAATGCGCGTCAGCGGGCGCAGGCGCCGCTCGGCGTAGAACGTGGGCCAGTCGGGGGCGGGGTTGTTGGGGAGCTGCAGCGAGCCGAAGGCGGCGGCGCGCGGTGACTCCCCGCCGGGCGCGACTACCTGCTCGTCGTTACGTTGTGAGGGATCATCTCGTTTGGGATGGTTTGGCCCGGGGGCGCCCAAGTCCGGGCCCCCGAACGCGGGAGCCCCTGCGGTGTGCGTCAGCGCCAGGCCGCGGCCCAGTTCCTCGGCGCCGGCCGCGCTCAGGCGCCCCGGGGGCACCCACTCGAGCACGAGGTACTCGGCGACGACCTCCCACGCCTGCGGCGTGCGCAGCGCCCCGGGCTCGGCGAGCCACTGCAGGCTGCGGGCCTCCGCGGCGTACTCGTCCGGGGCCGCGTCCGGGCGCGTCTTGACGAACGCCTCGCGCCCGTCGGCGAGGGTTACACGCCACGCCTCGTTGATGTCCCCGCCGCCCACGCGCCGGGCGTTGGTGGCGCCAGACGGCAGGCTCACGTGTCCGCCCGCTCGGCCGGGACCCCGCTCACTGCGCGGGGACCGACTCGGCGTCCGTCGTCTGCAGTTGCTCCAGCAGCGCCGCGCACGCCGCCTGCACCAGGTCGAGCACCTCGTCGAATCCGCCCGCCCCGCCGTAGTAGGGGTCGGGCACGTCGAGCTCGCCGCCGGCGGCGGGGTCGAACTCGCGCAGTAGCCGCACCTTGGCGCGGGTGTCGTCGTCGCGCGCGAGGCGGTGCAGGTTGCGCACGTTCTCGCCGTCCATCGCGAGCACCAGGTCGAACTCCTCGAAGTCGCGGGGGTTCACCTGACGGGCGACGCTGTCGAGCGCGATCCCGCGGTGGCGCGCGGCGCGGGTCGCACGCGCGTCGGGCGGCTCCCCCACGTGCCAGCTGCCGGTGCCGGCACTGTCCACCTCGATCCGCTCGCCCAGCCCCGCGTCGTCCACGAGCTTGCGCATCACGCCCTCGGCGGTCGGGGAGCGACAGATGTTGCCCAGACACACAAACAACAGGCGGACACGCGCGCCGTCTCCCGCGCAACCGGTCCAGCGCACTCCACCCGGCGTGGCTCGAGGCACGAACTCCCCCTCCCCGCTCCCCCTCACTCCTCACCCAGCTCCAGCACCGCGAGGAACGCCTCCTGGGGGACCTCTACGCGGCCCACCTGCTTCATCCGCTTCTTGCCCTCCTTCTGCTTCTCCAGCAGCTTTTTCTTGCGGGTTATGTCGCCCCCGTAGCACTTAGCGATCACGTCCTTGCGGAACGCCTTGACGGTCTCGCGGGCGATCACGTGCGAGCCGATCGCGGCCTGGATCGGCACGTCGTACTGCTGGCGGGGGATGCGCTTGCGCAGACGCTCGGTCAGCGCGCGGCCGACCTCGTAGGCCTTGTCGCGGTGCACGACCATCGAGAGCGCGTCCACGGGGTCACCGGCGAGCAGCACGTCGAGCTTGACGAGGTTCGACGGTCTCATGCCCAGCAGCTCGTAGTCGAGCGACGCGTACCCACGGGTGCGGGACTTGAGCTGGTCGAAGAAGTCGAGCACGATCTCCACGAGCGGCACGTCGTAGGTGAGCTGCACGCGCTCGGGCGAGAGGTAGTGCATGCCCGCGTGCTCGCCACGGCGTTCCTGGCAGAGCTCCATGATCGCGCCCACGTGCTCGCGGGGGGCGATCACCTGGGCCTTGATGTACGGCTCGCGGATCTCCGCGATCGTGCCGGGGTCGGGCATGTCGGAGGGGTTGTGCACCTCGAGCTCTTCGCCGTTGGTGAGCGTCACGTCGAACTCCACCGAGGGCATCGTCGCCATCAGCTCGAGGTCGTACTCGCGCTCCAGGCGCTCGCGCACGATGTCCATGTGCAGCAGGCCGAGGAACCCGCAGCGGAAGCCGAAGCCCAGCGCGTCGCTCGTCTCCGGCTCCCACGAGAGCGCCGCGTCGTTGAGCGTCAGCTTTTCCAGCGCGTCGCGCAGGTCGGGGTACGTGTCGGACTCGATCGGGAAGAGCCCACAGAAGACCATCGGCTTGACCTCGCGGTAGCCGGGCAGCGGCTCGGTCGCTTCGGTGGGGGGCGTACGCCCCCCACCCGAGCCCGCGCCGGTGCTCGCGCCTGTGCCCGTCCCCGTGCCCGCGCCCACCGCGCCGCCGGCGCGCCGGCGCGTGGTGAGCGTGTCTCCAACGCGCAGCTGCGTGACGTCCTTGACGCCCGTGATCACGTACCCGACCTCGCCCGCGGCGAGCTGGTCGGTGGGCATCTGCTGCGGGGAGAAGCAGCCGATGTCGTCGATGTCCGCGTGCAGACCCGACGCCATCGCGCGGATCGGGGCACCCTTGGGGAAGACCCCGTCGACGACGCGCACGTACGCGATCACCCCTCTGTACTGGTCGAACTCCGAGTCGAAGATCAGCGCGCGCGGCGGCGCGTCAGGGTCGCCCGCCGGCGGGGGCACGCGCGCGACGAGCTCCTCCAGCACCTCCGGTACCCCCTGGCCCGTCTTGCCCGAGATGCGCAGGATGCCCTCCGGGGGCTCGCCGATCAGCTCCGCGACTTCGCCCGCCACCCGCTCGGGCTCGGCGCCGGGGAGGTCGAGCTTGTTCAGGCACGGAATCAGCTCCAGGCCCGCATCCACCGCGAGGTACGTGTTCGCAACCGTCTGCGCCTCGACCCCCTGGGCGGCGTCGACGACGAGCAGCGCGCCCTCGCACGCCGCCAGCGAGCGCGAGACCTCGTACGTGAAGTCCACGTGCCCGGGGGTGTCGATCAGGTGCAGCTGGTAGGTCTGCCCATCGGCGCTCTCGAAGAACACGCGCACCGCCTGCGCCTTGATCGTGATGCCCCGCTCGCGCTCGAGGTCCATCGAGTCGAGCACCTGCGCGCGCATGTCGCGCTCGTTCACGGTGTGCGTCAGCTCAAGGATGCGGTCGGCGAGCGTCGACTTGCCGTGGTCGATGTGCGCGATGATCGAGAAGTTGCGGATGTGGGCCTGGTCCATGGGTCTTGAAGACTTTAGATGGGCACGCCTGGAGGGCGTGCTGCGCGGCGTTCGTTGCGCGACACCGGGGCTGGTGGACGGGGTTCGGGGAGCGTACGGACTGGCTGGCGCGCGCAGCGTTCGTTGCGCGTGCCCGAGCTGGGTGCACCGGCCGAGGGGCCACGCCGCGCTAACCTCCAGGGTCCGGCGGATCGCCCACTCGGCCAGGGTCGCGAGACTCGAGCCGGGCAACGCACAGGCCCTCGGGCCAGTGGCCAGTCCCGGTGGTCGGGAGTGTCATGCCGCCCAGGCAATAAGACACGCAAGTCCTGGGACGTAGTAGTTCAAAGGCGATCTTTGACCGGGCCTACCGGGCGGGCCTCTGGCCCGCCCGGTTCGCTTTCTAGCCACGCCCACGAGCGAATGCCGCGAGCGGCCGGCGTGACTCCACCGCGCGGCTACGCCCTGCCGAGCTGGGTCCGGATCAGGCGGCTGACCTGGTGGGCCTCGGGCACGCGCATCGCGAGCACCGCGCGCATGTACACCAACACGCCGGCGGCGCCAGCCCCCCCGACGCTCACCACCTGCGCGGGCAGCGAGCGGCCGAGGAGCGCGTCGAGTCCGTACCACACCACCCACGACACCCCCCCGAGCAGGGCAGAGGCGACGAGGATGCGCGCGGTGATCATCGTCGTCTGGCGGCCCTCCAGGCGGCCGTTGAAGCCGATCCGCAGGCGGTTGACCTGCAGCGCGGTCATCACCACGTTGGCGGCCACGGTGCCGATGATCAGCCCGGCGATCCCCAGCGGCTTGTAGAGGGAGAGCGAGACTACGACGTCCACCACCATGTTGAGCGCCGCCAGCCGGGTGGGGATCCAGGGGCGCTGGACGGCGAAGAAGGTGCGAGTCAGCAGCAGGTTGAGGCCCCCGAAGGGCAGCGAGAACGCGAACCAGAACAGCGCGATCGAGACGAGGTGGGTCGATTCAGCGTTGAACGCCCCGCGTTCGAAGACCAGCCGCACGATCGGGGTGCTGAGCACGATCATGAACACGGCGGCGGGGATCAGCAGAAGGTTGATCTGGCGCATCCCGATCCCCACCGCGCGGCGCATCCCGCCGGGGTCCCGGCGCGAGGCCATGCGGCTCAGGGTGGGAAAGAGCACGGTGGCCACCGCGACGCTGAAGATCCCCTGGGGCAGCATGTAGATGCGGAATGCGTTTTCGATCGCGCGGGGGGCGTGTTCGGAGACGAGCGTGCCGAACGCGGCGTTGATGAGCTGGTCGAGGTTGATGATGCCCAGACCAATCGTGACGGGCAGCATCAACACGAACACCTTGCGGACGCGGGGGTCGTGCCAGTCGACCGAGAACTGCAGGCGGAAGTCGATCCGCGCGAGCGCCCCCAGCACCATCACGAACTGCACGCCGGTGGCGAGGAGGATGCCGACGGCGTACGCGTAGATCTCGTCCTCGCCATGGAAGCGGGGGCGCAGCAGGACGAGCGCGACGATGATCACGACGTTCCACACCGCGGGGGCGATAGCGGGGACGGTGAAGTGTTCGTAGGACTGCAGGATCCCCACGAGCAGGCCGGTCAGCCCGAGCAGCAGCACGACCGGGAACAGCACCTGCGAGAGCCCCACGGTGAGGGAGTCCAGAGCCCCGCTGAAGGTGGGCCCGGTGAACAGCGGCATGACCACCCCGGCGGCGAGCACGAAGAACGCCGTGATCGCGCCGAGCGCGAGCAGCATGATCCAGAAGAGGGTCAACGCGAGCCGCAGCGCCTCGCGCCGGCGGCCCTGCTGGAGCAGGTCGGTGAAGACCGGCACGAACGCGGCCGAGAGCGCGGCCTGAGCGAAGAGGTTGGCGATCAGGTTGGGGACGAGGAAGGCGATCGTGAACGCCGAGGCGGGCCCGCTGGTGCCGAAGTAGCTCGCGGCCACGACCTCCCGCCCGAGGCCCGCGACCCGCGAGAAGGCGGTCAGGATCGAGAAGACGGCGGTGTTGCGTGCGACGCGTTCGCCGCCCCCCCGCGGCCCGGCTCCACCCGTTCTGGCGGCGCCCCCTTCAGACTCCCCCGCTGCGCCGGCTCCGACGCCACTCTCGTCGGGCCCTCCCGCTCCGCCGGCCCCGGCGGTACTCCCCCCAAACCTGCCCACTCCAGTGCCATCCCCAGCCGAGTCCTCGCTCCCCGGGGCCCCCGACGGCGCACCCACGTGGTGAAGCTGCTCTGTGGGGGGCTCTTCGGTGGCGGACAAGGCCGCTATAGTACGGCGCTCCCGCGATGGCAAACATTCACTCACAGAAGAAGCGCATCCTCCGCTCCGAGCGCGAGCGCCTGGAGAACCGCCGCTACACCTCGACGATCAAGACCTGCTTCCGGCGCTTGGAGGCAGCGGTGGAGAGCGGCGACGAGCAGGCCGCGGAGACCGAGCACCGCGGCCTCGTGAGCCGTATCGACACGGCCGTCAAGCGCGGCGCGCTGCACCGCAACACCGGCGCACGCAAGAAGAGCCGCGCGGCCCGCGTGCGCGCCTCAGTCAGCTCTTAGCCGGCAATCGAGGCAATAGCCCGCAACGCGAGCGTGTCCTCGTGCAGGCCCGAGACCCGCGAGCGTCCGGCGCGCAGTTGGGCCCCGCCGCGCGTGTCGAGCTCGAGGTCGGCGAGCACGCCGAGCGCGCCGCGCAGTCGCTCGGGGTCGCTACGGGCGACGTCGGCGAGGAAGCGCTCGGCCGCGCGGGAGGGCATGCGCAGGCTGCGCTTGATCTCAGCGGCCGACTCGCCCGCCTGCAGACGCACGGCGACGGCGAGCGCCTCGCGCAGACGCGAGGCCATCAGGTAGGCGAGGCCCCCGAGGCGCTCGCCCTGGCGGCGCAGGCGCAGGTAGGCGAGCGTCGCCTCGCGGGGGTCCCCGCCGACGAGCGCGTCGGCGAGCACGAACGCGCGGCGCTCGGCTGAGTGCGCGGCGCGCTGTTCGATCTGCTGCGCGCTCACGCGAACCGGCTTGGGGGCCGCAGGGTCCTCACGCACACCCCTGGGAGCGTCGCCCGTGGAGCGCGCGGCGGCGTCCGCTTCCTCTGAGGGGCCACCCGCGATGCCGGCGGCGGTGTCCTGCGAGTCGGCCAGTTCCAGCGAGAGCTTCTCCAGCTCGCGCAGGATCCGCTGCTGGCGCTCCCCGACCTGCGCGACGAGCGCTTTCGCCGCCGCCTGGTCGAGCGTGAGGCCCAGCCGCGCGGCCTGCTCGCGCGCCCACTTGGGCAGCTCCCACGGCTTGACGGTGCCCTGCTCAACGACCTGGCCCTTGGCGGCCTTGACGGCGGCGTGCACCGCGGCGGGGGCCTTCGTGCGTCCCTCCTCGCGCGCGAACAGCGCAACGGTGGTGTCGGGCGGGAGCGCGCACATCGCGGGGAGCAGGTGCTGCTCGACCTCGGCTTGCTTCCACCGCTCGACGCCGTCGACAACGATCACGCGCTGACCGATCGCGAAGGTCATCGCGGTGAGCGCGAGCGCCACCCCAGCGGGCGTGGCGGCCTCGCCTGCGAGCACCTCGACGGAGCCGGCGTCACCCTCCTTGAGCGCCAGCGCGTGCAGCCCGGCGCGGCGCTCGGCGACCGCCCCGTGGTCATCCCCGTGGATTAGGTACGCGGGCTTCAGTGCGGGCACGTCGCCGCCTCACGAGGATCGGGTGAGCAAGCTTTCGGGAGCATGCCGCCCCACGAGGAATCGAGCGAGCAAACTTTCAGCGCAGGCATCTCATCGCACCACAAGGTTGACGAGCTTGCCGGGCACCACGATCTCCTTCACGACCTCTTTGCCATCGAGATGCGCCTGCACGTTGGGCGCCGCGCGACAGAGCTCCTTGAGCTGCTCGGCGGTGGCGTCGGTGGGCGCCTGCACGCGGTCGCGCAGCTTGCCGTTGACCTGGCAGACCAGCTCGTAGACCTCGCGCTCCAGCAGCGCGGGGTCGGCCTGCGGCCAGGGCTGCTCCCACACCCGCTGCCCGCCGCTCAGGCGATCGTAGATGTCGGCGCCCACGTGCGGGGCGAAGGGAAAGAGCAGCGAGGCAGCGGTGGAGAGGGCGAAGCGCAGTGTGGTGCCCGCGGCCTGCGCGCGCAGGCGCGAGCATTCGTTCAACAGCTCCATCACGGCCGCGATCGCGGTGTTGAAAGCGAAGCGGCGCAGGTCAGTTGAGACCTTATCGATCGCCCAGTGCGCCTTGCGCAGCAGCTCCAAGTCCGGCCCCTCACCCTCCGGGGGCGCCTCTCCATCCTCCTCCCGCTCGGCGACCTCCGCGGCCAGCCGCCACAGCCGGCCCAGGAAGCGGTGCATACCCTCGACACCGTCGTCAGACCAGTCGGCGTCCTGGTCGGGGGGCGCGATGAACAGGATGTAGCAGCGGGCGGTGTCCGCGCCGTAGCGCTCGACGATCGAGGCCGGCGAGACGACGTTGCCCCTGGACTTGCTCATCTTCGCGCCGTCCTTGGTGATCATCCCCTGTGTGAACAGCGCCTGGAAGGGCTCCTGGAAGTCAAGGTGGCCGAGGTCAGCGAGCGCCTTCGTAAAGAAGCGCGCGTACATCAGGTGCAGGATCGCGTGCTCGACCCCGCCGATGTACTGGTCCACTGGCATCCACCGGCGCAGCACCGCCGCGTCCCACGCGGCCCCGTCGTTGGCGGCGTCGCAGTAGCGCAGGAAGTACCACGAGGAGTCCACGAACGTGTCCATCGTGTCGGTCTCGCGGCGCGCTGGGCCACCGCAGGCAGGGCACTGCACGGAGACCCACTCCTCGGCGGCGGCCAGCGGCGAGCGCCCGCGCGGGGCGTAGTCCTCGATCTCCGGCAGCACGACTGGGAGTTGCTCCTCGGGGACGGACACCATCCCACACTGCTCGCAGTACACCACCGGGATCGGGCAGCCCCAGTAGCGCTGACGGGAGATCAGCCAGTCGCGCAGGCGGTAGTTGACCGAAGCGTGGCCCTTACCCTCGCGGTCCAGCCACTGCACGATCTCCGCGAGCGCCTCGCGGTTGCCCTTGCCGTCGAAGCGCGGGTCAGAGTCCACGAGCGGTCCGTCGCCAGTGTACGGAAGCCCCTGCTCGTCGCCGTCCTCCGCTGGAGAGCCCTCAATCACCCGGCGGATCAGCAGGCCGTGGGCGCGGGCGAAGGCGAAGTCACGCTCGTCGTGTCCGGGCACCGCCATGATCGCGCCGGTGCCGTACTCCATCAGCACGTAGTCGGCAACGTACATCGGGATCTCCTCGCCGTTGACCGGGTTCGTGACCGTCCGACCCAGCGCGACGCCCGTCTTCGGCCGCTCCACGTCGCCGCGCTCCTCGGAGGACTCGGTGAGCACGTGATTGACGTACTCGCGCACCTCCCACTCGTGCTCGGTGCCCTCGGCGAGCCGCTGCACGTCGGGGTGCTCGGGAGCCATCACGAAGAAGGTCGCCCCGAACAACGTGTCGGGGCGGGTCGTGAAGACCGGGTAGTCAACCCCCAGTTCCGCGCAGCGGAAAGTCACCTCGGCGCCCTCCGAGCGCCCGATCCAGTTGCGCTGCATCGTCTTCACGTGCTCCGGCCACTCGATCCCGTCGAGGTCCCCCAACAGCCGCTCCGCGTAGTCGGTGATGCGCAGGAACCACTGCTCGAGCTGGCGCAGCTCGACCTCGGCGCCGCAGCGCTCGCAGTGGCCGTCCACCACCTGCTCGTTGGCGAGCACCGTCTGGTCGGTGGGGCACCACTTGACCGCCGCCTGCTTGCGATAGGCCAGACCCGCGCGCAGCAGCTGCAGGAAGATCCACTGCGTCCAGCGGTAGTAGCTCGGTTCGTGCGTGGCGAACTCGCGCGACCAGTCGATCGAGATCCCCCACGAGCGGAACTGGCGCTGGAAGGAGGCGATCGAGGTAGCCGTCGACTCACGCGGGTTCACCCCAGTCTTGATCGCGTGGTTCTCCGCCGGCAGGCCGAACGCGTCGTAGCCCATCGGATGCAGCACGCGGTAGCCGAGGCGCCGGTGGAAGTGCGCGATCGCATCCCCCACCGCGTAGACCTTCAGGTGCCCGATGTGCGGCTCCCCGCTGGGGTAGGGGAGCATCTCGAGAACGTAGGACTTCGGCGGCGCGCCGCCGGCGGCCGGCTCGTTGGAGACCTCCCACGTGTGCTCCGCCGCCCACACCGCCTGCCAGCGGGGCTCGATCTCATGCGGTTCGTAGCGTTGCTCAGCCATCTCCGCCCGGAGGTTAGCGAGCGACCCCGGACGGAACGCTCGCGGCTCGCGCGCTCCCTGATCTGGAGGGCAGGGCCTATGCCGGTGCGGATTCGAAGCGGGCGCGGGCGCGCACCGCCTCGACGATCGGTGCAGGCGCCTTCTGCGGGGAGCCGGCGTCGAACGGCGGCTGGGGGTCGTACTCCATGCCCAACTGGATCGCCTGCGCGACCCCTTCACCGGCGATCTTCGCGACCAACGCGAGTGCCATATCGATGCCGGCCGAGACGCCCGCGGCGGTGACAAGCTTTCCGTCGAACACGACCCGCTCGGCGGTCGTCTCGACCCCGAGCCGGCCCAGCTCTTCGAGCGCCAACCAGTGGCTCGTCGCACGCCGGCCCTCCAGCAGGCCCGCGGCGGCGAGGATCAGTGAGCCGGTGCAGACCGATGCGGTCCACGTCGAGGTCTCGTGCGCGGCGCGCAGCCACTCGTGCACCGGGCCGTCCTCCATCAGCGCCGCCTGGCCCGGCCCGCCGGGGACGAGCACGATGTCTGGGCGGGGGAGCTCCGTCATGGGGGCGTCGGCCACCAGCGCGAGCCGGCCGGTGTCGGTGCGCTTGGGCCCCGGCTCCTGCGCGACGAACGTCACCTCGGCGTCGGGCAGGCGGCTGAGGACCTCGTAGGGCCCAACAGCGTCCAGCGCGGTGAGGCGGTCGTAGATGAGGATTGCGATCTGCATGGTGCTCCTTAGTGGTCGAGGGGTGGGATCGTGGGTCGAGTTGGGTTTCCGTCGTAGGCGCAGCCACCCGCCGCGCCCGTCAGGCGGCAGCGGTCGGCACGGCAGCAGCGGTTGGCACGGCGGCAGCAGGCACGGCAGCGGTGTGGAAGCGGCGGCGGTACTCGGCAGGACCGACGCCGAGCGCGCGCAAGAAGACCCGGCGCATCGTCTCGGCGGTACCGAAGCCACACGCCGCGGCGACCACGGCGACGGGCTGCCCGCTCTCCTCCAGCCGTCGCCGCGCGGCCTCCAAGCGCAGGCGCTCCACGTAGCGCGCGGGCGTGACCCCGACCTCGGTGCGAAAGCGGCGCGCGAAGTGGCGCGGGCTCATGTGCGCACGCTCGGCGAGCGACTCGACCGTCAGGTCGGCGTGGAGGTTCTCAACCGCGAAGCGCTGCACCTCCCGCAGCCCACTGCGCTCGGGCGCCCGTGTCGCGAGCGTGGCGCTGAACTGCGCCTGGTTGCCGGGCCGGCGCAGGAACAGCACCAGATGGCGGGCGATCGTGAGCGCCGTCTCACGGTCGAGATCCTCCTCGACCATGGCGAGCGCGAGGTCCATGCCGGCGGTCACGCCCGCCGAGGTCCACACCGGCCCGTCGCGCACGAAGATCGGCTCGGGATCGACGCTCACCAGCGGGTGTCGGCGCGCGAGCTCCGCCGCTGCCGCCCAATGCGTGGTCGCGCGGCGTCCGTTCAGCAGCCCCGCGGCTGCGAGCAGATACGCCCCGGTGCACACTGACGCTACGCGACGCGCGCTCTTGGCGCGGGCGGCGATCCACTCGATCAGCGCCTGGTCTTCGCACGCGCGGTCAGCACCCGCGCCGCCTGCCACGAGCAGAGTGTCGATAGCCCTCGGAGCCTTCTCGACGGATGCGTGGGGCACGATCGTCAGCCCGGATGAGGTGGCCACCGGAGCGCCGTCGCGACTGACCACGGTCGTGCGGTAGCCGCGGTTGGCGCCGTGGCCACGCTCGGTACGCTCGGCCTCGGCAAGAGGCGACCCGGGCGACGACCCGGGAGATGCACCGCTTCCACTGGCATCTATCAGCAGTTGAGCCCCGCTGAACACCTCTAGCGGCCCGGTCACATCGAGGCTCTGCACGCCCGGATAGACGACGATCACGACGTTCTGTGGGGCGAGCTTGCGAGTCATCGCCTGTGATCGTGACCGATCTCGACATTGTCCGCAAGGACAGATTCCCAACGATTCCTGCCACAAGTCGATCCCGCTGAGCTATGGCCATGCGACCGCCGAACCGGCGGCTACGCGCTAGCATTGGGGGCGCCTTGGGGCTATAGCTCAGCTGGGAGAGCGCTTGCATGGCATGCAAGAGGTCGTCGGTTCGATCCCGACTAGCTCCACTGAACTCGTGGGAGGAGTTTTCCCTGCAAATGAGCATCTTCGCATCGCGCGGGGGCGCCGCTACCGCACCGGGACAGCAATTCTGCGCGCACTCGTCTCGGAGGGTCACGGACGCGCCGCTCCAAGTGGCTGCCCACGTTTCGGTCGTGGGCTCGATCAGGACCTCTGCTCGAACACGCGCGAGGGTGTGGCTGTGGAGAGGTAGTCGGCGTGCGCAGCCACGACCAGTGCGCACACGTGGGCGTCCGCTGGATCGCGAGTGAGGCCGGTCATGTCAGGGACCTGTGGGTTGAGGTTGATGCGTCCAGCCGGGAAGCCCAGGCGCAGATAGTCGACCCATCGCCGTGCCGACTCTGCCGGGGGTTCCTTCTTTTCCACGAGCGACCTCTGCGCCTCTGCCAGCAGCTGCTCGCTCCAGAAGACAGCGGCTATTGGAACGAGCAGCAGATGGACCACGTCGTCGCGAACGAGCATAACCATCCTGTTCCGGCCTGCTCAGAGTGTTGGCCAACGCCCCAATCTCGCCGACCAGGTCAATCGCGGCTATGCAGTAGCGACGTGAGGGTCAGCTCGCACGATCACGGTGTCGGCGACCGGAATGATCTCGGCCGCGAGCTGCGGGCGCTCGGCACATGTTCGCGGATGGCCTGCGGGGTGCTTGCCTGGTAGATGCAGACGGTGCCGACACGGCTGTCGGGCTCGGTGAGCACGTAGCTGCGTATCCAGCGGATATCCTCCGACATCTCCTCGTCGCCGACCTTGCTCGATCGGTCGGCAGCCTGCTCGAGCTCCTGCGCGGATCCCCAAGCGCCGCGCCTGAGGATGACGTAGCCCCACATAAGTCACCATTCCGGTCATGGCCGGACCTCCTCATCGAATTGGGGTCAGCCGGAGCCATTCTCCAGCCAGACAAACCCCCGCGAGGAGTGTCCGGCCTACCTCCGACGGTCAACCCACGGGCGACCTACGACATAGGGTCTAGCCGTCCTCGGCGCCGGCGCCACCGGCAACGGAAAATTCCCCGCAGCTAGCCCCGCTCCGGCACCCAAGCAGCACTCAAAGAGGACGCCACTCCAGCTTGCGCAAAGGGCGACGCGGGGGGCGCCGGCGCCGAGGACGCTATCACGCTTGCTTGGCGCCACGAAAGCGGGGGCGTCGAGCATGGCCGCGCGGGCTGCTCCTGATCGTCTCCGCAATGCCTCGTCGGAGTGAGCGTTAGCCGAGCGTAGTCGACGTGCTTGCCTATCGTGCACTCGACGGAACGAATCGAGGCGGGCGTCGGCAGTCACGCGTTTGCGAGCTCTCGGGAAACGACCAACGAACGGGGGATCGCCACCCCTGTGATCGTCCCCGGCCGTCGATTCTCCCGCAACGGCTCGCGGCTGCGCTAGCGTGGAGTAATGCTCACTCATGCAGATCGCGCGGCCGAGCGCCGACGCGTGAAGCCGGGGGTGTTCCAGCGCCCGCTCCGGGACGGCTCGCTGAGGCTCCGCAAGACGACGGCCGAGGGGCGCTGGCGTTATCCCGCCGTGCTGGCCGAGGCTCGGCGCAAGTGACGAGCTTCTTCGTCGGTGGCATCGAGTCGGACGCAGCGCGCGCCGAGAAGGTCTACAGCGAGCTGCGCGAGCGTTCGCTGCTCGCCGTGGGTTGCCCTGCGCGATCTCGGCGGATCTTCAAGTTGAGCTGTCGCTTCGATGGACAGGACCGGGAGATCGAGGTCGGCAGGCCGCTGTCCAAGGGCAGCAATGTCGTGGTCGCGATCCTCGACCACGGGCGCTTGGAGGACTTCTGCGTGCATACCGACGCCCGCGGCGAGAGCGTGCCCGCGCGCGTCGGTCACCCTGTCTACTCGGTGACGGAGTTCTCGTGAGCGCAGAGAACGCGGCCGGCGACACAGAGATCCGCGCCATTGTGAAGCGGCTGGCACGCCCCCACTCCTCCGGCGGGGATGTCGTCGAGCGCGCGGCCCTGCTCGCGTCGGGAAGCGACTTCCCGGCCGTGATGGCCTGGATCGCCGATCACGCCGGCGTGGCCGAGGCGGTGGCTCCCGAAGCTCCCAGACGAGGCCTGCACGGCCAGCGCCTCGGTCTCTCAGGCGGCACCGAGCCGCGGACCCCGCTGCGCTTCGTACTGCCAGCCGGGGCACTGGCCTGAGCGCTCGTTCGCAGGCCACAGAGAAACGTGAAGTCAGTTCAACGGGACTTGGTCTTCGGGTTTCATCACACCGGATGACCCTGCCCTGGACGCGCTAGGTACTCACAACAAGGGAGCTGACAGACATGGCCTCAAGCGGCAAGAAGAAGACCACGATGGCAAAGCTCACCCGCGAAAGCCGGCTCCGCGAGCGTCGGCTGGACAAGCAGGCCAAGAAGGACGCGCGGAAGCTCGCGCCAGCGCGTCATTCGGAGTGGCCCAGCGAGACAATCCACGCAACACGACCAGCGAGTCTTCCCGGACAGGTGCCAGAGAGCGCTCTAGAAGCCGTCGTTGAGGCGCTCGCAGACGCCTGACCCCACGTCCCTAAACCAACGAGCGGGACTGCGCCCAATAGGAAGAGTGAGCCAGGAATCCTGGCAGGCTGTTAGGTCTCGTCCTAGCCAGGAGCGAGACGGCCTCGAGTGAGACGACCCCGCTTCCGTGCCG
The DNA here is from genome assembly GCA_963706545.1 of uncultured Solirubrobacterales bacterium. Classification (GTDB taxonomy): domain Bacteria; phylum Actinomycetota; class Thermoleophilia; order Solirubrobacterales; family Solirubrobacteraceae; genus Palsa-744. Next base: position 75,955 of record OY970161.1, read on the forward strand.
AACTGAGACTCACGTCTCACGGCTTGTCGATCTCGGGTGTGGCTCAGTGTCATCGCAGGCCCAAATGACGTCGAGCGCCCCGTCAAACGCCGGCGGCGCTCTCTGCTGCTCTACATGGGGACGCTGGACGGCATAGGCCACTCGTAAGTCGTCGGACGCGCACAAGCACTTCGAGGGCTTCTGCGCTGAATAGCATGACGAGATGGCCCAGCGACGACCCAGGCCTCACCAAATCGGGGCCACGCAGGCACCCGAATTTGCCTCCGAGGAGCTCGAGAGCGTTCAGCTCGCTGGGCTTGACGCACGTTTCGAGCTGGAAGACGTTCGGGTCTGCTCGGCGTCCCTCCTCAAGGTGGACGCGGGCTCGGGACGCGTCGGGCGGGTGCATCTGAAGGACGTTGACCTCGGCGAGTCCAAGCTCCGAGCCGTCGAGTTCGTCGATGTCATCGCTGAGCGTATCGACGCAGCCAACGGCGACTGGGGAGGCGCGCAGCTACGGCGCACGCTGTTCAGCGATGCGCGGCTGACCGGCCTTAGCTTTGCTGAGGCGCGGATCCAGGAGGTGAGCTTCAAGGCTTGCAAGCTCGACTACTCCAACTTCCGTCATAGCGAGATTGAGCGGGTGTCCTTCGAGGATTGTGTGCTCACTGGAGCGGACTTCCAGGGGGCAAGCATCAAGGCCACGATTTTCTCCGGCTGTCAGCTCGTGGACGCTGATTTCTCCAAAGCAGCCATGTCGCTCGTTGACTTGCGAGGCTCGGAGCTCAGGCTCGCGGGATCTGTGCTGGGGCTTCGTGGCGCGGTCATCGACCCGTTGCAGCTCATGGAGCTTTCTCGAACGCTTGCGCAAGAGCTCGGGATAACGATAGAGGACGTCTAGGGCTGAGGCCCGGAGGCCCACGGCCGGGTGCATTCAGCCAGGGCAGTCGATCCAGCGGTACATCAGCCCGTCGCGAACCTCGTGGTACGAGGGAGGGGCCGGCGGCGGATCGCTGGAGAGCCGCGCGATCACGTCGCGAGCACCGTATAAATGCTCCTCGACCGCGGTGGTCCAGTGAATGTCGGGATGAAGCAGCCGCTGCAGACGCATCCGGTCTCGGCGCTCGATCGCATCGAGCACATCGCATAGTACTCTGTGCCGACCAGCTCGCACGATTCGAGGCCGAGACCGTCGCGGTAGAACTCGAGGAGCGTTCGAGATCGCTCACGGCGAGCGTGATCAGGTTAATGTACGGCTCCATCTCCTGTCTTTCCGCCGGCGCCCGATGAGTCTCGCCTCGGGCGGTGGTCTAATCTCCTGGACCAGCGAGCATAGGAGGATGATATGCCAGCGATCGACCGTGTTTGCATGGTGTGCGAGACCTACGGCGCCTACGAGTCCGGCGACCGCGAAATGGTGGAGAAGCACCTAGCGGAGGACGTCAACTTCTACAGCCCTGCCGACGTCGGAATCGACCTATCGACCTACTGGACGCGCTGCTGGCCGAACGCGGAGATGATCACTGCGTTCGAGTTCAAGCGGATCATCGACTGCGGCGAGGAGGTCGTGGTGACCTACGAAGCGACCAAGGCTGACGGCAAGCGCTTTCGCAACACCGAGATCCTCACCTTCGAGGGCGAGAAGATCGTCCGCGCCGAGGTGTACTTCGGCTGGAACCTCGACTGAGCCCATGGCGAAGCTGATCTACTCGACGATCACGTCGCTCGACGGCTATGTCGAGGATGCGGAGGGCAACTTCAACTGGGGCAGGCCTGACGATGAGCTGTTTGCGTTCATCAACGCCCTGGAGCGGCCGATCGGTACTTACCTGTACGGGCGGCGGATGTACGAGACGATGGTGTCCTGGGAGACGGTCGCCACCGGTGCCGACCAGGCGGCCGTGGTGCGCGACTTCGCTGCGATCTGGCGTGGTGCGGAGAAGGTCGTCTACTCGAAGACCCTGGAGAGGGCATCTGCCTCCAGGTCATGCTCAATGCCGTGCTGACAGGGCTCTGTGCCGCTATCGCCATCGAGTAGAAGTCACGGACGGCTCGTCAGATGGCTCGGACAGACCTGTTTCGGACGACGAGCAGGGCCTAAAGTGTTACCGTGGCACAGATCTGCTTCGCTGTCGCGGTGAGAGTCCCGTGCAGTCTGTTCTGGGCGAGCCGGCGCACGGTCGCTGAGCCGAAGCCTTAAGCGCCGCGGTGAGGATCGCCGAGGCTCGTCAGGCCATCGGAACTCTTTGCAGATCGATCCTGCAGGCCGGTGCGCTACGCCGCAGTCGGGGGTCCGAACCAGGTGGTCAGTGCTTCAGAGAGTCCGAGGTGGGTTCGGTTTCCGACCCAGGCGACGTATCCGTCGGGCCGGATCAACACGGCAGTGGGAGTGGTGACCGCGCCTAGTACCGGAAGCTCCCACAGGCCGACATATTCAGCGTCGATCAGCTGGACCCGGTCGGCCCATGGAGTCATGTCAAAGCCGCCGGGCTTACCGAGGTTGAGCAGCACCGGCTTGGCGTCGTGCAGCAACTCGAAGACTCGGAGCGGGCCGTCGGCGGTCACGAGGTCCAGATCGGGTACACGGCGTCCGAGCAGCGGATGTCCCTCGCCGAGGTCGTAATGAATGTCCAGCCCGGAGATGATCCCGGCGAGCCGCTTGCGAGGCTCGTCCATGCTCGCCAGCTCCGACACCACATCGACCAGGGCCCCGATGCGCTCATCCCGGCGTTGGAGCGCGGCTTGAGCCATCGTGTGCTGAAGCGCGCGGGCAGCGACCGGGTGGCGCTCGTCCTGATAGGTATCCAGGAGGCTCTCCGGGGAGGTCCCGTTGACCACCTGAGCCAGCTTCCATCCCAGATTCACCGCATCCTGCACACCGAGGCTGAGGCCCTGTCCACCCGCCGGGTAATGCACGTGCGCCGAGTCGCCGGCGAGTAGGACTCGTCCCGCACGGTAGGCCGCTGCCTGACGTGTCATGTCGGTGAACCTGGAGATCCACGTGGGATTGTGGATCCCGAAGTCGGTGCCGTACACGGTGATGAGCGCCTCGCTCAGATCGCGCAGGGTGGGCTCGCTGCTAGGCCCGAGCTGCTGCTCGGTCACGATGACCCGCACCGTCCTCCCGTCCTCCATCGTGTGGAGGGCGTGGACGCCGGTGGCGTCGTGGCGAATGCCCCGCGGCGGTTCCTCGGTCGTCTCGACCTCGGCGATCAGGTTGCTCCTGGTCGGATCCCATCCGGGGAACTCGATGCCGGCTGCTTTACGGATGACGCTGCGTCCTCCGTCGCACCCGACGAGATACTGCGCCCGCAGCGACTCGCCGTCGGACAGCTCAACGTCGACGCCGGTATCGTCCTGCGCGAAGCCCGTCACCTCACATCCGTAATAGATCGGCACCGGCAACTCGGCGATCCAGGCGGCCATGATCCGCTCGATCTGGTTCTGCCAGATCCCGAGCGCATACGGATGACGCGTCGGGAAGTCGCTCATGTCCAACACGGTCGTCGCGAACATCGCGGCCTGAGCTACTTGACCCTCCGCGAGGAACCGATCAGCGACCCCACGCTGATCCAGTACCTCGATCGTGCGCGAGTGAAAGCCGCCGGCCCGTGAGCCGACGAGCACGTGATTGGGACGCCGCTCGATGACCGCGACGTCGATCTTCGCCAACGCCAACTCAGCCGCCAGCATCATTCCCGTCGGACCGCCTCCGGCGATCACCACCGCATGCTCGGTCATAGCCACACTCCCGTTGGATACGTCGAGAACAACACACGCATTTCGCGACTCCCATCTCCGTAGGTTCTGGTCCCGGCCGGCGGTTATACAGCACGACCCAGGGCTTCATGAAGGCCCCGTGTGTGGTATCAATTGGAGGTGGACCTGCTTCCGCATCACGGAGCAGGAGCGCAAGTTCGAGGCCGGTCCGTGGCCGGACCTCGTCCGACTCAGCAGTCTCGGAGTCGACGACAGACGCGCTCGTTCACGTGCGAATGCGGTCGTCAACTCACCACGAGCAATGTGGTCCGCCATAGTCGCTATTGCGCGCGCTGATCCTCTAGACGGTCGGCCCTAGACGGCCCGCTCACCCGTAGGACGGCGGACGTCGCTTCACTCAGAGCGGTGGTATCCACCGTCCACCGATTCGCATTCCCTCCCCGCCGGTTCGATGATCGGCGAGGGGGCGTTCATGCGCACCGTAGACGTGCAGCTCGACGAAGCCGTCTGGTCCATCACGCAACACGAATGCTCGCAGACGCCTTATTCTCACCCGATCCTTTAGTTCGTAGGTTGCTTCCACCTCGGCGATCCAGACATCGTCTTGGTGCCACTGCCCGCTGATTCGGTGCGTAGTCTGAAGTATCGTCGCAAGAAAGTCCGAAAGCAGCTCGCGCACCGCGGCCGTCCCCTCGGCGCGGCGGCCGTCTACCGCCAGCATCTGGCAATTAGGCGCCATCAGTGCGATCGCCGCCTCCCCGTCGAGCATGTCGATGGCTCCGAGTAACTGGTCGATGGGCGACTTGGTCAACAGACGCGATCTTAGCTTGTCGGTCCCGAAACGCAGATCCAGGTGTGGTCCTTCATGACGGCGCTCCTCGCCGCTCCGGTGCGCGCCCGGGCGGCTGTCTAGGGGTCTCGCGCGGGGGTGGTGGGGGGATGGGGCGGGTCTGCGGGCGTCGCGGTTCAACCGTCGCCTTCTTGCCGTGATGGACGATCTCAAGCGGGGGGCCGTGAAGTAGCGAGTACACCGCCTGCTCGGGACCGACCTCCACCAGCAGCCTTCGCCCACGGAAGCAGAGGCGGAACGTGAGCCGGGTGAGCGCCTGCGGGAGGCGGGGGCTGAAGCTCAGGATCCCGTTGTGGTCTCGCATCCCTCCAAACCCCGCGACAGCGCCGATCCATGTTCCTGCCAGCGACGCGATGTGCAGGCCGTCGCGCGTGTTGTGCTGGAGGTCGTCGAGATCGATGAGGGCGGCCTCACTCAGGTAGTCGTAGGCAAGCTCGAGGTGGCCAACCTCCGCGGCAATGACCGCCTGGGTGCAGGCCGACAGTGAGGAGTCGCGAACCGTCAGTCGCTCGTAGTAGGCGAAGTCGCGCGCCTTCTCCTCGTCACCAAAGACGTCCCCGCGCAAATGCAGCGCGAGCACCAGGTCGGCCTGCTTGACGACCTGCTTGCGATAAAGGTCGAAGTAGGGGAAGTGCAGCAGCAGCGGATATTCCTCCGGGGCGGTCACGTCGAAGTCCCAGATCTCGTGATCCGTGAACGCCTCCGCCTGAGGGTGGACTCCCAGCTTCTTGTCATAGGGGATGAGCATCGCCTGGGCGGCGTCACGCCAGGCGGCGGCCTCCTCGTCGTCGACTCCGAGCTCAGCGGCGCGCTGGGGATAGCGCTTTGCGCCCTCAAAGGCCTCGCGCAGGTTTCGCTCGGCCATCAGGTTTGTGTAGACGTTGTTGTCAGCGATTGCGCTGTACTCGTCGGGACCGGTTACACCGTCGATCCGGAAGTGGCCGGCAGCATCGTGGTGCCCCAACGAGCGCCACAGTCGGGCCGTCTCGACGAGCAGCTCCAGGCCGACGCCGCGCGCGAACTCCTCATCGTGATCGCTGGCCGCCTCATAGCGGACGACGGCATCGGCGATGTCGGCATTGATGTGGAACGCCGCTGTCCCTGCTGGCCAGTACCCCGAGCACTCCTGCCCCCGGATCGTCCGCCAAGGAAATGCGGCGCCCTCCAGCCCTAGCGAGGTCGCTCGCTCCCGTGCGAGATCGAGCGTGAGATGGCGCCAGCGCAGGGCATCGCGCGCGGCGTGCGGAGCCGTATACGTCAGGACCGGTAGGACGAAGGTCTCCGTATCCCAGAACGCGTGTCCGTCGTAACCCGGTCCGGTCAGCCCCTTGGCTGCGATCGCCCGCCGCTCAGCCCGGCCGCCGGCCTGAAGCGTGTGGAAGAGGCCGAAGCGAACCGCCAGCTGCAGCTCGGCGTCACCCTCGATCTCGACGTCGGCGCGATCCCAGAAGTCGTCCAGGTAGACTCGTTGGTCGGCGACGAGACCGTCCCAGCCACGGTGTCGCGCCTCCGCCAGCGCGGCTGCAACCTGGTCGACGATCGCCGGCGCCGACCGCTTGCGCGACCACCCGTAGCTGATGAACTTGACGATTCGAAGGGGCTTTTCGGGCACGAGGTCGGCCGTCACGAGCAGGCGACCGATGTCCTCGAAGCTCTCCGAGGTGGCCGTCGTGTGCGCCGGCCCGTCGATGATGTGGTCCATCGCCGCGGCGATAGTCAGGCCGCTCGCGCGGGTCGAATGCTGCAGAATCACGCGGCTGTCACGCGCACCGAAGAACTCGGATTGCAATGGTGACGCGAGCGCCGCCGCGGCGCGGGGATCGCTCTCGGTCACCGGCAGCTTTTCATTGGCGAGGAGCTCAGACTGCACGACCACCGGTGTCTGACCGTCGAGTGCCTCGACCTCGTAGAGGACGGCTGCGACCGCCCGCTGCGTAAACGACACGAGGCGCGTGGAGGCCACCCGCACGGAACGTCCGGTCGGAGACACCCACTCGACCGTGCGGCGTAGCACTCCGGTACGAAGATCGAGCACCCGTTCGTGGCGGCGCAGCTCGCCGTAGCGGATGTCAAACGGCTCGTCCTCCACCAGCAGGCGAATGATCTTGCCGTTGGTCACGTTGATGACAGTCTGGCCGGCCTCCGGATCGCCATAGCCAGCCTCGGCGTAGGGAAGGGGCCGCACCTCGTAGACACCGGCCAGATAGGTACCCGGCAAGCCGCAAGGCTCTCCCTCGTCGAGGTTCCCGCGCAGGCCGATGTGACCGTTGGCAAGCGCGAATACCGACTCCGTCTGCGCGAGCCTGTCGAGGTCGAGGTCGGTCTCGTGCACGGCCCAGGGCTCGACCGCGAAGTCCGGATGCTGGATCATGGCGTCAGCAACAGATCGGCCAGATCGTCTACGACGAGGTCGGCGCCGTGGGCGCTCAACGCCTCGGCCTGGCCGACTCGATCGACCCCAACCACGAAGCCAAAGCGCCCCGCTCGACCGGCCTCGACACCCGCCAGCGCGTCCTCGAACACGGCCGCCTCAGCGGGCTCAACGCCCAAGGCCCGCGCGCCTGCGAGGAATGTGTCCGGCGCAGGCTTGCCCTGGAGGTGCTCGCGCTCGGCCACGACTCCGTCGATGATCGCTTCGAACAGGTCCTGAATTCCAGCGGCAGCGAGAACGTCGCGGCAGTTGGTGCTGGAGGAGACAACGGCACGTCGCAACCCGGTGCGTCGGACCGCTTCGACGTAGCGGACCGAGCCCGCGTACGGCTGCACGCCCTGCTCGCGGATCAGTCTGAGCACGATCTCGTTCTTGCGGTTGCCGAGACCGTCGATCGTCTCCGCCTCCGGCGTGTCGCTCGGGTCGCCCTCCGGTAGCTCCACCCCGCGCGAGGCGAGAAACGCTTGTACGCCGTCATAGCGTGGCTTGCCGTCAACGTACTCATCGTAGTCGCGGACCGGATCGAAGGGGACAAACGCTTCGTTGGACCGGCGGGCGCGCTCGCGCAAGTAGTTGTCGAACATCTGCTTCCAGGCGGCGGAATGCACCTTGGTTGTCTGCGTTAGCACTCCGTCGAGGTCGAACAGGCACGCGGTCACACCTGTGGGCAAACCAAGCACGCCGCAGAGCTAATCAGCTTTGAGCTCTGTGCGGCCGGCCCGAGACCTCGAGCGGACACAGGACTCGAGCAGGCCGAGGCAATACCAAGCGCCTGGGCACGGAACTTGTCCCGTCAAGTCGATGAGTGCCGTGCCGTGTTCGCCGGGCGTAGCGGGAACGCGAGCAACCGCCGCGATGCTTTCGGTACCGGTGCTTTTGACGTTTTAGACCGCTCACACGTGATTACCTTTGTTAGAAGACGACGTATTGTTGGGAGAGAGCAGCAAGGCGCATCTCGGCAGCCAGGACGCCCAGTCGTCATCGCTGCCTGGGGTCAGCTCCTCGCGTGCCCAGGACCCGAACACACACACACACTCTGAAAGGCCCTCAGCGAGATCCTCGCCCCTGAGGGTGCTGTGCAGCCCCGCGAGCCTCTCGCGAGTGTGCCCGCGCGCCTCGGCGATGTGAGGCACCGCTATGCCGCCGCGCTCCGCGAGCAGCTCGCACTGCCCCCGCGGGTCGTCTACAAGGTTGGGGGAGGCGCCTCGAGAATCCATGGCAAGTCGCGACAACTCTCCAGCAACGACCAGAAGAGATCCTCATCGTCGGCGGTAAGCGACACGTGATGGCAAGCCGCATCAAGCGAACTCACGTGGACATGGCGTCGAGTAGCCGATCAGGGCGTGCCGACCAAAAGCGGCGAACGAGTGCTCAATAGTGCCGGAACCATGCCCTTTGGGGGCTAGCGAGCCGAACGGCGGGCTCATGCAGAAGCTACACGGGAACGTGTCATTGAACACATAGCGGACGGACAGAACGTCGCCCTGTCCCCAATGGATGAGCGTCGGGCCTAAAGCGAATGGCCTCGGGTTGAGCGAAGGGCCGCGAACCCACGACCGCCGGGATCCGACCCAAGCTTGCCCGACACCCTTGGCGAGATGCAAGCGCCTCCGCAACCCCCGACACGTCGCCGCCTTGGACGCAATGCCGCTCTGGTCCCTGCATAGCAGCCTCAGACGAGAGACCAGCGCGTCGCATTGCGCGCAGCCCCACAACCGCCATCAGCGCAGAAATCGAAAATTTGGCCCCCAAATTGGCCCCAGGGCCCAAATTCCGTTTAGTGGACTCTTGAAAAGGTGCCTATTTGCAGGTGATTTAGGGGTGAGCGAGGGGACTCGAACCCCCGACCGCCGGGACCACAACCTGTGGGTCCCTGTGCTTCTCAGGCTACATGGCCCGTGTTTACTGGCTCTGAGTGCTTCTGAGTGCTGAGCCGCCCTGGGTTCCACGGAGACCGTTTTTGTAGGTTCCCTATGTTCATTGCGTGGGTGTGGTTGCCCGGTTTTTCGCAGCGTATAGTTCCTCGATCTCTCGGGGTGGCCGGTCGCTGAGGGATTCGTGCAGGCGGGTGTTGTTGAACCAGGCGACGTACTCCACGATGGCGAGCTCGAGCTGGCTTCTGCTGGCCCAGGTGCGGTCCGTGATGAGCTCGGTCTTGAAGGTGTCGACGAAGCTCTCGGCGGCTGCGTTGTCGTAGGCGTCGCCGACCGTCCCGATCGAGGCGAGCAGATCGTGGTCGTCCAGGAGCTGGGTGTAGTCGTACGACGTGTATTGGCTGCCGGCGTCTGAGTGTGCCACGAGCGAGACGTCCGCTCCTGGGGTCCGCCGGCGCAAAGCCATCCTGAGAGCGTCCAAGACGAGATCGGTGCGCATGTGGATGGCGAACTGCCAGCCGACGATCATCCGGCTGTAGGCGTCGATCACGAAGCTGAAGAACACCAGGCCCTCCCAGCAGCGCAGATACGTGAAGTCCGCGAACCACTTCTCATCCGGCCGGGACGCGGTGAAGTCGCGCTTGACCCTGTCAGGGCTGCGCAGCGCCGCCGGGTCGGCCTTGGTGGTCCGCCATGGCTTGCCGCGCCGCTTGGCGCCCTGGATGCCGTTCTGGCGCATCAGGCGTTCCACCCGGCTGCGGCCGACCTGCTCGCCCTCGCGCAGCAGCGCCTTCCACATCCGCCGTGATCCGTAGGCGCAGTAGTTCACGACGTGCAGCGCTTCGATCACGCCGAGCAGCCGCTCATCCTCGACGGCTCGTGCTGAGCGCTCTCCGGTCGCCCGCTGGTAATAGGCGGACGCCGACACGCCCAGGGTCTCGCAGATCGGCTCGACCCCGAAGCGCTCACGATGCTCGTCGATGAACGCGCTCACTTCGGACGGTGTGGATCGAGCTCGCCCGCGAAAAACACGCTGGCGGCCTTCAGGATCTCGTTCGCTCGGCGCAGTTGCGCAACCTCACGACGCAACGATTTGATCTCCTCACGCTCCTGGCTGCTCAGGACGTCTTTGCGTCGGCCCTCATCTGCTTCGGTCTGCCGGACGTGTTTGCGAAGCGTCTCGCTCTCGATCCCAAGATCCCTCGCGACATGCGCGATAGGACGCCCAGACTCGAACACCAAACGCGTCCCGCGGTCCAGCAACTCCTTTGAATACTTCCTCGCATGTGCCATGAGCCGAGACTTCTCCCTCCGCCAGGCAAACCCTGGCCTCGAAGTCTCCGTCAAACACAGGATGGCTCACCACGCCCCGGTAGCCGCAGCGTGAGGGTCGCGCAGCGTAGTCTCACGATCTGCATGTCGGATCGGCTGTCGAGCGTCCTGAACGAAGCGGTCATCGAGCGTCTCGCCTCGCCCCGCTCGTTTGGACGGGGAGTGGGGTACTTCCAGGAGGGCCGGGTCGGCCCGCTGCGGGCGGGCGCGGAGCGTGTCAGCGCGACGGTGCAGGGAGCCGCGGACTACACCGTGAAGCTGCGCGCTGAGGAGGATGGCCTGCGGTTCTCCTGCTCCTGCCCGGTCGGGACCGACGGAGCGTTCTGCAAGCACTGCGTGGCGGTCGCGCTGAGCTGGCTGGACGATCAGGGTCTGTCGGCGCCAACGCTCGATGACGTGCGCGCTTATCTTCAGACGCTCCCGCCGGATTCGCTCGTAGAACTGCTGGTGGAGCACGCCCACGAGGATGAGCGGCTCGCGCGGCGGTTGCTGTTGATGACGACGCGGCCGCAGCAGGGCGCGTCGGTCAACGTGGTTTTGCTACGCGCGTTGATCGACCAGGCGTTCGCCTACCACGGGTTCGTGCACTACCGGGAGGTGTGGGGCTATGTGTGCGGCATCGAAGAGACGATCGACACGCTCGATGAGCTGCTCGCGCGGGGCCAAGCCGGTGAGGTCGTAGAGCTGGCGGAGTACGCGCTCACGGCCTTCGAGCAGGCGCTTGAGCAGATCGACGACTCCGATGGCCAGATGAGCGATGTGGCTGCCCGTCTGGAGGATCTGCACCTGGACGCGTGCCGTCGTGCGCCACTGGACCCGGCGGCGCTGGCGGAGCGGCTGTTCGCACGCGAGCTGGAGGGCCATTGGGATGTGTTTGATCGGGCAGCGCTGCGCTACGCCGAGGTGCTGGGTGATGCAGGCTTGGAGCGCTACCGAGAGCTCGCCCAAGCACACTGGGCGAAGGTGCCTGGGCTCGCTCCGGGCGAGGACTTCAGTGGGCGTTACGGCTCGCGCTTTCGTATCACGCGGATCATGGAGACGCTCGCGGAGATCTCTGGCGGTCTCGCGGATCAGATCGCCGTGCGGGAACGCGATTTGGCGAGCGCGTATAGCTTCCTGCAGATCGCCGAGCTGTGCCGCTCCCACGGCGACGACGACGCTGCACTCGCGTGGGCCGAGCGGGGCATGGCCGAGTTCCCCGACACGCCCGATCCGCGCGTACGCGCGTTCCTGATCGAGGAGTACCGGCGTCGTCGCCGGACCGCCGACGCGCTCGAGCAGTCGTGGGTAGCGTTCGTCTCGCGGCCGGCCCTCGATACTTACCGCGAGCTGGCGACCGACGCCCAGGCACTCGACGAGTGGACCGAGCGCCGCACGGCGGCCCTCGCACTGCTCGAAAACCCCGAGCCCTCGCACGACGCCAAAGCCCCCCACTGGTCGTTGCGTGATCGCAACTCCGAGCTGGTGCGCGTATTCCTCTGGGAGGACGACCCCGAGGCCGCATGGCGGGCCGCGAGCGAAGGCGGCTGCACGGACACGCTGTGGCTGGAGCTGGCCGACCAGCGCCGAGTCGAGCACCCGGAGGACACGCTCACCATCTACCGCGGTCACGTCGAGCGCACGATCGCCGGCAAAGACAAGCGCTCCTACGCCGACGCGGTGCGGTTAATCGACCAGACGATCCGTCCGTTGTTCGCCGAGTGCGACCGGCCAGCGGACTTCAACGCCTACCTCGTCGAAGTCCGCACCGCCCACCGGCCCAAGCGCAACCTGATGAAACTGATGGACGAACTCCAGACCACACACGCTCCTTGACCATGCGGCCCTCTTTTTCGTCCAGAGCATCAGCCCCGCCAAGGCTGACGGGCACTCCTGCTTCGCCCTGGGCGGAGCGGAAGCGCTCGAGCATGCTGCGGCCTGCCCAGATAGTTCCGATCCGAGCGTGTGTGGCCGTTGCTCGAACGCCCGCCCGCCCGTGCAACCGATAGAATGATGCGGCTCTAGGATGCGAGATAACAGACCCGTCTGGGTCACTGGAGTGATCTAACATGTGCCTCGTGTCTCGAGCACCGCTTTTGCCGCAACTGCGTTCCTCACCGGTGTGACGAAGCAGCTGTCTCGTCCGACCGAGGGCGACGCGACTTACCGCCGTGTCCTCGCGCTCGCAAGGGTGGCGCGGCGAACGGTGGGCTTCTTGACGGACTCCGCGTTTGCGCAACGAGCGCGACAGGGCACGTTGATCGCTGCGTCACGGGGCGACGAGGTGGTTGGCTACATCCTCTACGACCTTCCGCGCGACGAGATCCGCATCGTGCACCTTGTCGTCGCTGCTGAATACCAACGCCGGGGCATCGCGCGCGAACTGGTCGATGCGGTCGCAAACGATCATGCGGAGCGACGTGGCATCCTGCTGCACTGTCGCAACGACTTTCCAGCCGACGACCTCTGGCACAAGCTGGACTTCGTCCCGGTGGGCGAGAGACCCGGCCGAAGCTTCGAGGGCAAGCTACTGACCCGCTGGTTCCGGTCCTTCGGGCAGCCAGACCTCTTTACATTCCTTCATGAGGAGGACAGTCGTCCAGTAGCCACGTTGGACGCATGCGCGTTTATCGACCTCATCGCCCCGCGACCGAAGTCGGTGGCCGAACAGCTGCGTGCTGACTGGCTTGGCGAGCATGTGCGCCTAGCGGTGACAGATCACCTGCTCGTCGAGATCCACAAAGGACCAGACCCTTTAGAGCGCCGACGCCAAACCGCAGCTGCCGATGAGTTCCGTCTCTCTCCGACGGGGCAGACGACGTGGAAATCCGTCTATTCGAAGCTGTTAGACGCACATCCGGACGCGCCCCCGAAGGACCACGACGACCTCACTCACGTCGCCCAGTCCATCGCGGCACAGGCCACATGGCTGATCACGAATGACCGACCGTTCGTGCACCGCTATGGCGCCACGGCAGCCGCGCTTGGCGGGCTTCGCCTCGTATCGCCACCGGCCTTCTTGCGCGAAGTCGACGAGCAGGCACGTAGTGATCGTTATCGACCGATAGATCTGGCGGGCACTGCGGTTACTCGGCAGGAAGTCAACGCCCAGGCGTTGTCCGGCCTGGCCGCCGTGTTCGTCAACCACCAGGCCAGCGAAAGAATCCGCGACCTGCGGGCGACGATTGAGCTCGCGGCGGCCAGCCCGTCCACTGTGCGGTTGGAAGTCATCGAGGTGGACGGCGATCCCCGCGGGCTTGTGTGCTGGCAGTTCAGCGAGGGGGCGCTGGAAGTGCTGCTGGTGCGTGCGACGGCTGGCCGTGGCGAGACCACGATCGGGCGCCACCTGTTGGGCCTCATACGCGACCAAGCTGTCGCCTCGGACTCCGAGACGATCCACATAGTCGATCCCCACCCATCACACAGCGTCCAACGTAGTTTCCGCGACGAGGGATTCGCCGCCACGCCAGACAGTGGCCTGATCGCCCACGCGCTTGCGGGCAGCGGAACGTTCTCGCAGCTGCGTGAGAGGGCCGCCGCGATAGGCTCGCCGCTTGCCGGTAGCGAGCTGCTTGCTGGACAGTCCGACGATCTCGCGGTGCGCGCGGCCGCCGCGGAGCGGTGGTTCGCGCCGTTCCGCGTCGTCCAGGCAGGGATCCCAAGCTTCGTGGTGCCAATACAGCACGGCTGGGCCACGGCCCTACTCGATGCCGGCCTGGCGCAGGAGCAGCTACTGCCGCGCGAGTGGGGACTCGGCCTACGTCGCGAGCTTGTCTACTACCGCAGCCCCCGAAACGCGGGCAGGCTGACTGCCCCCGCGCGCCTCCTCTGGTACGTCTCCGGATCGGCCCCGGGGGCAGGAATGATCCGGGCGGTGTCGCATCTCACAGAGGTGGCCGTCGATGAGTATGAGCGCTTGTTTCACCGCTTCAAGCCGCTAGGAGTCTATACGCGCAAGGACGTAGCGTCGCGCGCCGACGCGCGGGGCAAAGCGATGGCGCTGCGGTTCTCGCACACCGAGTGCTTTGAGCATCCCATCCCGCTCGACGCGTATCGAGAGGTCGTGTCCGGCGACCCCAAGTCCAGGCAGGTCGTCTTGCGTTCCGCCCGACCCATCGACGAACATATGTTCGTGTCCTTGCTCCAGCTCGGGAAGACCGGTCATCGTGAATAGCCGCGTTGCGCTTCTAAGCGTGCGCCCCCGCTTCGCCGCAGCCCTGCTGGACGGCTCGAAGACCGTCGAGGTCCGCCGGCGCCGGGCTCACATCGCTGACGGCGCCATATGCTTGGTGTACGCCAGTTCGCCCGTCAGCGCGCTCGTAGGCGCCGTCCGTATCCGCACAACCGACACTGACAGGCCCGACTCTCTGTGGAGTCGCTGGGGAAACCACACGGCTCTCAACCGGGCTGAATATGACACCTACATCGCCGGCAGTGCGCGACCGTGCGCGATCATCGTCTCGGCTGCCGTCGCATTCCCACAGGCAGTCAGCCTGCCCGAGCTCCGGCGGCGCCGCCACGCCTTCGTGACGCCACAGAGCTACCGCTTCCTCGATCCCGACGAGCTGGGCGCAGTGCTCAACGGCGAGGCCATGCAGCTAGAGCACCTTGTGAAGGTTAAGCTCGAGGGCGGTTCGACGCATCAGCGCCTGAAGTCTTCCCACGGGAGCGCAGCGCCTTGACATAGCGGGAGCTTCAGGGCAAGATCCTTGCCAGAGGCGGCCGCTTGCGTCGCCGCCGCCAGATCCCAACTACCGGCCGCTCTACGCGCGTCCGATGGGGTGCGAGCCGATCCGTTCGATTCGGAGGTAAACGGGTGGCCCCGGCCGCGCGTCCGCAGAGGATCGATGGCTCGCGTTTACGCGAGATCCAGCAATGCGGACAGTGTGATTTGCCCGCGCTGGCTCCTCGTCCCTTGGGGGCGCGTCGCAGCCGAGACGAACGCACCCTGCTTATGGCGAGGAGGAGGTGCGTCGTCAAGCGCGACTCGGACCCGCATTCGTGCTGGCGCGGGCATGGGAGGCGTACGGCTTCGTGGTTGCGTGTCTCGAGAGTGGCAGTCTCGACGCTCGTCCTTGCGCCGACGGGACTGCGGCTTCGCTGGGCACGCGGGCCCGGCGGTCGCGTCCCATTTCCCGGGTGAATTCGCCGAGGCGTAGCTCCGCTCGCTGCGGATCTTATGCGGCGATCACCTCCTCGGTGTTGACGGTCGCGGGTGGGGCTGGGTCCTCGCGTAGTTGACGGCGTAGCCACTCGATCTCGGCGACGGTCTTGGGGTTCATCTTCACTCCGCGCCAGCCGCGGGATGAGAGCTCGAGTACGGCCCAGATGAGTGAGAGGGCTGAGGTCTCACCGGGGAAGCGGCCGATGACCTTGGTGCGTCGGCGGACCTCCACGAACGTCCTCTCAAGGAGATTCGTGGTGCGTATCCGCTTTCGATATGAACCGAGCGACGGCAACCATGTGGTTGAGCGGAAAGGGCCGCGCAGTACGAGAGTAAAAAGACCAATGCCTGCCATCCTCCGCCGGCGCCCCAACGGTCTTCGTGCGCGGTCGGCCGGACCGCCTCGGGACGCGTATTCCGGCGAGAGACTCTGCAGCGGCGAGTACCGCATCGTCGTTCATGCGCTCCCGTCCTCCCGTCGGACAGCGCCTTTTTGCCGGCCGCGACGGCCCTACACGGGGCAGTTGACCCGCACCACGCCAGACGCCTGTCCAGCGCCTGGCGTGACGACGACTGCCCAGCCGGTGAGGAGGCTCTTGATGCGGTCGGGTCGGATACGGAACTCGTGGCCGCGGCGGTGGGAGCCGCTCAGGCCGCCGGCGGCGAGGAGGCCGTCTTCGGTTTGCTGGGTTGTGATCCAGACGGGCTTGGTGCCGGCTATGGCGGCGATCAGCTCGGCTGACTGGGGGACGTTCTGGCCGTGCGCGAGGATGACCTCTGGGACCGGCCGCTGCCAGAGGGTCGGTGCGCGTGGGCAACAGCGCCTCGATCAGATCGTACGTTGCGCCGACGGCTAAAGCCCCCGCCGTAGCCCCTGTCAGCCGTGGGTGTATCCGGCAGTTTCGATCAGGTTTCGCGGAGCTTCGGATCAAGCACCCCTAGCGGCTCCCGGCCCATGGGCGGCGCCAGACGGCTGCGCTGTGTGACCGGGTTAAGGCCGGGTCCATCTACGCTTGGGCCATGTTTCTGGACAAGCTTGAGCGCAATGCGCTGCTAGACGCGGCAAAACACGCCGGAGCCAATCCGCGGGATCTCGAGCCGTTCATCGACGATGAGCGGGTCCGCTTCCGTGATCGCTCAAGCTGCAGCTACTTCGAGATGCACGACACGCCGGCCGGAAGGGTCGTGAAACTGAAAGTCGGCGACGCGGACGAGGGCATTCGGCCTGTCGGGGCGATCCGCGAGGTGGCCGAAATCCTGCGGATCTGGGTCAGGATGGTCGAGGACTTCCAAACGGCGCCTGACCTGTGGGCCGAGGTCAGCCACGAGCCGATCGCCGAATTGGCCGAGGGCCAAGAGAACACGGCCTTCACGCCCGCAGAGCAAGCTGAGATCGCACGCGTCCTAGGAGAGATCAAGCGGATGGCTCGGGAGTCGTGGACACTCGATCTCGACCAGGTTCGGGCGGTCGAGACGGGAGTTGACTTCTTGATCCCCGCCTCCTTCCGGCTTGGCCGGAAGGACTGGCTGATGGTCGTGTACAGCGTCCTCGGTGCGAAGGTCCTCGACGTGGCGCTGCAACCGAACGTGGCGGAAAAAGTCGCCAGGGCGATCGTGTCGGGGCTTGGCGCGCTGTTCGGTCATCCGCCGGGCCTGCTCGGCTAGTAGGGGCAAAGCCTGCCAGCCCTGGGCGTAGCACGCCTCCAGACTTGTGGATTGGTGCAAGAGGAGGCATCGTCGTGACGGCGGGTCGCGCTTGCGGATTGGACGAAGAACAGCACTGCCCACGGATCGTTCGTCGCGTGTGCGTTCGCCGGGCGTAGCGGGAACGCGAGCAACCGCCGCGATGCTTTCGGTACCGGTGCTTTGACGTTTTAGGCCGCTCACACGCGATTACCTTTGTTAGAAGACGACGTATTGCTGGGAGAGGGCAGCGAGGCGCGTCTCGAATAGTAATGCAAGCACCGCGCGCTCAAACTGCCGGCCGATCTCGGTGATCTCGCTGAATAGCGGCGATTGCCGGCGGGTGTCGTGACACAGCGCTTTGAGCTCATCTCGGGCTGTTTGATCGAGCTGGATGGCCAGCCAGCGGTCGTACGCACGCAGCGCTCTGGCGCCCTCAGACTCTGCGTCGGCCCACAGAAAAGCAGCCGCAAGACGGTCCAGTGGTGGCGCCTTCAGCCACCGCTCGAGGAATGATCTCATCGCTGCCCGCTCGTGGAGATGGCAGAGGATGATCGGGATGAGACCGCCCGCGAAGAGCAGCTTGCGCGAGGTTCTCAGCTTGGCGTTGCGCGACACCCACTTGGGGTCGTTGCCCTGCGTATCCCGGTGCTTGCCCTCGAAGTCGACGCAGATCGTGCGCCAGTAGCGCGTGAGGTCGTTCAACAAGAACCGGGGTGGACGGAAATCCTTGACGCCGTAGTTCAGGTAGCGATCGAGCACCGTTCGCCAAGCATGCTCGTGCACCGCACCGGCGACCTCGCGGGACTCCAAGAGCAGGAGCATCCGCCGGGTGAGATTCGTATTGGTATCCGCGTCCAGCCCGACGTTGTGGACCAGGCTGGCAAGGTCAAACGGCGCCCCAAAGACACCCTGCATCCCAGGTGCCTGATCGTCCCTGCCCAGATGACGCTGAGCGATCGCCATCGCCGAGACCACGGCACCGTCGTCAACCGCGAAAGGCTCGGCGGCCAGGACGGCCCAGTCGTCATCGCTGCCCGGGGTCAGCTCCTCACGCGCCCAGGACCCGAACACACACACCGCAAGGCCCTCAGCGAGATCCTCACCCCTGAAGGCGCTGAGCAGCCCCGCGAGCCTCTCGCGAGTGTGCTCGCGCGCCTCAGCGATGTGAGGCACCGATATGCCGCCGCGCTCCGCGAGCAACTCGCACTGCCCCCGCGGGTCGTCTACGAGGTCGGCGGAGGCGCCTCGAGAATCCATGGCACGTCGCGACAACTCTCCAGCAACGACCAGAAGAGATCCTCATCGTCGGCGGTAAGCGACACGTGATGGCAAGCCGCATCGAGCGAACTCACGTGGACATGGCGTAGCCGGTTGGCGTACTGCTTCAGGATTGCCTCGCCCTCGGCCATCGTTTCATCGACGGACTTCGCGTGGGCGATGTCAAAGCAAAGCCCCGCCTCGGGCAACGCCTCGAAAAACGCGTCGAGCTCGTCCGCGGAGCGACCGCCATTCTTGCGGTCGTCCATGTTCTCAAGCACGAGCCTCCTACCCAGCGACGCATAGCAGACGGGGTCTCCGATCGCGTCCGGATGCATCACGATCGCGTCAATCCAGAGAGGCAAACGCGCAAGCATCCCAACCAGCTCCTGCTCATGGAGCTCCCGGGCCTTGGACGGCGCGTGTACGCTGACATAGCGAAACGGGAGCTGGGGGGCTTGCTGCAGGTATCGCAGCAAGCCTGGAAGCTCGGGCTCTGAAATGGCAGACAGCTCAACCGCGAGGCTCGATATCGCCGCCGCCCGTTCGACGAGTCGAGGCCAGTTCTCGCGATCGTGCTCCATGTAGCCAGTCGAGCAGCCAATCAGGGCGTGCCGACCCAAAAGCGGCGAACGAGTGCTCAATAGTGCCGGAACCATGCCCTTTGGAGGCTAGCGAGCCGAGCGGCGGGCTCATGCAGAAGCTACATGGGAACGTGTCATTGAACACATAGCGGACGGGCAGAACGTCGCCCTGTCCCCAATGAATGAGCGTCGGGCCTAAAGCGAATGGCCTCGGGTTGAGCGAAGGGCCGCGAACCCACGACCGCCGGGATCCGACCCAAGCTTGCCCGACACCCTTGGCGAGATGCAAGCGCCTCTGCAACCCCTCGACACGTCGCCGCCAAGGACGCAATGCCGCTCTGGTCCTTGCACAGCAGCCTCAGGCAAGAGACCAGCGCGTCGCATGGCGCGCAGCCCCACAACCGCCATCAGCGCAGAAATCGAAAAATTTGGCCCCCAAATTGGACCCCAGGGCCAAAATTCCGTTTAGTGGACTCTTGAAAATATGCCTATTTGCAGGAGATTTAGGGGTGAGCGACGGGATTCGAACCCGCGGCCGCCGGGACCACAACCCGGAGCTCTACCAGCTGAGCTACGCCCACCGCGTGGGTAGCGAAGTGTAGCGGCGGGTCTGCTGCGCCCCGCATCGACGGCCGCCGCGCGTCGCTCCACTGCCTCCCTGCGAACGCCCGATGTCAGCCCATGAGGCTGCGCTGCACGAGTCGGCGAACGCCTCAGGCCCGCCGCGGCCCCGCGGCCACGCCCAGCAGCTGGGCCGTCACGTCCCGGCCCTGGCGCTGCGCGGTGCGCCAGCCCCGACCCATCGAGAGCTGGTCCGGCGGGATTCGCGAGCCCTCCAGTACCAGGAGCCGCGCCTGGCGGGGGTCCCACCTGAGCTCCCCCAGCTCGAACGGCCGGTCGGCCACCCACGGTTCCAGCACCGTGGTCCGCAGCTCCTCGGCGCTCAAGTTGAAGCGACACACGTTGCGCGGGAAGTGGCGCAGCTCCACGTGGTACACGCCCTCTGGGACAGAGAGCGGCGCAGGCTGCGGCGGCGACATGGGCTGCTCTGGCGGCTGGGGCGACGCGAGTTGCGCGCCGGACACCTCGTTCGGCTGGGCGCCCCCGGGCGCGCCAGGCCCGAGCGCCACCACCGCGTCGATCTCAACCAGCGCGCCCCGCGGCAGCGCCGCGACCCCCACAGTCACCCGCGCGGGGGGGTCGGCGGTGAAGAACTCGCGGTACACCTCGTTCACCTCGCCGAAGCGCTCCAGGTCAGTCATGTAGACCGTCAGGCGCACCGCCTGCTTGAGCGTGGTCTCGGCCGCCGCGCACACCGCCTGCAGGTTCTCCAGGCAGCGCCGCGCCTGCTCGGCCGCACTGGCGCCCACCACCTCGCCACTCACCGGGTCCAGCGGGATCTGGCCCGAGCAGAACAGCAGCTCCCCCACCCGTACCGCGTGGTTGTACGGGCCGATCGCCGCTGGGGCCCCAGGAGCAGTCACGATCTGACGAGCGCGGTCCACCGCGCAGACCCTACATCCACACCTTCCTTCAGGCGCACCCAAGCGATCGAACGAACGATCTCCAAGGGGGTGACAAGGCACGAGCGGCAGGACGCACCGCGCAGGCAGCAGGACAGACCGGTACAGGCCACGCAGACGGACGCCCGGACCGCTCGCGCGCTGCCACCGGCGCACCCCGCTGTCCGATCGATTAGATTCCAACTGGTGCGACCCTCCGTTAGGAAGCTCGCCGTCACGCTCTTGGCGGCGCCCCTTGCTCTTGCCTGCACCCTCCCAGCCCCCGCCGGGGCGCAGATCGCGTACGGCCCGTGTCCGGGCAGCAATAACTTCGCCTGCGGGCACCTCACCGTCCCGCTCGACCCCTCCGGGGCCACGCCGGGGACGATCACGCTCGCGGTCCGCCGCCGCCGCGCGCCCCTCGGAGAAGCGAGCTCCGCAGTCATCGCACTCGCCGGCGGGCCCGGGCAGTCTGCGATCCCGTTCGCCGAAGACTTCACCGAAATGCTCGGCCCGATCCTCGACACGCGCGATGAGCTCGTCTTCGACCAGCGCGGCACCGGCCTCTCGCACCCGCTCTCCTGCCACGGCTTCGAACAGCCAGGCTCCTACCACTCCGCCGGCGCGCTGCTCACCGCCTGCGCCGAACAGATTGGCCCCGAACGCGCCTTCTACACCACCCCCGACTCCGTCGCCGACATCGAGGCCCTACGCCGCGCGGGGGGCTACGAAAAGCTCGTGCTGTGGGGCACTTCCTACGGCACCAAGGTCGCCGAGGAGTACGCCCAGCAGTACCCCCAGCACGTCGAAGCGCTGGTGCTCGACTCCGTTGTGCCGCCGGCCGGCCCAGACCCGCTGGACCGCACGACGTTCGAAGCGGTCCCGCGGATCCTGCGCCAGCTCTGCGCCTACCACCAGTGCGCCCGCATCACCCCCAACCCGGTCGGCGACCTCGCGCGGGTCGTGCGCCTCATGCACGGCGGCACGCTGAGCGGCCGGTGGATCGGCGGCCACGGTCACCCCCAGACGGTGCACGTCTCCGCCAACGAGCTGCTCGACATCCTGCTCGCCGGCGACTTCAACCCGATCCTGCGCGCCGAACTCCCCGCCGCGGCACGCGCCGTCGCCACTCACGGCGACACCGCCCCGCTCGTACGCCTGCTCGCGCGAGCCTCCGGAGCGTACGGCGGCGAAAGCGAAGAAAGCGAAGGCATCGACGAGCCGCTGTTCCTCACCACGACCTGCGAAGAGGAGGCGTTCCCCTGGAGCCGCGCCGCCAGCCCCTCCGAACGCCTCGCCCAGGCCACCGCCGCGGTCAACGCCCTGCCAGCAAGTGCGACCGCCCCCTTCACTCCCACGAACATGCTCGACTTCGACGAGCTGCGCACGTGCGCCTTCTGGCCGTTCGCCACCCCCGCGCCCCCGGCCGTGCCGGAAACCATGCCCGACGTCCCCACGCTGATCATCAGCGGCGCCGACGACCTGCGCACCCCCACTGCCAACGCCCGCGCGCTCGCGGCGCAGATCCCCGACGCGCACCTGCTCGTGGTGCCGAACACCGGGCACTCGGCGCTCGAGAGCGAGCCCACCTCCTGCGCGCGTAAGGCGCTGCAGGCGATGTTCAGCGGCGGAGTGGGCGTGCAGCCAATCCGTCCCTGCCCCACCGGACCGCCGCCGCCCGTGGAGAGCCTCGCGCCGCTGCCCCCCGAGCGGCTCTCCGACGTCTCCCCCGCACACGGCAACAGCGGTCGGGCCGGGCGGACGCTGCAGGCGGTCGAGCTCACGCTCGCCGACTTCGCCCGCCAGTTCGCGCTGCAGCTGCTCGAAACGTCTAGCGGAGCGGGCGGGATCTCGGGCATCGTCTCCTCCTCGCTGGACTCCGGCGGCCTGCGCGCCGGCTGGGCGCAGCTCACCAAAGACGGGCTGCGCTTCCACGGTTACTCCTACGTGCCGGGCGTGACGATCTCCGGCACGCTCACGACCGGGAGCGTCAGGCTGCGAATCGGCGGCTCCGCGGCGGCCCGCGGCACGCTACGCCTCGGACCCCACAGGGCGCTCGTCGGCGAACTGGGGGGCCGGCGGGTGCACCTGAACCCTGGGGGCCCCACGGCGAGTGCCGCTATTGTCGGGTCCGATGCGAGTACGAGCCCCGCTCTCGGTCTTCGTGGCTCTCCTGTCAGCGCTGCCGCTCGCCGGTTGGCCGGCCTCCTCAGCCGCCTCCCCTGGGACTAGCGCGACCAGCAGCCTCAGCTTCACCCCCTGCCCTCACGAAGCGGCCTTCGCCTGCACGACCGTCACGGTCCCCCTCGACCGCGGCGGGACGGTGCCCGGCACGATCGGGCTGAGCGTGGAGCGGCTGCAGGCGAGTCTCACCCCGAGCTCCAGCGCCGTGCTGGCGCTCGCCGGCGGGCCTGGCCAGGCGGCGAACCCGCTCGCGGGCTTCATCGCCAAGGCGATCGCCCCCGCGCTGCGCAGCCGCGACCTGATCGTCTACGACCAGCGCGGCACCGGGCGCTCAGACCCGCTCGACTGCCACAACTCCCCCGCCCTGGAACAGGCGCGCAACGAAGCGCAGCTCGCCGAACAGTGCGCGCTGCAGCTGGGCCCCGCGCGCGGGGCGTTCACGAGCGAGGAATCGGTACAGGACATCGAGGCGATCCGCGAAGCGATGGGCTACGAAAAGCTCGTGCTGTACGGCACCTCCTACGGCACGAAGGTGGCGCTGGAGTACGCCGAACGGTACCCCGAACACGTCGAAGCGCTGGTGCTCGACTCCGTGGTGCTCCCCGAAGGCCCCGAACCGTTCTCGCTCTCCTCGATCCAGGCGCTCGCGCCGGTGCTCGACGAGCTCTGCTCGGAAGGGGCGTGCGCGCACATCACTGCCAATCCGCTCAGCGACATCGCCACCCTAGCCACGCGGCTGCGCCACCATCCGCTCAGCGGCTCGGTGTACGACGGGGTCGGGCACCGCCACTCCGCCACGCTCAGAGAGGCCGACCTGTACAACGTGCTCGTCGCGGGCGACCTCAACCCGGCGCTGCGCGCGCTGCTGCCCGCCGCGGTGCAGTCGGCGCTGCGCAGCGACCCCGACCCGCTGCTGCGCCTGAAGGCGCTCTCGGAAGGACTGATCCCCAACGTGCCCCTGCAGCCGCGAGGCTCCCAGGCCGAACGGGAAGCGGGCGAAGAAGAAGACAACGCCCTGTTCCTCGCGACCTCCTGCGAAGAGAAGCCGTTTCCCTGGCAGCGCTCCGCCACGCCCGCTACCCGCGAAGCCGAAGCGCTCGCCGCGCTACACGCGCTGCCG
This sequence comes from uncultured Solirubrobacterales bacterium, assembly GCA_963706545.1. Taxonomy (GTDB): domain Bacteria; phylum Actinomycetota; class Thermoleophilia; order Solirubrobacterales; family Solirubrobacteraceae; genus Palsa-744. The sequence goes on from OY970161.1 coordinate 99,617, forward strand.
AGCTCGGACTTCTACCCGTTCGACGCGGCCACGGCGTGGGCGGACAGCCTCGTCCCCGTCTGCAAGGACTGGCCCAACGCCGCCCCCGCCCCGCCCGCCGCGAGCCCGCTGCCGAACGTGCCGACCCTGATCCTCTCCGGCGCCCAGGACCTTCGCACCCCCACCGCCAACGCACGCGCGATCGCCGCGCGGATCCCCGACGCGCAGCTGCTTGTGGTCCCCTACACCGGCCACTCCGTGCTGGGCAGCGACTTCAGCGACTGCGCGCAGGACGCGGTCGAAGTCTTCTTCGCGGGCTCGCCTGTGCAGCCATGCAAGCAGGAACCCGACCCTTTCAACCCCACCCCCATAACCCCCACGCGACTCGCCTACGTGCAGCCGGTCCCCGGCCTGCGCGGCACCGCTGGGCGCACCCTCACCGCAGTGCTCGACACGATCGTGGACCTCGAGCGCCAGGTGGTCGGGGCGACGCTGCAGGTCCAGCAGGAACTGCCCACCGGCTCGAGCTTCGGGGGCCTGCACGGCGGTTACGCCCGGCTGAGCGCCTCCGCGGTGAGCCTGCACAGCCTCACGTTCGTGCCCGGGGTCGCGCTCTCCGGCACCCTCCCCACCAGCGGGGGCCAGCTGCACTCCATCACGGTGCACGTCAGCGGCGACGCCGCCGCGCGCGGCACTGTCACGATCGCCTCCGGCGGGCGCGCCACAGGCTCCCTCGGCGGCCGGCGCTTCGACGTGAGCATCGCCCACGCGCGGCTCTCACGGGTGGGCGCCGCCGCCGCATGGGGGGCGGACTGGCCGCCACCGTCGCTCCACTTCCCGCTGCCAGCGCTCGCGCGGCTGCGCTGAGGCTGAGGGCGCCCACGGGATATGTGGGCCGGGGGCGCCCGCCGACTACTCTGACCCCATGCCCAACGCGCTCGCGCGGGAGACCTCGCCGTACCTGCGCCAGCACGCGGAGAACCCTGTGGAGTGGCTGCCGTGGGGACCCGAGGCGCTGGCCGCTGCCCGCGAGCGCGACGTCCCGGTGGTGGTCTCGATCGGGTACTCGTCCTGCCACTGGTGCCACGTGATGGCCCACGAGTCCTTCGAGGACCCCCGCGTCGCGGCAGTGATGAACGAGGAGTTCGTGTGCGTGAAGGTGGACCGCGAGGAGCGCCCTGACGTCAACGCGCTCTACATGGAGGCCGTACAGGGGATGACCGGCCACGGGGGGTGGCCGCTGAACGTGTTCCTGACCCCCGAGCAGGTGCCATTCTACGGTGGCACGTACTTCCCCCCGGAGCCCCGCCACGGGCTGCCCTCGTGGACGCAGGTGCTGCAGGCGATCGCAGAGACGTGGCGCGAGAACGCCGCGGAGATCCGCGCGGGGGGCGAGCGGGTACGTGCGCAGCTCGCGGGCGGGGCGCGCCTGGAGCCCTCCGCGGAGCCCTTCGACGCGGGCGCGCTCGATGCCGCGGTGGCGCAGCTGCGGGAGTCCTTCGACACGGTCAACGGCGGCTTCGGAGGCGCCCCGAAGTTCCCGCAGACCCCTGTGCTGGAGCTCCTGCTGCGCCATGGCGAGCACGAGATGTCACTCGCCACCCTGCGCTCGATGGCGCGCGGTGGCGTCCACGACCAGCTCGGCGGGGGCTTTCACCGCTACTCCGTGGACGCGGCGTGGACGGTGCCGCACTTCGAGAAGATGCTCTACGACAACGCGCTGCTCGCGCGCGCGTACCTGCACGGGTACCGCCTCAGTCGAGATCAGGCCGGCGGGGTCGCGGGGGGCAGGGAGCACGACCATGACGTCACCGATGAGAGCAGCCACGGCCCAGGCAGCGCAGAGGAGCTCGCCCGCGTGTGCCGGACCACGCTCGACTGGGCGCTGCGCGAGATGCGCGGGCCCGAGGGCGGCTTCTACTCCGCGCTCGACGCCGACTCCGAGGGCGTGGAGGGCCGCTTCTACGTGTGGACGGTCAAGGAGCTCGAGGACGTCCTGGGCGCGGACGCCGACGCCGCTGCGCGCTGGCTGGGCGTGAGCCAGGCCGGCAACTTCGTTGACCCACACCACCCCGAGCCCGGCCTCAACGTGCTGACGGATCGGGCCCCGGCCGCCTCGCGGCCCGACGCGGCCACCCGGGAGCGCATCCGCGCGCGACTGCTGGAGGCCCGCGCGACCCGCACCCGGCCCGGCCTCGACGATAAGCGCCTGACGAGCTGGAACGCCTTGATGATCGCCGCACTGGCCAACGCGGGTGCGGTGCTCGGCGGAGAGGACGGCCAGCGGTACCTCGACGCCGCCGAACGCTGCGCGGAGCTCGTGCTGCGCGAGCTGCGCGACGACGAGGGGCGGCTGCTGCGCACCTACTCCGAGGGCCGCGCGCGGATCGGCGGCTACCTGGAGGACTACGCCTACATGGTGGAGGCGCTGGTGGTGCTCTTCGAGGCGACCTGCGCGGAGCGGTGGCTGACTGAGGCGCGCGCGCTCGCCGACCAGACGATCGAGCGCTTCGCCGACCCGGAGCGCGGGGGCTTCTTCTCGACGGCCTCCGACGGCGAGGCGCTGATCGCCAGGCGCAAGGACCTCGAGGACTCCCCGATCCCCTCGGGCGCGTCCTCCGCCGCGGTGGGCCTCCTGCGCCTCGCGCAGCTCACCGGCGAGACCCGCTACGAACAGCACGCGGTGGGCGTGCTACGCCTGCTGCACGAGATCGCGCCACGCCACCCCGCGGCGTTCGGCCACCTGCTGCAGGCGCTGCAGCTGCACCTCTCGCCGGCCGCGGGGCTCGCGTGCGCCGTGCCTCTCGCTCAGTCCGCCTCCGGCGACCCCGGTTGAGACCCGGGTAAGTAGCCACGTCGGCAGCCACCCGCCCCGGGTGCGCCACCACAACGCCGCGCGCCGGAGCCGGCAGGCGGAGGCTCCTCAAAAAACGGCCTACAAGATGGACAGGTACCGGTCGAGCTCCCACTGGGAGACCTGCACGCGGTAGTCCCCCCACTCCTGGCGCTTGATCTCCACGTAGCGGTTGAACATATGCTCGCCCAGGGTGCGCAGCACGAGCTCCGACTCTGCCGTCAGCTCGATCGCGTCGCCGAGCGTCTCGGGCAGCTGCTCGACGCCGAGCCGCCGGCGCTCCTCGCCGGAGAGGTGGTAGAGGTTCTGCTCCATCGGCTCGGGCAGCTCGTAGCCCTTCTCGATGCCCTCGAGACCCGCCTGCAGCAGCACCGCGAAGGTGAGGTAGGGGTTGCACGCGGGGTCCGGGCAGCGCAGCTCCATGCGCGTCGCGCGCTCGCGGCCGGGGTGGTAGAGCGGCACGCGCACGAGCGCCGAGCGGTTGCGCCGCGACCAAGCCACGTACGTGGGTGCCTCGAAGCCGGGGACGAGGCGCTTGTAGGAGTTGACCCACTGCGCGAAGATGGCGCAGATCTCGCGCGCGTGGCGCAGCTGGCCGGCGATGAACGCCTTGCCCACGTCCGAGAGAAAGTAGGGGTCGTCGGGGTCGAAGAACGCGTTGCGGCCCTCGCGGAAGAGTGACTGGTGGGTGTGCATCCCCGAGCCGTTCTCGCCGAACAGGGGCTTGGGCATGAACGTCGCGTGCCACCCGTACTTCATCGCGTACTCCTTGACGGTGATGCGGTACGTCATGCAGTCGTCGGCCATCTTCAGCGCGTCGGCGTAGCGCATGTCGATCTCGTGCTGGGAGGGGCCGACCTCGTGGTGGGTGTACTCGACGTGGATGCCGAGCTGCTCCAGGGCGAGCACGGTCTCGCGGCGCACGTCCGAGCCGGCGTCGAGGGTCGTCAGGTCGAAGTACCCGCCGTGGTCGAGCGGCTCGGTGGTGCGGGAATCGCGGAACAGGAAGTACTCGAGCTCGGGGCCGACGTTGAACGTGTCGAAGCCCATCGCGCGCGCCCGCTCGACGGCGCGGCGCAGCACGTGACGGGGGTCGCCCTCGTAGGGGGTGCGCTCGGGGGTGATGATGTCGCAGAACATGCGCCCCACCCCCTGCTCCTCCGGGCGCCAGGGGAGTACCGCGAACGTGGTGGGGTCGGGCAGCGCGATCATGTCGGACTCCTCGATTGCGTTGAAGCCGGTGATCGAGGAGCCGTCGAAGCCCATGCCCGCCTCGAACGCGTCCTCGAGCTCGGCGGCGTTGATCGAGAACGACTTCAGCTGACCGAGGATGTCGGTGAACCAGAAGCGGATGAAGCGGATCTGGCGCTCCTCCACGATCGCTCTGACGTCCGCGGCGGTCTTGGGCGTGTCGGGCTGCTCAGCCATCCCGGGCGGACCTTAGTCGATGGCCCGCGCGCCCGGTATCGACGGATGGCCAAAGCGTGTACGAACAGACTCAGTGCCCGAGGAGCGCCGCGAGCACCAGCCCGAACCCCAACACAACCGCCCACGACGCGATACGGTCGGGGTGCGGCCCCACCCACTCCATCGGCGTACGGCGGGGCCTGCGCCGGTGGCGCAGGGTCCTCTCGACCATGTTCTTGAAGCTAACGGCGCGTTCGGACGGACCGCCCGCGCGCAGGAGAACTGCTTTTTTGATGGCGGCCTCCGGCCGCAGCGGCGTTCGCAGTGGCGTGCCGCGGCTCGGGCAAAGACCGTGGTAGCCCCGCTCAGTGGCCCGCCACGGTCGCCACGAAGTTCGCCACGTCTTCGGCTTCGCGGCCCTGGTAGAGCAGTGCGGGCATCTGGCCGTGGCCGCGTGCGCGGCCTTCGAGGATCGCGCTCAGGATGAACGCCTCGCGGTCGGCGTGCGCTTCCTTTTCCGGCAGCGTCGCGGCGACCGTGGGGATCAGCACGTCAAGGTCCGGGCCGGTCCGGCCCACCGCGTTGGCGCCGTCAAGGGTGTGGCAGAGGTTACAGGCGTGCGAGAACAGTTCGCGGCCCTTCTGCTGCTCGGCGTTCAGGTGCAAGCCCCCCGGCCCCACGCTCGCCTTGTGCTCGCCGTTGAAGGCCAGGACCAGCGCGGGCACCACCAAGCCGAACGCGCACACCACCACAATCACCGCGGTCAGCCCGCGCTGGGCTGCCTTCGATTCGCTGTGCAGCGCGTTGCGGGCCCCGCGCGGCCCGCCGCGCATCGCGACAAAGAACACGCCGAGGCCGAGGGCCACCAGACAGACGACAACGATGAGGACCAGTCCCATGTCGGCGGGCACGATATCGGTTGGCGGCGCTGGAACGCTCGCTCGGGGCAACCGAGGCTCCGCAGGGCTCGTTCGGGCACACACGACTTGACAGACCCATAGAGCGTGGGGGCAAACCCAACCTTGAAGGCCCTATAGCGCTCGCAGGCATACGCAACTTGAAGGCCCCATAGCGCGCAGGCATTCCCAACTTGAAGGCCCTATATAGCGCGGGCGGACAAACGCGATGAAGACCCTATTTCGCGGGCGCCCACGCGGGCGCGAAATAGGCGAGCAAAAATGAGAACCTCCCCACACAACCTTCAGGTCCCCTTGAGCGATCGCGCTAGCCTTGGTGGTGGCCGTCGAACCGCGACCCCGAGGCACACGTTCCATGAGCAATCTCCTCCGCCGCCTGCCCCTCTCCCGCCTGCTGCTTCTCTGCGGGATGGTCGTCGCGATCGGGGTCGGCGCGACCGCGCTCGCGTCCGCGCTGAGCGTGGGCCCCACGCCCCCGCCCAAGCCTCTTGCGGACGCGGTCCACGACGCGCTCACCGTGGCGCCCGTCGAAGGCGTCAGCGCTCAGATTCAGCTCACCAACCACCTTCTGGAAGGCGCCAACCTCGCCAGCGGCGGCGGCGAAGCCAGTCAGCTGACCTCGAGCCCGCTGCTCTCCGGCGCCTCCGGGCGGCTGTGGATCTCAAAGGAAGGCCACGTGCGCCTGGAGCTGCAGTCCGAAAAGGGAGACACCCAGGTCTACTACGACGGGCAGACCCTGTCGATGTACGACGCCTCCACCAACACGCTCTACCGCTACACGCCACCCAAGGAAGGCGAAGGCGAAGAAAGCTGGTCCGGCTCATCCGCAGACACCTCGGACTCCGGCCCGAACGCCCACCACGAAGTCCCCAGCGTGGCCAAGATCGAAGAAGCGATCGCGCACCTGAGCAACCACGCCGACGTGTCCGGCGCGACGCCCACCGACGTCGCCGGCCAGGCCGCCTACACAGTGCGGGTCTCCCCCAAGGAAGACGGCAGCCTGCTGGCCGGCGCCGAGCTCTCCTGGGACGCGGTACACGGTGTGCCGCTGCGCACGGCGGTCTACTCCACCGAGAGCGCCGCGCCCGTGCTCGAACTGGCCGCCACCTCGATCTCCTACGGTCCCGTCGAAGCGTCCGTGTTCGAATTCACCCCGCCCGCCAACGCCAAGGTCGAAGAAGTCGTGCTACCCAAGCCCGGCGAACACCGGGGCAGTGCCTCGCAGGACGGCGAACACGAACACCCCAAGGTCACGACGGACGGCAGCGGGCCCGGGACGATCGCGGTGCTCGAAGGCAAGGCCAAGGCCGGCTCGTCGCAGACCTCGCCGCTGCCAGAAGGGCTGCAGCAGGTCAAGATCGACGGGACTGTCGCCAGCGAGCTGCCGACCGAGCTCGGCACGCTGCTCAGCTTCGAGCGCTCAGGCGTGCGCTACCTGATCGCCGGCGCGGTTCCCCCGAGCGCCGTCGAAGCGGTGGCCAAGGGCCTGTAGCGGTGAGCGAGGCGCCGCCGGCTCCGGCGAGTGACTCGACGTTTCTGACCAGGACGCAAGGAGCGTGGTGTGCTTGAGCACACGAGCGACTGAGGACGCCGCCAGAAGCGGGCAGTCACCGCCGGTTCGCGCCAGAGGGCTGGTCAAGCGCTACAAGGAGGTGCTGGCGGTCGACCACATCGACCTGAACGTCCACGCGGGCGACGTGTATGGGTTTCTGGGGCCCAACGGCGCCGGCAAGACCACCACGCTGCGGATGGCGCTCGGCCTGATCATGCCGACGGAGGGCACCGTCGAGCTGTTCGGTCGCGACCCGATTCGCGAGGGCGCGCGGGCGCTGGAGGGGGTCGCTGGGTTCGTCGAGGCGCCGAAGTTCTACCCCTACCTCAGCGCGCGCAAGAACCTCGAACTGCTCGGCGCCCTCGACGGCGGCGGCGCGCGGGAGCGGATCCCTGAGGTGCTCGAGATAGTCGAGCTGAGTCCGCGCGCAGAGCACCGCGTGGGGGGCTACTCCCACGGCATGCGCCAGCGCCTGGGCATCGCCGCGGCGCTGTTGCGCCGCCCGCGCCTGCTGATCCTCGACGAGCCCGCCACCGGCCTCGACCCGGCGGGGATGCGCGACATGCGCGCGCTGATCCGCCGGCTCGCCGACCAGGGGATCACCGTCCTGCTCTCAAGCCACCAGCTACCCGAGGTGCAGGAACTGTGCGACCGCGTGGCGATCGTCGACTCCGGACGCGTCGTCTACGAGGGCGCGCTCGCCGACCTGCGCCGTCAGGGCGGGGCCGGCTACCGGCTGCGCTCCACCAACGACGCCCGCGCGCTCGCGGTGCTGCGCACCCAGCCCGGCATCGAGCACGTGACCAATGCCCACCCGCCCGAGCACGGCCTCTCCTTCCAGGCGCAGGAGTCCGACGTGGGTACCCTCTCGATCGCGCTCGGCGCGGCCGGCGTCGGCATCCTCGCGCTGACCCCGGAGCTGGCGACGCTCGAGGACCTCTTCTTCCGGCTCACCGAGGGCGGAGACGACGGGTACGATCCCGCTGCCGGCGAGTCGAGTGACGCCGACGCTCTGTCTGGAGGCCCACTGGGGGCCGCCGTGTCGGGACTGGCCGCGACCGCGCAGGCGCTCGAGGAGGCCCGGTGAGCAGCGCAGCTGTCAGCGCTCCGCCCGCGACCTCGACCGGCACCGCCCCCGTGCGGCGGCCCTCGACCGCGACCGCCTACCGCTGGGAGCTGCGCAAGCTGGTCTCCCAGAAGCGCACCTACCTCGGGCTCGGGCTCGCAGCGATCCTGCCGATCATCTTCGTGATCGTCCAGAACCTGCACGACCATCGCGGACACGACCAGGGCAACATCTTCGCCGCGCACGTCACCCAGTCCGGCCTCGCCACCCCCGTGCTGATGCTGCTGTTCCTGTCGGTGTTCATGCTGCCACTGATCGCCTCGCTGGTGGCAGGCGACATCGTCGCTGCCGAGGACGGCAACGGCACACTGAAGACGATCCTCACGCGCTCGGTCGATCGCGGGCAGGTGTTCGCCGCCAAGGCGCTCGCGGCGATGACCTACGGAGCGCTCGCCGTCTTCCTATCGGCCGTGGTGGCAACGATCGCCGGCGTGACCTCGTGGGGCTTCAACCACGTGGTCACGTTCTCCGGCAGCGTGGTGTCGGCTCCCGAAGGGCTGCTGCTGGTGTTCGCTTCGAACGCCGTATACCTGATCCCGCTGCTGACCGTGGTGTGCATCGGCGTGCTGCTCTCCACCGCCACCCGCAACAGCGCAGGGGCGGTCGTCGGCACCGTGGGGTTCACGATCCTGCTGTTCATCGTCGGCCAGATCCCGGGGCTGGAAGGAATCAAGCCCTACCTGCTCACCGAACAGTACGAGAACTGGCACGGCCTACTGCGCACCCCCACCGACTGGGCGCCGATCGGCCACTCCGCGTGGGTCTGCGCACTGTACGCAGTGCCCGCACTGTTCGCGGCGTACCTCGTCTTTCTGCGCCGCGACGTCGCGGGGGGATGAGCGTCCCCGTGATTTTCATGCAAGCCCGCTGAGGACGCCGCTATGCGCCGGCCGTCGACCCCCTCAGCTCAGGACTTCGTGGCCGCTGGCAACTCCACCGGCTCCAGCTCGACCTCGTGCTCCAGGCGGTGCACCTCGCGGCGCTCGAGCAGGCCGGCGCCGAGGCGCCCGGTGGACTCCGCGCCGCACGCCACCCCTAGGCGCAGGCACTCCGCGGGAGCGCTGCCGGCGTAGCGCGCCGAGACGTAGCCCGCCAGGAAGGCGTCGCCGGAGCCGCGTTTGGCGACCGGCTCGCGCGGCTCGATGCGGGCGCGCAGGACCGTGGGCTGGCCGTCGATCTGAAGCTGAGCGAAGCACCCGTCGGGGAGCGTGACGATCGCTTCGCGCGCGCCGAGCGCGACCAACTCGCGCACCGCGAGGGAGCGCTCCTGCTCGTCGGCGAACTCGTGGCCCACGAGCTCCTCGGCCTCGAGCACGTTGGGGGAGACCACGTCCGGCTCGGCGCGCACCGCGTGGCGCAGAGGGTCGCCGTCGGTGTCGATCACGGTCGTGACCCCCACGCGGTGCAGCTCACGGATCAGCGACGCGTACACGTCAGGCTCCACCCCGCGCGGAATCGAGCCGGCGAACACCACGATCGCCGCGCCCCGCGCGAGGTACAGCAGCTTGTCGCGGAACAGCTCCACCTCGCGCTCTGTGACCTTCGGCCCGCGCTCGTTGATCTCGGTCTGCTCGCCGGAGGTGGGGTCGAGCACCGAGGTGTTGGTGCGCGACTCCTCGCGGATGCGCACGAAGTCGTTGAGGATCGACTCCTCGGTGAGCTGCTCCACGATGTGGGTCCCCGTCGCTCCCCCCGCCATGCCGGTCGCGATCACCGGCTGCCCCAGCGACTTCAGGGCACGGGCGATGTTGACGCCCTTGCCTCCCGCCATCGTGCGCTGCTCGACTGTGCGGTGGCGCCGTCCGAGGCGGAAGTTGGGGACCGACAACGACTTGTCGATCGCCGCGTTGAGCGTGACCGTGATGATCATGCTCCGCTCACCCTACCCCACTGCCCAAGCCGCCGTGCGCAAGCGCCCCACCTCGATGCCCGGAGCCCCGCCCGCACTCGCTAACCCAACGCCCAGGCCACCGCGCGCAACCGCTCTGCCTCCGCGCGGGCCGCTTCCGCGGGGTCCCCGCCCGTGGCCAGGTGCGCGCCGGCGATGCTGCGCGAGGCGGTGATCAGGCCACCCGCACGGCCCGGCGCGAACGCGGCGGCCAGCTCCTCCACGCGGCCGCCCTGCGCCCCGACGCCCGGCAGCAGCAGCACCGCGTGGGGCATCAGCTCGCGCGCCCGCGCGAGGTGCTGCGGTTGCGTAGCCCCCACCACCGCGCCCACGTCGCTGAGGCCCGAGGTCTCCCCCACCCCCTCCGCCCCCAGCTCCTCCACGAGCACTGCCAAGCGCTCCCACACAGTGGTGGGCGAGCTCCGGTCGGTGGAGCCCTGAGCGCTCGTCGCGAGCTCGAGGTCCTGCACGTCGGCGGCGCCGGGGTTGGAGGTGCGCACCAGCACCAGCACGCCGGCCCCCGCCGCGCGGGCCACGGTCACGAACGGCTCCACCGCGTCCCTGCCGAGCAGCGGGTTGACCGTAGCTAGGTCCACCCGCAGGCGCTCGAACAGTGCTTCCGCGTAGGCCGTCGCACTGACTGCGATGTCCCCGCGCTTGCCGTCGGCGATCGTCAGCAGGCCGCGGTGGCGTGCGTGCTCGACCACGTCGCCCAGCGCCTCCCACCCCGGCGCTCCGAGGCGCTCGAAGCAGGCGAGCTGGGGCTTGACCGCGACGCACGCCGGGCCCGCCGCATCGATCACCGCGCAGCAGTGAACGTGGACCGCCACCGCGGTGCGCCACGCCGGCGAGGCATCGGCGCGCAGACCCCGCGCAGTGTCGTGCACACCCGGCCATAGCGCTTGCGGATCGGGGTCCAGGCCGAGCACGATCTGCGACTCCCGCTCCGCCACGCGCTGCGCCAGGGTGTCGCCGAACCCGGTTGCCATCTCCGCGCGAGCATATCCTTCGCTGATGGACCTCCCCCGCGTCGCGTGGACGGTGACCGTGCTGGTGGCGCTGCTCACCGCCGCGCTGCTGCTGCTCGCCGGCTATACGGGCTATGCCGCGCTGTCCGTCGCGGTGGGTGGCTCGGCGGCGATCAATCTTTTTTGAAACACCGGGAGGGGGCCTTGGGGGAGGGCCTGCCCTCCCCCAACTCAAGCCACTCCTCCAGCGCCCGCGCAGCGCGGCCGCGGTGGCTGATGGCGTCCTTCTGCATATCGGTGAGCTGCGCCATCGTGGTGTCCGAGGGGCCGTCGTCGGGCAGGAAAGCCGGGTCGTAGCCGAAGCCCCCATCACCGCGCGGCTCAGCCGCGACATGGCCCGTGCAGCAGCCCTCGAAGAGCCGCTCGACGCCCGTGGCGGGGTCCACGTAGGCGAGCACACACACATACGCCAGCGAGCTGCCCACAGGCGCCTCGCGCAGCAGCTTGTCGAGGTTCTGCTGGTCGGTGGCGTGCTCCCCCGCGTAGCGCGCCGAACGCACCCCGGGGGCGCCACCGAGCGCCGCCGCTTCGATCCCGGAGTCATCGGCGATCGCCACCTCGCCGGTGGCCGCCGCCGCGGCGCGTGCCTTACCGAGGGCGTTCTCGGCGAACGTCTCCCCATCCTCAGGGGGAAGCTCCACCGCGTCGGGCAGCAGCGCGATCTCATGGCCCGGCAGCAGGCGCCCCAGCTCACGGCGCTTGTGCTGGTTGTGGGTCGCCAGCAGCAGCCTCACGGCGTCGCGATCGCCCGCTCCTGCGCGTCCCGCAACTGCTCGATCCCGCCCGCAGCCAGGGCCAACAACTCGTCAAGGGAGGCACGCGAGAGCGGAGTGCGCTCCGCCGTGGCCTGCACCTCCAGCAGGTCACCCCCACCGGTCATCACAACGTTGGCGTCGACCTCTGCGGTGGAGTCCTCGGAGTAGTCGAGGTCGAGCAGTGCGACGCCCGCAACCATCCCGCACGAGACCGCCGCCACCGAGCCGCTCAACGGAGGGCGCTCGAATGCCTCCTGCTCCGCCAGGTGCCTGCACGCCAGCGAGAGTGCCACGAAGGCGCCGGTGATCGACGCGCAGCGCGTGCCCCCGTCGGCCTGCAGCACGTCGCAGTCGAGGTAGATCGTGCGTTCGCCCAGCGCCTCGAAGTCGATCACACCGCGCAGCGCGCGTCCGATCAGGCGCTGGATCTCGACCGAGCGCCCGTCGAGACGCCCGCGGGTGGCGTCGCGGGGCTTGCGCTCGCCGGTGGAGGCGGGCAGCATCCCGTACTCCGCGGTCACCCACCCGCGACCCTTGCCGGCGAGCCAGCGCGGCACGCTCTCCTGCGCGGAGGCGGTGCAGATCACGCGGGTCTCCCCCATCGAGATCAGCGCCGAGCCAGTCGCAGTCCGCATGAACCCCGGCTCGATCGCCACCGGGCGCAGCGCGTCGGGCGCGCGGTCGTAGCTGCGGGCTGGCGCCCCCGGAGCGGGCGTGCTCACACGATCGCCCCCGCCACGTCCAGCCGCATCGGCTTGACTTCCACCAGGGGCAACGCCTCGGGGGGTATCACCCCGAGCGCTTGAGAGAGACTTGGCACGCCGGCCATCATTCCAGAGCGCTACCGTCGCGGGTCGTGCGGGCGCTGGTGGTATCCAACATGCTTCCCGACGCCGCCCATCCGGAGCGGGGTCGCTTCGTGCGCGATCAGGTGGAGGCACTGCGACTCCTGGCGCAGAGGAGGGGCGAGCGTGCACTGGGGATCAACCCGGAGGCGGGTGGACAGACGGCCGGGCACGCGGTCGGCGAGCTGGAGGTCGAGCTGTACGAGTTCCCCCCCGGCGCCCGGGCGCTGGCGGCCGCCGCCCGTGAGCTGTACGGCCGCTATGGGTCAAAAGCCCGCCCACCCGAGCGTCTGGACGTGGTGCACGCCCACTTCGGCCTCACCGCGTGGCCGGCGCTCGCGGTGCGGGCGCGGGTGCGGGGGCTGACGGTGCACGGAACCGACGTGCGCCACCCTCGCACCCGCCTGGCCACGGGCGCAGCCCTGCCCCTGATGGACCTGGTCGCCGCCCCCACCGAGGAGCTCGCGCGGGAGCTGCCGACGCGCGCCGCGCGGGAGCGTGCGCTCGTGCTGCCGTGCGGGGTGGACATGGAGCGCTTTCGCCCCCTCCCCCGCGCGGAAGCCCGCGCCGAACTGGGCCTCGGCCAGGAGAGCCCACACCTGCTGTTCCCGGCCGACCCCGCGCGCCCGGGCAAGCGCTACGACCGCGCGTTCGCGCTCGCACGGGCGCTCAAGGTCCCGCTTCACGCTCTCGGCGGGGTCCCTCCCGAGCAGGTGCCGAAGTGGGTGAACGCGGCCAATGCCGTGGTCGTCCCCTCCGACGCGGAGGGCTTCGGTTTGGCGGTACTGGAGGCGCTGGCTTGCGACGTGCCAGTGCTCGCGACCCCAGTGGGCGTGCACCCGCAGGCGCTCGCAGGCGTCGAGGGCGCCCTGTGCGCGCCCTTCGAGCTGAACCGGTGGCGGGCCGCGGTGGAGCCCCATCTGCGCGTCCCCGACCCCAGGGTCGCGGGCCGGGCGCACGCCAAGCCGTTCTCCGTGGCGCGGGGGGCAGAGCGCCTCGCGCAGGCTTGGCGCACCCTGTTGGAGTAGTTCCCTGACATGCCGATATGGGCCCGCCGATGAAGCAAGACCAGCACGCCTATATAGGGGCCCAATGAAGCATTGCCAACGCACCTATATAGGTGCGCAGATGAATCAACTTTTACGCACCTATATAGGTGCCAAAATGGATACCTGCATCAGCGCCTATAGGCCGCCCTAAGTTCAAGAAGATCGGTAGGCCACGCGAGACGTGCGGCGCGGTGGGTAGCATGGAGGGGTCGATGGACGCTCAAACCACGAGTCCCGCCGGCCAACCCGCGACCGAGCCTGAGCTCCCAGCGCCGGTGGTGCGGGGCGAGGCCACCGCAAGCGTGGAGGTCTCCGCCAGCGCAGCGACGCCAACCGGCGCAGAGCCCCCCGCCGGCGTGGAAATGCCCGCGGAGCCGCGCGCCCCTGGCTTCCGCGAGCGTGGCCGGATGCGCAGGCGGGTGCGCTTCCTACGCAAGGCGAGAGAGCTGGCGTATCGGGACCTGGGAGGGCTGGTGTTTGAAATGCATCGCATGGGCCAGCGCCACGACGAGCTGGTCGCGGCGAAGCTCGCGGTGCTCGTCCGCTTCGACGAGGAGTTGCGCGCGCTGGAGGGGGCCCTCGGGGCGCGCCTCCCGGTCACCGTGCTGCGTGAGGCGGGCATCGCGGCGTGCCCCCGGTGTGCGGCGATCCACGGCAGCGGAGATCGCTTCTGCCCCGCGTGCGGATTGCCGATGGGCCATCACGCCGACCGGCCGGTCACCGCGACGCCGGTGTTGCCTCCCGCAACAGGAGCGGCGCTCGTGTCGGCGCCAGCATCGGCCCCCGCTACGCCGCCAGCCCCCGCGACACCTCCAGCCCTCGCGGCACCACGAGCCCCCGCGACACCGCCGACCTCCGCGCCACAGACGGCCTCCGCGCCACAGACGGCCAACCAACCGGCCGCAGCGCACGCCCCAGCCGCCCCGCGAGCTCCCGTACCACCATCGACCCCCATGCCTCCGCCGGCGACCGCGAATCCGCCCGTGGCGGCCCGTCCCACCGCCACGGAGGAGCGCCCGACGGAGATCATCCGGCCCCCGGGCGCCGGCACGTGAGCGTCACGACTCCTCCTCCATCACCGCCGACGCCCACTCCACCCGCCGAGGAGTGCCCCCTGTGCGGAGCGCCGCTCGGAGCGGAGCAGGAGTGGTGCCTGAGGTGCGGCGGAGCGGCGCGCACACGCCTGGCCGCGATCCCCAATTGGCGCGGCCCCGTAATCGCGCTGAGCGCCGTGATAGTGCTCTCCCTAGGTGCGCTGAGTGCGGCGCTGGTCTCCCTGGCGGGCAGCTCGACGAGCTCGACCACCAGCGGAGCGACCGGCGCCGCGACGCCGATCCTCACGGCTCCCGCCGCGGGAGGGGCGACGAGCGCGGGGACAAGCTCCGCAGCGGGCGCCCCCGCGACAACGGCGCCCACGACGACAGGCGGAGCGGCGAGCACGCCGGGAACTGCGAAGACCACGCCCGGAACGACCACACCAGGAGCGACCGCGCCGGCAGCGGCGACCCCAAGCACGAGCACCCCGGCCACGAGTACCCCGGGAGTGACCCCAGGGACAAGCACCACCCCCGCGGCGGCGAGTACCCCCACGACAGGCACCCCAGACGCGAAACAGCCGGGGACGGGCGCCACGACGACGGGCACAACGGGGACAGGAACCGGGACCGGGACCGGGACGGGCGCGAAGGCCAAGGGGGAAGCCGCGCTGCAGAGAGTCCTGCAGCAAGCCGAACGCCGTCGCGGCGCGGCCGTGGGCACGCCAGCGAGGTAAGCGGTGCAGGGGCGGCGCGGGAGGGAAGAAGGCGTGGACCTGGAGGTGGACGTAGCCGTCGTGGGCGCCGGCGCAGCAGGCCTGTATGTGGCCCTGTGCGCAGCCCGGGAGGGCGGGCGCGTCGCCCTGATCTCGGCGGCGCCGCTGGCACAGACAGCGAGCTATTGGGCGCAGGGCGGCCTCGCGGCGGCGCTCGCAGAGGATGACAGCCCGGAGCTGCACCTCAAGGACACCGAGCGCGCCGGCAGAGGCGCGACACGCCGGGCGGCGGCAGAGGTGTTGGTGACTGAGGCGCCGGAGTGCGTACGCGACCTGCAGAGGCTGGGGGTACGCTTCGACGCAGACCGCTTCGGGCGCCTGGCGCTGGGCCTGGAGGGAGGCCACTCGGTGCGCAGGGTGGTGCACGCGGGGGGCAGCGCAACCGGCCGGCGCCTGCTGCGCCAGCTCTCCGCGCTGGCCGTGGAAGAGCCGCGGGTGGCAGTGCTCGAGAACGTGCGCGTGGGAGCGTTGTGGGGGCGCGAAGGTGACGGCCGAGACCGGGAGGGCGACTCCTCGGGGAGCGCGGGCGGCTCTCCCGGCAGCGGCGAGGCAAGGGCGCTCAGAGCAGAAGACACCGCGGGGGCGCGCTGCGGCGGGGTGGTGTGTGAGGACGGGCGCACGATCGCGGCGCGAGCGGTGGTGTTGAGCACAGGCGGCGCGGCGGCGATGTGGTCGCGCACGACCAACCCCCCCGGTTCGCAGGGAACGGGCCTGCTGCTGGGACACGCGGCGGGCGCGCAACTGGCGGACCTGGAGTTCGTGCAGTTCCACCCAACCGCGGTGATCGGCGTGCGGGGCCGGGAGGGCTTCCTGATCACCGAGGCGGTACGCGGCGAGGGGGCCACGCTGCACGACGCTAAGGGGGAGCGCTTCGTCAACGAGCTGGCCCCACGGGACGAGGTGGCACGCGCGATCTGGACGCGCCTGAGAGAGACAGGGGCGGAGTCAGTGGGCCTCGACATGCGCGAGGTCAACCCGGGGCTGTTTCCCAACGTGGTCGCGGCGCTGCGCGAGGCGGGGGTCGATCCGAGGCGGGAGCGTGTGCCGGTGGCTCCGGCGGCGCACTACACGATGGGCGGGATCGTGACCGACCTGCACGGGCGCTCCACCGTGGCGGGGTTGTACGCAGTGGGCGAGACGTCGTGCACCGGCCTGCACGGGGCGAACCGGCTGGCGTCGAACTCGCTGAGCGAGTGCTTCGTGTGGGCGCGCCGCGCGGCGGCGAGCGCACTGGCGGAGCCCCCCGCCCGGGCGTGGACACACAGCCCGGAGTGGGTCGGCCAGAGCGCGCCGCCCGCCGCCAGCGCCGAGACGCGCGCGGCGATGTGGCGCGACGCGGGCATCGAGCGCTCCGCGGAGGGCTTGGAGCGCCTGGCTCGGGACCCCCATCCGCTGGCGCGGCTGATCGCGAGGTGCGCGAGGGAGCGCAACGAGAGCCGCGGTGCGCACCGGCGGGTGGAGCATCCTGAGGCGGACCCGGCGCTCGAGCACCGCCACGTGGTGGTGGGGGCGAAGGGCGAGCTCACGTGGGAGACGTGGGAGTAAGAACCGGTTTCAAAAAGATCGGCACGCCCGGATGCGCCCCTGTACGCTGCGCTGGATCGCCACGGTCCGTCTTGCCCGTGCTACCAGCACGGGCTTCACCGCCCCGCGTCGCCCAGCTTGGTCCAGGAACGCCCCGGACGCACCGCCTATTTTGAAACCGGTTCTAAGGGCCAAGGGCCTATCTCGGTTAGGCCCCAACCCGCGGGTACGACGGCCGGCGTTAACTTGTCTTTAACAATCCCCTTTCCCGGGCTTTAGGCAGGGGTTCGATACTCAGCGATCCACGGACCGGTCCTTTAGGGAGATTTATGAAGCCCTCGGTCTTTTGGGGCGACGGACGTGTTGGAACAGGGGAAGGTCTCAAAGGCCAGCGGCGTCCCCAAGAAGAGAGCGACACGTAGACACGAGAGGCCGGCAAACGGAGAAAGCGAACGGAGAGCAGCGCAAGAAGGAGAGCGAGGGTTCGCCATGTACCAGTTCAGTCGAGCGATATACCGGGAGTTGGCCCCATACATCGCCGCTCCCACCCCGGGCAGTGTCGCCGCGGCGTCGGGCCGCAGTAACCACGAGCTCGTGCTCCACGCGTGTGAGGCGGCGGTCGAGCGCCTGGCGACGGACCGCCACTACTTCGCGCGACCCGAACGGACGTTGTTCTGGGACATCCGCATGTACTTCCCGATGAGCGCGCAGGCGCGGGTGCACGGGGTGGTGTGCCGCTACATGGAGCTTGCGCAGCGGTATCTCGCCCAGAACCCGCGCGAGGCCCACGCGTCAGTCAGCGACGAGCCGCTGCAGTGCCGGGCGATGACCCGCAAGGGCGCAGCGTGTCAGCGCACGCCGCTGGCACACAACGGGTACTGCCCGTCCCATCAGCACCTCGCGGACACCGAGAACCGGGAGCCGATGGCCGCCTGAGAGGGGATCTGGGGATCGTCCGCGCGGGTGAACGCGGCGAAGTGAGGGAAGTGAGCGCGGAGCCTCCGTGCCCCGCGTCAACGGTAATACGCGCGAGGCCAGGCGAACGGTTCACTCGCCAACACAGTGGTCACAGTGCGCCGGAGCTCCCGCCGACTGCCAAAGTCCCGTGCCGGCCTGACGCACGGCGTAGGCCGGGCACCCAACGCGCCCACTGAAACATCCCAAGCGGCCCGTAGGCTGGGGGAGTGCTGCTGGGCGTAGACGTCGGGGGGACCTTCACCGACGCGGTGTTGATCGCGAGCGAGGGCGCTGCGTACACCGCGAAGGTCCCCAGCACCCCCGAGGAGCAGTCCCGCGGGGTGATGGAGGCCGTGTGTGCAGTACTCGCCACAGCCGGCGCACAGGCCAGCGAGGTGCAGCGGTTCGCGCACGGGATGACGGTGGCAACCAACGCCCTGCTGGAGGGCCGCACGGCACGCACGGCGCTGGTGGCCACGGAGGGCTTCACCGACGTGGTGGCGCTCAGGCGCCAGGCGCGGGCGCACCTGTACCGGCTGTGCGAGGCCCACCCCGCGCCGCTGGCCCCGCCGGAGCTGCGCTTCGGGGCGCCAGAGCGGATGACCCCGGACGGCCCCCTGCGCGCGCTCGACCCCGAGGCGGCGAGGGCGCTGGTGGAGGAGCTGGCGCAGGCGGAGCCAGAGGCGGTGGCGGTGGCGCTGCTGCACTCCTACGCCCACCCCGAGCACGAGCGTCAGCTGGGCGAGCTGATCGCCGCCCGCCTACCCACAACGCACGTCTCGCTCTCCCACGAGCTGGTGGGGACGTTCCGCGAGTACGAGCGCGCGGCGACCACCGAGGTGGACGCGGCCGTGTCCCCGCTGCTGGGTGCGTACCTGCGCCGCCTCGGCGCGGAGGCCGACGCCGCAGGGCTCGTGCGACCGGCAGTGATGCAGTCCTCGGGCGGGCTCACCGACGCTGCGAAGGCCGCGGCGCACGGGGCGCTGACGGTGCTCTCCGGCCCCGCGGGCGGCGTGCGGGGCGCGCTGGCGCTGGCCGAGCTCGCGGGCGAGCGCGACGTGGTGTGCTTCGACGCGGGCGGCACGTCGTGCGACGTGTGCGTGATCGAGGGGGGCCGGGTGGCGGAAACCGCCGAGGCCGTGGTGGCGGGCCGTCCGCTGGCCCTGGCGGCGCTCGACATCCACACCGTCGGGGCCGGCGGCGGCTCGATCGCCTGGCGGGACCCCGGCGGCGCCCTGCGCGTGGGGCCCCACTCCGCCGGCGCCGACCCCGGCCCGGCGTGCTACGGGCGCGGCGGCGAGCACCCGACGGTGACCGACGCCAACCTGCTACTCGGGCGCCTGCCCGCGGACACCCCGCTCGCGGGCGGCCTGCAGCTCGACCGCGCGGCCGCGGAGCGCGCGGTGGGGGACCTCGCCGCACGGCTCGGGCTGACCGAGGACGACCCTGCCAACCCAAGCCCACCAACCCCCGGGCAGCGCCTGCCTCCGGGGACGCTGCGCTGCGCCGAGGGCATCGTGCGGGTCGCGGAGGCCGAGATGGAGCGGGCGCTGCGCACGGTGACCGTGGAGCGCGGCGTCAACCCGCGCGGCTTCGCGCTGATGCCCTTTGGCGGCGCTGGTCCCCTGCACGCTGCGGCGCTCGCCCGAGCGCTGGGGATGCGGCGCATCCTCGTCCCCCGCGCCTGCGGCGTGCTCAGCGCGCTCGGGCTCGCCGCGGCGGCGCCCCGGCGCGACGCGGCGCGCACGGTGGGGATCGCCGGGGAGTCCCTCGACGCCGAGCGTCTGGCCGCGGAGCGCGAGGCGCTGGTGGCGCGGGCGAGCGCGGAGCTGGGGGTCGCGGCCGAGCAAGTCGCGGTTCGCTACGAACTGCGCTACCGCGGGCAGTCCTTCGAGCTGGCGGTGCAGGAGGAGGACGTGCTGGCACAGACCACCGCGCCGCCTGGACCACTGGTACAGACCCCCACGCCCGCCCGCCCGCCGGCACAGGCCCCCACGCCAGCCCGCGCGTCGCCACAGACCGGCGCGCCGCCCGGCCCAGACGCCCTCCGCGAGGCATTCGCGAAGGCCCACGAGCAGCGCTACGGCTACCGCGACGACGGCGTGGAGGTCGAGCTGGTCACGATCCGCGCCTCGGCCGTGGGGGCCGCCCCTCAGCTGCGGCTGACAGAAGCCACGGGCGAGCCGGCGCCGGGCACCAGGATCGAAGGGCCAATAGTCTGTGCGCTACCGGGGTCCACGCTGTTCGTGCCGGCCGGGTGGCAGGGCGAAGTCGATGCGCAGGGGACCGTGCACCTGCACGACGTGGAGGCCGCCACATGACCCTCGACCCCGTCGAGCTGCAGGTCTTCACCGGCGCGCTGCGCGCCGCGTGCGAGGAGATGGGCGCCGCGCTGATTCGCTCCGCGCGCTCGCCCAACATCAAGGAGCGCCGCGACTGCTCAACCGCACTGTTCGACGCCCGTGGGCAGATGGTGGCGCAGGCCGAGCACATCCCCGTACACCTCGGCTCGATGCCCGACGCGGTCGCCGCTGTGCTGGGCGAGGACCACTCCGCGGGTCTGCCGTGGGTGCTCAACGACCCCTTCGCCGGGGGTACCCACCTGCCTGACATCACGCTCGTCACCCCCGTGTTCGCGCGGGAGACCACCGACCCCAGCCCGCAGGTCGGCGGGAAACGCGGGCGGGCCACCCGCGCCCCGATCGGCTTCGCCGCCTCCCGCGCGCACCACGCCGACGTCGGCGGGCGCGTACCGGGGTCGATGCCCGCCGACTCCCGCACCCTCGCGGAGGAGGGCGTCGTGATCTCACCCCGGCCGGCGACTCCCGCGGCGATCGAGGAGCTCGTCGCCCGCATGCGCCAGCCCGCCGAGCGTCGCGCCGACCTGCGCGCGCAGCTCGCGGCCAACCGCATCGGCGCGCTGCGCCTCAGCGAGCTCGCGGCGCGCGTGAGTGTCAGCAGCGGAAGGGGTGGAGACGGCGGCCAGGGTGGAAGCGAGGGCAGGGAGGGAGGCGGAGGCGAAGGCAGAGACAGGGGCAGAGGCGGAGACGGCGGCGTAGACCTCCTCCGCGAGGCGTTTGACGCCGTGCTCGACTACGCCGAGCGGCGCACCCGCGCGTGCCTCGCCGCGCTCCCCGACGGGATCCGCAGCGCGCAGGACGTGCTGGAGGCGATCGAGGGCGACCTCGTGCTGCGCTTGCGCGCAACCGTGGCGGGTGAGCGGCTGCTACTCGACTTCTCGGGCTCAGCCCCCCAGCACTCCGGCAACCTCAACTGCCCGCTCGCCGTGACCCGCTCTGCGTGCTACTTCGCCGTGCGCGTCCTCACCGACCCCGACATCCCGCCCTCGGCCGGCGCGTACCGGCCCGTGGAGGTGCGCGTCCCCGAGGGCTCCCTGCTCAATGCACTACCTCATGACGGCCACCCACCCGCAGTGGCCGCCGGCAACGTCGAGACCTCCTCGCGCGTGGCCGACCTCGTGCTCGCCGCGTTCGGGCGCGCGCTGGGGCAGGGCACGATGAACAACCTGACTCTCGGCGACGACGACTTCTCCTACTACGAGACCGTCGGGGGCGGCCAGGGCGCCTGCCCCGACGCCGACGGCCCCTCCGGGGTGCACGTGGCGATGAGCAACACCCTCAACACTCCTGTCGAGGCGCTTGAGCGTGAGCTCCCCCTGCGGGTCACGCACTATGCCCTGCGCCGCGGCTCAGGAGGCGCCGGCGCCCACCGCGGCGGGGACGGGGTCGTGCGCGAGATCGAGGCTCTGCGCGAGATGACCTTCTCCCTCATCACCGAGCGTCGCCGCCACCCTCCCCCCGGCGTATACGGCGGGGAGCCCGGCGCTCGCGGGCGCAACCTGCTGATCGAGGCCTCCTCCGAGCACTCTGCCGAGCCCTCCTCCGGGCCCCCGGACCACGACGCCGGCCGCGGACAATCCGGCGTCCCCACCGCTGCCACAAAGGGGGCCCAGGCAGCAGTCGGCCGCGAGCTGCCCGGCAAGGTCACCGGCGTGCTGCGCCCTGGGGAGCGCCTGCGCATCGAGACCCCCGGCGGGGGCGGACATGGCCCCGAGCGCCTCTCGACTGAGCCTACCCGACCCTCCGTATGACCCTTGTACGACTTTGTGCGCGCGGAATGCTCCAAAAAAACCGCTCATTTGCAGGGCATTTGGCATTTCCGCCAGGATTTCGTATGTTAAGGGGAGTCGGTTGCCCTCCCCTCGGGTGCCGCGTTCACAGGTACCACCCCCGAAAAACCTCTCCCCCTACGAGACGCCATGCCAATTGCTTTGAAGGAATGGGCGGTCACCGTCCGCGCCCTCGCCGAAGGCGAGCAGCTCCTCACCCTGCGCAAGGGTGGCATCCGGGAGGCTGACAAGCACTTCCGGGTGGAGCACGACCGCTTCTTCCTGTACCCCACGTTCGACCACCAACGCAACGACCTCGTGCGCGAGTCCCACCAGCCCGAGCTGCGCCGCGCGCTCGAGGAGGGCGTGTGGAGCGATGGGGAGCCCTCGCTTCAGGCGCTCGCCGCCGACGGCCGCCTCCAACAGCCCGACCGCGTGCGCATCCGTGCGTGGGCTGAAGTCGCCGGGCACTTCACGATCAACGATCCCCGTTGCGTGGACGCCCTCTCCCCCTTCTACGTGTGGCGCACCGACTACGCGGAGAAGCGCCTCGCGTGGAAGCCCCGCCACCCCCTGCACGTGCTGCTGCTGCGCACCTACCGCATCCCGCGGCCCGTCACCGTGAAGGTCCGCGAGGAGTACCTCGGCTGCCACTCGTGGCTGGAGCTGCAACGCGAACTCCCGTTCGAGGGCACCCCCGTGCTCTCCGACGACGAGTTCGAGCGCGCCTCCGAGGAAATCGAGACCATCACCCGCGAGGTCGGCTCGCCTCAGCCAGTCCTGGCGTAGGACGGCCGCTGACCGAAGCCGGGAGACACTCGCCTTCGGCTCGCATCCCCGTTTCGGCCAGCGCTATGCGTTGTCCTCAGTCGCTCGCGTGCTCAGCACGCCACGCTCCTTGCGTTCTCGCCTAGCTTGCTCAGCGGCCGTCCTACGGCGTAGTTCAGAGCCAAGAGGCCCGCGGCCTCCAAGCACTCATCCGTCCCAGCGGCCGCCCTCAGGGGTGGAACAGGGCGACGAGGCCCGCAAGCACCGCGATTCCCAGCGCGAGGCCGGCCAGCACCCGCCACGCGGTGGGCCCCCACAGGGCGGCGTCTCCCGTGGGGAGCAGCTCACTCTCCAGCAGCACGTCGCGCGCAGCGGGGACGCCGGAGGCCGGGACGAGGATGTCGCGGGGGCCGGCCGCGAGGAAGTCAGGCACGTCGAAGCCCCGCGCGCGGCGCTGCATGGAGGGGATGCCCTCCTCCAGCAGGAGGTTCTGGATGAAGTCGGCCTCCGCCAGGTTGCGCGCTCCGACCACCCGCACGAGCGCGCCCTCGGAGTACTGCGGCTTGACCCTCCGCGCCCGCTGCCACAGCTCCCCCAGGGGTTGGTAGGCCCCGCCCGCCCCGCCCGGCACCTCGGGGTCGCCCTCGCCCTCGGCGTACACCAGCGGCATCCCGCAGCGCGGGCAGAAGCGCTCGCTCGCGGGGTGAGCGGGGTGGGCGGGCCCGCACACAGGACAGACGAGAGGCGCCTCTGCCGCCATCACCTCACCGCACTTGGAGCGGAACCTCCGTGACCTCGCCGTCCTCGATCAGATAGCAGCGGACCTCCAGCTCCCCGTCGGCGAGCCCCACGATCACCCACTCCACCCCGGGCCAGTTGCGGGCGAAGTTGATGTCGGTCTGCGAGGGGTACGGCTCGGTGTGCGTGTGCGAGTGGTAGATCGCGCCCATCTCCCAACCCGCTCCGTCGAACTCGTTGATCGCCCGCAGCACCTCCCGGCCGTCGATCTCGAAGCGCTTGCGGCTTGCGTACACGTTCTTCGCCCGGTGGACCCTCACCGCCCGCGGAGAGCTCTCCGGCTCACTCTGCTCGTAGGCGATCATCCCGCAGCACTCCGCGTCGTACTCCTCGCGCGCGTGCGCGACCACGTCGTCCAGAAGGGCAGGTGCTATGACCATCGGCTGCGGGCGGGTCGCGCTACCACCACACGGTGGAGTCGAGGTTCTCGATCTCGTCCACCGGCAGCGTGTAGATCCCGCTGGAGAGGTACTTCCAGCCGTCGTCGGCGACGATGAACACCACGTTGCCCTCCTCCAGCTCCCCGGCGATGCGCACCGCCACGCGCGCGATCGCACCGCTGGAGACGCCCGCGAAGACGCTCTCCTCGTCGAGTAGTTTGCGTGTCCACAGGATCGCGTCACGGTTGGTGACGAAGATCTTGCGGTCCAGCAGGGACAGGTCGATGATCGGCGGGATGAAGCCGTCGTCGAGCGAGCGCAGGCCCTGCACCGGCTCACCCTGCATCGGCTCGGCCGCGACGATCTTGACGGCATCCCCGAACGTCTCCTTCAGGCGCCGCCCGTTGCCCATCAGCGTGCCGCCCGTGCCGAGCCCCGCCACGAACGCCGAGACCTCGTCGAGCTCCTCGAGGATCTCCAGCGCCGTGCCGTTGTAGTGGGCGTTCGGGTTCGCCGGGTTGCCGTACTGGTAGGGCATGTAGTAGGAGGCGTCACCCTGTGCCATGTCGAGGGCCTTCTCGACCGCGCCGTTGGAGCCCTTGGAGCTCTCGGAGTAGACGATCTGCGCGCCGTACATCCGCAGTAGCTGCGTACGCTCCGGGGTCACGTTCTCCGGCATCACGACCTTCAGGCGGTAGCCCTTGCGCGAGCAGATCATCGCCAGCGAGATCCCCGTGTTACCCGAGGTCGGCTCGAGGATCGTTTGGCCGGAAGACAGCGCCCCCTTCTCCTCGGCGTCCTCGATCAGCGCCCGCGCCACGCGGTCCTTGACTGAGCCCGTGGGGTTGCGCGACTCGAGCTTCGCCCAGATGCGCACGCCAGGCTTGGGCGACAGTCGCGGCAGCTCGATCAGCGGCGTGTTGCCGATCGACTGCACGACGTCGCCGTAGCGACCCCCGCAGGGCTTGTTGCGCAGACCCTCAGCCGCCATTACTTCACGGAATATAGCGGTGCTCGCGGTTCCGCCCCACCAGTCAGGTCGAGGGACCCCGCCGGCCGCCCATCCACACCTGGCCGACCAGCCAGTAGGATGCCGGGCGTGAGTCGCAACTACGACTACGACTGGCTCGTGATCGGCTCGGGCTTCGGTGGCAGCGTCTCCGCGCTGCGCCTCTCCGAGAAGGGCCATCGCGTCGGGGTCCTGGAGTGCGGCCGGCGCTTCGCCGACCACGAGTTCCCCAAGTCCACCGCCGACGTGCGTCGCTACTCGTGGCGCCCCCACCTGGGGATGAAGGGCATCTTCCGGCTGACCCTCTTCCGCGACGTGGCCGTCGTGTCCGGCTGTGGCGTGGGCGGCGGCAGCCTCGGCTACGCCAACACCCTGTACGTCCCTCCCACCCAGTTCTTCGAGGACCGCCAGTGGGCGGAGATGGAGGAGTGGGAGAGCGCCCTGGCGCCCCACTACGCGGAGGCGCAGCGGATGCTGGGGGTCGTGCAGAACCCCCACGACGACCCCGCCGACCAGCTGCTGCGCGAGCTCGGCGAGCACCTCGGTGTCTCCGACACGTACAAAAAGACCCCCGTGGGGATCTTCTTCGGCGCTGAGGGCGAGTCCGGCAAGACCGTACCCGACCCGTTCTTCGACGGCGAGGGCCCCGAGCGCACCGGCTGCAAGCTCTGCGGGCGCTGCATGGTCGGCTGTCCGCACGGCGCCAAGAACACGCTCGTGAAGAACTACCTGTACCTCGCCGAACGCCGCGGCGCCGAGGTGATGCCCGAACGAACCGTGATCGACGTCCGCCCGCTCGGCTCCGGCGACGGCAGCGAGGGCTACGAGGTCGAAAGCGTCCGCTCGGGCGCGTGGGTGCGCAAGGAACGCCGCGTGCATCGCGCCCGTGGCGTGGTCGTCGCCGCGGGGCCGCTTGGCACTAACACGCTGCTGCAGCGCTGCCGCCTCGGCGGGTCGCTGCCGCGCATCTCCCCCCGTCTGGGGGAGCTCGTGCGCACCAACAGCGAGGCGATCCTGACCGTGACGGTCCCCGAGGAGCACGCCGCCGGCTTCACCAAGCGCGTGGCGATCACCTCAAGCATCTACCCCGACCCCCACACCCACATCGAGACCGTCTCCTACGGCGAGGACGGCGATTCGATGCGGATCTTCTACACGCTGCTCGTCGGCGACGGCACCCGCCTAACGCGCCCGCTGAAGCTGCTCACACAGATCCTGCTGCACCCCAGGCGCTTCGCCGAGGTGCTCTTCGCCAAGCGGTGGTCGCGGCGCACGATCATCCTGCTCGTGATGCAGACGCTCGACAACGCGATCGCGCTGCGCCCGCGCAAAGGCCCGTTCGGCACCCTGTGGCTGCGCACCGAACAGGACCCCGAGCGGCCCAACCCGACCTTCATCCCCGTCGCCAACCAGGCCGCCGAATGGATCGCCAAACGCACCGGCGGGATCGCCCAGAGCTCGGTGATGGAGGCGCTCTTCAACATCCCCACGACCGCCCACATCCTCGGCGGCGCGGTGATCGCCCCCGACCCCGCCCGCGGCGTCGTCGACGCCCGCCAGCGCGTCTTCGGCTACGAGAACCTGCTCGTCTGCGACGGCTCCACGATCCCCGCCAACGTCGGCGTCAACCCCTCCCTCACGATCGCCGCCCTGGCCGAGCACGCGATGAGCTTCGTGCCTGCGGCGGCCGAGGCTGCCGAGGACCGCGCCGGCACGCGGGCTGCTGCCTGAGAGACCATCCCTCCAGGCTCGCGCGGCTCACCAGGCGTGGGATACGCCCGACGGGAATCGAACCCGCTACCTACGGCTTAAAAGGCCGTTGCTCTTGAGCGACACATCGAGCAGCCCGGAGCGGGCCCGAGAGGCCAGGGACATGGCAGGCCAACGGACACCGACTCGACGACACCAGTATCGACCCGGGGACTCGAAGGCATCACTCAGACCATCCATCAGCTTCTCTCCTTGCCGCCCGTTTGCCATTGAGCTACGGGCGCATGACGACACGATCCTACCGTATTCTGCTTATACGGGCGATTCCATGATGCGCACTCAAGCTGGTAGCGTACCGGTATGTCGGTTGACTCGGTCGTCGAGGGCTTCGAGCGGCAGGTGGACGCAGACCCAGAGCGTGACGCGATCCGCCGGCCAAGTCTTGCGGCGGGCGGGGGCGCCAGCGACGCTCGGCCGAGCCGCGGGGCGAAGGGAGCCATCAGCTTCGCCCAGCTCGACACGTGGGCCGACGCGATCGCGTCAGAGCTGATCCACCGACGCGGCTCCAGGCCGGAGCCAGTGCCGCTCGCAGTCTACGCGCCGGAGCTGATGCTGGCTGCGGCGCTCGGCACACTCAAGGCGGGGAAGTTCTACGCGGCGGTCAACCCGCTGCACCCGGCCCCGCGCGTCCGGCGCGTGCTCGACGAGCTCGACGCGCCGCTGCTGCTCTGCGACCGCCGCGGCGAGGTCGCGGCGCACCACGGCCCGCCGGCGCTCTCGGTCGAGGAGACGGTGGCCGCACGCACGTCCGACGGGCGCCCGGGACTACGGTTCGACGACGGCCGCCTCGCGTACGTGCTGTACACGTCGGGCTCCACCGGGCGTCCCCGGGGCGTGGCGCAGTCCCGGCGCGACATGCTGCACAACGTGGCGCGCCACCGCCCGCTGGCTGTGGGGCGCGGCGACTGCGTGACGTTGATCAGCGCCGACGGCTTCGTCGCCGCGGTGTCGAACCCGTACATCGCGCTCTTGGGCGGTGCCGCCCTCGCGCCGTACTCGTTCAAGGACGCCGGCGCCGAGGGGATGCTCGACTGGCTGAGAGCAGTCCGCGTCACAGTGCTGTACGCATTCCCGTCGTTCCTGCGCCTGCTCGCCGCGGCCGAGACCGTCCGGGTTCACGACAGCCTGCGGCTGGCCTACCTCGGCGGGGAGACGGTACTCCCCGCCGACCTCGCGGCCGCCCGTCGACTGTTTCCGACTGCAACGTTGAGCGTCGGCCTGAACTCCAGCGAGACCGGCCTCACCTGCCTGCACCTCACCCCCCCGGACACCGCTCTGCCTGATCCCGTCCCGGCGGGGCGCCCCGTACTCGACGTCGAAGTCGCGGTGCTCGACAGGCGCAGGGCGCCGCTACCGCCCGGTGAGCCGGGAGAGATCGAGATTCGCAGCGAGTACGTCAGGCCGCGGTACTGGGGTCAGGGAGCGGCCCACGACAACGGCGTCCCGGCGCCAGAGACCTACGATGTCGGCGCCCCAGCGCCCGCGGTCCACAACGACAGTGCCCCGGCGACCGCAGCCCACGACGACAGCGCACCGGCGCCTCCGTTCCACACCGGGGACCGCGGCCGCATCGACGCCGACGGCATCGTCTACCACCTCGGTCGCCTCGACGGGATGGTCAAGATCCGGGGGTTCCGCGTGGAGACTGCTGAGGTTGAGGCGGTTATCTCGGCTCTGCCCGGCGTCGCGGAGGTCGCTGTGTTCGCCACCGGCGAGGACCCTGCGGCCGCGGAGCTCGCCGCGTGCGTCGTCGGGCAGGGTAGAGACATCAACCCCGTGGTCGTGCGGAGCGCTGTCGCCAGCGAGCTGCCGGCGGCGATGATCCCCGCGCGGGTCCTGAGCGTCGAGGCGCTCCCGCGCACTCCCAACGGGAAGCTCGATCGCAAGCGCCTCACGCAGCTCGCCGGCACGCCGGGAGCAGGCGTGAGAGTCGCGCCGCCTGCCCGGACCGCGACGACGGCGCCGGCCGCCGTGAACGGGTCGGGCGGGAGTCCCGGATCGAACGGGAGTCCCGCGCCCGAGGAGGACGTCCGGCGGGCCTCGATAGAACGCCGGATCGCCGCGATCTGGAGCGTCGAGCTCGGCGTCGAGCACGTGCGCGCCGACGGGGACTTCTTCGCGCTCGGCGGCACCTCGATCGTGGCGGTCTCGCTGGTGGCGCGGGTGCGTCGCGAGCTCGGCGTGCCGCTCCCGCTCGCCCTCCTCTTCGAGGCCCCGACCATCGCGGGGTTCGCAGCCGGCGTGATCGAGCTGCAGGGCGAGGCGCCCGGCGAGCCGCACGAGTCGGAGACACCCGGAGAGCGGATCGAGGAGCAGTCCGCCACGCGCGCCAGCTACCCCCGGCTAATCCGCGAGCTGCTGGCCCTGCAGGCGCCCCTGCGCGCAATGCCGCTCGCCGACCGCCGCCGGCAGTACGACCGCGCCGAGCGGGTGCTCGGCGCAGATGTCGCTCCCGGCGATGTGATCGACGCCGGCGGCTGCGCGGCCGAGTGGGTGCTGGCGCGGCGCGATCCGGCCCAGCCGGTGGTGGTCTACCTCCACGGTGGCGGCTACAGCCTCGGCTCACCGCGCTCGCACCGCCACCTTGCGGCGTCCCTCGGAAGCGCCGCGGACGCCGCGGTGCTGTCGGTCGACTACCGCCGCGCGCCCGAGTTTCCGTTCCCGGCGGCGGTCAACGACACGCTCGCCGCCACCCGCTGGCTGCTCGGGCACACCGATGGGCCGGTCGTGCTCGCCGGGGACTCGGCCGGCGGCGGTCTGGTCGTTGCGAGCATGATCGCCCTGCGCGACGCCGGCCTCCCACTTCCCGTGGCCGGCATATGCCTCTCGCCGTGGGTGGACCTGACCTGCGCCGCCGGCGCGCTCACGACGCTCGCCGCGCGCGACCCTCTGCTGAGCGCGGCCGAGCTGCAGCGGATGGCCGCTTCCTACCTGCGCGACGCCGACCCGCGCCACCCGCTAGCCTCGCCGGCGTTCGCCGAGCTCATCGGCCTGCCGCCGTTGCTGATCCAGGTCGGCACAGACGAGATCCTGCTGGACGACGCACGCACGCTGGCGAGCGCCGCGAGCGCGGCAGGCGTCGAGACGACGCTTCAGGAATGGCCCGGCATGATCCACGTCTGGCAGTGGTACTTCCCAGTTCTCAACGAGGGCCGGCGGGCAATCGCGGAGATCGGGGCGTTCATCCGGCGTCATACCGCGGGCGAGGACCCACACCCCGAGAGTCCCGCGCTCTCCACGAACGGATCGCGCCCGAGCGTTCAGGCGCGCAAGGCGCCAGTCTCCCTCGTTGACCGGCCGCGCACTGTGCCAGCCTCTCCCATACAGGAGGCTCACCTGCAGATCGTCCCCTCGACCACCGGACGCGGCTACCTCAGCTGGGTCTACCAGCTCAACGGCCGGCTCGACGCGCACGCGCTCGCACGAGCGATCGACGATGTCGTACGCCGCCACGAGATCCTCCGGGCGAGATTCGAGCGCCGGGACGGACGTATGTACCTGGCGGTGGACCCGTTGGCGCCGGGGACGCTCGACCTGGTCAACCTGAGCAGCCATACCAAGCGAGAAGCCCTTGATGCGGCCCTCGACGACGTCGAGACGCTCTACGGCTCGCTCTCGCCCTTCGAGGACCCCCGCTTCCGCGCCACTCTGTACACAATCGACCACAAGACCTCGGTTCTGGCGATGTTCGTCGCCGAGGCGCTCGTGGACAGCGACTCCGGATCGCTTCTCGCCGCCGACATCGCACGCGCCTACGCCGAGCACACCGGCTCTCCAGCGCCCGCCGAGCTGCCAGAGGTGAGCGACGCCTCATACCTCGACCACATCGCCTCGCACCCTCCGGACCCCGCAGCCGTCGCACGCGCCCGTGAGCACTGGGCGCGTCAGGCGCGAAGCGCGCCGCCGGTCTCGGGCTGGCCATCGACGGCGCGCGACAGGGGCGCGGGCAACTCGACCTTCACCTTCAAGCTGACGCCGGCGCAGTGGACACAGGTCACATCCCACGCCCGGGAGCTGCGGATCACTCCGTACGTCTTTGTGCTGACCTGCCTTCAGCTGGCGCTAGCGCACGTGGGGGACGTGACGCACTTCCTCGCCCACTCGATCGTATCCGTGCGCGGCGCCACCGAGCAGGGCATGATCGGCAACTTCCACAGTCTCGGGCGGATCGATCTGCGTCTCGACCCCGACGCCGACTTCAAAGGCGCGGCCGCCCGCACCGCGGCGGTCGTCGCGGAGACCGTCGAGCACAGCGCCCTCCCGGCGACACTGACGGCGTCCGGAACGCCCCTGGCCCTGCCGTCGGGAGACCTCCTCCCCAGTATCAGGTTCTACATGTTCTCCAACCACGAAGGCCCGGTGTTCACCGGAGTCCGGCGCAGGCGCTTCCGAATGCACCAGATCGCGCCCGCACCGCTGTCGTTCAGCTGCATCCACGGCCCGGAAGGCAGGCAGGACTTCGTACTCACCTCAACGACTGCCCCGCAGGCTCGCCTCGATCACCTCGCGATGACCATCCGCCGTCACCTGCGCGGCGGTTGAGCTAGGTCCGGCTTGTCCAAATCTTTCTGACTACCTTTACGGGCGACTACATCAATGCAGTCAGCCTGGCGAGTTTGCGCCAGGCTGACTGGTCGATGTGCAGCGTGGTAATCTCTATTTCACGAATTAATCTTCTCCATGTTTGGACAGGCGATCGTGATCGTCTGTGAGGTTTCGAGTGCGTCTCCTTCTTCTATCGCACCTATTTTGACTTTCAACTTGCATTCTTTCGGGGTTCCTAGCGTCGGTTCATAGCCTAGGAGTTTCTGAACACCCGACGCCTCTTCAAAAAGTAGGTTAAACGACGCGCTTTCGACGTTCGCTTTTTTAAGCTCACTAACTATGCAACCTTTCTCTTCATCTGCTTCTTTACATGTATATTCTGCTATAACTGTTCCAACTGCCGGGAAGAGAGCAAAGGCGACGTCTTCTGTTTTTTCCGTACCTGGTTCAATATAGCCAAGTTCACCTTCCAGCGTATTACTCCTGATTTCCCCGGCGACAGCGCCAGTCGTTGTACATTCTACTCCAGAGCTTTTACAGCCTTTAAAGTTAAGCTGTATATTTTTTGCTTTTTTAGCTCCTGGCGTGATAATTGCAGCTTTTTCAATTTCGCTTATAGTACATGTAACTTCAGATCCACTGGGTGATTTAAAGACTGTAGCTGGTGCCCTTGCGATTGACGTAAAATTCACAGCTTTTTCAAATTCAGGCTTTGCCGCCGATGCTACGGATGTGACAATCAAGCCAATTATGATAGGGCTCAAAAAAGCTAGTCCTATAACTGTTTTTCGCTGCATTTCTATACCTTTCTCGTTTGTTTGCTTTTTTGGGTTTGTCATTTGTGTACCACAGCGTGAAGGGCTGTCTGCCTCTCGTTGTGTTTTTCTCAGAGACATGGCAGCTGCTGTCACGGAGAGCTGGAAACAACGCGGTAAATCCTCCCCGTAGCCCAATCGCCGACAAGCAGCGAGTGGTCGGGCGCGAAGGCAAGCGCAAGCGGATGTGCCATCCCCGTCAGGAACGGCGTGACCGTACCCTGAAAGCTGGAGCCGGTTCTCGTGAGGGCGACCCGCTGGACCTTCGCCACGTTCCACTCGGCGACGACGGCCGAGGTCCCGATGCTCGGTCCGAGCTGGCCGGTCGCGATCGCGACGCCACCAATCGCCGCGTGCTTGTCGAGCACCGCGAGCGGATTGGGGACCCCGGCACAGGCTGGGCCGCCCTGTCCGTAGCACTCCGGGAAGCCCCACTGCTGGCCTTCTCGGACGATCCCGAGCGTATCTCCGGGCGTCAGGGCGCCGAGGTTGTCCTGCTGGTTCATCGTGACGAACAGGTCGGAGGTGCCCGGGAAGTAGACGAGGCCGACCGGCGCGCGGATGCGACTGGCGTAGAGGCGCAGGTCGCTGCCATCGGGTAGGAACGACACGATGGAGCCATCCCACTTGGAGGTCGGAATGCAGTGGTCGCAGGTAGCGCTGACGCCCATCAGGAAGCGGCCGTCGGGGGCCATTACCAGGAGGTTGTTCTCGCCTTCGGCCAAAGGACCCTTGAGGATCTCCCTATGCCCGGTGAAGCGAGTGCCGTTGAATCCCCAATAGGCGTCAACGCGCCCGACCGATGAGACGTAGAGCCTGCCCGCGTACCAGTCGAGACCGAGTGGGTCGTTCAGGCCCGATATGACCCTCTGCGCGGGAGCGCCGGCTTTGGCGACCAGGTAGACACCGTCCTGCGCGTGGGTTTCCAAGCCCGCGGCCGTCAGCCATAGGCGTCCATCCGGAGCGAAGTCGAACGTAGCCACTGTCGAGGGCCCCTGCGCGTAGACCGTGGCCCTCAGGCCGGAGGGCCCCATCAGGCCGGCGCCGATCGGGACGAGCGGCGATGCCGCTGGGCTCCCGCCGGCGGTGCTCTTGTCTGCGGCGCTCGTGCTGACGGCACTCTTGTCGGCGACGCTGCCGCCAGCCGAGCCGCAACCTGGGAGCGCCAGCAGCGAGAGCGCCAGCGCGAGCGTGCCAAGCCAGAAGCTGGGACGAGTTCCGAAGGCGTGACGCAGCATGGAGACACTCTAGTGGGAGACATGGTTGGCGATGTCCAATCAAAAGAGGCGCTCGTGTTTGGCCCACAGAGCAGCATCCTCCGCCACCGCAAGGAATCTCGGGTGTCTCCGACTCCCCGGCAGCGGACCCCCTGTCAAGCTCGCTAGATGCCTCGCGAGGTAAGCAGGCCATATCGGATCGAGGGCACGCTCTTGGAGTCATGCTCGTGCATGGCGCCGTGCCCCTGTTGGATCGGCGCCGATCCGGATGGCGGATCGTGCCAGGCGTTCAACGCCTATCACGTTGTGCGCGGCAGCATCGACGGCGTGGATGTGGCCGGCTGTGACTTCATAAGGGTGCTGGATATTCCGGGCAACGTGCTCGTCCCCGAAAGCTGGCGGCAGGTGTTCGTCGTGGATGTACGGGCGTCGGAGGAGCAGGTCGCGTCGATCCTCGCGGCGTATACCGGAGCGCTCGGCGGGCCGTTGGCCGATCTCGCCCGCCTGGTCGCCGAGACGCTCGGCGTCGAGCGCGCTCGGATCAGCTACGACGTCGCGCAGGGAGCTGGAACGCTCCGCGCGAGGCCTATGGTGAGCGTTGACGTGACTCCCTTCGTGGGAGCCGATGGCACAGTCACCACCCTGCACGATTCACTCTTGGCGTCGGCGCCGAGGGCCCCGGCCTATATCGCCAGAGCCGGGCACCACGACGTGTCGCTGGGCAGGTATGGGTTCGAGTGGGCATTCAAGGGGCGCAGTGCGATCCACTCCGAGTACAGGGTCGCGAACGAGGTTTAGGGCGATGACGCCGGGGGCCACCGTGGGATCGACCCTGGAGTTCCTGGGCGCGTGGGAGGTCATGGTGATCGCGATGATGCTGCCGTCGAGCCTCGGCTTTCTCATGCTCTTCCGCTCGGCCACGAACGGGAGCCGGTTCCCGGTCGTTCGCAGGACGGCGGTGGGCGTTGGATATTGCCTAGTGTGGGCAGCGACCGGCTGGGTCGTGATGATCGTCGGCGATGCGCTCTACCGGATCACGAGCATCGGGGCTTGGCTTCAGAATCACCCGTATCTGCTCGCCGGAAGCGTGATCGCGCTCGCGGGCGGTTATCAGTTCACCAACACGAAGCGCCGGTGTCTCACCGTGTGCAGCCATCCGGGGAATTTCTTCATGCGCCACTATCGCCGCGGCGTGCGCAACGCCATCGCATTCGGCGTCCGCTACGGCCTCGCCTGCGTCGGCTGCTGCTGGGCCTTGATGACCATCATGGTCGTCGTGGGCGGCGGGAGCCTGTACCTGATGATGGCGCTCACCGCGATCATGTTCGCCGAGCGGATGATGGGATGGGAGAATCGGTTCGTGAGCGCCGTCGGGCTGATCTGCATCGTGTTGGGTCTACTGCTCACGGTATCGCCTGGCGTGATGCCGGCGTTTGCGCAGAATGCGGAAAGGTGGGTCAACATGGAGTCCATGCAACTGCCGCACTATCAGGGATCTTGGTGCCACGCTTGAGAACTTCGATCTGCGCAAGCCCGACGTCACAGACGGCTTGGACCGCGCGGCACCGGCGCTGAGGCGCTGGCCGAAACGGGGATTGGCGCCGCAGGCGCATGTCTCCCGGCTTCGGTCAGCGTCCCGCTGACCACGCGCAGCGTCATAGCTCCACGCAGTGGGACCAGTGCGTTGAGCACGGCATCCCTGCCGGCGCGCAGACGAGCGATCGTCCGCCACGCGCCGCCACGCGCCTGGCGTTGCAGCAGGGCCGCCTGACCGGGATGCATCAGGAGCGCCCAGACCCGTACGTGCCCGCGGTCCACGCGCAGCGGGTCGAACGGGAGGGTAAATCCGCGCAGGAATGGCTTGGGATGCGCGCCCGCGAATTCTCCGCCGGGGCCCGGGGTGTAGAGGCCGGCGGGCCGGGAGACCGTGATCGTGCCGCCCGTTGGGGTGGCCAGCGGCAGATCGGGGTAGGGGTCGACCAGGAACTGCCAGTCGGCGAAGGCGACGCCCGCGACCCACAGCCGGTGCAGCGCGCGAGAGATCCACAGCGCCTGCAGGCGGCCGGGGACGCCGTGGGGGGACTGCGGAGCGCTTTCCCAGTTGAGCTCGGTGACCCACACCGGTTTTGGCCCTCGCGGCAGCGCGGTGTGCAGTCGCTCGGCCCGGTCGAGCAGGTCGGTGACCTTCGCAATGTCGGAGATCGCCACGTCCTGTGAGGAGTGCGCAGGGAAGTCGGGGCCTTCGAAGGACAGCGGGTGGAAGGCAAGCACATCGAAGTGCGGCGGATCGGAACACGCCGTCCCCCCTATCAGCGCACCACCTATCCGGCCACTCCCTGCCGGCGCACCCCCCCTCCCCGCACCGCCGCCTTCCAGGCACAACATCCCATCCAGGAACCGCAGCGGGGTCATCCGTCCCACGCCCGTCGGTTCCCCGTTGGGGGCGATGCCGGCGGTGAGCACCAAGTCGCTCGGCGCGACCGCCTTGACGGCGGCGTAGAAGGCGTTGAGCAGCTGGCGGTAGAGCAGCGGTGAGAACGCCCTCCACCGTCCCCCCTCCACGACCCACTGCGGCTCCAGGTAGCGGGCGAGGTTGGGCTCGTTCCACGCTTCGTACAGCCGCACACGTGGCAGCGCGTGGCCGAGCTCCAACGGATCGGGGAAGGAGCCGTCGTAGCGGCGTGCGACGGCCGCTGCGAAGGCCCCGAACGCGGCCGGGTTCGGCGCCCAGCTGCCCGGGTAGGCGTACGGCCAGCGGTGCGGCGCTTCCGCGAAGGCCGGGGCGCGGGTGACCACCAGCAACGGGGTCAGGCCGGCGGCGACCGTGTCGCGCACCGCGGCATCAACCGCGGTGAAGTCGTAGGCGGGGCTCGCCGGATCGCTCGCGTCGAAGTCCGCGGGCGGGTCGGGGCTCACCATGTAGCGCCATTCCGCCGGGATGCGGACCACGCTTGCGCCGGTGGCGCGGATGCGCTTCAGCGCCAGTTCCCGCACCTGCGCGTCGCTGCTCATCAACAGCGTGCTGTCCGATACACCCCGGGTCAACCCGCCCTTGGGGAAGGGGCCGTAGAGCAGCGCGTGGTTCTGGGCCTGCACGAACCCAGGGCCCGTGAACGGCGGCGAGTGCCCCGGCGGCGGTTCGACGCCGTAGGGCCTCGGTGGCCCTTCGGCGCCGTCGGCCGAGGGCCGCGGCAGGACCGGTGGCGGTTGCAGCCAGGCGGGGGCGCCGGCCTGCGCGGCATGAGCGTTGCCCAAGCCGGGTGCGCCAGCCCGCGTAGGCTGAGCGTTGCCCGAGCCGGGTGCGCCGGCCTGCGCGGCATGAGCGTTGCCCAAGCCGGGTGCGCCGGCCCGCGTAGGCTGAGTGTTTCCCGCGCCCGAGCGCACTGCCCCGTGTGCGGCGCTCGCGCCGGGCACCCCGGTGCACGCGGTCAGCGCGCCGACCGCAACCAGCGCGCAGGAGAGTCGAGAGCGCGTCAGCCGCAAGCCGGCAGGCTAGCGATCGAGCGTGACGGTGCGCGTTTCGAGGTTCAGCTTGGCGCCCGACTGCGCTTTGAGCGTCGTGATCAGCACCCCCCGCATACGGCGGCTGTGGCTGAGCATGTGCCGACCCTTCGCGGTGACGCGGAGCAGCACGTTCACGTTGCCCGCGGCGGCGGCCGATGCCGACCCGCGCGCCAGCAGCGGGGCGGGCGGCTTGTGCCGGTGGCTGTGGCCCCTGCCGTGCGCCGAGGCGTACGCGGGCACCGCGCCCCCGAGCTGGTAGAGGTCCTGCGTGACCGTGCCCGGCTGGTTGATCGTGACCTGATCGAGCCAACCCGACCGCAGCAGCTTGAGGATCGTGGTGCGCATGAGCTTGAAGATCGAGCCCTGCAGCGCCGGCACGGGCGGCGGTGGGGGCGGCGCGGGCGGCACCGGGCAGGCCCCCACGGGGCGGTCGTTCTCGCTGGTGTAGGTGAACGTCGCGCCACCGGCGAGCGAGGTCTTCAGGTGCTCGACCGCGCGGACGGTCTCCCCGAGCGCCAGGGGCGTCAGGAAGTTGCCCGCGAAGGACGCGCCGGAGAGCGAGGTGATCTGCGCTTCGCCGCCCCGGCGGTGCGCCGTGTAGGTGGGCTTGGGCACCAGCGTGTAGAAGCTGCCTTCGACTTCCTCGTTCGCCGAGCGCTGGCCGGAGAAGCTCGTGGAGCCCGCACAGACCGTCGGTTCCATCGAGGGCAGCCCGTCGTAGACGACGGAGCCGACGACGTTGCCAGCCGGCGATTCGAGGTCGACGACGTCACCGACCTGCGGGACCTGTGAGAGCCACGCCTGCCCTTCGGACTCGGTGTCCTGCGCCACGGTCAGGCCGTTGTGGACGATCCGCAGGGTGACCGGCACGTTCGAGGTGTGCGGCACGCGGACGGAGCCGCTGGTGGAGAGGATCGATTCTTCAGGCACCGTGCTCTCCCCCTCGACCACCTTGAGCGAGTATTCGGGAGCCTTGGGTTCTTCTTCCCACGCAGCGGCGGGAGTAGCGGACACCGCGCACGCGCCGCTCACAAGCAGCGCGACGCACGAGGCGCGTCCGAACACGGGAATGGGGATGCCGCAGACCTTCATGCCGATGCGATCCCATCGAGCGGCAGCCCGCGGCGATTGAGCTTTGCAAGAAAACTTGGACGCGGAGCGTAGAGGGCGCTACGACCCGCCGGCCATCGCCGGGAGGATCACCAAAGTGTCGCCGTCTCCAACCGCCGTGTCGAGGCCATCGAGCACGCGCACGTCCTCGTCGTTGAGGTAGACGTTGACGTAGCGGTTGAGCTCGCCCTCGGCGGAGAACAGCTGGTCCTGCGTAGCCGGGTGATTGGCGGCGAGGTCGCGCAGCACGTCGCCGACGTTCTCGCCGGCGGCACTCACCTCCCTCTCGCCGCCCACCGAGGCGCGGAGGACCGGGGGTATCTTGATCGTGGCCATCTCGGACGCGCAGATTACCCTGCCGCCGCGCAGAACGCCTCGTAGTCTGGGAACACACCCATCTCGTCGTCGCGGATCTCGTCCGGCGCACGCGAGCAGATCGGGCACTCGGGGTCGCGGTGGACTTTGACCTCGGTGAGCGTCGCCGCAAGCGCGTCGTAGAGCAGCAGGCGCCCGATCGCGGGGTCGCCGATACCGAGGATCAGCTTGACGACCTCGGTGGCCTGCAGCAGGCCCATCGTGCCCGGGAGCACGCCGAGCACGCCGTTGGCGCCGCAGGAGGGGGCAAGCTCCGCGGGCGGCGGCTCGCGGAAGAGGCAGCGGTAGCAGGGGCCGTCGTAGGGCTTGAAGACCGAGAGCTGCCCGTCGAAGCCGAGGATCGAGGCGGAGACGACGGGGATCCGCAGGCGCACGGTGGCGTCGTTGAGCAGGTACCGGGTGGGGAAGTTGTCGACGCCGTTGACGATCACGTCGTAGCCGTCGATGATCTCCATGATGTTGGACGCGTCGATGCGCGTCTGGTACTTGACGACGTTCACGTCGGGGTTGAGCGCGTGGATCGACTCCTCGGCGGAGTCCACCTTGGGGATACCCACGCGCTGGGTGGAGTGGATCACCTGGCGCTGGAGGTTGGAGAGGTCGACGACGTCGTCGTCGACGATCCCGAGCGTGCCGACGCCGGCGGCCGCCAGGTAGAGCGCGGTCGGGGAGCCGAGGCCCCCGGCGCCGAGCAGCAGCACCTTGGCGTCGAGCAGCCGCTGCTGGCCCTCCGCGCCGATCTCGGGGATCAGCAGGTGGCGCGAGTAGCGCTCGCGCTGCTCGGCGGTGAGCGCGCGCGGGATCTCGACCTCGTAGCCGCGGTCCTTCCACAGCGTGATGCCGCCGGTCATCGAGCGCACGTGCTCGTAGCCCATGTCCTCGATCATCGTGCGCGCGGCGTACGCCGAGCGGATACCGGAGGCGCAGTAGAGGATCACCTCGGCAGAGCGGTCGGGCACGGCGCTCTCGATCCGCGACTCGAGGTGGCCGCGGGGAATCGACTTCGCGCCGGGGAGGTGCCCGGTGGCGAACTCTTCGCTGCCGCGCACGTCTACGATCGCGACGCCCTCGCCGATCAGCTCCTTGACCTCGGAGGGATCGACCTCGTCGATGCGGCTCTTGATCTGGCGGAGCAGCTCCGCCGAGGAGACGGTCATCTGAAAACTCCCAAACGGTGGTCGGGTTTCATGGACTTCAGAAAGTATAGCGCTTATATAGGGTCTTCAAACTTTAATCCACAACCGCCACACCGCCGCCCCAGGCACCTCCAAGCCGGCCCTACACCCGCCGCCGGCGCCCGCCCGGCAACCCTGAGCCCGCCGAGCCCGGCCGGCCCTACACCCACCGCTGCCGGCGCCCACCAAGCCAGGTCTCGAGCACCCGCAGCTCGTGCAGCCGTTCGGGGGCCACCTCGCGGGGGTCGCGGTCGAGCACGACCAGGTCGGCGAGCATCCCCGGGCGCAGCGCGCCGACGCGGTCGCCGAGCAGGACCTGGTCGGCGGGGTTGCGGGTGAGCGTGCGCAGCGCCTCGTCCAGCTTCAGCTGCTGGAAGGGCCCGAGCACGTCGTCGCTGTCGCGCATCAGGCGGGTGGTGGCGGTACGCAGGGTCAGGCAGGGGTCCACGGGGTAGAGCGGGGAGTCGCTGTGGCAGGAGCTCACGAGACCCTGCTCGAGGTCACGGCGCAGCGAGTGGATGCGCGCGGCGCGCTCGGGGCCGAGCACGTGGTCGCGGAAGGCCTCCCCCCAGAAGTAGACGTCGTCGATCGTGTGGCTCACCGAGAGGCCCAGCGCCGCGGCCTGCGCGATCTGCTCGTCGGCGGCGAGCGTGAAGTGCTCGATGCGGTGGCGCACCCCCGTGCCCCCGGACCGACGGACCTCGGGCGGGCGGGTCGCAGGCGGGTGAACCTCCATACCGGGCGGGCGGACCTCGGCTGGGCGGGTCCCGGGCGGGCGGGCCTCCATGCCTGCGCTCGCGCCTACCGCCGGCGCGTCCGGCCCCTCCGCGAGGATCGCTGCGTAGCAGCGCAGCGCCTGAGCGATCGCGCGGTCCCCGCTGGCGTGCACCACCAGTTGCCACCCCGCGTCGTGCCAGACGCGCAGCGCCTCGCGCAGCTCGGCCTCCTCGTGGATCAACGTACCCGCCCCCCGACCGTGCAGGTAGGGCTCGCCCAGCGCGGCGGCGAAGTCCTGGACGGGGCCGTCCGCCCAGTGGGCGATCCCGACCACGTCGTAGTGCTCGTCGCCGCCCCCGGGGCTCGCGCCGAGCGCGCCGGCCAGCTCGGGGGTGAACGCCCCGCGTAAGCGGACCGGCGCCTCGGGCGCAGAGGCGAGCGAGCGCAGCAGCTCGTGCTCCGCCACGCCCCCGAGCAGGCCGATCCCGGGGTCGTACACCGTCGTGCAGCCGCGCCGCGCGAGCTCGCGCAGCGCGCGAGCGCCCAGCTCGGCGGCGCGCTCGGGGGCCTCCTCGAGCAGGCCGGCTGCCTCCTTCCGATCGATGTCGGCGGCGGCCAAAGCGCTCTCCAGCACGTGCACGTGGGGCTCGACGAACCCCGGCAGCACCGCGTGGCCCTCGAGGTTGACGATCTCGGTGCCGGGCGTGTAGTGGCGTTTGAGCTCGTTGAGCGAGCCGACCCCGAGGATCGTCGAGCCGCGGATCGCGAGCGCCTCGCCGACCGGGTTGGCGTCGTCCACCGTGAGGATCGGCCCGCCCCGCAGGATCACCGCGCGCTCGGGCTCGGGCGCGCGCGAGAACCTTGCACCCGCGTCGGCCGGCGCGACCGCCGGTGCGAACGCCGGGACCGCAAGGTTGCCCAACACGCCGCGCACGAGCGCAGCGACGCCAGGGGAGGACGCTACGCGCATCGGTGAAGCACCTCTTCCGTGAGCCAGTCTGCCAGGGAGACAGAACGATACCCAACGCTGGGTACACAGCTGCGCCGGTGGAGCGTGAACTGTCTCGTGCGCCTCCTACGCTCCATACTCTCTATGCGTCCCGACCCCCCCAATCGGCTCACTCCAGCGTCGAAAGCCGCCGCACTCGCCGCGACGGCGCTCGCGCTCGCGGCGCTGGCGGGGTGCTCGACGAGCGGGTCCGGCGGCTCGGGTACAGCCAGCTCGGGTACAGCCGGCTCGGGCACAGCCAGCTCGGGCGGCCCCTCCACGACAGGGTTCGACGGGGCGCTGCTGCCGGGCAACCTGCACCCGTACGAGTTCACGCTCACCGACCAGGACGGGCGGCGCGTCTCGCTGCACGCCCTGCGCGGCCGGGTGGTGGTGCTCGCATTCCTGTACACCGCCTCGAAGACCACCGCGCCGCTGATCGCCCAGCAGATCCGGGGAGCGCTCGACGAACTGGAAGGCCACACGGCGGGGGTCACCGCGCTCGCGGTCAGCGTGGACCCGGCCGCCGACACTCCCGCACGCGTGCGAGCCTTCCTGCGCGCGACCTCGCTGACGGGGCGCCTGGAGTACCTGACGGGCAGCCTCGCGCAGCTGCGCCCCGTGTGGCGCGCCTACCACGTCGTGCCGGCCGCGGCCGGCACGCGGGCCTACGAAGCGGGCGCGTTCGTGGTGGTGCTCGACCGGGCCGGCGTCGCGCGCGTGGAGTTCCCGCTCGAAGAACTCACTCCCGAAGCGCTCGCGCACGATGTGCACAGGCTGGAGGGCCCATAGGGCGGAGGTCTACCGCCTCCTCGCGTGGGCCTTGGCGCTGTGCCCGGCCTACTTCCCTTTGCGCTTGTGCTTGGAGCTTTTCTTCGCGCGCTTCGCCTTCTTGGCCTTGTGTTTCGGGCAGCCGGTGACGGCGATCTTCGTGTTCTGGTGGATCACCGCGCCGTTCTGCGCGACGAATTCGGTCGGCATCGTCAATTTCTCTTTGCAGAGGTTGCCGTTCACCGCGAGCGCGGAGTACGGGCCTTGGGGGAGCGTCAGTTCGAAGCTTCCCACCGGCTGGTCGGGGACGGTCTTGAATGTGCTGCTCGTGATTCCGGCTTTGTTGATGAAGGTTGACCCGACGAGGTTGATCTTCACGCCGTAGCCCTGCAGCACGATGATCAGGGAGGGGAATGCTTCCCCACCATGCGACACGAAGTACGCTGGGCCTTCCAGCGGGACCGGTACCAACGGGGTGATCGCCTTCGCGTGGCCGACGATCGACGCCGGTGGGCAGCCCGCGGGGTTCGATTC
Source organism: uncultured Solirubrobacterales bacterium (assembly GCA_963706545.1). Taxonomy (GTDB): domain Bacteria; phylum Actinomycetota; class Thermoleophilia; order Solirubrobacterales; family Solirubrobacteraceae; genus Palsa-744. Next base: position 141,913 of record OY970161.1, read on the forward strand.
GAACTGCGCCGCGGAGCACGCCTTCTGCAACGTCGTCAGCCTCGACGGGAGCGCCTTGGGGAGTTCGACTTTGACTTTAGCGATGTTCGCCTGCGACCCGAACGGCGCACTCGGGTAGGTGAGCTTCACCGATAGGCTCCCGCCGCTCGCCCTGCTCGTCTTCCCGGCCGTGGAGACCGCGAATCCCGGGGTGAACTTCAGGAACGCGCAGTTCGTCACCTGGAACGGCACGCTGAGCGTATCCGTGGCGTTTTCGCTTGAGTGGATCGTCCCGGTCGCTTCCATCTTTGAGCAGTTCGTCGGGTTGAACTGGAAGTCGCTGCGGGTCGTGATCGCGTTCACGTGCTGTATTTCAAGCGGGATGCCTTCGAGGCTCGTCGGGATCGAATCCGGGGTCCCCGGGGGATTGCTCGTGATCGTGACCGCCGCGGTGACCGGGTTGATTTCGATCTTGCCTCGCACGAGCACGCAGTCGCACGCGGGGTGGTTGGCTTTCGTTTTCGCGAAGTCGAACGGGCCGGCCTTCGCCGGGACCTCGAACGTCAACCCGAACGGCGCGCACCCAGCTTCACCGACCGTGCAGCCACCCGTGCCGTTGTAGGGGCCGGTGAGGTAGAACTTCCCACCCGACACCGTGAACGGCTCCCCGCCCACCCCCACGGCAACCGTGGTTTCCCCCACGAAGCTGTTCGGGCCACAGGCACCAGCGTTCGCCTGCGGTTCGGGGCACAGTTCGACGTTCGAAAGGACCCCCGACAGGCCCGGAGGTAGATGCGCTTCCACGGACTGCAGGTTCTGTTCGCCGTCCTGGCGAGTCATCGTCAGCGTGAGCGGCGAGAACGAGCCCGCGTTGACGTTCGTCGCGCCACCCGTCAACGACGGGCTGAACGGCAGACTCCCACCGGGACACGGGCTGCCCTGCGGTTCGCTCAGCGTCTTCGGGCCGCTCGTGATATCGAACGTCGAACTGGCAGCGCTCGGTTCGTTACCCGACCACGGCGCAAACGACGCGCTGGTGGTATAGGCGCCGCAGCGCGTCGGGTTCGCCAGCGGTGCGCGTTCCCCACCGAAGAAATGCAGTTCAGCGTCTTCGAACGGCGCCTGCGGGCTGTTCGCGAACGTCGAGACGATCTGCCCCAACACCTGGCAGGTCATGCCGGCGATCACTTCGCCCGCGCCCTTGCACAACTGCACTTCGCCCGCGAGCTTCACGAGCACACCGGCCGTAGGGTCTTCCGCTACGAGATACATCGCCAGCAGGCTCCCGAACGGGTTGGATTCCTGCGCAGCGAGGTACAGGAAACCAGTGAGCGGATTCGGCAACAGCGGCGATTTGATCGTGACTTCGCCGATCTTCGACGCATTCGCACAGAAGTTCAAGCCCGGCTCGAGCGTCGCTTCGGAGCCTTCGGTACCGAAGCTACCCGGCAGCTTCGAGGTGAACTCCGGCAGGCTCACACCAGACTCCAACGCCGGTGTCCCCATGCCCTCATAGCCGATCCCATCATCCGGACTGCCGAGCTGACCGCTCGCCAGATCCCCCGGGTCGCTCGAGCACGCTTCCAGGCCATCCCCAGCGGAAGGATCGATCGCGACACCCGGGGGCAACGCGACCACGATGTTCTTCACATCAGACGCAGACAGCCCTTCGGCAGCTAGATCCACGGTCTGCGGGACATGCACGTCGACCTTCAATCCGCTTGGACTGTTCGCGTTCTGGATGTCGGGCGAGACTTTGATTTCCGGCTTGAACGGCAGCTTCGTGCAACCATCCAGCGTCGGCAACGGGCTCAACGGGTTCTGCGGGAAGACCTGGAAAAAGCCCCTTTCCTTCCACGAGTCCGTTTCGATATTCGTTTCCAGCTGGCCCGTGCACGACGTCGGCAACGCTATCAGCGGTGCGGGGTGCCGTTCCGGTTCGAGGGTGACACAGGGACCGAGACCACCGGTGCCCTGGTAGCGTATAACCGCTTCGTCGTCGATGCAGCTCCAGCCACGAGCCTTGTCGTGGCGCGCGTCGCCGGGGACACCCCAGAACGTCACGCGACTAGACATGAACGTCACTGCCTGCGTGATGTTATTAACACTGACAGTCACACCGTAATCTCCACCGGCGCGCACAGACGTATCGAGATACACCGGGACCTCGTCGTAATAGAAGCCGAAGCGCGCCGGCTCCCCGTAGGAGGGCGTGAGGTTGAACAACGGCACGACAATGGGCGCCCCGCCTTCTGAACCATAACGTTCGACGTAGATCGTGAACTCGGCGATACCTATCGCCGTACTGTCCGGGCACAGGTTGCTGTCATCGGATTCCTCCGGTCGCTTGAGGAACAGCGCTTCCGGGCACTGCGGGAACACCGTCGGGTTGCCGACCAGGCCCGGCGGAAGATGGAAATGCAGATCCTTCGCCTGGGCGGGCGCTTCGCCCGCATGAGAGCGCTGGTCCAGGTCGAGCGTCGTCGTCAACTGGAACGGGTGCGAACCGGCCTGCGCATCGACCCCGCCGCCTTCTTCTTCGGGGGTAACTTCATAGTTTTCAACGCCATACGGCGTCGGTGTCGAGCTGATCGTGACCGGGTGGGCCACCGAGACCGGGTGCGGCGTCCCACCACCGGACACACTGGCCTGGTTGAGCTCACCCGATTCCGCGCCCACTTCGGCTTTGACGGCGATAATAACTCGGATCTCCGCGTACGGGTCGAGCACTCCCGTGTATTCACAGCTGAGGACCGGCAGCGTCGAGCAGGTCCCCACGGTTTCGACGTCTATACCGATGCCAGTATCATCGATTTGGGCTACGATACCGCCGGTAGCTTTCAGATGCGCTGGGAGCTGGTCAACGATCTTGATCGGCGTGCCGAACACACCACTACCAACCGGGTCTTCAAACGAGGGACCACCGTTTGCGTCCGCGTCACCGAGATTGGTGGCAGTGACGACGATCTTGCCTTCGCCTCCAGGCGCGATGTTCGCCGGTTCCGAGCCCGAGTTCAAATGCCACCACGGCTCCGCCGCCAAAGCGGAGGAGACACCGATTCCGAGAACACCAAGCAGAACGCAGAGGGTTAGGAGCGAACGGATCTTGACGGTCATGACTTACCCCCGCGGTTTGACTTGGATGACTTTTTCGCTCGCTTCTTACTCTTCTTCCGTACGCATCGACCCTTCTTGTTCTTCACGAGCCCCTTCTTGCACTTCACGGTCTTTTTCTTGGCTACCTTCGCCGGAGCAGGCGGCGGAAGCGGAGCGAGGTTGCCCGGACCGGCGAACGTGGCGCTTGCGGGGGGACCATAGATCGACGGCTGCGGTTGCGGGGAGGGTCTGCACGAGGCTTCGGTCGTACACGGCGGCGGCGTTTCGGCCGCGACCGGAAAACACAGCGCCGAGCTCGTACATTCATGCGCGTCGTACACATCGATGCTGTGATCGACATCCTGCGGCACGAGCTGTGAAAGGGTCAGGAAGAACACATCCCCACCATTTGCACTCGCTTCGAGGAACGCCGATTCTTCACTGGATTCACCGGAAGAGATCAAACCGACACAGCCTTCGGCCCTGGGATTGTACAAGTAGCCCGCGCTACGGGTGGAGGTCGTGCAATTGCCTTCGCCTTCCCCGCCTTTGCCAGGCCGCTCGTACTCATACACATCCCCCGTGCCGTTCACATCCTGCGGCACGAGCGCTTCGTGACTGTTGAAGAACAAACGGCCGCTGTTTGAGAGGTAACGAGGCTGCTGGGATCCAACTTTATGGGAGTACATAACCCAACCCGGGATGTTCGCCGCCAGCCATTCTTCTTCGGGCCAGACACTATAGCCACCGGCAAGGTACATGTTTTCCGTGCCTTCACCTCCTTTGTTTGGCGGTGGAGTGAAATACCGCTCGCCATCCGGCCGCGCATCCGTCGGATTACACGAAGCGCACACGAGCTTCCCCGGTTCGAGTCGCCCCGACGAGGACAGTTCGGCGTGATAGAGATACACCTCCTGATCAGCGTGCCGCCTGCCTTCCCCCGATTCCAGTTCCTCTTCACTTGCATCGATGTTGTCATACCCCGTCAGGTCCCGGTCCGACATGAACGCCAGATAGCGCCCATCCGGCGAGGTCCCAGAAGTATGCGCGCCGAGGTTGACCCATTTCCAGTCCCGAGCGTCCTTACCCGAGAGGACGGCGATGAACCTCGGCGCTTCCCACGTTTTGGTTTCGCCGTTGTAGCGCTCCACATAGAGATTCTCTTCGCCCGCCAGCGCCCTGTCGTGCTCACCATTTTCTTCGGTCCCGGTCAACACACCATTTGCCACGAAATAAACATACGAGCCGTCTTCACTGGCGCCGAGCACCGTGCCCTGTACTCCCGCGCCCACGCCCGTCAGGTCGGTTGATTCACCCGCCAGTGGCCCACCCTCATGCGAGGCTTCCGTTTCTTCGAACACGTACAGGCCGCTGCCTTCGGTGTAGAAGACCTTGGAATCATCGCTGCTGGCATCATCGAAGCGCGTTTCGTTCCCACCGATACGCAACGTTTCCTCGGTGGTCGTATCACGCATGTACATAGAACTGGATCCATCTCCATTTGACCATACGATGCGTGAGCCATCATTGGAGAGCGCGTGCCTATTTTCAAAACCGTGTCCATCGTGCGCACCGAGAGTTCCGTTTTCTGCTCCGCCGCCTTCGTCTTTGGGTAGCACGCTGACAAGCTGCAACTGTTCGGCTAAAGGCTTATCGGCAGACCACTCATACAAGCTTTCTCCCGCGCCTGCAGGCGTGTTGGGCGTCGCTTTCGTCAAAGACACTGCGGCGGCACCGTTAGGCGTATGGACATGGAGAACGACGTGGCTGAGGTCAGGGGTAGCGCCTTCGAAAGCTTCGAAGATCGCTTCTCCGAACTTGGCACCGGATGTCACGTCCGCTTCGGTGAGCAGCGGCGTGTAGCACGTGGCGGGCGTCGCCTGGCAGGTAAAGTCTTCGCGCAGAGAGGGCGTCTTTTCCGTCGCGTGCGGCGAGGTTTCTTCACCCACAAACGGAGTAAAGTGATGAAGCGGTTCGACGATCGCCCGCGACAGGTCAGGCGAGAAGAACCTATACTCCTGCCCATTACCGAGACTGATACCGGCTTCGCTGGCATTGGGCGTCGCGATATCCTGATCTGACCAGCCCCCCTCACCACGCGTGGCAAAGATCTGCGAGACGTCTGCGTTGCCCTGCGGTTGCTCTTCGGGCGGCGCCGAGGTGATGTACGTAAACGCGCTGCCGTCCACGGAAGACTGGATGATCCCGGATTCATTGATCGGTTCGATTAACGCGCCGTACTTGTCCGGCGCGGAGACCATCTCCCACTGACGATTGTCAGGCAGCGCATACCCGCCACCACTGGGGGGCAGGGTGGTAAAGGACGCCGATGTACCGGTCACGGTTGCCGCGCTGTTGTGAGCGGCAACACGGAATTCGTAGGATGTGCCTGGGAGCAAGCCGTGCTGTACGTGCACACTCACCCCGACCGGACTGTCGCCTTCGGGGAGCGCGCCGCTACCTTCAGCTTCGGCGACGGGCGTGAACGTGCCGCCTTGCGGTGCGTATTCGAAGGTGTAGGTGGTCGGCGCGCCCTGCGGGTTGACCTTCGCCAGCAGGGTCGCGCTGCTCGAGACGACTTCGGTGACAGAGAGTTCTTCGACCTTCGGCGGGGCCACGTGCGTCGTGAAGGTCACGGGTGCGCTCGTCTGTTCTTCGTTTTCGTGATGGGCGCGCAGGCAGGCGGTGTACGTGACGTCTGGGAGCAGTCCTTCTATCTTGGTTTCGACTGCTTCTTTCTCGCTGCCCAGCGCGCTTCCGCCCGACGCTCCTTCGCCTTCACATGTCGTAGCTGACTGCTTGTAGAGGAATTCGTATGAGCCGACACTGACTTCCCCCGCGGGGTTCAACACGCCCTTGAGTGTCACCGTGGTCGTGCCGACCGGGTTCGCTTCCAGGTTCACAGGGGCTTCTAGAGGACCGGTAATGAAGGATTCGACTTTGCCCGGCGCGGCCTTTTCGCCTTTGGCGTTTTCCGCGACGACGCGGTAGTAGTAGGCCTTGTGAGATGTGAGGCCGCTCAGCGCGACACCCGCCGGTTCGCCCGCGAGGTTGTACCCGGAAAGGGCGCTCCCTCCCGCGACGGACACAAGGTTTTCGGTTAGTGCCGCGTTGGTCGCATATTCAAACGCGTACGTCGTGGACTGATTGTTGGGGTTGACTCCCGCGCTCAACATCGCTTTGGTCGCCTTTACTTCGAAGGCGTGCTCGCTTTCCGCGACGACTTCCGGCAGCGCGGGCAGCGTTTCGAAATACTTGGGCGTCAGGCTCTCTTCAAAGCCACCAAAGACGTTCGTGTCCGCCAAGCAGACCGTGTACTTCTGACTCGGCTCGAGTCCGCTCACCGCCATGGTCACATCCGCGACACCCAACCCCTTCCCCGCGCTTGTGCCACCCGTTGCATGTTCGTTCAGGCAAAAAGCTTCTTCGCCGACGTTGTAAAAGAAGAAGTATTCCGTTTCAACGTTTTCGTTCAGTGGCGTCAATTTGCCATTGAACGTCGCCGTGGTCGCACCGATCGAACTGGGAACTTCGGTGCTCGGAGCCGGAACGGTCGTGACTTCCGCAGGAGCGCCTTCGGCTTTACCCGACGCGTTTTTCAGAACGACCCGGTAGTGGTAGGTCGTACCCGCTTTCAAACCTTTCACGTTCACAGATGCGCGCTGTTCGCCACCTTCGGCAATCCCCCCCGCAGGCACGGTACACGCCACTTCGTGTTCGGAGACGACCGTTTCGCCATACTGGAAATGACATTCGGTCTGTTCGTTCTCCGGATTGACCGCCGCTTCCAGGTTCGCTTCTCCGGAGGGCAAGGCCGTCGGAGAGGTGAACTCGCTGACGACGACCGGAGCGGCGGCGAGCGCCGGGGCGGCCGAGAAGGCCAGAGCGGCAAGCGTTGTCGCGAGGATCGCGAGGATCAGCCTCGTAGGCGCACCACTCCCTCGGCTGGTTTTGGGCGCACCACTCCCTCCGAAGACACACACGCCAGCAGGCCCGACGACACCAAGACGGTGAAGCCGGGACGTAAATGCGTTGCGTGAGTTACTCATGCGTGTGCCTTTCCTGTGGTAGTCATCGAGGTACTTGGAAAAAGTCTTGGGGCGAGCTGCCCCGTTCGCCGAATGGCGCAGAACCGCGCACTGCTCGGCGTAGACTGGGCAGTCATGCCGCACCGTCCCGCCGAACCTCGGTGTTGAGCGCCAACTGCTGCGTCACACGCTCACCCAGATCGGTCAAACACCACGCGTTGGGCTCACCCTTGATATGCCCCTCACCCGTGTTCGCCAACAAGCCCAGGCGCTCCAGACGCGCCAACAACTTCGAGACCTGACCCTGGTCATAAATACCCGCGTGCTCACCAACCAGACGATTACTGGCACCCGGGTACCGCGCGGCCGCCTCCAACACCCGAGCGGTGCGATACGTCAAACGCATCGAGACACCCTCCAACGGATCACCCACGGCCCCGCTGACCGCAGCCGACGCAACGGGAGCACGCAAGGACCCAGCGGGCGCAGGCCGAGACCGCTCACGGCGCGCCGCCGCGGCGCCCCGGTAGGGCAGCACGATCATCCCCATCAACTCACCCAAAAGACTCACGAGCGGCCTGCGCTCACCCCGCAACAACCGCGCATAGACGATCGTGAACGCCGCACCAACGACACCCTCCGCCGTCAACGGCGTGCACTCCACACCGCGCGCGCCCCCCAGGCGACCCTCGTCCACGACTACAGCCAGATCGGCGAGGATCTCCTCGCGGCGCTCCAACACCTCCGCGCCGCCGCGCAGCGCCTGCACCACACACACCCGCGCCAACACCGGCTCACGATCCAGAAACGAGAGAATCGCCCACAACCCCCCACGCACCCGCTCGCGCCACTCAAGACCATCCAAGCCCGCCGCCGCGACCTCACCCCGAACCAACGCCACCACATCCTCCAGCACCGCCGCAAGACACTCCTCGCGGTTGGAGAACAACTCATAGAAGGTGCGACGCGACACACGCGCACGACCCGTGATATCCCCGACCGTCGTATCCGCATAGCCGAGCTCATCCACCGCGACCACCGCCGCCGCCAACAGCCGCGCGCGCTGAATCTCGACGATCTGCTCACGCGGGACACTCCCACCCACCGCGGGCACCGCCGCCGCGGCCCGCGATCGCCGCACACTCCTGGCCAACACCGCGCGCGCGGGCATCACGCGACCCCCCACTCACAACGTTGCGTGCCGTGCGAGGCCCGAGGAGACCCCACCCCCGCGGGGGGAGCGACACGGCCCGCGAAGGCCGGCCGATAGACGCTTCTAGCGGTTAGGCGAGAAGCCGAAGAGAGAGAGAGAGAGAGAGAGATGCATCAGGCAGCTGATGCATCTAGCAAGAACCCCCACAGGAGCCACGTGCTTATCCGCTACGTCATTCCCTCTCGAAACCACGCTGAACATCTCCCTCATACGTTCTGACCCAGTCCCTCTTCCCAAACCCAAAGCCCTGCGAGCGCTTGACGTCAACCACAGGACGGGATGACCCAAACCAGACCCTATGTTGAGCGGCACCACCCTGGTGGACACCGCGACAGACACCATATAACCAGACCTGCAACACGTTGTCAAGCCCCCTGCCGCGACCGGTCGCGGCCGGTCGCGACCCCCTGCTGATATCCTACCCACTAGGTAGGTATTCGAGCGATGAGTGATCTGGTCGGGAAGGGGGCAGGCCCCCCTCCCGACCTCCCCCCCAAATGGGTAGGCATTCAAGATGATGTTCTCAACCAAGGCCGAGTACGGCGTGCGCGTGATGGTCGCCCTGGCGCAGCGGGCGGCGCAGAGCCCCGACGGCGAGGAGCCGGTCGTGCCGCTCGCGGAGATCGCCGAGGACGACGGGCTGCCGCTGGCGTACCTGGAGCACCTCGTGGCGCGGCTGCGCAAGGCAGGGCTGATCGAGAGCCGCCGGGGCTCGCGGGGCGGGTACATGCTCGCGCGGGCGGCGCGGGAGATCACGATGGCGGAGGTGGTCGAGGCGCTCGAGGGGGCGATCGCGCCGATCGAGTGCATCTCCCAGAACGCGGACGGGAGCGTCGTGTGCTCGCGCGAGTCCGATCCGGACCACGTGTGCCCGACGAAGCTGCTGTGGACGCGCGTGCGCTTCTCGATCGTGAGCACGCTGATGAACACCACGCTCGCCGACCTGTTGCCGGCGCCAGCCCCGCCGGGCGCCCTGCCGATCGCATCCACCGTCTGACCCAAAGGAGACGTAGTGAAAAGCATGATCGAAAAGGGAGGGGGTTCTCGACGGGAGGGGGACCAGTCCCCCTCCCGACCTCCCCAAAACATCAGTCCCGCCCGCCCCGGGCCTGCCCTCCCCGGTGAAAAACATGGCTGACCTGGAGATACGCAACCTGCACGTGCGCATCGAGGAGCGCGAGATCCTCCGAGGCGTCGACCTGACCGTCGAGCGCGGGGAGGTGCACGCGCTGATGGGGCCCAACGGGTCGGGCAAGTCGACGCTCGCCAACACCCTGCTGGGCCACCCCGCGTACGAGGTGACGGAGGGGTCGATCCTCTTCAAGGGGCAGGACATCACCGAGGCCGAGCCGCACGATCGCGCGAAGGCGGGGCTGTTCCTCGCCTTCCAGTACCCGGTGTCGATCCCGGGGGTCTCCGTGGCGAACTTCCTGCGCATGGCGATCAACGCCAAGCGCGAGGAGCCGATCAACGTCAAAGAGTTCCGCACCCAGCTGCAGCACGCGATCGAGCTGCTCGACGTGGACCGCTCGTTCACCTCGCGCCACCTCAACGACGGCTTCTCCGGCGGGGAGAAGAAGCGCGCGGAGATCCTGCAGATGGCAATGCTCCAGCCGGACGTGGCGATCCTCGACGAGACCGACTCGGGCCTCGACATCGACGCGCTGCGCACCGTCGCCGAGGGGGTCGAGAAGCTGCACACCGAGCAGGGCCTCGGAGCGCTCATCATCACCCACTACCAGCGCATCCTGCACTACATCAAGCCCCAGTTCGTGCACATCATGCTCGACGGGCGGATCGTCATGGAGGGCGGCGTGGAGCTCGTGGAGCGCCTGGAGCGCGAGGGGTACGACCAGATCCGCCAGGAGTTCGCGGCCAGTGTCTGAGGTCGCGGTCAAGCCGGGGCGCCACCGCGAGGCGACGCTGTACCACGCGCTGCACGGCGCCGGCGCGGGCGACGGCCGCACGCTGGAGCAGCTGCGCGGGGCGGCGCTCGCGGTGTACGAGTCCACCGCGCTGCCGGTGTGGCGGCGCTCGGGCTTCTGGACGACGAGCTTCGAGGAGCTCGACCTGGACGCGCTGGAGGTGCGCCACCACGCCCCCGGGGACCCACCCCCGGCGGTCGTGCGCGAGACGATTCCAGACCGCCCCCGCGCGGGGCGCGTGGTGCAGCTCGACGGGAGCGTCGTGCACGTCGAGCTCAACCCCGAGCTCGCCGCGCGCGGGGTGGTCCTCTGCTCGCTGGAGGAGGCGGCGCGCGAGCACACCGAGGTGTTCACACAGTGGTACTCAAAGCGTCTGACGTATGAACGCCACAAGCTGGAGGCAGCCAACGCAGCGCTGTGGACCGGCGGCGCGTTCCTGCACGTACCCGCCGGCCTCGTGGTGGAGGAGCCGTTCGAGGTCGTATATGCGCTCGGCGGCCCGGGCGTCGCGCAGTACGGGCGCACGCTGGTCGTCGGCGAGCGGACGTCGGACTTCCGCGTGCACGAGTACGACCTGGCGGGCGACTTCGAGGGCCAGGCGCTGCACGCGGGCGCGTTCGAGCTGTACCTCAAGGACGGCGCGCGCTGCCGCCTCGCGCAGGTGCAGGACTGGGGCTCCGGCGAAGTGTTCGACGCCTCGACGCGCTTCGTGGGTGTCGGCCGCGACGCGTACTGCCACTGGCTGCCCGCGCTGCTCGGCGGTCATCTGGTGCGCCAGCACCTGGAGCTCGCGGTGAGCGAGCCCGGCGGCGACATGGCCTTCCGCGGCGTGTTCTTCGCCGAGGAGAACGAGCTGCTGGACGTGTTCGCGGTGGACCTCCACGAGACCGGCCCCTCCGGCGGGGACGTGCACTGGCGCGGGGCCGCGACAGGCGCAAGCCGCGCGAGCTTCGAGGGGCTGATCCAGATCGACCCGGGCGCGCAGCAGACGCACACGTACCTGCAGATCCACACGATGGCGCTCTCCCCGAAGACGCGCCTAGACGCGATTCCCTCGGTGCTGGTGAGCGCGGACGACGTCTCCGCCTCGCACGGCGGCACGGTCGGCGAGCTCGACGAGGACGCGATCTTCTACATGCAGAGCCGCGGCCTGGACCGCACGAGCGCGGTGCGGGTGATCGTCGAGGGCTTCTTCGAGCCACTGGTGAGCGAGTTGAAGGACGAGCCGCTGGAAGAGTTGGTGCGCGGCAGGATCGCGGCGAAGCTCGCGCGCGCGCGGGAGGACATCGAGGCGTATGCGGCGAGCCGGTGAGGGAACAGCCATTTTTTTGATGAGGACCCCCACAAGGGGGGTCGGGATGGGCGTTCGTTGCACGATGCCGGGGTGTGTCCAGCGCGCCGGGGGGTGCACATGCGAACGGATCGTGGAGACGGGGTCGCGCTGCGCGGAACGAGGGCTCCCATGAGCGTCGCCCCGGCCGGTGCCGATGCGCTCGCCGCGGGCGCAGCGCACGGCGACGCCACTGGTGAACTGAACGTGCGTGGGGACTTCCCGATCCTGAATCGATCTTTCGACGGCCGTCCGCTCGTGTATCTCGATTCGGCGTTGACCGCGCAGAAGCCGCAGGTCGTGATCGATGCGGTGGCCGAGCATCTACAGGCCCACAACGCGAACGTGCATCGCGGCGTGTACAAGCTCGCGCAGGAGGCAGATGCGGCGTACAACCGCGCCCGCCAGCGGGTCGCCGCGTTCACGGGCGCGGACGCGAAGACGACGGTCTTCACGAAGAACGTGACCGAGGCGATCAACCTCGTCGCATATGCGTGGGGCCGCGCGAACGTGGGGCCCGGCGATGCAGTGGTAATCACGCAGATGGAGCATCACGCGAACATCGTGCCGTGGCAGCAGCTATGCAAAGAGCAGGGCGCAGAGCTGCGGTATCTGCACGTAGACGAGCAGGGAAAGCTCGACCCCGAGCAGCTCGACGCGGAGCTCGAACGGGGGAACGTGAAGGTCGTGGCGTTCACACACGTGTCAAACGTGCTCGGGACTGTGAACCCCGTCGCCGAGATGACAGCCCGCATCCGCGCCGCGGGAGCGGTGTCGCTGGTGGACGGAGCGCAGGCGGTCCCGCATATGCCGGTCGATGTGAAAGCGCTGGGGGCAGACTTCTACGCGTGGACGGGACATAAGGCCATCGGGCCGACTGGCATCGGTGTGCTGCACGGAAGCCGCGAGCTGCTGGAGGAGATGCCTCCCTTCCTCACCGGCGGGGACATGATCGCCTCGGTCGACTTCGAGAGCGCGACGTGGAACGAGCTGCCATACAAGTTCGAGGCGGGAACGCCGCCGATCGCCGAGGCCGTCGGCCTGGGCGTCGCCGTCGAGTACCTGAAGACCCTCGGGATGGAGCGGGTCCGCGCCCACGAGCTAGCGCTGACCGCGCACCTGCTGACCCACCTCGCCGAAGTCCCCGGATTGCGCGTCGTGGGCCCCCCGAGCGCGCAGGACCGCGGCGGCCTCGCGTCGTTCACGATCGAGGGGATGCACCCCCATGACATCGCCGAGCTCGCAAGCCGCGAGGGCGTGTGCATCCGCGCCGGCCACCACTGCGCGCAGCCGTTGATGCGCTGCCTGCACCTCGACGCCACCGCGCGCGCGAGCGTGGGGATCTACACCACCCCTGCGGAGATCGACGCGCTGATCGACGCGCTGAATGCGGGCCGCGAGGTCTTCGGGCTGTGAGCGCCACCGTGCCCTGCGGACGGACCCTCCGAGCCGCGACACCTTCCGTACACGGTCCGCTGGCCGACCCACGAGCGGCCACGAGGGACGCGCGCTGATGGACGATCTCTACCGCGACTACATCCTCGACCACTACAAGCGCCCCCGCAATTTCGGCGGTGAGCTGGAACCCCACGACCTCGAGGCGACCGAGCACAACCCCCTGTGCGGCGACGAGCTGAGCGTGCAGATCCGCGTCAAGGACGGCCGCATCGACGATCTGCGCTTCGACGGTCACGGCTGCGCGATCTCCCAGGCCGCCGCGTCGATCGCCTCCGAGGAGCTGAAGGGCATGGAGCTGGAGGAGGTCGGAGCGCTCGGCGCCGACTGGATGCTCGACCTGCTCGGCATCCCGGTCTCCGCCACCCGGCGCAAGTGCGCCCTCTTGAACCTCAAGGTCGTGCGCGGCGCGGTCAGCGGCGACCACGACTGGCCCGTCTAACTCTAACTCTCACTATAACTCTGACCTCTCAGCCGGCAGTTGGGGCAGGCCCAGTCTCGCGCTGGCAATCGCCGGGGCCGGGTGTACTTACACTTACTCTAAAAAGTTTAGAGTAGGTTCGAGTAGAACCCACGACAGCCATGTGCAGGGTCGTGAGGCCGCCCGCCGCAGGCGCCCTACTATCAAGTCGGCGGCAGCCGCCAGTACGCGCGGGGGTCCCTGGCGCTCTTGCCGACCCACTCGATCAGGCCCTCGTCCCGCAGCGACTCCAGCCGCCGGATGGTCGCCGGGCGGGAGAGCCCCAGCACCTCGGCGACCTCGCCGGTGCTGAGCCGCCCCGCCTCCCGGAGCGCCGCCGTGATCGCGCGCGCCTCCCCGGGCAGTCGTGCCTCCAGGGCCCTGTCGGCCGACTCCGCGGAGAGCGTCAGCAACACGCTGCCCGCGGTCTGTGCGTAGACCGGGTCCACCAGGCCGGCCGCGCGCATCTCCTCGAAGATCCGCCGGATGCCCTCGCCCAGCTCCTGCCCAAAGCGTAAATCGGAGCAGACCCGCGCGATCCGCGGGTTGCGGGCGAAGCGGGTGCTGCGCAGCGGATCGCTCAGCTCGACCAGCCCAGGGAAGCGCCCCGGGCTCGAGATCTCGATCCGGTCGTCGAAGACCTCGACCCTGATGTGGTCGCCGGCGAGGCTGTAGGAGCGGTGGACCACCGCGTTCACCACCCCCTCGAGCCACGCGTCCTCGGGAATCAGCGGAACCTCGCCGAAGCGTCCTGTGGCGGAGATCAGCGCTCTGCGGACGGGCTGCAGACGCTGGATGACACCGTGCGCCTCCTGAAGTTGGCGCGGGATCGGGCCCTCGATCCGGATGTCCTCGAGCAGGTGCTGGCCGGCTCCCGTCCCGCGCTCGCGTCCGCGGTAGCGCAGGACCCGCACGAACGCCTCGGGCAGGACCGCCTGCGGCTCGCGCGCGAACAGCAGCAGGCCCGCGATCGTCAGCTCTTCGCCCCGTCCCGCAAGTCCGCGCGCACGCAGCAGGCGCCAGATGTCGGGGTGCCCGACCGCTCGGGCGTACTGCTTCAGCAGCGGCTCGTCGATCGCCTGCGAGCCGACTCCCTTCAGCGGCCGCGCCTCGTAGCTCGCCTGACTCTTGTCGAACAGCAGCTCCTGGCGCTGGTGAAAGCTCAAGCGCCGCGTCTCGTCGCCGACCCGGAGGAAGACCTCGTCCCTGGAGTTGGCGTGCACGACATCGCTCGTGGGGACCTCGATGACCAGCAGGCGATCACGGCCGCCTCGCGAGTTGACGCAGGACGCGAGGCGATGTTTGACGCCGACGGGCGGCTGGGCGAAGTCGATCGCCGCCTGCATCTGCGCATTGCGCCGCTCGACGTTGTCGTCGCCGCCCTCGACCGCCCCCTTCCAGAGACCCACCACGATCATCCCCCCATCGGCGTTCGCCATGCCGATCAGGTCGTTTGCGAGGTCTTTGGGAGCGATTCGCTTCGACTTGCGATCGAACCACTGATCCTCAGCAATCGCCAGCAGCCGGCTCCCACGCTCCTTGACCGGCGCTTTCAGGGCCTGCTCCACCGCCACCGTCAACATACATCTACTCTAACATCTTTAGAGTATGTTCGAGTAGAAAGTGGTCGGAGAAGCCCCCCGGCGGGGGCCGGATAGCGGGCATACATCTACTATAAAAAGTTTAGAGTAGATTCGAGTAGCACCGCCACGCGGCGATCCTCGGCGACCTCGTCAAGCGCCACCAGCTACGGGGCAGAATGATCACCGACGCGCAGCTCGCCACCTCGCACTCGACCCCGAGCTGACCCTCTGGTGAAGCGAAGGCAGCCGGCGCCGTCACCCTTGGACTAGCCGGCCCGGCGACTCACAACAGACGTCGCTCCCAGCCGCAGCTCAGTTCTTCTTCTTGGAGCGGGACCCGGGCTTCCGCTTGTGCTTGGAGCTCTTCTTCGCCTTCTTTGCGTGCTTGGCCTTGGGGCAGCCGGTGACGGAGATCTTGGTGGTCTGGTGAACCGCGGCGCCATTCTGTGCGAGGAATTCGGTGGGCATCGCGAGCTTGTCCTTGCAGAGGTTCCCGTTCGCCGCCAAGGCGGAGTACTGGCCCTCCGGTAGCGTCAGTTCGAAGCTGCCGACCGGGGCGTCGGGGACCGTCTTGAACGTGGAACTGGTGATTCCCGCCTTGTCGATGAACGTCGTGCCGACGAGGTCCACGGTCACGCCGTAGCCCTGCAGGACGATGATCAGCGAGGGGAACGCTTCGCCGCCGTGCGATACGAAGTACGCCGGTCCTTCCAACGGGACGGGGAGCAGCGGGGTGATCGCCTTGGCGTGCCCGACGATCGACGCCGGTGGACACCCGGCGGGGTTCGCTTCGAACCGCGCCGCGGAGCACGCCTTCTGCAAGGTCGTGAGCCTTGAGGGCAGGGCCTTGGGGAGTTCGACTTTGACGCGGGCGATGTTCGTGTACCGCCCCTCGGGACCATCGAAGGCCCCTTCGGCCTTGTTCGGGTAGGAGAGCTCCACATGCAGGCTCGCACCGCTCGCCCTGGACGTCTTCGCGGACGTCGAGACCCCGAACGTGGGGGCGAACTTCAACGCCGCGCAGTTCGTGACCTGGAACGGGACCGACACCGGCGAACTGGCGCCTTCGGCGCTATCGATCGCGCCGGTGATCGCCTGCGGATCGCAGTCGGTCGGGTCGAACGTGAACCCGGGGCGGTTCACGAGCACGTTGACGTGCTTGATCTCCAACGGGATACCCTCGATGATCCTCGGGATCGCATGCGGGGAACCCGGCGGGTCGGTCGTGATCGTCAACGCCGCCGTGATCGCGTTCACTTCGATCTTGGCCCGCACGACAACGGGGCGGCCTTCCTGGAGGTCGAACGGGCCCGCCTTCGCCGGGTTGACGATCGACAGGCCAAACGGCGCCCCCTCATACGGGCCGGTGATATAGACCTTCCCGCCGGTGACCGTGAACGGGTCGTTGCCCAGCCCGACGCTGACGATCGTTTCCCCGATCTGGCTTTCAGGGCCACACGTCCCTTCGTTGGCCTGCTGTTCGCCGCAGAGCTTCACACCGGAGAGCAGACCGGACACCCCTGCGGGGTAGTGCAGCTGCACCGAAGAGATGTTCTGCTGGCCGTCTTCGCGGTTCAACGTCGTCGTCAGCGGGCTAAACGCGCCGGCCTGGATGTTCGTCGTATCCGACACAAGCGACGGAGCGAACGGCAGCGGGTCGCTGCACGCCGCGCCACCCGGACCCGAGTCGATATCGAAGCTCGAAGCCGCTTCAGCCGGCGGAGCTTCCGTGGACGGCGTGAACGACGCCTGCGTCGTGTACGTCCCACACAACGCCGGGGTCTCGAGTGGCGCGCGCGCCCCACCGAAGAAATGCAGTTCGAGTTCTTCAAACGGCAGCTGAGGGGTGTCTTCGAAAGTCGAGACGAGCTGACCCGTTTCCGGGTTCGGGGCGACCCTCCCCGGGAGCTTCACAAGCACACCGGACACGGGGTCCCGGGCGACGATATACATCGCGACCAGCGACGAGAACGGGTTTTCCAACGGACCCGCGAAGTTCTGCGGAGACGCGAGGTAGACCCCACCTTCGAGCGGATTGGGCAACAACGGCGTCTTGATCTTGACCGTCGCGACCTTCGAGGCATTCGGGCACGACGGGACGCCCGGAGTGAATTCATCCGCTCCCGTCACGGAATTCACGCCCGTGAAGCCGATCTGCGCGAGCGAGCACGCCTGCAGCCCATCGGCAGCAGAGGGGCTGAGCTGCACCCCTTGCGGCAACGCGACCATCGTGTCCTTGACGTCGGCCTCGGTCAACCCGGTAGGGTTCAGCGCCGCGGCCTGGTCAACGTGCACACCGACGGTCAAACCGGTGGGGGTGCTCCCGGCTTCGCTGTCGGGAGCGACACTGATCGACGGGTTGAACGGCAGCCTGTTACAACCGGTCATCCCGACCGGTTCGCCCGCGGTGTTGTGGAGACGGTATTCCGCGGTCTGGGGGTGTTCTGGATTCGGTTCCAGCCACGACGTCGCTTCCATGGTCGCGGTGAACGGGTCAGACAGGCCAGTACACGATGCCGGGAGCGACAGGAACGGCACCTGGTTCGACCCGTTTGTGTGTGTACAGTCGCCTTCGGCTCCGTGTACGTCGAATTCTCCGCTGAACTTATCGTTCAAGATGCACGGTCCGCCGCGGGCGTTATCATGCCGGGGGTCAGCCGGATCGCCCCAGAAGCTCAACTGGGAGCCCACGAACGTAACCTGCTGGTTGATGTTACGGACGGTCACGACGACACCGTAGTCGCCACCCGTCCGTACGGACGTATCGAGATAGACCGGGATGCTCTCACCTGTAGCATCGGCATTGAACCCGAACCGCGCCGGCTCACCAACCGCCGGTTCAATGTTATACACCGCCACCTCAAGGGTAAACGGATACCCTGCTGTCCCCTCTTGGCCTGTGCCAACGGCTGAGAGGAACAGAGCGACAACGCCGACCTGGGTGTCCAGCGGACACGCCCCTCCTTCTTCGAATTCGCGGAGGCGGCATCGCGGGACGGCCTCCGGATCGCCGAACAAACCCGGCGGCAGGTCAAACGTCAGTTCCTTCGGAAACACCAACGGTTCAGGAACCAGTTCCTCTACACCATTCTGCCCGAAAGGAACATCTGCAAACGTGTTCTGCTCTCCGGCGGCCTCGTTGTACATGAACGTCGTCGTGTACTGGAACGGGTGCGAACCAGCCTGCGTATCGAGCGAACCGTCCGCGTTGAACGGCTGCATCGCAAAGCTTTCCCTTTCCAACCCGAACGTCACCGGAGCGCTACTCACAGTCAGCGGATCGCTCGCCGACACCGGGGCCCCACCCCCGCCTGACACCGACATCTCGATCGGGCCACTGTGCGCACGCCGTTCGGCCCGGACATGGATCACGATCATCCTCGGGCGATAAAGCCCCACTTCACCACCCGTCACTTCGCACGTACCCGAAGACCGCGTAGCCAATCCACACGTCACAGGAAGGGACTGTCCCAAGCCATCCCCCGCGTAATCCGATTCATGATCGTACGCGATCGACATGGCCTCCACGTGTTCCGGCAGCTGCGCGGAGATCCGGACAGGATCGGCACCGCTCGGGCTCGCGACCATGTCACCAAGATTTGTGACCGTCACGATAACGACGCCTTCGCCTTCCGGCGGTAGGTTCGCGGGGGCGACGATCGCTCGGACGTTCCAGGCGGGAGCAGGGGGGGTTTCGGTTTCGGCCATAGCCGGCGCGCCACCGACCAACGACACCAGCGAAACCAGGAGGACAGATATGAATCCCTTGAGCATTTTACTTGACCCTCCGGTTCGTGTCAGCAGATTTCTTGGCCCGGTGTTTCTTTATGCACCTGCCCTTCTTGTTCTTTGTATGGCCCTTCCTGCACTTGAGCGTCTTTTTGGTGACTTTGGTTGGTGTGGCTGGAGGAGGCGGTGGGGAGTTGCCGGCGCCGGAGAAGGTGGCGCTGCCGGAGGGGCCGAACACGCCGGGCTGGAGGGCCTGCGGAGCTTTGCAGGAAGCTTCGTTGGTGCAAGGCGGCGACTGCACGGCCGAGGCCGGACAGGGAGCTTCGGCGCTGCAGACATGCGCGTCGTACATGTCGTATTCATTGCCGACGTCCTGAGAGGCCAGTTTGTCCGCGGTTATGATGAACACGTCGTTGCCGCTCACGCTCGCGTCGGCAAAGGCCGATTCATCGGGACCGGTGCCACCCGAGAGCAACGCGACACAACCACTGCTCGCGGCCGGACAACTGCCCGTCCCCCCCGACTCATACTCATACACATCGTTGACACCATTGATGTCCTGCGGCACGAGCGCATCGTGGCTGTCGAAAAACAGCCGGCCATTGTCCAACATATACCTCGGCTCATACAACCCTTCTCCGATGGCTGATTCTGTCCTGCCAAGGATCGTCGCGGCGACCCACCGACCTCTCCATGGCCCGCCCCCCTCTGCAACATCAGACAATCCCCGCTGCAGGAGCCATCCCGCCGGCCGCGCACCGGTCGGGTCGCACGACGCGCACACAAGACTCCCGTCGGCCGGCGCTCCCGGTTCATAATGAAAGCGATAGACCTCCTCGTCGGGTTCGCCGCTGCTCGCGTCGCGATTGTCATACCCGGTAAGGCTACGTTCGGACATGAACGCCAGGTAGCGTCCATCGGGCGAAGCCTCCGCGGTCTGCGTGCCGGGGTATGCCGGTGTCTCCGGTTCCCAGTCGGGCCAGTCCCCGGCGGACAGGGTCGCGATGAAGCTCACGGTCCATGCTCCCGCGCTATCGCCGGCCGCAACATAGAGGGTGGGAGTTTGCGACTTCGGACCCGAGACGAAATAGACGATGCACCCATCCTCCCCGGAGCCGACAACGGGACTCCCGTTCGCCGGGTCCGTGCTCGCATCACACGTTTCAAACCCAGATTCACGCCTGACCGTTTCCTCCACCTGTTTTTGGTCCATTTCTTCATACCACTGAGATTCAGTCTCGGTCAGCAAAGTGTAGGCACCAGTAATATCATCGCGCACGTAGATCGATCCTTCCTTACCTTCCGGGGTAAGGGGATTGTCGCCGAACGGCTCCACCAAGGCATAGGAGAGGTCCGCCGAGAAGAGCCGATACTCCCCACGAGTTTCACCAACCAACGTCGGCTTGGTGTAAGGCGTCGCGATATCTTCGGTGGACCACCCACCCCCGCCGGCGCGCCTGGAGAGAGCCTGAGCCAGCTTCACATTCCCCGCCGGGCTCGCGACAAACGGCGCGCTTATGGTGTAAGAGATCGCACCGCCATCCTCGGAGGCCTGGGTCAACGACCCCTGCGTCAGTTCGGCCTGCGCGCCGAGCTTCTGCACCGGCGAGACCATTTCCCACGCGCGGCCGTCCGGGAGCGTGAGCGGCCCACCGGGGCCCTGGGTGGTGAAGGTGTGAGCGACTTCTTCACCCTGTTCATTGCGTTCGCCTTCGACGATCCCGTACGTGTTCGTCGCGATCACGCGGTAGTGGTAGACGGTGCTCGGCCGCAGGCCCTGGATAGAGGAGGTGGGGACCGTCACGGTGGAGGTACCGGCGCCGATGTCGGCGCCGGGCGCCGCGGGGATGTCGGTGCAGGAGGCAGGGCTGGTCGCGCAACTGACGGTGCCGTACTGGAAGTAGTAGTGCGTGTCGGTACCCAGCGGGTCGATCTGTGCGCCGAGCGTGGCGCTGGTGGCCGCCACTTCGGTGGCGAACTCGCTTTCGATGCGGGACGGTGGGAGCGTCGTGAGCATCTGGTCGGTGGGCTGTTCGACGGTGCCCTGCGAGTTGGTCGCCAGCACCCTGTAGTGGTAGGTGGTGCCGGGCCGCAGGGCGGTGAGCTCGATGCTGGTGCTCTGGTCGGTGTTGGCGGAGCCGATGTCGATTTCCGCGGTGCTCGACCCGTAGCCGCTGCTGGTGCCGTACTCGACGTGGTAGTGGGTATCGAAACCACCAGGGTTGATCTGCGTCTGAATCGTCGCGGTGGCCTGGGCGACCGGTGCGGCGAGGACCGAATCGATCGTCGGAGGACCGTAGGTGCGGACCGTTTCATCGAGAGCCTGGGTTTCGTTCACGCCCGCGGCGTCAGCCGCGAGGAGACGGTCGTGATAGACCGTGTCGGGCGTAAGGCCTTTGACTTCGGCGCTGACGGCCACGGGAGGCGATCCAGAGTTGATTTCCCCGAGCGTCTGTTCGCACGGAACGCTGTGGCCCTTGGCGTATGGTTCGGGGGTACCGGGTGCGTATTCGCTCGCCGTTACGTATTCGAACTCGCACGAGGTCACCGGGCCTCCTTCCGGGGTGACGGAGCCGTTGAGCGTGATCGACGTCGGCTGTAGGCCCGTCGCGGTGGCGGTGGCCGTGCCCGGCAGCGTGGCTTCTTCGAAGATGTCCACGCGGTTACGCCCGGAGTCCGCTACGTACACCCTGCCCGTCGAGCCCGTGACCGCGACCCCATCACTCCCAGCCAAGGCGTTCGGGCCAGTGAACCCAAACGAGTCGTGTGGTGTGCCCGAGGTATTGGGGGCGAGGAAGTGCGCCACCGAAGTACTGTGATCGGCGTACAAATCCTCACTCACCGGGTCAAACGATCCCTCACCTGTATAGAATTCGCCGTTCGAATTGATCGCCAAGCCAAACACCTGATTGCCGCCGATGTTGGAGCTGAAGCGACCCGGGAGAGCACCCCCTGGCGGGAACTCGTACACGTTGAGGGTGCCTTCATCGATCCAGAGATCACCGTTGGCATCGACCGCGATACCCTCCAACGTGCCAATTGGTTCCCCTTTGCCTTTGTTAGGCCCGATCGCGTTGACATCAGCCCATGTTATCTGCGACTGGTATTCGCCTTTGGCATTGAAGACATCAACCAGTTCTTGTCCTCCTCCTGCTGTGCCGTGATCGAGCACGTACACATCGCCCGGCAGCCCCCCGGAGTTATCGACCGCCACCTGCTCCGGAAAATCGAACTGGCCAAAATCGAACTGGCCGGGACCGGAGCCGGCGGTGCCCGCCTTACACACATTGCCCGACGCGGCCGTACAGACGTCCTTTTCCGCTTCGCTCGTGCCCGCTTCCTTGTCCTTCGTTTCGTTGACTTCCCCGCCGAACATCGAGATGAACGTGCCCGAGGCGCTGAAGATGTCCACGCGTTGGTTGGCGGCGTCAACCACGTACACTTCGCCCGAGCTCTGATCGATCGCGACACCCTGCGGATCGGACAGAACGCTCGCACCCGAACCGCTGAAGCTCGTCAAAAAGACATGGGTCTGGAAAGCCAGTGCGGGACTGGTCATCGCGAGAGACCCGAGCACCGTGGTGATGGCGAGGAGGAAGCCGCGGGTCAGGGGGCTCCGTAGGCTGATCTTGGGCGCACCGGTTCCTGTGAGACGGAGAAAGCCACAGAGCAGCGCGAAGAGACCGGTCTTCGCGGACGGCTTCTGGACGCTACGCTCTGTGGGTTTCACTGTCGTGCCTTTCTGGTGGGATCGGTGCATTGTCAAGCTCGTGGGTGTGGTGTGTGCTCCGTCGCTCCGGGGGCCATCGTCAGCCCCCGGAGAGAGAGCGCCTGTATGCCTATTCTGGGGGGGCGGTGACAGCCCAGGTGCCGTAGCCGCTCAGTTTCGCGGCGCTGCCTTGGGCTTGCCAGCGGAGCACAGCCCCGGTCGGTGAGTAACCAGCCGGGCCATAACTACCCGCAGTCGTTTGGAAGACAACACCAGGTGAGGTTTCTTCTTCTTCTAACAAATGCGAAAACACGCAAAGCGTGCCGGCAGGCGCCTGCGGTTTTTCCACGCTGCCCGTGCATTTACTACCTTTGTTAACACCTTGGACTTCCTTTTTTTCTTCGATTTCGTTGGTTTCGGCTGCGGTGAAAAAGAAGGCTTTAGTGGAAGTGGCGAGCAGCGGTATCGCGAAAGAGAGCGGAACGGATATTTCTTGACCGTGAGCGATTTGGTACGGGGAAACGCTCCACGTACCGGTCTCGGTCTTGCCTTCGGGGAGGGTGGAGGGGAATTCACCGCCTTTGGCTGGTTCGCCGGGTTCGCCTTTTTCGCCTTTTTCGCCTTTTTCACCGTTGGTGCCGTTGGTGCCCGCGGGGCCAACGCCACCGGCCGGGCCTGTGAGACCCGCAGTGCCGGTACCAGCCGGGCCTGTAGCGCCTGCCGGTCCGGTCGCGCCGGTGGCGCCGGTCGCGCCCTTGGGGCCGGCGGGGCCGCGGGGGCCTGCTTTGGTTTTGGACTTGGACTTGGCGGCCGTGGCAGACGTGGACCTGACGACCGCCGCCGTCAGCGGAGCCCGAGCAGGGCCCGAACCGCCAACGTGGCCGGTCGCGGCGAAGGCTCCGCCGGTCACCGCGAAGACAAGCGCCACCGTCGCGGCGACATTGGCGTAACTGAGGTGTCTACGTATAGCTTGGAACATCGTTATCTCTCCTCCTGAGAGTCGGAGGGACGCACGCCCCTCGGTTGTCGTGTCGCAGCGCGCCGAGGGAGCGCGAGAAAGAGTCAAGAGCCCGCCCGCCTGGGCGTCCCATTTGCGGGGTGGCGTGCGAGACCGAGGAGGATGACCACCTCGAACTTTCACTCCTGCAAGACCTCGCCAGAGACATGCGGATCAACCGGCGGGCCCTGGCTCGCAAGGATCTGCTGTTCAACCGAGCACAGACACTCCTGGTGGCGGCGATCCTCATGGAGCTGGCGGGGCAGGTGGTGCGATGAGCGTCGTGAAGCCATCCACCGCCAGCCAGCCAGACGCCTCGGCGCCCCCACACACAGACACCGGCGACGCCTTCTTCAAAACTCCAACCGCTCCTGCCGGCTTCCACTTCGAGCAGCTCATCGTGCCCGGCCTCGGATCGGGCCCGATCCTCCCCGAGTGGCTGAGCAAGCTCTTCCGGCGCAGAGACACGCCCGACGCGCGCTAGCCTCATGCGGCGGCCCTCCGCGGGTCGCTTCTGAGAGTGAGCTGCGCGGTTACACGCTCACCCAGCGGGGTGAGGCTCCACGCGTTCGGCTCGCCTTTGGCGTGCCCCTCACCCGTGTTGGTGAGCAGCCCAAGGCGCTTCAGGCGCGCCAAGAGCTTCGAGACCTGCCCCGGGTCCTGGATCCCCGCGCGGCTCGCCACCTCGCGGTTGCTCGCCCCCGGGCGCCCCGCGAGTCCCTCGAGGACCCGCGCGGTGCGATACGTCAACCGCATCGAGACGCCCTGCAATGGATCGTCCACGGTTCGTCCGGCCGCGGCGGGCTCCGGCGATCCGCCCCTGGACCCCGCGAGCGCCGGGCGTTCCAGCTCACGGCGCGCCGCGGCGGCGCCCTTATATGGCAGCACGATCATCCCCATTAACTCACCCGATAGATCGGTGAGCGGCTTACGTTCACCCCGCAGCAATCGCGCATATACGATCGCGAACGCCGCGCCGACGACACCCTCCGCAGTCAACGGAGTGCACCGCTCGCCGCGCACGCCCTCCAATCGACCCTCGTCCACGACCGCCGCCAGGCCCGCGAGGATCTCATCGCGGCGCTCCAACACCTCCGGGCCGCCGCGCAACGCCTGGATCACGCACACACGCGCGAGCACCGGCTCACGATCCAGGAACGCGAGGATCGCCCATAGTCCCGTGCGGACCCGCTCACGCCACGCGAGGCCATCCACGCCCGCTAGGGCTACATCCTTCGCGATCAATACAACCACGTCCTCCAATACCGCGATCAGGCACTCCTCGCGGTTGGAGAACAGTTCGTAGAACGTGCGGCGCGAAACCCTCGCGCGGTTTGTCACATCGGAGACCGTGGTGTCCGCGTAACCGAGCTCGTCGATCGCGTTGACCGCCGCCGCCAACAACCGCGAGCGCTGAATCTCGACTATCTGCGCGTGAGATACGCCCTCGCCCGCGGCAGGCGCCGCCGCCCTGGCCACCGACTGCCGCGCGCCCCTGCGCGCGCCCGACACCGGCGCGACCCGACGCGATCTCGCGCGCGCTGGCATCTAAGAGATCCTCCCCGCGGGAGAGCCCGCGAGCGCGGGCCGATAAAACGCATCGACATACCCACCCCGCGCGGGGGAACCCGGACGGCCCGTTAAGGCCGGGCGGCTCGGGCTTCTACGGGTTGCCCGAGAAGCTGAAGAGAGAGAGAGAGAGAGAGAGATGCATCAGACCGCTGATGCATCTGGCAAGAATGCCCTCCTGAACGCCAGGGATCTCCTGCACGTTATTCCCTCTCGAAACCACGCTGAACCATCTCCCTCATACGTTGTGACCCAGTCCCTCGTCCCAAACCCTCTGTCCCTGCAAGCGCTTTGGATGTCAACCACAAGACGGGCTGACCCAAACCAGACCCTATGTATGCCCGGCTCCACCGTGGGTGGACACCGCGACGACCACATGTAACCACATCGGTAGCGCGATGTCAAGCCCCAACTGCAAATCGCGCTCAGCGCCCTCAACGGGGTCACCGACCGTAGTCAGCCCACGGTCCCTTTGAGCTGCGCCTCGGGCACCGCTGGAGCGGGAATCGGTGTCGCGGTCATCACGCCCATAGTCCGCTCAGCGGTATCGCCCACAAGCGGTCGCCGAGCGGGATCGTCTGGGCACAGGTGCAGAGGACGGCCCCGGCCCTGAAGCGCTCGCCGCTGCCGTCGCGCAGCTTCTCCAGCGCCCGCACGTCTCTGCGGTCCACCGTGGCCGCCGCCTTCACCTCGACCGCGACGATCTCGCCGGCGCGGCTCTCCAACACGAGGTCCACCTCGTCCTCGCGGCGGCGGTAATGGTAGGCCGTGGTGTCGGCCAGGGCCCAGTCGGCGTGCTTGAGCACCTCCGTGACCACGAAGTTCTCCAGCACCTTCCCGGTGACCTGGTCGTCGGCGGCGATCCGGCGCTCGTCGGTGCCGAGCAGGTGCGCCAGCAGGCCGGAGTTGACGAGGTACGCCTTGGGGGCATGCACCTCCCGCGCGCCGAGGCCCGGGCGCCACGCGGGCAGCAGGCGGACGAGGAAGACCGTCTGCAGCAGTCCGATGTACTCGCGGACCGTGTCGTGAGTCAGCTCGAGCTTGGCCGCGATCCCCCGGTGGGAGAGGACGTTCGCGGCCTGCGAGGCCAACAGCCGCAACAGCCGCGGGACCTCCTCGAGCTTGCGCGCGTCGCTGATCTCGCGCAGGTCCCGGTCAAGCGTGGTGTCGAGATAGCTCGCGAACCACCGTGCCCGCCGCCGTCCCTCGCGTACACGCGCCTCCGGGTAGCCGCCCGCCGCGACGAGCGCCACGAATGCGTCGCGGCCCACGGTCGCGCCCGTAACGCGCGGCGGTTCGCGGGCGAGGAGCGCATCGACGAAGTTCACGGTGCTCCCGTGGATCTCGCTCTGCGCCAGCGGCCACAGCGGAATGGTCTCCATCCGCCCGGTCAACGCGTCCTTGACCCTGCGGGCCGTGAGGACGTTCGCGGAGCCGGTGAGCAGGAAGCGCCCCGGCGTGAGGTCCCGATCGACCGCGGCCTTGATCGCAAGTAACAGGTCGGGCGCGCGCTGGATCTCGTCGATGAACACGGGACCGCGATCTCCGATCGGTCTTCCCACCCCGCGTCCATGCGTGGTGCGCCGGCGAAGCGGCTCAGTGCTTCTTCTTGGAGCGGGACCCGGGCTTCCGCTTGTGCTTGGAGCTCTTCTTCGCCTTCTTTGCGTGCTTGGCCTTGGGGCAGCCGGTGACGGAGATCTTGGTGGTCTGGTGAACCGCGGCGCCATTCTGCGCGAGGAATTCGGTGGGCATCCCGAGCTTGTCCTTGCAGAGGTTCCCGTTCGCCGCCAAGGCGGAGTACTGGCCCTGCGGTAGCGTCAGTTCGAAGCTGCCGACCGGGGCGTCGGGGACGGTCTTGAACGTGCTGCTGGTGATCCCAGCCTTGTTGATGAAGGTCGAGCCGACGAGATCCACGGTCACGCCGTAGCCCTGGAGCACGATGATCAGCGAGGGGAACGCTTCGCCGCCGTGGCTGACGAAGTACGCCGGGCCTTCCAACGGGACGGGGAGCAGCGGGGTGATCGCCTTGGCGTGCCCGACGATCGAGTCCGCTGGGCACCCCGCGGGGTTCGCTTCGAACCGCGCCGCCGAGCACGCCTTCTGCAAGGTCGTGAGCCTTGAGGGCAGGGCCTTGGGCAGTTCGACTTTGACGCGGGCGATGTTCGTGTACCGCCCCTCGGGACCATCGAAGGCCCCTTCCGTCTTGTTCGGGTAGGAGAGCTCCACGTGCAGGCTCGCACCGCTCGCCCTGGACGTCTTCGCGGACGTCGAGACCCCGAACATGGGGGCGAACCTCAACGCCGCGCAGTTCGTGACCTGGAACGGGACCGACACCGGGAAGCCGGCGCCTTCGGCGCTATCGATCGCGCCGGTGATCGCCTGCGGATCGCAGTCGGTCGGGTTGAACGTGAACCCGGGACGGTTCACGAGAACGTTGACGTGCTTGATCTCCAACGGGATACCCTCGATGATCCTCGGGATCGCATGCGGGGAACCTGGCGGGTCGGTCGTGATCGTCAGCGCCGCGGTGGTCGGGTTCACTTCGATCTTGGCGCGCACCACGACCGGGCGGCCTTCCTGGAGGTCGAACGGGCCGGCCTTCGCGGGGTTGACGATCGACAGGCCGAACGGCGCGCCCTTGTAGGGGCCAGTGATGTAGACCTTCCCGCCGGTGACCGTATAGGGATCGTTGCCCAACCCGACGCTGACGATCGTTTCCCCGATCTCGCTTTCCGCGCCACACGTCCCTTCGTTGGCCTGCTGTTCGCCACAGAGCTTCACACCCGAAAGCAGACCGGACACCCCTGCGGGGTAGTGCAGCTGCACCGAAGAGATGTCCTGCTGGCCATCTTCGCGGTTCAACGTCGTCGTCAGCGGCGTAAACGCGCCGGCCTGGATGTTCGTCGTGTCCGACACAAGCGACGGGGCGAACGGGAGCGGGTCAGAGCACGGTGCGCCGTTCGGACCCGAGTCGATGTCGAAACTCGAGGACGTTTCAGCGGGGGGGTTTTCCGAGGACGGCGTGAACGACGCTAGCGTTGTGTACGTCCCACACAACGCCGGGGTCTCGAGCGGCGCGCGCGCCGAACCGAAGAAATGTAGTTCCAATTCTTCAAACGGGAGCTGCGGGGTGTCTTCAAACGTCGAGACCAACTGGCCCGTTTCCGGGTTAGGAGTCACCTTCCCCGGAAGCTTGACCAGCACACCAGACACAGGGTCCTGTGCGACGATGTACATCGCGACGAGCGCAGAGAACGGGTTTTCAAGCGGACCCGCAAAGTTCTGCGGGGACGCGAGATAGACCGCGCCTTCCAGCGGGTTGGGCAACAGCGGCGTCTTGATCTTGACCGTCGCGACCTTTGACGCATTCGGGCATGACGGGGCGCCCGGCGTGAATTCATCCGCCCCGGTTTGCGGGTTGACGCCCGTAAAGCCGATCTGCGCGAGTGAGCACGCCGCAAGACCATCCGCCGCGGACGGACTGAGCTGCACCCCCGCCGGCAACGCAACAGTCGTATTCTTGACATCAGCCTCGGTCAACCCCGTCGGGTTCAAAGCAGCCGTCTGGTCCACGTGCACACCTACGGTCAACCCCGTCGGTGTACTCCCCTCTTCGCTATCCGGCGCGACCGTGATCGACGGGTCGAACGGCAGCCGGTTGCAACCAGTCATCCCGACTGATTCACCCGTCGTGTTATGCAACATGTACGTGCTGGAAACCGCGACCGTAGGTTCCAGCCACGACGTCGCCTGCGCATCCGCAGTGAACGGGTTCGAGAGACCACTACACGACGCCGGAAGCGAGAGGAACGGCGACTGCCTGGACACGCCTTCCCCCACGCAACCGTTAGAACCGAGGCATTCTCCGCCACGGGAGAGATCGTGACGGGGGTCGCTCGGGTCGCCCCAGAAACTCAACTGGGAGCCCACGAAGTCAACCTGCTGGCTGATGTTATGGACGGTCACGACGACACCATAGTCGCCGCCCGTCCGCACCCCGGTATCGATATAGACATCGACCGTGCCAAACGAAGTAACGGTAAACCCGAAGCGCGCTGGCTCACCAGCCGCCGGTTCGAGATTATACACCGGCACGGTGACGATGAAGGGCTCCCCTCCGTACGTTATGCGTTCTGCGTTCGTTCCGAGGCCCGAAAGGAAAAGGGTCACGACGCCAACCTGGGTATCAGGCGAACAGTCATTCAGACCCCCACCGCCGGCGCCAGTGCTTTGGAACTCGCGGAGTGGGCACTGCGGGACCGCGGTCGGGTCGCCGATCAAACCCGGTGGCAGGTCGAAAGTCAGATCCTTGGGGAGCGCAAACGTCTCCGGAACCAGTTCTTTTTCACCGCTGAAGTCGCGTACGGTGGAGGAGATCGCCTCTCCGGCGGACTGGTTGTACGCGAGCGTGGTCGTGAACTGGAACGGGTGTGAGCCGGCCTGCGTATCGAGCGAGCCATCGGCGTTGAACGGCTGCATTTCAAAGCTCTGCAGCCCGAACTGCACAGGAGCGCTGTCAACCGTCAGGGGATCGCTCGCGGACACCGTTGGGGCCCCTGCGCCTGATGCGGACATCTCGATCTGGCC
The DNA here is from genome assembly GCA_963706545.1 of uncultured Solirubrobacterales bacterium. GTDB lineage: Bacteria > Actinomycetota > Thermoleophilia > Solirubrobacterales > Solirubrobacteraceae > Palsa-744. The sequence continues at coordinate 171,573 of OY970161.1, forward strand.
GCTGTGCGCTCGTTTTGCGACTGAGACGTGGATCACGATCTCGACCGGTTCATAGAGCAACACCTTGGCACCCGTCGTTTCGCACGTACCCAAAGACGAGGATTCTTCCAGATCGCACGTCGTGAAAGGTTCCCGGTTTGTCGCTTCGGGAGTGGCGTGCTCGTTGACGCCGATCGACGTGGCCGTCACGCCGGCCGGCAACTTCGCGGTGATCCGGACAGGATCAGCGCCGCTCGCGCTCGCGGGCAGATCACCGAGATTTGTCGCGATCACGAGCACGACCCCTTCGCCGCCCGGCGGAAGGTTCGTGGGGCCGACGATCGCGCGGACATTCCAGGCAGGGGCAAGCGGTTCGGTTTCCGACCCGGCAAAAGCCGGCATAGCGCCAAACACGAGCGTGCTGAGCAAGACACTGAGGAGGACGGGTATGGATCGCTTGAACATGTTTACTTAGTCCTCCGGTTCGACTTCATGGCTTTGCGCTTCTTCTTCTTGGCTTTGACGCACTTGCCGCGCTTGTCGCGTGTCTTGCCCCCGGAGCATTTGACTGTCTTTTTGGTGGTCTTCTTCGATGCGGGCGGTGTTGGTGGCGGGGGGTTGCCGGGGCCGCTGAAGCTCGCGCTGCCGGAAGGGCCGAACACACCGGGCTGGGGCGAGACCGGGGGTTTGCAGGAGTCAGCCGTATCACACGGCGGCGGCGGCGTAACGGACGCGGGACAGGGGGCTTCCGTGCTGCAGACGTGAGCGTCGTACATGTCGTAGTCGTTGCCGACATCCTGCGCCACCAGTTTTTCCGCGGTCACGAAGAACACGTCGTTACCGCTGGCACTCGCATCCACGAAAGCAGATTCTTCTGGTCCGGTGCCGCCGGAGAGCACCGCGACACAACCACCGTTCGTGGCCGGACAACTACCCTGCCCGCCGGACTCATACTCATACACATCGTCGCTCCCATTCACAGCTTGAGGCACAAGCGCGTCACGACTGTCGAAGAACAAACGGCCGTTATCGAGCATGTACCGCGGCTCATACAACGCCTGTGCAAATGGGAAATCTTCTGTCACGCCGGGGATCGTCGCGGCTATCCACCGACTCGGGTTGCTTTCGTCCCCGATCCAAGTGCGAGCAATGTCTGACAAAATCTCGCTGACGCCGCTCGGCTCGAGCCATCCCGCTGGGCGCGCACCGGTCGGGTCACACGAGGCGCACACCAACTGGCCCGCTTCCGCGTCATAACGATAGACCTCCTCGTCCGGTTCGCCGCTGCTCGCATCATGATTGTCATAGCCCGTCAGGCTACGGTCAGACATGAACGCCAAATACTGCCCATTGGGCGAAACCTCCACGGTCTGCGTATCCCATCCTCCATGCGGTTCCCAGTCTGGTGAGTCACCGGTGACAATGTCCTCTCCCTGGGTTTGTGAATGTGCCGTGCCGGGAGACAGGGTCGCGATGAATGACGGCGTCCACGCTTCGCTCGAACCATTTACTTCACGGTGCAGCACGTACAGGTTATATTCGCCCGCAACCGCTTTGACCCGCTCGGCATTCGGAGCTTCGCTCAACACGGCTCCGTCCACCAGATACACATAGGAACCGTCTTCGGAGGCTCCCAACACCGACCCACGGAATTCATCCACACCACGGAGCGGGACCGTCACGCGCGTGGACTTGCGCGTTTCGACATCGTACGCGTCCAGGCTACCACCAGAGCTGAAGAACGCGAGCGAGCCGTCGCTGCTGGCGATCTGAAACTCGCCGCCCACACTCACAACTTCGCCATCGGTCATATTGACCATGGCGCCTCCGCCGAAGATACGCGAACCATCGTCGGAGATCGCGCGCCTGAGGTCGCCTTTATACCCGATTTCTCCGAGCGGGATCGACTGCAACTGGCCCGCCGACCACTCATACTCCCCTCTTCCTCCCTTTGACCCTTCGAAGAACAGCACGACATGACTCAGATCGGGAGTCGCGGCCACCACTTCCACACTTGCGTGTTCGGCGAATTCTGGGACAGGTGGCACATCGGCGAGATCGACCAGGGGCGTGTAGACACCGGTCGTTTCGTCACGCAGATACGGCGTTCCTCCAGTCGCTCCCGGGGACAGCGGCGTTTCGCTGAACGGCGCCACCAAGCCAAGCGAAAGGTCCGAGGAAAAGAGCCGATACTCCCCTTCATCCTGACCAACCCCCGACGGCGTTGTGTTAGGCGTCGCGATGCTTTCGGTAGACCACCCACCCGGACCGCGCCTGGAGACAGCCGGCGCCAGCCGCACATTCCCCGCCGGGTCCGCGACAAACGGCGCGGACAGGTAATAGGAGATCGCGCCACCAGCTTCGGAGGCCTGGATCAACGCATGTTCATCCGGCAAGACCTGCGCGCCGAACTTTTGTACCGGCGAGACCATTTCCCACTCGCGCCCGTCGGGCAGCCTGAGCGTCCCGCCGGGGCCTTGGGTGGTGAAGGTCTGATCGCGGCCTTCGATCGTGCTTCCCCCCGCACCGCCAAAGGAGTTGTGCGCGATCACACGGTAGTGATAGACCGTGCTCGGCCGCAAGCCCTGCACTTGCTGGCCGACTTCGATGACGCCAGAGCCGGAGCCGATCGCCGCGCCGGGCGGCGCGGGGACATCGGTGCAGGAGGTGGGACTGGCCGTGCAGCCCGCGGTGCTAGCCGTGCTGTACTGGAAATAGTAGGTGGTGGGAGCCCCGTTGGGGTTGACCAGCGCGTCGAGCGTCGCAGCATCCGAGGACACGTCGGAGACCGACTCTTCGGCAATCCTCGGACCGGTCGTCAGGAGCTCCAATTCCTGGCTGTATTCGGTGCTGCCCGCGGCGTTGGTCGCCGACAGGCGATAGTGGTAAACGGTACCTCCCTGCAGGCCACTCAGATGGGCGCCCACGTGCTGTTCGCCGACGATCGACGCGGCAGCCGGCGAGCATTCGGCGGTATTCGTGAAAGCACCCGCTTCAGTACCGTATTCAAACCGGCAGCCGGTGAGCGACGCTTCACTCGGGCTCTTTGCTTCCGCTTCATCCGGGTTGACGATGCCGCCGAGCGTAGCGGCCGTCTGCGTCACACCAGACGCGGCTTCCACACTCACAGCCGGGAACAGGACGTAGTCAAACACCTTGATGACATCGCCACTTCCGCCGCTCTCCGCATAGACGGTGTCTTCCCCGTTCACCGCAATACCACTCGAGCCCGTGAGGCCCGTGCTGGGGAACCTCTCGACCGGGGCCGAAGAAGCGCCCGGGTTGGGCCCGTACAGCGCGACGTCGCTAGCTGTGTTGACAAGCAGGCTCTGCGTAGAAGGATCGACCGCCAGATTGAGGGTGCCAGGATATTCGCCAAATTCCGCGAGCTCGGCGCCCGTCGCCCCGTCAAACTTCAAAATACGCACGAAGGGAGGCACGAAGGATGTCACGTAGACATCGCCGCTGGAATCGACGGCTATGCCTGACCCTATTGCCTCGTGTTCGGTTTTGAAAGCCTTGACGAAGGTACCGGTGTCAGTAAACTCGTCAACGATGCCGTTTTCGCCTATGCTTTCCTGTTCGTACACCCAAAGATTGCCGGAAGGATCGACAGCTACGGCTTGCAACTCACCGAACGGCGAGCCGCCCGTGGTTTCGGTCAACTGACCGAGATAGGAGCCAGTGGCGCTGAACTCATCGATCACCTCGCGTTTATTGGCTAAGAACCCCGCTACATAGACATCCCCGACCGAAGGACTCAACGAATCGTTATCAACCGCGATCCCAGCCTCATAGCCAAAACCTTCCGGCGGAGCTTCAAAGCGCCCAACGTAGACACCCGCGGAACTGAAATACTCGACGCTGGGAGGGGCTTCGAGATAGCCCTCGGCGATGACGTACACATCGCCCGCCTCGCCCCCCAACCCGGTCGAATCGTTCGCAGCCACACCTTGCGGCTCCTGGAGTCCGCCCGCACTACACGATTCACTGAAGCAACGTTCGCCGAACGAAGACGGGACACCTGGTACATATTTCTTGGTGGCGAGGGCCGGGGCGGCCGAGAAAGCGAGGGTGGCCAAGACCAGGGCAGGTACAAACAGCAGCGCGGGTGAAGGCGCACTGGTCCCTTGGGCGGCACACGAGCGAGCGGCCGCAGCGGCACCAAGACGGCGCAGGAGATGCCTGGGGGTGTGGCTGTGGTTGCTCACTTGTGTGCCTTTCCTGTGTTCTTGGGTCGTGCGGATGGGTGTAGTGTGGTGCCCGGCTCCCCGGAGCGATGAACGCCCCAGGGAGTTAGACGATGGTTGTGTGGCTAGGCGGCGGTCACCGCCCAGGACCCCACGGCGTTTACGCTTGAGGGTTCTTCGTATTCACCTCTTCCTTCTGTGTCTGTAAACTCCACCAAAGTCCCGGCCTGTGAGTCACCGAAAGTTGCACTATTGGGATCCGCTGGACGGACTCCGTTCAACACGATTTTGTTGAGGGTTTCGTCCGCCGTGAACACGCAAAGCACGCCCGCAGGCGCCTTCGGGTCTTCCAGGGTTCCTGTACATTTACTAGCTTGCTCTTCTACTCCTTTTTCGATTTCTTCAGTTTCTTTAGGAGTGAAATAAAAGACTTTCGAGGAAGCTGCAGGCAGCGGGATCGCGAAGGAGATCGGCGCGAATATATGGCCGCCTGCTCCGACATCGGACACGCGGATGCTCCACGTGCCGGTCTCGGTTTCTCCGGGAGGGAGGGTCTTGGTGAAGCCTGATTTGCCTTCAGGGCCTTCTGGGCCTTCCGCGCCTTTTTCACCCTGCAGGCCTTGTGCGCCCTGTGGGCCAGCGGAGCCCGAGCCCGCGGGACCCGTTGCTCCGGTGGGACCTGCAGGGCCTGCTGGTCCTATGGTTCCCGCGGGGCCTGCGGCGCCGGTCGCGCCCCTGGGACCGGCGGGGCCCCTCGGCCCTGCTTTGGTTTTGGCCTTGCTCTTGGCCGCAGACGCCGTCAGCGTCGCGTGCGACGGGCTACCACCGCCCGTAGCGGCGAACGCGCCACCCGTCACCGCAAACACCAGCGCCACAAACGCCAGAACCATCGCGGGAGTTATCTGCTTGCGTATTGCTTGGAACATGATGGTTATCTCTCCTCCATGAAGTCGAAAGGGACAAGCGATGGCCCCTCGGTCGTTGTGTGCGTGACAACGCCCCAAGGGGGCGCACAAAGACAAAGCTCAATGGGCAGCGCATGGCCGGGCAGTCTCATGCCGCCTCCCGCCCGAGATCGCCCCTGAGAGTGAGCTGCGCGGTGACACGCTCACCCAGCGGGGTCAAGCTCCACGCGTTCGGCTCGCCTTTGGCGTGTCCCTCACCGGTGTTAGCGAGCAACCCAAGGCGCTTCAAACGCGCAAGCAGCTTCGATATCTGCCCCGGGTCTTGGATCCCCGCACGCTCTGCCAACTGACGGTTGCTCGCCCCCGGGCGCCCAGATAGACCCTCGAGGACTCGCGCGGTGCGATATGTCAAGCGCATCGAGACGCCCTGCAATGGATCATCCACGGCCCGTCCGCCAGCGTCCGATTTGGCGGCGGCGCGTCCTGGTCCCGTGGGCGCGTGCCGCTCATGCTCACGGCGCGCCGCGGCAGCGCCCTTATATGGCAGCACGATCATCCCCATCAACTCACCCGATAGATCGGTGAGCGGCTTACGTTCACCCCGCAGCAATCGCGCATATACGATCGCGAACGCCGCGCCGACGACACCCTCCGCAGTCAACGGAGTGCACCGCTCGCCGCGCACGCCCTCCAATCGACCCTCGTCCACGACCGCCGCCAAGCCCGCGAGGATCTCATCGCGGCGCTCCAACACCTCCGGGCCGCCGCGCAACGCCTGTATTACGCATACGCGCGCGAGCATCGGCTCGCGATCCAGGAACGCGAGGATCGCCCATAGTCCCGTACGGACCCGCTCACGCCACGCGAGGCCCTCCATGCCTGCTAGGGCTACATCCTTCGCGATCAATACAACCACGTCCTCCAATACCGCGATCAGGCACTCCTCGCGGTTGGAGAACAGTTCGTAGAACGTGCGGCGCGATACGCGCGCGCGGTTTGTCACATCGGAGACCGTGGTATCCGCGTAGCCGAGCTCGTCGATCGCCTTGATCGCCGCCGCCAGCAGCCGCGATCGCTGGATCTCGACTATCTGCGCGTGGGATACGCCCTCGCCCGCGGCAGGCGCCGCCGCCCTGGCCACCGACTGCCGCGCGCCCCTGCGCGCGCCCGACACCGGCGCGACCCGACGTGTCACCGCGCGCGCGGGCATCAGACCACCTCTCCCCCGCGCGAGCCCGCGAGGGCCAGTCGATAAAACGCATCGACAAACCCACCCCGCGCGGGGGAACCCGGACGGCCCGTTAAGGCCGGGCGGCTCGGGCTTCTACGGGTTGCCCGAGAAGCTGAAGAGAGAGAGAGAGAGAGAGAGATGCATCAGACCGCTGATGCATCTAGCAAGAACCCAGAGAGAGAGAGAGATGCATCAGACCGCTGATGCATCTAGCAAGAACCCCATGCGGGGTCGCGTACACATCCGTCACGTTATTCCCTCTCGAAACCACGCTGAACCATCTCCCTCATACGTTGTGACCCAGTCCCTCGTCCCAAACCCTCTGTCCCTGCAAGCGCTTTGGATGTCAACCACAAGACGGGCTGACCCAAACCGGACCCTATGTCTGCCCGGCTCCACCGTGGGTGGACACCGCGACGCCCACATGTAACCACATCGGTAACGCGATGTCAAGCCCCAAGCGTGAAGTCGTGCTCGGGGCTCACGCGCGATGGGTCCCATGAGCACCGTCGGCGAGGTCGCGTCCGAGGCCGTCCCCGGGTCGCTGAGCCCCCCGGCTCCGACCGATCACAGATCCGCCCGCGAACGCGCCTTCCGGTCGCTGAGCAACGCCCGACCCCGCGCTGCGAACGCCGCTGGGGCCGCCTCGGGGCGGCCCTCATCAAAAAAACCGGCCCTCTGCTCGCCGCGCGCTGTGGTCCCCCGCCGGACGCGATAGAATCCCTACCTCAGAGCACGGGATTCTAGCGAAGGAGCTCTCATGGCCGCTACGGACACCACCAGGATCGCCAAGCCCTCCCCAATCGTCGAGGACGAGCAGGGGCAGCTGCGCGCGCGTCAGGGGATCTCGCGGGAGGTCGTGAGCGAGCTCTCGAAGATCAAGGGCGAGCCCGACTGGATGGCCGAGAAACGGCTCCGGGCGCTGGAGATCTTCGAACGCAAGCCGATGCCGACGTGGAGCATCGATCTTTCGGGGCTGAACCTCGATGACCTCGTGCTCTACTCGCCTCCGACCGCTGGGCGCTTCGACTCGTGGGACGACGTGCCTGCGGAGATGAAGCAGACCTACGAGGACCTTGGCATCCCCCAGGCCGAGCGCGAGCACCTCGCCGGGGTCGTTGGGGTCTGGCGCCAGGAGCCGGTCTACGAGGGACTCAAGGAGGAGTACGCCAAGCAGGGGATCCTGTTCTGCTCGATGGATACTGCCGTCACCGAGTACCCCGAGCTCGTGCAGCGCTACTTCATGAACAAATGCGTGCCCGCGCAGGACAACAAGTTCTCCGCGCTGCACGGGGCCGTCTGGTCCGGTGGGGCGTTCTGCTACATCCCCAAGGGCGTCAAGTGCGACCTGCCGCTGCAGTCCTACTTCCGCATGGAGGGGGCCGGCGAGGGCACCTTCGAGCACACCCTGATCGTCGCCGACGAGGGCTCGGAGGTCTGTTACATCGAGGGTTGCACCGCGCAGACTTACTCGGTCAACTCGATGCACTCTGCCGTCGTTGAGATCTTCGTGCACGAGGGCGCCAAGGCCCGCTACACCACCGTGCAGAACTGGTCCAAGGACGTCTACAACCTCAACACCAAGCGCGCCGTCGTCGACGCCGGCGGGACCGTCGAGTGGGTCGGGGGCTCGATGGGGGCCAAGTACGTGATGCTCTACCCCGGCTCCTACCTGATGGGCGAGGGCGCCCGTGCGGACCACCTCAACGTCGGCGTCGCCTCCGGCGGGGTGCACAAGGACACCGGCGCCAAGGTCGTCCACCTCGCGCCCAACACCACCTCCAACATCCTCGCCAAGTCGATCTCCAAGGACGGCGGCATCATGGGCTACCGCGGGCTCGTGCGCATGGGCCCCCACTCCGCCGGGTCCAAGGCGCGCGTGCAGTGCGACGGGCTGATGATGGACGGCCGCTCGCGCTCGGACACCTGGCCCGACATCCAGATCCAGAACCCCCACGTCACCGTCGCCCACGAGGCGACCGTCGGGCGCATCTCCGACGACCAGCTCTTCTACATGGGCTCCCGCGGGTTCACCGAGGACGAGGCCGCCGCGATGATCGTCAACGGCTTCATCGAGCCCGTCACGAAGGAGCTGCCGATGGAGTACGCGGTGGAGCTCAACCGCCTGATACAGCTAGAGATGGTCGGCTCCATCGGCTGACCTGGGCGTCGATGGCCGGCGGCTGGCGGCGTCCTCGATCGCTCGTGTGCCGGGGCACACTTCGCTCACTGCGTCCTTGCCATCCTTGGCCCTCGACGCCCAGGAGGCGTGCGATTCGATCCTCACTTAGATAGGCGCCAGCTCCGCGTGAGTGTGGGCCTCCAGCAGCCGCCGCAGCACCGGTGGGCCCTCGTCCTCGACGGTCACGCACCCGCCCGGCCAGTAGGGGCTCTCACCCACGGTGGGGGTGAGGAAGTAGGAGTCGTACGTCCAGCAGCCCGTGTTCATCAGGCGCGCGCCGGTGGGCGTGGTCCACTCGCTCTGCTCGTCACCCGGCAGCGGGCCGGCGCGGTGGGTGTGGCCGAAGATCACGTGGGCATCGCGCAGGTCCAGGCGCGCCGCCACCTCGCCCATCGCGCACAGGCCGGCGCGGCGCAGCTCGCCGATCGAGAGGTCCGCGTTGAAGGGGCCGAGGCCGGCGCGGTTCAGCGCCGCCACCCCGAGCGGGAAGGCGCCCGTGAGCGCGCGGTTGCGCAGCGTGCGGCGTGCGTGTGTGCGTGAGCGTGAGCCGTTGCCCAGTGCTTTCCACGCGCGCACCGTCATCCCGCCGTTGAGCGCGTCCCCGGTCGGGGCCTGGCGGGCGACCGCGTCGATCCAGGCGAACACCGGCACCGTCACCGCCTCGTAGTCGTCGGGTCGCCCGAAGGCGCGGGTGGGGCGGCGCATCAGGCGGCCCATCGCGCCGATTCCCAGACGCTCCAGGGTGGGGATCGTGAGGTGGCAGTCGAGGTAGTGGCCGTGCGTGGCGTACACGTCGGGGCGCACCCACAGGCCGGGGTAGGCCACCGTGAGGCGCGCCGGGGCCGACCACTCAGCGAGCAGCGCCACCATCGAGGAGGCGCCGGACGCCTCGATCCACTGCTCGACGCCGAGCGGCGGCGACGCCGGCAGTTCGCTGCGGTGCTCCATCCACGGCTCGACCAGGGCGTGGTCGTGGTTGCCGGCGACCGCCACCACCTCGCGGTCCGCGAACGCCCGACCGAGCTCCTCGAAGAACGGGCGCGCGGCCGCCAGCGCCTCGTGGCGGGGGCCGTGGCGCAGCTCCAGCAGATCGCCCAGCAGCACCAGGCGATCGACGCCCTCCAGGGCCTCCCAAAGCTGCGCGCGCAGCTCGGGGCGGCGCAGCAGATCGACGCCGCCGGCGCTCCCGAGGTGCAGGTCGGAGACGATCAGTGTGCGCACGGCGCCACCCGGGGTCCCCGGGCGCCCGCCCGTTCGTGCTCGCTCCACCGTGGGTGAGCCTCGCCGCCCGGCGACCCTGTCCTACCCGGGCGGAGCAACGCCGCTACAAGGCCCCCGCGGCCGCCACGGCTTCGCGGATCGGCTTGGGGAGCATGAAGCGGACGTCCTCGCGAGTCACGTGGACTTCGGAGATGCCCTCCTCGGGCACCCCGCGCGCGCGGAAGAAGTCGAGCAGCTCCACGACCAGCTCGTCCGGGGCGCTCGCGCCGGAGGTGACGCCCACCACGCGCCGGCCCGCCAGCCACTCCTCGCGCACTTCGCGGCTGTGGTCGACCAGGTGCGCCTCGGTGCCGCAGTCGCGCGCGACCTCCACGAGGCGCACCGAGTTGGAGGAGTTACGCGAGCCGATCACGAGCATCAGTTCGCACTGGCCCGCCATCTGCTTGACCGCCGCCTGGCGGTTGGTGGTGGCGTAGCAGATGTCCTCCGTGCGGGGGCCCGCGATCTTCGGGAAGCGCTCGCGCAGGCGCTCCACGATCGCAGCCGTTTCGTGTATCGAGAGCGTGGTCTGGGTGATGTAGGCGACGCGCTCGGGGTCCTCCACCTCGAGCACGTCCACGTCACGCTCACTCTGCACGAGCACGATCCGCTCGGGCGCCTCCCCCATCGTCCCTTCGACCTCCTCGTGGCCGGCGTGGCCGACGAGCACGACCGTGTAGCCCTGCTCGGCGAAGCGCCGCGCCTCGACGTGCACCTTCGTCACCAGCGGGCACGTCGCGTCGATCGTCTGCAGGTGGCGGGCTTGCGCGTTGGCGCGCACGCTCGGCGCGACCCCGTGTGCGGAGAAGACCGTCACGGCGCCCTCCGGCACTTCGGTCTCCTCCTCGACGAACACCGCCCCCCGGGCGCGCAGTTGCGCGACCACGTGCTTGTTGTGCACGATCTCCTTGCGCACGTACACTGGCCGCCCGTGCAGCTCCAGCGCCCGTTCGACCGTCTGCACTGCACGGTCCACCCCGGCGCAGTACCCGCGCGGGGCGGCTAGCAGGATCTTCTCGACCGTGTTGGGGGCCACCTTGGCCTTCTCGGGCACCACGGGGATTGTAGGGCCCCGACCGCGCGTCCTCCACGTATCGCCGACCCGCAACCCGCGCGCACGACTGCGCATCCGCTTGTGCATCCTCGTGTCCAAGTGCGATCTCGCCGTCGGCCCTTGCACTTCCGATGCAGCTGGATACCCTAGTTCGCCCATGCCCCAGCGTCACCTCGACCGACTCACGGCGACCGACGCCTCCTTCCTGCTCCAGGAGGGCCCCTCCTCGCACATGCACGTCGGCGGACTGACGCTGCTGGAGGGGCCCCCGCCGGCGCTCGAGGAGTTCCTCGAACAGATCCGCCGGCGCCTGCACCTGGTGCCCCGCTACCGCCACAAGCTCGCTTCCACGCACACGGCACTCGACGCCAGCCGCCCGGTGTGGGTGGACGACCCGAGCTTCAACCTCGAGTACCACGTGCGCCACACCGCGCTGCCGGCGCCGGGGGACTGGGAGCAGCTGTGCAACCTCACCGCGCGCATCTTCTCTCAGCAGCTCGACCGCTCCAAGCCGCTGTGGGAGATGTGGCTGATCGAGGGGCTCAGGGACGACCGCTTCGCGCTGATCTCGAAGACCCACCACTCGCTGATCGACGGGATCGCGGGCGTGGACCTCGCGACCGTGCTGTTCGACCTCTCCCCCACCCCACCGCCGGTGCGCCACTCCGGGCGCCCGTGGCAACCCCACCGCGAGCCCGGCACGTTGGAGCTACTCGCCGCGGGGGCGCGCGGGGCGCTGCGCGCGGGCGCCGAGCTGCTCGCGGGGGCGGCTGACGCGCTGGCGCACCCCGACCACGCGCTGCACTCCGTACGCGAGGCGGCGGAGGGCCTCGGCGAGATCGCCTGGGCGGTGCTGAACCCCGCGCCCCCGACGCCGCTGAACGTGGACATCGGGCCCCACCGGCGCTTCGTCGGCGTCGGCTCGCCACTGGCCGACTTCAAGCTCGTCAAGAACGCCTTCGACTGCACCGTCAACGACGTCGTGCTCGCCGTCGTAGCGGGCGCGCTGCGCGACTTCCTGATCGACCGCGGGGTGCGCACCGAGGGCCTCGAGCTGCGTGCGCTGGTCCCCGTCTCGGTGCGCGCCGAGGACGAGCACCACCAGGGGGGCAACCGCATCGTGGTGATGCGCGGCCCGCTCCCCGTCTACATGGCCGACCCGCTGCAGCGCCTGCGCTTCGTCAAACGGGAGATGGACGGGCTGAAGGAGTCCAAGCAGGCGCTCGGCGCCGAGGTGATCGCGGGCGCCCAGAACTTCGCCCCGCCCACAATCCTGGCGCAGGCCTCGCGCCTGAACTTCTCCACGCGCCTGTTCAACCTGATCGTCACCAACGTCCCCGGCCCCCAGTTCCCGCTCTACGTCCTGGGCCGCCGGATGCTCGAGGCCTACCCCGTGGCGTTCCTACCCCAGCGCCACGCTTTGGCGATCGCGATCATGTCCTACAACGGGCAGATGAACTTCGGTTTGCTTGGCGACCTTGACGCGATGTACGACATCGACCGTTTTGGGGAGCGCATCGCGGAGGAGCTTGCGACGCTGGTCTCGCTTGCGCGCGGGGCCACCGCGGCGCAGTCGGCGTAGCGGGTTCGCTCCTACGTTCGGGGCGCGTCCCGTGATCCGGGGTGAGGTTTGTATGGCAACTGACGACAGCGCCAAGCGGAAGTCGCCTGTGCGGTTGTCCTTGGAGCGAGACGGTACCGAACTCGCCTGCCTGGACTTCGGCGGAACCGGCTCGCCGGTGCTGCTCTTGCACGGACTCGCCGGGCACGCGGGCGAGTGGAGCGAGACGGCCAGTTGGTTGGCGCGGGATCATCGAGTCCTGGCGCTTGACGAGCGAGGGCATGGGCACAGTACGCGTGTGCCTGCGCGCGTCTCGCGCGATGCACACGTGGCCGACGTTGCGTTCGTGATCAACCAGCTTGGTCTTCGTCCGGCGATCCTGGTCGGCCAGTCACTCGGTGGCAACCTTGCGTTTCTCGTGGCGGCTCGGCACCCTGGTCTCGTCCGTGGTCTGGTGGTTGCGGAGGCGTGCCCCGAAGCAGATCCGCAGGAAACTGGTGTCGAGGCGATTCGCAAGTGGCTTGACAGCTGGCCCGTCCCGTTCTCCACCTATGAGGCGGCAGTGGCCTTTTTTAAGGGCCCCTCGTTGTACGCCACTGCCTGGGCTGACGGGCTGGAGCCGCGAGCAGACGGATGGTGGCCTCGCTTCGACACCGAGGTGCTGGTGCGCACCCTGCGGGACGGGGTCCTCCATGACTACTGGGACCAGTGGGAGCACATCCAGTGTCCAACGCTCGTAGTCAGAGCCGGCGACGGGTTCTTCTCAGCCGCCGCCCTCCAGGCGATGGCAGAACGGCTGCCCGACGCTCGGTTTGTCGAGATCCCCGGCGCAAAGCACGACCTCCACCTCGATCGACCCACGGAGTGGCGGGAGGCGGTCACTGAATTCCTGGCGACCCTGAAGCCCGACCCGGCTCACACTCGTGACTAGCGACGACGCGCTGCACGATCTCATCACTCCTAAAAGCCCAGTGCGAACTTGGCGTCCTCACTCATCCGCTCGGGCGACCACGGGGGCACGAAGATCATCTCGCACTCCACGGCGTTGACGCCCTCCAGCTCTCCCACGAACTCTTCCATCTGTTCAGTGACCTGGGGGCCGATCGGACACGCCGGGGTGGTGAGCGTGAACGTGATGTGCACGCTTCCGCCATCGACCTCGACCCCATATATAAGCCCCAGCTCGACGAAGTCGAGGCCGAGCTCCGGGTCGATCACATTGGAGAGCGCGTCGAGGACGTCGTCGGCCTCGACGGTCGTAGCGGCAGGTTCGGACATAGCGCGAGTGTAGCCGTCGTGGATTTGAGAACCGTCCAGCAGGTCGCAGGGCCTGCTAGTTGTCGCAGCCCAAGCGATCCCATATATACAGCTGGATGCACTCGTGGGCGAGCTCGTTGGCGCGACCGCGGGAGAGCCGGGGTAGGACGGTGTCGAGCACCTGGTCCTCGGCGACGCCCTCCTGGAACGCCTCCTCGCCGCGGAAGCCCGCTGCGATCTTCAGCGCCTCGCGGCGGTTCTCGCCGAGGCTGTGGAAGATGCCTTGCAGGAAAGCGGTGTTCGCGATCGGCTGCCCCACCTCCAGCGAGGCGTGCCAGGCGGCGAGCAGCTGCAGGTCGTCGTCGTCGAGGTCCGCGATCGCCTTCGCGTAGTGGACCGACAGCTCCTGGTCGGGGATGTCGTCGACCCACGCCCGCACGACCTCGCCCACCAGCTGCCTGCGGGCCTCACGGCCGACCGACTCGGCGACCACCCGGATCGCGTCTTGCGGTTCGATGAAGCAGAGCGGCATCGCCGCAGACTGTAAGCACCGGTGTGGACGGCACTTTTCAGAGATCGAGCGCCGCGCGAGCGCGCTCCAAGGCGTGGGCGTCCAGCGCCTCGGAGGAGACCCCCAGCGTCGCCCGCTCCCCCGCCTCCCAGTTGGCGAGCGCCAGGTCGAGCGCTTCGATCGGCACCGACGCCGCCTTCGCCAGCTCCCGCGCGCGCGGCTCGAGGTGGATCGGGTCGCCGATCCCGAAGACGCGCTTGGCGCCCAGCGTCGCGAGGTCGCCGTGCGCGGCGCCCGGCGCGTTCGTGAAGTACAGGGCGTCGGCGCGCACCTCGCACAGCCCGACGCGGCCCAGCGTGATGAGCAGCTCGTAGCGGCCCATCCGCGCGAGGCCGGGTAGCGTGAGCCGCTCGAAGAGCCGCTCGAAGCGCCGCCCGGGGGTCCAGGCGGGGTCGCCCACGAACGCGGGGGCCCAACCGACGGTATCGACCACGGTGGAGGCGCGGGTGGGGACACCGATCTGCGGGCCGCTCGCCCCGGTGGCGTACGTGTTCCCCGCGCCGACCGCGTGCCCCGGCGCCTCGACCGTGTGATCCGGCGGGGCCCCCGAACCGTCGGCCTGCTGTGCGGAGCGGACGGCCCACTGCAGGTAGGCGCGCAGCGTGGCGTCTCCCCGCACGGGGTCGTGAGAGGTGCGGGGGCCGAGCGGGATCCCCTCGAGGTCGGGGAGCTCGTCCGCCCGCCAGTCGGCCTCGAGCGCACGGCGGACGCCGACGAACGGGTCGGGGCCCTCCAGCGGGCAGAGGTAGGCGCTCAGGAAGCACATCCACGCGGCCTGCTCGGAGTCCTCCTCCTCGCGCATCTCCCCGTAGAGGTCCGGCGGCGCGGTGGTGAGCGCCAGCAGCCGGCCCTCCGCGAACGCAATCTCCTCAGCCAGGCGCTCGGCGTCGGCGGAGGCGTGCAGCCCGGGGGTGAGCGGCGAGCGGTAGCCGTCGTCCTCGGCGCGGCGCTCGTGGCTGACGTGCAGCCCCGTGCCCCTGCGGCCCCGTACGCCCCCG
Organism: uncultured Solirubrobacterales bacterium; assembly: GCA_963706545.1. Classification (GTDB taxonomy): domain Bacteria; phylum Actinomycetota; class Thermoleophilia; order Solirubrobacterales; family Solirubrobacteraceae; genus Palsa-744. The sequence continues at coordinate 186,761 of OY970161.1, forward strand.
CCGCGACGCCCGCCGCTCGTGGAGGCACGAGCGCTCCGTTTGGACCCATCGGCGTCCTTCGCGCGCGCGCGCTTCGCTGCACCCTCGGGCGGGGCGATGCCCGGCACGGTCTCGCGGCAGATCGAGCAGCGCTCGACGAAGCGGTTGTGGCGGCAAAATCTCTGCACTTAGGCCAGTTTAGGAGGGTCAAGCGGGGCCCACCTGAAAGGAGGGCACTGGCCGGCGCGGGGAGCGCTGTTGGTGAGCACAACCGAGCGCCGGGCGGCCACCAGGCGCGCGGGAGCACTACCCGGCGAGCTACCCGGCGAGCGCCCCCACCTCCGCGGCCCGCGGTGCCAACGGCAGCGCGAAGCCCTGCGCCCGCGCCCGAGTGGCACCGGCACGGCGCTCGTCGTTGAGCTCGACCATGTAGTTGGAGGAGTCAACCTGGATCGTGTGCCGCTTGGAGGCCCGGTAGCGGCGGCTCTGGCGGCGCATCATCGCCTGCATGTCGCGCTCCATCTCCGCGCGGGAGGGCGGCGTGTACTCGCCCGTCAGGTGGCCGGCCACGAGCCGGCTCTGCAGCTCGGCGATCGGCATGATCGCGCCCCACGGCTGGACGAAGCCGATGAAGTACAGCCCCGGGTGAGCGGGCGAGAAGACTCGCTTGTAGAGCACGAGACGGTTCTCGGGCGCCGAGATCAGGCGCTCGTCGAGGAACGGGAAGCTGATCCGGTAGCCCGTGCAGTACACGATCAGGTCGGCCTGCTCCTCGCTGCCGTCGGCGTAGCGCACACGCTCACCGGCGAGCTCGGCGATCTCCGGCTTGACCGTGATCGCGCCGTGCGCGAGCCGGTCGAGGATCCGTGAGGAGACAGTCGGGTGGGACTGCCCGAGGCGGTGGTCTGGCAGCGGCAGCCCGTAGCGGTCCATCGGACCCACCGTCAGGCGGGTGACGACCTGCATCCCGCGCAACAGCCACTCAAACGGCAGGCGACTCGGTCGTACCCCTGCGTCGAGCGGGCGGCCGAGGATGTACTTGGGAACCACGTGAACCCCACGGCGTGCCACCAGTGTGGTCGAGAGCGCGTGGTAGGAGGCGTCGACGGCGATGTCCATCGCGGAGTTGCCCATCCCCACCACGACCACCCGCCGGCCCGCGAGCTGGCTCGGTTCCTTGTAGTCGTGGGCGTGGATCTGCTCGCCGTCGAAGGAGCCCGGGATCGGGGGTTCCGGCCAACGCGGGAGCCAGTGGTGGCCGTTGGCGACGAGCAGCGCGTCGTAGTGGCGGACCTCGCGCCCCCCCGCGGCCCCTTCACCCTCCAGCGTCACCTCCCATACGCCGTCTGGGCGCGGGCGGGCGTGCTCCACGCCGGTGTTGAACGTGATCCGCTCGCGCAGACCGAAGTGCTCGACGTAGTCGTCGAAGTACCGCGCGATCTGGTCGTGGCGGGGGAAGTCGGGGTAGGAGGGGGACATCGGAAAGTCGGCGTACTCCATGCGCTCGCGCGAGGTGTTGATGTGCAGCGTCGAGTACGACGAGGACATCCCGTTGCGGTTGCCGAACACCCAGTTGCCGCCCACCCTGTCGGACTTCTCGAAGCAGTCGAAGGGGATGTCCCGATCGGCGAGCGCTTTCGCCGCGGTGATCCCGGAGGAGCCCGCGCCGATGATGCAGGCGCGAGGCAGCGCGCCGTAACCGAGGTGTCCATTCTGCGGCCCGCTCATCGCAGCCTCAGCGTAGCGGCGGCCCTGGTCACGGGTCTATTCGACGCTGACCCCACCGCTGACGTGCTGCGGCGGGCCCTCAGGGCCTTCGTCGGCGTCGGCGTGGCCGGGCAGGGCGCCGTCCTCGGGCAGCGGATCGGCCGGGGATGCCTTCCCGTTGCGCAGGCCAGCAAGGAACCGGTCGACCATGCGCGCGCACTGGCGGCCCTCGTTGATGGCCCAGACGATCAAGGACTGCCCGCGGCGCGCGTCCCCGGCGGCGAAGACACCCTCGACGGAGGTCGTGTAGGGCTTGACGGCCTTGACGTTGCTGCGCGGGTCCCGCTCGACTCCGAGCTGGTCGAGCAGGGCCTGCTCGGGTCCGAGAAAGCCCATCGCCAGCAGCACCAACTGGGCGGGCAGCTCCCGCTCAGTGCCCTCGATCGGCGCGAACGGCGGTGCGGGGGCGGCGCGGGCGATGTGCAGCGCGGCTACCCCGCCATCGGCGTCGCCGCTAAAGCGCGTGGTCGTCACCGCGTAGTCCTGCTCGCCGACGCCCTCCTCGCGAGCCTCCTCCATCGCGTAGGAGAGGCGGTACTTCAGCGGCCACTCCGGCCAGGGGGTGCGCTTGTCCGGCCGGTGCGCGGGGGGCTCGGGCAGCAGCTCCAGCTGCACGATCGAGGCGGCGCCCTCGCGCAGCGCGTTGCCAACGCAGTCCGCACCGGTGTCGCCGCCACCGATCACCACAACGTGCTTGCCGGCCGCGGTGATCGGAGCCGGTGGAGACTGTAGCGCCAGGTGCTGGGGAGCGGTGGGCACGGGGCCGTGCTCGTGCGCGACGGCGCGGTTGCGCTGGTAGAGGTAGTCCATCGCGAAGTGGATCCCCTCAAGCTCGCGCCCGGGCACGGGCAGGTCGCGCGGCACGCGCGAGCCAGTGGCGAGCACGACCGCGTCGAAGCCGGCGTGCAGCTCCTGGACGGAGAGGTCGCGGCCGACGTCCACGCCGCAGCGCAGCTCGACGCCCTCGGCCACGAGCTGCTGCACGCGGCGCTCAACGACCCGCTTCTCGATCTTGAAGTCGGGCACCCCGAAGCGCACCAGGCCACCGGCGGCCTCGTCACGCTCGAACAGAACGACGCGGTGGCCGGCGCGGCGCAGCTGCTGGGCGGCGGCCATCCCCGCGGGCCCGGAGCCGACGACGGCGACCGCCTGGCCGGTTTCGCGGCGCGGCGAAGGGGGTTCCGGTTTGATCCAGCCCTCCGCGAAGGCGCGCTCGATGATGGCGTACTCGATCTGTTTGATCGTGACCGCGTCGCCCTCACGGATCTCCAGCACGCACGCCGCCTCGCAGGGGGCGGGGCAGAGGCGCCCGGTGAAGTCGGGGAAGTTGTTGGTGGCGTGCAGCTGCGCGATCGCCTCCCGCCAGCGGTCGCGGTAGACGAGGTCGTTCCAGTCAGGGATCAGGTTGCCCAGCGGGCAGCCGTTGTGGCAGAAGGGCACCCCGCAGTCCATGCAGCGGGCCCCCTGCTCGCGCAGCTCCGACTCGGGGCGGAGCACGAGGAACTCGCGGTAGTCGTGCGCGCGCTCGTGCGCGTCGCGGTAGGGCAGGCCGCGCCGCTCGATCTCGAGGAAGCCACCGAGCTTGCCCATCAGAGTGACGTTCCCATCAGGCGGCCGCGACTCCCTCGGCCTGCTCCTCTTCGGCGGCGCGTTCGGCGAGCACCCGCCGGTAGTCCCGGGGCATCACCTTCACGAACGCCCCCGCAGCGAGCAGCCCGTCCCACTCGGCGAGCACGCGCTGGGCGACGGGTGAGTCCGTGCGCTCGGCGTGCTCGGAGATCAGCGCGCGCAGCTCCAGGGCGTCCGCGGCGCAGAGCGCTTCGAGGTCGACCATGCCCGGGTTGCAGCGCGCCCGGAAGGCGCCGGGCTCGTCGAGCACGTAGGCGATCCCGCCGGACATGCCGGCCGCGAAGTTGCGCCCGGTGGCGCCGAGCACGACCACGCGCCCGCCGGTCATGTACTCGCAGCCGTGGTCCCCAACGCCCTCCACTACGGCGCAGGCGCCGGAGTTGCGCACCGCGAAGCGCTCCCCGGCGAGGCCGCGGAAGAAGGCGCGCCCGGAGGTTGCCCCGTAGAGCACGGTGTTGCCGACGATCACGTTGTGCTCGGCGACGAAGTTGGGGGACATGCCGGCGCGCGGGCGAATCGCGAGCACCCCCCCGGAGAGGCCCTTGCCGGCGTAGTCGTTGGCGTCCCCGTGCAGGGTGAACGTCACCCCGGGCGCCAGCCAGCCGCCGAAGCTCTGGCCCGCGGAGCCTTCGAAGTCGACCACGATCGAGTCGGGCGGGAGACCGGCGGCGCCGCGGGCGCGCGCTATGTGGCTTGAGAGGATGCCCCCCACACAGCGGTTGACGTTGCGGATCGGCAGCTGGAGGGCAACCCGCTCCCCGCGTTCGAGCGCCGGGCCGGCGCGCTCCACGAGCTGCCAGTCGAGCGCGTCGTCGAGCACCGGCGGCGGCGGCTGCACCCGGTGGCGGGGTTCGCCGTCGGGCAGCTCGACGTGGGTAAGGATGTGCGTCAGGTCGACGCCGCGGGCCTTCCAGTGGTCGATCGCGGGGGCCGCGTCGAGCAGGTCCACGCGGCCGACGGCCTCGTCGAGCGTGCGCAACCCCAGCGAGGCGAGCAGCTCGCGGACTTCCTCGGCGACGAAGAAAAAGTAGTTGACGACGTGCTCGGGGGTCCCCTGGAAGCGTTCGCGCAGGACGGGGTCCTGGGTGGCGATGCCCACTGGGCAGGTGTTGAGGTGGCAGGCGCGCATCATGATGCAGCCGGTCGCGATCAGTGGCCCGGTGGAGAAGCCCATCTCGTCGGCTCCGAGCAGCGCGGCGATCAGCACGTCACGGCCGGTCTTCAGCTGCCCGTCGGTCTGCACGACGATGCGCGAGCGCAGCTCGTTGAGCAGCAGCGTCTGCTGGGTCTCGGCGAGGCCAATCTCCCACGGCACACCGGCGGCCTGGATCGAGGAGAGCGGCGAGGCGCCGGTGCCGCCGTCGTGGCCGGCGATCAGCACGCGGTCGGCGTTCGCCTTGGAGACACCGGCGGCGACCGTGCCAACGCCGACCTCGGAGACGAGCTTGACCGAGACCTGCGCCTGCGGGTTGGCGCAGCGCAGGTCGTAGATCAGCTGCTTGAGGTCCTCGATCGAGTAGATGTCGTGGTGGGGCGGCGGTGAGATCAGGCCGACGCCGGGGGTGGTGTGGCGGATCGAGCCGATGTAGCGGTCAACCTTGTGACCCGGCAGCTGTCCGCCCTCGCCGGGCTTGGCGCCCTGAGCCATCTTGATCTGCAGCTCGTCGGCGTTGACGAGGTAGTGGATCGTCACCCCGAAGCGCCCCGAGGCGACCTGCTTGATCGCCGAGCGGCGGCGGTCGCCGTTGGGGTCGGGCGTAAAGCGCGCGGGGTCCTCGCCGCCCTCGCCGGTGTTGGAGCGCCCGCCGAGGCGGTTCATCGCGATCGCGAGCGTCTCGTGTGCCTCACGGGAGATCGAGCCGAGCGACATTGCGCCGGTGCAGAAGCGGCGCACGATCTCCTTCGCGGGCTCGACCTCCTCCAGCGCGATCGGCGCGCGGCCGGCCGTGCCGAGCTCCAGCAACCCCCGCAGCGTGGCCTGCCGAGCGGCGTCGTCGTTGACCGCGCGCGCGTACTCGCGGTAGCGGGCGAAGGCCGGGCTCTCGCGCACCGAGGCGTGCGCCTGCGCGTCCCCCGCGAACGCGGCGTCGATGTCCCCGTCCTCGGCGGCACGGACGGCGTGCTGCACGAGCGCGATCGTCTCGGGGTTCCAGATGTGGCGCTCGCCGTCGCGCCGCCACGCGTACACCCCGCCCACGGGGAGCAGGTCGTCGGTGGCGGAGCCCGGCCACCCGCGCGCGTGGCGCTCCAAGGCCTCGACGGCCAGCTCGGGCAGGCCGACCCCGCCGATCCGCGAGGCGGTGCCGGTGAAGTGACGGTCGATCAGCTCGCGCGAGAGCCCGACGGCCTCGAAGATCTGCGCGGAGCGGTAGGACTGGATCGTGGAGATGCCCATCTTGGAGATCGTCTTCAGGAGCCCTTTGCCGATCGCCTTGACAACGTTCTGCGAGGCCTCCTCGGAGGTCAGCGTCGTCGCCGCGGACCCGTTCGCCGGGCGCTCGATCATGCCCCGGTAGGCGAGCTCGTCGAGCGTCTCCAGCATCAGGTAGGGGTTGATCGCGCTCACCCCATAGCCGATCAGCGTGGCGAAGTGGTGCACCTCGCGCGGCTCGCCCGACTCCAGCACGATCCCGGCGCGCAGGCGCGTGCCCTCGCGCACGAGGTGGTGGTGCACGGTGGAGACCGCCAGCAGCGAGGGAATTGGCGCGCGCAGTGGCCCGAGCGAGCGGTCGGAGAGGATCAGGATGTTGACGCCCTCGGCGATCGCCTCCTGCGAGTGCGCGCAGAGGCGATCGAGCGCCCGCTCCATGCCGGCGGCGCCCTCCGCGATCGGCCAGGTGATGTCGAGCGTGCGCGCGGAGAACTCCTCGTGGGAGACGTGGCGCAGCGTCTCGAGCTCGCGGTTGAGCAGGATCGGCTGGCGCAGGATCAGCTTGTGGGCGTGGGCGGGCGTCTCGTCGAAGAGGTTGAGCTCGGTGCCGAGGCTCGTGGCGAGGCTCATCACGATCTCCTCGCGGATCGGGTCGATCGGCGGGTTGGTGACCTGCGCGAAGAGCTGCTTGAAGTAGGAGAACAACGGCGGGGACTGGTCGGAGAGGACGGCCAGCGCGAGGTCGTTGCCCATCGAACCGACCGGCTCGGCCCCGTCGCACGCCATCGGGGTGAGCAGCACTCGCAGGTCCTCCTGGGTGTAGCCGAAGGCGCGCTGGCGGGCGTGCAGCGGCTGGTCGGAGATCGTTACTGCCTCGGAGGGGGGCAGGTCGTCGAACAGCACCGAGTTGCGCACAAACCACTCCCCGTAGGGCCGGCGGGTGGCGACGGCGCGCTTGACTTCGGAGTCCTCGACGATGCAGCCCCGGGCGAGGTCCACGAGGAACAGCTTGCCGGGCTGCAGACGGCCCAGACGCCGGACACGCTCAGGCGCGATATCGAGCAGCCCGCACTCCGAGCCGAGCACGACGAGCCCGTCGACGGTCTCCACCCAGCGCCCCGGCCGCAGGCCGTTGCGATCGAGCGTGGCGCCGATCAAGCGCCCGTCGGTGAACGCGACCGAGGCGGGGCCATCCCAGGGCTCCATCAGGCAGGAGTGGAAGGCGTAGAAGTCGCGCAGCTCCTGCGGCAGGTCGTCCCGTTCGCGAAAGGCCTCGGGGATCATCATCATCACCGCGTGCGGCAGCGAGCGCCCGGCGAGCAGCAGCAGCTCGAGCACGCGGTCGAAGGTCGCGGAGTCCGAGTCGCCGGACTTGACGACAGGCAGGATCTTGGGGAGGTCGGCGCCGAACAGCTCGGACTGGAGCTCGGACTCGCGGGCGCGCATCCAGGAGACGTTGCCCATCACGGTGTTGAACTCCCCGTTGTGGCAGACCACGCGGTAGGGGTGCGCCAGCTCCCACGAGGGAAAGGTGTTGGTCGAGAAGCGCGAGTGCACGAGCGCCAGCGCGCTGCGGGTGCGCGGGTCGCGCAGGTCGGGGTAGAAGCCGCCGAGCTGGTGGGAGATCAACATGCCCTTGTAGTTGAGGGTGCGCGAGGAGGACGAGGTCACGTACAGGCCCGCGGCGGCGGGGTCGAGCTCGCAGACACGGCGGATCACGAAGAGCTTGCGCTCGAAGGCGTCCTGGTCGAAGTCCCGGGCAGCGCCGGGCCCCCCCTCCGCGCCCGCGCCAGCCCCCACGAACAGCTGCCAGATCGCGGGGCGGCAGGCGCCGGCGGTGCGCCCAACGTGGGCGGTGTCCACGGGCACCTCGCGCCAGCCGAGCACCCGCTGGCCCTCGGCCCGAACGACGCGCTCGAGCAGCTCGCGCAGCCGCGCACACTCCTCAGCGTCAAGCGGAAGGAAACACATCAACACCCCGTAGCGCCCGGGCGCAGGCAGGGGGAAGTCGAGCACCGCGCGAAACAGCTCGTCGGGCATCTGCAGGAGGATCCCGGCCCCGTCCCCGGTCGTGGGGTCGGCCCCGGAGGCGCCGCGGTGCTCGAGGTTCTCCAGGGCGTTGACCGCCTGCGCGATCACCTCGTGGGTGGGGCGGGCGTCCAGCCGCGCGACCAGGCCCACACCGCACGCGTCGTGCTCGAAACGGGGGTCGTAGAGGCCGACGGCCTTGGGCGGCTGGCGGGTGTGCGAAGTCATGGAAGTGCTCACAGGGAGACGGTGCTTCCTGCACGGATAGGCCTTCCGAGCAGGCGGTGAGGGCACCTTGAGGCGGAGGCTGAAGCGTAGCAGTGGACCGGGGACGGAATCGGCGCCGGCACGCACGCCGTCCAGGCGTCCAGCCCGCCGGATACAACATCCAACCAGCCAGACGCCAGGTGTCCAGTCCTCCAGAACGTCCGCCCGCGTGCTCGCGTATGCTCCTCTGCAAGCAAGGTGTGCGCGGGCGCGAGCACGGCGGTGGACCACGGCCGGCGAAGGTGGGATGTGTGAAAACCGTCCCCGCAGGGCACCATCACTCAAGACGAGACCGCGCCCCAACGAGAAAGAAGCAGGGAGAAGTAAGACCGACCATGACTCCCGACATGCAGCTGGCGCTGCCAGCACGCGCGGAGAACATTGCGATCGTGCGCCATGCGTTCGGCGCGCTGGGCGACGCGTACGCGCTCGACGAGCAGGTTCTCTCAGACATCCGCCTGGCGGTAACGGAGGCGTGCACGAACGTGGTCATCCACGCCTACCCGGACGGCGGGGAGGGCCCGATGGAGGTGTGCGCGACCCTGCGGGGAGACGAGCTGAGAGTGGTGGTGCGCGACGAGGGCCGCGGCATCGGCCCGCGCCCGGACAGCCCCGGCCTGGGTCTCGGCCTGCCGCTGATCGCCTCGCTCACCGAGAACGTGGAGCTCGGGCACGACGGGGAGGAGCGCACAGAGGTGCGCATGACGTTCTCGTTGACGGCTCCCCTTCGCAACGACGGCGTCGCGGCCGGCCAAGCGGCGTTCGGCACGGCCGACCCGCCGACGGGCCCGTGAGCGAGTACGAGAGCTCAGCCTCGCTGCGCCTCGCCAACGGTCCGTTGGTGGGTCCGGTGCTGTGCAGGGTCGTGTCGATGGTGCTCGCGCGAGCCGACTGCCCGATGGACCGCATCGAGGATGCGATGGCGGTGTGCGACACACTCAGCGCCCACGCACCCGCGCGGGCAGAGAACAGCCACGTCACGTTCGCGGTGAGCGTGCGCGGCAGAGCGCTCGAGCTGCGCGTGAGCGAGCTCCCGGAGCAGGCCGCCAACCTGCTGGTGCAGGACGCCGTGCTGCCGGGGGTGGGCAACGTGTTGGAGCAGATGACGGACGAGCTGCGCGTCGAGCCGGCGGCGGGGGACGCCGGCGAGGAGCTCGTGGTCGGGCTCGCGTTCTGAGGGACTGTCAGCCGAGGACCATCCCCCTCGGCGTCATACGGACTAGCGTCAACGGGGCTGCGGCTGCGGCTTCTTCGCGGCAGTGGCCTTCCCGGAGGTTTTCTTAGCCGCGGGAGCGGTCTCGGGGGCTTTCTTAGCCGCGGGAGCGCGAGGGGCTTTCTTGGCGCCGCGAGTCCCGGCGGCTTTCGCACGTCGGCCCGCGCCGCGGCCGTTGCCGGACTCGTCCGTGGAGCTCCCGGTGAACGCAGCCTCGTCCTGATCGCGGCGGGCACGCACCTGGGCGAGGGAGGCCTCCAGGGCACTCATCAGGTCGGCGGCCTGCAGAGGCTCCTCGAGAACGGGGGGTTCCAGCACGACCTGCTCACCGCCCGCCTTGCGGTCGATCAGCTCGAGCAGCGCCTCGCGGTAGGTGTCGTGGTAGTTGGCGGGGTCGAAGGGGCGTGCGATCGACTCGACGAGTCGAACGGCTACGTCGAGCTCGTGAGCGCCCAGCTCGACCTCCTCCGCTTCCCGCAGCTCACCGAGCTCAGAGGTGCGCTGGATCTCGTCGGCGAAGACCAGGGTGGTCATCAGCAGCAACCCCCCGCGCGGGTGAACCGCGACGAGCTGCTGGCGGGAGCGCAACACGACACGCCCGATGGCGACCTTGCCGGTGTCGCGCATCGCCTCGAGCAGCAGCCGGTAAGGGCGGGCGCCGCCGCGGGAAGGCGCGAGGAAGTAGGGACGGTCGAAAAAGATGGGGTCGATCTCATCGAGCTGCACAAAGTCCTCGATCTCGATGGAGCGCGTGAAGGCAGGTTCCAGCGCAGCGAACTCCTCGGGCTCGATCACGACGTGCCGCCCAGGGGCGATCTCGTAGCCTTTGACGATCTCCTCGAAAGGGACCTCCTCCCCCTCCGCCGAGCAGAAGCGCCGTTGCACGATGCGCGCGTGGTCGGTGGCGTGCAACTGGTGAAAGCGCACGGAGCGGGAGACGACCGCGGAGTAGAGCTTGACCGGCACGGAGACCAAGCCAAAGGTGAGTGTGCCTTTCCACATCGAGTGGGGCATAGAGCACAGTGTGACCGACGCAGCCTCGAAGTCAAGTCCTGAATGAATCTGAATCCCCACCGTCACCGAGCCCGGCGCGCATACGCGCAAGGGCCTGGCGGATGAGACGCGAGACCTGCATCTGGGAGACGCCGATGCGCTCGCCGATCTCCGCCTGGGTGAGGTCCGCGCCGAAGCGCAGCTGCAGCACGACGCGTTCGCGGGGGGAGAGGTGGGCCAGCAGCGGCTCCAGAGTGGCGCGCTCCTCGGCGCGCTCGAAGCCACCCTCGGGCGCGCCGAGCGTGTCAGCGACGCTTTCCCCGGCCTCCTCGCCGTGGCCGGCAGAGCGCGAGGCGTCGAGCGAGGTCGCGCGGTAGGCGGCGGCGGCCTCCAGCGCGTCGAGCACCTGCTCGTCGGAAGCCCCCACGGCGCGCGCGATCTCACTCACCGACGGCGAGCGGCGCTGGCCCACCGAGAGGCGCGTGACCGCGTGGTCAACACGCAGCGCGAGCTCCTGCAGGTCGCGGGGAACACGCACCGACCAGGTGCGGTCGCGGAAGTGGCGGCGCAGCTCCCCCAGGATCGTGGGGACGGCGTAGCTGGAGAAGACCACCGCGCGCCCCGTGTCGAAGCGGTCGATCGCCTTGATGAGGCCTAGCGAGGCGACCTGCACGAGGTCCTCCAGCGGCTCCTCCGCGCGCTGGTAGCGGCGAGCCAGGCGGCGGGCGAGCGGGAGGTAGCGCTCGATCAGCAGTTCGCGCGCGTGTGTGTCGCCACCCTCACGCGCACGGGCGAAGAGCTCCGCGTCGGAGGCCTCTCTGAGCGCGTGCTCGGCGACCGCCGCTTGGAGTGGGCGGGGAGTGCTGGGCGGGTGGAGGTCCAATCCCAGCGGGCCGCTCGCAGAGCCCGGCCTCATCCCACGAGCATAGCCGCGCGCAGAGAGTCCTCGCGCAGCACGCGCCCGACGGTCACGGGGCTGTTCAGCCAGCAGCGCGCCTCAACGCCACTCCCGCCGGCCACGGCGAGGTCCGCCACGGGCCGCTCCAAGGTGCGAGCCAGCGCGGGCAGCTCGGGCACGAGCGCGGGGGCCAGCCAAGTTATGGGGGCCCACCCACCCCGCCCAGCCCCCTGCCCCGTCCCGCTCCCCGGGGTCGGTGGCCCACCGGGCGGGCGGGCAGCCGCTAAACGCTCGAAGTCGCAGGAGCCGCTTAGCAGCAGGCGCTCGCGCGCGCGGGTCAGCGCGACGTAGACGATCCGCTCCTCCTCCGCGGCCTCCGCGCGGCGGCGCTCCTCGCAGAGCTCCTCGTAGCGCAGGCACCCCACCGGCGGGGAGCCGTCGAGGCTCGCGAGGCGCAGGCCGAGGCGCTCGCCGTCCACCAGCAGGTCGGGGGGCGTGCTGGCGGGAGCGCGGCCGAGGTCGGCGAGACACACCACCGGGAACTCGAGGCCCTTGGCGGCGTGAATCGTCATCAGCCGCACCGCGTCGGGCTCTGAGCCCGTCGGAGCGTGCGGCTCGGAGCCCTCGGAGAACGCCTCGCGGTGGGCGACGTGGTCGAGGAAGCCCCGCAGGTCGCGGCCCTCGGCGGCTTCGAAGCGGCGGGCAAGGCGCAGCAGCTTGTGGATGTTCGCCAGGCGTCGCTCGCCCCACTCGAGGGAGAGCACGTGGCGTTCGTAGTCGGCGTGGGCGATCACGCGCAGCAGCAGCTCAGCGAGGGGGTGCGCCGGCGCGGCGCGACGCTCGGCGGCAAAGTGGGCGGCGAAGCGCACGAGGCGCTCACGGTCGGGGTTGGGCAGGCTCGCGTAGAGGGCACCGTCGGCACGCGCGGCCGCCGCCCACGCGCCCACCCCCGCCGCGCGCGCGTGGAGCGCCACCAGCGCAAGGCCGTCGGAGGAGAGCCCCACGAGCGGGGAGGCGAGCACGGAGTAGAGCGCGAGCTCGTCCAGCGGGTTGGCGAGCGCGCGCAGCCACGCCACCAAGTCGCCGACCTGAGGGTGTCCCCAGAAGGCACCCACGGCCGCGAGCGTGCGCAGACCGCGCTCCTCCAGGGCGCGCTCGTACACCGGCAGGTCGCCCGCGGCGCGCAGCAGCACCGCCACGTCCCCCGCCGCGGTCTGCCCGGCGTCCACGAGCTCGGCGACACGCTGGGCCAGCAGGCGCGCTTCGGCGTGGCGCCAGAGGGCCGCCGGCGGCAGCGGCCCGGCGACGGCCTGCGCGAGCGGCTGGGGGAGCGAGGTCCGCTCGCCGCGCTCTGACCAGGCGCGTCGGTCGGTGAGCAGCAGCTCGATCAGCGGCCCGTCCTCGGGACCGGCCTCGCGCGCGGCAACCAGCGGAGTGTAGGCGTCTCCGAAGCGCTCGGCGAACACGCCGTTGACCGCGGCGATCAGCGGGGGGCGACTGCGGAAGTTGTGCGACAGCGCGAGCGCCGCTCCCTCGGCGTGCAGCCGGCGACGGCGCTCGCGGAAGAGGGTCACTTCGGCGTGGCGGAAGCCGTAAATCGACTGCAGGGCGTCGCCGACGGTGAACAGGTTGTCGCGCTCCAACAACTCCAGTAAGGAGAGTTGGCGGCGGTTGGTGTCCTGAAACTCATCCACCATCAGCAGCTCCAGGCGCTCTGACCACGACCGGCGCACACCCTCGTGGCGCTCCAGCAAGTCCCGCGCGCGCAGCTCGAGGTCGTCGAAGTCGAGCGCCGAGCGCGCGCGCTTGAGCTCCGCGTAGCGGCGGGCGAAGCGCTCCAGCGCCTCGCCCAACACGGCGCACGCCCGGACGGCCTCCTCCTCCGATGGCTCCGAAGGCTCCGGCCGGGGCAGCCTGGGCCGGCTCACCCCCCGGCTGCGGAGCTCGGCGTACACGCCCAGCACCATCTGCCGCACGCGGCCTGCGCCGTAGGCCGCGAGCACGTCGACGGCCTCCCCGTAGCGCTCGCTCGCGAGCAGGCCGGCGAGCGCGTGGCGGAAGGCGAGCAGCGCCAGACGCCCTGCGGAGGCCTCGTCGAGGATCGCGAAGTCGGGGTCGAGGCCCGCGGTCAGCGCGTGGGTGCGCAGCAGGCGCGCGCAGAACCCGTGGAAGGTGCCGATCGCAGCACCCTCGGTGTCACGCGCGGCCTCCCGCTCGCCGAGCTCCAGCAGGCGCGCGCGCACTCGTCCGCGCAGCTCCGCGGCAGCGCGCTCGGTGAAGGTGATCGCGAGGATCCGCGCCGGGGCGACGCCGTCCTCGCGCACGGCGCGCACGAAGCGCTCGACGAGCACCGAAGTCTTCCCGCTGCCGGCTCCCGCGGCCAGCAGCAGCGGGCCACGGCGGCGCGCGGCGGCCTCCTCCTGCTCGGGGGTGAGAGCGTGTACTTCCGGGAGCTCGACGGTTTGCGTCATCCCTAGCGCTCACACCGACAGATCTGCGGGTACACGCACCCGGAGCCCCCGAAACCGCACGTCTGTGGTCGCGCCTCCAGGGCCCCCGCGCGCGCCTGCCCGGCGGCAGCTCGCGCCGCGGTGAGGACCTCCTCCACGAGCTCGCGCACCTCGGCTGGCTCACGCACGTCGCCGCGCACGCACTCGAGCTCCACCCCCTCCCCCTGGGCGAGCACCCCGCGGGCGCGCAGGTCGCGGCCGGAGAGCGGCTGGTAGAAGCCCCCCACCGCACGCACGTCGGGAAGGGCCTCCACCGCGCGCATGTAGAGAGCCGCCTGGAAGCTGCGCTCCGCCACCCACCGGTCCGGCGGAGGGGCAAGGGTGCCCTTGTAGTCGTACACCACCGCGGCGCCGTCCGGCGCGAGGTCGACGCGGTCGACGCGGCCCCGCACCTCTACCCCCTCACCGAGGTCCAACGCCGGCAGTCCCCCGGGCTCCTCGGGGAAGCCGAAGGGGAGCTCGAAGTGGGTCGGCTCCAGCAGGCTCTCCTGGACGTCCTGCGACCCGCCCGCGGCGTGGGCCAGGTAGCGCTCCAGGTCGGCCTCCAGCCGCCGGCGCACGCCCGGCACCCGCTCCGGCGCGGTGGAGAGCGGACGCTCGCCCGCGTGGCGCTCCAGCGCTGCGTGCAGCAGCTCACGCGCGCGGGGCACCCGGGCGGGTGTCAGGCGCGCGGAGCCCGTCTCTCGCCGCAGACCTTCCAGCACGTCGCGCAGCGCCGCGTGCGCGAGTCCACCGCGGGCCAGCGGCTCGGCGTCGGGCTCGAGGTCCCCCGCGTAGAGCAGCCGCTCCACAAACCACCGCACCGGACAGCCGGCCCACGCCTGCAGGCCCGACGCCGACCACAGCCGCCGCTCGCGCAGCTCCGCCAGCACCCGCGGGTCGCTCAGCGGCTTGATCCCACCCGGTGGGGCAACCGCCGAGGGCTCGCAGCGACCGTTCTCAGGCCTGTCCCCAGCCGACAGGCCCGCTGGAGCTGCGTCGGGCCTCGCCGCCCCCCAACCCCTCCCCTCCCCCACCTCACCCAGCGCTCGTCGGGTGCGCGCGGCGTGGAGGTCGCACGCAAACAGGTCGCACACGTCGTCCACGAACAGCGAGCGGGCGCTCGGTACGCCGTCGTCGTCCGCGGTGTGCCAGCTGAGCACCAGCAGCTCCTCGGGACGCGAGACCGCCGCGTACAACAGGTACCGCTCGGCAGCCAGGGCGTCCACGACGCGTCCCAGCCGCAGGCCCGAGGCTTCCGCCAGCCCGCGGCGTTCCTCCTCGGAGAGGAACGGCTCGGGGCTTGCGGGCGCGGGGAAGACGCCTTCCTGCAAGCCGCACACGAACAGCGCGCGCACCCGGCGCGCGCGCAGGGCGAGGGGGTGGAGTACGGCCACCGCCGGGGTCCCGGGGTCCTCCTCCACCACCACCTCCAGCCCGCGCAGGATCGCGAGGAGCCCGTGCGCGTCCAGGGCGAGCTCCGGCGCGGAGCGGGCCAACTCGCGCAGCTCCTCGAGCGCCGCGCGGCCCACGGCCAGCGCACGCGCCTCGGGCGGCTCCACGGGCGAGAGCGCCTCCCCAGGGGAACCCGGCGAAGTGTCGGACAGCCGCTCGAGCTCCTCCGCAACCCGGTCGACCAGCGCCGCGGGGCCTCGCTGCGCCGCGAGCGCCATATGGTCCAGGGTCTCCAGCGGCCAGTGGTCGGCCTCCCACAGCGCCCGCACCTGCACAGCGGTGGACGCTCCCACCCGCCGGGCACGCCGTTCCAGGTCGTCCGCAAGCTCGGGGCGGGCCAGCACTCCGGGCGCGCGCAGCCACGCCAAGAGGTCCCCCGCGCCGGTCTCCTCCCCAGCGGCGGGGAAAGCCGCGGCTAGCAGGCCCACCAACGCGCGCCCGAGGGCGGTGCGCGCGAAGGGGACGCGCCGCTCCAGCGCGAAAGGGACGCCGCGGGCACGGAAGACCTCCCCCAGCAGCTCCGCGACGCTCCCCGGGGCCCGGTGGGCGACGGCGATCTCCCCAGCCGGCACCCCGTGCTCCAGGAGACCCTGGATCTCCTCCGCGACGAGCTCGAGCTCCGCGCGTTCGCCCCCGCCCTCCAACAGCCGCACCGCCTCCGCCGCGGGGACGGCGGGGGGATCGGGCTCGAACAGGAAGCGCTCCAGGTGGTGCAGCGCAACCGAAGCCGGGGGACACGCGCCTTCGGCGCTGGCCGATTTGGGGATGCTGGCCGAAACGGGGATGCTCGCCAAAGGCGAGCGTCGCCCGGCTTCGGCGGAGCGAGTGTCTCCCCAATCGGTCCCCGTTTCGGCCAGCGCGGCGGGCGCGTAGTAGGCCGCGCGCGGCCCCACCAGGTGGTGGACGGCCGCGAGGGGTCGCAGGCGCTGGAAGGTGTCCCCGCGGCCGGCGAACGCCACGCGGCCCGGCTCGTAGGCGAGCGAGACCGTCACCGGAGCGTTCACCACCACGCCGAGCGTTTCCACTGTGTCCAGCTGCAGCCCCCCGAGGTCGTCGAAGCCGTAGAGCAGCACCGGCGTGGCGCCCCACGCCGCGGGGGTGCGGCGCAGAGCGTCGAGCGCGAGCGCCACGCGCCGCTCAGGGCCTGCGCGTCCGAGCTCCTCGCTAGCGCGGCGGTACTCCGCGTAGAGCTCCGCGAGACCCCGCGCACCGGAGGCGTGCGCGGGGTCTGCGGCGACCCACGCCTCCAGCGCCTCGCGCAGCCGTGCAGGGCTCATGCGCGCGACCTCGAGCTCTGCGACGAGCGCCGCCAGCGCGCGCACCATGCCGGGGGTCGCGCGGACGGAGCTCGCCGCGCGCGAGCCCTGTGTGCGGGTACCGCCGGGAGCACGCTGCAGGGGGGTGGCCGTCCCCTGCGCCTCGGCGGTCCCCTCCGCGTCCACTCCTCCCACACGCGCGCGGGGCCGTCCAGAGCGCGCGCGCTCCCACGCCGTCGCGAGCACCCGCTCGAGGGCGAGCCGGCTGAGCGGCCGCTCGGTCGCGTCCGACCCCCGGGCGGCGGCGCGGCGGAGCACCTCGGCGAGCAGCCCTCCGAAGCGCTCCACCCGCACCCCGTCCACAAGCCCCCCACCGGCGAGCTCGCTGCGGTAGCGCTCCACGTCGGCACGGGTGGGTACCACCACCAGCGGCTGCTCTCCCCGTACGTGGTGGGCGCGCAGCGCGTCCATCACGACGCGGGCCTTGCCGGCGTTTGCGGGTCCGGTTACGAGCGTGAGTGGCATGGGCGCCCATAGTGGCGCACCCACCCGACGCCTCACTCTCGCGAGTGCCCCGCTCCCTCGTGCGCCACGCTCGACGGCCCGGCGGCGTCATCCACCGCCCGCCGCCGAGCGGGCCCACACGCCCCTACGCCACAGACTGAGCCGCCACGGCCTCGACCCCAGCCTCGGCGGGAACCTCAACCGCAGCCTCCCCGCTCTCCTGGTCGGGCGGCTTGGCGCCCTCCTTCGCCCAAGTCTCATTGAACTCAACACGCCATTTGCCGTCAACCCCCTGCTGAAGCGCAAGGTGCGCGCGAAAGGAGCGCCCCGAGCGCCCGCGGAAGCCGGTGACGGGCCGCGCGGTGTAGCCGGTGCGGATCAGCTCGCGGGCGACGGCGAGCGGCAGCTGCTTGCTCGCTTTGGACTTCCAGATGACGAACCCGCAGCCGGGGTCGTTGCGCGCCCAGCAGGAGTAGCCCTTGCGGTTTTCCACGATGGGATGCCCGCACACCGGGCAGGGCCCGAGCGTCGCTTTGGGGATGCGCACGTCTTTGAGCGCGTGGTCGAGCATTTTCACGGTCTCCCCGGCGAAGCCGGCGATGTCGTGCATGAAGTGCTCGCGGGAGTCCTCCCCGCGCTCGATCGCGTCGAGGCGGTGCTCCCAGCGGCCGGTGAGTTCGGGGGAGGTGAGCGGGTGGTGGCCCAGCAAGCGCACAACGTTGAGACCCTTCTCGGTGGCCACCAGCGAGCGCCCGTCGCGCTCGATGTAGCCGACGGAGATCAGCCGCTCGATGATCGCCGCGCGCGTGGCGGGGGTGCCAATCCCGGACTCCTTCATCGCCTCGCGCAGCTCCTCGTCGTCGACGAGCTTGCCGGCGGTCTCCATCGCGGCGAGCAGCGACGCATCGGAGTAGCGCCGGGGGGGCTTGGTCTCCTTGGCAAGGCTCTTGATCTCGCGGGTCTGTACGGGCTCGCCCTCGAGCAGGCGGGGCAGAGGCTGCTCGACGCCCTCGTCTTCCTCGGCGGCGGGACCACCTTCGCGGCCAGTCTCGGGGGTGCTCTCCCCGTAGACCCCGCGCCAACCGGGCACGATCAGGACCTTGCCGCGGGTGCGGAACACGTAGTGGCCTGCACGAGCCCCCTCGCCGGCCGGGATGGTGGTCTCCACGCGGGTGTTCTCGAACACGGCCTCGGGGTGGAAGATCGCGAGGAAGCGCCGGACGGCGAGGTCGTAGACGCGGCGGTCGTCGTCGGACATGCGATCGAGTTTGTGCTCGGAGCGGGTAGGGATGATGGCGTGGTGGTCGGTGACCTTGGCGTCGTCGACCACGCGCGCGAGGGGGAGCTTGTCGAGGCTCGTGACGTACGCGGCAGCGCGGGCGTACTCCTTCTGGGAGCCCACGAGCTCTGCCGTGGGCTTGATCTCGGGGATCAGGTCGGTCGTCAGGTAGCGGGAGTTGGTGCGCGGGTAGGTGAGCGCCTTGTGCTCCTCGTAGAGGCGCTGCGCGGCGCCGAGGGTGCGCCGCGCGGAGAAGCCGAAGCGGGTGTTGGCGTCACGCTGTAGCGAGGTCAGGTCGTACAGCAGGGGCGCACGCTCGCGCGCCTCCTTGACCTCGAGCTTGGTGACGGCCGCCTCGCGCCCGGTGCAGGCCTCGACGATCGCGACCGCTTCCTCCTCGGTCGCCAGGCGGGGTTTGGCGCCGGCGTGAAAGCGTCCGGTGTAGACGCGCTCGCCAGGGACGGGCTCGCCTGGCGACGCGGCGTCGGAGCCGGCCCCCCCGTTTGACCCAGCGCCAGCCGCCCCCCCGGAAGACCCGCCACCAGCGCTGGCCCCCTCCAGCGGCGGCGCAGCGAAGATGGCGTCCACGAGCCAGTAGGGCTCGGGCACAAACGCTTTGATCTCCTCCTCGCGGCGGGCGACGATGGCGAGCGTGGGGGTCTGGACGCGCCCGAGCGAGACGGCCCCGTCGAAGGAGGTGCGCAGGCGGATGGTGGCAGCGCGGGTGGCGTTCATGCCGACGATCCAGTCGGACTCCGAGCGCGAGCGGGCGGCCTGCTCGAGCAGCGCGACCTCGGAGGCGGGGCGCAGCGAGTCGAAGGCGGCCCGCATCGCGGAGGTCGTCATCGAGTTCAGCCACAGGCGGCGCACGGGCAGGGAGGAGCCGGCCTTCTCGTAGATGTAGGCGAAGATCAGCTCCCCCTCGCGGCCAGCGTCGCAGGCGTTGATGACCTCCCCGACGTCCTCGCGGGAGAGCTGGCGGGTGACGACCGACATCTGCTTGCGCGAGCGCTCGTCGCGCACGACGAGCTTGAAGCGGTCGGGCACGATCGGCAGGTCCTCCATGCGCCAACGCTTGAACCGGGGGTCGTACTCGTCGGGTTCGGCCAGCTGCACGAGGTGCCCGACGGCCCAAGTAACGACGTACTCCTCGGCTTCCAGCCAGCCCTCTTCCTTCTTGAAGGTCCCGGGCAGCACGCGCGCGAGGTCGCGCCCCACGGAGGGCTTCTCGGCGATCACCAGGGTCTTCGGCACGGAGGTCAGCCTAGCGGTTGGTCCCACCGGGGGTGTTTCGTAGGGATCGTCCGCGCGGGTGGGTGCCGCCACCGAGCAGGTGCGCGCTGGGCCTCCTACCCAGCGTCCGAGCGGAGGGCCCCGACCGTGCACCACGTCTCCCAACGCTCTCCTACAGGACGCGGGGGACGCGGGCCCCGGCGCGGCCCTTCGTGCCCCCGTGCGACCCTACCCCCAGCACCGACCCACCGCGTCCCCCAACGCCCCACGGGCTCGGGGGCCGCCTCACGCGGTGTCGCAGTGCCCGGTTTCAACCAGAGGGCCGCTCGCCTCGGTCGTTTCGAGCAAGTGCACGACGGTGGCGTCGGCGACGCCGTAGCCGCCGGGGGGCCCAGCGCCGGTGGTGCCAGCGAAGACGGTGGTGAGGACCGCGCCCGCGGAGTCCACGACGGGCCCCCCGGAGTTGCCGGGGCGCACGAGGCCGCGCAGAGGGGTGAGCAGGCGGGAGACGGGCCCCTGACCGTAGGCGTTCTGGGTGAGCACCTGCTCGGAGGACCCGATGCGCGCTGACTGGACGTCGAAGGGCCCGTTTTCGGGGTACCCGAGAATCGCCCCCGCGCGCCCCCCGGGTGGGTTCGAGATGAGGCTCAGCGAGGGGAGCCCGAGTCCGGGGACGCGCAGCAGCGCGAGGTTGACCGTCGGATCGAAGGCGATCGCCTGCGCGGGGAGGCCAGGAGGCCGGCCGGCGACCTCCACGGTGGTGTCGTCCTCACCGGCGACGACGTGGGCGTTGGTGAGCACCTCTTCGGGCCGCACGACCCACCCGGAGCCCTCAATCGCGAGACCGCAGGCGGTGCCGAGTACGCGCACGACCGAGCGCGAGGCGGCCTGCACCCCGGGGGCACCGGCAATCAGCGGCGGGGGCGCCGCGAGCGCGGGCAGCGGGCCGGGGATCGAGGGCAGCGGGTCCAGGCGCGAGAGCGCGTTGAGGATCGGCCCAGAGGGCGGCAGCAGCCCGTTGAGGTCGCGCAGGATTGCCGAGCGCTGGATGTCAGCGCGCAGCGTGACGGCCGTGGGGATCTGCGCGGCGACGGCAGCGACGATCCACACGATCCCGAGACCCACCGCCGCGGAGAGCAGCGCGCCCAGCGCGCCGTCGAGCAGACCGAGACCGGGAATCAGACGAGTGGTGCTGCGCAGCCGCCAGCCGAGCCCCTCCAGGCCGCTGGCGAGGATCGCGCCGGCGAGGATCGCGCCGATGAGGCCAAAGGCGGGGGCGTAGGGCGAGGCGGAGCCCTGGGGAAGCAACAGCGGGCCGACGCGGGTCCCGACGAACGCGCCGAGGGCGAAGCCCCCGAAGGAGAGCACGCCCACGATGAAACCTTGCCGCAGGCCGAACAGGGCCAGGACGGCGATGAACGCGAGGATTGCCCAGTCAAGCGACGTCACGCCCATGTTCTACCGTTCCGCGGTGTTGCAACGTGTTTGAAAACGATCGGCACGCCCGGATGCGTCCCTGTACGCTGCGCTGGCTCGCCACGTGCCGGCTTGCCCGTGCCACCAGCACGAGCTTCGCCGACCGAAGCCGGGAGACACTCGCCTCCGACCGAAGCGGGGAGACACTCGCCTCCGGCGAGCATCCCCCGTTCGGCCAGCATCCCCGTTTCGGCCAGCGTCGCCCAGCTTGGTCCAGGAACGCCCTACCGATCGGAGAGCGACGGGCTCTCCGATCGGCCAGCACCGCCTGCTTTCAACACGTTGTGAGAACCGGCGTAGAGCGATGACTGTCGCATCCTCTTCCAGCCGGGGCGGGCGGTCACAGAGGGCAGGCCACCGCGGCAGGGACCTCCAGAGCAGCAGCAACAGCCGACGCACACGGCGTGCTCGACCGGTGATCGCGCTGGCGGCGGCGGCGTTCGCGGCGGGGGCGATCCTGGGAGCGGAGCACTCCTCCTCCTCGGCCGCCCCCGCGCTCGCGGCCCGCTTCGCGGCGGCGTGGGCGAGGAGGGACTACGCGAGCATGTACGGCGAGCTCTCCCCCGCCTCCCAGCGGCAGGTGACGGCGAGTCAGTTCGCGCAGGCTTACCAGGAAGACCTGACGACGGCAACCGCCAGTGGCGAGCGGGTGACGGGCGCCCCACGGGCAGCGGCCGGGGGTGTGGAGGTGGTGCCGGTACGAGTGCGCACGCGACTGTGGGGGACCCTCGCAGAGAGCTTTAGGCTGCCGGTGGCGGCGGAGCCCGACGAAGGCGGAGAGCGGGTGGCGTGGTCGCCCTCGCTCGCCTTCCCCGGCCTGCGGCCGGGGGAGGCGTTGAGCAGGCGTACGGCGCTGCCCCCGAGAGCGGCGCTGGAGGCGCGCAACGGGTCGGTGCTCGCGGAAGGGCCGGCGAACGCGGCGGGGCAGCGCAGTTCACCGCTGGGCGCGGCGGCGGACGATGTCGTGGGTGAAGTGGGGTCCATCCCCGCGAGCAGCCGTCAGGCGCTCGAAGCGCAGGGAGTGCCGGGCGACGCGATCGTGGGTGTGAGCGGCCTGGAGCTCGCGGAGGACGAACGCCTGCGGGGGGCCCCGGGGGGCGAACTACTCGCGGGGCAACGGGTCCTGGCAAGCGTCCCCCCGCACGCGGGGAGCACGGTGCGCACCACGATCTCCCCTGCGCTGCAGAGCGCGGCGGTGAGCGCGTTGGGGGGCCAGTATGGGGGGGTGGTCGCGCTGGAACCGGCGAGCGGTCAGGTGGAGGCGGTGGCGGGGATCGCCCTAGAAGCGCTGCAGCCGCCGGGCTCGACGTTCAAGATGGTCACCGTGAGCGGGGTGCTGCAGGCGGGGATCGCCACCCCGCGGAGCACGTTCGCCGACGCAACGGAGGCAACGCTGGACGGGGTGGAACTGCACAACGCCAACGGGGAGGAATGTGGGGGGACCCTGGTGGAAGCGTTCGCGGTGTCGTGCAACTCGGTGTTCGCCCCGCTGGGGGTGAAGCTGGGGGCGGCGCGGCTAGTGGCAACAGCGGAACGGTTCGGCTTCAACCACCCCCCGGGGATCGCGGGCGCAGCTGAGAGCACCCTCCCCCCGGCCGCAGAAATCCAGGGGGAACTGGCGGTGGGCTCCACGGCGATCGGCCAGGACAAGGTGCTGGCGAGCCCCCTGGAGATGGCGACGGTGGCGGCGACGATTGCCGACCGGGGGCGGCGGCCGACGCCGAGCCTCGTGTTCACGCCCAGCGGAGGGAGCCACCCCACTGTGCAAGCGGTCAGTGCTGCGACGGCGCGCACCGTGCGAGGCATGATGATCGAAGTGGTGCGCTACGGCACGGGCACCGCGGCGGCGATTCCGGGGGTGGTGGTGGCGGGCAAGACGGGTACCGCAGAACTCGGCAGCCCGAGCTCCTGCAGCGCAAGCGGCTCCGAACAGAAGCCCGCGGGAGGCGAAGAACACGCCTCCAAGGAACACCCCTCCGAAGCGAGTAGCTGCGCCGCCGAACAGAACAACCCGCAGAACACCGACGCGTGGTTCGCGGCATTCGCCCCAGCGGGGCACCCGAAGATCGTGGTGGGGGTGCTGATGGTGCGCGACGGCGCGGGCGGGGCAACCGCGGCACCGGTGGCACGGCAGGTGATTGAAGCGGCCCTACAGCCGGGCGCCCTCGGCTAAAAGGTCGCTAAGGGCCTATCCCTCGTGGCTCGCACGTCTGGATACGGCCGATGACCTTACCCCTCCGGGACCCGTCACCGCGGGCTCGACGTGGCCCACCACGCCTCGGGTGGGTGGGCTCTGGTCTCTCGCCTCGCTCGACCCTCGACCGCCCCAGCCGCACGCCCCAAATCGGGATAGGCCCTAGACGTCCAGTTCCGCGGAGGCCATCTGGGAGGGGTCGCGGGGGTCCATGATCTTCAGCGTCAGGGGCCGCTCGCTGAGCGATTCGACCTTGATCTTGTACAGCAGCACCGCCCCCTGGGTGGGGCCCTCGGAGGCGACGGTGTCGGGGGCGGGGACACGGTTGTTGGGGGCCACGTACCCGGCGCGGTAGGCAAAGAGGTTGGTGGCGGCGGGGACAATCGGGTAGTAGACGTGACCTTCGGTGTCGGTGACCGTGAGGTCAGTGGCCACGGGGTGGGGCACGGAGGTGTTGTTGTAGACCTGCATGAACACCCCGAACCACTCTTCCCCCGGGCGCAGCTGCCACTGGGCATGGGTGAGGCCAGCGAGGTAGGCGGAGTCTTCGGTGTCGTAGGGGTTCAGCTCGCGCGAGATCTGGACCTCGTAGATGAGCGGCCCCACGTTGAGGTAGGGGGCGTTCTTGCCGGAGGACCCGGCGTAGGTGCCGGTCGTGACCCGCGTGTGGGAGTCTCCGCAGGCCCCCAGAGCGAGCACCGCGAGCACCGCGAGGGCGGCGAGGAGGGAGTTGCGCGGAAGGCGGGACATGCGACGCGGCAGTCTTACAGAAAAAAGAGGGGCCCGGCTCGCCGGCCTACCAGCAAAAGGGGGTCCCAGCTCGGCGGTCTACCGGCCGACTGCGCCACCCTCTACCCACCGGCGACCGTGACGCGCCGGCCGCGCCCCTCTCCGGTCTCGATGATCGAGCGCAGGCGGCGCAGCGCCTTGCGGTTCTTGCGCCGCAGCCACCCGCGCGCGCCGAAGGACTCCAGGAGCCGGTCGGAGAGCGTGTGAGGCTGGGTCTCCACGGTGAACCGCACGCGCGTAGTCCCACCGGCGTCGGGCGCGAGCTCGTAGACACCGAGGGTACGAACGCGGTTGTTCTTGCCGCCGCGGCCGACCTCGACGATGCGGTGCGGCGCGTCCACCTCCGCGAAGGTCACGTCGCCCCAGCTGAAGCGGTTGCCGGGGGCGGCCACGCGGAAGCGGGCGCCCGCGCCACGGCCCACGGAGTTCTCGCGGGTGAGGTGCCAGTCGTGGAGGTAGTGGTCGGTGAACTCCGAGTGGTTGGCGAGGTCCTGCAGGTACTCGAAGACGCGCTCGCGGGGAGCGTCGATCAGGATCGACACGGTCACGGGGTCCATCGCGTGCGGCAGTCTATATACCCAGCAGGCGCGTTAAGCCCAGCAGGGCACACCCACGCAGCAAACAAGCGGGACCCTCGGCAAACGACGAGCGCCTACGCCGCGCGTGCGGCCAGGCGTACGCCGTGGCCGCGCTCAGAGTGGCGCACGGTCTCGGTGGCCACGGGGGCATCGCGGCGCTCAGAGCGGCACAGCTCGCAGACGACGGCGCCGCCATAGAGGTGCACCCGCTCCCCCACCAGCGGGGTGCGTCCGCAGTCCGCGCAGCGGTTGCGATCGGCCGTGAGCACCCCGACGCCTCGGCGCAGGAGGACACGCTCAAACCGATCTATGTCCGTAACCGTTGCGGGCGACATGACACGGGGTTTCGCCACTTGGCGCCGGTCTCCTCCAGGCCCGCCGGTTTGGAGGAGCCGAGCCGGGGGTAGAAGGACCCAGCTACCCAAGTTCGGCCCCCGCCTCCGATCCGCCGAGCGCGCGAAATGCTGCGGGCCTCCAGAAAATTACAAGCCTTTTAGACCTCTCGGGGAAAGTCTCGTTATGATCGCCACAAGGTTTCGCTGGCAAGCTGGACGCCAAGACGTAAACCAACGGGAGAACAGGAGCGCTGAGATGGTGGAGTCACTGACCTCGGGCACGCTGGCGGGAGCGGGATCCTTTCGCTGCCAGCGCTGCGGCTACGTCCTGACCTTGGCGGCCTCAGACAGGCTGAGCGACTGCCCTGGCTGCGGGGGCGCAAGCTTCGTACGCGCCTCGCTGTTCAGCGCCGGACGGCTCGGAGGGGAAGCCGCAGCCGAAGGCGTCCACGCCGGCGCGGAAGGCGGCGGCAGGATCGCCGAGCACGCCGACGAGCGCGAGGAGGCGTGGCTGGCGGAGGTCAGGGAGAGGATCGAACAGCCGGGCGAGTACCTCGCCTACGAGGAGGACGAGGAGACCACTGTCCAAGCGCTGACTCACGAGTGGACCCGCGTGGGGCGCAGCCTCGCGGCGGACGTGCGCTTCGACGACCCTACCGTCTCGCGCCGGCACGCTCTGCTGGTGCGCCAGCCCGACGGAGTGCGAGTGCTCGACGATCGCAGCCTCAACGGCGTGTTCGTCAACGGCGAGCGAATCGAGTGGCGGATACTCGAGGACGGTGACGAGATCGTGGTGGGTCGCTACCGGTTGCGCTTCCTCACCGTCCCCCCGCAGCCCTCCGGGCGCAGACCGTCAGGCGAAACCGTGCCCACGACGAACCGGCCGACGGCCAACGGGATCGCCTGACGGGGCCCGCCAGGGCTCTTGACAAGACCCGGGCGGGTGCCCTTGACAACGTGGTGCCGGCAGGACTACTCTTCACGGGGAGAGGGAAACTCACAGTCCGGGATTCAGCGCCTGGAAAACGCGGCCTCAGCCACGGCCCGGCCGGACCGGTCGCGCTCCTCCACCCGCTCCTTCGCCGGGCAGGGAGGGAGGAACGATGTTGCACAGCAGCCACCTCGGCGCCCCACGGGAGTCCGCCGTCAGCCCTTCGCTTGCGGCGGCTGGCCGCTCGCCCAACCCCCGCATCCGCGTGCTCGACGCGATGATCGCCACGGCCTCCTACCGGGGCTACGATCGCACGACTGTGGAGCGGGTGCTGCAGACCGCAGAAGTCCCGGCGGCGCTCTTCGAAGAGCACTTCGCGAACAAGGAGGACTGCTTCCTGCAGGCGCTTGACGCGCTGATCGCCCGAACGGAGAGCCGGGTGCAGGAGGCGGTTCAGCGTGCGGCGCCCTGGCCCGAGCGGGTCCGCTCGGGACTGGAGGCCCTGATGAGGGCGCTCGCGGAGGATCCCGACGGCGCACGGGTGGTGCTCGTGGAGTGCCTCAGCGTGGGCCCCGCCGCGTGCGAGCGCCACTACGCGCTGCTGAGGAGCTTCCCGCCGCTGTTGGAGGAGGGGCGCTTCCACTGCGCCGACCCCGACCACCTCCCAGCCTGCATCTCCGAAGCGATGGTGGGCGGGATCGCCTCGGTCCTGCACCACCGCGCGCTGTCCGACCGCACCGGCGAACTGCCCCGCCTGTGCGGGGACCTTGCGTACTTCGCGCTGCTGCCCTATCTGGGTCACCACCGGGCGCTCGTGGCGGCGTATGCGAAGGGAGTGCCCGCCTGAAGGGTCGTCGGCGTCTGAACGCACCGGTAGCGGCCCCGCACTGCGCGCTGACGTTGACGCGACTTACCGAACGCTCGCCACGTGAGTAGGGGCCGCGAGCGGGCTCCGTCTCGCGCCACCGACTATGCGGGCGCCGCCTACTTCGCCGCTGGCGGCGTGACGTGCGGGAACTGGCTGGTGGCGCCTTCCCAGGTGAAGGGGGCCTGCTGGTTGCACGCGGGCGCCGCGACCGTGTTGGTCGTGCTTTCGGGTCCGTTGACGACAGCCGGCTCTTCCTGGTGGACCGGCGGCTTGCCAGCAGGCTTCGTTTCGGTCCAGCTCCCGGTCAGCTGTTCGAGGAGTTCTTTGGACACGACCGCGTTGGCCGTCGAGGGGTTGACCGACGGCGCCGAGTTGGCGCAGGCCGCCGTGCTGAAGACCTGCAGGCCGCCGTTGCCCAACGTACGGAAGGCGCCCGGCTGGAAGTAGGGGTTGGCGCGGTTGGTGCCGATCCGCTTGCTGTAGACCGCGAGGCTTTCCGGGGTGACCGTCGCGAGTGCGCGCAGGTAGTGCTGGATCTGGCCGTTGGAGATGTCGGAGTTTTTGTCGTGCGCCTCGGTGGCGGCGGTGACGTTGGCGACGAACGACTGCAGCTCGGGGATGTAGTCGCCGGTGTACTTCAGGAACGGATCGAAGTTGCGCAGCACCGGGCCGACGTTGCCGAGCAGCGGCGTGAGCAGGCTGAGCGAGCGTTCGAACGCCGGCAGGCCTCGCTTGGAGGCGCTCGTGAACGGGCCGAAGTCAGTGAGCAGCTTGTTGAAGTCGGGGGTGAACGACTTGACGCCTTCCAGCAGCGGGGTGAGCTCGCGCTCCCACGCGTAGGACTCGTCCAGCACGGGGCCCGCGACGGTCGCAAGGTTGTCCAGTTCGCGCAGCGTCGCCTCCCCGCGGTGCTCGAAGGTGGGCAGCTCGCGGAAGGCGTTCGCGAACTGGGTGCTGCTCTGGGAGAGCGCGTGGAAGGTGCGCTCGCTGTTGACGATGAATTCGCGCAGCTGGTTGTCGCGTTCGGTGAACGCGTCGAACACCACGCCGGTGTTGTGCACCGACGCCCGCAGTGCGCCTTCCTGTTCGGCGAGGATGCTCACCAGCTTGTTAGCGTTTTCCACGAACGGCTGGAATTCGGCGAAGTCCGAGTTGATCTGTTCCCCGCGCCCGTTGTACGCGGCGGCCGTGAGCTGCTGCCACGCTTTGAAGGCGGCGCGCGTGCGGGGGTCGAGCGCGGAGAGGATGTCGTCGAGCGTCACCGCCGGTTCGACCTGGCTGGCCGAGATCTGCCCGCCATCGGGCAGCGCTTGTGCCGCTGCGTGCTGGGGGATCAGTTCGATGTAGGTCTCCCCCAGCAGCGTCTTCTGGCGCAGGATCATGCGGTCGTTGGTGGGCACCGGCGCGTACTGGTGGTTCATTTCGAGGGTCACGTCGGTGAACCCCTTCGAGCCCACCGAGAGGCTCACGACGTGCCCGACTTTGACCCCGGAGATGCGCACGTCGGACTCTTCGCCCAGGGCGAGGGTGCGCGAGAGCTCGACCGAGAAGCGGTAGCCCTTGGGCTTCAGCGGCACCGGGCCGCCGAAGGACTCCCACAGGAACAGCAGCAGGCCGAAGCAGCTGAGCGCGAAGAGCACGATCACGAGGACGTTCGCCAGCGTTGGGGCGCGCTTCTGCATCTCAGTCACCCCCTCCCAGCGGGGCCTGCGCCAGCGCGGCGGCGTCGGGGCCCTGGCCGAAGACGCGATCCGCCAGCCGCGCCGCCCCGCTGACGCCGTGCAGGCTCGCGGCTTTGGCCGCTGCCGTACCGCTTGCCGCGGCCGATTTGCACAGCGACGCGCTCGGCGGGTTGAGCAGGCCCAGGATCAGTTTCGCCGTCGGGTCGGCTTCAGCCACGCCGGTCAGGACCGGCACCAGTTCGCAGTTGAAGTACAGCAGCGTCTGACCGATCGCGCCGTGGGCTTCGCCCTGGGAGACCACACTGTCGAGGTCGTGGGCGCCCCAGTCCGCGAAGAACAGGAAGCCAGCCTGGTTGGGGCCGGGGTTGTAGGCGAGCTCATTGAAGAATTCGCTGAGCACGGTGAAGCTCGTGGTCAGGTCGGGGGTAGCCTGCGCGAAGTCCTGTAGCGAGGGCTGCAGCTGGTTGATGACCGGCAGGATCTTGCGGAAGAACGGCCGGACTTCGTTCTTGAAGATCGGGGTGGTAGTGCGGAAGGACTCCTGCGTAGCGCGCTCGGAGGGCGCGAGCACCTTGGCGAACGGCTCCAGGGCGTGCAGCGTGGAGCCGGTAACGCGGACGGCACCGGCGAGCTTGCCGAAGCCGTGGTTGGCCTGCCTCAGCACGCCGGGCAGCTCGTGGAGGGTTTCCTGCACCGCGCGGTCCTGCGCCGTGAAGGTCGTGAACACCGCGTTGGAGGAGTTGACCACCTGGGCGAGCTGGGTGTCCTTGTTGCCGAGCGCTTCCAGCAGCAGACGGAAGTTGTGGATCCCGTGTTCTACGTAGTACTGGCGCTTGGCGACTTCGCGGCCGATTTCCTGGAACTCGCGGGCGAGCGGGTCGAAGCGCTTGAAGGTGGCGGAGAGGTTGGCGCCGTTCCCATTCAGCCCTTCGCCGGCCCCGGCCAGCAGCTCCTGCAGGTAGGCGCGCGTGTCGGTGTCGAGCGAGGCGAGCAGTTCGTCGAGGTTGCCGTCCGGGGAGGTCTGGGTGATGGGGACCACGTACTCCTTGGGCACCCGCCCCGCAGCGGGGGTGCCGGGGGAGACCTCGATCGTCTCGTCCTTCAGCCCCGTCTTGGGACGCAGCAGCATCGTGGCGTTGCGGTAGATGTAGCGGGCGTACTTGGGCGTCACGTTCATGCTCACGATCGCCCTGCCGTTGACCAGTTCCACGCTCGAGATTTCGCCGATCTTGGCGCCCGCGATCTCGACCGACTGGCCCTGGCCAGGGGTGACCGCCTGGCCGGTCGTGAATTCGCCCTTCAACGGAAACGATTCGTGGCCGATGACCGGCACCCACGCGGGCACCGAGAGACGCTCGTGGGCGAGGATGTAGCCGGCGGACCCCGCGGCGATCACGATCATCGCAACGATCGCCAGGAACGCCGTTCGGTAGCGCTCGATCTGGTCGCGGATCCCGCGCCCAGACTCGTGGTCCACCTGCTGCTCGTCCACGGCCGCCATCACCCACCCCCGTCCGCGGGGCCGTGCGCCAGTGGCCCGTTGAGGTTGGGCAGCGCCTGCGTGTAGCACGGCACGAGCGGCTTATACGGGGGCTCGGCGCCGGGGAAGCGCGGGCTGGTCCCTTCGGGAGCCAGGGGAGTCTGGGCCACCAGCGTTTTGTTGCCGGGCGGCGCGCCGGGCTTGACGATCGTGGCCGGTGGAGAGAGGACCACAGTGCCGCTGCCCCCGGTGAGGAAGCGCCCCGCGGCGCCGTTGCCGTCGAAGTTCTGACCGATGCCCGCCAGGCCCGCCAGCGCGTACCAGAATTCCTTGTAGTTTTCCACGCCCGAGGTGTTGGCCCCGTCCTGGATCTTGCTGTAGATAGCGGGGTAGATCACCTTGGTCAGGCACTGGTTGAATTCGTTGAACTGGCGCTGGAAGGAGACCTGGCCGGTGGTCAAGGTGGCAATCTCCGGCGCCGCGGTGCGCAGGCCCGCGGCGACCCCTCCGAGCTCGCCCGGCCCGAGCGCCCCGCGCAGCTGTTCGATCCACGGGAAGGCGGCGGTAGCCACGGCGGGGACCTCTTCGACGCCGGGGATCAGGTCCAGCGCGAACGTCCGGATCGAGGGGGCGGCGTTGTTCAGTTCGGCGAAGCCGCGCTGCGCGCCGCGCAGCGCACTTGGCAGCTCGGCAACGGCGGTGCGCACGCTAGACGCCTGCGCGGCGAAGGGGTGCAGGAAGCCGGCGAAGTGGCCGAACAGTTCCCCGAGCTGCTGCTCGTGCACGTTGAGCTGGGCCGTGACTTTTTCGATGCTCGCGAACAGCTTCGAGAGATCGTGCGGTTCGGTGCCCGCGAATGCCTGCTGGATGATCGCGCCGTCGCGCAGCGCTTCGGGACCGCGGTGGTAGGCCTTGTTGAGCGCCTGCGCCATGTTCAGGCCGCGCACTTCCGGGTCCTGTTCGGCGTCCTCGGCAGCGGTCGGCTTGGCCGTGAGCGCGGCGCCGTATTCGACCAGGAAGGTCTGCAGGTTCGTGCGCGTATCGGTGTTGAGCGCGTCGAGCACCTGGTCGAGCTGAACCGGGTCGGAGGTCTGCGTGACCGGGATCGTGTGGCCGGAGGAGACCACCGGGGCCGAGGGGCTCCCGGGCTGTAGTTCGACCCACCAGTTGCCTTCCAGGAAGATCCGCGCTCGGATCTTGAGCGTCGCGTCGGAGTGGATCGGCAGGCCCTTACCTTCGATTTCCATCGCCACCACCGCCGCACGGCCCTCGCGCGTGGCGGAGGTGACCTTGCCGACGTTGACCCCGGCGATCCGCACCGGCGAGCGGGGCTGGATGTTGACGGCCGAGTTGAAGACCGCGTTCAGACGGAAGCCGTGTTTAAACGGTACGTGCTTGGTGAAGCCGAAGTACACGGCGATCGCGAGGACGATCAGGAAGATGATCCCAAAGCGCACGGGGTTGGAGCGCTTCTGCAGCTCGGAGACCGCGACCTCCCGGCGGCGCCAGATACGCACGCGGCTCACTTCCCCTTCCCCTTGCTCGTGCTCTTGCCACCGCTCTTGCTCGTGCCCTTGCCAGCGCCCGCCGTGGGCCCTTCCTTCGGGAAGGAGCTCAGCGTGGAGGCCGGGTACTTTTCCCCGAACAGGCTTTCGTCGCGCTTGGTCACGTCGTGGAGCGTGCCAAGGGTGGTCGAGGTGTTACCGATCACCGTCTTGCCTTCGACGTAGCTCATGTTGCCCGCTTCGCACTCCACAGGCTGGCCAGGACCGCCGACGTAGGGGTAGGGGTTGTAGTGCAAGTGGTTGTCGGGGATTTCTTTGCCGCGGGCACCTAGCGTGGTGGCTTCGAAGTCTTTCGAGAGCCCGTCGGCCGGCGCCGAGGCCGGGAGGCCCTCGGCGTTGGTTCCGGAGGGGCTGAGGATCGGCACCGCCCGCGCGAGCGTGCCGACCCCGACGCTCTCGGCGAGCAGGTTGGCGACGTTGCGGAACGCGAGCGTGACGTAGTTGCAGGTGGTCTGCGCGGGGGCGAGCCCTTCCAGCAGCGGCGTGCCGAGCTGCGCGGTCCGCGTGAATTCTTCGAGACCGAGCCCGACGACGGGGTCTTCGGCGAAGACCTTGAAGGCGTGCAGCGCGCTGGCCAGCTGCTTGTTCAGCGCAACGGCGGCGCGCAGGTTGACGGCGCCGACTTCGAAGGCGTGGCCGAGCGGCGCCGCGGTCGTGCGCAGGATGCGCGCGCTCGGGCGCAGCAGGTGAATGAACTCGGTGGTTTTTTCGAGCAGCGGTTCCTCGTAGGGGAACGAGTGGATCGCCTGGCGCAGCGCCCCCGGCCCCCCTTCGATCGTGCGTTCCAGCGACGAGGAGGCACCGGCGAAGGCGGTAAAGAAGGTGTCGAGCTCGACGAACAGGTTTGCCTGCGTTTCGGCCACCGGCGCGACCTGTTTGGCGGCTCTGTCGAGCGCAACGAACAGCTGGCCGAAGCCGGTCTGTGGGGAGGCGAGGTTGTGCAGCACGGGCACGGCGTTTTCCACGAGCGGACGCAACGTGTGGATCGCTTCGTTCAAGCCGGGACCGCGCCCGGCGAAGGCGTCGCCGAAGGTGTTCGTGTTCTGCTCGATCGCGATCCGCGTCTGCTTGTCGAAGATGTTGAAGAAGTCCTGGATCTGCACCGGTTCGTGGGAGTGCGAGACGGGGATCGTGCCGCCTTCGGGGATCATCTGGTGAGAGTGCCCGCGGGTCAGTTCCAGGTACTTCAGGCCGATCGTCGAGACCGACTCGACGAGCATCGAGGTGTCGACCGGCAGCGGCCCCGCGTGCTTTTCGAGCTTGAGGCTCACGATCGCCGTGACCCGGCCGGTGGCGGGATCCTGGTGGGGGGTGAGCGCGCTCACGACCCCCACCCGCTTGCCGGCCAGCCGCACCTGGTTGCCGTTCTCCAGACCCGAGGCTTCCGGCAGTTCTGCCTTGATGTCGTAGGTGGGGGTGAACGGCAGCCCGTTGTTGGCGTTGTAGGAGATGTAGACCGCCACCACCGCGATCAGCACGGTGAGCGCCCCGATCAGCAGCGGGCTTGCGGCGAGGGAGCTGCGGCGGCGAGGGTTCATCACGGCACCTGCGTGGGGTCGCAGCCGAGCTGGCCATTGTCGGTGAAGGGCGCCGAGCCGTCGGCCGCCGGCGGCGTCGCGCCCGCACCGGGGCAGCGGAGTAGTTCGTGGGTGTGCAGCCCCTGCAGCCCCTGCGGCGGAGTGACCGGGGTGAGTGTGTTGCCCGCACCGAGCGTGAAGTTGTCGAACGCGGGGGCCACGCGCGCGTAGTTGCCGTTGCCGTCGTAGTAGCCCGCGCTCGTGCCGAAGTCGCGCACGGCGCCCTCCAGGTCGGGGGCGTAGGGCCCCCACAGGGCGGTCACCGGTACCGATTCCTGCAGCGCCTTGACGGCGTTGGGCGAGCCGCTCTGGAGGATCTTTGCGAGCGCGGGCAGCGCGAGCGCGGCGTCGGTGAGGTCGTTGCTCGGCCCAGGGCGGCTGATCGCGAGGCTGAGATTGTGCAGCACGGGCCCCGCTTCGACCACCAGCGGCTCCAGCCGCTTGAAGAGGGGCGCGAGCAGCTTGGTGTCGGGCCCGGAGACGATCGCCAGGTGGCGCAGCGCCGCGAACGTCGAGGGCGCCTGCGCGAACGCGCGGTTGCCCGCCTGCAGCGTGGCGGGCAGCTCCGCCACCGCGCGCTGGAGGCTCGCCTGTTCGGCGCCGAGCGCCTGGTTGGCCTGGTTGCCGTTGGTGACGAATTCGGTGAGCGCTTCGTGGTGAGCGCCGAGCGTCGCGAGCGCCTTGGCGGACTGCACGAGGAATTCGGTGAACGTGTGCTGGTCGCGCGTGAGCTCGGTGAAAATATGGTTCGCGGAGGAGAGCACCGGGCTGAAGTATTCAGCGGAGAGACCCGCCGCCAGAGTGGCCCCCGCGTACTGTTCGGCGGTGCCAACGAACAGCTCCTGCAGCCCTTTGCGCGTGCGCGGGTTCAGGGTGTCGAACAGCTGGTCGAGGTCGGTAGTTCCCTGTGCGGAGCCGGGGGGCAGCGTCGCGCCGGCGGGCAGCGCCGGGCGGTTGTTGGGTCCCGGGGAGAGCGCCACGTAGCGCCCGGCGACGGTCGTCAGCGAGGGCACCCTGATCTGGGCGGTCGTGCCTTCGTGCAGCGGCACCAGCGAGCCTTCCACGTGGATCGTGACGAGCGCTTTGTAGTTGTGGGTGAGCGTGATGCCGGTGACGCTCCCCACGGGCACGCCGCCGACCTGCACCTGGTCGCCCAGCACGATCTGGCTGGCGTTTTCGAGTTCGAACTTGTAGTTGGCCCCGCCACCGCCTGAGAACACGATGTAGGCGAGGATCCCCACCACCAGCGCCAGCGCACCGGCGGCAACCCAGCGGCCCACGCTCCGCGGAGGAGGCGAGACTGGCCGTGGCGGCCCGGGAGGGCCACTCGGCGGCGGAAGCGGCTCTGGGGCCCCACTGGCCCGCGGAGGTGGCGTGGTCGTGGCCATCCTCAGCCACCTCCCGCTTCGTTGGAGGAACCCACGCCGGCGCCCGCAGCGCCAGCACCCGGCGCGGACTGCCCCGTTCCCGGTGAGCTGAGGTTGGGGGAGGTGGTGCCCGAATCCGGGATCGCGGCCGCGGAAGGTTTGTCCGACACGACCGGCTCGGGGATCTCGCCGAGCTGGGAGACCAGTTGCAGCCACTGGCTGGGAGTCAGCGGCGAGGCGAGCGTGCCGGCCAGGCGCACTCCGGCCGCGCGGGCGCCGGTGCGGGGGGAGACCGCGAGATCGGAGTCCCGCCCGCCCGCGAAGGCGACGTGGATCAGGCCGCGGTAGCCGGGCAGCGTCAGCGTGTTGTCGGTGCCCGGGTAGCTCTCCGCGCTGACGATCTGCGCGGGCTTCATCGTGCCCTGCAGCCGCAGCAGCCGGCGCACTGCGATGTCGGTGACCGAATCCGGCCCTTCGTGACCGGCGACGGGGGTGCCGTCTACGCTCGAGATGTCAACCGCGTCGCCCGCGGCTGCGCCGATGGCGTTGCCCGCGCCGGCGGAGCTCGCGCCGTGCGCGCAGCCCGCCGCCGAGACCGTCGGGCTCAGTCCGGAGACCGAGAGGAACTCGAGCGCCGCGAGCACCCGCCGGTCGACCTCGCCGGCCCGTACCGCGCCGCGCTCACAGCGGGGCAGGTGCACGCCGGGGTCGCGCAGCAGCAGTTGCTCGAGCTGCGGCTTGGACGCGAGCAGCACCTGACCTACGGTCGGCGAGGTCGCCAGGAACGGGTTCTCCCCCTTGGCCCTGAAGACCGAGGTCTCTTCCAGGCGCACCCACCCGTCGAGGATCGGCTTGGGGTCGATCAGCGGCGCCCCCGCGCCGGCGGGACGGATCTGGAAGAGCATGTGCGGTTCGGCGGCCCCGGCCAGAGCGGGCTGACCGGATGCGGAGGCGGGCGCCTGCGCACCTTCGCTTTCCCCGGCCGCGCCGAGGTGCCCGAGCACGGTGCCGGCCAGCACCTGTACGCCGGGGACGAGCGGGTGCAAGTAGACCTCGTCGGGGCCCGCACGAAAGACGCGGGGCGTCGTCGCGGGCGCCGGCGGAGCGGCGAGCACGGGCGCCGGCACCGGGGCAACCGGGGCGGGCGGCGGCGTTTCCAGCGCGCTCGCCGCGCCCAGCGCCAGGCTCGAGCTCACGGCCCCTTCGGAGAGCGGTGAGTGCGGCTGCACGCCAGCGCTCGCGGGGGCGCTCGGCTTGGGCAGGCTGAGGCCGGATCCGGCTGGGGCGATGCGGTGGCTGACCGCGGTCTCCACACGCGGTTCGAGCACCGGGTAGAGCGCGGCCACGGAGCCAAGCTGCGCGTAGGTGTACGTGTTGCCGTAGGCGTCGCGCAGCGACACGTAGCGCCCGAGCGTCGGCGAGTCCCCGACGGCGGTCACCTCGCCGTCTTGCACGGCGATCACCGGCGCTCCCGCCTGCGAGTAGATCACGGTCCCCGCAAGCGTGCGGCCGGGGTCTCCCGGCGTAGCGGGGAAGCCGTCGGTGAAGTGCGCCGGCGCGTGCACCGGGAAGCGCGATTCGGTCAGGCCCGTGATCGCGCTCAGCAGTTCCGGCGGCGTGCCTTCGAGCAGTTGCGCACGCAGCATCACCGATTCGACGTAGGCCTGGGAGTGGTTGTAGGCGAAGATCGCAGCGCGGATGTGCTGAGGACCGTCTCCGGCGGCGGTGCCCCCGCCGGCGGCCTGCAGGTAGCGGGCAGCGGCGAAGATCGCGTCGGCCGGGTTGTAGGGGTCCTCGTAGCCGTCACCGTTGGCGTCCACCCCGTAGCGGGCCCACGAGGAGGGCAGGAACTGCATCCAACCCTCGGCGCCGGCGCTGGAGACGCTGAGGTCGCGCCCGT
The DNA here is from genome assembly GCA_963706545.1 of uncultured Solirubrobacterales bacterium. Taxonomy (GTDB): domain Bacteria; phylum Actinomycetota; class Thermoleophilia; order Solirubrobacterales; family Solirubrobacteraceae; genus Palsa-744. Next base: position 222,864 of record OY970161.1, read on the forward strand.
AGTCGGTCTCGACCTCGTTGATCGCGGCCAGCACCTGCCAGGGGATGTCGTACGCGGTGCCGGCCGCCTGGTAGATCGGCAGCAGGAAGGGCGGGATGCGGAAGCTTTCGATGAAGAAGTCCGAGATCCCCGAGATCGGGGCGCCGAGCGCGCCGGGCAGCGGCGGCGTGAGCGCCGAGGGCGCCGGAGCGGGCGGCGTCGACGGCTGCTTGGCCGAGGAGCGGCCTCGTCCACCGGGGGTGCCGGCACCGGTCCCGCCGGAGCCTCGGTGCGCGTGGCCGTGGTGGCTTGTCCCACCCGCCCCGCCTGGCGTGCTCGCGGCCTGCGGGCTCTGAGCCTCGACTTCGGGCGCGGGCGTCGTCGCGGTCGCTTCCGAGGCGCCCTGCGCCCCGCCCCCTGCCCCGCCCTGCGCGGCCGGTGGGGTTTCGGTCGTACTCGTCGGTTCGCCCACCTGACCGTGCACGCCTGCCGGCGCTTCAGAGCCGGGCGCCGCAGTGCTCGACGTCGAGGGCGAGGTTTCCGAGGAGGTTTCGCTCGTGGACGTAGGCCCGCTCGCCCCGCCGGGCCCTTCGCCCTGGGCGACAGCAGTGCTCGCCGCAAGCAGCGTCACCGCGAGCACCCCCGCAAAGACCAGCCGCAGACGGGCACGAAAACCGTGGTCGTGGCGTGGTGGTCTCATCGCGAGCTCGGTTTTGGAGGCTGGCTGTCGTGTCGGCGGCTTATCGCGAGACCGGCTGCGGATGCTGTGCGGTGTCGATCGGTCATCGCGTCAGTTACCGAGCAGGTAGTTGAGCAGCAGGCCACCGGCTTCGGCTTCGCTGCTGGGCGTGTAGTAGGTGGTGCCGGCGCTCGCGCCTCCCACCGGCTGGGCGACGGCCGGGGAGCCCGCGGGGAATGGGGTCCCCGCCCCGCCCCCGGCCCCGCCCGCCGCTTCCGAGGAGGGGTACTCCGCGAGCGCCTGGGCCACGGTGGCGCCATGCGCGAGCGCCGCGATGCGCGCTTCGGCGACGGACCCGCCGCTCGCGCTCGGCACGGCGCTCGCCTGCGCAACCGCGGCCGAGCCGTTGAGGAAGTTCGCTTCGCAGCCGCTCTGGGGGTGGACTTTGTAGGCGCTGCAGAGCTTGCCGACCCCGACCACGCGGAGGAAGTGGCCCAGGGAGTTGTAGCCGTTGGCGGAGTTGGTGCCGAGGAAGATGAAGTCGAGCAGGCGCTCAAGGCCGCCCGTGGAGCGGATGCTCGAGAGCAGTGACGCGAAGTTGCTCGCGAACGGCTTCACCGCGCCGCCGAGCGTCTCCAGCTGCGTCAGAAACGGCTGGGTGGCAACGAGCGCCGGCCCGATCTCCTTAGAGGTCTTGCCGAGGCTCTGGAAGTACTGCGTCGAGCTGACGGCGAATGGCCCGGCGTTCTCGAACGTACGGTTGATGCCGGGGGCCGCGACGCCGAGGTCGGTGAAGGTCGGCGTGGCCTGTGCGGCGAGCGTTTCGAGCTGTTTGAGGTAGGGACTGAACTTGCGCAGGAAGATGGGGAATTCGTGCAGGTTTTCGGCGAGCTCGCCCCGGTGGCGGGCGGTGGCGGTCGCCACGGTGTTGGCCTGGGCGAAGAATTCGGCGAACTGGTGGCGGTCGCGAGCGAGCGGGATGAGCGAGCGGTCGCCTTCGACGGCGAGGTCGCCGAGCACCTTGTTCTCGGAGGCGAGGATGCCGAACACCTTTTCCAGTTCGCGCAGCGCCGGGTTGGAGCGGTGCAGAACGGCGTTCAGGTCACTGCCCCGACCGGCGAGGCCGGCGCCGAGTTCGTTGATGATGATCGTCAGGCGCTCGTTCTCGGGCAGGTGGTTGATGTCGTTGAGCAGGTCCACGTCGACCGGGCTCGAGGTGTTGGTCACGGGCAGGTACCACTGCCCCGCGCCTTCCTGCCCCGTCGGAACCCGGTGCAGCGGCGGCGGCAGCGGCGTGTCTTCCGGGCGTGGCTGGGTGGGCAGGCAGTTGACGAACTTCTCCCCGATCAGCGCCTGCGGTTCGATCGTGCAGCTCGCGTCGGCGCGGAAGTCCTGGAAGCCCGGGTTTTCAATGTTCAGCACGACCGCCGCCTTGCCCGTCGGGGTGGGCGTGACTGTGCCGACCGTGCCGACCTTCACGCCGTCGATCTTGACGTCCTCGGAGGGAACGATGTTGGCGGCGTCGTCGAAGATCGCGCGCACCGTGTAGCCCCCGCTCGAGCCCCCGGCCGCAGTGGCGAGCAGGATCGCGCCAGCCAGCACCGCGACGCCGAGCGCGCCGACGATCGCTGCTGCCGCACCCCTCCTCGAAGACCCCTCGGTACTCACGACCGATCCTTCCTCCTCCATCCTGGCCGATCTCCGATCGGCCAGCAAGCCGGGGGCGACCCCTCTCCGCTGGGTGCCCCCGCCCGCTGTCGTTTGCAGACGGACGCCCGCCCCAGGCGGGCGTCCGTGACTTGATCTAGCTCGTCGCCATCAACCTACTTCTTGTGTTTCGGGCAGGGAGCCTTGTATTCGGCCGGGACCACTTCCCCGCTCAGGAATTTGACTTCCGTCTTGAGCGGAAAGCCACCCTTCGGGCACTTCGTGGGGACGGTCTCGTAGGAGATCAGCTTCTTGCCCTTCTTGTACGCGGCGCCAACCTTGACCTTGATGAATTCGGCCGACCCGTCGAGCGCCCCGGGCACCGATTCGACCAGCGGCACTTCGGCTGTGAACAACGGACCGTAGGGCGGGCTCGCACTGCTGATCGACCCTTTGGAGATGAGTTCGATCGAGGCCGGCGTGCTGCCCTCGGCGGCGAACAGCAGTCCGCCGCCTTCGGCGAAGAACGCCTGCACCGTCAGCGTCTCGTGGACGCGCGTTTCGCCGAAGCTGACCTGACCCCGCGCTTCGCCCTTGGGGCTCGCGTAGGACTTCTTCGGGCACCCTTCGGGGCCTTTTTCTTTGATCGTGGTTTCCGAGCAGGTGGCCCACCCCGTCGTGTGGAGCTTCGTACCGGTGGGCCCGTAGAACTTGATCTGCGTGATCGGGGACGGGGCGCCGCCGTATTCGGTCCCTTCGATCTTGTATTCCGCTTCGAGGGCGGTGGCGGCGCCGAGGATGTCGCCGGTCCCCGGGTAGGTCGGGCTGTTGGGGTTGGCCGGATTGAGCGGGACCGGGACGGCCGCCGCTTTGAGCGTGACTACGGGCCTCGCCGAGGCGGTGGCCGGCAGGGCCAGCAGCCCCAGGACGCAAAGGCCGAGCAAGGCCCTCTTGGTGGATGCAGTGCGCATCATCAGCTCTCTCTCCTCTGGTGTATTTGACTTGGACAGGTCGCCTCGATCCGGGTAGCTCCGAACCGTGCTCGGCCCGGCGACATCGAGATCTCCGAGCCTCCCAGCCCGGAGAACGATGGCGATTCTCTCTCAGACTCTATCTGTCGCGGACGATGGGTTCAAGTTCGAGCGTACGGACGGGCCGCGAGTAGGGTCCCTGCACGCACCGGACACTTGTCCCCGTAAGCATCACCTGTCTCTATTGTTCGAATACACGATCTAGCGTATAAAATCTAAGGCTGAAGTATAGGGTTAGAGACTGTAGGTCGGTCGCCTTGACCGGACACTCTGCGCCCAGACCGTCCCGAGCACAGCCGACTGCGAATGTCCGACTCGGGTCTTCTCGACCAGAGAGTCTTAGTTTGCCATTAGATTATATCAATGCTGGAGGAGAACTTCACCGACAACCGCGCGGCCCGTCCAAACCGAGGGGGGAGCCCATCCCCAAAAGCGCCAGATCGCTTCCGGCGACCGGCCGCGGCGGAAACCAAAGGGTCGCGGATGGGGTTTCATACACACGACACCCCACCAGGAGGAGACCGATGGACTTCCAGCCCAGCGCCCGTTGCCTGCAGTTCAAAGAGCGCCTCACCGCGTTTATGGACGAGCACGTGTACCCCGCCGAGCCCGTCTACGAGCGCCAGTTGCGCGAGGCCGGCGGGGCGGGTGGGAGCTCCGTCCAGCCCGCCGTCATGGAGGAGCTCAAGGCGGCGGCCCGTGAGCGTGGGCTGTGGAACATGTTCCTGCCCGATCCCGACGACGGCGCGGGACTCTCCAACAGCGACTACGCCCCGCTCGCGGAGATCCTCGGACACAGCCACATCGCCTCGGAGGCCTGCAACTGCTCGGCGCCCGACACCGGCAACATGGAGATCCTGCACCGCTTCGCCACCGCCGAGCAGCGCGAGCGCTGGCTCGAGCCCCTGCTCGCCGGCGAGATCCGCAGCGCGTTCGCGATGACCGAGCCCGACGTCGCCTCCTCAGACGCCACCAACATCGCCCTGCGAATCGAGCGCGACGGCGACGAGTACGTACTCAACGGGCGCAAGTGGTGGATCTCCGGGACCCTGCACCCCCACTGCCGAATCATGATCGTGATGGGCAAGACACGCACCGACGGCCCGCGCCACGGCCAGCAGAGCATGGTCCTCGTGCCCCTGGACACCCCCGGCGTGCAGGTGTTGCGCGCGCTGCCCGTGTTCGGGTACTACGACCACGAGGGCCACGCCGAACTGCTCTTCGAGAACGTCCGCGTCCCCGCCGCGAACCTGCTCGCCGGGGAGGGCGAGGGCTTCATGATCGCCCAGGCCCGCCTCGGCCCCGGGCGCATCCACCACTGCATGCGCTCCCTCGGCGCCGCCGAGCACGCCCTGGAGGCGATGTGCCGCCGCGCGGTCTCCCGCGTCACTTTCGGCCAGCCGCTCGCCGCGCGCGCCAACGTTCAGGACTGGATCGCCGAGTCCCGTATAGAGATCGAGATGGCCCGTCTGCTAACGCTCAAGGCCGCGTGGCTGATGGACACCGTCGGCAACCGCCACGCCCGCACCGAGATCGCCGCGATCAAGGTCGCCGCCCCCTCGATCGCCCTGAAGGTGATCGACCGCGCGATCCAGGTCCACGGCGGCGGTGGGGTCTCCGACGACTTCACGCTCGCGTGGGCTTACGCCCACCTACGCACCCTGCGCCTCGCCGACGGCCCCGACGAGGTCCATAAGCTCTCGATCGCCCGCCGCGAGCTCGCGCCCTACCTGCCGCAGGAGTGAGCGGCCGCGGAGGTGGGTACCCCAGGCCCCCACACTGCCCGCCTCCCCGGCGAGCCGCCGCGCTCGGACGAACGCACCTCGCCAGTCCCGTCGGTTGACGCCGAGACCTCGCACACCACCCCCGGCCCGCGGGGGCACCCATCGCGCAACGGCGGGTGGCCGCACGCCATCGGCCGCCGGCTGCGAGTCTCCCTGCGCCACGCAGCGCCCCGGCTGGGTGAGGACTTGATGACGCTCGCCGCCGGACTGGCCGCTGCAATCCCCGTGGTCGTCGCGACGGTCAAGGCGGTGCGGGCCGGGTGGGTGCCGCTCGCCGACCGCGGGATCATCGCCACCCGCGCCCACGACGTGTTCACCTCCCACCCGCCGCTCGTCGGCCAGTACACCCTCGCCGGGGAAGTAACCGGCAAGGTCACCCACAGCCTCGGGCCGATGCTCTTCTGGCTGCTCGCCATTCCGGCTCACAACGGCAGCGACGTCGGCATGGCCATCACGATGGGCACCCTCAATACGCTGTGCATCGTCGGATGCGTCGCGCTCGCCCGCCGCCGCGGGGGGCGCGTGCTGATGGTGGCGAGCGCGTGCGCGATCGCGCTTATGTGCCAGTCGCTGGCGGCGGAGACGTTCCACGACGTGTGGAACCCATCGGCCGGGCTGTGGCCGTTCACGCTGACGATCTTCCTCTGCTGGTCGCTGGCCTGCGGGGACTACTGGCTGCTGCCGCTGACAGTGGTGGTGGCGAGCTTCACGGTGCAGACCCATCTCACGTACCTGCCCCCCACCCTGGCGCTGCTCGCTGTCGGGCTCGGCGGCCTCGCCGCCGGGTGGGTCACGCGGCGACGGCGCAAAGCTCCCGGCCTGCGACGGCGGGCGAAAGTCGGGTGGGCCCTCGCCACGCTGCTCGCAGCCGCGCTCTGCTGGAGCGCCACCGTCGAGGGGCAGCTCACCGAACACCCCGGCAACCTCACGCTCGTGGCCGAAGCTGCAACCAAGCACAAGGCCACGCTCGGCGGCGAGGTGGGGTGGCACGCCGTCGTGCGCGCGGTGGGGATCACCCCGTGGTGGCTGCAGACCCCCAAGAGCCGGTGGCAGCGCAAGTACGAAGTCCGCTCCACGCCGACGGAGCTCGCGAGGCGCTCCACCATCGCGGCGCTCGCCGCGCTCGTGCTCGTCGCCCTGGTCGGGGCGCTGCGCCGCCGTCGCGACGTGGCCACGCTCGCCCTGACGGCGCTCGTGCTCTGGCCCGCGCTCGCCGCGGTGGCCGCCGCGACGCCCACCCCACCGCTGCTCTCCGCCACGCTGGGGTACACGATGTGGTGGGGATCCCAGGTGGGGATGGTGGTGTGGCTAACCCTCGCGTGGGCGGCGTGGCTCGTGCTCGCGTGGTCCGCGCGCGGGGTGGCGAGGAGCGTGCGCCGTCACCGCGGGAGCGCACGCGCCGCCGGCCCGCTCACGAGCACACCCCCCAGCCACGCCGCGAGCACACCCCCCAGCTACCCCACAGGCACACTCCCCAGCCACGCCACGAGCACACCCCCCGGCCAGAGCGCCGGCAGACCCCCGGACCACCGCACAGGCAGACCCTCTCCCCCACACACACCTCCCAACCGCCGCGCCGGAGCGCTTGCAGCGAGTGGGGCCGTGGCCCTCACCCTCCTCGGGATCGCCGCCACCGCCGCGGTGGGAAAGACGGTCGCCGCCAACGGCAAGCCCGACGAACACGCCCCCCTGTACAGGCCCGTCAAAGCGATCGATGCGCGCCTCGCCCAGGAGGTGCCCCGCGGGGGGACCGTCCTGCTGGAGGGCAAGCTCGACGGCGCCACCGAACCCGTCAAACCGGCGGTGCGCTATGACCTCGTCGCGCGCGGCACCCGCGTGCTCGCTCCCGGCTCAGCCCTGCGGCTCGGCACGTGGTACGAGCTGTACAACCGCCCGTATCGCGAAGCCGTGTACCTCAGCGACGTTCCCCGACCGCCCGTCAAGCGCGTCAAGCTCGTCGCCCAGGCGAGCTTCCGTGAAGGGGTCACAAAGAACACGGTGTACGTGTGGCTCTCGCGCCACCCGGGGCGGTGAAGGCCCGCCAGCCGGGCGGTGAGCGCCACCACCCCGAGGCCGCGAGCCCACCGCGTCACACCACCTGCGCCGGCCGGGGCCGAGGACCCGAACGCGCCAACTTCGCCGCGCAACGAGACGGCCGTCCGAGCGCTACGATGTGGCGAATGCGCGCACTGGTACTGGATCCTGACACGTCGGGGCTCGAGGAGCTGCTCGCACGCCGGCGCCGCTCGGGGCTCGATCGCCTCGACGAGGTGTGGGACGGTGTGCTGCACATGGTTCCGGCCCCAAACTTCGCTCACGCAAATGTCACGCATCAGCTGGCTGTGGTGCTCGACCGACCGGCCCGCGACGCGCGGCTCATACCTGCGATGGGCGACTTCAACCTTGGCGAGTCGGAACATGACTTCCGCATACCGGACGGAGGGCTGCACCGCCCCGGTGTCAGCGGAACCTGGTTGGGCACGGCAGCGCTAGTGATCGAGATCGTGTCCCCCAACGACGAGTCGTGGGAGAAGCTACCGTTCTACGCCGCCCACGACGTGGACGAGGTGCTGATCGTCGACCCCGCCAAGCGCTCGATCCACTGGCTGGCGCTGACCGACGGCGAGTACCGGCCGGTCGAGCGCAGCGGCCTGATCGATTTCGGCCCACGCGAGCTCGCCGAGCAGATCGACTGGCCGTCAGCGGAGTAGAGACAGGCGAGCCGAGCCCGCGTCAGCGGCGAGCTGAGCTCCTACTGCAGCCCTCGGCGCCTACTCCCGCGCAAGCGCCAAAAGCCGCGTGACCGTGTTCCAGTTGCGCGCCGTGGCGACCACCCCAAAGCGCCGCTCCAAGAAGGCGTAGGAGAGCTTGAGAGTGCGCACTCCCGCGGGGCACCACACGTAGAGCTCCCGCTCCCCGAAACCAAAGAGCTCGGGCTCGAAGTCCGCCGGGTCAAGCTCCCCCAACAGGTCGGGGTCAGGCGGCGCGGAGAGAAAGGTGACAAGGAACCGCGAGGGCTCGGCGACCGCAGCGGGCAGCGGGTTGGCACTCACCACCCGCGCAAGGTCGGCGGCGGTGCGGACAAGCACGCGAACGCCAAGCCCAAGCGACTGCCCAAGCTGGCCTTCGATCGCCTGCGCCGCGACCTCTGGGGGAGTGTCACCAGCGGCGAAAACGGCGTTGCCGCTCTGCAGGTGCGTGCGCACGTCCTCGTAGCCAAGATCGAGCAGCAGCTCCCGCAGGTGCGCCATGGGCACCCGGTTGTGGCCCCCCACGTTCACGCCCCGTAGCAGCGCCACCTGGCGGGGGGCCGACTCGGGCTGGGTCTCGCTCGCAGACACGGACGACACCGTAGCGATCGCACAGCGCCAACAGTCGTGACACCAGCGACCGCGAGGCACCAGCAAGTCACAAGGTCAGCTGCCGCTCGTAAGGCCCGCGGCCGGTGAGGCAGAACGCACCGCAGCGCGCCGCCAAAGCGAGCGCGTCCGAGACCGCGAGACCAGCGCCCAGGCCAAAGGTGAGCCCCGCGGCGAAGGAGTCCCCGCAGCCGTAGGAGTCAACTGGTGCACCGGGCAACGGGGCAGCGGTCCACGAACCTGAGGCGCCGGAGCGGCACCGAAAGGTGCCCCCGCGCGCACCGGCGGTGAGCACGACCAGCTCGGCCTCACCGTGCACGCGGGCGGCGTCCCCGCGCTCGACCGCGTCCCCCCCACTCAGCACCAACGCGTCCAGCAGGACGCCGTGCCCAAGGGCGTCCTCCGCGCGAGGGGAGGCCACCAGAACACGTGCCGCGCGCGCGGCACGCAGCGCGCCAAGGTCCCCAGCGGTGAAGTAGACAGCGTCCATATCCACGAGCGCGCCCCACGGAACCTCCGCGTCCCCTCCCGAAGCCTGCAAGCGCGGCCCGAAAGTGGTGATGGTGCGCTCACCAGAGTCGTCCACCAGGGTCACGCCAGTGCGGGTGGGAGCAGCACGCCGCGCGGCCCACACCTCGACGCCGAGCTCACCCAGGCGCGCCACCGAACGGCGACCGTGGGCGTCGTCGCCAACCGCCGTGACGAGCACTGCGGCGCCGGCCAGGCGGGCCAGCTGCACAGCGGCGACGGCGCCGCCCCCCGCGGGCTCCTCGAAAACCTCATGCGCGTGCACGATGTCCCCAGCGCACGGGACACGGAGCACCCGCGCGAAGCGCACCCACTCGACGTGGCCAACCACCGCCACCTTCGGCCGGCGCGCGTGCATGGGCCGCAGTGTTCCACACACGCCTACACGCGGACGGAGCCCGTAGCAACCGGCCCCACCATGACCATCAAGTTCAAGGCGAGGCTGAGGCTGAGGGTTGAGGCTCCGGCTGACAAGCGACGGCGCCTCCCGCGAAGCGCGCCCGCCAGGCGAAGCGTGGCCAGGCGAAGTGCAAACTGCCGGCCACCACGGGGCGGCGAGGCGAGCGCCTCAGCCGTCGAGACCAAGCTCGGCCAAAAGCGCGAAGACGGCGCGGGCGTCGAGCTGGGAGCCCGCGACCCGCCGCAGCTCGCAAGCCGCCTCCGAACGCGTGCGCGCGGGGCGGTAGGGACGAGCGGTGACGATCGCGTCGAAGGTGTCGCAGGCCGCGATGAGACGCGCCGCGAGCGGAATCTGGTCCCCAGCCAACCCGTCGGGGTAGCCACCCCCGTCCCAGCGCTCGTGGGAGGCGCGCACCGCGGGGGCGAGGTGGGCGAAGGCGGGGATGCGACCAACCAGGTCCCCTCCGACGGCGGCGTGGCTGCGCATGAGGACCCACTCAGCATCAGTCAAAGGGCCGGGCTTGAGCAGGATCTCGGAGGGAACGGCGACCTTGCCGAGGTCGTGCAGAAGCGCCGCGTAGCGAACGTCGCGCGCCTGCGCGGGCGCCAGCCCCAGGCGCAGCGCAACCCGCTCGGCGAGCCCCGCGACGTCCTCCCCGTGGGTGGCGGTGTAGTCGTCCTTGGCTTCAACGGTGGAGGTGAGCGCCGCCAAAGTGGTGGTGAAAGCGCGCTCGAGGTCGGCGACCAGCCCGGTGCGGTGCAGGGCGGCCCCGAGCGAGGCGGCGACCGCCTCCACGAGCACCGCGTCAGCCTCGCCGAAGGCCCCGGGCCCGGGCGCCTCGAGGTTGAGCACCCCCCAGACCGAACCATCCACGAAGATTGGCGCGGAGAGCTCCGAGCGGGGGTCCGTGAGGGGGTCGCGCACGATGTAGTCTGCGTCCTCGCGCGTGTCTAACACGAGCGCCGTGGACCCCGAACGGGCGACGCGCCCGTTGACGCCCTCGTCAACGGGCTGGGCGACGACTAGGAACTCGGTCATGACCTCCGCGAGCGGGCCGGCGCCGGCGACCAGACGTAGCACTCCGTCCCCGTCCAGGCGCTGGATCGCAGCCAGAAAGAAGGCAAAGGTGCAGTGCAGCTCGTCGACGACCAAGCGCGCCATCTCCTCGACCTCGTGTGTGGCCGCCAACCGCGCGGTGAGCTGAGCGGCGACACGCAGCTGAGCCCGTAGGTAGGCCAGCTCGCCGGCCCCGGCCATCAGCTGCACGCGCGTGTCAGCGCGGTAGCGTCGCAACGCCTCGGCACGCCGCTCACGCTCGCGCGTGGAGGCAGCGCCAGAGGACCGCCCCGCGGGGCGAACGGGCTGAACAGAGAGCTCGGGCATCGCGAACACATCGGCGCCCGGCCCCCAGCGCTTGAGAGATGTCTGCGACTGTCAACCGGTGTGGCAAAAAGACTTTTTTGGATGGCGGCCTCCGGCCGCAGCGGCGTTCGCGTGGCGGACCCAGGGCCTGTTCGAGCAGGCCCGGCGGGGCGGCGGACTACTGCGAGCGGGCCGGGGACGGCTACGGGGCTCCCGCTGAGCCAGAGCGCCGCTCGTCAGAGGACAAGCCACCACAACCAAGCCGCGGGACGGCGCCGAGCTAGCGCCCTGAACCGGAGCGCTGCCGCTGTTCGGCGACGAGCAGTCCCAGAGCACGAATCGCCAGCCGCATATTCTCGGCGCTGTCCTCAAGTTCGTCGGCCTTCCAGCGACGCTCCCACTCATGCGGGGAAAGACCCGTCTCGCGCTCGAGCTCGGCGCGCAGCTGAGCCAGGTTCGCGTTCGCCTCACCCTCCTCCCGCGCCTGGGCGTCTGGCACGTCGACAGCGACATCGCCCTGCAGCACTCCGCCCTCCCGGAGTCCGACCTCACGTTGCCGCAGTCTACGCAGGTAGGCGGCAAGCGCCACACGAGAGACGCGCAGGCCACGCTCGCTGCGACGGATCGCCGGGAGCCGGCCCCGTTTGATGAGCTTGTAGACGCCGTCGGGGCTCATGTCAAGCTCGGCGGCGACCTGGGGAACCGTGAGGTAAGCGCCCGGCATGACACAGAAGGGTAGCGCAGGCTGTCCGCTTTGTCCGCTTAGTCATCTTCGTCGTGCGAGGCGAGAAAGCGCCGGAAGACAAGCTCCTCGATCTCCAACACCCACCGCTCGGGCGCGGGCAGAACCGGGACCCGCTCGCGAACCTCGTTCGCAAGCCCAAAGGGATGGCGGTGGATCAGCAGCTCACGCGGCTTGGCGCGGTCCACGTCGAGGCGCTCGGCGTCCTCGGGGCGCCCGCCACCGATTTGAGCGTTCCAGGAGCCCCCATACAGGTGGCAGCCCTCAGCCTCGAGCCGCAGGCCGTCCGGGTCGTGCCCCGGGACCCACAACTCGTAGATGTCCAGCACGACGGAAACCTCGCCGTAGGGAGCAGGGCGGCGAGCTCGTAACGAGAACTCGCCCAACTGTGCAGCCACACGCTGCGGCTGCTCGACGAGGTAGCCGTGCAGCTCGAAGATCTCAGTCCAGCGAACGGCGCGGTGAGTGAGCAGGGTGGTGTGAACGGTCATCGCAAAGACGTGCCCGGTCCACGCGTCGTATAGTTCACCTGGCCAACGTCCGTGGCAGTTCCGCTCTATGGAAACTGGTCTTCGGGCTCGCGTGAGAGCGGGACCAATCGAGGTCCTGCGTCGTCGGCTGCCCCATCCTCGCCTACCGTCCCTCCGGTCGCTTGCCGGCCCCACTAGGCCCCTGCAGTTGTCTGCTTTTGTTTCTGACTAACCTCCATAGTGGCTGGTCTTCGACATCATGTCAAGGGTTGATTCTAAAAATAAAGCGAAGAATCTCATTTTGAGGAATACTGCTGAAGGGGAGCGAACGTATATTCGTGCCTGAGCCAGACAAGCCCCCAACGCCTCCCGATGACGAGGTGACCACTGTAAGCGGCCTACAGCCTCAGGAGGTGGGCCCCCGCGCCGGGGCGCACGTCCCGCGCCCCGGCGGGCGGGGAAACGCCGGGCGCAAACAGGCCCAGCACGGAGCCCCCGAAGCCGCCGCCCACGACGCGTGCACCGGCGGCGCCGGCAAGACGCAGCCGCTCAACGGCGGCCTCGACGGCGGGCGTGGAGACCTCGAAGCGCTCGCGCAGGCTCTCGTGGGAGGCGTCGAGCAGGCGACCAACGGCCGGCAGGTCGTCCGCGCGCAGCGCCGCAACGGCCTGGCGCACCCGCTCGTTCTCGTCGAGCACGTGCAGCGCGCGCCGGCGCAGGGGTTCGGGCAGCTGCTCGACTGCCGAGCGAGAGGCCTCACGCAGCGAGGCCACTCCCAGCAGCCGGCAGGCCCGCGCGCACTCGGCGCGTCGAGCGTTGTAGCCAGAGCTCGCGTGCCGGTGGGACTCACCGGAGTCGAGCACGACCAGGCGCCAGCCGCCGAGTCGCAGCGGCACCGGCTCGACACGGAGCGAGCGGAAGTCGATGCACAGAGCGGCGTCGGGCGCGCCGTAGAGCGAGGCGAGGGGGTCAAGCAGGCCCGTGTGGGCACCGACCCAGTCGTGCTCCACACGCGCGCACAGGCGGGCGAGCTTAGTTCGATCCATGACCTTGGCCCCGCCGCCCTCGGCTCCGCCGCCGTGACCCTCGCCACAGGCTCCGCCGCCGCCAGCGCCACAGCCACCACCCTCACCGCGGCCACCGCCGCCCCCACCCCCACCACGACCGGAGCGGCCGGCTGCGCGCCCAAGGTCGGTGAGCGCGAGGCACAACGCGACCGCGAGCGCTGCGGAGGAGGAGAGGCCGGCGCCCAGTGGCAGGTCCCCGCCGAGCTCCAAGCGAGCGCCGACAAGCGGAACGCCCGCGCGGGCGAGCTCGGCGACGACGCCCCGCACGAACGCACGCCAGCCGGGCGCAGGCGTGGGCTCTGCCAGCACGAACTCGTCACGCTCGTCCAGGTCGCGCGCGTAGGCGTCCACAAGCCCCTCGCCGGGCGAGCCGCGGGGCGCGGCCTCGGCGCGCACGGTGACGCCCTCGGCGATCGCGAACGGCAGGGCCAACCCAAGGTTGTAGTCGGTGTGCTCGCCGATCAGGTTGACGCGCCCGGGCGCAAACGCACCGGAGCGCTCAGGCGGCACGAGCGATCGCCTCGCGCAGCCTGGCAGCGGAGGACTCGGGCAGCGTGTCGGAGATGAACGTGCCGGCGCCCTGCTCGGAGCCGGCCAGGTACTTGAGCTTGTCAGCCGTGCGCAGCGGCGGGTAGAACTCGACGTGCAGGTGCCCCTGTCTCGCTGCCGTGGCTGCAGGGAGCAAGTCCGGAACGGCGGAACCCGAAGCGGTGGCCGCGGGGGGCGACGCGGCAGCGCCGGGGCGCGAGGACGTGACGGCCGAACCCGAGACGGCGGCGGTGGGCGCCTGGTGAACCACCATGACGTACGGGAAAGGTCGGTCGAACAGCGCATCGTAGCCACGAACAAGCGCCTGCAAGGCGGCCGCCAGAAGGCGAAGCTCCCGCGGCTCGCAGTCGAGCAGACTCGTCCGGTGTGCACGCAGCACCACGTGGGCTTCGTAGGCCCAGCGGGCCGCAAACGGCACAAACACGACCACGCCGTCGTTCTCGTGCACGACCCGTCGCCCATCGGCCAGCTCCCCCGCGAGCAGGGCGCACGGCGCGCAGCCGCCAAGACGCGCGTCGGCGGCGAGCTCGAGTCGGGGTACTGGAGGCAGGAACGGGTAGCCGTAAAGCTGCCCGTGGGGGTGGTGCAGGGTCACGCCGACCTCGACCCCACGGTTCTCGAAGATGAGCACGTACTCGACGTCCGCGCGCGCGCCGAGCTCGGCGTACCGGTGGCGCCAGACCCACATCAGAGCCTCCGCGCGCTCGGGCGCAAGCGTGCCGAAGGAGGCGTCGTGGTCGTCGGTGTAGACGACGACCTCAGCGGCGCCGTCGGGCGCAGCGAACGCGGGGAAGCGGTTCTCGAACACGGCGATCTCGAAGGCGGGGAACGGAATCTCCGTCTCAGCCCCCGCACGCCCTGCCGACTCTTCCGGGTGCCCCTCCGGCCCCCCGGCACGCTCCCCCGCCGCCCCGTCACGCTCCTCCTGTCCCCTGGCACGCTCCTCCTGCCGTGTGGGGCACAACGGGCAGTGGTCACGCGAGGGCAGGAACGTGCGCTCCTGGCGGTGGATCGCGTAGACGACCTCCTCGCCGCGCAGCTCGTTCCAGCGCTGGCCGGTCTTCGTGCGGTCGCTCATGACCACCCTTGACCTACACGACCGCCGCTGGGTGAGAGCCGGGGTCGCTCATGTCGACTCGCGGTCAAGGCGGCTGTAGAGCAGGAGCGCGCGGCCGTCGTCTTTGATGTGGCGCGCAACCGTGAGCGCCCCCGCGAGCTCACGCGGCTGTTTCTGCCCGCTCACTCCTCCACTGCGGCCTCCGCCGGTCGGTGGGGTCGGCTCAGGTGGTTTCCGGGCCACGTCCCGAGGGTACCCAAGGCGTAGATGCCTGCCGCTGCAACGTAGGCGTACTAGCTAGCCACATCCTCTGAGGGCGAGGCAATCTCATCCTCCCAAGCGCTCGAATTGGGCGAGTAACAAATGACTCATACGGGAAACCTAAGGATGGGTAGTCCCTGCCCCCGGGTGCCCGTACCGAGCAAGACAAGGAGGAGGATGAGATGTCTGACAGCGACTTGGCCCTCGAGACGGTGGAGCGCTTGGAGCACGCCGACCCGCCCCGCGGCGAGCGACCCCCGGGGTTCGACCGCCGCGCGTTCCTGCGCCGCACCGCCATCACAGGCGCCGCGGTGGGCTCGGTCAGCGCGCTGCTGGAGGCGTGCGGCTCGAGCGCCAGCTCCTCGGGCGGCAACTCCGCCTCGATCTTCGGCTCCCACCCGGAATACAAATTCGTGTTCGTCAACCACGTCACGACCAACTCGTTCTTCACGCCCACCCAGTACGGGATCGCCGACGCCTGCAAACTGCTGGGCTCCAGCTACGAGTGGACGGGCTCCGAAAGCGAAAACATCAACCAGATGGTCAACGCCATCAACACCGCAGTCTCATCCGGCGCCAAGGGGATCGCGGTGTCGCTGATCAGCAAGACCGCGTTCAACGTGCCCATCGAAAACGCGCTGAAGGCGGGCATCCCGGTCGTCGCCTATAACGCGGACGCCCCCTCGCCCCCCAACAAGCGCCTGGCCTACATAGGCCAGGACCTGAAACTGGCCGGCGAACTCATGGGCAAGCGGATCGTCGCCGCCGTGGGCACGGGAGAAGTAGTCATCTTCACCGCCAATGCGGGCTCGGCGAACCTGCAGCCGCGCCTCGAAGGAGCTGAAAAGGCGATCAAGGAATCGGGCGCGCCGATCAAACTGACCACGATCGTGACCGGCTCCCTGGAATCGGGTGAGAAAACAGCTATCGAAGCCTACTGGACCGGCCATCCGACCACGAAGGGGATGTATGCCGTTGACGGTGGCGACACCGCGGAACTGGCGGGCGTGATGCAGAAGCTCGGGCTTGCCGCCAAAGGCGTCAAGGCCGGCGGCTTCGACCTGACCGAAAAAACCCAGAAACTGCTCCACGAAGGCTATATCGAATTCACGATCGACCAGCAGCCCTACCTGCAGGGGTTCCTGCCAGCCCTGCAACTGTTCCTGTGGCAGGTCTCCGGATCGTTGACCGGCCCCGCGGAAGTCAACACGGGCCTGAAATTCATCGACAAGGAAACCGTCGCCCCGTACGTCAACTCCAAGAGCCGCTTCGAGGGGACCTCCTCGGAACCGAAGGTCGTCCCGATCCCTGCGGGCACCGCCGCTTAGAGGGGGTCAGCGGCCGTGGACAGCGGCTCACAAGGGGGTCCGACGCAGGCTTCGGCGCCGGACCCTCCCGGAGTGCCACGCACGCACGCGGCCGATCCGGGCGGGGAGCGCGCGCCCGAGGTCCCTCCCTCCAGGGGACGGCAGCTGCTCGAGCGCGTGCTCTCCCTGCGCGAGGGCAGCATCATCGTCGTCACGCTGCTCGTGGCGATCTACTTCTCGCTGACCACCAGCACCTTCCTCACCAGCTCCAGCTTCACGACGCTGCTGCCGTTCTTCGCCCCGTTCGCGATCCTCGGCGCGGGCGAGGTGTTCGTGATGATCCTGGGGGAGATCGACCTGTCGATCGGGGCGACGTACCTGTTCGCGCCGTTCCTCTACTACAAGCTGGCGGTGGCCGGGATTCCGCACGTGCCGTGCGTGCTGATCGCGCTGGCCGGCTGCATGGTGGTCGGCTTCATCAACGGGTTCTTCACGGCGGTCGTCGGCATCAGCTCATTCGTGACCACGCTCGGCATGCTCTTCACGCTGGAGGGGCTGACGCTGATCATCTCGCATGGCGAGCCGGTCGGGATGCCGGGCGCAGAAGTGACGAGTACGACCGTCAGCGTCCACCACGTGATCAACGGGGCACACGTCGTGCTCACCGAAACGGTCAACCACGTCTCGACGTTCGCGAAAGTCCTCGGCGAGGGCACCTACTCGGAGCTGATCTGGGCGATCGTGATCGTGGTCGTGGGACAGATCGTGCTGACGTTCACCCGCTGGGGCCTGTACACGGTGGCTGTGGGCTCGAACAAGCTGGCCGCCGCCGAGGCCGGGGTAGGGGTGCGCCTGGTGATAATCCGCAACTTCATCCTCTGCGCCACCGCCGGGGGCTTCGTCGGCATCCTCGAGGCCGTGCGGGCCTCCTCGGTGCAGCCGGACGTCGCCGGGGCCAACGAAATCCTGTTCAAGGCGATCTCGGCGGCGGTGATCGGCGGCACGCTCCTTACGGGCGGGTCGGGGACTGTCGTAGGCGCGCTGATCGGAGCGCTGTTCTTGGGCATCCTGGGCGACGGGCTCATCCTCAAGGGCGTCAACGCCGACTACCAGCTCTTCTACCTGGGCCTGGCGATCATCCTGGCGATGACCATCAACGTGTACGTGCAGCGCGTGCGCAGGGGTTCTCGAAGTGGCTGACCAGCCCGTACCAGCAGAGACGATCGTCGGGCCGGTCTCGGCTCCGGATGACGTGCTGCGCGTCGAACACATCGCCAAGCGCTTCGGGCCGGTGACGGCCCTGCGCGACGTCAACCTGCACCTGCGCAAGGGCGAGGTGCTGGGCCTGCTCGGCGACAACGGCGCCGGCAAGTCGACGCTGATCAAGATCATCTGCGGCTTTCAGAGGCAGGATACGGGCCAGATGTTCCTGCACGGAGAGCCCTATCAGCCCAAAAGCGTCAACGACGCGCGCGCCCACGGCATCGATACGGTCTACCAGGACCTCGCGCTGATCGACGAACTGTCGGTCTATCACAACCTGGCGCTGCGCCGCGAGAAGGTGCATCGTCCGATCCCGTTCCTGGCCAACCGCGAGATGAAGCGCGAAGCACGCCGGGCACTGGACGAGATCGGCATCAACATCCCGCGGATCGACGTGGCCGTGGCGCGGCTGTCCGGTGGTCAGCGTCAGGCGATCGCGGTGGCCCGCACAGTCAACTCCGACGCGGACATCATCTTGCTGGACGAGCCGCTGGCGGCGATGGGCGCCAAAGAGGGCGCGCAGATCCTCGACCTGGTCGCGCGCCTGAAGGCGGACGGCAAGGTCTCGGTCATCATGATCCTCCACAACTACGTGCACGTGTTCGAAGCATGTGACCGCGTGAGCCTGATCCAGGACGGCACGATCGCCCTGGACAAGCCCACCGCCGAGACCTCAGTCGAGGAGCTCACAGAGATCGTCGTCAACGAGTACCGCCGCGCGCGGGCGGCAGCCCACGAAGCCTCGGCATCCGGCCTCAGCGCTACTTGACGCTGACCTTCGCGCTGCGACGAGCCCCGCCGGGCAGGCTCACGGTCACCAGATAGCTCCCGCGGCCGAGCCCGTGCGTGGCTGAGAGCCTCGCGTACACCACACCGCCGCGCAGCGACCCGGTGCCGCTGGCCAGTGTCCTGCCGCCGCGGGCGATGTCGACCCGCACCTTCGAGGCTCGAGCTACCGACGCTGCCCGCGCGACCGAGGCCTTCGCGGCCGTCGCCTGGCAGGTGATGGTGATCGTGCTGCCCTTCACCGTCACCGTGCAGGTGATCGTGCCCACGGGTCCGGGAGGACCCTGCGGACCGGCGGGGCCGGTCGCACCGGTCGCACCCTTTGGTCCTACTGGACCGGCGGGACCCTGCGGACCGGCGGGGCCGGTCGCACCGGTCGCACCCTTTGGTCCTACTGGACCAGCGGGACCCTGCGGACCGGCGGGGCCGGTCGCACCCTTTGGTCCCGCGGGGCCGGCGGGACCCTGTGGACCGACCGGGCCGATCGGGCCGGTGAGCCCAGTGGGACCGGTGGGGCCTTCGGGACCAGTTTTGCCTTCTTTGCCTTCCTTCCCTTCTTTGCCTTCAGGTCCCGGTTTCCCTTCGGGGCCTGTAGGACCGGTCTCGCCTTCCTTGCCTTCCTTGCCTTCGGAACCCTGTGGTCCTTCCTTTCCTTCTTTACCTTCTGTGCCCTGCGGTCCTTCCTTGCCCTTTTCGCCTTCTTTTCCTTCCTTGCCTTCCTTCCCTTCCTTCCCTTCTTTACCTTCTTTACCTTCGGGACCCTGAGGCCCTTCTTTCCCTTCCGGTCCCGCTTCCTTCACGCTGATGGGCACCGTGAGGATGTTCCGGTACAGCGCCGGGTCGTTCTGGGTCGGCGTGTACTGGAAGTCAGGGTTGTTGCCAATCGCCTTGGCGGCGCTGCCCGTGGTGGGCAGCGGCTTGCCCGTCCTGTAGCCCGAGAAGACCATCGTCAGGCTGCCGTTGGAGCCCTCGATGACGTTCGGGTCATACGCGCGACCGGAGTAGTAGGCGGAGACTTCAAGCGGACTGTCCATCCCTTCCGCGGCAAGGGCGTTCTGCAGCGCCGAGGCCAGGAAGGAGGGGTCGGTGGTGATCAGCGGAACCGGCTGGCTCCATTCGATCCCGTTCGTCGAGTTCGAGTAGAAGATCTGCTGAAACGAGTCGCTGTCACCGTCCTGGCAATCGGCGCCCGACATGAACATCGTCTCGCCCTGAGGGGTCGGGACGATCGTTCCGCGCGAGGCAACGAAGCGCAACTGGTCGGTGCCGGTCTGGCCGATTTCCGTGGTATCCCCGGCGTTGCCGGTGTATTCGGGATTGTTCAGGTCGTTCACGATGCCCAGGTCGTGGAAGGTGAGGCCGTCGGTCGTCCACGCGGCGCGCACGACGGTGTAGTCCTCGTTGTTCTTGAACAGCGTTTTGGGCTTGGTGCTGCCCTCACCGGTAAGCGCGAGGGTGGCCGACGGGGTGACGCAGGCACCGGGCGCTCCGACATCGCTTTCCGTTTTCGATCCGACACTGGTCGTCCCGGCCGGCAAGCCGGAGGCGCTCGCCGTGCAGCCCGTCAGTTCGTTGACCCCGGATTTGATGACGGCTCCGGAACACGTGACCGACGCGATCCCTTCTTCGGTAGAAGCTTTCGGGGTGGTGGACGTGTAGCCGATGCTGACCGTCACCGGCGCCGGGAATTTGGCTGCGGTCGTGGTCGGCTGGGTGTTGTCGGTGAGGCTCGCGAACGACTGTGCTCCGGTTCCGGTGAAGCCGAAGCTCGAGACCGGGATGCTTGTCCCGGCGCCGGAGGTCGGGATTGTCACTTTGGCCGCGAGGATCGCGGGCTGGTAGTAGTTGATCAGCTTCTCGCCGTAGATGACAACCGTTGCGCCGCTGGGTATTTCGCTGCGCAAGGCTCCGTTTGGCAGTTTTGCCGGCAGGCTCGACGCGGACACCGTGCCGATGACGCCGTCGGGCGCCTGCAGCCCAGTGCCAGTCGTCGTGCCCTCGGATGCCGGGTCGGTCACTTTCGCGGTGTCCGGCACCTCGGGCGGGGCGACGAGGTGGTCGCTAGCACCAACGCTCACCGACTGGTCGCCGGTCTGCCCGGCGGCGTCGACAGCCACGCAGTGGGTGAATTCGGTCGCAGTGGTCTTTTCGAAGCAGTGGATGGCCGGCAGCGTCGAGTCTTTCAGGTTGCTGTAGGCCGTTTCGGTGCCCACGTCGAACAGCTGCCCACCGGGGCCGCCCTTGAGGTTGCTGAAGTTGGCGGTGCTGGCTACTTCGATCGACACCCCGGCTTGGTTTTCCTGGTAATTGGGGACCACGACCGCTTTGCTGGCGGTGGTGATGCCGGGTTCGGTGACTCCGTTTGCGTAGCCCGGGGACGAGCCGCCGGTCTGCGCGTTGTCGGGGTTCGGGCCACCGTCAACGGGCTCGGCGGTCGGCAGTTCTGTGACCGGATCGCCCCACGGGTACTGCTTGGACGGTGTCCAGTTCAGCGGGTACACGAGTAGACCCTGGCCGAGCGAGTCGCCGCTGACGCGGTTGAGCGTGTATAGGTAGTAGGTGCCGCCCATCTCGGTGACCCAGGGGTGGCCCTGACCGTTGTCGTTCTGGATACCGTTGGGGCAGACGTTCGGGTTCAGTTCGAGCTTCTCGTCAACGTAGTGCCAGGTGCTGCCGCCATTGAACGAGTTGGCAACCACGATCGCCTCCTGGGAGTCCTTCGGGCGGTAGTCGAAGAAGCCGGTGAGCACGCTCGGGTCGTTGGGGTTGCGCATGATGAACGGGAAGTAGTAGGGCGACATCGGCAGGATGCTGCCGACGGGCTGGCGCTCGACCGCGCCCGTCTCGGGGTTGGGACCGCCGTTCGCGCAGTAGCCCGCGAGCGGGCCAGGGGTGCCCGCGAAGCCGGTCAGGTACGGCGCTTCGTTTTTGGCGCCGGGCACGTCTTCTTCCGCGGAGCCTGGGTACACGGACAGGTTGGGAGTTGTCAGGCCGCTGAACGTGACTGTCGGCGAGCCGCCGAAGTCGAACGTCGGCGACGAGGAGCCGTAGGGAACCGCCGAGGGGTCTCCCTGCGAAAGCGTCCACGGCGCGGGGTTTTCCACCGAGCCGCTCACCTGGTCGAGGACGGGGGTGCCGGCCGAGTAGACAGGCCCTGTGCTCGCCAGCGAGGCGGCGGCGCACATGGCGCACACGATTGCCAGAACTGTCGCAGCAAGGACCGCGCGGACAGACCGTCCGTTCATGAGGCACTCCCCTTCCGTTGTAGGTGCACTGGACATACGTCAAGAGGACCCTCCCGAGGCCTACGCGGGCCCCGCATAAAACTCCCTGGGTCTCGCGGCGCGAATCTATGTGCTCCTCGCCCGAGCACGTGTGAACGAGATGGAAAGAGGTCGTTACGATCGGGTGATCGCAACTCTGAGCAATGCAGCCGCGCCACCGAACTGGAGAGCATCTACCACCTGGAGCTTGGGCCAGTGAAACGCCTCGATCGTCGCGCTCTACTAGCGCCCCAACAATGGGCGGTCAGTCCAGATCGGTCGGGGCGATCACGCCGAGCTGCATGACCCGCTCCACCAGCATCGCGCGCTTCTGGTTCTGGGGCAGGTGGGCGAGGCCGAACTCGCTGAACAGGGTTCGCAGGTGCGTCTTGACCGCGTCCACGCTCAGGAACACCTCCTCGGCGATCTGCCGGTTGCTCGCGGGTGCGGCGTAGGCGCCACCCGTGCGGTAGGGACGACAGAGCGCGACGAGCACCCTGCGCCGGGTCGGGCCCAGCGTCGGCACTGGCAGCGCGCGTCCCGACACGGTCGTCTGCGTACGCTCGTGGCCGCCAAGGTGGAACGCGATCGTCGTTTGCCCGACCCTGAGGCGATCGCCGTCGCGCAGCCGCTGCCGGGTGCCCACACGGCGTCCGTTGAGGTAGGTGCCGTTGGTTGACAGGCCGTCATCGAGGATCGTCCACTCCCCGCCGATGCAGCGCAGCTCGGCGTGCAGGGCCGAGACCTCGCCGTCCCACGCGATCGGCACGTCCGCCTCGGCCCGCCGCCCGACCGTCAGGCTTGGCCGGCGGCTGTCGAGCGTCACCAGGCGCAGCCGCCCGTTCGGTTCGCGCAGGGCGAGGAAGGGCAGCTGCTCGTGCTGGACCGCAAGCAGCTGCTTCAGCTCTCGCGGCGAGAGCGAGTGGCGCGCCAGTGGATCCTCCCCACCGGCAGGTGCGCCCGCTGTCTGTGGCCGACTCGATTCCAACGCGCCACCCCCACCGAGCATGACAGATGCGACCGTGCGGTGGGCAGACAAGCGTGACGCGCAAGCCGGAAGTCGGCGGAAGACCTCCCCACAACCGGCGAAGACGGGATTCTCGACCTGCTGGCACCCCACCGAGGTGTTGTCTTCTAACACCTTGGGTGGCCACAGCTGAGGCCCTGCACCCGTCAGCATGGACTCGCAGCGTGGAAGCTGCAAGAAGCAATGAGACCGGCACACGCGTGCCGGGGGCATTGCAGCCGAGTCAGGTATGACGGGGTCACGGATGACGAGTCAGGGACGACCCGCGATCAGGGCCCCATGTCCCGCACGGAATGCAGGCATGGGGTCCGTGGTCGTGAGGTACGACCGCCGGCGCGTACCGACTGGCACACCCACCCCCGACTGGCACACCCACCCAAGACCAACCCCGCCCGCGCCGCCGAACCAGAGAGCGTCTACCACTCGGGGTCGGGGGCCGGCGACTGCCATGTTTCGCCTGCAAGGGCGCGCTCGAACCCGATCCAGAGACTGTTCATCGCGGCGGCGAGCACCTCGGCTCGCGGCACCTGCTGGTGCTCGTACCACCACAGCGCGAGACCCTGCAGGACGCCGCGCATGACAACCCAGGCCATGTCGAGCGCGTTGGCGTTGACGTGGGCGGAGGCATCCGTCTTCAGGGCCCCAACGTCGATGTACTTCAGGAGCAGGGGCGTGAGCGCCTCGCGGCTCTGCGCGATGACCTCCTCGTGGGCGGCCTGGACCTCCGGTTCGCCCGTGGTGTCCCGGAAGAGCATCCGCCAGGCGTAGGGGTGAGCTTCCACGTAGGCAAACCACGCGTCAACGGCTCGCGGGACCGCCCGCCCGGGAGGCTCCTCGCCCTGCAGCTGCTCCCGCCACACCCGGCGTAGATCCGCGTAGTGGCGCTCCAACAGGCGCCGGTGCAGGTCGAGCTTGGACGCGAAGTGGTCGTAGACCACGGGCGCCGTGACGCCCGAAGCCGCCGCGATCGCCTCGACCGTCGTGCCCGCGTAGCCGCGCTCAGCGAACAACTCGCTCGCAGCCCGTTCGATCAGCTGGCGTCGCGCCTGCGCGGTCAGGCGCCTGCGCGGTCCTGCCTCACCGTCGTCGGTTGACAACCTAATGACTCCTAAGTAGTCTCAGTGACCCAGTACCTAACGATCATTAGGTATCCCTCGAACGAGAGGATAGCTCCATGACGCAGGACACCAGGCAGAGCTACGACGTGGTCGTCGTCGGAGCGCGCTGCGCGGGGGCCCCGCTCGCCGCGCTGCTCGCGCGCCGCGGCATCCGAGTGGCCGTCCTCGAGCGAGCCACCTTTCCCAGCGACACGCTCTCCAGCCACCTCTTCGAGGCCGACGCGCTGGCGTTCCTCGACCGCCTCGGCGTCGCCGAGCAGCTCCGGGCGACCGGCGCTCCGATGGTCAACCACACCGACACGCGCGTCGAGGACGTGTGGCTACAGGGGGAGCTGCCACGGCAGCCGGCAGACATCGGCGGCTTCGCCTCGGTGCGACGGACGCTGCTCGACCCGATCCTCGCCCAGGCAGCCGAGGAGTCCGGCGCCGAACTGCACACTGGAGCACGCGTCAGCGCGCTGATCGAAGAGCACGGCCGTGTCGCCGGCGTGCGCTACACCCAGGACGAGCGAGAGCACGAGCTTCGCGCCCGACTGGTCGTTGGCGCCGACGGGCGCCACTCGACCGTCGCCAAGCTGGGCCGCGCTCCCCGCTACAACCTCACCCCCAGCCGGCGCCTGTGCTATTGGGCGTTCTTCGAGGACGCACACCCCGGGCCTGTACCCACGTTTCTCTCACACCGTTTCGGCGAGCGGTTCATCCTCGCGATCCCCTCCGACAGCGGCCTCTACCAGGTCCTGGCCTGGCCCGAACGAGCCGAACTGCCGCGCTTCCGCGCCGACCCGCCCACCGCGTTCATCGACCACGTCAGGAGCTGCCAGCCAGTCGCCGACGCGCTCGACGGCGCGAGACCGGTGGGCAAGGTCCTCGGCGCAATCCGCTGGGAGGGGTACTTCCGCAAGGCCTCAGGCCCCGGCTGGGTGCTGACCGGGGACGCCGGGCACTTCAAGAGCCCCGCCCCCGGGCGCGGCATCGGCGACGCCTTCCTGCAGGCCGAGACACTCGCTGAGACGATCGCCGGCGCGCTGCAGGGACCCGACAGCGCTCTTGATCGTGCGACGCGCCGGTGGGGGCGCTGGCGCGACCGCGAGTTCGCCGAGCACTACTGGATCGCAAGCGACTTCGAAGACCCCGGCCGCGTCCCGCCCGTGCTCGTCGAGGTGCTCCGCCGCCTGCAGCAGCAGGGCAAAGCCGACGAGTTCTTCGAGGTGCTCAACCACCGCACACGACCCTCGCGCGTCCTGACCCCGCCCCGGGTCGGCGGAGCCGTCACGCGCCTGCTGGCAAAAGACGACGTCAACCGGCGCGCACTGCTCTCAGAAGTCGCACGACTCGGCGCGCGAGACCTCAGCCGACGCTGGCACAACAGGCGTCCCGCGATCGAGGCCGAGGGCAGCGTGCCGGAGCCGGACGGTCTCGACAGTGGTGAGGACATGTCCGCCGCGGCCAGCTGAGCCGCAGGCGCCAACACACTCGCAGCCTGCGTAGCTCACACGATTACGAACCTGTGCTCCTCCCACTCTGCAAACCGACGGAAGCCCACGGCCGCGTAGATCCTGTTGGAGGTCGGATTGGCGAGATCGGTGAACAACATGCACTGTCGCGCGCCGCGAGCGAGCACGTGACGGCAGGTGGCCGCAACGGCGTTACTCGCGTAGCCGCAGCAGCGGTGCTCGGGGGGCGTGTAGACGGGCCCGATGCGTACGGTCCCAGCGATCGTCGGTGAGAGCGCAAGGGTGCAGACCGGCCCGCCGTCCTCCCAAACGTGCTGAGCGCCAGTGGCAAGACGCGCGGACACGGTGCGCCCAGCCTCCTCGGGAACACCGGTGCCGGCCTCCAGCACGAAGGCCCGCTCCCAGTCGGTCAAGAGCTCAAGCTCGTCCCCAGTGGCGAGACGAAGGCGCCCACGAGCTGGTCGTGGCGGATCGGTGACCTCTCTCAACAGGTGCATCGCCTCGCGCAGGCAGCACGCCGAGGTCCTCCCCGTGTGCCTGGTCCAGGCGGCCGCGATCGCGCGGGCGGTACCCGGCTGCGCGCTGACGCCAGGGACCGACGGGTCCTCCAACAGCCAGCGCTCGAGCAGCAGTTCCGCGGTGGTTGCATCGAAGTCGCTGGCAAGCAACGGCCAGGGAGGCGTACGCATCGCCACGGCCCGCACCTGCTCGCGCTCGTCAAAGCAACAGGCGAACAGCGGCCGGTGCGCCTCAAAGCACCCGTCGCGTGCGTGTACAAGCACCGTCGCGAGCACGTTGCGCTCGACCCGTCCGGCAAGAAAATCCTCGGCACAAGCGGCGAACCGCTTGACGTCCCCCGTGAGCACTATCCGCACCGCCCGCATGATGGCGCAACCGACCGTCAGCACGATCAGCAGCAGTCACAGTTCCTATCGAGAGCGCAGAGGCGCGGCATGGACCCACCGTCTCATGCTGCCAGGGCTGGGTCGAAGTGGAGACGGCGGGAGTCGAACCCGCGCAATGTTCCCGCCGTGCGTAGGTCTCGGGAGCAACACCGGGCCTAGAGTAAGTATCAGTGGCCAGGCTCTGCCACCGGATCGACGACAACCACACCTGCGGCATCGAAGTCGCGTCGGTTGAGGGTCACTACCGCCAGATCGTGCGCCAGCGCGGTTGCAGCAATGAAGCTGTCCTTGACCGGCATCGCGCGCCCTTCCGCGCGAAGAGTCGCGAGCAGCTCGGCCCAACGCAGACCCGTCGAGGCCTCCCACGGGATGCACTGAAACCTCTGCACGCCGTCCTCGAACCAGCGCTCAAGCCGGCTTCGGCGGCGACCACGTGGGAGCAGCAGGATGCCGAAACGGATCTCACCCAGGATGATCGGATCGACGGCGAACTCGGGCTCATTGTGCCCCAGCCACTCGACAACACGCTCGTTCGGGGTGGGCTTGGTCGCCTCCGAAAGGACGTTCGCGTCAACCAGAAAGCGCGCCATACGATCAGCTAAAGCGAGTCGGTTGACTCCGACTCAATCTCTACGAACCAACCGTCCTCCGGACACGACCGCAGCCATGCGACCAGGCCACGGTTCGGCGGCGGCGTTAGCCGGGTCAGCCGGTACTCGTCAGGGCCAACTCGGTCGACCTCGAACTCCTCCCCCGCCTTGATGCCATCCGAAGCACGAAGCTCCGCGGGAAGAACGATCTGGCCCTTCGTGGAGATGGTGGTACGCATGGGCGTAAGATAGCATCTTACAGGCCACCACGTGTCTATCTGCCGTGCCTCGATCCAGACCACTGGCGGCATCTACGCCGACTGGGACATCGACCAGCTCGCCGCCACGATGGCTGACGTGCTCGCCAATGACGACGAAACCGCCGTTTCGCAACCGCTCCCCCGTCCCCGCAGCAAAGACAGCCCATTTGCAGCGGAAACGAGGATTCAGTGGAGAGGACCGGACGGTGGGCGAACCCAGCGTTTGAGGCTCCGGCGCTCGATATCTCGGACGGGCGCACGCTGCGAGAGGACGAGCCGTAGCGCCCCAAAGCAGGGTGCTCCCGCGGTATCCTCGACATCAGACCATGAGCGAAAGTTCGCAGCGGATGGCTTCGGCAGCGCCTCCGAGGCGGTAGGAGCTCGCAGTGGCCCGTGGGCTATCGCTGAGCTTGCCGTTGAGCGCGCTTGCGGCGAGCGTGGTACTCGCCGGATGCGGCGCAGGCTCTAGGTCTGCAACCGAGAGCACGCATAGTCTCACCGTCGGCAGCACCAGCACCAGCGTCAGTCGCGGCGCGCGAGAGCCGATCGGACGGCACCGACCCGGCGCGCAGCCATTGACTCTTGAAGAGATGCGCGAATACGACGCCAACGAACGTCGCTGCGCCGACGATGGCGGAAGCGTCCGCGATGTCGGGACACTGGAGGCCTACTGCTCCTTCCCCACTCGCTCGAACGACTTCCACCTCATCGAATCCTCGCACGAGAAGGAACCCGCCGGCGAAGAAGAATGAGTTGTCAATCCTCGAACGCGTAGCTTTCGATGTCGTGATCGAGCGTCCCCTGTGCCTCGTACTGACCGGAGTGCACGTGGACGAGCCTTCCTTCGCGATCGAAGAACATCGTGGTGGGGACGCCCTCGAACGCGGCGAGCGAGCTGAGCGCTTCCGTGCTGGCTTCGTAGCTGGGGTATGCGACGTGGTGGTCGGCTAGGAACGAGCGGGCGTTCGCCGCCTGGTCTTCGGTGTCCGCGCCGAGGAACGCGACCCTCCGTCCGTACGTCACGGATGCGTTCGCGAGCAGAGGGAACTCCGAACGGCAGGGCCCGCACCACGACGCCCACACGTTGAGCACCACTGGATAACCGCGTAGGCGACGTAGGCGAGCCGCAAGCGCCGACTCGGAGCCGATGAGCTGACCGGCCTGGCGGTGTAGTTCTGCAAGCGCGGGGGGCGAGCTCGCCAGCTGCCGACGCGCATCGGCGCCCGTCTCCGTGGAACTTGGGGCAGGGACAAGCGCGGCATGTATCTGGCTGACCAGCGCGGCGCGCGTGAGCCACCCTCCCGTGCTCACATCGTGGTACCAGAGGAAGCCGCCCGACGGCGATATCAGCTCCAGGTACGGCTCGTCCTGAACTCGGTAGCCATCCGCGAGACGGCCGCTCGAATCGATCGCGACCGGATAGGAGAGCGGGTGGGGCAGTGATCGGAGGAATCGCGGGAGTGCGGCGGGCGATGGCTCGACGCTCGCCTCGTCGACCGCCGTGAGCGCCGGCAGCCCCTCGCGGACTGCGGATTCGGCGTAGGCGTCGAGTGCCTGCAGTTCCCGCGCGAGGCTCGCCACCTCGGAGTCCCACGTGTCGAAGAACAGGATCAGCCGCGGTTTGGCTCCCGGGCCAAGCTGCACGCTGCCACCGCCGGCCCGCGGCAACGTGACGTCAGTCGTCGGTTCGATCAAGGGGATCTGGGCGTAGGAGACCGCGGAACGCACCAGCGGATGCCCCGGCAGCAAGCTCGCGGCCGCCTGTGCGAAGAGCGCTGCGAGCTGTCCCACGCTCGAGTAGGACATCTGGGTCACGAACAGGCGTGAGAGCTTTCCTTGCGTGTCGATCACGTACACGGCGGGGGTGTGGTCGACCTGACCAGCCACGATCTGAGCTTCGATCCCGTACGCGTGCCAAACGCGCTTGAGTCGTGCGAGTGGACCGTTGAGGAAGTGCCAGGCGTGCATCATCCCGTGTGCTTCCGAGTACGCGCGCACCCAGCGTGTTTCAGTCGCGGCGGGATTCGCGCCGACGCCCAGCAGTTCCACCTGAGCACCCGCCGGCCCGAGGAGCCGCTTGGCCTTGACCATCGCGGTGGTGGTGAGCGGACAGATCGTCGTGCACTGCGGGTCGTTGAAAGCGAGGATCACGACTTTGCCGCGGAAGGCGGACAGCGACACGGCTCGACCGAACTGATCGGTCAGCGTGAAGTCGGGGGCGGTCCCGTGGATCGGCGTGCCGGGGTCGAGCGTAGGGTTGCTCGCGAGCGCCCCGGTCTGTGACGGTGGCAACAGTGACGGCCGGGTGAACGCGAGGGCGCCCACCACGAGCGCGGAGACGCCGGCGCCGAGGAGGACACCGAGCACGAGTGCCCGCCGCGTGTCCGAGCCTAGGGTCCGCGGCACGATCGCCCCTACGCCACCGCCGCGGCGGCGAGCCAGGGCCAGCCACGGACGCTCCGAGACCGCCGCGCTCCCAGCGGCGTCGCCGGCGCGAAAGTGGTGGGGTCCATCAGCCCTCCTGGGGCGAGCGCGAACCCTGGGGCGCGTCCGCACCTGCCGGCGGTCGATTGCGCGAATCGACCTGCTCGCGGTGACGCTCGTGACGCCGTATCACGAGCACGCCCCAGACGAGCATGGCGATCACCGCAGCCATCGGGACGAGCATCGTCAGCAGCGACGCCGACAGGTACGACGAGCCCAGCACCACCGTTGTCATCCGCTCAACCTCCTCATCTCGCTTGCGTGGGCTCCGGCAGTACCGGGATCGGGGAGCCGTTCGGGGCCGGCGAAGGGCCGTCGGTAGGACCCCGGAAGCCGACTGCGTCGAGTACCGGCGCGCCCGGCGGCTCCGGGGCGACCCACTGATACAGCCCGATTAGCAGCGCGATCGTGTATGCGATCGAGCCCCCGACCCACATCATCCCGCCCGCGAGCTGCTGGTCGGTGAGCGCACTGATCCCGCCGGGACGGGTCCGCAGGTCCGCGTAGTGCTGGTAGATCGGTTCGGGCGCCACGACGAAGATGACCGCGAGGACCCAGCCGACGATCATCGCACCCACGATGTAGACGATCCGGGCCGGCCACGCGAGGTGCGGCCGCAGCGGGCCGGTGTCGATGACCCGTGCCCAGAACAGCAGGCCGAAGAAGAAGAACATCGCGTGCTCGGCGGCGTGCACCGCGCCGTTGCGCTCGGTGAGGTCGTACGCGGAGGGAATGTGCCAGACGACGATCGCCCCGTTGAAGAGTATCCACGCCGCGAGCGGCGCCGCGAGGGCGCGCAGTGGGGCGGCGAGGTGCGATTTGGCGACTCCGCGCGCGAGCACGGTACGCGAGCCAAGCGGCAGCGCTCGCCACATCGTCGGCCACGGGCGCCCGAGCAGGATCAGCGGCGGCGCGACGGTGAGCAGGATGATGTGCTGGAGCATGTGCACCCACAGCAGTTCGTCCGCATAGGCGTCGATCGGAGAGTCGACCGCGATCACGATCGACACGAGCCCTGTGTAGAAGGCAGCCGCCTGGAGCACGTTCGGCCGCCCTGCCTTCGGCCGGCTCCCCAGCGCGTAGAGGACCGCTGCCGGCACCACGTACACGAGCGAGGGATCCCACGACCAGCGGCTCAGGTTCATCGCCTCATACCAGGTACAGGACGATGAACGCGATCACGCCGATCGCCGCGAAGTAGGCCCAGTAGAAAGAGGACGCCTCGATGCCCGCGCGCAGCAGCTCGTCGTCGTCGGAGGGCACGCCCTCGCGCCGCAAGCGTCGCTCGCTCCCACCAGCTCGCCAGCGCGCGAGGCTCGCTACCTGGATCTCGATCCAGCAGGCGCCGATCAGCGCGAGCACCGCATACCACACGGTCCAGCCAAAGAAGACCGCTGCATATCCCCCACTCGCGGCGCCGAAGCTGAGCGTCGTGTACTCGTAGAACTGCAGCGCGACCGCGGCGAGCGTGCACACCAGCGCGACGATCCCGGCTCCCAACACGTCCGCAAACCGGCGACGCGCGGCCAGGCGATAGACGATCGCACCGATCAGCATCAGCCCGGCGATCGGCGTACCCAGGCCCACCGGCGGCTGCGTGCTCCCGATCCTGAAGTGGCCGTTGGTGTTGAGCGCGAGCAGGTAGAAGTACGCGAACAGAAACGCGAGGAAGAAGAACGTGATCGAGCCGCACAGCAACCGTCCGCCGAACCGCAGCGCATGCGGCTGCCAGTCGGGCGGCTCGGCCTGGAAGCGCTCGTCGAGTGGAGCTGAGGCCTCCATCGCCTACGCTCCTTCCCCGGCCGGCGCCACCGTGGGCACCGGCGCGCGTTCGTCGCCGTAGGGATAGGGATCGCCGTCGAACACGGGCAACTGCTCGAAGTCGTGCAGCGGAACCGGGGTCGGCAGCTGCCACTCGATCGACTTCGACTGCCACGGGTTGCGCTCCGCGGGCTCACGCTTGAAGACGAGCGACCGGACTGCGTTCACGAGGAACAGCAGCAGTGAGAGCCCGAGCACGTACGCCGAAGCGCTCACCCAGTCGTTCAAGCCCTGCAGGTTCGTCGCGTAGGTGACCACACGCCGCGGCATGCCCATGAAGCCCAACGCGAAGAGCGGCGCGAAGGTCGAGTTGAAGGCCAGGAACATGATCCAGAAATGCCACTTGCCGAGGCGTTCGGAGAGCTTGTAGCCGTACATCTTCGGCACCCAGTAGTAGATCGCCGCGAAGAACGCAAAGATCAGCCCGCCCATGATCGTGTAGTGGAAGTGGGCCATCACGAAGAAGCTGCCGTGCGTCGTCACATCGCTCGGCACGTCCGCGAGGAAGATGCCCGAGACACCGCCCCAGAGGAAGTTGAACGCCCACCCGAGGCAGAAGAGCATCGGCACCGTGAAGCGGATGCGACCGCGCCAGAGCGTGCCGAGCGCGCACAGGAAGATGAACCCGGTGGGAATCGAGATGAGCTCTGTGGAGAACGAGAAGAACGGCCGCAGGTCGGCGTTCAGGCCGGAGACGAACAGGTGGTGCTGCCAGACGAAGAAGCTCAGGATCCCGACGCCGAGCATCCCCGCGACCGCGAGCCGATAGCCCCACAGCGTCTTGCGCGTGAACACGGGCAGCAGCTCGAGCACGATCCCGAAGCCCGGGAGCGCCAGCACATAGACCTCCGGGTGGCCGAACACCCAGAAGAGGTTCTGGAAGAGGTAGGGGCTCCCGCCCTGGCCAGGGATGAAGAACGCCGTCTGCACGGTGCGGTCCATCGCCGCCATCAGCAGCGTCGCGATCAGCGTCGGCCCCGCGAGCAACATGAGCCCGGACGTCGCGAGCACCGACCAGACGAAGATCGGCAGGCGCGACCAGGTCATGCCCGGAGCGCGCATCGTGACGATCGTGGCGATCAGATTGAAGCCCAGCAGCGTCATCGAGATGCCGACGAGCGCGAAGAAGCCGATGTAGGCGTCGTAGCCCGCCGTGCCCTGGCCGCCGAGTGGCTGGTAGCCCGTCCAGCCCGTCTGGAAGCCGCCGAAGAAGATCGTCGTGATCAAGACCACGCCGGCGGCCATCAGCAGCCAGAAGGTGAGCGACTCGATGCGCGGGAAGGCCATTCGCCGCGAGCCGATCATGATCGGGACGAGCCAGTTGGCGAAGGGGCCGAGCACGCCCGAGGTGAACATGCCCATCATCATCGAGCCGTGCATCCCGACGAGCGTGAGGTACTGGTTGGCGCCGAAGACGTGGGTGTTGGGCTGCAGCAGCTCGGTGCGTATCAGCATCGCGTTCAACCCGCCGATGAAGAAGAAGAACCCGATGCCGATCATGTACTGCTTCGCGACCACCTTGTGGTCTGTTGAGAGACTGAAGTAGCGCAGCAGCCCGTGTTCGTGGGACTCTCGCTCGGCGAGTGTCGGTTGACCGCCAAGCAGCCGCTGGATCGGGTAGACGGCGAAGCCGAGGCCGATCAGGAAGCCGAGCACGCCGAACAGGTAGCCGAACATGATGGCGATGTCGTTTTCGCCCGCCTCCGTGGAGTAGTAGGCGAGGTTCTGGCCGTGCACCTTGGTGCCAATCCAGTAGCCGAGGAACCAGCCGCCGACGCCGAGCACGATCCCCGTCAGGAGGTTGAAGCCGATCAGCCGCCGCCACAACGGCGCGGTGGGAGACATCGATCCGGGGTACGTCCCCGGGGGCTCGGTGGTGCTCATCCGCCCCTCCTCTGCGGTTCGGGGAAGTAGGTCTTCGAGTACGGCGAG
Organism: uncultured Solirubrobacterales bacterium; assembly: GCA_963706545.1. GTDB lineage: Bacteria > Actinomycetota > Thermoleophilia > Solirubrobacterales > Solirubrobacteraceae > Palsa-744. The sequence goes on from OY970161.1 coordinate 255,989, forward strand.
AGGTTGCGCGTCGCCGGCGCATACTGGAGGCGTTGTCGTGCGATCCAGGACGCGAACGTCGCGCGTGGCACGACCTGCCCGCCGTTGTACATGTAGCCGTGCCACACCCCGCACAGCTCGGCGCAACGGACCTCGAACGCCAGCGGCCCCCTGGTCGTGACGTAGGCGATGTTGTTGACGCCCGGGTTGGCGTCGGCCTTGACCCCGAGCTGATACGCCCAGAAGGAGTGGATCACGTCGAGCGAGGTGACGTTGAACTCGATCAGCGTGTGGGCCGGAAGCTCGATTTCGCGCGTCTCGACGCCGCCGAAGGAGGGCCAGCGGTACGTGAACTGCCACTGCTGGGCAATCACCTGCACCTGCAGCGCGCGCGAGGCGTGCGGCGGAAGCGCGATCGGTTCCGGTCCCTGGCCGCCGCCGGCGCCGGTTTCGAGCAGCCGGATGGTCCCGTAGCCGGTGAGCGAGAGCGCCACCGTAGTCGTCGCGACGATCCACCAGAACTGCACGCTCGAGTGCCCGCGCAGCGCGGCGCCTTCCGACTGCAGCTGCGGCTCACGGTCGCGGAAGGCCCACAGGGAATAGGCGATGAACACGAGCACGCCCAGCGCGATCGGCGTCGCGGTGGCGAGCAGCACCGTGTTGTCCACGACCTGGCCCGCGGCTTCATTGGACCCGTGCCCCGGCGGCAGGTGTGGCCCGAAGACGAAGATGACGATCGGCGTCATGATCACGCTCGCGAGCAGCCACAGCAGCGTGACGTTGCGTGCGTCGTGACGCGAGCCCTCCTCCCATGTGCGGCCATACCCGCTCATACGACCTTGAGGAAGCCGCCCATATAGCCGACCGTCTGCATCGGGCCGCCGAAGCCCTGGATAAACCCCGCCGCGCACGGTACGAAGCACTGCCAACGGTAGAGGCCCTTGCCCGGCGTGTGGATCACGAAGGAGATCGTGTGGTGGGCGTTGGCGAGCGAGCACGGCGCGTGTTCGCACGGGTTCTTGGCTTCTTCTTCCACGCCCTGGAGCGGGACGGAGATGCCCAGCTGCGGCATCGCGAACGCGTGCGAGGCTTCTTCGGGGGGGATCGTCCGCGTGACCTTGCCGTCGAGCGTCATCACGCCCCCGACGGTGCCGGCGACCTGGCTGATGAACGGGTTACGCAGGCCCGAGGGGCCGTCGAACTGATAGATCGTTATGCGCACCAGCGAGTTGGCCGGGACTTCGTAGGTCGTGACGTGGCGCCAGTCGCCGGCGGTGGCATCGACCGCAAAGAACGAGACCCACGTCGGGTGGGGATCACTCGGCCCGGCTTCCGGCACGGTGGCGAGGTAGAGCTGGGCGCCGATGGGGGTGCGGGTGGCCGCAGCCGATCCGGGTACGTTTGTCAGGTAGAGCGCGATGTAGAGCACCGTCGCGACCACCACCGCGGCCGTAACGATTGCCGTGCCGACAACTCGCTTGGCGTACCCACTCATACGTGGCTCACTTGGGCCCGTGGACGATCGAATCCGCCCTGATACCCCTTTTACCCAGCTCGTCCGTGATGGAAACCTCGAGCGCCGCGCCGCGTCACGCTCCCTGACAGGGACGCCCCCTTCTGGGCGGGGTTCGCCCACAGTCCGGAGTGGAGACGGTGGGAGTCGAACCCACGTCCGCAATCGCGTGAAAAGGCGGCTTCTACGAGCGTAGCCGGCGCTCTGGTCTCATCCCCTGCTCGCCTCGCCGGCGGGGTTGAAGGGGACCAGCTCCCTGAAGTGTCCCCGGTTCGGCGAGAGCGGACCTCGCCGGGTGAGCCTGCTATCTGATCCCGGTGATCCCCGCCGCAGGCTAACGGGGGCCGAGACCTCAGGCCTGGTTTTTAATCAGGCCGCGAGGGCAAACTCGTGAGAGTCCGCACTTATGGTTTTCCGGGTGATTTACGAGGCCTCCCGGAACCTCGGCTCGCCACCACCCCCACGAACCGACCACGTCGAAGCCTGTCGTCCCCGGGGATGCTTACGCCTCCAGTGTAGCGCTCACCCGCCGCGCCACCGAGGTGGGACCTGCGCCACCGAGGCGACCCTGCTTAACAAAAAGCGACGCGGTCCCGGGCCACCCTTGAGGAACCCGCCTCGGATGACCCTAAGGCCCTCCGGCTTGGGTGGCGCGGCCTCACACCTCAGTGGCCTCGCTCTTTGGCGGCTCGGTTCCGCGTCTGGAGCCAACATACGCCCGCCCCGCAAGGAATGCAAGTCTTTTTTTCGAACCTCCCCGCATTCTCCGAGAAAAAGCCCGGCCGTGCCGCGCGTCGCCACGAGAGCCACCCGCCCCACACCTTAGGCGCGGCTTAGCAGGCCTGCCACAATGAAGGGCATGGACGAGACCGGGATCGCCCCCACCACCTATCCGACGCACAGCACCACCACGCTGAACGGCGTTCCCGTGACGCACGCCGCCGCGTCGGCGAGTCCCGCGAGTGCCGTCACCGTGGATGGCGAGCCCTTCGGCCGAAGCCGGGAGACACCCGCCTTCGGCGAGCATCCCCGTTTCGGCCAGCAGCGCCGGGGGCTGCGAAAGCGCATCGGCAGCGCGCTCGCGGGCATCGGCGCGCTGGCCGCGAAGTTCGCCACCACACTCAAGGCGCTGTTCGTGGCGCTGCCCAACCTGAAGCTGCTCACCACCACCGGCACCGCGCTGATCTCCGTCGCCGCCTACAGCCTCTTCTGGGGCTGGGAGTTCGCTGCGGGCTTCGTGGTGCTGCTGTTCATCCATGAGATGGGCCACGTGATCGCACTGCGCCGCGAGGGGATCCCGGCGAGCGCGCCGATGTTCGTCCCCTTCATGGGCGCCCTCATCACCGCCCGCTCGCTCGGCGACAACGCGCTCGCCGAGGCACGCGTCGGGCTTGCCGGGCCGATCCTAGGCAGCCTCGCCGCCGCGGCCGTCGCCGTTGTCGGGGAGCTCGTCCATAGCGACATGCTGATCGCACTCGCGTACGTCGGCTTCCTGCTCAACCTCTTCAATCTCCTGCCGATCGTGCCGCTCGACGGCGGCCGCGCAATGGCCGCGATGGCGCCGTGGATGTGGTTCGTCGGCTTCGGCGCGCTGCTCGTGATGCTGTTCGCGCTGCCCTTCAACCCGATCGTGCTGGTCATCGTGCTGTTCGGCGGCTTCGAGCTGTACCGCCGCTGGCAGCTGCGCAAAACCCGCTCGCCCTCCCAGGAGGCGTACTACCGCGTCGCCCCCCACCACCGGCTGCTGGTCGGCATCGTCTACATCGGCCTCGCCGCCGCCCTCGCGTTCGGGATGGCCGAGACCCACGTGCTCGCGAGCGCCGGGCACAACTTCGGCCGGCTCTGAGTCGCAGCAGCCCCCTCAACGTCTTGCGCGTGTGACGCGTTCGAGATCCCGCTTGACCTCCCGCTCGCGGATCGCCTCGCGCTTGTCGTAGAGGTCCTTGCCCCGCGCGAGCGCGATCTCCACCTTCGCGCGGCCTTCGCGGAAGTACATGCGCGTCGGCACAACCGTGAGGCCGCGCTCGGCGACCCTCGCTGCCAGGCGCTCGATCTCGCCGCGGTGCGCCAGCAGCTTGCGGTCGCGCTCGGGTTCGTGGTTCTCCCGCGCCGCGGGGGCGTAGGGGGGAATGTGCACGCTGTGCAGCCACAGCTCCCCCTCGCGGATCGCGACGTACCCCTCTTTCAGCTGCGCTCCCGACTCGCGTAGCGCCTTGACCTCGGTGCCGCGCAGCTCGATCCCGCACTCCAGGCGCTCGAGCAGCTCGTAGCGGTAGGAGGCGTAGCGGTTGCTCGCCACATCCCCCGCTCCCACCTTGCGCTTACCGCTCCGCGTCTTGGCCATCGTGTACCGAGCCTAGCCCGCTGGCCGCCCGCGCGATCGTCCCCCTCCCCTGCGACCCGCTTCGCCCCCTCCTGCGCGGCCCGCTCCTCCCCCTCCCTCCTCGGTCGGCTCCAGGTCGAGGTCCACCCGACCGCGCCGCGGGTCCACGCGCCCCACCCGGACTGTTATGGGGTCCCCCAGGCGCAGCGTCGTCCCCGAGCGCTCGCCCCGCAGGACGGTGCCCTGCTCGTTGAGCTCCCACCACTCGCGTCCAGCACTGTCCTGACGTGCCACTGCCAGGCGTCTAACGGGGAGCAGCCCCTCGAATCGGTAGCCGCCCTCTCCGGGCTCGGCCCCTGAGGGGGGTCCGAACGCGACGAACGCTCCCGCGCCGATCAGGCCTACGATCTCCCCCCCAAACGCGCGCTGCCAGTCCCCGTCGAGCAGCTCGCGCTCCAGCGCGAAGCACCGCGCCACGTCGTCCGCGTCGCGCTCGAGCTCCATCGCCGCGCGCTCCTGTGCCGAGGACCACTCCCCCAACTCCTGCAGGGTCCCCGCACGCGGCGCGCGCTCCGGGCCCCCCAGCGTGGAGAGCAGCGCGCGGTGGCAGACAAGGTCCGGGTAGCGGCGGATGGGAGAAGTGAAGTGGCAGTAGCACGCCGAGCCCAACCCCGCGTGGCCGAGGTTGCGCGGGGAGTAGTACGCCTGCTGCAGCGCCCGCAGCACCAGCGTACTGAGCGCTCGGCGGCCCCCCGTCGGCGCCGCGGTCGGGTCACCGGCCCGCGCCCGCGCGACCGTGCGGCGCACGTGGGCCTCCACCAACCGCGAGGCCGCCCCCACCAGCTCAGCCGCCTGCCCGGGGGACAGCTGCGGCGGCACCGGCGGGGTCGCTACCCCCAGCGAGGCGAGTTGGTCCACCAGCCGTTCCACGGCTGCCGGCTGCGGGCGCTCGTGCACCCGGTACAGGCATGGCACGCCCCGCCGCTCCAGCTCCTGCGCGACCGCCTCGTTGGCAGCGATCGCCAGGTGCTCGATCAGGCGGTGGGACTCCGTCTGTACGCGCGCCTTGATCTCGCTCACTTCCCCGCGCGCGTCGAACGCGAACTCCGGCTCCTCGGAGTCCACCGTGAGCGCACTGCCGCGCCCTGCGCGCGCGTGCCCCAGCGCCGCAGCCGCCTCCCGCGCCACCTGCAGCGGCGCCGCCCACGGCTCCCGCGCGGGCTCGCGTCCGGCGAAGATGCGGTCCACGCGGTCGTAGTCCAGACGCTCGTCCGAGCGGATCCACGAGCGGTAGAACGCGCACCGGCGCACGTCCGCGCCGTGGAGCTCCAGCTCGACCGTCACCGCCGCCCGCTCGCGGCCCGGCACCAACGAGCACGCATCCCCGGAGAGCGCGTCGGGCAGCATCGGCTCCACCGCGCCCGGCACGTACACCGAGGTGCCCCGCTCCCGCGCCTCCACGTCCACCGCGGAGCCCTCGCGTACGTAGGCGGACACGTCGGCGATGTGCACCCACACGCGCACTCCCGCCCCCGCTCCGTCCCCCAGCCGCTCCGCGGAGACCGCGTCGTCGAAGTCGCGCGCGGAGACCGGGTCGATCGTGAACGTGGCCAGCTCCCGCAGGTCGCGCCGCGCCGGTGCACCCACCGTGACCCGCGGGCCGCGCTCGCGGACGGTCCGCGCCGCACGCTCAACCCCCTGCTCGAAGCGCCGCGCGAGGCCGCGCTCGCGCATCAGCTCCTCGAGCGCCTCGCGCGCACTCTCGCGCTGCTGGGGCGGCCACACCACCCGCGCGGCGCTCGACCCGCGGCCGCCCCAGGCGCCCGCCGGACCCCGGGCGTTCCCGGCGCCCTTGTCCCCACGCCCGCTCCCACGGGCGGCTCCGCCGCCCTGCCCGCGGCCCCGGCCACCCGCGCGACCTTGACCGCCCGCGCTACCCCGGCCTCCGCCCCGGCTGTCAGCTCCGCCCCTGCCGCCGCCCTTACCCCCCCGAGGAGGGTGGGCAGGACTCATGACCTGTGGACTTTGGCGGCAAGCGTTTCCAGCGCCACCTGGAGGCCGTGGGGAGTGTCCACGCCGCGGCGCACCGGTACTTCGGGGGTGATGCCAGCGCCCTCGCGCACGCCGCCGCCGCCGAGGTTGCGCCCGTTGGGCGTGAAGTACTCCCCCACGGTGATGTCCAGCGCACCCCCGTTGGAGAGCGGCTGCTCCTCCTGGAAGACGCCCTTGCCGAACGTGTGGGTGCCGACGACCGTCGCACGGTGGTGGTCCTGGAGCGCGGCGGTCACGATCTCCGCGGCGGAGGCGGTGTTGCGGTCTACGAGCACCACCACCGGCACCGTCGCCGGGATCGGGTCGCCGACCGCCGTGATGACCTGCGTGGGCTGCACGCGCCCGCGCGTGGTGACCACCACCGCCCCGCGGGGCAGGAAAATGGAGGCGACGAGCTGCGCCTCTTCCACGAGCCCCCCGGGGTTGGAGCGCAGGTCAAGCACGAGTCCACGGACGCCCGCGACGTGCAGCTCGTGTTCGACCGCTTCGCGCAGTTCGTCGTGGGCACCCGCGGAGAACGTCGCGAGCGCCACCACCCCGAGCTTCACGCCGTGCACGGTGCGGGTCACCGAGGCCACCAGCGGCTGGTAGATCGTGGCGCGCGTGAGGGTCACCGTGCGGAAGCTGGGGTGGCCGGACAGGCCCGCGCCGCCGGAGGGCCGTGTGCGCCCGTGCGCGCCCTCCCCTGCGCCCGTGGGCGAGCTCGCGCCCGCGGAGGAGCTCGTGTGCGCGGGCGGCTCGGCGATGCGCAGCGTGACGGTGGTGTCGGGGGGCCCTTTGACGAGGCCCGTCGCCACGCTCTGCGCCACGCCCGCAAGCGAGCGCCCGTTGACCGCCACGATCACGTCTTCGGCCTGCAGGCCCGCGCGCGCGGCGGGGGAGTCGTTGAAGACCTGTACGATCCGCAGCCCCCGCGGGTCGGGGTTGACCTCCACGCCGATGCCGCTGAAGGACCCCGGGCGCTCGAATTCGCTCAGTTCTGAGGGGGTGAGGTAGTGGGAGAAGCGGTCGTCGAGGCTCGCCACGGCGCCCGCGATCGAGGCGTCGGCGAGCTGCGCCTCGCCCACGGGGCGGTAGTAGTCGTGGTGGATCCGCGCGAGCGCTTCGTCGACGACGCGCGTGTCGCGGTTGGCCACGAACACCCGCTGCAGGAACCCGGGCAGGTCTTCGGGGTGCCCACCCCACCAGAGGCCGGCGGCCAGGAGCGCGAGCAGCAGCACCACGAGCACCGCAAGCGTGGCGGCGAAGGCGAGAACGGGGGAGCGGCGGGGGGTCACGAGCGTCCAGAGACTAAGGTAGGGCCATGGCGAGCGTCACCACCACCACGGTCCCCGCCAACGGCCTACCCGTGCACCGCGTCGCGGTTCCGGGCACACGTGCCCTGACTGCGCTGGTGGCGTTCGACGCTGGCGCGCGCACGGAGCGCCCCGAGGAGAACGGGATGGCGCACTTCCTCGAGCACCTCGTGTTCAAGGGCGGCGAGAAGTACCCCACGTACACCGACGTCAACGAGACCGCGGAGCGCCTCGGCGGCGTGCTGAACGCCTACACGAGCCACGACCTCGTCGCCTTCCACATCACCGTCCGCGCAGAGTCCGCCGCGGCAGCGGTGGACCTGCTGAGCGACTTCGCGGGCCGCCCGCGGATCGACCCCGAGGAGCTCGACCGCGAGCGGGGCGTCGTGGTGCAGGAGATCAACCGCGCCTACGACCAGCCCTCGACGGTCGCGGAGTACCTGATCGACCGCGCCGCCTTCGGCGAGCACCCGCTGGGGCGCACCGTGCTGGGGCCGGAGGAGAACCTGCGCAGCTTCACGCGCGAGGCGATCGTCGCGTTCCGCGAGCGCCGCTGGGCGGGCGCGCGCGGGGGGGCGTTCCTGGTCGGCAACCTCGACCACCTGCCCCCGGAGGAGCAGCTACACGAGTGCTTCGCGCGCTTCCCCGCGCTGGGCGAGCCCGAGCCGTACGTGCCGGCGCCCCTCTTCGCGCCGCAGACGGCAGTGGAGCAGCGCGAGACCAACCAGTCGCACCTGCGCATGATCTACCGCCCCGCGGTGGACGTGACCGACCGCCGCCAGCGCGCGGCCCTAGCGATCTACTCGACGTTGCTAGGCGGCTCGATGGGCTCGCGCCTGTTCGACGAGATCCGCGAGAAACGGGGCCTGTGCTACTCGGTGTACGCGGTGGACCACTCCTTCGCCGACGTGCCGATCCTGCAGCTCGGCTCGGGCCTCGACTCGGCGAAGTGCATCGAGGCGTACACCCGGATGCGGGAGATCGTGGAGGAGCTGCGCACGGAGGGCCCGCGCGAGGAGGAGGTCGCCCGCGCGCGCGCTTACGCCGCGGGCCGCACAGTGCTCGCGTTCGAGAACACCAATGCCGTCGCGCGCTACGCCGCCAACCAGTCGATCGTGTTCGGCGAGGAGTGTGACCCCGACGCGGCGATCGCGGCGCTCGACGCCGTCACCTTCGGGGAGGTCCGGGAGGTCGCGGAGGGCATCACCGAGGAGCTGGCCGTGGCGTGCGTGGGACCCCACACGGCTGACGAGTTCTGAGCCTCAGCCCAGGGCGACCATGCGGTCGATCGGCACGCGCGCACGCTCGGCAATTTCAGGCGCCACGCGCACCTCGAAGCGCATCTCCCGCAGCGAGTCACGCAGCTTGGGAAGCGTGATCATCTTCATGTACTGGCAGCTCGCCTCGGCGTTGGCCGGGATGAAGTCGATGTCGGGCGCAGCCATGCGCAGCGGATAGAGCATCCCCACCTCGGTGGCGACGACCGCCTCGCGACGCTTCCCGGGAAGCTCCTTGGCGTCGTGCTCGGCGTCGCGCGCGTAGGTGAGCATCCCGCCGGTGGAGAGCATGTGCACCCCTTCCGAGGAGATGTCCCCGGCGGCGACGTACTCCATCACGGAGGTCGAGCAGCCGCACTCGGGGTGGATCAGGAAGTCCGCTCCGGGGTGCGCGGCGCGCGTGGCCTCGATGTCGGCGGGGCGGATGCCCGCGTGCACGTGGCACTCGCCGTCCCATACGTGCATGCGCCGGCCGAGCTCCTTCTCCACGTACGCTCCAAGCCAGAGGTCGGGGCCGAACAGGATCTCGGTGTCGGCGCCGCGAGTCTCGTAGATGTGGCGCACCACCTCCACCGCGTTCGCCGAGGTGCAGCAGTAGTCGGTCAGCGCCTTCACCTCGGCGGTGGTGTTCACGTACATCACCACCACCCCACGCGGGTACTGCGCGCGCCACTGCGCGAGCTGCTCGGCGTCGATCGAGGCCGCCAGCGAGCAGCCGGCGTCGAGGTCGGGGATCAGCACCGTCTTCTCGGGACACAGGATCGAGGCGGTCTCGGCCATGAAGTGCACGCCGCAGAAGACGATCACCTCCCCCTCGGCCGCGGCAGCCTTGCGCGAAAGCCCCAGCGAGTCCCCGACGTAGTCGGCGACGTCCTGCACCTCGGGCACCTGGTAGTTGTGGGCGAGGATCACCGCGCTACGAGCGGCCGCGAGCGCGCGCACCTCCTCCTGCAGCTCCGCGATCTCCCGCGGGGTGAGCGCGGAGGCCGGAGCCTGCGAGGGGGCCATCGGCAGGTTCACGGCAGCGCCTCCAGGGTCATCGACAGGTCGAGCGCCGGCGCCGAGTGGGTGAGGGCGCCCATCGAGATCCATTCTACCCCGGTCTCCGCGCGAGCCCTGAGTGTCTGCAACGTCACGCCGCCGGAGGCCTCCAGCTGCGCCCGGCCAGCGACCTGCGCGACCGCCGCGCGCAGCTGCGCCTCGTTCATGTTGTCGAGCAACAGCCGCGGGGCGCCCGCGGCAAGCGCCTCGGCGATCTCCTCGGGGTCGCGCACCTCCACCTCCAGCATCTGCGCGAGCCCGGGGGCCTCGACGCGCGCTCGCGCCACCGCCTGCGCGATTCCTCCGGCGGCGGCGATGTGGTTCTCCTTGATGAGGATCGCGTCGTACAGCCCCACACGATGGTTGTGCGCCCCGCCCGCAGCAACCGCGGCCTTCTCCAGCGCTCGCAGCCCAGGGGTGGTCTTGCGCGTGTCGAGCACCCGCGCCCCCGTCCCCTCCACGGCTCTGGCGGCGCGCGCCGCCATCGTGGCCACCCCGGAGAGGTGTCCGAGAAAGTTCAGCGCGGTGCGCTCGCCTGTGAGCAGCGCTTGCGCGCGCGCCGAGATCGACAGCACCGGCCCTCCCCGCTCGCGCCACACGCCCTCGTCCACGAGCCGCTCGAAGCGGGCGTCGGGGTCGAGCAGTGCGAAGGTCGCCTCCGCTGCGTCCAGGCCGTAGATCGTGCCGGGCGCCTTCTGCTCGATCACCGCGTCAGCCAGCGCCACGGCGTCCACCGTCGCGAGCGTCGTCACGTCCCCGCTACCGACGTCCTCCTCGAGCGCTGTGCGAACGAGCGCTTCGATGTCAACGTCCGAAGGGGCGCTCACCGCCTTCAGCATAGGCATAGGATCAGCGACATGGACGCACGCCCTGCCGCAGACTCGCACGCCACGCTCGCCCACTGGATGGGACCGCTGGACGCCAACGGCGCCGGCTTCGTGCACGGCGGCACGGTCATGAAGCTGTGCGACGAGGCCGGCGGGCTGGCCGCCGTCAAGCACTGTCGCAGCAGGGTCGTGACCGCCAGCATGGATCGCATGACGTTCAGGGTCCCAATCCACGTCGGCGAGCTCGTCACATTCCAGGCCAGTGTCAACGCCGTCTGGCACACCTCAATGGAGGTCGGAGTGCGGGTCAACACGGAGAACCCGCGCACCGGCGAGCGGCGGCACAGCAACAGTGCCTATCTGACGATGGTGGCCGTCAACGAGCAGGGCAACCCGATGCCGGTGCCCCCACTGCTCGCCAGCACCGACGAGGAGCACCGGCGCGAGAGCGAGGCTCAGCTCCGCCGCCGCAACCGGTTGGCCGAGCGCGAGCAGATCCAGGCGAGTCGCTAAGAACGCCTTTCAGCCGTTCTAAACACTATCCGTGCGACGAGGCCGTGTGCAGCAGGTACGCGCGCACGAATCCGTCGAGGTCGCCGTCGAGCACGCGCTGCACGTCGCCGACCTCGTGCGCGGTGCGGTGGTCCTTGGCGAGCGTGTAGGGGTGCTGCACGTAGGAGCGGATCTGCGAGCCGAAGTTGACGTCCTGAGCCTCGCCCTTCTCGCGGGCGATCTCCGCCTGGCGTTCGCGCTCGCGACGTTCGAGCAACTTGGCGCGCAGCATCGCCATCGCCGTGGCGCGGTTGGAGGACTGCGAGCGCTCGTTCTGGCACTGCACGACGATGCCCGACGGGCGGTGGGTGATGCGCACTGCGGAGTCGGTCTTGTTGACGTGCTGGCCGCCCGCGCCGGAGGCGCGGTAGGTGTCCACCTGCAGGTCGTCGTCGACGATCTCCACCTCACCCGTCTCCTCGACGATCGGCGCGACCTCCACTCCGGCGAAGCTCGTGTGGCGGCGGTGCGCGGAGTCGAACGGGGAGAGGCGCACGAGGCGGTGCACCCCACGCTCGGCGCCGTACAGCCCGTAGGCGTTCTCCCCCGCGGCGCGGAACGTGGCGGACTTGAGGCCAGCTTCCTCGCCCGCGCTCGCCTCCAGCAGCTCGACCTGAAAACCGCGCGACTCGGCCCAGCGCAACTCCATGCGCAGCACCATCTCCGCCCAGTCCTGCGCGTCGGTGCCCCCCGCGCCCGCGTTGACGGTCACGAGCGCATCGCCGGCGTCGTAGGGCCCGGAGAAGAGCCGCTGCTCCTCGAGCTCCCGTAGGCGCGCCTCCACAGAGGCCAGGTGCTCCTCGACCTCCGCAGCCAGCGACTCGTCCTCCTGCGCGAGCTCGGTGAGCCCCTCCAGATCCTCGACGTCGCTCTCGAGCGTGCGGAACGCCTCCAGGCGCCGCGCCACGCGCGAGTGCTCAGCCGCGACCTTGCCGGCGTGCTCAGAGTCGTCCCAGAAGCCCGGGGCTTCCATCTCCACCTCGAGCGCCCCGGCGCGCTCACTCAACGAAGCCGGGTCAAAGATAGTCCGCGAGCAGCTTCAGCTGCTCGCGTATCGCGGCAAGTCTCTGCGGGACCGACTCAGTGAAAGCCGTGGTGGACATGCCCCCACGCTATCAGTGACCCCAGTCAGGCGCCGTGGCACTTCTTGAACTTCTTCCCTGAACCGCACCAACAGGGGTCGTTGCGCCCCACCTGGTGCTCTGCGTTGAACCACGCGCTGCTCGACCACGGGCGCCAGCTCGTACTCCTCGCCACCACCGTTGGTGGCGTACCCCTGCGCACCACCGGCTCCCGCGGCCGCTGCAGCAGCAGCGATCGCGCCGGCGCCCATCACGGCGCCGCCGCCCGAGTAAGAGACCCGCGCGGGGCGGGTGGGGTTGCCGGCCGCCGGGAAAGGGGTCCCCCCCGCCCCGGGAGGCGCTCCGCCGCCGTTCGGGCCGTCGGTGACGATCTGCACGTTGAAGATCAGTCGCGTGTAGTCCGCCCAGATGCTGTTGATGAGATCGCCGAAAAGCGTGTAGGCCTCGTTCTTGTAGGCCACGAGGGGGTCGATCTGCAGGTGGCCGCGCAGCCCGATGCCTTCGCGCAGGTAGTCCATGTCGAACAGGTGCTCGCGCCAGCGTTCATCGATGATCTGCAGCAACAGGTAGCGCTCCAGCTGGCCCATCAGCTCCTCGCCGAGCTCCTGCTCGCGCGCGTCGTAGCGTTCCAGCGCTTCCTGCAGCACCCGTTCGCCGAGGTGGCTGCGGTCAACCGCCCCGGGGTTGAGGTCCTCCGCACTGAGGTCCAGCGGAAAGAACTGCGAGAGGGCGGTGTAGAGACCGCCGAGGTCCCAGTCTTCGAGGTAGTCGCCCTGGGTGTACTCGTCGATCGTGCGCTCGATCACCTGCCCGATCTGCTCGCGCGCCTGGGCGCCCATCGCCTCGCCCTCGAGCACCTGGTCGCGGTAGGCGTAGATCACGCGCCGCTGCTCGTTCATCACGTCGTCGTACTCGAGCACGCGTTTGCGGATCAGGAAGTTCTGCTCCTCGACCTTGCGCTGGGCTTTTTCGATCTGCTTGGAGAGCATCCCCGCCTCGATCGGTTCCTCGTTGCCCTCCTCGTCGACCCCGCCGAGTTTGTCGAGGATGCGGTAGATGCGGTCGCCCGCGAACAGCCGCACGAGGTCGTCCTCGGCGGAGAGGAAGAAGCGCGACTCCCCGTGGTCCCCCTGGCGCCCGGCGCGCCCGCGCAGCTGGTTGTCGATGCGCCGCGACTCGTGGCGCTCGGTGCCGCAGATGAACAGGCCACCGGCCGCCGCGACGCGCTCGCGGTTAGCCGCGACGCGCTCTTCGATGCCAGGCAGCACCGCGGCGAACCGCTGCTCGTAGCCCTCCGCGTCGGGCTTCAGACCCTCTTTGGCGAGCTCCAGCCGGGCAAGGTGCTCGGGGTTGCCACCCAGCTTGATGTCCACGCCGCGGCCCGCCATGTTGGTGGCGATCGTGACCGCGCCCGGCTGACCGGCCTCTGCGACTGTCTCCGCCTCGCGCGCGGCGTGCTCGGGCTTGGCGTTCAGCACCGTGTGCGGGATCCCGCGCTGCTTGAGGCGCGCACCCAAGAGCTCGGAGACCTCCACGGAGATCGTGCCCACCAGCGTCGGCTGGCCGGCCTCGTGGCGCGCCGCGATTTCGCGGACCACCGCGCTCCACTTGCCGTCCTTGGTCTTGTAGACCTGGTCGTTGCGGTCATCGCGGATCATCGGTTCGTTGGTCGGGACCTGCACGACGGGCAGCTCGTAGATCTTCATGAACTCAGTGGCCTCGGTAAGCGCGGTGCCAGTCATCCCCGCGAGCTTGTCGTAGAGGCGGAAGAAGTTCTGGTAGGTGATCGTCGCGAGCGTCTGGTTCTCCTCCTGGATGCGCACCCCCTCCTTCGCCTCGATCGCCTGGTGCAGGCCCTCCGACCAGCGCCGCCCGTCGAGGATGCGCCCGGTGAACTCGTCGACGATCTTCACCTCGCCGTCGATCACCGCGTAGTCAACGTCGCGCTTGTACAGCGACTCCGCGCGCAGCGCCTGGTTCAAGTGGTTGACGAGGTGGCCGTTCTCGGCGCGGTAGAGGTGGTCAACGCCAAGGAAGCGCTCGGCCTTGGCCACCCCCTGCTCGGTGACCGACACCGTCTTGTGCTTCTCGTCGAACTCGTAGTCGAAGTCGGCGAGGAACTCCTTCTTGGAGCGCGGGTCCATCCCTTCTGGCGTCTTGCCCGCGACCAGTGTGGGGGCGAGACGCGCGAACTTCACGTACAGGTCGGCCGCCTGTTCGGGGGCGCCGGAGATGATCAGCGGCGTGCGTGCCTCGTCGATCAGGATGTTGTCGACCTCGTCCACGATCGCGAAGGGGTGCCCACGCTGAACCTTCTCGGAGAGGTCCTTGGCCATGTTGTCGCGCAGGTAGTCGAAGCCGAACTCCGAGTTGGTGCCGTATACGACGTCGCAGGCGTACGCAAGGTGCTTCTCGTCGTAGGGCTGCATGTTCTGCAGCACCCCCACCGAGATCCCCAGCGCGTTGTAGATTGGGCTCATCCATTCGGCGTCGCGGCGGGCGAGGTAGTCGTTGACGGTGACCACGTGCACGCCCTTGCGTTCGGTGCGGGAACCAGGCCGCACGCCCCCCTGCCCAGCGGGGTCCCGATCGGCGGAGCTCCCCCCGTTTGCGACGGCTGCGTCCGCGTGGGCGGCGCTCTGCTCGGCGGGGCTCCCCCCGTTCTGCGCGCCGTCGTGCCCTCCGTCCTGCGCGGCGCCGTTCGCGAGCGCGTCACCGCCTGCCCCGTCGCCCCCGCGCCCCGCCCGTACCTCGCGCACCGCCAGCGCGTTGAGCGCCACCGCGAGGGTGGCCGTGAGCGTCTTGCCCTCGCCGGTCTTCATCTCCGCGATGCAGCCCTCGTGCAGCGACATCGCGCCGATCAGCTGCACGTCGAAGTGGCGCATTCCCATCGTGCGCTTGCCGGTCTCTCTGACGACCGCGAAGCACTCGGGGAGTAGGTCGTCGAGCGACTCGCCCGCCGCGGCGCGCTCGCGCAGGGTGTCCATCCGCTCGCGCAGCTCCGTGTCGGTATCGTGCTCGAGCTCGGGCTCAAACGCGCCGATCAGCGCGACCCGCTTCTCGAATTCCTTGCGCTTCTTCGCCTCGCCGACGTTGAGGGCCCGATCCAGGAGGGACACGCCCCCAGGGTAGCGCCCTGGGGGGGTGTCCGGTGGAGGCGATCCGGTGGGGGCGGACCGCCCCTACGCCTTACGGTACGGCTGGGCGGGGTGGGACTCCAGGGGTGGGTGGGACTCGACGGGTGGGTGGGACTCGACTCCCCCGCTCGCGCGAGGGCAGAGCACGTTCGCTGACCGATCCAAGCTCGGTCAGCGCGGCGAGGGCCGCCCGTGTCTCGCGTCTGCGGCGGCGGCGGTCGCGATGGCGCTTGACCTGGCGGGCCAGCTCGTCCACCACCATGTTGAGCGAGTGCAGCATCTGCGGGGACGCGTCACGGGCGCGCAGCGTGATCCCCTTCAGGTAGAGCGTGGCCTCGGCCACCTGGTGGTCGGCAACCCGTGGGTTGGGCTCCCGCAGAAGCTCGATCTCCAGGCGTGCGAACTCGGAGACCTGCCGCGAGACTTTCTCCAGGCGGCGTTCTACGTGTCTGCGCAAATCGTCGGAGACCGGCACGTTGCGGCCCTTGATCTCGATCTGCATGCGTGCCTCCTTTCGGTCGGGGAGACTTATGACTGAAAAAAGAGGGGCTCGGCTCGCCGGCATCCGGCCGACTGCGCCACCCTCTAATTCGATGCTACGCCCTCCGGCGGCGGTTGTCCATCGGCTTTTCCGCAGATGTACGATACTCAGACAACTATCGTCGGATGCGCTTCGTCAGAGCGTTGCTCTCCGGAAGGCCCGCTTCAGCGGGCCTTCCGCTTTACGAGCCCCGCGGCCGCAGGCTCTCGAGGATCCCGGCGTGCCCGGCGATCGCGCCGATCAGGATCGCCCCGGGCGCGACGTGGGTGCCGGGAAAGAGGATGCTCTCGCGCAACTGCGCCTCGTCCCCCACGCGCGCACCGTCGCCCAGCACGAGCGGGCCCGTCAACCGCACCCCGGCGCCGATCTTCACGTCGCGCCCCACCCACACAGGCCCCTCGACCTCCGCATCGCCCGGCAGTGGCGCCGCTCCGGCCACGGTCACGCCGGGGGCGACCTCCTCACCCGCGACCTGTAAGCGCAGCTCGCCGCGCAGCGCGTCGAAGGTACCCTGTCGCAGCTCCGCCAGCGAGCCGACGTCGTTCCAGTAGTCGCGGACCTCGTGGATGTGGAACGGCACGTCGTGAGCCAGCAGCGCCGGGAACACGTCCTGCGCCCAGTCCACGAACGGGCGGTCGGGGAAGTAGTCGAAGATGCGCGGCTCGAAGATGTAGATGCCGCAGTTGCCGAGGTCCGACAGCGCCTCCTCCGGCTCGGGCTTCTCCTGAAAACCGGTGATGCGCCCCTCACGGTCGTGCAGCACGACGCCGTACTCGCGCGTGTCGGACACTTTCTTGACCGCCAGCGTGGCCACGCCGCCCGCCTCGCGGTGGCGGGCGGCGAACGCCCGCAGGTCGATGTCGGTCAGCGCGTCCCCGGAGATCACCAGGAACGCCTCGTCGCCGAAGAACTCCGCGCAACCCCGCACCCCACCGGCAGTCCCCAGCAGCTGCGGCTCGGTGCGGTAGGTCAGCCGCTCGCCGAAGTAGTCGCGGATCGAGTCGGGGAAGTAGTGCAGGTTGGCGATCGTCTCGTCGAACCCGTGTCGGTCGAGCAGATCGACGATGTGCGCCATCACCGGCCGGTCCAGCACCGGCACCATCGGCTTGTTGATCTCGTACGTCAGCGGGCGCAGGCGGGTCCCAAGGCCCGCCGCGAGGACCATCGCTCTCATCGCGGCGGCAGGCTATCGAATCGCCGACGGAGGACCGGAGGGGCCGAGCCGGTGTGGTGTGTTGTCATTCAAATGCCCCCATATCACTTTACAAAATGAAGTATATGGGTGCTCAAAAGTGCATACGGGACACCGCCCGCCCGACTCAAAACGCTAGTAGCGGTAGTGGTCGGGCTTGTACGGCCCCTCGACGGGGACGCCGATGTAGGCGGCCTGCGCGTCGGAGAGCGTGGTGAGCCGCACCCCGAGCGCGTCGAGGTGCAGGCGCGCGACCTTCTCGTCGAGGTGCTTGGGGAGCACGTAGACCCGCCGCTCGTAAGCGTCGTTCTTGGTGAACAGCTCCACCTGGGCGATCACCTGGTTGGTGAAGGAGTTGCTCATCACGAAACTGGGGTGACCGGTGGCGTTGCCGAGGTTCAGCAGGCGCCCCTCGGAGAGCATCAGGATCGCGTGGCCGTCGGGGAAGACCCACTCGTCGACCTGCGGCTTGATGTTGATCCGCTCGACACCTGGCACGCGGGCCAGGCCGGCGATGTCGATCTCGTTGTCGAAGTGCCCGATGTTGCCGACGATCGCCTGGTGCTTCATGCGTGCCATGTGCTCGGCGCGGATGATGTCGCGGTTGCCGGTGCAGGTGACGAAGATGTCGCCCTCCTCCACCACTTCCTCGAGCGTGCGGATCGTGTAGCCCTGCATCGCGGCCTGCAGCGCGCAGATCGGGTCGATCTCGGTGACGACCACGCGCGCGCCCTGGCCACGCAGCGATTCCGCACAGCCCTTGCCCACGTCGCCGAAGCCGCAGATCACAGCCATCTTGCCGGCGATCATCACGTCGGTGGCGCGGTTGATGCCGTCCACCAGCGAGTGGCGGCAGCCGTAGAGGTTGTCGAACTTCGACTTGGTCACGGAGTCGTTGACGTTGATCGCGGGGAACAACAGGGTCCCGGCCTCGGTCATCTCGTACAGCCGGTGCACCCCGGTAGTGGTCTCCTCGGTGACGCCTTTGATGCCCTCCCCGATCCGTGTCCAGCGCTGCGGGTCCTCACCCAGCGAGCGCTGCAACAGCGAGAGGATCACCTGGAGCTCCTCGGAATATGGACCCCCGCCCGCCTCCCCACTCGCCGGATCGGGCACGGCACCGGCGGCCTCGTACTCGGTGCCCTTGTGGATCAGCAGCGTGGCGTCGCCGCCGTCGTCAAGGATCATGTTCGGACCGGCGGCGCCGGGACCGTCCACGCCTGGGCCGTCCGCGCCGGTCCCGTTCGGGGAAGCGGGGTCCGATGTCGGCCACCGCAGCGCCCGGTCGGTGCACCACCAGTACTCCTCGAGCGTCTCCCCCTTCCACGCGTAGACCGGCACCCCGCGCGGCTCCTCGGGCGTACCGTCGGGCCCGACTGCGACCGCCGCGGCGGCGGCGTCCTGCGTGGAGAAGATGTTGCAGCTGCACCACCGGACCTCGGCTCCGAGCGCCGTCAGTGTCTCGATCAGCACCGCGGTCTGCACCGTCATGTGCAGCGAACCGGTGATCCGCGCGCCGCGCAGCGGCTGGGCCTGCGCGAACTCTGCTCGTGTCGCCATCAGCCCCGGCATCTCGTGCTCGGCGAGCGTGATTTCCTTGCGCCCGAGCTCCGCGAGGGAGAGGTCGGCGACCTTGAAGTCGGTGCTCAGCGTTGCGGCCGTGGTCACTGCTGACATGACGAGTCCTCCTGTCTGGTCAGGTGAGCGCCCTTGCTGCAGAGAAGGGCCGAGCGTGGCGGATCGCAGGCCCGTCGCAGCGCTCCTCGGCCGTTTCGGACGGTATCACACGCTCCTGGCCGCATCAGAGGCCGCCTAGCGCTCGGCCAGGGCTGACTTCAGCTCATCGAGGACCCGCACCGGCCCAGGGTCGACCCCGCGCAGCGTCGCCAGGTAGATCGAGACGAGGTCGCCCAGCAGTACCAGCGAGAACACCCGCTCGATCGCGGTCTGCCCGCGTGTCTCTAGGCGGAAGCTGGTCGCGGCGTTGTCGGCGATCAGGCGCTCGGTCAGGTCCATTCGCTCCTTCACGCGCGGGTGCGCGTCGGAGTCGTCGAGAAAGACCGCCGAGAAGCGGGCGGGTGGGTTCAAATCGCGCGCGCCTTCCCAGCCGGCGATCTCGTTGTGGTCGAGCTCGGGTAGTTCGCTGGCGAAGCTCGGCTGCTTGGCGTTCTCGTTGATCTGAGTCTTCCAGCGGTAGGCGATCGGGTTCGTCAGCCCAGCTCCGGCGATCACCGGCGTCGTGCCCAAGAGCCCACCAGCGATCGTCTTGGCGAGCGAGTCGTCCGGCGCGTCGGGGCCCCACTCGGCGACGAGCTGCTCGGCGTGGGAGGCAGCGACGTCGATCTCCGAGGTGAGGCGGGGGCCGGCGCCGCAGAGCGCGGCGACCTCCAGGGAGGCGACCGTCATGTAGGCGACCGCGGCGCGCGGTTGGAAACCGCCGGGGAGCGGGATCACCGGCACCTTGTCCGCTCGCGCCAGCTCCGCCAGGCGACCGCCGGTGGTCACCACCACGCGCTGGGCGCCGAGCGCGCCGGCGGACTCGTAGCAGGCGAGCGTCTCCTCGGTGTCTCCGGAGTAGCTGGCGCACAGCACGGTGGTCTCGGGCGTCGTCCACGGCGGCAGCCCGTAGGCGCGCGTGACGAGGATCGGCCGCGAGGCGTGGTCGCCGAGCGCCGCAGCCGCCAGCGCGCCCCCGATCGCCGAGCCCCCCATACCGGCCACGACGAGCCCACCGGGCGTGTCCCACTCGTTCATGATCGCCGACTCCACGCGCCACAGCGCGTCGCGCAGGTGCTCGGGCAGCGCGAGCACGTCGGCGAGCTGCCCGGAGCGGTCCACCTCGGCGATCGCCTCGCGCGAGAGGGTGGTCAGCGTATTCTCGGTCACCTCCCCATCCTCTCAGGTGGGAGGGACGGTGTGCTCCCATACGGCGGCCGGAACCAAGCCGGCCGGGTCGCCAGGTACGGTGGTGGAGTCGCCGGGCACGGCCACGGGCTCACGAGCGCCGCGCTCCGTCGCCTCACGAGAACCTCAGCGCTCCGTCGGGAAGGGTCACGCCCGGGAAGATACGCGCACCGCGGGTCACGACGTTGTGCGCCCCCACCGTGACCCCCTCACCGAGCACCGCCGAGCCCGTGATGTGGGTGCCCTCCCCCACGCAGCAGCCCGCAGCGACGATGCAGTCGCGCAGCGTGCAGCCCGCGCCGATCTCCGCTCCGTTCAGGACAACCGAGCGCTCCACGGTGGTCCCCGCCCCGATCGCGACCCCCTCGCCGAGCACTACGAGGCTGCCGACCTGGGCGCCCTCCGCAACGCGCACGCCGCGCTGCAGCACCGCGGGGGGGACCACGCGCCCCTGCACTTGCGCGTCGGGCGCGACCGCGAGGTAGTCGCTGCCGAGCAGCTCGCCGACCGCGGTGCGGACCCGGCCCTCGATGATGTCGAAGGTGCCCTGCAGGTAGCGCTCGGGGGTCCCGATGTCCAGCCAGTAGCTCTCCGAGGGGAACCCGTAGAGGCCCTCGCCGATCAGCAGCGGCCACACCTCGCGCTCGATCGAGACGGCGCGTTCGGGAGGCACGAGCTCGAGCACCTCGCGCTCCAGCACGTACGCCCCAGCGCTGATCAGGTTGGTGTAGGTGTGAAGCGGACGACTCCCGCCGCCGGGGCCCGCCGCCCAGGCGCCACCCGCGCCACCCTCCAACTGGTCGGAGGAAGGCTTCTCGACAAACTCCCCCACTGCGTGCTCCGGGGTGAGCCGCACGAGCCCGTACGCGGTGGGATCCTCGACGGGCACCAGCGCGAGCGTCGCCCGCGCGCCGGTGCGCTCGTGCTGGGCGAGTTGGGCGGTCAGGTCGAGGTCGGTGAGCACGTCGCCGTTGAGCAGCAGGAAGCGCTCGTCGAGCATCGACTCGGCGAACTTCAGCGCCCCCGCGGTGCCGCGCGGGTCGGGCTCCTCCACGAAGCGCAGGCGGATCCCGAGTCCGGAACCGTTGCCCAGCACGTTGCGCACGGAGGTGGCAAGGAAGCCGCAGGACATGATCACGTCCTCGATCCCGTGCGCGCGCAGCCATTCGATCATGTACACAATGAACGGCCGGTCCACGAGCGGGACGAGCGGCTTGGGCACGGTGGAGGTCAGCGGGCGCAGGCGGGTGCCCTCGCCGCCGACAAGGATCACGGCCTGCATCGGCAGTCGCTCCAGTGAGCTCGTCGGCGGCGGAACGGCGATCCAACCAGCAGCTGCTGGCGTGAGAATGGCGATCGAACCAGCAGTGGGTTTGCGGGACGCGCCACTAACCGCGCCCGATCCCCTCGTAGACGAGCCCCGCTGCGCGCACGGCGTCGGCGTCGAGCGCGTTGCGCCCGTCGATCACGACGGTGCCCTGCATCGCCGCGGCGACCTGCGCCCAGTCCAGACCCGTGCACTGCGGCCACTCCGTGACAAGCACCACCGCGTCAGCCCCGCGCACGGCCTCCAGGGCTGAGTCCGCGAGCTGCAGCCCGCCGAGCAGCACGCGCGCCTCCTCCTCGGCCACGGGGTCGTAAGCACTAACGGACGCCCCGTCGGCGGTCAGCCGCGCGGCGAGCACCAGCGAGGATGCCTCGCGCATATCGTCGGTGTCGGGCTTGAACGCCAGCCCCAGCAGCGCCACCCGCCGGCCCACCAGGCTGCCGAGGTGCTTTTGCAGCTTGCCGATCACGCGGCGCTTCTGCAGTTCGTTGACCTCGATCACGGCAGTCAGCAGCTGGAAGTGGTAGCCGGAGTTGCCGGCGAGCTGCTTGAGCGCATTCACGTCCTTGGGGAAGCAGGAGCCGCCGAAGCCGATACCGGCCTGCAGGAACTTCGGCCCGATGCGCTCATCCAGGCCCATGCCGCGCGCCACCTCAACCACGTCCGCGCCGGTCTCCTCGCAGACGTTGGCGATCTCGTTGATGAACGAGATCTTGGTCGCCAGGAAGGCGTTGGAGGCGAGCTTGACCATCTCCGCGGAGGCAACGTCCGTGCGCACCAGTGCACTGCCACCGCCGGCACCGTTCGCGGTGTCCAATAGTGGACGGTAGAGCTCGACCACCGCGTCCCCGGCCCAGTCGCCGGCATCTCCCACGACCACGCGGTCGGGGTTCAGGAAGTCGCGCACCGCCGAGCCCTCCTTGAGGAACTCGGGGCAGGACACGTAGCTCAGTCCCCCCTTGCCCTGCTCGCCGAAGACGCGCTTGATCGCCACCCCGGTGCCACAGGGAACCGTGGACTTCATCACCAGCGCGTGGCCCTCGGAGGCCGTGATCGCGTCGACCACCGCGTGCACCGATGACAGATCGGCGTCGCCGGAGTAGGTGGGCGGGGTGCCCACCGCCACGAACAGCAGGCGGGCGTGCTCCAGCGCGTCCCCCAGCTCGGTGGAGAAGTGCAGACGCCCCGAGTGCCTGGCCAGCAGCTCCTCGAGACCCGGCTCGTAGATCGGCACCTCCCCCCGCCGCAGGCGGGCAACCTTGGCGGCGTCGATGTCCACGCACCACACCTCGGAGCCCAGCTCCGCGAAGCCGGCCGCCGTGACCAGGCCCACGTAGCCGGTGCCGATGACCGCAATCGGCTCGCGTTCCGGACTCATGTGCACAGCGAAGGCTAGCCCTCGACGCTCAGGAACGCCTCGTAGCGCTTGCAGTCGCGCAGCGCGCGCGCCCGCGCCTCGCTGTCCTGCGGCGCCCGCTCGGCGGCGGCGCGGGCGTCAGCCAGCTGCGTCTGGAGGCTCGCGCGGTCAAGCGCCTCGGGGGCGAGCGCCTGCTCGACAAGCACGAGTGCCCGGTTCTCCGCGAACTGCAGGTAGCCCTCAGCCTGCGCAAAGCGCACGATCTCCGTCTCCGAGCGGTACAACCGCAGCTCGGTCGGTTCAAGCTGCGCGAGCAGCGGCTCGTGGTTGGCAAGAATGCCGATCTGGCCCACGGCGGTGCGCGTGGAGAGCATTTCGATCTCCTCAGAGAACACCTCGCCCTCGGGAGTGATCACTTCAGCGGGGAACTTCGCGTGGGCCATCACGCCACCCCGCCCTCTGCCGTTCGAGGACCAAGCAGATCAAGACCAGAAGGGCCCACCCACCCCGCGAAGTGTGCTTTGCACACGAGCGACCGAGGACGTAGACCGAATAGAGAGACATTCGCTCCGCTCACATCCTCGATTCGGCCAGCGCAGGTCATCGGGCGGCAGCGACGACCTCGTCGATGGTGCCCTTCAGGAAGAACGCGCTCTCAGGCACCTCGTCGTGCTTGCCTTCGATGATCTCCTCGAAGCCGCGGATCGTCTCCGCGATCGGCACGTACGCCCCCGGGGTCCCCGTGAACTCTTCGGCCACGAAGAACGGCTGCGAGAGGAACCGCTCGATCCTGCGCGCGCGCTGGACGGTGAGCTTGTCCTCGTCGGAGAGCTCGTCGATGCCGAGGATCGCGATGATGTCCTGCAGCTCCTTGTAGCGCTGCAGGATTTCCTTGACGCGGTTGGCCACGCGGAAGTGGTCCTCGCCGAGCACGTCGGCCTTGAGGATCGTCGAGGTGGAGTCC
Source organism: uncultured Solirubrobacterales bacterium (assembly GCA_963706545.1). Lineage (GTDB taxonomy): Bacteria > Actinomycetota > Thermoleophilia > Solirubrobacterales > Solirubrobacteraceae > Palsa-744. The sequence continues at coordinate 279,352 of OY970161.1, forward strand.
AGCGGGTCCACGGCGGGGTAGATGCCTTTCTCGGAGATCGCCCGGGAGAGCACCGTGGTGGCGTTGAGGTGCGCGAACACCGACGCCGGCGCCGGGTCGGTGAGGTCGTCGGCCGGCACGTAGATCGCCTGCACCGAGGTCACCGAGCCCTCGCGCGTGGAGGTGATGCGCTCCTGCAGCTGGCCCATCTCGGTCTCGAGCGTCGGCTGGTAGCCGACCTGGGAGGGCATCCGCCCGAGCAGCGCCGAGACCTCGGAGCCGGCCTGCACAAAGCGGAAGATATTGTCGATGAACAGCAGCACGTCCTGGCCCTGGTCGCGGAAGTATTCGGCCATCGTCAGCCCCGACAGCGCCACACGCATACGCGCGCCCGGGGGCTCGTTCATCTGCCCGAACACGAGCATCGTCTTGTCGAGCACGCCCGACTCCTTCATCTCCAACCACAGGTCGTTGCCCTCGCGCGAGCGCTCGCCGACGCCGCAGAACGCGGACAGCCCGCCGTGTTCCTTGGCGAGATTGTGGATCAGCTCCTGGATCAGCACCGTCTTGCCCACGCCCGCGCCCCCGAACAGCCCGACCTTGCCGCCCTTGGCGTAGGGGGCGAGCAGGTTGACGACCTTGATGCCGGTCTCGAACATCTCGGTGGTCGGCGTGAGGTCCTCCGCACGCGGGGCCTGCTGGTGGATGCCACGGCGCTCCACGTCGGCGGGCAGCTCGGCGCCGAGGTCGATGGGGTCCCCGAGCAGGTTGAAGATGCGCCCCAGCGTGACCTCGCCGACGGGGACCGTGATGGGGCCGCCGGTGTCCACCACCTCCGCGCCGCGCGCGAGGCCGTCGGTCGTGTCCATCGCCACGGCGCGCACGCGGTCGTCGCCGAGGTGCTGCTGGACCTCGCAGACCAGCACGTCCTCGTGGGCGGCCGCGATGTCCTCGGTCTCCTCCGCCGCCGCGGCGGCGGACCGCGCGACGGTGATCGCATGGTTGATCTCGGGCAGGCGGTCAGGGAAGACGGCCTCGATCACGACGCCCTGGATCTCCTCGATGCGCCCGACGTTGCGCTTCTCGCTGCCGGCTGTGGCCTCTGCGCTGATTGTGCTCGCCTCCATTTTCCTGACTCTCCTGTCTATCTATTCAAGTTCATGTGGATATGAGCGCCAGTTTGGCGTGGCGATGGGCAAGCCAGACAAGGACGCAAGGAGCGAAGTGACCGATCGTCGATCAGATGCGATCGACTGATCGGCCAGCACACGAGCGACTGAGGACGCAGACCGAATAGGGAGACACTCGCTCCGCTCGCATCCCCGATTCGGCCAGCCCCGCCCAGCGTCATGCCAAACCCTCTGCCCCGGCCACGACCTCCATGATCTCCTGGGTGATCTCGGCCTGGCGGGCGCGGTTCATCTGCAAGGTGTAGTCGGTGATGATTTCCCCGGCGTTCTCCGAGGCACTGCGCATCGCGGTCATCTGCGCCCCGAAGAAGCCCGCGGCGGACTCCACGAGCGCCCGGTAGACGGAGACCTCGAGGTAGTCGGGCACCAGGCGGCGGAGGATCTTCTCCGGTTCGGGCTCGTAGTTGACGGGCGTCGGGCGCCGGGCCGCGGGCTCGCCGTCCCGCGCGGTTTCGGGCGAGCCCTCCCCGCCGGCGATCGCCTCGTGGGTGAGGGGCAGCAGCGTCTGGCGCGTGACGTGCTGGGTAAGCGGCGAGACGTAGGAGTTGTAGACCATCTCGACGCGATCGACGCTGCCGTCCACGTAAGCCTGGATCACATCGTCGGCGATCGTGCGCGCGTCCGCGTAGGCCGGCCGGTCGGCGAAGCCGGTGTAGGAGCCACTGAGCTCGTACCCGCGGAAGGTCAGCGAGGAGACGCCGCGGCGGCCGGTCGCAAACCAACTGCTGCGCAGCCCCTGCTCGGCAAGGTCGCTCGAGAGACGCGTGCCGGCGCGGATGATCTGCGAGTTGAAGCCGCCCGCGAGGCCGCGGTCGCCGGTGACGAGCAGCAGCGCGACGTTGGTCTGTGACTCGTGCTCGCGCAGCAGCGGCAGCCTGCCGGCCTCCGCGCCGGCCGCGAGCGCCGCCTGGCGGGTCATGCGCCCGAGCGCGTCGGCGTAGGGGCGCAGCGCGGCGATCCGCTGCTCGGCGCGCCGCAGGCGGGCGGCGGCCACCATCTCCATCGCCCGGGTGATCTTCTGGATGTTCTTCACCGAGGCAATCTTGTTCCTGACATCGCGCTGAGAGGCCATGGTCGTGCTCCGCGGCCGGCGCTAGGCCGGCTGGGGCTCCTTCTCGCTGGTGGACTGCTCCTGCGTGCCCCGGGCGCCCTCGTCCTGGCGCAGCGGCGCGTCCTCGTCCAGCGGCTGGCCCTCCTCGTCGAGGTCGTAGCCGAAGTCCTGCGCGAAGGCGTTAACGGTATCGCGCACCTCCTTCTGCGTCTCCTCCGACCAGTCCCCCCCGTTGATCTTCGCGCGCAGCTCGGGGTGCTGGGAGTGTAGGCGTTCGGTGAGGGCGAGCAGAAACTCGGGGACGCGCTCGACGAGCAGTCGGTCGAGGTAGCCGTTGGTGGCGGCGAAGATCTGCACCGTCTGGTCCTCGACTGCGAGCGGCGCGCGCTCGTGCTGGTTGAGCGTCGCGACCAGGCGCTCGCCGCGCGCGAGCGTGCGCTGTGTGTCGGCGTCGAGGTCCGAGCCGAACTGGGCAAACGCCTCCAGGTCGCGGTACTGGGAGAGCTCGAGCTTGATGCGGCCCGCGACCTTCTTCATCGGGCCGATCTGCGCGTTGCCGCCAACGCGCGAGACCGAGATCCCCACGTTGATCGCCGGGCGCACGCCCGAGTTGAACAGCTTCGACTCCAGGAAGATCTGTCCGTCGGTGATCGAGATCACGTTCGTGGGGATGTACGCGGAGACGTCGCCGGCCTGCGTCTCGATCACGGGCAGCGCGGTCAGCGAGCCGCCGCCGAGATCGTCGTTGAGCTTGACCGCGCGCTCGAGCAGGCGCGAGTGCAGGTAGAACACGTCGCCGGGGTACGCCTCGCGGCCCGGGGGGCGGCGCAGCAGCAGCGACATCTGGCGGTACGCGTACGCGTGCTTTGTCAAATCGTCGTACACGCACAGCGCGTGCCGGCCGGAGTAGAGGAAGTGCTCACCCATCGCGCAGCCGGCGTAGGGGGCCATGAACTTGATCGGCGCCGCCTCGTCCGCAGGCGCGGCCACGATGATCGTGTTCTCAAGCGCCCCGTACTCCTCGAGCGTCTGCGCAAGCGCAACGACGGTGGACATACGCTGGCCAATCGCGACGTACACAGACACCACCCCGGTGTCCTTGTTGTTGATGATCGTGTCGATCGCGATCGCAGTCTTGCCAGTCTGGCGGTCCCCAATGATCAGCTCGCGCTGGCCGCGGCCGATCGGGATCATCGCGTCGATCGCCTTCAGGCCGGTCTGCATCGGCTGCTTGACCGGCTGGCGCTGCACGACGCCCGGGGCCTTGAACTCCGCCGGGCGGGTCTCCTGCACGGCGATCGCGCCCTTGCCGTCCAGTGCGCGCCCGAGCGGGTCAACGATCCGTCCCAACAGCTGCTCACCGACCGGGATCTCCAACAGTGAACCGGTGCGCTTGACAGTATCGCCCTCCGACACGCGCTCCCAGTCACCAAACAGCACTGCACCCACGTTGTCGGACTCGAGGTTCAGCGCCAGGCCGGTGACGCCGTGGGGCAGCTCGAGCATCTCGAAGGACATGCAGTTCTCCAGGCCGTGCAGGCGCGCGATGCCGTCAGCCACCGACAGCACGGTGCCGACCTCGGTCAGCTCGGCGGTGCCGCTGTCGAGGCCCTCGATGCGGCTCTTCAGGATGCTCGTGATCTCATCTGGGTTGATCTTCATGGCTTATGAGACTCCTTGGGCAACTTGCCTGCGCAGCTGCTCCAGTCGATTACGAATAGAGGCATCGAGGATCGAGTTGCCGACCCTGAGGACGATGCCCCCGAGAATGTCCGGGTCCACGCGCGCCGCGAGCGTGACCTTGCGCCCGGCGCGCTCGCCGATCGTTTTGCCGAGGCTCTCAGTGGTCGCCTTGTCGAGCGCAATCGCGCTAGTGATCTCCACGGGCAGAGTCTTGTTCTCCTCATCCCACAGCCGCTCGTACTCCTGACGGATGCGGAAGATCACGGGCATCCGGTGGTTTTCGATGAGCAGTGAGAGGAAGTTGAGGAAGTTCTCGTCGGCCCCCTCCAGCAGTGTGCCGAGTGCCTGCTGCTTCTCGGTGCTCGAGAAGTAGGGCGAGAAGAAGAACACCGCGAGCTGGCGGTTCTTGTCCACGGCATCGGCGAACTGGCCGAGCTGCTCGCGCAGCACGTCGAGCTTGCCCTGCTCCAGGGCGACCTGGAACAGCGAGCGGGCATATACCTGGGCGAGCTCGTCCATCAGTTGCTCTGCGCTCCCGAGGAGAGACCGGAGAAGTCCAGTTCGCTCAAAGCCTCCTCGACCAGCCGGCGCTGGTCGGCCTCGTCGAGCGTCTTGCGCACGACCTTCTCGGTGGCCAGGATCGTGAGGTCGGCGACCTCGCGGCGGATGTCGTCGAGCGCCCGCTTGGTCGCGGCCTCGATGTCGCGTTCGGCCTTCCGGGCGGCCTCGGCGACGAGCTCCTGCCCGCGCTCCTTGCCCTCGGCCTTGTGGGTGTCGGCGGTCTCGCGTGCGCGCTGGAGGATCTCTTCGGACTGGGTGCGCGCCTCCTTCAGCCGCTCGCGGTACTCGGCGAGCACCTTGTCGGCCTCGGTCCGCAGGTCGGCGGCGGCGTCGATGTCGCCCTCGATCTTCTGCGCGCGTGCGTCGAGAGCTTGGCCTATCAGAGGGAAAACCCACTTGCGCAGGATGGCCAGCGAGATGGCGAACACCACGATCGTCCAGACCATCAGCCCCACGTTGGGGCTGATCAGGAACGATCCGCTTGCGAGGGGGATGTTGGCGGTGAGGTGCATCGTGGCCTATAGGAAGAAGGCGATGAACCCGCCGACGAGACCGTAGAAGAAGCACGCCTCGGTGAGCGCGAAGCCGAGCCACTGGTCGCGCTCGACCTCGGCGCGCAGCTCGGGCTGGCGGGTCTTGGCCTGGATCGAGGCGTTGAATACCGCACCGATGCCGGCGCCCGCACCGGCTGCACCGCCGCCGGCGCCGACGCCGAGCGCGATCGCCCGACCGGCGTCCTGGCTCTGCTTGATGAGCGGTTCCACGGTCAGGATCAGCGGGTGGAACACACTGAAAAGGTGGAGAAACTCCATTGCTCGATAGCTCCCTTGGTTGTTAGTGGCTCGCGACCGCGCCACCGAGATAGATGGCGGTCAGGATGGAAAAGATGAAGGCCTGCAGGCCGGCGATCAGCACGGCCTCGAACAGGAAGATCGCGACCCCGAAGGGCAGCAGAAACCAGGACACGACCTGCAGCCCGACGAGCACTCCCAGCTCCCCGCCCATGAATGCGATCAGCATGTGGCCCGCGAGCAGGTTCGCCCACAGTCGCACCGTCAGCGAGATCAGCCGCAGGAAGTTGGAGAGGATCTCGATCGGGTAGATGAGCAGGACGATCGGGCCTTTGACGCCCCCCGGCATCAGGCTTTTCACATAGCCGACCGGTCCGTGGTGCCTGATTCCCTCGTAGGTGAAGAGGACGAACACGCTCAACGCGAGGATCAGCGGGAAGGCGACGTTGGTATCGGCCGCGTAGATCTGCAGCGACGGGATGTGCGCTCCGAACACGTTGAAACTCTCGCCCGAGTCAACCGGCAGCGGGATGTAGCCGATCAGGTTCGAGACGAGGATGAACACGAAGATCGTGGCGATCAGCGGGAAGTACCTCCCTTCCATCTCCGGGTTCAGGTTTTCCTGGGAGATGCGGCGCATGAAGTCGTAGTACATCTCCACCGCGACCTGCAGGCGCCCGGGGCGCTGCTGCAGACGCCGGGCGATGTAGAACATCACCCCGAGCGTGATCCCCACCGTGAGCAGCAGGTAGAGGATGGCCTTGTTGAACGCGATCGGCCCGACCTGGAACCAGGTGTCGAGTTTGAACTCGTCGGTCGGCGAGAAGGCGCCGCTGGCGACGGCCGGGGCCTTGTGAGCGGTGGCGCCGAACAGGATCACGAACAGGACGATCCCGCCGAGCCAGACGCCTACGATCCCGTAAACGACCTTCCGCGCCTGGCTCATCCCCTGCTTCTCGGGCTGAGGCGTGGACGGGGTGGACGGGGTTCTGGACGGGGTTCCCATCCCGGGGGCGATGGGCGGTGCCCCTGCGACCGCGCTCATCAGTCGGGTCCCGGTCGTCCGCTGACCAGGCGGATCGCGAGGGCCACCGAGTAAGCCGCGAAGATGGTTACGGCCGCCGCGAGCCCATCGGCCCGGCCACCGACCACGCCGGCGAGGACGATCGCCCCCGCGAGCAGCCAGATGCGCCCGAACGCCTCGACGAGGCCAACGCCGAGACCGGCCCCCCGCGCATGCGCGTAGGCGATCAACCGCCGATCGGTGTGCGCGAGGATCCGCTGCACAAGCCAGGCGCCCGCGGCGATCAGCAGGCCGAGCGCGGGTGCGCCGAGCGCGAGCGCCACCGGGACGGCAAGCACCACGAGCACAACGTCGAGGTAGCGCAGCAACTCGATCGGGGATCGCTCGACAACCGGGCTCGCGCCGGCATGCAGGGTGGCAGAGGCCATCGGTTCTGGCTCGTAACTAGGCATGGACGATTGACTGGGGACCCTACAGATGAAAAGACCCGTGCGCCCGCCCGTGTGGACTTTGCCCGAGCCTTCCTCTGACCATCTGGGGTAGCGCGGCGAAGTCTACCTGATCGAGGACTTCGTAACAACTTTGTGACATGCGCCACGGGGACCGCGTTGCGACCTCGGCGGTACAACGTCCGTTTTGGGACCTATATATAGGCCTCAAAAAGCAAGTGCACCACCCCGCGCGCGCCACGCCGCTTCCACGGCGCGTACCAGCACGACGGCCAGCCCCGCGGTGGCCACGCCCGCGAGCACGTCGAGCAGGTAGTGGTTGCCGGTGGCGAGCACCGCCACGCAGGTCACGCACGGGTAGACGACGGCCACGATGCGCACCCATGTACGTCTCGAAAGAGACCACATCACCACCGAGCACCACACCGCCCACGCCATGTGCAGGGAGGGCATCGCCGCGAATTGGTTTGCCGCGGCCGCGAGCGGACCGGTGTGCCAGCCCCCGAGCGCCCCGGTCGAGGCCACCACGTCGTCGAAGCCGCTGCCGGCGAGCAGCCGCGGGGGGGCGGTCGGGTACAGCCAGAAGACGGCCAACCCGAGCACGTTGATCGCGACCAACGTGTTGCGCAGCGGCCTGTAGATGTCCGCCCGCCGGTACCACAGCCACCCGAGCAGCCCGAGCGTCACGATGAAGTGGGCGTTGTCGTAGTAGTCGGAGAGCAGCAGGCCCAGCGTGTGGTGGCCCGCCAGCCAGCGGTTGAGCGCGACTTCGGGGTCGAGGCCCAGCGAGCGCTCCAGGTGCAACACCCCCCAGCCGTGCGCGAGCGCGGCGTGCACCCGCAGCGGCGCGAGGTTGTTGATCGCGTCGTAGACCCAGCACAGCCACACGATCACGAGCGCCTCGACCCACCAGCGCGTGCGCGGGACGACACTCCCTCCCTCCCGCGCCGGCCGCGCGGGCAGCGGCGGCAGGGCCAGTTCCCCGGTGGCTGTCTCCATCTGGACGCCCGAGGCCATCGCGCAATCTTAGGGCGCTGTCGGCTGGAGCCCGCGCTCGCCGAGCGTGTCAAGCACCCGCGGGAGCGCCGCGACAGTGCGTCGCCAGGAGCCGGGGGCCGAGTAGTCGTCGGCGTCGTGCAGCAGCAGCACCGAGCCCTTCCCCGCGCCTGCGGTCACGAGCGCGGCGATCGACTCCGCCGTGGCGCGGGTCCCCCAGTCCCGACCCCAGTGGCTCCACAGCAGCGTGCGCCACCCGCGGCGGCGGGCCAGGCCGATGGCTGCGGCGTTGACGATTCCGTAGGGTGGCCGGTAAAGGGTCGGCGAGCACCCGGTGGCCTCCTCGACGATCGCCTGCGCTCGCAGGATGTCCTCGCGGACCTGCCACGGCGTGAGGCGCAGCAGGTTGCGGTGCCGGTGGCAGTGCAGGCCCACCCCGTGGCCGGCCGCCGCGATCTCCCCGGCGAGCCCCGGGTTGCGGAGGATCTGCTCACCCACGAGAAAGAACGTCGCCTGCACGCCCGCCCCGGCGAGGATCTCAAGTACCGCGGGTGTGCCCTGGGCGTGGGGGCCGTCGTCAAAAGTCAGCGCATATCCCTGGCCACTGGCGGTGCGGTCCTCGACTCCCAGGGGTCCGCGGAGCGCACGCAGATAGAACGCGAGCGCGGGCAGGGCGTAGCCGACCGCGGCCGCGCCGGCCACCGCGCCCGCCAGCGGCGGAACAAGGCTGCGATCATCGGTGACACGCATGAGCGAATTGGTGCTGGGAATCATGGCGGCGGTGGGGGCCTCGACCCTCTACAGCCTAGGGGTCGCGTTGCAGGCGATGGACGCCAGGCAGACCCCGCGGCGCGAATACCTGCGCTTGGGACTGGCCCGCAACCTGATCAAACGCGGGCGGTGGCTGCTCGGCACTGGCCTGTCGCTGCTCGGCTGGCCGCTGCAGCTGCTGGCGCTCTCGCTGGCGCCGCTGGTGGTTGTGCAGCCGGCGATGGCGGCAGGCCTGCTCGTGCTGCTGGTGATCGGCGAGCGAATGCTGGGCGAGCGCGCGGGGCGGCGTGAGCACCTGGCGGTGGGCGCGATCGTGGTGGGCGTCATCGGTGCGGCGCTGTGCGCCCCCCCGCACACCGACGCCCAGGCCTCCGACGTCGTGATCGCGATCGTGTTGAGCGCACTGGGTCTGGCGAGCCTGCTGCCGTACATCATGCTGCGCTTCTCGCGCCGGCCGCCGGCGATGGTCACGATCGTCGCCGCGGGCCTGGCGTACGGCTGGACCGGGGTGGCCACCAAGCTCGCCTCCGACAACCTGGGGTACGGGTTCATCTGGGTGGCGGTCGCGTGGGGCCTCGCCACGGCGGCGGTCTCCGCGATCGCCGCGCTCAGCGAGATGAGCGCGCTGCAGTCGCGCCCCGCGATCCAGGTGGCGCCGGTGGTGTTCGTCATGCAGACCGCAGTGCCAGTCGCGCTCGCGCCGGTGCTGCTGGGCGAGCACTTCACCGAAACACCGCTGGGCGGCGTGCCCCTGGCGGTGTCGCTGTTGGTCCTGCTGGGGGGCGCCGTGATGCTCGCCCGCTCGCCGCTGCTGCTCGCGCTGATGGAAGTGGAGCGGACGGACGGCGAGCCTGGGAGCGCAGCGGCCGCGCCGACGGGCGCCCAGAGCCAGCCGGGAACCCAAGCGGCGATTTCGGGAGGCATGGAGGCCGAGCCAGCCGAGGCACAGGCGGGGCAGGCGGCGGCCGCGCAGGATGGCCGGGCCGGCCCTCAGCGCGCGCGGGTGAGCGCGGCCAGCGGCTCGGCGGAGAGCCCGTCGGCACGCAGCCAGGAGACGAGCCGCTCGACGCCGCGTACCGAGAAGCCCGATCCGTCGGCGCCCACCACGAGCACGTCGCCCGCGCGCGTGGGCCGCTGAGGCAGGGGCCCACGGGCGAAGAGCCGCAGCGCGCCGCTCACGGGAGTCGCGCCGGCGGAGCTCGCCAGCACGAGCTGCCCGACGGTGAGACCGCCGGTGCGCCCGCCGCGGGGCGTCACGAAGTAGAAGCGGTGGTGCAGGCCGAGCGCCCGGGCCTGGGCGTGCAGCGTGCCGCTGGTGCGCACCCACCGCAGCAGGCTCGAGCCGGTGGGGATTTCGGGGAGCAGCTGATCGCCGAGCGCGCGCAGCGCGACGATCGTGGCGGGCGCGTGCGCCCCGTCGTCGGCGAACGAGGCGTGGATGCCCTGCGCGGCGAGGGCGCTCGCGACGCGCACGACGTCGTCCGCGGGGGCGCGCACGATCACGCCCACGTCGGGCCGGTCGGTGCGCACCTGCGCGAGCGTGTGCACGTGCAGGATCGCCGCCGCTACGGCGGACACCTCGTCGGTGGACATCGTCCACATCCCGACGCCCAGCAGCACCACTAGCTGGATGCAGAACGCGGCCAGCCGCAGACGCCAGAGCGGGATCGGGTTCACGCGCCGGGGGGCCCGCAGCACGACGTCCACGGCGTGCGGGTGCTCCTCCGGGTGAACGTGCGCGGGGCCTGTCAGCGGCGACTCGGCGGAGGACGCGACCGCGACGCCGCCCGTCCGCGCGTCCTGCGGCAGCTGCTCGTCGAAGCGCTCGGGAGACCCACCGCCAGGGGAGGGGTCCTCGCCACGCGCGACCCCGCGCTCCGCGAAGCTCGCCTGCACGTGCTCGCGCAGCTCACCGGTGTCGTTCGCGAGGCGCAGCAGCTCCAGATCCGCCATCGCGCGGGTGTTCAGGCGGGCGTGGCCGACGGGCAGTCCGTAGGAGACGACAGGGGTACCGGTCGCCTTCGCCTCTAGGCAGGTGACCCCGCCGGTGGAGTGCACGAGCGCGTCGGCGGCAGCCAGCAGCTGGGGCATCGCGTCGGTGAACCCGTACACGTGGACGCGGGCCTCCTTCGCGAAGGTCGCGGAGAGGCGCTCGTGCAACTGCTCGTTGCGCCCGGCGAGGCAGACGATGCTCGAGACCTCCGGCACCCGGCAGAGCTCGCGTACGGCGCCCTCGACGTCGCCCACCCCCCAGCCGCCGCCGGAGACGACGACCATGCGGCCCTCCGCGGGCAGCCCGAGCGCGCGCCGGGACTCCAGCGGGCAGCGGGGCTCCAGGAACTCGGCGGAGATCAGCGGGCGCACGAGGCGCGCGGAGCCCGCCCCGGCGATGCGCTCGACCGAGGACATCGACTCGCCGTACATCACGAGGTGCATGTCGATCCCGGGCTGCGCCCAGAAGAAGAGGCCCGTCAGGTCGGTGATCGTGGCCACGGTGGGACAGCTCACCGCGCCGGTGCGGCGCAGCCGCGCGAGCACCACGGTGACTGCGGGGTAGGTGGAGACGACCACGTCGGGGTCGTACTCGGCGATGTGGCGCGCGAGTGGCCGGGCGCCGAACAGGCGCAGCTGCCAGCGCGTCAGCCAGCGGACGGGGGGCACGCGCTCGAGTAGCCAGTAGACGAGCGAGTAGCTCCACGGCAGGAAGCGCAGCTGCACGCGGTAGCCGTCCTGGACGACTTGGCGCAGCACGCGCCCCATCGCGGCGAGGCCGTCGATCACCGTGACCTCGGTCTCCTCGGGGGAGGCTTCGATCTGCTGTGCCAGCGCGCGCGCGGCGGCGGCGTGGCCCTCGCCGACGTCGGCAGAGAGGATCAAGATACGGCGGGGCCCGCCGTGGCTTGGTAGTGGTTCGTGAGGGTGTCCCATAGGCCTGGGGCCCTTCCCGCTCGCCGGCGGAGGGCGCGGCTCTCGTGCGCGCCCGTGGGCGGACGCCTCGTCTCGGCACCCGCCCGGCACAGAACGCGAGCTGAAGCGTACCGGCCCCGGAGGATGCGTGCACGTCCGCCGGCCGGCAGAACGCAGAAACAACACGATCTCAATCTTCGCCGGCGCCGGCCGGCATCCTCTCACCCCCCGGCGCGGGCGGCCGAGGCGACCGAAGCCGGGAGACGCTCGCCTTCGGCTCACATCCCCCGTTCGGCCAGCATCCCCGTTTCGGCCAACGCCCGCGCGGCGGGCGTAGCCGGGAGCTGCCCGAGGACGTGGAGCTCGCGCACGAGCACCCAGAACGCGGGCCGCGGCGTCCCGCGCGGCCCGATCAGCCCCGAGTCCCACGGCTCCGGACGGTGGGTGCCAGCGTTCCACTGGTAGAGGTACACGCGCGCGATGCGCCCGGAGAGGCGGGCGAGGCGATCGAACACGAAGCGGGTGACCACGGCCGCGTGGGCGGGCGATTCGGGGAAGTCGTGGGCGGAGTGGTTGTGGCGGGCGACCACGCCGCCGGTCTCGGTGAACCAGATCTGGCCGTGGGTGGCACCCAGCAGCGCCCGCGTGGAGGCGGTCGAGAGGCGGTTGGCGCCAAGGTAGTTGTGCAGGCCCCAGATCCCCGGTTCGTAGCCGAGCGCGCGCCGCTCCTCCCCGACCCAGGTGACCATACCCCTCACGTCGAGCAGTTCGGCGGCGAGCACGTCGCAGGAGGGGCAGGCGCGGCGCAGCTGCACGTAGTAGGCGGCCACCAGCGCGGGGGAGTGGCAGGTCGGCTGCCCGCAGTAGTTGGCCTCGTTCCAGGTCGCGAAGTCGGTGACCCACGGGTAGCGCGCGTGCAGGCGCCGGAACTGGGCGCCGAGCTGCGCGGGGCTCGGCAGCCGCCGGTGGCGCCCGGCGATCCAGGAGTGTTCGAAGGCGATCAGCGGCTGCACGCCGTCGGCGCGGGCGGCACTCAGCCACCTCGCCAGCGCCCTGCTCTGGGAGCGGTTCTCCAGCGCGTTCCAGCCGATCGACAGGCGCGCGTAGCGGATGCCGAGCGCCTGGAAGCGGGGGTCGGCGAACATGTAGGGCTGCTGCTCGCCGATGCCAACGAGGGGCGCGTGCGCGGCCGCGGGAGGGGCCCCGGCAGAGTTGGCGCCCGCAGGCAGGGCGAGCGCGAGCAGGCCGACGGCGCCCGCGAGCAGGCGCGGCGGCAGGCGGTGAGGTCGGCGGGGGCGGCGCACGGGGTTACTCAGGCGGACACGCGCGGGGGCCGGAAGTCGCGCTCGGCACGCGCACGAAGGCGCGTCACGAGGAGACGATCTCGTACTCGCCGGTCTCAAAGTCCTGGGCCACGTCGCTCTCGATCTGCGCGGAGGAGGCCTCGGGCCGCAGCCGGCGCAGGCGGATCGAGTCGAGGCGGCGGAACTTGAGGATCTCCAGCACGTACACGAGGTAGACGGAGGCGACCGCGACGCACAGGGCGAGCGCGGCTATCACGAGCGTCCAGCCGAGGTAGAGGTGGCCTTTGTGGTCGGAGTAGGGGACGAAGCGCAGCGCGAGCGCGAAGCCGGCGAGCAGCAGCGTCCACGAGTAGAGGTAGGCGATCGTGCGCCGGCGCGAGAAGCCGATGCGGGCCATGCGGTGGTGGAAGTGCTCGGAGTCGGAGGCATATATAGGGCGGCGGTACTTCAAGCGCTTGAGCACCACGAAGGTCGTGTCGAGGAACGGCACCGCGAGCAGGATCAGCGGCAGCACGAAGGAGAGCACGACCTCGGTCTTGACGGCGCCCTCGACGGTGAGGCAGCCCATCAAGAGACCGAGCAGGTTGGCGCCGCAGTCGCCCATGAAGGAGGACGCCGGGGGGAAGTTGTAGAGCAGGAAGCCGAGCGACGCGCCGGCGATCAGCGCGGCGAGCACGCCGGGCCCCCACCGACCGAGGTCGAACGCGATTACCGCGAGCGCGACGGCGATGATCGCGCAAACCCCCGCGGCGAGACCGTCAACGCCGTCGGAGAAGTTGACGACGTTCATCAGCGCCACCAACCCGACCACGGTGATCGCGCCCCCGGCGTTGGGGAAGTGCAGCGCGCCGACGAACGGCAGCGTGAGCAGTTCCACGACGATGCCGTAGTGCACGACGATCAACGCCGCGAACACCTGCCCGGTGAGCTTCACCGCCGGCGGCAGGTCGAAGCGGTCGTCGAGCGCGCCCACCACCGTGATGAACGCCGCGGCGAGGAACATGCCGTGCCAGATGCGTTCGTCGGGCAGCCACTCAAGGCCGGCCACGAGCGTCCCGGCGAAGATCGCCAGGCCGCCGAGCAGCGGCGTGGCGCGCTCGGAGAGCCCCCGCTCACGCGGCTGGTCGATCGCTCCGACGGCCCGTGCGAGGCGCATCGTGAGCGGCGTCAGCAGCGCCGTAACAACGGCGGCGGCCAGGAAGGCGTACAGCGCGTCGAGCTCGTGGGTGCTCATAAGCCCGCGGACAGCATCGCAGGCGCGGGGGTCGTGTGCGCGCGGTGGGCAGCGGCCTGCGCACCGACCGCGGCCGCCGGGCACGGAGGCCCGGCGCGCCCGCGCCAGGGAGCCGCACAACGCCACGCGGACGATCCCAAAACGACCCCCTCTAAATGACGGCCTCCTCTACGCGTGCACGCCCGCGGGGAGCTCCTCGTACAGCGGGTAGCGCTCGACCAGCGCCCGCACCCGTTCGCGCAGCTCCCCGGCGCGGGCCTCGAAGCCGGGGGTGAGCGCGGCGGCGAGGATCGCACCGACCTCGACGAAGTCCTCGTGCTGAAAGCCGCGGGTGGCCAGCGCGGGCGTGCCGATGCGCAGCCCCGAGGCCTCCATCGGCGGCCGGGGGTCGAACGGGACGGCGTTGCGGTTGACGGTGATGCCGAGCTCGTGCAGGCGGTCCTCGGCGGCGCGGCCGGTGAGCTCGGGGCGCACGTCGCGCAGGTCGGTGAGCACAAGGTGCACGTCGGTGCCGCCGGTGAGCACCGAGACGCCGTGCCCGGCGCCAAGCAGCTGCTCGGCCAGGGCGCGGGCACCGTCGAGCGTGCGCCGCTGGCGCTCGCGGAAGAGCTCGCTTTTGGCGATCTTCAGCGCGACGGCCTTGGCGGCGATCACGTGCTCCAGCGGCCCCCCCTGCTGGCCGGGGAAGACGGCGGAGTCGATCTTCTTCGCGAACTCCTCCTTGCAGAGGATCAGCCCCGCGCGCGGCCCGCCGATCGTCTTGTGGGTCGTGGTCGTGACGACGTCGGCGTACTCGACCGGGTTGGGGTGCAGGCCGGCGGCGACGAGCCCGGCGAAGTGCGCCATGTCAACCATCAACAGCGCCCCGACCTCGCGCGCGATGGCGCGGAAGGCGGCAAAGTCGAGCTGGCGCGGATAGGCCGACCAGCCGGCGAGCAGCAGCTTCGGCCGGCGCTCACGCGCGATGCGCGCGACCTCGTCCATGTCGATCAGCCCGCTCTCGCGGTCCACCTCGTAGGCGGCGATGTCGTAGAGGCGCCCGGAGACGTTGATGCGCATCCCGTGCGTGAGGTGCCCCCCGTGCGCGAGCGAGAGCCCCATGATCGTGTCCCCCGGCTGTAGCAGCGCGTGGTAGACGGCGGTGTTGGCCTGCGCCCCGGCGTGCGGCTGCACGTTGGCGTGCTCGGCGCCAAAGAGCGCGCGGGCGCGGTCGATCGCGAGCTGCTCGGAGACGTCGACCCACTCGCAGCCGCCGTAGTAGCGCCGCCCGGGGTAGCCCTCGGCGTACTTGTTGGTCAGCACCGACCCCTGGCATTCGAGCACCGCGCGGGGCACGAAGTTCTCGGAGGCGATCATCTCCAAGGTGTCCTGCTGGCGGGCGAGCTCCCCGCGCAGCGCTTCGGCGACCTCGGGATCGACCTCGGCGAGGGGGCGGTTGAAGTAATCGTGACTCAGCTCGGACATGGGCACTCCTCGGGGACGAAAGCGGAAGGGTGCCCAGGCGCGCGGCTGCTCTGCTGCGGCCTCCGCTCCCCGGTGGTGCTCCACCTCATCCGGCGCCAGTCGCGAAGGCCAAGTCGAGGCTAGCACGTGGCGGAGATCACATGCGCGCACATATATAGGTGCTCATTTGGGTCGCATCCGCGCAGGTCCGGACACGTCCCGCGGGGGGTGTGCGCGGGGCTTCCATGCCCCGCGTCGGCGCGCCGACGCTCCGCGATGGCGGGCGGGCCAGCAGATCCGTGCGCCGAAGTACAATGCGATACATGGCAGCGACACCGAAAGTCAAACCGCGGGGGCCGTGGACGCCGGAGGAGATCGCGCGCAATGAGCGCGTCAATCGGGAGCGGGAGGCGCGCGACCAGCGGAAGACTCCGGAGGAACGTCTGGAGGAGACGTTGCGTCTCAGCCGGTTCATCAGCGAGCTGAGGGACGGCGCTCCGGACGATGTTCGAGCCAGATGAACTGCTTCTCACGCTGACGAACGCACAGGTCAACTTCGTCGTCATCGGCGGAGTCGCCGTCGGCGTACATAACTACGTGCGCGCCACCAAGGATCTCGACATCGTTCCAAATCCAGCCCCCGAGAACCTGGCGCGGCTCGCCCGCCTCCTCGTCAACATCGAGGCCCAGCATGTCGGCATCGGCGACTTCTCACCCGAGGAGTTTCCCTTCGACCCGACTGACCCCGTCCAGCTCGCCGAAGGAGCCAACTTCCGCTTGGATACCGCTCGCGGCCCGTTGGACATCCTGCAGTGGGTGTCCGGCATCGACGCAGACCTCGCCTACGACGAGCTCGCGCCGCAGGCCCTTACCGTGAAGTTCAGGGACACGCAGATTCGCGTGTGCAGCCTGGAGCACCTGCGCGCCATGAAGCGCGCAGCCGGCCGGCGACAGGACCTCGAAGACCTCGAGCACCTCGACGGCGCCTGAGTCCCCACAGCCCCTTATCCGCTCAGTGCCCGCTCCAGGGCGGCCTGCCCCACCGGCCCCGCGCGCACGATGGCCCACCGCCCGGTGCGCTCGTAGTCGCGCAGGTCGAGGACCGTGGAGGCGGTTCCCGGGAGATCGCCGCCGTCGAGGGTCAGGTCGGCGCCCTCCAGCAAAGCGGGCGGGATGTCTGCCAGGCGCCTGGTGTCGGGGCCGCCGGAGAGGTTCGCGCTCGACTGCATGATCGGGACATCCACCGCGCGCAGCGCCGCCAGGCGCTCGGGCAGCAGCGGGACCCGCAGGCCCAGCGCGCCCGGATCGCCCTCCGGTCGATCTCCGATCGGCCGGCAGGCGAGCGGATAGCGGTCCTCACGGTTGGGGAGCAACAGCGTCAATGGGCCGGGCAGCAGCGCCTGCAGCGCCGCGCGCTCACGCGCGCCCAGCTCGGGGAGCGCCTCCAGCGCGGCATCGAGCGTGAAGAACATCACCGCCGCCGGGCGCTGTGGGGGCCTGCCCTTCAGCTGGTACAGCCGCCGCACCGCCTCGCGCCGCGTTGGGTCGCACGCCAGGCCATAGACGGTGTCCGTGGGGAGCACCGCCACGCCGCCCGCGAGCAGGCACTCCTTCAGGCGCCGCGCGCCGGCCGCATCAGGCGCAACGGGCGCGATCGGTGCCCGTCGGCCCCCGCCGTCGCTCACGGGCCGCACCGCCCCGCGGCGCTCACTTCCCGTCGCGGGCGGGTATCGATCTCGTCTGAGCCGCGAGCCGGCATGGGCGCACGGTATCGCGAGCCCCTATTTCTTCTTCCCTTTCCCCTTGGCGCGGCGCTTGCCCTTATGGCGCTTGGAGGCCTTCTTCGCTTTGTGCTTCGCCTTCGCGCAGCCGGTGACGGCGATCTTTGTGGTCGTCTTGATCAGCGCGCCGTTCTGCCCGATGAATTCGGTTGGCATCGTGAGGCTCTTGGTCTTGCAGAGGTCAGCGTTCGCGGCGAGCGCCGAGTACGGTCCCTGCGGGAGCGTCAATTCGAACGTGCCGACCGGCGCGTCCGGGACCGTCTTGAACGTACTGCTCGTGATCCCCGCCTTATTGATGAACGTCGAACCAACGAGATCGACCGTGACGCCGTAGCCCTGCAGCACGATCACAAGGCTCGGGAACGCTTCCCCGCCATGCGAGACGAAGTACGCCGGGCCTGTGAGCGGGACCGGGAGCAGCGGGGTGACCGCTGTGGCGTGCCCCACGATCGACGCCGCCGGGCACCCAGCCGGGTTCGCTTCGAAGACCACCGCCTTGCACGCCTTCTGCAACGTCGTCAGCCTGGAGGGCAGCTGCTTGGGGAGTTCGACTTTGACTTTGGCGATGTTCGCGTCATAGGGGCCCGCGGGGTACCCCAGTTTCACGGTCAGGCTCGCACCGCTCGCCCTCGAGGCCTTCCCCGACGTCGAGGCTTCGAGCTTCGGCTTGAACGCCAGGACCGCACAGTTGGTGACCTGGAACGGCACCGCCAGGCTGTCGCTCGCGCCTTCGGTGCTCGTCAGGGACCCTGTGATCTGTAGCGGGCTGCAGTTCGTCGGGTTGAACACGAACCCGGGCCGGTCGATCGTGACATTCACGTGCTTGATCTCCAACGGGATGCCTTCCAGGATCGTCGGGATCTTGTACGGGCCCATGGTGTCCGTTGTGATCGTCAGCGCGGAGGTCGTCGGGTTGACTTCGATCTTCCCGCGGACCACGACCGTCCCAAAGTTGTATGGGCCGGCCTTCGCGGGTACCACGACGGAGATCCCGAACGGCGCACCCTCATACGGGCCCGTGATGAACACCTGCCCACCTGTCACCGTATACGGGTCCCCACCCAGACCGACACTGACCGTGGTATGCCCGATCAGGCTTTCCGGGCCACACGTCCCCGCATCCGCCTGCGGTTCCCCACACAGCTTCACCGTCGAGAGCGTCCCCGCCAGACCCTCGGGCATCCGCAGCTGCACCGCCTCGAGGTTCTGGTTGCCGTCTTCCCTTGACATCGTCATCGTGAACGGCGTATAACCCCCCGCCTGGATACTCGTCGTCCCCGCCGCCAACGACGGCGCGAACGGCAACGGGCTCGCGCACGGCTCCCCATTCGGACCCGAGACGATTTCAAAGCTCGAGGACGGACTCGACGGCGGGTTCCCCGCCCACCCTTCGATCGACGACGTCGTGGTGTACGTCCCACACGACGCTGGGGTCGCCAGCGGCGCGCGGGCGCCGCCGAAGAAGTGCATCGAGAGACCTTCGAACGGCAGGTTCGGTGTGTTTTCGAACGTCGCGACGAGCTGACCCGACACCGGGTTGAGCACCACCTTCCCCGCGACCTTGATCAGCACCCCCGACACCGGGTCCCTTGCTACGAGATACAACGCCACGAGCGACCCGAACGGGTTCGCGTCCTGGTCGGCGAGATACACCTCGCCTTCCAACGGGTTCGGCAACAACGGCGTCGTGATCGTCACCGTCGCGACCTTCGACGCGTCCGGGCACGTCGGGAACGCCGCGGTTTCAAGACCGATCTCTTCCTGCGAACACGCTTCCAGACCATCCGCGGCGCCCGCGGCGAGCGTCACGCCTTCCGGCAGCGTCACCGTCGTATTCCGCACCGTCGCCTCCGCCAACCCTCCACCCGCCAAGTCCACGGTCTGCGGGACGTGGATGCCGACCGTCAACCCCGTCGGGGTACTCCCCGCCTGCCCATCCGGCGCGACACTCAACGACGGGCTGAACGGCAGTCGGTTGCAGCCATCCTGCGCCGCCAGCGGTTCGACCGTCAACGCCGACCCGAAGACCCCCGGCTGCTTCCACGAATCCGCTTCCACGGAGGTCGGCAACGGGCCCGTGCACGACGTCGGCAACGACAGCAACGGCGGCGGGAACGGCTGGCCGAGAGGTGCACAACCAACCCCACCAAGAGGTATTTCCCCATCGAATAGATGGTTTTCCCAGAAGCAGCCCTCGCCGCGCACATTGTCGTGGCGTGGGTCGCCCGGCACACCCCAGAGCGTCACCTGGCTGCCCTGGAACCCCACCGCCTGAGAGATGTTGGACACGTTCACGGTCACACCATAGTCGCCACCCGTCCGCACCGCGGTACCGAGGAACACCGGCACCCCCGGATCTATCTGGAAGCCAAACCGCGCCGGCTCCCCGTACGCCGGTACCAGAATATACACGGGGGTCGAAACCGCCACCGACGGCAGCAAACTAAATGATGATTCGGTGAAGTGAACCCAGACCTTTGCGACTCCCACGACCGACCCGAGAGGACAATCATTGTAAATGCCTTCATGCAATGCCAGAAACTGTTGAAGAGCGCACAGCTTGAACGGGCTGGGGTTGCCGAAGAAGCCCGCCGGCAGCTTGAAGTGCAGATCCTTCGTCAGCGCGATCGGTTCGCCTTCAGAGTTTTCGTTCAGCATGATCGTGCTCGTCAACTGGAACGGGTGCGAGCCGGCCTGCGTATCGGTCCTCCCGCCCTCTTCTTCAGGGTCGAATTCATACTGGTTGACCCCAAACGGCACCGGAGCTTCGCTTACTGTGACCGGCCGCCTGACCGTCGCGGGCAGCGCATCGCCACCAGAGACATTGAATTCATTGACCTCACCCGACTCCGGGCCCGGTTCCACCATGACTCGCACTCTGATTTCGAGCTGCTCAAATGGCGGAACCAACCCTGTCCACGTACAGCTGACCGATACTTCCGAACACGACGGATTTAGGATTTCTTCTCCTTTTTCGTTGTCATCGCCAACGCCGCCTTGATAACCCTGGAGTTCACCATAGGACCCACCCATGCCGACGACTTTGAATCCACGCGGCAGCACGTCTTTGATCGTCACCGGGGTTCCCTCGGCGTTCAGCGTCGCATCACCGAGGTTCGTCGCATACAAGACGAGTTCCCCGGTATGCCCCGGCTGTATATACGCCGGCCTCGAAAACGACACCAGATGCCACCACGGCGACTGCGCGAACGCCGTAGACACACCAGCCAACACCACAATACAGACACTGGCGAGCAGAATGAGACCGCGGCGAAAGATATTAGACCGGAACACGCTCATGACCTACCCCCACGGCTCGGCTTGACAACCCTGGTCTTCTTCCCCCTGGGCTTGGGCTTCCTTACGCACGCGCCTTTCTTTTTCACGAAACCCCTCCTGCATTTCGCCGGCTTCGCCTTCGGTTTCGCCGCGGAAGCCGCGGGAGTTGGGGTGATATTCCCCGCGCCGGAGAACGTCTCGCTCGACGGCGCACCGAAGATCGGCGGCTGCGGCGTTTGCGCCGGTTTGCACGAGTCAGCCGTATCACACGCCGGCGGCAGGACCGGGGTGGGCGCATAGCACGGCTCCTGCGCAGTACATTCATGCGCGTCGTACACGTCGCCCGCTGTATCGACATCCTGCGAGACCAGGCTCGCGTTCGTCAGGAAGAACACATCGCCACCCGTCGCGCTCGCATCCACAAACGCCGATTCCTGCGCCGAGGTACCAGAAGAGATCAACCCCACACAACCACCCGAACGTTCGCTGAACGCCACATTCGACACCACACAATTCCCCACCCCCGCCGGCTCGTACTCATACACATCCAAGGTACCATTGACATCCTGCGGCACCAATGCATCATAACTGTCGAAGAACAACCGGCCATCATCGGACAGATAGCGCGGCGCGTAAAGCGGTGTGCTTTCGATTTCATTCCATCCAGATATCTCCGCGGCGATTCCCTGCCCGTTGATCCAGCCCCTGTTGAAAGGAGCGTATTCTTGGTATGAATCTTCACTGTATGTGATCCCGACCGGCCGCGCGCCCGCCGGGTTACACGACGCGCACACGAGCTTGTTGGTTTCCCCGTTGTACAGGTACACCTCCTCGTCGGGATTGCCGGTAAGCGCATCCCGCGTGTCATAGCCAGTCAGCTCACGGTCCGATTGGAACACCAGCCAGCGGCCATCAGGCGAAACCCGCACGGTCAACCCTGCAAGGTTCTGCGACCAATCGTTACCGTCTTCTCCCGCGAGCGCCGCGATGAGCCTCACAACACCATCGTGGTACTCGTAAAGGCACATCGCGCCAGTGCATCCATCCAGGACCGCGGCGAAATACACGTACGAGCCATCTTCGCTGACACCAAGCACTTTGGACACACCCCCTCCACTGATGTTCGTCAACCTGCTGCCAGCCGGAGCATTTAGATTGTATTCATAGAGATCCCGTGATTCCCCTTCCAAGAAGAAGACCCTCGAGCCGTCGCTGCTGGCATCTTCGAACTTAGCGTTTTCGCCACCAATCCTGACGGTCTTACCTTCTGGCATATCGCGCAGGTAGAGGTGGGTCGCCCTATTACCATTTACGGACACTGCCACGGTCCAGATGACGCGCGAACCGTCATTGGAGATCGCGTGCCGAGCACTACTTCCTTCTACGAATGGCGGAAAGCCAAGATTGGCTTTCGTGGCTTCACCACCTTCGGCTTCCGGCAGCACACTGACAAGCTGCAACTGACCGCCCGCCCACTCGTAGAGGCCCCCACCTTCCAGGCCCCCACCGTCGAGCGGCGTCGATGTCAGCGCCACCGTCGAGTCGATCACGACATGGCTGAAGTCCGGCGTAGCTCCTTCGAACAGAGCGCTACAGATGATTGGGCAATATTGCCCGGTACCGAATTTGGTGCCGGGCGGAGTGTCGGCGGCCGTGACCAGCGGCTCGAAGCACGAGCTCGAGCAGTGTTCGCTGACATCCCCATGCTCATAGAGCGTCCGCAGATACGGCGTCGCTTTGGTCGCTTCCGGCGAAAGCGGCGTCGGGGGACTCCCGAAAGGCTGGAGGAACCCAAGCGAGAGATCTTCCGAGAACAGCCGGTACTCCTCTCCCCGGCCGATCGAGACGCTGGTCGGCACATCGTGGGGCGGCATGATGTCCTGCGAGGACCACCCACTCGAGCCGCGCGTCTCGAGAACAAACGCATCATTCGGCGTAGCATTGCCCTGCGGTTCGGCTTCCGTCGCCGTATTGGCGTCGAGCGCGATCGCTTCACCGCTCGCCGCGGCCTGCACATCATAGTTAAGGAACCGGGCGCCCTCCTTTTCCGGCGGCGTGACCATCTCCCACTGACGGCCGTCCGGCAGCGTCAGTTCGCCGCCCGCGGGCTGCGTCGTGAACGTCTGGTCGGGGGCTTCTTCGGTGGCGACTTCGTTGCTCGCCACGACCCGGTAGTGATAGGTCGTGCCCGGCTGCAATCCCTGGACGTGGACGCTCACATCCTGTTCGGACCCGGCGGGTATTTCGCCACCCGGCGGTACGGGCGCATCGCTCCCGTAGGACGCGCTGGTCCCGTACTGGAAGTAGTAGCGCGTGGCGGCGCCGTCCGGGTCGATCTGCGCCTCGAGCGTCGCCGAGCTCGACGCGACATCCACGCTCGACTCGCTTCTGACGCCCGGCCCGGGCGTCGTGAACTCTCCGTCCTGGGTCGCGTTCGGCACGTTGTTCGCGTTGGTGGCTTCCAACCGGAAGTGGTAGGTCGTATCCAACGCAAGACCATTCACTTCCACGGAGACCGGCACCGGGCTGCCACCAGTCACGCCCTTCGGGCAGGGGACCGACTGGCCGTAGGAGGTGGTGGTCCCGTATTCGAAGCGGCACGTCGCTTCCCCTTCTTCATCGGCGTTCACGGTCCCATTCAACGTGACGCTATGCGGCTGCAGGTTCGAGACCACCCCGATCGCGACGTCGGGGATCACCAGGTTCGGACTGTACTCATCGACCGCGTGGCCTTCCCCGTCGGCGACATACAGATCTCCGCCCGCGTTGACAGCCACACCCAACGGTTCACGGAACCCCGTGAGCTGCGTGAGATACGCGCCCGTCGCGCTGAACTCATAGACCGGTCCGCCACCATATTGATATTCCGAGACGTAGACGTTGCCGTGCGCTCCTTCCTCCGCCAAACCCTGAATGTGACCGAACGAACCGCCGGGCGGGCCAGTGATCTGCCGCAGGTATTCGTAGCCGCCGAGCGGCTTGGGCGCAAAGACATCAACCACGTGAGAGCCCTCGTCGGCGACCAGCACGTCGCCGTTGGCTTCATCGACCGCCACCTGTGTCGGTTCACCGAAAGCGCCGGCCGGCGTCCCTTCGCCTGTGAGCTGCGTCAAGTATTTCTCCTTGCCGCCCGGTTCCGGTTTGAAGACATCCACCACACTGTGTCCGCTGTCGGCGAGATACACATCCCCCGCTGCCGGATCGGACAGGCTCGTCGAATTGTCCACCGCGATAGTGAAGGCCCCCTTGAAGGACCCGCTCGGAGTATCCGCGCCCGTCCATTCTCCAAGGAGAGCGCCCGCCGAACTGAACGCATCGACGACAATCAAAGGGTAGGAGTGGAAATCCTCCACGTACACTTCTTTGCCGGCATCGTTCACAGCCACACTATTGTCTAGCGAGTGGGAGGATCCACCGTCGATCTGCGTGAGAAAGCCACCGGAGGAGCCGAACTCATCGACCACATCGTTGCGGCCGTCCACGAGATACAGGTCGCCAGCCGCATCGAGCGCCACGCCCACCGGATAGCTGAGCGGACCCGTGACAGGCGCACCGGAGCTCGCGGGCACTTCGGTGATCCGCGAGAGGAGGGTGTGCACGAGCTCCGCCTGCGCGGGAGCGCCGCTCAGCCCCGCCACGCCGCCGAGGACGCACAACCACACCGCGATTGTCGAGATCAGCCTGCGAATGCTCATGAACCCATCTCCTCCTCGAGATTGGAGGGGAGGTGCCCCTCGCGTCGTATGGATGACAATCCGCGCAGCGGCGCGGGGGCAAGATGTGTGTCGCGGCGCATTACGCGGCCCTCCGCTCGTTGGGGGTGTGCACGCGGATGCTCTGCGCGACCTGCTCGCCCGTCGGGGTGAGCGTCCAGGCGTTCGGCTCGCCCCTGCTGTGGCCCAGACCGGTGTTGGCGAGCAGCCCGACCCGCTCCAGGCGCGCCAAAAGCTTCGAAATCTGCCCCGGATCCGCAACCCCCGCGTAGTCGCCGACCGTGCGGTTGCTCGCACCCGGATGCTCCGCGACGCCCTCCAATACCCGCGCGGTGCGGTATGTCAAGCGCACCGGCACATCCCGCAACGGGTCGCCCGCGCCCCGCACCATACCTGCACTCCCCGGGCGCGCGCCCTGAGGCATGGCGGGCGCCGGACGAGCCTGCTCACGGCGCGCCGCCGCCGGGCCGAGGTAGGGCAGCACGACCATCCCCATCAACTCGCCCAGCAGACCGGTGAGCGGCCGGCGCTCACCGCGCAGAAGGCGCGCGTAGACGATCGTGAACGCGGCGCCGACGAGGCCCTCCGCCGTCAGCGGGGTACACTCCCCGCCACGGGAGCCCTCCAGGCGGCCCTCATCGACGACGGCCGCGAGGCCCGCAAGGATCTCCTCGCGGCGCTCCAACACCCGCGGGCCGCCGCGCAACGCCTGCACCACGCATACACGCGCAAGCGCCGGCTCGTGGTCGAAGAACGAGAGGATCGTCGAGAGCCCCGCGCGGACCCGCTCGCGCCACGGCAGCTTGTCGAGGCCCGCCGCCGCGAGCTCCTGGCTTATCTGGCCGACGAGATCCTCGAGGACCGCAGCCAGGCACTCTTCGCGATTGGCGAACAATTCATAGAACGTGCGCCGCGAGACGCTCGCGCGACGGGTGATATGCCCGACCGTCGTCTGCGCGTAGCCGAGCTCCTCGATCACGCTTATCGCGCCCGCGATCAATCTTGCGCACTGGATCTCGACCAGCTGCCCGCTGTGGGCGCCACGATCCGGCGCGTGCGGGTGGCGTCCGTTGATTGAGACCTGTGGCCTTGACACCGAGGCCCCCGATACACGCGCGCGGGGGGGCATCAGGCCACCCTCCCCGCGGTTGGGGCTTCCGGCGCATGTCGGTGGGGGCGTCTGGAGGCTAGGTCGCTAGGCGAAGAGAGAGAGAGAGAGAGAGAGATGCGACAGCGCCAAGCTGGCGCATCTAGCAAGGCGCCCAGGTTGGGCGACAGGCATCCCCGTCACGTTATTCCCTCTCAAAACCACGCTGAATCCACTCCTCACCGTTCGAGACGATGGTCCCTCTCCCGAACAATCTCAGACCCTGCTAAGCGCTTGATGTCAACCGCAAGGCGCGTCAACCCAAACCCGACCCTATGTTTGCCAGGCATCCCAGAGGGATGACCTTGACGATGGCAACCGTACACCATCCGCTTATGCTTGTCAATACCTAGACGAGGTGGTGTCCCAGTGACGGGCCTTGTCGTGTACCAGCTACGGGGCCTTATCACAGCGACGGGGTCTTGTCGTGTACCAGCTACGCCGCCAGCCGCGTGCGAACCTACTCGTCCAAGGCTCGCCGCCGTAGCACCGAAATGACCAGGGTTTCGGTCTGGTCTACCGCCTGCGTTCGGCGACTACCACGCGCTTAATGCCTGCTAGATCGCGCTCGGTGCGCACCTTGGGGAAGCCGGCCGCTCGCATCATCTCGCTCACGGGGTCGGCCTGGCCGGCGCCTACCTCCAGCGCGGCGAGGCGTATGCGCTTGCGCTCGGCCAGCTGGGCTGTCAGGCGCCGGATCGTTGCCAGGCCGTCGGGGCCGGCGAACAGGGCATCTGCCGGCTCGTGGCGGAGGATCTCGGGGGCGAGCGCACCGCGCTCGGACTCGGCGACATATGGCGGGTTGCTCAATACCGCGTCGAATTCGTCGGGCACGTCGGCCATCAGGTCCGAGCGCAGCCATGCGACCTCCAGACCGAGCTTCGCTCCGTTCTCGCGCGCCAATTCGAGCGCCTGCTCGCTCACGTCGCTGCCGGTCACGTTCAGGTCGTTACGCTCGTGCTTGTGCGCCAGCGCCACCGCTCCGCTGCCTGTCCCCACGTCGAGCACGCATATGGCCTCTGGCAGGGATAGGCCGACCTCCACGAGCAGCTCCGTCTCGGGGCGTGGGATCAGTGCGCGGTGGTCCACCTGCAGGTCTATATGGCGGAAGCCCTTTTTGCCCGTGATGTAGGCAACCGGCTCGCGCTCCACCGATCGACGGCGCACGGCATCCTGATATCGGCGCACCGCGGGGCCCTCTACCGTCAGCTCGCGGTCCATATATAGGCGCGTGCGGTCGATTCCCATTGCGTATGCGAGCAGCACCTCCGCGTCCAAGCGTGGGGTCTCCACGCCCGCCGCGGTCAGGGCCGTCATCGCGCCCTCCAATGCGTCGCGCACCGGGACACCCCGCCTCGCCGTGGCGCGGGGACCCTGCACGCCCCCCTCGGAATGCGCTGCGAACGCCGCCGGCGGCCCCCGGAGGGCCGCCCATCCAAACCCCTCCCCACCCCCCGCGCCGCTCACGCCGCGGCCTGCGCCTGCAGCCTTCGGCGCTTCTCGTCCGACTGCAGGGTCTCGGTGAACTCCTCCAACTCGCCCTCGAGCACCTGGTCGAGGTTGTGCGTCGTCAGCTTCACGCGGTGGTCGGTCACGCGCCGCTCGCCGTAGTTGTACGTGCGGATCTTCTCCGCGCGGTCGCCCGTGCCGACCTGGGCGCGGCGGTCCGCGGCGAGGCTTGCCTGCTGCTCGGCCGCCGCCCGCTCGTAGAGGCGCGCGCGCAGGACGCGCATCGCCTTCTCGCGGTTCTGCAGCTGGGACTTCTCGTCCTGCATCGCGACCACCACCCCCGAGGGCTTATGCGTGATCCGCACCGCGCTGTCGGTCGTGTTGACCGACTGGCCGCCCGGGCCCGTCGAGCGGTACACGTCGATCTGCAAGTCGTTCGGGTCGATCTCAACCTCGACCTCCTCGGCCTCCGGCAGCACTGCGACCGTCGCCGTCGAGGTGTGCGTGCGGCCCTGGGACTCCGTCGCGGGGACGCGCTGCACCCGGTGCGTCCCGCCCTCGAACTTGAATACCGAGTACGCGCCCTCGCCCTTGATCGCGAACGTGTACTTGCCCTCGCCCGCCTCCAGCGGTTCGGTCTGCAAGCCCCGGCGCTCCGCGTAGCGGCTCAGCATCCTGTAAATGTCGCCCGCCCACAGCCCCGCCTCATCGCCGCCCGCGCCGCCCTGGATCTCGACGATCACGCCCTTCTCGTCGTTCGGGTCCTCCTCGACCATCGCCAGGCGGATCTCCTCCTCCAGCCGCTCGATCCGCTCGCGCGCGCCCGTCAGCAGCTCGCGCACCTCCGCGTCCTCGCCATCCTCGCTCAGCAGCTCCTCCGCGCCCGCCGCGTCGTCCTGCGCGCGGCGCCACTCCGCCGCGAGCTTCGCCGCGGGCTCGAGACGGCGGTACGCGCGGCCGGTTTCTGCATAGCGCGCGCGGTCTGAGATCACCGCGGGGTCGGTGAGTTGGGCGCCGAGCTCGGCGAAGCGGGCTTCGATCTGCTCCACTAGGTCTTCGGTCATCTCGTCCACGAGTGTACGGTCGGCGCGTCTAGGAGTTACCTGGGGTGGGTCACGAACAGCGCGGCGCGTGGCAAGCCCCATCAGCAGCCATTGACGTGGTAGGCTCCTACCATGCACGTGTCAATCGACAGCGCGGGTCGGGTGGTTGTGCCCAAGCGCATACGAGAGGAGCTCGGGTTCTCGCCCGACACACCGCTCGAGATCGACGTGGTCGATGGACACCTCGAGCTGTCGGCGCCGCACGAGCCGGCCAAGCTGGTCGAGGGTCCCTACGGGCCGTCGTTTGCCGGCACTGGCACGCCGATCACCGACGAGGACGTGCGGCGCACGCTCGAAGCGGTGCGCGAGCGCCGGTGAGCAGAGCAGCCGACAGCAGCATCGCAGTCGCTGCGCTCCTGAACGACCATCCCGCTCATCAAAGCTCGGCTGAGGCGCTCGCCAGCTGCACCACCACGATCGCCCACGTCGCGGCCGAGACCTACAGTGTCCTCACCCGGCTGCCGCCCCCCGACCGGGCCGATGCGGCCGCAGCCGCCGCGGTACTCGGCGAGCGCCTGCCAGCAACCTTCGCAACACTGAGTGGGAGCGATTACGCGACGGCCCCCGCCCGGCTCGCCGCGGCCGGTATCAGCGGCGGAGCCACCTACGATGGCCTGATCGCTCTGACCGCACTGGAGCACGACCTGGAGCTCCTCACCCGCGACGGGCGAGCCGAGCGCACCTACCGCGCGCTTGGCGTGCCCTACCGGTTGTTGCGGTAGTGGTCGGGGACCTGACGCCCATAACCTATGGGTTATCATGGGCCTATGCTCGACCCCGCCGCATTGCTCAGAGACTCGCGCCGCCAAGCGGGGCTGACGCAGCGGCAGCTCGCGCTGCGCCTGGGGGTCAGCCAGGCGGCGATTGCGAAGCTCGAGCGTCCTGGGGCGAATCCGACCTTTGCGACCCTTGCGGGCGCCCTGTGGGCCACCGGACACCGCTTGGAGCTCGAAGCCTCGGCGCGGCATGGCGGCGTGGACGAGAGCCTTATTCGCCGGCAGCTCGAACTGTCACCTAGCGAACGGCTGCACGGACTCGAAGCGATGCACGCGCAGGCGCGCGCGCTCGCTCTGGCGGCCGCGCGGAGTCGCGGTGAGCACGCCTGAGTCCTGGTTCGACCAGCCGGCCTTCAAATTGCGTAGCCTGCTGCGCCGCCTGACGGACGCAGAGGTGGACTTCGTGATCGTGGGCGGCGTCGCGGTCGTCCTTCAGGCGAGCCCGCGCTTCACCAGGGACCTCGACATCTGCTACGCCACAGCGCAGGAGAACCTTGAGCGGCTCGCCGGAGTGCTCGTCGATCTCGACGCGATGCTGCGCGGCGTCGATGAGGATCTGCCGTTCGTGCCCGACGCGCGCACGCTGAAGCGGACACAGATCCTGACGCTGAGCACCGGCGAGGGCGACATCGACCTGCTCGTCAACCCCGACGGGTCGCCCGGCTATGCGACGCTGCGACACAGGGCGGACCGTATGGACCTCGACGGCCTCACGGTCGCCGTCGCCTCGATCGATGACATGATCGCGATGAAGCGTGCCGCCGGCCGCCCGCAGGACCTGATCGACCTCGAATCGCTGGAGCTCGCGCGGCGGCGGCGCGGTTGAGCGCGGTCCTTACGCAACGACCTCGACGCCGACGAGGTCGGCTGCGCTCAGCTCGCCCGGGGTCTCGTGCTCCAGGACCGCCTTCAGCGCCGCGATCGCTACCGCGAGCTGGCTTAGGTCTGGCTCGCGGGTGGTCAACAGCTGCAACTTCAGGCCGGGCCACATCAGCGCTCGCACCCAGCCGCGGCGGCGGTTGCGGCCGGCGAACTTGATGATCTCGAAGGAGATGCCCGCGATTAGGGGGACGCCGAGGATGCGCGTCGCCACGAGCCAGTACCAGGCGGGCAGGCCGATCGGGGCGAACACGAAGATCGCCACGATCATCACGACCAGCAGGAAGCTGGTGCCGCAGCGCGGGTGTAGGCGCGAGAAGCGCTGCGCGTTGGTCGGCGTGAGATCCAGCTGCGCCTCGTAGCAGGAGATCGTCTTGTGCTCCGCGCCGTGGTACTCGAACACTCGACGCAGGTCGCGGATGCGTGAGAGCAGCAGCATGTAGCCGAGGAAGATCGCCGTGCGCACGAGCCCCTCGATCAGCCAGAAGAGCACCGAGGAGCCGCCGAGCTGGCCCTTGATCAGGCTCACGAGCCCGACGGGGAGCAGGAAGAACAGGCCGATCGCGAAGACCACCGCGACGATCACCGTCCCGGCCCACACCACTCCCGGGATCTCCTGGTCCTCCTGCTCGCCCTCCTCGCCGCCCTCGCTGGGGGGGAGCTGCGCGTTCGCGGAGACCCCCAACGCGCGGAAGCCGATCGCCAGCGACTCGCCGAGCGCGACCACGCCGCGCACGATCGGCAGGCGCAACGTGCGGTGGCGGCGGATCGGGGAGCTCAGCGGGAAGCTCGTTACCTCGATCTCCCCCTCGGCCGCCTCCTCGGGGTCGATGCCGCCGTGCTGCAGCTGCTCGGCACTCGGCTTACGCACGGCCACCGCCCAGTTGGAGACCCCGCGCATCATCACGCCCTCCAGCACCGCCTGGCCGCCGAGCGGGGCGTCGCGCTGGGCGATCAGCTCGCCGTCCTCGGCCGGCGCGTAGGCGGCCTCAGTCTCCTCGCCGCCCGACCCCCGACCGTTCAGCGCTCGACCCGTGGGCGGCGTCGCCGTGGACGGGCCGGCGAGCGCGCGCGAGGACATCGCTACTCGGGCGGTGTCTGGCTCTGTGCGCCGGCGCCCGGCTCGGCCGCGAGGGTGGCAGTGCTGGACTGTACGCCCTGCGCCTGGCGCACGCGGCTCTTGGCCACCCGCCGCTGGAAGCGCTCCACGCGCCCGCCCGTGTCCACGAGCTTCTGGCGGCCCGTGTAGAAGGGGTGACAGTTGGAGCAGACCTCCACGTGCAGATCCTCGCGGGTGGCCCGCGTGGTGAACTCGTTGCCGCACGTGCATCTCACGTTGGCCAGCACATAGTTGGGGTGGATCGCGGTCTTCATGCTTCAGGCATTGTAGCGGCGGGCTGCCGGCAGATGGGAGTGCGCCGCGAAATGGTCCTGAGGACGTGGTCCCGTTCGTCGAGCCAGCGGTACTGCACCAGCGCGCGGAAGGCCGCCGGGGCGGGCAGGTCAGTCACCTGCCGCACGTACTTGTAGATCTTCAGCCCCACTTCAGAGCGCTGCCACGTAGCGGGACCGGCGGCGGCGAGCGTGTGGAAGCCCGTTTCGCCGGGGTCGTGCTCCTGCACGACGATCTCCATCGCCATCCGGTGGGCGCCCGGGAGTGTTTCCATCTGGCCGGTGAACGTGACCGAGCGGCCAGACTGGGTGGTCGCGGTGACGCACTGTTCGACGTTCGCGCTCACCGCCGGAGCAGGGGTCGTTGCGCCCGCTCCGGGGAGCGCCGCCATCAACGCCACTGTGGTCAGGGCCGTAGAGAACACGCTCTTCCCTAACACTCAAATAGCGTGTGGGTTTCGCAACCCTAAAGAATCTGGTAGAGAGGCCCGTCGCCCCCCTCGGGGGTGGTGAGGCGGCCGCCCTTCGCGGTGATCGCTCCGCACTGAACGCAGTTGGTGTAGTTGACGATCACGTCAACCATGCCGTGCTCGGGGGCGTCCTCGGGGATCTCGTAGACGCCCGCCGGACACATCCAGCGCCACGTCTCGGCCACCTCGCGGGGGACGTGCTTCTGCACGCGGATGTGGTTGGGGGCGTCGTCGCGGGTGGCGTTGCCGGTGATGAACACCGAGGAGAGCTTGTCGAAGGTGTACTTGCCGTCAGGCTTGGGGTAGGAGTCCTTGGTGTTGCCGACGAACATCGGCTCGGCGTCGTCGCGGTGCCACGCCTGCCGGCCCGGCGGAACCTTGCCTTTCGACATGATCGACGGGCCCGCCAGCAGGCTGCCGACGAGGAAGCCCTTCTGGAATGCCTGCCTTGTGTTGCGCACCTGGTAGAGCTCGGTGCCGATCGTGGATTTCTCGACCATCTCCTCGTAATCGGACAGGTCGCTGCTGCCGCGCTTGAGCGCCGCGTAAATCGACTCGGCCGCCAGCATCCCGGACTTGATGCAGTGGTGGATGCCCTTCAGCGCCGCCGTGTCAACCATCCCGCCGGCGTCGCCGACGATGACCGCGCCGGGCATCGAGAGCTTCGGCATCGACCAGTAGCCGCCACCCGGGAGCGCCTTCGCGCCCCACGCGACCCGTTCGCCGCCATCGAGGATGCCCTTGACGAGCGGATGCGTCTTGAAGGTCTGCAGCAGGTCGTGGGCGGAGGTCGTCGCGTCGCGGTAGTTGAGGTCGACGACGAACCCGATCGAGACGAGGTCCTCGCCCGTCTTCTCGTCCTTCATCGGATACAGCCAGGTGCCGCCGAGCTGACCGTACTTGGCCGCGACCTTCAGCGGCCACGGCTGCACGAACGTGTGGATCACCCGGTCTAGTGGCTTCTTGACCTTCCAGACCTCCTTCACGCCGAGCTCCCAGACCTGCGGCTCGCGGCCCTTGGCGAGGTCGAACTCTTTGATCGCGGCGCCGGTGAGGTGACCCCAGCAGCCCTCCGCGAGCACGGTCGCCTGAGCCTTGATGTCGGTTCCGGGCTCGAAGTTGCCGAGCGGCTCGCCGTCCTTGCCGCGGCCCTTGTCGCCCGAGCGCGCGCCGACGACGCGGCCGTCCTCGACGATCAGCTGCGTCGCTGCCGTCTCGGTGAGGATGTACGCGCCGGCCTCCTCCGCCACGCGCTGCTGGTAGCGCGCCAACGCGGAGACCGACACCACCTCGTTGCCGTGGTTCTTGAAGTTCGGCACCGCCGGGATCGGGACCGGGAGCTTGGACTTCGGGCCGGTGAGCATGTACACCGACTCCTTCTTGACCTCGCCGAACGCGAAGCCCTCATGGCGCCACTGCTCGCGCGTCAGCTCGGGGAAGAGCTCCTGCAGCGGCCCGGGGCGCATCACCGCACCCGACAGGTTGTGCCCGCCGCAGGTCTTGGCCTTCTCGACCACGGCCACCGGCACTTCGCCCAAGCGCTCCATCATCTCGGGGTCGTCGGCGAGCAGCTGCAGCAGGCGGTTCGCGCAGGCGAGGCCCGCGGTGCCGCCACCGACGATCGCTACGCCGACCTCGATCAGCTCGTCCTCGGGGTCGAGGCCGCGCTTGACGAACTCCTTCTGGGGGTCTACCGGCGGGGGGTAGGCCGCGGGGACGACCCTGCCGTTGCTGGAGCCGTTATGTCCTGACATTGCTCAGATGCTCCCTTCGGGGTCGGCGTGGTGCATCCCGTCGAGCTCCCTCAAACCTCGCTAGCTCGCCTTCTTGGCCTTCACGGCCTCGGTCAGCTTCGGCAGGATCTTGTTGAGGTCACCCACGATGCCGAGGTCGGAGAATTCGAAGATCGGCGCGTTGGAGTCCTTGTTGATCGCGACGATGTTCTCCGAGGACTGCATCCCCACCTTGTGCTGGATCGCCCCGGAGATGCCCGCGGCGAGGTACAGCTTCGGCGCGACCGTCTTGCCGGTCTGCCCGATCTGCGCGGCGTAGGGGTACCAGCCAGCGTCCACCACCGCGCGGGTCGCCGCCACAGCCGTGTTGCCCCCGAACGCGCCCGCGAGCTCCTCGCAGAGCTGGAAGCCCTCCGCCTTGCCGAGGCCGCGGCCACCGGCGATCAGGATCGAGGCGCCCTCGATGTCGACGTCCGCGCCGCGCTGTTCGCCGCGCGTGATCATCTTCGCCCGCGCGGCGTGCGGGCTCAGCTCGAAGGCGAGCTGCTCCACGGGGGCGTCGGCGGCGCCGGGCTCGGCGATCTCGAACGCGTTGAGGCGGCCGATGATGATGCCGACGGGTGAGCGGTACTTGATCTCGGAGATCGCGGAGTCCCCGAGGATCGGACGCTCGGCGATCAGCTCGCCGCCCTCGGCGCGCACTCCGGTGACCTCCATCACGACGCCCGCGCCGAGCCGCGCGGCGAGGCCGGCGCCGATCTCGAAGCCGAGCAGGCCGCCGCCGAACAGCGCGTACTTGTAGTCGCCGCCGGAGATCGCCGCGGCCATCGCGTCGACCAGCGGCTGCGCGAGGCCCTCGGGGCCCTCGGCGACGAGCACCTTCTTGGCGCCGTACTTGCCGAGCGAGGCGGCGAGGTCCTGCGGGACGCCCTCGCCGAGCAGGATCGCGTGCGCCTCGCCGCCAAGCTCCGCGGCGAGCTTCGCGCCCTCGGAGACGGCACCGAGCGAGTTCTTGTTGATCGCGCCGTTGTAGTGCAGCGCGTAGACCAGGATGTTTGCCATTTCAGATCAACTGCTCCTTCAAACACGGGAGGGTGATTGATGGGCCCGCCCACCCTCGGGCCTGCCCTCCCCCAGATCCATGCAGGATGTTTGCCATCTAGATCAGCTTCCTCTCGTCGAGCCAGGCGACGATCTTCTCGACCGTCTCGTTGGTGTCCTCATCCTCGATGATCTCCCCCGCGGCCTTGGCAGGGGGCGCCTTGGCAGCCACCCATTGGGCAGCGGAGTTATCGCCTCCGACCTTGGAGGCGTCGATGCCGACGTCGCCGATGCCGACGGTGTCCAAAGGCTTCTTCTTGGCTCCCATGATCGCCTTCAGCGAGGGGTAGCGCGGCTCATTGATCGCGTCGCCGACGGAGATCACCGCGGGCAGGCCGACCTGCACGGTGTCGTACCCGTACTCGGCCTGGCGCTCGCAGCGCAGGGCGCCGTCTTCGACGTCCATCTTGATGACCTGCGTGAGCGAGGGCATCCCGAGGTGCTCGGCGACGACGGCGCCGATCGTGTAGCACTCGCCGTCGTCGGACTGCTGGCCGAGCAGCACGAGGTCGGGGCTCTCGCGCTGGAGCGTCTGCGCGAGCGCGTAGCCGGTGGCGGCCACGTCGGAGCCCGCCACAGCGGGGTCGGAGAGGTGCACGGAGCGGTCCGCGCCGAGCGAGACCGCCTTGTGCAGGGCGCGCACGGCGCTCTCGGGGCCCATCGTGACGGCGACGATCTCATCGACCGCGACGGCGCCGCCCTCTTTGATCTGCATGGCAGCCTCGATGGCGTGGGTGTCGTAGGGGTTGAGGTTCTTCTCCCCGCTGCGGTCCATGCGCCCCGTCGAGGGGTCGATGCGCTTCTCGACGGCGGCGTCGGGGACCTCCTTGACAAGGACGCAAATCTTCATTCTTCAGCCAATCTCCTTGGGTGTGGGACCGATCTCGACCGCCGTATCCTACCGCCTCACGCGGTTGACTGACGAGTCAATCAATTGTAGGCCAACCTCGCCCGCGCGGGCGCGCATCAGTTGTTGACCGCAGTCGACCGCACCGGCGCGGGCTGCGCATCAGTTGTCCGTCACGCCGGCGCGGATGAAGTCGACGATCGCCTGCGTGGGCGCACCGGGCGTGAACACCTCGGCGACCCCCAGGCGCTTGAGCTCAGGGATGTCTTCGGCGGGGATCGTCCCCCCCACGGTCACGAGCACGTCGTCAACCCCCTGCTCGTGCAGGAGGGCAACAACGCGCGGAACAAGTGTCATGTGCGCCCCGGAGAGGATCGAGAGCCCGACGGCGTCGGCGTCCTCCTGGATCACGGTCTCGACGATCTGCTCGGGCGTCTGGTGCAGGCCGGTGTAGATGACCTCCATGCCAGCATCGCGCAGCGCGCGCGCAATGATCTTCGCGCCGCGGTCGTGGCCATCGAGGCCGGGCTTGGCGACGACAACGCGGATCTTGCCGTGGGTGGGTGCGGCGGAAGACATCGGGGAGATTATGCCCGCGCGTGACCGCGCTCGCCTGCACGCCCTATGTCTGCGCCCGCTCGCTCCCGCCGGCACGCCCCCGCTCGCGCTCGCCTGCACGCCCCCGCACGACGCGCCCGAGACCGGCGAGACCGAACCCGGCGGAAAGCGCCACCGCGATCTTCAGGCGCCGCCCAAGGCGGTCGAGGCGCAGAACCTCCCAGCCCTCTTGGGCAGCGATGCGAGCGAGATCGGGGTCGGGGTTGACGACCACCGGGTGCCCGACTGCGCGCAGCATCGGTAGGTCGGACTCCGAGTCGGAGTAGGCAAAGGACGCCGCGAGGTCGATGCTCTCCCGCACGGCGAGCTCGCGCAACGAGAGCACCTTGCCCTCGCGGTAGTTGAACGGCCCGTCAGCACGGCCGGTGTAGCGGCCGTCGCGGATCTCCAGGCGCGAGCCGATGCCCCCGTCGAAGACGAGCACGTGAGCCATCAGATCGGCCATCTCCTGAGAGGCCGCGGTGACGATGTAGACCGGCCGCCCGGCGTCCTGGTGAGCGTAAGCACGCTCGAGCATCTGCGGGTAGAGGCGCGGCAACACCCCGGCGAGGACTCGCGGAGACATACGCTGCAGGTCGCGCACGGCAACTCCCGCAAGCATCTCTCCGACCCGCACGCGCACAGCGTCCGCCCAGCTGTCGGTCGAGCCGCGCAGGCGGAAGCGCAGGTTTTGCCAGAGGTCCCCGAGCAGGCGCCGCCGGGAGATCATGCCGGCCTCGTAGGCCGCGCGCGCGAAGAAGACGCCGGAGGAGCCGGCCATCAGGGTCCTGTCAAGGTCGAAGAACGCCGCGGCGCGCGAGGGCGGCGGGTCGAGCGGGTCCGGTTGGTCTTTTTGGCGCGCGTCCGGGCGGGTGAGCGCCGCATCCGGGTCGTGGGCGCCAGCCCTCCTAGCCGGCTGGCCGATCTCCGATCGGTCCGCGAGGTTCTCCGACGGGAGCGCGCTCATGCGGGTGGAATCCTCAGACGCGGACGATCACCGCGTCGCCCTGCCCGCCCCCGGAGCAGATCGCCGCGCAGCCGAGGCCGCCGCCGCGGCGGCGCAGCTCCAGGAGCAGCGAGCCGAGGATGCGCGCACCGGAGGCGCCGATCGGGTGCCCGAGCGCGACGGCGCCGCCGTTGACGTTGACACGGTCCTCGTCGATGCCGAGCAGGCGGATCGAGTTGAGCGTGACCGAGGCGAACGCCTCGTTGATCTCCCAGACGTCGATGTCCTGCGCAGAGAGCCCCGCCCGCTGCAGCGCCTTGGTGGCGGCGGAGGCGGGCGTGCGGGCGAGGTAGGCGAAGTCGTCGCCGCTCTGCGCGTGGGTGACGATCTCGCCGAGGACCTCCCTGCCGTTGGCGGAGGCCCACTCCTCGGAGGAGACCACCAGCGCGCCGGCTGCGTCGTTGACGCCGGGGGAGTTGCCCGCGGTGTGCGAGCCGTCCTTGCCGACCAGGCCGGGCAGCGCCGCGAGCTTCTCCAGGGAGGTGTCGCGGCGGGGCCCCTCGTCGACCTCGACCGTGGTGTCCCCCTTCTTGCCCGGAACGGTGACCGACACGATCTCCTCGGACAGGCGCCCCTCGTCGGTCGCGGCCAGCGCGCGCTCGTGCGAGCGCAGCGCCCAGCGGTCGAGGTCGGCGCGGGTCAGCTCGAGCTCGTCGGAGACGGCGGTGGCCTCGACAAACATCTGCTTGCCGGAGAAGGGGTTGGTGAGGCCGTCGTGGACCATCGCGTCGAGCGCCGCCACCTCGCCCATGCGAAAGCCAAAGCGCGCACCGGGGAGCAGGTAGGGGGCGCGGGACATCGACTCCATCCCCCCGCCCACGCCGACCTGCACGTCACCCGCGCGGATCGCCTGGTCGAGCAGCACCGTGGCGCGCAGCCCGGAGGCGCAGACCTTGTTGATCGTCTCCGAGGAGACCTCCTTGGGGATGCCCGCCTTGATCTGCGCCTGGCGGGAGGGGATCTGCCCCTGACCGGCCTGCAGCACCTGGCCCATCACGACGTGCTCGACCTGGGCGGGCTCGACCCCGGCGCGCTCGAGCGCGGCCTCGATCGCGAGCCCCCCAAGCTCGGTGGCGTCAAGCGTCGAGAGGCCGCCGCCCATCTTGCCGATCGGCGTGCGTGCGGTGCCGAGGATCACAGTCTTAGCCATGGTGGTGAAGCTCTCCTAGGTCGAATGAGGGGGCCGGACGTCGAGAATGCTAGCGAGCAAGATAAGGTTCCCACCGAACATGGATGTCTCGGCGACAATCGAACCCGGCGTAAGCACTGGCGCAGACACGGTGGCAGTCGGGATCTTTGAGGGTGAGGACGCCCCCGCAGGGCTACCGGGCGAGGCCGCAGGGCTGATCGCCTCGGGCGAGGCCCGCGGCAAGCCCAAGGCGCTCGCGCTCGCGCACGTGGACGGCAAGCGGTGGCTGCTGGTGGGGCTGGGCAAGCGCAAGGACTTCACGCCCGAGCGCGCTCGTGTGGCCGCGGCGGGCGCGCAGGCACGCGCCCTGGAGCTCTCGACTCGCACGCTGTGCTGGCAGGCCCCGGCGGAGGGCGGCCCGGCGGTGCGCGCGGCGTTCGTGGAGGGTACGGCGCTAGCCGACTACCGCTTCGATCGCCACCGCTCGACCCCGCCGGACGGGGAGGACGCGGCCCCCAAGCACCTACAGGCGCTGGTGCTCAGCGCTCCCGACGCGGGGGACGCGGCGCAGCTCGAGCGGGAGGTCGCCGAGGCGGCGACCATTGCGGCGGCGGTCAACGCCGCGCGGGACCTGCAGAACCGCCCCGCCAACGACCTCACCCCGACCGCGCTGGCCGCACACGCGCAGGCGCTGGCGCAGGAGGTCGAGGGGCTTTCGGTGGAGACGGAGGGGCGCGAGGCGATCGTCGCGCGCGGCATGGGCGCGTTCGCGGCAGTCGCGCAGGGGTCAGAGCAGGAGCCGGCACTGATCGTGCTGCGGTACGACGGTACGGACGGGGCATCCACTCCAAAGGGCCCCCTGCTGGGACTGGTAGGCAAGGCGGTGACGTTCGACAGCGGCGGAATCTCGCTGAAGCCGGGCGCCAAAATGGCCGAGATGAAGTTCGATATGTCGGGGGGCGCGGCGGTGGTGGAGGCAGTCGGCGCGATCGCCCGGCTGCGCCTGCCGGTGCGCGTCGTGGGCGTCGTGGGGGCGACCGAGAACCTGCCGAGTGGCGGGGCGGTCAAGCCCGGGGACATCGTCACGGCCGGCAACGGCAAGACGATCGAGGTCAACAACACCGACGCGGAGGGGCGCCTCGTGCTCGCGGACTGCTTGCACCACGCGGTCACCCTGGGAGCCGAGCGGATCGTCAACCTGGCGACGCTCACCGGCGCAGTGATCGTCGCGCTCGGCTCCACGTACGCGGGCGTGATGTCCAACGACGACGAGCTCGCCCAGCGGATCGCGGCGGCCGGCGAACGCAGCGGCGAGATCGTGTGGCGCCTGCCGCTGCACGAGGAGTACGACGAGCTGATCAAGGGCAAGTACGGCGACCTCGACAACGCCCCGGAAGCGCGCAAGGCGGGCACGATCGTCGGCGGGGCGTTCCTGTCGAACTTCGTCGGCGCGACCCCCTGGGCGCACCTCGACATCGCCGGCTCGGCGTGGGACCTCGGCCGCGCCTACGTCGGCAAGGGCGCCTCGGGGTACGGCGTACGCTTGCTCGTAGAGCTGGCCCGCTCGTACGCCTGATGGCGGAGCGTGAACTGCGCCACCAAGCGCCCTGGATAGCCATGGCGTGTACGGCTTGCCGGCCGATGTCGGTGGCTCCCCCAAGCCAGCCCGAGTTACATGAATCGATTTGAGCGCTGAGTGGGTCCTACTACTCGACCTGAAAAGATGCCGCCATGAACTTCGACCTGGCGCCTGAGCACGAGCTGATTCGCCGCACGGTGCGGGAGTTTGCTGAGGGCGAGGTCGCCCCCGTGGCCGAGGAGCTCGACCGCTGCAAGGCGTTCCCGTACGAGATCGTGGAGCAGCTGGGGAAGCTGAACCTGATGGGAATTCCGTTCCCGCAGGAGTACGGCGGCGGCGGCGGGGACACACTGGCGTACGCGCTCGCGGTCGAGGAGCTCACGCGGGTGGACTCCTCGGTGGCGATCACGGTGTGCGCCCACACCTCGCTGGGCACGCAGCCGGTTTACCTGTTTGGCACCGAGGAGCAGAAGCGCGAGTGGCTACCCCAGCTGTGCGCAGGCACGAAGCTTGGAGCCTTCGGGCTGACCGAGCCGGAGGCGGGCTCGGACGCGAGCAACACGCGCACCCGCGCGCGCCTCCAGGACGGCGAGTGGACAGTCAACGGCACCAAGCAGTTCATCACCAACGCGGGCACGAGGATCTCGGGGATGGTGTGCATAACGGCAGTCACGGGAGAGCACGGCGAGGGCCCCAAGGAGATCTCGAACATCATCGTCCCCAACGGCACCCCGGGCTACGCGCAGGGGGAGCCGTACCGCAAGATGGGCTGGAACGCCTCGGATACGCGGCCGCTGAGCTTCACCGACTGCCGGGTGCCCGAGGAGAACCTGCTCGGCCCCCGCGGCCAGGGCTTCAAGCAGTTCCTGCACATCCTCGACATCGGGCGCATCGGGGTGGCGGCGATGGGCGTGGGCCTCGCCCAGGGCGCGCTCGACCAGGCGTTGGCCTACGCCAAGCAGCGCCGCGCGTTCGGCAGGCCGATCTCGAAGTTCCAGGCGGTGCAGGGCAAGCTCGCGGACATGTCAACCGAGATCGCGGCCGCGCGCCTGCTCGTCCACAAGGCCGCGTGCGAGAAGGACGCGGGACGCAACTTCACGCTGACTGCCGCCCAGGCCAAGCTCAAGACGGGCCGCCTGGCGGTGCGGTGCGCGGAGGAGGCGGTGCAGATCCACGGCGGGTACGGCTACATCGAGGAGTACCCCGTCTGCCGCTTCTACCGCGACGCCAAGATCCTCACGATCGGTGAGGGCACGGACGAGATCCAGCAGATGGTGATCGCGCGGGCCCTCGGAGCGTAACGGGCCGCCGCGCGGGACCCCGGTGGGCACCCCCACCGCTCGCGCCCTCGGCAGCCACTCCGCCCGCGCCCTCGGCAACCCCACCGCCCGAACCTCCCGCGAGCGGGCAGAGCGGCAGTACGGAGCGGCCGCAGCCGACGACTTGACGCGCGAGCTCC
Organism: uncultured Solirubrobacterales bacterium; assembly: GCA_963706545.1. GTDB lineage: Bacteria > Actinomycetota > Thermoleophilia > Solirubrobacterales > Solirubrobacteraceae > Palsa-744. Next base: position 320,175 of record OY970161.1, read on the forward strand.
CCGCCGACGGCGTGCCAGCGCGCGCCGCGGCGCAGGTGCAGACGGGCCCACGGGGGGCGAGGCGGGCGAGCTTGAGGTGGGCGAGCCTGAGCCGGTTGGCGAGGCTCCCGCTCTTCCGGGGTCCTCATCCCAGCGCCGTTGCGATCCGCTGGGCCGTGGTAGTCACTTTGGGGCCCAGCTCCTTCAGCAACCGATCACGGGCGTAAGCGTTCGCGGGGACCGCCAACTCCACGGCCGCGATCGCGACGCCCTCCCCGTCCACGACCACGGCGGCGATCGCTCGCCGGCCGGCGAGCAGCTCCTCGTCCTCCACCGCCACCCCGCCCTCAGCGGCGATCCGCTCAAGCTCCGCGCGTAGGGCGGTCTTGGTCGTGATCGTCTTGGGGCCACGCTTGGCCAAGCGCAGCTTGCCGATCAGCTCCCGCTGCTCCGCCTCGGGCAAGCGCGCCAGGAGCGCCTTACCCGCGGCGGTGCAGTGGACGGGCAGGCGCGTGCCCAGCCCGATGCCCGCATCGACCGTGTACTGCCCTTGGCGCGACCCCTGCCAACGGTCGATGTAGGCAACCTCGGTCCCCCCAAGGACCCCCAAGCTTGCAGTGCGTCCAGTCCGCGCCCGCAACTCCCGCAGGTACTCCCGGGCGACCCGGCGGACCACCATCGAGTCCAACAGCGAGAGCCCGAAGTCAGAGACACGCGAGGAGAGCCGGTACTTACGCGAGGGCCCCTGCTCGAGGTAGCCAAGCGTCACCAGCGTGGTCGCGTAACGGTGAGTGGTCGAGCGGCCCAGGTCGAGCTCCTCGGCCATATCAGCGATCCCACGCACGGGGTGCTCGGCGGTGAAGCACGTCAGCATCGCCAGGCCAGCGACCAACGAAGAGGAGAACCTACCGGGATGCTCGGGATCTAGTGGCTTGGCCATGGCGTGGGTGAATGGTGGTGGTGAGCGGTGGTCTTGATCGGCGAACGGTGGCGGTGGTTGGATCAAGGCTGTGGTGTAGATTGTTCCCCGAGGCGGGCAAACCCAACCACGACCGTGCGCAGGCGATCAGTGCAACCGACCCACAGAGTCACGTGGGGTTGCCCTCCCCCCGAAGAGCCAGCGGCCGGAGCACAGGGAGCCCTCAACCGATTGAACTGTCATTGTGACCAACGGGCCCGCACGATGAAAGTCGCAACAAGAATGGTCGCGTTGCGAGTAATTTGCTCCGGCGTCGCCGGTGACGGGTGCCGCAGGGCTGTCCAGGCGTGCCGGTCTTTTTGAAAGCCGTACTAAGGGCCCACGTCCGAGAACCCTAAAGGAGATCGCGACCGCTGTTTGCGATGCCGGCCTCGGCAGCAGGCGTAGCCCCCGCAGTGGCGAGCTCGAGCCGGTCGTGGGCAGACTGGGCGGTCGCCCGGCGAGCGACCATCACTAGCATCGTGGGGGCCGCAAGCCCGCCGATCGTCTTCAACACCGAGCGGGCGGGGAGCAGCGCGTCGGGTCGCGAGGCCTCGGGCGTCGAGAGGTAGTGGCTGGCCATCCCGGCGAGCAGCAGCATGTGCTGGCGGCCGGAGGGGAGCGTGCGAATCCGCTTGCGCGACTCGGCGGCGAGCAGGCCCAAGCGGGCGGCGGCTTCCTGGGGGGAGGAGTAGTAGTCGAGCAGGCTGCGCTGACCGGCCGCGGCGTCTTCCTGACGGTCCACGAGCGAGTCCAGCAGCGTGTGCAGCGCACCGACCCAGGGAAAGTAGGCTGCGCACATCGAGGCAGCTTCCGCCGACCGGACGCGGGGGGCAGCGGCGGCCGCGATCAGTGCCAAGATCGCCATCGAGGAGCCGGCCGAAGCGGCGGTCTCCCACCACCGCAGGTCGGCGCCCCGCGGAGTCTCCGCGCGCGCCCACCGCGCCAGCCCCTCGTGGCCTCCCCGCAGCTCGGAGAGGTTGAACCTCTGGAAGGACGCGATCCGTGAAGCCGCCCGCAGTGCCTGCTCGGCGACCGCGGCGTAGGAGCGCAGGGCCTTTACCGCAAACCGGCAGGAGTCGACCAATTCGTCGAAGTAGCCGGCGTCCTCGTGCCGAGCAGCGTGCCTGTAGTAGTCGAGGTGAGGGACGCGAGGATCGAGGGCGACGAGCAGCGCCTGGTGAAGACGGTGCCCGTTGGCGCTCGGATCGGAGCTCGGCTGCTCAGAGAGGATGTCCGCGTAGTCGTAGGCTGTCTGGAAGGCCACCAGCGCACGCACCACCAAGGGGCGGCTGGCAGGCTCCACGAACGCGGCGAACGCAGCCGCGCCCTCGATGTTCCCACGCTTGTGGTGCTGTGCCTCCAACGCAAGCCGGCGGAGCACCGGATCGGGGATCTCGTTCGCGCGCAGGTGCCAGTGGCGCAGCTCGCGGCGCACCGCGGGAAAGACGCTCAGCCAGTAGCGTCTCGCCGCGCCTACGAACGCGCACCCAGACCCCGGATTGTTTCCACTGAATGGCATCGCTCCAACAGTCTTGTTCGTATGGGACGCTGCTCGTGGCCACGTTCACTCCTGAAAACTCGCTCGTGGGGGAACCCGCGCCGCAGTGTAACCGGGCAGGGCGACGACAAAAATCGCAACTCCCATGATCAGCGCCAAGGTGAGCAGCACTTGCACCTCACCGAGGGCAAAGGGCGCGGGGAAACCGGTCGTAAGACGCAGCCAGCGACTGGCGAGCGCGTGGCCGTACACGCCGAGGATCGCCCCGACGAGACACCCCACGCCCAGTAAGATCGTGCTCTCCAGCAGGAGCGCGCGCCACAGCTGGAGGCGGTCGAAGCCTTGGATCTTCAGCGCAGCGAGCCGGGCGCGTCGCTGCCAGACGGCGGCGCTGAGGGCGATCGCGACCGAGAAGCCCGCAGCGAGCAGCAGCAGTGTGGCGATCTCGCCCAGGCTCCTGACCGCCTGACGCGCGTTGGCCTCGAACTGCGCCTCGCGTTCCCCTGCGGTTTGCACGCGCAGCCCCGGCCTGCTCCCAAGCGCTGCTAGCACCTCGCGCCTGCCGCGCGCTGGGGGGACTCCACGGGCGAAGTTGACCTCGAGCGCGGCCAGTTCGGTGGTCTGCCAGTAGCGGGTGTAGTCGCGGGTGTTGAGGGTGATCGCCCCCGGGGGCCAGCCGACGTTGGTGGTGATCGCCGCGACCCCGAAGCGCGCGGGGCCGGAGGGCGTGGGCAGCGTAAAAGTGTTTCCCACTCGCAGGTCGTGTTCGGATGCGAACCCGTTGGAGATCGCGGCCCAGCCGCCGGCACGGATCAGCGCGGTGGCGCGAGCGAAGTCGCCCTGCACCATCTGGCTGGACTGCAGCAGTGGCGAGTCGCCGGGTGGCCGGGCACGGATCCACAGCCGTCTGTCGCCCACGTCGAGCAGCCCGCCCTGGTAGCCCCGGACCGACACCACCCCGGGGATCCGTGCGATCGCGCCGGCCGCGCCGGGAGCCTGGAAGCTGTCGGTGGTGAACACGTTGTCGCCCGTCGTCACCCACACCTCGGCGGTGCTGAGGTACTGCACGATCGCCCGGTTCAGTCCGTGCGTCAGGTCCGAGCGAGCCCCCCCGATCGCCACACTGCCGTAGACCGCAAGCCCCGCGACACCGGCGAGCGCGATCGAGCGCGTGGCCGTCGCGCGCAGCTCGGCGACGGCGATCACGAGCATCGAGCCGGGGATGCGCTCGCTCAGCAGGGCGCACCCGCGCACCAGCGCCACGAAGCAGGGCGGGATCAGGCAGAGCGTCGCAACCGCCAGCAGCACGCCGCCTGCGATGGTGAGGCCGGGAAACAGCAGGACCAACACGGTCACAGCCGCAACCAACACGAGCCCGGCGCCACCCAGCCACGCGGACAGGTCTCCCGGGACCGTGGTGGCGCCCCCCGACTCGCGGAAGATCGCGTCCGGGGGTCTCCCTGGACGCAGATCGAGCGCCGGGGGCAGCGAGGCGAGCAGCGCGGCGAGCAGGCCGCACCCGAGGGCGAACACGACGGTGCTCGCGCGGACCACAAGGTGCGCGCTGATCGGAAAGGCGAAGGTCAGGTAGGAGGGCACCTGGTGCAGGAGCGTGTGCGAGAGCACCTCTCCCAGGGCGAGCCCGACAAGCGAGGCTCCCACGCCGAGCGCCAGCGCCTGAAAGCCGAGCAGCAGCAGCACCTGGCGGGAGTCGAAGCCCTGCATGCGCAGGTCGGCGATGAAGCGTCGGCGCTCGGGCACCGTCAGCAGCATCGCGTTGAGCGCGAGCAGGAACCCGACCATCACGCTGATCGCGGCGAACAAAGTCGTGGACTGACTGTTGGGCTGGGTCGCCTCGGTCAACAGCCGCAGCTCGTTGTCGGCGGACTCCACGTCCAGGCGGTTGTCCGCGAGACGTCGAAGCTCACCACCCACGAGCGCGTCGTCTCCCGCTCGCGGCTTGATCAGCACCTGTGTCACAGCTCCCCGCTTGCCGGTGAGCCGCTGGGCGAGCGGCAGGCTGACGACGGCGACGTAGTTGTCGGTGATGGACCCCACCGAGGCGGCGCTCAACACCACCACGACACGTGCGGGGTGGGCGCTCCCGTCGGCGAGCAGCGTCACACTGCCTCCCTGCCCGACGCCGATCGCGTTCGCCACCCCCGACGGGAGCGTGGCGCCCCCCAGCAGCGAGGTGAGACCCACGTTCACGCCCTTCGCCGCCAGCCCTCCGAGCGTGGAGAGCGAGGGGGTCACACCGATCAGCTGGATCGCCTCGCGGCCCCCAGGCCCCACGATCGTCACGTTCTCCCGCAGCAGCGGCGCCGCCACTTCCACGCCCGGCAGCCGGCCGGCGGCCACGGCGAGCCGCTCGTCGAACCCGGCGCTGGAGCGGGCGGCGAGCTGCAGGCGGGCGGAGCCGGCCAGGCCGTGCACGAGCCGGCTGGCGGAGCCGACTAGGGAGGTGTTGGCCACCAGCACCCCGAACACCAGCGCCACCCCCACCGCGATGCCTCCACCCGCGAGCAGCTCCTGCGCCGGGTAGCGCCGCAGGCGCCAGCCGTAGAAGCGCAGCACCATGCTCGTGCGCACGCCGAGGATCACCGGGTTCAGCGAGAGGCGGCTCATCGCGGGCGGGGTGCGCTAGCCGATCGCCGATCGGTCGGGCGGTTCATCAGAGCAGAGGCGCGAGGGTCGAGCTCATCACACCAGCGGTGCAAGGGTCGGGCGCCCCCATCACGCGAGGCTGACCGCCAGCTCCGCGTCGAGACCCTCGTGCAGGTGCCCGTCGCGAAGCGTGTGCACGCGGTCGACGAACGTCCTCGCCTGGGGGTCGTGCGTGACGAGCAGCCCGGGCAGGCCCTGTTCGCGGCAGAGGTCGCGCAGCAGCCCGAGCACCTCCCGCGAGCGCTTGGAGTCGAGGTTGCCGGTGGGCTCGTCGGCGAGCACCAGGCGCGGGCGCGCCGCGAGCGCCCGCGCGACGGCCACCCGCTGGCGCTCGCCCATCGAGAGGCGGTCGGGGGTGTGCTCCGCGCGCTCCCCCAGCCCCACACGCTCGAGCCACGGGCGGGTGGCCCGCCGAGCCTCGCGCAGTGTCCAGCCGTCCCCCAGCAGCTTCAGCGCTGCGTTGTCCAGCGCTGTGGCGCCGGCCATCAGGTGGAAGGACTGGAAGACGAAGCCCACCTCGCGCAGGCGGTAGCGGGCACCCTGCTCCGCCGAGAGGCGGGTCACGTCGCGCCCGCCGAACCACACGCTCCCGCCGTCGGGCGTGAGCAGCCCCGCGGTCAGCAGCAGTAGCGTGGACTTGCCCGACCCCGAGGGCCCGTACAGCGCCACGAGCTCGCCTGGGGCGACAGTCAACGAGACCCCGTCCACCGCCCGGACGACCTCGGAGTCGCTGACGTAGTGCTTGACGAGCTCGCGCAGCTCTAGACCCGAGCTCACGACCCGGAGCGCTCCAACCCGCCGGGTCGCCGCGGAGCGGCGAACAACGGCACGACGACCCCCGGCTCACCGCTGGTGCGCACCAGCTCCCCCCGTCCGATCGAGATCAGCACGTCGGTGCCCCGCGTGGCGTCGGAGTCCTCGGAGGCCACCACCAGCGTGGCGGCGTGCTCGCGCGCGCCGGTGCGCAGCAGCCCGTACAGCTCGGTGCGCTCGGTCAAGGACGGCACCACCGCCGGCTCGTCAACCAGTAGCAGGCGCGGCTCGCGCACGAGCGCCCGGGCGAGCATCGCGCGCATACGCTCGCCCACCGCGAGCGAGGCGGCGAGGTCGTCGGCGTAGTTGGCCACGCCCGCCCAGTTGAGCTTGCGCCGCGCCCGGCGCTGGGCCTCGTGCAGGGTGGCCCCGTCGGAGAGCAAGGGCAGGGCCACGAGGTCGACGACCCGCTCACCCCGCGCGGGACGCCAGTCGTCGGCGGCCAGCAGGCCGATGTCGTGGCGCAGTAGCCGCTCGCGCTGCAGCGCCGGCAGCTGCGCCAGGTCGCGCCCTTCGAAGTCGATGCGCCCCCCGTCGGGCGCCTCGAGGCCCGCGGCCAGGCGCAGCAACGTGGACTTGCCCGACCGCCGCTCGCCGAGGACGCCGACGTGCTCGCCGCGGTGGATCTCGAAGGAGGCCTGTTCGAGCACCACGGTCTGGCGCCGTCCGTCGGGGTAGGTCTTGGTGACCTGCTCGAACCGGAGCACCGGCGCGCCGGCGGCGGCGCTAGCGGCCCCGTCCGACACCGACGTGCTCCTCGATTCGCGCGCGAGTGCGTTTGGCCCAGTCGACCTCGGTGTGCAGTTGGGCGTCGGAGGCGTCGCGCACAATCTCCATCACGAGGCCCATCCACGAGCGCACGGGCAGCGGTGGCCCGGAGCTCTTGCGCAGCAGCTCCAGGCACTCCAGCTCGTACTGGCGCAGCGCGAGCAGCAGCTGGGGCGCGTCCTGCTCGCGCGCCGCCGCGACCTTCGCCTGGATCTCGGCGCGCGTGGGCTCACGGGGTGCGAGCGTTTCGAGCCACAGCCGCAGCGCCTCGGGAGCGAGCTCGGTGGCGCGGTACACGGTGCGGTGCTGGCGCGGGTTCTCCGGGTCGGACTCCACCGTGCCGGAGATCAGGCCCGCCCGCTCGAGTTGGTCGAGCATCCGGTAGAGGCGCTTGGGGTCGATCGCCCACGTCGGCCCCAGGCGCGCCCCGAGGCGAGCACCGAGGTCGTAGCCGTGACCCGGACGCTCCAGGACAAGCGCCAGGATCGCCCCCTTCAGGGGCGAGGACCCTCGCATCCAGGTTCTGTCAACGACAGCGGTTGAGTTGCTTGCAGACATCAGTCTCCCGGTCGTCCCTCCGACAACCGCTTGGTAGTACCTCCATAACCGTACACCAAACCGCTCCCAAGTGGAGCTCCTTTAAGAACCTTTCAAATAGAACGGGAGCTACGTTTCCCGATCTTTCCAGTATTAAGTCGTGCTCGGCGCACCCACGTCGGCGCTCGGCGCGGCCCGCTCGAGCAGCTCCGTGGCCGCGCTCGCGGGGTCCAGGCGGCGGGCCACGACGTCGTCCAGGAGGCGCTCGAAGTCGGCGTCCCCGCGCAGGGCGAGCTCCAGGCGGCGGCGCAGGCGGGCGCCTGCCAGCGCGAGCACCTCGTTGCGCAGGTTGCGCCGCCGGCGCTCGGCGAGGTGGCCCTCGGCGAGGATCCACGCGCGGTGCTCCTCCAGACGCTCCACCAACTCGGGAACGCCCCGGCCGTGCGCGGCCTCGGTCTTGACGACGGGCACCCGCCAGGCCCGCCCGCGCCCCTCCCCCGCGCCGTCGGCGGCGCCGAGGGGGGCGAGCGAGAGCACGCCGCGGATCTCACGCACCGTGGTGTCGGTGAGCGGGTGGTCGGCCTTGTTGACGACGATCACGTCGGGGATCTCCATCACGCCCGCCTTGAGCGCCTGGACGGAGTCGCCCGAGCCGGGCATCAGCACGAGCACCACCGTGTCGGCGTGGTCGACGATGTCCACCTCCGCCTGGCCCACCCCGACGGTCTCCACGAACACGTCCTCGCGGCCGGCGGCGTCGAGCAGCAGCGCGGCCTGCAGCGCCGCCTCGGAGAGGCCGCCCAGTGCGCCGCGGGAGGCCATCGAGCGGATGAACACCCCCGGGTCCAGGAAGTGCTCGCCGAGGCGGATGCGGTCACCCAGCAGCGCGCCGTGGGTGAACGGCGAGGAGGGGTCCACGGAGAGCACCCCGACGGTGCGCCCCGCCTCGCGCCGCGCGCGGGTGAGCGCGCCGATCAGCGTGGACTTGCCCACCCCAGGGGGACCGGTGAAGCCCACCACCGCGGCGCGGCCGGTGTGCGGGTAGACCTCGCGCACGAGCGCCCACCCCTCCGGGCGGTCGTCCTCCACCAGCGAGATGCCCCGCGCGAGCGCGCGGCGGTCGCCGGCGAGCAGGCGTTGGGCGAGTGTGGAGGACACCGGCGAAGTATCTAGGATGCCCGCTCGTGACACGGCACCGGGACTGCGTACGCACGTGGCAGTGGATGCGCGCGAACAACATGGTCAGCCGCCACTACGCGCTGCTCGCAGCGCGGTGGCTGTGGCTGAAGCTGCGCTGGCGCGGGCGCCTGCACACGGACGGCATCTGCTTCGTGTGCCCCGGGGTGAAGTTCGAGATCGGTCGCCGCGCCACCCTGCACATCGGCCGTTGGGCGTGGATCGGGCACGGCTCGAAGATCAGAGTGCACGAGGGCGAGGTGCGGATCGGCGCAAAGACAGTGATGGGCCAGGAGTGCACGATCTCCGCCTTCCAGCACGTCTCGATCGGACGCGAGTGCATCGTCGCCGACCGCGTGATGCTGATCGACTTCGACCACGGCACGGTCGAGGTCGAGCGCCCGGTACGCCTGCAGGGCATCTACAAGCGCGACGTGCGCGTCGGGCACAACGTGTGGATCGGCTACGGCGCGTGCATCCTGCGCGGAGTGACCGTCGGGGACAACAGCGTAGTGGGCACCTCCGCCGTGGTCACCGCAAACGTGCCCCCCAACGCCGTGGTCGGCGGCGTCCCCGCCCGCGTGATCCGCATGCGCGAGGCGCCCCGTTCGATGCGCTGGGAGTGACGGGGAAGGGTTTTTTAGAAGGACCCCCCAAGGGGGGTCGGGAGGGCGTTTCGTTCGTGTGACGGACCGGGGGTCGCGTCCAGGTGCCGGGCGCCCGTGGTCAAGGCGCCAGCAGCGCGGCGCGGTCCGCGTGCGCGGCGAGGTTGCGCACAGCGCTCGCGTCGGCGTCCGGGCCGGCCCCCAGCGCCCGCTCCACCCCGAGACGGTGGGCCGCGAAGCGCTCGCGCGCGTAGGGGACCGCGAGGTCGCGGGAGACCATGAAGGCCCAGTCGCTCGCCTGCAGCGCCAGCAACTCCCGCACCGCCGCGGCTCCCGCGCCGGGGCCGGCGCGCACCACGTCCAGCTCGGCGGCCCGTGTGGCGAAGGCGAGGTCCGCCACCGCCGGCCCCGACCACGTCGAGAGGTCGCCACCCTGACCCCACGTGCTGGTCCCCCACTCCTCCGTGTCCTCCGCGGGTGCCGGCTCGTGGCGCTCCAGCGCGTCGTCGAGGCGCACCAGGGGAAGCCCCTGACGCGCGCACTCCTCGACGACCGCGGCCAGCCAGGCGAGGCCCTCGTACCACCAGTGGCCGAGGAGCTCCGTGTCCAGAGCGCACACCGCCAGGCCGCCCCCCGGCAGGCCGGCGCCGTCGCGGCGCAGGCGCTCGGCGGTGCGGGCCACGAAGTCCGCCGCGTGGGCCCGCGCCAGCGCGAGGGCGCGGGCGTGGTCGTAGGCGCCGCCGTCGTTGGCCCACGGCTGGTGGTGGTGAACGGTGTGGCGGTGGTAGTCCCGGTAGTGCCCGTGCGCGGGGTAGCCCGCCTCGCTCCACACCAGCGCCACCGTGGCGCGGTCGACCGGGACGAGCACCACGCCCGCGGCTCCGCGCAGCGGGCGCAAGTGCGCGGGCGCCCCCAGGCCGAGGCGGCCGGTCAGCTCCACGCAGGTGGCGTGCACGCCGGCCTCCGCCAGCGTGGGCTCTAGAGAGGAGGCGTGCGCGCACTCCGGCAGCCAGAAGCCCCCCCGCCAGCCCGCCCCGAAGCGCGCGCGGTGAGACTCGACGCCGCTCTGCACCTGCGTGCGCAGCCCCGCCTCCGTGGCCAGCAGGGGCAGCACCGCGTGGGTCGCGGAGGAGGTCCACTGTGCGTAGGGAGCAAACGCGCCGAGCAGGTCTCCGCCGCGGCGCCCGAAGTCCTCCAGCGCCCGCTCGTAGTCCCCCCAGGCGCGCTCCACCTCGCGCGCCAGGGCCTCGTGCCCCCCCGCGCGCAGGCCGCGGGCGTCCTCGGCGTGGGTGTAGCGGCGGGTGTCGGACACAAACCGCGCGAATCGCTCCCCCAACCCCGGGGCCTCGAGTTGGTCGCACAGCACCGGGGTCAGCGACACCGTCAGCGGCGCGCCTGCCTCCAGCAGCTCCAGCAGCGGCAGGTAGCACGTGGCGAGCGCCTCCCACAGCCACTCCTCCCCGAACGGCCACGTCCCGAAGCCCTCCACGTAGGGCATGTGGGTGTGCAGGACGATCGCCAGCTCGCCTTGGGGCCGGGAGCCGGTTCGACGCGAAGCCGCAGACGGCTCCGCGGCCGGCCGCCGCCGGCTGGCCCTACCCGCCTGCTCGGCGGCGTTCACCGTCTCCGGACCGGCAGCGCTCACCGCCTCGCGCCCAGCGGAGCGCTCACGCCCGGCACACCGCCACGAAGTCGAGCGCCCGCTCCAGGTCGGCTTGGCCACGGGGGCGTAGCGCGAAGTCCGTGACGGAGATTGCCGGGGTGAACCAGCCGTAGAAGCGCTCGGTGAGGCCCAGCCGGGGGTGCACGCTGTCCCAGCCCAGGCGCAGCGCGAGCTCGTGCACGCGCAGCCGGCGAGCGTGGAAGAGGCCGAAGAGCGCCACCGAGGAGAAGTGGGCGCGGCAGAGCCGCTCAAACTCGCGCGCGCGGTACTCGTGCACGTGCCACGGGTTGTCCGAGCGCTCGGCCCCCTTCGGGGCGAGGGTGAGCACGTTGGGGGTGGACAGGTACACCGTGCCCCCGCCGCCCCGACCCGCGCTGCCCTGGGCCGCGCCGCCCTCACCCACTCCGGCGACGAGCCCGCGGAAGTGCTCGAGCGCCGCGCCGGGGTCCTGCAGGTGCTCGACGGTCTGCAGGAACACCACTGCGTCGGCGGGCTCGGAGAAGGTTTCGATGAGGTCGCGCTCGAAGCCCAGGTTCGCCCGCCGGTAACGCGCGCGAGCGTGCGCGTGCGCCTCGGGATTGGCGTCCACCCCCACCACGCTCGCCGCCGACCCCGCGAGCACGTCCGAGCCGTAGCCCTCCCCGCACGCCATGTCGATCACGCGCAGGCCCCCCACGCGCGCCGCGATCCACTGGTAGACCACCAGGTGGCGACGGAACCAGTAGTTCTCCTCCGGCACGTCCGGGAGCGTGCGCTCCCCCGTCAACTCGAGCGGTGGAACGCCGTCGGGCTGGTCGAGCTGCTGGTAGAGGGACGCCGACACCGCGCGCGAGTATATGGTCCCACCCGCGGGCTCTCGGGGGTACTCACCGACACGCCCCACGCTCGCCGGACAACGAGGCCCCCGACCGGCCCCGTGACCACGCCTCACCAGACCCCACCTGACCGGCCCCGCCCACCCATGACCGCCCCCTTGACCCCAGAGGAGATCCGCGACGTCAACACGCGCTACCACGACGTCGCCGCGGGCCACTACGACGCGAAGTGGGGCATCGACTTCGGGGACGTCGGCCTCGAGCAGGTCACCGCTAAGGTGCGTAAGGCGCTCGGCGGGCACCTCGGCCATTACCGGCGCTCCCTGGAGATCGGGGCGGGGACCGGGTACTTCACGTTGAACCTGCTGCGTGCCGGGGTGATCGAGCAGGCCACCTGCACCGACATCTCGCCGGGGATGCTCGCAGCGTTGAGCGCCAACGCGCAGCGTCTCGACCTGCAGGTCGAGACCGTGCCCGCCGACGCCGAGCGGCTGCCGTTCGAGGACGGGAGCTTCGACCTCGTGCTCGGCCACGCCGTGCTGCACCACCTCCCCGAGCTCCCCGCCTCCTTCGCGGAGCTCGCCCGCGTGCTCGCTCCCGGTGGGACGCTGCTGTTCGCCGGGGAGCCCTCGCGCTACGGCGACCGCCTCGCGCGGGTGCCCAAGCGCTTCGCTGGCACGGTGGCCCCGCTGTGGCGAGCTGCGCTGCGCGCCCGCCCTGCCCCGCCAGCCGAGGGCGGCGCGCCCGACGCGGCGCTGGAGAGCGTGGTCGACGTCCACGCCTTCGCCCCCGGGGAACTGCGCGCGCTCGCCCAGGGGGCGGGCCTACAGCAGGTCCGCGTGGTCGGCGAGGAGCTCACCGCCAACTGGTTCGGCTGGACCAACCGCACGCTCGAGGCCACCGCCGAGCCCGAGGACGTCCCGTGGGCGTGGCGCCAGTACGCCTACCGCGGCTACCTCGTGCTGCAGGAGCTCGACCGCCGCCTGCTGGAGTCGCGGCTGCCCCCCGCGATCTTCTACAACCTGATGCTCTCCGCGCGCAAGGGGGGCTGAACGGGGAGCAGAGGGAGTCGCGTGTTAGATTTTTGGGTGGCCAACGTGTTATTGCGTCTGCGTGGCGCTTCTGGAGGGGCTCGGGCGACCGGGCCCTCTTCGTAGGCCCGGTCCGACCACGGGGTACCGATCGTTACACACCCGCCGAGGTTCACCACCCTAGACGGTTCATCCCCTTAGACTCTGCGGCGATGACCGACCGTCTGCACCGAGGCTTCCCGCTCTTCCCGCTGGGCATCGTGGCGCTGCCGACCGAGAACGTGCCCCTGCACATCTTCGAGGACCGCTACCGCACGATGATCGAGGAGTGCCTGGAGGAGGGACGGGAGTTCGGGATCGTGTGGATGGCCGACGACGAACTCAAGCCGGTCGGCTGCGCGTGCACGGTCGAGCAGGTGCTCGAGCGCAAAGAGGACGGGCGCATGAACATCCTCGCGCGCGGCACCAGGCCGTTCCGCCTGCTCGAGCGCCAAGACGACTTCCCCTACCCGGCTGGTGTCGTGGAGTTCCTCGACGAGCACGACGAGCCAGCCGACCTCGAGGTGGTGAACGCCACCCGCGAGCTGTACGCCAACCTGGTCGAGCAGGCGACCGACAACGCCCTCTCCAACGAGGAGATCGAGGCGCTCGACGCCTACCGCATGGCCGCCACGGTGGAGTTCGGCACCGACGCCAAGCAGGAGCTGCTCGAGCTGCGCTCCGAGAACGCACGCCTGCGGCTGCTGACGATGCTCTTCCGTGCCGCCATCAAGCGCATGGAGCTGGTCGAGCGCGCCCAGGCGCACGCGCAGTCCAACGGGAAGGTGCGCTTCGGGTAGAGCTCACCCAGGGCCACACCGGGCCGCGCACCTCCACGCTCACCGCGGTAGGCCGCGCACCCACGCTCACTGCGACAGGCCGCACACCCGCTGCGCCACTTCCAGCACGAAGAGGGCCAGGTGGCGGAAGACCGCAGGCTGGCCCGCGGAGTTGTCGGCGAACTGCACAGAGCCTTCGGGGTCGCGCACGGAGTAGCGGAACACCGAGCCCGGCCGCGGGGGCAGCGAAAGGCGCTTGGCGGAGGGTTCCTGGAGTTCTTCCTGCAGGCCCCGCGCCTCCACCAGCTGGGGGTCGCTCAACTGGTGCGCCGAGCCCAGGCGGAAGGGGTGGGCGGGCCCTTCGCCACAGCGGACCGCCCCGCCTTCGTTGACCACCATCAACAGCGTCTCCCCGGGCGCCCCGCCAGTGCGCTGCACCACGAACAGGTCGGGGAGCACGATGTTCTCCCCGCAGCCCGCTACGGCCGCCGCCGCGAGCAGCGTCCCGGCGAGCGCGCCCACCCGCGCCACCGACAGGCGCCAGCGCGAAGAGCGAGTGTGTGGGGACGCGCCGAAGGGCGTCCGCCCAGCCCGACCCGTACCCTTCGCAGATGAGCTCACCTGCAGGGAGCATATGCGCCGCAGGCAGGAGGCAACTCGCGTGAGCCCACCCGGACGGGGCGTCCTCGCCGCCTGGGACCTCACCGGCCGCCGGGGTCGAGGCACGCGCGCCGCGGGCAGGAGGCAACCCGCGTGAGCTCACCCGAACGGGGCTGCGTCGCCGCCGGCCATCCGCTGACCGCGCAGGCAGGAGCGCGGGTGCTGCGCGAAGGGGGCAACGCGGTGGACGCCGCGGTGGGAGCCGTGCTCACCTCGTTTGTGGCCGAGCCGCTACTGACCGGCCTGGGAGCCGGGGGCTACCTGATGGTGGCGGGCCCGGAGTGGGAGCCCGCCCTGCTGGACTTCTTCGTGGAGGCCCCCGCGCGAGCGCAGGACGGCTCGGCGGCCGAGCTCCAGGCGATCGAGGTGTCGTTCGGGGACGCGGTGCAGACGTTCCACATCGGGCCGGCCTCCTGCGGGGTCTACGGCACGCCGGCGGGGGTGTGCGAGGCGATCGCGCGGTGGGGCACCGTCCCGCTTGAGACGCTCGCCGCACCCGCGGCCCGCCTCGCGCGCGCGGGCGTGGCGCTGAACCGCGGACAGGCGTACGTGGCGGAGATCCTCACGGAGCTGCTGCTCTCCACGGCTGAGTGCGCAGCGTTGTGGGCACCGGAGGGCCACGTGCTGCGCGAGGGCGAGGTGCTGCGCAACCCCGAGCTGGGGGACGCGCTGGAGCGCCTCGGCCGCGACGGCGCCGAGCCCTTCTACCGGGGCGACGTGGCGGGCGCCGTCAGCGAGTGGGTGGGCGAGCGCGGCGGCTCGGTGACGCGCGCGGCGCTCGCCTCCTACCAGGCCCGGCAGCGCGAGCCCGTGCGGCAGGGGTACCGCGACCGCGAGGTGCTGACCAACCCGCCGCCCTCGGCGGGAGGGACCCTGCTGGCGTACGCGCTCGGCCTGCTCGACCGCCAGCCCAGGCCGCCGACGCTGGAGCAGGTCGTGGCGGCGATGGAGGCCGCCCAGGCAGAGCGCACCCCCGAGTTCGTCGAGGGCCTCGCCGAGGAGAGCTTCCTGGAGCGGTTCCTCACGGAGCGCCTGGGCGTGGCCGGGGCGGCCGGGTGGGGATCCGGTCCCGCCGACCACCTGGACCCGCGCAGCCAAGGGGCGGGCGACCAACCGGGGGGCGACACAAGCAGCCACCTCGGCGCCACGACCCACATCTCGGTACTCGACGGGGAGGGGCGGGCGTGCAGCGTGACGTGCACCAACGGCGAGGGCTCAGGCGTGGTGGTGCCCGGGACGGGCATCCACGTGAACAACATCATGGGCGAGCAGGACCTCAACCCGCTGGGCTTTCACCTGCACCCCGCGGGGCGCCGGATGCCGAGCATGATGGCACCGTCGATCGTGCGGCGGGCGGGCGAGGTGGAGCTGGTCCTCGGCAGCGCCGGCTCCAACCGCATCCGCTCGGCGCTGCTGCAAACGATCGTGGGGGTGGTCAACCGCGGCCTGCGCGCCCCCGAGGCGGTGCGCGCCCCGCGAGCGCACTTCGAGGAGGGCGTGGTGTACGCGGAGCCGGGGATCGACGTGCGAGCGCTCGCGCGGGAGGACCGGCGGGTCGTGAGCTTCCACGCGCTCAACCTCTACTTCGGGGGCGTGCAGGCGGTGCAGCGCACCGACGGAGAGCTGATCGGCACCGGCGACCCCCGCCGGGGTGGGGTGGCGGTGTCGGTCTGAGGCGGGCCGACCACCCCCTGCGTCGGGCGCGAGGCACAGCGGCGACGGACGTCGTGTCGAGACTGATGCGCGACACGCTGCCCACCACCGTCGCGCTCGCACCGGGCGCTGACATTCCTGGTGCTCGCGATCCTTATGGAGCTGGCGGGAGACCACATGAGCCGAGACTTCTCCCTCCGCCAGGCAAACCCTGGCCTCGCGCCCGGTCGGGCGCACTCACACGCGCGGACGACCCCCTGAATACGAAAACCGGACCTCACTCGCCCGGTCGCAGTACGCCGGCCTTCAGGCCCTGGGCATGAACTCCGGAATCTCCAAATCGTCCACGGCGAAGCCCCCGCGGCGCTCGCGGCGGCCCGTCTCCCCGGCGCGGCCTGTGCGCTGCACTCTCGGCTCGCCCCTTGGCTCCTCCAGGCGTCCCCGGGTAGGGCGGGCGCCGCGCTTCTCCTCGTAGCCGGTGGCCACCACGGTGACCCACACCTGCTCCTCGAGCTTCTCGTTGACCATCGCGCCGAAGATGATGTTCGCGTCAGGGTGGGCCGCCTCGGAGACCGCCTTGGCGGCCTCGTTGACCTCCCACAGTGAGAGGTCTTTGCCGCCGGTGATCGAGAGCAGGATCGAGCGCGCGCCCTCCATCGAGGTTTCCAGCAGCGGCGAGGCGACCGCCTGCATTGCGGCCTCCGTCGCGCGGTGCTCGCCGCCTGCGCCCATGCCGATGCCGAGCAGCGCGTTGCCTGCGCCGCTCATGATCGTGCGCACGTCGGCGAAGTCGAGGTTGATCAGGCCCGGTAGCGTCACCAGGTCGCAGATGCCCTGCACGCCCTGGCGCAGCACGTCGTCGGCGACGCGGAACGCCTCGACCATCGACGTCTGCTTGTCGAGCACGCTCAGCAGGCGGTTGTTTGGCACCACGATCAGCGTGTCCACCTCTTCGGCCAGCGCCTGCACGCCCTGCTCGGCCGCCTCGGCGCGCCTGGAGCCCTCGAAGCCGAAGGGCTTTGTGACGATCGCGACCGTCAGCGCGCCCACTTCGCGCGCGATCCGCGCGATGATCGGGGCCGCGCCCGTG
Organism: uncultured Solirubrobacterales bacterium; assembly: GCA_963706545.1. Taxonomy (GTDB): domain Bacteria; phylum Actinomycetota; class Thermoleophilia; order Solirubrobacterales; family Solirubrobacteraceae; genus Palsa-744. The sequence continues at coordinate 336,909 of OY970161.1, forward strand.
CCCGTTCCGCCGCCGGCGCCCGCGGTGATGAAGATCATGTCCGAGCCCTTCAGCAGCGCCTTCGCGCGGTCGTAATCCTCCATCGCCGCCGCGCGGCCCAGGTTCGTGTCCGAGCCGGACCCCAGTCCTCGCGTCAGCTCGGCGCCGATGTGCAGGGTGATGTCCGCGGTTGACTGCTGCAGCGACTGCAAGTCGGTATTGATCGCGAGGAACTCCACGCCCGCGACCTCGGCCTCGACCATCCGGTTGACCGCGTTCACGCCCGCACCGCCGACGCCCACCACGCGGATCACCGGCTGAACCACTCCCTGGCCGCCGGCTTGCGGGCGCTGGCCGATCTCCGATCGGTCCTCGCGCGCGTACACGTCGGCTGCCGGGGACTCCTTCGCGGTGCTCGCCTCGGCGGGCCGCTCCCGCTCCATCATATTCGCGGGTATCTCCGCGGAGAACACGTTGCGCAGGCGCTCCCTTGGGCTGGGGACGGAGGTGGTCTCCGCCTCGGGGACCTCCGCGACCGCCTCCGGCGCGCTCGCGGCGAGCTCGTCCTGTGCGGGCGACTCCTTGGGCGCCTTCGCCGAGGGCTGCGTACGCTCAGGCGCCTTCGCCGAGGGCTCCTCGGACTCCTTCGCGGAAGGTTTCTCAGGCTCCTTCGCCTGTTCCTCCTCGGTCTTGCTGAACAGAGCCGCCAGGGGGCCCTCCCTCATGCTTGCGCGTTTACTCTGGGCCACGGACGAGGACCTCCTCGTGGCCGTCGGCAACTGGTGACTGCGCGGTCTGCGTCTGTGCGGCCGGCGCCGGTGCGCCCTGGGCGATGTGGCCCCGTCGCACGGCAATCTCGCCCGCGCCGTGCGCGAGCACCTGCTCCTCCTTCACGCCGTGCATGAGTACCTCCTGCGCGAGCTGGCGGTAGGACTGCGCCGCCACCCCGTGGGGCTCGTACTTGAGCACCGACATGCCCTTCACCGGCGCCTCCGCGAAGCGGACCGTCTTGCGAATGCGCGATGCGAACACGCGGTCGCCGAAGTTCTCCTCGAGGATCTCGATCGCCTCCTTCGCGTGGATCGTGCGCGTATCCACCAACGTGGGAAGGATACCCTCGATGTTGACGTCCGGATTGAGATTCTCGCGGATCATCGCCAGGGTGTTCTGCAGCTGGATCAGCCCGCGCATCGACAGATACTCGCACTGCACGGGGACGATCACCTTGTCGGCCGCCGTCAGCGCGTTGATCGTCAGCAACCCCAGGCTCGGCGGGGTGTCGATGCAGATGAAGTCGTAATCCTCGCGGATCGGCTCGAACGCCTTCTGCAGCGAGCGCTCGCGGCCGATCATCGTGCTCATCGCGATCTCCGCCCCAGCAAGATCGATCGAGGCGCACGCCACGTCCACCTCACGCTTGCGCACCACCTCGCGGATCGAGGTTTTGTGGACCAGCACGTCATACATCGATTTCTCCAGGGTGTCCGGGTCGATCCCCTGGGACATCGTCAGGTTGCCCTGCGGGTCCATATCGACACACAGCACCCGATGGCCCTCCTCCGCGAACGCGGCCGCCAGGTTCAGCGTCGTCGTCGTCTTCGCCACGCCGCCCTTCTGATTGGCGAACGCTATGACCTTCGCCCGTCCTTGCACGGCACGCTCCTGCTCGTTGACGTTGATGGGGCCCGTTCTAGATGGGACCCGCTGATGGGAAGCCGTCGGGTGGGTATTCGCACGCGGCGGGCGGATTCCTGCACGGGCCGGCGGGCGGGGTCCTGTGTTCTCTTTTTTGGGACCTATATATAGGGCTGATGGGGAGCGGGTCCCCGGGCGGGGGTCTCGGGCCTGGTGCTCTCTTTTGGGGACCTATATATATAGGCCGTGGGGAGTGTGGTCCCCGGGGCAGGTCCGCGGGCGTATGCGCTCTCTTTTGGGGACCTATATATATAGGCGAGCGGGACTCCATACCATCCTCCCGTGCCCCCCCGCCACGTAAAGTTGCAGCGGCGACTCGCCGGGCGCACCATCTGCGTCTGCGTCGGCCCCGGCGGGGTGGGCAAGACCACCACCGCTGCGGCGCTCGCGCTGGGACTCGCCCGCGAAGGGCAGCGCGTCGCGGTCGTCACGATCGATCCCGCCCGGCGCCTGGCGAGCGCGCTCGGCCTCGACGAGCTCGACAACGAGCCCCGGCGCATCGACCCCGCGCTGCTCGCCGCCCAGGGGGTGGAGCTGCGCGGGGAGCTGTGGGCGACGATGCTCGACGCCAAGGGCACCTTCGACGACCTCATCTCCCGCCTCGCCCCCGACGAGCGCGCGCGCGAGGCCGCCCTCTCCAACCGTATCTACCAGGAGGTCTCCTCCGCCGTCGCCGGCACCCAGGAGTTCTCCGCGATCGCCAAGCTCTACGAGCTACACCGCGAAGGCGGCTTCGACACCGTCGTGCTCGACACCCCGCCCTCGCGCAACGCGCTGGACTTCCTCGACGCCCCGGGGCACATGACCCGCTTCCTGGAGGGCCGCGCGCTGAAGATGTTCCTCGCCCCCGGCACCCTCGCCGCGCGCGTCGTCGGCCGCGGGACCGGCCTCGTGCTCTCAGTCTTCTCCCGCTTCACCGGCGTCGACCTGATCGGGGAACTCTCGGGCTTCTTCGGCGCGCTCGCGGGGATGCTCGACGGCTTCCGCGAGCGCGCCCACGCCGTCGAGGCGCTGCTGCGCGACCCCACCACCGCGTTCCTACTCGTCACCTCGCCCGAGCCAGAGCCCGCGCGCGAGGCGGCCTCCTTCGCCGAGCACCTCGCCGCCGCCGGTATGGACCGCGCCGCGACGATCGTCAACCGCGTCCACCGCGACGGGCTGCAGGGGCACTCCCCCGCGCAGGTGCAGGCGCTGCTCACAGACGAGCTCGGCGAGCGGCTCGCCGCACGCGTGGCCGCCAACCTCGCCGACTTCGACGTGCTCGTGGAGCGCGACCGTGCCAGCGTCGCGCGGCTCTCCGAGGCACTCGGCGACCCCGACCCGATCCTCGTGCCCCACCTAGACGGGGACGTTCAGGATCTCGCGGGTCTCGCCCGCGTCGCCGACGTTCTCTTCTCTTGACACCCGCTCTCGGGGCGGTCCCTCCTGGGAGATCCTCTCCCGGGGAGAGTGTCCAAGTCCGCGCCGTGCCGTCACTTCCTCGGTCGTCTCTCCGGACGAGCCACCCGACCCGCGACGCGCAGTCACTTCCTCGGTCGTCTCTCCGGACGAGCCACCCGACCCGCGACGCGCAGTCACTTCCTCGGTCGTCTCTCCGGACGAGCCACCCGACCCGCGACGCGCAGTCACTTCCTCGGTCGTCTCTCCGGACGAGCCACCCGACCCGCGACGCGCAGTCACTTCCTCGGTCGTCTCTCCGGACGAGCCACCCGACCCGCGACGCACAGTCACCTCCCCGGTCTCCTCCGGCGGTGCCGCCAGCGCGTCGGCGAGCGTCACGAGGTCGGGGGGCAGGTGGTCGCACACGACGTCGCGCAGCAGCGCCCGCAGGTGGCCGGCGAGCTCCGCGACCAGCGCGTCGCAACTCGTGTGCTCGAGCGCGGCGCCCGTGATCACGGCGCGCTCCAGGGCGAGCGCCTGGTGCACCCGACGCGTCAGGCCGGCGCGCTCCGCGGGGGTGGCGCAGAGTGCGGCAAGCCGGCCGGCGAGCCGCCCGGAGGAGGGCCCCTCCGGCTCGAGCAGCGCCCGCAGCGCGAGCAGGTAGTCCGACAGCGCCTCCAGTTCCGAGGCCCGTTCGCAGCCCATCTCAAAGCGCGCCAGCGCCCAGGCAAGCTCGGGTCGGCCGATCGCCGGCGCGCGCACCCCCGCGAGCTCGGGCGCGACCGTACCCAGGCCGTGCAGCGTCTCGATCAGCGCCGCCTCGCCGGCGTTCGTGAAGGCCGCCTCGTCCAGCTCCTCGAGTGCCCGGCGCAGCCGCTCCTCGCAGAGCTCGAAGTCGGTCTGCTCGGCGAACACCGCCTCCAGCAGCGTCCGCGCCACCACGTCCGCCCGCGCCCGCCGCGCGCCCCGCCCGATCCGCACCCCCCGCACGAGCAGGTACCGCTCGAGCCCCTGCAGGCACTCCAGCAGGCGCTCCGCCGCGGCGTAGCTCTCAAGGCCGGTGAGCACCGGCCAACGCTCGCTGATGAACGCGCCGGGTAGCGGACGGTAGCTGTACAGCGCCGTGCGCCGCCCGCGGGCCGGGGTGGCCGCGAGCTCGAACGGCACCTCCGCGCCGGCGTCGAGCTCCGCCTGCAGGTGCCGCGCGGCGTCCTTGACGAACTGCGTGAGGGCCGTCTCGAGCTGGGGGGAGCGCACGGGAGGCTGTTCGCCGGTGCTCCCCGTGCTCCTGCGGATGCAGCCGGTCTTGCAGCCCTACGCTACCGCCACGCGACGTGGACCCTACGCGACGGCCACTGCGACCGGAGAGGAGATCGCCGAGGTCACCCGGTCCTCGCAGCCCTGCACGATCCAGCGCTCGCCGTAGACACGCATGTCATCGATGATCGGCAGCAGCGCCGAACCCTTCTCGGTCAGCGCGTACTCCACCCGCGGGGGCACCTCGGGGAAGGTCTGGCGCTTAACGATCCCCTCCTCCTCCAGCGCGCGCAGCCGCAGCGAGAGCGTGCGCGGGCTGATGCCCTCCAGCGAGCGCTCCAGCTCACAGAAGCGCGAGCGGCCCTCGGCGAGGTCACGGATCAGCAGCAGCGTCCACTTCGCGCACACGATCTCGGCCGTGCGGCACACCGGACATGTCTCATCGACGGCCACTCCTTTACTTTACCAAATGAAGTACCGGCCCCGCTCAAGCCGTGCTTCCACCATCTTCTAAACCATCGCTTAGAAAGAGATAGAAACTGGCCTCCGGCTGCCAGAAGCGGGCATCGCCCCTCCCGGGGGTTGGGCAGCTCCGTCCTATGCGACTGTCAGCGGCGGGCGGCCGGCGGGTGCCGGCTCCCGCGGGGACTCTGGTGCAGCCCCTGGGAGCGGCTGCGCAGCTGGCGCGCCGTTCGGGGTCGCGGCCGGGCCGGTGGGACGTTCGCCGCGCTGCTCCGCCATCGAGGCGACGTCCTCCATCGTGGTACCGCGGCGGCCGTCGGCCTGCACGAGCAGCTTGAAGTCGTGGGGGCTGGAGGCCACGCGCATCGCGTCGTCGATCGTGACCCTCCCGGCCTTCAGATGCCCGAAGAGGGCCTGGTCGAAGGTCTGCATCCCGTAGTAGCCGCCGGCGGCGATCACCTCGTTGAGCTTGCCCGTCTGGGCGGGGTCGACGATCATGTCGCGCACCCTGCCGGTCATCCGCAGGATCTCGCACACCGCGACCCGACCGCCGTCGGACCCCGGCACGAGACGCTGGGAGATGACGCCCTTGATCGTGCCCGCGATCATCGAGCGCGCCTGGGCGTGCTGGTGGGGAGGGAAGAAGTCGAGCATCCGGTTGATCGACTCCGCCGCGTCGACCGTGTGGATCGTGGAGAGCACCAGGTGGCCGGTCTCGGCGGCCGACAGCGCGGTCTGGACAGTCTCCTCGTCGCGCATCTCGCCGACCAGGATCACGTCGGGGTCCTGGCGCAGCACGCGGCGCAGGGCGCGCTTGAAAGAGGCGGTGTCCATCCCGACCTCGCGCTGGTTGATCACCGCGCGCTTGTCCCGGTGCACGAACTCGATCGGGTCCTCGATCGTGACGATGTGCTTGGCGAACGTCTCGTTGATGTGGTCGATCATCGCCGCCAGCGTGGTCGACTTGCCCGACCCCGTGGTGCCCGTGAGCAGCACGATCCCGCGCTCCTCCTCGGCCAGTTCCCGCACGACCGGGGGCAGCGTGAGCTCGTCGATCGTGCTGATCTTGTGCGGGATCGCGCGGCACGCCAGCGAGATCACCCCGCGCTGGCGGAAGGCGTTGATGCGAAAACGCGCCACGCCGGAGATCTCGAACGAGAAGTCGACCTCGTGCTCCTCGGTAAATTCGTGCAGCTTCGTCGGGTCGTGCAGCAGGTCGTGCAGCGCCCGCTCAGTATCCTCCGCGCTCAGCGTCTCGCCGTGCTCGTCGTGGGCGAGCACGCCGTGCACCCGGTACAGCGGAGGCGAGTCCACCTTCAGGTGCAGGTCCGAGCCGTGCTTGGAGACCAGCTCGCGCAGCGCTGACTGCACGTCGAACATGCTCCCCGCATCGGCACCCCGCACGGGGGGCTTGAGCGCCGCGAGCGGGGGTGGCCGGGAGAGCCGCATGGCTCTCCCCCCAGCCGCACATGTGGGCTGGGCCAGGTGGCGCATGCGCCACCTGGAGACGGGCTGCATGCAGCCCGTCACGAGGACCGAAGCCGGGAGACACTCGCCTTCGGCGAGCATCCCCGTTTCGGCCAGCATGCGCGCCCTCGCCGACCGGCGCATGCGCCGGTCGGAACAGCATCACGAGAGGTCTACGCCACGTCGCGGAGCTTCTGGGCCTCTGCGAGAGACTGGAGCTTCTTCAGCGACTGGTTCTCGATCTGACGGATGCGCTCGCGGGTTACGTTGAAGGTGCGCCCGACCTCGTCGAGGGTGCGGGGGTGCTCGCCGCCGAGGCCGTAGCGGAGCTCGAGCACGCGGCGTTCACGGTAGGAGAGGTTCTCCAGGGCCTCGCGCAGGGCCTCCTTGGTGAGGATTTCCGCGGCCCGCTCGTACGGGGACTCGGCGCGCTCGTCGGCGATGAACTGGCCGAACTCCGACTCCTCCTCGTCGCCCACCGGCTTCTCCAGCGACACCGGCGCCTGGGCGGAGCGCTTGATCGAGTCGACCTCTTCGGGGTCGATCCCCGTCACGTCCGCGATCTCCTCCGCGGTCGGTTCACGGCCGAGCTCGGTGACCAGCTTGCGCTCGGCGCGGCCGATCTTGTTGAGCTTCTCGACCACGTGCACCGGGATGCGGATCGTGCGCGCCTTGTCTGCCAGCGCGCGGGCGATCGCCTGGCGGATCCACCAGGTGGCGTACGTGGAGAACTTGAAGCCCTTGCGGTAGTCGAACTTCTCCGCCGCGCGCACCAGGCCGAGCGTGCCCTCCTGGATCAGGTCGAGGAACGGCAGGCCCTGGTTGCGGTAGTTCTTGGCGATCGACACCACCAGGCGCAGGTTGGACTCGACCATCTTCTGCTTTGCGTCGAGGTCGCCGCGCTCGATGCGCTTGGCGAGATCGACCTCCTCCTGGGCGGTCAGCAGCCGCACCTTGCCGATGTCCTTGAGGAACAACTGCAGCGAGTCGGTCGTCATGTCCGGCTTGAGGTCGAGCGTCGCTTTCGCTTTGCGCCGGCCCCGTTTGTCCGGGGCGCGCTCGACCTGCGAGGCCGCCGCGGTCGCCGGGTCGATGTCCTCGACGAGCTCAATCTCGGATTTCTCCAGGAAGCCGTGCAGCTCCTCGACGTCCGACTCGTCCAGATCCAGCTCTGAGGTGGCGGTGGAGATCTCCGCGAACGTCAACACCCCGATCTGCTGGCCCTTCGCCAGCAGGCCCTTGATCTCATCGAGCTCCTGCAGTTCAACTACTGACATCGATTCCCGTTTCCGTTGAGCGTCTTCTCGAAAAATTGTCCTGGCCGCCCGCCACGGCGCACCTGAGGCGACCCTGCCGGATGCGCCGAGGACCTCCCGGCCCGGCCGCGGGCCGAGGCTCGCCACCCTACAACCGAACGTGGACCCTATGCTAACGCTTCGCCGCGGTGTGTCCTTATGCGCGATGATGGCGACCGCATGACTCCTCCCAGCGCAACCGACAGGCCCGAGAGAGACAATCCGGGCGTGCTGGGGAGCCTCCCCAGCACCCGCCCCCAGCGCCCCAGCGCACGCAGGGCGAAGGCTCGCGCCAAACGAGGGACGACCACCCCGACGGAGCCGGCAACGAACGCGCGCCCAAGGCGGGCCGCGAAACCCAAGCCCAAGCCGGTCGAGCCCCCGGTGCCCCCGCAGGGCTTCGAGGCCGAGGAGCAGATCGAGCCGGGACGTGCCGTGCAGCCGCCGAGTAACACCGAGCTGGCGGCCTCGGTGGCGGAGCTCTTTGGGGAGCTCGCCCAAGCGGGCCTCTCCACCGGGGAGCGGCTCGTGAAAGACGCCCTCCGGCGGCTCACTGGGGACTGAGGCGCAGGCGCGCCAGCAGCACACGTCCGGACGGGCTCTGTATACTGCGCGCACGCCGAACCTCTGCGGCTCAGGTCGCGGAGGACGGGGGACCCAATGTGGACCGAGCGTCGGTCCACGGGGGCGAATCGGTCCGTCCGGACCGTAGCGCCGTGAGGCGCGAGCCCGTCAGCTCACCCCGTAGGCGACGAAGACCATGCGCACCGCTTTCTTCAGGCACGCCCTGCTGGCAGGGCTTTTGACCGCGTCGCTCGGCGCGGGCGCCCCTGTGGCGAGTGGCTCGCCCACCCCCACCGGCGGAGCGGCAGCCCCCACACCGGCCACGCCGGCCGCCCCGGGCAAGCTCACGCTGGCGACGTGGTTCGGCCCCGGCTTCTACGGCCACGCCACCGCGTGCGGACAGACGATGAGCCCCACGCTCGTGGGCGTCGCGAGCCGCACCCTTCCCTGCGGGACGCTCGTGCAGGTCGGCTACCGCGGCCACCTCCTGACGGTGCCCGTGCTCGACCGCGGGCCCTACGGGCACAACGGCGCCACGTGGGACCTGACGAAGGGCGCCGCGCAGGCGCTCGAAATCAAGGACACGGTGCACGTCAGCACCCAGATCGTGGGCCACGTCGCGAACACCCCCACGCTCGGCGAACCCGAACCGTCCGCGTCGGGCGCGCCCTCCGCTCCGCTCGCGCCGGCCCCCGCGGGGGCGACCACCGGCGGGGCGACCGCAGGTTGAGCGACCTCTCCTGACGAGCACGCGCCGCGAGCCGGCGGGTAGCCTGGGATGCACCGTGGCAGAAGCCCGCATAGCCAACCTGCGCGACCTCACCACTGTGGACGAGCGCACCGGAGCGATGCGCTCGGTGCAGGCTGCCGACGTGCTGCTGAGCGAGCGCGTGCTGAGCGAGCTCTGGTCGCCTGAGAACCTGGAGCGGCTGGCGCGGACCTACTGGCGCTTCCTGACCCGCGTGACGTTGGGGCTCGTGCGGGTGCGCTACACCGCCGGAGAGCGCTTCGTCGTGCTGCTCTTCCGCCCCCTAACGCTGCTTGCATTCAGCGCCCCGGAGTACGAGCTCGAGCGCGACCACGGCGTGGTGCGCTGGCGCATCGTGCGGGGCCTGCTGGTCGCTCGCGCGGGGCGCAAGAGCAAGGGGCACCTGCAGATCGACGTGCGCCGCGTGCGGGACGGAAGCCCGGGGGGAGAGAGCTTGGAGGGAGAGAGTTTGGGTGCGGAAGGCTCGACGGGGGCGACCTTGGAGGTGGAGCGCACAGCGCGCCTGCACATCGAGGTGGAGGTCGCGAACTTTTACCCCGCGATCGCCTCGGGGCTCAGCCTCCGCCTCTACAACGCGACCCAGGCGCGCATCCACGTGTTCGTGACCCACGGCTTCCTGCGCTCGCTCGCGCGCCTTGACCTGGCAGAGTCGCGGGTCGGGCGCCTTGCGCAGGACGACGAGGCACAGGGTCCCGGGATGGTTCTGCCCCGGTGAGCACCTTGGGAGCCGCGACGTCCGGGGAAGGATGAGCGCCGAGCGCTACCCGAACCGCGCGTCGCCGTAGATCTCGCGCAGCTTTGCGCGGTCGTGGCGCGCGTGGACGCGCCGCACGGTGCCCGAGCGGGTGCGCATCACGAGTGACTCGGTGGTCGCCCCGCCCGCGGAGGGGTAGCGCACGCCCTGCAGCACGTCGCCGTCGGTGATGCCAGTGGCCGAGAAGAACACGTCCTCGCCCGCCACCAGGTCGTCGCGGTCGAGCACCCGCTGCAGGTCGTAGCCGGCCTCCAGCGCGGCGGTTCGCTCGTGCTCGTCGCGGGGCCACAGCCGTCCCACCAGCTGGCCGCCGAGGCACTTGATCGCGGCTGCGGAGATCACCCCCTCGGGGGTGCCCCCGATGCCCCACAGGAGGTCCACCGGGGAGCGCTCGGTGACTGCGAGCAGGGAGGCGGACACGTCGCCGTGGGGTATCAGCCGCACGCGCGCTCCCGCCTCACGGATCGCCGCGATGCCCTGCTCGTGGCGGGGGCGGTCGAGCACGACCACCGTCACATCCCCGATCTCGCGGCCCTTGCGCTCGGCGATCAGGGCGACCGTCTCGGAGAGCGGGCGGTCGAGGTCGAGCAGGTCGGCGATCTCGGTGGCACCCGCCATCTTCTCCATGTACACGCACGGGCCCGGGTCGAACATCGTGCCGCGGGCGGACAGCGCGATCACCGCCAGCGCGCTCGGCATCCCGTGGGCTGCGAGCGTGGTGCCCTCCAGGGGGTCCACGGCGATGTCCACCTCGGGCGGGGAGCCGTCACCGATGTGCTCGCCGTTGGCGAGCATCGGCGCCTCGTCCTTCTCGCCCTCGCCGATCACCACCACGCCGTCCATCTGCACCGACTGCAGCGCGTAGTGCATCCCGTCCACCGCGGCCTGGTCGGCGCCCTCCTTGTCGCCTTTGCCCACCATCCGGGCGGCGGCGAGTGCGGCGGCCTCGGTGACGCGCACGAGCTCCAGCGCGAGGTTGCGGTCGGGGCGCTGGTGGGTGGGATCTGGGCTCATCAGACGGTCCGCGTGCGACGGGGGCTCGACCGGATACCTTGTGCAGCCGTGGCGTGCGTAACCTACACCAAACCCCACCACGCCACCTTCGCAGTGCACCTAGGGGTTCACAGCAAAAGAGATGGCGGGATCGGGGTGGTCGATTCGGGGATGGGATGCGACGCACGCGAGCGCAGCCGTGCTGGTGGCACGGCGAGCATCGCGGGTGGCGCAGACCGCCGCGAAGCGGCCGCACCGGACCGTCAGATATTTTGCTGTGGGCCCTAAGTCGAAACTCAAAGGAGGGGCCACCGTGACACCGGAGCGAGCAGAGGCCGTCAAGCAGATCGGGTTCGTCGGGATGGGGCGCATGGGCGGCGGCATGGCGCACCGCATCCTCCGTGACTCCGCGCACGAGGTGGTGGTGTTCGACGCCGACCGCGCCGCCGTCCAGCGGGCGACAGCCACCGGGGCCGTCGGCGTGGCGTCGCTCGCCGCGCTGGTCAAGCGACTTGCGCCGCCGCGCATCGTGTGGGTGATGCTGCCCGCAGGCGCCGTCACGCAAGGCACCATCGACCGGCTGGCCAAGCTGCTGGACCGCGACGACACCATCGTTGACGGCGGCAACACCCAGTGGACCGAAGACAAGCGCCGCGCCGGGGAGCTCAAGAAGAGCGGCATCCACTACGTCAACGTAGGCACCTCCGGAGGGGTGTGGGGCCTTGAGGTCGGTTACTGCATGATGGTCGGCGGGCCCCCCAAGGCCGTCAAGCGGCTGGCCCCGTTCCTCGACGTGCTGGCCCCCCCGACCTCGGAGGAGAGCGTCGGGGCGATTGGCCCGCGCGGGTGGCTGCACTTCGGGGCCGCCGGGGCGGGGCACTTTGTGAAGATGGTCCACAACGGCGTCGAGTACGGCCTCATGCAAGCCTACGCCGAGGGCTTCGACCTGTTCGACAAGTGCGAGTACGAGCTCGACAACGCGCACATCGCCCACCTCTGGGGACAGGGCTCAGTCGTGCGCTCGTGGCTGTGCGAACTGGCCGCCCGCGCGTTCGAAGCCGACGGCAACGACCTGCACGCCCTCACCGGCTACACCGAGGACTCCGGCGAGGGGCGCTGGACGATCGCCGAGGCCACCGCCCGCGACGTGCCCACGCCCGTGATCACGGCCTCGCTGTACGCGCGCCTGACCTCACGCGGCAACGGGGACTACGCCAACCGTGTGCTCTCCGCGCTGCGCAACCAGTTCGGCGGACACGCGGTGAGGAAGAGCGGATGAGCTCCCGAGCCACTGGAGTGGGACACGGAGGTCCCACGCGTACCCCGCTCGGTCGACGCACCAACACGCGCGGACGATCCCCCCTGCCCACCCTCCCGTACACCACTCGCTGCGGGCCCCCTCGCTCGCCGGTCGGCTCGTGAGCACGCTCGAGCAGGCACCGGACAACCCCCTCGTCGAGGGCCTGGAGCGGTTGCCCGTCGCCCCCACCACGCTCGTCATCTTCGGCGCCACCGGCGACCTTGCCCGGCGCAAGCTACTGCCCGCGCTCTACAACCTCGCACACGAGGGGGCGCTGCCCGAGCGCTTCAACCTCGTGGGGGTTTCGCGCAAAGAGAAGGAGCGCGATGACTACCGCGCCGAGTGCGAGCAGGCGATCCGCTCCTTCTCGCGCCGCCCCCCCGACGAGGACGTGCTCGCGGGCCTGCTCGAACACGTTAAGTACGTGCCCGGCACGTTCGACGACGAGCGCGTGTACCGGGAGCTCGCATTCGTGCTCGACCGCTTCGACGAGCGGGCGGGCGAACCGCTCAACCGCGCCTTCTACCTCTCCACCGCGCCCGCCTTCTTCCCCGTGATCGTCGAGGCGCTGGGCGCGCAGGACCTCAATCGCCACGCCGGCGCCGAGGTGCGGGTCATCATCGAGAAGCCGTTCGGCACCTCCCTCGCCGAGGCCGTCGAGCTCAACCGCCGTGTGCTCGACGTGTTCGACGAGTCCCAGGTCTTCCGCATCGACCACTACCTCGGCAAGGAGACCGTCCAGAACATGCTGGCGTTCCGCTTCGCCAACGGTCTGTTCGAGCCGCTGTGGAACCGCAACTACATCGACTCCGTGCAGCTCACCGCCGCGGAGGACATCGGCATCGGCAGCCGGGCCGGCTACTACGACCACTCCGGGGCGCTGCGCGACCTGATCCAGAACCACATGCTGCAGCTGCTCTGCCACGTCGCGATGGAGCCCCCCGTGAACTTCACCGCCGAAGAGGTGCGCAACGAGAAGGTCAAGGTGCTGCAGGCGATCCACGCCCCCACGGAGGCGGACATCGCCGAGATGGCCGTGCGCGCGCAGTACGCCGCGGGACACTCAGGCGGGGAGGACGTGCCCGGGTACCTGGACGAGGAGGGCGTGCGGGCGCACTCGAACACCGAGACGTTCGCCGCGCTGCGCCTGGAGGTGGACAACTGGCGCTGGGCGGGGGTGCCCTTCTACCTGCGCGCCGGCAAGCGTCTCGCGCGCAAGATCACCGAGATCGTGATCACGCTCAAGCCCGTCCCCCACCTCGCCTTCGACCAGACGGGTTCGCTGGGGATCCGGCCCAACCAGCTGATCCTCACGCTGCAGCCCAACGAGGGGGTCACCCTGCAGCTCGGCGCCAAGATCCCCGGCACGCGCATGTTGATCCGCCCCGTCAACATGGAGTTCCTGTACGGCACCGCGTTCCTCTCGCAGTCCCCCGAGGCGTACGAGCGGCTGATCATGGACGCCATGCGCGGGGACCCCACGCTGTTCACCCGCAACGACGAGGTCGAGGCGCAGTGGGACATCTGCGACCCCGTGGTGCGCGCCTGGGAAGCCGCGCCGGGGCCGCTGCCTCAGTACGAGGCCGGCTCCCAGGGTCCCGCGGAGGCCGCGGGCCTGCTGCGCGAGGGCCACGCCTGGCGCGCGATCTGATGGGTGCGAGGCTCCCCTCGACGCACCCGCGGCAGGCTCCTGGACCGGAGGGTGCGGGACGGCGTGCGCTTAGGCGCGGGGGGGGCTGCTGATGCCCGCGGTCTCCGACGCGGTGTGGAACGCCCAGGGCACCACGCCCGACGCGATCGAGGCCGCGCTGCGGGCGATGCTCGCCGAACGCCACGCCGAGCACGGCGGCTACGTTCCCGCGCGCGCGCTCAACATGATCGCGTTCGTGGACCACGCCTGGAGCGGGGAGATCGCCAACCGCCTGCGCGGGGTCGGGCGCTTTCACGCCTCGCGCCTGGTCGTGCTCTCCTACGAACCCGGCCGCACCGCTCTCGACGCGCTCGCCACCGTCGCCTCCGAGGGCGACCCGCGACCGGGCGAGCTCACCCTGCTGCGCGAGACGGTGGTGGTGGAGCTCGGCGACCGCCACCTCGACGACCTCTACACGATCGCCGACCCGCTCGTCGTGTCCGACCTGCCCACGCTGCTGTGGTCCCCCCACGGCCACCCCGAGGTGATGGACGAGCTGCTCGGGCTCGCCCAGGCGGTGCTGGTCGACTCCGTGGACGAGCCCGTCTGGCGCGACGCCGTCGAGCGCGCCCGCACGCTCTCCGAGCGCGCCTACGTGGTGGACCTCGCCTGGCTGCGCTCCACCCCGTGGCGCGAGCGCCTCGCAACCGTCTTCGACCCCCCGCAGCTGCGCCGCGAGCTGTCGCTGCTGCAGACGCTCACCATCCGCCACCACCCCGACTCCACGATCTCTGCGCTGCTGCTCGTCGGCTGGCTCGCCTCGCGCCTCGGCTGGGACGTGCCCCCGCTGACGGTGCGCGAGGACGCGCTCACCGGCGTGGGCCGCACCCGCCGCCAGGACGTCGCGCTGCGCCTGCTCGCCGCCCCCGAGCTCACGGTGCGGGGTCTCGCCGGCTTGACGCTCGAGACCGCCGGCGGCTGGCGGCTGCGCCTCGACCGCGGGCCCGGCGGCCTGCACGCCTTCCGCTCCGACCCCCGGGGGGAGGAGCGGGAGTGGACGCTGCTCGGCGCCTCCCGCGGGGAGGCCGGCATCCTCGGCGAGGGCATCCGCCAGGCGCTCCTGCGCGACCCCACCTACGCGCCCGCCCTGGCGGCGGTGGCGCAGATGGCGCCGTGACCCGCCTGCTCACCTTCGCCGACCCCGAAGCGGCGGCCGTGCACGCCGCGACGGAGCTCGCACGCCTCCTGCAGGAGGCCGTGGACCTCCGCGGGGTCGCACACCTCTCGCTCGCCGGCGGCTCCACCCCGCGCTACACCTACGCTCTGCTCGCCGGCCTGCTCGAGGACTGGAGCGCGGTCGAGCTCTGGTACGGCGACGAGCGCTGCGTCGCGCCCGAGGACCCAGAGAGCAACCACCAGCTCGTGGCTTCCTCGCTGCTCGCCGGCCTCCCCGACCCCCCGTTTGGGCCACACGAGCACCGCATCCTCGGCGAGCTCGGCCCCGAGGCGGCCGCCCACGCGTACGAGGCACAGCTGCGCGCACGGGTGGCCCCCGCCGAGGAGGGTGGTCCGCCCGCGCTCGACGTCGCGCTGCTCGGCCTTGGCGAGGATGGGCACACCGCCTCGCTGTTCCCCGGCTTTCCGGAGGTGGACGACGACTCCGGCGCACTGTGTCTGCCCGTGCGCGACGCGCCCAAGCCCCCGCCCGAGCGGGTGACGCTCAGCCTCCCCGTGCTGCGCGCCGCGCGCTGCTCCCTGCTGCTTGTCACCGGAGCTGGCAAGTCCTCCGCGCTCGCCACTGTGGTGGCAGGACCCGACCCCCGGGTGCCCGCGAGCCTGCTCGCCTCCGAGCGCCTGCTGGTCGTGGCCGACGCAGCTGCTGCGGGTGCTTCCTGACGTTCGGAACGGTGGCGCCGGACCGGCGCGGGACGGCCAAGTGAGCCAAACGGGCGCAAACGTCGTACTCTGCTTTGAGTAGGCGCTCGGAGCCCATGGCCCGCACCGTTTCCCCCCACACCGTCGCGCCCGACCCGCTCGCCGCAGAGACGCTCGCTGCGCTGGACGGCGTGCGGCGCGACACGCTCGCGCTCGTCGCGCACCTCTCCGACGAGGCGCTCGAGCGCGTGCACTCGCCGCTGCAGAGTCCGCTCGCCTGGGACCTTGCGCACATTGCTGCCTACGAGGACCTGTGGCTCGCCCACCGCCACGCCGGGCTGGAGCTGCTGCGCCCCGACCTCGCCGAGCGCTACGACGCGTTCGAGACCCCCCGCGCGGTGCGGGGGTCTGTCGAGCTGCTCGACGCGCCCGCCGCGCGCGCCTACCTGGAGGCGGTGCGCGAGCGCGTCGCGGTCGCGCTCGCTCACGACGGCGTCGGCAACGGCGTCCTGGCCGAGCTGGTGCTGCGCCACGAGCTGCAGCACACCGAGACCATGCGCCAGACGCTGGCGCTCGGCAGGCTGCTTCCGCCAGGGGAGCCTCGCCTCGAGCCGCTTGGGGGCGACGAGGGGTGGCTGGAGCTCCCCGCCGGGACGTTCGCGATGGGCGCCGGCCCCGAGGGCTTCGCCTACGACAACGAGCGCCCCCGCCACCTCGCGCAGACCGGCGCGTTCCGCATCGCTCGGCGCCCCGTCACCAACGCGAGCTGGCTGCGCTTCGCCGAGGGCGGCGGCTACGAGCGGCGCGAGTGGTGGTCCGCGGAGGGGTGGGCGTGGAAGGAGGAGTACGACCTCACCCACCACGCCGCCGGGACCGCTTACGACGCGGGGGGGCCCGACTGGGTGGGTGGGGCCCCAATCGTCCACGTCAGCTGGTTCGAGGCCGACGCCTTCGCCCGCGCGCACGGTGCGCGTTTGCCCACCGAGGCCGAGTGGGAGCGAGCGGCGACCTGGACCCAGCCGGGGCTGGAGGGCGTCGGACAGGTGTGGGAGTGGACTGCTAGCCCCTTCCGCGGCTACCCTGGGTTCGTGGCGTACCCCTACCGGGAGTACTCCGAAGTGTTCTTCGGCGACGGGTACCGCGTGCTGCGTGGCGGCTCCTGGGCGACGAGCCCGCGCGTCGCCGGCCCCACCTTCCGCAACTGGGACCTCCCCGTGCGACGACAGATCTTTGCGGGCCTGCGGCTGGCCAGGGACGGCGAGGAGTCCTGATGGAGCCCGTCAGAGACCCCACCGCCTCGCGAGCGCTCACCGGCGGGGACGCCGCCCGCGGCACTGCGAACGGGGACCCTGCGAATGGGGACGACGCGAGGGGCGCCCCGGACCCCGCCGACATCCAGATCGACTCTCACCTCGGCGCTGCCGCCGAGCGCACCCTCGCCGAGGACGTCCTCGACGGGCTCACCCGGCCCTTCAAGGAGCTGCCCCCCAAGCACTTCTACGACGCGCGCGGCGCCGAGCTCTTCGACCGCATCTGCGAGCTCCCCGAGTACTACCCCACCCGCACCGAGCGCGGCATCCTCAACGACTCCGCCGACGAGCTCGCCGCGCTGACCGGGGCCGTCGAGCTGGTCGAGCTCGGCTCCGGCACCGCCGCCAAGACACGCGTGCTGCTCGACGCGCTGCACCGCGCCGGGACGCTCGAGCGCTACGTGCCCGTGGACGTCACCGAGAGCATGGTCCGCGACTGCGCCGACGAGCTCACCCTGGAGTACCCCGGCCTGCGCGTGCACGGGGTGATCGGCGACTTCGAGCGCCACCTTGACCGCGTGCCGTCCGCCGCCGGCCCCCGCCTAGTGGTGTTCCTCGGCGGCACCATCGGTAACTTCCCCCCTGGCTCGCGCCGGCGCTTCCTGCGCGACATCGCCGGCCTGCTCGGGCCGGACGATCACCTACTGATGGGCACCGACCTCGTCAAGGACCCCGACGTGCTCGAGGCCGCCTACGATGACGCCCAAGGCGTCACCGCGGAGTTCAACCGCAACCTCCTGCACGTGCTCAACCGCGAGCTCGACGCCGACTTCGAGCCGCACGACTTCGACCACGTCGCACTCTTCGACGACCGCCACGAGTGGATCGAGATGCGCCTGCGCGCTCGGCGCGCGCACACCGTCACCGTGCGCGCGCTGGAGCTGGACGTGCACTTCGACGCCGGTGAGGAGCTGCGCACCGAGATCTCCGCCAAGTTCACCCCCGCCCGCCTGCGCGGCGACCTCGACGCCGCGGGTCTCGAGCTCGTGCGCTGGCTCGCCGACCCCGAGGACCTCTTTGCGCTGACGCTCTCGCGGCCGCGGGGGTGAGCGGACCCGCGCCGCCGCCAGGCGCGTGAGCTGACCGACTTCCCGAGGCTTCCCCCGGTCCTGGTTTCGCGGCCAGTTGCTATAGGCTCCCGCCTCACCATGCAGATCGAGGGCACCTCAGCGATCGTCGTCGGCGGCGCCTCTGGGCTCGGCGAGGCCACCGTGCGCCGGCTGCACGCGGGCGGGGCGCTCGTGACGATCTCGGACGTCAACGCCGAGAAGGGCGGCGCGTTGGCCTCTGAGCTGGGGCTCGAGTTCGTCGCCTGCGACGTGCGCGAGGAGGAGCAGGTGCAAGCCGCTGTGGAGCGCGCCGCCGCCGTAGAGGGTGGGCTGCGCATCGCCATCTGCTGCGCCGGCACCGGTTGGGCGCAGAAGGTCACGGGCTCGAAGGGCCCGCACGCGTTGCTGCCGTTCGAGACGATCCTCCAGATCAACCTCATCGGCACCTTCAACGTGCTGCGCTTCGCTGCCACCGCGATGCTCGCGCTCGAGCCGCTCAGCGAGGACGGCGAACGCGGCGTCTGCGTCAACACCGCCTCGGTCGCCGCCTTCGACGGCCAGGTCGGGCAGATCGCCTACTCCGCCTCCAAGGGGGGCATCGTCGGTATGACGCTCCCGGCGGCCCGTGACCTCGCGCAGTACGGGATCCGGGTCTGCACGATCGCCCCCGGGCTGTTCGACACCCCGCTGCTCGCCGCGCTGCCCGAGGAGGCACGCCAGAAGCTCGGCGCCGGGGTGCCCTTCCCCCAGCGGCTCGGCCAGCCGGACGAGTACGCGCAGCTTGCCGCTCACATCGTTGAGAACCCCATGCTCAACGGCGAGGTCATCCGCTTGGACGGGGCGCTGCGGATGCCGCCGCGCTGAGGGCTCACCAGGCGCTGCGGAGCGGGCGTTGCCGCAGAATGGCGCAGACAGCGCGATACATGACAGGTCGCATGAGATAGAATGGCCATTATGAGCACCACTCCCCGCAAGACGCTGCTTGAGCCCGGCCACGAGGCTGAGTGGGCCGAGCTCAATCGTGAAAAGCGCGAGTACCACCAGCGTACCGCGCGCGCGATGACTCCGTCTGAGCGCATCGCGCGAGGCCAGAAGCTCTCTCAGCAGGCTGTGAAACTGCTGGCTTCGACGATCCGCGCTGGTCATGTCCCAGGACGAGCCTTCTGGTCCTGACCTCGATGGTGTCGTCGTCAACGCCAACGCCGTCGGGCTGCAGTACGTCGTGATCGGTGGCTTCAGCGTCATGGCCAACGGATTCCTGCGGGCGACCAAGGACTCCGACCTGCTGGTGCCCGACGGTGAGGCGACCGACGCGGCGATCCTCCGCTTCCTCGACCGGATCGACGCGAGTCGCCTGCGCGACGGCAAGGTTCTGACGCGAGAGGACGTGGCCGGCGCCCACCACCTGCGTGTCAAGAGCCGCCACGGCATCATCGACCTCATGCGCGGAGGACTCCCGCCGCTGGACTACGACACCGTCGCCAAAGACGCCATCGACGCCGAAGTCGGCTCACAACCTGCTCGTATCGCGAGCCTCCGTAGCATCGTCGGCTTCAAGCGTCTCGCGGGACGTCCCCAGGATCGCCGGGACCTCGAAGAGCTGGAGGCCTTCCACGGCGAGCTCCCGATTGAGCCGATCCCCGGGATCGATACCTGAGCCCCGGCCTGCGCGTCCGTCTACTTCTTGTGTTTGCCGTAGGCTGTGTGGGTCGCCTTCTTGGGGCAACCTGCTGATGAACGTCGGCCGGCGAGGTCGATCGTCACACCGTCGCCCTGCAGCACGACGACCAGGTTCGGGGAACGCTTCGCCGCCGTGAGAGACGAGTAGGCCGGGCCTTCCAGCAGGACGGGTCCAACTCATCATGTACGCCTGGCGGTAAGCGATCGTACACGTACTTGTTGACGAGCTTGCCCACATACGGCGTGCGCTTCGATGTCCCAGGCCGGCACTCCCATTTGTGGAGCCTATGAATCTCACTGAAGAACTCGTCGGGGAACACCTTACGCCACGGACGACACTCAGCCGATACATAGGCTTATAGAACTTTCTGCAGCTCGTTGGCTTCCCCGGGCTCCGGGTGTACGGTTGCCTCGTTAGCAAAGACGATCCTGACGCGCTTGGCGCGCGCCAAGCCGCGGATCAACCTTCCAGCCGCTCCAACAACGCACTGCATGCTAAAAGTAGCCATACGCTGGGTGCAACGCAAGGGCTGTCTCTCACTTCGACCACAGGCCCGCTACGCGGCAGACGTGCTGACCCCGTCTCCGCGCAACGCGACCCGCGCGGGCCGCCCTCGAGGCGGCCCTCATCAAAAAATGGCCCCCGCGCAGCGCCCACCTGGGCATCACACGGGGGCGTTTTCAAGAGGCTCAGCCCAAGCGCTCCACGAGCATCGCCATGCCCATGCCCCCCGCGACGCACATCGACTCGATGCCGTAGGTCCCGTCGAGGGTCTGCAGGTCGTTGATCAGCGTGGTCATGATCCGCGCGCCGGTCATCCCGAAGGGGTGGCCCAGCGCGATCGCACCGCCGAAGGGATTGAGCTTCTCGTCGGCGATCCCTAGCTCCTCTTTGCACGGCACGATCTGGGCGGCGAACGCCTCGTTGATCTCGACCACGTCGATGTCGCTCATCGACATGCCCGTGTTCTTCAGCAGCTGCTGGATCGCGGGGATCGGGCCGAGGCCCATCACCTCCGGGCGAATCGCCACCACGGTCGAGGCGAGGATCTTCACTTTCGGCTTGCACCCCAGCTCCGCTGCGCGCTCCTCGGAGGTGACCAGCAGGGCGGCGGCGCCGTCGTTGAGCGGGCACGCGTTGCCGGCCGTGACCGTCCCGTCAGGCCTGAACGCCGGCTTCAGCGCCGCCAGCTTCTCCATCGTCGTACCCGGGCGCGGGCCATCGTCCTTGGTGACGACCGTCTCGGGCACCTCGACCTCGTTGCCCTCCTTGTCGGTCTCGGTGTGTGCCGGCGCCGTCACCGGGACGATCTCTACGTCGAAGTGACCCGACTCCTGGGCCGCCACGGCGCGGTTCTGGGAGATCACCGCCCACTCGTCCTGCGCCTCGCGGCTGACTTTCTTTTCCTCCGCGACGTTCTCGGCGGTCAGGCCCATCGGGATGTACACGTTGTACAGCGACCCCTCCGAGCCGTCGAGCTTGTGGTGGAACTCGAACTGCGCCCCGCCTCCTGCGCGCGAGACCGCCTCCACCCCGCACGCGACGTACGTGTCGCCCTCGCCGGCCTTGATCGCGTGGAAGGCCATCCTCGTCGTCTGCAGCGAGGAGGCACAGAAGCGGTTCACGGTGGTGCCCGGGACGTGGTAGTCGATGCCTGCGAGCAGCGCCGCGTTGCGGCCGATGTTGTAGCCCTGCTCGCCCTCGCAGAAGCCGCACCCCATCATCACGTCCACGATCGAGCTTGACTCCAGCTGCGGGTTGCGCTCCAGCAGCGCCTGCAGCGGCACCGCCGCGAGGTCCTCCGCGCGCACCGACCGCAGCGATCCCTTCCCCGCCCTTCCGATGGGCGTCCGTACGGCGTCGACGATCACGGCCTCAGGCATGCGAGCTCTCCTTGGTGGTGTTTGGGTCCCGGCAGCCGCCCCGCCTCCCCTTGCGGCGGCACGCATCTTATGACACCCCGCCCATCTGGCGTTCGTGGGCGCTGGATCAAAGGTCGAGTCGGCTGACGCCCAGCTCGTCGAAGCCCACGTGGTGGGCGAGCTCGTGGCGCACCGTTTTGACCACGCGCTCGCGCAGCAGGTCCGGGTCGTGTCCGAAGTCGCGCCGCAGCGTGTCGCGGAAGATCATGATGCGGTCGTGGGTGGGAGGCCCAAACGCGTTGATGCGGCCCTGCCCACCCTGGTAGAGCCCGTACGCCCCTTCCTGGCGGCCCTTGTCGGAGATCACCACCGGCACGTGGCGCAGCGCGTTGCGTAGCAGGTCCGGGAGGTCGTCCAGCGCGTCGCGCACGAGCTCTTCGAAGTCCTCGTCGTTGAGCGGGTCGAGCTCCATGAACTCCGCTTCGTCGGGGTCCACCGCGAGCCCTTCGCGCCCCAGCTCCTCCGCGCGGCGCACGATCGCTTCGAACTCCTCCTCGGACTCCGGTTCGCGCCACCCCGCCAGACGCACCGCCACGAACGCCGCCGCCGTCAGCAGCACCCCGATCGCCGCGAGGCCGAGGACCAGCTGCTCGACCACCCGCACCGCCCCCACGGT
Source organism: uncultured Solirubrobacterales bacterium (assembly GCA_963706545.1). Classification (GTDB taxonomy): domain Bacteria; phylum Actinomycetota; class Thermoleophilia; order Solirubrobacterales; family Solirubrobacteraceae; genus Palsa-744. The sequence goes on from OY970161.1 coordinate 358,907, forward strand.
GCTGAAGCCCTGCCCGGCGACGACCACCGTCAGGCCGAGCGCCAGCGCGATCAGCGCAGCCAGCCCGACCCTTCGCAGCTGGGTGGCGACCTGCGACCTCGAGGAGCGCACGGCCTACCGCCCCTCACTTCTGTTTGAGCGTCCGGGCGATCACGAGTCGCTGGATCTCGTTCGTGCCCTCGTAGATCTGGGTGATCTTGGCGTCCCTCATCATGCGCTCCACCGGGTACTCCTTCACGTAACCGTAGCCTCCCAACACCTGCACCGCCTCGACTGTCACCGCCATCGCGGTGTCCGAGGCGAACACCTTCGCCATCGAGGAGTACTTCGCACGCTGGGGATCCCCGCGATCGGCCATCGCGCACGCCTTGTACAGCAGCTCCCGCGCTGCCGCCGTGCGTGTTTCCATATCGGCGAGCTTGAACTGGATCGCCTGGTGCTCGAGGATCGGCTGGCCGAACTGCACCCGCTCGCGCGCGTACGCCACGGCGTAGTCGGTGGCCCCCTGGGCGATCCCCACCGCCTGCGCCGCCGCCCCCAGGCGCGTGCGCTCGAGCGTCGCCAGCGCGACCCTCATGCCGCGGCCGACCTCGCCGATCACGTTCTCTTGGGGCACCCGCACGTCCTCGAAGATCGGCTGGCCCGTCGGTGAGGCGCGGATCCCGAGCTTGTGCTCGAGCTTGCCCACGCTGAACCCCGGGCGGTCGGCCTCCACCACGAACGCCGTGACCCGCCGGCTCTCGCGGTCGGTGACCGCGAAGCAGACGTAGAAGTCGGCCACCCCGAGGTTGGAGATCCAGTTCTTGGTGCCGTTGATCACCCACTCCTCGCCATCTTTGACCGCGGTTGTCTTCATCCCCGCCGGGTCACTCCCCGCCTCGGGCTCCGAGAGCGCGAACGCCGGCGAGCACTCGCCGCTGGCGCACCGCGGCAGGAAGCGCTCCTTGAGCTCCTCGGTGCCGAACAGCTGCAGCGGCAGCGTGCCGAGCTCCTGCACCATCAGGATCAGCGCGCACGCCGCGTCGACCTTCGCGATCTCTTCGACCGCCATGTTCAGCATCAGCGTGCCGGTGCCGGTGCCCCCGTACTCGATCGGGAACGGCAGGCCGAGCACGTCCTGCTCAGCGAGGATCTTGCGGATATCCCAGGGGTACTCCGCCTGCTCGTCGATCTCCGCCGAGCGCGGTGCGATCTTCTCCTGCGCGATCTGACGGATCGTCGCGCAGAAGTCCAGGTGCTCCTGGGGGATCGTGTAAACGTCGCTGACTGCCTCCACCGTCCTGATGCTACTAGCCCGCTACGCTCCGTCGATGGGCCCCGTCAACGCATCCTCCGAGATCGCCATCGAGCCCGCCCGACTGGTCGAGTGGCTTGCCACCGACTCCAACCTGCAGGTGATCGACGTGCGCGAGGACTACGAGCGCCGAGCTGGCTACATAGAGGGCAGCGGCCACATCGAGCTGAACCACCTCACCGCACAGGCCGCCACGATCGCGGCCGACCGCCCCGTCGTCTTCTACTGCCGCATCGGCTCCCGCTCCGATATGGCCGCCCAGGCGTTCCGTGCCTCGGGCTTCCAGGCCCACTCGCTGAGCGGCGGCCTCGTGCGCTGGGCGCAGGAGGACAGGCCGCTTTCACCCGAGGGCGGGCACGTCGCCGACCACTGACCACACGTAACAAGAGGAGACCCACATGGAGGCATCCACCGAGTACCCCGCTGTGACCGTCGGCGAGGGCTACGCCGTCGGCGACCTCGACGCACTGGGCGAGGGCCCCGGCTTTCGCAAGGTCCGCAAGGGCCTTGGCGTGACAGCGTTCGGCGTCAACGCCATCGTCATGCCCCCCGGTTACCAGTCCGGGCGCCACCTTCACGAAACCCAGGAGGAGCTCTACTTCGTGCACCGCGGCGCGCTCGAGATGCAGTTCGGCGACGGCTCCGCGCACCGACTGGAGGAGGGCGGCTTCGCCCGCGTGGACGCCGCCACCGTGCGCTCGATGCGCAACGTCGGCGAGGGCGAGACCATCTACCTCTGCGTCGGCGGCAAGGACGGCTACGTCGGGCGCGACGGGCGCCTACCCGAGGGCGAGGAGCGCGTCGACGGGGGGCCGCCCGGGGCCGCGCATTAGTTCAGGAGTCGTTTCACTTCGAGCTGGTGCGACTGTCCGATGGTGGTCGTAGTCGGCCGCAGGCCGATCGCGTTGTCCACCGCGGTCGCCGAGGGCATCCACGTGAGGACCAGGTACGCCCCCACCGCCAGCGTCGTGCGACGCAGCGCGCGTGAGCGCGAGAGCGCCGCGAGCGGCAGCACCCACAGCACGTACCACGGCAGCACCCAGCTGAGGGTCACCAGCAGCGCCACCGTCGCCCAGCCCGACGCCGTCAACGCATCCCGCCGCCGCCACGCCAGCACGCTGCAGCCGAGCACCGACAGCGCCAACACCGCGCTGAGCAGAACGCGCATCGTGTTCGTCTCGCCCCCCTGGCCCAGCACCAGGCCCACCACATTGGGCAGGCTCATCGGGATCACCAGGCGACCCTGGATGCCGAGGTTGGGGAGGTGAAAGCCGAACGCCACCACGCTGCACACCCCCCACACGGCCCCGCCCACGACGATGCCCACCGCCACCTGCACGAGGCGGCGCGGGGCCCGCAGCAGAGCCGCGAGCACCACCGGGACGAGGATCCCCGCCGACGCCTTCAGCGCGATCGCGCTCGCCAGCGCGAGCCCCGCCGCCAGTTCCGGCGGCGCCAGCGGCCAGAGCCACCCGCGCACCTGCTCCCAGCGGACACCCCACGCGCGCGGGGCGGTCGCGGTCGCGGGAGGATCTGCGGTCGCGGCGGTCGTGGTTGCGGGGACACCGGAGGTCACGGGGGCGTCGGCGCTCGTGGGGGCATCGTTCCCGGCGTGGTCGATCCCGGCCGCCAGCGCAGCCAGAGGGTCTTCGGTCGCCGGCGCCACCCCCGCCGCCGCGAGCTCGGCGGAGACGTCTAGCTCGGGGGAGATCCCGGGCGCGCGCGCGCGCAGCAGTAGGTAAAAGGCGAGCACGATCAGGAACACCATGAAGAAGTCGTTGTGGTCGCCCCCTAGGCCCCACACCAGCACGATCGGGTTGAGGCCCACGAACACGATCGCCTGCACCGGGTCGCGGCCGAGCAGTCGCGCGCACCTCCACACGAGCAGGATCGTCCCCAGGCTCGCGACCGCCACGAGGCTTTTCAGCGTCCACAGCGAGCCCGCGAGCCCGAGCGGCACGACCGCGTAGGTGAGCAGCGTGAACGCCGGCCCGTAGGGGCTCAGCAGTTGGTGCCAGTTGCTCAGGGCGTAGCTCGGGTCGCTGTGGGGCTCGAGCACCGGGATCGTGGTGTAGGGGTTGAGGTGGTGCAGCATCCCCATGCGTCCGTAGTTGATGTAGTTGAACACGTCCGTCAGCGACAGCGGCGGGGAGAGCAGCAGGACGGCGTGCACCCCCACCACGGTCGCCACCGCCCACCGCGCCCGCAGCGCCGGCACGTACCGTAGACCCACGAGGTACGCCACGTACATCACGAGCAGCGCCGCCGTGAACAGCGACTTGATCGCCCGCGGGCTGCGGGTGAACCACGGCCACAGCCCGCCCAGCGGACCGGCCATCCAGCCGGGGAAGAAGCCGTAGTGGGTCGGCGCGGAGAGAAAGCTCGGACGGTCGGCAGCCGCCACCACGATCAGCGTCACGCACACCGCGATCGTGACCAGCGCCGAGGCCCCGAGCGCCGTCTCTATACGCGTGCGCGTGCGCGTAGAGCCGAGGAGCTCGTCCGGGACCGGTGCCCCCCCGCGGCGCCACGTCGCCCGCCGAGGCGCGCTCCGCGGGTCGTCCAGCAGCGAGTCCCGCAGGGGCAGTGTGGTCGCGTCGCTAGCCATACAAAGGGGACCCGGCTGTGACCGGGTCCCCTAAGAGTACTTCTCCTGGCCCTGAGGACCTTAGCCTTCAGGGCACGAGGCAACGGTGTGGCGGACATCGCGACCGATCGGCGATCGAGGAGGACCTCCGCGCGGCCGGCGCACTACGCCTTCAGGGCAGCGCCCCTAGATTGCGCTGACGTTGACGGCCTTGGGCCCCTTGTCGCCCTGCTCCGCGTCGTAGGACACCTTGGCGCCCTCCTGCAGCGAGCGGTAGCCGTCGCCGTTGATGCCGGTGTGGTGTACGAAGAGATCCTTGTCCCCATCATCCGGGGTGATGAAACCGAATCCCTTGTCGTCGCTGAACCACTTCACTGTGCCGGTAGGCATGTGACTTTCCTCCACGATTCGTGCGTGCTGCTGCGCGGAGGATGCTACGGAGAGCTTCGACCTGCGAGAGCTTGCACTACTTTTAGCCGGCCTTTACGCCGACCCAACGGCAACGACGGTAGCACGTGCGGCGGCCGTTTTGTGTGGAGAGTTGTTGAATACCAGCGACCGTGAGCGCCCCTACAGACCCATCAAAACTCACGTGGCTGCTGCCCGGTCCGCCCAAGTCCCTCGCCGCCGAGCAGGTGGTTGAGGAGCTGCGGCTGTGGGAGCTCCCGCCTACGGGCGCACCGAGTGGGCGGCCCGCGGTCATGCTCAACATGGCCTGCACCGCAGACGGGCGGGCCACCGTCGGGGGGCGCTCCGGGCCGATCGGTAACCGCGCAGACCGCGAGCTCTTCCATGCACTGCGCGCCGGCGTCGACGCCGTGCTCGTGGGCGCGGGCACCGTGCGCGCCGAGCGCTACGGCCGACTCGTGCGCGACGAGGCGCACCGGCGACTGCGAGCAGCGCGGGGGCTGGCAGAGGAACCGCTCGCGTGCCTCGTCACCGCCAGCCTCGACCTCGCGCCCGACATCCCCCTGCTCGCGGACCCCGCCGCGCGGATCGCCGTCCTCACCCCCTCCCCCACGGGGGAGCTCCCCGAGACGGCCACGCCCGTCGAGTACGTCCGGGCTGCCCGCGACGGGGCGCTCGACCTGCCCGCGGCGCTCGCCGAGTTGCACGCCCGCCTGGGGGTTCGAACGCTCCTGTGCGAGGGGGGACCCCATCTCAACGGGCAGCTGTTCGCCGCCGGGCTCGTCAACGAGCTGTTTCTGTCCCTCGCCCCCAAGCTCGCAGGGGGCGCCGACCCAGGAGCGTCTCCACGAATCCTCAACGGCCCCGAGTTCGATCCTCCTCTAGAGCTGGAGCTGGTCGGGGTGCTCGAGAGCCAGTCACAGCTGCTGCTGCGCTACCGCGTGGGCGGGGTCGGCGAAGCGCGATAGCCGGCCTCGTCGAGGCGGCCCTCCTCAGTGTGAACCGCCACGTTGAGCACAACACTGTTGGGCACCAGAACCGACCCTTCCGCGGTGGCGAACGTCGTGTACAGCAGCCCTAGCGAGCTGACCACCCCCTCGATCTGCCCAGCCAGCGGCCCGCCCTGCAGGCGCACGTGGTCGCCTACGCGGAAGGGCCCCGCGCTGAGCAGCACGGTGCCTGCGATCAAGTTGCCCAGCGTCTGCTGCGCCGCGAGGCCGAGGACCACCGCAGTGAACGCTCCGCCGAGGGCCAGAGCGCGAGCTTCAACCCCCGCCACGCCCAGCGCCACCAGCAGCGCGAGCACGGCCGTCGTGAGACGGACCAGGAAGCCCACGGTCCCCGCGGTGGCCGGGTCCATGCGCCGGAACAGCGCAGGTCCGAGCGCCTTGCCGGCGTCGCGTGCGATCGCCCAGCCGAGACCCAGCAGCGCGAGCACCGTGAGGACCTGCACGAGCGTGTTGACTTCCGGTGTGCTGCCCCGCGTTTCGACCGAGAACAGGCTCTGGCGGTGGTCGTAGAGGACCACGACCGCCACAAACAGCACCGCGAGCACCAACCCCTCCACCCGCGCGCGCCTGGCCGCGCGCGGAGAGACCTGGTGCAGCAGACCGACCTCCTGCCAGGCTTGGCTGCGGGTCTCGAACATCTTCGAGGGGCTCTTAGGGAGGGGTGGAGTGCGGGGCATGGGCTACAGGGGCTCTCGCACGAGCCCACCTCACATAATGGCGCCCTACGCCTGACACCGCGGGCAGTTGTGGCTCGAGCGCCTACCCTTCCAGCGCGAACACCACGGTGCAGAGCAGCCCGAAGCCGATGCAGTAGTACCCGAACGGGGAGAGGCGGTTGGTCTGCAGGAAGCGCAGCAGGAACTTGACGGCCAGGAACGTGGTGAGCGCGGCGCAGAGGCCCGCGACGAGCGCGGGGCCGCGCACGCCGTCGCCCTGGGGGCCGAGCAGTTCGGGCAGCTTCAGCACGGCGGCGGCGAGGATCACGGGGGTGGCGAGCAGGAAGCCGTAGCGGGCGGCGTCCTCGTTGGAGAGGCCGGTGAGCAGGCCACCCCCCATCGCGAAGCCCGAGCGGGAGATGCCAGGGATCAGCGCGGCGGCCTGCGAAGTGCCGATCGCGATCGCTTGGCGCCAGCTGCGCTTTGCGATGCGCGCGTCGGCGTCGCCGAGGTAGTCGCCGGGCTGCGGGGGGCGTTGTCGCAGCCGCTCGAACACGAGCAGCGCGACCCCGTTGACAATCAGGAAAGCGGCTGCGATGGACGCGGAGGCGAACAGTTTGCGCAGCGATTCCTGCAGCAGCAGGCCGAGGATCCCCGCGGGGATGGTGCCGGCTACGAGCAGCCACCCGAGCCGGGCGTAGACGTCGTCCTCGCGGACCTCGCGCATCCGCAGCGAGCGCAGGAGGCCCCCGACGATTTTGATCCAGTCACGCAGGAAGAACAGCAGCAGCACCAGCGCGGTGGCGAGGTGGGTGGCGACGAGGAAGGTGAGGAAGTAGGGGGCGTTCTGGTGGATGTTCCAGCCGAGCAGTCGCGGCAGCACGACCGCGTGCCCGAGGCTCGAGATCGGGAACGGCTCCGCAACCCCCTGCGTGAGGCCGAGGACCACCGCCTGGAAGTAGGAGATCAGGTGGTGCACCGGCGCGAAAGCTTATGGGGCGGCACGGCGACGGTGCACCGCGGGACCTAACATCGGTGGCTCCAGTGGCGTTCCAGTTCTCCCTGCCCCTGCGTCGCAGCCTCGCTCACGCCCTGCCCGAGCGCCCGTTCAACGTGCGGTTCTGGGACGGCGGCACCGTCGCCGCGACGGTGCCCGCGGCGCCGACGTTCTGCTTCGAGCGCCCCTCGGCGCTCGCGCACCTCCTACGGGCGCCGGGGGCGCTGGGGCTGTTCCGCGCGTACGTCGAGGGCTCGCTGAGCGTCGACGACCTCGACGCCGCCTTTCTCGTCGTCGATGACTGGGAGCCGCCGCCGGTCTCGGTGCCCGACCGTGTGCGGTTGGCGCTCGGCGTCGCGGCGGCGGCGCTGCCGGGCGGGGTGCCGCGCCGGCCGGCACTCGAGCTGCTGCTCGGCGGCGAGCGCCACAGCCTCGAGCGCGACGCGGCCGCCGTTCGCTACCACTACGACGTCGGCAACGACTTCTTCGCGCTGTTCCTCGACGCCTCGATGACCTACAGCTGCGCGGTGTTCTCGCGCGGCGCGAGCACGCTCGAGGAGGCGCAGGCGACCAAGCTCGACCTCGTCGCAAGCAAGCTCGCACTCGCCCCCGGCCAGCGCGTGCTCGACGTCGGGTGCGGCTGGGGCAGCTTCGCGATCCACGCCGCGAGCCACTACGGGGTGCGCGTCACCGCGATCACACTCTCCCCTCAGCAGGCCGCGCTCGCGCGCGAGCGCGTCGCGGCCGCGGGCCTCAGCGAGCGCATCGAGGTCCGCGTCGCGGACTACCGCGAGCTTGCCGAGGAGCCGTTCGACGCGATCGCGAGCATCGGGATGGTCGAGCACGTCGGGGCGCGCCAGATCGACCGCTACGCACAGACGCTCGCGGGGCTGCTGGCGCCCGGCGGCGCGCTGCTGAACCACGGGATCGCCGTGACGAACCCCGAGGACGACCCGCTCGACGACGAGGTCACGATGCGCTACGTGTTCCCCGACGGCGAGCCGCTGCCCTACTCGCGCGTGCAACTCGCGCTCGAGCGCGCCGGTCTGCACACCGAGCACGTCGAGGGCTTCCAGCAGGACTACGCGCAGACGCTGCGCCACTGGCAGGAGCGACTCGACGCGCACCTCGGGGAGGCCGAGCGCCTCGCCGGCGGCGAGCGCCTGCGTGTGTGGCGGCTGTACCTGCGCGCCGCCCGCCATGGCTTCGACGTCGGCTACACCCGCGTCTACCAAGTCCTCGCGCGCCGCCCCGCCGTCACCTCCGAACCGGGCCTCGCCCGACGCGGCGCGTCGCGGACCCTCGCCTGAGCCCAGTCGGCTCTCCTGCGTCCGGAGCGGGGACGGGACCGGGGCGGCGTCATCCCGCCGGGGGCTTCGGGTTCTGCCCGTTGGGCAGTGTTGCCTTGCTCAGGGTCACGGTGCCGACGATGACCGATTCGTGGGGTGCGGCGGCCGAGGGGCCGTGCCGGTTCAAGTAAGTGACTTCGAACCCCTCGCTCGACGCGCAGGAGGGCGTGAGCACGAAGAGCCCGAGCGAGGTGGTTTCTGATTGTTTCGTGCGCCCTGACGTTCCGTTGGAGGCCCCAGCTGGTTTCGAGGCGGCCACCGGCCTCGCATGTGGCGAACCCGTCGATTGAGTATTCGGTTGCCCTTGAGTAGCCCGCGGCCGCAGAGGTGACCGCGTAGGGAGCCGTGAACCCGACTTCGCCCTTGTAGCACGGGTGGAGCAGGAACGCAGCGTTGCACGCTGCGCGGGGCTGGGGCAGGAGCGTGAGGTGAATCGTCGCGTGCAGGCTGCGTGTCGGGTGTGAGCGTCGCTCCTGTTCGACAACGCTCCTCGGTAGTGGCACGGGGTGCGTGCCGGGCGGCTCGTGGATCGTGATGCTGCCGAGGGGCGTGGGCTGCGGCAGGCCGCCCGCGAAGCTGACGTATTCGATGGTGAACTTTACCGCCCGGCTGCATGCGTCGGAGAGAACTCCCCCGACGGGTATGGTCACGAGCGCGCCGCGCGCGACGTTGGCGCGAGAGCCTTCGCCGGCGAGGCCGCGGTGGCAGACCGGCGCCATCACCGAGTAGCGCTCGTCGGCATTCGTGACGGGGTAGGGCGCGTGGAAGCTGATCTGCGCGCTCGTGATCACGTGGTTGTGAATGTGCAGGTGGACGCGCAGCGGCTCGTGCACGATGGGCAGCGCAGCCGGGCGTGGGGGCGGCACTTCCGAGAGTCCGCATGAGGCCGGGCGCAGGTTGCCCCGGTTGACGCACGACCGTCCCGCGTAGCTGTAGGTGATCGCGGTCAGCGCTCCGTTCGGGTCGGTCGGTGAGCTGTAGTTACCCGGTTCGTCTCTCTGCCGTCGCTCTCGCTGAAGCTTCCCAGCGGCCTGCCGCTGATGTAGCGCTGCACGATCAGATACGCGCCCAAACCCGGGAGCACCGGCTGGGTGTGTGTCTGCGAGCCTTCGCGGTAGGTGATGCTCACCGCGTGCACTCCGAGCAGTCCGAAGGAGATCTCGCGGCGGTCGGCGGGCACCCCGGCGCCCGGGCGGGGGCTGGTGGCCGCGCTGAGCTCGAGCCCCACGCTGTCCCCGGCGTAGATGGCTCCCGGACTCGAGCAGTTTCCGGCCATCCATCCGGCTGCGTTCGTGAGGACGTGCGGGAGCGCGTCTATAGGCAGCGGGTGGAAGCGTCCGTCGTTGTGAAACGCGCCGTCGACGCCGAGCTGTCCGAGCTGGTTGTCATAGACGCGGCCGAGCTGCACGCAGATGAGCCCGCGCGTGGTGTGGATGATCCGCATTCCCCACGGCAAGCCGCCCGCCGGGTCTGGGGCTCGCAGGGGGAGCAGCCGCTCGCCGCCCGCCACCGGGATGCCCTCGCCGGCGGTGGCGATCGGAGCACGCGCCGTGCCGACCGGCGAGCCCGTGAGGATCACCCCGGTCGCCGCGAGCGTGATCGCGGCGGTGGCGAGCGCGAGCGCGACGAGTGCGACGCGCACATGCACTGTGATGCTTTCGCACAGCGATTGCTGTGTCGTGTGAGGTGTTGGCGGCGGGTGGTCGCTGTGTTGTCGACGTTCCCCCGCGGGGGAACGTCGGGCCTGGTGTTCAGGCTGGCTCCCGGTGGCGATGGACGTGACTCCCATATGCACTGGCCCCGTGTGTTGCGCGGGTGCCTTTCAAGCCGATTTGTCCGTCTTTTGCTGCCGGTCCCGGCCTGGCCGCCGCTGGTGGCCTGATCAGAAGCCTGTCCGCCCCGGAAGTCCCCGGGGCGTGACTCATCACAGTCCTGCCCTTCGCGGTTCCTATTGCCCAGGCCGAGTACCGACAGTCAAACCCCCAGAACAAGGAGGTCGTATCCCATGCTGGCAGACCAAGCCGACCATGTGCTCGGCGTCGATACGCACCGCGACTCGCTGAGCGCCGCAGTTCTCGCAGCAGACACCGCGGTCGTGCAAGGACAGACCACCGTCGCCGCGAACGAGCGGGGCTACCGGCGGCTGCTGCGCTTCGCGCGGGAGAAAGCCCCCGGGCGCCGTGCGTGGGCGGTCGAGGGCACCGGCAGTTACGGCGCCGGGCTCACCGCGTTCCTGCATGGCCAGGGAGAGCTCGTGCTCGAGGTCGACCGTCCTCGCCGGCCGGCCCGCCGTGACCACGCGAAGTCTGATGAGCTGGACGCGATCCGCGCGGCACGCGAGGCACTCTCCCGGGAGCACCTCGCGCAACCCCGGTTGCGTGGTGAGCGCGAGGCGCTGCGCGTGCTGCTCGCGACCCGTGACAGTGCTGTGCGTTCAAAGCGCGCAGCGATCCTGCTGCTCAAGGCGCTGCTCGTCTCCGCCCCGCCGTCGCTGCGCGAAGGATTGCGCGGTCTGGCGACCCGCGAGCAGCTCGCAAAGGCCGCACGCCTGCGGATCAGCCCGACACTCAGCAGCGAGCATCGCGCAACGACCATCACGATCCGCGCGAGTGCCCGCCGCGCGCTCGCCCTCGAAGACGAAGCGAGCGAGCTTCAGCGCGAGATCGAGCCGATCGTCACTCGCGTCGCGCCCAGGCTCCTGGACGAGATGGGGGTCGGCTCGATCGTCGCAGCCCAGATCCTCTGCGCCTACTCCCACCCTGGGCGCATCCGCTCTGAGGCAGCATTCGCGGCTCTCGGCGGCGTCGCCCCAGTCCCGGCGTCCTCCGGACAGACCGTCCGGCATCGCCTCAACCGCTCAGGCGACCGCCAGCTCAACCGTGCGCTGCACACGATCGTGCTCTGCAGGATGCGCGACGACGCCCGCACACGCGCCTACACCGCCCGCCGCGAAGCCGAAGGCCGCAGCACCCGAGAGATCAAGCGCTGCCTCAAGCGCTACACCGCCCGGCACCTCTACCGCCTCCTCAACAGCCACCCAAAACCCGCAAATAGCGAACCTTGACAAACATAGAAGCATCGGATGCGCGGCGTCGCGGTGATGTACGTGCGAAGCGTGTGCCCAAGAGCACCGGCAGCGACCGCCGCCCGGCGTGTCGGCGCCGCCCGGCCCGCACCAGCTCCTGCCCAAACCTGTCCATCGCGTCCATCTCAGGCCTCCCTCATTCTCGTGCGGAGTTCAGCGAGCCCGCGGCTCACGCGCTTGCGGACCACCGACTCCGAGCACTTCAGGCGTCGTGCCAGCTCGTCGTATTCGGTTTCGTGGAGTACCCGTCCTTCGATCGCGCCGCGCTGCTCAGCTGACAGCCGCTCGAGCTCGGGCAGCGCAGCGCCGTCGTCCGCCGCCGCCGCCCGCTGCTCCACGCGCTCGAGGTCCTCGTCGCTGAATACGAGCGGCCCGAGGCCCAGGCGCCTGCGCGCCCGGTCCTCGACCTGTCCGCGGCGGCTACTGCTTCGAGCAGAACCTGCTGCTGAAGGCAGCCCTCGAGGCGCTCGGCAGGCCGGGCCCCACGTAGGAGCAGTCGGGCTGGAGCTTTCGCGTCGTCGAGGACGGCTCCAAGCCCGTGCTCCAGAAGCTGGCGGGGGACGAGTGGGCTGATGTTTACGGCTTTCTCCCGCAGCCGGTTCCGAGCAGCGGTCATCGAGGAGTTTGCGGCCCCGACAGCGCCGGACCAGAGGAGAAGTTACGATTTTGTTAGAAGGTCGCTATTTGCGTAAAATTCGTCGCGGAAGGCCCTGCTGTGTTTCCCAATGTGGAGCTAGTCGAGCTAAGTGAACAATTGGTGAAAACGCTTGACACCGTGGCGGTGATATGGAATCTTGGAGAGGTGGGTACGTATTGCCAATCAGTGACCAAAGGAGACTCGCCAGGATGCCAACAAGAGGACATTGGGGTAGGTAACAGTTATGACTTCCATCGCGGCCTCGGTCGTGGTGGGAGTTGCGCTTCTTTTCGCGGCGTATGTGGTCTTGAAGGCAGTCGTGCGCGGAGTGCCAAAAGACCGTCCCAGCGAAATAGAAGTCAGGCTGTGCCCCCCAAGCATTCGTCGAAGGGTCGAGTGACGTGACCGACGCCGATCCCGCCGAATGCCATCCCCGAATATAGTGGCCCACATACGCAGTTGGAGGCTGCACACCCTGGGCTGTCCGTCGCGGTGGCGCGCACAAGCCAATGATGGGTATCAAGTTGGGGCTGGATCAATAAACAAGTGAGTTCGGTCTAAAGCAGAGCGGGCCAGATGACCCGCTCTTCTCATGTCCGGCTCAAGGCCGAGAAGCTGCGGCAAGCCTCCACGCAGCACAAGACGATCGGCGCGTCGCAGACGCCCCATTCGAGCAGGCACAACTGTAAGATACCCACCAGCCGAGGGACAGTATGGCAAAGAAGCCAGCAAGCAGGGCGTGTTCTGAGTGCGAGTGCCAAAAGTTCCGTAAGGATCGCGGGTGGGTGCGGGAGTTGAATCGGTTCACCTCGACCTTAAACGCTTCGCGGCAGGAATGGGAGTCGGGCCAAAAAGCCGCGGTGGCTCTACCGGATCCGACTCACGATTCGCAAATCCCTTGCAAGACCTGTAAACATCCAGGCGCAAGCCACACCCGAGATCCTTCGGAGACCCTCGCAGACTACGCGCGGCAAATCGCAATCGTCGAATCAGAACGACGACGCCAGTATATGGAGGAGCGGGCTCGGCAAGAAGAGCAGTGGGCTCGCAGGCCGAGGTGGCAGAAAGCACTCCTGTCGTGGTCATGGAGGGATCCGCTCCTCAAGATCGGCCCCATAGTGTTTTTCAATTGGGCGCTCATCGTTTGTGCGCCTGTTGCTGTGTTCGCCTATCACTGGGCTTCCGAGCACAAAGGGTGGTCCCGCGTGGCTGCCGGCCGTGCTAGCCGGGATCATCGTCGCGTACGCGTCGCCGCTTATCGCGAGCGTGATTCGGTTTGTCTTTGCCAAAGCTGCCGTCATTCTCGGTGGCGCTGTCCTCGTCGGGATCGTGTTTCTGGCTGGGGTCATCCAACACTGGTGGGCGTGAGACAAGGCGATCACGCTTAGCCGGTAGCACACCGATGGCTTGTGGCGTGACGCTGAGCACGAGCTCGCGCCCTCGGCGCCCTCGACTGATGCGCGGGGCGTACCGCCCGCGCTGAGGTGCACCCCCGGGGCCGATCGGGCATCGCGACGGTTGTGAGGAGTTGCTGGACTGGGGGTCGCGGCAGAGCGTGTTCGTGTTCACCAATCCTTCACACGGTGGTGCCCGGCTGGTTACAAGAACCCGCAATTTGCGGCCGAATCTCTTGGTATGGACGCGAAGGGCTCGATCGCAGTGGAGCCAGACGGCAGCGTAGAGCCCGTGGCGAGGGTGGACCTGCACTGCCACTCCACGGCCTCGGAGGTCTCGCGGCTGGGGGTGCAGCGGGCGGTGGGGCTGCCCGAGTGCGCGACTCCGCCGGAGGAGGTCTACGAGCTGGCCAAGCGGCGCGGGATGGACTTCGTCACGATCACCGACCACGACACGGTGGCCGGTGTACTGGAGATCGCCGAGCAGTCCGACGTGTTCGTCTCCGAGGAGCTCACCACCCACTTCCGCGGCGAACCGCGGGCGGCGGTACACGTGCTCTGCTACGGGATCGACCTTGACGACCACGAGTGGCTGCAGGCACACCGCGGGGACGTGGAGGAGTGCGCGGAGTACCTGCATGTCCGCGAACGCGTGTGCGCGCTGGCGCACCCCTACTACACCGTCGACGTCCCCCTCACCGCGCGCCACCGCCGGCGCCTCGCGGACGCGTTCGCGATCTGGGAGGTGCGCAACGGCGCGCGCGCTCGCGAGCTGAACCGCCCTGCGGCCACCTACATAGCCACGCTCGACGGCACGGGCATTGGCGGCAGCGACGACCACGCGGGGGTGGACGTCGGGCGCACCTGGACGGAGACCCCGCCCGCGCGCAGCCCCGCGGAGTTTCTCGCCCACGTGCACGCCGGGCGGGCCACCGCGCGCGGCGAACAGGGCGGCGCGGCAAAGTGGGCGCACGCCGCGATCGCGCTCGCCGCGCGTACGCTCGGCAGCGGCCCCGTCGAGGCCGACAGCCGTGGCAGAGCGAGATGTAGGCAGGGCCTAGATGAGACGAAGGGTGAGCCGGACCTGGACCCCCGCACGGTGCTCACCATGGCCCAGCGCCTGCTGCGCGAGGGCGACGCGCGTCAGGGCCCCGTCGGTGCAGACCTCACCCCCGCCGACGCCCGGCGTCTGCTGCGCGCGTGGCTCGCCGCGGTCGGCCTCGACGAACTCGACGAACGCGGACTGATCGCGTACATGCAGGACGAGCGCTTCACCCACGCCGACCTGCACCGACGCGCCTGCCGCGCCCACGAGCGCAAGCTGCGCGCCGCCGTGGAGTCGGTCGTGCAGGCGGTCGCTGCGCCCTCGGGCACGCCGCAGGCAGACGACCTCGACGCGGTGGGCGCCACGATGAGCATCTTCGAGGGCTGCGTCGCCGCGATCCCCTACGCGCCGGCGGCGGCGTTCCTGGGCAGCGAGAAGGCCAAGCTCGACTCGCGCGAGGGAGAGACGCCGCGGGTGGCGATCCTCGCCGACGGGATCGGCAGCACCCACGGGGTCTCGCGCACGCTCGAGGAGATCCGCCACCGTGGCGTGCCGGGGTTCGAGATCGAGGTGATCGGCACCGACCCCGACGTTGACCGCCGTCTCTCGGCGGTCGCCGAGGTGGACGTGCCCTTCTATCCCGGCCTGCGCCTCGGGGTGCCCAGCCTGCCCGCCGCCGTGGAGACGCTGGCCGAGGGCGCCTTCGACGCGATCCACGTCTGCTCGCCCGGGCCGGTGGGGGTCGCGGGTGCACTGGTGGCGCGCGCGCTCGGGGTGCCGCTGCTCGGCAGCTACCACACCGAGCTCACCGCCTACGCCGCGGAGCGCTCCGGTGAGGTACGCCTCACGCAAGCGATGGCACTGGCGGTGCAGGCCTTCTACGGGGCGTGCGACCTCGTGCTCTCCCCCAGCCCGGCCTCCGACGAGGCGCTGCGTGAGATCGGCGTCGGGGCCGAGCGCGTGGCGCGGTGGGACCGCGGCGTGGACACCGACCGCTTCGACCCCGCCCTGCGCGGCCAGCTGGCGCTGCCCGGTGAGCTCAACGTCCTCTACGCGGGACGCCTCACCCAGGAGAAGGGCGCGGACCTGATGGCCGAGGCGTTCCTGGAGGCGCACGGCCGCGACCCGCGGCTGCACCTCGTGCTGGCGGGCGGCGGCCCCGAGCAGGAGCGCCTGCGCGAACGCGTCGGCGAGGAGCGCGCCACCTTCCTCGGGTGGCTGCACGGCACCGCGCTCGCGCAGGTGTACGCGAGCGCGGACATCTTCCTGTTCCCCTCCGCCACCGACACCTTCGGGCAGGTGATCCTCGAGGCACAGGCCTCCGGCGTGCCGGTCGTGGCCGTCGCCGCGGGCGGCCCCCTCTCGCTCGTGGAGCACCGCGTCAGCGGCCTGCTGTGCGTCCCGCGCGCCGACGCGCTGGCGGAGTGCGTGCTGGAGCTGGCCGGATCGCCGCTGCTGCGCGGGCGGCTGGCCGCGATCGCGCTGAGCGGGGTGCGCGCCCGCACGTGGGAGGCCGCGATGGAGCGCCTCGCGGAGGGCTACCGCCGCGTGGTGGCGGCGCCGCGGAGCGCCTCCGACACGACACCGGGGGCGCGGCGTGCGGCCTAGCGGCACACACCTTGGGGACGCGCGGCAGGGCACGGCCGCGAGGCCGGCGGGTAGGAGGCCCGCCGCGCACCCGCGTGGTGGCGTGCTCACACGCGCGGACGATCCCCCCCAGACACCCCTCGGTTCGATGCACGCGGCGACTCGCACGCTGGCGGTCGCGTTGCACGACGTCGAGCCGGCGACGTTTGAGCGCTGCGTCGAGGTGCGCGAGTGGCTGGAGGACCGCGGCGTGGACCGCGTGACCTTGCTGGCGATCCCCGCCCGCGACCTGCACCCGCTGGGCGAGCGCTCCCCGGAGCTGGCCGGCTGGCTGGCCGAGCGCCGCCGCCGCGGCGACTCGCTCGCCCAGCACGGCTTCCAGCACGAGCAGCTCGGGTGCGCGGGGTGGACACGACGCCTGCCGACGCCCGTGCGCAGCCGCCGGGCCGCCGAGTTCGCGCGGCTCGACAGCGACGAGGCCCGTCGCGCGGTCGAGGTGGGCTGGCGCCTGCTGAAGCTCGCCGGCATCGAGCCGGACGGGTTCGTGGCGCCCGCCTACGCCTACACCCCCGCGCTGCGCAGCGTGCTGAGCCCCCGCTTCCGCTGGTGGGCCGACGCGGTGGGCCTGCACGGCGGGACCGGCGGCGGTGAGACAGACCACGGCGGCCCAGACCGCCCCTGGCGGCGGCTCGCCCCCGCCTGGAGCCCGACCTCCGCCGGCGTGGGCTCGCTGCTGGCCCGCGCCACCCTGCGGCTGGACGTCTCCCCCACGTGCCTGCTCCGTCGCCGTCACGTGCGGGCGCTCGAAGCCGCGCTCGGCCGCGTGGGCGAGAGCCGTCGGGCCGTCACCTACGACGAACTGGCCACGGCCGCGCTAGGAGCCGCCGCACCCACCTACACCGCCTCCCGCGAGGCCTCGGCGGCGCTCGCGCCCTCCAGCGCGGTGGCCGCCACCGCGCTGCGCCACGGCCGCGCGTAGACGAGCCAGTACGTCGCGCCAGCGAGCAGCACCGCGCAGAGGGTCCACCCGAGCTCGGTCGTCCCGACCCCCACGTACTTCAGGCCGGACGCGAAGATCACGAACGCGATCGCGGGGCGAATGTAGCGGTCGGGCATGCGCGAGGACAGCAGTGAGCCGACGTACACGGCGGGGACGCTGCCGATCACCAGCGACGTGGTGACGCCGAAGTCGACGTGCCCGAACGCGAGCGCGCCGAGCGCGGCGGCGAACGTGAGCGGGACGGCCTGCGTCAGGTCGGTCCCGACCAGCTGCTTGGCCCCGATCGCGGGGTACAGGAACAGCATCAGCACGATCATCAGCGACCCCGACCCGACCGAGGTCATCCCAACGATCAGCCCGCCGACGACCCCGATCGCCACCGTCGCCGCCGGCCGGGGGACGATGCTGTGCACCGCCGCGGTGCGGGTGTTGCCCGCGCGGCGGTCTAGCGCGAGGCGCAGCACCATCGCGGCGGCTCCCACGAGCAGCGCCGTCCCGAGCGCCACCTCGATGTTCTGCTGGGAGGCCTTCGTGCTGCCCATCAAGTGCAGCAGGTACGCGCCCGCGAACGCCGCCGGCACCGAGCCGAGCACCATCCACCCCACAAGCCGCATGTTGACCGTTTTGGCGCGCAGGTGCACGCCCGCGCCGATCGGGCGCATCAGCACCGCCGCCACGAGGTCGCTGGAGATCGCCGTCGAGGGCGTGACGCCGAACAGCAGGATCAGCATGGGGCTCATCAGCGCCCCGCCGCCGGCCCCTGTCATCCCGACCAGCAGCCCCACGACCGCTGCTCCCAGCACTATGTACGGATCCACGTGCACGCGCCGCCTCTCCCCGATCTACAGTTTCCTGGTCAAGCCGACTATCCCAGTCGAGAATAGCTACTTTATCGGAGCTGTCAAGGTAGTGCTGCCCACTCGGGCGCCTGCGGGATCAGCCGGGTCGGGTCAGCCGCTGTACGCGGAGAACACCGAAGCTTCGAATGCGCCGGCGTGGGGACTGGCGGCGTAGCCGAGGGGGGCCAGTCCGAAGAGGTTCTCCACCGTGCGCAGCAGCGAGAAGTCGTTGAAGGGTTCCTGGTCGTACGTGCCCGGCTTGACGTAGGGCGAGAGCAGTAACGCGCCCACCTGCCCGCCTCCGGCGGGGGGGAGGGTCACCCCCGAGGGCGCGGCAGCCGCCGGAGTGGTGGCGACCGGAGTCGGTGGTCCAATAGCGGCCGTCGTCGTCGGGGTCGTCGTCGTTGCCGTTGAGGTCGGAGTCGTCGTCGTCGGGGTCGTCGCAGCCGGAGCCGTTGGGGTCGGAGTCGTACCACTCGGAGCGGTCAGGGTCGTGCCGGCTGGCGCGCTCACGACCTCCGGCGCGGGGAAGCGCGGCTGCTCGCAGCAGGAGCTCGAGTCGGCGTACTCGCCGGTCGTGGGGGCCTGGTCAGTGGTCACAACCAGCAAGCCGCCGTGCCGGTAGGCGGGCGAGGCGCGGATCTCGGGCACGACGCGGCGCAGGAACGTTTCGGCGGCCGGCAGGCCGGCGGGCGCGCCAGGGGCGCACGGGGTGGGGCGCCCGTCGTGGCAGAGGTCCGGCACAACATAGGAGAGGTTGGGGGTACTCCGGGCGCTCCGCAGGTCGGCCGCGAGTCCCCCCAGACCGACGTCCTCGTGGGCGCACGCGGGCGAGTGGAGCACGCCGTCGAAGTACGTGAATGGGTCGCGGAAGGTGGCGAACGTGTCTCCCTGCGGCGCCTGGGAGGTGGGGTCGGCGGCGCCGAATTCAGGGTGCGGGCAGCTAGTGGCCATCCCTTCCGCGTACACCTTCCAGGTGAGCCCCTTCGCGGTGAGCTGTTCGCCGACGGTCTGGGCGCTGCGCGGGTAGATGCAGCCTTCGCCGGTGTACTGTCCGTTGCTGCCAGCGACCGCCGGGAGGATGTCGGTGAAGACCGGGCAGTCGGCGCCGGTCTGCGGCGTCGGCCCGAGGCCGCTGATGAGGGCGATCTCGTTGGGCAGCTCTTCGTGGGCGACGGCGTAGAAGCGCACGAGCAGCTCGCCGCGGTGCTCGAGGGTACGCGCAAGGTAGGGAGCGGGGGATTCCGGCCCGAAGGTCTGGGCGTAGGGCTGATCGGCGAGCACGATCAGGAAGACGTGCTTGACGGGCGGCAGGTGGGAGCCTCCCGCGCCTGTGGATCCACCGGAGCTCCTACCGGACTTCTTGTGGCCACTGCCGGGGGAGGCGGCCGGTTCGGAAGACTTGGCGGGCGTGGATTCCGTGGCGGGCGGCGCCGCGACTGGTTCGGGCGTCGAGGTCGCTTCCACAGGCGGCGGCGCGGCGGCGAACGTCGTGGCGGCCGGGGCTGGGGCGGGGACCAGCAGCATGAGCGGCCCACGGCGCAGGGGGCGCAGCGCAGTGTTGGAGGCGGCGACGCCGGTGAGCGTGCCGAAGGCGAGCATCGCGAGCGTCAGCACGGCGGCCGTGCGCGGGCCGGGCAGAGCGCCGCGCGTCCGCCAGGCCGGGACCGGAGCCGGGGCCCCCCTTGCCCAACCGGGGGCCCCCCGTGCCCGACCGCCTCGGGTCCACCCCTGCGCCCACGCCCGCCCGCCCGGGCGCAGGTCGGCGAGGATGCGCTCCAGCGCCGGCGCGCGCGGCCCGCGGCGGGCGCCGCAGCTCAGGCAGTAGCACTGGTCGGCGGCCAGCGCCGAGCCGCACTCCGCGCAGGCGCCCGCGGCCCCCTCGCTCACCCGCTCACCCCTTGTGGGTCTCTATTTTTCACCCCTATAGGTCTCTATGGGTCTCTATAGAAGTCTCTCTATAGGCTCTATATAGAGTCCATATAGGGTCCCACCGGGGTCTCTCCGTGGGCCTCGGCGTTATGAGTCTCTGCGTGGGCCTCGGCGCCGGGAGTCCCTACGTGGGTCTCGGCGCTCCGAGCCTCGGCGCCGTGGGTCTCGGTGCGGCCCTCAGGGTCCACCGGCTCGCGCGCCGATCCGTTCACGGCGGCGCTCGGGACGCGCTCCATCAGCGCCCGGCCGCACTGCCAGCAGAAGAGCGCTCCGCGCGCGTGGACCGCCCCGCAGTCCGGGCACGAGCCGACACCCGCGGACTCCTGGAGGGTGAGCACGCGTTCGAGCTCACCGAGTTCGGCGTCGCGCTCCTGCAGCTCGGCGGCGCGGCGCACGAGCACGTCGAGGCGGAAGTGGTCGCGAATCGCCATCTCGTAGGCGAGGCCGCCGAGGTCCCAGTGCAGCTCGGCGACCTGCGCGACCAACTCGTCGCGGCGGCGCTCCAGGCTCGCGCGGCCGTCTTCGGAGGGCAGGGGCGAGGGCAAGCGGGAGGCCCCCGCGGGCGTCCGTTGGTCGGCGTCAGCGTCGGAGCGGGTTAGCAGCGAGTCGAAAATGCCCATCAGAGACCCTCAGCCGGTGGTCACCACGTTGGGAATGTTGCGCGCCTTCTGCTCGGCGCTTTCGCCGCTGTTGGAAGACTTCGACTTAGAGGTGGACGTCTTGCTCGAACCGCCGCCGCTCTTTGAGGATAACCCCGAGGAGGAGGAGGAGGAGGAGGAGGAGCCTTTGCCGTTGGCGCTCCCGCTCGATTCCGAGCCGCTGCCCTTGTGAGTCCCAGCGACGGCGGGAGAGCTCCCCGTGGAGGTGGTGAGCGCCGGGGTGGTAGCAGTGGTCGCTTCCCCCGCCGCCGCGGCTCCGGGGGCGGCGACCGAGATGACCTGCGCCGGCTCGGTGACGGTCTTGCCGCCGCTGGCGCGGCCGATCAGCACGCCGACGCCCATCGCCAGCAGCAGCACCCCGACGCCCGCCACGGCGGTCGCGCCGGAGGAGCGCCCACTCCTAGTTGCCCCCCCGTTAGAGGGGTGGGCAGAAGCAGGATCGGAGACGGCCGCGGGCGTGAAGCGGTCAAGGAACTGGCTGCGGGCCTGCACCTGGCGTCCACCGCACTCCAAGCAGTAGCGCTGGTCGTCGGCGAGCGAGGCGCCGCAGTGAGCGCAGGCTTGCATAGGGCACGCATGATAAGGACCCCCCCGGGCGGCGACTGGTGACGATTCGGTGAACAGATCGCCCGGGAGCGCCCCGCCGTGCGAAACTCGCCCCGCGCGCTCCCCGCGCGCGCAGCCGTCACAAACCTTTCACACCCTCGGGTCCCGCGGTCGGGCAGCTTTCGGAGCCTATGCCACAGCCACAGGGACCCAGCTCGCCGATGCGATGACGCCCGAGTCCACCGTCCTAGCCCCGCGATCCCTGGAGGTGGAGTCCGCGCCCCCGACTCCACGGCCTCCCAAAACGCCCGGTGGGCAGGCAGACCGAGACCAGGCAGACCAGGACCAGACAGACCGGCAGACCAGAACCTTCGGCAACCTCGAACTGCGTCCCGACGAGATGCAGGCGCTCGTCAGCGGCGCGCGGGTGGGCCTCACCGTGCGCGAGTTCCAGCTCCTCGCGGTGCTCGCCGACCGCGAGGACCGCGTGGTGCGCCGCCCGGAGATCTACCGGCAGGTGTGGGGAGGGGAGATGAAGCACCGCGACCGCGCCGTGGACGTGTTCGTGCGCAAGGTCCGCACCAAGCTCGCCGCGGTCGCGCCCGAGTGGGCCTACATACACACGCACTTCGGGATCGGCTACCGCTTCGCGCCCGAGTCCGTCGCACAGGGCGAGTGACGTGGGCGTGAGGGGAGCCGCAACCGGTCGCAGAGCGGCTCTGACCGGAGCGCTGCTGGTGAGCGTCGCGCTCGCGCTGGCCGCCTCCTCACCGGCGCGCACTCCCACGCCGCCACGAGCTCTCAAGTCGGCGAGCACTCCGAAGCCGCCGCACACTCCCAAGCCGCCGCGCGCGCCAACCCCTCCGCTCGCGACCACCGGGGGCGCCTCCGATGTGAGCTACTCCTCCGCCGCGCTCACTGGAACAGTCAACCCCCACGGCGAGGAAACCAGCTGCTACTTCCAGTACGGCCCCACCACCGCCTACGGCGCGCAGACACCCACCGTTGCGGTGGGCGTCGGCACCGTTGGAGTGAAGGTGAGCCAGTCCATAGCCGGGCTGCAGTTGGGCGCCACCTACCACTACCATCTGGTGGCGGTGAGCTCGGCCGGCCTAGCAGATGGGCAGGATCGCACGTTCACCACCGAGCAGGTCCCGCTCAAGTTCGTGATCGACACAGCGGCCACGCCAGACGTATACGGGAGCCCGTTCACCGTCACGGGCACGCTGACCGGCACGGGCGCCGCCAACCACCAGGTGATCCTGCAGGCCAACCCGTTTCCCTACCTGGGCAGCTTCACCGACGTCGGCGCGCCTGTGAGCACCAACGCCCAGGGCGGTTTCTCGTTCCGCGTGCCCGGCATCTCGCAGACCACCCAGTTGCGCGTGGGCACGCTCGACGCGCCGCTCACCTACAGCCAGGTTGTGACCGAGCGCGTCGCGGTGTTGGTAACCCTCCGCGCACGTCCCACCAAGAGCCGGGGGCTCGTACGCCTGGAAGGCACAGTCACACCCGCCGAGGTTGGCGCACCGGTCGTGTTCCAACGGATGCGTCCTACTCGCGGACCGGCGGGCGCGGGCAGCACCGTTGTCAAACGAGGCACAGCGAGCGTCTCGCGCTTCAGCGCTGTGGTGAGCATCCGCCACAGCGGGCTGTATCGCGCGCTCGTCAAGGTGAGCAACGGCAAGCAGGTGTCGGGCTCCAGCCGGACCGTCCTCCTGCACGCGCCGTCAGTCGTGCACAAAGCGCATCGGGCGCACGTGCGCCGTCGCTCGGGTCTCCCTATCCACTAGATATGAGGCCGGCGGGCAGTACGCGCCAGGAGCTTGACCGCGTAGGTTCGCGTCCCCGGAGGGTCCGGGATCAGGACGCGGACCGCCAAGCTTGCACCCAGACGCCCACGTCCGGCACGTAGGCGTGAGCGACCGGCGGCGGAGAGCGTGAGCTCGACGGTCACCGTCCGCCCGCGCGGAATCGAGAAGCCTGCCTTCGCGATCGTGACCCTCCGGGACCGCTTCGCCGCCTTCGCCCCAGCGCCAGCCGCAAGCGTGAGCGTGAGCCGTCCGCGGCAGGTCACCGTAGCCGTACAGCGCAGCGCGACTCTCGCCCGCCCGCCGCGCACGGGCAGGCGCCGGCCGCCGACAAGTACCACCCCACCGCCTTCGGCTCTGTACGCTTCCACGCCCTGTTTGGGCGAGCTCGTGCCCGGCGAACCGGTACCCGGCGAGCCCCCCGCGGGGGCTTGCGTCTGCGTGTCCGAGGGGGTTTCGCCGCCGCCCCCAGGGGTTTCGCCGCCCCCAGGCGACTCACCGCCCGGGGAGGACGGGGGGACGCCAAACACCCACGCCGCCCCGGTGTTGCCACCGTCGGCGATACCGCCGACCAGCGCAGTGGCGCCGTCTTCGGAGAGCGCCACGCTCCAACCGAACTGGCCCTTGCCGCTCTCTTCACCGCCGGTGAGCTTCGCGCCCTGCTGCGCCCACGTCGAGCCCAACCGCGTGAACACCCACGCCGCGCCGACGCCGCTAGCGTCGTTGAAACCACCGATCAACGCGGTGTCGCCGTCGGCGGACAGCGCGACGCCGTCGCCGAAGTAGCCGTTGCCGGCCTCGCCGGCGCCGGTGAGCTTTTCGCCCTGCTGCGTCCACGTCGAGCCCGAGCGCGTGAACACCCACCCCGCGCCGACGCCGCCGGCGTCTTCGTAGCCACTGACCAGCGCGGTGTCGCCTTCGGCGGACAGCGCGACGTCCTGCCCGACCTTGCCCGCCCCGGTCTCCCCGGCGCCGGTCAGCTTTTCACCCTGCTGCGTCCACGTCGAGCTCGAGCGCGTGAACACCCACGCCGCGCCGACGCCGCCCCCGTCTTCGTGGCCACCGATCAGCGCGGTGTCGCCTTCGGCCGAGAGCGCCACGCTCCAACCGAACTCGCCCGCGCCGGCCTCGCCGGCGCCCGTGAGCTTCGGGCCCTGCTGCGCCCACGTCGAGCCCAACCGCGTGAACACCCACGCCGCGCCGACGTCGGAGTGGTCGACGAAGCCGCCGACCAGCGCAGTGTCGCCGTCGGCAGAGAGCGCCACGCTGCGACCGAACCAACCCCCGCCGCTCTCGTTCGCGCCGGTGAGCTTCGTCTGCTGCGTCCAGGTCGAGCCCGAGCGGGTGAACACCCACGCCGCACCGAGGCCACCGCTGTCGTTGGGAGCGCCAATCAGCGCGGTGTCGCCGTCGGCGGAGAGCGCCACGCTGCGACCGAAGTGGCCTTCGTCAATCTCTTCCGCGCCCGTGAGCGTGAGCTTCGCCTGCTGCGTCCAGGTCGAGCCCGAGCGCACGAACACCCACGCCGCTCCGACTTCACCGTTGTCGCGGGGGCCGCCGACCAGCGCGGTGTTGCCGTCGGCCGACAGCGCCACGCTGCGCCCGAAGCGGCCCGCCCCGAGCTCTTCGCCACCGGTGAGCTTCGGGCCCTGCTGGGTCAGCGCAGGCGGTTCGGCGGCGAGGCCCTCGGAGAGCAGGGCGCCGAACAGCAGCAGCAAGAGCAGGGCGCCCGCCAGCGCCGCCCGCCACCGGACCGGCCCATCGATCAACAGTTCTTTCACAACCGCCGTATCTAACTTCACGGGCGCGCCGATTCACGTGCGCGTCACAAGATGTTCACAAGGCTGCGCACTGCCCGTACTGTCCTTACAGTCGGGCCGCAGCCCGCTCGTACACCTCGCACACAGCCGCCACGTGTCCTGCGACCGAGAACTCCCGCTCGACCCGGCGGCGCCCGGCGCGCCCCATCTCCCGACCGCGCTCGGGGTCCTCGGCCAAGCGGACGAGCGCCCGCGCCCAGGCGCTCGGCTCGCGCGGCGGGAGGAGGTAGCCCTCGCGGCCGTCCTCGACGATCTCCGGCGGGCCGCCAACGTTCGTCGCGACCACCGGCACGCCCAGCGCCATCGCCTCGATCAAGGCCCGTCCGAACGGCTCCTCCCACGAGGGCAGCAGCAGGACGTCGAGCGCGCGCACGAACTCGGGCACATCCTCGCGCTCCCCCAGCCAAGAGACGCGCTGCTGCAGACCGGCGTCGGCGACCTGCGCGCGCAGAGCGGCCACGTAGCTCTCGTTGTCGAAACGGGTCGCGCGGGCGACGAACTTGGCCGAGCCGATCAGCAGCAGGTGTGCGTCGAGGCCCTGCGCGCACAGCAGTCGCAGAGCCTCGATCGCGGTGTCCTGGCCCTTCCACGGGCTGAGCTGGGCGACCACTCCGAGCAGCAGCCGACGCTCGCCGGCCTCCCCGAGCCGGGCGCGGGCGGCGGCTCGATCGATGCGCGCGGGGTCCCAGCGCACGAGGTCCACCGGGTTGTGCACGACCTCCACGCGCGCCCGCGGCGCGAGGGCTTGCACCGCGCGGGCGGTGTAGTGGGAGTTGGCCACGACCGTCGTGGCGGTGGCGGCGATCAGGCGCAGCGTCGCGCGCGCAAGGAGGCTCGGCGGCAGGCAGTCGCGCACGTGCACGACCGTCGCGGACGGGGCGGGCCGGGCGAGCGCCAGGACGAGCCCGGCCCGGATCGAGTTGGCGTGGACCACCTCGACGCCGGCGCGGCGGGAAGCCAGCCGCACCTGCAGCGCGGCGACGCTCAGCTCGGCGAGCGCTCGCGGGGTGTGCAGGGGGTGCAGCCTGAGGCTGCCCGCCGTTCCGGTCACCGAAGTGGTGGGGATGCCGAGGTCCTCGACGGCACCCGCCAGGCGTCCCGGCGGCGTCGCCACCAGCGGCTGCACCGTCTCGGGCAGCGCGGCGAGCAGGCTCAGCAGCGAGCGCTCCGCCCCGGAGACCTGCGCGGTGTGGTTGACGTAGAGGACTCTCACGACGCCCGCCGGAGCTGTTCGAGCAGCACCGCTTCGACCCGCGCGGCGACCACGGGCCACGCGAGGCGCTGCGCCCGCTCCGCGCCCGCGCTGCCGAGCCGCCGCGCGAGCTCGCGGTCGAGTAGCAGCTTGGCGATCGCCTCGGCGACGGCCTGCGGATCGGTGGGGTCCACGAGCAGGCCGCTCTTGCCGTCGGCCACGGCGTCGAGCGCTCCGGCCACGTTGCCGGCAACGACGGGCTTGCCGTAAGCGCCGGCCTCCAGGTAGACGATGCCGAAGCCCTCCCCGGCGAGGCCGCCGCCGGGCAGGCGGGAGGGCATCGCGAGCAGGTCGGCGCGCGCTAGCCACCGGTTGCGCTGCTCGTCAGAGACCGAGCCCAGGAAGCGGACCGAGTCAGCGACTCCGCCCGAGCGCGCGAGCCCTTCCAGCTCCGCGCGCAGCGGCCCGTCGCCGATCACGATCCACTCGACGTCGGGTATCTTCGCGCGCACGAGCGGGAGCGCCTGGAGCAGCACGTCGTGGCCCTTGTAGCGGTCCTCCAGGCGGGAGATCGTCACGAAGGTGGGGCGCTCCGCCGCCAGCGGCGAGGGGTCGGGCGGCAGGTCGACGCCCGGAGGGATGAGGTTGATTTCGGCAGTATCGCTTCCCTTCGCCGCAACGAGGCCGGCGGTGTAGGAGCTGACCGCGATCGACGCGTGCGTCTGCCGTGCCGCGAACGCCGCCAGCCGCGGCCGGCCACCGATCTCCTTGGCGTGAAAGTACTGCACGGTGCGCGCGCGCAGCACGCGGCTGATGGCGGCCGCCGCGGGGCTGGCGACGAGGTGCACACTGAGCGTCAGGTGGGGGCGAAAGCGCAGCGCCTCGTGCACGGCGGCGGTGTCGAGCGCGACGTTCCGCACCGCTCCCAGGCGAGGGTCGGCACGGACGCGCCGCGTCGCCACCCCGCTCGTCGCGTCGAACCGCGCGGCGCCGGGGGAGTCGAGCGTGACGACCCGCGTCTCGAAGCCGCTCATCCCGGCGGCGAGGCGGTGGGCGAGTACCTGGATGCCTCCCCGGGTAGGAGGGTAGTCAGGAGTGATCACCAGCAGACGCGGCCTTTGAGACATGAAGTCATCCCTCACACGTCAAGGCGCCAGGCGCGGAAGAGCCGCAGCCGACAGCCGTGACAAATACGAACGTCCGCCGGTGCCCATCCCTCTCAAGCATCGCACACACGACGGCGATCCACACAGCGAGGCGTCCCCCGACCCCGCCTCGCCCGCCGAATGCCAAAGATCGATACGCCCATCCAGCGCCCGCAGGCGTGGCCGCTGGCGCTGCTCTGCGCCGGAGCGCTCGCGTGCGGCGTCGGCCTGCTCGCGCCCGCCCCCGCGCCGGCGAGGGACGCTCACACGACGACGCTCGAGCACCACGGACGCGCAGCGGCACACAGCGGCAATACCCACGGGCAGTGCGCGCCAAAGGCCCGCAAGCGATCGGCGCGCCGCGCGCGAGCGGCCCGAGCGTGCCTGAAGGGGCGCTCAACCGTGCGTCGGGTCGGCGCCGCGAGGTCCCCCACCAGATCCCACAGTGGGGCGGGCTCCAAGGGGACGCCACCCACCTCCAGGTCCGGCGCTCTACCCTCGGAACCGACCGGGCCGGCCGCCGAACCGACCGGCCCAACCGCAGGCCCCCCGCCGACCCCCCCAGCTGAACTCACGCCGAGCGAACCCGGCGGCGAACTGCTCCCCGAATCCGAATCCGCCGGCGGCCCGTGGCCCACCGGCGGCGTCCTGACGGATCCGATCGACCCGCGGTTCCTCACCGTGCTCCCGTTCGGGGCCAGTTCGTTCTGGATCCAGCCGTGGCGCGCGTACCTCGACACCTGGCCGGCCTCCCGGCTGCTCGACTCCGTCGGGGTCAACTTCAACGTCCCGACGGCGCAGGCCGAAGACACCGCGCAGTTGCTCCAGGACAGCGGTTTCAAGCTCGCGCGCATCGGAGTCGCGTGGAACTCGATCTCCTACAGCGACCCCACGGCGCTCAAACCCGCCGACGAAGCCTCCCTCACCGCCCGGCTGACGGCGTTGCACAGGCACGGACTGCGGCCGCTGATCATCCTCGACTCCAACAGCGGCGACCCCGCCCCCTCGACCGCCCTCACCCTGGACACCACCTCCGCAGCGCCGGCGGGCTCGCGGTCGGTGACCCTAAGCGCCGCGAGCGCGGCCCAAGTCGTGTCGGGCAAGACGGGTTTCGACGAACTCACCCACTTCAAAGGCTCTCCCGACGTTCTCGTCACCTCCGTCGGCGCCGGCGATGTGGCGACACTGTCCAGGCCACTGCCGGGCGCGCTGGCGGCCGGCGCACACAAGGGCACGACGCTGCTGTACGCGCCGTTCGGGCCTCCACTACTCCCGAACGGTCAGCCGAACCCCGCCTTCCAGACGCCCCTCAAAGGGTGGCTGAGCTACGTCGCCGCGGTCTGCAGGGAGGCCGCAAGCGTGGTAGGGCGAGAAGGCTACGACCTCGAGGTCTGGAACGAGCTCACCTTCGGCTCCCAGTTCCTTAATTCAGAATATTACGACTCACCCAGCAGCGAAAGCAGCTCCGAAACAGAAGCCGGCTCCGAAGCAGAAGCCGGCTCGGAAGCGGAAGCCAGCTCGCAAGCGCCTTCGAAAGGGGAAGTGACCAAGGAGGTGGTCAAAGCACTGCTCGACGAAACGGTCGCCTACGTGCGCAACCCCGCCAACGGAATCGGGCCGGGCGTCGGCATCACCGACGGCTTCGCCAGCGAGACCCCGTTCCCCTCCGGCGCGAAGGCCTCGCTGGGACTCACCGCGCTGAGCAAGCACCCCTACCAGGGAGCCGAGACGTTCCCGGCCAGCTACCAGGACTCCATCCGTCCGCTCAACGCGCAAGGCGCGCGCGACACGCAAGCCGGAGAAAAGGCGCCGTTCACGCCGCTGTTCACTCCGAGCTACCAGTCGCTGTTCCCCGAGTACACGCTGACGGCGACCTCGACCGAGACGCTGATCCGCGACCTCTCGCCGGTCACGACAGACGTCTACGGCTTCCCGCACGGTCGTGACGTCGGACCGCCGGGGGGCGGACCCGTGCAGAAGTGGGTCACCGAGTACAACCTCGACTCGTCCGGGGTGACGCCCGTGGGCCCCGACGAGGTGACCCCCCAGACGGGGCCCGCCGCCCAGCTCACGCCCGCCGACAAAGCCCACTTCGAGGCCAAGGCGCTGCTGCGAAGCCTCGTGTCGATGGTCAGCAAGGGCGTCGGCCGCGAGTACTTCTACGCCGCCGCCGACGCCGGTGACCTGAGCATGATCAGCCCGAGCTTCATGGCGGCGGCCGAAGCGCACCCCACGATCTACCCCGGCGACGAGCTCGGCGGCGAAGTCATGAGCGCCTTTCACAACCTGCTCGCCAGCTTCGAAGGCCCCGGCCCGGGCCCGGAAGGCGCTCGCCAGCTCCAGCTTCTGTCGATCGCCCAGGATGGCGACCACGCGCAGTTCGCCGGCGACGGCACCGCCGCACACCCGAGCCTCTACGACCGTGACGTGCTCGCGGTGTTCCCCTTCCAGTCCTCCCCGACGCGCTTCGTGGTGCCCGTATACGTGATGACGCGCGACCTGCTCACGCTCTACGAACCCGAAGCTCCGGCCACGGACCTCGGCCGCTTCGACCTCCCCGCCGAGACGTTCCAGATCACCCTCGGCAACCTCCCCGAGACAGCCGACCCGCCGACCGTGAGCGCGTACGACCCACTGCGCAACGAAACCACACCCGCACGGCTCGTGTCGCGCGAAGGTGCCAGCGCTGTCTTCGAACTCGCTGCCACCGACTACCCGCGCCTGCTCACGATCGAATACTAGGCCCGTGACGGCACAGAGCGCCCGGCCGGCGGCCCTGCGTCGGTGGCGCCCGCCCGGCGCGCTCAGGAGGACGGGGTGAGCAGCCAGTTCACCGTACCCGTCGCCGCCGCGAAGGCCAGGCGAGTGAAGGGACCCTCGCCGCTCACCGCAAAGACGGTGTAACCCAGCTGGGTCACAAGGTCCCAGACCGCCTCGGAGGTGACGTCATACAGCGCCGCCGCCGCGCCGACGTGCTCGAGGATCACCACCGGCCGCGCGCGCGCGAGCACCGCCCGCCCGCCTTCGAGCACCCCGAGCTCGGCGCCCTCGACGTCGATCTTGACGACGCTCGGCGCGAGGTCCGCCAGCTGCTCGTCGAGCGTGGAGACCTCCACGGCGATGTACTGCGGCCGGCCCCGCTCGTCGCTGATCTCTGGCTGACGGCGCAGGCCGCTCCAGCCGTCGAGCTGCGTGAAGTGGCAGAACTGCGTGCGCTCCGCGCGCGCGCCGAGCGCCATCTGCCGGACGTTCAACCTGCGGGAAGGTCCTCACGACCTCGCCGGCCAGATCCGGGATCGGCTCGAACGCCACGTGGCGCCCGCGGGGGGCGAAGCGCACTGCCTCGCGCAGGACCTGGCCGCGGTTCGTGCCGACGTCAACGTAGCTGCCTTCACCGCGCAGGGCGCTCGCCAGCGCTGCCCGAATGCCGATCTCCTCGTGCTGGGTCTGACGCGCCTGCGGTGACACGGCGGCCAGCAGCTCAGGCCGCCCGAGGCGCCGCGACGCCACGCCTGTCAACCTGCGTACTGCCGCCACAGCGGTGTGGCTGGAGCGCGTTGCCGCGACGGGCCGTCTCCCCCCCGACGCGCTCGCCTCGCCGCTGTGCGTTCGGGCGGCGTCGAACACCTTGCTCGATCGCTCCGCCGGCACGGGCCCAATCTACCAGAGGGCCTGCCCCCAGCCCCGGTATGATCCGCCGCCGCATGGTTGCCGGCACGTCCCGAGCGCGCCCGAGCGCGGAGTCGAGGACGCCGAGCTCGGTGCTCCTGGTGACGCCACGGTGGACCAGGGACGGAGGCGTCGAGGCTCACGTTCAGGCGAGCGCCGCGGCCCTGGTCGAGCACAGTGTGAGCGTCGCGGTGCTCGCAGCGCGGATCGACCCAGACGCACACGTCGAGGGCGTGCGTCTCCTGCACAGCCCCGCGCTCTTCGAGCCTGGTGTTGCGATGAGCGAGAGGGTCGCCGAGGCGCTGTCGAGCGCTCCCGAGGTCATTCACTTTCACCAGGTCTTCGATCCGGAGCTCGTCAACTTCATGCGAGCGAGCGCGCCGGTGGCGATCAGCGCGCACGGTTACAGCGCCTGCCCGTCGGGCGTGTACTACTTTCGCCCCGGCCAGGAGTGCACGCGTGGCCGGGGGCCGGGGTGCCTACCGAACATGCTCGCCCGAGGCTGCCTACACACGCGCAACCCAAGCGAGCTGCCCGCGAAGTACGCCCGTGCGGGCCGGCGACTCCAGGCGCTCAGGCGCGCCGACCTGGCTGTCGCCTACTCGAGCGCGGTCGACCGCCACCTGGCCGCCAACGGCGTGACCCGCCGAGCACGGGTTCCCCTATTCACCACGGTGGCGGCGCGGCAGGGCTCCGGGCACGCCACCAGACGCCGCGTGGTCTTCGCCGGACGGTTGGTGAAGCCGAAGGGCGTCGAGGTCCTGATCCGCGCCGCGCGCGACGTTGACGCCGAGTTTGTCGTCTGTGGAGAGGGCAGGCAGTCGCCCGCGCTGCGCGGGTTGGCGCGACGCCTGGGGGTCGAGGATCGAGTCTCCTTCAGGGGCTGGCTGGCCGCCGAGGAGCTCGCGGCGGAACTGGCGAACGCGTCGGTGGTCGCGATCCCCTCGCTGTGGCCCGAGCCGTTCGGACTCGTTGGTATCGAGGCGCTGGCCGCCGGGCGACCCGTGGTCGCAAGCGCCACCGGGGGAGTGTCCGACTGGCTGCAGGACGGGGTCACCGGGGTGCTCGTCCGTCCGGGAGACGCGCGGGAGCTGGGGCGGGCGCTCAACGAGCTGCTGGCCGATCCGGCGCGCCAGCAAGCCATGGGCGCCGCCGGAAGGGAGGCGGTCGCCGAGCGGTTCTCGCGCGAGCGTCACGTGGCCAAGCTCGTGGAGGGCTACCGCGCCGCGGGCTCGACGTGGCGCTCGGAGCAGGACTCGCCCCGCGGGCGTGCATGAAGCGTCCCGGCGAGGGCGTCCCCGAGGAGCCCGCGCACAACCTCGGCGGCACGTGCCACGCCCATCGTCTGCTCGGCAAATGCGCGGCCGCGTGCACCCAGCGCCTCGCGCGAGCGCTCGTCGCCGAGCAGCGCCTGGAGCGCATCGGCCAGGGCTCGAGACGTACGCGGCACCACGCGGGCTGCGTCTGACTCGAGGAACTCTGACCAACGACGGCGGCCCTCCAGAGCGATGAGCGGCCGGCCGGAGGCGAGCGACGCGGCCAGCGTCCCCTTGCGTGAGGCCGGACCCATCGGGTCGGCATACAGCAGGACGTCGCTGCTCGCAAGCGCATCGGAGAGCTCCCGTGCCGGGAGCGTGCCCGAGAAGGACAGAGCGTCCCCCAACCCGCGGCTCGCCGCCGCCTGCAGCCAGGCGTCGGCCACGGCGGAGGGGCGACCCGGTGCGCCCAGCAGCTCGAGCCGCACCCGGACGCCTCGATCGGCCAGCGCTCGTAGCGCGTCGGACACCAGCGCGACCGTGGGTGGGTCGAGCGAGTAGCCGAACAGCCCCACAACGGGCACGGCGCGCGCGGCGGGCGGGGCTTGCGTAGAGCGCGGCAGATTGGAGAACACAGGAGCGACTGCGATCGTCCGCCGTGGCAGCCACCGTCGGGACGTCAACCACTCGGCACTGAAGTCAGTGGTGACGAGCACCGCCGCGGATGCGCGCATCACCTCGACGAGCACCGCCCTCTGGGTCGCGGCCCACACGCTGCCTCGCCAGCCACCGCGGCCCCAGGGGTAGATGAGCTCGTGCATGAATGTGACCACCGGGACACGCGAGCTACGCAGCGCCGCGACCGTCGGATGGACGAACAGCGGAACGCCACGATGGGAGTAGGCAAAGACCGAGTAGTGAAAGAGGATGGCCTTCGGCGGGCTACTGTCGCGTTCCTCAGCGAGCTCGCCAGCCCACCTGCGGACCTGCGCCCTTCTCACCGACAACGACCCCCCGGCGCTCGAAAGCCAGTGCAGCGTGCAGGAGACATCTTCGCGGCCAAGGGCTTCGGCGAGCACGAGCGCGTGATCGCGCACACCGCAGACGGGCCGGTTGGACACGCCGACGACGGCGAGGCGCGCGCATCCAGCCCGCTCGGCCGAGCTCGCCGCCGACCCGGCAGCAGATGACGCAGCCACCGAACCGGCGGCAGGTGCCTCAGCCACCGCGCATCTCGCGGCGGTACGCGGCGTCGATCGCCTGCGCGAGCGCGTCGAGGTCGCCCGTGGGCACCACCTGGCGTTGGCCGGGCTTGCCGATCGACTCGTTCATGCCCGTGTTGGCGCTGACGATCAGCGGCACGCCGCACGCCAGCGCCTCCCCCGGCGCGTACGAGCAGCCCTCACCGAAGCTCGGATGCACACACACGCCCGCCTGGAGCAGGTGCGGCAGTGGATCACCCGGACGCACCTCCAAGCGCGGATCCGCGGCGCGCGCCGCCTCGATGTGGCGGCGCATTCGGCGAGTGCCCCAGCCGCCGACGAGCACCAAGCACAGGTCCTCGTGGGGCAGGCGACGCACGGCGTCGATCAGCAACGGCACACCCTTGTGCACCGACAGGCTGCCCACGTAGACGACGTTGAACGTCGACACGGTGGGCGGAGTCCGGCGGGCCTGGAAGCGCTCGTGTGGCACGAGCGGGAACAGTCGCAGCCGCTCCTCGGGAAACCCTTCGCTCACAAAGCTCTCCCACACGTACCGAGAGGAGACGTGCACGTAATCGACGGTGGCGTACTCGGCCAGGTTGCGGCGTACGTTGCGCGCGGCCCACGGCCGTTCGATCGGGTACTGTCGCCACGCCCGGTCGAACTGGCGAGCTTCGTATGCCAGGTGGGCGTTGGCGGAGACGAGTCCGACCGACCGGTAACCGCGGCGACGAGCCGCCGCGACGTGGCGCAGGGCCTGCCCGTTGAAGACCAGCAGGTGCTCGGCGTCGGCGGGCAGGCGGCGCGAGGCGGCGCGGTCGAACGTGACGTTGCCCGAGAGCACGCGCAGTCCCGGCGACATGCGCGTACTCGCCTTGAGCGCCACCCTGGCCGCCCTCGGCAGGTCCACCGCGATCCCGAGCCGGCCGGTGTCCTGCGGGGCCGGACGAGGGGTCAGGTAGCCCGCCAGGTTGCCCGTCCCGCGCAGCGCCTCCACCAGATCGGCGAGGTGTTGCCCGAGACCACCGTTGCCGTACGGCCCGGTGCAGGAGACCACGGTCGGCCCGTCCGGCAGCGCCTGCAGCTGCGTGCGCTTGGTCTCGGCGCGCCAGTCGCTGCCCGCACGCCCCTCGGCGCTCGGAGTGAGCCCGGACGTCGCCACGACCCCCTCAGACATCGTCGTAGCCCCACAAATCCACCAGGTCGCGTCCGAGGTACGCGCCCAGGCGCTCCACCTCGGGCTTCATCCGCCCCCGCAGCTCGGCCATCAGCTCCTCGTCAACAGGTGGCGGTGGCGAGTGAACGACGTGCTCCTGCACTGTGCTGAGCAGGCGACGGCGCGCCCGCCGCGGCAGGAGCGTCTTGACCGCCCCCTTGACCTGCGTGGCGTACCGGCCACGACCGACCGAGAGCCGGTGTACCGCCTCATCCAGAGTCTGCGAGCGCAACGTCACGGTTGGGTTCGCCCTCACCGGCAGCACCGGGACAGAGTCGTCGACTCCCAGAAATCGAAAGATCTCGCGCACGGTCGCCGTGTTGTCGCGCCGCAGATCGTCGTAGATCAACACCAGCACCTGCTCACGCGGGAACGCGTCGTGATAGCGAGTCAGCTGCTCGGTGTAACGGGCGTGGTCGGAGTACTGGAGAACCTGAGGTCGACACGACCGCCGTGGAATGCCGCGACCGTCACGGCGAACCGCCTCGAGGGCGATCGCGCGGCGCAGATCGCGCTGGTTCTCGTTGTGGTTCTGAAGGTGCTGCAGGTGCAGCGAGCGCAGGAAGGACGCCGGCTCGCGGAAGATCACGATGACATGTGCACGGGGATTGAGTTGGGCAATGGACGACGCTGCGGTGTGTGAAGAGAGGTAAAGTGCTGTCGCCTCCCCCGTCAGCTGATCTTCTCGCGCCCCGGTGAAAAGCGCCAGGTACTCCTCGAGCGTGGCCGGAACCGCTCCCGCCATCGGTGGCACGAACCGTCGGCGCATGTCGCTCGCAAGGAACTCAGGCTCCTTCAGGTCGGGCATGAAGATCGCCGGATGCTCACGCAGCATCTGATACAGGGCGGTGGTTCCGCTCTTGGCCTGGCCGACCACGAAGAAGTCGGGGACTCTCCCCTGTAACTCACGCGGGCTCGACGGCTTCAGCTTGATAGCGTGATCGACCGCCACAGGCCTCCGGTCACCGACCACGGCAGGCCTCCGCGCATGGGACATGTCTGCTGCTGACGATCACAACGGCCCGGTCGAGCGTACGTCGCCGCCCGCCGGCCCCGAGCGGCTCGGAGGCGGCTCTCCGATCTTTGTCGTCGGGGCGCCGCGTTCGGGCACCACGATGATGCGGCTCATCCTCAATGCCCATCGAAATATCGCCATTCCCCCCGAGACGAGTTACTTTCCTGAGATCTACTGGCGCTACGCGGCACGAAACGGCGCCGCGCGGAACGTCGCGCTGTGGCCGCAGGCCGTCGATTCCTTCATGCGGCTGTGCGAAGCTCGGTTTCGTCCCACCCTCGAGCTGCGCGAGGTGGGCGACTCCCTGCGCCTCGGCGCGCCCGACTTCGGACTCCTCCTCGCGCTGCCTCACACCCGTTGGGCGGCAGCGCAGGGTAAGGGTCGGTGGGGAGAGAAGACGCCTCTGCACATTTTCTACGCCGACGCGATCGTGCGCCTGTTTCCGGCAGCGAGGATCGTCGCGATGCAACGCGACCCGCGCGCGGTGGTGGCATCGCTGAACCGGTTCGTGGCGGCAGGCAACGATACGGTCCTCAACGCACGACTCTGGCGCGACACATGGACGCAGGGCAGGGCTATTTTGGACAGTGCCGTGCCCGCCGCCCAGCGGCTGACCGTGCGCTACGAGGATCTGGTTGTAAACCCCGAGCAGGTCGTTCGGGAGGTGTGTGAGTTTCTCGGCGAGGACTTCGACCCCGCGATGCTCTCCTTTGGAGAGACCGCCTCGGGTTACATCGACGTCGTGCGGAGCGCCAAGATTCAGCAGCCGATCCAGGCCAGCCCGGCTGAGTGGCGCCAGCAGCTCAGCGATCATCAGGTGGCCCTGGTCGAGCGCGTCTGCGGCTCCCCGATGAGAGAGCTCGGCTACACGTGTGAGGCGCGAGCGCTGCGCTCATCGGAGCTGGCGGAGGTCGCGATCAAGCTCGCGTACGTCGATTACAAGCAGTGGCGCCGGCGCGAGGACCGCTACCACGGCGTCACCTACCGCCCGCTCGGACGTGTTCACGGGGGTCTCGCCGCGTTCAGTCGGCATCGTCGTACCCCCACAGCGTGACCAGGTCGCGACCCAGGTACTCGCTGAGCGCCACCACCTCTCCCTTGAAGCGGCGGCGCAGCTCCAGCATGAAGCTCTCCTCCGGCGGCCGCGGCTCGGCGAAGACCACGCGACTCTGGACGGTGCGCAGCGCACCGCGCCGCAGCCTCTGAGGTGTCAGCGCCTTGACCGACGCCTTCGCCGTCCGCGAGAGCGGACCGTGCCCGACGGTCACCGCGTGCGTCAGCTCGTGCAAACGCCGCGAGCGCACGCTGACGGTCGGGTTGGCGTGGAGCGCCTCGACCGGGAGGG
The DNA here is from genome assembly GCA_963706545.1 of uncultured Solirubrobacterales bacterium. Lineage (GTDB taxonomy): Bacteria > Actinomycetota > Thermoleophilia > Solirubrobacterales > Solirubrobacteraceae > Palsa-744. The sequence goes on from OY970161.1 coordinate 395,606, forward strand.
AGTCGTCCACTTCGAGGAAGCGCTGGACCGTGCGCAGGGTCCCCCCGTTGTCGCTGCGGAAGTCGTCGTAGATCAGCACCAGCACCTGCTCCGGCGCGAACACCGCGTGGAAGCGGCGCAGCTGGTCGACAGTCCGGACGTGGTCGGAGTAGAGGATCGCGTTGGGCCAGTACGTGCGCCGGGGCACGTGGCGCCCTTCGCGGCGGGGCCCCTCCAGCGAGATCGCCTTGCGCAGGTCGGTCTCGGTCTCGACGTAGAGCTGCACGAACTCGAGGTGCAGCGAGCGCAGCAGGCTCGCGGGCTCGCGCAGGATCGCGACGATGCGCGCGTCGGGCCGCACCTCGGCGATACGGCCTGCGGCGGTGCGCGACCACAGGTACCACGGCGAGGCGTCGCCGACGCGCTGCTCGGGCCTCGCCGCGTCGAACCACGAGAGGTAATCCTCGAGCGTCTGCGGAGTCCCACCAGGCCGCGGCGGGTCGCGGTAGAGCATCTCGCTCACGAAGAACCGCGGCTCCTTGCGGTCGGGCAGGAAGATCTGCGGGTGGCGGCGCAGCATCTCGTACAGCGCCGTCGTGCCGCTCTTGGGCTGCCCGGCGATGAAGAAGTCGGGGACTCGGCTTCCCGCTCGTATGACGTTTCGCATCGGGGCCGGCGGCGTGCGGTGTCCGTTGGTCGCACCCCGGGTGGCTGGGGCGACAGGGCCCTTGGGCATGGGGGCGGCCCGCTCGACGGTGTTGGTCGGGTCGTCCTCAGCACGAGCGCCGCCCACCCGTCCGTTTCCGTTTGCCGGCCTGGCCCCGTCGAGCCCGCCACCGTTCGTGGACGGCGGGGGCGGGACGGACTGAGCCACGGGCGCCCCGACGGCAAGCGCCAGCGCGGAGCGGTAGTAGGTGTTCTCGCTACGCAGCCGCTCGGCCGTGTCAAACGCGACCAGCCGTCCGTCGAGGACGACCATCACCCGGTCGCACACATCGAGCGTCGACATGCGGTGGGCGATGATGAACATGGTCAGCTCGCTCTTGAGCGCCAGCAGCGACTCCTGGATGAGCAGCTCCGACTGCGGGTCTAGCGCGCTCGTGGGCTCGTCGAGCACCAGCACCTCCGGCCGGGCGGCGAGCGCGCGGGCGAGGCAGATGCGCTGCTGCTGACCGCCGGAGACCGCGTCGGCGCGGGGACCGACGATCGTGCGGTAACCGTCGGCCCATCCGACGATGTCCTCGTGGATGCGTGCCAGCCGCGCCGCCCGCTCCACGGCCGCGTCGTCGAGGCCCTCGCGGAAGTACCGGATGTTCTCCGCCACCGTCGCGTGCACCAGACGGGGCTCCTGGGGCACGTACGCGACTCGCGCGTGCCAGTCCGCGCTCGCGAGCTCGCCGGCGGGGACGCCGTTGACGAGGTAGCGACCCCGCTCGGGCGTGCGCAGCCGCAGCAGGATCTGCACGAGCGTGGACTTGCCCGCGCCGGAGGGGCCAACGATGCCGACCGCCTCCCTGCCGGCGACCTCGAAGCTGACGTCTGTGAGCACCGGTCGGCCGGGTCGGTAGGAGAACGAGAGGTGCTCGAAGGCCAGCTCGCCGACGCTCTGAAGCGGCCGCACACCCTCCGGGGGGGTGCTCTGGCCGTAGCGCTGCGCGGCCTCCTGCAGGCGCTCGATGAACGGCAGCGACTGGCGCAGGCTCTGGTAGGCGCCCTGGATCTGCTGGCCGTTGGTCCCGGCCCGCACGAGCAACAGGATGACGCCGGCCAGCGACGCGACGTCGCGGCCGTTGACGGCGTACAGCGCCGCGAGACCGCCCACGATCAGCAGGTACATCAGGCTCTGGTAGAGGTTCGGCACGAGACGTCCGATCAGCTGGGTGCGGTAGAAGAGGCCGCGGGCGACGTCGATCAACCCGTCCATCCGCAGGCGCTGGGCGTCGGCGACGCCGAACACGTGGGTCTCCTCGGCGACGCGGACGGACTCGCCAATCCCGCCGGCGTACTCCATCTGGGCCTGGGAGAGCTCACGCGAGCGGCGCGCTCCCAGCCGGTTGAGCGGCCGCAGGGCGGCGAACAGCGCCAGGGCGGCGGCGAGGATCACACCGGCCGCCGCCAAGTTGAGCGCGAGCGCCGTGAGCATCAGCACCAGGAAGGTGATAAGCGTGCTCAGCAGCGTCGTCGCCTGCAGCGCTCCGAAGGTCGCCTGGATCACCTGGCTGGTCATCGTCTCCTGCATGTGCCCCTCGCGATCGCTGGACTGCACCTCCCACGAGGCCCGTGTAAAAGCGTGGAACAGGTCCGTGCGCAGCCGGGCCTGCACGTCAGCGGCAATGCGTGCGGGCAGGATCGAGATCGGCGCCTGTAGTGCGAGGCGCAGCAGGCAGAGCGCCGCGGCGACGAGGAACAGCGTCCCGACGTGGGTATGCACGTGCACGACGCCGGCGCTGAGCCTCACCCCCTTGTTCTTGTTGACAAGCGTGGCACCGATCTGCGCGAGCAGCACGAGGATCCCCGCTTCGGCGAAGCCCGCGAACATCGAGCTGAGCGCGAGCGTCGCGACCGCCCCGTAGCGATCTCCTAGCAGGGCGTGCAGCCGTGCGCGTGAGGAGCTCATTTCGCCCTCGCGCGTGGAGCTCATACCGCCCTCGCGTGCAGCGTGGGGCCGTCCCCGCGTACGCCCTCAGCGAGCGCCCGGCGCCCGGGGCCCGCGAACCAGTAGGCGGCGATCCCCACAGTGAACCAGAAGAACGGACCGCCGGCCGCGCTGCTCATGAACGACCCGCGCAGGCCCATCAGGGCGAAGGCTATGAAGATTCCGAAGACGGCCGCAAGGTCGATACGCACGTCAACGTCGGCGACGCGGGGCAGCCGGCCAAGGGCGAGCGCGATCACCTGGAGCGTGAGCGCGATCCACAGGATCAGCCCGGGCGCCCCCAGTTCGTCCTCGACGTAGTTGTACTGCGTCTCGGAGCTCACGCCGCGGCCTTCGAGCAGTTCGGCGTTCCTGCCCCCGAATTCCGACGAGGCCCCCGCCGTGGCCAGGCCGAACCCAAACGGGTCGGCGGAGATGTAGCGCGGGATCAGCGCCAGCGACTTTTCCTTGTAGGTAGTCGAGGTCTGCACCACGTTGTTGGGTTCGATGCTTTCGTAGCGGGAGAAGACGCTCGCGCCCGTGGCGGAGACGAACAGCGCGCCGAGTGGCAGCGCCACGAGGGCGACCGCGAGTAGCGCTCCGAGCGGCTTTCGCACCCGCTCTCCCGCGCTGAGCGAGAGCAGTAGGAAGGCGGCCACCGCGATCGCCCCGCCGACCACCTGCAGGCGCCCGAGGCCCGTGGCGATGGCGACGAGCGCACCGAGGCTGAACAGCATCCCCAGCCACCGTCGACGCCCGCCCCCGGTCGCGAGCAGCGCCAGCGCACAGGGCAGTGCGATCACGCCGACGCCTCCGCCGAAGCCGCTGTCGGAGCCGAGCGCCGGCGGGCGAACCCGCGCCACGCCTTCGCTCAGGTACCGCCGCGCGGTGGTGCCGGTGGTGCCGTTGTAGTTGCCTTCGATGCGTTCGGCGTACCCCGGACCCCAGCTCGAGAGCTGCGCGGGCGTCAGCTGCGTCTGGTAGGCGCTGACCGCGCCGTTGGCCACCGCGAGGACCCCGAGCAGGATGAACAGCTTGGTGAAACGCTCCTTCGAGCGCATCAGCACGTACCCGAAGAAGAAGAAGGGGACCCACTCTAGGTTCTGCCTGAAGCCCCCCGCGATCTTCAGGAAACCCTGGGTGCGCGGGTTGAACGCCTCGACCAGCACGAGCGCGACGAACGCCAGCACCCACCCCGACAGCGGGGGCAGGCGCACCCGCTCGCCGCGGGCCCGCAGCCGTGCGAGCGCCCCGAGGCAGACTGCCGCAATCAGAATGTCGCGCACGCTCGACGCCGCTTTGCTCGCCGACAGGAGCTTGACGGGGCCGTCGAGCACCCCGAGGTAAACCGCCAGCACCGTGACCGTCACCTCCAGGCGACTGACGGCCGCCAGCGCGAAGACCGCGAGCGCCCCGAGCAGCAGCACGAAGGTCAGCGGGAGGTTCGGGTGGGGCACCGCGACGGCGACGCCGAGCGCGAGCGCGAGGGCGAGGAGCCCCGCGAGCGCGCCGCGCAACGGCTCGCGCAGGCGCCGACCCCGGACGCGAGCGCGCGGCCCGCCGGCGGGATCGTAGAGAAGCGCCTCCGCGGCGCTCATCGGCGTGGCAGTGTGCGCCGCCGGTGCCGACCGCGCTCAGAGGCGAAGCCGTACCGCGCCAGCTCCCGGCGCGACACGTCGTTGGCGACCGTCCCGAGCACGGGGGCGGCGGCGGAGCGAGCGAGCAGCTGCGCGAGTCGCTCGGCGCAGACGTCGCGCGTGTACCCCACCCGTGCGACGAGCACGATCGCGTTGACGGCGCTCAGCAGCGGCATGACGTCGCTCGCCTCGAGCGGCGCGTGGGCATCGACCAGCACGCAGTCGTAGTCCTCGGCAACGGCGCGCAGCAGCTCCGGCACGGCCCTGTTCGCGAGCACGGCGGGCGGGTTGGCGGCCGGCTGGTCGCCGGCGAGCACGGACACCGAGCCGGCAGCGCGCTGCCTGACCGCGGTGGCGAGCCCCGCGGCTGGCGGACCCTGGTGGACACCGACCAACTCCTGGGGGACGTCGGCCAACCCCTCGTGGGCGCCGGCCGGCAGAGGGGGCGAGGTCACCACCCGCATCGCTTCGTCGAGGGAGATCGCGCCGGCGAGCACCTCCGGGAGTCCGAACGCGCCGCTCACGTCGAGCAACCTCGCCTGGGTGGGGCAGCGCAGATCGGCGTCGATCACCGCCACGCGTTCACCGGCTTCGCGCTGGACGAGCGCGAGCCCGGCCACCAACGTCGAGGCGCCGTCGCCGGTCTCGGAGCTGAGGAACAGGATCGAGCGGGGCGGGCCAACCCGGCCGTTCTGCAGCACCCCGCCCTGCTGCAGGGCAGCGCGCATCCGCCAGAGCGGCTCCGCCAGCGCCTCGGCCGGCGCGGGGCGCCCGTCGCGGGACGCGATCGGATTGCGCGCTTTGGGCAGCGCGGCGAGGATCGGGGCCCCGAGTGCGGCCTCGGCGTCGGACACGGAGTGCAGGCGCCGGTCCAACCGCGCGAGCGCCAGGGCTGCGATCGAGGCCAGGACGAGGCCGAGCACGAATCCGAAGAGCGCGTTCTTTTTCGGCGTCGGCGAGACCAGCGCCGCGGAACGAGCCTTGGCGGGGTTGACCTGCTGGACGCCCGAAGCCCTGAGCTCGGATTCGAGCTGGTTGAGCTTGCTGCTGAGGTTCGCGGCCTGGATGACCGCGGTCGCGCTCGTCGAACCCGCGCTCTTCGGCGCGCCCTTCGCGCCTGCGCTCCTGGGAGCGCTCGCAGACTGGGCTTCGATGCGCCGCAGCTGCCGGTGCGTGTTGGCGATCGCCACATCGAGCGCCCGCAGGTAGGCGGTGCGCTGGCGTTTGATGTACACCTGCGCGTACGCGTTGGCCAGGGCGGCCGCCGCCTTGGCGCCGTGCGCTTCGGCGACGATCGTGATGATGTCGCTGCTCGAGCTGACGCTCGTGCGCACCTTGCCATGCACGCCGGTGTGTTGGGAGCGCAGCAGCGCGTGAACCTGTTCGGCGACCCCGTTGGAGACGATCAGCGCGGCCGCATCGCCGACGATGTGGGTGTCGAGCGCTTTGCCCTGGTCTCCGCTGAGCAGTCCCTGTTCTTCGACGCCGCTGGCGAGGTTCAGCTGCGTCGAGGCACTGAACACGCTCGGCTGTCGTTTGTAGTAGCCGTACGTCGCCCCGGCGACGAGGACGCCCACCAGGAGTATTAGCCACTTGCGCCTCCAGAGCGGAGCGAAGATGGCGGCTGCGTCGGTCGTATCGCTCATCGATTCGATTCCTTGTGCCGCCCGGCGCCGTGTGAAAAGTCGCCGGTGTGGCTGCTATGGAGAGCAGAAGCATCGGGCACGAGCGCCGTCAACATGTAAAGCGTTTGTAATCACGCGACCCGGTGGCATCTGTGAGGATGCGCGCCATGGATGCCGAAACCGGAAGACACGCGCCTCCGGCGCTGGCCGATTTGGGGATGCTGGCCGAAACGGGGATGCTCCCCAAGGGGGAGCGTCTCCCGGCTTCGGCGGAGCGAGTGTTTCCCCAATCGGTCCCCGTTTCGGCCAGCAAACGCCGGCTGCTGGTCGTCAGCCATCCCGCAGTGGTCAGCGTCAACCAGGAGGTGTACCGTGAGCTCGCGCGGCGAGGGTGGGACGTCACGATCGTCGTGCCGAGCCGCTGGCGCCACTCCTACTCGAGCGCACCCGTGACTCCGCAGGCGCTCCCGGGGCTCGAGGGCGCGCTGCACCCGGTGCCGGTCGCCTTCCGGGGGCGCCCCCAACGCCACCTCTACCTGACCAGTTGCCGTGCGCTGTGCGCCCGAGCGCATCCTGACGTGGCGTTCCTCGAGGCCGAGCCTTACGCGCTCGCCGCCACGCAATGGGGTCGCGCGCTCGCCCGGCTGGGGGTGCCGTTCGGGGTGCAGTGCTACGAGAACATCGATCGACCGCTGCCCTCCCCCGTGAGATGGCTGCGCTCGCGGGTGCTCCGCGACGCCACGTTCGTCGCCGCCCGCTCGGACACCGCCGCGCGGCTCGCGCGCGCCTGGGGAGCGCGGGGGGAGATCGGACTCGCCCCACCCGCGGTACCCGCCTGGGAGGGCCCACCGGAGGGGGAGCCGGAAACCATGGGCCGCGAGGGCGTGCCGACAGCCACGGAGCGTAAAGGCGAGCCGGTCTTCACCGTCGGCTACGCGGGCCGCCTGGTGGAGAGCAAGGGGCTGCTCGATCTGCTGGAGGCTGTGCGTGCTCTAGACGCACCGGTGGAGCTGCTGCTCGTCGGCAACGGCGAGCTCAGAGCCCAGCTGGAGGGCCAGCCGATCCCGGGCTCCAGGGTGCGCGTGCTCGACGGCATGAGGCACGACCAGATGGCATCGGCGTACGCCCGCTTCGACGTGCTCGCCCTGCCCTCGCGCTCGACAGCGACGTGGAAGGAGCAGTTCGGCCGCGTAATCGTCGAGGCGCTGTGGTGCGGCGTTCCTGTCGTCGGCTCGAACTCGGGCGAGATTCCCTGGTTGATCGGGCTGACCGGAGGAGGACTCGTCTTCCCCGAGGGTGACCGCGAGCAACTCGCCGCCCGCCTGGGCGAGCTCAGAGGCTCACCCGAGCTGCGCACGCGCCTGGCTGGCACCGGCCGCGCGGCGGTCGAGCGGCTGTTCTCGGTGCCGGCGGCGACGGACTCGCTCGAACGCCTGCTGGCGCACGCGGCGCCCTCGCGCGCCGCCACATGAACATGACCGAGGGCGAGAGCCAGGTGATGAAACCCGGCTCCCGCCCTCGGCGTCTTACGCGATCCTTCCTCTACAAGGCTGCTCGGGTCGGAGCGCTACTTGAAGGCGAGGTTGCCGGCGTCGACTTCCTCTTCGATCATCCCTTTGTAGATGCCGCTTTTGGCTTCGACTTTTTTGGCGACTTTTTCAAACCCGCCTTCGCCCAGGCACTGGCCTTCTTCGAAGCTCCAGGCCATCGTTTTGAAGTTGTTGTCGATGACGAGCTTGTCCTTGAACCCGCTTGGGAACTGTTTCAGTTTCCTCGCTTCGATAGGCACTTCTTTGGTGAAGTAGCTCACCGCCGAGAATTCTTCTTCGGGCGCCACCAACGCCCTGGCTGGGACGGTCTGGCTCGGCCATGCGATCTTGCAGACCTTGCCGGCGATCGAGAAGGTGGACGCGCCCCCGCCGACTTCCACTTCCGATTCGGTTTCACCAGAGCCGAGTTCAGCGAATCCGTTGACGTGATACACGAACTTCACCGGTTCTGATTTTTTCGTTTCGGGATTCACGTTGAACTGCGTGTTCGTCCCCTCGATGTTGCCACCGTAGCTCGCCTCCGTGAGGCATTTACTGAACTTGAGCTCCGTGGTGAAGGTCTGTGAGGTTTCCCACGACACCGCGCCTTCCGGGATCGTCCTGCCGGTCGTCTGCACGGCGCACAGGATGGTGTACGCGCCGAACTTGATTTCCTGGCTGCGCTCTTCGCCACCAATCGTGGTCGAGCCGATGCCGACCCCTTTCGTCTTTCCGGGTTCGGCTTCCGAGAGCGGCTTCGGCAGCCGGCTCGCGGTGAATTCATGAGCCACAGCCGGTGCTGCCGCGATACACACCACGGACATCGCCGAGGCAAGGCCGATAGCTAGCTTGAAACTTCTCATTCGTTCTCCCTGAGATTGGATTGGGCGCCCTCGACTGTGTTATCCGGATATCCACCACTCGTTATCCACCCAAGGATCTACCCACGACCCTCGGCACAATTCCAGCTGACGCAATGACGGACGCTATCATAAGCACACGCATCGGACAGCTCTGCGTCATGGCTCCGAGTTGTGTGAAAAGTTGGTGAAGGTCCCTTTCACCGGTCCCGGACTCGTGTAAAGAATTGGTGAACGTCTAGTTACGAGGCGCCCACCAGGCGCGTGTACAGCTCGTGGTGCTCGGCGACCATCACTGTGACGGGAAGGGGGCAGGCCCCCCTCCCGACCTCCCCCCAGCCAAGCGCACATACAAATCGTGGTGTTGGGCGACCATCACTGTGACGGGAAGGGGGCAAGCCCCCCTCCCGACCTCCCCCCAGCCAAGCGCACATACAAATCGTGGTGTTGGGCGACCATCACTGTGACGGGAAGGGGGCAAGCCCCCCTCCCGACCTCCCCCCAGCCAAGCGCACATACAAATCGTGGTGTTGGGCGACCATCTCCTCCCAGCTGAACGCGAGTGCCGCCCGCCGAGCGGCGCGCGCCAGACGCTCCCGGTGCGCTGGGCCCGCAGCCAACTGGTTCAGGCGCCCGGCGATCACACTCGGCTCCGGTGTGATCACGAAACCGTTCTCCCCGTCCACGAGCAGCTCACGGACACCGCTGACCGCGGTGGCGAGGAGCGGCAGACCGCTGGCCGCCGCCTCGAAGGTCACGAGTGAGAAGGTCTCGTAGCTGGAGGGCAGCACGAACACGTCGGCGAGCTCATAGACAACGTGGATGTCCCCCACCACACCGAGCCAGTGCACCCTGCCGGCCACACCGAGCGAGTCGGCGAGCTCCTGGTAGTGCTGGCGGTCGCCGTCCCCGGCCACCACGAGGTCCCACTCCGGCGCCTGCGCCAGCGCTTCGATCGCAGGCCCCAGGCCCTTATGACCCCAGCCGCGCGCGACAAACGCGGCGGCGAGGCGCCCGGGGGGGATCCCCAGCTCGGTACGCATGGCGAGCGCCTCACGCTCGTGTGCCCCCGGAGCGAAGACCCGCGTGTCCACCCCGTTATGGATCGCGACGATCCGGCTGGCCGCCTGCGGATAGTGCTCGCGCATCTCCTCGGCCACGCCATCTGAGACGCACACGAACGTGGCCGAGCGGTTCGCGCGCACGCACGCTCGCTCCGCGACACGCTTGACGACTCCCAACAGGTCCACGTACCAGCCAAACAGCCGCGTCGAGCGTCTGGGCGCCGCCCGGTAGACCTGGTGGCAGCAGTGGATCGCGACACTGTCGACACGGTTCCACACGATCGCGCCGGTCGCTTGGACGACTCCCCGACGCCACCGACGGACGGCGAGCGAGCCGGCCACCATGAACGATGGATACCCCAGCAGGAACGGGCGCCTGGGACCGCGCACCCTGTGAAAGGTAACTCCCGCGTCGCGCGGCAGCTCGCACGTCCAGGCGATGACCGTGACCTCGTGACCGAGCCCTCGCAGCCCGAGCGCGAGCTCCGCCAGCTGGCGCTCCATGCCTCCCACCGAGCCGACGTCGTGGGCGACGATCGTCACCTCGCACGGCGAGAGCGGAGGCCCATCCACGTCACTGACCCAGCCCTTGGAGCTGGTGGAAGAACCGCTCGCGCAGGGCGACGTCGGTGAACTCCGCCGCGAAGCGCTCGCGGCCTGCCTGGCCGATCGCGCGTCGCGACTCGGGCGAGGTCAGCAGCGTTTCGAGGGCGTCCGCCAGCGCGCCGGGCTCGCCTGAGCGCGCCAGCACGCCCGTTTTCCCGTCCTCAATGAACTCGGCGGGACCGCCAGAGTCAACCGCGACGACCGGGACGCCTCGGGCCATTCCCTCCAGGAGGACGATGCCGAAGGGCTCGGGGTCCGAGGCGTTGACGAGAACATCCAACTGCTCTATATAGGGGCCGGCATCGGGCACCTGACCAGTCAGCGTGACAGCCCCGTCGAGCCCCAGGCTCCTAACGAGCGCTGGGAGCGACTCGGCGTACTCGGCGGAGAGGCCGTACGCGTCGCCCCCCACGATCACCGTGTGAACGTCGTGTCCCCGCTCGCGCAGCAGCGCCTGTGCGCCGAGCAGCCGATCCTGGCCCTTCCAGGGTTGCAGGCGACCGACGATGCCGACCACCGGCACGTTCCGCGGAACGGCAAACTCGATCGGAGAGTGCCCATTCGGGCCGGGCGCAGGCGCGCCGGCGGCGATGACGAATGTCTGCCGGTGCGGTCGCAGCCGCTCCTGCGCGCGAGCGGCCGCGTGCGAGTAGCAGCCGATCGCACGGGCGGGGAGCAGGGTCGCACAGCGATCGAGCCAGTAGCCGTCGGGAATCCCCTGCTGCCACCACACGACGCGTCCGCTCATGCCCGCGAGCACCGCGGCCGGCGCGCCGTACAGCTGCGTCTTGGCCGCCCAGTTGAGGACCAGATCGGGTTTGCGAGCGCGCAGGATCGCTGTCAGTCGCGCGACGGTCGCAAGCCAGCGGTGAACCTGGCGGAGGTGCCCCGCGGGGATCACTTCGACGCGAAAGCCGGCGCTGCTCAGCTCCTCCGGCCACGGCCCGTGCTCAAAGAACACGAGCTCAAGCTCGTGTCCGGCCTCGTGCGCCCCGTCGAGGATCGCCTGCAGCATCGCCTCGGCGCCGCCGAGACGCTCCCCCCACGGCAGCGTTACCACGATGCGCATGTGATCACCGACTTCCCAAACACTTCACATCTGCTCAGTCGCTCGGGGGATATGTTCGCTCACGCTCCGCCTGTGGGTCAAAACCATAACTGCGATGAGTCATACACCCATCTCCCCTCCACCAGCAGAGCACTTCACCAATTTTTCACCACCTGAGGGCGTCGCCGCCCTCGCCCATGAGCCGCCGTCGGCACGCTTCACCAAACTTTCACCATCAGTTGGCGATGTCAGCCTCGCCCACGACTACCTGTTGGTGATGCGCGGCGCCGAGCGCGCGTTTGCGGCGATCGCCGACCTCTACTCGCAGGCGCCAATCCACACCCTGCTCTACGACGAACAGGGCACCAACCAACGCTTCGCGGAGCGCTCGATCACGACCTCGCCGCTGCAGCGGCTGGGCGTCGGCCAGTCCCACTTCAGGCGGCTGCTGCCCCTGTACCCGGCCGCCGTCGAACGTCTGAGGCCCCCCGCCTGCGACGTGGTGATCAGCAGCAGCAGCGCCTTCGCCCACGGCCTGCGCGTTCCCGAGGGGGCCGTGCACATCTGTTACTGCTACACGCCGTTTCGCTACGCGTGGGACGAGGAAGAGTGCGCCCTCGGCGAGGTCCCCTCGCCGCTGCGTCCACTACTGCGCCGCCAGTTGCGCCGCATCCGCCGGTGGGACCTCGCCGCCAGCCAACGGGTCGACTCCTACATCGCCATCTCCGAGCTCAGCCGCGAGCGGATCAAGCGCTGCTACGGGCGCGACGCCCCGGTCATCTACCCGCCTGTGGAGACCCACCGCTTCGCGCCGGGTGAGCCCGGCGACTCGCTGCTGGTCGTCTCGGAGTTCGTGCGCCACAAGCGCCTGCACGTCGCGCTGGAGGCAGCCCAGCGCGCGCGCGTCCCGATCCGCGTGGTCGGGTCTGGGCCCGACCACGCCGCCCTCAGCGAGGCCTACCCGAAAGCCGAGTTCCTGGGGCGCGTCGGCGACGCGGATCTCGTCGAGCTGTACGCGCAAGCCCGCGCGGTCGTTGTGCCGAGCGTCGAGGAGTTCGGCATCACCGCCGTCGAGGCCCAGGCGGCCGGCCGGCCGGTGATCGCAACCGCCGCCGGGGGAACGCTCGAGACGGTGCTCGACGGGCAGACGGGACGGCTGGCGAAGCTGGACGACGTCGAGGGCTTCGCGCAGGCGATCAGGGACATTGACAAGCTCGACTTCGACCCCGCCCACGCGACCCGCAACGCCGAGCGCTTCTCGGTCGCCGCCTTCCAGCGCCGCCTGCACGCGCACGTGAGCCAGGCCGTTCACAGCAGAGAGGGATCGCCCGAGGAACCGTCGCCCGTGTTCGACGGTGGCCGCGCACCGGCCGTGCTCCGCGGCAGACGCAAGCCACCTGTCGCGGCGCCCGTGTTCGAAGACGCCGCCAAAAGGCGTGCGGTCGCCGCTCGGTGACCGGCCAAGCGCATTGTCCAACTGGAAGAGAGGAACTCGGCCAACCCGAGCAAGCAGCCCACCCGCCTCGGCTCGCCAGCCCGGCTGCGCCGCCCTCTGGGCGTGGCCTCCGGCCGGCTGCGCCACCCTCTAACATCGGCTCGGGATGATCCCTCGCCTGCAAGTACGAGCCGGGGGTATGCGGTGACAGATGAACGGGCGATTGTGCTGGGCGCGCCGCGATCGGGAACCACCTTCCTGATGGGCTTTCTCGACGCGCTGCCGCAGGCCGAGTGCGTCTCCGGGAACCTCCTGCCGGTCGGCATCGCCCACCTCGCCGCCCAGCCGCTCGCAGATGATGTCCGCGAAGCGCTGCAGCGCAGCTTCAGGTGCTCGCTCGTGGACTACCTGGCCTCGGGCGCCTACAACTCGCGCGCGGCGGCACTGCGCAAGTGGTGGGCCGCGAGCCGCCGCCCCAGCGAGCTGCGCGCCGCCGCGAGGGGCAGGCGCAGCGAGGAGCTGCTGATCTACAAGGAGCCCTTCCTGGCGTTCGCGCCCGAGCTCGCGTACGAGGGGCTGCCCGACGCGCACCTGATCCACATCTTCAGGGACGGGCGCGACGTGGCCGACTCGCTCGTGCGCAGCTACGACGTGTTGAGCGACGCCAAGCTCGCCGACCTGGAGTCCAACGAGGTGATGATCGGCAGGCGGGTCGATGGTCGCTGCCTGCCGTGGTGGGTGGCCGAAAACGAGGCGAGCGAGTTCTTCACGGCGAGCCCCTACGTGCGCGCGATCTGGATGTGGCGGGAGATGGTCAGACGCTGCACAGAGCTCCTGGAGCGCCCCGATGTAGCCGCGTCGGGACGGGTGCTGCGCGTGCGCTACGAGGAGCTGATGCGCGATCCGCTGGGTCAGGGCGAGGCGATCGCGCGACACCTCGGCCGACAGCTGACGCCGCGGATGCGCAAGCGCCTGCAGACGGCCCACACACGCTCGGTCGGCGCCCACCGTCGACGCGAGCGGAGCGAGATCCTCGCCGCCGAGCGGCTCGCGGGCGCCGAGCTCGAGGCGCTCGGCTACCGGCTCGAGCGCGCGCCCGCCGCAGCCGTGCTACAGCCCGGTTGAAACCGAGTCGGGCTGAGAGCGCACGGTCGCAGTGCGAGGCCCGCCTCGGGGGTCAGCCGCGGAGCTTCCACCCGAGGCATACGGCTTGGTCACCGTCACCACCTGGTGGTAGCTGAGGACGCCCAGGCCGAGGCGGAGCAGCACGTCGTCGAGCGCGCCCAGGAGCTTAGAGGCGGCCGGCCGGCTGTAGTGCAGCACGTTGCGGTCGAGGATTCGCAGGAAGCGCATTTCGCCGACGACGCGCTCGACGGCTCCGATGCTCCGCTCGAGCACGCGCAGATCCGTGGCGTCAAGCGGACGCTCGTCCTCGGACCCGTAGCTTGCGACACGACCCCTTCCAGCCAGCCGCCGCCGTGAGAGGTTCAGCAGCGGGTTGAGCCCCATCGTCTCGACGAACGCGCCCCTTCCGCCCGGCACGAGGATCTCGCCCAGGATCGGGGCGACCACTGTGAGGTTGACGTGGTGCAGCGCGTAGTGCCCCACGACCGCGTCGAAACTGCCCGGCGGGAACGTCGCCGGCGTCAGCTCACCGGCGAGGCAGTCGATCGAGAGCCCGGTCCGCTCGGCGAGCTCGCGAGCGCGCTCGATCGAGGCCGGGCTGATGTCGATGCCGGTGACACGCGCGCCCCGCTGGGAGAGGAACGCGGCGGTGACGCCCGCACCGCACGCGAAGTCGAGCACCCGCTGTCCCTCGAGTGGCCCGAGCGCTTGGAGCATCGCCTCCGTGTTGGGGTCGGGGCCAGCTTCGTAGCGGCGCAGGCAACGCTCAACGCCCGGCACGTGCTCGTCCCAGAAGGCCTGCTCGCGCGCCCCGACCCCGTTCACCGCTTCTCCATTCGTAACGCTCACCACTCAGAGCCCGCTCATAGCTTCGTCACCCGTCACGCTCGCCGCTCAGGCCCGTTGCCGCAAGGTGGAGGTGGTGAGGTGGCTCGCAGGTGGGTTGGGTGGCGCGCCCGGCGCCTGTGGCGTCAGTGCTTCGGCGGCCGTGTGATCTCATATTCGAGCACGTTGGAGGGGCTGGGGCTGTTATGCGGGTTGACATCGCTGCGGTTGACCACCACCACCCGAATGCTGGCCGGGCCGGGAGCGTGGAAGGTGTGGACGATCGAGAAGGCGCCTTCGGGACCAACCTGACCGACCGGGCCGATCGGGTTCCACACGCCGCCGGTGGCGGTGTCCTGGCGCTGCAGGATCACGGTGTACCCGGCGTCGGTGGGATCAACGGTGCCGGTGAACGTCACCGCGTTGGCGGTACCGGTGAGCAGCTGGGTGCCGGGGGGTGGGCCGCTGAGCGTGACCCTGGCCGCAACGCGCACCTGCTCGGCGAGGCTGCGAGCGCCATCGCAGCGGACGAACCACGCGCTCTCGGTATCCGCCCCGGTGATGGCCGGGAACGCATAGAGGCCGCTGCTTTCGGTCGTGGCGCTTTGAACCTGGGTGTAGCCGCGGCCGCTGGGGGCGTGCTGGAAGAGCGCGACCGTCTGGCCCGCCACGCTCGCACCGCCGCCGCAGGTGAGCTGTCCGGAGATCGCAACCGGTTCCCCGGCCGTGAGCTGCCGAGGAGTCACGTTGATGCTCACCTGGCAGTCACTGCCAACCGGGTGCCTGGGGCCGTGACCTGGGTGCCGGCCCATCGCCGCTGCGCCACCCGGAATCGCTACGAGGAGTGTCGCCGCAGCCGCGGCGGCCGGAGCAAGCTTGATCGTACTCATCACTTTCCTCCTTGGGGAAGGGGCTTTCCACGCCACCAGTCGCTGCGATCCATAACCCCGGGACGACCGGTTCGATGCGGCCGGGACCCATATTCCCACCCACCTACCGTTCACATTTATTTCACAACCCGCGACGTCCGATCACGTGCGGCACGGTGCGCAGCAGAATCTTGATGTCCGTCCAGAGCGACCAGCTAGCAACGTACAAGTAGTCGATCGCGACCATCTCTCCGAGCGGCACACGCGCGGGCCCGAGGATCTGCCAGGGGCCCGTCATCCCCGGCATCAGATCCAGGCGCCGGCGGCGCCACCCCTCGATGCGCCGGTCCTCGTCGAGTACCAGCGGACGGGGGCCGACGAGGCTCATCTCGCCCCTGAGCACGTTCAGCAGCTGCGGCAGCTCGTCCAGAGCGCTTCTGCGCAGGAACCTGCCCACGCGGGTCACGCGAGGATCCTCGGCGATCTTGAAGAGGCCGCCCCCAGCCTCGTTGCGGTGGCGCAGCGACTCCTTCAGCGCGTCGGCCCCACGGACCATCGTGCGGAACTTCAGCATCTGGAAGTCCTCTCCGTGCCGGCCGATGCGCCGCTGACGGAAGAGGACCGGGCCGCGACTGTCGAGCTTGATCGCCAGCGCGATCACGAGCATCAGCGGAGCGACCGCCAGCAATCCGAGCGACACGCCGAGCAGATCGAGCGCGCGTTTCGTCGCCGTGGAGGAGCGCGGGAGGTCGAGACGATCGAGGTGTCGGGGACCCACAGCCCCTGACGTCCCCACCGCCTTCAACCCACGCGGATCCCCGACTCCCCTGAGCTCTTCGAGTTCCTCGAGCTCTCCGCCGGAACGGCCCGCCCGTTCAACGGTCTCGCGAAGACCGACCGGCGGCCCACGCCACGGAACCTCCTGTGCCCTGCTTCCCACCTCGACACCCACGCGTTGACTCCTTGCCGCTGACTCCTGCGTCCTGACGGCCTCCCGCCGCTCACCGCCGACCGAATGATGTCGCCGGACAATCGAACAAATGTCGAGATTTCGTGAAGATATGGCCTCCTGGACAAACGACGGCCGGGCCGCCCCATCCCTGGAGCGGCCCGGCCGATGTCACTGCACTTCTAGCTCCTGGTCACATCCTCGCGGCGAGCTCTATTGGAGCCAGCCGCGAGCGCTCGACAGACTACTGCCGTTCGTATTCCCCTTCCGTGCCAGGCGCGTTTTCGGTTTCGCATTTGCTTTTGCTCGTGTAGAACAGCGTGCCTTTGGTCTTTGCACCCTTCACACAGGTGAATTTGACCCCGGACACGTTGAAGCCGATTTCCTTGATACCGGTTTCGATCTCTTTCAACAGCGTCGACGGCAGTTTTTCGTACTCGTGGTTTTCGATCAACTTGGTGCCGCCTGCGGTTTTGGTGTTGACCTCGAACAGCAGGTAGCTCTCGACGGTCGTGGCCTGCGCCTCGGTCGGCTGAGCTCCTTTTTCTTCGAGTTCATCGTGGTACTTGCCGTACTGCCTGAGTGCGAGGTCGTACGTCAGACCGCACAGGGAGTACGTGCTCTCGTTGAGCTGCGCCTGCGCCGTGTTCCATAGCTGACGGGTGTTTTCCGGAGGGAACACTTCTTCGCCGTTCGTGTAGACCGTTTTGGCGCAGTTGCCGTTGCCCGCTGTTTCGGTGTCCTTCTTGTCTGCGGGGTCAGCGTAGAGGACCGGGGCGACCGTTTTCTTCTGGACCTCGGCCCAGAATTTGTTCTCTTTTTCGCCACCAGTCAGGGATTTCTTGTCGAACGAGCCGTTTTCGAAGGCGTCAGCGAGGTTCGCGTAGCCGATGCTGCTTTCGGTCGCGGCGACCTTCGCCACGACTTCCGGACCACCGGTACCCGTGGGCCTGACGACGTGCGCCGCTTCCGGCCATTCCACGTTTTCGGAGCCTGACGCGACTTCCTTCCACGTGCGTTCAACGCCCGGCTTCTCGATCCATTTTTCTTCGGCGACCTTGTTTTCTTCGCCCGCTCCATTGAGCCTGTTGGACGAGGCCAGGAATTCCTTGAAGATGTGCGTTGTACCGGATTTGTCCAAGCGCACGACCCGCGTGATCGCATCTTCGGTGTTGCAGGTCTTGCCTTTTTCGGCCACGAGTTTGTCACCAGCAGTGCTTTCGGTGACCTGCTTCCACGTGTTGATTTCGCCGCGGTAGATCTTCTCGATCGTCGTGTCGTTGAGGACCAGGCGACCCGGCTTGACCGTTTTTTCGCCTTCTTTGTATTCGGCGCTCGCCGTGCAACCAGCCGGCAGATGGATGATGATCGCAACCGGCGCCTGCAGGACCGGAATCGACTCGAGCGATCCTTCCTCTGCGGGGATTTTTTTGCCCCTTTCACCACCGGGAGCAAACCGTTCGATTTCGTTTTTCTGTGTTTCGTTGGGCGCTTCGTCAGTGCCACAGTAGGTGTAGCGGTCGAATTTGGCGACCGTCACGCCCACGCCGAACGCCTTCAGACAGGCGCCGCTGCCGCGGTCTTCTTCAAGTGCCTGCAAATATTCGACTGTGGGTTTTGCGTCCGTGCCCTGAGTCCCATTGCATGCGGTGGTGTTCGCTGAGGTGTTGAAGTCGGGGTTCCACACGCTGTCCTGGGCCACTGCGCCCTGGATCGTGGAGCCTCGGCCAAGGATGTTCGCACCTTCGCACTGCCGTAGGAGTTCGGCGTGTGCCGCTCCCGGCGCGACCATGGCAGCCACTGCAGCCGCCGTGGGGATGCACGCCGCCATCAGGCCGCGTACCCGTGATAAACGCATCGTGTCGATACCTCCAGATTGGTTTCCCGATCACATGCATGGGGACCCAGTGTCCCCACATAGCTAACGATCATTCCGCCTGGCCGCACCGACTAGGTTGCCGACCTGTATCGGGGCTGTTACCAGGCTGTGATTCCGCCGGGTCGGCCTCGTCGCCGTCAGTGCTTACGGTGGCGCTTGGCCTTGGCGGCAGCGCGCAACGTGACGGTCGTCTGCGTGGTATGGGTCGCACCGGCGGGGTCGCGTGCCACGAGCGTGGCCTGAGCTCGCAGCACGTGCGTGCGTGCTAACAGCGTGCGCGCCGTGGCCGACAGGTGCAACGTCACCGCCTCCGCCTGGCCTCCCGCAACCGTGAACGAGCCCGTGGCGAGAGTCAGCACGACCTTGTGCTTGCCCTTGCTGCGTCGGCCCGCCGCGCGTGCCGCGACCGCTTCGAGCGTGCGTAGCGTCACCGTCCCTGAGCAGGTGCTATCGCCCGCCGGGCAGGTGACCTTGAGGGTGACCGCCCCGGCGGAGCTCACGCTCAGGGAGGTAGTGGGGAGCGTCACTTCGGGAGTGCCTTCCGGTTTCGGCTGTTCTTTCGGCGTTTCTTTCGGCGTTTCCTTTGGTGTTTCTTTCGGTGTTTCTTTTTCTACTGTCGGTTCTTTGACCACCGAAATTGTGTGGGTCACTTCGCCGCTCACGCCATGCGCATCCGTGACCTTCAGCGTCACCGAATCTTCCGCTTCCGTCTTATAGGTATGTTCGACGCTGAACGCCGTGGAAGTCGTTTCGCCAGACTTTTCTTCCCCATCCCCAAACTTCCATACGTACTTCAGGTGCGGCGTGCCCGGTTCGTGCGGATCGTGGATGGAGGCTTCGAACTTCACTGCCTTGCCCACGGTGACTGGCACGGGATAACTGAATTCCGCCGAGAGGGGCGTCGCCGCGACCTTCACCTTGCGCTTTGCTTCGATCTTGGGGCTCGCGAGGTCGTCGGTTTCAACGATCTCCGTGACTTCGTATTCACCCGCTTGTTCGAACTTGTGTTCGATGCTCGTCGTCTGAAACTCGTAGCCGTCTTCGGCGGACGCTTCTTCTTCTTTGGTCGTCAGATCGTTGAACTTCCATTCGACTCTCTTGGCGTTGCCCTCGCTCACTTCCGAGGACAGCGTGGTCGTTTCACCGAGCGGCACCGGGGATACTTCAACCTCTTCCCCGTGGCTATTTTTCACCTTCACACTCGGTTCGGTGACACCGGCGTGTGGACAACCGGCGCCGCCCGGTCCGAACTCGAAGAGATCCACGCCGGCCGGGCTGCTCCCAAGTCCTTGGTGCGCATCGAATACGAACAGCTCTTCCTTTTCACCGCCCCCGATCAGGAGCGCCTCGTTGCCCTTCTTGGGTAAGCTGCAGGACGATTCGCTCTGCCCGCCGGTCCAACCGAGCTCCTTGGCTTCGGCCGCTCCCGCCGGTTCGGCGTAGTCGAGGATCAGCGCCCCGGCTTTGTCGGCGATTCCCCCCGTGAGGTAGATCTTGCCTTCTCCCGCTCCGCCTTCGGACACGAACGACATCGTGCCACCGACTTCCTCAGCAAAGCCTTCCCCGGCCTTGGGGAATTCGATGAGAGTCTGTTCCGGCGGCTCCAGTTCGAAGCCCGGTTTCTTGTGTTCCGGTTCTTCTATCGGGAGCAGGTGCTTCGGGAGCGTTTCAAATCGCTTGGGTTCAACTTCCTTGGTCGGGGGGATCTCCCAGATTTCTCCGCCGCGCTCCACGAACACTTTGCCTCCCGGTGAGACAATCGGAGAGAAGGGCTGAGTTTCATGGCTCGGGCCTTCCGCGCACTCCGGTTCCCCTCCCGACGTGCTCCCTTCGTCGAGGCAGTTGCTCAGATCGACGTAGCGCGACCCAATCGCCCCGTTGGGGGCGATGAACTGCACCGCGACACGCAATTCTGGACTTTCCCCCTTCGTCATCTGCTCGTCCTCCTGCCCCAAGATCACAACGTCACCATCGGTTGGATCGACCGTAATCCCGTGGGGTTCGAGCAGCGCAACCTTGGGTTCTTCTGACTGCGGCTTAAGGTTCACATCCTTGAGTAGTTCGAGTTCGTGATTGCTGTTTTTTACTTCGGTGGAGAACGAATAGAGGTTCGCCGCAGCAGGCTTGTTCGGGTCGAATACCGGTTCTTCTTCTTCGGCTTCGCGTTCGCGGTCCACCAGGACGTAGAGGCGCTTTTCGGCCGGATAGACCGCGATGCCCTCCAGCGCCGCGCTGGCCAGATCCAGCGAAAACGGGTTTGCTTTGATCTGGACTTCGGCGAGCGGTTCGCCAGTCGAGCTGAACTTCTGGATTCTGTAGAAGTGCGATTCGGTGGCGCCTTCGACCTTGGTGATTTCGTCGCCGACGTAGAAGCTGTGTTCGGTCAGGTCAACGCCGAACACGTGCGGCTTCAACGAGCTTTCTTCGACTTTCCCGGTCAGAACGACGGGACTGCCCAGTTCGCCATATTCGGCACGGGCGGTCGCAACGCCCGTGCCCAGCATCGCGATGGAGCCCGCCAGCGCGAGCAGGATACGACGGACGCTTTGCGTGTTTGGCACGATCAGGGCTCCGTGTGGTCGTCGTTGGCTCGGGGCTTGCAATCGGGGCGCTCCACCACCTCGATCCGCGTCGGGCGCGGGCCTGCCCCCAGGGTGACGACCTCCACGCCCGGGGTTGTTGTAAACCGGTGAAGAAGTGGTGTTCTCAGTGGAGCCTCCGACGCTCCGCCATCCGCCGCTGGGCGCGCGCACTCGACAGCGTGGCCGGCGCCACACGTACCTCGCGCCGGCCCCGGCGGGGGCGGCAGATCGAGGCGCCGGCGAAAGCCGCGAGGACAACGACGCCAACGATGTAGAGGGGCGAGGGCTCGTGTTCGGGCGCGCGGTAGGCGACCGCCTGGTTGCCGACCGACTCGGTCGCCTCCTCCTCCTCCTCTTCGCGCTGGGCAGCCTCGACGGGCGAGGTGACAGCCGAGGTGCCGCTTGGGGGAGTCGGGTTGGCGGCCGGAGGGAGCGGCGGCGGGACGAATGCGGCCACCGTAACGGGAGCAACCTGGAGCACGAAGAACGGCGGAGGTAGGGGCGGGGACGGCGCAGGGCGCACCGCCACCGTCGGGATCACGGGCGGGGGCGGCGGCAGCGGGACCGGCGGCGCCGCCGCCGCCGGAGTCGGTCCGGCAGCCGCGGGCGCCGGCGCGGGCGGAGGGGGAGGCGCAGCCGTCACCGCCTGCTGGCTGGCTCGGACTTCTTTGAGAGGCACCGTCCCGCAAGGCTGGCGTACGCTCCCGGCCTGCACGGTCACCGGCAGCGAGGCGGAGAGCCCGCCTGCGCTGATCGTCACGATCGTTTTACCTGAATTGTAGGCGCAAAAGAGGTCGGATTTGGATTCTTCGCGCCCGGTTTCGCGGTTGATCGGTTCCCGTTCAGGTTCGCCCTTGGCGTTCTCCAGCACTGCGTGGGGGTCCGGAGAGGTCAGGTTGCGCTTGACGAAGCCCCCGATGTCCGTGTTCGAGGAGCTGAACGTGTATTCGGGGAGCAGCGCGGTTGCGCACCCGCTGCCGACGCAGTTGGGCGGGATCGGGATGTAGGGGTCGACTTCGGGGACGGGGGCTTCGCCGCTGTGAGCGCGGTTGCCCGCGCGCGGGCGGCGCGCGAGCGCTTCGAACAGCGCGGGCTCGCTGCGACGCAGAAGGATCCCGTCCTTGGCTTCCAGCGCGAGTTCGCCGATGTTGGGGATCAGCGTCACGTGGACCGGGAAGCGGCCGCTCGGTTCGCGGGCCTTCACGTTCGCGCTCACTGCAACCAACAGGAGGCCGCTCGCGCCGTGGAAGTCGCCGAAGTGCTCGTTGACGACGTTCACGTAGCCGAGCGTTCCGGAGCCGAATGTCGGAAGTTCGGCGGAGACCGACCCGGGGCACGGTCCCAGGGGCGCCAGCAGCGGCTTCTGCACGTTTTCTTCAGGAGCGTCGTAGAAGTAGGCGGAGGCGTCCTCGCAGACGAGCGCCTGGGCGACCTCCTTGGCCTGTACGTCGTCGGCAGCGATCTGGGCGCCCAGGTCGGCGTTCCCGACAACGATCGCGGGCTCGCCACGCGCTTTGGCGTTTTCGAGCTGCCGTTCGAGCCACTGCAGCTGCGTGGAATCGACATCCCTGGTGTCGTCCAGCACGATCACCCGGACCGTACCCGCGGGTCCGCCCGATTCGAGGGCGTAGTAGGCGCCCTCGCAACCGACTTCGTTGACGCACTGCTGGCGTTCGCTCAGGCTTCCTTCCGGAGCCGGTTGCAGCGGCGCCGACGGTTCGGGTTCGGCGTCGCCGAACGGCTTGGGAAATTCTTTGAACGCACTCTCGAATTCGGCCTCAGAGCCGCCGTCTTCGGGACGCGCATCGAGGTCCTGCGGTGAGGGAGCAGCGTAGGCGGGGGCGCCGGAGGCGAGGATCGACGCGTAGCGTTCGAACTCGCGTTTGAAGGGCACCACCGGTTTTGTGGGACCGGTGGCCTGGTCGGAGGTGAGGCGCGGCCCTGTGTAGAGGAACGCCCGCACGCCGACCTGGCGCGCGCGAGAGAGCGCCGCCGAGAGCCACACGTCGGGGCCGATGCCCGCGAGCGCGCGGTCGGCGCAGGCAGCCGCGCACTGAGCGCCGCCACCGATCGCGAAGGTCGCCTCGCCGGGGTTGGTGGGTACCTGCGCGGCTCCTGTGCCAAGCGGCGGGACGCCATCGGCCGGGTAACGCTCGATCGAGGCCGTGTCGAGCAGAGTTTCCTGATGGATTTCCCCCCCGACCGCCCACCCTTCCCCACCTTCGGGGTTGATCAACACCGAGAGCACGGGTTCGGGCCGGTAGGGCAGGTCGTAGGAGGCGTAGTCTCCTTCCGGTTCGCTGGCGGGGTTCAGTTCGTGACTCTCGTCGTTCCAACCGGTCGGGGTCTGTCGCAGCAGGCCGCTCGCCGGGCCGCTGACTCCGATCGGGTAGGCACCGATGAGGGTGGGAGGGAACCCGGGGGGCGACGCCGGTTCGCTTTCCTGCAGATAGTTTTCGTCGGCGCCCCCGCTCGAGACGATCGCTCGCAGCGCTCCGCCTTCGCGGAAGAGCGCGAGCGAGCCAGCTGTCGAGCCGGTGAGCGGCGCGGCTGTCGGTTGCCAGGCCGCGCCGGCCGCTTCGCGCTCGAACACACGCGTGCCTTCGGGTCCGATGGTCGAGAACGCCGCGCCGCCGTCAGGCAACCCGGCGACCGCCAGCGGCGCGTTCGCCCCGATCGCGGCGGCCGCACCCGGGTCGACCTGCCAGCCCGAGCCGTCTTCGACGAGCAGACCGCCTGTGTAGATGTCCTGCGCGGGGTTGATCAGCCTGCGGTAGGCGACGATCGCCTCCGAGCCCGCGAACGCGACCGAGGTGAAGCCCGCGCCCTGTGCCTGCGGGGGCAGCGCGGTTTCCTGTGTCCAGGTCTTGCCGTAGCGGAGCAGCACCCCGCCCGTCGCCACCTCGGCCGTGCCGACCGCGTAGCCGCGCGCTGGGTTGCTCGGGTCGAAGGCGACGCCGAGCAGGTTGCCGCGGAAGTTGGGTGGCGTCGCGGGGTCGGGTTCCCACAGACCTGTCTCGCCCCGCCACAGCCACATCGCTCCTTCGTCGCCGACCGCGTAGGCGCGGGTCGGCGTGGGCCAGGCGACCGCCCGCAGTCGCGGCGTTTCCACGCGCTCACCGGGACCGAACAGGCTTTCGGGCAGCCACCCCTCGCCCGGCTTGAAGCGCGCGACCTCGCCCTGGTCGCCGACCACGAGCGCTTCGCTGGAAAGTGCGCCGACCGGGACGCCCGGCTGCGGTGAGATCGCGGTCAGCGCGTGGCGGAACGGCACGGGCCATGGCGTCAGGCGGCTGGACGCCGGAGAGAGGGTCAGGTGGACAGGGAGTTCCTCAGCGCCGAGCCACCCCTCTGTCGGGTTGGAGAACGCCGCTCCCAGCGCGCCGCCGGGAGGAGTGCCCTTGGTCGCGCCGAGCGCGAGCACGCGCTTGAATTCGGTGCCTTCCAGGCGCAGGCTCACGCCTTCAGAAAGCCCGGTGATCACGCGCTCGCCGTAGGAGTTCGAGGCGGAGGAGCTGGCCCAAGCGATGCTGCGCGAGGGCCCGGTGGGCAGCGCTTCGGGCAGTTCGTGGTCGCACCTCTGCGTCTTCGCAGGCGCGCCGGAGGGGATGACGCACCAGCTCGCGCTCACCGTGCCAGTCGGAGCTTCACCATCTTCGGCAGCCGCCACGTGCGCAGGTCTGAAGAAGATCGTCGTCGAGGCAGGCGTCACGGCGTGCACGTCGGTGCGCTCGCCATCGATCCAAACGCCTTCGCTCGTGACGGTCAGCAGCTGGGATTCGACCGTGGGCGGCTCGCCGGTGCCCGCCACCGTGAAGGGCTCCACTTCCGGCGCCCCCGGTTCGGGGGGTTCGGGGGCCAGCACCGGGACCGTCAGCGGATGCGCTTCTGCGCCCCCTCCCCCGGGGACGAGCGCGACCGGCTTCCAGCTCCAGCCGGGCGCTTCCGCGCCTTCGGCCTTCTCGGGCACCCGGCGGAAGAGCGCCACTGCGCCCGGCGGGTACGCTTTCGAGGAGAGCTGCGCCAGCAGCCAGGCGTTCGCGGGCGAGCTCGCGCCGATCGCCAGCACGCGGAAGCTTTCGCTGCTGTTGGGGGGCACTTCGATCGCCTCCCGCGTCCAGCGTTTGCCGTCCCAGTGCAACACTGCGCTCTCCACACCGGCCGTTTCTTCGCTGACCGGAACGACGAGCGCCCCAGCCTGCTCGCTGCCTTCTTCGAGCGAGGCGATCAGCGGCGCGCGCGCCGAGCCAAACAGCACTTCACCTTCCTTCAGCGGGGGCGCTTCGGAGGTCTGCTGGAAGGCGCCGCCGGGGTTGCGCACGAGCAGTACCTGCTGCGGGTGGCCGGCTTCTGTCCCGGGCACCGTGCCAGCCAGCACCCCCGCCCCGGTGGGCGTCATCTGGCCCGCCAGTGGACTGCGGTCGAGCTTGAAGGCCGGCAGCGACTGGCCCGTGGAGCCCAGCAGTTCCCCCCCGAGCGACCACCCCCCTTCGCGGGTGTAGCGCACGAGCAGCGCCCCCGAGCCTTCGGCTCCGGAGCCGCCGGGTACACCCACACCCCAGGTCTCGTACGCCCCGGGTGCCCCGACTTCTTCGGGGGTAGCGCCGACCATCGTGACGTTGCGCGCCGGGAGCGAGGCGTCGGTCTGAGGCGTCGGTTCGCTCGGTTGCAGCGCAGCGGCGGGAGGGCTCGCACCGGATATGGACAGGGCACCTGAGAGGGCCAGCGCCAGCACACCCGCGAGCCCGAGCGCGCACGCGAGCCGCACCGGCCGGGGTACGAACCGGCGACTGTCGCGACGCCGAGGTCTCAAAGCAGCGGTCCCGATCCGAGCAGCAAGAACGAGGACGTGTGGGGCAGCACGGCAAGCCCCGTGGTAACCGTGTTGCTGCCGGCCCCACCCCCACCCGCCGGCACGGTGGGCAGCTTCGCGAGCGCGTGGGTCTGCATGTCGAGCTTGGTCGGCCAAAGCCGGCGGTTCAGGTGCAGCAGCAGTCGGCGCTCGCCGGCCGCGAGCGTATGCGTCGGCGTGGCGGCGACCACTTGTCGGTGGCGCTTGGCGATCAGGCGCACGCGCGCCTTCACCGCGAGGTGGAAGCGCAGTTCGAGTGTCGTGCCGTGGACGAGTCGGCTGTGGAGGTGGGAGAGCAGCGCCACCGCGACTCTCGCTTCGGCTTCGGACTTCGGGCCTTCCGGGAGAACGCTGCCGTAGGGTGGCGGTTCTTCCCCCAGGCCGGAGTCGTCTACGGGCGGGGCGTCGGGGGGGATCTGCGGCAGACCCAGGTCGCGCGGGCGGTAGGTGATGAGGCTCTTGAACGCAGGGTCGGTGTCTTCCGGGAGTGTCTCTTCGTCTGCGGGCGCGAGGTGGAACAGCCACCCCTGCGTGGTCGCGAGCCAGCAGTCGTTGACGGCGGGGCAGGCCATCTTCGCGGCTGCGCCCTTCCCCCCAACGCCGCCGGCGGGCAGCGTCTGTTCTTCGGAGACCTTCCCTTCGGCGGAGATGCGCGCCACCAGCGCCGGAGCGGCGGGACTTGGTTTGGCGGCATCGGCGCGGGAGTCGAGCCCCAGCCAGGCGCTGCCGGTTCCCGGCTCGGCCGTGATCGCATTCACGACCTCCGTCTGCGGGAAGACTTCGGTGCCCGAGGGGTGCGTGTCGGGCCCGAGCACCTGGCTCCAGCTCCCTTCGGCGTTGCGCACGATCGTCACCTCACCACCCCCTGTCAGCGGTCCCCCCGCCGCGCCCCAGAGGGCCCCGTCAGCGGTGGTGAGGCGCAGGAAGTCCAGGAGGTTGGGTTCTTCGCCTCCGTTCAGCGGCAGGCCCAGTTCGGGCTCGAACGTCGGCCGCACCCCTTCCGGATTGATGCGATGCACGACGGGGACTTCGAGCTGTTCTTCGGCGACGCGGTCTTCCGGGGACACGCGTACGCTCTCGTAGAGGTGCCCTTCGAACGGCACCATGTCCTCGACCGTGTGCCCTTCCGCGGGGTAGGGTTCGGGTTCCAGGGAGCTGCCGTTCCAGTGCAGCTGGAAGGCGCCGATCTGCGGTTCGGGTAGCGGACTACCCGCGAACCAGCAGTCCGAGGGCGTGATACAGCCCGCCGCGTGCATCGCCTGGTAGGAGTCGGCTTCGAGGGCAGGGTGGGCGTAGGAGGCGACGACCTGGCCACCCGCGAAGCGGCAGAGGGTGTTGTCTTCCAGCGGCAGGATCCCCCCGGATTCCCCCTCGACCTGTCCCGGGCGGCCGTCCGAGACGGTCCAGAATTCTTCCGGTCCGGCCCAGGCGATGCTCCCGTCGGTCGCGCCGCAGACCGTCGCGAGCTCGTGCCACTGCTTGCCGTTGTACGCCCACAGCCCCGGAGGGATCGTGGGCGGGTTGCCGGCGGTGATCAGTAGCCCACGGTTCGGAGCCCAGAACTCGATGTCGCCGATTTTGCCCAGGCCGATCGGCACAGACGGTCTTTCACCCGTGGGCGAGGGGGGCGGCAGCGGCTGTTCGAGCCGCCAGGCCACGTCTTCGGGTTCCTGAGCCGAGACGGGTGCGACCTGCACGGCGAGCGCGAGCACAGCGGCCAGCGCGGAGGCGGTGGCGAGCGCAGCCATCGAGTGCAGGTGGGACGCGCGCCTCACCGCCGCCTCCCTCTGTGAGCGCTCCTGTTCGCGCGCCGCGAAGCGTGCGCGGTGAGTAGGAACGACACGGGAATGCTCTGACGCAGCACCGACCCGCCGGTGCTAGGGGCGAAGAGGACGCTGACGGTCGCCGAGAGGCCCCCGCGCTGGGAGGCGAGCGCGGTGTAGGGCTTGGTGAGCCTCAACGTCAGCGTCACCAGTTCCACGGCGTGGGTGGGAACGGTGGCGGCGACGGCGACGGTGCGGGAGGCAACCAGCTCCTGCGGACGGCCGTGCTGAGCGGTGGCGCGGTGCACCCGGCTCGTGTGCCCGTGCGGCTTGGAAGCGTGACGCACACGGCGAGCCGCGCGCGAGGCGTCCGCGGATCGCAGCGGGATCGCGCTCTGAGCGGTAGCGCGCAGTGCTCCCCTCGCGGGGACCTCGACGTAGAGCTGGACGGTCCCGTCGGGGCGCGACACCGCGGTGGCGCTCAGACTTGAGGCGGGCACGAGCGGGGGACCAGCGGGCGCGGGCGAGATGTACGAGGAGGTCGGCAGCGAACCGAGGACCTGGCGTTCGACGACGAACGCGTCGCTGCCGTCGAGTGTGCCGCCTTGTTCGACGGGGGGGGTGTTGCCGTCGTCCCATACGAGGTTGGAGGCGGTCGAGGAGAACGCGAGGACGTCACCGTCAGCGGAGAACGACGGCGAGAGCGCCCCGTCGGTTTCGTATTCGTAGGGCTCTTCGCCTGGACGGCGGGGGATGTGGGGGTGTTCGCTCGGGCCGCCGTCATAGCCCTGAGTGACACGCGTGAGCGTGTGATCGACCAGGTCTGCGTCGAACAGTTCGGCCATCCCCGGTTCCGCGGCCGGGGCGGTGACGTACGCGGGCGAGCCGAGCGGAAACTGAGTGCGTCGAGTGGTGAACGCGACCTGGTCCCCGTCGGGGGAGATGTCGAAGTCGACGATCGACGCGGTGTCGGCGATACCCGCCGATGCACCACCCGCGAGCTCGGTGAGCTGAGTGAGCGCCTGATCGCGGGTGGGGCGGGTGGGGTTCGAGTCCATGTTGGCGACGTAGAGGTCGCTGGGCTGCCCCTGCTTGCCCCTGCCGAAGTTCTCACCCAGCGAGACGAGCGGAGCCTGGGAGACGAACGCCACGGTGTAGCCGTCGGCGCTCAGCCGCGGCACGAAGTTGTATCCCGCTCCGCCGGCCATGATCCCTGGCGGGCTACCTCCTCCTTCCGGCGTGGCAAATGGCCCCTGGCAGGGGTCGGACGCAGAGGGTTCTTGCGGAAGCATCGTCTCGCCGCTCGCCACGCACGCGGGGTTCTCGGGGTCGGAGCCCCCAGTCACGCGCTCGGTAGGGGTTTCCGAGCCGGGTTCGATGCGCCGCCACAGCGGCTCGGTGTAGCGCGGTACTCGAGTTTCCCCTGCCAGCAGCGGCGCCTGCTCGCCGATGTCCTGACCCAACCATGCGACCGTGGAGCCATCGGCGCTGAGCGAGGCGCCGGGAGGAGGATCGGACCCATACTTTCCGTAGGCGGGAGGAGGTGTGAAGCCAACCCCGGCGCCGGGGTAGACGGCGCCAAGCTGCTCACCGTTTTCCGTCCCCGACACAGGTTCTTCAGTGGTCTGGCCGGTCGCCGGTTCATAGCGCCCGCTGACAAGCTTGGTCGTGTCGTTTGCGAGGTAGCGGACGGCGACCTGCAGCGCCGGCGTTTCCGGCGGAGGCGGTTCTCCTGTTGCTTCCGCGGACCTGTCCTTTTCGGTCTTGACGAGGTCGGAGACCGCGGTCGTCACGAACGCCACCTCCTGCCCGTCAGCGCTGATCGCCGAGCGTCCGATCGCCGCCGAGCCGGTGGTGATGGCGGTGGTGGTTTCGGGCGTGGTCGTGTACGTCAACGGTTGCACAGAGCCGCTCGGCGCAGAGACGATGACGAAGGGACAGGGTTCCGACGGCTCGCAGTGCCCCGAGGCGGGAACGGGCACGTCCATGTCGCGCATGTAAACGTTCACCGCTTCCGGCTTCGGGGCAGTGTCGGGCCGGCCGTCGGTGATTTCGGCGAGGCTCGCGCCTTCGTTCGTGGTGAAGCTGATGAAGCGCCCTTCACCGCTGATCGAAGGCAGCTCCGCGTCGCCCCCGGCCACCTGTTCGACCGCGCCGGTCGCGAGGTCCCGCCGCCACACGCCGGTGACCCCCCCGATCGAGCCGTCGAAGGCGACGTACTGCCCGTTGCCAGAGATCGCCGGGTCGTGCGCGTATTCGGTCTGTTCGGGTTCTGTGCTGGCAAACGTCCCCTCCGAGACGAGCGAGATCGGGCCGAAGATGTCGGCGCCGGCGGGCGCCGGCGTCGCGAATAGCACAGCGCTCAGCGCAGCCAGGACTGACAGGAGCGCCGGCAGAGCACGCATCGGCAGAGCAGTGCCAGACCCTGGACACGAACCCGCTGTCGCGCGCAACCACACCCCCCTCACGAGACGCTCACCCACTCGCGCACGGTGCCGGCGTTGCCGAGCTTGTCACGTACCTGCACAGTCACGCGGTAGACGCCCGGCCTGGCGTAGCGGTGGACGAACCGCGTCCGCCCGCCGGCATCGTGGCCGTCACCGAAGCTCACGACAACCGCCCGCGCGTCGACGCCCGAGTAGCGGTCGAGCACGCGCACGACGACCTCCCCCCCGCCCCGGGCGCGCACAATCCGCACGGTGGGCGGCACGCCGTCGATCAGCAAAGTCGAGGGCGCCGAGAGCGTGGACTGCCCGTCGGCGTCGGTGGCGAGCACCTGTATGCGGTGGCGCCCCGAGCCCAATCCGAGTGGATCGAGACGCAGTTCGCGGCTGCCCTCGGGGACGGCGAGCGGACGGCCGTCGAGCACGACGTGGTAGGTGAGCGGCCCGTCGGCGCTGACGGCCGGCTGCCAGGAGACGACTGCCTGGGAGGGTTTCACCCAGCCTTTGGGAGGGTTGAGGATGGTCGCCACCGGCGGCGCGGTCGCCTGCGCGGCGACGATCGCGGCGTTGCCGAGCTGCCCCTGGCGGAAGGCCACGAGGCCGTCTCCCAACCCCGAGCGCCCGACGGCGAGTTCGGCGACTTCGCCGCCCGCGCCGCCGCTGAGCAACGCGGTCTGCACGGCGCCGTCGGGGAAGTCCTCACGCACGGCCACCGCGGGGTCCCCCTGCGGGTCGGCGCTCGGCCACGCCGAGAGGCCTCCGCCGGCGGGGTTCATGACGCTCGCCCCGTCCGTTTCCGAGCCCGCGAACGGCGGGCCGAGCGAGAGCGCGGCGCTCAACGCGCGGTTGGTGCCCTCGAGCACGCGCGGCGTGCCGTCGCTGTCGTAAAGCAGGCGCACATCGCGCTTTTCGTCGATGTCGACGCTCGGCGGCCCGACCGTGGCTTCCTCACCGCCGGGAACGGCTGAGTCCGCAACGCTCGCGCCGACGAGCTCGGCGCCGTTTTCCGATTCGCCGTCGGGCAGGGTGTTCACGAAGATGCGCGGCCCCGGCAGCGGCGAGCCCGGCCCGGCCGCCTGCCGGTAGGCAACCTCAGCCTGCCCGAGCCGCGAGATGGCCACGCTCGGCGCGTCGGCGTCCTGGCTGATCGGCACGCCGTTGAAGGTGGTCGCGGTGACCGGCAGCACGTAGTCGAGGGCGGAGCCGAAGATGCGCCTCGCCCAGATGCGCGCCACCCCTTCGATGTCGGGCTCCTGCCAGACGACGACCCCGTTGCCGGTGGGGCCGATCGCGATCTGCGGCGCGTTGGCCTGCGTGGGCGGTCGCATCGAGACCCCGGGGTCGCGGTTGATCGCACCGAGCGTCGACCACCGTGCGCCGTCGAAGTGCGCCACGCGCACCTGCTCGACCACGTCGCCGGGGCGCAGCAGCGGGACGTTGGAGACGGCGGTCTCGACGACCCTGTAGACGACGTCGGCCCGGCCGGTCGAGCTGACCGCGAGGTCGGGGCTCGTGCCGGTCGCTTCTTCGATGTTGGGATCGACGATCATCGCCGGGCCGAACAGCGTGCTGCCAGCGCCGAGCACCGCGCCAAGCAGCTCGTACACCGGCTTGCCCGCCTTGGTGGCGAACGGCGTCGCCCACACGACGATCAGCTCGCCGCCTTCGGCCGCACCGATCCGCGGCCAGCTCGCAGCAAAGGGCTCTTCGGTGTCGATGCGGATCGGCGCCTGCCAATGGCCTTCGACGTAGCGCGAGACGAACACGTGGGGGACGCCTTCGACGCGCTTGAGGTAGACGAGTCCGCCGGTCCCGTCTTCGGCCATCGCGACGCCGCCGAGGCCGACGATGCTTTCGGAGGGCCCGTCGATCGTCTGCGCGGGCAGGATGACCGCGTGCGCCCCCGGCGCCTGGGCGGCGAGCAGGATCGCCGCGAGCCCGACGGCCAGCACCGCCCGGTGCCACCAGCGCGCAGGCGAGCAGGGGATCGGCACAGCTGCAAGTCCCCTCACGAGGTCGATTTGTTGAGCGCCCCGGGCGTCGGGTCGTACGCGCAGCGGAAGTTCTGCGGTTCGTCGACCGGCTGCGAGCCGGCGAAGCCGCCCTTCGTGCCGTTGGAGTAGACGTCCACGTACTGAAGCGATTCCGGCAGCGGGTCGGCGGGCAGCGGGATCGGGTTGGCCTGGCCCTGGCGGGGGTCGCCGGTTGCGCCTTCGCTGACCCCCTCGAAGCCGGCGGCCGCTGAGCCCGCTTCGGTGGTGACCAGCGAGGAGCTCATCTCGCGTTCGTCTTTCAGGCCGCGGGTCGGGTCGAGGTTGATCGTCGCGGTCAGCGGCGAGTCGTGGATCGTGGACTCGAGCTTCACCCGCGCCGCGGCGCCAAGCAGTTCGGCGGCGGAGGGCAGCCAGCCGCCTTCTTCCTCACACTTCTTGGCGGCCCAGATGTAGTTGTTCTTGCCGAGCTCTTCCTTGGTGAGCGGGAAGGGAGTCGATTCCAGGCACCAGGTGCCGAGGTTGACCGTGAGCGGTGGGCAGGTTGCCACGATCTGTTCGGCCGTTTTGCCGTCGAAGCGCTTGGCGTTCTCGGCGGTGCTCACGGTCGGGATCGCCGAGGCGGGGAACTTCCCGTTGCGCCCCAGCGCCAGCAGCGCACCGGGGCGGGGCGTCGAGCTGACCGGGTGCCCGGCAATCATCCCAACCACGGCGTGGCGGGCGGCGTCGGCCAGGCCCGTGGTGGAGAACACGAGCGCGATCAGCGCGACGACCATCGCGGGCGAGGGCAGCCGACCCCTCACCGTGCCCACCCGCGGTTGCCGCGGACGGCGAGCCGCGGCGTGGAGGGCAGGTGCCGAGGCGAGCGAACACTCATCCCGCCTGCGTGGAGTCGGCGCGTGATCACCCCGCCCGCAAGGGGTCGGCGTGCGCTCATCCGGCCTGCTCGGGGTCGGGGCGCCGGGTGAAACGCGGGGGCGCGGGCGAGGCGCGGCGCACCTCGTGCAGCTCCTCGAGCGAGACCTCCTGCACGGTGGAGAGCACAGCCTCCAGCGCCACGCCCGAGAGCGTCTCTTGCTCGAGCAGCGCGGTGGCGGTCTCCTCGACCGTGGACCAGTTGCGATCGAGGACCACCGCGGCGCGCGCCTCGGCGTCACCGACGAGTCGCTCGACCTCGGAGTCGATCGTGTTGAGCGTCTCCGGCGCGACCGAGCCAAGGTCCTGCAGCGAGGCGCCGAGGAACACCTCGCCGCCCTTCTCGCCGATCGTCACCAGACCGAGCGCGGGGGACATACCGAAGGAGGTGACCATCGAGCGCGCGAGCGCGGTGGCGGCGTGCAGGTCGTCGTTGACAGCGGTCGAGTGGTTCCCAAAGGCGATCCGCTCGCCGGCGAGGCCCGCGACGGTCGAGATCAGCTGGCGTTGCAAGTCGGGCTCGCTCATGATCACCTGATCGCGGTCGGTGAGCATGTGCGCCGAGGTGCCGAGCTGGCGCCCGCGCGCGACGATCGAGAGCTTGCGCGTGGAGGTCTTCTGGCCCAGCGCGTCGGTCACGACGGCGTGAGAGGACTCGTGGATCGCGATCAGCCAGCGCTCCTCAGCGGACAGGATGTGGCGTTTGGCGGGACCGGCGACGACACGGTCGATCGCCTCCTCGAGCGTCGCCTGGTCGATCTGCACGCGCCCGTCGCGGACGCTCAGGAGCGCGGCCTCGTTGATCACGTTGGCGAGCTCCGCGCCGCTGAAGCCGGGCGTCTGGCGCGCGACCTCCTCCAACGAGGCGTCCGCCGTGAGCGGGCGCTTGCCGCCATGCAGGCGCAGGATCTCCAGGCGCCCGTGCACGTCTGGGGTGTCGATCACGATCTGGCGGTCGAAGCGCCCGGGGCGCAGCAACGCGGGGTCGAGGATGTCGGGCCGGTTGGTCGCGCCCATCACGACAAGGCCGCCGTCGCCGGCGAAGCCGTCCATCTCCACGAGAATCTGGTTGAGCGTCTGCTCGCGCTCGTCGTTGCCCTGCCCGATGCCCGCGCCGCGCTTGCGCCCGGCGGCGTCGAGCTCGTCGATGAAGATGATCGCGGGCGCCGCTTTGCGGGCCTTGCGGAAGAGGTCGCGCACGCGCGCGGCGCCGACGCCCACGAGGGACTCCACGAAGTCCGAGCCCGACAGCGAGAAGAAGGCGGCGTCGGCTTCGCCGGCGACCGCCTTGGCGAGCAGCGTCTTGCCGGTCCCCGGCGGCCCCACGAGCAGCACGCCCTTGGGGGCCGCGGCCCCGACGCTCAGGTATTTCTGCGGTTCGGCGAGGTAGTCGCGGATCTCGCGCAGCTCGGCCACCGCCTCGCCGGCGCCGGCGACGTCGGAGAAGGTGATGCGGTCGGCCATGCCCTTGCCCTTCTTGCGCCCTTTGCCCGCGAACTGCGAGAAGCCCGCGATGCCGCCCGCGGCGCCTTCGGTGCCGAGCCGCATGAACAGTGAGAAGAGGCAGACGAGCAGCAGGATCGGGATCAAGAACTGGACGATGATCGTCTTGGTGCCCTTGCCCGACTGCTGGTCGACCGCCACCGTGGCACCGCTGGCGAGCAGTTCGTGCAGCAGCTGCTGGGTCTGGGCGCCGGAGGAGGGATAGGCGGCCCACAGCGGCTGCCTGAGGCCGGCCCCGGGCGCCGGGACCAGGACAGTGCTGACGCGGATCCTCCGTTTGCCGTGGACCGTGACCGGCGTGCGCACCGTCCGCGGCGTGGCGGGGGGCACGACTCCCGCAGGCGAGAGCCGGGGCGCGGCGGCGGTCGTGACGAGCTCGACGCGGTTGTCGTGGTCGAGCAGCAGCGCGTCGGCGAGGTCCTTGTGCGTGGCGAGCGTCTGCACCGTGTTGATCGGCACCTCCACGCCCGCGCTGCTCGGCTTGATGTCCCCGAGCAGCGTGGCGAACGCGATCGCCAGACCGACGGAGGCGAGCAGCAGGAACAGCGCGACCGGGTCGCGGAAGGCCACCCGGCGGACGGTGTGGGCAAAGGCGCCGAGGTTCGCGAGCACGGGGTTGCGCCGGTGCGCGAGGCCCGAGCGCACGGCTGCGCGGTCTGGTGTCTTGGATGCCCGCCCGCCCCGTCCGTTGGCGCGGCCGTTGCCCGCGCGTCCGTTCCCCGAGGGGGGGGCGGGCGGAAGCGGAGGGGGGCTGTCGGGGAGGGGCTCGTCGGTCATGGCTGAGGGCCCGGCCAGCAGCGGCCGCGGGCAGAGAGGCACGCAGGACGACGGCGCGCCGCCCCGGTACCGCAGGTCTACCGGAGCGGGCGGGAAAAGTAACCCGCTTTCACAAAAACAAAACATCGAAGCAACGACTCACGCCTGGCTTCACCAAACTTTCTCCAACTGGACACCACCTGTTCACGGGAGCCGCCCGACGAGCGGCCGAGACTGCGCGACGCCCCTCGAAAGCAAAGGAGTATCCGTGCGCGCACACCGCACCCTCAAGGTCATCTCGCTGGTCGGTCTCGCCCTACTCGTCTCCGCGCCGGCGACGTCCGCCGCGGCCAAACGACTGATCCTCGGCGGATCGACGTCAGTGCTCCCCCTCGCCCAGAAACTCGCGGCCGCTTACCACCACCAGTACCCGAAGATCCCTGAACCGAAGGTCGAGGGTGGGCAGTCCGACATCGGCGTCGCGGGCGCAGCCAGCGGGCGCTTCGACATCGGCGACTCCTCGCGCGACCCGCTCAGCACCGACCCTCCAGGGCTCGTCTTCACGAAGATCGCGCGCGACGGCATCTGCGTGGTGACCAACGACAAGAACCCGGTCGCCAACTTCTCCCAGGAAATCATCCAGAAGATCTTCAGCGGCTCGACTCGCGACTGGAGCGAAGTGCCGGGCTCCACCGAGACAGGTCCGATCGACCTGTTCGACCGCTCCAGCGCCTCCGGTACGCAGGACGCCTTCCAGGACATCTTCATGGGCGAAGACCTGAGGATCTCCCCCAGCGCCAGCGCGGAGGACTCCAACGGCGAAGAGCAGAACGCCGTCTCGGCCGACGCCAACGCGATCGGGTTCGTCTCCTTCGCCTACACCTCGGGCGTCCACCCAGCCGACTACCAGGGTGTCGCCTGCAACCTGCGCAACGCCCGCTCGGGCCAGTACGGCGGCGTGCGCAACTTCTGGATGGTGACCAAAGGCATCCCCAGGGGGGAAGCGGCCAAGTTCATCGACTGGGTGACGAGCGGCAACAAGACCACCACAGGCATCATCAACTCGGACTGGATCGCGGTCCATTAGCAGCACCGCCCACCTGAAGGACGCGGCGCGTGACCGGCGCGTCGAGTTTGCGCTCGGCGCGCTGGCCGCCGGCACGCTGGTACTGATCGCTGCGATGCTGGTGACGGTGATGGTCAACGGGTGGCCGTCGTTCGCAGCCAACGGCCTCAGTTGGTTCGGCAACAGCGGCGGGGCGGGCGGGGACCCCGTCCTCCAGTTTCGCGCGATGCAGACGGGCACGGCGCTGCCCGGCCACCCGCTGCTGTACTTCAGCGCGTGGCCGTTGATTTGGGGAACGGCGCTGAGCACCGCCGGCGCGGTGGCGATCGCGCTGGTGGTGTCCACGCTCGCAGCGATCTTCCTCACCGAGTTCGCGCCGACGCCGGTGCGGCGTGTGCTCGAACCGGTGGTGCGGCTGCTCGCGGGCGTGCCGTCGGTGATCTACGGGCTGGTGGGCCTGCTGCTGATCGCCCCGTGGGTGAACGGCCTGATCAGCAACGGGCGCAAGGAATCGGTGCAGTATGTCGTGCAGCTGAGCGGCTCGGACCTGCTGACCGCCACGCTCGTGCTGACGGTGATGATCGTGCCAATCATGATCGCACTCACCGCCGGCGCGCTCGCCGCTGTCCCGCCCGCCTGGCGCGAGGGCTCCGTCGCGCTCGGCGTCAACCGGTGGCGCACGACGTGGCGTGTGTCGGTGCGCGCCGCGCGGCCCGCGATCGTCTCCGCCACGGTGTTCGGCACCGCACGCGCGCTCGGCGAGGCGATCATGCTCGCGATGCTCGGCGGCGGGCGGCCGTGGGCCCCCAACCCGCTGGACGGGCTGACGTTCCTGTTCGAGCCGATCCAGCCGCTGGCGGCGTCGATCGTCAAGGAATTCGGCGACAACCCCAACACGCCGATGGGGCACACCGTGTACGCGATCGGCGCGGTGCTGCTGTTCAGCGCGGCGATGTTGTCGTTCGCCGGGTGGGCGGCGAGGCAGCCACTCAAACGGTACGGGATCGGCATCTGATGGCGACCGCCGAGCCCGCGCTGCAGCCGCCCGCCGCCGCGATCGTGCGCCCTCGCCGCGAATCGACGTCGTCGTGGCCACTGACCGACCGGCTGGCGTACGGGCTGTGCTGGGCGGTCGGGATCGGGCTGTGCGTGGTGGCGGTGGGGATCGTGGCGTTCATGTTCGTCAAGGGGATCTCGGCGCTGAGCCTTAACCTGTTCGTCGAATCGCCGTCGGCGGGGGTGCTCAGTGAAAAGCACTCCGGCGGCTTCCTCGACCCGCTCGTCGGGACGTTCATCATCACGGCGATCGGCATCTCGATCGCCGCCCCGGCCGGCGTGGGCATCGCGGTGTGGCTGGTCGAGTACGCGCGGCCACGGTGGCTGGCGCGCACGGTCGAGTCAGCGATCGAGACGATCGCCGGCATCCCCAGCATCGTGCTGGCGCTGTTCGGGCTCTTGATCTTCGCGCGTCCCCTGTTCGGGTTCCTCTCCGCGAGCGCAAGCAACGGGACGGTCGGCGGCCAGTCGTTCCTCAACGCCGGGATCATCATGTCGCTGCTTGCGCTGCCGCTAGTGGTGGGCGCCACGCGCGAGGCGCTGCTGCAGGTGCCGGCGCGCCTGCGCGAGGCGTCGTACGCGCTCGGCAAGACGCGCGCGACCACCATCCAGCGGGTGCTGCTGCCCTCGGTCAGGCCGGGGATCGCCAGCGGAGCGG
Source organism: uncultured Solirubrobacterales bacterium (assembly GCA_963706545.1). GTDB lineage: Bacteria > Actinomycetota > Thermoleophilia > Solirubrobacterales > Solirubrobacteraceae > Palsa-744. The sequence continues at coordinate 433,257 of OY970161.1, forward strand.
TGCTCGGGATGGGGAGGATCATCGGCGACACCGCGGTCATCCTGATCCTGCTCAACACGCTGAAGCTCGAAGGAGCCGGAGGGGCGCCCGTGCTCAGCACGCTGCGCGGCACCGGCTCGTCGCTCAGCTACTACATCTACTACTTCGCGCCCACCGGCGACGGCAACTCGCCCCAGAAGGCGTACGCGGCAGGCTTCGTGCTGCTGATGATCGTGCTCGGACTCAACGCGGTGGTGACGCGACTGACGTTGAGCAGCGGAAGCGAACGCACCAGGCGGAGCAGCCTCGCAGGGAGGCTGCTCAACAGGGAGGGACGGACGTGAGCGGCGGACACCTGGCAGGGAGGACGTCGTGGAGCGCGTGACCCCCCCACCGGTGCGCCGCATCGCGGTGGACCGCCACCCGCGCGTGGCGACGCCCCCGCCGGCCGACGGCATGAGCAACGGGGCGGCCACCGCCGTGGCAGGCGGCGGCACGGGCAGCCCCTCGGCCGTGGCCCGCCGCCGCGCGGCGCGGCCCGCGGGCACCCCGACGAAGGAGCGGATGCGAATCGAGGCCGTGTCGCTCGCGTACGGAACGCGGTGGGTGGTGCGCGACGTGAGCCTGCCGGTGCGCCAGGGCGAGGTGCTCGCACTGATCGGCGCAAGCGGCTCGGGCAAGACGACGCTGCTGCGCTCGCTGAACCGCCTCACCGAGGTCACCGCCGGGGCGGGCCGCGCGGGACGGATCACGCTCGACGGCGAGGAGATCCACGAGATCGAGGTCAACGCGCTGCGAAGGCGCGTGACGATGGTCTTCCAGCAGCCAAACCCGTTCCCGATGAGCATCTTCGAGAACGTCGCGTACGCCCTGCGCGAGGCCCCCGGACGCCGCCGCCGCGCGCGGCGCAGCCAGCTGGAGCCGAAGGTGCGCGAGGCGCTGCGCCGCGCCGGCCTGCACGAGGAGGTCGCCGAGGACCTCGACCGCCCGGCGCTGGCGCTGTCCGGCGGCCAGCAGCAGCGGCTGTGCATCGCGCGCGCGCTGGCGGCCGACCCGGAGGTGCTGCTGCTCGACGAGCCGTGCTCGGCCCTGGACCCGATCTCAACGGCGGTGATCGAGGAGCTGATCGTCGGCCTGCGCGAGAGCGTGGCGATCGTCATCGTCACCCACAACCTCCAGCAGGCCCAGCGCGTGGCTGACCACGTCGCGTTCATGCACCTCGGCGAGCTGATCGAGTACGGCCCCGCGGAGCAGGTCTTCGAGGCGCCCCGCAAGCAGCGCACGCGCGACTACATCGGCGGGGCCTTCGGGTGAGAACCCAAGCGGGCACGGGGAACCCGCGGGAGGAGCAGGCCAAAGCGGGGAGGGGTAGGGATGGGGCCGCCCCGAGGCGGCCCTACGGCGTTCGCAGTGCGGAACCGGGCGTGGTGGCGCTGGGCGACGAGGGAGCGTGCGCCGCGGAACGGGGCGTGGTGGCGCTGGGCGACGAGGGAGCGTGCGCCGCGGAACGGGGCGTGGTGGCGCTGGGCGAAGCGGCGTGCGCCCGTCGTGCCGGCTGGGTGGGGCGCGCGTGAGGCGCCTCGGCGTGGTGCTCCTGCTGGCGCTCGCGTTGGGGGGCTGTGAGAGTAGCCAGGACAAGAGCGCGCAACTCGAAAGGGCAGCCAAGATCGAGCGGGCGCGCAACCCCGCGCAGGCCAGCCGGGGCCTGACGATCACGCAGGCCAGCCGTGAGGTGCAGGTGGTGGCCACACAGGTGGTACACAGCTCCGAAGGAACCGCCGCGGTGGTGACTCTGCGCAACACCTCCCCGCACACGCTGCGCGACGTGCCGATCGCGATCACCGTGAAGGACGCCGCGGGCGGGACGCTCTACCAGAACAACGCCCCCGGCCTGGAAGCCGCGCTCACCTCCCTACCGCTGGTGGCGCCCGGCGCGCAGGTCACGTGGGTCAACGACCAGGTGCAGGCCGCCGGGACACCCACGAGCGTGAGCGCGCTCATCGGCGAAGCCCCACAGGCGCCCGCCAGCGCGCCCAAGATCGCCGTGTCGGGGGTGCACCCAACCGAAGAAGGCGGCAGCGCCGGCGCGGCGGGCACAGTCAACAACGACTCGGCCGTGGCGCAGCAGAGCCTCGTGGTCTACGGAGTCGCCCGCCGCGGCGGGCGGATCGTGGCGGCAGGCCGGGCGGTGCTGAGCGAGGTGGCGGCGCACAGCTCGAGCCCGTTCCAGGTGCTGTTCATCGGCGCCGCCGGAGCGCAGGTGGAAGCGAGCGCACCACCGACGACGTTCTAAGAACCGGTTTCAACCGCAGTGGGGAGAGGACCGTACGTTCGCAAACCCGCGGTCGTGTGCGGCGCAGGTGTGGATGTTCTCATGCCGCCCACCTTGGCCGAACGGGGCTCATCGATGTCGGCGGTGGCGTGCTTCGAAGGTACTCCGCGCTTGGGACGGTACGCCAGCTCGGCGCCACCTCAGAGCGTCGGCAGCGTCAGGCGGTGCGAGCGGGCGATCTGCGCGGCCATCCGCTCGTCGACGCCGACCTCCTCGGCGACCTCGGGCCAGCCCGCGACCATGTCACGGACCTCCGCGAGGATGGCCTCGGCGCGGCCGCGCTTGAGGCCTGCCACGCGGGAGACCGCGCGCAGGTCGGCGAGGGTGAACCCGTCACGCTTGCCGTTGAGCGACAACTGGTGGCTGTCGAGCCAGCGGTTGCCGGGCACCCAGGCCCAGGTCACATCGTAGGCGGGGGCCAGCGACCACGCCCCCGCGCGGTCCATCAGGAAGGCGACGTTCTTGACGTGGTCGTCCTGGTTGCGCGCGAGGACGTTGAAGACCATACGCCGAAACTGCTGCTCGACGACGGGCGTGCCGAGTCCCAGCCGGCGGATCAGCAGCAGGAGCTGCTCGTAGCTGTAGGTGCCCGGCTCGTTGTAGCTGACGTGCTCCAGCGCCCCGACCGTCTCCATGTGCAGCTTGCCGCCACCCTCGGGTCGGTCGAAGCGGCGGGTCATGAAGTGCCGGCGGCCGTGCTCCTCCAGGAGGCGGCACTCGGTCATCTCGATGCCGGCCGCCCGGGCCAGCTTCGAGTAGGCGTACTCGACCGCACCCCAGCCCTGGGGGTCGGCGAGTCCGTGGTCGCCGGCGCGCGCGACCCCGTCGAACTTCAGCAGCCACTGCCGAAAGCCCTCCCCCACCTCGACCTGTCCCGAGCGGACCTCGCCGGTGGCGTCGTTGTAGGCGATGAACGCCTTCGGACGCGCGCCGCCGGCGGAGCTGCCGACGGCGAGGATCGCCTTCATCGCCTCCTCGTCGGGGTTGTCGCTCAGCTCGGCCACGAACTCCGCGCGGGCGGCGAGCACCTCGCTGGCGAGCCGCACGAGCGCCTCGACCTGGATCTCTGCGCCGCCGGCGACGGTCGGCTCGTGAGCCGGCTGGAACTCCAACGCGCCGACGCCACGGGTGCCGACGTAGCAGAGCCGTTGCACGACATCGAAGCTCGACTCCTCGCGTCCCTGCGAGGCCAGCCAGGCGTTGACGAGCGCCGTGCCCCAACGGTCGGGCAGGGAGTCGGCCAGCAGGCCGGGCAGACCTCTGAACGCGTCGGCCGGCAGACCCGGGAAGGAGTAGGGCTGTGCACGGAGCGGCATCCGGACCGGCGCGAGCTCGATGCCGCTGCGCACGAACGCCGGGTCGTACTGGAACGTCGCGTAGCGCGCGGCCTCGTCGATCGAGACCGCCGCGATCCGCGACCCCCACAGCGTCACGGCCGCGACTGTCATACGGCCGCGCCGGGCTCGTCGCCCCACGTCCACCGCTGGTCGGTGGAGGCGCGCCCACGGCTCCGGCCCCGCGCGCGCCGGCGGAGCTTGCGCTGCTCGCGCTCCAGGCGGGCGATCGGGAGGTCGATCGACTCGGGGACGGCGACCTCGAGGCCCCCGAGCAGTCCCAAGGCTCGCAGCAGCTTGATCATCGAGGTCATCTGCACCGACTCCCCTCGCTCAGCGCGCTGCACAGTGGCCTGGCCGACCCCGGCCAGGGCGGCCAGCTCGGCCTGAGTCCAGTTGCGCTCGAGGCGGTGACGTGTCAGCCTGCGGCCGAGCTCGGTGAGCACGGCGGCGTCGGTCATTAGTTCATCGAGATGCATCGATTATGATGTGTTAAGCGCGTATACGAGGATAGTACATCGGATCTGATGCAGTATACCACAACACAAAGCTAGTGTCAATCACTTATGATGCGTTATAGCTTTATTTGCAGATAAAACATCATTACTGATGTATTTTCTAGGGATCCGCAGAAGCGCCCGCGCCGCTGTGCTCGGGATCCCCCAGGCCCCCGCTGCGGCGTGGAGCGTGCGCCCGGGGCTAGACTGCCGCGGCCATGAGAAGCCCTGTGCGTGTGCGGCTGTCGCTGCTCGGCGGCCTTGGTCTCGGGGCGCTCCTGTTCCCCGCGAGCGCCTCGGCGCACGGGATCGTCGGCAAGGCCGACCTGCCGATCCCCCCCTGGCTGTTCAGCTGGGCGGCGGCGGTCGTGCTGGTGGTGTCATTCGTGGCGCTCTCGACGCTGTGGACGCGCCCGCAGCTACAACGCCAGCACCGCCGGGCGCTGTTTGCGCTGCCGCGGGTGGTGGACGTGCTCGGCAACGTCGTGGGGGTGGGGCTGTTCGCGGTGGTCGTCTACAGCGGCTTCGCGGGCGCCCAGGTGTGGTCGGTGAACTTCTCGGTGACGTTCGTCTACGTCGTGTTCTGGGTGGGGATGCCGGTGTTGAGCGTGCTGTTCGGGGACGTCTTCCGGGCTCTCAACCCGTGGCGCACGTGCGCGCGGGTGCTGCGCGCCGGCCTCGACACGCTCCCACCGCTGCGTGCGAGGACCGCGCCGCGGCCCTACCCGAAGTTGCTGGGGGTGTGGCCGGCGATCGCGACGCTGGTGGGGTTCGGGTGGCTGGAGCTGGTGTACCCGATCCCCAACCGTGACGAACCCGCGCTGATCGCAGCGCTGTCGTTGGGGTACTTCCTGTGGAGCGTCGCCGGGATGACGGTGTTCGGAGTGGAGGGGTGGGGGGAGCAGGCCGACGGGTTCGGGGTGTACTTCGGTCTGCTCGCACGCATCTCCGCGCTGGTGCGCGGCGAGGACGGCGTGGTCTACCTGCGCCGGCCGCTGAGCGGGCTGACCGATCTGCCGATGCGCCGCGGGACGGTGACGCTGATGTGCGCGATCATCGGGGTCACCACGTTCGACGGGTTCAGCAACGGCATCTACTGGCACGACAGCGAGCCGTGGCTGCAGAGCCGCTTCGCCGAACTCGGGCTCGGCCAGATGGCCGCGCTCGAGCTGGCCTACTCGGTCGGCCTGCTGTTCTGTGTCGGCGTGATCGCGTGCGTGTACCGACTGGGGGTCCTGGGGGTACACAGCGTCAGCGGCCGCTACGAGGTCCCCCACCTGATGCGCACGTTCGCGCACACACTCGCGCCGATCGGGTTCGCGTACGTGCTGGCGCACTACTTCTCGCTGCTGATCTGGCAGAGTCAGGCGATGGTTTACCTGGCCTCCGATCCGCTCGGCAACGGGGCGAACCTGCTCGGCACCGACAACTACCAGATCCACTACGGGATCGTCTCCTACGCGGCCATCTGGTACGTGCAGGTCGCCGCCCTGCTCTCCGGCCACGTCGGCGGCCTGACGCTCGCACACGACCGCGCGCTCACGCTCTACCGCGACCCGCAGGAGGCACTGCGTAGCCAGTACTGGATGCTGGCGGTGATGGTGGCGTTTACGAGCTTCGGACTGTGGCTGCTCTCGGCGGTGGGGACGTGAGCCCCCGCCGGCTCGCCCTCGCGGTGGCGCTCGGCGCCCTCACCGTGGCGTGGGCGCTCCCGACCGTCGCCCTCGGCGCAAGCCAGCTCAAGTTCCAGGAGAGCGGCAACCCGATCTTCGACCAGGGCAGCAGCTACCACTACCGCACCTACATCACCCGCGTCGTCCCCAGCGTGCCCGGCCTGATCCTGCACGTGCTCGAATTTGCCGACCGGCTGATCATGGTCAACCACACCGGCAGGACGGTCACGGTCTACGGCTACCAGGAAGAACCGTACGCGCGGATCCTGGCGAACGGCACCGTCGAAGTCAACCTGCACTCGCCTGCGTACTACCTCAATCAGAACTTTTACGGCGACGTCGCCGTTCCGGCCTCGGCGTCCCCCGGCGCCACCCCCCGGTGGACGGTCATCGACCGTGCCGCCCAGTTCGAATGGCACGACCACCGCATCCACTGGATGTCGCCGCTGCTGCCGTCCGAGGTCACCAACCAGGCCAAGCGCACGAAAATCTTCGAATGGAAGGTACCGATCCGGGTGGGAGCGCAGCCGGCGACGATCGAAGGTCAGCTCTTCTGGGTCCCCGAGGAAGGCACCAAGACGCCCGTTGCGGCGATCGTCGCGCTCGTGGTGATGCTGCTGGGTGGGGTGGCGCTGGTGGTCGTGGTGCGCCGGCGGCGAAAGTCGGCAGCCCTCTCCGCTCCGCCGGGAGAGGCGGGCGGAGAGGACTGGTGAGCTCACATCAGGCGGCGGCGACGACCCGGTCGGCCCGCGCGGCGGGCGCCGACACGCGCTCGGCTCGCCGCGCCGGGCTCGGCCGGGGCATCAGCGTGAGCGCGAGCAGGACGAACAGCGGCCCCGTGTTGACGTCCGTCGCCTGCCCAGCCCAGAACGGGCCGCCGAGGCTCTGCCCGAACACCCAGTAGGCGAGCGAGAGCACCACCCCGAGCGCGAGCACGCCGGCACGCAACCGCGTCCACACGCCGAGCGCGATCAGGACCGACGCGGCGGCGAGCAGGGTGGCGATCGTCACGCCGTGCCCCTGGGAGGAGTTCGCGACCGAGGTCTGCGTGGTGGCCAACCAGTGCGGCGCCGCGGCGGCCATGCCCGCGATCTGTTCGTGGATCGCGCCCTTGGAGCGGTCGACGTTCAGCATCCACAGCACCGCCGCCTCGAGCCACAGCAGCGACCAAACGACCAACCCGCCGCGGTCGCCGAGCAGCCCGCCGTCAGCGACGGAGCGTTCACCCTCGGCGACGGAGCGTTCACCCTCGGCGACGGAGCGCTCACCCTCGGAGACCTTCGGCCACACGAGCAGGCCGATCAGCCCGTACACAAGCACCGCCCCGGGCGCCCCCATCAGCGGCGAGACCGGCGCGCCCGAGAGGATCGTCCCGAAGCCCTCGCCGAACCACCAGACGACAAACGCCCAGGCGAAGGAGACCAGCAGCGCCGGGCGCACCGTGCGCCGGCTGAGAATCAGCCCGAGCCCGATCGCGCACTGGATCTCGGCGGCGAGCGTGTTCCACAACGTCAGGTCGTGCCCGTAGAAGTGGGCGAACGTGAGAATCGGGTCGGAGATGAACCCCGGCTGTCCCTTGGCCGTCGGTTCGATGATTTCGGCGATGAACGCGTGGCTGTACATGTAGCTCTGAAACTGCAACAGCCCGTCCAACAGCCAGATGCAGCCGAGCGCGATCTGCAGCCCGCGCCGGGTGATGCGCAGGCGACTTCGCAGCCCCTCGCCCATGGATGGCGCGCGCTCAGCGGCTCGCGCATTGTCGTCTTCAAGCATGTCAACTCCCATCGCGTTTGCGGACTCCGCGACGCACGCGCCGGCGGAGGTCGAGGTGGTCCCGCCCTCAGGGCGGGATCAAGCGATCGGGAACGCGGGCTGCGCCCGTTTCAGCAACAGCCCGCCACAAGCGGCGGCGCGCGTCCGGCGAGCGAGACGGCGATCAGGCGTCCGCCGCGCCGGTGCGCGCGCGGACTCTGACGTGGACGCGGGGCGCTGACCGCACGCGCGCGCGGTCGAGTCGCACGCGCCTCGCGCAGCCGCTCGATGATGCGCTCGCCGGGGTAACGGCGGCCGAGCATGACAACCGCCAGCACCAGCGCCGGCGCCAGGTACATAAGGCCGTCGAGGGAGGCCCCGGAGCCGTGGCCCAGCACGACGGCGGCGCACAGTGCGAGGGCGGCGAGGAGCGTGAGCCGGATGACTCGCGGGCCCGCGAGAGCACAGCCACAGACTCTCATCGCAGCGCGAGAATACCACCGCTCACGGGGAACGGAGACAGTTCGTCGCGCAGCCGCGCGGGCAGTGATACTCTCGCCGAACCGATCCACCTGCGCCACTGAATCGAAGGAGGCAGCACCGTCATGGGCAGCAGCCAAAGCAACGCGACCGGGCACGCCGCTATGGGCACAACCCACTCCGCCGCGATGGGCACGCACTCTTCCACCATGGTGATGAACGGGATGTCGATGGGCGCGACCCACGCGACCAAAACGGCGATGGGCGGGATGTCGATGAGCGCGCCCCACGGCGCGACCAACATCCTCCCCAGCTGGCTCGCGGTGCTCTGGACGCTCGCCTTCCTCGTCGTCCTCGTCCTGCACGCCCGCCACGTGGCCGAAACGCACGACGGGCGGCGGTGGTGGCACTCCGGCCACGTACTGATGGCGCTCGGCATGGTGTTCATGTTCGCGCCGGCGTCGCTCGACCACTTCAACATCCCCACCGGCTTCTGGCAGCTGCTGTTCGCCAACGCCGCCGGGGTGGTCGTCGCCTGGATCATCGCGCAGGCGCTGAGTGGTCGCGCGGTGAACGTGCTCTGGGTGGTGATGGCAGTCGACCTCGCGGCGATGGTCTACATGTGGTCGCCCTCCGGCTTCGTCGCGCCTATCACCTGGCTGCTGGTTGCGTACTTCACCGCCCAGGCGCTGCTGTGGGTGACGAACTCCTACCGCAAACTCGACAACCACGCGATCGGCGGCGCCACCGCGGTCAACCCCGACGGCACGCTAACCGCGAGCGCCGTCCAGTCGCTGGTCTGCGAGCGCGACCTGCGCCCCTCGATGTTCGTGATGACGCTCGGCATGGCCTACATGTTCGCCGCCATGCAGCTGCTGAGCTGAACGCTCTCAGTTGATCGGGATCGCGAACGAGCCGCTCAGGCGGTGCCCGGCGCCGTCGGCGCCCGCGACGTGGAGGTCCCACACGCCGCGCGTGAGGCGGGCCTCGGCGATGTCGTGCCCGGTACCGGCCACGTAGAGGTTGACCTTGGCCTGTGCGCCGGTCGAGGAGACCGCTCGCAACGAGATCGAGTGGAAGCTTGGGCGGGCGCTCGTCGTACCCTCGAGGTACAGGTGCATTTCCACGTTGCCGGGCCTGAGCGGCAGAGCGTAGACCTCGAGCGTCTCACCAGCCGGCTCGGTGAGCGTGACCGACGCGGTGCGCGGCACGGCGAAGGAGTTGGGATCGGCAAGCACGAGTCCACCGAGCAGCACAGCGGGGATCGCCGCGGCCGTGGCGATGCTCGCGTACCGCTGGCGGCGGGTGCGCACCGGCGTCGGCCGGCCGGTACGCCCGAAGCGCCGCAGCCGCAGGCTGTTGGTGACCACGGTGATGCTCGAGAGGCCCATCGCCACCGCGGCGAGCGCGGGGCTTAGCAGCCCGGTCATCGCGAGCGGCAGCGCGATCAGGTTGTAGCCGAACGCCCAGCCGAGGTTCTGCAGCACGATCGTGTAGGTCTCCCGCGCGAGTCGCAGGGCACGGGCCACGCCGCGCAGGTCGCCGGAGAGCACGCTGATGTCGGCCGCCTCGATCGCCGCGCCGACGCCCGTCCCCATCGCGATCCCGAGGTCCGCGCGCGCGAGCGCGGCGGCGTCGTTGACGCCATCGCCGACCATCCCCACGCGGTGGCCCTCCCGCTGCAGTCGCGCGATCTCCTCGAGCTTCGCGCTTGGGCTGACGCCCGCGAGCACCCGCTCGATGCCAACCTCCGCGGCGACCGCCCGCGCGGCACGCGGGTTGTCGCCGGTGAGCAGCTCGACCTCGATCCCCATGCGGCGCAGGCCGGTGATCGCCGCCCGCGCCTCGGGCTTGACGGTGTCCGCGAGGGCGACCGCGCCGAGGATCCGCTCCTCGCGTTCGATCACGATCGCCGTACGGCCCTGCGCCTCCCACCCCTCCAGCGCCGCCGTCAGCTGGGGGGCGCGCTCGAGCGCCTCCGGGCGTCCGACCCACACACCAGCGCCGTCCACACGCGCGCGCACCCCGCGGCCGGGGATCGAGCGGAACTCGCCCGCGGACGCGACCCGCAGGCCGCGCCCGCGCGCGGCGGCCACGACGGCGAGCGCCACGGGGTGCTCGGAGCCCGCCTCGGCGGCGGCGGCAAGCGAGAGCACCCGGTCGGGGTCCTCGCCCGGGGCCGTCCAGATGCCTGCGACCGACAGCTCGCCGGTGGTGACCGTGCCTGTCTTGTCGAGCACGATCGTGTCGAGGTCCTGGCTGCGCTCGAGGACCTCGGCGCTGCGGATCAGCAGCCCGAGGTTGGCGCCGCGTCCCGTGCCGACGAGGATCGCGACCGGCGTCGCCAGGCCGAGCGCACACGGGCAGGCGACGATCAGCACTGCGATCGTGGCGTCCATGCCGCGCTGCAGGTGCATCGAGGCGAACATGCCCTCAAGGCCCACTCCGGTGAGGACCCACGCGAGCGCCGTGAGCGCGGCCAGCACGAGCACGACCGGCACGAACACGCGCGCGATGTCGTCGGCGAGCCGCTGGATCTTCGGCTTGGAGGCCTGCGCGCGCTCGACGAGCGCCACCAGCTGCGCCAGCGCGGTGTCGGCCCCGACCGCGCTCGCACGCGCCAGCAGCACCCCGTCGACGTTCACCGTCGCGCCGGTCACCAGCGCGCCGAGCTCCTTCTCCACGGGCAGCGACTCGCCGGTGAGCATCGACTCGTCGACCGCGGAGGCGCCTCCGATCACGATCCCGTCGACGGGGACCCTGTCGCCGGGGCGCACGCGGAACACGTCGCCGCGACGCACGTCCTCGACCGCCACCAGGCGCTCGGGTCCGTCCGGGTCCTCGGAGTCTACGAGGCGCGCCTGGGTGGCGCCGAGCCGCGCCAGCTCGCGCACCGCGCGCCCCGAGCGGCTGCGCGCCTTCGCCTCACACCAGCGGGCGACCAGCAGCGCCGCGATGATGATCGCGCCCATGTCGTAGCAGAGCGGCATGTTGAACTTGCCGACGGGGACGCCGTGCGCGTACACGGCGCTCGCGGTCAGCAGCATCACGGTCGAGTAGACGAAGCTCGCGAGCGTGCTGAGCGCGATCAGCGTGTCCATGTTCGTGGAGCGGGCGCGAGCGCGTGCCCACGCCGAGCGCAGGAACGGTGCACCGCACCAGAACTGCACGGGCACCGCGAGCGCCGCCGTGATCCAGCGCGCGGTCGGGTCGTGCGGCTGGGTGTAGGTGAGCAGGGCGATCGTCGTGGCAAGCGGCACCGCGAGCGCGATGCGCCGCACCAGGCCCGCCTGCTCGCGCGCCTCGCTCTCTTCGAGCTCCTCGGCCACGCGCGCTGGCGTCCGCGAGGCGACCACGGGCGCCGCGGCGTAGCCTAGCCCCTCGACGACCTCGAGGAGACGCTCGGGAGCGACGGCGCCCGCCGCGGTGTCCACCGTCGCGCGGCCGGTCGCGAGGTTGACGACCGCGTCCAGCACGCCCGGCTCGCTGCCGAGGGCGCTCTGCACCCGGGCGGCGCACGACCCGCAGTGCATCCCCGTGACGTCGAGCTCGTACACCCCGCGCCCGTCACCCTCGCCAGGGCTGGAGGCGCCGCGTGCAGGCGCCCGCTCAGTGGTGGAGACCGCACTCATCGCCACCCCATTTCAGCACGTCGCGCCACTGCTCCCCAGAACGCCACACCCGCGCGAGGCGCATCGCCGAGCACATCCCAGAAAAAGATCGGCCCGCCTTTCGGCGGGCCGGGGTGCAGGGACGTAAGCCCCAAGCGCCTGATACGTACCGCTTGATGGTAGCGTCGCGGCTCAGCGCCGCCGCCCCCGCTGCTTGAGCGTGATGCCCTCCAGCACGTGGGCCACCGTCTCGCAGGCGTCCACCGCCGCCTCGAGGGACTCGAAGATGTCCTTCCAGCGGATCACCACCATCGGGTCGATCCCGCCCGCGAACAGCGAGGCTACCGCGTCGCGCTGCAGGCGGTCGCCCTCGTTCTCCAAGCGGTGGATCTCCACGAGGTGGGGGGCGAGCTCGGTGCCTGTGCGCAGACACCGCAGGGCTCTGGCGATCTGCTCGCCCGCGCCCACCAGCACCTCTGCGAACTCCACCGACTGCTCCATCGGGGCCTCCACCCCGTAGAGCACCATCTGCGCCGCGGCGTGCTCGGTGTAGTCAACGATGTCGTCCAGCGCCGTCGCCAGCGCGTAGCCGTCGCCCGCCCCGAACGGGGCGCGCACGCGCCCGCCCCCGGTGAGCCGGTGGATGATGTCGTGGGTGATGCGGTCCCCCTCCTGCTCGCACACCTTCAGGTCGCGCGCCAGCGTGGCGTGCTCGGGGAACTCCGCCAGCATGTCGCGCAGCAGCAGGCCCGAGCGTTGCACGTTGCGCCCGGCCTCCTCCAGGAGGTCCATCAGGGCTCCGTCCATGCTGCGGCGCAGGAAGCTCATCGGCGGAGGATATTAAGCCCTCGCCGGGCGGGTGGGCTTCTCATCCACCTTTCACGACTTTTTCACGAATCGATTACGAGATAGCAACCCGCGCGCGGGCCGAGTGCTCGATTCTGCCACGCTGTGGAGGGCTCTCGTGAGAACGGCGGCACCCTGTACGCGGGTGAGCTCGAGATCCGCCCCGGCGAGGGTTTGGCGCTCGCCGGTGGCCAGGCGCTGCGACTATCGGTGCGCGAGTTCGAGCTGCTGGTCGCCCTGGCCAAGCAGGCGGGGGCCATCCTTTCACGCGAGCAGCTCTACAGCGCCGTGTGGGGCGGTGAGCTGCGCGCAGGGGACCGCTCCGTCAACGTGTACGTCTCCAAGCTGCGCACCAAGCTCGAAGCCGCGATGCCCGACCGCCGCTTCATCCACACCCACCCCGGCTTCGGCTACCGCTTCCAGCCCCAGCCTTTGGCGGGAGGGGGGCAGGCCCCCCTCCCGGCCTCCCCCCCTGCAAAAGCGGGAAGGGGGCAGGCCCCCCTCCCGAACTCCCCCCGGGCGATCGACCGCCAACGGGAGCCTTCACGAAATTTTCACACGCACGCCGTCGTGGAGTAGGACAGTAGGGTCGGCCTCACACGGGCAGGGGTCGCCTTGCATCTGCCTCACTCACCCCTGCGCCGATCCATAACCCCAAGCCAGAGGGAGACTCAGTAGTGATCACCTTGCAAAAGACAGCCGCGACGGCCCTGGGCGTTGCAGTGCTCTCGCTCCTGCTCGCCGCCTGCGGCTCCAGCACCAGCACGACTGGCTCGAACACCGCCAGCGCCTCGAGCTCCGCCACCATCTCCGGCGCGGGTTCCACCTTCGCCGCGCCCGTCTACGAACAGTGGGGCTCGCCGAGCTCCGGTCTCGGGCTCACCGTCAACTACCAGGCCGTCGGCTCTGGCGCCGGCATCACTGCGCTGGAAGGCAAGACCGTCGACTTCGGAGCCTCCGACCCGCCGCTGAAGCCCGCCGAAGAATCGGCGCTCGCTAAGGTCGGCGAACCGGTCCAGATCCCAATGTTCCTGGGCGCGATCACGGTCTCCTACAACCTCCCCGGCGTGCAAACCGGCCTGAAGCTCGACGGCCCGACGATCGCCGACATCTACCTCGGCAAGATCAAGACCTGGAACGACCCCGCGATCGCGACGTTGAACCCCGGCGTCTCCCTGCCGAGCACTCCGATCACCGTGGTCCACCGCTCGGACTCCTCGGGCACCTCGGCCGGCTTCACCGGCTTCCTCGCCGCGGTGGACCCCGAATGGAAGAGCAAGGTCGGCTCCGGCAAGATCGTCCCCTGGCCGGTCGGCACCGGCGCCAAGGGCAACGCCGGCGTCGCCGGCGCGGTCCAGCAGACCACCGGCGCGATCGGCTACGTCGAGCAGGCCTACGCGCTGCAGCACAACTTCACCTACGCCTCGGTGAAGAACAAGGCGGGCAACTACGTGGCGCCCACGCTGGCCTCCACCACCGCCGCCGCGGAAGGCATCGTGGTGCCGGCCAACCTCGGCTTCGCGATCAAAAATCCCTCCTCGCCGCAGGCCTACCCAATCACCTCACAGACGTTCGTGGTGGTCTACAAGGACCTCTGCAAGGCAGGCGTCCCCGGCGGCAAGGCAGCGGCCGAAGGCGTCGTGAAGTTCCTCAACTACGGCCTCGGCGAAGGTCAGGCGATCCTCGCCAAGGCCGACTACGCCGCACTGCCCGCGGCGATCCTCGCCAAGTCCAAGGCGGCGGTCGCGGGACTGACGTGCGAAGGCTCGCCGCTGAGTTAGGGTTCAAGGACGCTTTGGAGGCAGCCTCTTGAGAGAGTTGATGTTTTACCGGGGCCGCGCGGAGACGCCGGCCGGGTGATACATGGAGGCTGCCTCCGTTCCCAGTAGCGCTGACCGCTCCCCGTTGGAGCGGTCAGCGCTTGCGCGCCTTCCCGACCGTGCCCTGCGATGGGGGCTCACCGCGCTCGCCGCGCTGATCCTCGTCCTGATCGTCTACTTCTTCGTGCGTCTCTTCGGCGAAGCACGCCCCGCGTTCTCCGCCTCCGGGGTGTTCGGCTTCGTCTTCAAGAACGAATGGAACCCCTCGGCCGAACGGTACGGCGCGCTGCCGCTGCTCGTCGGGACGCTCATCACCTCGGGCCTGGCCCTGCTGATGGGCGTGCCGATCGCAGTCGCCACCGCCCTCTACCTGACCGAGCTCTGCCCGCGACGCATCCTCGCGCCGCTCACCGTCCTCGTCGAGCTGCTCGCCGCAGTGCCCTCCGTCGTGTACGGGCTGTGGGGCATCTTCTTCCTCGCCCCCAAGCTTCTGCCCGCCGAGGAATGGGTCGCCCGCACCTTCTCCTTCATCCCCTTCATCGGCGGGGGCCTCGTCACGATTCCCAACTGCTTCGTCGCCGGGCTGATCCTCGCGATCATGATCCTGCCGATCGTCTCCGCGATCGCCCGCGAGGTGATGAGCACCGTGCCACCCGACCACCGCGAGGCCGCGCTCGGGCTCGGCGCCACCCGCTGGGAGATGGTCCGCCTCGCCGTGATCCCCTACTGCCGCTCGGGCATCGTCGGCGGCGCGATGCTGGGCCTCGGCCGCGCGATCGGCGAGACGATCGCGGTGACGATCGTGATCGGCGACTCCCCCACGCTCGCCCACCACCTCTTCGGCCAGGGCTACACGCTCGCCGCGGTGCTCGCCAACGAATTCGGCGAGGCCACCGGCCTGCACCGCTCCGCGCTGTTCGCCGCCGCGCTCGTGCTGTTCGTGCTCACCCTGCTCGTCAACGCCCTTGCCCGCCTGCTCGTGCTGCGCGCCTCGCGCTCCGGCAAGCCGACGGCCGGGCCCGGCGAGAGCCCCGGCGACCTTGGCGCCGCGGTGGCGGCAGGGGCATGAGCACCGATCGCCTCGCGCACTTCGCGGTCAGTCCCCGGCGGCGGCGCACCGACAAGGTCGCCCGCGGGATGCTGCTCGCCGCCACGCTGGTCGCGCTCGTGCCGCTCGTGCTGATCGTCTACTACCTGCTGCGCAAGGGCCTCGGCGCGTGGAGCTGGAGCTTCTTTACCACCGACCCCACCGGCTCCACCTTCTTCGGGGGCTCCTCCATCGGTGGCATCAAGAGCGCGATCCTCGGGACGCTCGAGATCGTCGCGCTTGCGTCCGTGATCGCCATCCCCGCCGGCATCGGCGTCGCGCTGTGGCTCGTCGAGTACGGCCGCTCCTCCTGGTTTGCCCACACCGTGCGCTTCTTCGTGGACGTCCTCACCGGGGTCCCCTCGATTGTCTTCGGGCTGTTCATCTACATCGTGCTCATCATCGGCACCGGCTCCACCTACGCCGGCTACAAGGGCTCGCTCGCGCTCGCCCTGCTGATGCTCCCCGTCGTGATCCGCTCCGCCGAGGTGATCCTCGCGCTCGTGCCGGGCGCGCTGCGCGAGTCCGCGCTCGCGCTCGGCGCCCCCCGCTGGAAGGTGATCTTCCGCGTCGTGCTCCCCACCGCGCTCACCGGGATGCTCACCGGCGTGCTGCTCGCCGTCGCGCGCGCCGCCGGGGAGACCGCGCCGCTGCTGTTCACGGCCGGGCACACCAACAAGTCCACCCTCAACCTCGGGCAGTTCATGAACTCGCTGCCCTACCAGATCTACAACGACGTCACCTCCCCCACCACGCAAGTGGTAAACCGTGCTTGGGGCGCTGCCCTCACTCTCGTCACCATGATCCTCATCCTCAATCTCCTCGCCCGCCTTATCGCTCGAAGGAGCCGCCTTGCATGAGCCCCGACGCACCCTCCTCCCAGACTGCGGACGAGTCGCCTGAGCCCATGCTCGAGCCCTCCCGTCCTCCCTCCTCCTCGGCCGCCGGTCCCGCCGCCGCGGGGTCCGCTGCTGAGACCTCTGCTGCTGCTGGCAGCGAGCGAGCGGGCGAGGTCACCTCGGTCAAGGTCGCGCCCGAGGTTCGGTTGGAGCAGTTGCGCGCCTTCTACGGCTCTTCCGAGCAGGTTCGGGGCATCGACCTGCGCTTCCCTGCTAACCAAGTCACCGCCATCATCGGCCCATCCGGCTGTGGCAAGTCCACGATGGTCCGCTGCCTCAACCGCATGCACGAGGAGATCCCCGGTGCCCGCGCCGAGGGCCGCGTGCTGCTCGACGAGCTCGACGTCTACGACCCCTCCGTCAACGTCATCGCCGTGCGCCGCGCCGTAGGGATGGTCTTCCAGAAGCCCAACCCCTTCCCCACCATGTCGATCTTCGACAACGTCGCCGCCGGCCTGCGGCTCACCTCCAAAGGCCGTGGGGAACTCTCCCACCGCGTCGAGGCCGCACTGCGCGGAGCCGGCCTCTGGGAGGAGGTCCGCGACCGGCTCTCCACGCCCGGCGTCGGGCTCTCCGGAGGCCAGCAGCAGCGCCTCTGCATCGCCCGCTCGCTCGCGGTCAACCCCGAGGTGCTGTTGATGGACGAGCCCTGCTCGGCGCTGGACCCGATCGCCACGCTGAAGATCGAGGAGCTCATCGCGCAGCTCAAGCGGCGCATCACGATCGTGATCGTTACGCACAACATGCAGCAGGCCGCCCGCGTCGCCGACCGCACCGCCTTCATGCTCGCCGGCGAGCTCGTCGAGGTCGGGCCCACCGACGAGATCTTCACCAACCCATCCGACTCCCGCACCGAGGAATATGTCACCGGAAAGTTCGGCTGACTCCCCCGCGCCCCGCGCCCCGCGACCCCGCCGTGGGTCTGCCGGCGCGACCGGCGGGGTCGGGGTCGGTGCAGCCGGGGCGCTCACCGCCACCAGGCGCACCCCACGCCAGCACTTCCAGCAGCAGCTGCTGGAGCTCGAGTCCCGCGCCCTCGGCGGCCTCGACCTCGTCGTCGAGCAGCTCGACCGCGTGCTCGAGGCGCTCGAGCACCAGGACGTCGAGCTCGCGGCCATGGTGATCGCCGACGACGACCGCGTCGACGGGCGCTACCTGGAGATCCACCAAGGCATCCTCTCGCTGCTCGCGCTGCAGGCCCCCGTCGCCGGGGACCTGCGCGTCGTGGCCGCGCTCCTGCACGTCATGAAGAACATCGAGCGCATGGGCGACCAGTGCGTCAACATCGCCAAGCTCATCCCGCTCTCCGGCCACGAGCCGCCCGTGCGCCGCACGTTGCTCGAGGCGCTGTTGAAGATGGGCGCCCTCGCCCGCTCGGAGGTCACCCAGTGCAAGGCCGCCTTCGCCGGGCGCGACGTCGGCCTCGCCGAGGACCTCGTCCGCCAGGACCGTGCCATCAACCGCCTCAACCGCGACATCTTCCGCATGGCGCTCGACATCGGCGACGACCCCGACACCCGCGAATGGGCGATGCACATGATCTTAGTCGCGCGCGCCTTAGAGCGCATCGGCGACAACGCCGTCAACGTCGGCGAGCAGGTCGCGTTCGTCGTCACCGGCCTCTTCCGGGAGTTCTCGGACTCCTCGCACCCCTGGGCGGGGCCTGAGAGCGCGAGCTGACGGCCGCTATCAGCGTTTTTTCCTGTGACCATCCTGTGACCGGACCGCCCCGCGGCCGGCGCTTTGCTTAGACTGAGGTCCGCGATGAGGGAAAGCACTCGCGCCGCGCCGGGGGCCGTGCAGGACGCACGTAACGCTTCCGCCACTGGCACCCAACTGCGCATCGCCGTCCTCGACCGCGACAGCGGCTTCATCCAAGTTCTCTCCAAGAGACTCGACCGGCTCGGGTGGGAGCACCGTGTGCTCTCCAGCCCCGTGCCGCCCGACGCGATCGCCTCGATGCGCCTCTCCGCGCTCGTCGTCGACCTCGCGATCCTCGGTCCCCAAGCCTGGGCGTGGCTGGAGCGCCTCTGCGGCGCGCTACCCGAGCTTGGCATCGTCGTCTGCACCGGACCCTCCACCGTGGCCCAGCGCGTGCGGGGGCTGCGCCTCGGCGCCGACGACTGGATCACCAAGCCCTGCCACCCTGAGGAGGTCATCGCCCGCGTCCAAGGCGTCGTGCGCCGCCGCCGGCGCTCCACCGGACGGGCCGAGCTCAAGCCCGTCTCCGCCGGCGAGGTGGAAATCCGCTCCGACCGCTTCCAGGCGTTCGTCGCTGGGCGCTCCATCGACCTCACCCGCCGCGAGTTCGAGCTGATCGAGCTGCTCGCCGCCGCCGAGGGGCGCGTGCTGGAGCGCGAGGACATCTACTCGCGGCTCTGGGGCTACGCGATGGTCCGCGGCGACCGCTCCGTCAACGTGTTCGTGCGCAAGCTCCGCCAGAAGCTCGAGAAGGCTTCCCCGGATTGGCGCTACATCCACACCCACTTCGGCATTGGCTACCGCTTCGCCGCCGAACCAGCGGACGGGTCTGGGGTCGTTGTGGAGGGGGTGGTGGGCGACGTTGTCGTTGCGGGCGACGGTCCTCCCGCTGTTGTGCCTTCTCCCGCGCTTGATTCGCCTGACGCCGCCGTCGTCGAGGCCGAGCGGGAGCGGGTCGAGGCGCTGGCCTAGCAGGACTGCTGCCGCCGGGCGCTTCCGGTTTCGTTTCGCGCGACCGCGGCTCCTCAAGCTTAACTGGGGGTTTCGGAGGCGGACCTCAGCGCCTCCAGGTCGGCGCGCACCATCCGCTCCACGAGCTGCTCGAAGCTCAGGCTTGGCTTCCACCCCAGCCGCTCTCGTGCCTTGCTTGGGTCGCCCACCAGGGGGGTCGGCTCCGGCGCGCGCACGAGCTCGGGCGCGACCCGCACGTAGCGCTCGGCGTCACGGCCAACACACGCGAACGCCGCACTCGCCAGCTCCGCCACGGTGTGTGGCTCGCCGCTGGCGAGGACGTAGTCCTCGGGCTGCTCCTGCTGGAGCATCAGCCACGCGCCACGCACGACGTCCCCCGCGAAGGACCAGTCGCGCACCGCCTCCAGGTCGCCGAGCACCACCTCGTCGGCCAACCCCAGCTCCACCGCCGCCGCGGCGCGGGTCACCTTGCGCGTCACGAACTGCTCTGGACGGCGCTCGGACTCGTGGTTGTAGAGGATCCCCGAGCACGTATATAGGCCATCGTGGACGCGCATCGCCCCCACCAACTGGTGCGCCGCGAGCTTCGCGATCGCGTAGGGGGTATTTGGCCGGCAGGGGGTCTGCTCGCTCTGGGGGCTCTCCCCCGCCGCGCCGTACATCGCGCCCGAGGCCGCCGTGAACACGCGGGCCGTCGGATCGGTGTCGCGCACCGCCTCCAGCAGCGCCGCCGTCCCGCTCGCGATCGCCGCGAACGTCTGCGCGGGGTTCTCCCACGAGGCCGGCACGTACGACGGCGCCGCCAGGTGGTACACCTCCTGCGGGCGCACCGCCTCGACCGCCGTGCGCACGCTCGTCGGGTCGAGCAGCTCGCCCTCCACCACCTCGACCTTGCTCCGCAGGTGCTCCGCCGCGCCGAGCGTTGCGCCGACGGCGTGCTTGCCCGTGCGCACCATCCCCGTCACCGCGTACCCCTCCGCCAGCAGCAGCTCCGCCAGGAACGAGCCGTCCTGGCCCGTCAGCCCCGTCACGAGCGCTCGGCGGGGGCCTGCTGGCACCTACCCTCCCTTGGATGTCCGCGTCTGGAGGCTTGCGCCGCGCGCGGCGAGTCTCCTGTCGGGCGGGGTCCTCACCTGCTCAGCAACTTGTGGTCTGCGTCGACCATCAGCCTGATCAGCTGCTCGAAGCTCGTCCGCGGCTCCCACCCGAGGTCTCTGCGAGCCTTCCCCGGGTCGCCGATCAGGTGGTCCACCTCCGCGGGGCGCTTCAGGGAGTCGTCCAGCACCACCCGCTCGTCGATCTCCAGACCCGCCTGGTCGAAGGCGACCTCCAGGCACTCGCGGACCGAGTGTGCCGTCCCCGTGGCGATCACGTAGTCCTCGGGCTGCTCGCGCTGGAGCATCAGCCACATCGCCTCCACGTAGTCCTTCGCGTAGCCCCAGTCGCGTTCGGCGTCGAGGTTTCCGAGGTGCAGCTTCTCCACCAGGCCGAGCTTGATCGCCGCGGCGTGCCACGTGATCTTGCGGGTCACGAACTCCAGCCCGCGGCGGGGGCTCTCGTGGTTGAACAGGATCCCGCTGGTCGCGTGCAGGCCGTAGGACTCGCGGTAGTTGACCGTGATGAAGTGCCCGTACGCCTTCGCCACCCCGTAGGGGGAGCGCGGGTAGAAGGGTGTCTGCTCGGTCTGCGGGACCTCGCGCACCTTGCCGAACATCTCGCTGGAGGACGCCTGGTAGAAGCGCGCCTGCGGGCACACCTCACGCATCGCCTCCAGCATCCGGGTCACGCCCACGCCCGTAAACTCGGCGGTGAGCGTCGGCTGGATCCACGAGACCGCCACGAACGACATCGCCGCCAGGTTGTAGATCTCCTGGGGGCGCGCGGCGCGCAGCGCGTCCACCAGCGAGCGCTGGTCGAGCAGGTCGCCCTGGTGCAGAGTGATCCGCTCGCGCAGATGCTCGATCCGCTCGAAGCGCTCGGTTGAGGAGCGGCGCACCACGCCGTGCACCTCGTACCCCTTCTCCAGGAGCAGCTCCGCGAGGTACGAGCCGTCCTGGCCGGTGATCCCGGTTATCAGTGCTCTCGGTTGGTCGCTCACGACCCGGGACCCTACCGCGCGGGACGGGCTGCTTGCCGGGCGCGCCCTCCAGCTGCGCGGGGCAGGCCCACCAGCCGCCACGGCCCACGGGGCGCCTTTGCTCCCGGCCTACCTCGCGGCGGCGTCTCCTTCTGCGATCAGTACCAGCTCGCTCGGGCGCAGCAGGGCCACCAGCTCGCCGCCGGCGCCGTCGACCCGCACCACCGCCAACCCACCCTTCTTCAGATCGATCCGGGCACCCGCCAGCTCCGCCACCACCGTCGAGAGGTCCGGCTCGTGACCGACGAGCAGTAGCCGCCCGTCCGCGCCCACCCCGGCCAACAGCGCCAGCGCCTGCCGGGCGTCGAAGCCTCCCCCGAGTGGCGCATGGACCTCCAGCCTGTTGCGCTGTGCCTCGCTCCACGCCTGCGCCGCCACCGTCGCGGTGCGCAGCGCGCGCTCCCTGGGGCTGCTCAACAGCGTCTCGAACTCCACCCCCATCCGCGCGATCGCAGCGCCAGCCAGCCGCGCCTGGCGCTCGCCCCGCTCCGTCAGACGCCGCTCGGAGTCCGGACGGGTTCCGTGCGGCTCTGCGTCCGCGTGGCGTAGCAACCAGAGCTGGCGAGCCATCTTCTCCCTCGCACTTCACACTAGCGGGATGTCGAGGGTGTTAGCGTTGCGGGCACACGATGAGCATCGACCACGAGCTAGCGGAGGGTGAGCGCACGCGCGATCGGGACACTGGCACCCACGATCGCGAGCTCGAGGTGGGCGGACTCCCACGCCCCAACCGCTCGGAGCCTGATCTCCTCGACCCCTCGCTGTACCTCAACCGCGAGCTCTCGTGGCTTGACTTCAACGAGCGGGTGCTGCAGCTCGCAGAGGACGAGGAGATCCCGCTGCTGGAGCGCGCGAAGTTCTGCGCGATCTACACCACCAACCTCGACGAGTACTACATGGTGCGCGTCGCCGGCCTGCAGGACCAGATCGAGGCCGGCGTGGAGAACCCCTCCCAGGATGGGCTCACCCCCTCGCAGACGATCAAGCGCATCCGCGAGCGGGTGCTCGAGCTCTCCGGGCGGCTCTCCGCCTGCTTCGAGCAGCGGCTGCGCCCCGCGCTGGCCGGCCACGGCATCCGCCTCGTCAGCTTCGAGGAGCTCGACGAGCGCCAGCGCACTCACCTGGCCAAGCACTTCGAGCGGGTCATCTTCCCCGCGCTCACCCCCCTGGCGGTCGCACCCGGGCGGCCCTTTCCATACATCTCCAATCTGTCCCTCTCCCTGGCCGTGCTTGTGCGCGACCCAGTCAACGACCAGACCGTGTTCGCCCGCGTGAAGGTCCCCACCGAGATCCTCCCCCGCTTCATCTCCGTCTCCGTCGAGGCCGTCGAGGGCGCCGTGGCGGAGGGTGTCACGCTCGTGCCGCTCGAGGAGGTCATCGCCCACCACCTCGACGCGCTCTTCCCCGGTATGGAGATTGTCGACTACAACGCCTTCCGTGTCACCCGCGACGCCGACCTGGAGGTCTCCGACGACGCCGCCGACCTGCTGCAGGCCGTCGAGGACGAGCTGCGCCGCCGGCGCTTCGGCGAGGTCGTGCGGGTCGAGCTCGGCGCCCACTGCTCTGCGCCGCTGCGCAGCGAGCTGCTCAGCCTGCTCGGCATGGCCGAGGAGGAAATCTACCCCGTCGACGGGCTGCTCGACATGGGCTCCCTCTGGCAGATCGCGCGCCTGCCCGGCCTCTCAGAGCTGCGCTACGCCCCGATGAGCCCCATCACCCACCCCCGGCTGCTGCGCCACGAGGGCGAGCGGCCCGACGTGCTCGGCGCGATGCGCGACGGGGACGTGCTCGTGCACCACCCCTACGACTCCTTCACGACCTCCGTGGAGCGCTTCGTCGAGCAGGCCGTCGCCGACCCCAACGTGCTCGCGATCAAGCAGACCGTCTACCGCACCTCCGACGACTCCCCGCTCGTCCCCGCGCTGATCGACGCCACCGAGGGCGGCAAGGAGGCTGTCGCCCTGGTGGAGCTCAAGGCGCGCTTCGACGAGCGCATGAATATCCACTGGGCCAAGGCGCTGGAGGAGGCCGGGGTGCACGTCGTCTACGGCCAGCCGGCGCTGAAGACCCACGTCAAGTGCGTGCTCGTCGTGCGCCGCGAGGGCGAGGGTGTGCGCAACTACGTGCACATCGGCACCGGCAACTACCACTCGACCACCGCCCGCCTCTACACCGACTTCGGGCTGTTCACCACCGACCCCCAGATCGGGGCCGACGTGGCGGACATGTTCAACTACCTCACCGGCTTCGGGCGACCCCTGCACTACCGCAAGGTCCTGACCGCGCCCGCGCAGCTGCGCGACGGGCTGCTGGCCGAGATCGAGCGGACGGTCGCCGCGCACTCCCCTGAGAACCCCGCTCGAATCCTCATGAAGATGAACGCGCTCGTCAACGGGCCGTGCATCCGCGCGCTCTACCGAGCCTCCCAAGCCGGGGTGCGCATTGATCTCAACGTGCGCGGCATCTGCTGCCTGCGACCGGGCGTCGAGGGCGTCTCCGAGAACATCCGCGTCGTCTCGGTCGTCGGGCGCCTGCTCGAGCACTCCCGCGTCTACGCCTTCGAGCGCGAAGGCCGCCACACCGTCTACATCGCCTCCGCGGACCTCATGCCCCGCAACCTCGACCACCGCGTCGAGATGGCCGTCCCAATCGAGACCCCGGAGCTGCAGGCCGAGCTGCTCGACGTGCTCGAGCGCGCCTTCCACGACAACCAGAACGCGTGGGAGCTCCACCCCGACGGCCACTGGCGGCGGGTGCACCCTCAGCCAGGTGAGCCGCCTCGCAGTATGCAGCTCGAGCTGATCGAGCTCCACGCGCTGCGCGCCGTCGAGGAGCGGCCCGGGGAGCGCGAGGGCTCTGAGGCGCTGTCGCACTGAGCCTATGCCGGGTCCGCACCTCGTCGAGGTCGCCGCACTGTGCCACAAGTAGGCCTGGAACCGGACCGCACATGTGCGGTCCGGCCGATCGGTACATGTACCGATCGGAGCAGGGCCACATGTGGCCCTGCTGGGAACGGCCACATGTGGCCGTCCCGGCCCCGCCTCATGAGGCGGGGCCCCGAAGAGGACCCATGAGGAACCGAGGGACGCGGGTCACGCCGGCGCACCGCGTTCGACGGCGTGCTCAGGGGGCGTGCTTGACTTCCGCTTGACTAAGTGTACACTTAGCTGACGCCAGTAGATCGAGAAGGAGTTGTGCTCGATGTCCGACGCCGAGGTTTCCCCAGACACAGACGCGACGCGCAAAGGCGACGGCATCGGCCGTGGGCGCTTGCGGCGCACCGCCCCGCTGGTGGGTCTGACGGCACGCACCGCCGGGGAGGCCGTGGTGGTGGGTCTGCGCCGGAAACTGACCGGCGCCGATACCACCGAGTTTCATGTCCGCACGGCCGAGCGCTACGTCGAGCTGCTCGGCCACTCCAAGGGCGCGCTGATGAAGGCTGGGCAGATGCTGTCGTTCGTCTCAGCCAGCCCAGCGGTCCCAGCGGAGTTCCAGTCGATCTACCAGTCGGCGCTCACGCGCCTGCGCGATGACGCGCCGCCGATGGCGCCCGAGCTTGCGCGCGCTGCGCTGGAGCGCGAGCTCGGTCAGCGAACCGAGAGCGCGTTTGCGCACTTCGAGTGGGAGCCTCTCGCGGCGGCCTCGATCGGCCAGGTTCACGCCGCCCGTCTGCACGACGGTCGCGCCGTGGCCGTGAAGATCCAGTATCCGGGGGTGGCAGCCGCGATCCACGCCGACCTGAAGAACACCGAGCTGCTCTCCACGTTCCTCGGATTGCTGTTCGGTCTATCCCCGAGGAAAGTGAGCTTCGACATTCGGGGAGCAGCGCAGGAGATCGGCGAGCGCATCACCGAGGAGCTCGACTACCGCCTCGAGGCTGCCAACCAGGCCGAGTTCGCCGAGCACTACCGCGGGCATCCGTTCATCCACGTCCCGGAGGTGATCGGCGAGCTGTGCACTGGTCGTGTGCTGACCCAGGAGCTCGTTCAGGGCAAACCCTGGAGCGACGCCCTCGCCTGCGAGCAGGAGCTGCGCAACCGCTGGGGGGAGGCCATCCACCGTTTCGTCTATGGCTCCAATCACCGCTTCTGCCTGTTCAACGCCGATCCGCACCCCGGCAACTACCTGCTCCACGACGACGGGAGCGTGAGCTTCCTGGACTTCGGCTGCATCAAGCGCTTCGAGCGTGAGCGGGTCGTGATGATGCAGGCGATCGGGCGCGCGTGCTTCAGGGCCGACGTGCTTGGAACCTGGCAGGCAAGTGTGGAGGGCGGGTTCTGGCGATCCATAGATCCAGTCACCCCCGAGGAAGTCTTCGAATACTGGCGCGAGCCCTGGGAAATGTGGTGGGCGGAGCAGCCGTTCACGGTCACCCCGGAGTACGTCTCCAGGTGGATCGAGCGCAAGTTCTCGCCGACCGGCCCGTCGGCCAACGCTTTTCGCCACATCACTGCGTCGCCGGAGTACACGATCATGGGCCGGATCGAGATGAGCGCAGCCTCCCTGCTCGCCGAGCTGCGCGCCACCAACCACTGGGGGTCGATCGCGGCCGAGTACTTCGAGGGCGCAGCTCCACTCACCGCGATGGGCAAGCTCGACCACGCGTTCTTCGAGGACCGCCAGGCGGCGGGCAGCCATGCCTGACTGGACAGCCTGGCCGTTCCCGACCGAGGACCCCTACCCGGCCTACCACGCCGCCCGTGCCCAGGCGCCCGTCCAGTGGAACGAGCGGCTCGGCGCCGTTCTGGTGCTCTCCCACGAGCACGCGACAGCCGTCCTGCGTAGCCCCGAATGGAGCTCTGACCCGCGCAACAGCCCCCAGCTGTTTGCCTCCCTCGGCGGGCCGGGATCCGGCGCTGAGATGTGGAGCGAATCGCTGCTGATGAGCGACCCGCCGACCCACACGCGGCTGCGCAGTGCCGTCAACCGCTTCTTCACCCCGCGCGCAGTGCAGCGGATTCGCGAGCGTGTCGCCGCGATCGTCGACAGCGCGTTCGTGCCACTCGCCGAGGGGGATTCGATCGAGGTGATGAGCGAGCTCGCCTACCCGATCCCGCTCGCGGTGATCGCGGAGCTGTTCGACGTCGGCCTGGAGGGCGCAGAACTGATTCGCGCAGAGACCCCGACGCTGGCGCGGATGCTCGAGCTCGACCCCACCCCCGCGGAGCTGCAGGCAATCGGCACGGCGGCGATGACGGTGATGCTGTTTCTGGTGCCGCTCGTCGCGCAGCGGCGTGTGAACCCGGGCGAGGACCTCTTGAGTGCTCTGATCCACCCCACCGATGGCGGCGTCGCACTGGAGACCGACGAGATCATCACGATGTGCCTGTTGCTACTCGCCGCCGGACACGAGACGACCTCGAACCTGATCGGCAACGGCACGCTCGCTCTCTTTGAGCGACCCGACCAGCTCGAGTGGCTCGCGCAGCACCCGGACCTCTCCCTCCAAGCGGTCAACGAGCTCCTGCGCTACGACAGCCCCGTCCAGGTCGCCTCCCGCGTCGCTCTCGCCGATCTCGTCCTCGGCGGTGTCAGAGTGCGCAAGGGACAGCAGGCGCTCGTCGTGACCGGCGCCGCCAACCGCGATCCCGCGCGCCACCCCGACCCAGACCGGCTGGAGCTGACACGCACCGGACCGCCCCACCTCGCCTTCGGCAACGGCCCGCACTTCTGCGTCGGCGCCGGTCTCGCCCGACTGGAGGCCCAGGAGACGTTCACCCGCCTCGCGCAGTCGGCGTTGAGACCGAGAGCCGGTGGCTGGTCGCACCGCCGGGAGCCCTCCCGCACCTTCCGGCGGTTGCGAAGCCTCCACATCGGAGCCTGCCAGCCTCCCCTCCCCGAGCACACTCTCGCCCACGCCCACCCTGTGGGCGAACGCGGGTAGCCGGTGCACTGAGGGCTCGACGCGCAGCCTCTAGGCCGAGCTCGCCGGCGATCGGTCGCCCAGCGTGAGGACCATGAGCTGCACCCACGTATCGACAAGCGTCTCGTCGTCGACCCGGGCCGGGACGCCAAGGACGTCTCGCAGTAGGCGGGAGGAGAGGAGCGACCCCAGCCCAAGCGCTGCTGTCGCCGCCGCCTCCTCGCTGGAGATCGAACGCTCCGCACGTTCGGCGATCCACGCTGCAAAGCCCTCGAACGTAGAGCTCACCAGCTGGTCGACAGCGGCCGTCAGCAGCTGCGGTCGGTTGCGTGCTTCGGAGGCAAGGATGCGCAGCAGCTCGGACTCGCTGTCGAGCTCGGCGAGGACATAGCGCGCGGTCAGGGTCAGCTCGGCTTTGAGGTCTCCGAGCGGGGTGAGGACGCGGCGGATCTCACGGAGCGCGTCCAGCCGCGCGAGCTGGCGCTCGATGCCCGCGGCGAGTACGGCTTCCTTGCTGTCGAAGTGGTGGTAGAGCCCGCCAGCGCCCGGCGTGAGGCCGGCGGCTGCTTCGATCTTGGCGATGCTGGTGGCGGCGTAGCCGTGCTGGCTGAACAGGCGCATCGCTTCGTTGACGATGCGCTCGCGAGTGCTGCTTGACATGACCCTCCCAAGCATACACTTAGCTGAAGTCAGTACTGGACAAGGAGGTGTAACGGCGTCGGATGCCGAGAGGACGAGACTTGACAGCTCCGCTGGCAGTGCTATTGTTATAGATCAATCCAACTATGAGTAACTATGGGTGACTGTGGGGTGATTCGAAGGTCGAGGAGCACTGAGCTGCACAGTTCGAATACCTCTTTGCAGCCCCCCTCGCAGGGGTTCCCCGACCCGCAGCTCCATCCCCGCTCGAGGAGGCGTTGACGACCGCGTAGGTTCGTGTTACTGTGGGTAATATGAAGATTGGAGAGTGGTGACCCGTACAGTTCGTATGTTTCTCGCGGCCCCCCTCCTCGCGGGAGCGGTGCTGGCAGCACCCGGGCAGGCTCAGACGACCGCACCCGCGCAGACGTCCGCGACGATCACACCGTCCTTCTCGCCCGACCGACCCGGCGCCAAGGCCGCCCTCACCTTCACGATCCACTACACCGGCGGCGAATCGGGCGTACCCTCCCCGGTGCACAGGTCGGTCGTGCGGTTCCCCGCCGGGTTGACCCTCGAAGTCCCCACCCTGCGCAGCTGCACCGCTGCGCGTCTGCTGGCCCACGGCCCCGACAGCTGCCCGGCGCAGTCCAAGATCGGCAGTGGACACGCGCTCGCGGAGGTGACCGAGGGCTCCCAGCTCGTCGCCGAGGCAGTCACTGTGTGGGCGTTCATCGGTCCGCCGCAGAACAACGTGCCCACGCTCGAGCTCCTCGGCGAAGGCTCCACGCCGGTACCGGGACAGGTGGTGGTCACCGGGACGGTGGTCCCGGCCCGCGCCCCCTACGGGGAAGCGCTCGTGATCCCCGTCCCCCCGGTTCCCACGCTGCCCACCGCACCAGACGTCTCGATGGTCAGCCTCACGCTCACCATCGGTGCGAGCCCACGACACCGGGCGCGCGACGCGAACACGGTCCTCGTGCCCTCCAGGTGCCCGGCGGGCGGCTTCCCGTTCGCCGCCGAATTCACCTACGCCGACGGCTCCACCGGCAGCGCGTTCGCCACGGCCCCCTGCACTGCCAGGGCAAGCGGGTGAGCGAGAGGACATCACGTGCTGGAGCTGCGTGACCTCGTCAAGCACTACCCCGCCGTCGGCGGGGAGTCCGTACGCGCGGTGGACGGCGTGTCGCTACAGGTCGCTCCCGGCGAGATGGTCGCCCTGTACGGGCCGAGCGGGTCGGGCAAGACGACGCTGCTGCTGATGGTCGCAACGCTGCTCACGCCCACCGCCGGCACGGTGAGCATCGGCGGACGCGACGTGTCCTTGCTCTCCGAGCGCGAGGCGTCGCACTTCAGGCTCTCCGAACTGGGCTTCATCCGCCAGAACTTCGACCTGCTGCCGGGCGTCAGCGCGATCGACAACGCGGTGCTGAAGCTCCTGTCCTCGATGCGCTGGCGCGAAGCGCAGCGCGAGATCGCGCCCCTACTCGAACGCCTCGGGCTGGGCGAGCGCCTGCGCCACCGCGCCGAGACGCTTTCGATGGGCGAGCGCCAGCGCGTGATGATCGCCCGGGCGCTCTCCACCAAGCCCCGCCTGCTGCTCGCCGACGAGCCGACGGGGAGCCTCGACACCCAGCGCGGGCGTGAAGTGCTCGAGCTGCTGCGGGAGCTGTGCCGCGAGCGGGGAGTCGCGACCGTGCTCGTCAGCCACGACCCCGTGGCCGCCGACTACGCCGACCGTGCGCTCGCCCTGCGCGACGGCAGGCTCTCAGATCATGTGACCGATCGGGTGTATGCGTGAAGCTGTCGAACATCCTGCGCCTCTACCGTGTGCGCCTGCGTGCGCGGTTGGTGCAGGAGTGCCTCGCGATCGTGGGGATCGCCGCCGGCGTCGCGCTGCTGTTCGCCTCGCAGGTCTCGAGCTCGAGCCTGCAGAGCTCCGTGGCAGAGCTCTCACGCGGAATCGACGGTGCCGCCACGCTGGAACTCCTGGCGCGCGACCCACACGGCTTCCCGGAAAGCACGCTCGGGCGCGTACGCCGGATCCCCGGTGTGCGCGTGGCGGCGCCGCTGCTGGAAGCGAGCGCCAACGCGATCGGCCCTCGGGGCAGCGAGTCGGTCGAGCTCGTCGGCGCTGACTCGAGCCTCTCTGCGCTCGGCGGGGCGCTCGTGCGTCACACCGCCCTCGCGCCGGTCGGGGGCATCGGCGCGGTCGTGCTACCCGCTCCACTCGCGAGAGCGCTCGGTGTCACCAAGTTCGGCCAGGAAGTCACCCTCCAGCTCGCCGGGCACACCGTCGAGGCCCCGCTCTACACCGAGCTTCACGAACGGCAGATCGGGCCGTTGATCGGCAGCCCCGTCGCGCTCGTGCCACTCTCCTTCGCGCAGGAAGCGACCGGCCTCGGCGCTCGCGTGAGCCGCATCCTCATCCAGCCCGCCGCCGGCGCGGAAGCGCAGGTGCGAGCCGCGCTCACGACGCTCGCCGGGGGCCGCCTGGACGTCGAGGCCACCACCTACGACGAGACGCTGTTCACGAAGGCCGCCGCAGCGAGCAACCAGTTGACCGCGCTGTTCGCGGCGATCAGCGCGCTGGTGGGGTTCCTGTTCGCGTTCAACGCGACGCTGCTGACCGTCCCCCAGCGCCGGCGGCTGAGCGCCGACCTGCGCCTCGTCGGGTACACCCCTCGGACCGTGATCGCGGTGCTGCTCCTTGACGCCCTGGCGCTCGGTCTCGCCGCCTGCGTGCTCGGGCTGGCGCTGGGCGAGGAGCTCTCGGTTCATGTGCTGCACTCAAACCCGGCGTTCCTCTCCCTCGCTTTTGCGCTCGGCTCGCAGCGCGCGGTGAGCTGGCAGGACGTCGCCCTCGCCACCGCAGGGGGAATGCTCGCCGCGATCGTGGCGGTGCTCAGCCCGCTGCGTGAGGTCCTCTCCCGCGAGCTCGCCGCGCTCGACAGCCCGCAGGCGAGCTCCGGCAGCGCTTGGATGCGGAGCGCGCCCGCGCTGGCGCTCGCCGGCCTGGCCTGTCTCGCCGGCGCCACCGCGATCCTCCTCGCCGCGCCGGACGCGGCGATCCCGGGCATGGTCCTGCTGTTCGGAGCCCTGCTGCTGGAGCTGCCGCTCGCGCTCAGCGCGACGCTCGCGCTCGTCAAACGACTCGCCTGCGCGTTCACGAGCACGGTCCCCCACGTAGCGGTGATGGAGCTGCGCGCGGCCCGCGTGCGCGCCGTCGCGATCGCGGCGACCGGTGCCGTCGCGGTCTTCGGCAGCGTCGCGATCCAGGGCGCGCACCACGACCTGCTCGTGGGCCTCGACCACACGGCGCGTGACATGAACGCGTTCACCGACGTGTGGGTCTCCCCGGCCGGCTCCTACAACCTCCTGCAGACCGCGCCGTTCCCGCCGACACAGCAGGCGCAGCTCGAGCGCCTGCCCGGCGTACGCTCGGTGGGCCTCTACCGCAGCGGCCTGCTGAACTACGGTGATCGCCGGGTGCTGGTGATCGCCCCGCCGCGAGCGGCCTCCCCGCTGCTGCCCGCAGACCAGCTCGTGCAGGGCAACCTGCGCCAGGCGACCGCCCGCCTGCGCGCGGGGGGCTGGCTGGTGCTCTCGCGGGCGCTCGCCTCCGAACACCACCTGCACCTCGGAGAGGCCTTCACGCTGCCGAGCCCCGACCCCACGACGTTTCGCCTCGCGGCGCTGTTGACCAACATGAGCTGGGCACCGGGCGCGATCGTGATGAACGCCTCCGACTACGCCCGCGCGTGGGGCAGCCGGGACGCAAGCGCCTACGCGATCCTGCTCGCTCCCGGCTTCCCGGCCGCCCGGGGCGTCCGGGAGATCGAACATGTATTGGGTCCCACCCAGACGGGGCTGGCCGTCGAAACGGCCCAGCAGCACGCCGGCCGCCAGCGCGCGCTCAGCCGCGAAGCGCTGGCACGCCTCACCCAGATCGCCACCCTGATCCCGATCGCCGCGGTGCTCGCGATGGCTGCGGCGATGGGCGCCCTCGTCTGGCAGCGCCGCCCGCGCCTGGCCAAGCTCAAGCTCGAGGGACTGCCCCGCGCCCAGTTGTGGCACACGATCCTCCTGGAGAGCCTGTTGCTGGTGGGCGTCGGCTGCCTGACCGGAGCGATCTTCGGCCTCTATGGACAGCAGTTGGCCGACCGCGCGCTCGCCGACGCGATCGACTTCCCCGTCGTCTACTCCGTCACGGCGCTCGCAGGGCTTGAGAGCCTTGCCGTCGTGACCGCCACGGCACTCGCGATCCTCGCGATCCCCGGCTACCTCGCTACCCGTGTGCCGGCCGCCCTCGCGCTGCAGGACTGATTGGTTTGACACACGACACTAAGCTGGCCGGGTTGACGGCCGACGCCGGTAAATTGACGGCCGACATCACCAAACGCCCGTACAAACAGGTAGCGCGAGCTCAGGCGCAGCAGCGCACCCGAGACGCGCTGCAGGACGCCGCGATCGAGGAGTTCACCCGGGGCGACTGGGCGAAGGTGTCGCTGGAGACGCTCGCGCGGCGGGCCGGGGTCACCAAGCAGACGCTGCTGCGCCACTTCGGCTCCAAGGATGGGCTGCTGATGCAAGCGCTAGTCAACAGCGCCTCGGACGCGGTCACTCAGCGCTGGAGCGCCCCCCCCGGTGAGGTCGAAGGTGCCGTTGACAACGTGCTCGACCACTATGACGCCTGGGGCGAGCGCTCGCTGCGCGTCGGCGCCTGGCTTGAAAGCGGGCCCCCCGAGCTCGCCAGGCTCTCGCAGATGGCGCGCCAGCTGCACTACAACTGGGTCGAGTACGCGTTCGGCCCGCAGCTGGAGCGCCTGCACGGGCAGGCCCGCGTGCGCTGCCGCGCCGCGCTGATCGTGCTCTGCGACGTGCACACGTGGTGGCTGCTCTCACACGATCTCGGCTTCGAGCGCTCCGAGGTCCTCGCGACCCTGACCACCGCGATCGAGCGTCTGCTCGGGGAGGAGCAGCAGTGACGGTCCCCGCCCGCACCCCGCCGGTCGGCGGGCGCCCACAACCGATCGCGCCGAGCGCGACGACGCTCAGAGAGGAGCAGCAGTGAAGGTCCTCGCCTACACTTCGCCCGCCCACGGGCACCTGTACCCGGTCGTGCCGATCGTGCAGGAGCTGCAGCGACGCGGCCACGAGCTCGCGCTGCTAACGCTTGCCTCGCAGGTCGAGCTGATGTGCACGGTGGGCATCAACACGGAGCCGATCTCAGAGCAGGTCGAAGCGGTCGAGCTCGACGACTACCGGGCGCGCTCGGTGCCCGCGAAGGGCAGGCGCGCGCTGGCGACGTTCGCCGCGCGTGCGGCACACGAGGCTCCCGACCTCGCGCGATCGATCGACGCCCACAACCCGGACGTGCTCGTGATCGACGTCAACTGCTGGGGGGCCGCGACGGTGGCCGAGGCCTCGGGGCGCCCCTGGGCGGTGTACTGCCCCTACCTGCTGATGCTGCCCTCCCGCGACGCCCCGGCCTACGGGCTGGGACTGCCGCCGCCGGGCGGCCCGCTCGGCCGCGCGCGCGATGTGATCCTGCGCCGCCTCGGGAATGTCGGCTTCGACCGGGCGGTTCTACCGGCGCTGAACACGTTGCGCGCTCGGTACGGCCTGCGCCGGTTGCACCACTTCATCAACCTGCTGGAGCAGTCTCCCCTACTGCTGGCGCTCACCGCCGAGGGCTTCGAGTATCCGCGCAGCGACTGGCCGGCGAATGTGCGCCTGGTGGGCGCCATTAATTGGGACCCCGCCCGCCCTTCCTCCAACACCCCGCCGGCGTGGCTGCAGGAGATGTCCGACCCGCTGGTGCTCGTCACGTGCTCGACCGAGCACCAGCACGACAGGCGCCTGGTCAGGGTCGCGCTGGAGGCGCTGCCCGCGGCGGGCATGTCGGTGCTCGCCACCTCGGCCGCACACGACCCCGCCGCGTTCGACGCGCCGGCCGGGAGTAGGGTCGAGCGCTTCGTCCCCCACGAAGCGGTCCTCGAGCGCGCCGCGTGCGTTATCTGCCACGGCGGCATGGGCATCACGCAGAAGGCCCTGGCGGCCGAGGTCCCGGTAGTAGTCGTGCCCTTCGGGCGCGACCAGCTCGAGACCGCGCGCCGCGTGGAGGTCGCCCGCGCCGGCGTGCGCCTCTCGCCCCGGGGCCTGACCCCTGAGCGGCTGCTGGACGCCGTTCGCACCGCGCTCACGCGCCGCGAGGGCGCCCAGCGCGTGAGTCGCGCCTACGCGGCGGCCGGGGGCGCAGCGGCGGCAGCGGAGGCGATCGAGGCGATCGGTCTCGGCCCACGGCCGGCGTGGGCTGCGCCACCCACTTGCGCGTCGTAGAAAGCCCAGACATCACGTCTTCCGATGATGATGCTTCTCCTTGCGCTTATGGCGCACGTGCTTTGGGCAGCCGGTGACCGCGATCTTCGTGCTCTCGTGGATTTCGGCGCCGTTCTGGGCGACGAATTCGGTCGGCATCGCGAGCTTGTCCTTGCAGAGGTTCCCGTTCGCCGCGAGCGCCGAGTACCGGCCCTGGGGCAACGTCAGTTCGAAGCTGCCGACGGGCTGGTCAGGGACCGTCTTGAATGTGCTGCTCGTGATTCCGGCTTTGTTGATGAAGGTCGAGCCGACGAGGTCGATTGTCACGTTGTAGCCCTGGAGGACTATGACCAGGCTCGGGAATGCTTCGCCGCCGTGGCTGACGAAGTACGCGGGGCCTTCTAGCGGGACGGGGATCAGCGGGGTGATCGCCTTCGCGTGCCCGACGATCGATGCTGCGGGGCACGCCGCGGGGTTCGCGTCGAATGTCGCGGCGGTGCACGCCTTCTGCAGTGTCGTTAGGCGCGAGGGGAGTTGCTTGGGTAGTTCGACTTTGACCTTGGCGATGTTTGCTTGGGAGCCGAACGGCGCGTTCGGGTAGGTCAGCTTCACTGCGAGGCTCTCGCCGTTCGCCCTGGAGGTCTTCCCGGACGTGGAGACCGCGAATTTGGGGGCGAACTTCAGCACGGCGCAGTTCGTGACCTGGAACGGTACGCCGATCGTGTCCGCGGCGCCTTCGCTTGAGTGGATCGTCCCGGTGACTTCCATCTTGCTGCAGTTCGTCGGGTTGAACTGGAAGTCCGCGCGGGTAGTGATCGCATTGACGTGCTGGATTTCAAGGGGGACCCCTTCGATGCTCGTCGGGATCGCATCCGGGGTACCCGGCGGGTCCGAGGTGATCGTGACCGCGGCGGTGACCGGGTTGATTTCGATCTTCCCGCGGACGAGCACGCAGTCGCACGCGGGATGGTTCGCCTTGGTTTTCGCGAAGTCGAACGGGCCGGCCTTCGCCGGGACCTCGAACGTCAACCCGAACGGCGCGCACCCGGATGTTCCGACCGTACAGCCACCGCTGCCGTTATACGGGCCGGTGAGATAGAACTTCCCGCCCTTGACGGTGTAGGGAGTGCCGCCCACCCCCACCGAGACAGTCGTTTCTCCCACGAGACTGTTCGGGCCGCACTCGCCCTGGTTGGCCTGCGGTTCGGGGCACAGTTCGATGTTCGAGAGGATCCCTGATAGGCCCGGAGGCAGATGCGCTTCCACGGACTGCAGGTTCTGTTCGCCGTCCTGGCGAGTCATCGTCAACGTAAACGGCGAGAACCACCCTGCGTTGACGTTCTCGGCGCCACCCGTCAACGACGGGCTGAACGGCAGGCTCTGACCGGGGCAGGGGCTGCCCTGCGGTTCGCTGAGGGTCTTCGGGCCGCTCGTGATATCAAACGTCGAGCTGACATCGCTCGGTTCGTTACCGGACCACGGCGCGAACGACGCATTCGTCGTATAGGCTCCGCAGCGCGACGGGTTAGCCAAGGGTGCGCGTTCCCCACCGAAGAAATGGAATTCGGCGTCTTCGAAGGGTAGCTGGGGGTTGTTCTGAAACGTCGAGATGATCTGCCCCAGCGCTTCGCAGGTATGACCGGCGATCACTTCACCCGCCCCCTTGCATAGCTGCACTTCGCCCGCGAGCTTGACGAGGACTCCCGAGACGGGGTCTTCGGCGACGAGATACATCGCTAGCAGCGAACCGAACGGGTTTGATTCCTGTGCCGCCAGGTACACAAAGCCAGTGAGTGGGTTCGGCAAATCCGGTGATTTGATTTCGACTGTCGCGATCTTTGACGCGTTCGCACAGAAGTTCACGCCCGGTTCCAGGAGCGCGGTTTCACCGGCTTCGAGCGCACCCACGCTGTCCGGCAGCCTCGGCGAGAACGACGGCAGGCTCACACCGGGCTCCAACGGTGGTGTCTGTGAGCCTTCATAGCCGATCTCATCACCCGGACTGCCGAGCGTGCCTGCCCCTAGATCGCTGGGATCGCTGGAGCATGCTTCCAAACCGTCCCCGCTGGAAGGATTGATCGCGACGCCCGCGGGCAAAGCGACCTCGATGTTTTTCACATCAGACGCGGACAGTCCTTCGGAGTCCAGGTCCACTGCCTGCGGGACGTGCACGTCGACCTTCAACCCGCTCGGATTGCTCGCATCCTGGACATCGGGCACGGCACTGATGGACGGACGGAACGGTAGGCGGTTACAACCATCCAACGCCGGCAACAGCGCGTCCGGGTTCTGCGCGGAGGATTGGAAGACTCCCTGTTCCCTCCACGAGTCCGCTTCCACCGTGGTCTGCAGCGGTCCCGTGCACGATGTCGGCAGCGTAAGGAACGGTGCGGGGTGAGCTTCACCGAGCGGGGTGCACGGGGGGAGAAACGCTCGGCCTTCGGGGGAATTGTAGTAATATTCGTCGTTAACGCAGCTCCAGCCGCGAGCCTTATTGTGACTGGGGGATCCGGGGACACCCCAGAACGTCACGCGACTGGAGATGAACGTCACTGTCTGCACGGTGTTATCGACGCTGATAGTCACACCATAATCCGATCCAGTACGTAGGGAGGTATCGAGGTACACTGGGACGAACTCGAAATAGAAGCCGAACCGTGCCGGCTCACCGACCCTGGGTGTGAGGTTGAACACCGGCACGACAAAGACCTTCGGTTCGGGCCCCGTGATATTCGGGAGAACGACAGTGATCGCGGCGATACCCATCACGGTGTTTGCCGGGCATTCATCGAAACCGACGCCCAGCCCAAAATGGTGCACGAAGTGCGATTCTGAGCATTGCGGGAACACCGTCGGGTTACCAACAAGGCCCGGAGGAATCTTGAAATGCAAATCCTTCATCAGCGCAGGTGGCTGGCTCGGGACAGGAGACTGGTTCAGGTTGAGCGTGGTAGTCAACTGGAACGGGTGCGAACCCGCCTGAGTGTCCACCGCGCCGCCTTCTTCTTCGGGGGCTATTTCGTAATCTTCGACACCGAACCCGGCTTCCGTTTCACCGATCTTGACCGGGCGCGACACCGACACACTCGACGCACCGGCACCAAATACGCCAGCCTGGTTCACTTCACCCGATTCAGCACCCGGCAGCACCCTGACCTGAATGACGATCCTGATCTGCTCATACGGCGCCAGAACCCCAGTAAATTCACAAGCCAATGGCGCCTTCGAACACCTCACCGAACCGAGCGACTCACCGAACAGTTCATCCACACCACCGATCGCGGTCACTTCCAACCCCTTCGGCAGCGTATCAGTGATCCTGACCGGCGTCACACCACCATTCGCGTCCCCGTTACCGAGATTACTCGCCACCAACACGACCCGCCCCGTACCTTCAGACGGCAGGATCGCCGGCACCGACCCCGACGTTACATGCCACCACGGGGACACGGCCGACGCCGACGAGGCCCCAAAAGCGAGGATGACCAGAACCAGAGCGGGCAGAAAAAACAGGGGCGCTCTAGATACAGCCGTGTCTACGCCGCGACGCGCGTCACATGGCAACCGCGTGCGGGCCTGCCGGCAGATGTTTACCGCGTCATCGCGATCTCGGCCTCCGTAGCGATTGAGCGGATCGCGATCGTTATTGAGGTGATGGCGAAAAAGATTTGGATAGCGCATGTTACTTACCCTTCTTTTTGGAGGACTTTTTCGCCTTCTTCTTTGGCTTCTTCTCTTTGACGCATCCACCCTTCTTGCTCCTCACAAGCCCCTTCTTACACGTAACCGTCTTTTTCTCCGTCACCTTCGCCGGAGCAGGCGGCGGGGACGGAGCCAGGTTGCCGGGACCACTGAACGTCGCGCTCGCGGGCGGAGCGTAAAGCGTGGGCTGAGGCGTGGGGGCGGATTTGCAGGACGCTTCGGTGGTACACGGCGGTGGATGTACAGCTGGCGTCGGGAAACACGGCGACACACCAGTGCATTCATGAGCATCATAAACATCACGGTTGTAATCGTAATCCTGGGGCACAAGCTGAGAAGCGGTCAGGAAGAACACATCCCCACCGGATTCACTGGCATCCAGGAACGCTGATTCTTCGGGGGATTCACCCGAGGAAATCAACCCAACACAACCACCCGAAAGTTCGCTAAAAGTCACCGCAGCAGTCGTACAGGTACCGATCCCCGGTGGCTCATACTCATACACATCCCACGTCCCATTCACATCCTCAGGCACCAGCGCTTCATGACTATTGAAAAACAACCGCCCACCATCAGACAAATAACGCGGCTGATGCGCGCCCGCATCGAGTTCGTACGACGTCCAGCCAGGAACGTTCGCCGCTAACCACGTTGACGGTTCCCACACACCGTCACCGCCCGAAAGCCCCACATTTTCCTGATCCGCATATTCTTCGCCGACCGGCCGTGCGCCCGTCGGATTACACGACGCACACACCAGCCGATGAGTGGCAGCGTCGTAGAGATATACCTCCTCATCGGGCTCACCACTAACAGCATCCAGATTGTCATACTCCGTCAACGATCGCTGCGACATAAACGCCAAATAACTACCATCCGGTGAAGACTGAGCAGTACCATGGCGACCGCCATATTGCCAATCGTCAGCATCCGCAAGCGAAACAGTCGCAATAAAGTCCGGGGCTTCCCATGCGCTGCCGTCGTAGTGCTCCACGTAAAGGTTACACGTCGAGCTGAGTTCTGGATGGAGTGAGCTGCAGTCCCCCGGAGTCGCGCCGTGTTCGGCGCCGTCACCGAGCACCCCACTTGCCGCAAAATACACATACGAGCCGTCATCGCTCGCATCGAGCACTCCGCTCACATCTGCCCGTTCACCATCGGGATTGGTATCGGCCGACAGATCGGTCAGATCACACTTCAGCTTCTTCTGATCGGCTACTTCCACTTCCACCATCTGACACACATAGAGGTCGGGTTCAGCCACGTCCGTCAACGATCCCTTGACCCTTCCTGCCCGTGAGTCCGTGGTCAGCCGCTGCGTGTCGGTGAAGAACACCTCAGACCCGTCACTGCTGGCTATTCGGAACGTAGGTTCGGCCGGTTCGTTGCCGCACGTACTCTCTTTGAGACATTCCGCTTCAGGAAGATCGAGACGCACCGTTTCTTCGGTGGCCGTATCACGCATATATAGGGAATCATGATTGGAAGACCAGATTAGACGCGAACCGTCCGCCGAGATCGCGTTCCCCCCTACTGAATTGCCACCATCCCCTCCCTCTACTCCAAACTCGGCGTTCGCCGTCGCTCCACCTTCACTGGCAGGCCGCACGCTGACCAACTGCAACTGGCCGGCAGCCCACTCATAGAGACCGCCGCCACTAGGCGTCGAGGTGAGAGCGACAGTGGAGCTAAGCACAACATGACTGAGGTCAGGAGTGGCACCGACAAAGTGCGCCTTACTGTTGTTGATGCCAAGCCCTTCCGGAGGCCTTCCTATCTTGGTGCCTGGCGGCGTATTCGCTTCAGTCACAAGCGGCGTGTAACACGACGCCGGTGTCGCCTGGCAGGTAGAGTCCGCGCGCTCATAGAGCGTCCCTTCCGTCGCTTCAGGCGAGGTTTCTTCGCCCGTCAATGGAATGAATTCACCCTGCGGTTCGATTAGCGCCCGCGACAGGTCGGACGAGAAATACCGATACTCATCGCCTTGGCCGATCGAGAAACCACTCGCGACATTGTGGGGCAGCGCGATGTCCTGGGAGGACCAGCCATCCGCCGTACGCGTGGAGAGAACCTGCTCTATACTATTACCGTACCCCCGCGGCTCTGATTCGGTCGGCGTATCCGCCAAAAACGTAAACGCATCACCACCAGCAGCGGCCTCGATCACACCCGCTTCCCCGATCGGTTCGATCAACGCACCATGCTTATCCGGTGGAGACACCATCTCCCACTGACGACCATCGGGCAAAGCAAACACGCTGCCGGAAACCTGGGTCGTGAAGGTCAGTTCTCTACTTTCGACAGGATCATCGGAGTCGAATCTGTTGTGCGCAAAGAAGCGAAAATGATAGACGGTGCCCGCCCGCAGATCCTGAACACTAGCGGTGACGCTATCGAGTTCGTAGTTAGGGTTCAGCTCACCGATGGGCGTGCTTGCTTCGTAGGCGCTCGTCGCGCACGTGCTGGCGGAACCACATGCGCCGTATTGAAAATAGTATTCAGTGCTTGGTTCGTTAGGTTCGCTGCGAGGGTTGATTTCCGCGCTGAAGGTCGCGCTTTCAGCAGTAACCTTGGTGATCGACTCACTCCCGGTTCCGGGCCCGAGGGTGGGAGGACCAGGCGGTTCGAGCTTGAATTCTTCGATGCGACCAGCCGAAGGATCAGCGGCATAGACCCGCCCAGTCTTCCCGTCCACACCCACAGCACCACCAGCCCCGCCAGGAACAGCAAGACGTTCGAGCAGCGACCCGGCTGAACTGAACCTCGCCAAAGTAGACACATTATCGATATAGACATCATCGCTCAAAGGTTCCACCGCGACCCCGCTGGGTGGTTCTGTGTCGATCGCATGATCTTTATTACCGCTGATCTCTTCCCCGCTGCTGTTAAACTCAAAAATGAGATCTGGGCTAGGATACTGATAGAGGTGAACATATAGATTATCTTCAGAGTCGACCGCCAACCCAGAGGCCAAGGCTTCCGTGGTTGTACGTTCGGGTGTCACTTCCCCCTTGAATTCGTTTACGACCTGGTCACTGAACCTGTACACCCGCGGCGATTCGATAGAAGGGAGAGGACCGTCGATATTCAATGCGGAAACCCACACATCGCCATCCGCGTCTACCGCGACACCGAACAGGCCCTGTACATTAATTTCACTTACGAAGTGACCGCTGGGGGTCCCGGTGATCTGGCCGATGTAGGCACCGGTCGCACTGAACTTGTCGACCACCAAGTGACCGACATCAACCACGTACACATCCCCATGCGACGGGCTGCTCGGATCGTTATCCACCGCAATAGATTCAGGATTTTCGAAGGATCCCGCTGGCGTTGCGCTGCCGTTGATTTCGAACTGATATTCGTCTTTTTGATTGAACACCTCAACGCGATCGTTACCCTTGTCAACGACATAGGTATCGCCGGTCGATTCGTTGACGGCGATCCCGGACGGTTCCTCGAGCTGACCAGTACCTACGCCTTTTTCACCGAACGACTGGGCGAAGACGTGTCCACGCA
The DNA here is from genome assembly GCA_963706545.1 of uncultured Solirubrobacterales bacterium. GTDB lineage: Bacteria > Actinomycetota > Thermoleophilia > Solirubrobacterales > Solirubrobacteraceae > Palsa-744. Next base: position 474,421 of record OY970161.1, read on the forward strand.
CCGCGAGGGCAGAAGCCGCGGAGAACGCGATAGCAGCGACCGTGGCTAGAAACAGAGCGGCACAGAACCGGGACTTCGTCCCAACCACACCGCTTCGCGGTCTTCCCGATCGCGCCCCATAAAGCTCCGGGCCCGCTTGGCTGCTCTGAGATGAAGGCACACTACTCCCTTGGGCATGGCGGAGGCCACGGAGCGCCCCGAAGAAACCGGTCTTCGGCGTGGAAGCAGACCTCGCGCTACGCTCTATGGGTTTCACTGTCATACCTTTCTCGTGATGATCGTGTGATGAGTCATGTGTGGTGTTGTGTGAGTTGTGCTGGGAGCCGAGGCCCGGACGGCGTCAGTGCCGCCCAGGCCGCTCCTCGGCTGATTGGATGATTGGTCTAGTTGAAGCGATGTCCTTACGATGCGGCAGGAGCGGTCACCGCCCACTCCCCGGAGGCATACGTGCCTTCTGGGAGGAGACTGAGGGTCTGTAGTACCGTGCCGGTCTTGCCGGCTCCGACTACTTCTTCAGCTTCGATATCTTCCGCGAGCAATTGTGCCGCCAGGATGTTGGCGTGACGGATGTAGATACAAAGATTGCCCGGTTCGGCTCCCAAATCCTGCACAAAGCCGCCTACGACCGTCCCCGTGCAGCCCGCCGGCATCGTTGCCTCTTCGAAGATATGGACCTTGCACGCCGGCTTGCCATTTTCACCACATTCTTCGACATTGATCAAGGGGGCGACGAGCGGGATCGTGAAAGAGATCGGGATGTCAAGACCTTGGCCTGTTGCTCCGTGCAGCAGAGTGAGACCCCACACTCCGGTCTCGGTCTTTTCAGGGGGAAGCGTGCCACCATCGGTCCAAGGCGAGCCTTCTTTACCGTTACAAGCCTTCGACGCCCCGTTAGCAGCGGTGAACTTTGTGCCACCTTCGGGACATTCGGTTGTAGAGGCTTTTGCGCTGGTGACGCTGGTACCTGCTTCGCCCTTTTCGCCGTTGCTGCCGTTGTTGCCAGCGGGTCCCTGAGGACCCTGCGGACCCGCTCCCCCGGCGGGACCCGTCGCTCCGGCCGGACCAGCCGGTCCTGTCGCCCCGATAGCGCCCTTCCGCCCAGCGGGACCACGAGGGCTAGCCTTGGTTTTGGACTTCGCCTTGGCGGTTCTAGCCACCGGCGTGACCGAAGCCGTCGCTTTGGACGCTCCCGAACTACCCCCACTATGGCCGGTCGCGGCGAAGGCCCCGCCGGTCAGGGCGAAGACCAGCGCCAGCGTCGCGGCGACGTTGGCGTAGCTGAGATGTGTTCTTATCCTTTGCAACATGGTTTATGCCTCCTCCTGGAGAACGGAGGGGACAAATGACACCCCTCGATTGGTTGTCTGTTTCGACCCGCCCGAGAGACGCGTTCGGTCTCGCGGCCTGCGCCCGGGAGCGAACCGCTGCCGGGTAGCCGGCAGGGGCCCGCCGCTCCCGTCGTCGATGCGACGGCTCATCACGCGGCCTCCGTCCGGTCGTGCGTGATGGCATCCAGGCGCTGCGTGACCTGCCCCCCGAGCGGCGTGAGCTCCCACGCATTCGGCTCACCACTCTGATGCCCCCCGCCGGTGTTGACCGTGAGCCCCAGGCGCTCGAGGCGCCGCAGGAGCTTGGAGATCTGCCCCGGGTCAGCAACCCCAGCGTGATCACCGACCATACGGTTGCTAGCAAACGGACGCTCGGCGATGTACTGAAGCACCCGCGCAGTGCGATACGTCAAGCGCATCGGAACCTCCCCCAGCGGGTCCGGCTCACCCCGCGCACCCACGCCTGCGCTGCTGCGCGGAGCCAGTCGCAGAGCGGGAGCCGAGCGCTGCAGTTCACGGCGCGCCGCCCGCGGCCCCAAATACTGCAACGCGATCATCCCCATCAACTCCCCCAAAAGCCCCGTCAACAGCCGATGATCACCGCTACGCAACCGCGCAAACACCACACCAAACGCGCCACCCACGAGACCTTCCGCAGTCACCAACGAACACTCCACCCCCCGCGGACCCTCAAAACGACCCTCATCAAGCACCCCAGCCAGACGCGCGAGAAGCTGCTCACGACGCTCCAACACCACCGGCCCACCACCCAACGCCTGCACCACACAAATCCGCGCCAACACCGGCTCCTCATCGAGGAACGACAGGATCACCCACAGGCCACCACGCACCCGCTCACGCCACCCAAGACGCTCCAAGCCCACGGCCGCGAACTCCCGCTCGACGCGCCCCACGACCTCGTCGATCAGCCCCACCAGGCACGCATCGAGATTCCCGAACAGCTCGTAGAACGTCCGCCGCGAAACCCGCGCACGGCCTGTGATCCGCTGCACCGAGGTCCGCTCATACCCCAGCTCGTCGATCGTCGCCGTCGCCGCCGCCAGCAACCGCGAACGCTGAATCTCCTCCACCTGCCCACGCGACATGTCATGACCAGACGGCAGCCGCCCGGACCCTCGCAGCCCAGTGGGCTCCGCCCGCGCGACCGGCTCTGTGCGCGCAGCCCCACGCAGACGCGCCGCCCCCGCACCACCACGCGCCGGCGTCGCCATCAGCACACCGCCCACACGCGCGCGTGTGACGCCGTGCCCTCCGTGGCCACTCCCAGAGGCACGGGTAGCCCACCCCCTGCGGAGGCGAAGACAATGCGGCGCGTTAGCGCCCGACGAGAGGTCTCTTCGGCTAGCTGCCTAGCTGAAGAGAGAGAGAGAGAGAGAGAGATGCGACAGCGCCAAGCTGGCGCATCTAGCTACGCCCCCCCTACGGGCGGCACACATCCCTATCACGTTTCTCCCTCTAGAAACCACGCTAAGACAACTCCCTCATCGCTCTGACCCAGCCCCTCTTCCCACACCAACACCCTGCAAGCGCTAGAAGTCAACCACAAGACGGCCTGACCCCAGCCGGACCCTATGTTCCCCGGTATCCCATCGTTGGGAGCCCGGACTACTTGAGGCAGCGTAACACGTCACCGCGCAACTGTCAAGCCCCAAGCCGAGACTACGTACAACCGTGGCTACCCATCGCTGCGAGACCCCAACTTCCAGCGCGCGGCCGGGAGCGCGGCAGCAGCCGCGGAGGCGATCGAGGCGATCGGTCTCGGCCCACGGCCGGTGAGGGGCTGCGCCACCCACTTGCGCGTCGTAGAAAGCCCAGACATCACGTCTTCCGATGATGATGCTTCTTCTTGCGCTTGTGGCGCACGTGCTTTGGGCAGCCGGTGACGGCGATCTTCGTGGTCTCGTGGATTTCGGCGCCGTTCTGGGCGACGAATTCGGTGGGCATCGCGAGCTTGTCCTTGCAGAGGTTCCCGTTCGCCGCGAGCGCCGAGTACCGGCCCTGGGGCAACGTCAGTTCGAAGCTGCCGACGGGCTGGTCAGGGACCGTCTTGAATGTGCTGCTCGTGATTCCGGCTTTGTTGATGAAGGTCGACCCGACGAGGTCGATCTTCACGCCATAGCCCTGTAGCACGATGATCAGGGAGGGGAAGGCTTCCCCGCCGTGGCTGACGAAGTACGCCGGGCCTTCCAATGGGACTGGGATCAGTGGGGTGATCGCCTTCGCGTGGCCGACGATCGACGCTGGTGGGCAGCCCGCGGGGTTTGATTCGAACTGCGCCGCGGAGCACGCCTTCTGCAATGTCGTCAGCCTTGATGGGAGCACCTTGGGGAGTTCGACTTTGACCTTCGCGATGTTCGCCTGCGACCCGAACGGCGCATTGGGGTAGGTGAGCTTCACCGCGAGGCTCTCACCGTTCGCCCTCGAGGTCTTCCCGGATGTCGAGACCGCGAATTTGGGGGCGAACTTTAGCGCGGCACAGTTCGTGACCTGGAACGGCACGCCGATCGTGTCCGCCGCGCCTTCGCTTGAGTGAATCGTCCCGGTGACTTCCATCTTTGAGCAGTTCGTCGGGTTGAACTGGAAGTCGTTGCGGGTCGTGATCGCGTTGACGTGCTGGATTTCCAAGGGGATGCCTTCGATGCTCGTCGGGATCGCGTTGGGGGTACCCGGCGGGTCTGATGTGATCGTGACCGCGGCGGTGATCGGGTTGACTTCGATCTTGCCGCGCACGAGCACGCAGTCGCATGGCGGATGGTTGTTCTTCGTTTTCGCGAAGTCGAATGGGCCCGCCTTCGCGGGAACCTCGAACGTGATGCCGAACGGCGCGCAGCCGGATGTTCCGACCGTGCACCCGCTCGTACCATTGTACGGGCCGGTCAGGTAGAACTTCCCGCCGCTGACGGCGTACGGCTCGCCACCGACACCGACCGAAACGGTCGTTTCACCGATCAGACTGTTTGGACCGCACTCTCCCAGGTTGGCCTGCGGTTCGGGGCAAAGTTCGACACCCGAGAGGATCCCCGAGAGGCCCGGGGGCAGGTGCACTTCGAGCGACTGCAGGTTCTGTTCGCCGGGCAGACGGGACATCGTCGCGGTGAACGGCGAGAACCAGCCCGCGTTGACGCTCAGCGCGCCACCCGTCAACTGTGGGGCGAACGGCAGGCTCTGACCGGGGCACGGGCTGTGGTTCGGGCCGCTCGAGATATCGAACGTCGAGCTGACATGGCTCGGTTCGTTACCGGACCACGGTGTGTACGTCGCGTTCGTAGTATAGGCGCCGCAGCGCGACGGGCTCGCCAGCGGCGCCCGTTCTCCCCCAAAGAAATGCAGTTCGGCGTCTTCGAACGGGAGCTGGGGGTTGTTCGCAAACGTCGAGATGATCTGCCCCAGCGCCTGACAGGTCTGACCGGCGAGGACTTCACCCGCCCCCTTGCACAGTTGCACTTCGCCCGGGAGCTTGACCAGAGATCCGGATATTGGGTCTTCGGCGACGAGATACATCGCCAACAGCGACCCGAACGGGTTCGATTCCTGCGCCGCCAGGTACACAAAGCCCGTCAACGGGTTCGGCAGCAATGGGCTATGGATCGTGACTTCGGCGATCTTCGACGCGTTCGCACAGAAATTGATGCCGGGTTCCAACGGCCCTTCTTCGCCGGCCTGCAGCGCGTCGACACCGCCCGGGACACGCGGCGTGAAGCGCAGTTCGCCCGGCGATTTGCTTTCACCGGGGAGATAGCCGACGAGACCCTCCGAGCAGGCTTCCAAACCACCCCCGCTGGAGGGATTGATCGCGACGCCCGGGGGCAGCTCGACAGTGATGTTCTTCACATCCGACGCGGACAATCCTTCGGAGTCGAGATCCACGGATTGCGGGACGTGGACGTCGACCTTCAACCCGCTCGGCTTGCTCGCTTCCTGGACGTCGGGCGAGACTTTGATCTGCGGTTTGAACGGCAGCTTCGTGCAACCGTCGAGCGCGGGCAACGGGTCGAACGGGTTCTGGTTGAAAGTCTGAAACGCGCCCGGTTGCGTCCACGAGTCCGTTTCCACCGACGTTTCCAACGGCCCGGTGCACGACGTCGGCAATGTCAGCAGCGGCGCGGGATGGGGTTCGGAGGGGGCAACACAGGGACCGATGTCCTTGAGGGCTTCGTTGATGGCTTCTTCGTCATCGATGCAGCTCCAGCCGCGCGCGTCGTTGTGGCTGGCTTCGCCGGGGACGCCCCAGAACGTCACACGACTCGAGATGAACGCCACCTCCTGGGTGATGTTATCGACGCTGACGCGCACGCCGTAGCCTTCGCCGGTACGCACCGACGTATCGAGGTACGTCGGGACCTGGTCGAAATAGAAGCCGAAGCGCGCCGGTTCCCCCACCGCGGGCGGGAGGTTGAACAACGGCACGACAACGGGAGCACGTCCACGACCCGGGAGCTGGAACGTGAACGCGGCGACCCCGACCGCCGTATCGTTCGGGCAGATGTTGGGGACATCGCCTTCTTCCGGCCGTGTGAGGAACAGCGCTTCCGGGCACTGCGGGAACACCGTCGGGTTACCGACGAGGCCCGGCGGGAGATTGAAGTGCAGATCCTTCGCCAGCGCCGGCAGGTTATCATGCGGGTCTTCGTCATCTTCCAGCCCTTTAGCATCATCTTTCGCCGGCGATCGAGCATCCTGGTTCAGATCGAGCGTCGTCGTCAGCTGAAACGGGTGCGAGCCCGCCTGCGTATCGATCCCGCCGCCTTCTGCTTCGGAAGCCATTTCGTAGTTTTCGACGCCGTACGGCGTCGGCGCTTCGCTAACCGTGATCGCGCGCGTCACCGAGACCGCGCGCGGCGCCCCACCGCCCGAGACAGTGGCACGGTTGACTTCACCGGAGTGCGCCCCCGGTTGCGCTTCGACGGAGATCACGACCTGGATCTGGTTGTAGTCCGCGAGGACCCCCATGTATTCACACGTGAGCGTCGCCTTCGTGCAGCTCCCCACGCTGCGACTACCCACACCCTGGCCATTGCTAGCATCAGCTTCGACTTCCATCCCGGTCGCTATCAGCCCAGGCGGGAGGGTGTCTACGATCTTGATCGGAGAGCCCGTGCCGCCGTTCGCGTCCGCGTCACCGAGATCGGCCGCCGTGACGGTGATCTTGCCCGTGCCTTCAGGCGGGATGTTCGCCGGGGCCGAGCCCGATTCCAAATGCCACCAAATCACAGCCGGACCGGCGGCGAAGGCAGGCGTCACAGCGAAGGCAGCTACGAGAATCAAAAGTAGAGGTACGAGAAGGGAAAGCCTTTTGAAGATGGTCATGACTTGGCCCTCCCGTCGATGTGAGCAGACTTTTTAGCCTTGTTTTTCTGCTTCTTGGGTTTTTTGACGCACTTGCCCTTTTTGTTCTTCGTCTCGCCCTTTTTGCACTTCACCGTCTTTGTGACGACCTTCTTCAGCGGCGGCGCTACTTCGGGGGTGATGTTGCCGGGGCCGCTGAACGTCGCGCTCGGAGGGAGACCGTAGATCGAGGGCTGGGGTTCGGGGGCGGGTTTGCAGGAGGCTTCGGTCGTGCACGGTGGCGGGACTTCGGCCGCGGCCGGGAAGCACGGCGCCTTGCTCGTGCATTCGTGCGCGTCGTAGACGTCGTAGGCGTGATCGAAGTCCTGCGGGACGAGCTGGGAGGTCGTCATGAAGAACACGTCGCCGCCGCTGGCCGAAGCGTCGAGGAAGGCCGATTGCTCGCTGGATTCACCGGAGGAGATCAAGCCGACGCAGCCTTCCGCCTGGGGGCTGTACACGTCGCTCGCGCCCTGGGTCGAGGTCGTGCAGTCGCCTTCGCCGCCGTTGCTCGGCGGCTCGTACTCATACACATTCCATTGGCCGTTGACGTCCGCCGGCACGAGCGCGTCGTGGCTGTTGAAGAACAGCCGGCCGCTGTTTGAGAGGTAGCGCGGCTGGTGGACGCCATGTTTAGGGTCGTAGTCCACCCAGCCGGGGATGTTAGCCGCCAGCCACTGTTCTCCGTCCCAGACACCATAGCCGCCGACATAGCGCATGTTTTCCGTGCCGATTTCCGACTCTCCTTCTCTTACCCCATAATACCGCCCGCCATCCGGCCGCGCGCCCGTCGGATTGCACGAAGCGCACACGAGCTTCCCCGGTTGCAGCTGCCCCGACGGCGAGGTTTCGGCGTGGTAGAGATAGACCTCCTCGTCATGGGCCGGCACCGGCTGCCCTTCCTTATATATTATCTGTTCATTTTCCTCTTCGTACGCTCCCTGATTGACATCGACGGTGTCGTACCCCGTCAGATCGCGCTGCGACATGAACGCGAGATAACGACCATCCGGCGAGGACCCGGCAGTATGCGCACCGAGATTCCAGAGCTGCGCGTCACGCAAGGCGTCGATACGCGAGAGGGCGGCGATGAACCGCGGCGCTTCCCACATACCATCGTTGTAGTGCTCCACATAGAGGTTGCACGATTGTGATGGCGAGGCGGAGTTTTTTCCTGCCCCGCAATCGCCCGTGCTCGCGCCGTGTTCGGCGCCGTCGCCGAGCACCCCATCCGCGACAAAATAAACAAACGAGCCGTCTTCGCTCGCGCCGACCACGCTGCCCTGCACGGCGGCCCGTTCTTCGCCGGGGTTGGTGTCAACCGACAGATCGGTCAAATCGCACTTCAGCCGCTTATGACCTGCTTCTTCCACTTCCACCATCTGGCACACATACAGGTCAGGTTCTGCGCTCCCTTGGCCGTTTGCCCGCGAGTCCGCGGTCAGCCGCTGCGTGTCGGTGAAGAACACCATCGACCCGTCGCTGCTGGCCATATTGAACTGGGTTTTGGCTGCTTCGCTGCCGCACGTGTGTTCTTTGAAGCATTCCGCTTCGGGGAGATCGAGGCGCACCGTTTCCTCAAGTGCCGTGTCACGCATGTACAGAGCATGTTCTCCTCCCCACACGATGCGCGAGCCGTCTTCGGAGATCGCGTTCCTGATTTCAGTACCTCCACTAGAGGACGAACCAAATTCGCCGTCCGACGCTCCGCCGCCTTCTGCTGCGGGCAGCACGCTGACGAGCTGCAGCTGTTCGGCCGCGGGCTCACCGGCCGACCACTCATACAGGCCCCCTTCCACGGCTGCGGGGGTCGTGGGCGTCGCCTTCGTCAAAGGCACCTCGCCGACATTGAGAACGACGTGGCTGAGGTCAGGCGTGGCGCCTACAAAAGCGTCACTGACCGGCCGAGAGCCCCCATGTCCATTGCCTCCAAATTGTTCTTCCCCGTACTTGACACCGGTTGTCACGTCCGTTTCCGTGAGCAGCGGCGTAAAACACGTAGCGGGCGTCGACTGACAGGTGAAATCCTGGCGCACGTAGGGCGTGTCCTGCGTCGCTTCGGGCGAGGTTTCTTCACCCACGAATTTAGTGAACTCCATCGGTTCGACCAGCGCCCGCGAAAGGTCCGACGAGAAGAACTGATACTCCTGCCCATTGCCGATCGTGACATCGGCTGTGTAGTTGTGAGGGGTCGCGATGTCCTGGTCTGACCAGCCATCCGCGCCGCGCGTGGCGAGGATCGACGAGGCGTTGGCGTTGCCCCGCGGTTCGCTTTCGGTCGGCGAGGAGGTGACGTACGTGAACGCATCGCCGTCCGCGGAAGACTGAATCAACCCAAAGTCGGCGATCGGTTCGATCAGCGCGCCGTGCTTGTCCGGCGGGGAGACCAGCTCCCACTGGCGATCGTCGGGGAGGGCGGACACACCGCCGCTGGGGGGGAGGGTGGTGAAGGTCGCTTCGCTCCCGTCAAAATCTTTGATTTTGGCGGGTTCTATTTCGCTGACGGCGACGACACGGTAGTGATAGACCGTGCCCGGCAGGAGGTTTTCCTGCACGTGCTGTTCGACGTTCACATCCGCTTCTCCGGAGCCGATCGCGGCGCCGGGCGGCGCGGGAACCTCGTATTCATAGGAGGCGCCGGCGCCATACTGAAAGTAGTAGCTCGTCGGAGCCCCGTGGGGGTCGATCGCGGCTTCCAGCGTCGCCGACGTCGACGCCACATCGGAGACCGACTCGCCGTGGATGCCCGGGCCGGGCGTCGTGAAGTGCTGAGTCTGGGATTCTTTACCAGGATTCGTTATGTCCTGAGCGTTCTTCGCCTGGAGGCGGTAGTAGTAGGTCGTATCGGGTTCAAGGAGCCCTTGCAGTTGCGCGTGTACTGGCACGAAGCCTTCGTGCTCCGCGACCTGTCTCGGTTCGCACGGCGCTTCTTTACCGAAAGCGGTTGTCGTACCCCACACAAACCAGCATTCCGCGCCTTCGTGCGCTTCAGCTTCGAGCGGATCCACTTCACCGTTCAACGTGGCGCTCGTGGGCACTACTTCCGTGGCCGCGACGGTCGCGACATCCGGGATCACGACGTTCGGACCGAACTCATCGATGACCCCTGTGTGCTTTTCCAAGCCCCCGGCTTCAGCTTCGTTTTCGTTCCAGTTACCTACGTACACATGTTCGAACAACGGGCCCGGTTCGTCATCGACAGCCACACCGTGGACACTGCTGAAAGGACCGTCCGGCGTACCCGTCAGTTCACCGAGAAAGACGCCCGCGGGGCTGAACTGGCTTGGCCCGGCATAGATGTCGCCATTGTCTTCGCCACCGCCGACTGCAGAGATACCACCGATCGGGAGCTGACGCACAAACCTGTACTGGTGGAGCGCCAACGGTTCGAACACGTCCACCCCAGAGCCTCCAGCGACAAAGACATCACCGTTCGACTGATCGACCACCACCGCCGTAGGATTAGGAAAGCTGAACGGGATCAGCCCTTCCCCTTCTTTACAACCCGGTTCCCCGACCGTCATGCCTTCCGTAGGACACGCACCCGTCAACTGCCTGAGATACTTTTCCCCACCACCCGCCTGCGGTTCGAAGACATCAACGGCCCTCTCATCCTGGGGAGGTTCCTGGCATCCGCCACCACAGGGGCTTTGGGCGCTATCGGCGACATACACGTCACCGCGCGCTTCATCAGCGAGGTTGGACGAGTTGTCCACCGCGACATCGCGGACTCCACCATAAAGACCAAAGGTGCCGGCCGGCGTACCCGCACCGCTCCACTCACCGATCTGGACCTTCGTCGTCGGATCGAACACAATCACCGAGTCGGACGCTCCGACATACACCTGTGTTTCACCAGTCGCATCCCCCACCGCGAGACCACTGGGGTTTTCGGCGGGTGGGATGATCTGCGAGACGAAATCACCGGACGCGTTGAACTCATCCAACCTTCCATTGCCCAGACGGTCGAGTCCTTCGACGACCCACAAGTCACCCGAGTCGAACGTCATCGAGTTCACCTCAGTCAGCTTGCCGGACTCCGGGACCGCTTCACCATGCGGCCCTTTAGCCGGGATTTCCGTGATCTGTGCAAGATACTGATGGACCACGTCGGCCCGAGCGGGGGCGGTGGAGAGGGCGAAGATGGCTAGAGAAAGGAGGAGGGCGAGGGCAAATACAGGCGCACTGGTCCCTGAGAAAGTACGCGCGCGAGCAGGCCCGGCGACACCGAAACGGTGAAGCAGGGACCCGATCGTGTGGCTCTGATTGCTCATTTGCGTGCCTTTCTCAGTGGGGTGGTGCATGGATCTATCAGTTGGATTGTTGTGTCGTTCACGCCGACTCCTCGGGGAGCCGAAGCCCCCGAGGAGAGCGAGCGTTCCTACGGTGCGGCGGGGGCGGTCACCGCCCAACTGCCCCGGACTACTCCTCTACTTCCTGTGATTTCGAACTCCACGACCGCCCCGGCCGTGCCGACACCTGGGTTGATGTGGCCGGTAGGACGGATTTTTGAAGAATTAGTCTGCGCGTCTCCTATTTCAGGTGTATCTTCATACATACAGAAGTTGCCGGGCGCCGCGGTCGGGTCTTCAGCGTTCCCGCTGCACGCAGCCGGCGCCGAGAGCGCTCCTGCCGATTCTGTGACTTCGTCGCCACCCGAGTCGATGTAGTGGACCGGGCACCCCGTTCCCAGTTCGCAGGGTGTTTCTTCGCCCACCAGAGGCGCGGCCAGTGGGACCGTGAAGGAGGCCGTTGCGTACGCATACGTTTGGCTGGAGATTCCCGCCACAGCCCACGCACCGTACTCGGAGGCTTCGGGGGGAAGAGTTTCACCGGGGTGGATCACGCCCTGCTCGCCGTTGCAGGCATAGGTCTTCTTGCCTTCGGCCGCGGTAAATTCAGAGCCACCTTCCTTGCATTTTTCCTTTTCGCCGTTGAATGCCTTGCTGACCACACTTTCGCCGTTTTTACCTGGTTCGCCGTTCGTGCCATTGGTGCCGCTAGTACCCGCGGCGCCCTGCGGTCCTTGCGGGCCACCGGGGCCCGTGGCGCCTGTGGTCCCGCTCGCACCCGTCGCCCCGGTGGCGCCGGACTTGCCCTTCAAGGAGGACAGGACTGAGGGCTTGATCTGCCTGGTCGAGGTAATTAGGTAATGGGAGGCGGCTAGGGCTCCACCCGACATGGCGAAGAAGAGTGCCAGGGTGGCGGTTACGTTTGCGTAGCCGAGGTGCTTGCGTAGTTGTTGGAACATGGTTATGTCTCCTCCTGGAGAACGGAGGGGACTGAAAGTGATGCCCCTCTCTGGTTGTTGTGTTGCACTTGCGCCGAGAGGCGCGTTCGGTCTCGCGGCCTGTGCTCGGGAGCCAACCGCTGCTGGGTAGCCGGCATCGGGGCGGCGCTCCCGTGCTCGTCGGCGCGGCGGCGCATCACGCGGCCTCGGTCCGGTCGAGGGTGAGGACGCCAAGGCGTTGCGAGACCTTCCGACCGAGCGGCGTGAGCGTCCACGCGTTCGGCTCGCCGCTCTGGTGCCCACCGCCGGTGTTGGCCACCAGGCCGAGGCGCTCCAAGCGCCGCAAAAGCTTTGAGATCTGCCCCGGGTCAGCGACCCCAGCGTGATCACCAACCATACGATTGCTCGCAAGCGGACACTCCGCGATGTACAGAAGCACCCGCGCAGTGCGATACGTCAAACGCATCCGGACCTCCCCCAACGGGTCCGGCTCACCCCCCGCACCCACACCCCCGGGGCTACGCGGCGCCGGTCGCGGAGCGGGAGCCGAGCGCTGCAGTTCACGGCGCGCCGCCCGCGGCCCCAAATACTGCAGGGCGATCATCCCCATCAACTCCCCCAACAACCCCGTCAACGGCTCCCGCCCACCGCCGCGCAATCGCGCAAAAACCACACCAAACGCGCCACCCACCAGACCTTCCGCCGTCACCGACGAGCACTCCACCCCCCGCGGCCCCTCCAAGCGCCCCTCATCGAGCACCCCAGCCAGACGCGCGAGGAGCTGCTCACGACGCTCCAACACCCTTGGTCCACCACCCGGCGCCTGCACCACACAAACCCGCGCCAGCACCGGCTCCTCATCAAGGAACGACAGGATCACCCACAGGCCACCCCGCACCCGCTCACGCCACCCAAGACGCTCAAGGCCCGCAGCCGCGAACTCCCGCTCGATACGCCCTACGACCTCGTCGATCAACCCCACCAGGCACGCATCGAGATTCCCGAACAGCTCATAGAACGTGCGCCGCGAAACCCGCGCACGATCGGTGATCCGCTGCACCGAAGTCTGCTCATACCCCAGCTCATCAATCGTCACAGCCGCCGCCGCCAGCAACCGCGAACGCTGAACCTCCTCCACCTGCCCACGCGACACATCCCGAGCAGCCGGCAACCCCCCACGCCCCCGCAACCCAGCCGACTGCGCCCGCACAACCGGCTCCGTACGCGCAGCCCCACGTAAACGCGCCGGCACCCTCGCACCACCACGCGCCGGCGCCGCCATCACCACAACCCCCACGACACACGCTCGCGCATAGGCGCGCGTGCGGCCCCCGTGACCCCTATCGCCCCACTCAGAGGCGCCGGGAGCCCACCCCTCACAGAGGCGAAGACAATGCGGCGCGTTAGCGCCCGACGAGAGGGTCCTTCGGCTAGCTGCCTAGCTGAAGAGAGAGAGAGAGAGAGAGAGATGCGACAGCGCCAAGCTGGCGCATCTAGCTACGCCCCCCCTACGGGCGGCACACATCCCCATCACGTTTCTCCCTCTAGAAACCACGCTAAAACAACTCCCTCATCGCTCCGACCCAGCCCCTCTTCCCATACCAACACCCTGCGAGCGCTCGAAGTCAACCACAAGACGGTCTGACCCCAGCCGGACCCTATGTTCCCCGGTATCCCATCGTTGGGACCCAGGACTGCTTTCGGGCAGCGTAACGCATCCCCGCGCAACTGTCAAGCCTCAATGTGAGCTTGCGTACCGCCGTGGCTACTTACTATCAACCAGCCCGGCTCGGGAGCACGGCAAGCGCCGCCTTGAGGTCGTCCACCGACTGGTAGTCCAGCCCCAGCAGGTGGTCGTGGCGGTGGCGCACCACGCCCTGCTCGTCGATCACGATCACGGCGCGCTTGGTGCCCAACCGCGAGGAAAAGGCGCTGTAGGCCTTCGCCACAGCCTTATCGACGTCGGCCAGCAGCGGGACCGTGAGACCGTTCTTCTCGATGAAGCCCTTATGGGAGTCGAGGTCCTGCGAGGAGATGCCGACCACCGTCGCGTCCAGCGCCGCGAAGGCATCCGCCCGATCGCGGTAGGAGCAGAACTGTTTCGTGCACACCATGGTGTTGTCCCCCGGGTAGAACAGCAGCACCACCCGCTCCCCCCGGTGCTCGGAGAGCTTGAATGGACCATCGGTGCCCGGCAGCTCGAAGTCCGTGGCCTCTTCTCCAACCTGCGGTGTCTTTGGCATGCGTGCAGCATAACGGGCGACGAAGCGCCGGCGACCCTGGTGCAGGTGGGCCGCCGACGCCCGGCCGGCGCCGAGACTGAGGGGGTCTCGGGCCGGCGCGAGATCCGGGAGGCAGCCGGCGGAGAGAGCTCGTAGACCGGCTGCTCGGAACACACGTCGCTCCTGTCCCCTCGGGACGACTCGATGGTGGCACTCGCGTGCGCCGCCAATGTGATCTTGCGGTGACCTGATGTGACCTTGCGGTGATCTCGGGGAGGTGCGATATCCGAAGCCGGCTCGGGGTAGCCAAACCTGGCCCGTAGGGGTAGCCTGAACCTATGGAGGAATCGCTCAGCGGCCAGCTACTCCTCGCCGCCCCATCGCTGCGAGACCCCAACTTCCAGCGCGCGGTGGTGCTGGTCGGCGCCCACAGCGAGGAGGGAGCGATGGGAGTCGTGCTCAACCGCCCCTCAGCGGTGACGGTCGGCGAGGCGGTGCCGCAGCTCGAGCAGGCCGTCGGCGAGCGCGAGACCGTGTACGTCGGAGGACCGGTCCAGCCGAGCTCGATCGTGTTCCTCGCCGAGTTCCTGGATCCCTCCCCCGCCGGGCTGCTCGTGCTCGGGCGCATCGGCTTCCCCGCACCCGAGGCCGACATCGACGAGCTCTCCGAGGCGATCGCACGCCGGCGCGTGTTCGCGGGCTACGCCGGGTGGGGCGAGGGACAGCTCGACGAGGAGCTCGACCAGGGCGATTGGATCGCCCACCCCGCGCAGCCCGAGGACGTGTTCACCGAAGACCCGGACGAGCTCTGGAGCAGGGTGCTCGCCCGCAAGGGCGGCGCCTACGTGCTGATGGCGCGCATGCCGCTCGACCCGAGCGTGAACTGAGCGCCTGAGCCCAGGCCTGAACCTGAGGCTCTGAGCCTGCGCCGACCCGGGCTGCCGGCCTCCGGCGAAGAGCTTTCTACTCTCTATAGAAGCCCGTAGAAGCCCGCCACAGGGCACGCGCTTCGCCCCACCCCCGTCCCAACGCTCCCAACCGCCCGAGGTCGCCGATGCTCAAGCTCGCCCGCTGGTCCACAACCCACCGCCTGTACGTGGTCATCGGCTGGATCCTTCTGATCGTGCTCGTCAACGGCGTGGCCCAGTCGGCAGGCACGGAATACTCCAACAACTTCACGATCCCCAACTCCGACGCCCAGCGCGCCGCGGACCTCCTGCAGAAGAGCTTCCCCGCGCAGGCCGGAGACCGCGACCAGATCGTGTTCCGTGTCGCACACGGCACCGTGCTCGACCCCGCGGTGCGCGAACGGATGAGCGCGATGTTCGACGAAGTGGCCCACCTGCCGCATGTCTCAACCGTGATCAGCCCCTACACGGAGGCTTCGGCGGGCAAGGCGATCTCCGCCAACCACCAGATCGCGTTCGCCACGGTGGTGTTCGACCAGAAAGCCAACCTGCTGCCCAAGAGCGCCGCCGAACGCGTCGTCGAGGTCGCCGAAGCCGCTCGGCAGCCGGGCCTGCAGGTGGAGCTCGGTGGACAGGCGATCGAGCTCACCGAGCAGGAAGGCTTCGGCTTCACCACCGCGATCGGCCTGTTGGCGGCGATCGTGATCCTGCTGATCACCTTCGGCTCGCTGATCGCAATGGGCCTGCCGATCGTCACTGCCCTCTTCGGCCTGGGCACCGGCCTCGGGCTGATCGCGCTGTTCACCCACGTGGTGGACACCCCCAACTTCTCCTCCGAGCTCGCCGCGATGATCGGCCTCGGCGTGGGGATCGACTACTCGCTGTTCATCCTGACCCGCTACCGCGAGGCGTACGCCGGCCCCGGACCCACCCACGGGCGGGTGCGCGAGTCGGTCGTGCAGGCGATGGACACCGCCGGGCGCGCCGTGCTGTTCGCGGGAACCACCGTCGTGATCGCCCTGCTGGGGATGATGCTGCTGGGGGTCAGCTTCCTCTACGGAGTGGCGCTCTCCGCGTCGATCGGGGTGCTGCTCGTGATGAGCGCCTCGCTGACGCTGCTGCCAGCGCTGCTGAGCCTCGCGGGCAACCGCCTCGCGCGACCCGGCCGGCGCGCTCGCCGGCGCGCGCGGCGGGCCGCGGCGGCAGGCAACGGTACAGCGACAACAGCGGGCAACAGCGGGCCAGGGGGGAACGGCACTCCGGCAGTTCCCGACGGCACGCCGAAGCCGGCGGGTGGCGGGGCGTGGCTGCGGTGGAGCAAGCTCGTGCAGCGCCGGCCCAAGACGATCGCGCTCACCGCGACGCTCGTCATGCTCGTGATTGCCGCCCCCGCGCTAGCCCTACGGCTCGGCTCCAGTGACGCGTCCAACGACCCCCCGCACACGACCACCTACCAGGCCTACAGGCTGCTCGCAGAGGGCTTCGGCGAAGGCTTCAACGGCCCGCTGCAGGTGGTTGTGCAGTTGCCCCACCGCGACGACGCGGCGGCGTTGAGCGAACTGCAGAGCGCGCTCGCCGGGGCGCCCGGCGTGGTCTCGGTCACACCGCCCCGCCTGAACCCCACTGGCGAGGTGGCCACGTTCTCGGTGTACCCAGACTCCTCGCCCCAGGCGTACGCCACCACCCTGCTTGTGCGGGATCTGCGCGAACATGTGATCCCGCCCGTCGAAGCACACACGGGCGCGGTCGCCTACGTCGGCGGCGTCACTGCCGGCGCGGTCGACTTCGCCACCGTGCTCGCCCACAAGCTGCCGCTGTTCATCGGCGTGGTCGTGCTGCTCTCGGCGCTGCTGTTGATGGTCGTGTTCCGCTCGCTGGTGATCCCGGTGCAGGCCGCCGTCATGAACCTGCTCAGCATCGGCGCCTCGCTTGGGGTGATCGTCGCGATCTTCCAGTGGGGCTGGCTGCCGTGGCTGCTGGGAGTGCACCCCGGGCCGATCGAATCCTTCATCCCCGTGATGCTGTTCGCGATCGTGTTCGGGCTCTCGATGGACTACGAGGTGTTCCTCGTCTCGCGCATCCACGAGCAGTGGACCCGCACCCACGACAACCGCCGCGCCGTCGGGGAGGGCCTCGCGCTGACCGGCCGCGTGGTCACCGCCGCTGCCGCGATCATGGTGTGCGTCTTCCTCTCCTTCGTGCTGGGGGAAAGCCGGGTCATCCAGCAGTTCGGCCTGAGCCTCGCCAGCGCGGTGTTCCTCGACGCGGTCATCGTCCGCTGCATGTTGCTGCCCGCGGTGCTCCATATCGTCGGGGAGCGCACCTGGCGAATCCCCGCCGGCCTGGACCGCGTGCTGCCGCGCGTAAACATCGAGGGCACCTCTGTGCGCGCGCTGCCCTCCGTCGAGGAGGGCGAGCTCGCGGTGAACGGCGCGGGGGGACGCAGGGAGAAGATTGGCGGGGGAGTCGAGCGCTGAGCGTCCCAGTCCGCAGCTCCCGTGGGCGTCGTGGGCCGAGCCGAGCTAGGACGCAGGGAGCGTAGCGTGCTCAGTCAGCACGCGAGCGACCGAGGACAACGCTCGGCGACGCGCCCACGGCGTCCACGGCGCACTCCGGGCAGGCCCCGCGTAGCACGATCTCGTGCTCGGAGACCGCCAGGGGCACGCGCCCGCTGAGCTCGTCGATCGCGCGCTCCAAGGCAGCGTCGGAGAAGGGCATCACCACGCCGCAGGAGTCGCACACCAGATGGTGGTGGTGCTCCCCCTCGGAGGAGTCGTGCGCCCGCTCGTAGCGGACCATCGCCTGCCCGGTCTCCACTCGCGCCACCAGGCCCGCGCGCTCCAGCTCGTCGAGGATGCGGTAGACGCTCGCGCGGCTCACCCTGCGCCCCGCCGCGCCCAGCGCCCCCTCGAGCTCGAGCGCGGTCAGCGCGCACGTCTGTCCCTCGAGCAGCTCCAGCAGCGCCCGCCGCGCGCCGCCGCGCCTGTGGCCCGCCGCCGCGAGCGTCGCCTCCGCGCGGTCGGCCCAGGTGTCGGTGGGGGAGTCCTTCCTCATCGGACGATCGTAGGTCACGTTGAAGCGTAGAGGGCGAGGTGAGCCCTCCTGCGCCGGCGCCACGCCGCCCAGAGGCGCCCGATCGTGTAGGAGACGGCGCTGCCGCTGCCGACGAAGAACCCCACGGGGTAGTTCGTTTCGTAGGAGGCGGCGATCGCGGTCCAAACGATCAGCAGAGCGATTGC
This sequence comes from uncultured Solirubrobacterales bacterium, assembly GCA_963706545.1. Classification (GTDB taxonomy): domain Bacteria; phylum Actinomycetota; class Thermoleophilia; order Solirubrobacterales; family Solirubrobacteraceae; genus Palsa-744. The sequence continues at coordinate 492,694 of OY970161.1, forward strand.
CACCGACAGCGCCATCGCCACCAGCGGCCGGTCGGTGAACGAGCGCGCAGCCGCCGGCGCGCCGATCATCAGGCTGAAGATCAGCAGCGTGCCGACGACGGGCACCGTCATCGTCGTTGCGAGGGCGAGGACGGCGAGGAACAGCATCTCCATCCGGAAGCTGCTGACGCCGCGTGCCTCCCCCACCTCGGGGAGAACCGAGGAGAGCATCAGCGGCCGGTAGAGGATGGCGATGGCGAGGATGCAGAGGGCGCCGAGGGTCGCAGTCGGCGCGAGCTCGTTGGGGCTGATTCCGAGGATCTCGCCGAACAGCAGCGAGTAGACCTCGGGGGCGTACTCGACGCTGAAGCTCAAAAACAGCGCGCCGAGCGCAAGCATGGCTACAAGCGCGAGGGCGGTCGCGACATCGTGGCGGCCCCTGCGGCCAAGCAGGCCGATCGTCAGAGCGCCGCCGAGTGAGAAGACGCCGAGGCCGAAGAGCGTGCTTACGCCGATCAGGCCGGCACCGGCGGCGCCGGCGAAGGACCCGTTGGGGATCGCGTGCGCGGCGAACGCCGAGCCGCGCAGGACCGTGAAGAAGCCCACAACTCCCGCGACGACCGCGACGATGCTCGCGACCGTCCAGGCGTTGACCATGAAACCGGAGAACATGGTTTGTGCGCCCCTTAGCTCAGTGTCGCCGGCTGCGCTACCGGGGATGCGGACGTGGCGCGGTCTGCGAGGCGGCGGCGTCTGGTCTCGGGGAGCCCGGATAGTAGGTAGGTGATGAACACGAGGGTCACGACGAAGAAGCTCACGGGCCAGCCTTGTCCGAGAGGCGGCCAGTCGAAGCTGTCGTAGGCGAGGACGATGCCGAGCCACATCGCGCCGATTCCGATGCCCGCTGCGCTCAGCAGCGCGGTGAGCGGGCGTCTGGTCAGTCGTAGCGCACTCGCCGCCGGCCCGACGAGCAGGGCTGTCGAGAGGATCGTTCCGATCGTGATCGCCGCGAGCGCCGCTGCGAGCGCGAGCGCGAGCAGGTAGAGCATGCCGACGAGCCGCACCGGGATTCCGCGGGCCGACGCCAGCTCGGCATTCACGGAGCTGAGCAGCAGCGGACGGTAGATCGTGAGCGCGATCGCCAGCACGACGGCACTCAGCAGCAGGATCAGCGGGATCGTCGTGCTGGAGATGGCGAACACCGAGCCGAACAGGATCGTGACCGTCGCTCCGGTTGTGCTGTGCTCGCTGGTGTAGAGATGCAGGAATAGGGCAGCGAGCCCGATCCCGGCGCCGAGCACGATGCCGGTGGCGAGGTCCCGCCCGCGTGCGCGTTGCACTCCGATCGCCTCCATCGCGCCGGCGGAGATGACGTTGCCGATCACGAAGCCCCAAAGGGGCCCGACACTGATCAGGTAGCCGCCCGCGCCCCCGGCGGTGCCGAGGTCGCCGAACGCCTCGCCCGCGAAGGACTGGCTGCGCATGACCGTGAAGACGCCGACGACGCCGGTGACGACGGCGACGAGCGCTCCGACGGCGAGGGCGATGTGCACGGCTTCGCTTTCGAAGAAACCGGAGGCGAAGATCGGTGACAAGAAGTGGCTCACGAAAGGACCCCGGCTCCGGGGAAGGCGCCCTCGTGGCCCTTCAGATCGGTGTCCTCGCCGGCGCCGGCGACGATCAGCACGCGGCCGTGGACGTCCAGGACGTCCACGTGGTGGCCGTAGAGCTGGCTGAGCACGTCCGCGCGGACGACCTCCTCGGTGGTGCCGCTGACCGCCCGCCCGGCAGCGAGGTAGACGATGCGGTCCATCACTCCCAGCAGCGGGTTGATCTCGTGTGCGGAGATCAGCACCGCGATCTCCTGCTCGCGGGCGATGCGCGCGAGCAGCGCCACGACTTCGTGGGCGCTGCGCAGGTCCAGGTTGGCGAGCGGCTCATCGAGCAGCAGCAGCCGCGGCCTCGCGATCAGCGCGTGGGCGATCAGGACGCGCTGCTGCTCGCCGCCGGAGAGCTTGCCGACACGCGTATCGGCAAAGCGCGTCGCGTCGACGGCGTCCAGCATCTCCTCGACGAGCGCCCGCCTGGTCCGGGAGGGCCGTGGCACCCCCAGACGGTGCGCGTCGATACCGAGCCCCACGAGATCGCGCGCGCGCAGCGGAACATCCGGGTCGAGCAGGAACTTCTGCGGCACGTAGCCGATCAGGCGACGGCGGCGTCCGTGCTCGCGGCCGTCGACGAGCACGCGCCCCGCGCTCGCCGCCTGCAGGCCGAGGATCACCCGGAACAGGGTCGTCTTACCCGCCCCGTTCGATCCGATCAGGCCGGTGAACTGGCCCGGCGCGATCTGGAAGCTCACCCGATCGAGGATCGTGCGCCCAGACAGCCGCACACAGACGCCGTCAACCTGGAGGATCTCCTGGCTCTCGACGGTCGGCGGTGCCCCGTTCATGGCACGAGCTTCTGCGTGGAGACCTTTTCCTTCACGGCCTTTTCCAGGCCCTGGACCTCGGCGAGCATCCACGACTGGTAGTCGTAGCCGGGGACCGGCATCGTCTCGTACACGCCAACGACAGGAATACCTTCCTTGAGCGCGAGTTCCCTGAAGGAGTTGGTCAGCGAGTCGGTCACCTGCTGGTTGTAGACGAACACCTTCACCTGATGTCCCGAGAACAGAGCGTTCTGCAGCGTCACGTTCTGAGGTGCCGGGTCGGTCCCGTTCATGATCGCGGCCTGCAGCGTGAACGGCGTCATGTTCTTCGTCCCCGCGGCTTCGAGCATGTAGTCACCGACTGGCTCGGTCGTCGCGACCGGCGTGTTCGGGTAGGCAGCCTTGAACTTCGCGATCGCCGCGTACCACGGCTTTAGCGATTCATCGAACTTCGTCGCGTTTTCCTGGAAGTACGCCGCGTGCGAGGGCGCCAGCGCCGAGAGGTCGCTGACCAGCGCCTTTGCAACCGCCGGCATCGTTTCCCGTTTGTACCAGAGGTGCGGGTTCGCAGTGGAGCCGGGGAGACCGAGCAGGTGCTGGACGTTGATGACCAAGCGCTGAGAGTTCGGCGAGGCCGACTCGATCTTTTCCATGTAGGTGTCATAGCCAACACCGTTTTCGATCAGCAAGCTCGCGGCGCTGACTGCCTCGGCGACGCTCGGGCTCGCTTCGAAGGTGTGCGGGTCGGTGTTGGGGTTGCTCTCGATCGCGGTGACCTTGACGTAGCGACCGCCGATCTGTTCGATCACGTTCGCGTACTCGTTCTCGGCGCCAACTGCGTCGATCGTGGTGCTGGAGGAGTTCTCACCCGAGGAGGCCGAGGAGCTGCCTCCACAGCCCGCGGCCACCACAGTTGCGAGCACCGCAACCAGTGCGAGCGCTGCGGCGAGGGCGATCCGTGGACGGGTCGTGGAACGTGCGTGGATCATCGCGGCCGGGTCCTCTCCGAAGGCTGGTTGTCGGTCACGCCGGCACCCTACCATAATAAGACTGAGTCTTGTTCTTATTTGATAGAGGGCGCAAAAGCGAACCCCATGCCCGGCCCCTCACCCCTCGGGCAGCTCGAGCTCCAAAAATCCTCCGCCCCCATCGTGGTCGACCTGCAGCGTGGTGTGCTCGACGCCGAAGCGCTCGCCCAGCAGCTCCTGCAGCGCCCGCCGGGCCGCGTGGCAGTCGGCGTCCCGCTCGACCAGCACGTGCGCGGAGAGCGCAGGGAAACCGGCGGAGAGCTCCCAGACGTGCAGGTCGTGCACCTCGACCACGCCGGACTGCGCCGCCAGCGTACGGCCGATCTCCTGCGGATCGAGGCCCGGGGGCGCCGCCTCCAGGAAGATCCGTCCCGAGGCGCGCAGCAGACCGACCGCGGAGCGCACCATCAGCGCTGCCACGAGCAGCGAGGCGATCGGGTCGGCGCGCTCGAAGCCGGTCACGAGGATCACGGCTCCCGCGAGCGCCGTGCCAAGGAATGCGAACAGGTCGGTGAGGATGTGCTGGAAGGAGCCCTCGACGCTCATGTGCGCCTCGCGTCCTGCGCCCGCCAGGGCGACCGTCGCCGCCGCGTTGACCGCGATGCCAGCCAGCGCCACCACCACCATCACCCACGCCGAGACCGCCGGCGGGGAGATCAGCCGCACCACCGCCGAGTACACGATCGCGCCCGCCAGCACCAGCAGCGTGAGGCCGTTGGCCTGCGCCGCCAGTGCCTCCACCCGCAGAAAGCCGTAAGTCATCGCCCCCCGCGCGGGGCGTGCCGCCAGGCGCAACGCCACCAGCGAGAGCCCCAGGGCCGCCGCGTCGGTCAGCATGTGCGCGGCGTCGGAGACCAGCGCGAGGGAGTGCGCGAGCACCCCCGCCACAACCTCCACCACCATGAACCCCAGGATCAGCGCCAGCGCTGCCCCCACGCGGCGGGTGGAGGCCGGCGGGGCGTGCAGCGGACCGTGGGCGTGTCCAGCGTGCAAGCAACTCACCCCACGCGGCGGGTGGAGGCCGGCGGAGAGTGGAGCGGACCGCGCGCGTGCGTCAACCCGAGCCGGCGGGCGGAGACGCGGAGGCCGCCTCGCCGCCCGCGCCCTCCTCCTCCAGCGCGCGGCGCCGGCCGATCAGCAGCACCACGAGCACGACCACTATCACCACGATCAGGATGCCACCTGCGATGTAGCGCAGTTTGTGGTGGACCGTGGTGGATTTGGGCTTCGCGGCGGCGATCGTAAACGACGAGCCGCCGGCAAGCGAGGCCGCGCGCAGCAGCGGCACCTCCGCCGGCGTGTAGGTGACGGTGAAGTGCTGCCCGTCGCGCACCGAGGCGTGGACCTTGGGACCCGTGGGATGCAGCACGATCGCGACGATTTCGCGGCGGTGCAGCTGCGCCAGCAGTTCGGTGTAGCTCTCGGGCTGGAAGTGGGTGGCGAGCGCCGGGCTCGCGGCGAGGCCCAGCAGCAGGGAAGCCGCGCAGGCGGCGGCGAGGACGAGGCGTCCGATCGAGGCCTTCATGCGAGAACCCTACACCCGCCCGGTGTCGTGCCGGTAGGCGTAGCGGGCGAGCACCGCGAACACTGCCGTCCAGGCCGCGATCACGATCCACGCCTCGGCGGGCCAGGCGTGGCCGCCGAGCGCGATGTGACTGGCCTGCACCAGCCAGTAGGAGGGCAGCAGCTGCCCGATGACGTGGAGGAAGCCGTGTCCGGGGATCGGGAACCAGGTGCCCCCGAGGAACGCCAGCAGCGCAACCCCGCCGCCCACCGCCGGCCCGATCGAGTCGGGGGTGAGCGTGTGGCCGACAGCGATCCCCAGTGCCGCGAACGGGATCAGGCAGATGAGGATCAGCACGGTCATGTGCAGCCACTCACCCGCCGGCAGCGAGACCCCGAGCGCCGCGCCGGACGCGTACAGCGCGAGGATCGTCAGCAGCGCCATCATGTACGCGGTGAGAACCTTCGCGCGCAGGTAGGCGCGCGTGGAGAGCGGGCTGATGCGCAGCTGGCGGTTCCAGCCGACCGCGCGCTCGGCGGCGATGCGTGCGCCGGAGGAGAGCATCCCGCTCATCGTCCCGAACGAGACCATCCCGATCATGTAGTAGAGCGGCGCGTCGATGCCGGTGCCGGCGAGGTTGTGGTTGTTGCGCTGCGGGCCGGCGATCAGGAAGAACAGGACCAGCGGGAACCCCAACGAGAGGACAAAGAAGCGGCGGTTGCGCAGGGTGCGCAGCAGCTCGAAGCGGGTGTAGGCGAAGGCGTTCATCGCCGCACCCGCCGGCCCCCAACCGTCCGGCGCGTCACCGTCGCCCTCCCCTTCCCACGTGTTGCCGTCGCCTTCACCGTCCGCCCCCTCCAAACGCCGCAGCGGCGGCCGGCTCGGTACCGGGGGGCACGTCGGGTGGAGTGTCAGCCGTCAGCTGCAGGAACGCCTCCTCCAGCCCCGCGGCCGCGATCTCGATGTCGCGCGCGTCGGGGTACCCGGCGAGCAGCGCGCGGATCGCCGCGTCGGAGTCCGCGCAGCTCAGTACGACGGCCTCGCCGCGCCTCTCCACGCCGCTGACGCCGGGCAGCCCCGCCAGCGCATCCAGGTCCGCCCCGGGGAGCGTCGCGCGGATCGTGCGGGTGCCAACCATCGCCCTGATCTCCGTGGGTGGCCCGTCGGCCACGATCTTGCCGTGTGCCATCAGCACCGCGCGGTCCGCGTAGGCGTCGGCCTCCTCCAGGTAGTGGGTGGCGAACAGGATCGTCTTGCCGCGCGCGGCGAGCTCGCGCATCGTCGTCCAAAAGGAGCGGCGGCCCTCGACGTCCATCGCGACGGTGGGCTCGTCGAGCACGAGCAGCTTGGCGTCGCTGACAAGCGCAACCGCGAAGCGCACCCGCTGGGTCTGCCCGCCGGAGAGCTTCTGCGTGCGCTGGGCCGCGATCTCGCTGAGACCGGTGAGCTCGAGCGCCTCGTCGACCTCCAGCGGCGCGGGGTAGAGCGAGGCGACCATCGCGACCAGCTCGCCGACCGACAGGTCGCGGATCAGCGCGCCGGTCTGCAGCATCGCGCCGACGGCCCCGGCGTCAACCGCCGCGGAGGGGGTGCCGCCGAACACCGAGACCGTGCCGCCGTCGGGCTCGGCGAGGCCGAGGATCATGTCGATCGTCGTGGACTTGCCCGCCCCGTTCGGCCCGAGCAGCGCGACCGTCTCGCCGACATCGATCGCGACGTCGATGCCGCGGACCGCCTGCACCTGTCCGTAGCTCTTGCGCAGCTGCGAGACCTCGATCGCGGCACTCACTTGCCCCGCCTGGTGCGCGCCGCCTTCAACCGCTCAGTCTTACCCAACTCGACCTTGCGCAGGCGCACGGTCTTCGGCGTGACCTCGACGCACTCGTCCTCGTGGACGAACTCCATCGCCTCCTCGAGGGTGAGCCGGCGGTGGGGGATGAGACGTTCCAGAACCTCCGAGGTCGAGGAGCGCATGTTGGTCAGGTGCTTCTCCTTGACGGGGTTCACGTCGATGTCCTCCGAGCGGGCGTTCTCGCCGACGATCATGCCCTCGTAGACCTCCTCGGTGGGGCCGACGAGCAGCGTCCCCCGTTCCTGCAGGCTCATCAGCGCGTATTGCGCCGTCACCCCGCGCCGATCGGAGATCAGGACGCCGGTCGTGCGGGTCTTCATCTCCCCCGCCCACCGCTCCCAGCGGTCGAAGACGTGGTGCATCATGCCGGTGCCGCGCGTCTCGGTGATGAACTCGGTGCGGAACCCGATCAGCCCGCGGGCGGGCACGAGGTAGTCCATCCGCACCCACCCGGTGCCGTGGTTGGTCATGTGCTCCATGCGCCCCTTGCGCAGCGCGAGCATCTGGGTGACGACGCCGACGTAGTCCTCGGGCACGTCGATCGAGAGCCGTTCGACCGGCTCGTGGCGGCGGCCGTCGATCTCGCGCTCCAGCACGCGCGGCTGCCCGACAGTCAGCTCGAAGCCCTCGCGGCGCATGATCTCCACCAACACCGCGAGCTGCAACTCGCCGCGGCCCTGAACCTCCCAGGACTCCGAGCCGACGCCGCCGGTGTGGATGACCCGCAGCGCGACGTTGCCGATCAGCTCCGCGTCGAGGCGGTCACGGAGCTGGCGGGCGGTGACCTTGGAGCCCTCACGGCCGGCCATCGGGGAGGTGTTGATGCCGAGCGTGATCGAGATCGAGGGCTCGTCCACGGTTATGACCGGCAGCGGCCGGGGGTCGGCAGGGTCGGCGAGCGTCTCGCCGATCGTGACCTCGGCGATCCCGGCGACGGCGATGATCTCCCCCGGCCCCGCCTCCTCGGCGTCGACACGGTCGAGCGCTTCGGTGACGTACAGCTCCGAGACCTGCGCGCGCTCGACGGAGCCGTCGGCCCGACACCACGCCAACTGCTGCCCGCGGCGGATGCGCCCGTTGCGAACCCGGCAGATCGCCAGACGGCCGACGTAGGGGGAGGCGTCGAGGTTGGTGACGAGCGCCTGCAAGGGGTACTCCGGGTCAAAGACCGGCGCGGGGATGTGCTCGAGCAGCAGGTCCAGCAGCGGCGCGAGGCTCCCCTCCCCGGCGACCGGCCCTCCCGCCCCGGCCTGCTCGTCCCCTGCACCGACCGGCCCTCCGCTCGCCCCGGCCTGCCCGCCGACCGCCGCGGCGGCACGCGTCACCGACTCGTCGTACTCCAGCGACGCGACGCCCGCCTTGGCGTTGCAGTAGACGATCGGGAAGTCGATCTGCGACTCGTCGGCGTCGAGGTCGAGGAACAGCTCGTACACCTCGTCGATCACCTCCGCGACGCGCGCGTCGGGGCGGTCAACCTTGTTGACCACAAGGATCACCGGCAGGCGCGCCTCCAGCGTCTTGCGCAACACGAAGCGCGTCTGCGGCAGCGGCCCCTCGGAGGCGTCCACGAGCAGCAGCACCCCGTCGACCATCGTCAGGCCCCGCTCGACCTCGCCCCCGAAGTCGGCGTGGCCGGGGGTGTCCACGATGTTGAGCTTCACCCCCCGGTAGCGCAGCGCGGTGTTCTTCGCGAGGATCGTGATGCCCTTCTCACGCTCCAGGTCCATCGAGTCGAGCACCCGGTCTGCGACCTCCTGGCCGACGCGGAACGCGCCCGACTGCCACAGCATGGCGTCGACCAGCGTCGTCTTGCCGTGGTCGACGTGGGCGACGATCGCGACGTTGCGGATGTCCGAGCGGGGTTCGAGCACGGTTCGACAGGCTAGCGGGGCGTTGCCGGGAGCTCGTGAATTCCGATTTGTTGCTTTGGGATCGTCCGCGCGAGTCGCGGCGTCTCCCAGGCGCAGCGCGCGCTGGCCGAAACGGGGATTCGAGCCGAAGGCGAGTGTCTCCGGCTTCGGTCCTCCGTGCCTAGCGGGCCGCGGGAGGCATCTCTACCCGGGCAAAGCCGGCGCTCGCCGGCGGGCAGCCTGGCGGGCGAGGCGGACCCCGAAGCGAGCAAGCGCCGTGGGCATCCGTTCGGCGGCGGCGAGGACCGTCTCCAGCGCGGCGACGAAGCGACGGATCTCCGCCTCCTCGATCACGAGCGGGGGCAGCGCCTTGATGACGTTCATACGGTGGCCGGCGACCTGGCAGAAGATGCGGTGCTCGTGAAAGAGGGGGACCGTGACGAGCTGCGAGAAGAGACCGGGCTGGGCGCGCTCCAGCGCGAGCCACGTCGCGCGGGCCGAGCGGCCCTCGGGCGGGCCGAGCTCGATCGCCCACATCAGCCCCAGGCCACGCACGTCGCGCACGATCCCGTGGCGCTCGATCAGCGGTTGGGTCAACTCCAGCAGCAGTGCGCCCATCCGCTCGGCGCGCTCCACCAAGTGCTCCTGCTCGAGCACCCGCAGCGTCGCGAGCCCCGCGGCGGCGGCGAGGTCGGAGCCGCCGAAGGTCGAGCCGTGGCGCACGGCGCGCTCCATCCCGTCGAAGACGCGCTCGAAGACGGCGCGCGAGACGAGCACCGCGCCGACCGGGACGAGACCCCCGGAGAGCGCCTTGGCGAGGCAGACCACGTCGGGCTCAAGGCCCCAGTGCTCCAGTGCGAGGAAGCGCCCGGTGCGCCCGAGGCCGGTCTGGACCTCGTCGCAGACGAACAGCGCGCCGGCCGCCCGACAGAGCGCCTGCGCGCCGGGCAGGTAGCCCTCGGGGGGGAGGTTTACGCCCTTGCCCTGCACGGGCTCCACCACGAACGCCGCGACGTCGCCACACGCGAGCTCGCGCTCCAGGACGTCGAGGTCGCCGAAAGGCACCGCCTCGCACCCCGGCAGCAGCGGCCCGAAGCCTTCGCGGAAGTGGTCGTCGCCGTTGAGCGAGAGCGACCCCAGCGTGAGGCCGTGGAAGGCGTGCTCGGCGTAGAGGATGCGCGGGCGCCCGGTGGCCGCGCGCGCGATCTTGACCGCGGCCTCGACCGCCTCGGTGCCGCTGTTGGCGGGCACGACCGCCCCCACACTCGCCGGCGCGCGGGCGAGCAACTGCTCGGCGAGCACGCCGCTCAGCAGCGTGACGCCGAGCTGCGGCAGGTTGCCGGTGCGGGCCGCCATGACCTCTTCGATCGCCGCGCGCGCCTCGGGGTGGTTGCGCCCGATCGCGAACACCCCGTAGCCACCGAACAGATCGAGGTAGCGGTGGCCCTCCGCGTCGATCAGGTGCGCCCCCTCGCCACCCACCCACACCCGGTCGAACCCCAGCGTGCGCAGGATCCTCCCCATCTGGGGGTTCAGGTAGCGGTCGTTGAGTGCCAGCTCCTCCCCCGTCCGCCGCGCGAGGATCTCGCGCACCGGGGGGATGGAAGCGGGGCTCATTGGGTCAATCGTAGAGACCCACCCGTGAGGTGAGCTAGCGCGTCAGGCGGCCGCGTAGCGCTTGCGCCCGCGGCGCTCCTCGTCCACGGTGACGACGTCCCACGCAAGCCCGACGCGCTCCAGGCCGCGGATCACGAGCGCCGACACGTCGGGCTGGCGCCAACTGAGGCCGTGGCGGGCGGAGGTGGGGAAGGCGTGGTGGTTGTTGTGCCACGCCTCGCCGAACGTCGGCAGCGCGAGCCAGGCGAGGTTGCGGGAGTGGTCGCCGGTGACGTAGTCGCGACGGCCGAAGAAGTGGCAGAGGGAGTTGATCGAGTACGTCATGTGGTGCAGCACGAGCATCCGCACCGCGCCGCCCCACAGCAGGCCGGTGAGGCCGGCGCGCCAGGTGCCGCCGATCGCGTAGCCGAGGCCGAAGGCGACGGCGAGGCCGCCGATCGCCCACACGAAGAAGGTACGGTCCACAAACTCGACGACGGGGTCGGCAAGCAGGTCGGGGGCGTACCGTTCGCGCGAGCCGCGCTCGGTGTGAATGAACAGCCAGCCGAGGTGCGCGTGGCCGAGGCCGCGCAGGGCGCCCCGCAGGCCGACGCCGTGGTCGACGTGGGGGCTGTGGGGGTCGCCGTCCTTATCGGAGAAGGCGTGGTGCTTGCGGTGGTCGGCGACCCACGAGATCACGGGCCCCTCGATCGCCGCGGAGCCGAGCACGGCAAGGACGCCGCGCACCGCGGGAAACGTCTTGAAGCTACGGTGGGTGAAGAGGCGGTGGAAGCCGACCGTGATGCCAAGCCCAGTCAGGACGTACATGATCGCGAACACGATCAGGTCGGAGCGGTGCAGCAGCCCGTCCCACATCTGCCAGCCCACGACGCCAAGCGCCAGGATCGGCCCGACGGTGATGAGCCCCGTGAGCGCTCGATCGAGCGTTTCGTAGACGGGTGGCTGGATGTCGTCCCGCCCAGGGGCAGGGGGCGCAGTAGGCTGGACGTCGTCGTCCCGCTCAAGGGTGGCCAGCTGAATGCCATCCGTTTCAGGGAGAGCGGGCAGAACGCCGATCCGTCCGGGCGGACCCTCGTCGAGGGCACCGGGAAGTTGAGTACTGGTCATGGGCCTCGGGGCAAGGTAGCACCCGCGAAGGCGGCCCGTCGCACCCGGCGTCGTAATCTTCTCGCAAGCCATGCACGCCGAGCGCCAAGCCAGGGACAACCGCCACCACAACCGCCGCTCGGGCCGGGGGACCGGTGCCCTTCGCCCGCACTGAGCCGCTGCGCCGTGAGCTTGCCCGGGCGCTCCCCGAGCGGCCGTTCGCGCTGCGCATCTCAGCGGGGGGAGGGCAGGCTCTCCCCCCGACCCCCTCCCGTCCTTCAATCCCTCCGCGTGATGTTCGCCCGCACTGAGCCGCTGCGCCGTGAGCTTGCCCGGGCGCTCCCCGAGCGGCCGTTCGCGCTGCGCATCTCAGCGGGGGGAGGGCAGGCTCTCCCCCCGACCCCCTCCCGTCCTTCAATCCCTCCGCGTGATGTTCGCCCGCACTGAGCCGCTGCGCCGTGAGCTTGCCCGGGCGCTCCCGGAGCGCCCGTTCGCGCTGCGCTTCTGGGACGGCACGGAGCTCCCGGCAACCGTGCCGGGCGGCCCGGTCTTCACAGTGCGCTCGCCGACCGCGGTGGCCCACTTGCTGCGCGCTCCCGGGCAGCTCGGCCTCGGCCGCGCGTACGCCGCAGGGGCGCTTGAGGCCGACGACCTCGACCGCGTGATCGGACTGCTCGACAGCTTCCGCGCGCCCGCGCTGGACCGCGCCACGCGCCTGCGCCTGACCGCGGCGGCGGTGCGGGCCTGCGGCCTGTCGCGCCCCCCGCGGGTCCCCGCCAGCGAGCTGCGCCCGCAGGGTCACCGCCACAGTCGAGCGCGCGACGCGCGCGCGGTGCGCCACCACTACGACGTCTCCAACGACTTCTTCAAGCTGTTCCTCGACTCGTCGATGACCTACTCCTGCGCGCTCTTCTCGCGCGGGGCCACCACCCTGGAGGACGCCCAGCTGGCCAAGCGCGAGCTCGTCTGCACGAAGCTCGGCCTGCGGGAGGGCGAGCGCCTGCTCGACGTCGGCTGCGGGTGGGGCAGCTTCGTGCTGCACGCCGCCACCCGTCACGGCGTCTCCGCGGTGGGGATCACGCTCTCCCCCAACCAGGCGGAGCTCGCGCAGCGGCGAGTGGCGAAGGCGGGCCTGGAGGACCGTGTGGAGATCCGCCTGGCCGACTACCGCGACCTCGCCGGCGAGCGCTACGACGCGATCGCGAGCATCGGCATGGTCGAGCACGTGGGCGCGAGCCAGATCGACGTGTACGCCGCGCAGCTCGCGGGCCTGCTCGACCCCGGCGGGCGTCTGCTCAACCACGGCATCGCCCGTCTGCGCCACGGCGACCCTGAGGCCGGCGCCTTCTCCGAGCGCTACGTCTTCCCCGACGCGGCCCCCCTGCACGTCTCGCGCGTGCTGCTCGCGTTGGAGCGCGCCGGCTTCGAGCCCACGCACGTGGAGGGTCTGCGCCAGGACTACGTGGACACGCTGAGCGAGTGGATCGCGCGCCTGGACGCGAACCGCGAGCAGGCCGAACGGCTGGCGGGCGGCGAGCGCGTGCGCGTCTGGCGCCTCTACCTGCGCGCCGCGCGCAACGGCTTCGCGACGGGCTTCACCTCGATCTTCCAGGTGCTCGCGCGCCGGGCTCCCCCGAGCAGCTAGGCAACAGCCGGAAACAGTTCGGAGTGAATGTCCTCTACACCAGGGGCAACACGTGGCAGAAAAGACAGCATAACCTCGCGTCGCGCTCGGATACCTTGCGGCCCCCGCTCTATCAGCTCGAGCTTGCCGAGCGCATTGAGGTCGCGAGTCACGGTCTTGCTCTTCTTGTTTGCGTACGCCTCCGCCAGTTGCGGTGTCATCGTTGAGATCTTGGCCCTTGGCACAAACTGATCTGGGAGCAACGCGAGCACGAGGTCGCGTTGCCGCCGTGCGGTGACGGTGCGGCCCGGGAACATGGAATGGACGTAGTTGGTCCACGTCGCCTGCACGATCAGCTCGTGCACCTCGTTGAGCTGCTGCTGCAACTCTCCGACGAATCCCTGGGCTGCGTAGTCGAGGAACGGAATCAAGTCTCCGCCGGACTTCGAGGCGTGGTCGAGCTGCCGGTAGTAGTTCGAGCGCGTCGCGTTGTAGTGGTTGGAGAGCAAGTGGGCAGCCACGGACGGGATCCCAGCTGCCGCGAGGATGCCAAACTCGACAAGCCGCGCAGTGCGGCCGTTGCCGTCCCCGAAAGGATGGATCCACGCGATGTACACATGGGCTATTGCTGCTTGCAGAAAGGCGTGCAAGAAGTCCTTGGCGTGGTCCTCCCCATCGCGACGAAAGTCCACGCCGTTGAGCCAGCCGCACATGGCCTGAACAAGGAGCTCGCAATCCTCGGAAGGGGCGCCTTTATATACGGTGCCAACCCCGATGCCCGTCGTACGAAGCTCACCAGGCATCACGTGGTCCTCCACCGTGAGATCGGCAAGCACCTGCCTATTGAGTCCGCGCAGCCTCTCGGGTGTGATCTCGAAAGGCACTCCTTCGTGGATCTCCATTTCAATGCGGGCGATTGCTTGAATGACGTTTTCGAGCTCTTGCTGGAGATACTCCTGGCTCTGGGGTAGCTCCAGCCTGCCCTCAACAGCGGCAACTGCCTGCTCCTCACTGAGGCTGTTGCCCTCGATCGCTGCGCTTGCAAGAGCGCCCTTGGCGAGGTAGATCCGTTCCATCTTGCGAGCCAGCCCCGGCGGAAGGGGCGTCCTGGAGAGGTGGCGGCACTTCGAGTGAGCTTCCCCGACGTAATTCCAGAATGTCCATGGAGCCCTGGTCAGGTCAAGCCGAAATGTGATCCACGGATGGGTCTTGCGATACTCCCTCTGGATGTCCGTTGGTGTGTCCGCTTGTGTAGCCATAAAAGTGCTTATTTTGCAGGCCTTATTAGATTATAGCATGTTTTTTGGCCTTCTAGATGTCCTACCTAGTGGTCGTCCGTATGGGCGCTGAGGTACGCACCAGCTGGTAACACCCACCCGTGCGCCGTCGATGTCTCCTGGATCAGGACAAGCTGGCCATCACGTGCTTGACCACGGTGTAGTCCTCCAGCGAGTACACGCTGAGGTCCTTGCCGTAGCCGGACTCCTTGAAACCCCCGTGGGGCATCTCCGAGACGAGCGGGATGTGGTCGTTGATCCACACACAGCCGAAGCGCAGCGCCTTTGAGACTCGCAGCGCGCGGCCGACGTCGCGGGTCCAGACCGAGGAGGCCAGACCGTAGCGGGTCGCGTTGGCCCACTCGATCGCCTGGGCCTCCTCGGTGAAGCGCTGGACGGTAATGACGGGGCCGAAGATCTCGCGCTGGATCAGCTCGTCCTCCTGCCCCACGCCGGCGATCACCGTCGGTTCGAGGTAGAAGCCCGGGCGGGCGGGGGCGGCGCCGCCGGTGACCACCTCGGCGGCGGCGGGGCGACGCTCCAGGAAACCCTGCACGCGCTCGCGCTGGCGGGCGGAGTTGAGCGGGCCGAGCGTCGTGTCGGGGGCCAGGGTGTCGCCGAGCACGAGGCCCTGGGCCTGCTCGGAGAGGCCGGCCACCACGTCGTCGTAGACGCTCTGCGCCGCGAGTACGCGCGTGGCGGCGGTGCAGTCCTGGCCGGCGTTGTAGTAGCCGGTGCCGGCGATCGTCTCCAGGGCCGCTTCCATGCCGACGTCGTCGAACACGATCACCGGTGCCTTGCCGCCGAGCTCGAGGTGCACGCGCTTGAGCGTGTCCGCGGCGGTGCGCGCGAAGTGCTTGCCTGTGTCCACCGAGCCGGTCAGCGCGAGCATGTCCACGTCGGGGTGGTTGATGAGCGCCTCGCCCGTCGGGCGGCCGGGGCCCGTGAGGACGTTCAGCACTCCCGGCGGCAGGATCTCGGCGGCCAGCTCAGCCAGGCGGAGGGTTGTGAGCGGCGTGGTCTCCGCGGGCTTGAGCACGACCGTATTGCCGGCCGCGAGCGCGGGGGCGAATTTCCAGATCGCCATCATCAGCGGGTAGTTCCACGGGGTGACCTGCCCGATCACGCCGACCGCCTCGCGCCGGGTGAAGGAGGTGTAGCCCTGCATGTACTCACCGGCCGCGCGGCCCTCCAGGCAGCGGGCGGCACCGGCGAAGAAGCGCAGGTTGTCAGCCATCACCGGGAGCTCGTCGTTGGTGACCGCTTCGATCGGCTTGCCCGCGTTCAGGGCCTCCAGGCGCGCGATCTCCTCGGCGTGGTCCTCGACCAGATCCGCGATCGCAAGCAGCGCCCCCGCGCGCTCGGCGGGCGTGGTGGCAGACCAGCCCTCGAACGCCCGCCGGGCCGCCCGCACGGCCCGGTCCACGTCCTCGGCGCTGGAGCTCGGCGCTCGCGCCAGCTCCTTGCCAGTGGCGGGGTTGAGGATCGCTTCGGTCTCGCCGTCGGAGGGCGCCCGCTCGCCGTCGATGAAGTTGCACAGGGTTTCGGTGTTGGTGGCCATGTCTGTCTCCTCTTCGGGGGCTTACACCACGGCCAGCGCTTCGGCGACCGCCGGGTGGGTGATCTGGCCATCGCGCACATTCAGCCCGAGGCGCAGGCCCGGGTCACGCTCGAGCGCCTCCTGCACGCCGTGGTCGGCGAGCGCCAGCACGTAGGGCAGGGTGGCGTTGGTGAGCGCGTACGTCGAGGTAATCGGCACCGCGCCGGGCATGTTCGCGACGCAGTAGTGGGTGATGCCGTCCACCTCGAACGTCGGGTTCGAGTGCGTGGTCGGGTGCGAGGTCTCAAAGCAGCCGCCCTGGTCGATCGAGACGTTGACGAGCACCGCGTGGCGGCGCATCAGACCGAGCTGCTCGCGGCTGATGACGTGCGGGGCGCGGCCGCCGTGGATCAGCACCGCGCCGATCACTAGGTCCGCCGCCGGGAGCATCTCCTCGATTGCGAGCGTCGAGGAGTACACCGTCGAGGCGCGGCCCCCGAAGGTGACTTCGAGCTCGCGCAGGCGGTCGATCGAGCGGTCGAACACGAACACGTCGGCCTGCATCCCGATCGCGATGATCGCCGCGTTCGCACCCACCACGCCGCCGCCGATCACGAGCACCGTGGCCGCCGCCACGCCGGGGACGCCGCCGAGTAGGATGCCGCGCCCGCCGAGCGGCTTCTCGAGCATGAACGCGCCGGCCTGCGTGGCGAGCTTGCCCGCGACCTCGCTCATCGGGGCCAGCAGCGGGAGGTTGCCGCGTGCGTCCTCGACCGTCTCGTACGCGATGCACGTCGCCCCTGACGCCTGCAGTCCCTGTGTGAGACTCGGCTCCGCCGCGAGGTGCAGGTAGGTGAACAGCGTCTGCTCCTCGCGCAGCAGCCCGACCTCGCCCGGCTGGGGCTCCTTGACCTTCAGCACCAGCTCCGCCTCCGCGAACACCGCGCGCGCGTCGGGGACGATGCGCGCACCCTGGGCGGTGAACGCGGCGTCCTCGAAGGCGCTGCCGAGACCGGCGCCGGCCTGCACGATCACCTCGTGCCCGCGCGTGCTCAGCTCGCGCACGCCCGCGGGGGTGATCGCCACTCGATACTCGTCGAGCTTGATCTCGCTGGGGACTCCGATCCTCATGGCCGCGCCTCCCTGCTCCGCCGGTACTTGTCGATCTCGTCTTGGACCCCGATCCTCATGGCCGCGGCCCCCTGGCCGTTTGCACAGACCTTGGGTTCACACTACGAACGCCTATCCCGACCCCCCTTGTGGGGGTCTTAGTCAAAAAAGCTCCCGCCCTCATCGTGCCAACTCTCTTCCCCTTAGGGCCAGCCAGAACTCGATCCGGTCGCGCGCCGTCGAGAAGTCGCGGCCGGTCAGTTGCTCCACGCGGCGGATTCGGTAGCGCAGCGTGTGGCGGTGGCAGTACAGCGCGTTCGCGGCCTTCTCCCAGTGGCCGTTGTGCTCGATGAACACGTCCAGTGAGCGCAGCAACTCGTCGCCGTACTCGCCCTCGCCCGCTTCGACCGGGCCGAGCACGCCGCGGCAGTACGTCAGCAGCGCGTCGTCGTCCTGCAGGGACAGCAGCAGCTGGAAGGCACCGAGGTCTGCGTATGAGGCCACGACCTCCGCGCCGTTGCCGTTCTGCAGGCGCATCGCCTCCAGCGCGCATCGCGCCTCGTGGAAGCTGACCCGCAGCGACTGTGTTGGGGCCACACGGCTTGCGCTCGCGCGCACCTCCGCCCCGATGCGGGCAGTAAGCTCCGCGCGTACGCGCCGGGCGAGCGCGATCGGGTCCAGCTCGCCACCTCCGTCCACTACGGCGCACAGCAGGCCGCTACGGATCGCCACGAGGCTGCCGGCGAGCGCCAGATCCTCGCGCGCCAGCCACCGCTCGACCAACGGCGCGGCCACTGCGGGGTCGGGTGGCGCGAACGCGAGCACCGCCGCGCGCTCGCCAATCCCGAACGGGCGCAGCCGTGCCTGCAGCTCCTCGGGGTACAGCCGGCCCGTGAGCGCCTCGGCGAGCACGTCGCCGGCCATCCCGCGCTGCAGCATTTCATAGCGCTCGTCGAGTAGTTGCGCGAACACGCGCTCGGTGATCGCGATGAACGGCAACTCGTACGGGACCTCGAACAGGGGGAACTCCCGCTTGCGGGCCTCGTCGGCGAGCGCCGCAGGCAGGCGTTTGTGGGCAAAGCCGGTGCCGAAGCCGAGGCCGGCGATCTCGTGCTCTGCGAGGTGGGCCACCAGCTCCCGCTGGGTCTTCGCACCCTCCAGCTGCAGGCCGGTCGTGAGCAGCAGCTCCCCGCCGCGCAGCCACGGGGTGGGGTCCGGCAGCTCGGTGCTGTGCACCCACCGCACGTGCGTGTTAGCCGACTCGTGCCCGCTGACGAGCTCGAGGCCCAGCTCGCTCACGAGTCCCTCGACGGTCAGCACCGCGGCGCCCTTTCCGTCGCCCGCGGTCTGTGCGCCCTCATACCCGCTGCCCGCGTTCTGCCGGCTGGCCGTCGCTCCCTGTCGGCCTCGATCCCACTCACCGTCGCTCCCCTCACCGCCTGCCGATCCGCTCCCACGCCTCGCTCAGCACGGGGCGCAGCACCGCCTCGATCTCTTCGAACTGCTCTGGGCCGGCGATCAGCGGCGGGGAGAGCTGGATCACCGGCTCGCCGCGGTCGTCGGTGCGGCAGATCAGCCCGCGGTCGTACAGCTCGTGCGAGAGGAAGCCGCGCAGCAGCTCCTCGGACTCCTCGTGCGTGAACGTTTCCTTCGTCTCGCGGTCCTTGACGAGCTCGACCGCCTGGAAGTAGCCGGCGCCGCGCACGTCGCCGACGATCGGTAGGTCGCGCAAGCCCTCCAGCATTCCGCGCAGCGCCGGCTCGTTCTCGCGCACGTGCTCGCACAACTGCTCGCGCTCCATCACGTCGATGTTCGCGAGCGCCACCGCGCTCGAGACGGGGTGCCCGCCGAATGTGAAGCCGTGGTTGAAGATCGCCGTGCCGTGCATGAACGGCTCGGCGATGTGGTCGCCGGCGATCAGCGCCCCCATCGGTGCGTACGCGGAGGTGATGCCCTTCGCGGTGGTGACCATGTCGGGCTGATAGCCGTACCGTTCGCACCCAAACCACGTGCCGATGCGACCCCACGAGCAGATCACCTCGTCGGAGATCAGCAGCACGCCGTAGCGGTCGCAGATCTCGCGCACGCGCTGGAAGTACCCCTCCTGGGGGACGAAGCAGCCGCCGCTGTTCTGCACCGGCTCCAAGATCACGGCAGCGACCGTCTCGGGGCCCTCGAAGGTAATCGCCTCCTCGATCGCGTCGGCCGCCCACAGCTCCTCACGATCCTCTTTCCAGCGGTACGCATTCGTGTTCGGGACGTGATGCCCGCCGGGGGTCAGCGGCTCGAACGGCGCGCGCAGCGGAGGCAGCCCCGTTGCGGTGAGCGCCCCCATCGAGGTCCCGTGATAGGCGAGATTGCGCGCGATCAGCTTGTAGCGGCCTTTTTCCCCGCGCGCGGCGTGATACGCCTTGGCGAGCTTCCACGCGCTCTCAACCGCCTCCGACCCGCCCGAGGTGAAGAACACCCGGTTTAGGTTCCCCGGCGCGAGCTGCGCGATCCGCGTCGCCAGTTCGATCGAGCGCGGGTGCGCATAGCTCCAGTTGGTGTAGAACGCGAGCTCCTTCGCCTGGCGCGCCGCGGCGTCCGCGAGCTCCGTGCGGCCGTGGCCGACGTTGACGCAGAACAGCGCCGACAGCCCGTCGAGATACCGCTTGCCGTGCTCGTCGTACACGTAGCACCCTTCGCCGCGCACGATCACCGGGATCTCGTGGTCGGCGTACGCGCCCATCCGCGTGAAGTGCATCCACAGGTGGCGGTGGGCCTGCTCCTGGAGATCGCCCCCCGGCTGCCCGCCGGCTCCCTGCGTGGCCACCGTCGCCGGGGCGCCGCCGCCACTGGCCGGCGCAGGACCGGTCGCCGTGCCGGGCGCGGCGGCCATCATCGGATCGCTCGTGGGGATGACCATGATCTGTCTCCTCTATCGGAACTCGGCATCTTATGAATAGACACTCAGGACAAACGTACTCTGACACAACGTCTGCATCAATGCGCTACTAGTTCAAGAGCGCTTGCCCTCATTGTACGTTTTGTACAAGCCGGCCTCGAATCTTTGGGAATTGCGCACCTTGTGTCCGCCCCGGGGTGTTCGTAGCGTCTGTCACGACCGGTGTCGGGTGCGCGGGCACCCAGGAGTTGGAGGGAGTAAGAACATGGCAGCGATCAGCGCAACACCACCAGCGGTCCCCGACCCTTCGGGCGTGATGGACAAGGGCCTGAAGAAAAACGCGATCGGGTACCTCTCGAACATCGTGATCGGGGTCGCCTCGACCGCCCCCGCCTACTCGCTGGCGGCGACGCTGGGGTTCATCGTCGCGGTCAAGGGCGTCGGCGTACACGCCCCCGCGGTGATGCTCGTGGCGTTCATCCCGATGCTGCTCGTCGCCGCGGCCTACAAATACTTCAACCGCGCCGACCCCGACGCGGGCACGACGTTCGCGTGGGTGACGCGCGCGTTCGGCCCGATGACCGGCTGGATGAACGGCTGGGCGATCTTCCTCTCCGACGTGATCGTGATGGCCTCGCTGGCAGACATCGCGGCGATCTATACGTTCAAGCTCTTCGGCTTCACCGAACTCGGAAACTCCAAAGCGGCGATCATCATCGGGGCGGTCCTCTGGATCGCGATCATGACCTGGATCTGCTACCGCGGCATCGAGCTCTCCGCGCGCATCCAGCAGTTCCTGCTCAGCGCCGAGGTCTTCATCCTCGGGCTGTTCGCGATCGTCGCGTTCGTCAAGGTCTACGGCAGCCACCCACCGGCCGGCTCGATCAAGCCCTCGCTCTCCTGGCTCAACCCGTTCGCGATGAGCTTCGGCGACCTGGTCGTCGCACTGCTGCTCGCTGTCTTCATTTACTGGGGGTGGGACTCCGGCGTGGCGGTCAACGAGGAGTCCGAGGACCCGGCCGAGGGCCCGGGCAAGGCCGCGGTCGTTTCGACGGTCCTGCTCGTGCTGATCTACGTCGTCGTCACCGCGGCCGCCCAGTCATTCCACGGCACCGGCTTCCTGACCAACGAAGCCAACCAGGCGGACATCCTCAACGCGCTCGGCTCTGGCGTGCTGGGCAGCGGCCTGGACAAGCTGCTGATCATCGCAGTGCTCACCTCCGCCTCTGCCTCGACGCAGACGACGATCCTGCCGACCGCGCGCACGACGCTCTCGATGGCGCACTGGAAAGCGGTCACCGCCCTGCTCTCCCGGGTCCACAAGCGCTACCTGACCCCGACCGTGTCGACGCTCGGCTTCGGCCTGCTCTCGATCGCCATCACCGTCGCCCTGCTGCTGCTCTCCGAAAGCGTCCTGGAAGACTCGCTCACCGCGATCGGCTTCCCGATCTGCTTCTACTACGGCTTCACCGGCGTCGCCTGCGGCTGGTATTACCGGCGGGAGCTGCGAGAAAGCGCGCGCAACTTCCTGATGCTGGGCCTCGGCCCGCTGATCGGCGGGCTGATGCTGTTCGGAATCGGAGCCAAGGCGGCGTTCTACTACGGCCACGCAGAAAACGTCTCCTCCAAGCCGATCCTCGGCATCACGCTGCCGCTCTGGATGGGCATCGGCGGCATGGTCCTCGGCGGCATCATCATGCTCGCCTCACGGCCTCTCTTCAAAGAGTACTTCTCGCGCAAGACCGAAACGGCGCCGCCGGGGCTGCTCGAGCAGCCCCCGCCGACCGGGCCGGTCCCCGCGCGCGTGGACTTCTGAGGCTTTTCAAGCTGCCCTGGGGGGCAGAGGGGAGCGAGGCGCGCCGGCAGGAGGCCTGCGCCTCGCTCCTCACACTCTCGCCAGAACCGCGCGACGGCCCCAGTCGAGGCCGGAATCCGCGATGGATGAACAGGATCCGCTACAGCTCCCGCTGGCCGTGGGGTGAGCCCAGCGCGGCGAGGCGCTCAAGGAACGGGGCGGGCGGAAACGCCTCGGGGCCGAGCACACCAGTGCCCCGCCATGCGCCCTCGTCAAGCAGCTCGAGCGCCACGACGGGGTTGACCGCGGTCTGCCAGACGACCGCCTGGCTGCCGTACTCGCGCATCGTCTGCTCGTTGTCCACCACGTGGTAGAGGTAGGTCGAGCGCGGGGCGCCGTCCCTGCCGGTGCCCCTCACCCACGTACCCGCGCAGGTGCGGCCGGTCATCCGCTCGCCGAGCGTCGCGGGGTCGGGCAGCGTGGCGGCGACCACGTCGCGGGGGGAAACCTCTACGCCGCGTACCGTCACCGGCCGGGTGGAATCGAGGCCAAGCTTATGCAGCGTGCGTAGCACCCCGATGAACTCCTCCCCCAAGCCGTACTTGAACGTCACCCGCTCGCACTGCACCCACCGCGGGATTAGCACAACCTCCTCGTGCTCGACGTTCACGCACTCCACGCTGCCGATCCCCTCGGGGAACTCGAACACCTCTGGCTCGGAGAACGGCGGGGTGGTGTAGAAGCCCCGCTCGCGTTCCCAGATCAGGGGCGGGTTCAAGCACTCCTCGATCGTCGTCCAGATCGAGAACGTCGGCGCGAAGTCGTACCCCTCCACTACCAAGTCCGCCCCGTCGCGCACCCCCACCTCCTCGATCTTCGAGAACAGCTCGTCGGCCGCATAGCGCGCGAACACGTCGGAGAGCCCCGGCTCCACCCCAATCCCCACGAGCGCCAACAGCCCCGCCTGCTCCCACGCCTCGTGGCGTGCAAGCTGGTGCTCGCCGAGCATCACCCCCGGCAGCTCGTACGGACGCTGCTCGTGGGGCTCCGAGAGCGTCATCGCCATGTCCAGGTACGTCACGCGCGCCTCAAACGCCGCCGCGAAGATCGGCTCGTTGAAGCGCGGATCGCACGCGTTCAGCACCGCGTCCGGCTTGACCTGCTCGATCAGCGCCACCAGCTGCTCGCGGCTGGAGGCGTCCACCTGCTCGGCCGCGAAGCGGTCGGCCTCCCCCAGCCGCGCGACCACGTCGTGCGCGCGCTGCGGTGAGACGTCGGCCAGCACCACCCGCTCGAACGCCGGCCGCCGCTGGGCGATCGCGGCAAAGGCCGCGCCCACACCGCCGGCTCCTACGACCAGGACTCGCATCTCAGAACCTCCTCCACCTCGGGGGCCGTCGTCATGAGTGTTGCGCAGATCCGCCCTCCGGAACGGACAACCTCGCCCGGCCTGCACCGCCGCAACGTCGCACACGCCTCGCGTATCCTGTGCGCCGATCCCGGCCGAGCAGACAACGCGACGTAGGAACAGGCGCCTGGCCCTCGCGGCGGTCCTGCTCGTGGGCCTCTCCTACGCGACCCTGATCCAGAACTTCTCCTGGAACCAGACCTCCCACTACGACCTGCTGCAGGCGCTCTACCACGAACAGACCACGATCGACCCCTACCAGGCGAACACGGGCGACAAGGTCCGCTATCACGGACACTGGTACTCGGCGCGCGCTCCTGGCCTGGCGCTGTTCGTGCTTCCCTGGTACACCGTCCTGCGCGGAGTGGACGCCGAGCACTGGGCCTACAGCTCCCCGGTGCAGCCCGGCGACGATGAGCTGATCTACCTGGTCGGGCTGTGGGGCAACGTGCTGCCCGGCCTGCTGCTGCTGATGCTGGTGTGGGGCGCCGCGGAGCGCCTGCAGCCCGGCTTTGGCGCCGCCACGGCGGTCACGCTCGGCCTCGGCACGCTGGCGCTCGCGCTCTCCACGCTGCTGTTCTCGCACATCTTCACCGCGTTCCTCGGCTTCGCCACGTTCACGCTGCTGCTGCGCGAGCGCGACGGCCCCCCGCGTGCGTGGCTGTGCGGGGCCGCCGGCCTGAGCATCGGCTACGCGATCTCCTCGGAGTACCCGCTCGCGCTGCTCGCCGGCGTGCTCGGGCTCTACCTGCTCTCCCGCCGCGACGCGCTCACCCCCTTAGGGGCGCTGCGCCGCGGGGGCGCCTACGCGGCGGGGATCGCCGTGGGTCTCGTGCCGCTCGCGCTCTACAACCTCGCCGCCTTCCACTCGCTCACCCACGTCGCCTACGCCAACGTGCCCCAGCAGCACAAGGGCTTCTTCGGGATCACCGCCCCCTCCCTGCGCGTCGCGGCGACGCTGCTGGGCGACTCCCGCGGCCTGCTTACGCTCGCCCCCGTGCTGGTCATGGGGGCGCTCGGCACGCTCGCGCTATACCGCCGCGGCCGCCGCGCGGAGGCGCTCGTAATCGCGGGCGTACTCCTCTGCTACCTCACCTACAACTCCGGCTACTACCTCCCCTTCGGCGGCAGCTCGCCGGGACCGCGCTTCCTCGCCACGACGCTCCCGTTCCTCGCGCTCCCCCTGGCGATCGCCTTCGAGCGCTGGCCCGGCCCGACGATCGCGCTGGCGGCGGCCTCGATCACGTGCGCGATCCTCGCCACGATCACCCACCCGCTGATCGGCTACGAGACCGAGACCGTCAGCTGGATGCGCCACCTCCTGGAGGGCTTCTTCCAGCCCACGATCGCCTCCGCCTACGGCCTCGGCCGCGGTTGGGGGGAGATCTGGACCTTCCTGCTTCCCGCGCTTGGCGCGCTCGTGCTCGCCGCAATCGCCACGCCGCGGATGCGCCTCACCTGCGCCTCGCTGCGCGCCGGAGTGCTCGCGCTCGCCGCCTGGGCGCTGTACGCCGCGCTGGCCCCCACCCTGCTCGGCCTCGACCACCAAGGCCTGCTCGACATCCTTCACTCCGGAGACCCGCGGGCCCTCAATAAGGGCGCCTACTTCGGCACCTACCCCCTGCACGCACTCGTCCCGCTGGCCTGCGGGATCGCGCTGCTCGTACTCGGGGCGGCGCGGGTTTGGCACAACAGCGCGCCAGAGGAGCCCGGTGAGGCCGCGGCGCACAGATCCGACGTGCAAATCTATAGCGACGGTTTACAATTGCACGGATGATAGAGAGACGGGTAGCCCCGGAGGTCACCGCGCAGGGGAAACGGACTCAGTTGTTGACCGTCTTGACGTTGCAGTGCGCAGCGTGTAGCTGCTTGCAGACCACGACATAGCCCGGGCGGGGCTTGTAGTGGGCGTTGGTCAGGCCCGCGTCGAAGCGGGTGGAGGGCGTGCCGCCCACCCAGTTGTAGATGTAGAGGCGTTTGATCCGCGGGATCGAGGCCGCCACGCCGAACATGTAGTGCAGCACGTTCGCGGCGCGCCTGAGGCCCGCGCCGTTCTTGTTGGGGAGGTCGTTGCCGAACTTCACAACCCCCCCAGTCTCGGTGAGCCACACTTCGCCGCCGAGGTCGGCCGCGAGGTCGCGCGTGCGCCAGCTTTCGAAGTGGTTGAGGTCGGAGTAGTCGTGCAACCCCCACACGTACGGCATCACCGTTCTCAGGCGCCCGATCTCGCGCTTGAATTCCGCGATGTACTGCACCGTCCCGCCGATCTCCGGGTTGTCGAGCACGTCGAGGCCGATCACGGTGCACTCCACGCAGTCGCGCTTGAGCGCCTGGTAGTACTGCGCGTCCAGCGTCGCCGACGGGCTGACGAATGAGGCGCTCCCATCGCTCACATAGCCCCGGTTGGCCTCGTCCCACGCCGTGTATTCGCGAATGTGCGGGAACAGCTTGATGAACTTCGCCACGTCTTTCTTGTAGGTGGCGACGCTCGGCAGCTTCGTTTTCGTGTACTCGGAGTGGTAGAAGGCCACGAGGATTTTCTGGTGGCGCGCTTCCGCGTCGTGGATCCACGCTACCGCCTGATCCAGGTCGTACGACCGCACGGCCACGTCCCACGGGATCACGAGCCGCGAGATCTGCGTGTGCAGTTGCTGCCACAGCGGGTTGGTGAACATCTCGTCCTGGGAGTCGCTGATCCCGGTCATGTAGGACGGCCCGCGGGGGGGCGCCTTCTTTGCCGCGGAGCTGGCAGGCGTCCAGGCGAACGCCAGCGCTCCGAGGAGCATCACGGACAGCAGCAGGGCGGTGAACCGAGCGGAGGTTGGCTGAAGCCGGGGGACACTCGCCTTCGGCCAGCGTCCCCGTTTCGGCCAGCGGGGGAGCGATCCAAGCATGTTCATGCCAACAGGCTATGCACCCTGAGGTTGCGGCGGCGCCGATTCCCCGGACTGCAACGAAGCCTGCGGGGCGGCCTCTGCGGAGCGCAGCACGATCACCTCGCCCGGCACGTTGGTCAGCAACCACGCCACCGCCTCCGGGGTGAAGCCCTCCCCCGAGCTGTCGGCGCCGGCCGCCACCACCATCCGCTCGAAGCTCTCGTGGGCGATCAGTTCCCGCAGTGCGTGGCGCACCGTGCGCCCGCGCTCGATGCGCGAGTTGACCGGGACCTCCGCGCGGGCGGCGCGCTGCTCGATCGCGTCGAGCATCGGCAGCGCCAGGTCGCACTCGCTGCGCAGCGGCACGTCCACCGACAGGCGCATCGGCACCAGCGCCAGGTAGACCGGCATCAGCGTCGCCCCGTCGATCCGCGCCAGCCGCAGGGCGGCCGCGAGCGCCGGCTCGGAGAGCGCATCGCCCGTGAACGGGAACGCGATCCGTCGCACCCGCGTGCGGCCGCTCAGCGCGCGTTTGCGGCGTCGGCGCTCGAGGCCCAGTGCGGCCGCGAAGCCGACCGCCAGCGCAGCCACAATCAGGACCGCCGCAAGCAGGGTCATAGTGCCGCCCCCTCCTCCTCGGGCTCCGCGTCGCCCGTGCTCGGGCGCAGCGTGCGATCGGCGACGATCCGCAGGTCCACGCCCGGCAGGCCTTTCAGCAGCCGGAAGGGCAGCGCCGGCTGGGTCAGCCGGCGCCACGCGTTGCGCGGCTTGGGGGTGCCCATCAACAGGTACGTCGTGCCGCGCGAGCGCGCCACCCCGATCGCCGCCTCGGCCACGTCGTCGGCCTCCTCCAGCAGCAGGTGCGCGCCCAACACCGAGGCCAGGCGCCGCAGCGCCTCCAGCTGTTCGCGCTCCTGCCTGCTCGGCGTCCCCCCCGGGGGGCGGACCACCAGCAGGTCGAGCTCCGCCCCCAGGCGCTGCGCGGAGCGCCACGCGCGGCGCACCACGCGCTGCGAGCGCGGGGTCGGCGTGACGAGCGCGAGCAGCCGCTCGGAGATCACCTGCGGGGCGGTCTGCGCGACCAGCCGGTCCTCACTGCGGCGCACCACCGGGACCTCGCGCACCAGGCGCTCGAGCTCCACGCCCTCGGCCACCTGGCGCAGCGCCGTCTCGCGCAGCGCGGAGAGGTTCTCGATCTTGAAGAAGTTGCCGAGCGCCGCCTGCACGCGCTCCGCCGGGTAGACCTTGCCGGCGCGCAGGCGGGCGATCAGCGCCTCCGGGGTGACGTCCACGAGCACCGTCTCGTCCGCCGCGGAGAGCACCGCGTCGGGGATCGTCTCGCGCACCCGCACGCCCGTCAGCTGAGTCACCTGGTCGTTGAGGCTCTCCAGGTGCTGCACGTTCACGGTGGAGTACACGTCGATCCCCGCCCTCAGCACGTCACGCACATCTTCGTAGCGCTTCTCGTGCTCCACCCCCGGGGCGTTGGTGTGCGCGAGCTCGTCGATCAGGCACAACTCCGGTGCGCGC
The DNA here is from genome assembly GCA_963706545.1 of uncultured Solirubrobacterales bacterium. Taxonomy (GTDB): domain Bacteria; phylum Actinomycetota; class Thermoleophilia; order Solirubrobacterales; family Solirubrobacteraceae; genus Palsa-744. Next base: position 520,088 of record OY970161.1, read on the forward strand.
GCGAGGATCCCGGGAAGATCCATCTCCTCGAGCTCCGTCTCGCGGTAGCGCACCCGCCGGCGCGGCACCGCCTCCAGGCCCTCGGCCTGGGCCGTCGTCTGCTCGCGGCCGTGCGGCTCCAGGTAGCCGATCACCACATCGCGGCCCGCCTCCGCCTCCGCCTGGCCCTCCTGGAGCATCCGATACGTCTTACCCACGCCGGCCGCCATGCCGACGAATACCTTGAGGTGTCCTCTGTCGGATGGCACGGCGGCATTGTCCTTTACTCAGCGGGGGATCGCACTACTGCTCAGACTCCACCCCGAGGCGCTCCTCGGCCGCTGCAAGCACGGCGTCGTAGCGGCGCAGCACGTCCGCGCGGTCCCGCTCCTCCGGCACCGACTCCTCGCTCACGCGTAGGATCATCACCGCCTGCTCAAGCAGCACCTCACGCTGCTCGGCGCTCGTCGCATACGGCATCACCTTGGCGAGCACTTCGAGCTGGCGGATCATCACCGCCGGCATCCCGCGGCTCGCCTGGCGGATCTTCTCGTGCGAACGCTCGACCAGTCGGCGGAAGCCGACGGTGACGGTGATCACGCGCACGCGGCCGGCCGCGTCGCGATGCATGGTGGCCGGCCGCCAGCGATCCGCGATCTTGCACAGCCCGTCACCGAGCCAGTCGATGCAGGCCAGCGCGGTGAACGTGTCGTTGACCGCCGGCGAGAGAGCGCGGATAGCGATCTCCACGAGCTGATCCACGGCGAACGAGAGGTCCTGCGTGAGCGTCCGGTGCGGGCCCGTCGCGTGGGCGCCGCCGAGCGCGCGTGCGACGCCGGGCGCCGCGTCGGCGGGCCACACGTGCGCCAGCGGCTCGCCCTCGATGACGAAGTGGCCCGGGCGGTGCAGCAGGCGGATCACCGCGTGGCTGCGCGCCGAGATGTCGATCAGCGTGTCTATGCGCACGAACTGCAGGTAGCCGCTGCTCGGCGCGCGGACCACGCCGCTCTCCTCGTCCAGTCGCACAGTCATCTCCGACAGCGACGGCCCCGCCTTGGGCTTGCCCGCGGCGGGCGGGGGAACCTCGGCTGCGATCGCTCGCGCGAGATCGCCGGCGATGCTCGCGATGACCTGCGGCAGCTGGATTGACTTGGCGATGTGGTCGATGAACACGACCAGTACAGCGACGTCCAGCACCACGAGCGCCATCGTCACCGTGATCGACAGGTGCGGGACGAATTCCCCGTGCGCGCCCGGGCCGATCGAGACGAGCGCCAGGATCGCGTAGACGAAGGTCGCCACGAACGTCCCGAGCGTGAGCTGCGTGATCCGGTCGCGGATGAAGTTGCGCAGCATCCGCGGCCCGAACTGCGTGGAGGCGAGCGTCAACGTCACGATCGTGATCGAGAACACGAGTGTCACGACCGTAATCACCGCCGCCGCGATCGCGGTCAGGATCTGCCGGGCGGCGTCCGGGGAGCCGCTGATGACCCACGAAGGGAGGTGCAGCGTTCCGTCGTAGGCGGCGCGATCCAGAGCGTGGGTGCCGGCGAACAGCGCGACCGCCAGCACGATCTCGACCGTCGGCACCAGCCACAGGTTCGTGCGCAGCGCCTCCCGGCGCCACGCCGAGGGGAGTGGAATCCAGCCTCTCATCGCGAAGAGGCTACCCCGGGGACTGGACGCGGGCTACCCCCCGAGCAGGTTGTGCACGATCAGGTCGATCAGCTTGATCCCGATGAACGGCGCGATGATGCCACCGAGGCCGTAGATCCAGAGGTTGCGCCGCAGCAGCGCGCTCGCGCCGATTGGGCGGTAGCGCACGCCGCGCAGCGAGAGCGGGATCAGCAGCGGGATCACGATCGCGTTGAAGATGATCGCCGAGACGATCGCCGACTGCGGGGTCCCCAGATCCATGATGTTCAGCACGTGCAGCGGGCCCTTCGTTTCCCCGGAGGCCGCATACGTGCTGATGAACACCGCGGGTAGGATCGCGAAGTACTTGGCGACGTCGTTGGCGATCGAGAACGTCGTCAGTGCGCCGCGCGTGATCAGCAACTGCTTGCCGACCTCGACGATCTCGATCAGCTTCGTCGGGTTGGAGTCGAGGTCGACCATGTTGCCGGCCTCGCGCGCCGCCTGGGTCCCCGTGTTCATCGCCACGCCCACGTCGGCCTGCGCGAGCGCCGGGGCGTCGTTGGTGCCGTCTCCCGTCATCGCCACGAGGCGCCCGTCCTGCTGCTGCTCACGGATCAGCGCGAGCTTCGCCTCGGGGGTTGCTTCGGCGAGGAAGTCATCGACGCCGGACTCCTCGGCGATCTTGGCGGCCGTCAGGCGGTTGTCGCCGGTCACCATCACGGTCTTGATGCCCATCGCCCGCAGCTGATCGAAGCGGACCTTCATGCCCTCCTTGATCGTGTCCTTGAGGTAGATCACGCCGAGCACCTGGCTGTCGCGCGAGACCGCCAGCGGCGTGCCGCCCTCGCGGCCGATCCGGTCGAGCTGCGCCTGCAGCTCCGGGGGCGGCGAGCCGCCCTCCTGCTTGACGAACTCGACGATCGAGTCGCCCGCGCCCTTGCGCAGCTGCTGGCCGTCGTAGTCGATCCCACTCATCCTCGTCTGCGCGGTAAACGGCACGAACGTCGCGTTCAGCGAGGCCATGTCGTGCTCGCGCAGGCCGTACTGCTTGGCGAGCACCACAATCGAACGGCCCTCCGGTGTCTCGTCCGCGAGCGAGGAGAGCTGCGCCGCCTCGGCCAGCTCGGACTCGGGCACGCCCGGCATCGGGATGAACTCCGAGGCGAGGCGGTTGCCGATCGTGATCGTGCCGGTCTTGTCGAGCAGCAGCACGTCCACGTCGCCCGACGCCTCGACCGCGCGGCCGGAGAGGGCAAGGACGTTGCGGCGCACCATGCGGTCCATGCCCGCGATCCCGATCGCCGAGAGCAACGCCCCGATCGTGGTGGGGATCAGCGCGACCAGCAGTGCGATCAGCGTCGTCTCGGAGATCGCGGTGCCCGCGAACAGCCCGAACGGACGCAGCGTCGCGACCACGATCATGAAGATCAGCGTCAGCGCCGCGAGCAGGATGTTCAGCGCGATCTCGTTCGGCGTCTTGCGCCGCTCGGCCCCCTCGACCAGCGCGATCATGCGGTCCAGGAACGAGTGCCCCGGCTCCTGGGTGATTTCCACGACGATCCGGTCGGAGGTCACGCGCGTGCCGCCCGTCACCGCGCTGCGGTCCCCGCCGGACTCGCGGATCACCGGCGCGGACTCGCCCGTGATCGCGGACTCGTCAACGGTTGCGATCCCCTCGATCACAGTCCCGTCGCCAGGGATCAGCTCGCCCGCCTCGATGACCACCACGTCGCCGCGGGTCAGCTCCGAGGCGGCCTTCGTGGTGCCGTCCTTCATCGTTGCGACGGTCTCCTTGCGCATCGAGCGCAGCGTGTCCGCCTGCGCGCGGCCGCGGCCCTCGGCGAACGCCTCGGCCATGTTCGCGAACACGACCGTCAGCCACAGCCAGAAGGCGATCGTGAACGTGTACCACGCCGGCTCGTGGCCGCCGCCGAGCGGCCTGCCGCCGAACACCTGGATCAGCCACGTGACTGTCGTGATCACCGAGCCGATCTCCACGACGAACATCACAGGGTTGCGGATCTGCACGCGCGGGTCGAGCTTCTTGAAGCTGTCGATCAGCGCGCGCACGACAATATCGCGCTGGAACAGTGAGACCGCGCGGCGTTCGGTGGCTGCCGGAATCGTCAACATCAGCCCGTTCCTCCAGTCAGGCGGTCGAGAGCGAGGTTGAGCTCGAGCACGTTCACTCCCGGTTCCCCGGAGAAGCCGAGGCCGCGCCCGGATGTGTACTTGGAGATCAGCCCGTCAACGGTCGCGAGCGGAAGGTGACGCACAGCCGCGATACGGTAGGCCTGAATCCAGGCGTTGGCCTGTGAGATTTCGGGGTCGAGGCCCGAGGCTGAGCTGTTGACGGCATCGACCGGGATCCTCGCCACGGTCAGACCCGGGTCGTACGGCTGCTTGTTCGGCGCCGTGTTCAGTTCGAGATACGCCTTGATGTTTTCTTCGTTCGCTTCCTTGGTCTTGACGCTGTTGGGCCCGTGGTTGGAGAACGTGCTCGCCTTGGCGTTGTATGCGCCGCCTTCGGTGGCCGAGGGGCGGCTCTGGAAGTAGCGCGGGTTCGGTTCGGTGACGAGTTCTTCTTCCTTTTCCTCCGGCTTGCCGTTCTTGCCGATCACCGGGGAGGCGAAGCTCTGGCCGATGAGCTTCGAGCCAACGACCCTGCCCGCGACCTTGATCTGCTGCCCGTTCGCATCGCCCGGGAACGCGACCTGGCTGATGCCGGTGATCGCGAGTGGGTACACGAGCCCGAGCAGGATCGTGAACACCACGATGCCGATTGCGGAGGTGACGATGTCGCGTTTCATTTCAAGTGGGAGGGGGTCATGGGGGAGGGCCTGCCCTCCCCCATCTCAGGGACGATGTCGCGTTTCATCTCAGTAGAGGTGTCCCGTCAGGCCCTGGACGATCGGGCCGAGCAGCAGGGCGGGGAAGAACGTGAGCGCGCCGACGAGCACGATCACGCCGATCAGCAGCACCACGAACGTGCCGTTGTCGGTGCGCATCGTGCCGAGGCCCGCGGGGGTGACGCGCTTGCCCGCCAGCGCGCCGGCGACCGCGAGCGCGAACAGGATCGGCGCATAGCGGGCGAATATCATGTCGAAGCCGCCGAGCAGGTTGGCGAAGGTGATGCCATGCGAGCCGACGTTGCCGGCGTTCGGCTGGATGAAGCCGGTGTAGCCAGCGAACGCAGAGCCGTTGTTGTTCGCCTGGGACAGGTAGGCGTAGAAGGTCTCGGAGAAGCCCTGCGGCGTGTTGCCGCCCGCCTTGGAGAGCGCCGCTTCGGAGATCGACTTGCGCCCCGCGCTGCTCGCGGTCGCCAGCGCCGTGCAAAACAGCGCGGCCAGCGGCGTGATCAGAATGCCCAGACCGGCGAGCTTGATCTCCCGCGCCTCGAGCTTCTTGCCGAGCCACTCCGGCGTGCGTCCGACCATCAGGCCACCGATGAACACCGCCAGCAGCACGTACAGCAGGATCGAGTACAAGCCGGTACCGACGCCGCCGAAGATCACCTCGCTGGCGGACAGGTTGGCGAACGGCACGGCCCCGCCAATGCCGGTGAACGACTCGATCGCGCTGTTGACGGCGCCACACGAGGTCACCGTGGTGACCACGTCGAACAGCGCCGACCCGGCGATCCCGAAGCGCTGCTCCTTGCCTTCCATGTTGCCGCCGCCCGAGCCGTTGATCACGCCCGTGTGCAGGCCCGCAGCGTGCTGGGCGGGTGAGCCGTGCGCCTCGGCGATGTAGGCGACGCACACGGCGCCGAGGAACATAATCATCATCGTCGCGTAGATCGCGAGGCCCTGGCGGCGGTTGCCGGTCATCCGCCCGTACATGAACACCAGCGCGCCCGGGATCACCAGCACGGCCAGCATCTCGAAGAAGTTGGTGAACTGCGTCGGGTTCTCGAACGGATGCGCCGAGTTGGTGTTGAAGAAGCCGCCGCCGTTGGTGCCGAGCATCTTGATCGCCTCCTGCGAGGCGACCGGGCCCATCGCGATCGTCTGGGTCAGGCCGGTGATCGTGTGAACGGTCAGGTAGGTTGAACAGGTTGGCGATCACCCCCTGGGAGGCGAGCACCAGCGCGATGAACACCGACAGTGGCGCGAGCACGTAGAGGATCGTGCGCACCATGTCCTGCCAGAAGTTGCCGAGGCTCTTGCCGCTGCGCCCGACGATCCCGCGCACCAGCGCGACCGCCACGACGATCCCCACGCCGGCCGACAGCCAGTTCTGGACGGTCAGCCCCGCCATCTGGCTGAAGTAGCTCATCGTCGTCTCGCCGCTGTAGTACTGCCAGTTCGTGTTCGTCATGAACGACGAGACGGTGTTGAACGTCACGTTCCACGGGGCCGAGTGGTAGTCGAGCGGGTTGAGCGCGTGCGGCACCCACGGGGCGTTCTGCGTGCGCAGTATCAGGTACAGCAGCAACCACCCCGCGAGCGAGAAGACGATCAGGCTTTTCGCATACGCCTTCCAATCCTGCTCGCGTTTTGGGTTCACCTGCAGGACCCGGTAGAGCATCCGCTCGGGCCACGCCAGCAGCGGTGTCAGGATGACCCGCTGGCCGGTGTACACTTTCGCCATATAGCTGCCGAGCGGCAATGCGAGCGCAGTCAATATGACCGCGAACAGGACGATCGTGAGCCAGCCGGTGAACGTCATCGCCTAGAGGTTCTCTCCGCGGATCAATGCGTAGAACAGATAGGCGATAATCAGGACCGACACGACCAGGCCGAAGAAGTCCGCGCCGCTCATATGCGCGATGAAGAACCCGAGGGGAAGCGCACTCATATGCGATCTATCCCCTCGACTATCGCGAGCAGGATCGCAAACATCGCGATCCCGATCAACACCGCCACCACGTCCATGCGCTCACTATTCCCGCTCGGCCATTACGGCCGCGTGACGATTCACCGCCCGCGTATAACGATTTCGTTACGCTCGCAGCGCCCCGATCGGTATGACCGCGACACCGTCCTCGCGAACGTAGCCGTAGCCTGAGCCCACGATCACACCCAGCGCGGCCGGGCTGCCGCACTTGCGGGTGTCGATGCGACGCACGAACTTGCTCAGGTTCGCCGCGCCCTCGTCGATCCGCGCCGATCCGAGCTTGACCTCGAAGGCCGCCCACCGACCGTCGGCCGCCTCGACGATCGCATCGACCTCCAGGCCGTCGCTGTCGCGGTACTGGAGCACGCGGGCATCAGCAGCCTGCGCGTAGACGCGCAGATCGCGTACGACAAGCGACTCGAACAGGAGGCCCAGCAGGTTGATGTCCCGCAGGAGCCGCGCGGGCGTCGCCCGCAGCGCCGCGACAGCCAGCGACGGGTCTACGAAGTGCCGCTTCGGCGCGCTGCGCAGTGCGTAGCGCGAGCGCATATGTGGAGCCCACGCCGGCTGATCCTCGACGATCATCAGCCGCTTGAGCACGTCGAGGTACTCCCGCGCCGTCTCGCTCTTCAAAGGACCGTCCGCCCCACCGGTGTCCTCGGCGAGCGTGGTGACGGCGGCGTGCGTGGCGACGTTGCGGGCGAGGCTGACGAGCAGCCGCCCGACCCTGCTTGGATCCCGGCGCCGATCCTCGACGCGACCTACGTCGACGCGGCGGATCTCATCGAGGTAGCCGCGCACAGCGCGCAGCGCCCGCTCTGGCGCCAGGCCGCGAAAGCCCGGCCAGCCGCCGCGCGCGATCTCGCCCGCGAGGTCGACGACCGTCAGGCCGGGGTCGCCGCTGCGCACGGACTCCCCGGCGAGCAGCCCGGTGAGCGATACCTCGCCGTTGCCGCGGCCCGCCTCGAAGAGCGCCATCGGACGCATCCGCAGACGGGTGATCCGCCCAGCGCCGGTGTGGCGCGTGATGTCGTCAGTCGGCAGCGCCGATCCGGTCAAGATGAACTGGCCGGATCGCCGGCGATCGTCGACCGCGCGGCGAACGTGGTTCCAGATCTCGGGCTCCAGCTGCCACTCATCGATCAGGCGCGGCGTCGCACCGTCGAGCACGAGCGCAGGATCGACCGCGGCTGCCTGCCTGGCGCTCGTGTCAACGTCGAGCAGCACCTCGCTCGCGGCGACCTGGCGCGCCGTCGCGGTCTTGCCGCACGCCCTTGGGCCCTCGATCGCCACCGCGCCGGTCGCACCCAGCCGGCCGGCGAGCTCACTGTCGACGACCCTCTGCCGGTAGGCCATCCCGTCGTCCCAGGGGGTGTTTTGTAGAGGTTCCAGGGGGCTTATTGTAGAGTCTCTGGAGGGCTTTTTGTAGAGGTTCTAGGGGGTATTTTGTAGAAGCTCCAGAGGGCTCAATGTAGAGGTTTCAGGCGCGATATAGAAAGCAGTTGGCCGACGCTCAGCCTGCGAACCGGTACCCCACGCCCGGGTCGGTGAGGATGTAGCGCGGACGCTCGCCCAACGGCTCGATCTTCGCGCGTAGGCGCGCGATGTGCGTGCGCAGCGCCTGCACGTCGTCCACGTACCCCGGACCCCACACCTCCGCCAACAGCGCCCGGTGGGTCAACAGCCGCCCGCGGCTTTGCGCCAACACCCGCAGCAGCTCGAACTCGATCGGGGTCAGGTGGACCGCCTCGCCCTCGCGGCGCACCGCGTGCGCGGCCACGTCCACCTCCAGGCCGTCCACCGCGATCGTCGGCTGCTCGTCCGCGCCCTCGCTGCGGCGCAGCGCCGCGCGCAGCCGCGCCACCAGCTCGCGCGCCCCGAACGGCTTCGTGATGTAGTCGTCGGCCCCCGCCTCCAGCGCCCGCACCTTCTGCTCCTCCTCACCCACCGCCGAGAGCACGAGGATCGGCATCCCGCTCCACTCCCGCAGGCTGCGCGTCACCTCCACCCCGTCGCCCTCCGGCAACACCAGATCCACGATCGCCGCCCGCGGCGCCCGCACGGCGGCGAGGTCCAGCGCCTCCGGGGCGCTCTGCGCGCTGAGGACCTCGAAGCCCGCCTCGCGCAGCACCACCTTCAGCGCCCGCAGGATCTGCGGCTCGTCGTCCACCACCAGCACCCGCGGCCGGGGAGCCGGCTCGGCAGTGGCGTTCACGCGCCCTGCACCGCCGGCACCGGCGCTCCCGGCGCCGGCGTACTGCGCTCCAGCGGCAGCTCAAACACGAACGTCGCCCCCTGGCCCGGCAGCGACTCCAGGTGCAGCGTGCCCCCGTTCGCTTCGACGAAGCCCCGCGCGATCGCCAGACCGAGACCTGAGCCGCGGTGCCCGCCGCGGGCCGTGCCCGCCCGGTAGAACGGCTCGAACACGCGCTCCAACTGCGCCGGGGGGATCCCCGGGCCGCGGTCCACCACGCGCACGATCAGGCGGTTGCCCTCGCCCGTCATCGTCCGCACCGCCCGCGCCCTGACCGACACCGCGTGGCCCCCCGAGTGCCGCCGCGCGTTCTCCAGAACGTTCACAAACGCCCGCTCCAGCTGCGTCGAGTCCGCCCGCACCAGCGGCAGGTCGCGGTCGATCGAGAGCTGGAACTCCTCCGGCTGGGAGCTCAGATCCTCGAGCGCCGCGCCGAGCGCCTCCTCTACCGACAACCACTCCCGCCGCGGCTCCGCCGCCCCCGCCTCGAGCTTCGAAAGGTCCAGCAGGTTGTCCACCAGCCGCGAGAGTCGCCGCGTCTCCCCGAGGATCGCGGCCGCCAGCTCCTCCCGCTCCTGCATGGAGACGCCCGGTAGTGCGATCGCCTCCGCCGCCGCGGAGATCGCGGTCAGCGGGCTGCGCAGGTCGTGCGAGACCGCCCGCAGCAGCGCCGTCTTGACCACGTCCGCCTGGCGCAGCGCCGCCGTCTCCACCACTCCCCCCTGCAGCGCCTCGCGCTCGAGCGCCGCGCTCAGCAGCGCCTCAAGCGCCGGCACCACCCGCTCCTGCAGGCGGTACAGGCTGCGCTCGGAGCTGTCGGCCGACACCACCACCGTCCCCAGCCGGCGGCCCCCCTCGCGCAGCGGGAACGCCACGCTGCGCGCGTCCGGCTCCACCGCCTCCATCGTGATCGCCGCCGAGGGGAGCTCGAGCGCCTGGGCGATCCGCTGCGCCGCCGTCGGCAGCACCTCCGCGAGGCTCCCCCCCCGCAGCAGCACGCGCGCCATCTCCGTCACGAGGCTCGCCTCCCGCCGGCGCTCCAGCGCCTCGCGGCGCGAGCGCGAGGTCGGGACCGGGATGAAGCCCAGCAGGCGCGACATGCGCTCAGCCTAGAGGGTGGCGCAGCCGGCCGGATGCTGCTCAGAGGGTGCAACCGCCTAGAGGCCGGCGAGCTGGGCCCCTCTTCCTCCAATGGATCAACCCTCGGCCGTGCGTTCGTCCGACTGTGTCGCGACCCCTCATGTCCACAGCCGCTACCGTCGATGCTTGACAGCGATGGGTTCGGTCGAGGTGCAGCACCCCATGAAGCCCGCGGCGACGCGGTGGGCTCTGCTGACGGCGCTCGCCCTGGCGCTCTGCTTGCCGGCCGCCGCCGCGGGGGCCGTCTCGCTGCCGCCGGCCTCCGACTTGGCCGTGCGCCCGGTGTGCACGGCACCCGCGCTCGGGTACGCCGGCTGTCTGGCGCTGCGGTTGGCGCCCCAGACGCAGGCCGAACAGGCGGGGCGGGCAGGTACCAATTACGCGGCAGGACAGAGCCCCAAACCGCTGACCCCCGGGGAGCTGCGCAGCGCCTACAACCTCCCCGTCGAACCGGTGCTGGGCTCCGCCACGCAGACGATCGCGCTGGTAGACGCCTACAACGACCCGGGTGCCGAAGCCGACCTGCAAGTCTACGACGCCCAGCCGGAAATCGATTTGTCCGAATGCACCGCCAAAAATGACTGCTTCACGAAGGTCAACCAGAAGGGCGAAAGCGCGGCGGAAGGCGCAAGCGGGACGCCCTTCCCCAAAAGCGCCGCGGAACTGAAGGAACGCGAAGAAACCTGCGAACAAACGCAACAGAAGGCCGCCTGCGTGGAAGTCGAAGAAGCGGTGGGCTGGACCGTGGAGATCTCCACCGACCTCGACGTCGTCCACTCCGTCTGCCAGAGCTGCCACATCCTGCTCGTGGAGGCCAGCTCGTCCTCCTACGAAGACCTCGAAGCCGCCGAGGAAAGAGCCGTCAAGCTCGGCGCCACCGAGGTCTCCAACTCGTGGGGCGGCTCAGAGCCCCCGTTCGACAGCACCGCTTTCAACGACCCCGGAACCGTGATTACCGCGGCGGCCGGCGACGACGGTTACCTCAACTGGACCGAAGCGGCGGAAGCCACAGCGAACCACGAAGAATATTACGCTGGCGCCGACTACCCAGCCTCCTCGCCCCACGTGGTCGCGGTCGGCGGTACCGAGCTGACCGTGACCGACACCGGTGCGCGCAAGAGCGAGACCGTCTGGAACGAGGACCCCGATCCCGAAGGCGGCAACGAGGGGGGCGGCGGCGGCGGCTGCAGCACGCAGTTCGCGGCGCCCTCGTGGCAGCGTGAAGTGCCCGACTGGACCTCCGTCGGCTGCGGCACCGGCGCTGAAGCCAAACGCGCCGTCGCCGACGTCGCCGCGGACGCCGACCCCTACAGCGGGGTGCTCGTGTACGACTCCGAGGAATCCACCAAGAACTTCCTCGTGATCGGCGGCACCTCCGTCGCCTCCCCGATCGTCGCCTCGGTGTTCGCGCTCGCCGGAGGCGCCCACGGGGTCGCGTACCCCGCTCAGACGCTCTACTCACGCCTCGGCTCTCCCGCTGGCTTCCCCTCGACGTACGACGTCACCGAAGGGGGCAACGGCCACTGCGACGGGGACTACCCCGCGGGCGGCTGCAGCGGCTCGATGAGCCCACTCTCCCCGCTCGACTGCGGCAAGGGTGTGTTGATCTGCACCGCCGCCCCCGGCTACGACGGCCCCACCGGCGTGGGCACCCCCGACGGAGTCGCCGCGTTCGAGCCCGAAAGCGCAGAAGAACACACGCGGCGGGTCGCCGCGGAAGGGAAGACCGCCGAAGAAAAGCAGGCCCTCGAAGAACAGCAGAAGGCCAAGGAAGCAGAACAGCAGCGCGAAGAAGAAACGAAGGCCGCCGAAGCAAGGCAAGTTGAAGAAGCGATCAGGGCCATCGAAAAGCTCGAAGAAGAAGAAGCAGCAGAAGCGCGCAGCGGCCCCGGGGGAGGCTCCACCGTCAAAGGCGGGGGGGGAGGCGAAACGAAGAGCGGCGGCTCGTCGGGCGTAGGCCGACTCGCCAACTCGGCGGGCGGCAAACTCGGCGGCTTCCCGTCGGGCACGAGCACCAGCCCGGGGGGGACCGCGCAGACTACCGTCCGTCTCACCGGCCTCGCCCTCACCGCGCGCACGAGCGCAGTGATCGCCCGCCGCCTGCCTACCCTCGCCCAGGTGGCCTTCGCCTTCACCCTCTCCGCCCCAGCCCGCGTGCGGGTCACGCTCTCCCGGCAGATCCGCGTCCACGGGCGCCTGCGCTGGGTCTCCGCGCGGGGCGGGCTCACGCTCGCCGTTGCCGCGGGTCGCGACCACAGCCACCTGTGGGGCCACGCCAGGCTCGCTCGCGGGCGCTACCGCCTGACGCTCTCCCCCGCGCACGGCGGGGCGCAGTCGATCGTGTTCGTGCTGCGGTAGGTGCCAGGACCCCGCGCATCCCATCCACGGATCGACCAGGTGGGTGGGCTTTAGTCCGCCATCTATTGTGACGAGGGTCCCTACCTCAGCGCCGCCCCTTCCGGCTCGGCGGCGCGCCGGCGGATGATGTGCTCCACTTGCTCGCCGCGAGGGGTCAGCTCCCACGCGTTGGGCGCTCCGCGCCGCCCCCCGCCGCTGTCGTTGACGATCAGGCCCTGGGACTCCAGGCGGGTGAGCAGCTTGGAGATCTGGCCCTGGTCGACGACCTCCGCGCGATTGCCCACCTCGCGGTTGCTCGACCCGGGGCGTTCACCGATCGCCATCAGCACACGGGCGGTGCGGTAGGTAAGTCTCATGCCGACCCCCTCCAACGCGAAGCGGCCGCTGCGTCGTGGGTGTGTCTGCCGACCGCTCGGAGAGCGGACGGCAGATCGCACGAGCTCCCGCTTCGCCGCCGCGCTGCCCAGGTAGGGGAGCACGACCAGGCTCGTCAGCTCCCCCAGCAGACTGCTCGGCGGCGCGGGGTTCGGCGCGAGCAGACGGGTTTGCAGGACCGCCAGCACCGCACCCACGACCCCCTCGGCCGTGATCGCGGGGGGCTCGGTGCGCGATGCCGCCTGCAGGCGCCCGCGGTCGATGTACTCACACAGCGCCGTGATCGCCTGGGCGCGACTGCGCAGCACTCTCGGACCGGCGCCCAAGGCGTCGACGACCCACAGGCGCGCCAACTCGGGCTCCTGCTCGGCGAGCGCGAGCATCGCGGCGAGCGCGGCTCTGACCGCTTCGACCCACCGCGACTCGTCGCTGTACGCCTCGGCCATCGTGGTGCCCGCGCGCCGTGTGACCCACTCGAAGGCCACCAACAGGCCCTCCTCGACGTCGGCGAACTGCTCGCGAAGCTTCCGCGGCGAAACCTCGGCCCGCGCGGCGACGTCCGCGAGCGTGACAGAGCGCACGCCTCGCTCGGCGACGGCCTCGGCCATCGCCCTGAAGATCCGTGTGCGTTTGTCGTGCTCCACGGCACCCCTTCGATCGTGTACCCGCTCCCCTCGCTCCTGCACCCGACCACCTCTCTTCTGCACCCGACTACCTCCCTCCGGCACCCAACCGACCCCTCGGACCGGCGCGCGACCGCCCGCACCTTACGCAAGCTTGATCTTTGCCACCGGCAGTATCTTCTCATTGTCCAGCCGCCGGCGGGCCTTATTGTAGGGAGGGGTTTTCCGGGGGGTCGCAGCCAGCGCCGTCCAGCGGCCGGACGGGAACCCCGAGGAGCATCCGGCAGGCCCGCTCACGCCGCGTCTGTACCACGCTGGGGCGGAGGGAGCGTCGAATCGGCTCCGGCGCCACCTGGGGGCACTCCTCGGCAGCAGTTGTGGAGCCGTGTCTCCTACTATTCGAGTCCTGCCGGCGTCTGGCTGCGCACGCTTTAGCGCGCCTGTGCAGGGGAAACGCAAGAGGCCTCGTGGGGGCGTCCGCGCCGGAGCCGGGCCTCCGCGCATTTCAATTGCGCGACTGACCGATCGGGCTTACCCTCGGCGCGGTGTCTATCCGATTCCTTTTCCCTGCGCCTGTAGCTCAACTGGCTAGCGGCCATGATGGCAGTGGCGCCCAGTCCCCACGTGTAGTCATTCAACCGGCGAGGAGCTTCGGGCCACGCGCCCGTGGGTCTCACGAGCCGGCGGCTATCTGCCGCGTAGCGGCCGCTTGGCTGGAGTGGGCCTACACGAGTCGTGAGTGGTCCAAGAGCAGTGGCCTTCTAAGCCACCGATGTGGGTTCGAGCCCCGCCGGGCGTACTCCTACTCCTACCTGTCCAACCTGTCCACGTGACGTGCTCGATCAGCTCACACGGGCCCTGAGCGCGGCCGCGCCGCGGGGCGAGTTCTCGGTGATCCCGCTGTACAACCCTCGCCGGGGCGCCGACGCGCGGGTCTTCACCGCCGCGGGAGAGCTGCCCGCCGCCCGCGAGGCGCTCGCCGCGCTGCCCGAGGTGGACGCGGTCCGCGCGCACGGAGGCGCACTGACGGTCTGCTTCGCCGACGAGCCCCTCGCCCAGCTCGGGGAACGGTTGGAGGCCGGCGAGACCGGCGCGTTGGACGCGCGCGATCTGCTGGGAGGCGCCGAGGTGCTCGTCAACTTCTGCGACGCCAACCCCACGAAGGCGCTGCACGTCGGCCACCTGCGCAACATCGCGCTCGGCCAGGCGCTCGCCGCGGCGTTCGTAGCCGCGGGCGCAGGGGTGACGCGCCAGAGCCAGGTCAGCGACTACTGCCGCAGCATGGGCGAAGCGCTCGCAGGCTACGGGGAGCTGCCCACGCACCTCACCCCGCGCGCGACGGGCGTGAAGAGCGACCACTTCGTGGGTGACTGCTTTCAGCGCTACGCCGGCACGCACGACGCCTCGCAGGAGCGTGGCGTCGGGGACCCGGCGCTGAGCGCCGAAGAAGCCGTCCGGCACGACCTCGCGGAGGAGCTGCTCGAGCGCCTGAGTGCCGGCGACCCGGAGGTCGCGGAACGGTGGTGGACGCTGCGTGGCTGGGCGCTGGAGGGGCACGGCGCAACGCTCGCCGCGCTCGGGGTGACGCTCGACCGCGAGGTGTACGAGTCGGACTCCCGGCCGCTCACACGGTGGATCCTCGACACGGGAGTGGCCAACGGCGTGCTCACGCGCACCGACAGCGGGGCGGTCGTGTACGAGACGGGGGACGACGAGTACCCGCGACTGCTGGTGGCACGGCCGGACGGCTTCCCTACCCAGCACCTGCGCACGTTCGCGCTGTGGCACTCGCTGCGCACCTCGCTCGACGGCACGCGCTCGGTCGAGCTGGTGGGCGAGGAGTGGCACGCGTACGTGCGCTACCACGAGGGTCTGATGCGGGGCATCTCGCCCTCGCAGGCGCCGCGGCAGCCGAGCAGTAACGTGATCTACGGGATGGTCACCGTGGAGGGCGGCGCGGTGAAGTCGAGCAACGGTCGGCCGCCGCTCGTGGACGGGCTGCTGGAGCGGCTCGGCGCCTCTCAGGAGCTGGGGGAGCTGGCCGCGCAGAGCGAGGGACGCTTCAAGCCGCGGGACCTGGCCGCGCTGATCGCGATGGGCTTCTACCTCGGCCGCCCCACCCGCAAGCCGGTCGACCTCACGGTGAGCGAGATGCTCGACCTGCGCGGCGGCGTCGGCTGGGACCTCGCGCGGGCGGCAGTCCACGCGTGGAGCCCGCGGTACGACGGCCCGCCCGACCCGGCGCCCGAGGAGGGGCGCTACCGCCAGACGGTCCTGCGCTCGCAGGCCCACCGGCAGCTGCTGGAGCGCGCGGTGGAGCAGCTCGACACGTACGAGCTCGCACGCTTCTACGGACACCTGAGCCGTCGCTACCTGGCGACCGAAGCCGGGAGACACGCGCCTTCGGCGCTGGCCGATTCGGGGACGCGAGCGAAGCGAGTGTCTCCCTTATCGGTCCCCGTTTCGGCCAGCAAGAGCGCCCGCACGGCGAACGGGACACGCGCGGCGGGCGGAGAGGCGCGCGTGGCGCGCGCGATGCGCACGCTGCTCGCCGTCGGCCTGGGAGCGTTGGGACTGCCGGGAGCCGCGCCGTGACGCCCCCCGCGACCGTCGCACGTGCGGAGAGCCAGGTGGCACAGCTCGATCGCAACGAGGCATTGCGGGGGCCCCCGTGGGGGGCGGTCGAGCGGGTGCGTGCAGCCATCGCTCGCGGGCATATATACCCGCACGAGGCGGTGGCGCGCGCGACAGAGGCCGCGGCCGCCCACCTGGGGGTGGAGGCGCACCAGGCGATCCTGACTGTCGGCGTCGATGAGGCGACCGACCTGTGCGTACTTGAGTTCGGCGACCCGTATACGGTGAAGCCAGGCTTCGACGGGTACGGCGACCGCGCGGCGGCGCTCAACCACCGCGCCCGGGCGTACGCGCTGACGGAGGAGCACACACTCCCGTGGAAGCTGATCGAGGCTACGGGAGCGGGGCGGCTTGTGATGCTCTCGAGCCCGAACAACCCGACGGCCAACGCCTTCGCACCGGCGTCGCTGTGCGCGCTGCTGGAACGCTCCGCCCACCTGCTGCTCGACGAGACCTACGCGGACTTCTGCGCGGAAGCCCCGGGCCTGCAGTGGCTCGCAGAGCACCCACGGCTGCTCGTGTTCCGCTCGTTCTCCAAGGCGTACGGGCTGGCCGGCCTGCGCATCGGCTGTCTCGTCGGCGAGGAGCAGCTGATCGCGCGCCTGCGAGCGCGACAGGCGTACCTGACGACGAGCGGCCTCGCCGCGGAAGCGCTGGTGGGGGCACTGGAGAGCGACCCCGACTTCCCCGGTCGCCACGCACGCGAGGTGTGCGCGCTGCGCGAAGAGCTGATCGCGCGCCTGCGGGCGCTCGCGCTGTTCGAGCGGGTGCATGACAGCGAGACGAACTTCGTCTTCGTGAAGTGCTCCTCGGCCGAGGAGGCCTCATGGATTCGCGAGACGCTCGCGGCGCGCGGGAACGTGATCGTGGCCTCGACCGCACCGCTCGGAGAGCCCGCGGGACTGCGCATCGGCGTGAGCTTGCAAGGGGACGCCGACCGGCTGGTAGCCGGGTTGACCGCAATCAGGGACAAGGAGATACCGACATGAACAGCAGCACGCAGACGATCGCGGTGAGCACGCCGGAGGCGATCAACCGCGCAGCCTTCCGCCCGACGCTGCTCAGAGCGCTCGACTACCTCGCGGGGTGGGCCACCGCGGAGCTGCTGATGGCGATCCTCGAAGACGAGACGATGCTGAGCGCACTCGAGCAGGGTGTCAGCGCCGAGGAGCTGGCGCAGCGCCTGGGCTCGCCCGACAGCCCGACCACGGGCGCGTCCGGGAGCGAGCTGACCGGCGCGTTGCTGCAGGCGCTGCACTCCGAGGGGGCGCTTGTCCGTGAGGCAGGGACGTACCGCCTCGCCGAAGACCTCTCCGAGCTGCGCGCGGCGCATGGGTGGCTGGAGCTGCTGATGGAGGGCTATCGCGACCTCTTCCAGGGCGTGGGGCGGCTGATGCGCGAGGGCGACGGAAGCATCGAGCGCAACCACCTGCGCGTCGCGACGGGCAGCGCGCGGATCGCGGTGTACGACGCAGTGCCAATCACACTGCGTCTGATCGGGCGGGTGGGCGCGTCGGAGGGGGTGGTGCTCGACTACGGCTGCGGCAACGCGCTGTACCTGATTGCGCTGTGCGCCCAGCACCCGGGACTGCGCGGGCTCGGCGTGGAGCTCGCGCAGGAGACCGTAGAGGCCGCGCGCGAGCACGTGCAGGCGGCGGGCCTACAGGAGCGCATCACGATCGAGCACGCCTCGGCGCCCGACTACACGCCGACCGAGGAGGTGGACTTCGTCGTCTCGGCGTTCGTGCTGCACGAGATCGTCGGCCAGCGCGGCGTGGAGGGTACGGTCGAGTTCCTGCGCTCCTTCGGCCGGCGCTTCCCCAAAGCCCGCCTGCTGATCATCGAGGTCTCGAACCCCTACAGCGAAGGCCGCGGCGAGCTGGTCGGAAGCGACCGCCAGGGGCGCGGCTACTACAACTACTACATCTGGCTGCACTCGGTGACCACCCAGCGCCTGTTGCCGCACGCGGAGTGGCTGCAGCTGTTCGCGAAGGCCGGCTACCGCGTGACCCACGAAGAGCGAGTGGACGACGTCGTCGACTCCACGGGCCTGGAGATCGGCTACGCGTTGGAGCGTATGTAGGGGTGTCATTTTGGGATCGTCCGCGCGTCGCAGTGCGGAGTACCGAGGTGGTGTGCGCGAGGCGTCCGTGCCTCGCGGCCGGGCGGTCGGCATGTGACCAGGGAAGGCCGGGAGGCCGGTGTCGGGTGTTTACTTTTCGACCCCTATATCACTTCATTTTGTAAAGTGATATAGGCGCGAATTTGAACGACGTCAACACCCACCCGATCTTCCGTCAGGCAGCAGCAGACAGCTCGGGGGGCGCACCGAATGGCTGCAAGCACTCGGGCAACGCAACGGAGCCGTCCTCGCGCTGGCCGTTCTCCAGCAGTGCGATTAGCGTGCGCCCGACGGCGACGGCGGTGCCGTTGAGGGTGTGAAGAGTCTGCGTCTGGCGCTCCCGGCGAACGCGGATGTTCAGGCGCCGCGCCTGGTAGTCGGTGGTGTTGGAGCAGGAGGTGAGCTCGCGGTAGCGGGCCTGGCTCGGCAACCACGCCTCGCAGTCGTACTTCTTGGCGGCAGAAGCGCCGAGGTCGCCCACGGCGATGTTGACGACGCGGTAGGGCAGGCCGAGCGCGGTGAGGATCTCCTCCTCGATCGCGAGGATGCGCTCGTGCTCGGCGCCGGAGTCGGCGGGCTCGACGAAGCTGAACATCTCCACCTTGTCGAACTGGTGCACGCGGAAGATGCCGCGCGTGTCTTTGCCGGCAGCACCGGCCTCCCGGCGAAAGCAGGGCGAGAAGCCGGCGTAGCGCAGCGGCAGGCGCTCGGCGTCGAGGATCTCCTCGTCGTGCAGCGAGGCGAGCGCGACCTCGGAGGTGCCCACGAGGTAGAGCTCGTCCTCGGGCAGGCTGTAGATCTGCTGCTCGGTATCGGGCAGAAAGCCGGTTCCGAACAGCGCGCGCTCGCGCACGAGCACCGGCGGGATCACCGGCTCGAAGCCGTGACCACGCAGCAGCCCGAGCACCCACCGCACGAGCGCGAGCTCCACCAGCACCAGGTCGCCCTTCAGGTAGGCGAAGCGCGCGCCGGAGAGCCGGGCGGCGTGGTCGATGTCGATCATCGGCCCCGCCAGCTCCAGGTGGTCGCGGGGCTCGAAGGGCGAGTCGGACCCCCCCAGCCCAACCTCCCCGACGACCCGCACGAGCTCATCCTCGGGGCCGGGGGCGGCGGTTGGATCAGGGAGGTTGGGCAGCGGCAGGAGCGCCGCGTCGAGCTCCTCCTCGGTTGCGGCGAGCCGCTGCGCGAGCTCCTTCTCCAACGCACTGAGCTCGCGCTGCTCGGCGATCGCGCTCGCGGCGTCCTCGCCGGCGCGCTTGGCCTGTGCGATCACGTCGGCGGCGGCGTTACGGCGCGCGCGCAGCTCCTCCAGCTCGGGGATCAGCGCGCGGCGGCGCTCGTCCAGCTCGATCACACGGTAGAGGCCATCGGCAGCGCCCACCCCACGCCGCGCGAGCGCCGCGCGCACCTCGTCGGGCTGCCGACGGATCAGCTTGATGTCGAGCACGCTCGGGAGCCTACCCGTACCTGCCCGCCCGCTCGGGGTCGGTCGTCACCGTCCAGCCAAGCAGGTCGAGCACGCGCCGACCCTCAAAGGGCAGCACCCTATTTGGCGGCGTGCTTGCCGTTGGATGCAGCCGAGGTCGCAGCGCTCGCGGATGTCGAGACGCCCGCCGCGGGGGCGGTGGAGGTGCTTTCGGTGGTGGAGGTGCCTTCAGCGGGGGCGCCGGGGATAGCGGTGTTTTCGATGACCGGCACCTTCGGGGCCTGCAGGCCGGAGTACTTGGCGAGGAACTCCGCGACCGCCTGCGCTTCGGTGCCGACGACGATGTTCTGCGGCATGATCGCGCCGGAGAAGCCGCCGTTGTGGATCGCGTAGATGACCTGCGCGTACTGCTCCTTGCGGAAGTTGAAGTTGGGGCCGTTGGTGCGCAGGCGGTCCTTGATGCTCGTGGCGGAGCCCTCGGCGCCGACGGTGGCGAGGGTGTGACAGCCGGAGCAGCGCTGGAGGAACAGCGCGGCCCCCTTGTAGTAGGGGCTGGATTTGGAGACCTGGATGCCCTGCGTGCCGCAGGCGGAGAGGCAGGCGGTGGCGACGGCCACGGCGGCGAACGCGACGACGATCCTGAGACGGGGTGGGCGGACCTTCATGCCGGGCGGAATATATAGGCTCGCCGGATGCGACTTCGGCCCCTGGCGGTGGCGTCGCTCGCACCGCTCCTGCTGGCCGGCTGTGGAGGAGCGCGAACGGCGCGGGTGACGGGCCACACGCTGACGCTCACGCTCAGCGAGTACCGCATCGTGCCGCAGACGGCGAGCGTACCCGCGGGGCCGCTCCGGATCGTGGCCTGCAATCGCGGGATCCTCACACACAACGTGGCACTCCAGCGAGGGACCCTCGACTCCGACGAACGCACAACGCTCACGGACATCCCCACGCTGCTCCCGGGGAAGTGCGGCTCGGTAGCCACCCAGCCGCTGGCCCCAGGACGCTATCTACTGGCGAGCACGGTCGGCAACCAGGCCGTGCTGGGCGTGGCAGCCACGCTGATCGTGCGCTGAGGTCGTGGCCACCCCCCGACCGATCGAAGCGGCCAGCAGCAGCATATGCTCGCATGGTGGTGCGTACCCCTGCGCACTCACATCCCATGCGCAGTACCCGCGGCGCGCAGCAGCAAGAACACGACGACCAAAGCAGAGAGAGCCATGATGCCCTGCTCGCGGCGGACGATCGCGGCGACTACGGAGAGCTGCTCGGATTCGGGGAGGTGGCCGACCTCGGCGGCAGTCTCGAGACCGCGCTGGTCGAGGATCGTCTGGGCCGAGGCGATGCGCAGCTGCTCGGCTACGAACGCGACGGCGAGGGGCAGGAGGGCGTAGAGGTAGAAGAGCCTTTCGGTCGATGTGTGGCCCGCGGCGGCGAGCACGCCGACGGCGAGGGCGAAGAGGACCGCGGCGCCCTGGGCGATGCGCAGAAGGATCCAGAAGGCGCGGCTTGATTCTTCGCGGTACCAGCGCCAACCGCCGAACAGCGCGGGGAGCGCGTTGAGTGCGGCGATGGCCAGGGCGCCCGCCACCACGGCGCCGTTCATTGCGTGTCCATCGGCGATGCCCCGGCCCGCGGGGGGCCGCACGCGCGGGGAGATATCGAGCCGATCGTCACTATGTGACACTCTCGCACAAGCGTCGGCAGGCGGTGGTATAACCAGCCACGGTGCTGCGCTCCTACCTTCCCGCGATCGTCTTCCTGATCCTCGGCGGCGCCGTGGGCGGCGCGTTCACGCTGCTCAACGGCGTGCTGGGGCCACGGCGCGCGGTCAGACAGAAGCAGGACCCGTACGAGTGCGGGTTGCCCTCGGAGGTCAAGCAGGGGATGCGCTTCGGGATCAGCTTCTACCTGATCGCGATGCTGTTCATCCTGTTCGACATCGAGGTCATCTTCCTGTACCCGATCGCAGTGGAGCTGCGGGCTTACGGTAGCTACGCGCTGGCCGAGACCGTGACGTTCATCGTGCTGCTGTTCGTGGCGTTCGTCTACGTGTGGAGGCGGGGGGCGCTGGAGTGGAGGTAAAACGCGAGCGGCTCGGACCGAGCGGCGCCCGCTCGAAGCGCGGCCTGCGCGTGGAGCAGCTGAACGCGCACCAACTGCTGCGCGGCGGCGACCTCGAGGGCGCCAACCAGCCGGCGCACCTGGAGGGCGAGGAGCTCGAACGGTATGTGGAGGAGCGCGTGCTGATGACCACGCTCGACAAAACGGTCGCGTGGGGGCGCTCGAACTCGTTCTTCCCGCTCGGCTTCGGGCTGGCGTGCTGCGCGATGGAGCAGTTCCACGCCGCCGGCCCGCGTATCGACATCGCGCGGTTCGGGTTCGAGGCGTTCCGGGCCTCGCCCCGCCAGGCCGACCTGATCATCCTCGCCGGACGCGTGTCGATCAAGATGGCGCCGATCATCCGCCGCCTCTACGACCAGATGCTCGAGCCGAAGTGGGCGATCTCGATGGGGGCGTGCTGCAGCTCGATGGGCGTGTTCAACAACTACGCGCTGGTGCCGGCCGACAAGTTCATGCCGATCGACGTGCACGTGCCCGGCTGCCCGCCGCGCCCGGAGGCGCTGATGCACGGGATCCTGAAGCTGCGCAAGCTGGTGCAGAACGACCCCGACAGGGGTTGGCGCGAGCGCTACGACGCGGTGGGCACCGAGGAGGCTCCGTCGGGTGTGTAGCCGCAGAGAATCGGTTGGGGCGTCCCCACCGGGAGAGCGTTTAGATGCCTGACGCCACGGGCTTGGAGCTGCTCGCCCACGAGCTGGGCGACGCCGCGATCGAGACCGTGTACTTCCGCAACCGGGCGACGGTCGTGGTGGACCCGGCCCATATCCGCGTGGCGCTGGCGACACTGCGCGCGAAAGGGTACGCATTCCTGGCGAGCGTGCACGGCGTGGACCACTACCCCGAGGAGCCGCGCCTGGGCGTGGTCTACGAGCTGCTGGACATGAGCCGCGTGGACCGCCTCACCGTCAAGCTCCGCGTCCCGGTCGACGCGCCGCGGGTCGAGTCGGTGACGGCGGACTGGCCGACAGCCGATCACCAGGAGCGCGAGGTCTACGACATGTTCGGCGTCGTGTTCGAGGGCCACCCGGACCTGCGCCGGATCCTGATGCCCGAGGACTACGAGGGGCACCCGCAGCGCCGCGACTTCCCGACCGGCGGTGAACCGGTGATCTTCACGCGCGACGAGGCCACCTGGCTGGAGGCGCTCGAGTGAGCCCGGTCGCTTCCACAGAGGAGCAGCTCGACGGCGTCGAAGGTAGCGAGACCACCGACGAGCTGCTGACGCTCAACTTCGGGCCCCACCACCCCGCCACGCACGGCGTGCTGCGCCTGCTGGTGACGCTCCAGGGGGAGGTCGTGCGGGACCTCAAACCGATCATCGGGTACGTGCACACAGGGATCGAGAAGACGGCCGAGGACAAGTCCTACTGGAAGGTTATCCCCGTGATCGAGCGGATGGACTACCTCTCGTACTACTTCAACGCGATGGCCTTCTGCGGCGCCGTCGAGACGCTGGCGGAGGTCGAAGTCCCCAAGCGCGCGCAGTACCTGCGCGTGATCCACCTCGAGCTCAACCGCATCGCCTCGCACCTGATCTGGCTCGGCACGAGCGTGCTCGACCTCGGCGCGACCTCGATCTTCCTGTACTGCCTGCGCGAGCGCGAACTGATCCTCGACTTGTTCGAGATGTCCTCGGGCGCGCGCATGCACACGCGCTACTTCCAGGTCGGCGGCGTGATCGAGGACATCCCCACCGGCTTCGAGGCGAAGCTGCGCGAGTTCTTGAAGATCATGCCGAAGCGCGCCGACGAGTACGGCGCGATCCTCAACGCCAACGAGATCGTGCTGCAGCGGCTGCGCGGCACGTGCCCGCTCGACGCGGACACGCTGCTGAGCCTCGGCGTGACGGGCCCCCTGCTGCGCGCGGCGGGCAACCCGTGGGACCTGCGCAAGGCCGCGCCATACTCCTCCTACGACGACTTCGCGTTCAAGATCCCGGTCGGCACGGTCGGCGACAACTACGACCGCTTCGCGGTGCGGCTGGCCGAGATCTACCAGTCGGTGCACATCATCGAGCAGGCGCTCGACGGGCTGCCCGAGGGGCCGTACATAACGGAGGATCGCAAGGTCGCCCTGCCTCCGCGCCACGAGCTGGCGACCTCGATGGAGGCGCTGATCCACCACTTCAAGCTCGTCACCGAGGGCTTCCGCGTGCCGCCGGGCGAGGTGTACAACCCGATCGAGTCCCCCCGGGAGAGCTGGCCTGCTACGTGCGCTCCGACGGCTCCTCCAAGCCGGCGCGGGTGCACATGCGCGACCCCTCGTTCGTCAACCTGCAGGCGCTCTCGCACATGACCCGGGGCGCCTACATCGCCGACATGATCGCCACGACCGCGATGCTGGATCCGATCTTGGGGGGTATAGATCGATGAGCCAAGAGACGGAGAGAGTGCCGGTGAGCGCCGGGAGCGGTTGGGACACGCCGGCCGACCTCGACAAGGCCCCCGCGACGATCCCCGACCCGGCGACCACTCACGTGCCCGAGGAGCTGCGCGCGGAGATCGAAGCGCACATGGCGCTCTACCCCAACTCCCGCTCGGCCACGCTGCCTGCCCTGGAGGCCGCCCAGCGCGTGCACGGGTGGTGCTCGCCCGATGCGATCGAGCAGGTCGCGTGTGTGATGCGGTTGACGCCCGCCGACCTCGCCGCCGTCGCCACCTTCTACGACATGCTCGAGACGACGCCCGTGGGGCGCCACTCCGTATATGTCTGCACGAACATCTCCTGCTCGCTGTGCGGCGCCGACGAGTTGTACGAGGCGATCCGCGCCGCCGCCGGAGACGATGCCGAGTTCAACGTCCGCTCGTTCGAGTGCCTCGGCGCCTGTGACATCGCGCCGATGGTCTCTGTCGACGGCATATATATAGGGCCGCTGACCGTAGCCGACGTGCCCCAGCTCCTGGAGGACGTGCGCGCCGGCGGCGAGGTGCTGCCCGAGAAGCAGCTCGTCCGCCGTCCCTGCGCCGACCCGGAGACCAGCTCGTGAAGCTCCTGTTCGACCGTATCGACGAGCCCGGGCTGAACACCCTGGAGGTGTATGAACGCCGCGGCGGCTACGAGACGCTGCGCAAGGCGCTTCAGATGCCGCCCGAGGCCGTGCTGCACGAGCTCGAAGCGTCCAGCCTGCGCGGGCGCGGGGGGGCCGGCTTTCAGATGGGCAAGAAGGTCTCGTTCCTGCCCAAGGGCGGGATGGACAAGTACCTCGTGTGCAACGCCGACGAGTCCGAGCCGGGGACGTTCAAGGACCGCGAACTGATGCAGAAGAACCCGCACGTGCTGCTCGAGGGCATCGTGATCGCTGCCCACGCTGCGGGGACGACCCGCTCGTTCATCTACATCCGAGGTGAGTACGTCCAGCAGGCCGACATCCTCGACGCCGCGCTCGCCGAAGCGCGCGCCGCGGGGTACATAGGGGAGAAGATCCTCGGCTCCGACACCTCGCTCTCGCTGGTCGTGCACCGCGGCGCCGGCGCGTACATCTGCGGCGAGGAGACCGGGCTGCTCGACTCGCTGGAGGGCAAGCGCGGCAACCCGCGCCTGAAGCCGCCCTTCCCCGCCAACCAGGGCCTCTACCAGGGGCCGACGCTGATCAACAACGTCGAGACGCTCTGCACGGTGCCCACGATCGTCCGCATGGGCGGCGCCGAGTACGCGAAGCTTGGCGTGGAGACCTCGACCGGCACGAAGCTCGTGTCGGTCTCTGGGCACGTCCAGCGACCGGGCAACTACGAGATCGAGCTCGGCATCCCCTCGCGCGAGATCATCTACGGGCTCGCCGGCGGGCCGCCTGAGGGGCGCAAGGTCAAGTGCTGGTTCCCAGGGGGCTCCTCCTCCCCCGTGCTCACCGGCGACGATCTCGACGTCCCCTACGACTTCGACTCGATGGCCAAGGCCGGCACGATGCTCGGCTCGGGGGCAATCATCGTCGTCAACGACTCGACCCCGATCCTCGACGTCGCGCTGAAGGTCGCGAAGTTCTACCGCCACGAGTCCTGCGGCAAGTGCACTCCCTGCCGCGAGGGCACCACCTGGACGGTGACCATGCTGGAGCGCATCGAGGGCGGCGAGGCGACCCCGATGGACCTGGAGATCATGGCGTCCGTGCAGGAGCACATCATCGGCAACTGCCTGTGCGTGCTCGGCGACGCGATGGCGATGCCGATTGGCTCCATGATCGCCAAGTTCCGCACCGAGTTCGAAGCGCACATGGCAACCAAGCGGCTGGTGGCAGCCTGATGCCGCGGCCCAACCCGAACACGATCACCTTCACGATCGACGGCCTCGAGGTCCAGGCGCCCGAAAACTCGATGCTGGTCGACGCTGCCAAGCGCGGCGACGTCGAGATCCCCGTGTTCTGCTACGAGCCCAAGCTCGGCTCTCCCGTCGGCGCGTGCCGTATGTGCCTCGTAGAGATCGAGGGCATCCCCAAGCTGCAGACCGGCTGCTCGACGCCCGTGAAGGACGGCATGGTCGTCCACACGCAGTCCGAGCGCGTCAAGGAGGCGCAGAACTCCGTGGTCGAGTTCCTGCTGATCAACCACCCGCTCGACTGCCCCGTCTGCGATAAGGGCGGTGAGTGCCCGCTGCAGGACATCACCTTCGGGTGGGGCCGGGGCATCTCGCGCTTCGTCGAGCCCAAGCGCCACTTCGTCAAGCCGCTCGCGCTCTCCCCGCTGATCGCAATCGACCGCGAGCGCTGCATCCTCTGCTACCGCTGCGTGCGCTTCTCCCAGGAGATCTCCGAGGACTACCAGCTCGTGCTCCAGGAGCGCGGCGCGCACTCCTACGTCTCGACGTTCGACGGGCACCCCTACGTGGCCCCCTTCTCCGGCAACATCGTCGAGCTGTGCCCCGTCGGCGCGCTCACCTCGCGCCCCTACCGCTTCCGCGCGCGGCCGTGGGACATCGAGGACTCAGGGTCAGTCTGCACGCTGTGCCCCGCGCAGTGCAACGTCACGCTGACCGTGCGCGACGAGCGCGTGCTGCGCGTGCTCTCGCGCGAGAACCCCGACGTGGACGACGGCTGGCTATGCGACCGCGGGCGCTTCGCCTACCCCGCGCTCGGCGGCGAGGACCGCGTCACCGCGCCGCTGCTGCGCGACGGCGGCGAGCTGCGCCCCGTCTCCTGGGAGCGCGCGCTCGAGGAGGCCGCCACGCGCCTCGCCCGGGCAGGGGTGCACACCGGGGCGCTCGCCGGCGGCGGCACGACCAACGAGGAGGGGCTGCTGCTGGGCCGCCTGATGCGTGAGTCGCTCGGCTCGCCGCACTTGGACTCGCGCCCCGCCGGCAGGCTGGCGCTCGAGCTGCACCGCGCGCTCGCCGAGCCGGCCCTGCAGGCGCACGTCCCTGACCTGGAGTTCGCCCACGCCGTGCTGGTCCTCGACTGCGACCCGCTCGCCGACGCCGCGATCCTCGACCTGCGGCTGCGCAAGGGAGTGCGCCGCCACGGGATGCAGCTCGTACGCGCAGACCGCGAGCAGCTGCTCGACGAGACCCACCGCGCCGCGCTGCTTGACACGCTGCGCGCCGCCGGCGAGGAGGTCGTCGTGCTCTGGCACGAGCGCCTGGCCGCCGGCCCCGAGGGTGAGCGGGCTGTGCGCGCCCTGCTCGACCTCGCCTCGACGCTGGGACTCGCCGAGATCGACGGCGCCGGGCTGCTCGAAGTCCCCGCCCACGCCAACGGCCGCGGCCTGCGCAAGGCGGGCGTGCTCCCCAACGCCGGGCCGGAGCTCGGCGAGCTCGACGAGGAGGGGCTCGACACGCAGGGCATCGCCGCGGCACTGATGGCGGGGGAGTTGAGCGCCGTGTACCTGTTGGGCGTCGACCCGCTGGCTGGTCCCTCGCGGCTGCCCTCCTCCGAGCACCTCCGCTCGCCGTGGGTGGAGCGGGAGCTGTGGGAGCAGGCGCTCGAGCGGGCCTCCACCGTAATCGCGCACGCCGCGTTCCTCACCGAGGGGGTCGCCGCGCACGCCTCCGTCGTCTTCCCCGCGCTCGCCTACCCCGAGAAGGAGGGCACCGTCGTGCACCCCGACGGCCGCGTCCAGCGACTGCGGCCCGGGGTAGCGCGCCTGGGCGCGACGCGCGCGGAGACGCAGGTGCTAAGCGATGTGGCCGCACTCCTCGCATCAGCGGCGGTCCCCTCATGACGCTCGCGGTCGTCGGCTTCTACGAAGAATGGTGGATTCAGATCCTGAAGGCCATCATCATCTTCGCCGTCGGCCTTCAGCTCGTGCCGGTCGTGCTGATCGCTGAGCGCAAGCTGCTCGGGCGCTTTCAGTCGCGCTACGGCCCCAACCGCGTCGGGCCCTACGGCGCGCTGCAGCCGCTCGCGGACATCGTCAAGCTGCTCACCAAGGAGCAGTTCCGCCCGACCTCCTCGATCGGGCTCCTGTTCGCGGTTGCCCCGATGATCTCGATCGTCACCGCGGTGGCCGCGTTCGCGCTGATCCCGTTCGGCAACGTCCAGCACATCTTCGGCACGCCCGTCGGGCTGTACGGGGTGGACGTCTCGGTCGGGCCGCTGTACCTGTTCGCGTTCGGCGCGGTCGCCTTCTACGGAATCATGCTCGGCGGCTGGGCCTCGGGCTCGAAGTACTCGTTCCTCGGCGCGATGCGCGGCGCCGCGCAGATGATCTCCTACGAGGTCTCCCAGGGCCTGGCGCTCGTCGGGGTGATCTTCACCGCCCAGACGCTCTCGCTGACCGGCATCGTCGAAGCGCAGGACGGTATGTGGTTCCTCGTGCCGCAGTTCGTCGGCTTCCTGATCTTCCTGACCGCCTCCTTCGCGGAGATCAACCGCGCGCCGTTCGACCTCACGGAGGCCGACGCCGAGCTCGTCGGCGGCTACAACACCGAGTTCGGCGGCGGGCGCTTCGCCTCCTACTACTTCGCCGAGTACCTCAACGTGCTCGTTGTCTCCGGCATCGTCACGACGGTGTTCCTCGGCGGCTGGCTGCTGCCGTTCGGCATCCACCCGCCCGGGTGGGTCGACCCGTTCGTGGTGCTGTTCAAGATGGGCCTCTTCACGTTCTTCTTCATCTGGGTCCGCGCCACGCTTCCGCGCCTGCGCTACGACCAGTTGATGTCCTTCGGCTGGAAGGTCCTGCTGCCGCTGGCGACGCTCAACGCGCTCGTCACGGCCGTGCTCGTGGTGGTGACGCACTGATGGCCCCCACGCCCCCACAGTCCCAACCCACCTCCACGCCCGCCGTCTCCACCGCCGCCCCCGGCCTGAACGTCACGGCCTGGAGCCCCGGCGAGGACGTGATCCAGGTCCAGCGCACCCCCGCGCCGGGCGCCGCACGCGGCACGTGGCGCACGTTCCGCGAGACCGTGCGCGGCCTGTTCACGACCTTTGGCCGCTTCCGCGAACCGGTCGTGACCGTCCAGTACCCGGAGGAGAAGACCCCCGTCTACCCGCGCTTTCGCGGCCGCCACAAGCTGCACAAGTTTGAGGACACCGGCCTCGAGAAGTGCGTCGGCTGCTCGCTCTGCGCCGCCGCCTGCCCGGCCGACTGTATCCGCGTCGTCGCGGCCGAGAACACCCCCGAGCACCGCGTCTCCGCCGGCGAGCGCTACGCCGAGGTGTACGAGATCAACCTGTCGCGCTGCATCTTCTGCGGCTACTGCGAGGTCGCCTGCCCGTTCGACGCGATCACCATGGGCCACGACTACGAGCTCTCCGACTACTCCCGCTCCGACCTGATCTTCACCAAGGAGATGCTGCTCGCCGAGCCGCTGGAGCGGACCCCACTGCGCCGTGAGGGGGAGTAGGTGAGCGCGCTGCTGTTCTTTCTCGCCGCGTTCGGCGCCATCGCCGGCGCGGTCGGCGTGGTTGCGCTGCGCGACGCCTTCTTCGCCGTGCTCGCGCTGGTCGTCCACCTGCTCTCGCTCGCCGTGCTGTTCCTGCTGCTGCGCGCCGAATTCGTCGCCGCCGCGCAGGTCGTCGTGTACGCCGGTGCGGTGATGGTGCTGTACGTGTTCGTCGTCGCCTACGTCGGCGACTCCGCCCGCACGCTCGGCCAGCGCCTGCGCCGCGGCGCCTCCTCGCGCGGCTCCCTGCGCCTGGCGGGCGCGCTGCTCGGCGGAGCAGTGCTCGTCGAGCTGCTGATCGCGCTGCTCGGCTCCGGCCTGAAGGCGATCGAAGGGTACGGCGCCGGGTACGTACCCGGG
Source organism: uncultured Solirubrobacterales bacterium (assembly GCA_963706545.1). Lineage (GTDB taxonomy): Bacteria > Actinomycetota > Thermoleophilia > Solirubrobacterales > Solirubrobacteraceae > Palsa-744. The sequence continues at coordinate 549,772 of OY970161.1, forward strand.
CCACGCACGTTCGGCACCCCCGCGTACATCGGCAACCTGCTGCTCACCCGCTTCCTGCTCGCGTTCGAGATCGCCTCCTTCCTGCTGCTGATCGCAGCCGTCGGGGGTGTCGTGCTCGCCCGGCGCCGGGGCGGCCTCGGTGAGGAGAGCCGCGAGCCGCTCGCCCCGCTGGACCTCGTCCGTCCCCAGGGCACCGGCACGATGGCCGAGGGCGTCGGCGGCCCGCTGTTCGTAGCCATGCAGGCGAACGGGGGCGGCGCGGAGGAGGAGCACCGCAACGGCGCCGCCGAGGGCGCGCTCCAGCCAGTCGCCGTCGGCGGCCCCGAGGAGGGCGGTCCCGGTAGGACTCCCGAGACCCCGGAGGGCGGCTGGTGAGCATCGCGTGGTTCCTCGCCGTCTCGGCGATCGTCTTCGCGCTCGGCGCTGTCGGCGTCATCATCAGGCGCAACCCGCTCGTCGTGCTGCTCTGCCTGGAGCTGATGCTCAACGGTGGCAACCTCGCGCTGATCGCGTTCTCGCGGATGTGGGGCAACGGCGACGGGCAGGTGCTCGCGCTGATCGTGATGACCGTCGCCGCCTGCGAGGTCTGCATCGGGCTCGGCATGATCGTGGCCATTTATCGGCGGCGTCTACCCATTGACGTGGATGAGCTGCGGGAGCTCCAGGGATGATCCTGAGCCCCCATGACGGCGCTGGATCGGCGTCCTCGATCGCTTGTGTGCCAAGCACACTTCGCTCACTGCGTCCTTGCCCAGCTTGTCCTGGGAACTCAGGATGGGGTAGTAAGGAGCAGGCAGGGTGAGCGCGACCACCTTCGGCTGGCTCGTGCTGCTTTTCCCGCTGCTCGGGACGCTCGTGATCGGCTTCGGCTTCCGCGTCCTGCCAGGCCGCTCGGCCGGGTGGATCGCCACCGCGGCGATCGGCCTCGCGTTCGTGGCCTCGCTCGGGGCGCTGGTCAAGCTGCAGGGCAACGCGCCCGCCCACCGCGAGCTGACCTCCTCGCTGTGGAACTACGCGGTGACCGTGGGGATCAATGCCCACGTCTCGATCCTCGTGGACCCCCTCTCGGTCTACATGATCCTGGTCGTCACCGGCATCTCCACGATGATCCACCTCTACTCGGTCTCCTACCTGGAGGAGGACCGCGGCTTCGCACGCTACTTCTCCTACCTCAACTTCTTCGTCTTCTCGATGCTGCTGCTGGTACTCGCCGGCAACTTCCTGCTGCTGATCATCGGGTGGGCGTTCGTCGGCGCCGCCTCGTACCTGCTGATCTCCTTCTGGTACCGCCGCACCACCGCGACGCGCGCCGGGATCAAGGCGTTCGTGATCAACGTCGTCGGCGACGTGGGGCTCGTGCTCGGGACGTACTTCATCTTCAAGCACACCGGCACGCTCGAATACCTCGCCGTCTTCAAGGCCGCCCCGCACGTGTTCCACTCCGGTGAAGCGGACATCACCGCCGGCTGCCTGCTGCTGCTCGTCGGCGCCGCCGCGAAGTCCGCGCAGATCCCCCTGCACACGTGGCTGCCCGACGCGATGGAGGGCCCCACGCCCGTCTCCGCGCTGATCCACGCCGCGACGATGGTGACGGCGGGCGTGTACCTGATCGCGCGGATGCACACGCTCTTCGAACTCGCCCCCGCCGCGCAGGACACCGGCGCCGTGATCGGTGCGCTCACCCTTTTGATCGCGGGCACGATCGCGCTCGTACAGACCGACATCAAGCGCGTGATCGCCTACTCCACGATGTCCCAGATCGGCTACATGATCATGGGCGTCTCCGTCGGTGCCTACGCCGCCGGGCTGTTTCACCTGATGACCCACGCGTTCTTCAAGGCGCTGCTGTTCATGGGCGCCGGTTCGATCATCGGCGCGATGGGGGGTGAGCAGTCGCTGGAGAAGATGGGCGGCTTCCGCAAGGCGCTGCCGTTCACGTTCGCCTGCTTCGTGATCGGCGGCCTCGCGCTGTCGGGCATCCCCCCCTTCTCCGGGTTCTTCTCTAAGGACGAGATCCTGCTCGTCACCGCAGAGCGCGGCGGCTGGCACTGGGTGCTGTACGCGATGGGCTACCTCGGCGCCTTCCTCACCGCGATCTACACGTTCCGGATGATCTTCCGCGCCTTCTACGGCGACCCGGTCGCCGAGGCGCGCGAGCTCGAAGGCGGACACCTGCACCACGCCGCGGTGCCCACCAACCCCGCCAACGGCGAAGTGGAGGACACCGACGTCGGCTTCCCCGGCCCCCACCACACCGTCGCCGAGCGCGCGCTGCCGATGCGCGTGGCGATGAGCGTGCTGGCGGTCGGCGCCGTCGGCGCCGGGCTCGTGCAGGTCCCCGGCGTGGACGACGTGGTCGTCAACTTCCTGCGCCCCACCTTCGCCACCTCGCCGCTCTACGAACCGCACACCCGCGATGGCCTGCTGATCTTCGGGCTGTGCCTGGGCACGGTGCTCGGCCTGAGCGGCATCGCGATCGCCTACCGCATCTGGGTGCGCGAGCCGGCGATCGCCGTCCGCACGCGCGAGCGGTTCGGGGCGGTGTACGAGCTGCTCTGGCACAAGTGGTACTTCGACGAGGCCATCGACCTCCTAGTCGTGCGCCCCGCCGCCGCCGCCGGGCGCTTCGCGCGCGACACCATCGAGCGCGTGTTCGTCGACGGCACGCTCGTCGGCGGCACCACCGGCATCGTCCGCGCGGGCTCCGCCGCGGTGCGCGCCGTGCAGAGCGGCTTCCTGCGCTACTACGCCGCGCTGCTGCTCCTCGGCGTCGGCGCGCTCGGCCTCTACTTCCTGCTCCAGTCGTGACCCCCTCGCCCGCCCCACCGACGCTCCCCATTTCCTGACCAACACCATGCCCCTCTCCATCCTCATCTGGCTCCCCCTCGCCTGCGGCCTGGCCGGCGCCGTCCTCGGACTACGCAGCGAACGCCTCCCCGGCCTGGTCGCGCTGGTCGGCTCGGTGGCCGCTCTGGGGCTTGCGATCGGGTACATCGCGGACTACACGCCCGGCGCCGGACTTCAGCACGTCACCGACGTCGTCTGGATCGCCGCGCTCGGGATCCACTACAAGCTCGGAGTGAGCGGCCTCAACGTGATGCTCGTGGGGCTCACCACCCTGCTGTTCGCCGCCGCAGTGCTCTCCCTGAACATCAGGACGCGGACCTCGGGCGGGGGCGCAGCCGGCGAGAGCGAGTCGGTGGGGGCCGGCGAGAGCGGGCCGGGCGGGGAGGCCGGGGCGGGCGGAGCTTACCCGGAGCGCCCGCGACTCTTCTTCTTCCACTTCATGCTCGCCGAGTCGGCCGTGCTCGGGGCGTTCCTCGCGCAGGACCTCGCGCTGTTCGTCGCGTTCTTCGACCTGATGCTGATCCCCTTCTACTTCCTGATCGGCGGGTGGGGCGTCGGCCCGGACCGGGTGAGGGCGACGATCAAGCTCGTGATCTACACGCTCGTCGGCTCGCTGCTGATGCTCGCCGCGGCGATCGCCACCGGGGTGCTCGCCTCCGAGCAGCACGGGACCCCGCTGACGTTCGTGCTCTCCTCGCTGCACGCGCTGCCGCTCAGCGGCGGCTCGCAGGAGTGGATCTTCCTGTTCTTCGCCGCCGCGTTCCTCGTGAAGATGCCCGCATTCCCCCTGCACGGGTGGATGCCCGACGGCTACCGCGCGATGCCGATCGAGGTGCTGATGGTCTTCTCCGGAGTGCTCTCCAAGGTCGGCGCGTACGGCTTCCTGGCGATTGTGCTGCCGTTGTACCCGCACGCCGCGGTGCACTTCCAGACGCTGATGCTGCTGATCGCGCTCGCCTCGATCCTGTACGGCTCGGCGATGGCCTTCACCCAGACCAACGCACGCCTGATCGCCGGCTTCTCCTCCGTCGCGCAGCTCGGCTTCATCACGCTCGGGATCTTCGCGCTGAATCCCCAGGGCGCCCAGGGTGCGCTGCTGCAGATGGTCAACCATGGGCTCGTCGTCGCGCCGCTATTCTTCATCATCCTGCTGCTCTCCCAGCGCGCGGGGGGCTCGGAGGACATCCGCGAGATGGGCGGCATCGCGTTCCGCGCCCCCGTGCTCGCCTCGCTCTTCCTGGTCGTGGCGCTCGCCACGCTGGCGATGCCCGGCTCGGCCAACTTCGTCGGCGAGTTCCTGATCCTGCTCGGCCTCTTCAAAGCGAAGTTGGTCATCGCGATCATCGCCTTCAGCGGCGTCGTGGCAGCGAGCGTCTACGCGCTGCGGCTGTTCATCCGCGCGATGCACAACCGCGTCAGCACCGGGGTCGACTCCCGTGAGCTCACGCTGCTCGACGGCCTCGTGCTCGTGCCGCTGGTCGCTGTGATCGTGTTCTTCGCGGTGTACCCCCAGCTGGCGTTGACGCGCAGCGAAGGATCGGTGAAGGCGGCTGTCGCCCCGGCACGCGCGGCGATGGGCCCTACGGCTGTGGCGGGATACCCACTGCGCCCCTGGACCCCCGCCCACGACAGAAAGTATGCGGTCACCTTCCACGGTGAAGCAAGACAGGAATCGAGCGAACCGGAGACGAGCAACGAAGCAGCCGAGACGCCACGGGAAGGGCATAACCGATGAACTACGTGCCCTACTTTCCCGCCCACGTGGCCACCGCCCACCTGAAAGGCCCGCCGGTGAACTTCGCGGGCCTCTCCCCCCTGATCGCGCTGCTCGGCGGCGCCGTCGTGGTGCTGCTCGTCGGCCTGCTCGGCGCCCGCCGGGTGCGCGAGCACGTCGTCCCCGCGCTCAGTCTCGTGGCGCTCGGCGCCGCGGCGGGCCTCACCATCTGGCAGTGGAACGAACAGAAGTCGATCGTCTCCGGCGCGCTGCGGATCGACGACCTCGCGCTCGTGCTGAACCTGATCCTGGTCGTGGGCGGCGCGTGCACGGTGCTGCTCGCGTGGCGCTCGCGTGCCGCGCACGAAGCCGCGCACGGCGAGTTCCACGCGCTGCTGCTCACCGCGATCGGAGGCATGTCGCTGCTCGCCGCCGCGCAGAACATCGTCGCGCTGTTCATCGGCCTGGAGCTCCTGTCGATCCCGCTGTACGTGCTGTGCGCGACGGAAATGCGCCGCGAGCACTCGCTCGAGTCGGGGCTCAAGTACCTGATCATCGGTTCCGTCGGCTCCGCGACGCTGCTGTACGGCCTCGCGCTGATCTACGGCGCCACCGGGGCCACCGACTTCGGCGCGATCGCCGCCGCGATCTCCAGCAAGGGACTCGCCACCAACGTGCTGCTGCTCACCGGCATCGCGCTGTCCGTCGCCGGGCTCGCTTTCAAGGCGTCCGTCGCCCCCTTCCACCAGTGGACCCCCGACGTCTACGAGGGCGCGCCCACGCCGGTCACCGCGTTCATGGCGGTCGCCACCAAGGCTGCCGCGCTCGGAGTGTTCCTGCGCCTCTTCGACGTCGCGCTGATCGAAACACAAAGCAGCTGGGCCCCAGCGGTCGCGACGCTCGCGGCGATCACGATCGTCGTCGGCAACGTCGGCGCGCTCGGGCAGTCCTCGCTGAAGCGGATGCTCGCCTACTCCTCCGTCGCGCAGGCCGGCTACATGCTCGCCGGCGTCGTCGTCGCCTCCCAACTCGGGGTACGCGCGACGGTCTTCTACCTCGCCGTGTACCTGTTCATGAACATGGCCGCGTTCGCCGTGATCGTCGCGCGTGAGCGCGCCACCGGCCGCGGTGACGGCATCGGCACGCTGGCGGGCCTCGGGCGCGAGCAGCCGTGGCTGGCGTGGCCGATGACGCTCGCGATGCTCGGCCTCGCGGGGATCCCCGCGACCGCGGGCTTCATGGGGAAGTTCTACCTGATCGACGCCGCGGTCTCCGGCGGGTACACGTGGCTGGGCGTCGTGATCGTGGTCGGCTCGATGATCTCGCTCGGGTACTACCTCCCCGTGATCGCCACGATGTGGATGGGCGCAGCGCCCTCTCCGGCCGTCGTGCCGGCGATCGCGGGCGGGTCCTCCGCGCTCGACCCGCCGGCTGCACCCGAGCCCGGTCTCGCGCGACCCGTGGAGCCCGGCCACGCGCGCGCCGCCGCACCCCAGTTCGAGGTCGCCCTGGTCGCGGTGCTGGCCGGCGCCGCCACGCTCTTCTTCGGGATCGTGCCCGGGCCGCTGTTCGACCTCGTGCGCCACGCGGGCGCCGGGCTCGGGCTGTTCTGAGCCGCGCGCGATCCACCGCGCGAGCGGACGGGGCCTGCTCGGAGAGCCCTCCACAGAGGCTGGCAGCCCCCGTGCGAGCGTTCCATCCCCATCGATCCGTACGCTCGCAACATGGAACTGACTCATCACATCAACACAGCACTCGACTTCCCCCTGCATGACTGGTACACTGGTCATATGGGCAGGATTATGACCGCAACCGAAGTGAAGGCGAAGATCCTCGCGCTGCTCGACGAGGTCGCCAGCGGCGAGGAGGTGGAGATCACCAAGCACGGCCACGTCGTCGCGCGTCTCGTGCCCGCCAGCGGCGCCCACTCGCTCAAGGGCAAGCTCGCCGGCGTCGCGATGACGGCGAGCACCGAGGAGGACCTGTACACGACCGGGGCACCCTGGAACCTGCCGTGACGACGGTGGTCCTCGACACCCACGTCGTCCACTGGTGGTCGGCCGAGCCGCAGCGAGTGAGCCAAGCCGCCGCCGAGGCGCTGAACGAAGCGGACGAGCTCGCCGTGGCAGCCATCACGTGGTTCGAGCTGGCGTGGCTAGCCAAGCACGAGCGGATCGCCGTCGCGATCCCGGTCCGCTCGTGGCTCGAGCAGCTCGCCGGCCAGTTGCGCACCGTCGGGATCACACCCGCCGTGGCCGACACCGCAGTCTCGCTGCCAACCTCCTTCCCCGGAGACCCCGCTGACCGCCTGATCTACGCAACGGCGATCGAGCACGGCTGGAGGCTCGTGACCAAGGACCGCAAGCTGCGAGCCCACCGCCACCCGCGGGCCGTCGCCGTGTGGTGAGCGCGTGTCAGCGCGGCGCTCTGCGCGTGGGTGGCGGGCGGTGACCGCGCTCTGACTGGAGGAGGAGTGGCGCAGTCAGCCACAGGCCGACGAACGGACCTCCCACTCAGACCTTGTGGTGCTCTGGCACCCACGACCCGTCGTCGTGGCGGACGAAGTCCTGGAAGAGGTTCGGGGCCTCCGCGCACATGATCCGAGCGACCTCGTCGAACACCAGGCGCAGCTCCTCCTCGGCGCTCTCCGCAGTGCGCATCTCGATCACGTGGCGCAGGGTGCGGGCGTTGGCGGTCCAGACGATGTCGGTGGAGAGACCGATCGGCGCGAGGCGGCGCAGCGCCGAGGTGACCTCCTTCTTGACGTGGAACGGCACCTCCTGCTCCTCGATCCCAAGCTCGGCCGCAGCGCTCACCTGAAACTCCTCCAACCGCTCCACGATCGAGAGCACCTGCTCGCGCACGGGCTCCAGCGCCGGCGGCACACGGAAGCCGATGTCGGTGAGGCGCACGTAGCGCAGGCTCTCCTGGCTGAAGGCCGAGCCGGCGCGGTGCCTGACAAGCTCATGAGTAAAAACACGTGAACAATTCCGAATAGCGAAAGAGTAGTTGGCGTGCTCCAGCACGCTCCCGTGGCCGCTGCGCAGGATGTTGGCGAAGTACTCGCGCCGGTCGGTGCGGATCTTGGAGACGTTGGGGTTCAGACCGGGCTCCCAACTGCGGTAGCAGGCGCGCCCCCCGAACTCCAGGAGCAGTTCACCAGCGCTGGGCTTCTCGCCCTCTGGGCCGTCCGCTTCGCCGAGGCGGCGCTCGAGCCACGACTCCCCGCCCACGTCCCGCAGGTAGGCGCGCATCCCCTCCAGGTCGATCGACGGGCGGGCGATTAGGAACACACTGGGAGTCGTCTCGTGCATTGGGCGAGCGATGGTAGGACGTCATCCGGACGCCGCCGCCGCGCTACGATCGCCAACCTGTCCAGCCGCGCACCAATCGACGTCCGCGTCCCGGCTGCAAAGTTGGGGGCACGGGAGCTTCACGTGTGGGCACTGGCGCTGAACGTAGCGGCCTCAGCGCGGGAGCAGCGCTCGGCGGCGCGTGACGGCCTGCGCGCGCTGTTGAGCTCCTATCTGGGGATCGACCCGCTCGCGGTGGAGATCCTGCAGGGCGCGTTTGGGCGTCCCGAGCTGGCGCCGGTGCACGACCCCCACGACCTCTGCTTCAACCTCTCCCACACCGCCGGTCTGGCGGTCTTCGCGATCGGGCGCGGGCGCTCGATCGGGATCGATGTCGAGGCAGTCGATCGGCGTGCGCCCTCCCTGGGCGTGATCGAACGCGCTCTCAGGCCGCGGGAGGTGGAGCAGGTGCTGCGGAGCGAAGGTCGCGAGCGCACCGCGGCGTTCCTGCGCTACTGGACCGTCAAGGAGGCCTACGCGAAGGCGCTCGGCGTGGGCCTGGCGCTCGATTTTCGAGAGATCGGCGTTGACGGCCCACCCGATCGGCCCCGCCTCGATCTGCCCGGCGGAACCGGGGAGTGGCAGGTGCGGCGCCTGCGGACGCAACCGGGCTTCGCCGGGGCCGTGGTCGCTGACGACCGACCGTGGCGGGTGCGCCTGCGTGAGCTGCGGTTGACCGTAGAAGAGGAGCCCGACCGAAGACGGGGACACTCGCCTTCGACCGAAGACGGGAGATAGACGCAGACGCCTTTGGCGCGAGTCCCCGTTTCGGCCAGCCGGCCTCCAGCCGGCTGCGCCACCCTCTAAGCTGACCCGCCATGTCCGCCGTCGCCACCGAGCCCACCGACCACGAGCTGGAGCGCGCCGCATGGGACCTCGAACCGCTCGTGGACGGCGAGGGCGAGTCCGGGGTGGAGCACAGGCTGGAGGAGGCTCTGACCCGTGCGAAGTCCTTTGCGGAGCGCTACGCGGGGAAGCTCGGCGAGCTCGATGGTCCCGGCCTGGCAGAGGCGATGGGGGAGCTAGCGGCGATCTACGAACTCGTGGGCCGCGCGGGGACGTATGCCGGGTTGCGCTTCTCCACGGACACCGCGGACCCCGCTAACGGGGCGCTGCTGCAGAGGGTGCAGGAGCGCGAGACGGCGATCGAGACGACGCTGCTGTTCTTCGAGCTGGAGTGGGCGGCCCTCCCGGAGGAGCGCGCCGAGGAGCTGCTGGCGGACGAGGCGCTGGACAACTGCCGCCACCACCTGCGCAACGTGCGCCGCTATCGAGAGCACCTGCTCAGCGAACCGGAGGAGAAGGTGCTCTCCGAGAAGTCGCTGACCGGCGCCACCGCGTGGGCGCGACTGTTCGAGGAGCTGACCTCGGCGATCGAGGTGGAGCTGCCTGAGGAGCGCGTCGCCCTCGACGTGGCGCTCAGCCGCCTGGCGCTGCCCGACCGCGAGGTGCGCCGCACAACGGCGGAGGCGGTCACGGCCGCACTCGCACCGGGCCTGCGTACGCGCGCGTACGTGCTCAACACCCTGCTGGTGGACAAGGCGGTGGACGACCGCCTGCGCCGCTACCCCCACTGGCTGGCGGCGCGCAACCTCGCCAACGAGGCGAGCGACGAGTCGGTGCAGGCGCTGGTCGAGGCGGTGCGCGGCCGCTACGAGATCGCCCGCCGGTGGTACCGGCTGAAGGCGGGACTGCTCGGGGTGGAGCGCCTGGCGGACTACGACCGCATGGCGGCGGTGACGCAGGACGAGGTGCACTTCACCTTCGCGCAGGCGCGCGAGCTGGTGCTCGACTGCTACGGCTCCTTCTCCCCCGAGCTGGGGGCGCTGGCGGGGCGCTTCTTCACCGAGCGCTGGATCGACGCCCCGGTGCGCCCGGCCAAGCGCGGGGGGGCGTTCTGCGCCTCGGCGGTGCCCTCCGCGCACCCGTACGTGCTGCTCAACTACACCTCGCGTCGGCGCGACGTGTTGACGCTCGCACATGAGCTCGGCCACGGCGTGCACTTCGCGCTGGCGGCGCGCCAGGGCGTCTTCCACCAGGGCACCCCGCTGACGCTGGCGGAGACTGCCTCGGTGTTCGGCGAGACGGTCGTGTTCGGGCGCCTGCTCGCGCAGGACTCGACGCCGCAGTCGCGCCTGGCGCTGCTGGCCGAGCACCTGGAGGACATCATCGCCACGGTCTTCCGCCAGGTCGCGATGAACCGCTTCGAGGATCTCGTCCACACCGCTCGCCGCGAGCAGGGAGAGCTCTCGGTGGAGCGCGTGGGCGAGCTGTGGGCGGAGAGCCAGGCGGAGCTGCTGGGCGACTCGGTGGAGCTCACCGAGGGCTACCGCACGTGGTGGTCGTACATCCCGCACTTCATCAACACGCCGGGCTACGTGTACGCGTACGCCTACGGCCAGTTGCTCGCGCTGTCGGTCTACGAGCGCTACGAGCAGCAGGGCGCGGAGCTCGTGCCGCAGTACCTGGAGCTGCTCGCGGCCGGCGGCTCGCGCAGCCCCGAGGAGCTGGGGCGAATCGTCGGCGTGGACCTCACCGACCCGGGCTTCTGGGACGCGGGCCTGGACCTCGTGGAGCGCCAGCTCGAGCAGGCCGAAGCGGCCGCTCTGCAGGCACAGACCTAATCACCGCGCGCCGCCGGCCGATACGGGTCGTGTGATCACTCGCGCGCTGCTCGCCCTGACCGTCACGCTGACGCTCGCGGCCGCCGCCACGCCGCCGCCCGCCGCCGCGCAGCCGCTCAACTACGAGGCGCTGGCCGAACAGGGGCTCGCACAGAGCGCGAGCTGGCAAGCGGGCGGGTGGTACTGCGAGTACCTGGGCTGCACCGGGGCCTACCCGCTGCTGACGATCTGGGGGGACGTGCGGATGTTCGAAACGGTTGACGCGCTGGAGCTGGCGGCGCCGTCGCCCACACACCGCGCGGAGGTGGACCGCTTCGGGCACGCCTCGGAGCGCTACTGGAACCCGTACCTGAACGGCTACGCCCCCTACCCGGGCGACCGTTACCGGGGCGCGGAGGCGTGGTTCGACGACAACGGCTGGCTGGGCGTGGCGTTCGTGCAGGCCTACCGGGCGACGGGCGAGCACCGCTACCTGCGTGACGCGCAGCGTGCCTTCAACTTCGCGGCGACCCAGGGCTGGGACACGGCGGGCGGGGGTGGGATGTGGTGGAACACCGAGCACCCCTACCACGCGGGCGAGGCGCTGGCCTCGAACAGCCTGCTGGGGATGCTGCTCTACGGGATCGACCACGAACCGTTCCAACTCGAGCAGGTGCACAAGTTCATCGACTGGGGCAACAGTCACGACATCGGCTTTCACGGGCTGTACCTGAGCGGCGGCCCGGGCAGCACGGTGATCGACTACGTGGAGGCGCCGCTGATCTACGCGCAGTACCTGCTCTGCCAGGCAACGGGACAGCAGAGCTACTGCGCACACTCCGCGGAGCAGGCGCGGTCGATGACCGAGATCTATGGGGTCGAGTACAACTTCGCGCCGCTGTACGACTCGATCTTCATGGAGTGGATGGAGGCGTACGGCAGGGCCGTGGGTGACAACCACTGGCTGGAAGTGGCAGAGGTCAACGCCGCGCACGCCGCCAGGCACGCCGCCGACGGCCGCGGGCTATGGCTGAACAGCTGGTGGGGCGGCCCGATCAGGGACTCCCAGACGTTGCCTGGGATGTTCCGCACGATGGCGGGCACCACAAGCCTGTTCGCCTGGCTGACCTACTACTCCTGAGCGCCGCCCTCAGGCTTCAGGCGTCCATGCGGCTGGTGCGCCAGGCGCCGAGCCCGAGGAACACAACCAACCAGCCCACTATCACTAGCACGGCGGTGCCGCTGGACATCGTGAGGTTCGAGATGCGATCGCCCAGGCCGACGGGGCTGAAGTGCGTGACGGCCTGGTAGAGGATCGCGTTGCGCGCGCTCCCGAACAGGCTGATGGACGCGAGCAGCGGGCTCGCTATCAACTGCCACGCGATCAGGGCGATGATCGCGGCCGGCCTGGAGGTCGTCAGCGAGGCAAAGCCCACCGCCACCGCGCACAGCGCGCCGGTGGCGAGCAGCAGGAAGCCGAAGCTGTTGAGGATCACGGCACCGTCGGGCGTGGGCAGGTTGGAGGCGAAGACGAAGGTGCCCAGCAGAATCAAGAGGTAGGCGGAGACGATCACAAACCAGCACATCGCCAGAGCGGCGGGCACGCGCGAGGCGAACAGCGCCAAGCGCGAGCGGCCGGTGACGACGAGGTCGCGGAAGACACCGGAGGACGCGTCGCTCGTGCCGGCCTCGACACCAATCAGGATCGCGGCAAGCGGGCCGAAGAGCAGGCCGCCGAGGAGTCGGACACCGATGTGGAAGTTGTCCGTCCCGCCGGCCGGACCGTTTTCGCCCGGGCTGGCAGCGTGGAGAATCGCGCCGATCGCGAAGAAGAGCACGACCGGACCCACTGCCAGGACGAGCGCCCAGATCAAGGTTCCGCGCTTCTTGCGCAGCTTGAGGAGGTCAGCTCCGAACATCTGCGCCGCGATCGCGACGGGCGAGCCGCCGGCGCTGCGGTCCCCCGGAGCAGGGGCTGACGGGGCGATCGCACTCATACCTTCGCCTCCTGCACGGGCCGGTCCGGTACAGCGCCTTCCAGCCGCGAGGTGACCTCCAGGAAGCGCTCCTCAAGGCTGTGGCGCACCGGCTCCAGACGCATCACCGCGACGCCGGCGCGCACAAGGCTTGCGTTCACCGCGGCCGCGGTCTCCACCTCGCCGGCGAGGACGACGCGCAGGCCCTCGTCAGAGCGGCGGGCGTCGCTCACGAGCTCACTGGCGCCAAGCGTGGTGAGCGCCAGCTCGACGTCGTCCACGCCCACGATCAGCTCGTTGCGGACGCCTCCGCCCTGGGCGAGCTCGGCGATTGGGCCCTGCGCGATGATCTTGCCGCGGTCCACGATCGCCGCGGCGTCACAGATCTTTTCCACCTCGTCGAGCAGGTGCGAGGAGAGGAAGATGGTGCGGTTCTCCTGCTCGACCATCGTGCGGATCATTTCGCGGAACTCCTGGATGCCGCCCGGGTCGAGGCCGTTGGTCGGCTCGTCGAGGATCAAGAGCAGCGGGTCGGCGAGCAGGCAGCGGGCCACCCCCAACCGCTGGCGCATCCCGAGCGAGTACTTCTTGACCCGCTCGTCGGCGCGCTCGGCCAGACCGACGCGCGCGAGCGCCGGGGCGATCCGCGCGTGCACCTCGGGTCCGCGCACAGCGGCGACGATGCGCAAGTTCTCCCGGCCGGTGAGGTTGGGGTGAAAGCGCGGCTCCTCGACGATCGCGCCGACCCGCCGCAGCGCCTGCCCGCGCTCGGCCGGCACCGGGTGCCCCAGCACGCTCATGCTCCCCGCGGAGGCCCGGGTGAGGCCGAGCAGCATCCGGATCATCGTCGTCTTGCCCGCGCCGTTGGGGCCGAGGAAGCCGAAGGCGCTGCCGCGCGGGACGTACAGGTTGACGCCGTCGATCGCGGCGCGAGCACCGAAGCGCTTAGTCAGGCCCTTGGTCTCGACCGCCGCGTTGTCCACGGCGATCAGACTACCCAACTGCTAGTCCTCCTGCGCCTGCAACTCGTGGACGCGCTCCTGTAGCTGAGCCATCACCGCGGGGTCGCGCAAAGTGGTGACGTCGCCCAGCGCGCGACCCTCGGCGATGTCGCGCAGCAGCCGACGCATGATCTTGCCCGAGCGCGTCTTCGGCAGATCGTCGGACCAGATGATCCGCTTGGGGCGCGCGAACTTGCCGATCCGCCCGGCCACCGCCTCGCGGATGCCCTCGACCTCGCGCTCGTCGCCCTCGAGGTTCCCCTGCAGGGTGACGAACGCCACGATCGCCTGCCCGGTGTCCTCGTCGTGCTGACCGATCACCGCGGCCTCGGCGACGTCGGGGTGGGCCACGATCGCGGACTCCACCTCCGCGGTGGAGAGCCGGTGCCCGGAGACGTTGACGACGTCATCGATGCGCCCGATCACCCAGAGGTAGCCGTCGGAGTCGCGGCGGGCGGCGTCGCCCACCAAGTAGGTCTCCTTGCCAAAACGCTCGAAGTAGGTCTTGATGTAGCGCTCGTCCTCCTTGTAGAGGGTGCGCAGCATCGAGGGCCACGGCCGGGTGAGCACCAGCAGCCCCTGTCCCTTCTCGATCGGGTGGCCGCCGGACTCGTCGTAGACCTCGGCCTCGACGCCCGGGAAGGGGCGCGTGCAGGAGCCGGGCTTGGTCGTGGTGATGCCCGGCAGCGGCGTGATCATGATCGCGCCCGTCTCGGTCTGCCACCAGGTGTCCACGATCGGGCAGCGCCCCCCGCCAATGACCTTGTGGTACCACAGCCACGCCTTCGGGTTGATCGGCTCCCCCACCGTCCCCAGCAGCCGCAGCGAGGAGAGGTCGTGTTTGTTGGGCCACTGTGCGCCCCACTTGATGCAGGCGCGGATCGCGGTGGGGGCGCAGTAGAGGATGCTGACCCTGTAGCGCTCGATCAGCTCCCACCAGATGCCCTTGTGGGGGTAGTCCGGCGCCCCCTCCCACATGACGGAGGTCGCCCCGTTGGCCAGCGGCCCGTAGACGATGTAGGAGTGCCCCGTGACCCAGCCCACGTCGGCGGCGCACCAGTACACGTCTGACTCCGGCTTGAGGTCGAACACGTAGCGGTGGGTCGCCGCCACGCCCGTCAGGTAGCCGCCGGAGGTATGCAGGATGCCCTTCGGCTTAGCGGTCGAGCCGGAGGTGTAGAGGATGTACAGCGGGTGCTCGGCGTCCAGCGGCTCGGCGGGACACTCCGCGGCGGCCGCCGCCACGATCTCGTCGTAGTACACGTCGCGGCCCTCGCGCATCTGACAGGGCGTCTCCTTGCTGCGCACCACCACGATTTTCTCGAGCGTCTGCAGGTCGCCCATCACCTCGTCCACGCGGTCCTTCACGGGCGCCGTTTTGCCCTTGCGCGCAGCGCCGTCCACGGTGATCAGCACGCGGGCCTCGGAGAACTCCATCCGCTCGCGTACCGCCTCTGCGGAGAAGCCCCCGAAGACCACGTTGTGCGGGGCCCCGATGCGTGCGCAGGCGAGCATCGCGACGACCACCTCGGGGATCATCGGCAGGTAGATGCCCACCACGTCGCCGCGCCCGACCCCGAGGTCCTTCAGCGCGTTGGCGAAGCGCTGCACCTCGGCGAGCAGCTGCGCGTAGGTGAGGTCGCGCTCCTGGCCGTCCTCGCCGCGCCAGTGAAAGGCCACGCGCTCGCCCCGACCCTCCAGCACATGGCGGTCCAGGCAGTTGTAGGAGACGTTCAGCCGCCCCCCCACGAACCACTTGTAGAAGGGCGGGTTGGAGTCGTCGAGCACCGTCTCCCACGGCTCGAACCAGTGCAGGCGCTTGGCCTGCCCCGCCCACCACGCCTGCGGGTCGCGCTCAGCCTCCTCGTACAC
The DNA here is from genome assembly GCA_963706545.1 of uncultured Solirubrobacterales bacterium. Lineage (GTDB taxonomy): Bacteria > Actinomycetota > Thermoleophilia > Solirubrobacterales > Solirubrobacteraceae > Palsa-744. The sequence continues at coordinate 565,138 of OY970161.1, forward strand.
CGCGGGGTCGCTCAGCAGGGCGTGCTCGCGGAACTCGGGGGAGGGCTCGAACGTCTCCACCTCCAGCAGCTCGGCCAGCTCGCGGTCGAGCGCCTCGCCCTCGGGGGGTGCCTGCGGTTCGGTCCCCATGACCGGACTCTACCGTTTGCCCAGCGGCATCACCGGCAGCACGACGCGGCCGAAGGTCGAGTTCGTCACCGCGGCGAACGAGGCGTACCAGGCGGCGGCCGCAGTTGCAAGGCCGACGTAGCCGCCCCAGTGGGTGACCGTGGTGTGCGCGCCCACTGCGCCGATCGCCAACAGGATGAAGGTCGCCGTCAGCAGCGCGAACACCGTCAGCACCGCCAAGTTGACCCGCAGCGCCGCGACCGTCATGTAGGCGGTGAAGATTGCCCAGGCCCACAGGTACAGCCCGACCGAGTGGCCGACGTTGCCGCCGATCTGCTTGGCGTAGAAGACGTTCAGCGCCCAGAAGGAGAGCCAGAAGGCCCCGTAGGAGCAGAACGCCACGGCGCCGAACGTGTTGCCCGTGCGGAACTCCCAGATGCCCGCGATCAGCTGCACGATCCCGCCGTAGGCGAGCGCCAGGGCGAGCACCACCGGGACGCCCTTTTCGTTGACGAGGTTCGAGTTGAACATCGAGAGCACGAACGTGGTCATCGCGAACCCCGCCAGGCCGAGCGGCCCGGGGTCGGCTGGTTTCCACCCGCTTGCCTGCATGATCTCGCCCGGCGGCGGATCGCGGCGCGGGACCGACTGCATCGGCTCGGGACGGTGAATTGAAGCTGCCTCCATGAGAAACCTCCCTCCAGCCACCCTCCCGGGCGGCTCAGGACGCGGTGCTTGTAGCTCTACAAACGGGGGAAGGGGTTTGTGGCGATTCCCACGTTCTCATGGTGGTTATTCCCGCTCGGGGCCGAACTCAATCGTCAAGTAAGCGATCTCTACCGTCAAGCCTACCGACGCGAGCCGCGCTTGCGCCGCCGCTTGGCGCCGTCCCGTGCAGCCGGCTGCACGGGCTCTGGCACCGTGCCGTTGGCGTCCCGCGCGTCCTGTGCGTCCTTCGGGGGCTTGGCGCCCGAGCGCCCCGCGCCCTTCGCGTCCGAACCGGAGCTCGCCGCCTCGCGTTCGGTACGGACCTGCGTCCGGGAGGGCCACGGCCGCGCCTCGCCGGCGGCCCACGCCGGAGGGTCGCCCCCCGGGAAGCGCCCCATCAGCAGGATGCCCATGGCCACCATCCAGAACGCGGGGATCAGCTGCTGAGCCGATCCGAGCGCGAGCCCGAAGGGCGTGAAGGCGAGCAGCGCCGCGAAGATCCCGAGGTACATCATCCAGCGCGGGAGGACCCCGGTGCGGGAGGCGCCCAGCATCACGATGATCATGCCCGCGGCCAGTGTGAGCCCTCCCAGCAGACCCAGGTACTCCGTGGCCTCGAGCACCGGGCTCTGCGTCAGCGCCCGGTTGACCGCGTCCGCAGTGAAGTCGTGGCCGGTCACGAAGTTGTGAGCGTTGATCACCTGGGCGAGCGGGTGGACGAGTGTCACGAGCACCATGACCACCCCCCCGGCGAGCACCAGCGGCCGCGCGACGGAGCTCGTCTCGGGCCTGCGAAAGCGGACCGCGCCGAGCAGGAACAGGAGGACCAGGAGGATGAACAGGACCGCGACCGCCTGCACGACGTTGCCGGCGATCAGGCCGAAGGCGTGAGCATTGACAAACCGCACCTCGGGAGTGCCGGGGCTGACGGCCGGGTTCGCTTCTCCCCGCAGCGCGGGGGCGAGCCCCTGGATCACGCCGACCGTCGGCAGCGAGCGCAGCGTCGCGGTGACGGTGATGCCCCCCAGCAGGTAGAGCACCCCTCCCGCGATCGCCGGCGTCCCGAGGCGTACGCGGCGCGCGCTCTCGTGGTCCACCCGCGCGCGGATCTCCTGCCTGCTCGGCCCCACCTCGCCCTGCCCGGGCGCCTCGATCTCGCTCCTGTTGGCCATCGGCCGTGGAGTCTATGGCTCTCCCGCTGGGCGCGTACCGGCCGATCTTGATCCGTGCGTGGTCGAGGGTCGAGCGACGCGAGGACGCGAGGGCGAGGTTCTCAGAGCTGTGCCTGCCGCCCCACCGCTAGGATGAGTGCCATGGAGAGCGGCGGTCTGGGAGACCTGTTCGGAGACCCCGAGGAGCTGCAGCGGCGCCTCGCCGACTTCGCCATGCAGATGCAGGGCCAGCAGCGCCTCGCGTGGGCCGACAACGCGATCAAGCTCGCCGTCGACATGACCGTGGCGGCAGTCAACCGTGTGAACCTGCAGGGCAGCGCCGACGCGCAGGCCGAGCAGATCCGCGCGGTGATGGCGACAGTCTTCCCCGAAGCCGTCACGCTCGTGCGCGAGGCGCGCGAGGGACTCCAGTAGGCGGCTCGTCCTCTTCGACCAGGAGCACACCGGCGCGCTCGGCGCGCCGCTCGGCCTCGCGCGAGGCGTGCCCCGCAGCGAGCACCTCCCTGAAGGAGCGGAAGCGGAAGATGAAGATCACCGCGCCCAGACCCACGAGCGCGGTGAAGACGGCGATCGCGATCTGCTGGCCCACCGAGTACGCCGCCACAACCGCGGTGCCGGCCGCGCTCGTGGCGAACACCTTCACTAGCAGCGCCTGCTGCACACCCGCGCCACCCGGCGTGAACGGCACCGCGCCCGCGACCTGGTTGACGCCGAACACGAGCAGCACGTTCCCCACCGAGCCGCCGACGCGGAAGGCTTCGAGCAGAAACCAGAAGGCCGCGAAGCGGCACAGCCACCCGGCCGCCTGCCACGCCGCCACCTCGCGTAGGTAGCGCGGGCGGTCGCCGAGGATCGTCACGCCCTGGCGGATGCGCGCCCAGAAAGCCTTCGCGCGCACCGAGAGCAGCGCGAAGGCCACCAGCCCAAGGATCGCCAGCGCGGTGATCAGGAACAGCGTGAAACGGAAGTGCTCGGCCAGGTAGGAGATGTCGAAGGAGCTCAGCCGCGAGAAGTCCGGCGGCTTGGGGAAGACCCCCTGTGTGAACGCGAAGGCCAGCACCAGCACCCCGACGGTCACGTCGAAGACGGACTCCACGAAGAACGCCGAGGCGACCGTGGGGTAGGTCGAGCCCGGGATCGAGGAGCGCGTGAGGAACAGCTTGATGAGGTCCCCCCCCCGCGCGGGCACCACGTTGTTGAAGCCGACCGCCGCGAAGTACGCGCCCCAGATGCGCCGCCACTGAAAGCTGACCGCGGGGTACGCGGCGCGCAGGCTGTGAAAGAACGCCCGCGAGCGCAGCGTCAGGTTCGCCCCGAAGAAGGCCAGGCCCAGCACGAGCGCCCCCCAGTGGACCGCAGCGAGGTCGGAGAAGAACTGCCCGGCCGCTTCCAGGAAGATGCTGACGCTGTGGCCGATCGAGGTCGAGGCGAGGAGCACGCCTCAAGCGTACGGCGAGCGCGCCGCGTGGGGGTCGGCGGGCGCCGGTCCCGAACCGCGCAGGCAGCTCCCGAGCCGGGGGCCCCCGAGCCGGACAGGACTCCACAAGCCGGACGCGACCCTTCCGAGCCGGATGCAGCCCTCCCGAGCCGGGCGCGGCCTCAGATGTCGTCCTCGTCGCCGTCGTCCCCGAGGACCTCCTCGTACTCGTCGAGTTCCAACTCCTCGTCGTCGGTGTCGAACTCCTCGTCTTCCTCCCAATCCTCGTCGTCGAACTCATGCTCGGGGGTCTCGAGAATGGTGCCCAGCGACATGCCGCTCTCCTTTCAGGGCCAGCTTGTGAACTGTGGGTCTCTCTTGTGCTTCCCACCCGGTTCCCGGGGAAGCGGGAGCATCATATTGTTGCGCTCAGAGCCGACCGGGGCTATCCTTGCGTCATGGCCACCGTGGTGCTGGACCCGTACGCCTACGAGCTCGACGCGCTCAAGGAGCGGCGGCGGGTTTCCGGTCTTGACCGTCTCGACGAGGTATGGGAGGGTGTGCTGCACATGGTCCCCGCTCCCAGCTACGGGCACGCGCGCCTGGGCCAGCAGCTGGCAGAGATCCTTGGCCCGCTCGCGCGCGACGCCGGCCTGGAGGCGGCGATGGGCGAGTTCAACCTCGGCGACTCCGAAGCGGACTTCCGCGTTCCCGACGGCGGCCTGCACCGTCCCGGCGCCAAGGGTGTATGGCTGCACACAGCGGCGCTCGTCGTCGAGATCGTCTCCCCGGGCGATGAGACCTGGCAGAAGCTCCCCTTCTACGCCGCCCACGGGGTCGACGAGGTGCTGATCGTCGATCCCCAAGCCTGCGCCGTCCACTGGCTTGGGCTCACCGACGGCGGGGAGTACCGCCCGCTCGAGCGCAGCGGCCTGATCGACCTCGGCCCCACCGGGCTGGCCGACCGGCTCACCTGGCCGCGCTGAGCTCCGCAGAGTCCTCGCCGCGCTGCCGCGCCACCTTCGCCTGCACGCGCGGTGCGATCGCTCCCCAAGCTCATCCCGGACCAAAGGCTGCGACCCAGTCCTGCACCGCAGCGAAGCACACCATCACTTCTTCTTCGTCTTCCTGCGATGATGCTTCTTCGTGTGCTCACGGCGCACGTGCTTTGTGCAGCCAGTGACCGCGATCTTTGTGCTCTTGTGGATCTCCGCGCCGTTCTGGGCGACGAATTCGGTCGGCATCGCTAGTTTCTCTTTGCAGAGGTTTCCGTTTGCCGCGAGCGCGGAGTATGGGCCTTGGGGGAGCGTCAGTTCGAAGCTTCCCACCGGCTGGTCGGGGACGGTCTTGAATGTGCTGCTCGTGATCCCGGTTTTGTTGATGAAGGTCGACCCGACGAGGTCGATCTTCACGCCGTAGCCCTGCAGCACGATGATCAGGGAGGGGAATGCTTCCCCGCCGTGGCTGACGAAGTACGCTGGGCCTTCCAACGGGACTGGGACCAGTGGGGTGATCGCCTTCGCGTGGCCGACGATCGACGCTGGTGGGCAACCTGCGGGGTTTGATTCGAACTGCGCCGCGGAGCACGCCTTCTGCAGCGTCGTCAGCCTCGATGGGAGTGCCTTGGGGAGTTCGACTTTGACGCGGGCGATGTTCGCCTGCGACCCGAACGGCGCCTTGGGGTAGGTGAGCTTCACCGATAGACTCGCGCCGCTCCCCCTGCTCGTCTTCCCGGATGTCAACACCGCGAATTCCGGGGTGAACTTCAGGAACGCGCAGTTAGTCACCTGGAACGGCACGCTGAGCGTGTCGGTGGTGTTTTCGCTTGAGTGGATCGTCCCGGTGGCTTCCATCTTTGAGCAGTTCGTTGGGTTGAACTGGAAGTCCGCGCGGGTCGTGATCGCGTTGACGTGCTGTATTTCAAGAGGGATCCCTTCGAGGCTCGTCGGGATCGAATCCGGGGTCCCCGGAGGATTGCTCGTGATCGTGACCGCGGCGGTGACCGGGTTGATTTCGATCTTGCCCCTGACGAGCACACAGTCGCACGCGGGGTGGTTAGCCTTCGTTTTCGCGAAGTCGAACGGGCCGGCCTTCGCCGGGACCTCGAACGTCAACCCGAACGGCGCGCACCCAGTTTCACCGACCGTGCAGCCACCATGGCCGTTGTAGGGGCCGGTGAGGTAGAACTTCCCGCCCGACACCGTGAAGGGCTCCCCGCCGACCCCCACAGCAACCGTCGTTTCCCCGATGAAGCTGTCCGGGCCACAGGCACCCACGTTAGCCTGCGGTTCGGGGCACAGTTCGACGTTCGAGAGGACCCCTGACAGGCCCGGAGGCAGATGCGCTTCCACGGACTGCAGGTTCTGTTCGCCGTCCTGGCGCGTCATCGTCAGCGTGAGTGGCGAGAACGAACCCGCGTTGACGTTCGTCGCGCCACCCGTCAACGACGGGCTGAACGGCAGACTCGCACCGGGACACGGGCTGCCCTCTGGTTCGCTCAGGGTCTTCGGGCCGCTTGTGATATCGAACGTCGAGCTGGCATCGCTCGGTTCGTTACCAGACCACGGCGCAAACGATGCGCTGGTGGTGTAGGCACCGCAGCGCGACGGCATCGCCAGCGGCGCGCGTTCCCCACCGAAGAAGTGCAGTTCGGCGTCTTCGAACGGCGCCTGGGGGTTATTCGCGAACGTCGTTATGATCTGCCCCAGCGCCTGGCAGGTCATGCCAGCGATCACTTCGCCCGCGCCCTTGCACAGCTGCACTTCGCCCGCGAGCTTCACGAGCACACCGGCCGTAGGATCTTCCGCGACGATATACATCGCGAGTAGGCTCCCGAACGGATTGGATTCCTGCGCGGCGAGATACACAAAACCAGTGAGAGGGTCCGGCAAATCCGGCGAGTGGACCGTGACTTCGCCGATCTTCGAGGCGTTTGCACAGAAGTTCACGCCCGGCTGCAACGGTTCGCTATCACCGGCCCCAAGCGCACCGGTGCTGCCCGGCAGATACGGCGTGAACCCCGGACCGTTGACCCCCGGCTGCGACTTGAATTCTTCGAGACCTTTGTACCCGATCTGATCGCCCGGACTGCCGAGCAGAGCGCCACCGAGATTGTCGGGATCGCTCGAGCACGCTTCCAAACCATCCCCAGCGGAAGGATTGATCGCGACACCCGCCGGCAACGCGACCACGATCTTCTTCACATCAGACGCAGACAGGCCTTCGGAGTCGAGATCGACCGACTGCGGGACGTGCACGTCAACCTTCAACCCACTCGGATTACTCGCCTCCTGAGCATCGGGCACCGCGCTCACCGACGGGCGAAACGGCAGGTCGTTGCAGCCATCCAGCGCGGGCAGCGGTTCGCTCGGCAGCGTCGAGGAGAACCTGCCCTCTTCCTTCCAGGAATCCGTTTCCACGGTCGTTTGCAACGGGCCGGTGCACGATGTCGGCAACGCCAACAACGGCGGGGGATGCGCTCCTTCGGAGGGAGCAGTACAGGGAGCGTGCTGCTCATCTGCCAACGTTCCGTCATCGATGCAGCTCCAGCCACGTGCGTTATTGTGCTGCGGGTCACCAGGGACACCCCAGAACGTCACACGGCTCGAGCTGAACGCCACCATCTGCGTGATGTTATCGACGCTGACGGTCACACCATAATCGGAACCGGTACGCACAGACGTATCGAGGTACACGGGGACCTGGTCGTAATAGAACCCGAAGCGCGCCGGCTCCCCAACCCGGGGCACGAGATTGAACAACGGCACGGTAATATCAGTCAGGTCTGATCGACCAAAGATACTGATGTGGATTGTGATCGCGGCGACCCCCACCGCCGTATCTGCCGGGCACAGGTTGCTGTCATCACCTTCTTCGGGTCTTTTGAGGAACAGCGCTTCCGGGCACTGCGAAAACGGTGTCGGGTTACCCACCAGGCCGGGCGGGAGCTTGAAATTCAAATCCTTCGCGAGCGCAGGCGGATCGCCCGGTTCCAGAGACTGGTTCAGGTCGAGCGTCGTCGTCAACTGGAACGGATGCGAACCGGCCTGCGTATCCAGCACTCCGCCTTCTTCTTCGGGGGTCATTTCATAGTTTTCGACACCATACGGCGTCGGTGCTTCGCTGATCGTGACCGCGCGCGCTACCGAGGAGACACCCAGCGCGCCACCACCAGACACACTGGCATGATTGACTTCGCTCGATTCCGTCGCGCCCGGCTCAGCTTCAACAGAAATGACAATCTGGATCTCCCCATAATCCTGGACGATCCCCGTGTATTCACAGCTCAGCGTCGCCAGCGTGCAACTCGGCGTACCGATTTCTCCTCCGTGGCCCTCTTGTACAGGTCGACCTCCGATCCCGGTCGCCTTCAGCCCAGGTGGCAACGTATCCGTGATCCGCACCGGCGTGACACTACCGTTCGCGTCCGCGTCACCGAGATCGGCCGCCGTCACAACGACACGCCCCTTGCCTTCAGTCGGAATGTTCGCCGGTTCAGACCCCGAGTTCAAATGCCACCAGGGCTCCGCCGCGGAAGCGGAGGACGCGCCGATCCCGAGCACACCGAACAGAACGCAGAGGGTTATGAGCGTACGGATCTTGACAGTCATCGTCCTGCCCTCCGGTCGTCGCTGGCCTTTTTAGCTTTGTGCTTTTTGGACTTCTGCTTGACGCAATCGCCGTGCTTGCTACGCACCTTGCCCTTGGCACACTTCACGGTCTTTTTCTTCGTAACCTGTGCCGGAGCGGGCGGCGGGGGCGGAGCGAGGTTACCGGGACCCGAGAAAGTAGCACTCGCGGGCGGCGCATAAAGCGTGGGCTGAGGCGTGGGTGAGGGTTTGCAGGAGGCTTCAGTCGTACACGCCGGCGGGACTTCAACAGGCGTCGGGAAACACGACGATTCACTCGTGCATTCACGCGCATCATACACGTCCATACTGTGATCATAATCCTGCGTCACGAGCTGAGAAAGCGTCGCGAAGAACACATCACCACCATTTTCTGAAGCATCGAGGAACCCCGATTCTTCAGGCGATTCACCCGAAGAGATCAAACCAACACACCCACCCGAACGTTCACTGAACGTCAAAGCGCCACTCATGCAAGCACCCACCCCGGGCGGCTCATACTCATACACATCCCACGTGCCATTCACATCCTGCGGCACTAGCGCATCCTTACTGTTGAAGAACAATCGGCCACTATCAGACAAGTAACGGGGCTGGTGCGCTCCACGCCTATCCGAATACAATGTCCAGCCCGGGATATTAGCCGCCAACCAATGACCTTCCGGCCAGACATCATAACCATCGACGTACCGCATGTTTTCATGTTCTGATCTCTCGCCAACAGGCCGCGCACCAGTCGGGGTGCACGACGCGCACACCAGCTTCCCCGGCCCGAGTTGCCCCGTTGACGAGACTTCGGCGTCGTAGAGATACACCTCCTCATCAGGTTCCCCACTGACCGCATCCGCGGTATCGTACCCCGTCAAATCCCGATCCGACATGAACGCCAGATAATGACCATCCGGCGAGGACCCAGACGTATGCGCACCGAGATTGCCAAACGTCCAGTCATTATTGTCCGCACCCGAGAGAGTAGCGATGAACCTCGGCGCTTCCCACTTTTCGGTTTCGCTGTTGTAATGCTCCACATAGAGATTGTTCCCTGGGGTCGCGCCATGTTCGCCACCATCACCGAGAACCCCATCCGCTACGAAATACACAAGCGAGCCGTCTTCGCTCGCAGCGAGCACCGAACCCTGAACATCGGCCGTTTCGCCATCAGGATTGGCATCGGGCGAAAGATCGGTCACGTTACACTTAAGTTTCTTCTGCCCGGCTTCTTCGATTTCCACCATCTGACACACATACAGGTCAGGATTATTGACATTGGACGTATATTTGCTGCGAGAGTCCGCAGTCAACTGCTGTGTATCGGTAAAGAACACCCTGGACCCATCACCGCTGGCCATATCGAACTGGGTGTCGGCTCGTTCGCTGCCGCACGCGCTTTTCGCCAAGCACTCCGGTTCCGGGAGAGTAAGGTTCACCGTTTCTTCAGTGGCCGTATCACGCATATACAGGGCTCCTCCTTCGCCAGCGGACCCGGACCATATGATGCGCGAACCGTTATTAGAGATCGCGTTCCTCGCTTCATCACCATATCCATCCCTTGAGCCGAGAATCGCTACTCCATTGAATGGTGCGCCGCCTTCGCTTGCAGGCAACACGCTGACGAGCTGCAACTGTTCAGCCGGAGGCCTACCGACAGACCACTCATACAAACCACCACTACTCACAGCTTCAGGTGTCCTAGACGTTGCCTTCGTCAAAGACGCCCCGACACCGAGAACAACGTGACTGAGATCAGGAGTAGCACCTTCAAACGCATCAGTGACCGGTCGCCTGACATCAGGATTTCCTCCGCTGAACCCGAAGGGTCCTTCTCCATACTTGACGCCGGTTGTGACGTCCGTTTCCGTAAGCAGCGGCGTAAAACACGTAGCAGGCGTCGACTGACAGGTAAGATCTTGGCGCACATAGGGCGTATCTTGCGTCGCTTCGGGCGAGGTTTCCTCACCTACAAATTTAGTGAATTCAAGCGGTTCGATGAGTCCCCGCGACAAATCAGGCGAAAAGGCCTGGTACTCCTGCCCATTACCGACCGTAACACCAGATTCGGTTTCGTTACGCGTCGCTATATCCCGAGAAGACCATCCATCCGAGGAACGCACCGAGAAAATCTGTGAGGCATTCGCGTTACCCTGCGGTTCCAATTCGGTCGGCGCAGACGTAATATACGTCATCGCGCTGCCATCCGCAGAAGCCTCGATCAACCCATAGCTATCGATCGGTTCGATCAACGCGCCGTACTTATCGGGCGGAGAGACCATCTCCCACTGACGATCATCGGACAAAGCAAACGCGCTGCCGGAGAGCTGCGTCGTGAAGGTGTTGACGACTTCTTCACCCTTTTCATTGCGTTCGCCTTCGATGGTCCCCAGCGCGTTTGTGGCGATCACTCGGTAGTGGTATACGGTACCGGGCGTGAGGCTCTGCAGGTGAATACTCCTCAGAGCCTGGTAGCCTTCCACGGAGCCGACATCCGTCCCGGGCGGGAGCGGCACATCGGTACAAGACGCGGAGCTCGCCGCACAACTCACCGTGCCGTACTGGAAGTAGGCAGTCGTATCGGTACCCAACGGGTTGACCCGAGCGTTCAGCGTCGCGCTCGTGGCTGCCACGTCCGAGACCGACTCTTCGACAAACGCGGCCGCGACAGTCGTAAACGTCTGGTCAGGACCATAGGCCGTGCAGGTTTTGCCCACTTCGCATTCGTTGCTCGCGAGCACCCGGTAGTGGTAGATAGTGTCCACCTTCAGGCCGCTCAGTTCGGTCGTGGCCGTCACGGGCGCCTCACCGGAGCCGAGAGCGCCAGGAGTGGTACTCGACCCATAGGATTCCGTTTCACCGTATTCGAACTGGTAGGTCGTTTCACGGCCGTCGGGATTGACCTGCGCCGTCAGCGTCGCGTGCGTCTGCCCCACCTTTTCGGTCGACTTGACTTCTGCGGACTCGCTACCGATCTTGGGGATCCCGGGCGTCGTGAAGGCTTCAGCGCCGCTGCCGCCCGCTTCGTTGGCATTACCGTTGGCGTCGGCGGCGTTCAGACGATAGTAATAGGTGGCGTTCGGCCGAAGTGGACTCAGGGTCGCGGTGACCGGCACCGGGCTCATACCCGAACCGATGTCCGCTGGAGTCTGTTCACAGGAGACGCTCTGCCCGTAGGAGGCGCTGGTGCCGTATTCAAACTCACACGAGGTCACCTGAACACCGGCCGGGTTGACGCTGCCGTTTAGTACCGCGGTAGTCGACCCCACGCCGGACGGCGCCTGAACGGCCGTGCCGGGCACGACGATTCCCGGGCTGAAAACATCCACGACACTCTGGGAGTTGTCGTCGGCGACTATGAGATCTTCGCTGGAGTTGGCCGCGGCGCTCACGAGGGAACCACCTGGAGCGGCCCGTGTCTGCCCCTCCAGTTCACCCGAGGGACCATACTCTTCGATAATACCTTCGTTGGTGAGATAGACATCCCCGGCGGGATCGACCGTGATACCGCTACCGTTCCGCCCATCGTGAGTGTTGATTTCAGCGATCAGGCTTCCGGACGAGGTAAGCTTATAGATAACACCGTGTTCCCAACCGTAGATGTCACCGCTGGAAACCGCAGCCAACCATTCAGGGCCAGAAAACCTAGACACGTATTTGTTCGCAGAATCGAACACGTCAACTTCGTTAGAGTAATCGGTAGCGACGTAGACATCGCCGTTCGATTGATCGACGATCACGCTCTCATAAGCGCTACCTAGACCGAGACTTTCTACAGGCGTGTTCGAGCCGTTCATTGTTTCGATATAGATGCCCAAATGGTTAAACACGTAGACGACTTTATGATGGTTCGGTTCTGCGTTCGGATCTTCCGAGGCGAGATACACATCGCCGGTCACGTCGCTGACCGCGACACTGCAGATAAATTGCGCATCGAAGGAACTCCCAGGGATGCTCATGCCGCTGATCTGGGACTTATAGGTGTAAACGCCAGCGCCCGAAGGTTCAAAGATATCGATCGCGTTACTTCCGGGGTCAACGACATAGACATCTTGAGTCGCCGGATCGACCGTGACACCGCACGCACCGTCACTGAAAGAACCGGCAGGTGCCCCCGTGAATTGGGATATGTATTTGTGCGCGATCGCAGCCTGAGCCGAGGTTGTGGAGAGAGCAAGGACGAACAGAACGCCCAACACGAGCACGAGGGCGCGGGAGGTGCGCAAAGGCGCACCACTCCCTGGGAAGGCACGCGAGCTGACGGGCCCAGCGACACCGGGGCGGTGAAGCGGAGACCCGATGGTGTGGCTCTGATTGCTCATTTGCGTGCCTTTCTCAGTGGAGTGGTGCATGTATCTGTCAGCTTGGGTGTTGTGTCGTTGCGCCCGGCTCCCCGGGGGACGAACCCTTGGGGAGAGCGCGTTCCCTTAAGGTGCGGCGGGTGGGGCGGTTACCGCCCAGGTGCCATTGCCTGCCCCTTCAGAAGCCGTGAGAAAGAAGTTCTCGTCCGCCCCTGTCGTGCCAGCGCCTTCTGCACTGTGAGGCATACCGATAAGGGTGGACTTACTCTTTATATTTTCTTCTCTACCGGTGTACACACAGAGGTTGCCGGGCTTGGCCTGCGGATTCCCAGCGTTTACACCTGGGCCTATACCACTGCCGCATTCAGTTGGGGCCTGCGTGCCTGTTTCTGTAACTTCTTCCCCTGCTTCGTTGATGTAGTGAACCTGGGTTTCGCTCAGAGGTGCGGCCAGCGGGATCGTGAAGGAAGCGACCGGTACACGCAGAAAACCTTCTCTCCCGAGTGCTGTTTCCGGTATCGGCCCAAACGACCACACGCCCGTCTCGGTGGCTTCGGGGGCGAGGGTTTCGCTCGGGTGGATCACACCCTTCTCACCGTTGCAGGCATATGTAGGTGGTTTGGTTCCGACCTTGAATTCAGAGCCACCTTCTTCGCATGATCCGTTCTTGCCAGTGAATTGATGGGGCTTCACGCTTTCGCCTTCTTTACCGGATGTGCCTTCTTTACCGGGTTCACCCGGCGTACCCGTACCGTTGGTGCCCGCTGGGCCTTGCGGACCAGTCGCGCCCGCGGCGCCGGCCGGTCCGGTAGCTCCCGTTGCCCCGGTCGCGCCGGTGGCGCCCTTGGGGCCGGCGGGGCCTCGAGTGCTCGTGCTCTTCTGCTTGGACTTCTTGGCCGCGCTGGCCGTCAGCGTGCCGTGCGAGCCGCCTGAGCCGCCGCCCGTGGCGGCGAACGCACCGCCGGTGAGGGCGAAGACGAGGGCGATCAGGGCTGTGAAGGTGCTGGGGGTGAGGTGCTTACGTACTCGTTGGAACATGGTTATGTCTCCTCCTGGAGAACGGAGGGGACAGAGGACGCCCCTCTCTGGTTGTGTTGTGTTGCACTTGCGCCGAGAGGCGCGCTCGGTCTCGCGGCCTGCGCTCGGAAGCAAACCGCTGCCGGGGTAGCCGCCATCGGGGCGACGCTCCCGTGATCCTCGACGCGATAGCGCATCACGCTGCCTCTGGCCGGTCGTGCTTGATGGCATCCAGGCGCTGGGTGACCTGCCCACCAAGCGGCGTGAGCTCCCACGCATTCGGCTCACCACTCAGATGCCCCCCACCAGTGTTCACCGTGAGCCCCAGGCGCTCCAAGCGCCGCAACAGCTTGGAGATCTGCCCAGGGTCAGCGATCCCAGCGTGATCACCAACCATCCGGTTGCTCGCAAGCGGACGCTCCGCGATGTACTGAAGCACCCGCGCAGTGCGATACGTCAAGCGCATCGGGACCTCCCCCAGCGGGTCCGGCTCACCCCCCGCACCCACACCTGCGCTGCTGCGCGGCGCCGGCCGCAGAGCGGGAGCCAAGCGCTGCAGTTCACGGCGCGCCGCCCGCGGCCCCAAATACTGCAACGCGATCATCCCCATCAACTCCCCCAACAGTCCCGTCAACGGCTCCCGCCCACCGCTACGCAACCGCGCAAAAACCACACCAAACGCGCCACCCACAAGACCTTCCGCGGTCACCAACGAGCACTCCCCCCCGCGCGGACCCTCAAAACGACCCTCATCAAGCACCCCAGCCAGACGCGCGAGAAGCTGCTCACGACGCTCCAACACCCCCGGCCCACCACCCAACGCCTGCACCACACAAATCCGCGCCAACACCGGCTCCTCATCGAGGAACGACAGGATCACCCACAGGCCACCACGCACCCGCTCACGCCACCCAAGACGCTCCAAGCCCACGGCCGCGAACTCCTGCTCGATGCGCCCCACGACCTCGTCGATCAACCCCACCAAGCACGCATCGAGATTGCCGAATAGCTCGTAGAACGTCCGCCGCGAAACCCGCGCACGGTCGGTAATCCGCTGCACCGAGGTCCGCTCATACCCCAGCTCGTCGATCGTCGCCGCCGCCGCCACCAGCACCCGCGAACGCTGAATCTCCTCAACCTGCCCACGCGACATATCGCGAGCAGACGCCAACCGCCCGGACCCTCGCAGCCCGGCCGACTCCACCCGCGCGATCGGCTCTGTACGCGCAGCCCCACGCAGACGCGCCGGCGCCCTCGCGCTACCACGCGCCGGGGCCGCCATCAACACACCCCCCACACGCGCGCGTGTGACGCCGTGCCCTCCGTGGCCACACTCAGAGACGCGGAGAGCCCACCCCCCACGGGCCCAAAGACAAAGCGGCGCGTCAGCGCCCGATGAGGAGGTCCTTCGGCTAGCTGCCTAGCCGAAGAGAGAGAGAGAGAGAGAGAGATGCGACAGCGCCAAGCTGGCGCATCTAGCTACGCCCCCCCTACGGGCGGCACACATCCCCATCACGTATCTCCCTCTAGAAACCACGCTAAAACAACTCCCTCATCGCTCCGACCCAGCCCCTCTTCCCACACCAACACCCTGCAAGCGCTAAAGGTCAACCACAAGACGGTCTGACCCCAGCCGGACCCTATGTTCTCCGGTATCCCATCGTTGGGAACCCCGGACTGCTGACGCAGCGTAACGCATCACCGCGCAACTGTCAAGCCCCAAGTAGAGATTACGTACTGCCGTGGCCGCTTACTATCAAGACCTGAACACGATCGTACGTCGCAGGACACACACGGGGCCACCGTCCGGCCACTCGCGGACCCGCAAGTCAGACCATCGGCGGAGCAGCCCGCTCCAGCGTCTTCAGCACCAGCTCGTCATGCTCAGCCGGCTTGACCTTGCGCAGAACCTCGGCGACCTTCCCGTCAGCGTCGATGATGAACGTCGTGCGCTCGTTCCCAAGATACTCGCGCCCGTACATGCTCTTGGTGACCCAAACCCCATAGCGCTCCGCGACGGCGTGGTCCTCGTCGGCGAGCAGGGCGAAGTTCAGCTCCTCCTTGTCGTGGAACTTCTTGACCTTGCCGACAGGATCAGGCGAGATCCCGAGGACAACCGCGCCAGCCCTCTCGTAGTCCAGTCGGTGATCGCGCACGCCGCACGCCTGGACTGTGCAGCCGGAGGTAGCTGCCTTGGGGTAGAAGTAGACGACGACCGGCTGACCGCGAAAGTCCGAAAGCTTGACGGGGCAGCCGTCCTGGTCGGGAAGCTCGAAGTCGGGGGCCTGATCTCCCTGCTCAATCATGCGCGGGATCGTAGCCATCTCACCGGCAACCACGTCCCAACCCTCAGCTTCGCCGCTCGCTTCCCACTCCGCCCACGAGTCACCGTATGCCTCCTGAAGCTCCAGCATGTGGGAGGTAAGACCTTACTTCAACAGCCGCGAGAGGCGGCGGTCCTTGAGCACCCGCCCCTCCGTCTGGCAGGCGGGACAGTAGGCGATCACGTAGTCCTCGAAGTGCACCGCACGCAGCGTGGTTTGACAGCGAGGACACGGTTCGCCCTCTTGGCGGTGCACCCGCAGCGGCATCGGCAGCTTGTCGGGGATCGGCAACTGGACCACCCGCTCGTAGTGCTCGATCGCCGCGCCCAGCGTGCCCACGACCGCGTCCCTCAGCCGCTGCGCCTCCTTGTCCTCGAGGTCCGCGCCGCGCTTGTATGGGGAGAGGCACGCCTCCCACAGGATCTCGTCCACCCACGAGCGCCCGATGCCCGCAAGCGTGCGCTGGTCGCGCAGCATCGTGTGCAGCGGGCGGGGAGCGTCCAGCAGCTCTTTCAGTCGAGCCCACCCGCCCGGGTCCGGCCACGCTTCCGGCCCCAGCTTCGCGAGCGTCTCGTCGCGCTCGAGTGCCTCCGCCCGCAGCAGCTTTACCCACGCCGCCTGCTTGGAGCCGAACTCGCGCAGGCGCAGCTCCGCCTCGGCCCCACCGTCACCCGCCAGCCGGACACGCACCAGCAGGCGCGAGGTGCGATCCCGCGGCCCCGCGCGCCTGTCGTACAGCTGCAGCCGGCCCGCGGACATCAGGTGGATCAGCAGCGCCAGCGGCGGAGGTCCGTCGGGCTTGGGGACCCCCCGGACCTCCACGATCAGGTGCTTCCCGAGCCTGCGCACCCCCGCGATCGTGCGGCCCTCCAGCTCAGCGAGCGGCGGATCGAAGGTCTTCAGCGCGTTGATGCCCGGCGCCAGCACCGACTCGATCTCGGCTCCCCGCAGGGCCGCATCCAGTCGCCGCGCGGTGATCTCGACCTCGGGCAGCTCCGGCATCGCATCCCACTCTAGGATGGCTGGCCATGGGTAAAGGCGGACCGAGGGTGAGGCTGCGTCAGGCGGTGCTCGTGGCGAGCGAGCTCGAGCCCGTGGCCACGGCGTTGCGCTCGGCGCTGCGCCTCGAGGAGCCGTTTCGCGACCCTGGGGTCGGCTGGTTCGGGCTCGCCAACACGGTGTTCGCGGTGGGGGACTGCTTCCTGGAGGTGGTCTCCCCCAAGGAACCGGACACCGCGGCCGGCCGCTACCTGGCCCGCCACGGCGGGGACTGCGGCTACATGGTGATGTTCGACCTCGAAGATCTGGAGGGCGCCCGCGAGCGCGCGACGGGCCTGGGCGTGCGCGTGGTGTGGCAGATCGACCTGCCCGACATCTCGGGCACGCACCTGCACCCGGCGGACATGCGCGGGGCGATCGTCTCGCTCGACCGCTCCGAGCCCTACGGCACGTGGCGCTGGGGCGGACCGCAGTGGACCGAACGGACCGGCGCAGGCGCACCGGGACGCCTGGCGGGGGTCACGCTCGCGGTGGGCGACCCAGCGGCGGTGGCGGCGCGCTGGGGAGCGGTGCTGGGCATCGAGGCGACCGGCGGGGAGCGGCCGGAGCTGCGCCTGGACGACGGCGAAGTCCGCTTCGAGCGGGCCGCGAGCGAGCCCGAGGAAGGGCTCGTGGAGATCGCCCTGGAGCTCCCGCACGAGCTGCCCGGTGGACGCGAGGCGATCGAGCTCGGGGGAGTGCGCGTGCGGCGGACATCCGCCGTCGGCACGCAGGAGTAACCCCGACGAGCTACACTAGGTCGTCATGCCGAGCAAGCATCCAAGGATCGCTGTGACGGCCGACCCAGATCTCGGTCAGGCGCTGGAGCGCGTGCGCGCGACGACTGGCACGCGCGAGGGCGATGCGACCTTGGTGCGTCGGCTCGCAGTGGCGGGTGCGCAGGTCGAGTTGGAGGCCGGCCGTGGCCGCCGTGAAGCGATCGAGGCCCTGTTTGCTGCGATGGACAGCGATGGGTTCGACCTGGACCCGGAGGAGATCGATCGGCTCAACGCGCCCCCGAGCAGCGTGTGAGCGTCGAGGTGTGGGATGGCCAGGCTGCGGTGCTCGCCGACACCTCGGCGTGGATGCTGGCACGCCGGATGCCCCAGGTGCGGGAGCTGCTGTTCGCGGCTGCTGAGCGTGGCGACGTCGCCTGGTGCTGGCCGGTGCGCTACGAGCTGACCGTCGATGCACCCAGCCCGCAGAGAATCGCCGCGCTCGACCGGACGCTCGACGGCCTCCGCGAGATCGCGGTCGATCGCACCGTCCAACGGGGTGTCCTCTCGGCGATGCGCGAGCTCGCCGACGACGGATCCCACGGAGCCCACCGGCTGCCGCTCACCGATCTCACCGTCGCGGTTGCGGCGCAGCGCTCGGGCTTGGAAGTGCTGCACTACGATCGCCACTTCGAGCGCCTCGGCGAGCTGCTCGGCATCGGCACACCGTGGATCGCCGAACCGCAGCACTGAGGCTGACCACGGCGTCGGTGGGGTAGACGCGCGGGCACTCGACCCGCCCCACAAACACCGCCGCTACGCGCTTACGCCTGCGTGGAGGCGTAACCCTCGCGCGGCGCGGGCGCCGGGACGCGCAGCAGCCGCGCCACGGGACGTGGGAACCACCAGTTCCAGTCGCCCAGTAGCGAGACCAGCGCGGGGAGCAGCAGCGCCCGGATCACGGTCGCGTCGAGCAGGATCCCGGCCCCGAGGCCGGTGGCGAGCACCTTGATGTCGGTGTTCGGCGCCGAGGCCAGCGAGGCGAACGCGAGGAACAGGATCAGCGCGGCGCTCGTCACCAGGCGCCCGGTGCGCCCGAGGCCGATGATGACCGCCTGGTCGGTGGAGCCGGTGCGGTCGTACTCCTCGCGCACGCGGGCAAGGATGAACACCTCGTAGTCCATCGAGAGCCCGAACAGGAACGCGAACACGAGGATCGGCACCCAGAAGGTGATCGCGCCGGTGGCGGGGATCCCGAAGATCGCCTGCGAGCCGTGGCCCTCCTGCCAGAACCACGTCATGAAGCCAAACGCGGCGGCCATCGAGATGAGGTTGAGCACGACCGCCTTCACGGCGAGCACGACCGAGCGGAAGGCGCGCGCGAGCAGCACGACCATGAGCACCGCGATGACGGCGAACATCAGCGGGAAGTTGCCGAACACGGCGTGCTGGTAGTCGAGCTCGGTGGGCCCCGCTCCCGCGATCCCGACCACCCCGGGGCGACCTTCCAGCGCGCTGCGCGCGGCACGCACGGGGTCGAGCGTGGTGGAGTTCACGGTCTCTTCGTGGGGCACCCCCACAACGATGGTGGTGCCGGCGCGGTTGCTGTCGGGGGCGGCGGAGAGCAGCGCGTCGCTCCACCCCGGGACGGTCGCGAGGCGCGCCCGGGTGGCGCGCGCCTGGGGGGAGCGCACGAGCACTTCGATCGGGGTGATGACCCCGCTCGCGACGCCCCCGGCGCGGAGTTGTTCGTAGGCGGCGTGCGCGGGCCCGGTGCGCGCCAGGGCGCTGGCGCTGGTTTCGCCGGTGGTGAGGCTGAAGAGGGGGATGATCAGCACGGTGAGGATCGCGACCGCGAGCGCCGTCCCCACCCACCGCCACCGCACGAGCATCCGCGTCCACGCGGTCCAGCCGCGGCTGGCGTGCCCCTCGTGGCGGATCCGTGGCCAGTCCACGCGCGGCCCGACGCCGCCGAGCAGGGCGGGCAACAGGGTGAGCGCCACCGAGGTGGAGACAAGCGGGATCAGCATCCCCCCGTAGCCCACCGAGCGCAGCCCCGGGACGGGGAGCACGACGAGCGCGATCAGCCCAATCGCGACGGTCAGGCCGGAGACCACCACAGCGCGCCCCGCGGTCGCCATCGCCACAACGACGGCCTCGTGGTTCTCGCGCCCGTGCGCGCGCTCCTCGCGCCAGCGGGTGACGATCAGCAGCGAGTAGTCGATCGCCACCCCGAGTCCGACGAGGGAGACGAGGAACTGCACGATGAACGAGACGTTGGCGACGTAGGTGAGCCCGAGGATCACGAGCAGCGTGGAGAGGATCGAGACGGCCGCGATCAGCAGCGGGACGAACGCCAGCAGCGAGGCGAACACGAACGCCAGCACCGTGAGCGCGCCCAGGGCGCCGAAGAGGGTCTCCAGGAACACTCCCGGCCCGCTGCCCGATTCTTCGCTGTTGGAGAGCTGCTGCAGGCCGGTGAGGCGCGTCCGCGTGCCGCGGGGCAGCGAGGCGGCGAGCACCTGCTCGGCGCGCGTGGGGATCTTGGGCAGGCCGAAGGTCTTCTCCATGGGGGTGACCAGGAACGCGTAGGTGGTGCGCCCGTCGCTGGTGATCAGGCCGGGGTCGGCGGTGTTGGCGTAGTCCACCACGCGCACCACGGGCAGGCGCGCGTGCACGTGCGCGAAGGCGGCCGCGAGCTGGGCCTGCTCGCCGCGGACGGTCTGCCCGGGGGGGACGGTGACAACGGCGATCGCGGGCAGCGCGAAGCCGCCGTTGCCGTAGAGGCGCTCGATCTTCTGTGCGGTTTCGTAGCCGGGCTGTCCGGGCAGCGAAAAGTCGATCGACAGGCGTTTGGAGACGTGCGAGGCGCCCACGGCTCCCGCGAGGAACACCACCAGCCAGCTGACCACCACCACGCGGCGGTGGGCCAGCACAAAGCGCGCGAGACGCACGATCGTACCCTGCTCGTCGATCACGAGCAGAATGCTCTCACAGCGGGGGGCCGGCTGGACATCCCCCAGCGTGGCCGGCCGCGCGCCCCGCCGCCGGCGGATGCGGCGAGGTCGCGTCGGTGCCGGCCGGTGCCCGCGAGTCGGCGTAGCGCGTCGCGGAGATCGCGCTCTCAGCGTCCTACGCAGCCGCGAGCGCCTTCTGCTTGATCTGGTCGAACTCCGCCTGCGTGATCGTGCCACCGTCGAGCATCTGCTTGGCCTTGGCGATCTGCTCGGTCGGGTCGGCCTTGGCGGCGACCGACTGGACGTACTGGTCGAACTGCGACTGGGCGTCGCGCTGCTGTTTGACAGCGCGCTCCGCCATCCCCTTGTGCTCGACGATCAGATAGACGAACACGCCGAAGTACGGGAGCACGATGATGAAGATGATCCACAGCACCTTGGCGAAGCCCGACGTGTCGTGGCGGCGAAAGATGTCGATCATCACCGTGAACAGAATCCAGATCCACACGACGAACGCGAAGAAGATGAGCATCGTCCAGAAGACTTCGAGGAACGGGTAGCTGGTTGCAAGAATCATCGACGTGTCCTTTCAGTCAAGGGTGGGTGCCCGCGTGTGGCCCAAGGGACCTTTGTAACAAACGGAGCATACGCCCACTCGCTGGACGGTGCAGTGACGTAACTAGCCGCAAGGACTGCGGGAACCAGTCCGACGTGCGGGAACAGCGCCAGCTCGACGAGCCCACCTCGCACTGCGGGAAACTACTTATGTACGAGTCGTAGTACGTACGTGCGAGTTGTAGTTATATTCGGATAAACAGAAGATTTTCCGGAGTGATAAGATCGCGGTCGATGGCATCGATCCTCTCGTCCGGAGGTTGAGCGCACGTTCTGGGTCAGACGGCCCCCTGGAGGTAGCGCGTAATGTCAAGCCCCGTATCTGAGCGGGCGGGGGCGGCCCCTACTGTGGCCACCAAGCTGTTGGTCCCGCCGACCCCGCGCCACCTGATTCAACGCGCACGGCTCCTCGACACCCTGGACGAGGGAGTCCGCGAGGGCCTCGTGCTGCTCTCCGCGCCCGCCGGGTCGGGCAAGACCGTGCTGCTCTCCTCGTGGATCGCGACCCGCGAGCTCCCGGGCCCCGCCTGCTGGCTGTCGCTGGACCGCGACGACAACGACGCAAGCCGGCTGCTCGAGGACCTGCTGAGCGCACTGTGCAGCTCGAAGTCGATCGAGCCCAGCAGCGCCCTCGGCCGGTTGAAGCCGCCGGTGGGGGCTCGCACCGAGCGCTTCCTGGCGCTGCTCGTCAACGGCCTCGCCGAGCTCGACTCCCCGCTGGTGCTCGTGCTCGACGAGATCCACGAGCTGACGAGCCCCCAGGCGACGGCGGCGATCGACTTCCTCGTGCGCCACGCCCCCGAGCAGCTACGGCTCGTGCTCGCCGGCCGCGCCGACCCGCCGCTACCGGTCGAGCGGCTGCGCGTAGGCGGCGCGCTCACGGAGCTGCGCATCGCCGACCTCGCGTTCGACCGCGGCGAGACAGCCGAGCTCTGCCGGCAGCTCGACCTCGCCCTCTCCGACCCCGACATCGAGGCGCTGTGGGCGCGCACCGAGGGCTGGGCCGCGGCGCTGCGCCTGGCCGCGCTCTCGCTGC
Source organism: uncultured Solirubrobacterales bacterium (assembly GCA_963706545.1). Taxonomy (GTDB): domain Bacteria; phylum Actinomycetota; class Thermoleophilia; order Solirubrobacterales; family Solirubrobacteraceae; genus Palsa-744. The sequence continues at coordinate 587,163 of OY970161.1, forward strand.
ACGGGCACCCCGAGCCGGCGCGCTTCCTGGCCGAGTTCGCCGGCACCGACCGGACGGTGGCGGACTACCTCGTCTCCGAGGTGCTCGCCGGCCTGCCGTGGGACCGGCGCGAGTTCATGCTGCGGACGTGCCTCGTGGACACCGTCAGCCCTGAGCTGGCCGACGCCCTGACCGGCCACGAGGGCGCCACGCTCACGCTCGCGGAGATCGAGCACCTCGGGGCGCCAGTCGCAGCGACCGACGCCGAGGGCCACTGGTACCGCTACCACCCGCTGTTCGGGGAGCTGCTGCGCGCGCACCTACGCCACGGGCACCCCGAGGAGATCCCCTTCCTGCACCGCCGCGCAGCTCGGTGGTACTCCGAACAGGGCGAAACGATGCCCGCGATCCGCCACGCCCTCGCCGGCGAGGACTGGGAGCAGGCGGGCGATCTGATCGCCGAGAACTGGCTCGAGCTGTTCCTGCGCGGCCGGTCCGCCGCGATGCGCGGCCCGATGGCGCAGCTGCCCGCCGACGTCGTCGCGGCCGACCCGCGGCTGGCGACCGCGTTCGCCGGCAGCCGCCTACAGGACGGGGACCTCCAGGACGCCGAGCGCCACCTGACGATCGCTCGAGCCGCCCGCAGCGAGGTCGCCGGACCTGCCCGCGAGGCGCTGGACGTGGTCCTCACGACCGTGGCGCTGTACCACGCGCGTCTGCGCGTCAACGTCAAGGACGCCGAACGCCTGGCCCGCAAGCTCACCGACGCGGCCCGCGCCTCCTCGCACCACTGCTGGGCGTCGCTGCGCAGCTTTGCGCTCTCCAACCTCGGAGCCACACAGCTGTGGTCCGGCGACGCCGTGGCCGCCGCGGCGAACCTGCAGGAGGCGCTCGCGCTCGCCAGCGAGGAGCGCCACGAGCAGATCGCGATGGACTGCCTCGCGCAGCTCGCGCTCGTGCATCTGGTCCGCGGCAAGCTGAACCGAGCCGAGGAGCTCAGCTCGCAGGCGGTGGGGCTGGCCGAGCAGCGCGGCTGGTGCGAGGGCCCGGCGGCAGCGTGCGCGTACCTCGCCTCCGCGGTGAGCGCTTACCAGCGGGGCGAGTTTGAGCCCGCCGAGAGTCTGCTGACCCGCGCCGCGAGCGCCGCCACAACCGCCGAGGCGCCCGTGCGGCTCGCCACCGACCTGCTGCAGGCGCTCGCACTTGCCGCCGCGGGGCCCCGCTCGGCCGCCCGCGGCGCGCTGAAGCTGCGCGCAGTGCGCGCCGAGCTGGTCAACTGCGACCCCACACCGGAGCTCCTGGGGGTCGCGCTGGAGGACGTGGAGCCACGGGTGCTGGCGGCCGCCGGAGAGCTCGAGCGCGCCGCGGAGACGCTCGCCGCCGCCAGTGAGCGAGAACCTCAGCACGTTGAGCTGCTGGTCCGCCAGGCGAGCCTCGACCTGCGCGCCGGCGAGCTGGAGCGGGCGGCCGAGTCGCTCACCCGGGCGCTCCCCGAGCACGGGCCTGCCGGCGCTGGGCAGGCTGCCGCCACCCACCCCGCAACGCTCGTCGAGGGGTGGCTGCTGCGCGCGCTCGTCAACCACGCCGCCGGTGACGACACCGCTGCCTCGCAGGCGCTCGAGCGCGCGCTCGCACCGGCCGAGCGCGAGCCGTTCCGCGACGCGTTCCTGCTGAACGGACCGGCGGTGCGCGAGCTGCTGGAGCTCCAAGCGCAGAGCGGCACCGCCCACCCCGCACTGCTGGAGGTACTCCTCGACGGGGTCGGCCAGCGCGACCCCTCCGCCGTCACGCTGCTCGCGCCGCTCACCGAGCGCGAGCAGCGGATCCTGCGCTACCTGCCGACGATGCTCTCCAACGCCGAGATCGGGGCGGAGGTGTTCGTGTCGCTGAACACCGTCAAGACCCACCTGCGCAGCATCTACCGCAAGCTCGACGCGAGTGGCCGCGCCGACGCGGTGGACCGCGCCCGCCGGCTCGGCCTGCTCCCCTCGGGGATCAAGCGGCCCCGGGTCGTGACGCGTGTCTGACTAGTCGTCACCTGCCGCCTGGGACTCCGAGAGACGCCGCACCTCGATCAGCTCCAGGCCGAGCGCCTGGACACGGTCGAGCAGCCCGTGCAGCGCGGCCTGGTCGACCGCGGGCCCGCGCAGCACGGTCTCGGCCGACTGGACGGTCGATTCCATGCCCTCGAAGGCGGCCAGGAGCTGGTCGCTCATGCCGCCCTTGATGCGAATCTCGTAGACCGCGGTTGTCACTGGAATCCTCTGCGAGCGCCTGTGCAGCGGCCCGCACACTCACGCTAGGCACGGTGGGGATGAACGGTCGTCACCCACCGGGGGTGAGGATCAGGAGTTGGCCGTCCCTTCGGGGACGGCTGCGCGGCGTTGCTGCGACAGGTCCTCTGTGGTGGCTGCCGATCCACGTGGCCCCGCGCCCTGCGGCGGCCTGGCGCCCGACTGTGCACTGAGGTCGCGGCGCTCAGCCCGCCTCGGTTTCAGCTCAGCGACTGCTCGGCCTCGGCGGCCGCGAGCAGGCCGACCTCGACGAGGTCGCGCGGGTGCACCCACGTGTCGAGGATCGGGAAGCCCCCCGCCCGCACGATCGCCTCGCGCATCGGGATCGCCCAGCGGTGCTCCAGCAGGGCGATCGCCACCGCGGTGTCGGGTGGGATCTCGGCGAGCACGTCGAGGAGATCCTCCTCGCTCAGGCCCGGCTGCTCGTCGCTCGACCACATCCGTGCGGCGCCCTCGGCATCGCCACCGGCGATCTCTCCGAGGCCGATCAACGCCTTGACGACTTCGCCGAGCTCCTGCGTCTCATTCGCGGAGAGGTCGCTGATCTGCACCGTCTCCACCTCGCCCGCGGCGTCCTTGTTGGCCACGAGGATGTCGATCACGCGGACGACGTCGTTCTCCTTGAGGCTCTGCAGCTCGGCGAGCACCTCGCCCTGGAAGTTGGGCTCCTCGAAGCCGACCACGAGTAGCTGTACGGGACCGATCACCGTGTTCACCCGCCCGCGAGGACCTTCTGCTTCTGGGCCTCGAACTCCTCGGGCGTCAGCACGCCGTTGTCACGCAGCTGCGCGAGCTTCTGCAGCTGCTCGACCGTCGTTTCCGCCGACGGTGCTGCCGGCGCCGGTGCCGCCGGGGCGCTCGGGGGGGCCTGCTGCTGGCTTTCGAGTTCCGCAAGCCGCTGCTCCTGGGACTGCTCCTGTCCCGAGCGCCTAGCGCCCGCGCGGCCAGCCGCGTAGCCAACGCCGCCCACCATCGCACCTCGCATAATTGGTCTCCTGCGCCTCATCATCGTGCACCGAGTGTGCTTGCAACCCGGGTGAGTGGGCCTCACCTGATCGGGGTGATTCGACAGGCGCGAGGGGATTCGGTGGTGGGTGATCCGCGGGCGGGGGCGATCCGACGGAGCGACTTCGCGGGCGGGGGGCGATCCGGCGATCGTCGGCGATCGGCGGGGGTCTCCCGACGAGCGGCCATCGCCCGCTTGGGATGATGTCGGCTCACCCCACCGAGCGCCAGGATCGCCGCCATGGCGAGCGCGGCGGACGCCTCCACCCCGGCCGCAACTTCGACGGCTCCCCCGGCCGAAGCCTCGACGGCCCCCGAGCGCGCAGGGCTCGTCCTCGCTGCGCTGATCGCCGTCGCCGCCGTCGCCAACCTCAACCTCGCGGTCGCGAACGTTGCGCTGCCCGACATCGGCAAGGCGTTTGAAGCCGGGCAGACCGAACTCGACCTCGTCGCCGTGGGCTACTCGCTGGGCCTCGCCGCCTCGGTGCTCTACCTCGGCGCGGTCGGCGACCGCTACGGACGCAAGCTGATGCTGCTGCTCGGCATGGGGCTCTCGATCCCCGCCAGCCTGCTCGCCGCGCTCGCACCGAGTATCGGGGTACTGCTCGCCGCGCGCCTGCTCGGCGGGCTCTCGGCCGGGATGGCGTTCCCGACGACGCTCGCGCTGATCACCGCGCTGTGGTCGGGGCCGGCGCGCACGCGTTCGATCGCGCTGTGGTCGGGCATCGGCGGCGCGATCTCCGCACTCGGCCCGCTGCTCTCTGGGGCGTTGCTCCTGCAGTTCCACTGGGGCTCGGTCTTCTTTATCACCCTGCCGCTCGCGCTGATCGCGTTCGTGATGGCGTGGCGCCTGGTCCCCGCCCACGTCAACGAGACCTCTGACCCCGTTGACAACCTCGGCGGCATTCTCTCGGTGCTGCTCGTCGCCGCGCTCGTGCTCGGCATCAACTTCGCGCCCGTGCCCGGCAAGGGGACGCTCGCAATCGGACTCGGCGTGATCGCGATCGCCGCCGGGGGCGCGTTCATCCTTCGCCAGCGCCGCGCGCGCGAGCCGCTGTACGACCTCGACGTCGCCAAACGCAGGGTCTTCTGGGTCGCCGCGTGCGCCGGGATCATCGTCTTCGGCACGCTGATGGGCGCGATGTTCGTCGGCCAGCAGTTCCTGCAGAACGTGCTCGGCTACTCCACGCTCGACGCCGGTCTCTCGATCCTCCCCGCGGCCGTGTTGATGGTGCTGATCGCGCCGCGCTCGGCCAAGCTCGTGAACACCCACGGCGCCCGTGTGGCGCTGCTGGTCGGCTACGCCTTCTGCCTGCTGGGCTTTCTCACGATGCTGCTGCTGTGGGAAGACCACATCGCCTACTGGAAGGTCGGACTCGCCTACGCGCTCGTGGGAGCCGGCGTCGGGTTCGCCGGCACCCCCGCCTCACACTCGCTCACCGGCTCGGTGCCGGTCAAGCGGGCGGGCATGGCCTCCGGCACGGCCGACCTACAGCGTGACCTCGGCGGCGCGATCATGCAGTCGATCCTCGGCGCGATCCTCACCGCCGGCTACGCCGCCGCGGTCGCCTCTGCGGTCGCCACCTCACCGGAGAAAGCGCTCGTCACCAACTCCGTCCAGTCCGAGCTCGAGAAGTCGTTCTCGAGTGCCGCCGACACCGCCCAGCGCTACCCGCACTACGCCGCCCAGATCACGGCGGGCGCGAAGGAATCCTTCCTGCAGGGCGCCGACCACGCCTACCTCGCCGGCATCATCGCGATCTTGCTCGGCGCCACGCTTGTCTTCTTCCGCTTCCCCAGACACCGTCGCGAGGAGGAGCTGCTGCGCGAGTACCACGCGCAGGACACCGCCCGCCGGGAGGAGCCGGCCCCGCCTGCCGCTCAAGGACGGGGCGAGCCGCGATTCACCCCGACCGGGTGATGTGAGACCACCCCCCCGCTGGGCCATATGTGTCGTGTGTCGCCATGGGACTCTCTCCCCTGTCCGCCACACACGCTGGGTATGGCCGTCCACCGACCCCCACGGCGGCCCCCACAGCTGCGACGCGGGGCACGGAGGCCCCGCGCGCACTCGCCGTGGTGCTCCGCACACACACACGTGGATGATCCCAAATGACACTCCCGCAAACCACCACCTGGTGATCTTCATATGAGCGACACTGCACCGCAAAGCGACACTGCCCCCCAGAGCGCCGCCGCCCCCTCGCCGTTCCCCCCGATCGCCGACTACGCGTTCCTCTCGGACTGCCACACCGGCGCGCTCGTGGCACCCGACGGGGCGATCGACTGGCTGTGCGTGCCCCGCTTCGACGCTCCCTCGGTGTTCGGCACGCTGCTGGACCGCGAGGCCGGGGCGTTTCGGTTCGGGCCGTTCGGCATCAACGTGCCGACCGCGCGCGTGTACGAGCCGGGCACCAACACGCTGCTCACGACGTGGACGACCTCCACCGGCTGGATCGCCGTGCGCGACGCGCTCACGCTCGGACCCCGCCGCGGCGTGGACACCGTTACTCCCCACACCCGCCCGCCCACCGACGAAGACGCCGAGCACCTGCTCGTGCGCGTCGCCTTCTGCCTGGAGGGCGAGGTCGAGGTCGAGCTCACCTGCGAACCGGTCTTCGACTACGGCCGCATCCCCGCCGAGTGGACCGTCACCGAGGACGGCCACTCTGCCGACGCCACCGGCGCCGGGCAGACGATCCGCCTCGCCACCGACATGGCGCTCGGCGTCGAGGGCGACTGGGTCCGTGCCCGCCACGTGCTCCACCAGGGCGATCAGATCTTCTGCTCGCTCTCTTGGGCCGAGCACCTGGAGGGGCCGCGCGACGTCGACGACGCCAACGCGCGCCTGGCCACCACCGGGGGCTACTGGCGCGGCTGGCTCGGGCGCGCCCGCCTGCCCGACCACCGCTGGCGCGAGCCGATCCAGCGCTCGGCGCTCGCGATCAAGGGCCTCACCTACATGCCCACCGGCGCAACCGTCGCCGCGCTCACGACCTCGCTGCCGGAGACCCCCGGGGGCGAGCGCAATTGGGACTACCGCTACACGTGGCTGCGCGACTCGACGTTCACGCTACAGGCGCTGCACTACCTCAACCTCGACTGGGAGGCCGAGGAGTTCATGCAGTTCGTTGCCGACCTGGGGTGCAACGAGGACGGGGCGCTGCAGATCATGTACGGCATCGACGGCCGGCGCGACCTGACCGAGACCACGCGCGACGACCTCTCCGGGTACGCCGGCGCGAGTCCCGTACGGGTCGGCAACGGCGCCTTCGACCAGCGCCAGAACGACGTCTTCGGGGCGGCGCTCGCCTCGATCCTGCTGCACTCCCGCCGCTCCCAGCGCCTGCCCCGCAGGTTGTGGCCGATCGTGGAGGCGCAGGCCGAATGCGCCACGCGCGTGTGGGGCGAACCGGACCAGGGCATCTGGGAGGCCCGCGGCGCGCCCCAGCACTACGTCTCTTCGAAGCTCATGTGCTGGGTCGCGATGGACAGCGCCGCCAAGCTCGCGGCGATGCGCGGGGATTCCACGCGCCAGGAGGCCTGGGGCGCCACCGCGGAGGAGATCCGCACCGACATCCTCGCCCGGGGGCTCACCTCGGCCGGCGTCCTGCGCCAGCACTACGACACCGACGCGCTCGACGCCTCCACCCTGCTGGCGGCGATCTTCGGCTTTCTGGCGCCCGGCGACGAGCGCCTGCACGCCTCGGTGCTCGCGATCGCCGACGAGCTCACCGAGGACGGCTTCGTGCTGCGCTACCGCACCGACGAGACCGACGACGGCATGGCCGGCAAGGAGGGCTCCTTCCTGATCTGCTCCTTCTGGCTGGTCTCGGCGCTGGCGATCGTCGGCGAGGAGCAGCGCGCTCGCGACCTGATGGAACGGCTGCTGCGCGTCGCCTCGCCGCTGGGGCTGTACGCCGAGGAGTTCGACACCTCCACCGGCCGGCACCTCGGCAACTTCCCCCAGGCTTTCTCCCACCTCGCGCTGATCGAGGCCGCGGGGCGCATCATCCTCGCCGAGCGCATTGCGGAGATCTCGTAGTGGACTCCTACGACGTCATCATCATCGGCTCCGGCGCCGGCGGGGGCACGCTCGCGCGCCACCTCGCGCCGTCGGGCAAGCGCATCCTGCTGCTCGAGCGCGGCGGCTGGCTGTCCCGCGAGCCCTCCAACTGGTCGGCCGCCGACGTGTTCGTGGACAACTGCTACGTCTCGCCCGACACCTGGTACGACAGCTCCGGCAAGCCCTTCCAGCCGCAGGTTCACTACTTCGTTGGGGGGGCGACCAAGTTGTATGGCGCGGCCCTCTACCGGATGCGCGCCGAGGACTTCGGCGAACTGCGCCACCACGGCGGGGTCTCACCCGCCTGGCCGATCCCCTACGAGGCGATGGAGCCCTACTACACCGCGGCCGAGCAGCTTTACCAGGTGCACGGCACCCGCGGCGAGGACCCCACCGAACCGCCGGCGAGCGCGCCCTACCCCCACCCCGCCGTCTCCCACGAGCCGCGCATCGAGCAGCTCTCCGAAGCGTTTGCCGCCGCCGGTCTGCATCCCTTCCACGCGCCGTGCGGGGTTATGCTCGACGAGTCCAACCCGCCCTACTCCGCCTGCGTGCGCTGCTCCACCTGCGACGGCTTCCCGTGCCTCGTGCACGCCAAGTCCGACGCCGAGGTGCTCGGGGTGCGCCCGGCCCTGGAGCACTCCAACGCGACGCTGCTCACCGGAGCCACGGCGGTGCAGCTGCGCACCAATTCGGCGGGGACGGCCGTCACGGAGATCGTCGTGGAGCGGGCGGCGGACGGGAGCGGGGCGAGCGACCGGAGTGCGGCGGGCGCCGGGAACGCGACGGATGGCCGGCGTGAGGCAGGCGTCGTGCGCGAGACCTACACCGCCGACCTGGTCGTCGTCTCCTGCGGCGCCGCCAACACCGCCAAGCTGCTGCTCTGCTCCGCCACCGACAAGCACCCCAGCGGCCTCGCCAACGGCTCCGACCAGGTGGGGCGCAACTACATGTTCCACAACAGCCAGGCCGTGCTGGCGATCTCTCGCGAGCCCAACCCCACCGTCTTTCAGAAGACGCTCGGCGTCAACGACTACTACTTCGCCTCCGACGCCTGGGAGTTCCCGATGGGCAACATCCAGATGGTCGGCAAGTCGGTGCCTGAGATGTACCGCGGGGAGAAGCCCGTGATCACCAAACTCGCCCCGTTCGGCCTCTCGCTGAAGGAGGTCGCCGAGCACGCCGTCGACTTCTGGCTCTCCACTGAGGACCTCCCCCGGGCCGAGAACCGCGTGACCGTGGACCGCGACGGCAAGCTGACGCTCGCCTACTCCCCCTCCAACAACGGCGCCCGCGACCGGCTGCTCGAGCAGCTGCGCTCGCTGCTGGGGCGCCTCGGCATGCACGAGCACCACCTGATCCCCCGCTGGGCCTACCTCGAGAACAAGATCCCCGTCGCGGGCGTCGCCCACCAGGCCGGCACCTGCCGCTTCGGCTCGGACCCGGCCACCTCGGCGCTCAACACGGACTGCCGCGCACACGAGCTCGACAACCTGTACGTCGTGGACACCAGCTTCTTTCCGAGCATCTCCGCGGTCAACCCCGCGCTTACCGCGATGGCCAACGCCCTGCGCGTCGGCGACCACCTGTTGGAGCGGTTGGGGGCCGATGGCGGCTGAGGCCGAAGGCGCGCGCCCGCCGGCGGAGGCTGAGGGCGAGGGCGCACCCCCGCGGGAGGACGGGAGCGGGCCCTCCAGGGCGACCGACGAGCGCGCCCCCGGACGCCGCCGCAGGGTGGTGATCGTCGGCGGCGGCTTCGGCGGCCTGACCGTCGCGCGCGAGCTGCGCGGCGCCGACGTCGAGGTGACGGTGGTGGACCGCATGCACCACCACCTCTTCCAGCCGCTGCTCTACCAGGTGGCGTGCGGCGGCCTTGCCGCGGGTGAGATCGCGCCGCCGATCCGCACCGTGGTGCAGCGCAAGGCCAACGCCAGGGTGCTGATGGCGGAGGTGACCGGCCTCGACCCCGCCCGCCGGCTGCTGGAGCTCGACGACGGCCAGCGGCTGGAGTACGACAGCCTGGTCGTCGCCTGTGGCGCGCGCACCTCCTATTTCGGCAACGACGCTTGGAGCGAGGTGACCTGCGGCCTGAAGACGCTCGCCGACGCGATCGCGCTGCGCGAGCGGCTCTACTCCGCGCTGGAGCGCGCCGAGCGCTCCACGGACGAGCGGGAGCGTCGCGAGCTGCTCACGTTCGTCGTGATCGGCGGCGGGCCCACCGGCGTGGAGGTGGCAGGTGAGATCGCGATCGTCTGCAAAGACACGCTCTCGCGCCACTACTCGCTTCTGCACGCCGGCGATGCGCGCGTGATCCTGCTCGACGCCGGCGCGCGCGTCGTGCCGACGTTCAGCGAGCGGCTCTCGCGCAAGACCGCCAGTCAGCTCGCCTCGCTCGGCGTGACCGTCAGGGTGAGCTCCCCCGTTACGGCGATCGACGACCGCGGCGTGACGATCGCGGCGAGGGACGCCCAGCCCGAGGAGCGGATCGCCGCGCGCACCGTGGTGTGGGCCGCCGGGGTGCGGGCTGCCCCGCTCGCCGCGACGCTCGCAGCCGCGACCGGGGCGAGCACCGACCACGCCGGTCGCGTGCAGATCGAACCCGACCTCACGGTGCCCGGACACCCCGAGATCTCGATGATCGGCGACGCCACCACGCTCGCCGGCGCCGACGGCAAGCCGCTGCCGGGCCTCGCCACCACGGCGATCCAGCAGGCCCGCCACGTGGCGCAGGCGATCCGTGCGGGCGCGCCGAGCGCCTCCACGCCGTTTCGCTACCTCGACAAGGGCGCGCTCGCGGTCGTGGGGCGCGGGCGCGCGGTGTGCGCGATCCGCGGCCTGGAGCTGTGGGGGCGACCCGCGTTCTTCACCTACCTGACGGTGCACATGTACTACCTCGGCGGCGTTCCGGGCCAGCGCCTGAAGGTGCTGATCGACTGGATCACCGTGCGATTGGGGCGGCCGCAGAGCCAGGTGATCGAGGACGTGCTGCAGACGACGCTCACCCACGGGGAGTGAGGCGCGCTCACCCACTGACCGTCAACAGTTCGTGCGACCATGGCGGCAGTGAACACCGGCAAGAGCTCCGCAGGAGAGGCCCAGCGCCCGCGGCGGCGCGCGACCGTCGGCGGACCGCGGCTGCCGCACCTCTCGCCGCAGGAGCGTGCCGCGCGCGGCAAGGCCGCGCGCGTGGAGACCCCGCGCTCGCGCCACGCCAAGTGGGAGCCGTGGGCCGAGCGGCCCGATCCGATCGCGCTGCTGGAGGAGCAGGCCACCTCGCGCGTGCCAGAGCTCGTCCCGATCCGCTACGGACGGATGATGGCCTCGGCGTTTGCGTTCTTCCGCGGCGCGGCGTACGTGATGGCCTCCGACCTCGCCTCGACCCCGCGGTCGGGGCTCCAGGTGCAGCTCTGCGGCGACGCGCACCTCTCGAACTTCGGCGGCTTCGCCTCGCCCGAGCGCGACCTCGTGTTCGACGCCAACGACTTCGACGAGACGCTGCCCGGCCCGTGGGAGTGGGACCTCAAGCGCCTCGCCGCCTCGATCGCGATCGCGGGGCGCGAGCGCGGGTTCACCGGCGCCCAGCGCCGCGAGACGGTGCGCGCCGCGGTCGGCGAGTACCGCGAGGCGATGCACGGCTTCGCTGAGATGCGCGACCTCGACATCTGGTACGCCCGCCTCGACCGCGCCTCGCTGCTGGCGCGCTTCGAAGCGCAGGCGCCCGAGCAGCAGCTCAAGCGGTTTCGCAAGGCGGCGACGAAGGCTGTGACCAAGGACAGCACGCGCGCCTTCGAACGCCTCGCGCACACGGTTGACGGCGAGCCGCAGATCATCAGCGACCCGCCGCTGATCGTCCGGGTCGAGGACCTGCTCCCCGCCGAGCAGGCGAGCGAATTCCAGGACAGCGTCCACGAGTTGCTGCGCTCCTACCGCACGAGCCTGCAGGGTGACCGTCGCCACCTGCTCGAGCACTTCCGCTTCGTCAACCTGGCGCGCAAAGTCGTCGGCGTCGGCTCCGTCGGCACCCGCGCGTGGGTGGTGCTGATGCTGGGGCGCGACAACGAGGACCCGCTGTTCCTGCAGTGCAAGGAGGCCCAGGCCTCGGTGCTCGAGCCGTTCCTCGGCAAGAGCGAGTACGACAACCACGGCCGGCGCGTCGTCGAGGGACAGCGGCTGATGCAGGCATCCTCCGACATCATGCTTGGCTGGCTGCGCACCACGGGGATCGACGGCGAGACCCGCGACTTCTACGTGCGCCAGCTGTGGGACTGGAAGAGCTCGGCCGACGTCGGCGTGATGGAGCCGCCGGGCATGGCGATCTACGGGCGCATGTGCGGCTGGACGCTCGCGCGCGCACACGCCCGCTCGGGCGACTCGATCGCGATCGCGAGCTACCTCGGGCACGGCGACACCTTCGACCGCGCGCTCGCGCGCTTCGCCGAGACGTACGCCGACCAGAACGAGCTCGACCACCGAGCGCTAGTTGATGCCGTCGCGAGCGGCCGCGTCGTGGCCGAGCAGGGGATCTGAGCCTGTTTACGCGGGCGCGTCTCCCCCAGGCGGCTCTCCCCCAATCGGATCACCTCGCTCCTGCACGATCTGGCGGCGCAGCGCGAACACTCCGACGACGACCAGCACAAGCTCGATCAGCAGCGGCAGCGCCTGACCTGGCGTGCGCGTCGGCCCGAGCGTGGCGATCAGCAGCACGATCGCCACCGCGCCGGCGGCGAACCAGCCAGGGTGGTGCTCCAGCGGCTCGGCGATCAGCTCCCGGATCTTCACCGCCCAGCGCATCGGGCCGGCGACCCAGCCCGCGAAGATCACCACGACACCGGTGATCAGCAGCCACAGCGCGCGGCTGCGCCAGCCGGCAGTGGCGATGTCGAGGACTTCGCGCATCGCGGGGCGGACGCCTTCGTTCTGCACGAGGTTGCTCACCACGTAGGACTCGACCCAGCGGCGCAGCACGAGCGCCACGAGCGCCCCCGCGATGATGCCCACCCCGATCTCCAGCAGCACCCGCCGCCGGTAGCCGGCGGCAAGCCAGAGCGCCCCCAGGTACAGCAGCACCACGAGCAGCGGCAGCACGAAGCTGAGGCCGCGCAGGCCTTTGATGCCATCCTGGGCGAGCTTCAGCTGGGAAGAGCGCAGCAGCACGAGCTTGCGCCGGTTGGCGGGTAGTTTGGCCCCGACTTCGCTGCCCACCCCCAGGCGTGAGCCGATGCGGTCAACCAGCTGTTCGAGGTTGATGCTCACCACGCCCCCCGACGTCGAGAGCGCACCACTGCCCCCATTGAGGATCTTTGTCACCTGTTCGTGCGTGACGTGGTTTGCGCGTCCCCACAATTCCTGGATTGCGGGGACCTCGAGCGCCTTTTCGATCGCCTGGGGCACGATCTGCGCCGCGGCGGTGGAGAGCGCCGGCGCCAGCGGTTGCAGCACCTTGGGCAGCTTTTCGGCGGCCAGGTTCTGGACGTCCACGACGCTCAGCAGCCGTTCGGAGAGGTCGCCGGCGACGACTTCGCGCACCTTTTCGTTCTGCAGCAGCCGCACGCTGGTCTGTGTCCAGCCTTCGGTGTCGATGATCTGCGCGCGGATCCACGTCGCCATGATCGAGAACACGACCAGGATGCTGGCCAGGATCACCAGCGTCCGCGAGCGCCAGAACCCCGGCGGATGGCGCCGCGCCGCGACCGCGCCACCTGTGCCTGCGCCACCTGCGCCCGCGCCACCTGCCGCCGCGGGAGGGGCAGGGACCTCCGCCTCAGGGGACGGGCTCGCTCCGGTTGGACCCGCGCTCGAGCTCATTCGGGTGGGACCGCGCTCGTCATCCGCAGACAGCCTCTCCGTCACGAAGGTGATCCGTCCTCGCCCGCCAGGGGTGGTACGGCGGTCGGTGCACGCTACACCGCCGGCTGCGGGCGCGGCGCCCGCGCCCCCGGCTCGTCCTCCTGCGCCCCAGCGAGCGCCTCTCCGGGGAGCGACCGCGCGAACCACAGCCCGACGAGCGCAAACGCGGACGCCAGCAGCAGCGCGCGCTTGAGCGCTTCGATCTGCGCGTCGTTGTAGAAGCCAACCAGCTTGGCGACCTGCTCGGGCGGCAGCCCAGCCTGCTCGGCGTAGGCCCGGAACTGCGCCTGGGAGACCATCGGCAGACCCTCCTCGGTGCCCTTCGCGACCTGCTGCTGGACCTGCGCGGGGACCGCGGGGTCGGCGAGCACGCGCTCGTGAAAACCGGTGGTCAAGCCGGTGAGCAGGACGGCCCCGATCAGCGCCGTACCGAGCGACTGGCCGAGGTTCTGCGCGGCGCCCTGCACGCCGCCGGCCTCGGAGGAGCGCGATTCGTCAACCGAGGACATCACGACGTTGCCGAGCTGGGAGAACGCCAGGCCGATCCCGACGCCGAAGCCCGCCAGCGAGAGCGCGAACGCGACGGAGGAGAGCGACGGGGAGATCGACGCCATCAGGCAGGCGATCGAGACGAACAGGAAGCCGAGCCCGATCTGCACGACTTTGCGGGGCGAGGTGCGCGTCGCCAGGCGCGGGCCGAGCACCGCGGCGAGCATCATCGTCACCGAGATCGGCAGGATCTTCACGCCGGTTTCCAGCGCGTTGTAGCCGAGCACCAGCTGCAGATAGAGCGGCAGCACGAAGAACGTGCCGGCGAGGATCAGGTACTGCGAGACGAGCGTCGAGAGGCCGGCGCGCAGCTGGGGGATGTGCAGCAGGTCGGGCGCGAGCAGCGGCGTGCGTCCGGCGGCGGCCACGCGCTGCTCCCAGCGGGCGAACAGGCCGAGCACCACGAGGCCGGCGAGGATCAGGAAGGGGACGACCGAGAAGCCGAACGGGGTGATCTTCGTGCCACCGATCGTGAGCGCTCCGATCGGCGTGAACAGGCCCCACGTGCTGATCTTGAGGATCGCGAACACGGTGAGGCCGAGGCCGAGCGCCGATAGGGCCGCCCCGACCAGGTCGAGCTTGACCCGCTCGGCCGACGGGCGGTCGCCGATGCGGCGCACGAGGGTGAGCAGCACGAGCACGATCACGGTCTCCCCCGCAAACACCACCCGCCAGGTGAACTCCGTGGTGATGAAGCCCCCGATCAGCGGGCCGGCGGCCGCGCCGGCGCCGGCGATCCCGCCGAGCAGCCCGTACGCGAGCGCCCGTTCGCGGCCGCTGTAGTTGACCGCGGTGAGCGAGGCGATCGCCGGGATCACGAGCACCGCGCCGAGCCCCTCGATGCCCGACCAGCCGATCAGCAGGACGCCGAGGTTGGGGCTGAGCGCGGTCGTCAGCGACCCTACCCCGTAGATCGCGAGGCCGATCGAGAAGGCGCGCCGGCGGCCCCAGATGTCCCCGAGCTTCGCGCCGGTCAGCATGAACGCCGCCATCACGAGCGTGTACGCGGTGATCGCGAGCTGCACCCCCGAGACGGTCGTATGCAGATCCGCGACGACCTGCGAGATCGATACGTTCATGACCGTGCTGTCGAGCACCATCACGAACTGCGCCGTGCCGAGGATCAAGATGGTCGTGCGGTTGCGCACCTTCAGGGGGCCGCACTCGACTCAGGCACCGCCCGAGCATGACCCCTGTGCGGGTGAGACTTCATCACCCCCTACGAATGACACCGTCTCACCCGCGCGCGCACGAGGATCGCCGAGGTGAGCACAGTGGCGCAGACGGCCGGTCAGGAAGGCCCCGACGACCATCCGCCGGAATACCGCTACGGCGCGGTGTTGCTGCTCATGGTCTTCGGGCTGATCTTCGTCATCGTGGCGCCGAGCGCCGCCTGGTCCCGCGCCACGGCCCTAGTGATCGAGAGCGCCGCGCTGCTCGTCGCGGTCGCCACGGCGCGCGCGCCGCGCGCGGTCCGTCGCAGGAGAGTGGAGGTGGGTGGCCTGCTCGCGATCGTCGTGGTCTTCGGTGTCGCCTTCTCGGTGGTGCCACGCGACGTGGACTTCGCGCTGAGCGGGCTGGTCGCGGGCGCGATCCCCGTGGCGATCGTCGGAGGACTGCTGGGCCTGGTGCGGGAAAGAGGCGTGACGCTGCAGGTGGTAGCGGGAGCGCTGGCCATCTACCTGACGGTCGGGATCATGTTCGCCTGGGCGATCGGCTTCGTGGCCCGGCTCGGCAGCACCCCATACTTCGCGCAGGGCACGAATGGCACCGAGAGCGATCACGTCTACTACAGCTTCACGGTTCTGACGACGACGGGGTTCGGCGACTTCACCGCCGCCACCCACGTGGGACGCGCCCTCGCGGTGATCGAGATGCTCACCGGGCAGATCTACCTCGTCACGGTGATCGGTGTGCTCGTCGGCAACTTCGCGGGGCGGCGGCGGACGGGGTAGGGGTGCCGACCTCGTCACGCTGAGCCTGTAGGTCCTGAAGTACGACGTAGGCTGCCCGATTCGGGCAAATATGTGGACTCTCGACCGACATCGGCGTAGGGCACGCGGGGAGGTCGCTAAGTCGTTCGTCCAACGCCCCTGGACAGTGCCACCAGAAGGTGCATCCTTGCCCTCTCGACGGAACGCCGGCGGCGCAAAAGCGCCTCCGCAAAAAGGTGAATCGCCCACCCGCACATTCACCAAAAAAAGAACGACCACCGAGCCAGGAGACCACCATGCTGTCGCTTCGAACGCCAAGGCACCCACGGCAACGTATTTCATCAAATTACCGCAGCACCGATCCGCAGAGCATCGAAGTGTCCGCACAGGACTGCCGCAACCAGACGGCAACTCGCCATGACGCGCAGATGTTCGGCGCGCGCACCCAACCCCGCGACCCATACGCGGCGTGGCTCAAGCAGCGCGAAGCGGACCGCGAACGCGAAGCGCATCGTCTGAACCCGCGCGATGCCTGGGACGATCTGAGAACCCAGGGCTTCTGCGCGGCCGGGCGCGGCTAAAGGCGTCTCACTACAGGCGAGTCCAACACAGCGTCGACGCTCGGAGCGGCCGAGGCGCGCGCTGGTACGCGTCCCACCAGGCTGAGCGAGACCCCGGCGAGCAGGGAGGCGAGGATCATGAATCTCCAGGCACCGATGAAGTCCCCCGCAGAGTGCGGGGTGCCGAGCACGGCGATGAGGATCGCGAACCCGAGCGCCGAGCCGAGCTGACGGCCGGTCGTCTGGACCGCGATGCCGGTCGCCAGGCGGGCAGGCGGCAACGTCGCTGCAACGGCGCCCGTGAGCGAGGGGATCACGAGGCCCACGCCGATACCGCCGATCAGCATGCCGGGAAGGAAGTCGAGCGCGTAGCGTGGAGACGCGCCGAGGTGCTGTACCCACCAAACGCCGCCGAGTGCGAATAGCACCGTCCCGAGCGCCCCGACGCGGCCGGGGCCGATGCGACTGCCCAGGCGCGCGGCGGGTATCGCCGTGAGCGCGGCCATCGTCGGGCCGGGCGTGATCATCAGGCCGGCATCGAGGATGGGCTCGTGCCAGGGGCCTGTCAGGAACAGCACGGAGGCGAGCAGCATCCCCGCAAAGCCGGCGAAGAACAGCAGCGATCCGAGCGTGGCCGCGCTGAAGGCGCGCACTCGCAGCAGTGCGGGCTCGACGATCGGCGCGGGGTGGCGTGCGATGCGCCGGGCGAGGAGGAGCAGCAGCAGCACGGCGAGCACGAATAGCGCGACGATGCGGGCGCTGGCCCAGCCCCATGCGGAGCCCTGCACGATCGCGACGGTGAGCGCGGCCACGCCGGCGGTGAGCAGCATCGCGCCTGGCAGGTCGGGCCGCGCCGCCTCGGGGTGGCGGATCTCACGCAGCACGCGCCGGCCGGCCACCAGACCGGCGAGGCCGACGGGGACGTTGACGATGAACACCCAGCGCCAACCGACCTCTACGAGCAGACCTCCCAGCGGCGGTCCGGCGGCGGCCGCGATCCCGCCAACCGCGGCCCAAGCGCCGATCGCGATGTGCCGCTGCTCGGCGGGGAACTCGGGTAGCAGGAGGCCGAGCGAGGATGGCAACAGCAGCGCCGCGCCGAGACCCTGGATCGCGCGGGCACCGACGAGCAGGGGAATCGTGGGAGCCGCGGCGCAGGCGGCGGAGGCCGCGACGAACAGGCTCACCCCGAGCAGGAACGCGCGCCGACGCCCGAACCCGTCCGACCAGCGGCCCGCCGGGACGAGGAATGCCGCGAACACGATCGTGTAGGCGTTGAGGATCCACGAGAGCGAGGAAAGGCTCGTCCCGGGGAAGTCGGTGTGGATCGAGGGAAAGGCAATGTTGACGATGAACACGTCCAGACCGGCCATGAACACGCCCACCACGACGACCAGCAGAACCTGCCACTTACGCTCCATGTGAGTCGCTCCCTTCATCAGATCGGACGGTTAGTTCAGACGGCGACATCGGCACTCCACCCCATATGAGTTGCATGAGAAGACCCACTGTCGGCCACCATACAACATTGGGTTGCATGACGCAACCCAGTGGTATCCTGCAGGGCGATGCTCGGGTCCGACTACGGCACTCAGAACTGCTCGATCGCCCGCACGCTCGAGTTGGTGGGCGAGCGCTGGACGTTCCTGGTGCTGCGCGACGTGTTCCTGGGAATCCGCCGCTTCGACGCGCTGCAGCGTGATCTCGGTGTCGCCCGCAACGTGCTCGCCGCCCGCTTGGAGCGGCTCGTCGGCGAGGGGATCCTGGCGAAGGTCCCCTACAGTGAGCGCCCGCTGCGCCACGAGTACCGGCTGACGGACAAGGGCATCGACCTGTGGCCCGTGGTCGTCGAGCTGCTGCGGTGGGGCGACCGCTACGCCGCCCCGGAGGGACCGCCGATCGTCATCCGCCATAAGGGCTGCGGCGGCGAGCTCGGCGAGCGGCGCACGTGCACACGCTGCGGCGAGCCACTCGGTGCGCGCGACGTACGCGCGGAGCCCGGCCCCGGCGCTGGGCATTCCCGTGGGGAGCCCAACACCAGTATCCAGTCACGTCCCCCCGCGGACGATCCCAGCGCGGAGCCTCATCCCGGCGCCGTGCGCGCGTAACGACTACCTCGGAGCACCCTACGAGCCGCGAGTTGACCGGCGCGGGCGGGTCCGCGGTTTGCCCTTGCCTGCCTGGGCGTGCTCTGACCAGAAGCTGACCGTCTCGCGCTCGTGCCTGTGTCCGAGGTCGAGTGCGAGCCAGGGCCCACGGTGACCCTCTCCGGTGTCCATCTCGCTCAGAACCTTGTATTCGGCGAGCTTCTGGCGGTGGGTCTCGAGCTGAGCCTCGGCCAGTTCACGGGCGTCGGCTCCGAAGAAGAGCTTGAGCAGGGCGAGGTCGCGCAAGACGTAGGGCTCGGGGGTAAGGACTCCCAGCCACTGCTCGAGCGCCTCCCGTCCACGGTCGGTGAGGTTGTACACCTTGCGGCGCCTGCCGCCCGACTCTTGGTGCTCGGTCACGTAGCCAGCGCGGGCGAGGCGCGCGGGCTCGGCGTAGAGCTGGGAGTGGGGCAGCGTCCAGAACTGCCCCACTGAGGCGGAGACCATCCGCTTGAGGTCGTACGGGGTGGCCTCTCCGAACATCGAGAGCAGGCCGAGAACGATGTAGGAGGTGGGTGTGAGCTCGATCTCGTCGGTCATCTGCGCAGGCCTTGACAATCATCCGTTTCGGATGGTATGCTTCGGACGATAGGAAAAGAAAAGGGTGCGGCCGGAGGGGAGCTTAGATGACCGAAGCTGGAAGTAGGTCGAGGCGCAGAGGGTCCATCTGCACAGTCCTGCTCGTGCCTGTCGCTCTCGCGCTGGTGAGCACCGCTTCGGCGACTCCGACGGCGACGTTCAAAGTGAGGCCGCTCCCCATCCCTGGATTCACGGGGACGGGCGACATCCTGGGGGCGGGCACCGAGGTGGAAGTCGAAGTGACGATCAGTGGGACCGAATACGGAGGCTTCCCCTCACCCCTCACGGGAATCAACCTCTACGGGCCGAGCGGGATCAAGGTGACGCCGACGGGTTTCGCCACGTGCCCACCGTCGGCGCTCGAAGTCAGCGGCGCGGCAGGCTGCCCGAAGCGGTCAAGCGCCGGCCCGCCGGGCGTGGGGTACGGCGACGTGAGCTTCGGCGGCGACACCGTCCCGGAGAAAGTATCGATCCAGGGGTTCTTTGCCCCCGGTGGCGGACTGATCTTCTACGTCGAAGGCACGACGCCGGCCTCCTTTCAGTACCTCGAAAAAGCGCAGTGGGTGATGGCCAGTCCTCCCTATGGGCCAGAGGTGATGGTCGAAGTGCCGCTCGTCGAAACGGTGCCCGGCGCCAACGACGCGTCGGTTACATCCTTCAAAGTCAAGGTCGGCGCGGCGTACAGGAAGGGCAAGCAGACGGTCTCCTACATCACGCAGCCGAAGCGGTGCCCAAAAGGCGGGTTTCCAGTGAAGTTGGAACTGAAGTTCCTGAGCGGCGAAACCGTCACGGACGCCTACGCAGTGCCGTGCCCGAAACACCGAGGGTAAGGCACATGCAACACTGTCGCCCATGAGCGAGCCCGCAACGACCGGAGGGTGCCTGTGCGGCGAAGTGCGTTTCGAGCTGAGCGAGCCGGCGCCGACGGCGGGG
Source organism: uncultured Solirubrobacterales bacterium (assembly GCA_963706545.1). Taxonomy (GTDB): domain Bacteria; phylum Actinomycetota; class Thermoleophilia; order Solirubrobacterales; family Solirubrobacteraceae; genus Palsa-744. The sequence continues at coordinate 607,056 of OY970161.1, forward strand.
TACTGCCACTGCACGCGCTGCCAGCGCCGGACCGGCACGGCGTCATCGGTGTCGGCACGGATCGACGGCCGCACGCTGCGAGTGGTGCAGGGCGAGAGCCTCGTCAAGGCGTGGCGCCACCCGGAGGGCGGCTTCGAGAAGCTGTTCTGCAGCGAGTGCGGCGGGCATCTCTTCAGCCGCAACCCCGAGGACCCAACACAGATGAGCGTGCGCATGGGCGCATTCGACGGCGACCCGGGAGTGCGACCCAGCTGGCGGGCGTTCGTGACCTACGCGGTGGAGTGGGAGCCGATTCCCGACGACGGGCTGGAGCGTTTCCCAGAGGGCAAGCCGCAGGGCTGAGAAGCAGGTACCTACGCCACGGGCGGCGGCGTCCCATCCACTGAGGCGGGAAGCGCGGGATCCCACTCGCAGACTGCGCAGGCGTGACGGAACACCGAGCGCGCGAAGTCCAGCGCGAAGGCGTGCGGGTCGGGGCTGGAGCAGACGTCCTCCCAGTCGAGGATGTACTCGCCGAGCGTCGCCTCCCAGCGCGCGGAGGGGGGCGAGAGCGCCGCGGTGTGGAAGCCCTCGGGCGCGGGGTGCGCGTAGGCGTAGAAGGCGGCCCGGGCGTAGCGCACGTCGCCGGGCCACCAGCCGACGGCGACCTCCTGGACGTCCATCGCGTTGCGCATGATGAAGTCGTCCGACGGCGGGTCGGCGGGCAGGCCGGAGAAGAGGTTCACCGCGAGGTCGAACGAGCCCCACCAGGCGTTGACCGGCGTCGAGCGTCCGCGAAACGGCGCGCGGAACGCGGCGAGGATCAGCGCAGCGTGGGTCGCAGCGGCGAAGTAGGAGGCGACCTGCCCGGTGTCGTAGGTCGAGTGCTCGTCGTCCTCGTCGAGCGGCACGCTCCACGACACCTCCTGGGGAGTGGGGTCGATGCTCACCTCACCGGCCAGGTCGCAGACCGCCTGGAGCACAGCGCGCGTGACCTCACCGACCGACCGGTGCGGGGTGAGCGGGACCCGCCGCACGCCTCCGCCGCTGTGCTCGGCGAGCGCCTCGTGCGTGCGCAGGTCGAGCGTGACCACGAGCGCCCCCGAACCGTCGGGGGCAAGCAGCGGAGCGGTCTCCCAGCCGCGAGCGCTCAGACGCAGGGCGGCATGCTGGAGCTGCGGCTCGGGCGGGGCGAGCGCCACCGCGAGCTTGCCAAGGAGCTGGGTGTGCGCGTGCAGCGTGTCGCAGGTCTCACTCCAAGCCTCGTAGGAAACCGCAGGCCACCCAGACGACATCCCAGCACGCTAGCAGCCGTTGGCAAGCGGTAGACCCGTCGCAAGGGAGAAGCCGCGCCACTCCCTGACGCGCTCGCCTACGCTCAGCCGCTCTGTTCGGACCCGAGCCCAGCGGCGGCCAGCGAGGAGGCGTCGAAGACTTCGCTGGAGGGCGGCGGGACGATCGCGGGGATGGGGCCGTAGCTGGTGAAGTTCATTGTGGTCGTGCCGCTCACGGAGGTGGCCCCCGTCGCGCTGCCGGAGGCGCCAGCGGGGACGCTCACACCGATCGAGAGTTGGATGCGGCGCACCCTGCCCTGCGCGTCCACCCAGACGTCCACCGGAATCCCCCCCGTATCACTGAGCTTTTCAAGCGCGGCCTTGGCCGCCGCCTGCGCGCTCGAGGGAAGGCGAGCGAGGATGTCGCTCAGCTGCAGAGTGGCGTGGTAGTGGGTGGTGGGCACGCCGTTGACCGTTTCGTGACCAACGGTGGTCACTCCGCCGGAGCTCGCGCGAATGTATTCGAGGAACTTGGTGGGGTCGGTTTCGTCGAGCGAGGAGAACTGGGAGAGATCGATCCCGTCCGCCTGCGCAGCCTTGGTGAGGTTGAGCTCCATCCAGGTCTTGCCTTCCGGGAGCTTGCCGGCGAGGAAGGGCAGGTTCATATAGATCACCGGGTACTGGAAGATCATCTGCACGGTGCCCGCTCCGCCCCCGGGCAGCGCCGAGGCGCCGGGGATGCCAGAGAGGTTCATCGTCATCTCTCCGGAGCGGTCGCGCTCGTCGAGGTAGCCGTTGGCGGTGATCGAGACGGCGCCCCCCGGCAGTGCGGTGGAGGCGAACTGCGTGGTGAGCGAGAACTTGGCACCCGTCTGCTGGCTTGAGATCTCCGCGGCCCGGGCGATCGGGTCGAGCGTGGCGGAGGCGCCGCAGCCGCTCACAGCCACGCCTCCAGCACCGATCGCGGCCAGCGCGCCGAGCGCCGCCAGGGCTTTCGCCAGCTTCGTAGTGGAGCGCTCGATCCTCATCCTCAGGCTTCTATCGACACCACCCAGCGTATCCTTGACTAGGCTCCGAGGGGGCTGGCTGATGTTCGCAGCACGATTCCAGGCCTCCCCGGCATCTCCCATCGCCCCTACCGAACGCTCGACCGCCCCAGGTGAGCGGCGGCGTCCGCCAGCCGGTCGTCGCCCCAGAACAGCTCGTCGTCGATGGCGAGGGTGGGCACTCCGAACACGCCGCGAGCGTGCGCGGCGTCGGTCGCAACCCGCAGGGTTGCCTTGACCGTAGGGTCGCTGGTGGCAGCCGCGGCGGCCTCCCGGTCGAGGCCGACGTCGGCGGCGACGTCGAGGACGCGCTCGGGGATGCTGAGGTCGCGGCCCTCCTGGAAAGCAGCCCGGAACGCCCGCAGCGTGAGCTCGCGGCCGCGCCCAACCTGGAAGGCGAAGGTCGCGAGGCGCATCGCGAAGAGGTAGTCGCTCGGCCAGGGGTCGGGCCAGCGCAGCGGTGGCAGTCCGTACTCCCCCACGCGCCGCTGCACCTCGGCGATCCCCGCCTCGCGTCCGCCGGCGTCCCCGAGCGACCACGACGAGCGTCCGTTCAGCCTGAAGAGCCCCCCAAGCAGCACGGGCTGCCAGGCGATCGGCCCCGGCAGGAGCTCCTCCAGGCGCTCCGCCGCCAGGTAGGCGAACGGCGAGCCAAGGTCGAAGTAGAAGGTCGCGGGTGGCATGGATTACGCGGCCCGTCAGTATGAGGCAGTGGACGCCGACCCACTACCGCCGCGCAGCGGCGAAGCCCGCGAAGGTGGCGCCAGCCATGCCGGCGGCGACGGCGAGCGGGAGCACGAGGCTCTGCTGCTCCAGCAGCGCGCCGATGAGCGCCCCGATCAGGATCGATGCGATGGCGGCGACGCGCCGACGGGAGTTGTGTGAAGCTCCGCCGGCGGGACGGGAGTCGGCGGCGAGGCCGGTGATGGTGAGCGTCAGGACGGTGGTCGTGAGATCGGGGACGGCGAGCTTGCGCACAGTGGCGTTGCGCACGCCCATCGCGACGGCGACCAGAGCGATCACCACGTAGGCGGCGAGCGAGCCGATCCTGACGGTGGTGACCGCAGTGAGGACGGCGGCGCAGCCGACCAGTCCCGCCTCGGTGGCGAGCGCGACGCGGAAGTAGCGATCGGGTGCGGCGAGCCCGGCGACGAGGCGCCCGCCGGCGCCCGCGCCGAGCAGGAAGGCGGCGAGCGAGACGAGCGGCGCGAGCACGGGCAGCCCGCCGGCGTTGGCGAGCCCGAACCCGAGCAGCACGACGTTGCCGGTCATGTTCGCGGTGAAGACGTGGCCGAGGCCGAGGTAGCTGACGGCGTTGACGAGCCCAGTGGTGACGGTCAGCGCGAGCAGGGCCGGCGGCAGGCGACGGTCATGGGCGGGCACTGGTGCTGCCGGCGCCTGTGGTGCACCTGGGGGCTGGGCGGTGGCGGGGTTGGGCAGGTCCACAGCGGTCCGCTGTGCACCCGGGTGCTGGGGATCGTCGGGGTCGAGCCGGTTCACCCCGCCTGCCGAGTGGGCTCGTCGGCCTGTTCGCGCAGCGCGGGGCTCCAGCGCTCGGGTTCGCGCTCGGCCTGCTCGTGCGCCCAGCGGAAGTGGTGGACCGCGGAGCGTCGTAGCGGCTCGCCGAGCAGCAGCCCTGCGAGTGCCCAGCGGCGGGCGTGACGTGGCGTCTCGAGGACCACGGCCAGCGCACCCGCGATCACCCAGAGCTGGAGGATCGTGTTGTAGGGCGCGAGGCGCTCGGGCGTCATGCCCTCGGCCTCGACGAGGAAGGGGATCCCGCTGCGTAGCTCCCAGGGCCACTCCACGAAATGCACGATCCCACCAGCAAGGCCGGCACCATTGTTGAGTGCAAGCCACTTCTCGATCGACTCGCCCTCGCCGAGCCACGCCGCGACGGCCCACGCGGGCAGCCCGCCGACCCACAGCGCGACGGCGCCGCGGCGGCCGATGAACGGCTCGAAGACAAGGCCAACGCCGGCGCGGACCTCAAAGGTGTGGTGCGCCGCGGTGCCGAGGGCGGTCAGGAAAGTGAAGAGGCGACGGGGCCGCATCGGTCCTCCTCTCACCCTCTCACGCGGACGGCGCCATCCAGGTGGCGTCGTCGAGCTGTGGCTCGTGGTCGAAGTCCTCGGGCCGCGCGAGCATCCAGGCGGCGGCCTCGTCCATGCGCGGCACCGCAACGGCGCCGCGGGTGGCGAGGCGAGCGGTCTCGCCGAGCACGGCGTCGAGCGCCGCCCAGCCGTCCTCGCCGGTGAAGGCGACCGAGAAGGGATGAAACAGCAGCGCGAGGTGACCTCTGCGCTCGGGGTGCGCGCGCAGCGCAGCAGTCATCTCCGCACGCATCCGCTCGGGCCCGTGGGGGTCGGGGCTGCCACCGTAGCGCTCGCGCAGACCGGCGAACTGGGGCAGGAAGGCGTAGGCGTCGACGAGCGGCCAGCGGAACGGCAGCACGGCGAGGCCGTCGCGCAAGCCCTCACGCTCGCCGGCAGGAGAGACGTAGCTGTAGCCGTGCTCGGCGAGCAGTGCGAGCGTGCGCGCGGTCAGCCCGCCGCCCGGCGGGCGAAAGCCGCTGGGCTCCAGGCCGATCGAGCGCAGCGCGTCGGTGGCGCGGGCGAGCAGCGTGGCCTCGGAGTCGGCGTCGAGCGCGGCCCACTCCTCGTGGCGCCAGGCGTGCACGGCGACCTCGTGGCCCGCCCCCGCGAGGGCGTGCAGCGCGTCGGGGTACATCTCGGCGTTGAGCCCCTCGACGAAGAACGTCGCGCGTACGTCGTGCGCGGCGAGCAGCTCGAGCAGTCGCGGGAGCACTTCGAGCACCGTGAAGTGCTGCCCGTGGGGCACGTCCGCAGGCCACATGCCGAGCTCCAGCTGGGCAGCCTCGCCGAGGTTGTCGAACGTCACCGACACCGCCGCGCCGGCGGCACTGACTCCCCATGCGCTCACGCGCTCGACTCCTGCGTCTCGCAGGCCACAGGCCTACGAGTATGTCAGGAGGCTGAAGCGGTCGAACTTCAGGGTGTCGACGACTTCCGCGCCCTCACGCCCCGGGCGAACGGGCACAACGGTCACCTGCAGCTGCTCGTCGTCGAGGAGCTGCAGCGCGTCGGTGACGATCACGGTCTTGGTCTGCGGCGTGAGCGGGTGCGGGGGCCGGCGGTCGAAGGGGTCCCGGGGGCCGGTGGGAACCTCGCAGTGGCCGGCGTCCCCCGCGCAGCCGGCGTGGCCGAAGATGGTGAAGGAGCCGGCGTAGTGCGAAGCGGCGTCGCGCGGCGTACGCAGGTCGGCGTTGGGGTTATTGAGGTAGACGCGCGCCTCGTAGCTGGGGCCGGAGTGGTCGACGCCGTAGAAGATGAGGTCGGCGCGCTGGAAGTCCGGCTGCCCCGTGCGCGCAGGGTTGTCAATGGACTTGGACTTGAAGAGACCCATCTCTAGCCGCCTATCCCGGAGGATTCGGTGCTCTGCACAGCGTAGTCGTAGCCCAGGGTGTTGGTGTCGAGCGCCTGGGCGACGGTCATTTTGAACGGGGGTAGCGCCTCTTCAAGCAGCGTGGCGGGGACGCTCGACTGGGGGTGCAGCAGCTGCCACATGCGCCACAGGCGGTCGATCATCGCGTGGTGCGCCCAGAAGAGAGGGTCGAAGGCGGCGAAGTTGATGTCGCCCATGTGTCCCGTGGGTCCGCCGACCCACACGTGGACGTTGTTGTGGTACTGCTCGAGCTGGTGGGTGAAGTCGAGGAAGCCCGGTAGGGCCAGCACCTTTTCGATCTCCGCGGTGGTCGGCAGCGGCGGCGAGCCTTCGGCGCCCGGTTCGCGCAGCGTCATCGGTGCTCGTTTGTCGCCTTCCCGCGCACCCTGTTCGAGCGCGAGCGGATCGACTTTGGCCGAAAAGAGGGGGTTGGGCGCACCGCCGGCCTCTGGTTCGGCGTAGGCGTTTGGAACGGCGGCGTCAGCGGTCCAGTCCCACCAGGGCAGCGTGACTTCCTCCTGCCGTTCGCGCAGCGCGAGCTCGAAGAAGTAGAGGTAGGCGCGGTGCCAGGGCAGGAAGATCGGCTGGCCGTGAGCGATGTCGCAGTAGATCGGCAGTGGCAGCCCGTGAATCCCCGCCCAGTAGTTGTACCCGCGATCGTCGGAGATCCCCATCGCGGCAGCCACCGCGGCCCTGAAGTCGGCCAGCTGGGCGGCGGTCATCGAGTTGACGTTCAGCCGGTGGCGCAGCGGCACGGCTGGCAGCTGCGGGCTGACCGCGCCGGTGCTCATCGCCGATATCGGTGGGAGGTGATGTTCATCCCTTCGGACAGTACCGGAGAACAGGGCATCGTGCTGTTACGGGCGCGTTACCGGTGTTGGCCCGGAGGCGGAGGCGGATTCGCAGCGAGCCGGGGCGAGCCTACAGCTGCCGCCCCGCGAGCCCCTCGGCGGCCTCGATCAGCGCGGCGTAGTCGTCCGCCCCGTGCCCGCGCCCGACGGTCGCGATGAGCAGGTCCCGCGCGTGGGCGGCGGCGGGGAAGGGCATGCCGGCGGCCTGGGCTTCCTCGAGGCAGAGGCGCACGTCCTTGAGCATGTGGGCGGTCTTGAACAGCGGCGTGTAGTCGTGGGCGCGCATCGCCCCGGCCTTCAGCTCCAGCTGGGCAGAGGCGCCGGAGCCCGCGGAGACGACCTGCGCAAAGGCGTCGAGGTCGAGGCCGCTGGCGCGTGCGAGCAGCAGCGCCTCGGCGAGCGCGGCGGCGTTGGCGGCGCCAAGGGCGTTGTTGATCAGCTTGAGCATCTCGCCCTGACCGAGAGCGCCGACGTGCACGATCACGCGACCCATCGTCTCCAACAGCGGCCGCGCGCGGGCGAAGTCCTCAGCCTCGCCGCCGGCCATGATCGTCAGCGTGCCCGCCTCGGCGCGCGGGGAGGAGCCGGTGACGGGCGCATCGAGCAGCCGCACCCCCCGCTCGGCCAGCGCCGCGCCAATCCGGCGGGTGTCGGCGGGGGCGATCGTGGACATGTCCACGCACAACACCCCGGGAAGCGCGGTTTCGGCGACGCCTCCCTCCCCGAGCAGCACCGAGGCCACCTGCTCCCCGTCGACGACCATGCTCACGACGAGGTCGCTCGCGCGCGCAACCTCCGCTGGGGTGTCCACGGCCACGGCGTCGTGCTCTGCGGCCCACTGCGCGGCCTTGCCGGGGGTGTGCGTCCAGACGGTCAGCGGGAAACCGGCGCGCCGCACGCGGGCGGCCATCCGCGAGCCCATGATCCCGAGGCCGAGGAATCCGATCCGCTCAGGCATCCACCCATACTGCTACATCGGAGCCCTGGGAGCAGTCGCCCCCTCAGGGCGAGCCGGCCCACCGAGGGGCAGGCACCTTCGCGGGAAGCCGGTCCCCACCAGGGGCAGCGGTCGTAGGTCACGGCTCAGAGCAGACCGGGAAGGGCGACCCCGAGGGCGGTGCCGAGACAGCGAGTGGTGTTGAGGACGCCACTGAGTACTCCGACGCGGGAGCGGGGCGCGGCGCTCATGACGGTGGCGTTGTTGAGCGGGATGAACGCCCCGAGGCCCGCTCCGACGAGGGCCAGCCCGACCGGCAGGCCGGCACCGCCGCTGCCGCCCAGGGCCAGTACACCGAGGCCGAGCGCGGCGAGCAGCGGCCCGCCGAGGGTGAGTGTGCGCGCGTCGACGTGCTCGGCGGCGCGACCGGCGAGCGGTGCGCAGATCCCGAGGGCGACCGGCAGGACAGCGAGCTCGAGACCGGCCAGCGCGGTGGGCAGGTGCAGCGCGGCGAGGTGGTAGGAGACCACGTAGAGAGTCCCGAACAGGACGGCGTAGGCGGCCATCGCACCCCCCAGCCCCACAGCGAGGGCGCGCCGATCGAAGTGTCCGCGCCGAGCGGTGGGGCCGAGCGCCCTATGGGCTGCGCAGCGGATCTCACCGCGGGCGATGTGGTGGAGAGCCCCGTCGGCGGGTGGGCCGAGCGCCCCGTGGGCGCTGCGGCGGAGCTCCCCGCGGGCGGTCTGGCGGAGCTCCCCATCGGCGGTGCGACTGCGGGGGAGCAGCACCCACGCCAGCGCAATGCCGAGCACCCCGGCGGGGAGGTTGACGAGGAAGATCAGTCGCCAGCCGCCTACCGCGAGCAGCAGCCCACCGATCGCCGGCCCGAGCGCAAGCCCGACGGCCTGCGCGGCGCCCTGCACGCCGAGGCCGCGGGGAAGCAGGCGGGTGGGCAGGCTCTCGACGATCAGCGCGACGGAGTTGGCCTGCAGCATGGCCGCGCCGAGCCCCTGCAGGACGCGCGCGGCGATCAGCCAGCCGAGGGCGGGAGCGAGCCCGCAGAGCACCGAGCTGGCGGTGAAGACGGCGAAGCCGTAGGTGTAGAGCAGCTTGCGCCCGAAGCGGTCGGCGAGGTGCCCGACGGGGACGAGCGCACAGGCGAGCACGAGCAGGTAGGAGAGCGAGACCCAGCGCACGGCGCCGGCGCTCTCGCCGAGGCCGGCGCCGATGCGGGGCAGAGCGAGCGTGACGATCGAGGCGTCGAGCTGACCCATGAACGCGCCGACGCAGACCGTCCCGACCACGTACGTGGAGGCGCGGGAGCTCGCGCGGATGCGCGCGGGACGCGCCGGCTCGCGCAGCAGCCACGGCCGCAGCGCTTGGGCAGATGTGGTGACAAGCGGGTCCACCCCACGATTGAAACGCTCTTTTAATCATAGGTCAAATACTTTTTTCTTTATCTTAGGATAGGATAATCTTATGGACGAGAAAAGGCTGCGGTACTTCCTGGCGGTGGTGGAGGACGGCAGCGTGACGCGGGCGGCGGGCCGGCTGCACGTGGCGCAGCCCTCGCTCTCGCAGACCCTGCGCGCGTTGGAGGGGGAGCTGGGGGTGAAGCTCTTCCACCGCGTCGGGCGGGGCCTGCGGCTCTCGGCGGCCGGCCAGGCGCTGGTGGGGCCGGCACGCGAGGTGCTGAGCACGATCGACGCGGCGCGCGGCGCGGTGAGCGAGGTGGCGGAGGTGCTGGCAGGGACCCTGCAGATCGCGGCGCTGGCGACCCTCGCGGTGGACCCGCTGGCGGCGCTGGTCGGCCGCTTCCGCCGCGAGTACCCGGGGGTGGTGGTGCGGGTGCAGGAACCACCCTCCACGGCGGGCGTCGGCGCGATGGTGCGCGAGGGGGTGTGCGAGCTCGGCTTTGCGCGCCTGCCGCTGCCCCGCGACGACCTCCGCGCGCGCGAGCTGGGCCGCCAGGAGCTGTTGTTCGTGCTGCCGCCGGACACCGCCCTGCCGGGTCCGGGCGCTCTGGCGGCAGCGACGCTGAAGGACATTCCCCTGGTGGTGAGTCCGCCGGGCACCTCGACGCGGATGCTGCTGGAGCAGGCGCTGGAGGCGGTGGGCGTGACCCCGCGCATCGCGGTGGAGATGGACGCGCGCGAGGCGATCGTCCCGCTGGTGCTGGCGGGCGCGGGCGCGGCGCTGCTCCCCGCACCGCTCGCGCAGGAGGCGGGTCGGCGCGGCGCGGTCGTGCGCGGCGCCCGTCCGCGGATCGTGCGGCGGCACGGTCTCGTGCACCGCGCCGGGCAGCTCTCCCCCGCCGCCCGCGCGTTCGTCGCGCTGACCACCGGCTGAGCTGGCCGCTGGCTTTGACGCTCCCTCGCTCGCGAGACCGCCGGAGTCCGCCGCACGGCCGCCGGAGCGTCACATGCACTCCCTCTCTCGCGGGACCGCCGGAGCGTCCCATCCACCGCACGGCCGCCCGGAGTGTCCCATCCACGGCACGGCCTATCGTAGGGTGCCCGTGCCCGTTCCCCTCTACGCCACCCTCACCGAGGGCGAAGCAGTGCTGCGCTTCGCCTACGACGACCGCCTGCGCCAACTGCTGCGCGCGATCCCCGGGCGGCGGTGGGACCCGCAGGAACGGGTGTGGTGCGTACCGCTCGACCCCGAGCCCGCGGAGGCGCTCGCGCGGCTGCTGGCGGGTCTGCCGGGCGAGCCACAGGTGAGCGAGGCGCTCGCGCTCGCGCTCGCGCGTCGCCGTCGCAGGCGCCGCACGGGTGAGTGCGTGGTCGACCGCGTGCGGCCCGACGGCGAATGGTGGCTGGGCTTCCCCACCGACACAGCCCCTGAACTCGTGGCGGGTCTGATGGAGCACCCCGACGCCTACAACGTGCCGGCGATCGGCCGCGCGCAGATCCCGCTCGACCACCGCGCTGCGCGGATCGTGGAGGAGCTGTCCGCGCGCTCGGAGGGCCTGCGCCTCAGCGAGGACGCGCGCCGCGCGCTGCTCACGCTGCGCGTGCAGGGCCGCCGCGAGGCGCGGATCGGATCGCAGGGCAGTGAGCGCGAGCAGAGTGCCGCGGCCGCGAGACTGGACGCGTTGGACGAGGTCGCGCTGGTCCGCGACCGCCGCGGCAGGCAGTGGGTACTGTTGGCGGCCGGACACACCCAGCTCGCGCGGGTGCTCGCGGACCGGGCGGGCCTGCACGCGGGGGACGGCCCCGCCGGGACGTACGCCGTAGCCGCGGTCGAGCACGACGCGGCCCAGATCGCGGAGCTGGTCGAGCAGCTCGAGGCGGCGAGTGTCGACCCGCGCGTGCACGCGTGGGTCGAGCGCGCGACCGCGTGGCGGGGCAACATCGAGGTGGGGAGCTCCGAGGTGGGGTGCTCCGGCGAGGAGCCGGTCTTCCTGCTCCTGGGGGACCCCGAGCGCCTGCCCGCCACCCTGCGCGAGCACGCGAGCACCGTGCCGGGCGGCGTGAGCGTCCCGCTCACGCTGGAGTCGTGGCAGCTGATCGACGGACGGCTCGGCGGCTGGATCAGCTTCGCCACGCAGCGGTGTGTTGCGGCGCTGCTGGACGGGCGCCCGGCGCCGCCGGCGGTGCTGGAGCTCTCGACGGTCCACGACGACCCCACGTTCGTGCTCGCGCCCGGCCACGACTCCGCGCAGCTGGAGCCGTTCGCGGCGCTGGCGGGGACGCTGCCGGTCAAGCCGCGGCGCAGCGCCGAGCACGAGCATGCGAACCTGCCCGCGATCCGCGTGGACCCGTTCTGCGTCCCGGAGCTCGACGCGTTCCTCACCGAGCACGGAACGTGGGTGGCGCCAGAGGCGCTCGAGGCGCTGCAGGAGGTCCGCGAGGAACACGCCCTCGCGGCCGGCCTCGTGGCGCTCTCGGCGGCAACCGACGCGCCGCTGCAGGTCGCCGGGCTTGGGGGCGAGCTGAAGCCGTTCCAGCGCGCCGGCGTGAGCTACCTGCTGAGCCAGCGGCGCGCGTTCCTCGCCGACGAGCAGGGACTCGGTAAGACGATCGAGGCGCTCGCGGCACTACAGGCCGACGGCGCCTACCCGGCCGTCGTGGTGTGCCCGGCGAGCCTCAAGCTCAACTGGCTGCGCGAGCTCGAGCGGTGGCTGCCGGGCCGCAGCGCGCACGCACTGGTGGGCACCGGCGGGGGTGTCTCGACCTCTATGACGGAGCCCGCGGACGTCACCGTCGTCAACTACGACATCCTCGCGGCGCGCATCGAGCAGCTGCAGGCACTCGGGCCCCGCGCGCTGGTGCTCGACGAGTCCCACTACTGCAAGAACGCCGCCGCCAAGCGCACCCAGGCCGTCCAGCGGCTCGCCGCGACAGTGCCGCGCGAGGGCCTCGTGATGGCGCTGACGGGCACGCCTGTGATGAACCGCCCGCCAGAGCTGATCGCCCAGCTGCGGATCCTCGGACGGTTGGCGGACTTCGGCTCGGGCGCGCAGTTCGGCCGGCGCTTCCGCGGAACGGACGCGCACCTGCGCCTGCACTGGCACCTGCGCGCGCGCTGCTTCGTGCGCCGCCTGAAGTCCGAGGTGCTGCCGCAGCTGCCGGCCAAGACGCGCGCAGTGGTGCCGGTGGAGCTCGACAACGAGGCCGAGTACCGCCTCGCGGAGCGCGACGTGGTCGCGTGGCTGCAGAGCCAGCCGCTCGATCTGCGCGAGCTCGACGCAAAAGTCGCGGCTGCACTGCGCGCGGAGCGCCTGGTGCGACTGAACGCGCTCAAGCTGCTCGCGGCGCGCGGCAAGCTGCACGCGTCGCTGACGTGGATCCACGACTTCCTCTCCTCGGGGGAGCGCCTCGTAGTGTTCGCCCACCACCGCGAGATCCAGCGCGCGGTGCTCGAGCGCTTCCCGGGGGCGCTGCACATCCTCGGCGAAGACAGCCACACCGCGCGGGACGCCGCGCTGCGCGCCTTCCAGGAGCCCGACAGCGCCGAGAACCAGCTGATCGTCTGCTCGATCGCGGTCGCCGGTCAGGGAATCACGCTGACACGGTCCTCGAACGTGGCGTTCCTGGAGCTCGACTGGACTCCCGCCAAGCACGACCAGGCGGAGGACCGCTGCCACCGCATCGGCCAGCAGGACGCGGTCAACGCCTCCTACCTGCTCGCGGCGGACACGGTCGACGAAACGATCGCGACCCTCCTGGAGCACAAGCGGGCTGTGATCGGCGCGGTCACCGACGGCCTCGGGGAGGACGAGGGGGGCGTGGTCGACGCGCTCGTGCGCGAACTGCGCGGCGAGCCCTACCGCCACCTGCGCGCGGTGGCGTAGCGCTCCCCGGGCAAGTGCTGGGAACCGCGGCGCGAGCGTTGGAACCCAGTCCGATCAGCGCCGGAGCACCCGGCGAGCGTGAGTGGGTGCGGTCGGCGTCAACTCTCCGCGGCGTCAGCTCTCTACAGCGGCCAGTAGCGTCCGAACTGTGCCGCCGCCCGCGAGGTCAGCAGCGCCTCGGGAGCCACGGAGGTCGCCTCCCCCTCGCCCCCCAGCGCCGCCAGCGTCGCCTGCACGCACTCCGCCACTGCACGCGGTTCGTAGCCTCCCTCCAACACGGCCCCCAGCGGCGCCCCGAGGCGAGCCGCCAGCTCGCGCACGTGGCAGGCCATGGCCGCGAAGGAGCCCGTCTGCAGGCGGCACCCCGCCAAGGGGTCCCCCAGGTGGGCGTCGAAGCCCGCCGAGAGCAGCACCAGCTGCGGCGCAAACGCAGCCGCCGCCGGCAGTACCACGTGCTCCAGCAGCGAGCACCACAGCTCCCCCTCCGAACCCGCGGGCACGGGCAGGTTGAGCGTGTACCCCTCACCCTCCCCCGAGCCCACGTCCCCCAACGCGCCGGTGCCGGGGAACAGGCCCGACTGGTGGATGCTCACGAACAGGACGTCTCGGCGGCGGCGGAAGATCTCCGCGGTGCCGTTGCCGTGGTGCACGTCCCAGTCCAGGATGAAGACCCGCCGCACCCCCAGCTCCTGGATCGCCAGCTCCGCCGCGACCGCGACGTTGTCGAACAGGCAGAAGCCCATCGCCCGCTCCCGTTCGGCGTGGTGACCGGAGGGCCGTACCCCGCAGAAGCCCACCGAGGCCTCTCCCGCCAGCAGCGCCCTCGTCATCGCGCACGCCCCTCCCGCCGCGTGCAGCGCCGCGCGGTAGGAGGCCTCGCCCACGAACGTGTCCGCGTCGATTTCCCCGCCCCCCGCCTCGCACAGCTCGCGGATCTCTCGCACGTGGCGGGCGGTGTGCACCAGCTCCAGCTCCCGCTCGCTCGCCGCCGTGGCCTCCCGGCGCTCCCACCCCAGCCACCCGCAGGCCTCCAGGCGCCGCTCGATCTCCAGCAGGCGCTCCGGGGTGTCCGGATGGGTCGGCAGGTGCGCGCGCGGGTCGTGCTCCAGGCACGCGGGGTGGCGAAAGTAGAGACCGGTGCCGAGTGCGCCGCTCATCGCTCGAGGATTATCCGCTGCCGGCGAGCTCTGCGCACTCGTGGAGCGACAGGCGACCTCTGTGCGACTCGCTGGCCACCAGGCGAGCTCCGTGCGGCTCGTGGAGCAGCGGGCGCCTCAGGGACCGGAGGCGCGCCGGTGGGAGGAGAGGTGCTCCCGATTCTGGGCCCGCTCCCCCCGGATCTGGATCGCCACGTACACCACGATCACGTTGACCACCACCCCGATCCCCACGAACGTGATGATCAGGCCCACATCCTTGCTGAAGGCTGCGCTCGCCGCGAGAAGCATCGTCGTTGGCACGCTCCGGTCGGTTGGAAGGACCCGCGGGAGCCTACCAGCGGGCGCCCCCCGAGTGTCGTAGCCTTAGGTGGCAGCTGAGCATCGCGATCGTTGGAGAGGTGCCGGAGCGGTTGAACGGGCGCGACTGGAAATCGCGTAGCGGGGGTTGACCTCGTTCGAGGGTTCGAATCCCTCCCTCTCCGTTTTTTGTTGTGTCGCAGGACATCGGAGACTGATGTCTCGGGTGATGGTAGACGGGTTAGGGTTGTGTGAGGGGCTGGTAGTTGCGGGTTGGGTCGAGCGTGAGCTCGCGGATGAGTTGCCCTTGGAGGTCGATGACGCGGATGTTCTGGTCGGCGATGAGGAGCTTGACGGGCCGGCCTTTGTGGGCTCTTCCGAGGCCGATTTTGTAGAGCTTGCTGTGGTAGCGCAGGCTGACCTTGCCGGAGGCGTCAACCTTGTCTTGGCGGACTCGGAAGTGGGGTGTCAGGCAACGTTTGCCGTGTGGATGAGTCGTTTTAGCCGGGGGTTGTTGGTGTTGCGGTTGCGCCAGTGGATGTATCGGCGGATGAGGCGGGCTTGGGTGGCGTGGTCGGGGTGGTCGGTGCCGGCGAGCGTGAAGTACCGCAGCGCGCGGAACTGCGCCTCGATCCTGTTCAGCCAGGAGGCGTAATGCGGGGTGTACGCCAGCTCGACGTTGTTCAGCGCGGCCCACTCGCGCATTTTCTTGCCGTGACCACAAGACTTCGCCACCAGCACCCTCACCCCTCGCCACCCAACCCGGCAAACGTTGCCGGGGAACCCACTAGCTCGCTAACTGAGCGTCCCTCCAACACATGCGCCTCGACCAGATACCGCGCCATCTCCACAGGAAGACTCCCTCACGTTGGTGTCTCCTATGTCCTGACACATCTGTCGCCTCTGTGGTGAGACCACACACCTCCCCATCCGTACATCACCGGTAGTGTCGTGCCGCATGGTGGCCTGGCCTTTACGATCGGCGACGTTCTGGGGTTACCCGATGCGGCAATGGCGTGAGGCTCGCCTGACGCTCGCCCGACAAGACGCGCCGACTGCTAGTTGGAGCGAGCACGATGCGGAGATCGCGCTGCGAGCGGTACAGCATGGTCAGTTGGGATCGCGTATCAGTTGGGATCGCGTTATACTCGCGGGGTATGACTGGTCGGATCGGGGCGAAGGGACAGGTGGTGATCCCCAAGGCGCTGCGGGATCGCGCGCGCCTGCAACCGGGTGACGCAGTCGACTTCGAGCTGCGTGACCAGGAGATCGTGATGGTCGCGCGACGCTCCGCCGCCCGCCTGGGCGGCCGGTTTGCGAAGACGGGGATGGCGGCGCGCCTGCTCGAAGACCGCGCGCGTGAGCCTCGGTGAGCGTGTGCCTGGACTCCTGGGCGATCCTCGCCTGGATGGACGGGGAGCAGCCAGCGCTCTCCCGCGTCGAGGAAGCGATCGCCGACAGGCCGCTGGCAAGCTGGGTGAACCTTGTCGAGGTGTACTACCGCGTCGAGCGTGACCAGGGACGAGACGCAGCCGACGAGACACTCGCGGACCTCCGAGCGGCGCTCTCGCTGGACCTCCCCGGAACCGCCCGGATGATCGATGTCGCCCACCTGAAGGCTCGCGCTCCGATCGCACTCGGGGATTGCTTTGCGATCGCCACGGCTGCGGCACACGATCTCGTGCTGCTCACCGGCGACCCCGAGATCGTCGAGCTCTCGGATCGGCCTTGCCGAGTCGAGGATCTTCGTCCTCTCTGAGAGCATCGGACGGAACGATTTAGCGGCTACCTGCTGATGGCCCCGGAAGCGTTGATCGTAGCGGCGCCGGCAGACTGACGCCCAACCCCGTCCGGGCTCGACGTGGCGAGGGAGCCGCAACCCTGACAGCCTCGCCTGTCGGATGCCTCACGCGCCCACCTGACCGCCGAGGGCACACCTAAACCATTCAACTTTGCGAAATGGAAAAAAACGGAAAACTCCCCCAAACAGGCCTTTTCTTTGACGAATATATCTAAGGACAAATTGAGAATTGAAAGTGTTAAGGTGGAAGACGTAAAGCCTCCTGGCAGTAGCGTCTTTGTTGAAGAAAACATTGGTTGCCCAGGCAAATTGGCGGAACCAGGGAAAAGCTGCACATTCGAAGTTAAATTTGCCGCAGGAAATGAAGCCAAAGGCCGTTATACCGCTCGCCTAGTCGCGAAGTATGAAATTGAAAGTGGGGTGAAAACCGACTCTTCAAGCTTCCTCGAAGGGGAGATAACTAACTGAGGGGTCTGCCGTCTTAAATGGATAAACTGGGGCGCGCCTTCGATGACGCGACCGAAGCGGGGGTCCCTGCGAAGTCTCCTGACTCCGACTGGCAACGCTGGCCAGGGAACACCTCACGTGCGGCCCTACACCTGGCAGTTGACCCGCATAACGCCAGGCGCCTGCTCGGCGCCTGGCGTTATCACGACGGCCCATCCGATGTAGGCGCTTAATGCGGGAGGGGTGGATCTCGTATTCGTAGCCGCGGCGGCGGGAGCCACGGCCGCTGGGGCCGGGGGCGAGCAGGCCCTCTTCGGTCTGCTGCGTTGAGACCCAGACGGCCTTGGTGCCGGCGACCGCGGCGATCAGCTCCGCGGACTCGGGGACGTTCTGGCGGTGCGCGATCTCGGTCTCGACGTTGGCGAGGACTTTCTCGCGCAGCGCCTCCTCGCCTGTGCTGTTCAGGTCTAACAAAATGCGGGCACGTCCGGATGCGGCCCTGTGCCGGCGCGGGGCTTTGTCCTCGGATCGTGTCGTAGTGCTGCATCTAACGCTCGCTGCATGAAGCGACGCGATTTGGGTGCCGCCTACGCACTCATGGGTGCCGTCAGGAACTCCACGCCATCGAATACCGCTTGTGCGAATGAGACCCCGAACGTGGGTGAGTCGGTGCTCGAGGTCTCCGGCGTATCTGATCTCGCGGCCGCCTCGGCGCCGAACAACACTTCGTCAGGGCCCATCCGCCTCGCCCACAGGAGGCACCTGCTGGTGGTAGTCGGCCGCCGGCCCCGACTCGGCCCTCGACGCCGAGCCAGCCTGTGATTGGTGGATTCTGGCTCAGGTTTTGATTTTCTCCATGTTTGGACACCCGAGCACCCCCGGGACCTGCGTTGTTTCAAGTCCCACGTTTTCTGCTGCGTTTGCGCCAATCTTGATTTTACTTTCGCATGGTTTCTTTTCGCCTTTTGTCGGTTCGAATTCGCGAATGTCCTGCAACCCCGCGGTCTCTTCGAATTTCAGAGTAAAGAATGTGACATTTGCGTTGGCTTCTGCGAGCTCCCCGGCGACACACCCAGTATATTCATATTCTTCTTTGCATGTAAACTTCGTCAACACGTTACCGGTCGCGGGGACGATCGCCAACGCAACTTTTTTCGCTTCTGCCACGCTTTCATTGAGCAGGTATCCAATTGTTCCTTCTAGGCCTTCTGATTTAATCGTTCCTGCTCCCTGCCCGGCGGTGGTACAGTTGACTCCTTCGCCCGTACAGTCCGAGAAAACAAATTCTCCTTCTTTGATTTTTTTGGTTAGTGCTACAGGGACTTCTCCGCTCAGTGCGCTGTTTTCACATTTGACAGTCGCTCCGCTGGTCTGTGCTTTTAGGATGGCTGCTCCATTATCAAAAAAAACCGAGCTCAGCAGAGCTTTATTCTGGAATTCAGGAAGAGCTGCCAGCACAGGGGCGGCCGCGACCAAGCTAGCCATCAGCAGGCCTACCAAAGTCAATCCCAGCTTGCCTGTTCGCTTCATGTCGAGACCTCCTCACTCGTCGTCGTGGATCTGGAGTGCCGATGCTAGGGCTCCGATGTCAACTCGAGGCGGGAACGCACGATGTCTTTCGTATCATCGGGCACAACATGCCGATGGCTGCAGGGATCGGCCGCCTGAACGCAGCCTCGCAGTTGCGCGGCATTGTTTCTCAGTTGAATCCCCCGGGTAGCGGCTGAGCTCAGCTTCTCGATGCCAAAGCGGCCGCAGGATCGGTGTTCAGTCGCTGGAAGTCAGCCGCTCCGTGGAGCCCCGTGAACCGCCGTCGCGAGCGATCATGCGTTGAGGATGACGAAGCAACCGTGCGCATGCAGGGCGCGGAAGCTCGCGCGCGCTGCACAGGCTGCGGTCAGCTGCCGAACCAGCGCGACCGGCGACTGGAGCCGAAGCGCTCCTTAAGCGCCATCTGCTCGGCTGACGGCGCGTTGAAGGTGCCGGTTTTCTCTGGACCAGAGAGGAAGTCGATGTCCACGCTGCCGATGCGGCCTCGACCGAACTCGATGTAGCATGTACCGCGCCCCAGGTGGCGTTCTGGTGAGCCGCCGTCGTATAGCTCGGCGATCAGCGTCTGCGCTACGACGCGCGCCGCGCCCTCGGCGAACACGCCGGCCTTGGGCACGCCCGCAGTTGCCACGTCGCCCACGGCGTACACTCCGGGAAAACGCGTCTCGAGCGTCGCCGAGTTGACCGGTATGTAGCCGTCCTCGGTCATGCCGCTGGCGATCACGACATCGGGGGCGCGATGCTTCGGCACCCCCAGGAACAAGTCGAACGACAGCTCGCTGCCGTCGTCGAGCTTCGCGACGTTGCGCTGCGGATCGAGTTCGTTGATGCAGCCGCCCCCGATGAACGCGATGTTGCGCTCGGCGAATTCCCTTTCGAGCGCCTCCGAGGTCTCGGGTGACGGCGGCACGGGCCTGCTCAATGGCATCACGAACGAGATCCGACACGCATCGCGTACCCCGCGCGCGGTCAGCTCGTCATGCAGAAGCAGTGCGCACTCGCTCGGTGCCGGCGGGCACTTGAACGGAGCGCCGCACACGCCGATGACCACATGCCCTTGCGAGAACGTCGGGATGATCTCCGCCAGACGCTCGGCGCCGGCAACTGAGTAGAACTCGTTCCCGCCTTCCGCGAGGCCCGGGGTGGCGTCCATGTCGTAGTCGGCCCCCAGCGCGATGACCAGCACGTCGGCCTCGTGGACACCCGCGTCAGTGGTCACGCGCCGCGCCTCTGGGTCGATCGCTGTGATCGTCTCCCGCAGCACGCGGATGCCCGGCTTCGAGATATCGCTGTAGGCCAGACGCACCGCTTGCGGAGTCGTCCGCCCAAACATCACATCGAGCTTCGAGAACCCAAACACGAAGGCATCGGCCCTGTCGATCAGCGTCACCTCGATCTCCTCGCCAACGGCCTCCGACATCACCGTGCAGAGCTCCAATCCGCCGAACCCCGCACCGAGCACGACAATACGCTTGCTCACCGCATCCCTCCAAGTCAAAGGCTGGAGGACGATACCCAGCCCGATGTCGAGCAACCCTATCGCCTAGGGTCAGCTCACGACAGCTGCGACGGCAGGCCCCAACCCGCGGCGGCGGCTCCTGATCGGGCGCACCGACGCGGGTCGCATCCTCACGCTCGGGGCCTACGCCGAGATCGACGCGGTCGCGGCACTGCCCGAATCGGAGGCGTCCGGCTCGGCGCCCTGCAGCGCACGGGTGAGCAGCCGCCACAGGATCGCGCGTTCGTCTGAGTCGAGCGCCCGCAGCACATCGTCCTCGATCGTTTCCTGCGCGCGCTCGGCGCTGCTCAGCGCACGGAATCCCTCTTCGGTCAGCTCAACCAGGTGGCGCCTGCGATCGCCGGGGTCCCGACGGCGGGCCACATACCCCAGATCCTCGAGCTCGTTGAGCAGCAGCACGACATTGTTGGCGTCCATGCACAGCGCCTCCGCCAGCTCCTGCTGGGGAGTGTTGTCATGGTCGCGCACGTAGCTGAGCGCCATCAACAGGCGCATGTGCATACCCAGGAGCTCCTCGCTGCTACGCCTGTAGACCTGCTTGGCAAGGCGAGTCAGCAGAACCATCGAGTTGGGAGGGCAGGAGCGGGATCTGGGCTCGTCCGTCATAACGGCGAGAGTATACCACGTTGCAGCAAGCATCACGTTTTAAACGATAATACTTGCGCCAGTGATAATCCCTGCTATGGTGTTCCCTACGCGCACCCGAGAAGGAGCATTCGATGAGCACCACCGCCACCACATCAGACCAACTCGAGACGCTGCAGCCGGGCACCGGCGAGCAGACCATTGGCAAGCCGACCATCGGCGAGCAGGCCGATCAGAGAGCGGCCAGCAAGCGCGAGCGTCGCCGCTGGATAGCGCTTGCCGTGCTGTGCCTCGGCCAGCTGATGATGGTGCTGGACGCGACCATCGTCAACGTCGCCTTGCCCTCGATCCAGCGCGAGCTCCACTTCACGCAGGCCAACCTCACGTGGGTGATCGACGGCTACCTGATCACGTTCGGCGGCTTCCTGCTGCTGGCCGGCAGATTCGGCGACCTGGTGGGCCGCAAGAAGGTCTTCCTCAGCGGGCTCGTCCTGTTCGTGGCGGCGTCGATCCTGTGCGGGCTGGCGGACAGCCAGGCGATGCTGATCGGCGCCCGCCTGATCCAGGGGATCGGCGGCGCGATCGCCTCGAGCGTGATCCTGGCGATCATCGTCACCGAGTTCCCCGAGCGGGTCGAGCAGGCCAAGGCGATGGGCATGTACGCGTTCGTCTCCGCCGGTGGCGGCTCGATCGGACTGCTCGCCGGCGGGGCGCTCACACAGTCGCTGAGCTGGCACTGGATCTTCTTCGTCAACGTGCCGATCGGCGCGGTCGCGCTGCTGCTCGGATGGGTGCTGATCGAGGAGAACGAGGGCATCGGCCTCTCGGGCGGCGTGGATGTGCTCGGTTCGGCCCTGATCACACTGGCGACCATGTTCGGCGCGTTCGCGATCGTCAAGTCCACCGACTACGGCCTGCTCTCGGCGCGCACGCTCGGCGCGGGCGGCGCCTCGCTAGTTCTGCTGGGCGCCTTCCTGGCACTGGAGGCACGCGTGGCCAACCCGATCATGCCGCTGCGGATCCTGCGCCTGCGCACGCTGATGGGCTCGAGCCTCGTCCGTGGCCTGCTCATCACCGGCATGTTCTCCGCGTTCTTCCTCGGCGCGCTGTACCTCGAGCGCGTGCTTGGCTACGACGCGATCGA
The DNA here is from genome assembly GCA_963706545.1 of uncultured Solirubrobacterales bacterium. Classification (GTDB taxonomy): domain Bacteria; phylum Actinomycetota; class Thermoleophilia; order Solirubrobacterales; family Solirubrobacteraceae; genus Palsa-744. Next base: position 628,411 of record OY970161.1, read on the forward strand.
CACGGGACTGGCGTTCATGCCCCTGACCATCGCGATCGCGGCCATGTCGATGGGCATATCGGCGCGCGCGGTGGTGCGCTTCGGTCCCATTCAGACGCTGACGGCCGGGCTCGGAGGCATCGTCATCGGCCTGGTGCTGCTGGCCGCTCAGGGCGTTCACGCGAGCTACTTCCCCGGCCTGTTCCTCGCCTTCCTAGCGCTCGGCCTCGGCGCGGGCGCCTCCTTCCTGCCGCTGCTGACGATCGGCATGGCCGACGCGCCCCCGCGCGATGCGGGCCTGGCCTCGGGGATCATCAACGTCTCCGTCCAGCTGTTCGGCGCGATCGGCCTCGCCACGCTGGGGACAATCGCCACGGACCACACCAAGGCGTTGAGCGCTGCCGGGCAGCCGCTGACCAGCGCGCTAACCGGCGGATACCACCTGGCGTACGTGGTCGCCGCCGTGTGTGTTGCGCTTGGGATCCTCGCGGCTTTCCTGCTGCTACGCCCACCGGTGGCCTCTCGGCCGCAGGAGATCGACCTGGCCCCCGAGCGAGTGAGCGGCGAGCACGTAGCAGCACAGGCCGCATAAACCCACGAAACCAGCCCGTCCTCACCGGCCTAGCATCCACACAAGGTTCAGGTTCGATCTTCGTCCCTTGACCCTGTCCGCTCTTGGTACGCCCGCCGTGCTCGACCACTCTGCGGCGCGGACGCGACTCTCTGCTCCACAGACCCTCCGCGGCGAGGACCACTAGACTGGGCTCTCTGCGCCAGTAGCTCAGCTGGATAGAGCGTCGGTCTACGGAACCGAAGGTCGGGAGTTCGAATCTCTCCTGGCGCGTGGAGAAAGGCCAGCAAATCAACAGTTTTCTGCTCTAGGGCAGAATGTCTGGCGAACTTCCTCCCGAGATTTCCTCCCGGTTTTGGATGGGGGGAACATCGGAGGACGAGTCATCGAACAGCGATTCCGCCCAGGCGGTAGCGCTCTCGGCCACCGCCAGCGCGGCCGCTCGATCGAGAGCGATCGGTTCGTCATAGCGGAGTGCGGCTGCCCACGGCGTGAGCCACTGGACATCCGAGAGCTCTCCCGGAGGCTCGATACCTGACTCGCGTACCCGCCGCACGAGGAACCCGAGATCGTGCGTGAGCGGCAGCTCGACGTCTTGCAGCACGAGCGCGACCTTCAGGGCCTTCTCGGCAGTTTGTTGAGCGAGGAAGCCGACGATATTGTCATCGATCTCCGTGTCGTCGGTGAGCTTCCGGCAGGCCTGGAGGTCGCCCTTCGCCCGACGCAGGAGCACCTTGGCGTACTCGACCTGCTCAGGACTCGGCGAGGACACGTCCCTCACGAAACGCGCGGTGCACCATCGTGCCCCGTACCTTCGCCCGCCGTTCAGCGAGTGCGGCGTCCATGACAATCAGGTCGACGGGGGCATTGAAGTCTCCGAGAGCACGGCGAAGCCTGACGGCCTCGGCGAGGCGATTCTTGACCTCGTCCTCGATGACCAGGAAGTCGAAGTCGCTGCCCTCGTCGGCGTCGCCGCGGGCACGCGAGCCAAACAGGATCACCTTGGCGTGCGCTGGCGCCGCGTCGATCAGGGCACGGCCGGCGCGCTCGATCATCGCCTCAGTAGCGACAGCGTTCATCGCCGCCGCTCCCTGACGGCCGTCCCACCCAGCGCGGAGGACGCCAATGCACACACTGCGCGTCGATTGTACCCGGGCCTACGGCTCCCTCAGCGGGTGCCTTGCGGGCGTCGGCTGCGGGGGCTCGCGAATTCGTTGGATGCTTCTATGTTGTCAAGGGCGTGTTTGCGAGCTGCCTGTAGAGGTGGCGGGAGAGGTGTCGCTTGAGGGATCGCATGGCCTCTCGCTTGGTCTTTCCTTCGTCGGTTCTGCGGGTGATGTAGGCGCGGCTGGGGGCGTGGTGGACGGAGCGCGATAAGGCGATCGTGTAGATCGCTGCGTTGATTTGGCGGTCGCCTCCGCGGCTGAGGCGGTGGCGGATGGTTTTGCCGGAGGACGCGGGTTGTGGTGCGGTGCCGTTGGCGCGCGCGAATGCTGCCTCGCTGGTGAAGCGCGCGGGGTTGAACGCCAGGAGCTTGCCGGCGCAGATCGGCCCGACGCCGGGCTCCTCCATGAGCTTCGGGGCGAGCGAGCTGACGAGCTGCTCGATTTCGCGGGTGTAGCCCTCGGCCTGCGTGTCGAGTGCCCTGGCGCGGTTGGCGATGTCGCGCAGCACTTGCAGGGTGGTATTCTCCGGCAGGCTCGCGGTCGGGCGTGTCCGCATCCCGGTGAGGCGTTCCGCGAGCTTGGCGCCGTTGCGAGCTGGTCCGATTCGCTCTCGCAGAGCGACGGGTGCGCCGACGTTGAGGGCTTGCAGTTGGTTGTAGAGCCTTGAGCGCTCGCCGACGACGGAACGGTAGGCGACGAGCAGCATCTGTAGCGCCAGACGGGTTCCTGAGCCCCTGGGGGTCGACAGGCCCTCACCGGCGAGGACCTTCTTCGCGGCGATCAGCGCGTCGAGGCGATCGGACTTCCCGGTCCGCCGCTCGCGGCGGCGAGGGCGCTCGACCTCGAACACCTCGACACCCTCGGCCTGCAGGTACTCGCACAACCCTGCGCCGAAGCTGCCGGCGCCCTCGATACCGACCATCACCTCCCCCTCGAGCTCGCCGAGCCAGCCCGCCATGCTGCGGTACCCGGCGAGGTCGGCCGTGATGGTGATCTCTGCAAGGAGCTGCCCGAGGTCGTCCACGGCGACAGCGAGATGCTGCTCCTTGTGGGTGTCCACGCCTACTGCGATCATGAACTTGGTCTCCTTATCTGCTGGTTGGCGCTGGTGATTTGGAGGCCGCCAGACAAAGCCATGTCGAGCGATAGGCACGCTTCTATGAAGTCATGGCAGCGTCCGTGACAGGCGGCGGGAGACAGATCCAACGCAAGGCACCCAAGTGGGGCCAGCCGTTTTATTCGAGTCATCCCGTCGCCTGCCACACCCTCTACGGGGCACCGGACGCCACTTCGTAGCCCCCGCGCAACCTCGCCCTAACGGGCCCAGCTCCACGACGGCCAGCCCGCCCACAACAGGGCCCCAGCAGGCCCCACAGAAACTACATGGCCGTTTGGCCGCGCTCACGGTCAATACACATAAAGGGGTTTTTGCGCCCGCGAAATTTGTTCGGGGGCATCGGGGCCTCTTCCACGACGAAGGAATGGAGCTGCTTTATGGCGAGACACGACGACACGACTTCTGAGCCGGACGGGCCCTGCGCGGGGACTCTCTCGTTTGCGGGGGGGCGTTTGAGTGGCTCGCGCGTCTATTGGGTGTGTACGCCGCTAGCGAGCGAACCGATCCGCTGTCCACTGGATGCGTGTGGAAGGAGCGTGCTTGATGGATGCGAGTAGGAGTGGGAGCCGCAGGGATGACGCCGTGGCCGGTGGGCGGCGGGAGGTGTCGTTGGCGGAGCCGTTGCTGGATAGCACGGCGGCGGCGGCGTTGCTGAACGTGCGGGTCTCGTGGGTGCGAGATGCCGCGCGGCTGGGGCAGTTGCCGTGTCTGCGGGTCGGGCGTCATCTGCGGTTCACCCGCGTGATGCTCGAGGAGTGGCTGGATGGGCAGTTCGCGGGGCGTCCTGTGAGAGGCCGGGCGTCGTCCCTGGGGCCTTCGGGTGGCGCGGGTCGTGAGGTGAGGCGTGTCGCGTTCAAGCCGAGGACCGAGGCGGCGCTGCTGGCGAGCCTTGCTGAGAGACCAGAGAGGGAGGTGGGGTGATGGGTGCTCGCGATCCTCGTTGGGGTGGTGTGCGTGGTCGGGGTGGGCGGATGGATCGTCCGCCTGGGTGGGCTGAGTCGTTGTTCGCTGGGCGCTCGCGGGCGGAGAAGGAGGCCGCCCAGGACGCGCAGATGCTCGTGATGCTCCTCGGCGGGTCGGTGATCTTGGTGTTGGCGTTGGCGTTGAATGCGTTGTTCACGGCGGTCGGCTTGCGGTTTGGGTGGTGGGTTGTGCCGGTGTTCGTCCCGTTGTTCGTCTGGTTGTTCGTGTCTGCGCTGTGCGACCGTTTGTTGCGCCCGGTCGAGCTTGAGGATCTGCGTTCGGGTCAGCGTTTGCGTGTGGCCGGGGCGCTGGCGGTCGTGTTGTGGGTGGTGTGGCCGTTTTGGGGTGACCCGGTGGCTGGGGCGTGGAGGAGTGCGCATGGTGGGTTTGGTCCGCTCGGGCCGCGCTACCCCCTTGGCGCGATCCTTGGAGCCTCGCCTGTCGCGATGGGCGTGGTCGCGTTCTTGCTGCTCGGGCTGGGTATGGTCCTCGCGCCGCATATCAGCCGGCGGGAGCCGAAATACCCGGCGCCGCCTGGTGGCCCTGAGCCGCTGCGCTCCCCGCTCCTCGCGCCGCGCCATCCGAGTCCACCGCGTCAGCCAAGTCCACCGCGCTGGCCCAACCCCTCGCACTGGTAGTGAGCGTCATGAGCTTGTTGCTGGCGGTGGTGAGCTTCGCGGGGTGCGTCATGGGTGGCTTGTGGCTGATCGGCGTGCTGCGCGACCGTGCCCCGGAGAGGGCGCCGGTCCCAGCGCGTGTGCCTGATGACCCGTGGATCGCGCCGCCGGAGGAGGGGTCGATTGCGGGGAGGCATGTGTGGGCGGGTCGTACCGGGGATGGTGTATTGCGCTCTCCGGCGGATTGCGCGGCGATCATCGTCGGCCCGCCGCGTTCGGGTAAGACGCGGAAGGTGATCGCGCCGACGCTGGCGTGCTGGGATGGGCCGGCGCTCGTCACCTCGACGAAGGGCGACATCCTCGCGACCGCGGTGCACCGCGCACGGTACGGCCCGGTCGCGGTGTATGACCCAACCGGCTCACTCGGTCACTCGGAGGCGACCGTCGGCTTCTCCCCGTTGACGCGGTGCGCGCATGGGACGGCGCGGTCGAGGTCGCCGCCGCGATGCTCTCCCCCGCCGGTGAGGATGAGACGGTCCGCCACGGTGAGCATTTCGCGGTCGCGGCAAGGGCGCTGTTGGCCCCGTTGTTTCACGCCGCGGCGCTCTCGGGTGGGGGGATGGATATGGCGCGGGGGTGGCTGGGGCGTTCGGAGTTCTCTGCGCCGGCGGAGATTCTGCGCAATGCGGGGGCGCAGATCGCGTTGGAGGAGCTCTCGGGGGTCGGGGCGCAGGCCGTAGGGGATTACCGCACGTCGGTGTTGGGGACCGCGCAGGTAGCGCTCGCGTGGGCCTCGCGGGCAGCGGTCAGGGAGAGCGCGGACCCGGCGGTGACGCGACAGGTCGATCTTGGGGAGTTGTTGGCGCAGCAGGGCACGTTGTATGTGATCTCTCCGTCGCGGATTCAGCAGGAGCTCGCGCCGTTGATCGCGGCCGTGCTGGACGGTCTCTGCGCGAAGGCGATCGACCTCGCGATCGCCGCACCCGAGGGGCGTCTTGAGCGGCCGTTGCTGCTCGCGCTGGATGAGGTCGCGAACATCGCGCCGATCCGCTCCCTACCCCGCCTGTTGAGCGAGGGTATTCAGCAGGGCATCGTCCCGGTGCTGGGGGTGCAGGACATGAGTCAGGCGCGGGCGCGGTGGGGGGAGCACGAGACCGCGACGATGTGGTCCACACCAGCGCTTCGGCTCGTCCTCGCGGGTGTCGCTGACCCTTACACCGCGCAGCTGGTCTCCGACGCCTGCGGCGAGCAGTTGGTGTGGCGCGCGCAGATCGGGGAGAACACCTCGACCGCGCATCAGACCGAGCACTACGGCCGGACTTTCACCGGCGGGGACAGCCACTCCTATGTGCAGCAGCGCGAGCGCGCGATCCACCCATCGGATCTCCGTGCGATGCCCGCCGGGCGTGCGCTCGCGCTACCCCAGGGCCGCGAACCGATCACCCTTGACCTGTTCCCCGGTGCGCACGGGTTCACCGACTGCGACTGGACTGTGCTCGCGCGCGCTGGCCGCGAGCGGCTATGTAAGCCAATCTGACGGCGGCGGGCCGCCGCTGAACCTCGCGGCCGTCGGGTCACCTGTCTGCGTGAGCTGGCGATCGAGGAGCTCCAGACGGTCGTGGAAGAGGAGCTCCGCGCGGGGGTCGGGGTACTCGCCCCGGTCGAGCTGGGAGCGCCAGGCCCCCAGCGCGCCGAGGACCTCGATGAGCTGCCGGTCCGTCCACCAATCCGCGATGAGCTTTGAGAAGACACGGGGGTAGCGCTCCGCCAGCCCGCAGACCGCGGCCCACAGCTCGCGCCGCCAACGCTCGCGCTCACCCGGCGGCTCAAGCCACCCCGGCAACCCCGCACCCTTGCTCTGGGTGTCCCGGTTGGCGTCCTCGGGCGTCGGCTGCTCCCCGGCCGTGCGGGCCTGGGTGCTCAAAAGGCCGTCGCGGACCATTCGCGCCGCCGTCCTCGCGGACGGCTCACCGTTCGCCTGCGCACGGCGAGCGAGCTCCGCCAGCGCGTGCTCATCCAGCGTGATCGCGACCCGGCTCACAATCCCACGCCTATCCCTGCATCCCGCTCAAGGCCGGTGTCGCCGGCGAGCTGGCGAGCGGTCGAGCGCGACAGCTCCTCACCCACATCCATCTCCGGTGTGACCGTGCGGAACGCGAGGGAGGGAATCTGTGCGCGTGAGGCGCGCATCAGCTCCGCCAGGCGCCCCACCCGCTCGGCGTCCACACCCTCCGTCCCCAAGTCCTCCCGGGCGACATGCCAGTCCGTTCCCTCCCGTGCACGAGACGCCTGCACATAGGCGCCCTCCTGGCTGGTCTGCCAGCCCCCCGTGACCACGACCGCACGTTGCACTGTGGCGCCCTGCTGACGGTAGAGATGCTGCGCGTAGCCAAGTCGCAGGCTCGACAGGTCATCGCCCGTGACCGCCACCTCGCGCGCCGCACCGTCGGTCAGGATCTTCACCCGCTGCTCGTCGACGTCCACGCCGGTGATCTTCCCGCGGGTGCCGTTCTCGACCCTGCGCTGCCCCTCGGGGCGGTACTGCGAGACGAACGCCACCCGGTCCCCTTCGCGCAGCCCGTAGGAGACGCCGGGGAGATTGACCTCCTGTTCGCCGAGTTCCGCGCGCTCTGCGCGGAGGTGCTGCGCGCGGGCGTTCATCCGGTCGATCTCACCCGTGGACGCATCGGACATCAACGCGACCCCGCTTGTACCCTCGCGGTCGGCCAGCTCGACCCACTGGGTGACCGCCCGCTCGAGCGCCTCATCGCGAGTGTCGGAGAAGTGCAGTTGCCCACGGGCCTGGTAGTGCGCCATCGCCTCCTCCGCTCGCCCGGCGCGCAAATCCGCCCACGCGCGGCGCTCCTCGGGGTCGCTCGTGCGCCTGACCTCCTGTAGCTGTGCTGTCGGCGCGGTCTCGGACAGTTCCGCGAACAGGCCGCCGGCGCCGATCGCGGGGAGCTGACGCGCATCGCCGATCACCACGAGCTTCCCCCCGGACTCGCTGACCGCGCGGGTGAGCGCGTCGAGGCGGCGGGTATCACCCATCCCGCCCTCATCGAAATACACCGTGCTCTGCTCGCCCAAGCTGATGCTCCCGGTGCCGGCCCGGGCGACCAGCGAGTCCACCGTCATCGTCTTGCCCTCGAGCGCGGGGCTATCGCGCCCCAGCCGCTCAGCCGTCGAGCCAGACACAGCGACACCGAACGTCTCGCGGCCCTCACGCTGCTCCGCGCGTGCCGCCGCGTCGAGCACGACACCCTTCCCCGCCCCGGCCTGCCCGACGAGGACCGCCGCTCGCTCCTGGCCGGTGAGGACCCCGAGCGCCTGCTTTTGCTCGGCGCTCAACTCGCCACCGATCCGCTCGGCGACCTCCCTCGTGGCCTGCTCCCGGGCGTCCTCGCTGACCCCGGCGCCAGTGCCCGTCGCCATCTCCCCGACCCGCGCCTGGATCGCGCGCTCCATACCGCGCACCTCACGAGTCGTCATCCGCCCACCCTCAAGCACGACCACCTCACCCGACGCGACCAGCTCCCGCGCGTACTCGCCGACACGCTCGGGCGCCAGCTCCCCGACACCCTGCTCAAGCACCCCCGCCCGCAACTCCCGCTCGCTGAACGTCGCATGCTCCACCGTCAACGAACCCGCCACCCGCTCCCTCCAAGACGCTCCATCGCTGCGCTGTACGCCACCCGGGCGTGCGGCCTGCAGAGCCCGCACCTCGCTGGCCTCGACATTCTCCCCAGCGGCGCGCTGCTCCCACGTCGCCTGAAGCTCGGGGCGACTCTGCGGCATCTTCGCCTGACGGTTCTCCAGCTTGACGTTACGAAGCTCATCACGCTCAGGCGCCCGGCCGTACCGCGCACGGAAACGCTCGGCCGCGAGCCACACCTCACGACTACGGCCACTCAACGCATCCCGCACACCCTCCGAGACCCCAGCGATCTCGAAGTACCGCTCACCGCGCCCGGTGCCCGCCTCGATCTCATACCCCTGCTCCCGGAGCTCCTGCGCGAGCGCGCCGCGGTAGAACGCGCCGAGCTCCCGCGCCGCCCGGAACAACGGGCGACTCGCTACCGCGGCGAACCGCCCATCCTCACGCACCACCCCCGTCACGACGACATGACTGTGCAACTGCGGGTCAGGCGCACCGCCACCCGCGACACCCCTCGCGGTCGTATGACGAAACTCCGCCGCGAGGACATCCCGCGCGCTGGCGAGCACTTGCCCGCCGGCGCCCTCGCGCACCACCGGCACCTCGCCCCGTAGATGCCCGAGCGCACGCGACACCGCCCGACCATGTGCGAGCTCGATGCCCGCGCGCTGCTCCTCGGAGCCAAGCGCCCACACCACCGAGACGCTCTTCGGCGCGCTGAACGTCAAGTCGATCCCGCCCGCGCGGCGGCCGTCCGCGCCCGCCCGACGGATGAACTCCCCGCTCACCGGGTGCCGGCCCTCCATCAATGCCACGAGCTGCTCCGCGCGTACCGCCTCACCCGCCTCCAGGCCGAGCCTCTCGCGGGTCTCATCGAGGACGTGCCATACCCCCTGCGCCTCCGTCGGCTCACCCGATGCTGAGAGGTAGTAATCCCCCCGCGCCGGTGCGACTGTCCGGGACTCCAGGTACGCGCTATAGCTCGCCGCCTGCCCCGCACCTATGCTCGCAGCCGTCATCACCACCCCAAATCGTACCACCCCAAACTGTCACGCTCTGGCACAGTGCATCTAGTCTGTTTGCTTTTTTGCGTTGCTGGAGCGCTCGGGGAGCCCACGGCGGGAGCCAGCGGAGGAGTAGCACGCTCGACGGAGCGCGGGCGCGAGTCCCAGTCGGTGCGGAGGGTGGGCTGGCGTCGTAGCTGGTTCAAGGGTTCATCCAAAATGTTTCTTACTCCTAGTGGTCTGAACTTGGTTTAGGATCTCGGGGATGGCGCCCAATCGTTCCGGCGAGATGTCCGCGAGCATGGCGGTTCTATGCCTGCTGGTGGATGAGAGCCCCGACACCACCTCCTCTCTCGGGGTCCGTTTAGCCAAGCAGTTCCCCGATGCGCGGTGGTCGCGCAACGTCGCGCACAACAACATGGACAGCTTGGCGAAGCAGGGTTTGATCCGTCTGGTAACTAAGGGTCCGGCTGGGACGTCGTCGTTGGATAGCTACGAGGCCACGCGCGAGGGTGCGGCGCAGGTCCGGACGTGGATTCGTGAATCGGCGGTGGTCCCGCCGGTGCTGCGCGACTCGTTACAGGGGAAGCTCGAGTTCACCAGGGAGGAGCAGGATCTGCTGGGGCTGCTGGAGACCGTTCGCGAAGAAGAAGACGCATACGCCCGCCGGTACGCCGACGCGCATCGGGAGGACGTGAAGGCGCGGCAGGCCAGGCGCAGGCTGCGCGCCAGGGGCATACGGGCAGACCTTGTGGATCGGATGCATGACGTCAAGGTTTCCGATGAAGCGGCGTGGTGGGGTCTGATGATGAAGCGCCTGGAGAATCTGCGTAAGAAACTTGAGGGTGTTCTCGACGAGCTCCAGGGGTCGGCTTCGGCCAGGGGGTCCGACGATGGGTGAGCTGCTGGCGATGAGTGGTGTCTGCAAGGGCTCTTGGGATGGGCGTCGCCCTGTGCAGGTTTTGACGGGCCTGTCGTTGACGGTCGCCCAGGGGGAGATCGTCGCTGTTGTCGGCTCGGATGGCATGAGCAAGACGACGCTGCTGGAGATCGCGGCCGGGATCCAGCTGCCCGACGAGGGAGAGGTGCGGCTCGGCGATCAGGATTTGGCGAGCCTGTCGAGTCGGGAGCGAGAGCGGCTGTTGGGCTATGAGATCGCGTGGACCGATCGCAAGGAGCCGAGGCTGCCTTGGAAGGCTCGTGACTATGTCGCTCTGCCGCTGGCGCTCGGACGCCGGCGTGGTCGTCGGGAGGCGCGCCGTCTGGCTGGGAGGGCGCTCCAGCGGGTCGGGATCGGAGAGTGTGTGGAACGGCGCTGGGGAGAGCTGTCGGTGTGGGAGCAGGTACTGGTCGGGTTCGCGCGGGGGATCGCTGGTCGTCCGCGGTGGATCGTCGCCGATAACCTGCTGGACGGTCTGGCAGTGCGCCAAACGCAGGAGGCTGGGGATTTGCTGCGTGATCTGGTTGAGGAGCTGGGGTGTGGGGTGCTGATGAGCGCTGACGACCTGGAGACCGCGTTGGTCGCTGACCGGATTTGGTTGTTCGAGCGGGGTGGGCAGCTGAGGTTGATGTCCGACCAGTCTCGTGGCGAGGCCACGATCATCGACTTTCCGAATGGTGGTAGCCAGGGCCGGAGCTCGCGAAGCGTAGGCTCGTAGGTGCTCGAGCTACGCGAGCTGGTCAAGTGCTACCGGGTGGGAAGCGGCGAGCCGATCCTCGCTGTTGACCACGTGTCGATGAAGGTCGCTGCGGGGGAGTTCGTGGCGCTCTACGGCCCGAGCGGCTCCGGCAAGACGACGCTGCTCGATTTGATCGCGGGGCTGCGGCGACCGGACAGCGGCACCGTGTATGTCGCTGGCCGTGACATCTTCGCGCTGTCGCGCAGGGAGAGCGATGAGTACCGGCTGCGGGAGGTCGGGATCATCGGCGGGCCACATACGTTGATGCCCGGTGCGCGTGTGGTGCAGAACGCCTCGCTGAAGCTGCTGATGGCGAATGCGCGGCGGTCGCGCTCGATCGAACCGCTGCTCGAGCGGCTCGGGCTTGCGGAGCGGATGTGGCACCGCACGGAGCAGCTGTCGATGGGCGAGCGTCAGCGCGTGCTGATCGCGATGGCGCTTTCGTTGGACCCGAAGCTCGTGCTCGCAGACGAGCCGACGGCGACGTTGGATACCCGGCGGACCCGGGAGGTGCTGGCGCTGCTGCGCGAGCTCTGCCGCGAGCGAAGCACGGTGGTCGTGCTGGCGACGCACGACCCCCAGGCGGCCGGCTTCGCAGACCACGTACATGAGCTGCGCGATGGGCGCCTTGGGCGATACCAGCCAGATCACGTGCTGGTGGCGGCCTCGGGGTCCACGCCGGGGAAAGCATGAGGGCCGCTTGGATGAGCCTGTCGGACATCCTCTTCCTGTATCGCGCACGGCTGAGCGCGAGAGCTGTGCTCGTGCAGGAGGGCTTCGCGGTGCTCGGGATCGCGGTCGGCGTGGCGCTGCTGTTCGCCTCCCAGGTGGCGAGCACGAGTTTGACCCGTTCGGTGGCGGACCTCACCAAGGAGGTGGTCGGCGACACTCAGCTCCAGATAGACGCCCGAGGCCCCGCGGGCTTCCCCGAACGGCTGCTCGCAGAGATCCGACAGGCTCGAGGTGTGCAGGCCGCGCTGCCGGTGCTCGAGCAGCAGGCGAACGTGACCGGGCCGGGTGGCCAGCGGTCGGTCGACTTGATCGGGGCTGACCCCAGGTTCGCACGGTTCGGCGGGTCGTTGCTACAGCGGTTCTCCGCCAGGCAACTGGCGGCCCAGCGCGTGATCACGCTACCGACCCCGATCGCGGAAGGGATCGGAGTCGCGCCTCTGCAGGTGGTGAAGCTCCAGATCGGCGCAAACGTCGAGGAAGCTCTGCTTGGTACCACTCTCAGCGAAACCGAGGTCGGGGGCCTGGCCAACAGCCCGATCGCGGTCGCGCCGATCGACTACGCGCAGCAGCTGAGCGGCCTGCAGGGGAGGATCACCCGCGTCTACATTCGGGTACAGCCCGGGCGCATCGCTGAAGCCCGGAAGAGCCTCGGCAGCCTCGCCACTGTCGCCGGCGCAAACCTGGAGCCGGCCACGTTTGACTCAACGCTGTTTCGGGTGGCATCAACCCCGGAGGATCAGGGCGAGGCACTGTTCTCCGCGATCAGCGCGATCGTGGGCTTCATGTTCGCGCTCAACGCGATGCTCGTCACGGTCCCGCTGCGTCGCAAGCTGATCGAAGACATCCGCCCAGCGGGCGCCACCGACGTGATGGTGGCCCAGATCCTGCTATTCGACGCGGCTGTCCTCGGCGTATCCGCGTGCGTGATCGGGCTTGTGCTTGGTGAGATGTTGTCAGTCGTCGCGTTCCACGCGACACCCGGCTATCTCGCCTCCGCGTTCCCGGTCGGCAACGAGCGGATCGTGACGTGGCAGAGTGTCGCGCTTGCCGTCGGCGCAGGCCTGACGGCGGCCTGCGTGGGGGTGCTCTGGCCTCTACGTGACGTGCTGGTCCGCGCGCCACGCGCCGGGGAGGCCACAGGACGCAAACCACTCCGGTGGGGTGCCGCTCGCCTTCCGGTTGGGCTTGCCTGCCTGGCGTTCACGACGATAATCTTGATCGTCCATCCACAGGATGCATTCGTAGGCTGTATCACGCTGGTCGCTGCGCTGATCTGCCTGCTGCCGTCGCTGTTCGACGGAGTCGTGTGGATCTTCGAGCGCGTGCAGCGTTTGCTCAATGGGGCCGCCACGGTGCTCTCGGTCACAGCGCTGCAAACGCCGCAGACGCGCGTTCGTGCCCTGGCGATTGCAGCGACCGCTGCTATCGCGGTGTTCGGGACGGTCGCGGTGGGAGGAGCGCAGGTCAATCTCCAGCGCGGCCTTGATGCCTCCGCCCGCCAGATCGACGCTGGCGCCAAGATCTGGGTCAGCCCCAGCGGAGAAGCGAGCCTCTTGACGACAATCCCGTTCAGGGCAACCGACACGGCTGCTCTAGCGCGACTGCCGGGCGTCAAGGCGTTCGGTGTGTACCGCGGCAGCTTCCTCGACTGGGGCGACCGGCGCCTGTGGGTTCTCGCGCCGCCCAATAGCAGCAGGCAGCCGATCCCCCCTAGCCAGCTCCTGACCAACGATCTCGCACAGGCCGTCACTCGGATCCGTGAAGGCGGCTGGGCAGTCATCTCCCAAGCACTCGCCTCCGAACACCATCTCAGCGTCGGCCAGGCCTTCACACTGCCCTCGCCGCACCCGACACGTCTGCGGGTCGCGGCGCTGAGCACGAACCTCGGATGGCCACCAGGAGCGATCATCCTAAACTCGGGCGAGTACGCGCACGCATGGGCAAGCAGCGAACCAAGCGCCTACGAGATCCAGACCCAACCGGGCGCCTCACCGACAGCCGTGCGTCGCCTCGTCCAGCGCACACTGGGCCCGGCGACGGGACTCACGGTCGAAACCGTCGCCGAACGCACACAACGCCACCTCACCCTCGTACGCCAGGGCCTCTCGCGGCTCGTGCAGATCAGGCTACTCGTGCTGCTCGCCGGCGCGCTCGCCGTCGCAGGCGCACTGGGCTCGATGATCTGGCAGCGCCGCGACCTGGTCGCGTTCATCAAGTGCCAGGGCTTCCAGCGCGGTGTGCTGTGGCGCTGGCTGCTATGCGAGAGCGCCGTGCTGCTCGCCGCGGGCTGCTCGATCGGCGCGGTCTTCGGGCTCTACGGCCAGCTGCTGATCAGCCACGCCCTCGGTAGCGTGACCGGCCTGCCGACATCGCTCGACATCGAAGCCATCCTCGCCGCGTCCAGCTTCGCCCTAGTGAGCGCCGTCGCCGTCGCGAGCGTCGCGTTGCCCGGCTACCTCGTGGTGCGGGTGCCCCCCAGCACGGTCAGCGCCGCGTATTGAGCGTGCCCGGGACCTTTCAAGAGGACCGCTGACCCAGCGCCGCTCTCGGCCCGCCAGCTCGCGGCTCTCGCCGCGGCTACGACACGCGAGCTGCTGTGGGGCCTGTCCACCGTCGCTCGCGAGGTCAAAGCGTGGCGGGCATGTGCAGCGAGGATTCCCGACGCGCCGATCCGTCACGACGCGCTGATCGCCCTCGCGCGCAAGCGCGCGAACATCGACGGCGCCGCGCTGTTCTGGACCCTCCCGCGCACCCGCAAGCCAATCCTGCTGCGCCTGCTGGCCACCTACCAGATCATGTGGGACTTCCTCGACTCTGCAGGTGAGCGTGGAGCGACCGCGGGGCAGCTCAACGGCAGGCAGCTACACCTAGCGCTCGTCGACGCGCTCGACCCTGGCCGCGAGATCTCCAACCACTACCGCCACCATCCGTGGAGCGACGACGGCGGCTACCTGCGTGCCCTGGTCGAATCCTGCCGCGAGCGCTGCGTCCTGCTGCCCTCGCATCGGCGGATTCGGCCGCTGCTCGTGCGTGAGGCCTTGCGAGCCAACGTCCAGGCCGTCAACCACGACCTCGACCCAGATAAGCGCGACGCCGACCTGCGCGCATGGGTCGCTCGTGAGTTCCCCACCGGCCACAAGGCGAGCTGGTTCGAGCTGGCCGCCGCCGCGGGCGCAGGGATCTCGATCTACGCCCTCTTCGCCCTGGCCACCGAGCTGGCGTGCACCGACACGGACATCGACCGAATCTACCGGGCCTACTTCCCGTGGGCCTCGGCCGTCGCGACCATGCTCGACAGCTACGTCGATCAAGCCCAGGACACCGCGCACGGCGACCACGTCTACGTCGCGCACTACCCCACACCCGAGCTCGCTGTCGAGGCCATGAGCCAACTGGTGCGGCGCACCCTCACCGCGGCGCGCGCCCTGCCAGATGGCGAGCGTCACACCGTGATCGCCGCCTGCATGGTCGCCATGTACCTCTCCAAGGACAGCGCGCACAGCGCCCCCATCCGCACTCGCACCGCAACACTCATACGTGCCAGCGGCTCCATGACACGGCTACTGCTCCCAATCCTGCGTCTGTGGCGAACCGTCTACGGCCAGCGCTCAGCATAGGCCTGGGCTGGCCGCCCTTGTACCGCGGCTCGGCAAGGGGTTGATTATGTCCTTTTGGAACGTTTCCAGTTACGAAAGGAGCAAATTTGGTTCCGAAAGGAGCAAATTTCTCCACCCAGACGTACCAAGTCACGAAGATCGACTCGCAATGACGAGCCGCCGCGAAAGTCAGTCCAAGGGCACCGAGGTCATCTGGGCACGGCAGAGCTGCCCCAAGACCTCGACATCGCCTTGGCACACCTCGGGGTCCGGGTCCGCACGGGCGCCCGCCGAAGGGGAGGCGGCGGGCCGCCCGCGCGATCGATGCGCTCCCGTCCACCAACCTGGCCGCCTCGCCATCAGCGGGAAATCAGCCCGCCGCCCTGACCCCCAACCCCGCTGGCACCGTGCCTGACATCACGGACCGGCCTTGAGCGATGGCCAAGCCACTCGATCCTGAGCGCCCCGGCAAGTTTTCCTCCTCGCTGGTCGCCGGTCTGGCGATGTTGACGTGCTTCACCGCCGAGCACCCCGAGCGCGGGATCGCCGACATGGCCGCGGAGCTCGACCTGGGCCGCTCGACCACGCACCGGTACGCGACGACGCTCGTGACGCTCGGCTACCTCGAGCAAGGGTCCTCGCGTAAGTACAGGCTCTCCTCGCGTGTCCATAGCTTCGGGCTCTCGCTGGTCGACTCGATGATTGTCCGCCGGGTGGCCCGGGAACATCTGAAGGAGCTGAGGGCTCACACCGGGCGGACCGCGAGCCTGGGGATCCTTGGGGGGACCGAGGTTGCTTACATCGATCGCTGGCGGGGGTCGCGCCAAGGGCAGTACGCGATCGATGTGGGTATCGGGCCGGGCACGCGCCTGCCCGTCTACTGCTCCGCCGCGGGTAAGGCGCTCCTGGCGCGTCTGCCCGAGGCGGAGCAGCGGGAGCTGATCGCCAAGCTGCGCCTGGTCAAGTGCGGCCCCAAGACGATCGCCACCAAGACAGCGCTGCGTGCGGAGCTTGAGCGGATCGTCGCGGGAGGGGTCGCGGTGGAGGACGAGGAGCTTCTCGCCGGCCGGCGAGCGCTTGCGGCGGTGGTCGTGGACGGGGAGGACGTCGTGATCGCGGCCGTGGAGCTAGTGGTCCCCGCGAATGCCTACGCCCGCGAGAGGTTGCTGAAGGAACTGGGCCCCAGGGTGACCACCACCGCGCGGCGCATCACCAAGGCGCTGGGGCAAGTCGTGAGAGAAATGTCAACAACAGGCGAATCTAGCCAAAGGAGCGGGGAATGAGCGTTGTGCGGATGGCGATGACAAAAGCGGCCCTGAAATGGCTGGCTGTCTTCATGGGGTTCTGCCTGATGGGGTTGGCGATTCTTTCGCCCGTCGCATTCGCGGAAGGCTCCTCGACGCTGGGCGGTGCCGGTGGCTCGCCGCTTGAAAGCGCGTTGGTGGTGCCGGACGGGCTGTCGCTTCTTGGTGGCCAGTCGGTGCGTGAAGCTGAAGAAGCGCGGCGTGCGAGTCCTGAAGCGACTGTCGCTCGTCAGGAATCTCAGACCAAGTATGAGGGTCTGGGCGCTGAAGAAGCGTTGAAGCTCGCGGGAGAAGTGTTCCCGGGGGTAGTGGATCATCCCGCGGGTGGTCTGCCACAGCTACCTGAAGGGCAGCATATCACGACAATTATCGGCGCGAACGCGGCGCAGGTGAGTGTGGCTCAGGGTGGTCACGCGGTGCTGGAATCGATGGAACCGATCGCGACGGAGTCATCGCCGGGGAAGTGGTCGCCGGTCGATCTGAGCGTGAGCGAAGTGGGCGGTGCGTTTCAGGTCGCCAGCCCGGCTGTGGGTGTGAGTATCCCGAAGCGTCTGCAGGACGGGGTGAGCCTTACTGACTCTGGTGTGTCGCTGACGCCGGTGGACGCATCTGGTGCGGGGGTGGGCGGCAGCGAAGGACGTGTAGATGGGTCGGTCGTGTTTTATGGGGGGGTAGGTGTCGGGAGCGATGTGGATGAGGTTGTGAAGCCCGAGACGGATGGTTTCAGTGAGGATGCCGTCTTGCGTTCGGCGGCGAGTCCTGGGCGGCTCCTTTATCGGGTGGGATTGCCCGAAGGCGCAAGTCTGGTAGAGGCCAACGATGGGTCCGGAGCTGCAAACGTTGTGGATGATGGACGCGTGATCGCGCGTGTACCTGTGCCTCTCGCGCAGGATGCTACTGGTGCGGCGGTGCCCGTGTCGATGACCGTCGAAGGAAACGTGCTAGTACTGAACGTTGATAAGGAAGTAGGCACTTTTCCGATCTTCGTGGACCCAAACATCATAGACGAATGGCTGACCCGCAGAAAAGGACATACCACGAACTGGCATTTCGAGACTTCGCCCGGGGCAGCAGAGTTCTTTGCCATTGAAAGCGAAAGTGAACTTCGCATGATTGCAAAAGCGACCCATACTGCTTCTGAATGGGGGGCTTTCGAGTATACAACCCAGGGCGAATCTGAAATTACAGAATTGAATACCAAAAATATAATCACTCAACACACGACCGAAAGTAAAGTCGAAGTCATAGAGATGATTGTAGCGCCTAAAGGGGAAGTAGAGGCCAAAGAAGTAATCGCCGAAGGTGGGGCGGGCGACCATAAGGTCACGAATTTTCACAGTGTCACCCCAGGTAATTCAGCGGAGTACCTTATGACATCCACCCACGCGGGGGAAGGTGAAGCTAAACTGGGTGTGTCGGAAGGTTATGTGCTGATAGCTCAGGGGAAAGGGCCTGAAATTAGTGTTAACACGTCGAGTGAATCCGTTGATGGGGGTAAACGCAATACCTTCTACGGCTCTGGCGGCTGGCTTGGACCGAATTCCGATAGTGGCTTTGAAATTCATGCCAAGGACCCAGGCGTGGGGATCAGCTACTTCAACATCAAGGCGGGTCTTGGCGAATCGTTCTTTACTGAAACTAATAACTACATCGAAAACTATGAATGCACGGGTGGTGTGCAGTGCTCCCCGGAAGTCAACAAGGGCTATGGCTATGAGAGCGGAATGCCCGACGGAGAAGATAATCTCGAAGCGTACGTAAAGGACGCCGCCACTCTGGAAGCACATCTAGCCACTCAAAAAATCAAAGTGGATAACGAACCTCCCTACAACATCACTTTGAGTGGTCTACCGAGCAACCACGAAATCGATGAAGGTCAGCACATCGCATTGAAAGCAAGCGCGACTGATGGCACGAGCCCGACGCCGAGCTCGGGGATAGCGTCGATTTTGTTGGATGTTGATGGGCAGCCGATCAGTGGACCACAGGGTGGCTGCTCGAAAGGGCCGTGTACCGGGAATGCGGAATGGACGCTGAGTGATGAAAACTATGCCGCCGGCGAACACACACTTACGGTGGTCGCAACCGATAATGCTGGCAACGTGGCTACTGAAGAATACCATGTGAAGATTCATCATCCGGAAGGTGTGGCTGTTGGTCCTGGTTCGGTGAATCCGGTGACGGGCGAGCTCAGTTTGGCGGCTACGGATGTGTCGGTTGGTGTCCCTGGGGGTACGTTGACGGTGGGTCGCAGCTACCGCTCGCGTCATCTTGCACAGGGCGCCGAAGGTCCGCTGGGCCCGCAGTGGAACCTGAGCTTGGGTGCCCAGCAGAGTCTTTTGCGGGTGTCGGGCGGCATGATCTTGACGGGCGGTAGCGGTGAACAGGTCGTGTTTGAGAGCAAGGGCAAAGGCGAATTTACCTCGCCTACGGGGGACGCAGGCCTGGTACTGCTCGAAAAGACGGTCGAAAGCAAAACGGTGTTCACGTTGAGCGAGAACGGGTCTGTGACGACGTTTGAACTGCCGTCTGGCGGCAGCGGCGTATGGATGCCGTCGAGCAGTGAAGGCCCAAGTGGGACCAACGCGACGCTGTATAAATTCAAGGTGTCAAGCGGAGTGATCGAGCCGACCGAGGAGCTCGCGCCGATACCCGCGGGAGTATCGTGCGGGAAAGAAATCAGCGAACTCAAAGAAGGCTGCCGCGCACTGAAGTTCGAATACGACGAAGGAGCAACGAAAGCTAAAGGCGAAAAGGCTAGCGAATGGGGCGAATTCGCGGGGCATCTCTCAAAAGTCAAGTACATCGCGTGGAACGCCAGCAAAACAAAAACGGAACCCGTTGTCGCAGAATACGCTTACGACGCGAAAGGCCGGCTGCGCGCCGAGTGGAACCCCGAAGTCACGCCCTCGCCGCTGAAGACGACCTACGGGTACGACATCGAAGGGCACGTCACGGCGGTCAGTACGGCGGGCCACGAGCCGGCGCTGCTGGAGCAGGGAACGATCCCAAGTGATGCTAGCCCCGGCCGTCTGCTGGCCGTAGCCGTACCGTCTGCGGCGACGGCGCTCGGGAGCGGCGAAGCGCCGGTCAACAAAGAAGTGCCGACGCTGTCGAGCACCAAACCCGCTGTCGGTACGAAGATCAACGTCAACCTGACCAGCGAAAAAACACCAGGAAAATGGGAAAAGAGCCCGCTGGCCTTCATCTACCAGTGGGAGGACTGCAACAGCGAAGGCAAAGAATGCTCCCCGATCCCCGGCGCGGTCAACCAGGCGTACTATCCGGTTGCGGGCGATGAAGGCCACGAGCTTGTCGCGGAGGCGACGGCGCTGAACGCGACGGGCGCGGTGACGGCTTCTAGCCTGGCGACGTCGACCGTTGCGTCGGGCACGCCGAATACGCCGCTGCCCGAACCGCCAGCGGTGGGCTCTGACGCTGTGACGACGCTTGAGTACCAAGTGCCCGTGTCGGGTGCGCCCTATGAAATGAGCTCCACAGAAGCGGCGAAGTGGGGGCAGACCGATGATCCAAGCGAAGCTATGGCGATCTTCCCGCCGGACAAGGTCATGGGCTGGCCGGCCAAGGAATACAAGCGCGAGACTGTCGACTACTTGGACGGCAAGGATCGCGCCGTGAACACGGCGCTGCCGACGGGCGGGATCTCAGTGACTGAATACAACCTCTACAACGACGTCATACGCACACTGAGCCCTGACAACCGCCTGAAGGCTGTGACTGAAGGGTGCAAACCCAACGAAGAATGTAAGTCCGCTACCGAAAGCACCTACGAAGAAAAAGGCACAGAACCAGGCACCGAGATACTGAGCACCCGTGGCCCGCAGCACACGGTCAAGCTTGCGGTCGGCAAAGAAGGCAAAGTAAACGAAGAAGCACTTGCTCGCGAGCGCACAAACTACTACTACAACGAAAGCGCCCCAACCGAAGGTGGCCCCTACCACCTCGTGACCAAGACGATCGACTCCGCAGAAACCGCGAGCAAAGAAGAATTCGATAAGCGCACCACCGCGACCTCCTACAGCGGTCAGGAAGGCTTGGGATGGAAACTGCGCAAGCCGACATCGGTCACGGCCAACCAAGGTGGGCTGAACCTGGTACACACGACGCTCTACGAAGCGAAAACCGGAAACGTAATCGAAACAAAGATGCCTGCGGCGGGCAAGGGTAGCGCTCCACGCTACTCGGCTACCTTCGGCAAAAATGGCAGCGGACACGGCGAATTCAAATTCCCGATCGGGATAGCGACCAGTTCGAACGGGGACATCTGGGTAGGCGACCAGGTAAGCAACCGGATTCAAGAGTTCAACTCCGCCCACGAATATGTCCGCCAATTTGGTAAAAGCGGCACAAAAGAAGGAGAAGAATTCAAAGAATCCGAAGGGATAGCTACCAATGCCGCCGGCGACGTATATGTCGTAGACTCCGAAAATAATCGGGTACAGGAGTTCAACCCTGAAGGGAAATTCATCCGGATGTTCGGCTTCGGCGTGAGCAACGGAGAAGCAAAAGCCGAGGTCTGCACGAGCAGCTGCCACGACGGCGTCTCAGGCTCGGGCGAAGGACAGTTCAAAACGCCAGCCGGGATCACCATTGACTCAAGCGGCAACGTGTGGGTGGCTGACGCCGGGAACAACCGTGTCGAGGAGTTCAGCGAAACTGGCACGTATCTTTAAGAAGTTCGGGTCGGAAGGCACCGGAGAATCCGAGTTCAAACACCCGACCGGCATCACCATCTCAGGCGGCGACCTGTACGTCGTGGACGAAGGCAACAATCGCGTGGAGGAGTTCTCGACCTCGAGCAGCGACGCGGAGTTGGGCCATTTCGGCAAAAGCGGGTCGGGCAACGGCGAATTTAGCTCGCCGAATTGGATCGCGACCGAACCGACAAGCGGCAACCTGTACGTCGTTGACTGGGGCAACGGTCGTGTGGAGGAGTTCACTTCATCCGGTAGTTTCGTGGCGACGTTCGGCGCAAAAGGCTCCGGTGAAGGACAGTTCGAATTCCCGAAGGGGATCGCAGTCGATAGCTACGGCGATGTATACGTCGTGGACCGGGGCAACTATGACGTCAAGGAGTGGGTGCCCGGGGCCACCGGCAACGAAGGTGCGCATGACACCAAGACGATCTACTACTCGACGGCTGCGAACTCAGAATACTCCGTGTGCGGAGAACACCCCGCATTGGCGAGCCTGCCCTGCGAGACCACACCGGCGGCCCAGCCAGGCACGAGCGGACTACCGGAACTACCGGTGACGAAATACACCTACAACATATGGGACGAGCCGGAAACGACAACGGATACAGTTGGCTCCACGACTCGGACCAAGACCGAGACCTACGATGCGTCCGGCCGCCTGAAAACGGAAGCGATCAGCTCGACAGTTGGGACAGGGCTACCGACTATCACGGACGAATACAACAAAGAAAGCGGCGCGCTCGAAAAACAATGCGCCAACGAAGGCAAACCCTGCACCGAAGGCAAACCCAAAACGATCACAAGCATTTACAACAAGCTCGGGCAGATCGAAAGCTACACAGACGCGGGCGAAAATAGCAGCACAGACGAATACGACGTTGACGGACGGGTCAAAAAAGTCAACGATGGGAAGGGCACCGAAACCTACACGTATAGTGAAACGACCGGACTCACCACAGAACTGATCTACGAAGAGGGCACGACCAAACTACCGTTCACCGGAACCTATGACGTCGAAGGGAACATGCTCACCGAAGGCTACCCCAACGGCATGACCGCGACCTATACCTACAACCAGGTAGGCAAGCCCACGACCCTTGAATACAAAAAGACGACACACTGCACCGAAGAAAAAGAAAAATGCAAGTGGTTCAAAGATACGGTCGTCCCCTCGATCCACGGCCAGTGGCTTGAACAGACCAGCACCCTTTCCCACCAGACTTACACCTACGACAACGCCGGACGCCTCACCCAAGTCCAGAACACGCCCACCGGCAAAGGCTGCACCACACGCATCTACGCCTACGACGAAGACACCAACCGCACAAGCCTCACGACTCGCGAACCGGGCACAGAAGGCAAATGTACGACCGAAGGGGGCAAAGTCGAAAGGCACACCTACGACACGGCCGACCGCCTCACCGACCCCGGCATCGCCTACAACACCTTCGGAGACATCACCACGCTACCCGCCAAAGACGCCGAAGAAAGCGCAGAACACGAACTGACCAACACCTACTACACCGATAACCAGGTAGCCAGTCAGAAACAAAACGAACAGACCATCGGCTACAACCTTGATCCCGCTGGCCGTACGCTCGAAACTGTATCCACCGGCAAACCAAACAACTCGACCATCATCTCTCACTACGCCGGGCCCAGTAACGAACCCTCCTGGACCCTCAACCCAGTCTCCAACGAATGGCGCCGCAACATCACCGGCATCAATGGTAGCCTTGTAGCCATCCAGAACAACGGCGAAGCCCCAGAACTCCAGCTCACCAACCTCCACGGCGACATCATCGCCAAAGCCTACCTGTCCGAAACCGCGACGGAACTGGCTGCCAAGGCCGACACCGGCGAGTTCGGTGTCCCGACCGTCAGCGCCCCAGCCAAATACGCCTGGCTCGGCGCCAGCGAGCTCTCCACCGAACTCCCGTCCGGCGTAATCAGCATGGGCGCTCGCTCCTACGTCCCGGAGATCGGGCGCTTCCTGCAGCCGGACCCCGTCCCCGGCGGATCCGCCAACGCCTACAGCTACACCTTCGGCGACCCCGTCAACAGTAGCGACCCCACCGGCGCCTACGTCGAAGGTGCCTACCTGAACGCCGTCAACGAAGCCCAGAACAGGGAAGCCGTTGAACATGAAGAGGCCCGCGAAGCCGCTGCAAGGGCAGCCGCGGAACGGGCCGCTCGTGAAGCAGCCGAAGCCGCAGCAGCCGCAGCCGGCCCCCAGTACACGGGCGGGGAAGAAGAATGGGAAGAATGGGGCGAAGAAGAAGGCGAATACGAATATGCTTCATACCACCACGGCAACGAAGATGGCAAGCAGGAAGTCCAGGCCGAACCAGCAATCCTGCTCCAGCCGCTGATCGGGGAAGAAAGCGATAGTGAATACACAACTGCTTTGAATTCCAACACGCTACTTTGCAAGCACGGACAATCAGGGCCATGTACGCGATATGTGGCTGTTGAGTGCAATAACAGCGGCATGTGTCATGGTGGTGGTGGAAGGATACGGCGGACTCGGGTGCAGTCTTCTGGAGCTAGGGCGACACATGGTCGTGGTCACATAGCATTCCATGGAGGTGCGATCGCTGGCTGCATAGTTGGTGGCGTTGCGGGAGGGACGTTTGCCGCAGCTACGACGGTTGGACTTGGCACAGAGGCGGGTGCGTACGGAGGTTGCTTCATAGTAGGCGGAGCCGTGATAATTATCGAAGATATCTTTTAGTCGTACAGGCTTGATATTCACCAACAGAGAGGGAACGACTTGTCTGCACAGCGCAAGCGAAATATTGTTAACAGTGTGCGTCTCGTAGTTGCACTGGGCATACTGTCTGTGTCGGTGCTGGGAGCGCACTATTTGATAGGGCTCTCCAGTGGCGTTGCGATGATAGCAGGCAGCATTTTGTCGTATCCTATTGCAACAATGGTGTCAAAGCGCTTCCTCCCTCAGCCCCCGGTGATAACCGACGAGGAACGTCGCCATTTGAAAATAGGACCACGATGGCTTGTCTGGATTACCTTGATAACCCCGCTTTTGCGCTTTGGAGCTGGTCTTCCGTGGATCTGGAGTATTAGTCTCGTGATGGTAAGTGTAGCCTGTGCTGTCACAATCGAACTTCATAAGCGATCTCAAGCCCGACTTCGAGACAGTGACGGAACTGAGCCGACGATGTAAACAGAAGAGGGGGCTACGAATACGCCTCCTATCGCCATCAAGGATGTCGGCCTTGGGCTGCTCGCAGGGTCTATTATCGTGGAAGGTGTTATTATGCTTCGACGTCGCCAGCGGTGAGGACAATGAAGGCGGCGGGAATTGCTGGCTCTGAGACGCATTGGGAGTTGGAGTTTGAGAGCGCTCGGGTGATGGTCGCTGTGGGCGGTGTTTGGCGAGCGTCGTTTGGGCGCGTGTGTTAGACGACTATGTTTCGTGGCGAGGTCTGGGTGCCTTACGTTCCTCGGGGCGGAAAGCTGCCGAGAGCAGCTGCGCGTCGTCAGCGCGGCTCTTGTGGTGCAGGTAGCGCATCGTTGTCTTGATGTCGGCGTGCCCCATCCACGCTTGCACTTGGACGATGCTGGCAACGTTGATCGCAAGCGAGCCAAAAGTATGGCGGAGGTCGTGGAATCGCAACTGCCGCAGGCCGGCGGCCTGGAGCGTGGCGAGGTAGCGTCGGCGCAGCGCGGAGCCGTCAACGTGGGTGCCCTCGCGGCTGACGAACACCAGATCATTCTTGGCGGTGTGCGCGCCGCGGGTCTTCAGGTCGCCGAGCGCACGGGCGATCTCCTCGACCATCGGTACGGTGCGCGACTTGCGCGACTTTGGCTTGCCGGCGCGTTTGGCGCTGTAGCCCTCGAAGACGCGGATCGAGGACTGCTCGAAATCGACGTCTTCCCAGCGCAGCGCCAGTAGTTCGCTGCGGCGCAGACCGCTGAGCGCGGCCGTCAGGTAGATAGCGGCGTCCTGGCGATCCTCCGCGGCCTGCAGCGCGCGCTCTGTGTCGCTGACCGCCGGGCGGCTGCCCTCACGGTGGGCTCCGCGCGCGGCGGCTGCCACGAGGGTGTCGATCTCCTCGGGGGAGTAGAAGTCGAAGCGTGCCGCGTCGTAGGACTCGCGCAGTCGCGCGACCCTTGCGACGGAGTTCGCCGCCAGGCCGTGGTACTGGACGGCGTGCTCGAAGATGGTGTGCATGTGGGTGAGGATCTTGTTGACCGTGCGCCGGCTGCGCGCGCCGTCCTCGACCAGGCCGTTGCGCCAGCGTTCGATCTCCTCGGGAGTGATCGCCTCGATACGCTGCGAGCCGAACTCCGGCAGAAGGTGCGCGTCGAGCACCGAGCGGTAGTCGACCTGAGTGCTCGCCGACCAGTCGCGCTCGAAGCGCCCGCGCTCGTACCACTCCTCGGCCACGTCGGAGAAGAGAACGCCGGTGCGCTCTTGGCGCAGCTGCCCGCGACGGGCATCGACGAGGATCGCGTCGAGCAACTCCTGCGCGTCGCGCTCGCGCAGGAAGCCGGGCGCGGGTGCGCCCTTGTCGGTCCACGCCGGGCCAAGGCGCTTCTCGTGCTGTCCGTGCTGGTCGCGCCACTTCGCGCACCAGGTCTTGCGGCGCTTGCCTTCGTATAGCCATACATGGCCGCTGATCTGGGCGTGTGGATCGAGGACTTGAGATGCCATTCTGGAACCGATGGTCGAGTGGGTAGGAGGTCGCTTCGGACGTCCAGTGCGTGGAGAACCATAGCGCGCCACCCGGACGAATTCCTCCCGAACTTCCTCCCCAAACAGCTCGGCTCGACCCATAGTGCCGCAACAAGATGGCTTGGATACAGGCCATAACTGCCATACTAGGGCTTATGACCTCAAACTACGGAACCGAAGGTCGGGAGTTCGAATCTCTCCTGGCGCGTGTTGAAAAGCCCTGCAAATCAGGAGGGGTTGGGGCGAAGGACGGAGGAGGCGGTTTTGGCCTTGGGTACCACTCTTGGGTACCAAACGGGCGCTCAGCGCGACGGTTGTGCGCGCTGTTCGCCGAGCAGCGCTGCTTCGATGCGCTGGCGGATGTAGAGCTGCCGCCGCCCGACTTTGACGCTCGGCAGGATGCCGCGGCGTGCCCAGTCTTCGACGGTGCTGACCGGCGCGTGGAGCAGGCCGGCGACCTCGCGGGCGGTCATCACGTCATCGGCCGTGCGCCGGGTCGGGGCGGTGGGCGTTGCGGGAACCGGGGTCGCCATAGGCATGCCGGATGCGGCGGAGATCGAGGTGTGGCTGAGGGGCTGAGGCGCCGTGGGCCGACGGCCCATAGCTAACGCCCCTCGCCGATCTCGCAGCCGAGGCCGAACGGCAAGCTCGCCTCGGCATCGGTAAACGCTGAGGGCTCGCACTGCGCGAAGCAGGAGCCGCGCTGGCGATTGAGCTTGGACCTGTGTGGACAACTCATCTGGATTCTTTGAGCCCAAGTGCGCTTGGGTTCAACGGATGCTTGCGTTCTAGGCGATAGAGCGCGCCGATCGCCGGCTCGACATAGGCAATCCACAGTGCCTGCCCGAATACCTTGGCGAGCATGCCGCCCACTGTGACTGTCACCTCGTGCACGACCTGCGCGCCGTACCAAGTCCATACGCCGCGAAGTAGGGGGTCTGGATGAGCCCCGTATGCGAACTCACGGAGTGTCGCCTGGTAGCTTTCCAAAATGCTCGACCTACGGTTGTGGGCGATACGTGACCACTGGTCGTAGACGAGGCTTCCCAGCTCGTCGGTGCGGCCCGGGGGAGCAATTCCTTCCTTGAGCATCTCGACGGCAGCACTGTCCTCCATCCGCTTCTGCGCCAGTCGCAAATCTTTTGGCGAGAAGTAGCCGTCCCGCAACCATTTGCGGTGCAGCGTGGTCTCGTCGCCGTTCATCATGATTCGTAGGGCCCCGCTCGCCTCGTGAAGCGTGCGCACCAAGGGCGCGGCGTCGGCTGTAAGGCCGGCGCGAAGACAGACGACGACTGCGTATCCCAGCGATATACATCGGCCGGCGAGCAGCCACGCGGCGCTTTGACGCGTCTTACCAAGCGGCTCAAAGTTCGTCTCCTCGACAACGCGCTTGTGTTGGTCTCGAAGGGTGTCGAGCACGGCCGCTATCACCTGGAGATACGCCTCGATCCGGGCAGCCACCATCACTTCGTTAGCGGCGTCAAGTTCGTGTTGACGATCGCGAGCGGAGACGATCTCGTGGGGCAAAGTCTGACTCCGTATCGAGATGCGGTCGTCGCTAGACACCGACTAACTCTACGCGTTCGCGGCTGTCACGCCATCGCCTCGCGTGACAGCCAAGGAACTTCCGGTTCGTCGCCCTTGATTTTCAGGCGTTTGCGAGCCACCTCTCGCAGCTTTTCGCCTTCCCGCGCCGCATACCACCGGACCTCATAACGTCCAGCCTCCGGCTCCCCGCCAACGAACGCCATGAGGCCGGGCGGGTCGCTCAGCAGATGCAGTTCTCCAGGAAACTGAAGCCCGCGATACTGGAACACCTTCCCGGAAGGTTTTTTGACCAGCACTCAACGTGTCCGAGATGCTGTGGATCGGCAGGAGCAACGCTCGCCCTGCACCGCAGCGCGAAGAACATCGTCTTGGCGTGCCGGCCGCAATAGACCACTTCCCACGTGTCATCGCCCCGTGCGAGATACCTCACGCTTGCCCACAGGAACGCGAGCAAGAACGTGACGCCAACGCCTACGACCGCACCGGTGGCCGCGCCCGCAACCACCTCCCCACTCGACGGGAGGGACACGACGAGCCCATGCCGGATGACCTCGGGATGATCGTGGAGGGCCACCAGCGTTCCGATGACGGCTCCGATCATCGGTCCCCACAGCATCATCGGTAGTCGCCCCTGCGCACTCTCGGCCGAGTAGCGCATCCGCCACCCGAGACGCCGCCACGGGAAACGCTTGGCCGTGACCACCATCTCCGCATCATCCCCGTTTGCTGCTGAAGTCGGCATCTCGAAACTCCTGGGAGGGCTTGGGGTAGGCCCCGCCCGATCTTGGGGTATCGGTCCGCTTGGGTCCGGTACGATCCCGCTCTATGAGCGGTGATCCAGGTTTCGCCAAAGCCTCCTGGTGTTCAAAGGACTACACGGCTCTGTGTCCAGCTCTCCGGCGACGCAGCGCCGAGTCGTCGAGCGTCCGCCCGTACACGAGGCCGGGAGTCGGAGATATCGATTTGGGGTTCGTCGAGCGCTCGTCAGGAATCAGGCCCGACGGGCTACCATGAAGACGATGGCTGTTTCGCCGACAACGACCGTTGAGATCGACACGGGCTTGCTTGAGCGGCTGCGGCAGCGGCGTCCCGCGAAGAGCGACCGCGAGTTGCTGGAGAGCGTTGCCCGCATCCAGCTTGGACGCGAGGCGAGTGACCGCGCGAGGGAGCGCTTCCGGGGAGTGCCCTCGGAGGAGATCGAGCGTGAAGCGCGGGGCGCCGTACGCGAAGTGCGGAGCGAGCGGGTCGCGAAGCGGCGAGCGATCTAAGGCTCGGCCGGGGGGTGCGGCGGTTCGTCATCGACGCCAATACGCTCGTGTCGGGGTGTGTCGACTCGCACAGCGAGAGTCCGCCGTGTCTGCTCTACCGTGAACTGGCGGGGGCACGCTTCGAGTTGATCGTCTGCCCGGAGTTGCTTGGCGAGGTAGCCGACACCCTTCGAAAGCCGTACTTCCTGGAGCGCATCGGCGAGAGCGCCGTCGATGAAATCGTCGCGGGCATCGCCGAAGCCGGGGCCGTCGTGGATGATCCGGCCGACATCGACGCGATTCTGCGCGATCCAGAGGACGATTACCTCGTCGCCCTGGCACGCGGGGCCGGCGCCGAGGCGATCGTCAGCGGCGACCGCGACCTGCTCGACCATGTAGGGCTGCAGCCGGCGGCGATCAGCCCCCGCGAAGCCTGCGAGCTGCTCGGGCTGCTCTGAACGAGCCCGTGTCCTGTGACCGGGGCGGCGCGGGTGCGCCATGGGAAGAAGTGGCGCACCCTGGTGGTCGCCTTGGCTCCCCACCAAGAGGGACGAAAAAGCTGACGGCAAGTTACACGAACCAAAAGGAGGTCCGTCTTGGGCGAGACCTCCTTTTGGTTTCGGATGGCATGGGGGAGGACGGGCGTGGACGGCGAACACGGAGCAACCGGCGACGCGGGAGGCGGTCAACGGCACGAACCCCGGCGTTCGACTCTCACTCCGGGGGCTATCGGGGGCTCTGTGCCCGGCTCTCCGGCGCCGCGGAACGAGGCCCCCGCGCGTGCTCAGCGCTCCCATGCGCGAGCCGGCCTCCGGCGCCCGAGTGGACGGCGACGAGCGGAACCCGAGTTCATGCCACTGCAACCTCGGCCTCGTCCGCCGCGGCGGATCGGAAGGCGCGCGTGAACACATTCGCCTGCTCGGAGGCCGGACGGGCGTGCAGGTAACGGCTCGTGGTGGCGAGCGCGCTGTGACCCATCGCCTTCTGGATCGTCACCACATCGACGCCGCGCATAGCCAGCAGCGAACCGAAGGTATGGCGCAGACCGTGGAAGTGCAGCGGCCGCACGCCGGCCGCTGCCTGCGCGCGGCGGTAGCGGCGGCGCAGCGCCGAGTCGTCGAGCGCCCGCCTGTAGACGTTGCAGAACACGAAGTCGTTGGGGCCGGTGTAGCGCTCGCGCCTGCTCATGCGATCGAGCGCGGCGGCTGCCTGATCGGCCATCGGCACCCGGCGGACCCGCCCGGACTTGGTGGAGGTCTCCTTCCCGGCGCTCATGGCGCGCGCGACCGTCAACGCGGAGCCCGCGAAGTCCACGTCGTGCCAGCGCAGCGCCAATAGCTCCCCGAGGTGCAGTCCCGCGTATGCCGCGACCCTGATGATCTCGGCGTCCTGCGCGTCCTCTTCCTGCCGTGCCGCGCGCTCGGCGTTGCTCACGGCGGCGCGCTCCGGGTCGCGGTGCCGGCCTTCGGCGAGCGCGCGCGCGACGGCCTCGACCTCCTCCGGCGCGTAGAACACGAGCGCTCCGGGGTGCGGCTCGCGGCGGCGGTCGGCCGCGCGCGGGGGGTTCGTCGGCAGCGAGTACGTGGACGGCTTGCAGCCGTAGCTGAAGACGGCGCGATCACGCTGCGGTACTTGTTCACCGTGCGCGGCGACGCGCCTGTGGCGCTCACGGTCGCCAACAGGTCCTCGATCTCCCGTGTGGTGATCTTCGCCGCCGGCCGATCCCCGAGCGCGGCCATCACGTGCCCGGCCGTGGTTCCCTTGCCGCGCTTGTAGGGGATGCCCGGCTCGGCCAGCACGGAGTCGTGGTCGCGCAGGGTCGAAGGCTTGGCGCCGGCCACGTCGGCCAGCCGGCGGAGGTAGGCGTGCGCGACCTCGCGGAAGGTCACGCCGCGCGTGCGGCGCTCCAGCTCGACGCGCTCGACGTTCGCGGCCTCGCTGACGTACTCGGCCACGAGCCGCGCGGCGACGACGTGGGCGGCGCGTTCGTCGTAGGCGCCCTCGGCGACGCGCCCGCGGTGCCTGCGCCAGCCGCCCGTGTCGGGATCGCGATCGCGTTCGAGCCACGCGGGGCCGATGCGGCGCTTGACCTGACGGCCGTCGTGTCGGAACTTTGCCTCGTAGAAGACCTGGCCGCGATACTCGCGGACGATGACGGTGGCGCTGGCGCTGGGATCGAGTGCCGACACTGGTGGTATCTCCCCGGAGTTTCCGTTCTCTAATTACGGGTGAACAGGGCTCTCTTTGTGAGTGTCAGAAAGTCATTTTAACACATTGGGTACCACGCCTCCCTTGGGTACCATTTTGGGTACCAAACCAGCCTGATCTGACCGTTCTAAGCCACGTTTGAGGCCCCAAAAAAGCCCGAAAACAGCCGGTTCGGGGTGCTTCCAGCGGTCTACGGAACCGAAGGTCGGGAGTTCGAATCTCTCCTGGCGCGTGGTTGGCCCTGTGGGCTGATTGTCTGCGGCGATACCGCTTTGCAGGGCTTTGGCACGGGCTGGAGAACCATGCCGGATGGGCAACAGGGCAACAGACCCGGTGTTGCTCAAGCGCACCGCCCACCCTGGGGTCTACCGGTGTGGTGCACAGTATGTGGCGGTGTACCGCCGCGGTGGGAGTCAGCGCAAGGAGTCTGCCGCCACATTCGCCGAGGCCCGCGCGATCAAGCTCGCACGCGACGCCGAAGCCAACGAAGAGCGACGCGGGCCGACCCTGCACGCCTACGCGCTCGCCTGGGTCGTGCCATGCCGGCAGCGGACACGACGCGGTGCGCAAGCAGACCAGCGAGGAGTACCGCCGGCTGCTTGCCACATTCGCCTTGGCCTACTTCCCGGCGAGCCTGCGGCTCGCTGATATCGATCGCCGTGCATTGCAGGGCTTCATCGGCTGGCTCATAGACCGGCCTGGGCGTCGCGGGCGGCTCTCTGACCGCTCGATCCGCAACGCGCTGACCCCGCTACGCCTATGCCTGGAAGCTGGCGCCCGGGTGGGGCTCCTGGATAGCGACCTTGTGCGGTCGCTGGTGCTGCCCTCACGTCGGGGTGGACGGCGCTGGGAGGTCAGCGAGCGACGCTTCTAACGCGCCAGCAGCTCGGACGGCTGCTCGCCGAGATTCCAAAGGCCCATGAACCGCTGTTCATACTGCTTGCCTCGACCGCCGTCGGAGCCGCTGGAGTGGGAGTGCAAGGCTGACTTCAACGCCGGCTCGATTCGGAAGCAGGTGTGCGGTTTCGCCAACTCCCACGACGGGGGTTACATTCTTGTTGGTGTGGAGCGCCAACCTGATGACTCATGGATGCTCGACGGGGCGATATTCCCAAACCGCGACCCGCCCAGCGACGTGACCGACTTGATCGTCAATGGCGGCGTCGTTCCCTATCCCGACGGGCTGCAAGTGCGCGAGCTCACGACGACCGACGAGAAGCACGTGGGGGTGATCCACATCCCGCCGACTGCGACACCACCATGCATCACTGGAGGAAGCGTGTTCGAGCGCGTGTCTGGGAAAACGGTCCCTGTCACCGACCCGGCGCGACTGGCTGCGCTCTTCCACCAGGGAGATACAGCTCGGCAGGCCGGTGTCACGAATGCCGAGCGTATATCCCGCCAGGTATTGCTCGCCGCCAAGAGTGATGCCGCGAATACTCAGTTCGCGCTCGGTCTAGCGGTGCCAGGTGGTCCACTCGACCTTACCCCGCGCCTGTTTACGCCAGGGTTCCACGGAGACGCGCTCACGCGCATCTCGGACGTGCTTGTGGACGAACCGATCAATCACCCACTCGCGCCGCAGATCATCCCGTCGATAACACAGTTCGAGCTTGTTTATCGGGTCGAGGCGAGCGATAGACGTCTGGGCTATGACTGGCTGGTACACGTGTCCCGTGAAGGGGCCTGGGCATCCATTGGACGATGGCGTCCAGCACACTACGGTCGCTTCGCTTGTCAGTCGGAGTGGTCCGCTGGACCGAGCCTGGCAGTTTGCGCACCTGCTACTCAATGACCTCGGGCTGCAGGCGCCGCGCTACTTACACGTAATCGTAGGTGTCCCGTTCCCACCGTTCGATCTGCCACGTGTAGCCCGCAGCGGCGTGTTCGGGCCAACCGAGGGCACCCTTGCAAGCGTAGAACGAGAACTGTGTCGGGCGGGGGGTCAGATGATCTTCGAGGCTGAGCCCGAAGCAGGTATCGCTCAGCGGTATCTTGACCCCGTTCTGAGATAAAGAGCGCGACCACGTCAATCTCGTGCGCGCTGCGCCAGCGCGCGTCAGCTCCGGACGCGAAGCCTCCGCGTAGGAGTGTCAAGACCTCGGCTGCAATGAGGCAGATTCTGGCGTGCAGCCGAACGAGAGCAGCGTGTACCCAGTCATCGGTTGCTTCATATCGCTCGTGAAATGCTATGCCTGCCTCAAGGCACCAGGCCCGGAATAACGCAAGCGCGTCCAGAGCCTGACCCCACCGCTCATGTAGCCTCTGCTCGAAGGCAGTTCGCTCGTCCTTTTCTTCTGTGAGCTGTTGTCTGGCGTTCCTGCTGATGCCATCCGCAAGTAGCATCACGGAAGGTGAAGTCACGCGAGCGGTAACCTTTGCAGTTGCGCGTCGCAGCCGATAAGGGTGCCGGGACAGCCCTAGCGGCGGATGGGCGGATATTGCCACCATCATCCGGGCATGGAGGCCTCGGGGATCGACAAGACGTCCGGCTAGTAGATCGGCATCCAGGCTCTTCAAGACTGCCTCGACGAAGCGTTCTTCTCGTCGCTTGAGAATTGCATTGCGTACATTTTGCGAGCTTCGTTGTCGCCGCCTCATTTCTTTATTGTGAGTTGAAGGTGCCACATCGCTAGGCAACGTTCCGGTAGAGAGTTGCCAGTCATGTGCGCATCCCTGCCGGGAGTGCCGGCGGGTCGCGGTGGGTCACGGGTGGGCGGATTGGGTCGGCTCCAGGGATGAGGATGCTCTCGCGGAAGAGGCATAGCGCCTGGTGGTCCGGACGGGCGGCGCTCGGGTAGAGGATGCCGCGGTACCCCTGGCGGTGCAGCGCCTCGCCAACGGCCTGGAACGGTTCCCAGGTTCCCCGATTTGGGCGGGGAGCTGGCAGATCAACTTGCGTGAGCTTGGCTTGGGTGGAGAGGTCGGCGATGTTGTTGACGGCGATCGTCCACCGCCATAGGTCGCGGGGCATGCCGTGGGTGGGTGGTAGTGCGGTCTCCGCGAGCAGTCGGTACCACTCGGCCCAGGCTGTTGACTTCTCGTCAGCGAGGTAGATGGCGGCAATCTCGTCTCCGCGTTGCCAGCGGCCGCTAGACGGTGGGGAGGCAAGCCAGAGCGGATCGGAGCCGTGGGGAGTCTGTCGCCACCATGAGCCGGCAACCGACACGCGCGATACGTCGGAAGGCACGGGCGAGCTACGAGAAGGGGGCCTCTTCGAGCGCAGAGACCAGCTCGGCAACCTGCATGTAGTCGCCATCCGCGATCACGTCAATTGGCTTGCGCTCCTGTAGCGCCGGCACAGGCTTGCGCAGCCAGACGGCGATGTAGGAGGGCTCCATCACTCGTGCCAGTCGCTCCACGAGCGCCGACAGCTCAATCAGGCGCTCCGCTCGCTCACCTGTGGGGGAGCGGGTGTGTGCCAGCCATGCCCGCGCGGTGCTGCGGGCTACACCTGTCGCGCGCGCGATGTCCGCATCCGTAAGCTTGGCGATCTCGTGCAGATAGACCGCCTCGCGGATGAATGGATGGGGGGGCGCAGCAGCCGACATGAGACCAGCGTAGCACGATTGCAGCAGGTTTGTAGCCGGCAACAAAGCCTAGCCTTGCGGCCCGATTCGGCCGACTTAATCGTGATATATCCATGATTTACTAGCCCAAAGGCGCAAGTTTGCAGGCATTTCCCAGTCAGACCGTGTGCCTACGGAACCGAAGGTCGGGAGTTCGAATCTCTCCTGGCGCGTAGCAGGAAAGCCCCGCTGAGGCAGGGTTTTTTGTGCCGGCGGAGATGCTGAGAGGGCCGTCAGGGGCCGGGGTGTAAACGGAAGTGTCAACATGCAGACTCGGCGGTACGATCCGGCGGCTGGGCTGCGTCGCTGACGCGCGACGGCCTCGCACGAGTCGATTTGAGGGGGCTGGCGGTACAGGTCGAGCTTGAATCAAGGGCGGGTCGCGGTGAGTAGTTGCGAGTGACCGCGGTCGAGGCGGGCTATGGATACATTGATGAAGCTGGCGACGCATGCCATATGGTGCAGTTGCTCGTCGGTGTAGAAACGCATCTGTTGTGCGATCAGAGGCGGCGCCATCCACGGTGGTGGATCGGGTGCTGTGGTGTGGATAGCGGGGCGCCCGGTGGGCCTGAGTACGCGAGTGAGTTCCTGTAGTGCGCGAGCGGGGTCTTGCAAGAAGAAGAACGCGTTGGTCATCGCCGCGCAGGTGAATCGCTCGGAGGCGAAGGGCAGCTCTTCGGCGCGAGCGTGGATCACTTCGAGGCGTCCGGCGCGACAGGCCGTAGCATTGCGCTGGCTGGCGAAAGCCACCATGTCGGTGCTGTGGTCGATGGCCTTGGCCTCGCAGCCGCTGGCGAGCGCCAGGGCGAGGAGTGTGCCGCCTCCGCACCCAACCTCAAGCAGCCGATCGTCGCTCCTCAGCTCAAGCGCTGCGAGTGTTGCCTCGAAGCTCTTGAAGTGTGAGTGGGGGTTGCGATACAGAAAGTGCCCCGAGGTTCCAGCAGGGCGCCTGGCGACGACATCGACAAGACGGTCGCGGAGCCGCCGTTTCATCGTCAGTGCTGGAGCAGTCGTCGCGGCGCTCGACGCTCCCATGCGTCGGCAAGCAGCTCGCCCACGAGCGCGGGTTGGGCGTGTGCCAGGTCTACCTGCACGGCACTCAGGCGTTTGCCCCACCAGAGCTCGCTGCAGGCGTTTGGTGTCGCTTGGACAGCGCTGAGTATGCCGCACTCATCGAGCATCACGTTCATGCGGCCCTCGTCCCAGAGCGTCGCAAAGATGCGCTCGGCCACTCTGAACGAGGGTCGTCCGTGGTGGTCGCGTTCGACCGCCTCGGGTAGTGCGAGCGCCATGCGCCGCGCCTGCTCAGTGGTCGTCATATGGGTCGTAGGTGCCGAACGACCACAGATTGCCCTCCGGGTCGCGGGCGCTGTACTCACGCGACCCGTAGTCCTCGTCGGTCAGCTCGCGGACGATCTCGGCCCCGGCGGCTCGGGCGCGCTCGTAATGAGCGTCGGGGTCGGCAACCACGATGTAGATACTCGCTGTGGAGGCGCGCGCATCTGGTGCACTACCGCCGAGCCAGCCGTCCGGCCGCGACTGCCCGAGCATCACGAGACCTGCCCCGAGCGCAAGCTCTGCGTGGTTCACGGCGCCGTCCTCGCCGCGATAGACGGCCTTCTCCTGAAAGCCGAACGCGCGCTCCAGCCATTCGATCGCGGCGTTCGCGTCGTGGTAGCGAAGTGCGGGAAAGATGTTCGGATGTGCCGTAGATGTCATGCCGTATTCCTTCGGTTTGCCGTGTCGGTCTCAACCTACTCCGGGGCTGGGCGTCCTGTCTTGGACAAATGTGACCCCGTCGCCGACCGTCCCCTGTTCGGGCAGTTGTCGTGCGAGGAAGTCGGTTGGGGTGATGCCGGCAAGCTCCCGAAACTCGCGGTTCATGTGAGGCTGGTCGTAGTAGCCGCAGTCGTAGGCAATCTCGGCCCAGCGCTGCGGATCTTCGCGTAGGCGGCAGCAGACTTGCTCGAAGCGCAGCAGCCGCGCGGCCGTCTTCGGTCCCAGCCCGACCTGCTCTGTGAACAGTGCGCTGAGGTGGCGTCGGCTCGCCCCCAGCTCCGCCGCAAGCGCGCCGATCGCTACGCGCCCGGCGGTTTGGTGCAGGCGCAGCCACGCCTCCTCGACCAGCCGATGCGCCGCCGTGCCGTCCGCCACACGGGTGGCGAGGAACGCATCGAGCAAGTCAAAGCGCAAGCTCCAGTCCGGCGCCAGCCCTATCCGCTCCGCCAACACACGCCCGGACGTACCGAACACGTCTTCAAGCGCGACCACCTCGCCGGTCAGCTCCCGCAGCGGCGTGCCACAGAGTCTGTACGCACCCAAGGGCGTGAGCTTGACCTCAAGCGCAGCCCGCCGGCCACCGGTCTCGACCAGCTCGGGGCGATCGTCGAGGCCCGCGATCCACGCGCTGGGCAGCACGCCGCGATCGGTGCGCAGCGGCTCGCCGATCGAGATCATCAGCGTCAAGCACGGGGGCGGCGGCTCCAACCAGCGCGCGAACGGCAGCGAGTCATGCCACCAGCCGACGTACTCACCAGCGATCAGCGAGCGCAGGCGCGGAGCGGGCGAACGCGAGGCGCGCGAAGGCGTGGCCGCCGTCGTCTGGGTGACACGCTCAACCTCGCGGAGCTGATCCATACTTCCCCAGGGTAGGCGGTGACGCCGAACGGGACAAAGGTCTCGACCGCACCGCCTGAGGTCATGGCCGAGGCCGTGCGTGACGTGCGCACGTCGCGCCGGTCGCGGGCTGCGCGGCGAGCGGCCGGTTGAGCCGCTACGTCCTCGACGCCAACATCGTGCTCGCGGCCTTCGTGGGAACGCTGGCGTCGCCGCCGGCGTTGTTGCTGGCCGGTGTCCACAACGGCGCACCTACCCTGAGCTGATCTCGCACACGGTGTGCGAGACCTTCCGTTAGATGGCGCCGAGCGGGCATGCGCTGGATGTCGCCAGTTGTTCTTGAGCCATTCGAGGTTCCTTTCAGGTGCCGGGGGCTTGCTTGCGACGCGCATCTTCAGCCTGCGTGAGGGTGGGCGACTTGGACGCTTGCAGCTCGCTTCGCCAGCGCGGCGGCACGGCTCGCCTCGCCGAGATCTTCTAGCTCCTTTTGCGTACCCAGCGAAACACTCGCCATGAATGCCATCCAGCTCCGGCACCGAGCATCTGACTAGCGGCTTCCGCGTCGGTGATCCCATCGTTGCGCCACTCCAGCGCCTGCAGCGCCAGCGCGCTGCCGGGCAGGCCCTCAGCCGCGTACCAGCGGGCCGAGTCCTCATTCAGTCCGATACGACCGGTCCTGAGCGTGTAGACGAACCGCACCGGAAAGAGGATCGCCTTTGTGATGCTACCCAGTACGGCCTGGGCCGCCTGCACGGTGTCGGCGATGACCTGCTCTGCGGTCGCGGTGCTCATCTCAGGCTGGTCCTCGGGGTCGTGCAGATCGCGATAAGTCGTTGGCAACCGAAGTTTCCGATCGGCAAAGTACCGCATTGGCCAGGCCATGGAACCCCATCGAGCGGCGATTTCCGAATCTATGCCGGCGGGTCGAACTGGGCGGGCCGTTTCCACACACAGGGCTGAGGCCTCATCGACTTCTCATTGTGGTCGCCCTCGATCAACGGACGAGTCGTCACCCCGCAACTCTTCGCTCAGCAGGTCCATTAGAAGGTTGTCGTGCCAGCGACCATCGGCGCCGCGCTCGTAGTAGCGCATTACCCCAACGGGGCGGAAGCCGACCGCCGCATATGCGCGAATCGCGCGCATATTGTCGCACGCCGGGTCGATCGTGAGGCGATGATGTCCACGCTGCCCGAAAAGCCACTCCGCGGCGAGCCGCAGTGCAGCGGGTCCCAGCCGTCGGTCTTGGTACTCCGGTGCCAAAAAGATGTCGAGGCTGGCGTAGCGGTGGTGGGGATCGGTCTCTTCGTTGTACCCGAGCCACCCTGCTAACGCGCCGTCGACCTCGATCGAAAACGCAGCGCCGTCGTTGGCAAGACCCTCCCGCGTGTGCTCGGTATCGTCTAGCGGCCCCCACCACTCCCTGACGCCGGGGCGTGTCAGAGTGGCCGCGAGCTCGTCAACCTCCCCTTCTCCCAAGGGCCGCAACGTAACGCGTCCAGCACGCATGGTCGGAGGCACCATGCCAGTGTGCCACTCGCCGGCATCCAGGCGGTCGCGACCATTAGGGTTCGGTGGCGTCGTCTCCGGTGGATTCCACGAGCGTCTTGGCGGCAGCGTGGTAGCGGTCTTCGGGATCGCACCACGCGCTCATCCACCGCCTGCGGGAATCCGACGCTGCGGGTGCGACCACGCTGCGCGGCATCTGGGGCTTCCACGGCAACCACACCCCACACGGCGACAAGCTCTTCCAGATCCGCCGCCACGTGCCCGTGCTTACGATCACGGTCGACACCCCCAAGCGCACCGCCCGCTCCTTCGAGATCATCGACGAGCCCACCACCGAGCAGGGTCTCGTCACGGAGCGAGATGGTGCCCGCGATGAGCGCCATGAGCGAAACCGAGCAGCGAGGAGGGCTGCGACTGGCGAGCCACGACTTCTGAGGGTGCTGACGCCGCTGCTGGCGACCAT
Organism: uncultured Solirubrobacterales bacterium; assembly: GCA_963706545.1. Taxonomy (GTDB): domain Bacteria; phylum Actinomycetota; class Thermoleophilia; order Solirubrobacterales; family Solirubrobacteraceae; genus Palsa-744. Next base: position 667,368 of record OY970161.1, read on the forward strand.
CGGCATGGCTGGCTCGGCCACGTCAAACCCCGCCTCTGGTACCCAGACTGCGAGCTCGGCTCCGCGGTCGGGGCAGCGCCCGTATCGAACACTCGTCCAGCCCGCACCGCTGGGACTCGACTATTCGACCCGCTCGACCGAGGGCCTCGCATGGGCGAGATGGGCCAGGGCTCCCCACACCTCGAGGCCGCCGGACGCCCCGCCGCGCGCGGCAAGGGGCACGGACACCCCACCCGGCACGCCTCGCACCACGAGCCCGAGCACAAGCATCACCGTAAGCGCCACCACAAGAAGCACCGCAAGCACCACCGCCGCCACCTCGGCACCGCCGGCACCGCGCTGCCCACCGCCCCCGCGAAGCCCCCGCCGCCCTCCAGCGCGCCGGTCCCCGCCGCGCCCGCGATCCTTACGCAGGCGAACGCCAACCGGCTGCTGTGGCGCGCCGGCTTCGGGCCGACCCCCGGGCAGGCCGCGTCGCTCGCCGGGCAGCCCGTCCAGCAGGTCGTGTACGGCCTCACCCGCCCCTCCGGGCCCGCCGTCCTGAGCGGCCCCGCGCCGGTCGAAGAAGAAGGGCACCCGCTCGACCCTGTCAACGCGTGGGGGCAGGACCACTGCTGGTGGTTGGACCGCATGGTGCGCTCCGACCAGCAGCTCGTCGAGCGCATGACGTACATCTGGCACGACTGGTTCGCCAACTCCAACGAAAAGGTCGACTCCCAGCAGCTGATGCTCGACCAGAACGAACTCTTCCGCGAACAGTGCCTCGGCAGCTTCCATGACCTGTTCACGGCCGTCACCGCCAACCCCGCAATGCTCGTGTTCCTCGACGGCATCTACAACGAAGCGGGCAACTCCAACGAGAACTACGCGCGCGAGATGATGGAGCTGTTCTCGCTCGGCGCCGACCGCGGCGCGTACACCGAGGACGACGTGCGCGAAATGGGGCGCGTGCTGACCGGCTTCACCGCGGAATGGTCCTCCGAAGAGGGCCTGCACGACTTTCACTACGAACCCGCCCGCCACGACGAAGAAGACAAGACCGTGTTCGGGCAGACCGGCAACTGGAACTGGGAAGACGCTGTGTGCCTCTGCGTCGAACACCCGCTGCACCCCTCGTTCTTCGTCACCAAGCTGTGGGGGTACTTCATCCCCACCGCGCCCGACGAACAGACGCTCGCCGCCCTGCAGGGCCTGTACCTCTCCAGCGGCTACTCGATCCGCGCAGTCGTCGAGGCGATCCTCCAACACCCCGACTTCTACGAAGGCCCCGAGCTCGTCACGCCACCAGTCGTCTACAACGCCGGCCTGCTGCGCGCGATCTCCCGCCCGATCGACACGACCGCGTGGACGTGGCTCGACAGCGCCGCCGGGCAGCAGCTCTTCTACCCCCCCAACGTCTCCGGCTGGGACTTCTCGCGGTGGCTGGACACCTCCACCGCCAAGGCCCGCTGGGAAATCGCCAGCTACGTCACCGCCAAGACGTACCCCAACCCGTGGCCGGGGGAAGGCGAACCCGTCTACGACCCCACCGAGGAACCCGACACCGCGTTCGCGCGCGCGCTTGCCTACTGGGCCAACCCGCCGCTGTCCGCCGAATCGCGGGAGTGCATCGCGGCCTTCGCCGAATCGTGCCTCGACGGCCAGGTGACCGCCGAATGGGAGGACAGCCCCTTCCGCGCGCTGCGCCAGAACGCGCTGCGCATGTTGATCGCCACCGCGCCGGACCTGCAGGTGAGCTGACGTGACTCACGCCTCCCACGCTCAGGCCGACACCTCTCGCGACCTCGACGCGCACGCCGACACGTCGCAGCCGGTCGTGCCAAGCGGCCGGCGGGCTGGAGTGCCGCACGACCTTCCCGCGACCACGCCCCACGAACCCGAGGTGAGCTGAGATGCCCGACGGCTGCTCCTGCAACGACTTCAACCGCGCCCACCTCCTGCGCCGCTGGCCGAAACGGGGATTCGCGCCGCAGGCGCGTGTCTCCTGGCTTCGGTCCGCCGTCGCCGGTCGCGGGCTGCCGGCGATCGAGCCCGGGCAGCCGCTGCCCGCCGGTACCGGGATGGACCGGCGCGCCTTCCTGCTGCGCTCCGTCGGCGCCGCGTTCTCCGTCTACGGCGCCTCCGCGCTCTCGCCCCGCCACTTCGAAGCGGGCATCGCCCAGGCCTCCGCCGCCACGCCCAACCAGCCGGTGCTCGTGTCGATCTTCATGGAAGGCGGGTGGGACGCGCTGTCGGTACTGGCCCCCGTCAAGGAACCCTTGTACTACAAACTGCGCCCTGCAATCGGTCTCGCCGAAGGGACCGGGACGCCCTTCACCGAGGACCCCACGCTGATGTGGCACCCCGCCGCCGGCCCGCTCGCCACCCTGCACGGCGAGGGCAAGGTCACCACGTTCCCCGCGATCGGCTACGACCCCCCCGACGAGAGCCACTTCACGAGCCGCCACTACTGGGAGGTCGGTGAGGTCGGGCAGCTCGCCACCGACACCCGCACGGGCTGGATGGGGCGCTTCCTCGACGCCACCGGCGAACCGGGCAACCCGCTGCAGGGCCTCTCGATGGACTACTCGCTCGCACCCGCACTGGCCACCGCCAAGGTCCCGGTCGCCGCCGTCTCGACGCCCGTCGGCTTCAACATGTGGGCGTACGGCCTCGACGAACCGCTCACCGCCCCGGCGCTGGCGACGTACGGCGCGCTCGGCGCGCTCGGTGCCCCCTCGCCCGCCTTCGCCGAAGCGCGCGGGGCGGCGCTGGACACGAGCATCGTGCTGGGCGAGATGGCGCCCTTCGTCGGCCCCGACGGCAAACCCGCCTACACCTCCCCCGTCACGTACCCCACGACCGGCGGCGAATTCCCCGAACGGCTCGCCGCGCTCGCCGCGATGCTCGCCGCAGGGCTGCCGATCCGGTGCGTCTCGCTGAACGCCGTCGGCGGCTACGACACCCACTCCAACGAGGCCACCACGCTCACGACCAACCTCGGCCAGACAGCAGAATCGGTGCTCGCCTTCCAGCGCGACCTCGAAGCGCGCGGCCTGGCCGACCGGGTGCTGATCCAACTGTGGTCGGAGTTCGGCCGCCACCCCCAGGAAAACGGGTTCGGCACCGACCACGGCGCCGGCGGGGTCGCGTTCCTGATCGGCACCCGCGCGTCCGGCACGATGGTCGGCGAATTCCCCGGTCTCGCGCAGCTCGACGAAAACGAAAACCTGCACAACACGTGCGACTTCCGCGCGATGTACTGCTCGCTGCTGGAGCAGTGGTTCGGCACCGAAGCGGCTATCGCGATCCCCGAAGCCTCGGAATTCGCCCGGCCGGTGCTGCTGAAGTGAGGAACGCACGCCGACGGGCCCACCGGACTGAAGCTGTGAGCGCGCACGGGCCGAGAGCGCGCCGGCGCGCGCAGGACGGCCCACCGGTGTCGAGGCCGTGAGAGGACGCACGCGGATCTGGGTGGCGGCGCTCGGCGCGCTGTGCCTCCTCGCAGGCGCCCTTGCCGCGGTCGCCTTCGCCGCGCCCGCGTCAGCCCACCACGCCTGCCGCTCCACGCGGGCGTCCCACTCGTCCCACTGCCCCACACGCGCCTGCCGCGCCGTGCGCGACCGTCGCTGTCCCCGCGCGCGTCACCCTGCTCGGCAGCCACACCGCGGGGGGACCGCACAACGAACGCCCGCCCAGCCGGCCGGCTCCGCCGGACCGGCCCCCTCCAACTCCTCCCCCTCCGGGACCTCCTCGCCGACGGCCCCCGCCACTCCCTCGGCGGGCACCCCCACGCCCGAACCGGCCGCGGAAGCGCCCGCGAGCCCTACCGGCCCGCCCGCGCCCGCGCGTGTGCAGGTGATTGCCAAGGAGTACTCCTTCACCCTCTCGCGCCCCGAAGTGCCCGCCGGGGAAGTGATCGTCGAGCTCGTCAACCGCGGCGAAGACACCCACAACCTGCACCTGCTCGAACCGACCGAAGGCACCGAACCCGGCGCGCTGCCCAACACCGAACCGGGAGGTGTCCGCGACCTCAAACTGCGGCTCCACGCGGGCACGTACACGCTCTTCTGCTCGCTGCCCGGGCACGAGGCCAAAGGGATGAAAGCGACTCTGGTCGTCGGTTGAGCCGAGCCCGACGTCACCGCGCTCTGTGATGATGGGCGCCGTGGCGCGCTCCACCCCCCCGCAGACCGAGCCACCGGCCGAGTCACCGCCTGCGCCCACAGCGGCCACGGCCACCGCTGCGCCCGACGACGAGCCGCCCGTCGTACTGAGCCCCGCGACCGGGTACCCTGCGCTCGGGGAGAGCGACCTGGAGGTGCTGCGAGGGATCGGAGAGCGGTGGGGAGCCGCGCTCGGGGACCGCGCACAGTGGATCCGCGCGCTGCCGTGCGACCCGAACCTCGGGCAGTCGAGCACCGGACAGCCAGGCGCTAAGCAGTCGAGCGCCACCGGCACGGGCGTCGGCACGGTGCGCCTCGGGCGCTCGCGCTTCGTCGCAGTCGAGGCCGACGGCGCACCCGGCGAGGAGCTCGAAGCCACGCGCGAGGCGGGGCACGCCCCCACGCGCGGGGGGTGGACCGCCGGGCGGGTGCGCCGCGCGCTGCTCGGCCCCCCGCTGCACTCCGCCGCGGTGCTCGAGGAGCGCATGCGCAAGCTGGTCGCGCTGCCGGTGCTCTCCTCCGACGCGCTCTCCTCCGTGGCGTACGGGCCCGAAGCGATGCTCGTTGTGCTCGCGCTCGGCGGGGCCGCGGCGTTCGGCTACTCGCGGGTCATCTCGCTCGCGATCTTCGTGCTGATGGTCGTCGTCGGGCTCTCCTACCGCCAGACGATCCGCGCGTACCCCCGCGGCGGGGGCTCGTACATCGTCGCCTCCGACAACCTCGGTCTGGTCCCCGGGCTCGTCGCAGCCGCCGGGCTGATGCTCGACTATGTCCTGACCGTCGCCGTGTCGGTCGCCTCCGGGATCGCCGCCGTCACCTCCGCGATCCCCTCGCTCGCGCCCGACCGGGTCCCGCTCGGGCTCGCGGTGATCGCGGTGCTCGTCGCCGGCAACCTCCGTGGCGTGCGCCAGGCGGGGATGTTGTTCGCTGCGCCTACGTACATGTTCATCCTCGCGATCTTCCTGCTCGTTGCCGTCGGCCTCGCGGACGCCGCCGGGCACAGCTTCCACGCGACGCCCCGCCCACCGGTGCACGCTGTCGAGGGCGTCGGGCTGCTGTTGATCCTGCGCGCCTTCGGCTCCGGAGCCACGGCGATGACCGGGATCGAGGCGATCTCCGACGGGATCCCAGCCTTCAAGCGCGTCGAGTGGCGCAACGCGCGCACCACGCTGACATGGATGGTGAGCCTGCTCGTGGTCATGTTCATCGGCACCGTCGTCCTGATCGAGCTCGACGGGATCGTGCCGCAGTCCTCGCAGACCGTGCTCTCCCAGCTCGCCCACCGCGGCCTCGGCTCCGGCGTGCTGTACGGGTACGTGCAGGCCGCCACCGCGCTCGTGCTGCTGCTCGCCGCCAACACCGCCTTCTCGGACTTCCCCCGACTGCTGTTCTTCCTCGCCCGCGACTACTCCGCCCCGCGCCTGTTCCTGCGGATGGGCGACCGCCTCGCGTTCTCCAACGGCATCGTTGTGCTCGGCGCCGCCGCCGCCACGATCCTCGCCGCGTTCGACGGCTCCGTCACGAGCCTGATCCCGCTGTTCGCCGTCGGTGTGTTCCTCGCGTTCACGCTCTCGCAGACCGGCATGGTCGTGCGCTGGCTGCGCACCCGCGAGGAGGGCTGGCAGCGGAGCATCTGCTTCAACGCGCTCGGCGCGTTCCTCTCGGCCGTCGTGCTGCTGATCACTTCATTCACCAAGTTCCTGGAGGGCGCGTGGCTGGTCGTCATCCTGATCCCCGCGCTCGTGGTGCTGTTCCTGCGCATCCGCACCCACTACCTCGCCGTCGGGCGCGCCGTCGCGCTGCAGCCGGTGTCGGCACGTGCGAGAGCGAAGCTGATCGCGCCGCCGCCCGGCGCCGTCTCGAACGACCGCGCCCACTCCGCGGTGCGCAGCGGCCTGTACGAGCACGAGGAGGCCCCCGACCAGGTGTTCAACCTGACCGTGGTGCCGGTCATCGCGATGGACCTCGCCTCGCTGCGCGCGCTCGCCTACGCCGCGTCGCTCGGCCAGCCGGTGCTGGCCCTGCACCTCTCCGCCGACGCCGAGGAGGCCCGGCGCTTTCGCTCCTACTGGCAGGTCTGGGGCGACCACGTGCCGCTCGAGATCGTGCTCTCCCCCTACCGCGCGCTGGTCGCGCCCCTGGCGCGCTACCTGCGGCTGCTGCACGGCGAGGTGCCCGACTTCACCGTCACCGTCGTGCTCCCCGAACTGGTCGTCCGCCGCGCGTGGCACCGCCCGCTGCACAACGGTGTCGCCCACCGTCTGCGCCGCGCGCTGCGCCGGCTGCCGGGGATCGTCGTGACGACAGTGCCCTTCCACCTGCCAAGCTGAGCAGGTGAGCGGCACCCCTCCGATCCCTCTGGCCGGCCGCCGCGTGCTGGTCACCGGTGCCGCGCGCGGGATCGGCGCCGGCACGGCGCGGCGGTTGCACGAGCGTGGTGCGCGCGTGGCGCTCACGGGCCTCGAGCCCGAGCTGCTCGAGCGGGTGGCCGCGGAGTGCGGCGGGGCGCCGTGGTGGGAGTGTGACGTCACCGACCGCGCGCAGGTGCAGGCCACGGTGGACGGCGCCGTCGAGCGTCTTGGCGGCCTGGACGTCGTCGTCGCCAACGCCGGGGTCGTCGCCCAGCTGCCGCTGGTGGGCGGCGATCCCGCGGTGTTCGAGCGCATCGTCGCGGTCAACCTGCTCGGCGTGTACTACACCCTGCGCGCCGCCGGGCCCCACATCGCTCACCCGCGCGGGTACGCACTCGCTATCGCCTCCGTCGCGGCGGCGCTGCACGCTCCGCTGCTCGGTCCCTACAGCGCCTCCAAGGCCGGCGTCGAGGCGCTCAGCGATACGCTGCGCATCGAGCTACACGAATCGGGCGCGCGCGTGGGGGTGGCGTACTTCGGCGTCATCGACACCGACATGGTCAGCCGCGGTATGCAGACGCGGGCCGCCGAGCAGGTCCCAGGCAGGCGTCGCGCGGTCGTCAAACCTGTGCCGCTCGGGCGCGCCCTCAACGCGATCGAACGTGGGGTACAGCGTCGTTCCCGGCACGTGAGCGCGCCGGGGTGGGTGCCCACGGCGCTCGTGTTGCGGATGCTGCTGCAGCCACTCCTCGACCGCGATCTCCGCGGCGGCCTGTCGGAGTCGCTCGAGTTGGCCCGTGAGGAGCACGCGCCACTGACGACTCCCCAGCCTGATTCGCGCTAAGTTGGCCCGCGAGGCGCACAAGCCGCTGACAACCCCAGCCGGATTCCTCCTGGCCGAACTGTGATGTAGAGTAAGAAGGGCGCAACTTGGGTATAGAGAGTGTGTTCTCCAGGTATGCAAGGACGGCCCTGGGCCACTGAGGGAGGTTGACATGAGGTTCCCCGCTTTCGCAACGATCCGGTCGTCCGGCCGGGTCTGGTTCGCCACGCTGGTCGCCGGCGTGGGCTTCGCCGCGGTCGCCGCGCCCGCCGCGCAGGCTTCGCTCGGCGTCGAAACGCTCGTCGCGGGCAACTGCACCGCGGCCTACGAAACTTGCGGCTCGGAAAACGTGGAACCGATTCCCGGGTTCTCGTACTCGGTACCCAAGGAACCCACTCTTGCCGAAGCCAAAAAACAGGGGTACACCCAGGCGGCCGGTCACCCGGCGTGGGGGATCACCGACTTCAAGATCGCCACCGTCGGGACCCTGCCCAACGAGGCGCCGTCGGGCGTCGTCACGCACGTCCGCACCGACGTCGGTCCCGGCGTGAGCGTGAACCCCCAGGCTGTGGCCCAGTGCTCCATGAAGGAATTCGACGCGAACGAAAAAGAAGAAGAAGCCATCCCCGGCACCGGTTTTTATCCAGAACCGCAATGTAAAAAGAACAAAGAAGGCGAAGTAGAATCTGAAATCGGCGTCAACCTGGTCACCGTGTACGCCGGCCCTGGGGGCGTCTTGAAGGTCCCGGTGGAAATCTCCGACCTGCCGCTGGAAGGCATCGCCTACAACGTGGTCCCGCCCGAAGGCAAGGCCTCGGACTTCGGCGTGGCGCTCAAACTGCCCAAGCCGCTGACCAAAGGGCAGCTCGAAAAAGGCTTCAAAGAAGCTGAAGCAAAAGGGGCAAAACCCGGAGTTGGAGGCTTTCCCTCGCTAGAAAAACAGGAAGAACTCGAGGCAGGGCAGTACTACGCCCACACCCAGATCGAAGGCAACGTGGAATGGGCCGGCAACTACCACGACTACTACGAAATCAACGTCTCACCGGCCCTGCCGCTGATCTCCTCGCGGCTGGTCCTCAAAGGGGAAATCGGCACCACCCACCAGGGCGGCTACATCACGCTCCCGAGCAACTGCGCCGGCCCCGGGCCGGCCACTACGAACACGGTGACGGTCCTGGGCAGCCACGGCGAAGAAGCCTCTGAAACGTACACCGTGCCGATCGGCACCGAAGGGTGCAACGGGGCCACGCCCTTCAAGGCAGTCCCCTTCGAACCCACGTTCTTGCTCGAACCGGAAACCACCCAGTCCGACCAGCCCGACGGCGTCACGACCGAACTGAAGCTGCCGCACGATCCCAGCCCGACGGGGATCGACTCCTCGGAGTTGGAAAACGCGACCGTCACACTGCCGGAAGGGATGACGCTCAACCCCTCCGCTGCCCACGGCCTCGAAGCGTGCACGCCCGCGCAGATCGGCATCGGCACGAGGAATCCCGTCACGTGCCCGGTCGGCTCGAAGATCGGTACGGTCACCCTGGACGTTCCGGACCTGCCGCCGGGATCACTGAAAGGCGATATCTACCTCGGCGGGCCGGAATCGGGTCCGATCACCGGGCCTCCGTACACCATGTACCTCGACGCCGAGTCCGCGCGCTACGGCATCTCGGTGCGCCTCAAAGGCTCGGTCGTGCCCAACGAAACGACGGGGCGGCTGACGGTGACCTTCGCGAAGAACCCCGAACAGCCCTTCAGCGACGTGATCCTGCGCTTCAAGCGCGGGCCGCTCGCGCCGCTGGCCAACCCGCTCGCGTGTGTGGTGGCCACGACCGAAACGAGCCTCACGCCGTACACCGGCACGGCTGCGCAGTCGCCCTTCAGCTCGTTCCTCGTCGACAGCAACGGCTCCGGCGGAGCGTGTGCCTCACCGCTGCCGTTCGCGCTCACGCAGAGCACCTCCAGCCTGCCCACGAGCGCGGGGGCCTCCACCTCCTACGCGCTCAACCTCACCCGTCCCACGGGCCAGCAGTACCTCTCGCAGGTCAGGACGGTGCTGCCGCCCGGCCTCGTCGGACGGATCCCCGCGGTGACGCAGTGCAGCGAAGCGCAGGTCGCCGAAGCGCCGGTGAAGGAAGAAGCCTGCCCCGCGTCCAGCCGCATCGGGACCGTCACAGTCTCCTCGGGGGCCGGTCCCGCGCCCTACCAGCTCAGCGGCTCGGTCTACCTGACCGGCCCCTACAACGGCGCCCCCTACGGGATGGCGATCGTCGTGGCAGCCGTCACCGGACCGTTCAGCCTCGGCAACGTGGTCACACGCGCGACGATCGCTGTCGAACCGAACAGTCCCTACCGCGTGGTGGTCACCAGCGCCATCCCGACGATCTACAAGGGCGTGCCGCTGCGGCTGCAGCAGGTGAGCATCGAAGTCAACCGTCAGAGCTTCCTGCTCAACCCGACCAACTGCGGCGCGCTTGCGACCGAATCGACGCTCACCGGCCTCGCCGTGCTTGGCTCGAGCGCGACCGCCACCCAGAACGTCTCCACCCCGTTCTCCGTGGGCGAATGCGGAGCGCTTGCGTTCAAACCGAGCCTCACCGCGTTCACCGGCGCGAAAACCTCGCGGCCCAACGGGGCGAGCCTCGAAGTCAAGATCAGCCAGGCCGCCGGCCAGGGCAACATCAAGAAGATCGTCACCTCGCTGCCCAAGCAGCTGCCCGCGCGCCAGGCCACGTTCAAACTGGCGTGTGTCGCGGCGACCTTCGAAGCCAACCCCGGCGCCTGCCCGTCAGGCTCGCGGGTCGGCAGCGCGACCGCCACGACCCCGGCGCTGCCCGGCACGCTCTCAGGGACCGTCTACTTCGTCTCCCACGGCGGCGAGGCGTTCCCCGACCTCGACACGGTGCTCCAGGGCGACGGCATCACGACGATCCTCGTCGGCCACACCAACGTCGCCAACAACATCATCACCACGACGTTCGAATCGCTGCCTGACGTGCCCGTCTCGAGCTTCACGATGAAGCTCCCGACCGGCTCGAACTCGGTGCTCGCCGCGAATGGCAACCTCTGCACCGCGAACCTCGTGATGCCCACGACGATCGTCGCGCAGAGCGGGCCGACGATCACGCAGAAGACGAAGATCACACCCACCAACTGCCCCGTGCAGATCCTCAAACACCGGACCTCCGGCACCACCGCCGTGATGACCGTGCAGTTGCCCGCCGCCGGGCGCATCAGCGGCAGCGGCACCGACCTGAAGACCGTCGCGCGCCACCTCGGCAACGGCGGCAAGGCGACGCTCAACGTGTCGCTGAGCGGCACCGGCAAGGAAATCCTGCGCCGGTTCCGCCAGCTGCGGATCAAGGTGCGCGTTGGCTTCGTGCCGAAGAAGAAGGGCGCCACCTCCAAGGCCTACGCCACGGTGACCTTCAGAGCCTGACTCCTGGCGGGGAGCCGGAGACCCACCCCTCCCGGGTGGGTCTCCACACGTAGAGAGCGCCGCCCGTGGCCCATGCCATGCGGGCGGCGTTTCTCGACAGCGTGCCACGGCCCGGACGCGGGGCACGGAGGCCCCGCGCGCTTGAGTGTGGGAGCGCTGCCCGGGGTCCCCGCGGGCGGCGTCTCTCGTGACCGGGAGTGCACACGGCACGGGCGCCCGTGTGAGAGGAAGCCCTGGGTAGAAACTACGCAGTCCGGGTATATGAAGGACACGCTCCGGATCGTGGTATGGGCGATCAGGACAGTGAGCAGGGGTGACCCTGGATCACCGGAGGGGTACAGCGATCAGGAGGTCATCATGAGATCTCATCCAGCTCGGGTCTGGCTGGCAGCACTGCTGACATGCACGGCCTACGTCACCGTGGCGCCCGCGGCGCAAGCCGCGTTCGGCGTCGAAGAAAAGAACTTCGAAGCGGGCACCTGCAACGTTCGCGACTGCGAATACTCGAGCCCCCATTCGGAGTTCTACGCCCAGGCCGCGGGTCACCCCGAATGGGGCATCACCGGTTTCGAACTGAACAGCACAGGCGGCGTGCCCGAAGGCAAGCTCAAGCGCATCCGCGTCGACGTGCCGCCGGGGCTCGCCGCCGACCCACAGGCGCCGACGCCTACCTGCAGCAAGACGCAGTTCGAATCGGACGCCAAACTATGCCCCTCGAGCAGCCTGGTCGGGGAAGTCGAAATGAAGGCGCTCGTCGAACTGGTCCCCGGCGTTCCGACCGCGCTCCCCGCCCTCACCGGTCAGGTCTACAACCTACCGCTCGAACCGGGCCGCCCGCTGCTGTTCGGGGTCACCGTCGAACCGCTGGCGCCGCTCGTGGCGCCCGTGAAGCTGACGCTGGTCGGTCACCTCAGCGACGCCTACGAACCGGCACTGGCGGCGCGGGGCGTTCCCTCGGGGGACTACCACGAGTACTTCGAAATCGACAACGTCCCCACCGAAGGGGAAGTCGGCACTGGCGGCATCAAAGCACCGCTGAGAGTGCTCAAGTCGAAGCTGCTCTTCAAAGGCCGGGCGGGCGGCAACTTCCTGACGCTGCCCAGCGTGTGCTCGCAGAGCACCACCTCCTACCTGGAAGTCGAATCCTACGAAGGGCAGGTCTCGAGCACGCCCACCCACACCCCGGTCGGCGTCGAAGGCTGCGAAAAAGTTCCGTTCAACCCCACCACCACCCTCACTCCCGAAACCTCGACCTCCGATGAGCCCGACGGCGTCACCGCCGACGTACACGCCCCCCAGTACGCCGAACCGGAACAGGTCAACACCGCCGACATCCAAGCTGCCCACGTAACCCTGCCCGAAGGGATAACACTCAACCCACCCGCCGCCAATGGGCTTGGAACCTGCTCCCCTGAACAGATCGGCATCGGCAGCGCTCATCCCGTCGAATGCCCGGCGGCGTCGAAGATCGGGGCGGTCGCGATCGAAACCGACCTGCCACCCCATTCGCTGATGGGCAACGTCTATCTGGGCGACCCTGCCGGAGGGCCGATCACCGGGCCGCCGTTCACCATCTACATCGACGCCGAGAGTATCTACGGCGTGTCGGTCCGCCTGCAGGGACTGGTCGAAGCCAACCGCGAAACCGGTCGTCTGGAAGCCACGTTCACCGCAAACCCACCGCTTCCCTTCGAAGATCTGAAGCTGACGCTCGGCGGCGGTCCGCGAGCGCCGCTTGCCAACCCGCTGGTGTGCGGCGAAGCGAGGACCGAATCGCTGTTCACCCCCTACACGGGCGGCACCGAGGCGCTCAGCTCGACCCCGTTCACCACCACCGGATGCCCACAACCGCTGCCGCTCTCGCTGGCCCAGAGCACGCAGGACTCCTCTCCTGACGCGGGGGCGTACACCTCCTACACGTTCAACCTCGCGCGCGCGGACGGGCAGCAGTACCTCTCACAGGTCACGACTACGCTCCCGGCCGGCCTGCTCGGCGCGATCCCCTCGGTGCCGTTGTGCGGGGAACCACAGGCCGCCGTGGGGACGTGTCCGCCAGCCGCCGAGATCGGGACTGCGGCGGTCACCGCCGGAGCCGGCCCCGAACCGTACGCGTTCGCGGGCGAGGTCTACCTGACCGGCCCCTACGCCGGTGCACCGTACGGGCTCTCGATCGTGGTGCCCGCGCTCGCCGGCCCGTTCGACCTCGGCCAGGTTGTCACCCGGGCACAGGTCAACGTCGCCCCGTACACCGGTCGCGTGGTCGTCACCGCCTCGCTGCCGAGGATCGTGGGGGGCGTGCCGTTGCGCCTGCGGAGCATCGCCGTGAACGTCAACCGTCCGAGCTTCCTGTTCAACCCCACCAACTGCGGCCCGCTCGCGACCGAATCGCTGCTCACCGGCTTCGTCCCCGGGTCGAGCGCGACCGCGTCGCAGAGCCTCTCCACCCCCTTCGAGGTGGGTGGGTGCGAAAAGCTCCCGTTCAGCCCGAAGCTCACCGCCTCCACCCGCGCGAAGACGTCGAGGGCCAAGGGGGCGAGCCTCGAAGTCAAGCTCACCCAGGGCACGGGCCAGGCCAACATCCGGCAGGTGATCGCCACGCTGCCCAAGCAGCTGCCCTCGCGTCTGACCACGCTCCACGGAGCGTGCCCCGCGGCGACCTTCGAAGTCGCGAATCCGCCGGGCGCCTGCCCGGAAGCCTCACGGGTAGGAAGCGCCACCGCGACGACGCCCGTGTTGCCCGGCAAGCTCGAAGGTCCCGCCTACCTGGTCTCCCACGGCGGCGCGGCGTTCCCCGACCTCGACGTGATCCTCCGTGGCGACGGCGTCACGGTGGTCCTCGTCGCCCACACCCACATCTCGAGCGCCGGGGTGACCAGCTCGACGTTCGAATCACTCCCCGACGTGCCGGTCTCGAGCTTCACGCTGAGTCTCCCGACCGGCCCGCACTCGCTGCTCGCCGTCCACGGCGGCCTGTGCCGGCCGATCTCCGATCGGTCGGCGCTCAAGATGCCCGCCACGATCGTCGCGCAGAGCGGGGCGAAGCTCACGCAGAGCACGAAGATCGCCGTCAGGAACTGCCCGCGGCTCAGGCACAAGAAGCACAGCCGCAGGCATCGGCGGCGTCGCGGTGCACGGACGCACCACACCCACCGGCGTCGATGAGGGGCCGCCCGCGCGAACGCGATCACAAAGACCACACCTGCCGCCCGCGCAACCACAAAAACGACACCCTGCCGCCCCCGTTATATCTAAAGTCACCAGGATGACCACCGCAAGCGTCGAGATCCCGCTGCGCTCTGTCGCGAGTACCCACGGCGACCCGCTGCTCGGTGCGTTGCGCCGGCTGATGCGGCTCGCCGACGGCGGTAGCGACACCGAGGCCGTGTACCGCGCGCTCGCACGCGAGCTGTTCTCGGTATTGGAGGCCCGCCCCCCCGAGGAGGTGCACGTCCACCACCTCGCCGCCGAGCAGGAGAGCGAGCTGGTGGTGGTGTACCTCTTCGCGGGCGAGGGGCGTCTCAGCTACCTGGCGCCACGCTCGGAGCGCCCGCCTGGGGTGGCGTGGGTCGCGAGCACCGGGCAGACCGTGCTCGCCGTCGGAGCGCGCGAACTGGCGGCCAGCGTGCCGCGCCTGGCGGCCACGGCCGGTGCCGGCTGCGCGCTGCTGGCACCGCTCACGGTACGCGGGGAGGTCGAGGCGGTCGTGGTCCTCGCGCGCCAGCGCCCTGAAGCGCTCGACGAGCGCGCGCTCCAGCGGGCCACGGCGCTCGTCGACCAGGCCGCGTCCGCACTCGCCCTGCTGCGCGCGCGCGCGGAGGCCGGCACGGACGCCGTGACCGGCTGCATGAACCACCGCGCGATGCGCCGTCGCCTGCAGGAAGAGATCGGGCGCGCCGCGCGCGGCGACGGGCGCCTGGCGTGCCTGCTGCTCGACCTCGACAACTTCAAGCTCGTCAACGACCGCCACGGCCACCCCGCGGGGGACGCGCTGCTGCGCGAGGTCGCGCACGCGCTGCAGGGCGAGTTCCGCGCGTTTGACCGCGTCGCCCGCTACGGGGGGGACGAGTTCGCGGTGATCCTTCCCGCCGCCGACCTGGAGTCCGCCGCACAGGCCGCCGCCCGCGCTCTGCAGCGCCTCGCGGAGGTGCCCTCCTTCGGTCTCGCGCCGGGCGTCGGCGCCTCGATCGGCGTCGGTCAGTGGCGAGCAGGGATGACCGACGCGCAGCTGCTGGCGGCCTGCGACGAGGCGCTGCTGCGCAGCAAGCGCACGGGCAAGGGCCGCGTCGAGCTCGCCGTCTGAGCGCCGATCGCACACCGATCGCGCAGAGTGTCGCCGCCTTCTGATTGACTGGAGGCTATGTCGCAGAACAGCTTCGACGCGAAGGGCACGCTCGCCGTCGGCGGGCGTGAGTACGAGATCTTCCGCCTGAGCTCGCTCCAGCCGCGCTTCGACGTGGCGCGGCTACCGTTCTCGCTGAAGGTGCTGCTCGAGAACCTGCTGCGCACCGAGGGCTCTGGGGCGGTCACCGCCCCAGACATCGAAGCGCTCGCCGGCTGGGACCCCGCGGCGCAGCCCTCCCAGGAGATCGCGTTTACGCCCGCGCGCGTGCTGATGCAGGATCTCACCGGCGTCCCCGCGGTGGTGGACCTCGCGGCGATGCGCGACGCGATGGCGCAGCAGGGCGGCGACCCCGCCCGCATCAACCCGCTCGCGCCCGCCGAGCTCGTGATCGACCACTCCGTGCAGGTCGACGCCTTCGGCACGCGCGACGCCTTCGCCATCAACGCCGCGCGCGAGTTCGAGCGCAACCAGGAGCGCTACCTCTTCCTGCGGTGGGGCCAGCAGGCGTTCGACAACTTCAAGGTCGTCCCCCCCGACACCGGGATCGTGCACCAGGTCAACCTCGAGTACCTCGCGCGCGTGGTGTTCGTCGCCGACGGCGTCGACCCCCGAGCGGGCGATTCTCGCTCCTCCGAGAACGCCGGACAGTCCGATGCCGGGATGCCGCGCGCCTACCCCGACACGCTGGTCGGCACCGACTCTCACACCACGATGGTCAACGGGCTTGGTGTGCTCGGCTGGGGCGTCGGCGGGATCGAGGCCGAGGCGGCGATGCTCGGCCAGCCGATGTCGATGCTGATCCCGCAGGTCGTCGGCTTCCGCCTGCACGGCGCGCTGCGCGAGGGGGCCACCGCCACCGACCTCGTGCTGACCGTCACCGAGCTGCTGCGCGCCCGCGGGGTGGTGGGCAAGTTCGTCGAGTTCCACGGCGCCGGCCTCGCCGGCCTGCCGCTCGCCGACCGCGCGACGATCGGCAACATGTCGCCCGAGTTCGGCTCCACCTGCGCGATCTTCCCGATCGATGCGGAGACGCTGCGCTACCTCACGTTCTCGGGGCGGCCCGCCGAGCAGGTAGAGCTGGTCGAGGCGTACGCGCGCGAGCAGGGTCTCTGGCACGACGAGCACTCGCCCGAGCCGCGCTTCTCCGAGCAGATCGAGCTCGACCTCGGCGAGGTGGTGCCCAGCCTCGCCGGCCCCAAGCGTCCGCAGGATCGGATCTCGCTGAGCGACGCTCAGCCGGCCTTTCGCCGCGCGCTCGCCGGGTACGTGCCCACGCCCAACGGCCAGGACGAGGCGGTGGCCGAGACGTTCCCCGCGAGCGACCCCACCGCCGCGCAGGAGCCCGCCAACGGGGAAGGCCCGCGCGAGGCTCGCCCGCAGGCGTCGGCGGCGAGCGAGGCCGGGGGGCCGGAGGCGGGCAGACGCGGGTCGGTGCAGCCGGGGCCAAACGGGACGGGGGCGGGAGAGCCCAACGGGGGGGTCCCGGTGACGCTCACCGACGGCACCTCCACCACGCTGCACCACGGTCACGTGGTGATCGCCGCGATCACGAGCTGTACGAACACCTCCAACCCCTCCGTGATGATCGGGGCGGGGATCCTCGCGCGCAACGCGCTCGCCCGCGGCCTGCAGCGCAAGCCGTGGGTGAAGACCTCGCTGGCGCCGGGCTCGAAGGTGGTTACGGAGTACCTCGACCGCGCCGGGCTCACCGAGCCCCTTGAGCAGCTCGGCTTCAACCTCGTCGGCTACGGCTGCACCACGTGCATCGGCAACTCCGGTCCGCTGCCCGAGGAGATCTCGAAGGTCGTGGGCGAGGAGGACCTCGCGGTCGTCTCGGTGCTCTCCGGCAATCGCAACTTCGAGGGGCGCATCAACCCAGACGTGAAGATGAACTACCTCGCCTCCCCTCCCCTGTGCGTCGCCTACGCGCTGGCGGGCACGATGGACATCGACATCGTCGCCGACCCGCTGGGCCGCGACGCCGACGGTCGGGAGGTCTACCTGCGCGACATCTGGCCCACCGAGCGCGAGATCGCACAGACGATCGAGGCGGCGGTGCAGTCGGACATGTTCCGCAAGAGCTACGCCGAGGTGTTCACCGGCGACGAGCACTGGAACGGCCTGGAGGTCCCCACCGGCGAGCGCTTCGCCTGGGAGGAGCGCTCCACCTACGCGCGCCTGCCCCCCTACTTCGAGGGGATGCCCGCGGAGCCCGCGCTGGTGCAGGACGTGCACGGCGCGCGCGTGCTGGCGCTGCTGGGGGACTCGGTCACCACCGACCACATCTCCCCCGCGGGGTCCATCAAGCGCGACGGGCCGGCTGGGCTCTACCTGCAGGAGCAGGGGGTCGCGCCGCGCGACTTCAACTCCTACGGCGCCCGTCGTGGCAACCACGAGGTGATGGTGCGCGGCACCTTCGCCAACATCCGCATCCGCAACCTTCTGCGAGCTCCCGACGGAGCGGCGCTGCCCGAAGGCGGCTACACCTACCATCTGCCGGCGCCCGCGGCGAGCGGCGACCGAAGCGGGGAGACACTCGCCTCCGGCTCGCATCCCCCTTTCGGCCAGCGGGCCGCGGCGGGGGGCGGCGCCGTCGGACAGGGAGCCGCCGAGCAGGGAGGAATCGGGCAGGGAGCCGTCGAGCAGCTGCCGATCTACGACGCCGCGATGCGCTACAAGGAGGAAGGGGTGCCGCTAGTCGTGCTCGCCGGCAAGGAGTACGGCACCGGCTCCTCGCGCGACTGGGCGGCGAAGGGCACGAAGCTGTTGGGGGTGCGCGCCGTGATCGCGCAGAGCTTCGAGCGCATCCACCGCTCCAACCTGATCGGGATGGGCGTGCTGCCGCTGCAGTTCAAGGCCGGTGACTCGGCCGCTTCGCTGGGGCTGACGGGCTACGAGACGTTCGCGATCGAAGGCATCGCCGAGCTGCCACGCGAGCTGACGGTGCGCGCCGATGCGCAGGAGTTCACCGTGACGGTGCGCATCGACACGCCTCGGGAGGCCGACTACTACCGCCACGGCGGCATCCTCCAGTACGTCCTGCGAAGTCTGCTCGCGGCGTGAGCGACACCGAGGATTTCCCTCAGGTTCTGCGCGCGCTGCTTGCGGCCCGCGGCCCCTCCGGCTACGAGACAGCCCCTGCGGCGGTGTGGACGGCAGCGGCGCGAGCGTTCGGGGCCGACGCCCAGGTGGACGTGGTGGGCACACCCTCCGCGCGGGTGCCTGGACGCGATTCATCAGCGCGGCGGCTGGTGGTGATGGGCCATATCGATGAGATCGGGCTGATCGTCACCCACATCGACGACGAGGGCTACCTGTGGTTCCGCGAGGTCGGCGGCTGGGACGCGCAGATCCTCGTCGGCCAGCGCGTAGTGTTGGGCACGCGGGAGGGCGAGATCCCGGGGGTGATCGGCAAGAAGCCGATCCACCTGCTGCGCGAGGAGGAGCGCAAGAAGGTCGCGGAGGTGCGCGACCTGCACATCGACCTCGGCGCGCGCGACGGCGAGCAGGCGCGCGAGCTGGTGCGCATCGGGGACGTCGCGGTGCTCGCCGGAGACACGGTGGAGCTGCCCAACGGGCGCGTGGCCTCGCGCGCACTGGACAACCGCCTCGGCGCGTTCGTCGCGCTGGAGGCCGCGCGACTCGTGGCGCAGGCCGGCGACGCCGACGGCGGTGGAGGCGCCGAGGGCGACGGCAAGGACAGAGGGGGCGCCAGCGCCGAGTGGGAGCTCGTCGCGGTCGCCGCCGCGCAGGAGGAGACCACCTTCGGGGGCTCACGCACGAGCGCATTCTCGCTGGAGCCCGACGCGGCGATCGTGGTGGACGTGACCCACGCCACCGACGCCCCCGGGGTTGAGGTCAAGGAGTCGGGCAAGCACCCGCTCGGTTCGGGGCCGGTGCTGAGTAGGGGCTCGACCCTGCACCCGCGCCTGTTCGAGCTGCTGCACGACACCGCGGAGCGCGAGGGCATCCCCTTCACGGTGGAGGCGATCGGCCGCAACACCGGCACCGACGCCGACGCGGTGCACCTCAGCCGCGGCGGGGTGCCCACCGCGCTCGTGTCGGTCCCCATCCGCTACATGCACTCCCCGGTGGAGCTCGTCGCGCTCGCCGACGTGCACGCCGCTGCACGGCTGATCGCCGCCGCGGCGCGCACGCTCGACGCGGGCACCTCGTTCGCGCGCTGAGTCGTCCGCGCGCGGGACGCCTTGCCTCGTCGCGCGCTAGGCGCTCGTGCCGGTCAGTTCGGTGAACTCGCGGACCTCGTACGGCGAGCCGGGCTTGCCGCCCAGCGCGAGCACCCGAATCCCCTCGGGTCCGGCGAAGAGCTTGCGCTTGATGCCCGGGCCGACCCGCACTAGAACCTCTGGCGTGAGCTCCAGGCGCTCGCCTTCGATCTCGATTGCGCCAGACCCCCGCATCACTGAGTAGACCTCCTCCTGGCCGTCCTCCTCGTGGTCGTGCTCGGGGTAGTCGGTGTAGTTAGGGGGCAGGTCGATGACCTGCATCCCGAAGGACTGCACGCCGAGCTCGGCGCGCGCCTTCTTCATCCCGCCGCCGAAGGCGGCCTCCATCTCATCGATCTGCTTCGCGGTGTAGTCAGACATGGCAGCTCCTCTGTGGTCGCCGAAGTTGAGCTTCCCGAGGGATCTTAGCGACTGCTAAGAACATTGGTCACGTCCCGCACAAGCGTCTGCCTTGGCACGGACGAGCCGTTTGCCAAGTCCTGCATGAGCCGCTCGCCTCACCCCCGCACGAGCCGCTTGTAGGAGATCCGGTGCGGCCGGTCGGCCGCGGCGCCCAGCAGCTCGTGGCGGTGCTCCTCGTAGGCCTCGAAGTTGCCCTCGAACCAGGTGACGCTGGAGTCCCCCTCGAAGGCGAGCACGTGGGTGGCGATCCGGTCGAGGAACCAGCGGTCGTGGGAGATGATGACGGCGCAGCCGGGAAAGCCAAGCAGCGCCTCCTCCAGCGCGCGCAGCGTGTCCACGTCGAGGTCGTTGGTGGGCTCGTCGAGCAGCAGCAGGTTGCCGCCGGAGCGCAGCAGCTTGGCGAGGTGCACGCGGTTGCGCTCGCCGCCGGAGAGCTTGCCGATGCGGGCCTGCTGGTCGGAGCCCTTGAAGTTGAAGCCTGCGACGTACTGGCGAGAGTTGACCACGCGCTCGCCGACCGGGAGGTGGTCGAGGCCCTCGGAGATCTCCTCCCACACCGTCTTGGCGGGATCCAGGGCGTCGCGGGACTGGTCGACGTAGGCGAGCTGCACGCTCTCGCCCAGCTCCAGGGTCCCGCCGTCGGGGGCCTCCTCGCCGGTGATCATGCGGAACAGGGTGGTCTTGCCGGCGCCGTTGGCCCCGATCACCCCGACGATCCCGGCGCGCGGCAGGTCGAAGGAGAGCCCGTCGATCAGCAGCCGCTCACCGTAGCCCTTGCGCAGGTCGGAGACGGTGAGCACCTTCTCCCCCAGCCGCGGCCCGGGGGGGATGTGGATCTGGACGTCCTCCAGGCGGACGTTGCGCTCCTCGGCGACGAGCTGCTCGTAGCGCGCGAGACGGGCCTTGGACTTGGTGCGCCGGCCCTTGGGGTTGGTGCGCACCCACTCGAGCTCCGCGGCGATCGTGCGCTGGCGGCCTTTCTCCGAGCGCTCCTCGGCGGCGAGGCGGGCCTGCTTCTGCTCCAGCCACGAGGAGTAGTTGCCCTCGTAGGGCAGGCCCCGCCCGCGGTCGAGCTCGAGGATCCAGCCGGCGACGTTGTCAAGGAAGTAGCGGTCGTGGGTGACGGCGACGATGGTGCCCTTGTACTCGGCGAGGTGGCGCTCGAGCCAAGCGACCGACTCAGCGTCGAGGTGGTTGGTGGGCTCGTCGAGCAGCAGCAGGTCGGGCGCGCGCAGCAGCAGACGGCAGAGCCCCACGCGGCGGCGCTCCCCGCCTGAGAGCTGCGCGACGGCGGCGTCGGGCGGGGGCAGGCGCAGCGCGTCCATCGCGTACTCCAGTTGCGTGTCGAGGTTCCACGCGTCGGCGGCTTCGATGCGCGCTTGCACCGCGGCGAACTCGTCGGCGCACTCCTCGGAGTAGTTGGCGGCCAGCTCGTTGAAGCGGTCGAGCAGTGCCTTGGTCTCCGCGACGCCCTCCTGCACGTTGCCGAGCACGTCCTTGGACTCGTCGAGCGACGGCTCCTGCGCGAGCATCCCCACCGTGGCCCCGGGCGCGAGCGCGGCCTCCCCGCGGTACTCCTCGTCCAGCCCCGCCATGATCCGCAAGAGCGTCGACTTGCCGGCGCCGTTGTAGCCGAGCACCCCGATCTTCGCGCCGGGGTAGAAGGCGAGCGTGAGCTCGGAGAGCACCGTCTTGTCGGGGGGGTGCACCTTGGAGAGGCGGTGCATCGTGAAGATGTACTGGGCAGACATTCCCGGGCAGCATAGAGCTCAATCCGAGGCGCTACCGTTTGTGCTTCATGCCCACGGTGCTGGATATCGAGCAGCAGATGATGCTGCTGGAGCTGGAGCCCCCGTTCGACAAGCGAGCGGTGCAGCTCGCGCGCCGGAGGATGGCCAAGCGCTGGCACCCGGACCTCGCGCCGCCGGGGAAGCAGCCCGAGCACGAGCGCCACCTGAAGGCGATCAACGAGGCGGCTGACCAGCTGGAGCGCATGGCGGAGAGCCTGCGCGGGGGGCGGGTCTCGCACAACGCGGTGCGGGTGAGCGCGGCGGCCGCGCGCAAGGCGCGCGAGGAGGCGGGGCGCAGGGCTTACGAGGCGGAGCAGCGCGCGCGGGCGAGCGCCGCGGAGAACGCGAAGCACGATCCGTTCGGGAGCAGGGTGCCGGACCACTCAGTGGTGCACCGCTACGCGCGCTGCATGTCCTACCCGGAGTGGGGTGTAGGGACGGTGGCGGGGATCTACTTCACGGGCGACAGCACCGGGACCGACGAAGTGCAGCAGTGGGCGCGGGTGAAGTTCAGCCACGGCATCCGCACGGTGCCGGCGGGAAGCATGCGCTTCGTGGACTTCTCCAAACCCGACCCCGCGGGGGAGCGGATGGAGCGCTTCATGGTCGCAGCGCAGCGGGCGATGGCGGAAGGCGAATACGCGCTGGCGGCGAAGCGGCTGGTGTACGCGCGCGAAGCGCAACCGGGCAACGTGGGCGTGCTGCGGCTGATGACGCTCGCGTTCTGGCAGGCCGGCGACCTGGAGGCGGCGGCGCGCGCGGTGCGCGACTGGGCGCGCGTGGACGGCGAGCGCCCCGCGCCGCACCGCTTCGCGGCGCGCATCTACGAAGACGTGGGCGCGGTGGATCTGGCGGAGGAAGCGGCGCGGCGCGCGGCTGAACGGGGACCGTCCGACGCGGGCGCGTGGGAGCGCCTGGGCCGCCTGCGCCTGCGCCTGATGGACCGCGAGGGGGCGCTGGAGGCGCTGGAGCGCGCGCTGAGCCTGGGGGCGAACGGAGAGGTCAAAGACCTCGTGGTGAAGGCGCTGGCGATCGAGCCACGCGGTATGCGGCACGCCTCGTCGGCCGCATGACCTTAGGCCAGGATGTTGACCGCGCGGGAGACAATGAGGCCGATCGTGACGAGCGAGACGAGGGCCTGGACACCCATGATGCTCTTGGCGGTGGGCGTGAGCGGCATCGTGTCGGTGGGCGAGAAGGCGGTGGCGTTGGTGAGTGAGACGTAGAGGTAGTCGATGAACTGCGGCCGCCAGTGCAGCGGCTCGATGCGGTCGTCGGCCATCTGGGGGAAGAGGAAGTCGGGCGGACCGTCGTGGCCGGCGGCGCGCCGGCCGGGCCCCCCGCGGTCGGCCTCCCAGTACCACAGCGCGAAAATCAGGAAATTGGTGAGCCAGATCAGCACCCCGGAGACGATCAGCTCGCGGCCGTTCTGCACGTTGTGGTGTAGCAGGAGATGGGTGAGCGCGCCCAGCGAGTAGATGTTGGCGAGGGTCACGAACGCGGTGAGCCCGAGCGCCACGCGCCGCCGGCGGGGGTGCTCGTGCTCGAGCTGGCGGGGGGTGGCCATGAACATCCCGAGCAGCAGCGCGCCCTCCAGCGAGGGGATCAGCCAGGGAGGCCCCGCGGTGAGCCGCTTGGGCAGCAGTAGTTGCAGGGCGATCGCGGCAAGGATCGTGGCCTGCGCAGGCCAGAAGGGCTCGGAGGCGGCGGGCGGCGGGTAGGACCGGCCGGGCTGTGCGTAGGGCGACTGGGCCACGGGTGCAGGGTACGGCGCGACCCGGCCGACCCGGAGGCACCGGCGCGGACCCAAGCTCTAGCCGGCCAGTTGCCGGTGTGGCCCTGTGGGCGCGCTAGCCTGAGTCATGTGGGTATCGATAACCCCGTGCACATCCTGTTCCTCGCCGCGGTGGCGCTGGTGGTGCTCGGCCCCAAGCGCCTGCCCGAACTGGCGCGTGCGGCGGGCAAGAGCATGCGCGAGTTCCGCGAGGCGCTGAACGGCGGGGTGGTGGAGGAGGAGCCCGCCGGCGGCCAGATTCTCTCGCAGACGGCAACGCAGGCCCCGACTTCCACGCCGCAGCCCCCGGCTGCGAGCGAGGACAACGAGCAGGCGTCGCTCGGCCCGCCTCAGGGCTCCGGCTAGAGACGCTGCCGGCAAAGCCAGCCGTCGGTGCGATCCGCCCGGCCCAGTAGGTTGCCTGGGTGCGCCTGATCGTCGCCCGCTGTGAGGTCTCCTACGTCGGTCGTCTGACGACGGTGCTGCCCGAGGCGGTGCGCCTGCTGATGCTGAAGGCCGATGGGACGTTCATGGTGTGGGCCGACGGCGGGGGTCCGAACGTGAAGCCGCTGAACTGGATGACGCCGCCGACGGCGGTCGAGCTCCAGCACGACGCGGAGGGCCGGCTGGTGGGGATGACGGTGCGCAAGCAGCGCCAGGAGGATCGTCTGGAGATCGCCGTCGCCGAGGTGCTCTCGGACATCGAGCACGAGCTGGACACGCTGGTGTCGCTCGAGAAGGAGGGCCTCGAGCGCGAGCTGCAGGAGCTGCTCGCGGACGCCCCGGCGTGGTGCGGCGAGGGCTTTCGGCTCGTGCGCCGCGAGTGGCCCACCGACATCGGCCCGGTGGACCTGATGTGCCGCGACCCCGAGGACGAGTGGGTCGCGGTCGAGATCAAGCGGATCGCGACGATCGACGCGGTGGAGCAGCTCACGCGCTACCTGGAGCGCATCCGCCTTGACCCTGCGCTGGGCGCCTGCCGCGGAGTGCTGGCGGCGCAGCGGATCAAGCCCCAGGCGCGCGTGCTCGCGCAGGCGCGAGGGATCGAGTGCGTGGAGGTCGATCTTGAGGTG
Organism: uncultured Solirubrobacterales bacterium; assembly: GCA_963706545.1. Taxonomy (GTDB): domain Bacteria; phylum Actinomycetota; class Thermoleophilia; order Solirubrobacterales; family Solirubrobacteraceae; genus Palsa-744. The sequence continues at coordinate 691,748 of OY970161.1, forward strand.
CTCCGCGGCGAGCGTGAGCCGGAGCTGCGGCTGTTCGCGGCGTAGGGGCGACTCGTGACCCCTCGCCGACGGGCCCAGCTGATCGACTCCAGTGCGCGCGGCGCGTGCGGCGATGGCGCATCGGTCGGTACGCTCCTACGATGACCGACAACGCCACCGCCACCACCACCACCGACGCAACCACGACCGACGCCGCCGCCGAGCCCCCAGCAGTGCTGAGCGAGCGACGGGGAAGTGTCCTGCTGATCACGATCAACCGCCCAGAGGTGCGAAACGCCGTCAACGGCGCCGTGGCCGAAGGTGTGGCGGGCGCGCTCGATAAGCTCGACGCCGACGACGCCCTCTCGGTGGGCATCCTCACCGGCGCCGGAGGCTTCTTCTGCGCAGGCATGGACCTAGGGGCGTTCGTACGCGGCGAATCCCCGTGGTTCGGGGATCGCGGCTTCGCGGGAATCGCTCAGCGCGCCTCGCGCAAGCCGCTGATTGCGGCGATCGAGGGATTCGCGGTCGCGGGCGGCATGGAGATCGCGCTCGCCTGCGATCTGATCGTGGCGGCGAAGGGCGCCAAGATGGGCATCCCCGAGGCCAAGCGCTCGCTTGTGGCCGCGGGCGGAGCGCTGCTGCGCCTACCGCGGCGGATGCCCTACCACGTGGTGATGGAGCTGGCGCTCACCGGCGACGTGCAGCTCGCTGAGCGCTTCCACGAGCTGGGGGTCGTCAACCGCCTCGCGGAGCCCGGCGGCGCGATCGAGACGGCACTCGAGCTGGCCGCCGCGGTCGCCAAGAATGGCCCGCTCGCGCTGGCGGCCTCCAAGCAGATCCTCCAGGAGCAGTGGGACTGGTCCACAGCCGAGATGTGGGAGCGCCAGGGCGCGATCTCCGGCCCGGTCTTCGCCTCCGAGGACGCCAAGGAGGGCGCCAGCGCCTTCAAGGAGAAGCGCGACCCGGTGTGGCGGGGTCGGTAGGCCACGCGGCAGTCCTCAGAGGTCAAGCACCCGAGCCACACGCAGGTCCACGCGCTCCCCTCGGAACGGGACACCCTCGAGGCTCAGCCCCGCCGCGCACGACGCTTGCGCCGCCACTGGCGGAAGACGTTCTTGAAGCGTCGCCAGAGCATCGCCGCCCCGCCCTACCGCTCCCCGGGCGTCTTGCGGGGGTACTGGGAGGTGTCCACGCTCAAATCCAGGGCGGTGCGCACGATGCGGCTCTGTTCGGCGGCGTGCGCGGCGGGGTAGCCCTCGCCGGGGGAGGCGCGCTCGGGACGGCCGATGTAACCGAAGTGCATCTGCGCCGGCAGGATCTGCATCAGGCGGGGGAACATGTGCGCGCGGGCACCCATGTTGCGCGGCTCTTCCTGCGTCCAGACGACCTCGCGGAGGTTGGGGTAGCGGGCCAGCAGCGCGAGGACCTGCCCTTCAGGGAAGGGGTAGAGCAGCTCCACGCGCGCCACCGCGACGCCCTCGGCGCCCTGGCGGTCGGGGTGGCCGACGAGGTCGTAGTAGATCTTCCCGGTGCACAGCACCAGGCGCGTGACCCGCTCGTCCTGCACGCCGGGCTCGGGGAGCACGGGCTGGAAGCGGCTGTCCTCTGCCAGTTCGGCGATCTCGCTGGAGGCCTGGGGCAGGCGCAGCAGTGACTTGGGGGTCATGATCACCAGCGGCCGCTGCTTGGCGATGCGGGCCTGGCGGCGCAGCATGTGGAAGTACTGGGCAGGCGTCGTGAGGTTGGCCACGCGGATGTTGCCCTCGGCGGCGAGCGCGAGGAAGCGCTCCAGGCGCCCGGAGGAGTGCTCGGGGCCGGAGCCCTCGTAGCCGTGGGGGAGCAGCAGCGTCAGCCGGGAGGTCTGCCCCCACTTGGCCAGGCCGGAGACGATGAACTGGTCGACGATCACCTGGGCGGAGTTGACGAAGTCGCCGAACTGGGCCTCCCACAGCACGAGCGTCTCGGGGGCCTCCTGGGAGTAGCCGTACTCGAAGCCCATGCAGGCCAGCTCGGAGAGCGGGCTGTTGTGCAACTCGAACGGCGCGAGCGCCTCGGGGAGGTTCTGGATCGGGCAGACCGTCTGCCCAGTCTTCGCGTCGTGCAGCACCATGTGGCGCTGGCTGAAGGTGCCCCGCTCGGTGTCCTGACCGGTCAGGCGGATGGGGGTGCCTTCGGTGAGCAGCGACGCGAACGCCAACGCCTCCGCGTGCGCCCAGTCCAGGCGGGCCGGCTCCTCGCCGGCATCGTGGTGCTCCTCCAGCGCGGCGCGGCGACGCTCGAGCTGTTTGACGAGCTTCGGGTGCACCGTGAAGCCCTCGGGCGTGCGCAGCAGCTGCGTGCCGAGCTCGCGCAGGCGCTCGGCGGGCACGGCGGTCTGCACTTCGGGGGAGGGGGAGCGGTCGAGCTGGTATTCGCCGGTACCGCTCGCCGCCGACCCGTGCTCGGCGGCCGCCGCGATCTTGGCCTTCAGGCGCTGGTGGAGCGTCGTGAGGTTGTCCCACACCCCCTGCCCAAGCTCCTCAAACTCTTTCTTGCTCACAACCCCGTCGGCGATCAGCCGCTCGGCCCATAGTTCCGCCACGCGCGGGTGCCCCTTGATCTTGGCGTACATCTCGGGCTGGGTGTAGGCGGGCTCGTCGGACTCGTTGTGCCCGAAGCGTCGGTAGCCGATCAGGTCGATCAGCACGTCGTGGCCGAATTCCTTGCGGAACGCGAACGCGAGGCGCACCGCGCTCATGCAGGCGGGGACGTCGTCGGCGTTGACGTGGATGATCGGCACGTCGAAGCCCTTCGCTAGGTCCGAGGCCCAGCGGGTCGAGCGGGCGTCGTCGGGGTCGGTGGTGAAGCCGATCTGGTTGTTGGTGATGAGGTGCACCGTGCCGCCAACCTTGTAGCCGTCGAGCGCCTGCAGGTTGAGCGTCTCGGCGACCACGCCCTGAGCGGGGAAGGAGGCGTCGCCGTGGATTGCGATCGGCACCGCGGCGTCGGTGTCCTGGTGGGCGTGGGGCCCCTTGCGGGTTGTCTGCGCGGCGCGGGTGGCGCCCTCGACGACCGCGGAGACGTACTCCAGGTGGGAGGGGTTGGACTCGAGGTTGACTTGGATCGTCTCCCCGTCGGGCAGCAGGTAGGAGCCGTGGGTGCCGTGGTGGTACTTGACGTCGCCCGTGCCCCCCTGGGGGATCGTGGTGACCGCCTCGAGCGTCGAGGCGCCCTCGAACTCGGCGAAGATCGTGTCGTAGGGGCGCCCGAGGTTGTGCGCGAGCACGTTCAGCCGCCCACGGTGAGCCATCCCGACCACGACCTCACGGCCGCCGTGGGCGGCGGCCAGCTGGATCAGCTCGTCGAGCATCGGCACCGTCACGTCGAGCCCCTCGATCGAGAACTGGTGCTGGCCGAGGTAGGCCTTGTGCATGAAGCGCTCCAGCGCGTCGACCTCGACCAGGCGCTTAAGCAGCGTCAGCCGCTCGTCGGTGGTGAGCGGCTGACGGAACGTCCCGGACTCGATCTTCTCGCGCAACCACACGCGCTGGCGGTGGGAGGAGATGTGCTCGATCTCGTACGCGATCGTCCCGCAGTAGGTCTCGCGCAGGTGCGGCAGCGCGTCGGCGAGCGTCGCTCCGGGCACCCACATGCGCAGGATCTTCGCGGGGATCAGGGCCATCAGTTCGGGGGTCAGCCCCAGCGGCTCGGGGTCGAGCGCTGGGTCACCCTCGGGCTCGGTGCCGAGCGGGTCGAGGCGCGCAGCGAGGTGGCCGTGGGTGCGGAACGCCTTCAGCAGGGCGGTGGCGGACTGCACGGCCTGCAGCAGCTCTTCGTCGGGAGCGCCGCGCGGGGCTGCGCCGCGGCCGGCCTCCTCGACGGTGGCCGAGGCCGCCGCCGCAGCCGCCGCAGGCGCGGGCACCGCCGGAGCAGGGCCGAGCTCGACGCCCAGCGAGGCGAAGACGCCGTCGTAGAAGCCGAGCTCCCCTTGCAGGTACTCCTCGACACGTCCCAGGAAGCGGCCCGACTCAGCTCCCTGGATGACGCGGTGGTCGTAGGTGGAGGTCATTGTCATGACCTTCTCCGCACCGATCATCGCGCCGATCGCGGCGAGGCCCACGGGGTAGCCGATCGAGCCGGTCGCGACGATCGTCCCCTGGCCGGCCATCAGTCGCGGGACCGAGGCGGCCGTGCCGAGGCCCCCGGGGTTGGTGAGGGTGATGTTCGCCCCCACGAGGTCCTCGGCGGTGAGAGTGTTGGTGCGCGCCCGCTCCACCAGCGCGTCGTAGGCGGCGAGGAAGCGGTCGAAGGGCAGGCGGGCGGCGTCGCGGATCACGGGCACCATCAGCGTGCGGGAGCCGTCGCGCTTCTCGACGTCCACCGCGAGGCCGAGGTTGACCTGCCCGTCGCGCACGCGGTGGGGGCGGCCGTCGAGGACAGCGTAGTGGTCAGTCATCACCGGCTGGTTGGCCGCGGCGCGCGCGATCGCGTAGGCGATGAGGTGGGTGAAGGAGACCTTGCGCCCTGCCGCCTTGAGCTCGCGCCGGCGGGCGTCCAGGGCGGTAACGGTGAGCGTGCGGAAGCTCGTGGCGGTGGGGATCGAGAGCGACTGCTCCATGAAACGGGCGAGCGCCGCGGCGCCGCCGCGCATCAGCTCGGCGCCCTCGGGCGCCGCGGTGGCGCTCGTGGCTGTCGCCGCGTCGCCGTTGCCGGCCACAGCTCCGAGCACGTCGGCCTTGACGATGCGCCCCGCGGGGCCGCTGCCGGAGACGGTTGCGAGATCCACACCCTCGGCGGCGGCGGCGCGTGCGGCCACGGGTGAGACCCGCACGCCGTTGGGCACCGCGGTGGCGGCCGCCCGCCCATCGGTTTCAACGCCATCGGCGGCGGCAGCGCGCCCGTCAGTCTCGACGCCGTCGCTTGCGGTCGTCCGCCCGTCGGTCTCGATGCCATCGGGTGCGGGCGGCGCAGCCGGCGCGGCGGGTGGGGCCTCGGTCGAGCCGTCGGCGCCCACGGCGATCCGCGCGATCACCTGGCCGACGGTGACGGTGTCACCCTCCTCGACGAGCAGCTCGCTGACGGTGCCGGTGGCGGGCGAGGGCAGGTCGACGTTGATCTTGTCAGTTGCGATCTCGACGATGACGTCGTCGCGCTTGATCGCGTCGCCCACCCGGAAGTGCCATTCGACGATCTCGCCCTCAGTGACCGACTCGCCTGCGGCAGGGGTGACGACGTCGATTGTCTGCCCAGTCGTCGTGGATGCCGCCATCTCTAGGCTCACTCTAGCGCGGCGGGTGGGCGGATCGAGTCGTGAACCGGCGTTTTCACCTGGCCTTCACACGGCTTAACGGTTGCGCTCTCTCGATCCCTCCCGCTGTCCTGTCTCCCCCGTCTCCCGCTCGCTCCGCGCCCGTCCCGCCGGCGCTGCTCGCGGACGAACTCGAAGCTGCCGAAGAATGGCCCGATCCCGCCGAGCACGGCAACCGCGGCGGCGAGGCGCAGGGGGACGATGCGCAGGCGCACGCACACGATGCAGGTAAGCGACATCGCGATCCAGAGCAGCCCGTGGGTGAGACCCAGCACGAACGTCGCCGGCTGGGGCTTGCCGGCGACGAAGGCGCAGACGAGCAGTGCCGTGTAGATGCAGGAGTGTGTGAACGAGGTCCACTTCAGGCGGGTAAAGACCTGCTCGTGGCTCACGGTGAGAGCCAGCGCGCCACCCGCGGCAGGGTCTCGCCGGCCTCGGCGGGCCACTCCCCGACCTCCGCGGGCCACCAGGCGAAGGCGTCGTGCTCGTGGTCGGGCACGACCTCGGCGCCCGCAGGCAGCCAGGCCTGCCCGACGAACATCACCAGGCGGTGGGGCAGCACCACCAAAGCCTCCGCCTGCACACGGGCGGGTGCGACGGACCACTCCTCCTGAAGCTCGCGCACGAGCGTGTGGGCGGGGTTCTCGCCGAGGTCCACCGAGCCGCCCGCCCCGAGCGCCCAGCGACCGGCCCAGGAGGCCAGCCACGGAGCGCGCCGCCCCGCCAACCAGCGCCCGTCCGCGGAGCGGGTCACGCACAGCGCGGCCATCGAGCACGAGGCGTCGCCACTCACCAGTCTCAGCGCCCAGCGCAGCGGCTGCAGCTCGAGCTCGAGGCCCCCGTCGCGCTCGTGAAAGCCGACCAGCCGCCCGGCCATCCCGTCGTGACTGGGCGAGCCCCGCTCCTGCAGCGCGGCGATCGCGGCGTCGGCGGCCTCGACGTGCGCGGGCGCGGGCTCGTAACGCTCCTCAGCCCAGCGCGCGGCAACCCGCTCCAGCGGCCAGGGGCCGCGGGCGAGGATCTCGGGCGCCGCGAGGGGCTCGGGTCGGGCGGACACACCGAGAAGGCTAGTGGGCTTAGACTCGCGACGGTGCAAGGCGCTGGAACCGCTGCCATGACGATCGCGGTGTTGGGCCCCGGCGGCGTGGGCGGCCTGGTGGCGGGCGCGCTGGACCGCGCGGGCACACCGACGATCGTCGTGGCGCGCGAGGCGACTGCCGCGGCGATCGCCGAGCGCGGCCTGCGGGTGAGCTCGGTGCGGTTGGGAGAGTGGGTCGCCCACCCGCGCGCGACGGGGCGCCTGGAGGAGTCGGTGGACGCGCTGGTGGTAGCGACGAAGGCGACGGGCCTGAAGGAGGCGCTCGAACGCGTGGAGGCACCGCCCGCGCTGGTGCTGCCGCTGCTCAACGGACTCGACCACCTGCCGCTGCTGCGTGAGCGCTTTGGGGAGGAGCGGGTGGTGGCGGGCACGATCCGCGTGGAGGCCGACCGTTCCGAGCCGGGAGTGGTGGTGCACACCAGTCCCTTCCTGCGGATCGACATGGCTTCCCGCAACCCCGCGGCACGCCCGGCGATGGAGCGCCTCGCGAAGACCCTCCAGGACGCGGGAATCCCCACGCAGGTGGGGGAGTCCGAGCCGCAGGTGATGTGGGGAAAGCTCGTGCGCCTCAACGCGCTGGCGTGCACGACAAGCGCGTACGACAAGCTGCTCGGGGAGATCCTCTCAACGCCGGAGCTGCGCGCGGAGCTGGTGGGGGCGATTGAGGAGGGCTGCGCGGTGGCCGCGGCGGAGGGCGCGAGCATCGACGCGAGCGACCCCCTGGGCGAACTGAGCGCGGCCCACCCCACGCTGGGCAGCTCGATGCAGCGCGACATCGCGGCGGGTCGCACCCCCGAGCTCGACGCGATTCCCGGCGCGGTGCTGCGCGCGGCAGCCCGCCACGGTCTGGAGTGCCCGACGGTGGAGCGGCTCGTGGCGAGCATCGCCAAGCGCGCCGGTGTGCCCCTGCCGAGCGCCGCACGCTGAGCGGGCAGCCCACAGCCAAGCGACCTGAGCTACACCGCCGGACGCCGGCCCAGCCGTGCAACGCACTCGCCGAACCACCTGAGCCGAAGACGGCCAAGCAGGGTCGGTGGGCCCTACTCGCCGAACGGCCGGAAGCGACGCTCGCCCGGCCCGGCGGGCGCGAGGGCGGGAACGGCCTGCGTGGCGACCGCCTCGACGACCTCCTGCTCGGACTCCTCGCGGCCCTCGTCGTGCTGCCCGTCGCAGAGCACGCGGAAGTTGCCAGTGACGCCGGAGTCGGCGTGGATCGTGATGCCGGGCAGGATCTCCTCGCCCTCCTCGAAGCCGAGGCGCTCCAGGTCGAAGTGAGCGAGCCCGATGCCGTGGGCGGTGTGGGAGGGGTTCTCGCGGTCGTGCGCGGCCACCGCCTGGGCGAAGCGCTCGAGGTTCTTGGCGATTTTGCCGGTGTCAGCCATCGCTCACCGGAAGCGTAGCGCGCCGAGGTCGAGCGCCGTAAACGCACGGTCTGCCACAGGACGCAGCGTGAGTCGTGCTTGAGCGAGGCTGGCGTCGGCAAGCCGGCGGCCGGGTACCGCTAGGGCAGCGCAAACGACCGCTACCCGGCGTACGATGCGCCCACCACGGCAGCCGACCAAAGGGGACACGATGGACATCTTCGCCCAGCTCGATGAGGCGCGCAAACGCACGAACGTGCTCGACCACCCGTTCTACCAGCGCTGGAGCGCGGGAGAGCTGGAGCCCCAGGAGCTGGAGCTGTACGCCGGCGAGTACCGCCACGCGGTGGTGGCGTTGGCCGAGGCGTCGCGGCTGGCGGCCGAGCAGGCGGGCGCCGAGCACGCGCCGGGGCTCGCCCGCCACGCACAGGAGGAGGCAAGCCACGTGGAGTTGTGGGACGAGTTCGCCCGCACGGTGGGCGACGGGGAGCAGCGGGAGCCGCTGAGGCAGACGCGCGCGTGCGCGCAGGCGTGGACGGCGGGAGCGGACGTGCTGGAGCACCTCGCGGTGCTGTACACGATCGAGGCGAGCCAGCCGGCGATCTCGACCACCAAGCTGGAGGGTCTCGCGACCCACTACGGCGTGCGTGAGGACTCCCCGGGAGGGGCGTACTTCAAGCTGCACGCAAAGCTCGACGTGGAGCACGCCCGCCAGGCGCGCGAGTTGATCGCAGAGCTGCTGCCCGAGGACCTCGGCGAGCGCGCCGCCGCCGGCGAGCGCATGGTGGCGCGCGCCCAGGCCGCGTTGGAGGGCAACTGGCAACTGCTCGACGGCGTCGAGGCACAACGGCCGGTCGCGGCGTAGAGGACTCCAGAGCAGGGCTCGCTCAGCCGGGGCGGACGGGGCCGGCGCCTGTCGAGGCACCGCTCGCGCTCGGGGCACTGCTTGGGCCGTCAACCGCAGGTGGGGTGCCGCGCTGTTCGAGTGCCTCACGCACGACCGGCGCGACAGCGGTCCCGAACAGCTCGGTGGCGTGCAAGACCCGCGCGTGGGGCAGCGTGCCGATGCTGATCTGCGCGAGGAAGCGGTCGTGGCCGAAGAGCTCGTGCTCGGCGAGGATCTTCTCGGCCACCTGCTGGGGACTGCCGACCAGCAGGTGGCCGTCGGGGCCACACGCGGCGTCGAACTGCTGACGCGACATCGGCGGCCAGCCACGCTCGCGCCCGATGCGGTTCATGACCTGGGAGTAGGCGGGGAAGTACTCGTCGGCCGCGCGCTGGGAGGTGTCGGCGAGGTAGGTGTGCGAGTTGATCCCGACGGCGGGTCCCGCGTGGCCGGGCACCTCGCGCGGTGTGACAACCTGGGTGACCGCGCCATCCGGCGCTCCTCCCTCTCCCGCAGCGGCCCGGTCCTGCGCGACGGCCTGGCGGTAGAGGTCGATCAGCGGCGCGAAGCGCGCGGGGGCGCCGCCGATGATCGCGAGCATCAGCGGAAGCCCGAGCGTGCCGGCGCGCACAACCGACCCGGGCGAGCCGCCCACGGCGATCCACACCGGCAGCGGCTGCTGCAGCGGCCGGGGGTAGACCGCGGCGTCGCGCAGGGCGGGCCGGTGGCGCCCTGACCAGGTGACCCGCTCGGAGTCACGCAGCGCGAGCAGCAGGGCGAGCTTCTCGGCGAACAGCTCGTCGTAGTCCTCGAGGTCGAGGCCGAACAGTGGAAAGGACTCGGTGAACGACCCGCGGCCGGCCATGATCTCCGCGCGCCCACCGGAGAGCAGGTCGAGCGTGGCGAAGTCCTGAAAGACCCGGACCGGGTCGGCTGAGCTGAGGACGGTGACGGCGCTGCTCAGCCGAATGCTCTGTGTACGGGCCGCGGCGGCGGCGAGCGCAACGGTGGGCGAGGAGACCGCGTAGTCGGGCCGGTGGTGCTCACCCACCCCAAAGACCTCCAGGCCAAGCTGGTCGGCGAGCTCGATCTCCTCCAGCAACTCACGCAGCCGCTGTGCCGCGCGGCCGGCATCCGCGCCAAGTGGCAGATCGGCGAAGGTGGCGAGGCCAAGCTCCACAGCGCGAGGCTATCGCTGCGCGCCGCCCCTACGCCTGCTCGATGATCTCCACCCGGTACCCGTCGAGCCAGTGGACGGTTTGCAACTCACATACGCGCCAAGGCGGCTGAGGCCATGAACCGGCATCGGCTGGTGCCCCATCAGCCTGGAGACAGCACTGTGATGCCGTGCTGCTTCGCACCTGTGGTCAGTTGCTTGTCGTAAGTCATGAGCGCGTCAAGCTCGCCCGCCTTGGCAAGGCGCACGGCGGTGGCGAGGTGGATCGCGTCCAGTGTGGCAATGGTTGACGGAGGAATTGTCTCTGCCGCCGTGAGAATCGACTCGTCAAAGGGAATCAGCGCCACTTCCGCCAGAAGCTCTCCGACTCCATCGAGCAAGTTCGTGCGAAGGCCCACCCGCCGCAACTCCACCCCCAGCAGGCGGCTGGCTACCCGCCTGTCGTAAGCACGAAGGCTATCTTCGATCGCTGTCGCGTCGGGTTCGTCATGCAGCATACGCCCAAGCGCGCTTGTGTCGACATAGACCGTGGTCATCTCTCAGATGCGCTCGCGACGGCCCTCAGCGAGGATGGCATCTGTAGTGCCGACGGGCATTCCCGATCCGAGACGGCCTTCGGTTCGCAGACGTTTGACGGTCTCCACCAAGTCGCCCTTCGGGATCGTTGCGCCGTACTTCTCGGCCAGCTCCAAGTAGAAGGGATCGATATCGGGACGCGAGGGCACAAGCCGTGCGACCTCGTGCCCCCGCTCGGTGACCGTCAGGGTCTCGCCGTCCTTGACGCGCTCCAAGTAGCGGCTCAGGTTCTGGCGAAGCTCGCGAACCCCAACCGTCCTAGTCGCAGACTTTGGATGCATGTCAGCCATTGTGCGTCGCAATGTAGCACATTCACCCGCCGATCCGTCACATTGGCCAACCCGGACCCCCTCTACGACGGTCTAGCGCTGCTCGATGATCTCGATCCGGTACCCGTCGGGGTCGCGCACGAAGCAGAGCCGCGAGCCTCCCTCGCGCACCGAGTAGGGCGGCTTCTCTGGCTGAATGCCCTGAGCGGCCAGGCGCGCGAGCATCGCGTCGAGGTCGTCGGCGGTGATCGCGATGTGACCGTACGCGGTGCCGAGCTCGTAGGAGTCCACGCCGAAGTTGTAGGTCAGCTCCAGCCGCGGCATGTCGCCGTCGCCGGGCTGGTTCATGAAGACGTTGACGGCCTCGTCGCGGATCGACAGACGCCCGACCTCCTCGAAGCCGAGCGCGCTGTAGAAGGCGACGGAGCGGTCGATGTCGGTGATGCGGTAGCAGGTGTGGATGAGTGCCATGGGAGGAGTGTACGGAGCGGCGTCTTCCAGGCGGAGCCCCGCGACGCCCCCCCGAGGCGGCACGTGCAAGGATGGCGCGATGAGCTTGAGATGGAGGCAGCGTGATAGTTGAGCGTGCAACGCACCCGCAGTTCCTGTCGAATACGTACCTGGTCGCCGACGGCCAGGGGGGGCCGGCGTTCTTCGTGGATGCGGGCGGACCCGTGGAGCCGCTGGTGGAGGCCGCGGAGCGCCTGGGACTGGGGCCGACGCACGTGCTGCTGACCCACCACCACTTCGACCACGTGAGCGAGGTGGGAGCGCTGAAGGAGCGGTGGCCAAAGCTCGAGGTACTGGCCCACCCGATCGAGCTGGAGCTGCTCGGGGAGGGGGTGGCGAGCGGGACGGTGGAGCCGGGGCAGGCGCTGAGCTTCGGCGCGCTGGAGGTGCGCCCGCTGCTGACGCCGGGGCACACGGCGGGGATGCTGTCGTTCGCGGTGGGGGAGCCCGACGGTCAGTCGCGACCCTCCTCGACCACCGCGCCGGGGGGGTTCACGGGCAGAGAAGGGGTGGTGTTCACGGGGGACACGCTCTTCCGCGGCTCGGTGGGCGGGGTGCGGGCGCCGGGCCACACGACGTACACCAATCTGAAGGACTCGATCATGGGCACGTTGATGGAGCTGCCGGCGGAGACCGTGATCGAGCCGGGCCATGCGGACCCCACGACGGTCGCGCAGGAGTGGGAGAGCAACCCGTTCATCCGCGTGTGGCGAGGGCTCGACGTGGAGGGCACCGACCGCTGCACGGCACTGGGAGAGCCCGCGACGCTGGTGCTGCTGTGCGGGGACTACGACGGGGGCCACAAGGCGTGGGTGCGCTGGCGCGACGGCTCCGACGACATCGTCCCCGGCTCGCAGGTCAAACGCACCTGAACGCACCTATAGAGGGCATCCAAATCGTTCCTCCTCAGCGCCTATATATAGGCGCCCAAAAGTCTTTCCTTTCGGCGCCTATATAGGCGCCCAAATCTTTCGCCTCGACAGCCGCCGCCGAACCTCCCGTGCGGCCTTAAGATGGGACCCGTGCCGCGCGAGAAGAACGTCCCGACCTCCCGAGTGCGCCGCACGGCTACCGTGGGGAAGCTGGCGGCCACCGAGACCGTGAAGCAGTTCGGCACGCGCGCCGCCAACGTGACGCGCTCCGAGCAGGCCGGCCAGGAGGCGTTGGCGCGCCGGCAGGTGGAGACCGCGAAGCAGATCGTCGCGGTGCTGGGCACGATGAAGGGCGCGGCGATGAAGCTGGGCCAGGTGATGTCCTTCCTGGACGTGGGCCTCGTGGAGGAGCAGTACCGCGAGGAGTTCCAGGCGGAGCTCGCGAAGCTCCGCGATGCGGCGCCGACGGTGGCCTTCAAGCAGATGCGGCGGGTGATCGAGGACGACCTGGGGGAGCGCGTCGGGGCGGTGTTCGAGGAGTTCGAGGAGGAGCCGCTCGCGGCGGCGTCGATCGGCCAGGTGTACCGCGCGCGGCTGCGCGAGGACGGTCGCGAGGTGGCGGTGAAGGTCCAGTACCCCGGGGTCGCGGCGGCGGTGCGAGCGGACCTGCAGAACCTGGACATGATCATGCGCCTGCTCAAGCGGATGACCCCCCAGCTCGACGTGCGCGCGGTCGCGACGGAGATCAAGGAGCGCATCGGCGAGGAGCTCGACTACGAGCTTGAGGCCCAGAACCAGCGCTCGCTGGCGCGCATCTTCCACGGGCACCCGTTCATCAAGATCCCCGACGTGGTCACCGAGCTCTCGCGCGAGCGCGTGCTCGTGAGCGAGCTCGTGGAGGGGGTGGGTTTCGAGGCGCTGAAGGGCTACCCGCAGGCCCAGCGCGACCGCATCGGGGAGATCGTGTTCCGCTTCTTCCTCGGCTGCCTGTACCGTCACCGCCAGTTCTCCGGCGACCCCCACCCCGGCAACTTCATGCTGCTGGAGGACGGGCGCGTAGCGTTCCTCGACTTCGGCCTCTTCAAGCGCCTCGACGCGGCACCGGTGGAGCTGGAGCTGGCCGCCCAGCGCGCTGTGGTCGAGCACGACGCGCAGGCGCTGCACACGCTGCTCGCGCAGTCGGGCTTCCTGCCGCACCCCGAGCGGGTGGACCCCGAGGAGTTGCTCGCGTTCATTGCGGACGCGATCGGGTGGTATACGACCGACGAGATCATCGCCCTGACCCCTGAGGTCGCGACCGAGGTGATGATCGAGAGCTCCGACCCCCGCAGCAGCCACTTCCGCCACATGCGCCACCAGGACATGCGCGCCGAGCACCTGTTCGGCCGGCGCATGGAGATGCTCACCCTGGCCGTCCTCTCCCAGCTGCGCGCGCGCGCCAACTGGCACCGCATCGCGCGCGAGTGGATCTACGGCGAGGAGCCCGTCACCGAGCTGGGCCGCGAAGAGGCCGAGTTCTACGCGCACGGCGGAGTCGGCGCGCCGTCGTAGAAGGGGGGTTCTTTTTTGATGAGGGCCGCCCTGAGGCGGCCCGCGCGGGGTTCGCAGTGCGACCTCCCGCGTAGTGCAGTCGCTACAAAACCTGGATCTGCACGAGACTGGTGGTCCCCGGGCGCCCGGAGGGCAGGCCGGCGGTGATGCCCACGCGCTGGCCGCGCTCGCACCAGCCGAGCTCCACCACGCGGCGGGCGGCGTCGGCGATCAGCGCCTCGGTGGTCTCGTGGCGGGGCATCGAGGCGGCGCGCACGCCCCACATCAGCCCGCAGCGGCGCACGGTCTCGCGGCCGGGCGACAGCGCGTAGATCGGCACGGTGGGGCGGTGCGCGGAGACCAGGCGCGCGGAGCGCCCCGAGAGGGTGGGGACGATCAGCGCGTCGAGGCTCAACTCGCGCACGGCGATGCACAGGCTGTGCGCGAGGGTGTACGCGGGGTCCGCTTCGGTGCGGCGCACGCGCGAGGCGTTCCACTCCTCGTACGGCGCGATCGACTCGGCCTGTTCGGCGACCGCCGCCATCATCGCGATCGCCTCCACCGGGTAGGAGCCGATCGCGGTCTCCTGGGAGAGCATCACCGCGTCGGTGCCGTCGAGGATCGCGTTCGCCACATCCGCCACCTCCGCGCGCGTGGGGCGCGAGGAGGTCACCATCGAGTCGAGCATCTGCGTCGCGGTGATCGAGGGCCGCGCCAGCCACCCCGCGAGCTGCAGCAGCTCCTTCTGGACGATCGGCACGCGCTCGATCGGCAGCTCGATGCCGAGGTCCCCGCGGGCGACCATCACACAGTCCGCCGCGCGCAGGATCTCCTCGGCGCGCTCGACCGCCTGCGGCTTCTCCATCTTGGCGATCAGCGGCAGGCGCGTGTGCTCGCGCACGGATTCGATGTCCTCGGGGCGGCGCACGAACGACAGCGCCACCATGTCGACCCCCACCGACTCCCCGTGGCGCAGCAGCTCGAGGTCCTCCGCGGGCACCGCCGGCAGGGCATCGACGGGTCCGGGGATGTTGAGCCCCTGGCGCGAGGCCACCGCCCCGCCGGCCTCGACCTCCGCGTCAACCTCCCCCGACCCGGCGCGCGTCTCGGTCACCCGCAGCCGCACCGACCCGTCCGCCAGGTAGATCACGTCTCCGGGGCTCAGCGCCTCCGCAAGCCCCGGCCACGAGATCGTCATGTGCCTGGCGTCCCCCCCACCCTCCTCGCCGTCCCCCGCGCCGCACGTGAACGTCACGAGGTCCCCCGGCTTGAGCTCCACCATGTCCTCGCGCAGCGGCCCGATGCGCAGCTTGGGGCCGGGCAGGTCCTGCAGGATCGCCACCGGCCGGCCCGCCCTGCCCGCCGCGTCGCGTACGCGGCGCACGGTCTCCGCGTGCTCCTCCACCGTGCCGTGCGAGTAGTTCAGCCGCGCGACGTCCATCCCCGCGTTGACCATCGCGAGCAGGGTCTCCGGCTCGCGCGAGGCGGGGCCGATGGTGGCGACGATCTTCGTGCGGCGCACGGCACGCACGGTAGCGGTCGGCGGGGATTCCCCGGTGCGCTCGTGTCAGAGAGCAACCGCTATGGGTGGTTCCATAGTTGCGAGCGGGGTCACGCCCTTCACCCGTGGCGACTCCGCAGCAAGTGCCACATCGCGGCGCACGCAGAAGCGGGTGGGTGACTACGGGGCGTGCTCGTCCACCGAGCTACTTCACGATCGTAAAGCTCAGCGACTGCGGCGCAGAGCGCGCTCCGGCAGAGTTGGTGGCCGTAATCACAAGCGTGTAGCTCCCCGGCTCGAGCTTCGTTACGGCCGAGACGCGGCCCTGGAACGCGACCTTGTCAGTGCCACTGTGGCCCGTGAAGGTGAGCGTGCCCGCCGTCACGGTGCGCCCGCAGGAGGGCTTGCGGCGATCCTTCCCGGTCTGCGCGACGCACTTACCGCTGACCTCGTGGCCGCTGACGCGCTGGGCGAAGCTGAAGGTCACGGTCGCCTGCTCGTTGAGCGAGAACGAGAAGGTCGTTCCGGTGGGCGTCTTCGCGCGGCTGATGCGGGCGAGCCGATTGCCCTCACGCCATCTCGTCGTGGACTGGCGTGCCTTCTGCACCGCGGGCGGCGGGGACGTCTCGCTCGTTACCGACGGCGACGTGGAGGTGAGTTGGGCCGGCGGGGTGGTGGTCACTTCGGTCGTGGAGGTTGCGCCTCGGGCTTCGGGCGTGAACGTCTGATCGCCGCCGTAGGCAACTCCACCGGAGCTTTCGGCGACGACTCGGAAGTGGTAGGTCGTTCCCGGCGCAAGCCCGCCGATAGCGGCGGCGAGCGGAGTCGGGCTGCTGGAGGCGCCAACGCCCTGGGGGGTAGTGGAGGCCCCGTAGGCCGCGGTCGTCCCGTACTGGAAGTACGCCGTGCTCGAGCCTCCGCCACCGAGGGTTCCGTTGAGAGTCGCGCTGGTTTCGCCGACGCCCGTCGCCGCGCCCGTCGTCGCGGTGGGCGGGTTCACGAAGACCCACGCCGCGCCCCTGCCGCCGTTGTCGCGCCAGGCGCCGATCATCGCCGTGTCACCGTCGGCGGAGAGCGCGACGTTTGTGCCGAATTCGCCTTCTCCAGCCTCGCCCCCGCCAGTGAGCTTTTCGCCCTGCTCGGTCCAGGTGGAGCCCGAGCGCGTGAACAGCCACACCGCGCCCCTGGTGCCGTTGTCGTCGAGTCCGCTGATCAGCGCCGTGTTGCCGTCGGCGGAGAGCGCGACGCTTACGCCGAACCTGCCTTCTCCGATCTCACCCGTGCCCTCGTTGGCGCAACTGCTGGTGCAAGCTCCGACAAGCTTTTCGCCCAGCTGAGTCCAGGTGGAGCCCGAGCGCGTGAACACCCACGCCGCGCCCTTGCTGTTGTCGTCGTCCCAGCCGCCGATCATCGCGGTGTCGCCGTCTTCGGAGAGCGCCACGCTGGTGCCGAACTTGCCCTCTCCGGTCTCGCCTGTGCCCTCGTTGGCGCAGCTGCTGGTGCAGTCGCCGACGAGCTTTTGGCCCTGCTGCGTCCAGGCGCCGTTCGAGCGGGCGAACACCCACGCCGCACCCTCGCCGCTGTAGTGGTCGTTGCCGGGGAGCACGTTGTCGTCGTTCCAGGCGCCGATCAGCGCCGTATTGCCGTCGGCGGAGAGCGCGACCATTGTGCCGAACATGCCGTCTCCGGTCTCGCCCGTGCCCTCGTTGGCGCAGCTTTCGGTGCAATCGCCGACGAGCTTTTCGCCCTGCTGGCTCCACGCGCCGTCCGAGCGCGCAAACACCCATGCGGCTCCTCTCCAGTTGTTGTCGCGAAAGCCGCCGATCAGCGCCGTGTTGCCGTCGGCGGACAGCGCGACGTTGTAACCGAACCAGGCGTTGTAGGTCTCGCCCGTGCCCTCGTTGGCGCAGCTTTCGGTGCAGTCGCCGACGAGCTTTTCGCCCTGCTGGGTCCACACCCCGTCCGAGCGGGTGAACACCCACGCGGCGCCCTTGCCGAATAGTCCGCCATTGTCGCCCGGGGCGCCGATCAGCGCCGTGTTGCCGTCAGCGGAGAGCGCGACACTCACGCCGAACCCGTCTTCTCTGGTCTCGCCCCTGCCGGTGAGCTTCGGTCCCTGCTGGCTCCACACCCCGCCAGAGCGCGTGAACACCCACGCCGCCCCGGCGTCGTAATTGTCGCCGGGCCCGCCGATCAGGGCCGTGTCGCCGTCGGCGGAGAGCGCGACGTATACGCCGACCTGGCTGTTGCCCTCTTCGCCGCCGGTGAGCTTCTGCCCCTGCTGGCTCCACACCCCGCCAGAGCGAGCGAACCCCCACACCGCACCGGTGGCGATGTCGTCTTCGGGCCCGCCGATCATCGCGGTATTGCCGTCTTCGGACAGCGCCACGCTGTAGCCGAATTCGCCTTCTCCACTCTCGCCCGTGCCGGTGAGCTTCTCACCCTGCTCACTCCAGGTGGAGCCCGAGCGGGTGAACACCCACGCCGCGCCCGCGCCGCCGTTGTCGGCCGGCCCGCCAATCATCGCGGTGTCGCCGTCTTCAGCGAGCGCGACGCTTGTGCCGAACTTGCCCTCTCCGGCCTCACCGGTCCCCTCGTTGGCGCAGCTGGCGGTGCAGTCGCCGATAAGCTTTTCGCCCTGCTGGGTCCAGGTGGACCCCGAGCGCGTGAACACCCACACCGCGCCCACGCCACCGCTGTCGGCGGGCGCGCCGATCAGCGCCGTGTCGCCGTCGGCAGAGAGCGCGACGCTCTTGCCGAATTCGCTTTTTCCGGTCTCGCCCGTGCCCTCGTTGGCGCAGATGCTGGTGCAGTCCCCGACGAGCTTCTCGCCCTGCTGGGTCCACACCCCGTCCGAGCGCGTAAACACCCACGCCGCCCCCGCGCCACCGCTGTCAGCCGGCCCGCTGACCACCGCTGTTTCGCCATCTTCGGAGAGGGCGACGCTTGTGCCGAACATGCCTTCTCCGGCCTCGCCCGTACCCTCGTTGGCGCAGCTTTCGGTACAGTCTCCGACGAGCTTCTCACCCTGCTGGATCCAGGCGGACCCCGAGCGCGTGAACAGCCACGCCGCCCCGGCTTCGCCGTTGTCGCCGGGCCCGCCGATCAGCGCCGTGTCGCCGTCGGCGGAGAGCGCGACGCTCTTGCCGAATTCGCCTTTTCCGGTCTCGCCTGTGCCGGTGAGCTTTTCGCCCTGCTGGGTCCAAGTGGACCCCGAGCGCGTGAACACCCACACCGCGCCCACGCCGCCTTCGTTGGTCGCGCCGCCGTTGTCGTCCGGCGCACCGATCAGTGCGGTGTTGCCGTCGGCGGAGAGCGCGACGCTGTAACCGAATGCGCCTTCTCCGATATGGTCGAACAAGGTTTCTCCGGCATGGCCGGTGCCGTTGAGCTTTCCGCCCTGCTGGGTCCAGGTGGACCCCGAGCGCGTGAACACCCACGCCCCCCCGGCTTCATTGTTGTTCCGAATGGCGTAGCGCGCGCCGATCAGCGCTGTGTTGCCATCTGCTGACAGCGCCACGCTATAGCCGAACCGGCCGCTCGCGATTTCGCCCGCGCCGGTGAGCTTTTCGCCCTGCTGAATCAACGGGTCGATCCGCAGCGGATAACGCGCGCCCACCGTGTCGACCCGCAGCACGACACGGCCCCGTTCCAGCGCGAGCCAGCTGCGCAGCACACGCCCGCGCGCGTCACTGGCCTGCAGAGCCGCATAGCGCAGCACGGTGTGCCCGGCGTGTGCCAGCGTTAGTCCGTGGCCGTGTTCAGCGAGTTTGGGAAGTACGTTGCCGGATACCGCAAGCGAGACGGTCAGCGGCCCCACAGCGCTTCTCGCTAGCGCGTGCGCCACGGTGAAGCCCTGCTCGAGGCCAAGCGGCCCGTTGGCGTACCACTCGTCCAGGCCGGGGTACTGGTAGAGGACCCGGTTTGCACGAGCGCTCGGCGCGATCTGCGCCAGCGGAGCGAGCGTAGAGCCATATCCGACGGCGAGCAGGCTGAGCCCGACCTTGGCGGTCCCCGAGCGCACCGACACCCCCGAGCGGGTGAAGCTCGTACTCAGGCGCTGTGCAGGGCTCGACGCTGTGAATCCTCCCCTCAGGCGGCTAACCCGATACGCCTGACCTTCGGCTCCCAACGCCGCGGACACAGGCCCTTGAGCAGCTACGGGGAGGCTCAGAAGGCCAGCACGAGAAAAGCTGTGGGCTCGTACGTGTGTGGCGCCTACGGAGCTACCGGGTAAGCCCTCGTGCACCGCTGTTCCGACGACCAGCGCCACCAGCGCCGCTGCGAGCAGCAGCGGCCACGAGCCCAACGCCTGGACCCGCACACGGCGAGCGTTCACCGGGAGAGCTGGCGCAGACCGCAACGGGCCTGCCAGCCCGAGCTTCACGGTCCCCGCTGATCGTGCCTCCACTGTCCCCGGTCCTCCCCTGTCCGCGTCACCCGCCGCAAGCGGAGTCTGTCAGATCTGGCGTGTTGTTGGAGCAGCCTTACGGCGCCCTCACGTCGGGGAAGTGCTCCGCGCAGTGCGCGCGCAGCGCCTCGCGCACCCACGCGCGCTCCGCGGGGCTCGCGACGCGGAAGCGCTCCAGTAGCTCGCGCTGGCGCTCGATCGGCGCACCCGCGATCGTCCACCGCACCGCGAGGCGCTCGAACAGCAGCTCCACCGCCCTGTGCCAGGAGTCCTCGCGAGTGCTCGCCGCGCGCGTGCCCTCGCCGGCGAGGGCCTCGGCGTACTTCAGCCGCGTGGCGGGCGTCATCGAGCCGCGCAGCGTCAGCACGTTGCCCTCGGCGTCGGTGTACTCGCTGTTAGAGGCCTTCAGCCGCTCGGGTCGCTGCTTGGGCTTACGCCGCGCCACGCTCAGGGGGCGTCAGCCGCGCGTTCCAGCTGACTGCGCACGTCGCCAGTCAGCGGCTTGGCGTGGCCGGGCCACGCCGCGGCGGGCTCCAGCGCGGCGAGCTTGCGGATGCTCGCGCGGGTCTGCTCGGTGTCGTAGTTGTAGACCTCGAAGGGCACGCTCGGCAGGCAGTCGCGTCCCCACATTTCGAGGGTGTAGAAGGTGTCGCTCGTGAGCGCCAGGCGGTCGGACTCGCGCCACAGGCCGATCAGCCCGGGGGCGTGGCCGGGGAGGTGGATCACGCGGAAGCCCGCGACCTCGTCGCCCTCGGTGAGGGTGCCCGCGATCTGCACCGGCCCCCCGTCCCACGCGTAGCGGTGCAGCACGCGCTGGATCTGGCGGTGCGGGGTCGGCAGGCCGGCGAGACCCTCGGGCCAGTAGCGAAAGCCGCCGCTACCTTCGGCGTCCTGGACCTCGTCGGGGTGGCACCACACGGGGACCCCCAGCGCGGGGGCGGTGCCGCGGTGGTCGGTGTGGCCGTGGCCGAGCACCACCCGGCGGATGCCCCCGAGCCGCGCGCCCGCGGCGGCGACCGCGCGCACCATCGTGCGTGCGCCGGCGTCGAACAGCGTGACCCCGCCGTCGTCCTCGATCAGGTACACGTTGCAGCGCCCCGGCTGGCCCTGCACGACCCACACGCCCTCGGCTACGAGCTTGGCCTCGCCCGCGGCGCGGCCGGTGACGCGCGTCTTGACGTTGAACGCGCTTGTCATCCGCTGCTCGGTGGTGGAGCCCAGCGGGGGCATCATCCCGATCTGGCGGGGCACCTCCATCGTGTCGGTGAACGCGTCGTTGGCCTGGACCAGCCCGTCGCGGACCGTGAGTACGTTGACGCCTTCGAGCGTCAGCGGGTGGCCGGTGGGGGCCAGCCCGTTGAAGGTCCCCGGCCCGGCGAACGTACCCGTCATGCGCCACTGCACCGCACACCGCTCGTCCTCGGTGGTCGTGCTCACGATCTCCCACCGCATGTCCGGCAGCGCCCCCAGCAGGTCGCCGATGAACGCGCGCACGCCCTCGGGGGCGGTAACGTCCACCTGGCCGCGCACGTTCTCGCGCCCCCCCGGCGCCCACAGCGCCACAGCGGCGTCGAGGTCGCGGGCGTCGACCGCCGCGAAGTATCGCCGCGCCACGGCCTCCGCCTCGCTCGCCGAGGGGGGCTGGCCGAAACGGGGATTCGCGCCGGAGGCGCGTGTCTCCCGGCTTCGGTCGGGGGCGAGTGTTCCCCGGCTTCGGTCGGAGATGCGCTCCCTGGTCGTTGCCGTGGGGTGGATGTTGGCGGCGGCCTCGTGGACTCGCGTGGCTGCCTGCTCGCTCGTGTCGGCCTGCGCGGTGGCGGTCTGGGCGGTCTGCGCTGTGCCGGTGGCCTGCTCGGTACTCTCGTCGGCCATGTCGTCTGCTCCTTGTGCGGGTTGCGACGGGTAGAGGCAGTGTAGGCGGTTGTCGTGTTGGGGGGACGCCGCGGAGAGGTCCCGGGGCAAGCGCCCGGTGGGTTGGTTGCCCGCCCCCGGCAGGACGGCTGGACCGTCTCTGCTGCTCGTCCACCCGGCCTCTTGGCCGGCGAGCCAATAGGCTCCCTGGCGGTGGCCGAGACCAGCGAGCAGAGGGCGAGCGAGCAGCGCAGCGACCAGCGGTCGCCCACCAAGCGCGAGCTGGGCCGCGGCGAACGGGTGCTCCCGGGGGTCTTCCGGCTGCGCCTGCCGTTGCCGTGGCCGGGGGTCCCGCACGGCAACGCGTGGGCAGTCGCGGCCGGGGACGGGGTGGTGCTGTTCGACACGGGCATGCACGAGCAGGGCTCCTTCGCGCAGCTGGAACGGGCGCTGGCGATGTGCGGCCTGCGCGTGGAGGACGTGCGCCTGGTGGTGTGCACGCACGCGCACTCCGACCACTACGGCCAGGCGGCCCCGATCGTCGAACGCGCCGGCTGCGAGCTGTGGATGCACCCCAACCACGAGCACATGACTCATTGGGCCACGGACACCGACGCGGCGATCGCCCGCCGCATCGAGGTGGCCCGCCAGAGCGGGGTGCCAGAGGAGCCGCTGCGCCGCTACGCCTCGCAGCGCCGTGACCACGACTCGGGCATCGCGGTGGTGCGCGAGCCCGACCGGGCGCTGCTGCCGGGCGTCACCATCTCGACCGACCTGGGCTCCTGGACGGTGCACGAGACGCCCGGCCACGCCCCCTCGCACGTCTGCCTGTTCCAGCCCGAGCGGCGCCTGTTGATCTCCGGAGACCACCTGCTGGGGCGCATCTCGCTGTTCTTCGACTACGGCTACTCCCCCGACCCGGTGGGCGAGTTCGTCAACTCGCTCGGAGTGGTGGAGCGGCTCGGGGCACGCCTGTGCCTGCCCGGGCACGGGCGCACATTCACAGACGTGCACGCCCACATCGAAGGCAACCGCCAGCTCGTGGCCGAGCGCCTGGAGCGCGTGCTGGCGGCGATCGCCGGCGAGCCGCGCACGGCCTTCGAAGTCGTGCCGGAGGTCATCGACGACGTGCCGTTCTCCCCGACCACGGCCGCGTGGCTGCTCACCGAGACGCTCGCCTTCCTCACGCACCTGGAGCGCACCGGCCGCGTGCGTCGGATCGCGGGCGAGCCGGAGACGTGGGCGACGATCCCCGCCGGTGAGCGGTGAGCGCCGGCCCGCCCCAGCGCCTCCCCGCCGAGTCGGTGCCAGCGCCGCTGTCAAACTGAGCGGCCCATGCGCATCGACACGCTGCTCCAGGACGCCGGCCCGGTGTTCTCCTTCGAGTTCTTCCCCCCCAAGACCGAGCAGGGGGAGCACAACCTGTACGCCGCGCTCGGCGAGCTGCGCGAGCTCGAGCCCTCGTTCGTGTCGGTGACCTACGGCGCGGGGGGCTCCACGCGGGCGCGGACGATCGAGATCGTCAAGCGCCTCAAGCGCGAGCACAGCCTCGAGGCGATGGCGCACTTCACGTGCGTAGGAGCCACTGTGGCGCAGCTACACGCCACGCTCGACGAGATGCGTGCGGCTGGCATCGAGAACGTCCTCGCGCTGCGCGGCGACCCCCCCGCGGGCGAGGAGGGCTGGACGAAGACCGCGGGGGGCCTCGAGTACTCCTCCGAACTGGTGACGCTGATCCGAGCCGACTACCCGTTCGCGGTGGGGGCGGCGTGCTTCCCGGAGACGCACATCCACGCCGCCAGCCCCGAGGAGGACCTGGAGCACCTCGCCGAGAAGGTGCGCGCGGGCGCGGACTTCCTGATCACCCAGCTGTTCTTCGACACCGCCCTCTACTTCGACTTCCTCGCCCGCGCGCGCGCCGCGGGGATCGAGGTGCCGATCATCCCCGGCATCCTGCCGATCACCCACGTCGGCCAGGTGGAGCGCATGAGCGCCATGTGCGGCGCCTCGATCCCTGCGGGCCTACACCGCGAGCTGCGCCAGCGCGCCGGCCAGGAGGAGGCGGTGCGGGACTTCGGGGTCGCCTACGCAACCCTGCAATGCTCGGAGCTGCTCGCGGGCGGCGCCCCGGGCATCCACTTCTACACGCTCAACCGCTCCCCCGCCACCCGCGCGATCCTGAGCGCACTGAAGCTCGCGCGGCCGTGGGAGCAGGCCGCCTACCCCGGCTCGATCTCCAGCCCCTCGGCTACGCGGGGCAAGCCGTCGGAGGTCTCGTAGCGCACGTCCACGGAGTCGTTCTGGCGGTACGTGCCTACGCCCCACGCCCCCAGCAGCCAGCGCCACCCGTTGATGTGGTCCTTGCGCAGCTCGCGCTCAAACACGAGCGCGCCTTCTCGTACGCTGTAGTCAGCGCCCAGCTCCTGGCGCACACCGTTGAGGTAGACCTCGTACGGCGAGCGCACCTCGCGGGGGAGCCTGACGATGGAGCGCGGCATCGCGCTCGGATTATGCACCCGCCGCCGCACGTACCCTACGTTCGATGAGCGACCTCCCCTACACGATCCGCCGCTCCACCCGCGCGCGCAGGGTACGGGTCAACGTGCACGCGCACGGGGGCGTCGAGGTGGTGCTTCCCGAGCGGGCCTCCGAGCGGGCTGCGGCGGCCGCCGTGGCGGAGCTGCGCCCGTGGATCGAGCGGCGACTGGGCGAGGCACGGGAGACCCTTGCGCGGGTGGCCGAGCGCGGCGCCACGGTGCCCTACCTGGGCGCCCCCCTCCAGCTGGTCCCGCAGGCCGGGCGTACACGGGTGCACCGCCGCGGCGAGCGGCTGCTCGTGCCCGCGGGCGACCCGCGGGCGGCGCTCGAGCGCTTCTACCGCCGCGCGGCCCGCGCGGAGATCGGCGCGCGCCTGGACCGTGCTGCGGCGCTGGTGGGCACCCCCTACAGCGGCCTCTCGATCCGCGCGCAGCGCTCGCGCTGGGCGTCGTGCTCGGCGCGGGGGCGCATGAGCTTCAACTGGCGCCTCCTGCTGGCTCCGGAGCCCGTGCTCGACTACGTCGTGTGGCACGAGGTCTGCCACCTCGAGGTGCTCGACCACTCCCCCCGCTTCTGGGCGCTCGTCGAGCGCCGCTGCCCCGGTTGGCAGGAGCAGCGCGATTGGTTGCGCCGTAATGGAGCGACGCTGGTGCTGTAGTGATGACACTCGACACCCGGAGTCTTCAAAGCCTCGCGGTCTTTGTAAGGTTATGAGCTAAACTTACAAAGGTTCACGAAGTCCGAAAGGAAACCAAGACGCCTTCGCCGGCAACTTCACCGCGAGTCTCAGAGAGCTTCGGGCGTTACGAGCGACGCCGCTGGGTGCCCAACCCGGGTGGCCCGAGTCGCAAGCACCGCCGTGGTGGCTTCTACGAGGCCTTCATCCCTGCTCCGCTTGCGCGTCGAGCTTTTCAACTCGACGACGAGGCGGTGGGAGCGATTGTCGACGCGACGAGGGCGCTCGCCGATCTGAACGGCTCATCGCCCCGACTGGCGTCGCTGGCCGCGCTTGCCGGCAACCTGCTTCGCTCGGAGGCGATAGCGTCATCGCGGATCGAGGGGCTGGTTCTGTCGCACAAGCGTCTGGCGCGGGCGGCGTATGCCGGCGATCGCCGCCGCAGTGGCGATCGCCGTGCTGCCGAGATTCTCGCCAACGTGAGCGCGCTGGAACAGGCTGTGGCGCTCGGAACGCGGGCCGATCCGATCGGCGTGAGCGACATCCAGGGCATCCATCGGACGCTTCTTTGCTCGACCTTCGATGAGATCGCCGGCATCGTTCGCGATAGCCAGAACTGGATCGGAGGCAGCGACTATCACCCGCTCGACGCTGCATTCGTACCGCCTCCACCTGAGCATGTCAGGCCTCTACTGGAAGATCTATGCGACTTCGTCGGTCGCGAGGACATTGCGCCCATCGCCCAAGCGGCTATCGCTCATGCCCAGTTCGAGACCATCCACCCGTTCGCAGACGGCAACGGACGGGTTGGGCGCGCCCTCGTCCATATGATCCTGCGCCGCCGTCACGAAAGCGTGCGCTACATACCGCCCATCAGCCTCGTGCTTGCGAGCGAGCCAAAGGCGTACATCGGTGGTCTCGTCGACTACCGAGAGGGCAGGCTCAGCGATTGGTGCACCGTGTTTGCCGCGGCAACGCACCGCGCAGCGGCGCAGGCGGGCGAGCTCTCGCATCGCATCGAAGCGCTCCAGCAGAGCTGGATCGAACGGTTGGGCAACCCGCGGCGCGACTCCGCCGTACGTCAGCTGATCGCCTCGTTGCCCGCGCAGCCCGTGATCGACGTGTCGGTTGGCCAAAGGTTGACCGGGAAGTCTCACGTCGCGGTCGGCAGCGCCCTAGGGGCGCTCGCAGAGGCCGGCGTGCTGCGGCCGTTGAACGAACGGAAGTGGGGGCGTCTGTGGGAGTGTGACGGCCTGCTGGAGCTTGTGAGCGACTTCGAGCGGCAGCTGGAGCAGTCTGCTCAACCCCACCGCTAGCGGCGTTCCTCGACCGGCACGTAGTCCCGGTCGCGAGCGCCGGTGTAGATCTGGCGAGGGCGGGCGATCTTCTGCTCTGAGTCTTGCACCATCTCAAGCCACTGGGCGATCCAGCCCGAGGTGCGCCCGATCGCGAACATCACCGGGAACATCGCGACCGGCAGGCCGAGCGCCTCGTAGATCAGGCCGGAGTAGAAGTCCACGTTGGGGTAGAGCTTGCGCGAGGTGAAGTACTCGTCGTCCAGCGCCCGCTTCTCCAGCTCGGTGGCGACGTCGAGGAGGGGGCTCTTGCCGCGCACCTCGAAGACGTCGTCGAGGTGTTTGCGGATGATGCGCGCGCGGGGGTCGTAGTTCTTGTAGACGCGGTGGCCGAAGCCCATCAGGCGCTCGTTGCCCGCCTTGACCCCCGCCAGGAAGTCGGGGATGTTCTCCACGCTGCCGATCCGGCCGAGCATCCGCAGGGCGGACTCGTTGGCACCGCCGTGCAGCGGTCCGTACAGCGCTGCCACGCCGGCGGCGACGGCGGAGTAGGGGTCCACCTGCGTGGAGCCGACCGAGCGCACCGCGTTGGTGGAGGCGTTCTGTTCGTGGTCGGCGTGCAGGATGAACAACACGTCGAGCGCCCGCTCCAGGCGTGGGTCGGGCTGGTACTTGAGCTCGGTCATGCGGTACATCATCGAGAGGAAGTTGCCCGCGTAGCCGAGGTCGTTGTCGGGGTACACGTAGGGCTGGCCCATGTTGTGGCGGAACGCGAACGCCGCAAGCGTGGGCATCTTGGCGAGCAGGCGGATGATCTGGATGTCGCGGACGCCCTCGTCTCTGATGCGGCTGGCGTCCGGGTAGAAGGTCGAGAGGGCGCCGACGGAGGCGACCAGCATCCCCATCGGGTGCGCGTCGTAGCGGAAGCCCTGCATGAAGTCCTTGACGTTCTCGTGCACGAACGTGTGGATCGTCACCTCGTGGACCCACTCCTCCAGTTGCGCGCGCGTGGGCAGCTCGCCCTTGATCAGCAGGTACGCGACCTCCAGGTAGGAGGAGTGCTCACAGAGCTGCTCGATCGGGTAGCCCCGGTGCTGGAGGATGCCGGCGTCGCCATCGATGTACGTGATCGCGGAGCGGCACGACGCAGTGTTGGTGAAGGCCGGGTCGTAGGCCATCAGCCCGAAGTCCTGCTCGTCGATCTTGATCTGCCTGAGGTCCATCGCGCGCACGGTGCCGTCGGTCACCGGCAACTCATAGGTGCGCCCGGTGCGGTTGTCGGTCACCGTCAGGGTCTCGGCGGGCGGGGCGCCGTTGCTCTGTGCCTGTCCGGCCGCTGCCTCGCCGTGGGTGCTTGTCTTGGTCTCGGCGCTCATGTCCTGTCTCCTCCTACGGTCAGCTCTCAGCTACACCGTAGCGGCTCCCGCCGCAGGCTCGAGGCGGTGAGCCGCGGCGGCTCCCATCGCCTGCACGGGCGGTGTGCCGTGACGGCTCCAGACTCGGCACGCCTCAGCGCTGAGCGAGGCGCGCGCGGGTGGCGACGGTACGGATGCGCGGCGGCGGAGCGGCGGGCGCAGACGTGCCGCAACGGGGTCCTCGCCGAGGTGAGTGCGGCAGGCGCGAGCGCGGGTGGCTGGGATGACGCGGACGCGGCCGGAAGCCGATGCCGCCATCCCCCTCGGTGGCCGCCTCGGGCCCCTGGCGCACAGCCCAGCGCACGATCATAAAGAGCCCGACGATCGGGATCTTGAGAATAACCATCAGCCAGATGAAGGTCCAAGCATCCACGCCACATCCGATCGTACTACCGATCCAGGCTCGTGGGCGAATGACAGGTGTATCAGGCCGCTGAGACGGCCGTGGACCAAGCGATGCAAGGACGCAGTGAGCGAAGTGTGCTTTGCACACGAGCGATCGAGGACGCAGCAGCGCGCCGTGTCCACGGTCGTCTCAGTCCCCCAGCGGCACGGGCGCGGCGGAAAACTGGGTGAACTCGCGCAGTTGGCGCACGCGCGCGACGATCTCCGCCCCCGCAAGGTTCTCGATGCGCTGGGTGCCGAACTCTTCGACGTTGAACGACGCGAGCGCGGTCCCGTGGGCCATCGCCTGGCGCAGCAACTCGTCGGTGATCTCCTCCTCGGCGTGGGCGGCGATGTACCCGACGAAGCCCCCCGCGAACGTGTCGCCCGCGCCGGTGGGGTCCACGACCGACTCCAGCGGGAACGCGGGCAGCGAGAAGAAGCCCCCGGCGGTGACGAGCGCCGCCCCATACTCGCCCTGCTTGGCGACGATCACCCGCGGGTGCGGGGGGCTCCACGCGAGGATCTCCCGCGCAGCGGCGTACAGCGAGGCTTTGCCGGTGAGCTGGCGCAGCTCGGAGTCGTTGAGGATCAGGCAGTCGCACTCGGCGATCGCCTTGATGAGCGACTCGCGCGCGGCTTCGATCCAGAGGTTCATCGAGTCGAGCGCCACGAACTTCGCGTCGGGGAGCTGCGCGCGCACGTCGCGCTGCAGGTCGGGCTGGATGTTCGCAAGGAACAGCACCTCCGAAGAGCGCGAGAGCTCCGAGAGCTTCGGCTGGAAGCCCTCGAACACCCCCAGCTGCGTGTCGAGCGTCTCGCGCGAGTTGAGGTCCCACCCGTACTTGCCGCGCCAGAAGAAGGTCTTGCCTCCGGGGACGCGCTCCACGTCGGAGATGTCCACTTCGCGGTGGCGCAGCACGTCGAGCTCGGTCTCGCCGAAGTCCTCGCCGACCGGCCCGACGACGCGCACCTCGTCGAAGAACGACGCGGCGAGCGCGAAGTGCACGGCCGCCCCGCCGAGCATCCGCTGGCGCTCGCCGAAGGGCGTGCTGACGCTGTCATATGCGATCGATCCGACGACGGTTATTGGCATGGACGCAGACCCTACACCCGACGGCCCCCGACAGATCGCACGAGTTCGGACGGCGCGGGAGCAGCGCGGTGCCGCGGCCACCCCCTCGCCACCCGCACCGCGGCTCAGTGCTTCTTCTTGTTGCGCCCCGTGTGCTTGCTCTTGGTGTGCTTCTTGTGCTTGGCGCTCTTCTTCGCCTTCTTCGGGCACCCGGTGACGCTGATCTTGGTGCTTTGGTGGATCTCGGCGCCGTTCTGCGCGATGAATTCGGTTGGCATCGTGAGCTTGTCGGTGCAGAGGTCGCCGTGGGCGGCGAGCGCGGAGTACTTGCCCTCGGGGAGCGTCAGTTCGAAGCTGCCGACGGGCTGGTCGGGGACCGTCTTGAACGTGCTTGAGGTGATCCCGGCTTTGTTGATGAACGTCGAGCCGACGAGATCGATCGTGACGTTGTAGCCCTGCAGCACGATGACCAGGCTCGGGAACGCTTCGCCGCCGTGGGAGACGAAGTACGCTGGGCCTTCCAGGGGGACGGGGATCAGCGGGGTGATCGCCTTCGCGTGCCCGACGATCGACGCCGGTGGGCAGCCCGCGGGGTCGGCGTTGAACTGCGCCGCCGGGCACGCCTTCTGTAGGGTCGTGAGCCTGGAGGGAAGTTGCTTGGGCAGTTCGACTTTGACCTTCGCGATGTTCGCTTGGGAGCCGAACGGCGCGTCTGGGTAGGTCAGCTTCACCGCGAGGCTCTCGCCGCTCGCTCTGCTGGTCTTGGCGGACGTCGAGACCGCCAGTTTCGGTCCGAACTTCAGCGCCGCGCAGTTGGTGACCTGGAACGGCACCCCGATCGTGTAGGCGGTGTTTTCGCTTGAGTGGATCGTGCCGGTGACTTCCATCTTCGAGCAGTTCGTCGGGTTGAACTGGAATTCCGCGCGGGTCGTGGTCGCGTTGACGTGCTGGATTTCCAGGGGGATCCCTTCGATGCTCGTCGGGATCGAATCCGGCGAGCCCGGCGGGTCTGACGTGATCGTGACCGCCGCGGTTGTAGGGTTGATTTCGATCTTGCCCCTGACGAGCACGCAGTCACACGCAGGGTGGTTGGCCTTGGTTTTCGCGAAGTCAAACGGGCCCGCCTTCGCGGGGACCACGAACGTCAGGCCGAACGGCGCGCACCCCGCTTCACCGACCGTACAGCCACCCGAGCCGTTATACGGGCCCGTGAGATAGAACTTCCCGCCCTTGACCGTGAATGGGGTGCCACCCACACCCACGCTGACCGTCGTTTCCCCTACGAGGCTGTTCGGGCCACAGGCGCCCTGGTTGGCCTGCGGTTCGGGGCACAGTTCGACGTTCGACAGGACCCCCGACAATCCCGGAGGCAGATGCACTTCGAGCGACTGCAGGTTCTGTTCACCGTCCTGACGAGTCATCGTCGCGGTGAACGGCGAGAACCAGCCCGCGTTGACGCTCAACCCACCACCCGTCAACGACGGTCTGAACGGCAAGCTCGCGCCAGGACATGGGCTACCCTGCGGTTCGCTGAGGGTCTTCGGGCCGCTCGTGATATCAAACGTCGAACTGACATCGCTCGGTTCGTTACCGGACCACGGCGTGAACGTCGCGTTCGTGGTATAGGCGCCGCAACGCGACGGGCTCGCCAACGGCGCGCGTTCCCCACCAAAGAAATGAAATTCCGCGTCTTCGAGGGGCGCCTGCGGGCTGTTCGTGAACGTCGAGACGATCTGCCCCAACGCTTCGCAGGTATGACCAGAGATCACTTCACCCGCCCCCTTACACAGCTGCACTTCGCCCGCGAGCTTGACCAGCACACCCGACACGGGGTCTTCAGCGACCAGATACTGCGCGATCAGCGAACCGAACGGGTTGGATTCCTGCGCCGCCAGGTACACAAAGCCCGTCAGCGGGTTCGGCAGATCCGGTGTTTTGATCGACACTTCGGCGATCTTCGACGCGTTCGCGCAGAAGTTCACGCCCGGTTCGAGGAGCGCGGTTTCACCGGCTTCGAGCGCACCCACGCTATGCGGCAGCCTCGGCGAGAACGCCGGCAGGCTCACACCAGGCTCCAACGGCGGTGTCTTTGAGCCTTCATAGCCGATCTCATCACCCGGACTACCGAGCGTGCCAGCCCCCAGATCCCCAGGATCGCTCGAACACGCTTCCAAACCATCCCCGCTGGAAGGATTGATCGCGACACCCGCAGGCAAAGCGACCGTGATGTTCTTGACATCAGACGCGGACAGCCCTTCGGAGTCCAGGTCCACTGCCTGCGGGACATGCACGTCGACCTTCAACCCGCTCGGATTGCTCGCATCCTGAATGTCGGGCACAGCACTGATGGATGGCCGAAACGGCAGACGGTTACAACCATCCAACGCCGGCAACAACGCGTCCGGGTTCTGCGCGCCGGACTGGAAGACGCCCTCTTCGCTCCAAGAGTCCGCTTCCACGGTGCTCTGCAACGGTCCCGTGCACGACGTCGGCAACGTAAGGAACGGCGCGGGATGATGTTCACCGAGAGGAGCACACGGAGGGAGAAACCTTTCGTTTTCATGGTAGTAATATTCGTCGTCGATGCAGCTCCAGCCACGAGAATTATCGTGACTGGCGGCCCCCGGGACACCCCAGAACGTCACGCGACTGGAGACGAACGTCACGGCCTGCGTGGCGTTATCGACGCTGACAGTCACACCATAATCCGATCCAGTACGTACGGAGGTTTCGAGATACACCGGGACGAACTCGAAATAGAAGCCGAACCGTGCCGGCTCACCGACCTTGGGTGTAAGGTTGAACAACGGCACGACAAAGACCTTCGGCGTGCGCCCCCCGATATTCGGGAGAACGACAGTGACCGCGGCGACACCCATCGCCGTGTTCGCCGGACATTCATTAAAACCTTCACCTAGTTCGAAATGGTGCAAGAAGTGCGATTCTGAGCACTGCGGGAATACCGTCGGGTTACCGACAAGACCCGGAGGAGTCTGGAAATGCAAATCCTTCATCATCGCAGGCGGCCGACTCGGGACAGAAGACTGGTTCAGGTTGAGCGTGGTAGTCAACTGGAACGGATGCGAACCGGCCTGTGTACCGATCGCGCCGTTTTCTTCTTCGAGGGCCATTTCGTAATCTTCGACACCGAAATCGGCTTCCGTTTCACCGATCGTGACCGGGCGCGACACCGACACGCTCGGCGCACCGGCACCAGATACGCCGGCCTGGTTCACTTCGCCCGATTCAGCGCCCGCCAGCACCCTGACCTGTATGGAGACCTTGATCTGCTCATACGGCGCCAGAACCCCAGTAAATTCACAAGCCAGCGGCGCCTTCGAACACGTCACCGGAGCGAGCGAATCACCGAACAGTTCATCCACACCCCCGATCGCGACCACTTCCAACCCCTTCGGCAGCGTATCGGTGATCCTGACCGGCGTCACACCACCATTCGCGTCCCCGTTACCGAGATTACTTACCACCAGCACGACCTGCCCCGTACCTTCAGACGGCAGAACCGCCGGCGTTGACCCCGACGTTATATGCCACCACGGCTCAGTCGCCGAAGCCGAGGTCGCGGTGAAGGCGAGTATCGCCAGGGTCATGGTGGCTGCGATTAGGACTTTTTTGCGTCCTGCCGGACGCAAAAAAGCTCCGTAACCTCCGCCGCTAATCTTGCTGGTCATGTTATTTCCTCGCCTTCGCGGACTTGTGAGCTGAATTATTCTTCGATTTTTTGGGTTTCTTAACGCACTCTTCCTGCTTTTTGACCTTCTTCTTGACGTACCCCTTCTTGCACTTGACTGTCTTCTTTATGACGACCTTCTTTGGCGGTGGCGCTACTTCGGGGGTTACGTTGCCGGGGCCGTTGAACGTCGCGCTCGGGGGCGGAGCGTAAAGCGTCGGCTGAGGCGTAGGAGAAGGTTTACAAGAAGCTTCGGTAGTACACGACGGCGGCTGTACAGCGGGCGTCGGGAAACACGGCGACACACCAGTGCATTCATGCGCATCATAAACATCCAGGCTGTGATCAAAATCCTGGGGCACGAGCTGAGAAGCCGTCAAGAAGAACACATCCCCACCAGATTCACTCGCGTCCAGGAACGCTGATTCTTCTGGGGATTCACCCGCGGAAATCAACCCAACACAACCACCCGAACGTTCACCAAAAGTCACCGCGGCAGTCGTACAAGTACCGATCCCCGGCGGCTCATACTCATACACATCCCACGTCCCATTCACATCCTCAGGCACAAGCGCTTCATGACTATTAAAAAACAACCGACCACTATCAGACAAATACCGCGGCTGATCAGCACCCGCCTGATCTTCATACGACACCCATCCAGGAACGTTCGCCGCCAACCACGTTGACCCTGCCCACACACCATCACCGCCTGAAAGCCCCACATCTTTCTGATTCTCAAATTCTTCGCCGAGCGGCCGTGCGCCCGTCGGGTTACACGACGCACACTCCAGCCGATGAGTGAGAGCATCATAAAGATACACCTCCTCATCAGGCTCACCACTAACAGCATCCAGATTATTATACCCCGTCAACGCCTGCTGCGACATAAACGCCAAATAACGACCATCCGGCGAAGACCGCGCAGTACCGTTTGTAAGACCATATGCCCAGTCGTCATAATCCGCGCCCGAGACAGCCGCAATGAAGTGCGGTACTTCCCATTTACCGGCTTCACTGCTGTAATGATCCACATACAGATTACACAATCCCGACCCCAAGCTGGCACCGCGACCGCCGATGCAGTTTCCCGGAGTCGCACCGTGTTCAGCACCGTCACCGAGAACACCACTCGCCGCGAAATACACATACGAGCCGTCTTCGCTCGCATCAAGCACACCCTGAACATCCGCCCGTTCACCACCAGGATTGGTATCAGCCGACAGATCAGTCAGATCACACTTCAGCTTCTTCTGACCGGCTTCTTCCACTTCCACCATCTGACACACATAAAGATCAGGTTCGTTCTTTTCACTACCAGGATTATATGGGCTGCGGGAGTCCGCGGTCAACCGCTGCGTATCGGTGAAGAACACCCTGGACCCATCGCTGCTGGCGATCTTGAAATGGGGCTCCGCCGGTTCGCTGCCGCACGTACCTTCTTTGAGGCATTCCGCTTCGGGGAGATCGAGACGCACCGTTTCTTCAGTGACCGTATCACGCATATACAAGGAATCTTCGTGGAAAGACCAGATGACACGCGAACCATCCACCGAGACACCGTTACCCCCCGCCGATTTCTGATAACCAGATCCCTTGATACCAAAATCGGCGTCCGGCGTCGGTCCACCTTCGCTCGCGGGCCGCACACTGACCAACTGTAACTGGCCCGCAGCCCACTCATATAGACCGCCGCCACTAGGCGTCGAAGTGAGAGCAACATGGGAGTAAAGCACGACGTGGCTGAGGTCGGGAGTGGCACCAACAAATTCCACCTCACTGCTCTTGGTTCCAAGGCCTTCCTGGGGTCTTCCTATCGTGGTGCCCGGCGGTGTGTTCGCTTCAGTCACAAGCGGCGTGTAACATGCCGTAGGCGTCGCCTGACAAGTGACATTCGCACGCTCATAAGGCGTCCCTTCCGTCGCTTCAGGCGAAGTTTCTTCACCCGCCAACGGAGTGAATTCACCCTGCGGTTCGACCAGCGCCCGCGAGAGATCCGGAGAAAAGAACCGGTACTCATCGCCTTCACCGATCGAGACACCGGTCGCGACATTGTGGCGCAACGCAATGTCCTGCGAGGACCAGCCACCCGCCGTACGCGTAGAGAGAGCCTGCTCAAAGTTATTGCCGTAACCCCGCGGCTCTAATTCGGTCGGCGCATCCGCCAAAAACGTAAACGCATCACCACCAGCAGCGGCCTCGATCAAACCAGCGTACCCGATCGGTTCGATCAACGCACCATGCTTATTCGGCGGAGTTACCATCTCCCACTGACGACCATCCGGCAAAGCAAACACGCTGCCCGAGAGCTGCGTCGTAAAGGTCCGGATGACTTCTTCACCCGCTTCGCTGAGTTCCCCTTCAACGATCCCCAGCGCGTTCGTCGCGACAACACGATAATAGTAGATGGTGTCAGGTGCCAGGCCCTGCAGATGAATACTTTTCAGGACTTGATAGCCTTCCTCAGAGCCAACATCCGTCCCAGGAGGCGGGACTGGCAGATCAGTACAAGACGCGGGACTAGCCGCACAACTCACCGTACCGTACTGAAAGTAGGCGCTCGTATCCGTGCCCAGAGGGTCAACCCGAGCATTCAGCGTCGCGCTCGTGGCCGTCACATCCGAAACCGTCTCTTCGACAATCGCGGCCGCGACCGTCGTGAATTCCTTGTCTGGTCCGTAGCTCGGTGTCGGGGACTCGGCGTTGACGGCGGCGACCCTAAAATGGTAGGTCGCTCCGGCCACCAGACCCGTCAGGTTGACGCTGACGGTTTCTGCGGCGAAACCACCGGCAAGCGCGCCGTCGGGGATCGGTATGCTGGTGCCGTAGGAGGTGTTGGGACCGTATTCGAAATGGTAATGCGTTTCCGGGCCATTGGGGTCGATCTGCGCTTTGAGCGTCGCGCTGGTATGCCCGATGTCTTCGCTTGACTCGCTCTCGATCGTCGGCGTCCCGAACGTCGTGAAGCTGTTTTCAGCGTAGTTGGCGCCATTCGCGTTGGTCGCTACGAGACGGTAGTAGTAGGTCGTCTTCGCCGTGAGGCCGCTCAACGGTGGCGCTGAGACCGCCACGGGACTGTTGCCCGTCAGGGGCAGCGTCTGCGAGCACGCGACCGTGTTAGGGTAAACGCCCCGTTCGGTTCCGTATTCGAACTTACAATCAGTGACTTCTGTTTCATCGGGATTGACCGTGCCACGCAGCGTCGCGGCGGTCTCCGACAATCCCGCGGGCGCTTCGGTCGTGACATCCGGCACCGTCTCGGGGGTGAATATGTCGATCCTGCCAGCCGAGGCATCCGCTACATAAACATCGTCACTGGAGGAGTTCACCGCGATGCCGCTGGCACCGCTAAGGCTGCCACCGCTCGGTTCGCTGGAACCGAACGTATAGGAAGGTGGACAGCCATAGTTCCGCGAGACCCTGCACTGAGCGCCGCCCTGTGAGCTCACGATCCCCGCAGCGGAGAACGCATAGGCTTCGACATCACCACCCACGTCAACATACAGGTCACCCGTGGCGCTGTCGACCGCCAAGCCGGTGGTGGTGGCGGATAGACTTGCCCTCACCGGGCTCACCTGACCGAGTTCGCTACCGGAACCCGTGTACTCTTCAATCGGAGCGAAGTTCTCGATAATGCCCTTGAAGAAGTTACCTTCAGAGTCCACAGCCAAACCGAGTTCGTTGACCCCCCGAGATAGTGTCAATTCTTCGCTGAAGGCGCCTCCCTGCGTAAAGCGGAACAAGAAGCCCTCTATAGAATTTGCTGCTTCCACTTCCCATCTATCGAGGACCATCAGAGTTCCGCTCCCATCAACAGCGACGCCGGCGATTCCGTAACCAAACGAGCCGAAGGTCGTCGTCGAGCCGTCGAGCTGACCCTTCGTGCCCCAGGATTCGATCAGGGCTCCAGATTCGCTGAACTTCGTCACAATGTTATCGCCGCGATCGCCGACATAGACATCGCCGTTGGATGGTCCGCCAGAGTTATCTACGGCGACGAATTCCGGGGATATGAACTCCCCCGGTTTAGGACCTTCAAGCCCTTTGAAGCAGGTGAGGGTACACATCTGAAATTCTTCTTTTTTGATGATCCCTTCCGCGACACCCCAGCCCCACGCACGAACAAAATTGCCATCCGCTTCGAACTCATCGATACGATCATTGCCCGTATCGGCGACGTAGATATCATGGGTAGTCGAGTTGACCGCCACACCATCAGGAGAAGAATGTTCTCCAGCGGGAGAAGAAAGCTCTCCAGCGCCTTCGCCCGCACCGGCAAAGCTCGTAGAGAAGGCATGAATAGTCTCCGCCATCGCAGGAACGGCAGCGAACGCCAGGGAACCAAGCAGAGTGGCGAGCAGGAACGCCAAGGCGCGGGAACTGCGCGAAGATGCACCACTCCCTTGAGCGTGGAGCAGACCACGGAGCGCCGAGAAGAAACCGGTCTTCGGCATGGAAGCGGACTTCGCGCAGCGCTCTGTGGGTTTCACTATCGTTGCCTTTCTCGTGAGGTGTGGCATGTGATCGGTCAGTTCGTGTGTCGTGTCGTCTACGCCGACTCCCAGGAGGACGAAGCCCCCGGGGAGAGAGCGCATTTCTACGATGCCGCGGGGGCGGTCACAGCCCAGGAACCATCGCCGAACAATGAGGTCGGGCCTGTACCTGGACCTGGGATAAAGAAGCTTACGATCGCCCCGACCGTGCCCTCTAGCTGGATGTTTTCATTACTACCCAGTACGCCACTTTCGTAGCGGTCGTACACGCAGAGGTTGCCGGGTTCCGCGGTCGGGTTGTCAACATCCCCCTTGCACTCCGTCGAGTGCACTAGTGTGTACACGAGTTCTCCATTTACTTCTTCGACTCCCGTGGCTTCCATGTCTCCCTCGTCGATGTAGTGGATGCCGTCCGATTCCGACAGTTGCTCTTTCAGCGGGATCGTGAACGAAGCCACCGGTACGAACGCCACGTGAGCGCCTTGATCATCCGCGGTCGCCGCTTCCGATATCGGCCCGAACGCCCAGACGCCGGTCTCGGTGGCTTCGGGGGCAAGGGTTTCGCCCGGGTGGAGCACCCCCTTCTCGCCGTTGCAGGCATATGATATTTTGGTCCCGGCTTTGAATTCCGAGCCGCCTTCTTTGCATTTCCCTTCTTTTTCGACCGAGAATTCGGTGCTCGTCACGCTCGCGCCGGCTTTGCCTTCTTTACCGGCCGTGCCTTCTTTGCCGTTTTCGCCGGTGGCGCCCGCGTTACCCTGCGGGCCACCCGGGCCTGTGGCGCCAGCCGCGCCCGTTGCGCCGGCCGCTCCCGTTGCGCCGGTCGCGCCCTTGGGGCCAGCGGGGCCACGGGCGGGGACTTTGGCTTTGGCCTTCTTCTTGGCGGTGGTGGCGGCAACCGGCGTGACCGAGGCGCTCGCTTTTGAGCCCGTCGAGCCGCCACCGGGGTGGCTGGTCGCGGCGAAGGCGCCGCCCGTCAGGGCGAAGACCAGCGCCATCGTTGCCGCTACGTTGGCGTAGCTGAGATGGGTTCTTAGTTTTTGGAACATGGTTATGTCTCCTCCTGGAGGACGGAGGGGACTGATGAGGCCCCTCGTTTGTCGTGGGGCGGATTGCGGCCGGCGGCGCCGATCGGTCTCATGCCGCCGCCCGCCCAAGGTCGCTTCTGAGAGTGAGCTGCGATGTGACACGCTCACCCAGCGGGGTCAAATGCCACGCGTTTGGCTCACCTTTGGCGTGGCCCTCGCTCGTGTTCGCGAGCAGCCCGAGGCGCTCCAGGCGCGCCAACAACTTCGAGACCTGCCCCGGGTCCTGGACCCCCGCGCGCTTCGCCACCTCACGGTTGCTCGCCCCGGGGTGTTCAGCGATGCCTTCAAGGACCCGCGCGGTGCGATACGTCAAGCGCATCGAGACACCCTGCAGCGGATCGCCAACGGCGCCCCCGGCCACAGTCGGCCGATCGGGCTCGCCCGCAGAACCCGCGGGCACGGGCCGCGCCAGCTCCCGCCGCGCCGCCGCCGCACCCATGTACGGCAGCACGATCATCCCCATCAACTCACCAATCAGACCGGTGAGCGGCTCGCGCTCGCCCCGCAAGAGCCGCGCGTAAACGATCGCGAACGCCGCGCCGACGATACCCTCCGCCGTCAACGGCGTGCTGCCACCGGCCCGAGCGCCCTCATTGCGACCCTCATCCACAATCGCGGCCAGGCCCGCGAGGATCTCCTCGCGATGCCCAAGCAGCCGCGGGCCGCCGCGCAACGCCTGCACGACACATACACGCGCGAGCGCCGGCTCGCGATCCAGGAACGAGAGGATCACCCACAGGCCCCCACGGACCCGCTCGCGCCACGCGAGGCCATCGAGACCCGCCGCCGCGATCTCACCCTCGATCAACGCGGCGACGTCCTCCAGCACCGCGGTCAGGCACTCCTCGCGGTTGGAGAACAACTCATAGAACGTGCGGCGCGACACACGCGCGCGGTTCGTGATGGTCGTGACCGTCGCGTTCGCGTAGCCGAGCTCGTCGACCACCTTGACCGCCGCCGCCAACAGCCGCGAGCGCTGGATCTCGACGATCTGCTCACGCGAGGCACCCGTGGCCACGGGCATCACATCACCCCCAGCGCGCGGCGTGGTCCAGCTACGCCGCCAGTCGCAGCACAGAGCAACTCATGCGAGGCTTGCCGGAGACACGTCCTTTGTTGACCGCGGTTTCGGTCCTGTTCTAGACGCGCTGGTCTCGAACGGCCACGGCCTTGGTTGCCGTACGTTATGCATAGCCCGAGGCCGAGTGCAACCCACCCCGCGCGGATACGTGCGAGGGCCGAGCGGCGTGCGCTTCTACGGTTTAGCCGAGAAGCTGAAGAGAGAGAGAGAGAGAGAGAGAGAGATGCATCAGACCGCTGATGCATCTAGCAAGACCACCCCATTGGGCGACACGCGTCCCTTGCACGTTTTTCCCTCTCGAAACCACGCTAACCAATCTCCCTCATTACCAACTTGACCCCAGTCCCTCTCCCCTGACACACCCTGTCAGCGCTATCGAAGTCAACACCAAGGTGTGCTGACCCAACCAGACTCTATGTATGCCCGACTCCACCCCAGTGGACTCGTAGCCAGGCTATATAACCACACTAGCGCCAGGTTGTCAAGCCCCCTACGCAGACCGGCCGTTGCACCCACCCCGGAAGCGCCACGCGAACGCCGCTGCGGCCGGAGGCCGCCATCAAAAAAGATCCGCTGCTGGCGTCGG
The DNA here is from genome assembly GCA_963706545.1 of uncultured Solirubrobacterales bacterium. GTDB lineage: Bacteria > Actinomycetota > Thermoleophilia > Solirubrobacterales > Solirubrobacteraceae > Palsa-744. Next base: position 731,379 of record OY970161.1, read on the forward strand.
CTAGCCTCCCCCCGTGCGCGCGATTCAGATGACCGAGTTCGGCGGCCCCGAGGTGCTGCGGCTCGTGGACCTGCCCACGCCGCAGCCGGGTCCCGTCGAAGTGCTGATCCGGGTGACCCGCGCGGGGGTGAACTTCGCCGACACCCACACGCGCACCAACTCCTACGTGCGCAAGGCCACCCTGCCCCTGGTGCCGGGCGGGGAGGTCGCGGGCGTGCGCGAGGACACGGGCGAGCGCGTGGTCGCGCTGACCGGCACCGGTGGCTACGCCGAGTACGCCACCGCGCCCGCCGAGCACGTGTTCGCGATCCCCGCGGGAGTGGACGACGGGACGGCGCTGGCGCTGCTCGTCCAGGGAACTACGGCGTGGCACCTCTACCGGACGGCGGGGCGCGTTGGCGAGGTGACGAACCCGGGGACCGCCGGAGTGGCGGGGACGAACGTTGCGGGGGCAGGCGAGACCGCGAAGGTGGCCGGCGAGACGGTCGTAGTGCACGCGGCCGCGGGAGGCGTCGGCTCGCTGGCGGTGCAGCTGGGGCGCCCGCTCGGCGCCGGCCGGGTGATCGCCACCGCGTCCAGCGAGCAGAAGCGCGAGCTCGCGCTGGAGCTGGGCGCGGACGCGGCGGTGGACCCCGCGCCGGAGGGCCTCACCGAGCGCCTGCTGGAGGCCAACGGGGGGCGCCCGGTGGACGTCGTGTTCGAGATGGCGGGGGGTGCCGTGTTCGACGCCTCCTACCGCGCCCTGGCCCCGTTCGGGCGGCTCGTGATCTGCGGGATCGCCTCCCAGCAGCCCAACGAGGTGCGCACGGGCTCGCTGCTGCGCCACTCACGAGCGGTGGTTGGCTTCTACATCTTCCACTGCCTGGAGCGCCCGGGTATGTTCACCAACGCACTGGAGGACCTGTTCGCACGCGTGGGGCGTGGCGAGCTGCGGGTCGTGGTCGGACACACCTACCCCCTGGGGGAGGCGGCGCAGGCGCACGTTGACCTGCGCGAGCGGCGCACGACGGGCAAGCTGTTGCTCGACCCGAGCGTCTAAGACGGCCAGTCCGTAAGCTCCTTACGGTCATGGCCAAAACTTTCGCCGAGCTCGGGCTCACCGAGCGCACCCTGAAGGCGCTGCGCGACGTCGGCTACGAGGCGCCCTCCCCGATCCAGGAGCAGGCGATCCCGTCGCTGCTGGAGGGCCGCGACGTGGTCGGCCAAGCGCAGACTGGCACCGGCAAGACGGCGGCGTTCGGGCTGCCGATCATGGAGTACGTGGACCCCGAGGAGCGGGAGGTGCAGGCGCTCGTGCTGACCCCCACGCGCGAGCTGTGCATCCAGGTGACGCAGGCGCTGCGCGTGTACGGGTCCCACGCGGGCGTCAACGTGGTCGCCGTCTTCGGCGGCGCTCCGATCCGCACCCAGCAGGCGCAGCTACGCTCAGGGGGCCACGTGGTGGTGGGGACCGTGGGCCGTGTGCTCGACCTGATCTCCCGCCACTCCTTCGTGCTGCACGACTGCCGCTTCGTGGTGCTCGACGAGGCCGACGAGATGCTCGACCTGGGCTTCCTGGAGGACGTGGAGCGGATCCTCTCGATGACCCCCTCCGGCCGCCAGACGGCGCTGTTCAGCGCCACGATGCCGCCGCCGATCCGCAAGCTCGCGGACGCGTACCTGTACGACCCGGTGACGGTCGTGGTCGAGGCCGCCACGCTGACGATCGACACGGTCGCCCAGTTCCAGCTCCCGGTGGACGCCAAGCAGAAGGCGGAGAAGCTCGTGGAGGTGCTGCGTGCAGAGCGTCCCGACCAGGCGATCGTGTTCGTGCGCACGAAGATCCGCTGCGACCAGCTGTTCCGCACGCTGCGCGACGGGGGGATGAACGTGCGCGCGCTGCACGGCGACATGACGCAGGGCGCGCGCGACGGGGTGATGCTCGCGTTCAAGAGCGGCCGCGTGCCGGTGCTCGTGGCGACCGACGTAGCCGCGCGGGGGCTCGACATCTCGACCGTCACGCACGTGATCAACTACGACGTGCCCACCTCGCCCGACACGTACGTGCACCGCATCGGGCGCACCGGCCGGGTGGGACGCTCGGGGCGCGCGATCACGTTCGTGGAGACGCGCCAGAAGCGCGAGTTGGAGGCGATCGAGCGCCACATCGGCACCTCGGTGGCCCCGTGGGAGCGAGGCGCGAAGGGGGCGCCCACGCCGGTGCGCGAGCGTCCGCGTCGGCACTCCAAGCCGCACGTCTCGCGCGACGGCTCCGAGCCCCACGCGAAGCTGGTCCTGGCCGGCGGCCGCGCGGGCGGCGTGCAGGTGGCGGACATCGTCGGCGCGGTGACCTCCGCGACCGGCCTCGACGGCGAGGCGGTGCGCGACGTGCAGGTGCTCGACCGCTTCTCGTTCCTCTCCGTCCCCGAGGCCGAGGCCGACCGCGTGATCGAGGCGCTGCGGGGCAGCACGGTGCGGGGACGCCCCGCGGTGGCCGAGCGGGTAGGGTAGGAGCCATGTCCACAGCAACGATGCAGACCACCGAGGGCGCGATCACCTTCGAGCTGTTCGACGAGGACGCCCCGAAGACGGTCGCGAATTTCCGCAAGCTCGCAGGCGACGGCTTCTACGACGGCCTCAACTTCCACCGCGTCATCAAGGACTTCATGATCCAGGGCGGCTGCCCGCAGGGCACCGGCACCGGCGGCCCGGGGTACACCTTCGAGGACGAGATCAACCCCCACAAGATCGTGCGCGGGGCGCTGGCGATGGCCAACGCGGGCCCGAACACGAACGGCTCGCAGTTCTTCATCGTTACAGCCAAGAAGTGCTCGTGGCTGGACGGCAAGCACACCGTGTTCGGGCAGGTGACCGACGGGATGGACGTGGTAGACCGCCTGGAGGGCCTCCCCACCGATGGCTCGGACCGCCCGGTGGAGCCGGTCGGGATCGCCTCGATCGAGCTGTCTGAGTAGCGGCGCTTCGCCGATCGGGACACAACAGGACCCGTCGGGATCAAAGCCCGACGTGACCGCGTGCGAGGTGTAGCCTCTGTAGCGAGCGCAAACCAGCACGGGAGGCCCCACGATGGCGACTGTCGAGCAGCACGCAACCGAAATCCACAACGGCGCGACCAACGGAAGCGCGGAGGTGGCCGCGGAGACGGAGATCCCCGTCGAAAACCCCGCGACGGGTGAGATCATCACCACCGTCCCCGACCTCGACGCGGCGGCGGTCGCGGACCTGGCCAAGCGCGGGCGGCTGGCCCAGCCGACGTGGGAGGCGTATGGCTTCGAGGGTCGCGGGCGGGTGCTGTCGCGGATGCAGAAGTGGGTGATGGACAACGCCGACCGGATCGTGCAGACGATCGTCTCGGAGACGGGCAAGACCTACGAGGACGCGCAGTTGGCGGAGATCTCATACGGGGGCGGGGCGTTTGGCTTCTGGGCCAAGCACGCCGAGGAGTACCTGGCCGACGAGCGGGTGCGCTCGAGCACGGTGTTCGTGAAGGGCAAGAAGCTGATCCTGCGCTACCGCCCGCTGGGGCTGGTCGGGGTGATCGGCCCGTGGAACTACCCGCTGACGAACTCCTTCGGCGACTGCATCCCCGCGCTGGCGGCGGGCAACGCCGTGATCCTGAAGCCCTCGGAGATCACCCCGCTGACCTCCCTGCTGCTGGCGGAAGGCCTGCGTGCCTGCGGGATCCCCGAGGACGTCTTCCAGGTGGCCACCGGCCGCGGGGCGACCGGGGCGGCGCTGATCGAGGAGGTGGACATGATCATGTTCACGGGCTCCACGCGCACCGGGCGCAAGGTGGCCGAAGCGGCGGGCCGGCGGCTGATCCCCTCCTCGCTGGAGCTGGGCGGCAAGGACCCGATGATCGTGCTCGCCGACGCGGACCTCGAGCGCGCGGCCAACGTGGCGACGTACTACTCGATGCAGAACTCCGGCCAGACGTGCATCTCGATCGAGCGCGCGTACGTGGAGGCGCCGGTGTACGACGAGTTCGTGGCGAAGGTCACCGACAAGGTCCGCGCACTGCGCCAGGGCCGCCCCGACGGGGGCCCCGGCACAGTCGAGGTCGGCTCGATGACGTTCCCGCCGCAGGTGGACCTCGTGGAAGACCACGTCGCCGACGCGCTCGCGAAGGGCGCCCGCGCGCTCACCGGCGGGCACCGCGGCACGGGCGACGGGCACTACTTCGAGCCGACGGTGCTCGTGGACGTCGACCACTCGATGAAGATCATGCAGGAGGAGACGTTCGGCCCGACGCTGCCGATCATGAAGGTGCGCGACGCCGAGGAGGCGGTGAGCCTCGCCAACGACTCCCCCTACGGCTTGGCAGGCTCGGTCTTCAGCAAGGACACGGAGAAGGGCGAGAAGATCGCCCGTCGCGTGGAAGCGGGGGCGGTGTGCGTCAACGACGCGATCATCAACTTCGCGGCGCTGGAGCTGCCGATGGGCGGCGTGAAGGCCTCCGGCCTCGGCTCACGCCACGGCGCGCATGGGATTCGCAAGTACTGCAACCAGCAGGCGCTCTTGGTGACGCCGCGGCTGGCCCTGAAGCGCGAACCGCACTTCTTCCCGTACACGCGCCGGGGAACCAAACGCCTGGGCAAAGCGCTGAAGCTGCTCTACGGCCGGGGCAAGCGGGACTGAGACGGCCGGGGACACGGCGCGCTGCTGCGTCCTCGATCGCTCGTGTACCAATCGTCGATCAGATGCGATCGACTGATCGGCCAGCACACTTCGCTCACTGCGTCCTGCCCCTCCGGGACCCGTCACCGCGGCCGTCTCAGGGGCGTCCGACCATTGGTGCCGGCATGGCGCGAGTCGGGCGCCGCTCTGGCTGAACGCCTACTTCAAGAATTCGCGCACCTGGTCATAGACCTTTTCGTTGCTCATCAGGTCCTCGTGCGAGATGCATTCCGTTTCGGTGTTCGTCGCTCCCTGGAGGATCACGCTTTCGTTGGGCACGATCACTTCGTCGCACGGCGACCACCACGTGGCGTAGCGCACCGGCCCCGGCGTTTCGCTGCCGGCGTTCAATTCGGTGAGGAACGTCGATCCTGGCTCCATGTCGATGCACGAGGGTTCTTCCGAGCACGTGTAGGCCGCGTCCGTGCCGTGGTTGGGTCCGCCAAGCGAAACCCAATCTTCGACCGTCTGCTCGCCGCCCAGGTTCTTGATGTAGTAGCGCGTCGGAAGCGCGCCAAGGGAGTGGGTGACCAGGTCGATCTTGCTCGCGCCGGTGAATTCCAGGATTCTCTTCACTTCGACGGCCACTTCCGCGGCGGAGGCGACAGCCGACTGAGAGGTGTCGTAGCTCAAGGTGAACAGTTCCGCAGACCCGCTCCAGCCGGCCGATTCGAAGCGGCCAATCATCGTGCCCCACAGCCATGTCGGCTCGTGCCAGCCGGCGACGAACAGGATCGGGGTGTGCGGGGGCGGGGGCGCGGCGACCGCCAACGTGACCGCTGCGCTGAGGCCGATGTTGCCGGCCGCGTCGCCCTGTTCGGCGACGGCGGTGTAGGTCCCGTTGGGCAGCCACGATGCGACGATCAGCCACCCGCCGTCTGCCGCGGTGGTGTTCAGCGTCCACCTCGGCGTGCCCGCGACCGACGACCCGGCGTACACTTTGACGCTGACCGCCGGCAGGTCTCCGGAGGCCGTGCCCGCCGTCCCCGAGAAGATCGGCGTGTGGGTATCCGCGACGGAGCCGCTTTCCGGGTCCGAGAGCGATACGAGCGGGGGGATCGTGTTGACCGTCCATCCCCATTCGGCCGGCGCCGGGTCCACCGCCCCGCCGGCGTCCACGGCGCGCACCCGGAAGGTGTGACTCCCATCGGCCAGCGCCGTGTACTGCCGCGGTGAGACGCAGGCGGCCCAGAGGGCCCCGTCCAGGCTGCACTGGAACGTGTCGTTCGCTTCGCCGCCGCGGAACGAGAACGTCGCGGAGGTCTGGTTGGTCGGATCAACCGGCCCAGCGGAGATGACTGTTTCCAGCGGGTTCGGCGCGGGCGTCCCGGATCCTTCAGTCGGCGTGGAGCCGCCCGGCGTGGGCGAGCCGGGCGTCGGGTTGCCGGGTGTCGTTTCGCCGGGCGTGAAAACGCCGGGTGCGGAGGCCAGGGGCGCCGGGGGTATGGCGCCGCCGGCATCGTGGTGGCCGGTATCCGAAACCGCAATCTCGACGGCCCCCGCCGTATGGCAGCCGCGCCTCGAGCTGCGCGCACCCCCTCGACCGAGCGCGTTCGCGCAAACGCTCACCTCGTAGCTCCCCCCAGCGCTACCGGGCGCCACGAGACGGAAGTGCGCCCTGTCGAGCTGGCCGGGTGACAGCCCCGGAACCCGCAAGCGCCCAATCTGCGTCAAGCCGTCCGCGGCACGTGACGCCCAGGATCTCCAGGCGATCCAGGCCGTCGACGCGGGCGCCTGGCGCCCGCCCAAGTTGATGATCTGCGCGGTGCCGGTGAGCACGTCGCCCGCGCGCACGGTGACGGTCGCGACTCTCACCACCACGTCCGGGAGCCGCCTGCCGGCGCCAGCGGCGAGAGCATCGCGGCTGGCGGCGTCGCTCGCGCCGAGCGCCAAGCCGGACGTGACCGGTCCGCACAGCACCACCAGAGTCGCGAGGACGCTCAACCAAATGCGCCTGCCCGATCGCATACCCACCCCAGCACAGTTGCTAATACAGCGGACACAGCATACACTACGGTCCAGTGTCGGGCCGCAGAGGGACCCTATCTGGGAGCTAATCCGAAGCTTGGTGGAGCGCGACGCCGAGCAGCCGCTCCAGCTCCGCGATCGTGGTGTTGGGCGCCGTGTGGTGGACCGTCGCCATCCCCAGCTCCTCGGCGGGAGTGAGGTTGAAGGGAAGGTCGTCGACGAACACGCAGCGGGCGGGCTCATGCCCGATGGCCTGTGCGCCGAGTTCGTAGATGCGGGCAGCGGGCTTGCGGATGCCAACCTCGCCGGAGATGACGACGCCATCGAACAGCTCGCCGAGCAGCTCGCGCGGGTAGCGGGTGGTGCCCCACGAGTTCGAGATCAACCCGGTGGCGATCCCCGCAGAGCGGGCGGTGCGCACCGCGTGGACCATCGCCTCCTCCAGCACGGCGCCGGCGAAGAGGCGGTCGATCAGACCCACGGGCGAGGTGAGGCCGAGTAGGCCGCCGAGCTGGGACTCGAAATCGCCCTCCACGACGCGGCCCTCCTCGAAGCCCACCAGCAGCTCGCGGGCGGCCTCGTTGCCGCGAAACGCCTCCACGAGCGCGGCGGGGTCGAGGCCCTCGGCCTCGCAGAAGGCGGAGAAGGAGCGAAACAGGTTGGTGGTCATCACCCCGCCCCAGTTGACGAGCAAGCCGCTGATGGTGTCGTTGGCGCCATTCGTGGCGGCCCCGTCCGGCGCGACCGTGCCTCCTGTGGTCTGCCCTTCGGCGACGCCTGTCTCCGCGGCCTCGGCGACGCCCGTCTCCGCGGCCTGCTTCAGCGTCGGCCCGGCCCCGGCGAGATCGTTCTTGGGCTGGTCACTCACCGCGTGTGACCTCCTCGGCGTGGGCGGCGAGCTGCAGGACGCCCTCCCCGAAATGCTTGAGGTAGGGGTCGTCGGTCGTGCCTGCGAGGGCACGCTTGTAGTTGCCCTCCATGAACACCGTCATCTTCCACACCGCGAGCGTGACGTACCAGCGCAGGTCGCTCATCGAGCGCCCGGTGCGCTCCTCGTAGCGCGCGAGCAGCTCCACGCGTGTGGGGAAGCCCTCGGCCTTGGTGACCGCCCCCAGCGAGTCGCGGATGCCGCCGGGGGGGTCGTCGGCCTGCCCCCACACCATGCACAGGTACCCAAGGTCGGCGAGCGGGTCGCCGATCGTGGCCATCTCCCAGTCGAGCACCGCGGTCAGCCGCGCGGGGGCGTCGGTGGCGAACATGGTATTGCCGAGGCGGTAGTCCCCGTGCACGACGGTGGCGGGGCCGGACTCGGGGAGGTGCTCGGCCAGCCAACCCGCGACGCGTTCGACGGCGGGGATCTCGCGCGTCTTGTTGTGCTCCCACAGCCCCGAGAAGCGCCGCAACTGGCGCTCCAGGTAGCCGGTGGGCTTGCCGAAACCCTCCAAGCCCGCGGCGCGCCAGTCCACGGCGTGGATCTCCGCGAGTGCGTTGACCAACTCCTCGCCGATCCGCCGACGCTCGGCGGGCACGTCGAGCGCAGCGGGCAGGCTGAACACGATCGCCTCGCCCTCCACCCGCTCCATCACGTAGAAGGGGCAGCCGATCGTGGCTGTGTCCTCCCCCACGGCGAGCACGGTGGGCACCCGCGCGGGGGTTCCGCGCAGCGCGCGCAGCAGACGCGCCTCGCGCAGCACGTCGTGGGCGGAGGGCGGCAGCGGAGGGCGGGGCGGGCGGCGCAGGACGAGCTCGGCGCCGTCATCGCGGCGGATCAGGTAGGTGACGTTGGAGTGCCCCTCGCCGATCGGGCTCACGTGCAGCTCCCCGGCACCGAGGCCATGGGCGTCGAGGAACGCGCGCAGCGGCTCGAGCACGAGCAGGGGCGGCCGGGCGTTGGCCTGGGCCTCGGCGTGGGTGAGGACGACGTCGTCGGGGGCGGTGGGCGCGCTCATCGGCCGCAACGCTACCCCAAGCGGTGGTGGTCAGCCCGCGAAGACACCGGGGACCGCGTTCCGACACTCGCGAGACCCAGCTACACGCCCCTCCCGGGCGCCCCAGGACAGGGAAGACGTGGAGGCGACCGCAACATCCACTCAGGTACGGTGTCTTAAGCGCGAGCACGCCAGCGTGTCCACCTTCCCTGCGACGGCACGGCCGCTCCGCGACGCGTCTGCGCGTCGTACCCGCGTACCTGTAAGCCCCCGACGGATTGGAGTCCCCCGCATGTCGCGCCCCCGCGTACTCCTCGGTGTACTGCTCGCCTGCTGCTCGGCCCTCGCCGCGACGGTGGGCACCGCCCCGGCGCTCGCCTCGCACAACCAGACGGTCTTCTTCGAGGGTGGGCAGGTCTTGCTCGAAGCGCGCTCGCGCGAACACGCGATCGCGCAGATGGAGCACCTGGGAGTGCACGCGCTGCGCGTGGAGCTGACCTGGGCCGACGTGGCTCCCGGCGCCGGGAGTAGGAGGCGTCCGAAGTTCGAAGCGACGAACCCCACGGACTACCACTGGGGTGCCTACGACTGGCTGCTGGCGAAGGCGCAGGCACTGAAATGGCCGGTGCTGCTGACGGTGACCTCCCCGGTGCCGCGGTGGGCAAGCGCCAACGGCACCAACTACACGAGCCCCAACTGGCAGGACTTCCAGGAATTCATGACCGCGGTGGGCCACCACTACGGCTCGGAGGTCGCGCTGTTCGCGATCTGGAACGAGCCCAACGACGCGGCCTTCCTGCTGCCCCAGTTCAGCCCCAACGGCTCCCCCGCCTCGCCGCGCATCTACCGCGGTCTGTTCCAGGCGGGCTACGCCGGCCTGCAGGCGGCCGGTCTCGCGCACCCGAAGGTGCTGATGGGCGAAACGGAGCCGACCGGGGAAGACAGCCTCACCCGCTCCTACATCCGCCACTACGGGCTACTCCACGACGTGGCGCCGCTGGCCTTCCTGCGGGGGACACTGTGCCTGAGCTCGCACTACCGCAAGGCGGGCTCCTGCGAAGCACTGCCGGCGTACGGGTACGCCCACCACGCGTACACCAACAAGCTGGGCCCCCTGTGGATGCCCCCGGAGCCCGACGACGTCACGATCGGGACGCTCTCGCGCCTGGAACGCGCGCTGGACCTGGCGGCGGGGGCGGGGGCGATCCGCTCGGGGATGCCGATCTACCTGACGGAGTTCGGGGTGCAGAGCAAGCCCAACCGCTACCTGGGGGTGTCGGTGGCCAAGCAGGCCGAATACGACGGGCTCGCCGAATACATCGCCTGGAGGGACCCGCGCGTGGCGGCCTTCTCGCAGTACCTGCTGCGCGACGACCCGGTCGGCGGACCGCCGGGGTCGGGCGTCCACGGCGGTCGCGTGGGCTTCCAGACGGGCCTGGAGTACGTGAACGGGAGCGCGAAGCCGCTCTACTCCGCCTGGCCGGTGCCGCTAGTTGTCTCCCGGGCGGGACACGGCTTCTCCCTGTGGGGGCTGGCGCGGCCGGCGATGGGACCGACGACGGTAACGATCCTCGTGAAGACGCGCGGCGCGAAGCGCTACCGCGTGCTCCGCACGGCCACCACCGAAGCCCTCGGCTACTGGAGCTTCACCTCGACCGTCGCGGGCGTCGACTGGCGCGTGCGCTGGACGTCCCCCACGGGGTCCAAGTACGAAGGACCGCCGATCGGGGTCACGCCGGGGCCGTGAGGCCGCAGCGGCAGACCGCTTTCCCGAGGTGACCTACCCATCACTCGGCCCGCTCTCGATCAGACGAGTGCCGCCGCTTCAGCCGCTTCAGGGTCAGTCTCAGGCGCGTCTTCCTGCTGCACCCCTGCACGCAGACCGACCAAGGCCACGATTGCAGCGACGGCCATGATCGCCGCCATCACGTAGAGCACAGAGCGGGTTGCGTAAGCGAAGTCGAGACGCACGAAGTGGGGGATCGATCCGACACTCCCACCCCGGGACTGGGCGATGCTGGATGCCTCCGCGTGTGCCCGCATGCTGGAGAGACCCCGCGCGATCAGCGAAGTGGTGAGCCGGGAGCGCATCTGCGAGACGAGGATGGTGCCGAGGATCGCCAGCCCCAAACTGGCGGCGTAGTTGCGGACCGTCTGGGTGATGCCGGTGGCCTCGCCGTAGGAGAGACGGGAAGCTCGATTGACGGCGTCTGTGCTTGCCTGACCAAGCATCAGCCCCATGCCGGCCCCAGCGAGGACGACATACCACTGTTGGGAAGCGAGGTCGAGGCCCGTGACCCTTCCGGCCCACAGCCAGAGCCCAACCGCAGCCAGGGCACAACCGAGCACCACCGGGCGCTTTCCCCCAACCCTGTCGAGCATCCGGCCGCCGATCTGGGCGGCGATGACGAACCCGAGGAAGAAGTACAGCAGGACGAGGCTGGCCTGCGATGGAGACTTACCCAGTGCGAGCTGGGCGTACTCGCTGGCAAAGAAGAACACGGGGATGAACACCAGGTTGGAGGTCCCGAGCACGATGTTCTCGACCAGGAACGCCCGGATGCGAAAGATGTGCACTTCGATGAGCGGTGACGCGGTGCGAACCTCGACGAAGTAGAACACCACCAGGAGCGCCGCACCCACGACGATGCAAGCCCAGGTACCGGGACTGCTCCATCCCCAGATCGAGGACTGCTGGAATCCGAACACGCTCAAGGCGACACCCGAGGCGATCAGAACCAGGCCGCGGTAGTCCATGCGAGCCGCTCGGTGCACCGTGGTCGGCCTGGAGAGCACGATCAGCACCAAGGCGATGGCGGCGACAGGGAGGTTAACCCAGAAGATGGCCCTCCACGTCCACTGCGTGAGATAGCCGCCGAGGATCGGACCGATCGCGGTGAGGCCGCCGGCGATGCCGAAGAAGATCGCCAGCGCTCGCCCCCGTTCGCGCAAGTCGAAGGTCTGCACCACGATCGCCAGTGCCGCCGGGAACATGATCGCCCCGCCCGCCCCCTGGATCACCCGGAACGTCACGATCCACGCCTCCGCCAAGCTCCCCTTGGGGGTGAGCCCGCACAGCGCCGAGGAACCCGCAAACACGATCACGCCAAGCGTCACCATCCTGCGGTGGCCCACCGTGTCGGCCAGTCGGCCACCGAAGGCGAAGAGCGCCGCCAGCGAGAGCAGATAGGCGTTGATCGCCCACTGCACGCCAGTGCTGCTCAGGCCAAGCTGTTTCTGGATTTCCGGCGCCGCGATCGACACGATCGTCTGGTCGATGAAGGTCATCGCGACGGCGAAGATCATCGCCGCCAGGATCAGGTTCCGCGATCGTCCGCCAGGTGCAGTTACGGCTGTCACGTTTGCACTCCAGCCTTCTGGGTCGGCGCTCCGGGCTCCACCATCGATCCGCTCGCCGCCTCCGTCGCGATCGCCTTGATGAGCGACCTCATCGTCTCGTAGCCGGACGCGCTCCGCTTGACGATCACGCTCTACATTCTCCCCCAACGAGTCCGGCAGTGACTTCTCAGGCCGCGGAGCTGGTTCTTCGACACGACCGCCCTGCCGAGGGGCCCGCACAGGCGAGCGCCCGTGACCCCTCGCCGGTTACAGTCAGCGTATGACCGTCCACTCCGCACTCTCCTGGAGCGGTGGCAAGGATTCGGCTCTGACGCTCTGGACCCTGCGCCGCCAGGGCGTGGAGCCCGTGGCCCTGATCACGACCGTGACCGATGCCTACGATCGCATCAGCATGCACGGCGTCCGTCGCGAGCTGCTTGCAAAACAGGCCGACGCGGTCGGCGCTCCGCTCGTCGAGGTTCGCATCCCGCCGGGATGCGTCAACGAGGTCTACGAGACACGCATGGCCGAGGCGTTCGCCTCCCCTCCCCTGTCGGACGTCGAGGCCGTCGCCTTCGGCGACCTCTTCCTCGAGGACGTCCGTGCCTACCGTGAGCAGCGACTCGCCGCAAACGACATGCGCGGCCTCTTCCCGCTCTGGGGGCGTGATACCAGCGTCCTGGCACGGGAGTTCATCGCCGCCGGCTTCGAGGCGTTCATCGTCTGCCTGGACCCGCGAGCGCTCGACCCCTCTTTCGCGGGACGGCCGTATGACGAGCGGCTGCTCGCCGACCTGCCTGCGGGCGTTGACCCCTGTGGTGAGAACGGCGAGTTCCACACCTTTGTCCACGCCGGACCGATCTTTCCCGAGCCGATCGCGTGCGAGACCGGCGAGGTCGTCGAGCGCGAGGGTTTCGTCTTTTGCGATCTGCTGCCGGCGTGAGCGACCGACCCTACTCCCCGCTGCCCACCGCGACACCAACGCCCCGTTCGCCGTGGCGCTCGACGGCCGCGCCGTCACCCCCAGCGAGAGCGTGCGCGCGCCCGTCTCGCCGCGCGCGTCCCGGCCGCCACCAGTTCGCCTCGCCGAGGAGCGCCACCGTCGCGGGCACCAGCAGGCCGCGCACGACGGTCACGTCCAGGACGATCGCGAGACCCATGCCGACGCCCAGCTCCTGAAACGGCACGAGTGGCGAGACGGCGAAGGAGAAGAACACGACGCCCATCGTGAGCCCGGCGAGCGTGATCGAGCGCGAGCTTCCGATCAGCGCCCGCTTGAGGCTGTCGGTGTTGGTGGCGCCTTCGCGGTGGTGCTCGCGCACGCGGGAGAGCAGGAACACCTCGTAGTCGGTCGAGAGGCCGAAGATCGTCGCGAACAGGAACAGCGGCACGAAGTAGCCGATGTCGCCGGTGCCGCGGAAGAAGAAGGTCATGACACCGAGCGCCGCGGACACCGACAGGAGCGTCGTGAGCGCGGCCTTCAGCGCGATCAGCGGTGCGGCGAAGATCAGAGTCAGGACGAGGATCTCGGCGAGCAGCACGACGAGCACCACAAGCGGCGTGCGCGCGTCGATGCGTTCGATCAGGTCGAGCCCTACCGCGGTGGCGCCACCCACCAGGGCGCGCGCGCCGAACGCATGGTGCAGCGAGGAGCGCAGACCACGGACGACGGTGTCCGCACGCGCGCTGTCAGCGTACGCGTCGAGCGTGGCGGAGACGCGCACCCACCCCCGTGCTCCGCGTTCGACCGGACCGACCTGCACGACACCCGGCTGCGCCCCGAGCACCTGCCTCACGCGCGCGGGCGAGGCGTGGGCGACGACGACCGCGGGGGTGCCGGCCCCCGGCCCAAAGTGCTCGGCGACACCGGCGGAGGCCACGCGCACCGGGTCTGAGCTCGGCAGCACGCTGAGGGTCTTCAGCGCGATGTGCATCCCGGCTAGGGGGATCGACAGCACGACCAGGACCGGCACGACGACCGCGACGACCGCGACGCGGCGGCGCACCACGAAGTCGGCGAGCCTGCGCCAGAACGTGCCGTTCTGGGCGGCGGTGACCGCCACCGGGATCGAGAGGCGATCGAGGCGATCGCCGAGCAGCACGAGCGCGGCGGGGGTAAGCGTCAGCGCGGCCGCCGCCGCGATCAGCGCCCCGCCGATCGCACCCGTGGCCAGTGAGGCGAAGATCCCGAGTCCCGTTACGTACAGCCCGCCGAGCGCCGCGGCGATCGTCAGGGCAGAGACGGCGATCGCACGGCCGCTCGTCTGCAGCGCCTCGGTGACGGCCTGCTCGACGGTCGTACCCTCGCGCGCCAACGACTCACGGACGCGCGTGACCATGAACAGCGAGAAGTCGATACTCAGGCCGAGGCCGAGCACGAGGACGGTGTCCTCGACGAACACGCTCAACTGCACCACGTAGGAGAGCAGGTAGAGCATCCCGAAGGTCACGCCCACGCACACGGCCGCGAGACCCAGTGGCAGCAGCGCCGCGACCACCGAGAGGAACGCGACGAGCAGGATCACGAGCGTCACCGGAAAGGAGATCAACGAGGAGGTCTGCAGGCTCTTCTCGGAGTGCACCTCGTAGCGCTGGTAGATGCCGGCCTGACCGACCAGCTGGGCCTTCACCGCGCTCAGCTGTGCGTGGGCGAGCGCCGCTTCGACGGCCGGTACGCGGGTCTGGGCGTAGCCAACGGTGCCGGCGAACACCACCGGGAGCAGGGCCGCGCGCCTGTCCGCCGAGAGCACGGGCGAGCCGACCGTCCGGACGCCCGCCACGCCACGCAGCGTCCGGGCGGCCAGCAGGACCTCGCGCGCGGGGACTGCCGGCGACCCGGGCACCGCGAGCACCGACAGGTAGGCCTGCGGTTCGGAGGAGGCGCCAAACAGACGTTCCCCGAGCGCCACCTCCCGCTGAGACTGCGAGCCGGAGGCGATGTACCCGCCGTTCTGCACACGGTCGCTCAAGCGTGAGGCGCCCACACCGCTGAGCAACAGCACGAGCACCCAGAACCCGACGATCTTGCGCGGGTGGCGCAGGACAAAGCGGGCTAGCGCGGTCATCGGCGGTCGGAGGCGTGGGCGCCGAGCTGGGCGGGATCGCAGTGGACGTCTACGGTTGTCCGGCGACAGCCGCCGCCGAGCTGGGCGGGGTCGCAGCGGACGCCTATGGCTGTACCTCCGCCACTGCAGCTGCCGCCGAACCAGATAGGTGCAAGTACCATTGAAATGCAAGGTGTATCTGAATCTCCCCGGCTTGTCAAGGCGTTTGACGTGGAGATTCGCGGCGCATAGAATGTGACGGATGCAACGATCAGCGACAGTCCAGCGACGACGGATGACCCGTGAGGAGAGCCGCGCCCGCACACGCGAGCTGGTGCTGGACTCGGCCGCGGTGATCTTCCGCCGCGACGGCTTCCACCAGGCCTCAGTCGACGAGATCGCAGAGGAGGCCGGCTACTCACGCGGGGCGGTGTACTCGAGCTTCGCCAACAAGGAGGAGTTCTTCCTGGCGCTGCACGACCGCGAGGCGCAGAAGAGCGTGCAGCTGATCGCCGAGCGTCTGCTGGAGGACGGCACGCTCGAGGACGCCGCCCAGACCGCGGCCCGCACCTTCTACGAGCGCCACCTCGCCGACCCCGAGTGGAGCCTCCTGATGGCGGAATTCTCCGTCCACGCCGCACGCAACCCCGACGTCGCCCGGCGCTTTCGCGAACAGGACCAGCTGTGGCGCGCAGCGAGCACACGAATGATCGCGGAGATCTGCACGAGAGAATGCGTCCAGTGCGACGAGCGTGAGGCAGACGAAGTCGCCACCGCGATGATGGCGATCGGCTGCGGCATCACGCTCGAGCAGCAGGTCGCCCCCGACACCGTCAGCGTGGAGATGATGGAAGACGTCTTCGTGGCGCTCGCACAGCGCATCGGCGCCAAACGCCTCGACGGGTGAGCCGGAGCCCTAAGACATCAGGGACCCGCCCGGCAGCACGACCCACAGCCTCTGCGCGAGCTCGACTACGACCCCTGCTTCGAGCTCGCCGACGTGGGCGGACCCGGTGCGCTCCATCGCCAGGGCGAGCTCACGCCACGCCTGCGCGACCGGTGCCACCCGCACGGTCGGCCCCCACCCGGTGACCGCGCGCAACTCGTCCGCGCGGGCTCGCGCGTCCTCGAGCGTCAGCTCGCCGAACGGGCGAGTGGCGCCACGGATGAACACCCCTCGCTTGACGATCTGATCGAGCTCAGCGTTCGCCTCGCTCATGCCGTGGGCTCCCCGCGCCCCGGAGAGGAAGCCATCAGCCGGGCGGCCACCGCCGCCTGGCCGTAGGAGATCCCGCCGTCGCCGACAGGCAGCCGTTCGGGCGTGATCGCGCGCAGGCCCACCGCGTGCAGGCCCGCCATGACCGCCTCCAGCAGGCGCCGGTTCTGGAACACGCCCCCGGAGAGCACGACCAGCTCGCTGCCCTCCGAGGAGGCCGCGCAGACCAGCGCCTGCACCGTCGCGGCGCTCAGCGCCGCGTGGAAGCGGCTCGCGACCGCGCCGAGCGCCACCCCCGCCTCGATGTCGGCGCGGACGGCGTGGATCGTCTCACACGGGTCGATCGTGACCAGCTCGCCGTCGTCGCTCAGCGAGATCGGGTAGTGGCCGCGCTCGGCGGGGTCGCACGCGGCCTCGAGCGCGATGGCCGCCTGGCCCTCGTAGTTGACCTGCGTTCGCAGTCCGCACAGCGCGCCGACCGCGTCGAACAGACGTCCCACGCTTGTCGTCACCGGGGACTGCAGGCCGGTGCGCGCGAGCAGGGCCACCTGGCGCCACGCTCGCTCGTCCACGCGCCCTCGCAGCGCGAGCGGGATCTTCGGCTCGTACTCACACTCCTCGTGCTCGGCCTCGGCTTCGTCCGCGGCCGCCAGCCATGCGCACGCCATCCGCCACGGTTCCCGGATCGCGCGTGCACCGCCCGGAAGGCGAACGGGCAGGAGCATCCCCACGCGGCGGAAGCCGGCGAGGTCGCCGAGCAGCAACTCGCCACCCCAGACGGTCCCGTCGAGCCCGTAGCCGGCCCCGTCGAAGATCGCTCCCACCGCGCTACCCTGCTCGCCGTGCTCGGCTAGGCACGCGGCCAGGTGGGCGTGGTGGTGCTGGACGCCGACCAGCCACTCGGTGTCGCAGTCCGCCGCGTACTTGCTCGACAGGTACTCGGGGTGGTGGTCGTACACGACCATCTCGGGCTCTACCTCGAACAGCCGCTTGAAGTGCTCGATGCCCTCGGTGAACGCACACAGAGTCTCGTAGTTCTCGAGGTCGCCGATGTGGTGGGACACCCACGCGAGGGGTCCCTTGGCCAGGCAGAACGTGTTCTTGAGCTCGGCGCCACACGCGAGGATTGGGCGCTCGGCTGGGTCGGGGAGCGGCAGGCCGGCGGGCACGTACCCGCGCGAGCGCCTCACCGCCAGCTTGCGCGGACCGGTGGGAGCGTCCACCACGCGCACGACCGAATCGTCGGTGCGCGTCTGGATCGGGCGGTCGTGGACGAGCAGCAGGTCCGCGATGTCGCGCAGGCGGGCCACCGCGTCCTCGTTGCGGAAGGCGATCGGCTCGTCGGAGACGTTGGCGCTGGTCATCACGAGCGTCGTGGGCTCCCGCCGCGGGCGCCGCGGCGTTGCCGCACACGCGGCCCCACCCGGCGGGTCAGCGGCCCCCGCGCCTCGCATCTCTGCGCACGCACCCCCCGCGCCCGGCGCACCCTCGGCGAGGTCGGCTAGCAGCAGGTGGTGCAGCGGAGAGTAGGGCAGCATCACGCCGAGCTCGGGCGCACCCGGGGCGACTGACGGAGCGACCGGCGCGTGCGGGAGTCGCTGGGCGAGCACGATCGGCCGCTCGGTGCCGCACAGCAGTGCCCGCTCGAGCTCGCCGAGGCGCACGAGCCCACCGGCGGCTCCCACCGTGGCGACCATCACCGCGAAGGGCCTGTCCTCGCGGTGCTTGCGGGCGCGCAGCGCGGCGACCGCCGCCTCGTCGTCGGCGCGGCAGGCGAGGTGAAAACCCCCGATGCCCTTGACCGCCACGATCTGCCCGTCGCGCAGGGCCTCGGCGGCCGCGCGGACCGCGTCGCGGGCCGGCCCGACCGGGACCTGCTCCCCGTCTACGCGCACCGCATTGCCGGCGGGCCCGACCGGGACCCGCTCCCCGTCCGCGCGCAGCAGCGACACCGACGGCCCGCACTGCGCGCAGGCGTTGGGCTGCGCGTGGAAGCGGCGGTCGGCCGGGTCCTCGTACTCGGCTTGGCAGCGCGCGCACATCGCAAAGCCCGCCATCGTCGTGAACGGGCGGTCGTAGGGGATCCCGCAGACAATCGTGAAGCGCGGCCCGCAGTTGGTGCAGTTGATGAACGGGTAACGGTAGCGGCGGTTCTCGGGGTCGAGCAGCTCGCGCAGGCAGTCGGGGCAGGTCGCGCTGTCGGGTGTGACGGGCGCGTCAGGCGCTCCGCCGCGCGGGCTGTCGAGGATCGCGAACCCGCTGTCGCCGTGCGGTTCGCACTCCTCCGTGAGCACCCGCTCGATTGCCGCGAGCGGCGGCGCTTCGGGGCCGAGGCGCGCCAGGAACTCCTCGACCGCCGAAGTACTGCCCTCCACCTCAAGCAGAACCCCGTGGGGATCGTTGAGGACGAAGCCTGCGAGCCCCTGCCGGCCCGCCAACCGGTGGACGTAGGGTCGGAAGCCGACCCCCTGCACGGTCCCCTCCACGCGTACGCGGGTGCGTCGCGCGAGCGCGGCCCGGCCGGCCGCGGGAGCCCCAACGCTCAAGGGGTCACCTCCGTCGCCGCCGGCCAGCTCGACGAGCTCGCGCAGCCCACCAGTCAAGACGCCCCTCCCTCCCCGCCCGCCAGCTCGACGAGCTCGCGCAGCCCACCAGTCAAGACGCCCCTCCCTCCCCGCCCGCCAGCTCGACGAGCTCGCGCAGCCCACCAGTCAAGACGCCCCTCCCTCCCCGCCCGCCAGCTCGACGAGCTCGCGCAGCCCACCAGTCAAGACGCCCCTCCCTCCCCGCCCGCCAGCTCGACGAGCTCGCGCAGCACGTGGTAGGCGCTGGCCTGAGCCTCCTGGATGCGAGGGATGTGCTCGGAGCGCGTAACCACCACGTGGTCGGCCAGGCCCTCCGCTCCCACGCGCCCTCCGTCGTAGCCCACCAGCGCGATCGTCTCCAGACCCTGGCGCCGCGCCTGGCCGAGGGCGTCGATCACGTTGCGCGAGTTACCCGAGGTGGAGAGCGCGAGCAGCGCGTCGCCGCGCAGCCCGTAGGCGATCACCTGCCGCGAGAAGATCGCATCGAGACCGATGTCGTTCGCGATCGCGGTCAGGATCCCGGAGTCTTCCGTCAGGTCGATCGCCGGCCTGGCTCTGCCCGCCACTCCGGCCGGTCCCACCGCACCAGCTACGCCCGTCGCGCCCGCCGCACGGAAGTCCGCGACAACGTCCATCGCGTCGGTGGCCGAGCCCCCGTTGCCGATCGCCAGCAGCTTGCCCCCGTGCTCGAAGCTCTCCCGCAGCGTCCGCGCCGCGCCCAGTAGCTTCGCGCGGTTGTCCGTGAGCGTCTGGACCCGCAGCGCGCCGATCTCTTCCGCCTTCATCAGTACCGAGCAGCGCACGTCCTCGAGGACGGGCTCGAGCTCCCGCTCGCGCTCAGCCAGGAACGGGTAGAGAAAGCTCGACGCGCCGGCGTCGTGCACAGGCCGAGCGTCGCGGCCGGCGAGCAGACCGCGGTGCTCGAAGAACACGTGCACCAGCTCCCACAGCACGTGGTAGAGGGTCTCGACGAGCTCCTGGCGGACGTAGCCGTCGTCGCTCGGGGGCTCGAACTCCCACTCCGCGCCGAGCGGCGCGAAGGCGATCGTCAAGCACCCGCGCCGGCGGGCGAGCGCCATCGCCCAGGCGATCTCGGCCACGTCGTCGTTCGCGGCGGCAAACGCGATCGCGATGTCGTCCCCGCGCGCGAGCAGGTCGAGCTCGGAGGCCAGCTTGCTGCCCGCTCCCGTCAGGGCGATCGCGGGCAGCGCGCGCTTGCCGACGATCACGGGATGGACGAACTCGACCGCGACGTGACGCGCGTCCGAGCGCGCCGCCGCCGAGGCCCCGAGCGCGAGCAGCCGACCGCCGCGCGCGAAGCGCTCGGCCATCCGGTGACAGAGGCGCGCGAGTCGCTCGGCCTCCTGCGCGAAGAACAGGCTGTTGGCCTCCGTACGCCGCTGCAGCAGCGCGTCGAGGCGTACCGACAGCGCGCCTTGGGTGGCGGTCGGTGTCAAGCGGGCGCCTCCTCGCGTGGGTGAGCGGCAACCGGAGTCAAGCCGAGCCCCCTACGGTTGGGTGGCGGCCGGAGTCGAGTGGGAGCCTCTCGTACAGGTAGGTCGTGGTCGGCATCAAGCGGGCGCCTCCTCGCGTGGGTGAGCGGCGACACCGGCCAGCCAGTCGCGCCACGCCTCAACGCCCTCTCCGGTGCGGGCGCTGAGGAGCATCAGCGGGACACCCGGGTGCACCTGGTCGACGTTGTAGAGGAACCGGTCGAGGTCGTACTCCAGGTGGGCCAGCAGGTCGATCTTGTTGACCAGCACCAGGTCGCAGGCGCGGAACATCAGCGGGTACTTGAGCGGCTTGTCCTCGCCCTCGGTGACCGCGGAGACCATCACCCGCGCGTCCTCGCCGACCCTGAACTCCGCCGGGCAGACCAGGTTGCCCACGTTCTCGATCACGAGCAGGTCGATCTCGCCCAGCGGCAGCTCCGCCAACGCCGAGCGCACCATGTTCGCGTCGAGATGGCACTCGCCGCCGAAGCTAGGGTCGGTGTTCAGCTGGGTGACCGGCACGTGCAGAGCGGCCAGTCGGTCGGCGTCCAGCGACCCCTGCACGTCCCCCTCGAGCACCCCGACGCGTACGCCCGGCACGTGGCCAACCACCCGTTCGAGCAGCGACGTCTTGCCGGCGCCCGGCGCGCTCATGAAGTTCACGACCGCCACGCCAGCGCGGTCGAAGTCCGCGCGGTTGGCGTGGGCGATTGTGTTGTTGGCGTCCAGCGCGTCCTCGACGATCCTCACTTTTGTGCGATGCATGTGGCGGCCTCCTCGACCTCGATCGACTCGACTTCGAACTCGTTTCCCCCAGTCACCTCGACGTCGGCCCCGCCGCACGTCGGGCAGCGGAACGCCGGGTGCTCGATCTCCCACACGCGCTCGCACGCCTCGCAGCGCAGGCGCGCCTCGACGATCTCCTGCTCGAGCCTCGCGCCCTCGCAGATCGTTCCCCGGGCGACGAACTCGAAGTAGAACTCGAGCGTGTCGGGCACGACTTGGCGCAGACGCCCGACGCGCAGGCTGACCAGGCTGACGCGGCGCCCGTCGGCGTGCTTGACGACCGTGTCGATCACCGCACCGCTCAGTGACAGCTCGTGCACGGCGTCACTCCGTGGGTGCCAGGGTAGCGCTCGCGCAAAGCTCACCGGCGGTCTCGAGCACGAGCTCCACCGCCCGCTCCACCGCGGACTGCACCTCCGCCGAGAGTCCCAGACCCGGCTCCTGCACCTCTGCGGGCTCGCACGCGATGACCACGACCCTCCCGGGCCACGCTCCGCACGACCTGACGAAGCGCAGGACTGTCTGCGGGTCCATGCCGTGGGGGTTGAGCGCCTCGCCGTCGTCGATTCTGCCCGCGACGGACTCCTCCAGCACCTCCATCACGTACAGCGTGCCCGGCTCGCCTCCCTGGCGACTCACGTCGAGGATCACGAGCGCGTCGTAGCCGCGCATCACCTCGTAGGCCAGGTCGAGGCCGCCGGTGCCGGCGTCCATCACCACGACGCCCTCGGGCAGCCGCTGCTGCTCCAGCCTCCTTGCGAGCACCCCGCCGAAGCCGTCGTCGCGCAGCCAGGCGTTGCCGACTCCGGCAACGAGAATCCGCGGTGCGCGTTGAGGACGCGCCTCAGAGAGGTGTATCTCAGCGAGACCCTCGGGGCTCACGAGCCCCCCGGCCGCAGCGGCGCTCGGAGCACCTCGACCTCGGGGGCCAAGCGCGGCGCTCACCCGAGCACCTCGACCTCGGGGGCGAAGAAGAACAGGAAGCGGCCGCTGTCGCGCAACAGCTCCTGGCCGGGGTCGTCGTCGATCGTCACCCCGAGGTGCGTCTTCCCGTCGTAGTCGACCAGGATGCGCTCGATCGTCGCCGTACGCCCGTCGAGCATCCGGGCGTGCAGGTCCGCGTCCGGGCCGGGGCGGATCCTCACCTTGCCGCCACGAGCGAAGCGCACCCCGTCGACCTCGGCATGCTCCTCGCCGGCCTGCGGATCGACGAGACCCGGGGGCTCCTCGGGCGGGGTGTCGGTGACGGGGTCGCGCAGTGTCACGCGCCCGTGCAGCGCGAGCACCTCCTCCGGCGTGGCGGCAGCGGCGCGCGCCACCATCTCGCGCACGAGCGGGTCCTGGCGTTCGATCTCCTCGCGCTCGCCGTCGCTGAGCGCCTTGACGTGCAGCAGCAGCGCCTCCTCGATCTCGGTGGAGTCGAACAACCCGCCGCGGCTCTCGGGCGCGAGCTGCGGGTGGTCGGGGAGCACGATCGCGGCGCCGACCACGACGTCGTCGGCGGGGCTCGCCAGCACGGGGAAGGTGTTGACGCTGCCGCACGGGCACTCCAGCGGCGAGCTGAAGCGCCCGCCGGACACACGCACGATCGGGTGCGTCGAGAGCAGCGAGTGGGTGAGCGCGCCGGAACGGTCGAGACCCTGCGCGTACGGCGTGCGATTCTCGACGGCAAGTATCACTTCGTAGCTGTCGGGGGCAAGCTCGTACACGCGCAGGCTGAGCGCGAGAAGCAGTCGTTTGGGAGGCTCCTCAGCGATCTTGACCTCGCCAGCGATCTCGACCTCGCGCTCCGCGACGGGCTCACCGGTCACTGAGGGCGCCGCAAGCATTGCGACCGTGGTGTCCGCCAGCCGCACGCGGTGCGCGGCGGCCTCGTGGCGCCGCCCGGTGGCGGCGAGGAACCTGACCTCGGCGCCGAGCACCGCCTCAGGTGGGGCCTGCAGCACACAGCGCAGCTCGAGACGCGCGAAGGTGCTGGGGAGCGCGGCGGCGTACCTCGGCGGGTAGAGGATCCCGAACGGCGTCGGGGTCGCGTTCTTGGCAGTCCCGGGCGTGTAGGGGTACAGCGCGTACCCCTCGTACAGCAGTGCGTCGACCAGCTGGTCGAGGGGGTCAGGCGTCGCAGCCTCCTGGGGGTCAGGCATCGCAGCCTCCTGGGGGTCAGGCATCGCAGCCTCCTGGGGGTCAGGCATCGCAGCCTCCTGGGGGTCAGGCATCGCAGCCTCCTGAGGCTCAGGCACCGCAAGCCTCCCGGGCTCAGACATCGCGAGCCTCCCCGAGCAGGCGCTGCAGGCAGGCGTCGTAGGTGGGCAGCCCCTGCGCGACACGTTCGCGCTCGAGCGCGTGCAGCGTCTGCGAGCGCAGCGCCACCCAGCCGGTGTTCGGGTAGTAGTGCTCGACGGTCTCCCGCCAAACGGCGACCGGGAGGCGGTAGTCGACCGAGCATGACCACGGTACGAGCACCACCTGCAGGCCCCCCCGCTCGTCGGGGTAGTAGACCAGGCCGTTGAAGTGCAGCGCGAGCGGCGCCTCGCCGGTGGGCAGCGCGTGGAGGTACTTGGCGGCGGCGACCTCCAGGTCGTAGTTGCAGGCGACCGGCACCGCCACCGTGGTCGAGCCGGTGAACGCCGGGACGAGCACGTCGAGCTGCGCCCACACGAGACTGTGCGTCGTCACCGCCCAGCGCTCGGGCGCACCGAACAGCCCGGCGAGGCGCTCGCGCGTAAGGTCGTCGTACTCGCGCCTGGCCGGCTCGATCATCAGCTGGATGGTGAGGGCGACCATGTACACGTCACGTCCACTCGGCTCGGAGACCCGCAGGTCGAGCATCAGCGCCGGCGCCGCCGCGTAGCGCAGCGGACGCGCTCCCAGAACCTCGAACTCGAGGTCGGGCCCCGTGGGCGCAGGCTCGGCTGCGCTGGGTGGGTGCTCGGGCCCAGTGGGCGAGGACTCGGGTGAATCCGGAGGGTGCTCGGACTCCATGGGCGAGGGCTCGGGTGCGCCCGGCGCGTGCTCAGCCACGATTTCGGGGGGCAGGCTCATCGGGCATCCTCGGGTTGCCTCGGGCGCCGTCGGTAGAGAGCCGACGGCGCGTCTGCTTGCGCCCGCAGTTCGTCGAAGAAACTGGACACGGCCTCCCCCACCCTGGGCCCGCCGGAGAGCCCCTCCCAGTTGACCTTGACCGTCCCGGTGAGGGCGTAGCAGCGGTCGATCGGCGCGATCGCGTAGGCCGGGGGGTCGGACAGCCGGTTGACGATCAGCGCCTCGACGTCGGGCTCGAGGTCGGCCAGGATCGGGTTCAGCTCGACCGCCCGGCTCCACGAGGAGAAGTGCAGCTCGCTTTCGGTCGCGCCACCCGGACTCGGGTACAGGGCGACGACACAGCCGGCGGTGCTCGAGTCCATGAAGAACGCGAGCCCGATCGGAATTTGAAAGCTGGCCCACACCTCGTTGGGGAGCTCGAGCTCTCCGAGCCACAAAGTCCGCCCTCCTGTCGGGCGGTACTCGGCATCGCCGCTGCGAAGCGCCCAGCAGCTCTCGCACACGCACTCGATCCGGCGCTCGACCAGGTTCAGCAGATGGCGGTGGTCCTCGGGGACCGTCGTCCCGCAGAGGTCGCACCGCTCCTCGCTCGCCGGCGCCGGGTCGCCCAGAACCGGGGCTCCGTTCTCCTCTCCGTTTGCCACGACGCCAGGCCGCCCTACGCTCGTCACAACCTCCTGCCCCGCTCCGTTTGACGCGACGGCCGGCCGCGCAGGCGCGCCCGACAACACCATCGGCAGCTCGATGGCGCCGGCAGGCGGCGACTCTGGTGCCGAGCCGCCGCCGGCCAACGGGAGCGAGGGGCCTGTGGGAACACCTGTGGAAGCGCCCGCCACGTCCTCGACCTCGAGACCCTCTAGATCGGGAGCCGCCTCCTCGAGCGCCCGCTTGATCGCGAGCTCGAGCGTGACGGTCGAGGCAGCGCAGCTCGAGCAGCTGCCGCGCAGGCTGATCCGTGCTACGCCCTCCTCCAGCGCAAGCAGCTCGACGTTGCCGCCGTGGGATTCCATGTAGGGGCGTACCTGCTCGAGCGCGCCCTGCACCCGCTCCAGCAGTGGTACCGGGTGCAGGTCGTGGATCAGCAGGAGCGCCGCCACCTGCTCCTCCTCGGCGAGCGCCAGCGCGAGGCGCCTACCCTCCTCGCCCGCGGCGAGCAGCGACTCGACGATCCGCTCCAACCCGGCGCCGTACATCTGCACGACCGTGGACACCAGCTCCTCGGCGAGCTCGCGCGTGGCAGGATCGCCGGCCGAGTCGAGCTTCGCCTGCAGCTCCTGCACGCGCCCGAGCAGCTCGTCGTGCCCTTCGCTGAGCGCCGTGGCGGACGAGGAGGACATCTCGCAGACCCTGCTTAGGCCAGCGCCGTCGGCGTGTGGATCACCTTGCGCACCCGGCCGCTCCCGGTGTACATGTGCACGCCGCAGGGCAGGCAGGGGTCGAACGAACGGACGGCGCGCATGATGTCGATGCCCTTGAAGTTCTCCGGGCCGTTCTCCTCGAAGATCGGCGTGTTCTGCACGGCGTCCTCGTAGGGCCCGGGCGTCCCGTAGATGTCCCGCGGGCTGGCGTTCCACGGCGTCGGCGGGTAGGGCTGGTAGTTGGCGATCTTGCCCTCGCGGATCACCATGTGGTGCGAGAGAACACCGCGCGCGGCCTCGTGAAAGCCACAGCTCACCGCGCTCTCGGGGACCGTGAACTTGTTCCAGCTTTTGGTCCGGCCCGCCTGGACCTCCTTCATCGCCCGCTCGAGGCAGTGCAGCGCGATCAACGCGCTGTAGGCCTGGTGGTAGGTCCGCGCGCGGTCGCGCTCGATCGCGTTGGACTTCTCCGGCAGCTCCCACTCAAGCTCCATCTCGGGCATGTTCGGGGAGCGCGGCAGCACCATCTGCAGCGAGTGGCCGGTGGCCTTGGCGTAGCCGAAGTCGACCAGGCCCGCCTTCGCCGTGCACCACTGGCGGGCGAACGGTCCGCCTCCGGTGTCGCAGCACACGTGCGTGTCGGTGCGCTTGTCGTAGATCCGCGGCGAGACGACCCACGTGTACTTGTCGGTGAAGTCGCGCTTCTGCGGGCGCGGCAGCGTGACCTTGTTCCACGGGTGGTTCTTGTCGACCGGGTTGCCGAGCGGGTCCCGCGAGACGAGCGTCGGCTCGCTCTCCCACGAGTCGAAGTAGGAGGAACCCAGCAGGATGCGGATCATCAGGTTGATCTCGACCAGATCGGTCGAGATCAGCTCGCCACCGATCACCACGCCAGGCGTGATGTAGCGCTTGCGGCCCCACTCGGTCATGTTGCGGTAGTCGTAGTCGACGTAGTCGGGATCGTCGAAGGAGCCCCAGTTGACGAGGTTCGTCTCGCGGTAGCCGACCATGTCGTACCCCGGCAGCTCGCGCAGGAAGAAGTCGTACAGGTCGTCGTGCATCGGCACGGAGCGCTTGACGTAGTCGAAGTAGCGCATCAGGCGCACGTAGTAGTCGGTGCACGTCTGGTGGGTGATGTCGGCGCTGCACCCGCCCGGCATGATCGTCGAGGGGTGCGTGTGGCGTCCCCCGAAGAGGCAGTACATCTCGCGCGTGTAGCGCGCGACGTGCAGCGTCTCCAGGTAGAACTCCCCCGTGAACGGGTTTAGCGCGCGCATGATGTCGGCGATCGTCTTGAAGCCGTGGATGTCGCCGTGCGGCGCGGACGTATTCTCGGCGGTGGCCAGCAGCGTGGGGTTGGTCTCCTTAACCATCTGCTCGCAGAAGTCGACGTTCGCCATGCAGTCGTTGAAGATCGCGTGGTCGAACATGTAGTCGGCCGTCTCGGCGAGGTTGAACGCGAGGTCGCCGAGCGGCGGCGGCTTGACGCCGTAGGCCATGTTCTGGTTCAGGCACGAGCACGTGCAGTGGTTGTCGCCACAGATGCCACAGATGCGGCTGGTGATGAAGTGGGCGTCGCGCGGATCGATCCCCTTCATAAAGATGTCGAAGCCACGGAAGATCATTGAGGTGCTGTAGCACTTGAGCACCTGCCGGTTGGTGAAGTCGATCTCGGTGTGAATCCCCAGACTCCCGACGATCCGCGTGATGGGATCCCAGGACATCTCCTTGACCATGATTTTCTGCTGCGGGGGCGTTTCAGTCGCCATTGCTTCGCTCCTCACTCGGCCTCGGTCAACTCCTCACTCGGCCTTCGGTCGAAAATAGTCGGAAGGGTCTACCAGTGTCGCTCTGTGCTCACCACCTCTTTGCGTAGCCGCTGGTGAGCGTCTTGCCCCTGCGGCGCCACTCCGGCTCGACGTCGTACTTCGTTCTGATGTTGCGCTTGCGCATGTAGCGGACGATCGGTCCGTAGGTGAACTGAACGATCCCCGCAGCTGCGCGGCCGTACTTATCCTCGTCCATGAACGGCATGAACTTGTCCGGGAAGCCCGGCATCGTGCACGCCATGCAGATGCCGCCCACGTTGGGGCAGCCGCCGATGCCGTTGACCCAGCCGCGGACGGGCACGTTGCACTTAACCACGGGCCCCTTGCACCCGAGCTTGACCAGGCAGCGGTGGTCGGAGCCGTATTCGGTCGCGAACTCCCCCTGCTCGGCGAAGCCCGCGCGGTTGCAGCTCTCGCGCACGGTCCGCCCGAACAGCCACTTCGGGCGCAGCGCCTCGTCGAGCTCCGGCGCCGGCGCGAGCCCCGCGAGGTGCAGCGCGAGGTACAGCAGCGTCTCGGTCATGTTGTCGGGCTGGGCGGGGCAGCCGGGGATGCAGACGATCGGCAGGCCGGCTTTGGAGCGCCAGTTCCAGCCGAGGTAGTCGGGGACGCCCATCGCGCCCGTTGGGTTGTTCTTCATCGCCGGGATGCCGCCGTAGGTGGCGCACGTGCCGACGGCGACGAGCGCCGCGCACTTCGGCGCGAGCCTGTCGATCCACTCGTTCATCGTGATCGGCTGACCGTCCCGCGGATTCACGGCAAAGCCCGTCCAGTGGCCCTCCCCGTTGATCTCCTCGTTGCCGAGCGAGCCCTCGATCACCAGCACGAACGGGTCCAGCTTGCCCTGCTCGGCGTCAAACCACGCCTGCGCGTAGTCCTGACCGGTGGCGAAATCGATCACCTGGTTGTGGATGACCACCTTCGGCATGCCCGGGATCGCCTGCAGGACGAGGTCCTCGAGGCTCGGGTTGGTGGCCGAGGTCATCGCCACCGAGTCGCCCTCGCAACTGAGACCCGTGGTCATCCACAGGACGTGGGCAGTGACCGCCTCCGTCTTCTTGTGCTCTGCAAACGCTGTGCTCGCCATGACTGCTCCTCGCCTCAGATCAACAGATACGCGGCAGCGGGTCACCCACCAACTGGTCCATCACCCGCCGACCGCCAAAGCTCGTCTCCACCAGCACCATCCCGGGCGGCTCCGTGCGCACCTCGCCCACCTCCACGGCCCGCTCGCAGCCCGGGATGGCTCGCAGCGCCGCGAGCGCACCGTCCACCGCGTCGGGTGCGACGAACGCGACCAGCTTGCCCTCGTTGGCGACGTACAGCGGGTCGATCCCGAGGATCTCCGCAGCTCCGGCCACCGCCGGCTGCACGGGGACCGCCGCCTCGCGCACCAGCATCGCCACCGCGGAGGAGCGCGCCAGCTCGTTGAGCACCGAGGCCACGCCGCCCCGCGTGGCATCGCGCATGCAGCGCAGGGCGGGGCCGGCGGCATCGAGCAGCGCGTCGACCGCCGGCCACAGCGAGGTCGTGTCCGACACGATCGGGGCGTCGAGCTCGAATTCACCGCGCGCGAGCATGATCGCCATGCCGTGCTCGCCCACGCCACCCGAGAGCAGGATGCGGTCGCCGGGCTGAATGTTCGTGGGCGCCAGGCTCGCCCGCGGGTCGCGCCTGCCGAGCCCCGTCGTGCAGATGTACATCCCGTCGGCGTGGCCGCGCTCTACGACCTTCGTGTCGCCCGCCACCACCTCGACGCCCGCCGTGCGCGCGGCCAGCGCGATCGCGTCGACCTCGGCGCGCAGCTCGTCGGCTGCCAGCCCCTCCTCCAGCACCAGCGCGAGGCTGAGCGCGAGCGGACGGGCACCCGCGACGGCCAGGTCGTTGACGGTGCCGTTGACCGCGAGCTCGCCGATCGAGCCCCCCGGGAAGCGCAGCGGCTTGACCACGTAGGAGTCCGTCGTGAGCGCCAGCTCCACGCCCTCGACGGCCAGCTCGCCGGCGTCGGAGAGCTGGCTCAGCGTGGCGCCCCCCAGGGCAGGCACGAACAGGCCCTCGATCAGGCTCTGGGTCGCCTTGCCGCCAGCACCGTGGGACATCGTGATGCGCTCATCGCGGAACTTCGCGCGCTTGCCACGAGCGGTCTCGATGATGCCGAGGATCCGCTCCTCGCGCTCGGAGACGGCCGCCTGCTCGGCCATCACACAACCTCCGCCCGGAAGTAGACCTGCGCGACCATCACGCGCCCTCCGCCCGGAGACGCCCCAGCCATCACACAACCTCCCGCTCGCGCGCGAAGCGGCCGAAGTTGTAGTAGGCCGCGCAGGCGCCCTCGGAGGAGACCATGCAGGTGCCGATCGGGCGCTCGGGGGTGCAGGCGGTGCCGAAGACCTTGCACTCCCACGGCTTGATCACACCCTTCAGGACCTCGCCGCACTGGCACGCCTTCGGGTCGGCGACGCGCACGCCGGGCACGTCGAAGCGAAGCTCCGCGTCCAGGTCGGCGTACGCCTGCGAGAGCTTCAGCCCGCTGTGCGAGATGAAGCCGAGGCCGCGCCACTCGAAGTGCGGGCGCAGCTCGAAGACCTCGGCCAGGACCTCGAGCGCGCGGGGGTTGCCCTCGTAGGGCACCACGCGCCGGTACTGGTTCTCGACCTCGCAGCGGCCCTCGGCGAGCTGGCGCAGGATCATCTCGATCGCCTGCAGGATGTCCAGCGGCTCGAAGCCCGCGACCACGACCGGCCGGCCGTAGTCGGCGGGGATGAACTCGAACGGCCGCGCGCCCACGACCGTCGCCACGTGGCCGGGGCCGATGAACCCGTCGAGCCGCAGGTCCGGGGACTCCAACAGCGCGCGCAGCGGCGGCACGATCGTCACGTGACTGCAGATGCAGGAGAAGTTCCTGACGCCCTCGGCACGCGCGCGCTTGAGCGTCAGCGCCGTGGAGGGCGCCGTGGTCTCGAAGCCGATCGCGAAGAAGACGACTTCGCGGTCGGGGT
Organism: uncultured Solirubrobacterales bacterium; assembly: GCA_963706545.1. GTDB lineage: Bacteria > Actinomycetota > Thermoleophilia > Solirubrobacterales > Solirubrobacteraceae > Palsa-744. Next base: position 761,643 of record OY970161.1, read on the forward strand.
TCTGCTTGGCGATCCGCAGCGCGTCCAGCGGCGAGTACACCATGCGCACGTCGGCCCCCGCCGCCTTCGCGTCGAGCAGGCTGCCGCTGGATCCCGGCACGCGCAGCAGGTCCCCGAAGCAGGTGAAGATCACGCCGGACAGCTCGGCGATCGCGATCCCGTCGTCGACGCGGCCCATCGGGATCACGCACACGGGGCAGCCCGGTCCGTGCACGAGCTCGACGTTTGCCGGCAGCAGGTCGTCGACGCCGTACTTGTAGATCGAGTGCGTGTGGCCGCCGCACACCTCCATCACCTTGTAGTGGCGCCCGGGCTCGACCCGCGAGAGGATCTCCCCAGCCACCGCACGGCCGAGCGCGGCGTCGCGGAACTCATCGACGAACCTCACGCGGCCCCCCCGCTGCAGCCGCCGCAGTGTGGATGGCCACCTCCTCAGAGTGCTGAAGGGCCGCCTTTCCCGTGGACCGCTGGAGGGAGGTCGCGACGGCTGGCGGGGGGCCCTCGCCGGGGAGCGCTGCGATCGCCACGCCGGCGTGTACGAGCACCACGCGGCCGGCGGCGAGCGGCTCGACCAGGGCCGTCTCGACGGTGTGCCGCGCGCCCTCGTCGTCCGCGCACAGCGCGAGGCCCCGCCGCTCGTCGATGCGCACGACCGTCATCGGCACTCCGTCGTCGGCGCAGGTGATGCAGTGCTCGCCTGCGCACGTGGAGGCCGGTGACGGAGGGGAGCTCACTCGATCACGCTGGCCTTCAGCTCCTCGAGCTCCCGCTCGTAGTCCTCGCCCATCCGTTCGAGCAGCTCACGCGTGGCACGTGCCTCCTCTTCGTCCACTTGGGAGATCGCGAAGCCAACGTGGATCAGTACCCAGTCCCCAGGACCAACACCGCCTCCGTTGACGTCGAGCAGGCCAATGTTGACGGTGCGCCGCACGCCCGCCACATCCACCATCGCGAGCCGGTGCTCGTCGTCCACCACCGCCACGATCTGACCTGGGATAGCGAGACACATGCACCACGCCCCTTCCTGAATCGGCCGCCCGCCGCTGGAGTGCCGCGGACGCCAAACCTGCTCTGTCACGGACCTACCGAAATCTTGTACCACCACCACCGCCACGCTTCGAGGAGCCAAGCACCGGGTGGTAATGCCGCTTACACAAGATCGCTGTAATCCGGATTACAGCCCTCGACTCATGGGTATCCGCTACAGAGAGCGTAGACTCCTCGACAGAAGTCAAGCTGTCGAACTCGCTAGGAGAAACGGGACCACTGCGATGTCAAGCGCAGGCCAAGACGTGGTCAGGCTGGGGTCCTCCCCGCGCTGGCCCGCTCGCTCCGAACGCGCCAGAGCGCCAGAGTCCGCGCCGCTCTACGCCTACCTGCTCGACGCCGACGACGACCTCGCCGAGGAGCTCGATATCCGCACGCGCTTCGCGGCGCGTCAGCTCGCGACGGCGAGGGTGCTCGAAGCGGACGCGGGCGAGTGCGCCCTGGAGTCGTGGTTCGCGGCCGTCGGGCACGGGCCCGGCCTGCTGATCCTCGACGGCCTCCTGGCAGTCGACACCCGCATCGCCGACCGGACGGTCACCCAGCTGCTGGGAAGCGGCGATCTGCTGCAGCCGCTCAGCCGCCACGAGGACGACATGATCGAACGAGCCGCGTCGTGGCGCGCACTGCGCGACTGTCGCTTTGCGCTGCTCGATGCGGAGTTCGCCGAGCGGGTGCTCCCCTGGCCGCAGATCGGCCACACGCTGCTGCGCCGGACACAGCGTCGCGCGGAGGACCTCGGCATGCTGCGCGCGATCTCCTGCCAACCGAAGCTGGAGGTTCGCCTGGTGCTCTTTCTCTGGCACCTGGCCGCCCGCTGGGGACGCGTGGAGCCGAGCGGAATTCGTCTGATGCTGCCCCTCACCCACCGCCTGCTCGGACAGCTCGTGGGCGCCGAGCGGCCGTCGGTGTCACACGCGCTCGGTCGGCTCGCCGACGCCGGGCTCGTGAGCGGTACGGCCGGCGACTGGCACCTCCACGGCAGCCTCGACGCTCACCTCGAGCGGCTGATCGAGGGGACCACCCGTCACACGCCGACACAACGCGCTCGCCGCTCCGCCAGCGGCCGGATGGCGTGAAGGCCTCATGAGCACCCCACTCCCACCAACCGCCCACGCTCGCTGCTCCACCGGCCGGATGGCGTGAGAGCCTCGTGAGCACCCCGCTCCCACCAGGGGCCCGCGATTCGTGGGCCCCGACCGCCCCACGCGCGCCGGAGCGCCGGCCCGTCAACGTCCTGTGGATCACGAGCGGTCTCGGTTGTGACGGCGACTCGATCGCGATGACCGCCGCGACCAACCCGAGCCTCGAGGATCTGCTGCGAGGCTGCCTGCCAGGGATGCCACCGGTCATCCTGTACAACCCGGTGTTCGCCTTCGACACCGGCGAGGACTTCATGCGAGCCTGGTTCAGGGCCGCCGCGGGCCGGCTCGACCCGTTCATCCTGGTCCTCGAGGGCTCCGTGCCCAACGAGGAGATCAACGGGGACGGACACTGGGCCGGCCTGGGCGTCGACGCTGCCACCGGACAGCCGATCCTGACGAACACGTGGATCGACCGCCTGGCCCCGAAGGCCGCGGCCGTGCTCGCGCTCGGCACGTGCGCCGCGTACGGCGGGATCCCCGCCATGCGCAACAACCCGACGGGCGCGATGGGCCTGCGCGACTACCTGGGCTGGAGGTGGGAGTCCCGTCTCGGTGTGCCGATCGTCAACCTGCCGGGCTGCCCTGTGCAGCCGGACAACATCACCGAGACGCTCCTGCGACTGGTGCTCCACCTGGCGGGCATGGGTCCGGCGCTCGAGCTCGACGAGCAGGGGCGCCCACAGTGGATCTTCGGCCGCACCGTCCACGAGTCCTGCAACCGTGCCGGTCTGGCCGAGCACGGCCAGTTCTCGGACGCCCACGGCGACGGGCGCTGCCTGGTCAAGCTCGGCTGCAAGGGACCGATGGTCAAGTGCAACGTGCCCGTCCGCGGCTGGGTGGGCGGCATCGGCGGCTGTCCCAACGTGGGCGGCATCTGCATGGCGTGCACGATGCCCGGCTTCCCCGACAAGTACATGCCCTTCGTGGAGCCCGACAGGGCTGCGCGCCACTACGCAAAGACCGCGCGACTCACCTACGGCCCACTGGTGAAGTACCTCCGCGACCGCCGCATCCGCCGCACTTTCGACGTCGAGCCGCAGTGGCGGCGGCGCGGCGCGGAGCTCACCAGCGGCTACCGCCCTGCCCACGAGCAGGACGTCGCGCAGGCCGCTCAGTGACTGTGCTCGGTGACTCGCCCATCCAACGCTCCTCGACGTGGGCGAAGCGCCAGACAGCCAGCGCGAGCGCCCACGTGGCAATGAACATCCCCACGATGATGAAACCCAGCGTGTTGAGGTTGACGGTCTCCCACCAGCCCCAGAAGGACCCCTGCGCGCCCAGCTTCTGAGCGAACAGTCCGACGAGCTCGATTGTGCCGATCACGAGCGCGACGGCCACCGACAGCCCGGTGACGGTGATGTTGTAAAAGACCTTGCGCACGGGCTTTGAGAACGCCCAGCCGTAGGCGAAGTTCATGAACGACCCGTCGATCGTGTCCAGCAGCGACATCCCGGCGGCGAACAGGATCGGTAGGCAGAGGATCGCGTAGAACGGCAACCCCGCGCCCGCCGCGCCAGCTGCAAGGAACAGCAGCGCGACCTCCGTGGCGGTGTCAAACCCGAGCCCGAACAGCACGCCGACGGGGTACATCTGCCAGGGCTGGGTGACCGTCCTCGTGAACCTCCCGAGCAGGCGGTTCATCAGGCCCCGCGAGCTGAGCTGCGCCTCGAGCTCCTGCTCGCGGTAGACGCCGCTGCGCATCTGGAAGAACACCCTGACGATGCCCCACAGGATCACCACGTTGACCGCCGCGATGACGTACAGGAAAGCCCCCGAGACCCCGGTGCCGATCCAGGTGGTGAGGTTGTGCAGCTCGCTGCCGGTGTCCTGCACCTGGCCGTTCAGCACCCTCACGCCAATCGAGAACAGGAACGCGAGCGCGAAGACGACCGTCGAGTGCCCGAGCGAGAAGAAAAAGCCGACGCTCACCGGCCGCTTGCCTTCGGTCATCAGCTTGCGCGTCGTGTTGTCGATCGCCGAGACGTGGTCCGCGTCGAAGGCGTGGCGCAGCCCGAGCGTGTATGCCGTCACGCCGGTGCCCACCGCGAAGACCCCGGACGCACCGAGACGGTAGTGGTGCGGCGCGACGAGAGCGACCAGTAAGAAGAAGCCGAGCGCGTGCAGACCCACCACGACGCCCGCCATCCGCGCGACCGTCCACCACTGCCCCGCGTCCAGTGAGCCCTTGAACCGACGCCAGCGAGACGCGGTTGCACTACCGACAGACATCGTCACCTCGCCCTCCGTTCGTCGTGGGGTCGGCTTCCGCGAAAGCTACCCCAAAGAGATAGTTACTGCAAGTGGATTCTGTACCGGCGGCGCATGCGCCGCCGGCGAGGTCGCACATGTGCGACCTCAAACCGACCGGTACATGTACCGGTCGGAGCAGGGCCACATGTGGCCCTGCTGGGGACGGCCACATGTGGCCGTCCCGGCCCCGCCTCATGAGGCGGGGCCCCAAGCAGACCTGAACCGGCGTGCGCGGCCGGCGAGGGGGGTGGGAGCACGACGCGCCAGGGTGCGACGGGTCGTGCCGCCGCGGGTGGGGGCCCACTAGGCTGAGGGGGTGGCTACCCACGCGCGAGAGCGCCAGGGCTCGTTTCGCCCCGAGGCCTTCGAGACGTTCCGGTTCTCAGCTCGCGAGCTCGACGAGCGCGGGCGGGTGACTCTGCGGTACGCGCTCGACCACGCCGTCGAGCTCGTGGAGGAGTACGACTTGCCGCCCGGCACGCCGGTCGGCCCCGCCGAGCGCGAGCGCGTCGAGGGGTTGCTGTCGCTGCTGCACTGGGTCGCCGGAGTCAGCTACTTCAAGACGGCGGTGCCGCGTGCGGTGGCCTGCGAGACGGGCGCACCGCCGCCGGCGACCGCGCGGCTGCTCGAGGCCCTGTACTCCGAGGGCCTCGCCGAGCTCGCCTACCAGAACGGGCTGCCGGGGCTGCCCCGCCCGGCCTTCGCGCCCGGACCGGCGGCGGAGCGCCCGCGCACCGGGGACCGCGGGCGCCCCCCGCGCGTGCTCGTCCCCGTCGGCGGGGGCAAGGACTCCATCGTGGCGCTGGAGGCGGTCCGTCGGTCCGGCCACGAGCTCGCGCTGTTCTCGGTGGGCGACGCCCCCCCGATCGCGCGCACTGTGGCGGTCGCCGGCCTGCCGCGCCTGCTCTGCACCCGCCGGCTGGACCCGGGGCTCGCCGCGCTGAACCGCGCCGGCGCGCTCAACGGCCACGTGCCGGTCACGGCCATCGTCTGCTGCGTCGCGCTGCTCACCGCCGCGCTGCACGGGTTCGACGCGGTCGCGCTGGCGGCAGAGCGCTCGGCCTCCGCCGGCAACGTGCGGTGGGACGGCGTCGAGGTGAACCACCAGTTCAGCAAGAGCCTGCGCGCCGAGCGACTGCTGCGCGCGGCCGTCGCCGAGGCCGTCCCCGACGTGGAGCTGTTCTCGGTGCTGCGGCCCGCCTCGGAGCTCGCCATCGCGCGCGCCTTCGCGCGGCTGGGCTCCTACCACGGGGCGTTCACCAGCTGCAACGCGCTCTTCCGGCTCGACCCGGCGCGGCGCGCCACCTCGTGGTGCTGTGACTGCCCCAAGTGCCGCTTCGTGTTCCTCGCGCTGGCGCCCTTCTGCGAGCCGGCGCACCTGCGCGAGCTGTTCGGCCACGACCTGCTGGACGACGAGCGGCAGTACGCCGGGTTCGCGCTGCTCACCGCGACGGGCGGCCACAAGCCGTTCGAGTGTGTCGGCGAGGAGGAGGAGAGCCTCGCCGCGGTGCGCCTGCTCGCGACGCAGCCGCGCTGGCAGGACCACCGTGTCGTGCGGCGCCTCGTCGCCGAGGTGCTGCCGCGCTACGACGCCACCGTCGGCGACCCCGCCCGCGTGCTCGCGCTCAGCGACGAGCACCACGTGCCCGACTACCTCCTGGCGGACGTCGTTGCGCTTCTCGGAGCTTGACGGCGCGCGCGTCGGTGTGTGGGGCGCGGGCCGCGAGACCGGCTCGTTCGCCGCGCAGCTCGCCCGCCGTCTGCCGGCAGCACGGATCGCCGTCGTGGCGCTCGACGACCCCGGCGAGGACGTCCGCGCCACGCTCGGGGCGCCGGACGCCCGCCTGGTCACCGGCGCCGAGGTCGCGGGCGCGCTCGCGAGCTGCGACGTGGTGGTGCGCTCGCCGGGCGTCTCCACACACCGCCCGGAGCTGCGCGAGGTGCGCGCTGCGGGCACGCCCGTCACGACCGCCACGGCGCTGTGGCTCGCCGAGCGCGGCGGACGGCGCGTGGTGGGGGTCACGGGCACGAAGGGCAAGAGCACGACCGCGGCGCTCCTGGCCCACCTTGCGCGCGCGGGTGGCGAGACGGTGGGGCTGGCGGGCAACATCGGCGCTCCCGCGCTCGACCTGCTCGACCGCCCGCCCACCGAGTGGGCGGTCGTGGAGCTCTCCAGCTACCACACCGCCGACCTGGGGACGGGCCCGGAGGTCGCGGTGGTCACGAACGTGTTCCGCGAGCACACCGACTGGCACGGTTCCGAGGAGGCCTACCGCGCGGACAAGCTGCGGCTGCTGGGGCTGCCCGGCGTGCGCGCCGCGGTCCTCGACGCGCGTGCGCCGCGCCTGCTCGACGCGGTCGGTCACGGCGTAGCCACGACCCTCTACGGACAGCCGGGCGGGTGGGACGCCGGGCCCGCCGGCCTCACGCTGCGCGGCGAACTCGTGGTGGCGGCCGCGGAGCTGCCGCTGCGCGGCGTTCACAACGCCCTGAACCTGTGCGCGGCGCTCACGGCGCTGGCCGCCGCCGGTCTCGCCACGCCGCAGCTGCCAGACGCGCTGCGCGGCTTCCACGCGCTGCCGCACCGCCTGGAGGTGGTCGCCGAGCGCGAGCGCGTGGTGTGGGTCGACGACTCCATCTCGACGACCCCGGAGTTGACACTCGCAGCGCTGGCGAGCTTCGCCGACCGCGCCGTCGTGCTGGTGGCCGGGGGCCAGGACCGCGGCCAGGACTACACGGAGCTCGCCCGCGCGCTGGCTGCCCGCGGCGCTGCCGTGGTCGGGCTGCCCACCACCGGCCTGCGCCTCGTGGCTGCGGCACGCCGCGCGGGCGTCCCGGCTGCGCGCGCGCTCGAGACCACCGGCATGGAGGAGGCCGTCACGCGGGCGCGGGAGCTCGCCGGGCTCGCGCGGGCGCCGGAGATCGCCGAGCAGGGCGCCGCGGTGCTGCTCTCCCCGGCCGCCCCCTCGTACGACACCTACCGCGACTTCGAGGCACGCGGCGCCCACTTTCAGGCGCTGGCGACGCTTCGCTGAGGCTTCGTCAAGGGCGCGCCCGCACCGCTTGTCGAGCGCCCCCCGCCGCGCACGATCCTCGGCGCGAGCTGGGTGCAACCGCGGACGAGCACGCGATGCCGATGGCGTGCGATCGCCTCCTCCCGGGTGCACCTGTCAGTGTAAGGCCCGGTGAAACGCTTCAGTAGCTGGGACGGGATCGAGATCGCTTACCGGGAGTGGGGCGAGGAGACAGGGCTTGTGCCCGTGGTGCTGCACCACGGCTTCGTCGCCAACGCGGAGGCGAACTGGCTCGCCACCGGTGTCGTGGACGCGCTCCTCGATGCGGGACGCAGGGTCGTCGCCCCCGATGCCAGAGGTCACGGCCACTCCGAGAAGCCGCACGACCCCGCCCGCTACGGGGAGCAGCGCATGGCGAAGGATCTCGCCGTGCTTCTCGACACGATCGGCGCCGAGCAGGTCGATCTCATGGGCTACTCGATGGGGGCGGTCGTCTCGCTGTTGTTCGCTAGCGACGAGGAGAGGGTCCGGCGGCTGGTCGTGGGGGGCGTAGGTTCGGGCGTGGTCGAGTGCGGCGGTGTGGATCGGCGGGCAGTCTCCAACGAGTCGATCATCGAGGCCCTCAGCGCCGCCGACCCGGCGGGCATCGTCAGTCCCGAGGCGGCGGCGTTCAGGACGCTGGCGGACGCGCTGGGCGCCGACCGGGAGGCGCTCGTCGCACAGGCGACATCGATCCACAGAGGCGGGGTGGCACTCGATCGCATAGCGGCGCCGACGCTGATCCTGGCCGGCGAGGACGATCCGCTGGCCGTACGTCCCGAGGTGCTCGCCGACGCGATCCCAAACGCCGTGCTGCAACTCCTCGCGGGCAACCACATCGAAGCGCTCGGCGATCCGCGTTTCACTCGGTCCATCGTCGGGTTCCTCGCCTGATCGAGACCGCGATCCTCATACCGCGCGGCGACCGTGTTACGTGACCACGCGATCGGGGTCCAGGTGGGGCCCACAGCCCTGGGCGCTACCAGCGATACCAGCGTCGGCGGCCCAGCCCCGCGTCGACTCTGCCACTCATTCGTCCAAGGTGCGGTCGCGAAGGCGAGTGGCGCTCGTGACGTGCCAATCTGCGCATGTGCCAGACATCCGGCCGATAGCTACATCGCGTGAGAAGCAGCTGACCCTGCTCGCAGCCGTGCTTGGTACGAGCGTGGTGTTCCTCGACGCGACTGTAACCAGCGTCGCGTTGCCCGCGATTCGAAGCGACCTCGGTGGCGGTCTGGCGGGCCAGCAGTGGGTGACGAACGCCTACCTGCTGACGCTCGCGTCGCTGTTGTTGATCGGCGGCTCGCTTGGAGATGTATTGGGTCAGAAGCGCGTGTTCTTGGTTGGCGTTGCCGGGTTCGGACTCACTTCGGCTCTCTGCGCAGTCGCGTCGTCGATCACGGAGCTATGCGTGTTTCGTTCGATGCAGGGGGTGTGCGCGGCGCTGGTGACGCCTACCGCATTGGCGGTGATCATCCACGTGTTTCCCGAAGACGAGCGGGCCAGGGCGATCGGGACATGGACCGCGCTCAGCTCGATCGTCGGGGTTATCGGGCCGTTCATCGGGGGAGTGTTGATCGCTGCCGGCTCGTGGCGCCTGATCTTTGTACTCAATGCGCCGCTTGTACTCGTGACCGTGACGCTGATTGCTCGTGGCGTGCCTGGGAGCGCGAGCGCTGGCACCGCCGGGCGCCTGGACTTCCCCGGGGCCCTCTTGGCGGCGCTCGCGCTCTCGGGTTCGGTGTTCGCTGTGACCGAGGAGCCTGCACGCGGATGGAGCACCCTGGTGATCGGCTCGCTCGCGGCAGGGATTCTGGGAGCCATGGCGTTTGTTGCGCACGAGGCGCGAGCCCGGGCGCCGATGCTCCCACTGAGCCTGTTTCGCGAGCGCAACTTCACGATGGGAAACCTGACGACATTGACCACCTACCTTGGGCTAGGGGGGGTGATCTTTCTGCTGCCTGTGTTTCTGCAGGAGGTCAACGGCTACAGCCCCGTTCAGGCGGGGCTTGCGCTTCTGCCGGTCACCTCGCTGATGATCCTGCTCTCCCGCCGCTTCGGCGCACTCGCCGACCGCATCGGGTCGCGGGTGCTGATAAGCCTCGGGGCGCTGGTTGCTGGCTGCGGTCTTTTGCTCTTGGCGCGTGTCGATCAGCGCACTGATTACGTCAGCGAGGTCCTGCCAGCGCTGCTCGTGTTCGGGTTGGGACTTGCGATGCTTGTCGCGCCGTTGACCGCCACGGTCCTTGGGGCAGTGGAGGAGGATCACGCAGGCGTCGCCGCCGCGGTGAATACGACGCTCTCACGCGTCGCGCAGCTTTTCGCGGTCGCTGTGCTGGGAGCTGTCGTCTCTCTTGCGTTTGCTAGTCGCGTCGACGCGACGCTACGACGATCCGCGATCGATCCCGCTGGCCGCGCGGCCATCAGCCGCGCCGAGCGACAGCCTCTCGGCGCGCCGAGCCTGGAGGGAGTGCACCCTGGAGAGCAGCTTCTTCTCAGAGCGGCCTTCGACGATGCGTCGGTGCATGCGTTCCGCGTGGCGGACACGATCGCAGCCATCCTCGTCGTGAGCGGGGGTCTCATTGCGCTCGCCGGGGTCCGTAATCCCCGCCGCACGGTGGCCGCCGAGCTGTGTCCAGCTGGGGCGCTCTGCGGAGCCAGCCAAGAACTCGTCCATGCTCGCCAGGATCGACGCTCGGACCGGGGTTTCGTGGACCACGCGGTCGAAATCCCATCACCGGAGGTGGCCCCGTGAGGCAAGACATCCTCCATCATCCGCCACGGCTTGCATCCGCTCCGTCGCCGCTCGCTCCGCCGGTCCGCGTTCAGGGAGCGTTACGAGAACCGCGCCTCCAACGATGCGGCCCGAACGAGCCCGGCGCGGGGCCTCCCACGCTGATGCTTAGATGGCGTTGCGAGCGTGCGGCGAACCGGCCGTGGCGCTGGTGGCCTCTGCTCTTTGCAGGGCCCGCTTTCCTGGCTGCCGTTGCACTGGCGCTTACCAGAATACCCTACGTTTGCTACGTGGCCGTACCTCCCGACTATGGCTACACAAATGGCGAGCGATCCCTGATAGTATGCCGACGGACCCCTACGGCTGGTCAAGAGGCGTAGTGCGAGGTCAGCAATCTGGCACATTCGGATCGGTATCGACATCCTTGTACCCTTCGGTGTTGTTTTGGAAAGAGTTGGCGACGGCGTAGTAGTCTTCACTCCACAGTGCCGAGTGGATCCGATACCAGTAGCCTTCTGGTTCAGCGGAGGGGACCTCCGGCGCAAATATCTTGCAAGTTACGTCAACCGTTTCGTCTTCTTTAATTTCCGGTCCTTCGTCGCTCGCATTTTCGTAGTCCTTGAACGTAGTGATCCCGTTCTTTTCTGGTGTCTCCATGAAATAGGTCGGCTTGAAGTTTCAAAACCCGCGTCATATCCCTTTACCACCGCCTGCAATGCAGTCGCATCTTCCGGCTCGGGCCCAGTACCTTGCCAGAACGCTACCCAAGATGTCGCCTCATATTCAACGGGCGCTTTCCAATACACAAAGTATTCTTTCCCTGGAGACCTCCGCGCCGCCCGCCAGCGCCACCCGCATCTGGACGTCGTTCTGGTCGAACATCCCGACGGCCCCAGCAGCAGAGCCCTGGAGGACAGCGGCCACCCCCTCTACCACGCCGGGCAGCTCATACGCATCCGCCGCGCAAAGCCCTCCCGCTTCATCGACGACCTCGTAACCACACGCCCGTGGACGAGGGCACGGGTCGAGTTGGTTGGAGCAGCGGCCGAGCTCGCGGCCGGCGTGCCGGCTCTCACCTGGCGCATCATCAACCTAGCGCCGTCCCGTGGGGAGGACGACCAGACCCGCGCGCTTGCCGGCTGGCGACATCTGCGGGAGACGACCGCCAGCCTGACGGCCCGCGAGTGGGACCTACTCAGGCGTGTCCATCCAAGTGCGCAGCCGGTCGTAGCCGCGATCGGCGTAGGACTCAGACCACACGCCGTCGCGGCCAACCCCAAGAGCGTCAACGACGCCCTCGCGCGCCTGCGCGAGCTTGGGTTGGCGTGGCAGCCACAGCCACGCACATGGGCGCTGGCGGGAACCCGTTGCTCGCAGCGTGGGCACGGGACCACGCGCCTCCTTGGGTGCGACGCCGAGAAGGGTAGGGAAGACACGAATGCGCGTCGTCTGTCGCCGGAGCCGATGGCGGAACCGGAAGCGCTGCCATTCCGCCATTCCGGGCAAAGCGAGAGCTCGTCGACTGTCATCGGGGTACGCCTACTCATCGTTCGGAGCAGGCATGCGGCGGTCCGGGACTCGGGCACTTGCATTTGGGCGAAAGCACGCGTGGCGCGATCCAGTAGCACTAGAGGCTTGATGCGGGTTTATCGTCCGTCGTAGGTGGCGAGGGCTCGGGGTGGGCGGCCGGTAAGGATGTTGATGTGCATTGCGAGGGTGAGGGCGAGTAGGCGTTGCGCGATGCGTTGCACGAGCCCTGCGAGTGTCTTGGCGAGGTGATCTTCTAGGCGCATCTGGCGCTTGAGGTTGGAGAACACGCTCTCGATGACCAGGCGTACGCGTGCCTTTGCGATCTCGCCAGCGGGACGCGGACCTGGGCGGTGGCGCTCGGGTGTGATGAGCTGAACATCGATGAGTTCCATGCAATCGCGCCTTGCCCCAGAATCCCTTGTCGGCGAAGAGTGTGCTGCCGGCGTGCGCGGCCGCCAACTCCAATGCACGTTCGCGCTCTTGCCCGGTCTTTGGGCCTGTGAGGTCATAGCCGACGGGAACGCCCTTCGCGTCGCTGATGAGCACCAAGCGCATTCCCCACACGAACAGACTCTTCGATGGGCAGTAGCCGTAGCTGGCGTGCCCGGCGAACTCGCTGAGCGATGCGCAGCCTGGATAGTTAGCGCACGCGATCAGCGTCCCGTCGACCAGTCGCACCGGCCCGTCGGCGATCAGCTCGGCGACCATCATCTGCACCGTCGTGATCTGCGGTGTGAGTCGCCTGAGCCTGCGGTTGTACTGCGACTGGCCAGGCAACTCGGGGAAGAACCCCGGGAGCAACCGGCCGATCACGCCCAAAAACTGGCGGTCTGAACAGATCCCCGTCACGGCCTGGGCGACCGCCACGGCAATCAACTCCTGATCGGTGACCTTGCCAGGCGGACCCGGGCGAGGAATCGACAACGAGCAGGCGAATACGTAGGCTGCGACAACGAGGGTCTCCAGCGAAGCGTCCATCTCGTGCTCCAATCACGAGTTGACAAGGCTGGAGGCCCTCTTCTTATTTCAACACCACGATTCCTGCTCACGACCCAACCCGCATCAAGCCTCTAGTGGTTTTCGTGCGGTGCCTTGGTCCGGTCGTTGGGCGCGTGTCAGCCGACTTGCAGCTAGTGCAGCGCGTTGTGCCTTGTCGCACCCCACACCGAGTACGCCCGGTTGAAATGGCCGCCGAGCAGATCTCCGCCGATCCGATGCAGTCCAGCAGTCTACTTCAGGAGCGCTGTACTTAGCGGGGGAATGTTTTTCCCACGACCTGCACCCCGGAGAACTGCGTAGAGCCCGGGCCGTGGATTACCAGGAACCAGAAGGCGAAGGTCGCGGCGCCGACCGCGGCTGTGACGGTGAAGATGCGCTCCAGAGCTCCCCGCCGCTGGTCGTACCCGCCGGCACGCCTGAGGATGACCCAGGCCCGGTCGATGTTGTGCATCGTCTGCAGGGCTCCGAAGAGCAGCGCAAACAAGGTCGCGAAGGATGTCGCGATGCCGAGGCTGATGCTGCCGGTGAGGTAGTTCACGCGCGAGCCCACCCACAGGCAGGCGAGCGGGATCGGGCCCCAACAGAGCAGTCCGAGCGAGGTGGTCAGCGCAAACGCCAACCCCGCCAGGCATCGGGCGACGCACCGGCGTGCGGAATGGGTGTTGCTGGCGCCGGCGTGGGTGGCGATCCGGGCGCGAGCGGCGTTGGTGTGGCGAGGAGTAGATCCAGTCGCGCTCGAGCAGGCTCTCGTACTCCAACAAGCGCCCCACAGCCATCGAGAACCACCACCCCGGCATATGGCGCTGGCGCTGATGCACGCCCGCCCGCCGCACCGGCAAAGAACCCCGAAGCTGCCCCGCCAAGAACTCCGAAAGAGCGCCACCAGGCCTCCGCTCCCCATAGAAAGGAGCGGTCAATCGTGGCGGCCCAGGCTTTCGCATCATGGATAGACGCGGCCAAGAAACAAAAGGCGCCAACTCAGCAGCCGCCACGAGATAGCGATCTCGCTACACCAGGCCATCTTTCCTCCGTGCCAAGGACGAAGCCTGTGGACGACTAGAGGGTTGATGTGGGTTGGGCCACGTGGCAGGGGAGCCGATCGCGTTGGCGGTCGCGCAGGCCGTGACCGGGCTTCCCGGCGAAGGGCAGCCTACGCATGGTCGCGGGACGCCTCATCGGCCCACCCACCGCGCGCACTCGCCGCCTACGACGGACGCCGAACCCACATCAACCCTCCAGGCGCCATGCGAGACAATCGGCGGGCTCGCTTGATTTTTCGCCCTGACCATCGTAGCATTTAGGTTCCGGATACTCGAAGAATTGGAGAAAACATGAGGAACATGCGATTAATCCCGGCGGCATTCATTGCCGTATGCGTGCTGAGCGCTTTTGCCGCAAGCACGGCATCCGCGGGGGTGGGGCCGCACTGGAGGGTCTTACTCGACGAAACGACTCCGTGCAAACAGGTGGTGCCGCCGACCCTCGGCAACTTCGAAACGAAAGCCAAGTGCGAAGCTGGCACCGAATACAAAGAAGCCGGCTATTCCAATGGCTGGTCGCGCAACTACGCCGTGTTATGCAAAGTTGCATCCGGCGGCGAATATGAAACCGAACCAAATTGCGTGAACGGCGTGGGCTTGGGCTCCTTCTCGCCAGGATGGGATCGCACCCCTGGCAAAGCTGTGAATCTGGCGGAAGGCGAAGTGCTGAAACTCAAAGCACACAATGTGGGAGGCGTACCCACCGTCATCGGGATCGGTTTGGCCAAAATCGAATGCACAACGGCCGAAGGCCTGGGGCAGATCAAGGGAGCATCGCCGGGCGAAGACTCGGCGGGGATCACCTTGACAGGCTGTGTCGTTCCCGGTTTTCCCGCGTGCAAAGTGCACTCGCAGGAAAAGCCGACCGGAACGATCGGCTTCGGTGCGTTCGCCGAACTGATCTACGCCACCAAAGCAGACGCCGAAAAATTAGAAGGCCCGGTTCTGGATCTGTTGAAGCCAACTGAACCTCCCGTATTCACCCGCGTGGAAGTCACTGGAACATCCTGTCCCGCTAACGGGACCTACAAGATTGAAGGAAGCGCGGCCGGCGAACTATCCCCAGCGGCAGGCAAATATGCCGAGGCGGTCAAGCTGGCGTTCCCGTCGTCCACAATCACCAAAGTCTGGAAAGACAAGGGTGGGGGAGCAGCCGAAGAAGTGAAAACTGGGCTGACCGGAGCGACGATCACCGGCGAAGACGAAATCGAACTCGAAAACAAGTCGTCGTTTGGGCTTCTCGACACCTAGAGGCTTGATGTGGGTTGGCTCGTTGTACAGGAGCCGAGCCTTGGGGTCAGAAGAGGGTCTCCAGCTTTGCAACCTCGTGATTGGAGTACGAGATGTGCGCTTCGCTGGAGACCCTCGTTGTCGCAGCTTACGTGTTCGCTGACTCGTTCCGGTTTCCTCGCCCGGGGCCTGCGGGGAAGGTCACTGACCAGGAGTTGATCGCGTTGGCGGTCGCTCAAGCCGTGACAGGGATTTGCTCGGACCGCCAATTTTTGGGGGTGATCGGCCGGCTGCTTCCGGGGTTCTTTCCCGAGCTGCCTGGCCAGTCGCAGTACAACCGCAGGCTCAGGCGACTCACACCGCAGATCACGACGGTGCAGATGATGCTCGCCGAGCTAATCGCCGACGGGCAGGTGCGACTGGTGGACGGGACGCTGATCGCGTGCGCCAACTATCCAGGCTGCCGCTCGCTCAGCGAGTTCGCCGGGCATGCCAGCTACGGCTACTGCCCATCAAAGAGCCTGTTCGTGTGGGGAATGCGCTTGGTGCTCATCTCAGACTCAAAAGGCGTCCCGGTCGGCTACGACCTCACAGGCCCCAAGACCGGGCAAGAGCGCGAATGCGCCTTGGAGCTCGCCGCCGCGCACGCCGGCAGCACACTGTTCGCTGATAAGGGCTTCTGGGGCAAGGAGTACCCCGATTGCATGGAGCTGATCGACATCCAGCTCATCACACCCGAGCGCCACCGGCGAGGCCCACGTCCAGCCGGCGAGGTCGCAAAGGCACGCATCCGCCTGGTGATCGAGAGCGTATTCGCCAACCTCAAGCGCCAGATGCGTCTGGAACAACATCTCGCCAAGACACTCGCCGGGCTCGCGCAACGCATCGCCCAACGACTCCTCGCCCTCACGCTCGGCATGCACGTCAACCTCCTCACCGGCCGCCCACCACGCGCCCTCGCCGCCTACGACGGCCGATAAACCCACATCAAGCCTCTAGTTGTCCAGGGCCCGTGAAGCTGAGGCAGAACGGCTGTGACTGGACGTCTCCGCGAGGTTGAGCGCGATCCGGGAGAGTACCGTTGTACGTCGTGAAGTCCGAAGCTGAAGCAATGATCGAACCGGCGGACGACGACCGTCAGGTGCTCGTCGTGTACGTTGTGTGGCATCCGGAGGCGGCTGTGTCGGCCGATCTCGCGGATGCTATCTTCCGCGAGCTGTGTGCCGATCCCGACGTTCCCGCTCGTCGCGGGCTCGGGATCCCCATCCGGTTCCGGAGTTCGGACGACCCTGCTAGGGTGCCGGCGCCAATCCCATTTGGCACAGCCAAGCACACGGCCGTGTTTGTCCTCGCCGACGATAAGCTCGCCGCTGACCCGGCATGGCGTAGCTACGTAGAGGAACTGACGAAAACGAAGAACGCCAGTGACCTCGTCGTTGCTGCCGCGCTCACCGCCCCGTCGAACCTCCCGCCCGGACTCAGCGACGGGCAGGCAATTCGTCTGCAGGAGTTCGGTCCCGAGCACTGGAAGGGTGAGCTCCTCAACAACGTCAAGAATGATCTCTGTCGCCTGCTGGATCCGGAGGCGAAGAAGGTGACGGTGTTCTTGAGCCATGCGAAGCATGACGGCTTGGAGATCACCACAGCGGTCAGGCGCCATCTTCACGAGCACACAAAGCTCGACGATTTCTTTGACGCCGCGGACATCCCTGATGGTGCGAGGTTCGCAGAGTTCATCACCAAGAGCGCGGGATCTCTCCCTGTACTCCTCGCCGTCCAGACCGATGGCTACGGATCGCGGGAATGGTGCCGGATGGAGGTGCTTGAGGCAAAGCGGCGTCGGGTCCCCATCGTCGTCCTCACCGCGATCCAGGTCGGCGAGGCCCGCTCATTCCCATACATCGGGAACGTACCAGTCGTGTGCTGGCGCGACCAATCTCGTTGCCCACGGTTGTCGGGGCCCTCCTTGGTGAGGTGTTGAGGAGTCGCTACTTTCCCGAACGGGTGCGCGCTATCTGCCGGCAGCGCGGGATCAGCATGGACCACGAGGTTTTTACCTATCCGCCGGAGCTGCTCACTGTGCTTTCCTGCCGCATCGACGCTGACGCCGCAGAAAGGACCGTTGGACGCTATGTCTATCCGGACCCTCCGCTTGGCGTCGAGGAGCTATTGCTCCTACGCCAGTTCGATTCCAACGTCGACCCAGTCACCCCGACGGTCCTATGGGCGACGTGAGCGATCTCACGGCCGTCTCGTCAGGCGAGCTACTCGTCGGCATTTCGGTCTCTGAGCCCGCAGATGAGGAGCTACTCCGCCTCGGACTGAGAGAGCTCCACGTCCGCCACGTCTTTATTGAGATTGTGCGTCATGTCCTCGCCGCAGACTGGTCCGTAGCGTACGGAGGCGACTTTCGCGCTCGGGGGTACACCGAGGCGCTACTCGACCTCGTGCGCACCTATGAGCGCACTACGCTCTCTGGACCGGAGCAGGTGAGGTGCTACCTGGCCTGGCCCCGCTGGACCGAGCTCACTGACGCTGATCGGGCCGAGCTCGCAAACGTCGCCACCGTCGTGGAGGCTGCCGCTCCAGATGGCGCGCCCGACTCCCTCCGTCAAACTGCAGACCGGCCGCCAGATGAGCGATTGTGGAACGCGCTCACGCTCACGTCGATGCGCCAGCAAATGGCTGGTAATCTCGGAGCTGCCGTAGTCGTCGGCGGCCGCATCGCCGGCCAGCAGGGGCTCATGCCAGGCGTCGCCGAGGAGGCCGTGACCGCCCTGGCGGCCGGAGTTCCCCTCTTCGTCGCTGGAGGGTTCGGCGGTTGCGGTCGGCTAATCGCCCGCACCCTCGAGGGCGAGAACCCGGAGGAGTTGTCCGTCAGCTACCAGCAGGCACACACCGATGGCTACCCCGAGCTCTTTGACGCTGCGACGCGCGCAAACGCTCGACCGGAGTACGATGCCCTCATCGCCGATCTGTCCTCACGCGGGGTGGGCGGACTGAGAAATGGCTTGACTGAGAACGAGAACCGTCGACTCCTCGCCACCGATGACGTCGACGAGCTGATCGCACTCGTCCTGCACGGCCTGTTCACGATTGCCGGCGATCGTGGTCGCTGAGGCTGATCTTTGCCTTGACGGCGAACGCATGTTCGTATAGTGTGGCGCACCACCCGGCGGAGACCGGTCGCCACATTCCCACCCAGACCCTATGTTTTCGAGCGTTGAGTGAGGACCACATGCCTGATTCACATGTGATACCAGCAAGGTTCCAGACCGAGATCGATCAGCACCTCGTTTTCAACTTCGCCGGCACGGGGTCTTGGCCGCTGGTCCTCGGAGTCTTCGGCCGTCCGGGTGACGGGAAGAGCTTCCAAGTCCGGACGCATCTCGAGCGACGTGACGTGCTCGTCGTCTCTATCAACGCCGCCGGCCTCGAGAGCGACCGTGCCAGGCAAGCTAGTCCTCGCCAGATACGAAGACGCCGGACACAGGACGAGCGAGGGTACACCTGCAGCGCTCATCGTTGACGATTTCGACACGACCGTCGGCGAGTGGGAGCACAGCACGAGCACGGTGAACCACCAGCAGGTACTCGCACAACTGATGCACCTCGCTGACTCGCCAACGCAGGCAGCAGACACGGCACTGAGGCGAGTTCCAGTCTTTATCACCGGGAACGACCTCTCGAAGATCTACCCACCGCTGCGCCGGCCCGGCCGGATGCGCCCCTTCTTCTGGTTGCCTACGGAGGCGGAGCGCCAGGATGTCGTGGAGCAGATCATGGCACCCATACTCGACCAAGCAGGAACAACCGAGCTCCTTGCACAGCTTCCAGAAGCGCCCATCGCCTTCTTTTCCAATCTACTCGTGTCGGCCCACGCAATCGCCGCACGATCGGAGATCCCAAAATACGCAAAGAACCTCAAGGTACTCGTGAAGACGGCGGAGAAGAGCCGCCAAGACTTGGATAACCACGTGCGGCAGCACAAGCCGCCGCTGAACGAGGTGCTACAAGTCGCCCTCGCGTTGTGGCATGAGCAAACCATCGCGACACGATCGCACCTGAACGAGTAGCACCGCTGCCGTGTCCACTTACACTTACACCTATACCTATACGCGAGCGGAGGCCTTGGTCGACCAGATCGACGCCCTCTTTCGCGAGGCAGGGATCAAGAAAAATAGCCGGGGACCGGTCTGCAAGGGCGTCGACGAACACTGGCTCGCCGCCGTCGGGCTTTATCTCAAGCGAGACAACAAGAAGGTCTACGAGATCGAAGCAAGCATCAACTGGCAGGCCCACGCAGAGCACCCAGAGCTAAGCTTCTCAACCGACCTTCCCGGATGGGAGGAGAAAGGCTCACCTGAGGCGATAATCCTGGGAAAGCGCTTCGCAGCTACAGCTGCCAATGAGAAGCTCGCCCCGCACTACTGGGTACGGTTCGTGAAGTCAATCCTCGATGATCCCGCCCGCCACGAGGAACTCTGCCCCAAGGTCGGAGTGACCTTCGGGGCACATCCGCCGGACTGGAAGCAGACGCCCGATACACAATCACTTCCGCTGCAGGATCTCCAAGAGATCGGCCTATCCGTGCGCAGCGCACTCTAGGGGCTGAACGTGCGCAACATCTTTCTGTCGTTTCATCAACGGGACGAGCTTGAGGCGAGCATCTTCTGCCGCCGATTCGACCAATATTTCAACCAGATCCGGACGCTTGGAGCGCACGAGCTCGGCGACGAGTACGCGGAGCGCATCAACAGCGGCGACAGTGACTACGTAATGCGCCAGATCCGCGAGAAAAAGATTGCGGGGACATCGTGCACCGTTGTGCTGATCGGGAAGTGCACATGGGCTCGTCGGTACATCGACTGGGAGATCGCCGCAACATTGCGCAACAACGCAGACGACCCGCGTGGCGGCCTCATCGCCGTACAGCTGCCATCGGCGCAGCAACACGGATGGTCGACGTTGCCCGATCGGCTCAGCATGAACATCAGCTCGATCGACGGTGTCGACACCGGCTATGCAAGGTATTACCCCCCGGCCTCTAGCGACGATTCGATTGCGCAATGGGTGGAGGATGCCGTGGCGAGACGCGACTCAATGGAGCCCTCGACTGGGTCCACCAGCAATCTCCTCACAAGAAGCAAGTCGTGTGATTGAAAGAGCAGAGGCGTCCCCTCAGCGGGGCGAGGCTCTCGTGATGCGCCAGCCGTGAACGCTACCGGGCGCCGCCGACGCCAACTCGTAGTGACGACCAGCCAGTGCCGCTCGCGCCTGAATGCGAGAGCCGGCCAGCTGCCGCGCCAGACACTTGTGCAAATGGACGACAAGGGCGTCTGATCCTCGGGTGAAGCTGGTGCTTGCGCATTGCATGAGGTGTGCGGGCGCGATGATGACCGCGATGGCCGGCTCTTCGCGGTCGGGTTGGTAAGTATGCGGAGCGTGGATGAGCGCGGCGTTCGGGCGCGGGGGCGAGGATTGCGTGGTGGCGGGCAGAGGCGGTCGTGACCGGAAGGATCTCAGGGAGGTCGTGCGTGACCTTTCGCCTGAGGTGCTGCGTGAGATCGTGGCCTCCGCCGCTGACCGTCACGATGATGTCGAGCGGCATGTGCGGCTGGCCGCAGCGCGCGAGGAGGGTGACCTGGCGGAGCTGCGGGCGGAGGTCGATCGCGGGCTGCGAACGCGGCGGTTTTTGGGGTACCGGGAGAGCTCGGAGTGGGCGCGCGCGGCGCGGCCGGTCGTTGAGGAGTTGCGCTCGGTTGCCGTGTCTTCGCCGTCGAGGGACCTCATCGCCCTGGTGGAGCGCGCGGTCGGGCATGTCGTGAAGGTGATCATGCACGCTGATGACTCCAACGGGACGATCGGGAGTCTCGCGCGCGAACTGCTGGAGGTCCATGCCGTGGCGTGTGATTCGGGGGTCGCCGATCCGGTGAAGCTCGCGGCATGGATGGTGTGGTTCAGCTGCGATGACCAGGACTTCTTCGAGGTCGATCCTGTCCGTTACGCCAGCGCGCTCGGCGAGCGTGGACTCCTGGCCTACCGGCGCGCGATCGATGAGCGCGGGGATGGCGAGCGGGTCTTTGCGGTGCGCTGGGCGCGCGAGCGGCTGGCGGTGCTCGACGGGGACGGGGAGGCGATCGTCGCGCTGCTCGGTGGGGATCTCAGCGCGCCGCACCAGTTCATCCGGGTGTGCGAGGCGATGGCCGAGCTCGGGCGCGATGAGGAGGTTCTGCTGTGGGCAGGGCGCGGCATCGCCGAGACCAACGGCTGGCAGGTCGCACAGCTCTATGACCTGGCGTGCGGTGTGCACGAGCGGCGCTCAGCGCCGCTGGAGGTGCTACGTCTGCGCCGCGAGCAGCACGAGCGGATGGCCTCGGCGGGCACCTACTCGAGCTTGCGCAGCGCGGCCGACGCGGTGGGCGCTTGGGAGATCGAGCGTGACGCAGCGCGCCTGGCGTTGCGCGAACGCGACCTCTGCGCCCTCGTCGACGCGCTGCTCGACGAGGGCGACGTCGAGAGCGCATGGAGCAATCACTAGGCGGAGCGCCATTTTTGACTCCTGGGCTGATGATTCGTCGCCCTCGCCCGAAGGACAAACGAGGACAACCTTGGACAAGAAAGTACATCGAGCTGCGGTGAAATTGCGGTAGAAAAGTGGAGCCGACGCGGGGGCTCGAACCCCGGACCTCATCCTTACCATGGATGCGCTCTACCAGCTGAGCTACGTCGGCCTGACGCTCGAATCCTAGCGGCAGCAGCTCTCTTCTTGGTGAGCTGGCCGAGACTGGCTGGAGCCAGAGCACCGCGAGTTATAAGAATGTATACGCCATTATCGGGCCAAAATGGTAGCACTACTGCTACCATGCTGTGGTGGCGACCATCCCCCAGAAGGAGCTGCGCAACAACGTCGGCGAGGTGCTGCGGCGCGCAGAGGCCGGCGAGCAGTTCACGATCACCGTCTCGGGGCGCCCGGTCGCCGAGCTGGGTCCTGTGCGCACTCGGCGGTGGGTATCCAGCGCCGCGCTCGCGGACCTGTGGGCGACGCCCCCGGACCCCACGCTCGTGGCGGATCTCGAGGTGTTTGGCGGGCAGCTCATAGACCCCTGGGCCACCACCTGACGGTGGCCGTACTGCTCGACACCTCGGTCCTGATCGCAGCCAAGCGAGGACCAGACGAGGACGCGGCCATCAGCGTTGTCTCGCTGACCGAGCTCCACTTCGGCGTGCTGACCGCCCGCGACGAGGAGACACGCGCTCTGCGAATGCGGCGTCTCGGCACCATCGAGGACCACTTCGACGCGCTGCCATTCGATGCCGTCGCGGCGCGCGAGTGCGGGCGACTGTACGCCCTCGTCGCGCAACGCGGGGGAGCGCCACGGCGGCGCGCACTGGACCTCGCGATCGCCGCCACCGCCAACGTCCACGGGGTCCCGTTGCTGACCTACAACACCAAGGACTTCCAGATCATCGCCGACAAGATCGACCTCCGCAAAGCCTGAAGCGCCGGACTTCGCCCGCAGGGCCGGAGCGAGTAACCGCTTGAGACGCCAGCGTCACCGATCGAGCGTAGCCCCGCCGAGAAACGCAGCTGGCGTCACGATCGGGATGCCTTGGAAGGAGCCAAGTTCGAGCAGATCCTCATCGCCCGAGACGATGTAATCGGCGGCTCCCTCGACGGCTGCCTCTAAGACGCGATTGTCGCTCTCGTCGCCGACGACCGCCAGCGTGCGCGTCGGCAGGACCACAACGCTGCTCGCCTCGATGAGATCGACGAGTTGCTGTGCGTCCCCGATGACCTTGGCGAGCTTCGGGTACCCAAGGACGCGGCGCAGCTCAGCGAGGAGGGGCGGGCTGGTCAGGAGCACCAGCTGACCATCCAGTGCTGCGTCGAGGATCTTCGCGGGAGCGCCAGACCATCCGAGACCCGAGACGACTACGTTGGAGTCGAGAACGACCCTCAGCGTCACTCAGCCGCCCGAGCCGCCGTGATCGCCTCATCCACGACCGACACGTCCAACCCGGCGTCCGCGACCTTCCGGCGAATCTCAGCCAACCGCGCCCGCAGCTTCTCCTGCGCCAACTCTCGCTTGGTCTCGACCAACCGGTCGTACTCCGACGGACTGACCAGCACAGCCACGGCCTGTCCGCGACGCGTGAGAACGACCGCCTCGTCATCGGCGGCGATCTCATCCGCGATCTGGCCCAACTTCGCGCGCGCCTTATCGACCCCGATCGTTCGCTCCATCACGTACTCCTAAGGTTAACCGTACGGATAACCTTACCGACTGCGGGTAACTTCTTCAACCCGCATCTCGCCGCATGGCTTCCACCCCGGCCCATCCCAATGTCCGACATTTGTGGGTCCACTCCACTGCACGACTCTCCTACCCGATTTCCGCGCAGGAAGCCCCGCCAAATGCAGACCGTCAGCATTCGTGATCTGTCCCACAACGCCCGCGGCGTCGTCTCCGAGGTCGCCAACACTGGCCAGCCCGCGATCGCCACCAAGTACGGGGCTCCCGTCGCCGCGGTGATCGCGATCCCACCCGGCGACCTCGAGGACTTCCTGCTCTCTCATACCGCCTATTTCTCGACGACACGAATGCCGCCAACGCGGATCTCGCCGCCGGGCGCACCCGCCCCGCCGCCGAGGTCTTCGCCAAGCTGGAAGGCTGACCCCGACTCTTGCCGCCTCCGGCCGACTGGCCCATGCCCAAGTCGCCGCTGCCCGGCATATTTTCCGCGTATCGTGCCTGGAACGACGCGAAGGCGTGGCGCCGATGACCCCGAGGCGCCTGCTTCGTCGGCAGTAGGCGAGCGTGTGCCCGGCGTCCGCTGGTGCGACTGGTGTTCGCCCAACTGGGCAGCCTCGCGTCGGTTGACCCGGACGCTCGCTTTGGCACGAAGAGAGCGACGTCACGTCGTAGCTGCCCCGAGCGACGTGGGGTGCGCGTGAGCAGGCTTCCCCTGCTTGTGCTCGCTGATACGCTCGCGGCGCACCGGTTTGAGTGCTGTCCGGCCCGCAGCGAGGCTTGGGCCTTTACAGGGGAGGGAGTCCTATGGGGTTTCAGGGTGGTTTCATCCGTTCGAGTATCGCGCCGCTGTTCGCACCGAGCCTCGTTTGTGCGCGGTCAGGGTTGCGCCTCGCGCGCATCGTTGCCTTCACCGCAGCGCTTTTGCTGTTCGTCGCTTTGCCGCAGGCCGCGTCGGCGTCGCTGTCTTGGTCCGGTCCGATCACGCTTGACCACAACGCCCCATCGCAACTCCAAGGCGTGGCGTGCCCGTCGATCAGCCAGTGCACCGCCGCCGCCGATGACGGGCAGCAGGTGACGTTTGACCCGGCCTCGCCCGGGACTCCGACCCCGACCACGATCGACGGCACCAACGGCCTGGGCGGGGTGGCGTGCCCGTCGAGCAGCCAGTGCACAGCCCTCGGCTCTAACGGGCAGCAGGTGACGTTTGACCCGGCCTCGCCGGGGACTCCGACCCCGACCACGATCGACAGCACCAACCCCATGTTAGGGGTGGCGTGCCCGTCGAGCAGCCAGTGCACCGCCGTCGGCTCTAACGGGCAGCAGGTGACGTTTGACCCGGCCTCGCCGGGGACTCCGACCCCGACCACGATCGACGGCACCAACTACCTGTCCGGGGTGGCGTGCCCGTCGAGCAGCCAGTGCACCGCCGTCGACCAGGACGGGCGGCAGGTGACGTTTGACCCGACCTCGCCCGGGACCCCGACCCCGACCACGATCGATAGCACCGCTGACAACATCCTGGACGGGGTGGCGTGCCCGTCGAGCAGCCAGTGCACCGCGGTCGACTCTGACGGATACCAGGTGACGTTTGACCCGACCTCGCCCGGGACCCCGACCCCGACCACTATCGACACCCACGCGCTGACCGGCGGGGTGGCGTGCCCGTTGACCAGCCAGTGCACCGCCGTCGACTATGACGGGCAGCAGGTGACGTTTGACCCGGCCTCGCCCGGGACCCCGACCCCGACCACGATCGACAGCGCCAGCCCCCTGGACGGGGTGGCGTGCCCGTTGACCAGCCAGTGCACCGCCGTCGACCAGGACGGGCGGCAGGTGACGTTTGACCCGACCTCGCCCGGGACCCCGACCCCGACCCCGATCGTCGACAACGCCAGCGACCCCCTGAACAGGGTGGCGTGCCCGTCGACCAGCCAGTGCACCGCCGTCGGCGGCTACGGGCAGCAGGTGACGTTTGACCCGGCCTCGCCGGGGACCCCGACACCGACCACGATCGACGACAGCCCCCCGCCCGAAGGCATCGTAAACGACCTGGACTCCCTGTCCGGGGTGGCGTGCCCGTCGACCAGCCAGTGCACCGCCGTCGACGATGACGGGAACCAGGTGACGTTTGACCCCGCCTCGCCGGGGACACCGACCCCGACTACGATCGGCAACGCCTTCTACTTCCGCCTGCACGGGGTGGCGTGCCCGTCGACCAGCCAGTGCACCGCCGTCGGCTCTAACGGATATCAGGTGACGTTTGACCCGACCTCGCCCGGGACCCCGACCCCGACCATAATCGACAGCAACGAAATCACCACCGCGTTGGCCGAACTGCTCGGGGTGGCGTGCCCGTCGACCAGCCAGTGCACCGCCGTCGACGTCGACGGGCACCAGGTGACGTTTGACCCGACCTCGCCCGGGACCCCGACCCAGACCACGATCGACGGCACCAACTACCTGGGCGGGGTGACGTGCCCGTCGAGCAGCCAGTGCACCGCCGTCGACGATGACGGGCGGCAGGTGACGTTTGACCCGACCTCGCCGGGGACTCCGACCCCGACCACGATCGACGGCACCAACGGCCTGGGCGGGGTGGCGTGCCCGTCGAGCAGCCAGTGCACCGCCGTCGACTATGACGGGAACCAGGTGACGTTTGACCCGACCTCGCCCGGGACCCCGACGCCGACCACGATCGACAGCACCAACCCCATGTTAGGGGTGGCGTGCCCGTCGGTCGCGTTGTGCGTGGCCGTCGATCAGTTCGGGGATGGGTTCGTGGGCCAGGGATCCGGGGTTCTGCTCACGCAGGGACCGCCAACGTCGGCTACCGTCGCGGATGGGGCCGGGTATAGCGGCCAGCTCACCGTCACCAACGCCGCTGGTACGGTCAGCTACACCGAGACCGCGTCGGCTGACTCCTCCGACGTGGTCGTGAACTCTTCCGGCGCGATCACCGCAGCTACCACGCTTGCCCCAGGTGCCTACACCGTTTCTGGAACCGACTCCGACACGGCAGGGGACACCGGCACCTGGAGCTTCGCGCTCACCATCAACGAAGAAACCAAAAAACACGAAGAAGAAGCGGCAGCCAAGAAACACGCGGAAGCAGCAGCGAACGCCGGGATCACGGCGCTGCTCGGAGGGAAGCTAACGCCGTCGGGCAAAGCGGCGAAGATCACGGCGCTGCTCGGAGGGAAGCTAACGCCGTCGGGCAAAGCGGCGAAGATCGCGGCGCTGCTGAAGAGCGGCGGGTTCACGGTCACGTTCAAAGCGCTTGAGGCGGGCAGTGCGGCGATCGACTGGTACTACCTGCCGCCCGGCGCGAAGCTCGCCAAGAAGGCGAAGCCGAAGTCGGTGCTCGTCGGCGCTGGTCAACGAACGTTCTCGGCTGCCGGGACGGCGACGATCAAGATCAAGCTCACCGCCGCAGGCAAGAGCCTGCTCAAGCACGCCACGAAGCTCAAGCTGACCGCGAAGGGCACCTTCACGCCGACCGGCAAGACGGCGATCACCGCGACGAGGACCTTCGTGCTGAAACGGTAGGCTCACGATGCTTTCGCCAGGAGTAGCTAAAGACCGGGACGGTGGATGCACAGCGAAGGTGAGCAAGAAGACCAGCAAGAAGAACCCTGCCGACCGCTTCACCTACAACTGATTTGCCCCAGCCGGGATACTGGCTCATGCTTACCGTTGCTCCTGCAGGCAGCTGCGCTAGCGCTTTGCTCAGCGAGCGAGCGTCCAGGCAGGGCCCTCGCTCACGCCTGGATTGGACGATTCTGGATAGCAGAGACCGAGGTCCGGCAGACGCTCGGTTCGGCCGCGCGAAGCAGTCGTGGTCCGGTCGTCGGGGGCGCTCCGTAGGTTCTGACTTTGCCGCAGCCAGGCTCACCCCCGGCGGACGGTCGAGGATGTCCCGGACATCCTCCTACTCTCCGATCGGTGACCCAGCGAGCGGGCAATGTGCAGTTAGGGCAGTTATGCTAAGATCGCCTGGTGAAGACCCTGCACCTCGACCCGGATGCTCGTGACCAGGCCGCGCTCGTGGCCGAGGAGATCGAGAGGATGCTCGCGGACGGTAAGCATGTCGCGGTGACGCTCGCTGAGGAGCAGGAGTTGCTCTCCCCTCAGCGGGTGGCGGATCGGCTCGGTTTTTCCCGCCAGCACGTGATGCGGCTGATCGGCTATGGCGATCTCGTGGCGCAGCGGCTCCCCGGGTCGAGCCACTGGAAGATTCCGCTCTCCTCGGTGCTCGCCTTCGAGGAGAGTAGGGCCGAGCACGAGCGCCTCACGGCGGAGTGGTCGCGCGAGCTCGACGCGATGGGCGCGCCTCCCGAGTGAACGAGCGCCAGCGGCCACGAGCGGTCCTCGATACCCACATCATCTTCTCGCGCGTCCTGCACGAGCTGATGGGACGCATCGCCGCGGAGCTGCGGTCTTCTGGAGCGAGCAACTGCTGGTCGAGGCGCAGAGGTCGCTCGTTGAGAAGAAGCAACTCCCGGCTAACTCCGCACGGCGATGGGTCAACTACCTGCGCCTGAGCTTCCCGGCCGGGCGCATCGACCTCGATCCACACGCCCAGCAC
Organism: uncultured Solirubrobacterales bacterium; assembly: GCA_963706545.1. Taxonomy (GTDB): domain Bacteria; phylum Actinomycetota; class Thermoleophilia; order Solirubrobacterales; family Solirubrobacteraceae; genus Palsa-744. The sequence continues at coordinate 789,511 of OY970161.1, forward strand.
GTAGACGACCTCACCCGCGATCCGGCGGACGCCCACGTATGCGCGCTGGTCCTGGCCGCGCACGCCGACTACCTCTTTACGCATGACCACGGCTACCTGCACAACGGTCTCAGCCGCCACGGGGTGCAGGTGCTCGCCCCGGATGAGTTCCTCGTCGAAGCGCTGGACTCCGATACCCGTGGGGTGCTTGGGGTCCTGCAGTTGCAGGCGCGCACCTGGGACGGAGGGCGCGCGGTCGGGGAGTTGCTCGACGCTCTCGAGCGCGCCGGCGTGGCGGCCTTCGCGCGCAATGCGCGAGAACTCATCTGACGCGCCGGTTCACGACGCACCCGCGCGGCGCCGGCCGACGGCGAGCGAGCTCAAGAGCCGCCGGCCGGCTGAAGACCTCGCTGGCGCCTGCGGGCGACTCGGGCGAAGAGGCCGCGGTGTGGTTCGCGCTCCCGCGCCTGCTGCCCGCTCAGGGCGGCGCGTGCGGCGCGCCACTCGACGTCGGCGGGTCGCGGCTCGTGGTGTCGCAGGTCCTCGATCGGGAACGAGTAGTGGTCGCTGAGCATCTTTAGGCTCGTGCCGCACTCGCTGGCGACGATTTGCGGGTCCTCGGTGCGCAGGCGCAGAGAGATGCCGCCGCGGCGCAGCGCGTAAGGGGTAGCGCCGACGACGCACGCGAACTCTGCGCGCCTGGCGACGGCCACCACCGCGGGCTTGAAGCGCGTTTGGCCCCACTTCTTTGCCTGGGCTCGGCTGAGATGGACCGCGCCCGTCGCCGGGTCGCGCACCCCCTGCCCGGCGCCCGTGAGGTCCCCGGGAACGATGAAGTCCACGTCGCGGGCCGGGTGGCCGGCGTCCACGAGGGTTTGACGCCACTGTTGGAGGTCTTCGCGCAGGATTCCGGGTATCGCGGTGTGCCTGCGGGTGCTCATCGCGGTCTTGCCCCAGTGTTCGAGCCGTCCGTAGCTGATCACTTCGGTCACCCACGCGAAGTGCCCGTCGATCGATGACCAGCGCAGGCCCCAGACCTCCTGGTTGCGGGTGGCGAGCCCATACTGCAGGCTCACGATCGTCGCGTCCCGGTGCGCGAGGAACGCGTCGCATCGCTCGGCGCCGCGGAGCATCTGCGCGCGGATCGCCTCCACGGCCTGCGGTGAGAGCGCCCAGCTCGCCAACGGGCGCGGGGGCACCCCAGGCCCGTAGCCGGTCCCGCCACGCCGCGCGGATCGCCGCGGGCTTACCACGGGCTCTTTGGCCAGGCGGCACCCGTTAGTCTCGATCTCGGGCACCAACGCGGACGCAGACGCCCAGCTCAGCGCGGAGGAGAGCGCGCGCCATGCACGAACGCGAGTCGAGCGCGGCACCCCGGCCTGACGCATCTGCTCCCGCCAAACCCTTGGCGTCTGCGGCAGGTTGAAGCGCTCCGCGGGGGTTGCAGCGATCGCGACGGCGTACCCCGCCGCCGGCAGCCTGCGCCCGCTCCCTCGCGTTCTGCGCGGCTTGCCGAGCAGATGGCTGTTCAGTGCCGAGACGTAGTCCTCGTAGGTGACGGGAGCGAGTCCTTCCTCGTTGCGCGGATGCGCGTCGGTCCCCAGGAACAGCTCGACGATCTCAGCGATCGTGCGGCCCTCCGCATCGTTGGCCTCTTTGGCGTCGAGATCCAGCAGGAAGCGGCGCAGGCTGTCGCGCCCGCGGCGCTCGGCGGTGATGTAGTCGCGCATCCACTCGCGGGCGTGGCGCGCCGAGGGGAAGCTCTTGGTGCGCTCGCGTTTGTCGTTGTCGTAGAAGCCGACCCGGTAGGAGCGCTTGCTGCTCTTGGCGATATACGGCCACGCCGAGCGCTTGCACCACGGTCTAGCCACCGCTCCAGCTCACCGCGCGCGATCGTACAGGGCTCCCGGTCCCGTCCACGACCGAAACATCGGCGGCCGCCTGAAACGCAGCCTCAGTTGTCCTCCGAACACGTTTTGCGCAGAACCGCGGTCCCGCTGCGGTAGCGGCACCTCGGCGCACCACCAAGGGTGCTCCCTTGCAGGACAAAAGGCTCCTCCGGGGCTCCTCCTTACCATGGAGGTGCTCTACCAGCTGAGCTCCGTCGGCGCAGACGATCAATCCTAGCGTTCCGGGGGCCGACCGGGTAGGATCGAGTTCTCGATGACCACCCGAGACTCCCCGTCTTCCTGGGGGTGTTTTTGGGGGCTTCCAGGGGGTGTTCTGGGGGTGTTTTGCTCCCGCCAAACAGTCCTTTGTAGTCCCCTCCAGGCACCGAGAACCCAGACCGGACGGGGCCTCACGAGCCCAGGAGACCTACCTTGCGCATCATGGTAAGGCGGGGGTCGCGAGTTCGAGTCTCGCCGTCGGCTCTCCATTCTTTACCGCAGCGCCACTGCAGTTCGGTATAGTTTTTTCCGTATTTGTCCGCTCAGCGGCAGCCGCGAAACCTTTGTGAAGGAGCAGAATATGGCGTCCTGCCAAGAGATTGGGCGCCTTGCGGGGGCCTCCTTACAATGGATGCGCTCAATCCGGATGCCCTCGACGAACTCCGCCTCTGAGCGATCCTCGCTGAAGCGGAAGTAGTGCATGTAGGGAAGTAGTGCACGTAGGGCTCCTCGAAGTCCGACGGCAGCGCGCCCACGCCAAGGGGAAACGAGTTCCAGCCCCAGTCGATCGGCCGGGTGCGCAGCATCCTTGACTCGAGCACGTCACCCGGCTCGGCGCCCCTGACCTCGACCGGGCCCAGGTTCGAGTAAGGCCCGGACGGGAACTGGCGACGCAACGGCTCACGGTCGGCGAAGGACATGCCGTAGCGAGCCTGGTTCCCCCACTGCCTCCACGTGTCCGGGTAGGAGACGATGTTCCCCGTGTCGATCGTCAATGCCGGCGGACGCGCGGGGTCGAGTATCCCCGGGCTCACCGACTCGGCTGTGGATTGAAGGACATGCATTGCGGGCGCTCGAGCTCGCTCATAGCCACCTCCACCTGGGCGTCGTTCGCTTGGACTGAGATTCCTACCGCACAGCTTTTGCGTGGCAGCCCACTGTCTAAGCATGATCGTGTTTAGACATTATTTTCATTTTATCCATCGCGATTTGAGATGAGTTGATGTCGGGTGCTGACGGCAAGCGAATGATTGACGAGCCTCGGTTTGCCTGGGAGCAGGGTTTGCTCGAGTCGATCGATCACAGCCGTCTCAGCGGGGTACATCCGGGCGTGCTGGCGCTCGTGTTCGGCCCAGGAGCCGACGACGAAAGTCTCGAGGAGCTCGTATTGATCCTCCGCTTGGCGATACAGACGCCAGGACCCCGCGCCGGTACGTCGCCTCAGTTGAACGTAGCTCCCCCGAGAGCGCCAGGAAATCGTCCAAGCGCTCAGGCTGAACGGCCCATGTAACGGTCACCATTACTGGACCAGCCTCCGGGTCCTCCACTTCTGGCAATCCCCACGGCTCCGCAGCCTCGACTTCGGCAGATACCGCTCGCGGCAGCGCCAAGCGCCAGGTCAAAAGCGATCCCACGAGTAGACAGGCCGATATGGCCAGGAACGCGTCTGTGACGCTGCTCGTCTGTGCCACGGTGCCGAACGCCAGGCCCCCGATGGCGTTGGAACCCTGGAAGGCGACCAGGTAGTAGGACATGCCTCGCGCCTTCACCCAGGGCGGCATCTGCGTCTGGTAGGCCGCGGCAAGCAGCCCTATGCCGCTGATCCAAGCCGCACCCGAGGCGACAAGCGCCCCGGCGTCGAGGATCACACTGCCCGAGTAGGCCAGCGCGATCGCCGTCGCGGCGATCGTGACAGCAGACGACGCGTAGAGCACGCGGGGAGTTACCCGCTTACGCAGCGCCGGTCCGAACGTCGCGGAGCCAAGGGCGCCAACGCCGACGCAACCGAGCAGCAGGCCGTAGCCGATCGAGCCGAGGCCCAGCTTGTGGCGAGCCACCAGCGGCAGCAGTGCCCAGGTCGCTCCGGCGGGAAAGATGAACAACGCCGCGCGAGCGATCAGCGCCAGCAGCGTGGGCGAATTCGCGACGAATCGCCCGCCGGCACGAGCGGCGTCCAGCGCATGCTCGACCGGAAGGGTGACCCTTCGTTTCGGGACAGCGGTGACTGCCACCGCCGCCAGCACGGCTACGAACGACACCGCATTGACCGCAAAGAGCGCCGCCGCGCTCGTCGCCGCGAGCAGTAGACCACCAATGGCAGGGCCGATCGCGCGCGCGAGGTTCTGGTTGACCGACCCCAACGCGATCGCATCCGATCGATTCGCGGCAGACACCAACTCCGGCTGAAGCGTCTGCCACGTCGGCGCGCTCGCCGCGGTGCCGCAACCGATCACGAACAGCAGCCCAAGCAGGATCGCCGGCGTCAGCGCGCTCGCCAGCGACAACACAGCAAGCGCCGCGGCCGCAAGTAGCATCAGCAGCTGCGTTGCGAGGATCAACCGCTTGCGGTCCGCCAGGTCGCCGAGTGCCCCAGCCGGTACGGCCAGCAGCAGCACAGGGATGCTCGCCGCCGCCGAAATAGCACTGACCAGCAGAGCGGATGTCGTCAACGAGAGCATCACCCACTGTGCAGCGACGGTCTGCATCCACGAGCCGATGTTGCTGACGAACTGAGCCGACCACAGCCTCCTGAAATCGGGCTCGCGCATCGGCGCCCAACCCGACTCCGACGAACGAGCCCGCGGCGATGATGAGCTACGCCTGTTCACGGGCGCCTATCGGGACTACATTAACGCGTACCCTCCGGCTGGACCGCTCGAATAGGCGGGTCCCTAACTCGTCCTCCAGTTCTGCGACGGTCAGAGGCACACGTTTACGGCGAGGCTGCCTGCGATTCTTGGACACCCGGTTGAGCGGCCGCACGGGCCAAGCGCTCGTGTACGAACTGGACCACGGCAGCGCCCTCGCCGACCGCGGTCGCGCAGCGCTTGATCGAGCCAGCGCGCACGTCGCCAGCCGCGTAGACGCCCGGCACGCTCGTTTCGAGAAGGCCCTCGGCGCCGACGTCCGCGCCGGTCAGGATGAAACCGTCGCCGTCACGCGCGAGTACCTCACCGAGCCACTCTGTGCAAGGTGTAGCGCCAAGGAACAGGAACAGGAAGGAGAACAGCAACTGCTCGCCATCGGCGAGCGTGACCGAGCGCAATCGCCCGTGCTCTCCCTGCAATCCGGCGATTTCGCAACGACCGCGCACGGCGACCCCGTAGCGGTCGAGCTCGTCGATCAGATACTGCGACATGGTCTCCCGCAGATCTCCGCGGCGGTGCAGAAGCGTGACGAGCGCGCCCCCACGCGCCAGCCAGACGGCAGCCTGGGCCGCCGAGTTACCCCCGCCGACAACTCCCACCCGCTGGGCTGTGCAGAGCTGACCCTCTGGCGGCCCGGCGGCATAAAACACGCTCATCCCCTCGTACTCTTCGAGCCCCGCCACGGGCAGACGCCGGTATTCGGCGCCCGTGGTGAGCAGCACCGCGCGTGCAGTGATCTCGTTGCCGTCCTCGAGCTTCACGAGATGGCGCTCGATCCCGGGCTGGAGTTCCTGGGCGCGGTAGGGCGAGGCCAGGCGGGCGCCAAACTTGCGCGCCTGGGTGGCGGCACGGCCGATCAGTTCGTTGCCGCTGATCCCGGCGGGAAAGCCCAGGTAGTTCTCGATCCTGCGCGAGGTGCCTGCCTGACCACCGATGCTCCTGCTCTCCACGATCAGCGTGTCCAATCCCTCTGAAGCGCCGTACACGGCCGCACCGAATCCCGCGGGGCCACCGCCGATGATCAGAAGATCGACCTCCTCACGCGGCGCGAGCTCCCTGCCGATGCCGAGCGCCCGCGAGAGCTCTCCGTTACTCGGGTTCAGAAGCTCCAAGCCGCCGGGCAGACGCACCAGCGGAATCGCGGACACAGGAGGCTCCGCTGCAGGGCCAGCACTGTCGGTCGTCTCGATGGGATCGACCCAGGTGTGGGGAAGCCGCTGGGCTCGCGCGAACTCGAGCAGCCGGCGCGTGTCAGGCGACTCGCGTGGGCCGACGATCTCCGGCCCGATGCCTTGGCGGCGCTGAAGTAGCTCGCGGCGCTCCACCAGGGCACCAAGGATCAGATCCGAGAGCGATGGGTCATCGAACAGCAACGCTCGCAGGTCCTCACGCGGAAGGGCGATGTAGCGCATCGGCTGCGTGACGACCGCGGTGACGAATACCGACTGCCCACTAAGAAGGTTGACCTCCCCAAGAAAGCCCGACGCGCCGTGACGCACGATCTCATGCCCCGCGCCATCCAAGACCGCCGCCTCACCCTCGAGGATCGCGATGAACGGGTAGGTCGCGTCACCGATCTCATACAGCTTCTCGCCCACCCCGGCCGTGAGCTCCTCGCCGCGCTTGGCAAGCAGCGCAAGCTGAGTACTCGAAAGCACCCGAGTCGGAACTGCCACCGAATCATCAGCGTGCAACGCCATACGAGAGACAAGCATAGCCAGATCGGCCAGGCTGGAACCTCATCTCGCGCTCGCCGTTGAAGTCGTACAGCCGCGCTTTGGCTTACCCGAGCAGCCCAGGGTCCGGCGGATTTGGGTCGACAGCGTGCACGGTACCGCTGATGTGATGGACGACCACGTCGCTTGGACGTGCCAGCAGCGGCTGGACCTGGTCGCGATAGCGGCGATAATGGGTCGTGTCGTAGTGCTCACGCATTGCCGTCTCGGTGTTCCACGAGCCGAGCAGCACGAACTCACCGGGCTCCTCGGCGGCGAGCACCCGGAAGCCGGTGCATTGAGGCTCGGCGCGGCTCGCATCGGCGAGTTCGCGTAGCAGCGCGCGTAGCTCGGACTCGAGCGCGGTCCGTCCGATGCTTCTATGTTTGTCAAGGTTCGCTATTTGCGGGTTTTGGGTGGCTGTTGAGGAGGCGGTAGAGGTGCCGGGCGGTGTAGCGCTTGAGGCAGCGCTTGATCTCTCGGGTGCTGCGGCCTTCGGCTTCGCGGCGGGCGGTGTAGGCGCGTGTGCGGGCGTCGTCGCGCATCCTGCAGAGCACGATCGTGTGCAGCGCACGGTTGAGCTGGCGGTCGCCTGAGCGGTTGAGGCGATGCCGGACGGTCTGTCCGGAGGACGCCGGGACTGGGGCGACGCCGCCGAGAGCCGCGAATGCTGCCTCAGAGCGGATGCGCCCAGGGTGGGAGTAGGCGCAGAGGATCTGGGCTGCGACGATCGAGCCGACCCCCATCTCGTCCAGGAGCCTGGGCGCGACGCGAGTGACGATCGGCTCGATCTCGCGCTGAAGCTCGCTCGCTTCGTCTTCGAGGGCGAGCGCGCGGCGGGCACTCGCGCGGATCGTGATGGTCGTTGCGCGATGCTCGCTGCTGAGTGTCGGGCTGATCCGCAGGCGTGCGGCCTTTGCGAGCTGCTCGCGGGTCGCCAGACCGCGCAATCCTTCGCGCAGCGACGGCGGGGCGGAGACGAGCAGCGCCTTGAGCAGCAGGATCGCTGCGCGCTTTGAACGCACAGCACTGTCACGGGTCGCGAGCAGCACGCGCAGCGCCTCGCGCTCACCACGCAACCGGGGTTGCGCGAGGTGCTCCCGGGAGAGTGCCTCGCGTGCCGCGCGGATCGCGTCCAGCTCATCAGACTTCGCGTGGTCACGGCGGGCCGGCCGGCGAGGACGGTCAACCTCGAGCACGAGCTCTCCCTGGCCATGCAGGAACGCGGTGAGCCCGGCGCCGTAACTGCCGGTGCCCTCGACCGCCCACGCACGGCGCCCGGGGGCTTTCTCCCGCGCGAAGCGCAGCAGCCGCCGGTAGCCCCGCTCGTTCGCGGCGACGGTGGTCTGTCCTTGCACGACCGCGGTGTCTGCTGCGAGAACTGCGGCGCTCAGCGAGTCGCGGTGCGTATCGACGCCGAGCACATGGTCGGCTTGGTCTGCCAGCATGGGATACGACCTCCTTGTTCTGGGGGTTTGACTGTCGGTACTCGGCCTGGGCAATAGGAACCGCGAAGGGCAGGACTGTGATGAGTCACGCCCCGGGGACTTCCGGGGCGGACAGGCTTCTGATCAGGCCACCAGCGGCGGCCAGGCCGGGACCGGCAGCAAAAGACGGACAAATCGGCTTGAAAGGCACCCGCGCAACACACGGGGCCAGTGCATATGGGAGTCACGTCCATCGCCACCGGGAGCCAGCCTGAACACCAGGCCCGACGTTCCCCCGCGGGGGAACGTCGACAACACAGCGACCACCCGCCGCCAACACCTCACACGACACAGCAATCGCTGTGCGAAAGCATCACAGTGCACCTCTGCCACCAGTAAGACGCTCATGCTGTCGCCGCCCTCAAGACGGCTCGAACTCAGCTCGGATCTTCCGCGACATCGCTTCTGCCTCGCTGTGCGAGGCCGTGAGAGGGGGCTGCTGCGCCAGGTACTCCACCCCTCGAAGTGAGCTCTCGTCCTTCTTCGGTACGAGCCAGAGATGGAAGTGGGCCACTTTCTCCATCAACGCCAGGTAGTAGACGCGCTCGACTTCTGTAGCAGCCTTGATCGCAGGGACGAGCTGATGGAGAATGGAACCGAGTTCGGCACTCTCGGTTGGCGTCATGTCACCGAAATCCAACAGATGCCGCCTGACCTCGACGATGACCGTCCCTGCGCTTGACTCCTGCACGGGGGCGTGCTCGGCGAGGAAGTGCTCACCTTCGACGATGTAACCACCCGGACGGGGGGCGTCCAGGAGCTCTGACCCCGTTTTCACGCCGTCTTGCTTCCGGCAGATGTTGCAGTCCGACCGGTGATAGTACGGAGGCGGACCGATCTCCGCAGAGCCCTCGCTGCTTGCGGGCGCCTCGGGGTATGTGAACATCGATCTCCGTCCTTTCGTGTGCGGGCCGGTCAGAGGCGCAAGCGCACAGGTTGGTGTCCTGTCAGCTCGTCAGAAACGGCAGGAACGCGTCGAGAAACTGAGTTGGATGCTCGATGTGCGGGATGTGCCCGCATTCCGGGATAACGACGCGTTTGGCGTTGGGGATGTCGCGTGCGGCCGCCTCGGAGAGCCCGATGAAGTCGCCGAGTCTAGCGAGGTCGTCCGGTTGCGCGTAGTTGCCGAGCGGGACGACGTGATCCTCGGCTCCGACGATCAGCAGGGTCGGGGGCGCGATCTGGTCGTACTCGTAGCGGACGGGCTGCTGGTAGATCATCTGGAAGGTGAGCGCGGCAGCGCGCGCCCACCTCGGATAATCCGCGCTGAGGGTGACCCGGATGAGTACCTCAGCGAGTGGTTCGTAGACAGCGGGGTCTGGGTGCACGAAATATCCGGCGACGTACGCCCGGATGACCGCCGGGTCCGTCCAGTGCACCTCGTGCTCGTAGAGCGTCTCCTCGGATTGGGGCGGGATCCCGATGCGGTAATCAGCCAAGCCGAGCGGATCCTCCAACACGAGGTGCGTAACGCGGTCGGGGTTCATCAGCGTGAAGCGGACCGCCGTCATGCCACCGGTCGAGTGGCCGAGGACAGCGACCTTCCCGACGCCGAGATGATCGAGCAGAGCCGCGGTGTTGGCGGCTAGGAGGTGGAAGCTGTAGTGGATATCCGGCTTCGATGACTTACCCCAGCCGATCTGGTCCGGCACGACCACCCGGTACCCGGCTGCGGTCAGCGCCTCGATGACGTGCTCGAAGTAGTAGCCGCCGAAGGCCTTACCGTGCATCAAGACGACCGTCTTGCCGTTCGACTCTGATGCCGGCGGCACATCCATATACGCCATGGCCAGCGTCTGCAGATCGTTCTGCACGGGCACGAATCTCACCGGGTGGGGATATGCGTACTCCTCAAAGCAGATTCCGAGGGCCGGGAGTTCGTTCTCGCTCATCGGCGGATCCCGGCAAGTCGTGAGTCGGCTGGACTGAGCCTACGCAAGCAGGACATTGTCGGCGACCGTGTCGATGACGTCATCGCAGCGCTCAACATACTGCTTCCCGAAGCCGCGATGCAAGAGTTGAACACGATTCGCTAGTCAGCCCCGGCATCCCGCCGATCGGATCGCGCTTACACGGGATCCCGTGCGGGACTGAGCTGCCCGTGACCGTCCGCTTCGGGGATGGCACCGCCTACCTGCGCGGTCGTGCCGAGACGTGCTATCCCATCATGCGACCGGCACGATCTTCACCGCGAGGTCAAGGGTTCCCTATCGAGCTGCTCGGCGAGCTGGGTGATCGAGACGATCTTCTGGCAACTAAGGTTCCGGGCATGGCTGTGGCGGAGCGCATCGAGGTGGCTGACGCGCCTGACCGTGATCGCTACGAGCTGTCGATTGACGGCGAGGTGGTTGGCTTCACCGCCTATCGCACATGCCCCGGCCTGATCGCGTTCGTCCACACCGAGGTCGACGAGCGCCTCCAGGGTCGCGGACTCGCTGATCGGTTGATCCGGTTTGCTCTGGAAGACGCCCGTGCACGAGGTCTCGCAGTGCTGCCGTTCTGTCCGTTCGTCAAAGCATTCATCGAACGTCATCGGGAGTTCGAGGCATTGGTGCCCGACACCTACAGGGAGCAGTTCGGCTTGTGAAGCGCTATGAGATGCATCGCGCGATGCGCCAGCCGCTTCCGTCGGGCTTCGCCCCAGAGACGCTCACGCTCGACGGCGGCCCCTTCGGAGCGTTCAAGCAAAGCTGCGCGCTCAGCGATGACGCCCGCATCCTCGCGCACTGCGCACAACATCCGACGGTCTATCTGCCCTCGCACGACCCCGGCTCAGCGGAACGACTCGCGGACGCGACTACAGTCAGCCAATCATCCGCGCCATCCTCGCTCCCGCGGTGCGGTCACGCGCGACAGCACATGGAGGTGCTCCACCAGCTGAGCTACGTCGGCACCGCCGTCAGATCGTAGCGGCGCTCCTCGGCGCTGGTAGGGTCGCGCACGTGAAGCTCGCAAACCTGCATGAGAGTCCCTCGCGGGAGCTTGCGGTCGGCCACATCAAGGGGGTGTGGCACGACCTTGGGCGCGAGGTCGGCACGCGCACGGTGGGCCTGCGGCGCATCGAGGTGGCCGCGGGGCACTTCTCTACGCCCGCCCACGAGCACGGCGCCGACGAGGAGATCTTCTTTGCGCTCTCAGGCAGCGGGCTGCTCTGGCAGGACGGCAAGACCTACGAGGTGCGCGTCGGCGACTGCGTCGTGCACCGGCCGCTGCGCGGCGCCCACACCCTGCGCGCCGGGGACGGCGGACTCGACGTGCTCGTCTTCGGCCAGCGCCTGGACCCCCGTCTCACCGCGCTGCCCCGCATCGGCGTGGCCTGGAGCTTCCCCCGCTGGGTGGAGCTCGCCGACGGCGATCCTCCGTTCGCCCGCGAAGCCGCCGCCGGGCCGCCCGAGTGCCCCCCGCCCCTCGCGGAGCGCCCCCGCAACGTGGTGGCGCTCGCCGACGCTCCCACCGCCTTCGGCGGCGCCGCGCGTCTGCTCGGCCAGGCCGCGGGCGCGCGCGCCACCGGTCTCAAACACGTCACCCTGCCCCCCGGCGGACAGGGTGCCCCCGCCCACTGCCACTCCGAGGAGGAGGAGCTGTTCGTCGTGCTCGACGGCGGCGGCACGCTTCAGCTGTGGCCCCGCGGCGGGAGCTCCGAGGGCCTCAACCGATTCGGGAGACACTCGCTTTGCCGAAGCCGGGTGACACGCGCCTTCGGCGCGAGTCCCCGTTTCGGCCAGCATCCCCGAATCGGCCAGCACCCCCTGCGCAAGGGCGACGTCATCTCGCGCCCCGCCGCGACCGGGGTGGCGCACGCTCTGCGCGCTGGCGAGCAGGGCCTCACCTACCTCGCCTACGGCACCTGCGAGCCGGGCGACTTGTGCTTCTACCCGGAGACCGGCCGGGTCTCCCTGCGTGGGCTCGGCATCGCCCTGCGCTCGCCCGAGATCGAGCCGCTGCCCGAGTAGCTGCGCTGTCACCGGGTCCCCGGGCGTCCCACGCCGGACTCGTCCTCAGCGGTTTGCGCGACTCGCGATCCCGTGGGCACCGGCCCTCATGCGCCCACCCGTCCGCGTCAGGCCTGTGTGTCCGCTTTGTCCTGTGCGCCCGCCTGGCCTTCTTCGGGCATCCCGTGACGGCGGTCTTCGTGCTCTGGTAGATCACCGCGTTGTCCGCCATCTGTACGGCCCTCACCGCCCCCTGCACCCTTCCGGCGGTCATCATTGGCCCCGTGCCCCCATACCCAGATCACGCGGACCCAGCGCAGCCGGCCTCCATACACGCAGATCCAACGAACCCCACGCAGCCGCAGCCGGGCCCCGCGCATCCAGAGCCCGCGGACCCAACGCACTCGGCCCCCACGCGCCCCACCCACCCGCGGCACCCGGCCATCCGGGTGCTCGACTGGCTGCTGCCCGGCGCGAACCCTGCGGGGGCGGTGTACGGGACGATCACCCTCGGGGCGTTGCTCGCGGCGGAGGACGGGCTGCACGACACCTACGTCGAGACCGTGGGGTCGGTCGTGCTCGCGCTGCTGCTCTACTGGCTGGCGCACTCCTACGCCGAACTGCTCGGCGAGCGCCTCTCCACCGGCGGGCGTCTCACCGCTCGCGCGCTGGGGCAGGCGCTCGGACGCGACTGGGCGATCGTGCGGGGCACCGCGGCGCCGCTGCTCGCGCTGGTGGTCGCGTGGGCGGTGGGCGCCGACCAGCAGACCGGGGTCACCGTGGCGTTGTGGACCTGCGCGGCGAGCCTCGTAGCGCTTGAGCTGCTCGCCGGGCTGCGCGCGCGGGCGCGGCTCGGGGAGCTCGCGCTCGAGATGTGCGTGGGCGCAGCGATGGGTCTGGCTGTGATCGCCCTGCGCGCGATCCTGCACTGAGCCTGGACCCACCGATAACGGGCTGAGCATCTTTATCCGAACCCACCCACCCCGAGTCAGGGGGCATCGACGGAGCATCCGCAGGGTGACCCCTCGGAGCGACGGCGATGGCGCCTGGCGAAGCGCCACCGGTGCCGAGGCGACCTCGGGATCGGTGGATCCAGGCTGAGCACCGCGGGTCCTCGCCGACGTGGAGCAGCCGTCGCGGTCGAACCCGCGCCTCACGGGAAGAGCCACCCCTGCGCACATCCCGGGGTCGCAGCACGCCACCCCAAGCCCGCCGCGCGGACCCCGCCCCCGACGTCCTACCCTGCCCACCAAAGGATCGAGGAAGTGGTAGACATCCGGTGGCCCACACTACGAACCCCGCCGGAACCCCGCCCCGAGGGGCTCCGCGGGGACCACAAACGCCTTCCCGCGGCGCGTCAGCTATCTTCAAATGCGGTGTGGCTGCTGAGGAAACATATTCTTCTACGAGCGGAGGCGGCACCGGCGGGGGCAGTATCCAGTAAGCTGTAGACAAAAGATCGCTGACATGGAATGGTCATGTTTTCCGGATACCATGACAGTCTGGGGAGCGAGAGGATGCGGGGAGGTCGAATGTCTGGGTCGGAGCGATGGCGCCCGGGTTCCAACGGTGCCGGGAGCGCCAGGAACGGGAAGCCGGAGAGCGCAGAGAGCACACAGAACGGTAGGCCGAAGCGGCAGACGAAGACCGCGGCGATCGTGCCGATCTACGAGCGCCTGCCGAAGGGGCCGCACTCGATCGGGGCGACGGGGGTGGCCCGCAACCAGCGCATCCGCATGTACGGGGGGATGATCGAGGCGGTCGCCACCAGAGGCTACGCGCGAACGAGCGTGCGGCTCGTGATCGGGTTGGCGGGAGTCTCGCGGAGAGTGTTCTACGAGCAGTTCTCAGGCAAAGAAGAGTGCTTCCTGGCGACCTTCGACCTGATCGTCAAGCGCGCGATCCAGCGGCTCACAGCCGCCTACTGCACGACTCCGGGCGACCCCGAGACGCGCGTGCGCGTAGCGCTGGAGGTGCTCGGCGCGGAACTCGAACAGAACCCCAAGGCGGTCCACCTGGTGCTGGTCAACGCCCCCACCGTCGGCCCCGAGGGAGCGCGGCGGCTGCAGCGAGTCACGGCGCTGTGCGAGGCCCGGCTGTCGAGCGTCCTCTCCGACTCCGACTCCGACCCGGACTGTCCCACAGCCGGCTCCGCCGACAGCCCGATCGCCGAGCGCCCGGCCGGCCGCCCCGCCGACACACCACTCACCGCGCGCCCCACCGGCCACTCCCCCGACAGTCCGCCCACCGAGCGCTCGGCCGGCCGCTCGAGCGCGCTCCCGCTGCCGGTGGTGCGGGGGATCGTAGGCGGGCTGCGCCGCGCGACGTCCGCGCACCTGCGCGACGGGGAGACCGCCGAGCTCGGGCCACTCACGGAGGAGATGGTGAAGTGGACGCTCCTGTTCTCCTCGCCCGCGGTGGCCGCGCTGCGCCCGCGACCCTGTGCGAACCCCCCCTTCTCCGAGACGGTGACGCTCGAGCCGCATGCGTGCGGCGGCGAGGGCACCCGCGCGCGGCTGCTGCGCAGTGCAATCGACCTGCGGGTGCGGGAGGGCAAGCAGGAGGAATTCAGCTCGCTGCGCATCGCCGATGGCGCGCGGCTGCCTATCGAGGCCTTCATCGAGCTGTTCCCCGGCCCTGAAGCGTGCTACCTGGAGGCCCTCGACGTGCTCGGGGACGAAGTGCTGCAGCTGGTCGCGGACCCCGGCCTGGTCTCCGCGCGGTGGCCCGATGCGGTGTGCTGCACGGTCACGCGCGTGCTCGCGCATCTCGCGTCCTCCCCCGCCCGCCTGCGGACGCTCGCGGTGAAGGCGTTCGAGGCGGGGCCGCCCGCGATCGCGAACGTGGGGGACCTGGCCTACGAGGTCGCGACGCTGCTGACCGAGGGGGCGCCCCAGCGCCCGCGCAGCAGGATCGCGGTGGAGGGCCTCGCGGGGGCGCTGTGGCAGATCCTCACCTGCGAGGTGCTCGCGGGCCGCGGCCACCGGCTGCCGGTGCTCTCCGAGTACGTCTCCTACGTGATCCTGACCCCGTTCGTCGGCCCCGAGGAGGCCGCGGAGGCGGTCGTACGCTCGCGGGACGCCGAAGCGTCCTCGGGCAACAGTGCGTACGCGATCCACGGGGCACCCGCGACCAACGGCGCGCGCGCAGCCCACGAGACGCCCGCGGCGACCAACGGGGTCCACGGAACCGACGGGGTCCACGCAACGAACGGGACGCACGCAGCGAACGGGGCACACGCCACCAACGGGACGCGCGCGGCGCGCGCGGTCAACGGGGCACCCACGACCAACGGAACCCACGCGGTCAACGACACACCCTCGACCGTCAGGGCCCACGGGACACCCGCCGCCAACGGCACGCACGGGGCCTCCCCGCCGCGGAGGACTACCGGCGCTTGGCGGAGCGCCGCTCAGCGAAGTGCGTGAACACGACCCCCACGAGCACGGACAGCACGATCACGACGATCAAAGGCGCGTGACCCTTGCCGAAGATCCAGTTGACCTCGACCTTTCCGCGGTTGAGGACGGCGAACAGAGTCGCCAGCACCGCCAGCACAACCAGCCCGCCCGTGCGGACCAGCTCGCGGTTGCTGCGCTTGGGCTTGGAGGGCGCCGGGGTCTGGGTGGAGGCGGACATGGCCCGAGCCCATGGTAGGACATACACGCCGCGCGCCCGCGCTCGGTAGTGGGTCAGTTTGAGAATCGGCCCCACGGGGCCGGTCCGGGGGTCTACGCTGCGCAGCATCCATAGCCAACCAGCGGCCCCGGCGCGGGCTGTAACCCAACGCCGGGGCCTGAGCACAAGGAGCAATACCTCCCTATGCCTAACGAGAACCCTACCCCTGATCCCGTCGCTGAAGCCAACGCGATCGAGCGCGACGTGCTCTACCTGCTCACCAGCGAGGACTCCCTGCCGATCTGGTCCGTCTGGGACCTCGCGCGCGCGACCGAGCGCGGGAAGCTCGTCAAAGACACGATCCGGTCCCTGCGCGTCAACGGCCTCGTCAACCAGACGAGCGACGGCCACGTGTTCGCCACCCGCGCCGCGTTCCGCATGGTGCAGATCGTCGGCGTCATCAACTGACGACGCCGAGCGGGGCGCCGCGCTGCTGTCCGGGCGTGGCGCCCCCCACGGCGCTACCATCCCCGGATGGCCGACCTTAACCAGATGGCCTATCGCGTGATGCAGCACGCCACAGAGCCGCAGGAGCCCGAGACGCCAGCGCAGGCCAGTGGCCGCAAGGGGGGATTGAAGGGCGGCCATGCGCGAGCGGAGAAGCTTTCGCCCGAGGAGCGGTCGGGGATCGCGCGCAGAGCGGCGCTCGCGCGATGGCGACCCAAGTAATTCGCGGGCCATGTCTACCGACAAGTCAAGTAGCGACCCACACCTCCTTGCCCGCGTCCTGGGGGACGCCCGGCGTGCAAATCGCGAGGTGCAGGAGTCCTACGAGCAGATCCGCGAGAAGATCGTCCTGCACAACGAAGAACTCTTTACTCGCTACAGCGAACTCTCCGAGGGACGTCGCCTGGTGGCCTACTTCGCCCAGGTCGAGCACCCGAACGCCTCAATGCAGCCGGCCGACGTGGCGCCGATGACGGCCCTCCTAGAGCGCGAGGAAACGACGGAGGATCTCGACCTCTGGGTCAACAGTCCCGGGGGCAGCGCTCAGACGGCCGAGAAGATCATGGCTGCGTGCCGAGCGGTCTGCCAGGGCGAGCTGCGCGTAGTCGTGCCGAACATGGCCAAGAGCGCGGCGACCATGATGGCGCTCTGCGCGGATCAGGTAGTCATGGGGTATCTCTCGGAGCTAGGCCCTATTGATCCCCAGATCCCGGTCAAGGTCGGGGGCCTAACCCGGTACGTCTCAGCACAGTCGTTTCTCGACGGCCAGAAAAGCGTGCTGACGGCCGTGGCAAAGGCCCAAAAGAAGAGCGAGCCCGTCATCGGGCATCTCCAGCTGCTCAACTCCCCCGAAATGTCCGCCGCTTGGATCTCGGAGATGGAACGGGAGATCAAGTTCGGCAAGGATATGGTCAGCAAGCACCTTAAGAAGCACATGTTGCCGCGCCTCTTGAAGGGTGCGGATGCGCGGACACTAGGCCAGACGGCCACGCGTATCGCGGGTAACCTCTCCCAGGCCAACAGGCGCTTTAGCCACGGACGCATGATCGGCGCCCAGGAGTGCAAGGACGAGCTTCATCTCGATGTGGAAATCCTCCCTCAAGACGATGAGCGCTGGAAGCTGATCTGGGAGATCTGGGTGCGCATGGAGATCTTTCTCCAGACGTTTCCGCACGAGGACGATCGTTACGGTCCCGCGAAGATCTTTGCCGATCGCGACGCGATTCAGCTATCCGGCTAACCGCTAGAGCAGTACCCGGGAGGGCTGAATGAAGTCTTCGGGATGCGATAGGTCGCTGGCGTTCATTTCCGCGAGTTCCCGCAGTAGGCGCAGATCATCCTCCCCAACGCCAGCCTCCCTAAGGGCTGCGGCGTATGCGGAGAACTTGGCTGCCTGCTCTGGTGGACGCGGGGCCGCTGAAACGCCCACGCCACTGGCGGCGGGAGGCGCAGTGGTTGCCATGGGATCAGCATACACGACGGAGCCCCTTCCGTCCGAAGCCTCAAGCATAATGGTCAACATGAACCGGCTGACCACGGAGAAGCGTGCCCAGATCATCGGGTGTCTGACCGAGGGCATGAGCATCCGCGCCACGGTCAGGATCACCGGGGCGGCCAAGAACACGATCACAAAGCTGCTCGTGGACCTGGGGGACGCTTGCAGCGCCTACCAGCACACCACGCTGCGCGACCTGACCTGCACCACGTTCGAGTGCGACGAGATTTGGAACTTCGTCTACGCCAAGGACAAGAACATCCCCACTGGCCGCCAGGGCGAGCATGGGATCGGCAGCGTCTGGACGTGGACCGCGATCTGCGCAGACACGAAGCTCATCCCAGCGTGGTTCGTGGGGCAGCGCACCGCCCATGATGGCTACCTGTTCATGATGGACCTGCGAACCCGGCTGAAGTACCGGCCACAGATCACGACCGATGGGCTCGCGGCGTACGCGGAGGCGATCGGGTTCTCGTTCGGTGCGCAGGTCGATTGGGCGACGATCCAGAAGACCTACGCCAGCGACCCACAGGACGAGCGGCGGTACAGCCCGGCGGTCTGCACTGGCGTCGATGTTCGTGTGCGCACCGGCGACCCCCACCCCGCCAAGATCAGCACGTCCTATGTCGAGCGGCAGAACCTCACGATGAGGATGAACATGCGCCGCATGACGCGGCTGACCAACGCCTTCTCCAAGAAGGTCGAGAACCTGGCCGCCGCTGTCGCGCTGCACTACCAGGTCTACAACTTCGCGCGCCCCCACATGAGCCTCAAGAACCCTTACCCGCGCACCCCCGCGATGGCCGCGGGCGTCGCGGATCACGTCTGGACGCTGCACGAGATCGCGGCACTGCTCGACTGACCGAGCGCCGTGCGCAGAGTACGACCGGACCGACCGATAGCGTCCCGAAACGCCTCAAAAGGCGGGCGGGAGAGGCAAGCCCCTCCCGCCCTGAATCGAACTAGCTGGCGTAGCTCAAAGCAACGGACAACGGGAGGCCATAAACCGCCGGTGTCCTAAGAGCCCCAGGCTTTCACCCTGGGAGATGCGGGTACAAATCCCGTCGCCAGCATGTTCGAGTCGCTGTATACCCGATCGTCGGCCCGGTGCGTCGCTGTCCTAAGAGTTCGACGCGCCTAACCAACGATCCTCCCCTCGGTCAAACTGACCCACTACCCCGCGCTCGGCCTCAGGCCCGCGCGGCGGCGAGCTCGGCCTTGACCCACGTGCCGCCGCACGAGAGGTCCTCGACCCCGAGGGCGGCGGCGACGTTGAGGACCATGCCGTGGCGGAAGAAGTCGTCGATCCGCTCGTCCTCCGCGCCGGAGAGGTCCTGGGCGAGACCGACGAGCGCCGCGTAGCAGTGGCGCACACGGGCGCGCACCACCTCGTCGTCGCAGGCCGCGTAGGACTGGTGCTGGAGCATCAGGTAGTCGCGGTCGGAGGTGAGCAACTCCACGTACGCGAGCCCCATCGCGTCCAGGGTGTCCTCACAGTCGGCGGGCCCGCGCCCCTCGCGGTAGGCGGCGGCTGCCCCCTCGAACGCGCCGGCGATCCGTTCGAAGGAGCGCTCCAGCGCCGCGAGGAACAGCTCGCGCTTGTTGCCGAACAGCGTGAACACGTACGGCTGGGCCACCCCGACGCGGCGCGCGATGCGCTCCACCGGGGTGCCGTGCAGGCCGCCGTGGGCGAACTCGTGCACGGCGGCCGCAATCAACTCCTCGCGGCGCTCCGCTGCGGGGACACGCGCGCGCGGCGGCGCGGGGACGGCGGAGCCGGAGTGTCCGCCGGAGGAGGGGCGCGCGGTGCCTGCGGCCTCCTCGACCGCGGCGCGGGGAGTGGGAGTGGGCGAGCTCAAGCGGCTCCTTCGAGGACGGGCACCCGGCCCTCGTGGACGGGAGCCCCGCCCACGCCAGCCTCGCCTACGCCAGCTTCGCTCACGCCAGCCCGGTCCACGCCAGCCTCGCCCACGCCAGCCCGGTCAACGCCGCCGGCGGCGAGCGCCACCCGGGTCTCGAAGGGCAGCGCTGCCACCGCCAGCGCGCCGGCGCCGAGTACTCCCACGCCGACCCACAGCGCCGGGGTAAGGCCGGCGACGAACGCCTGCGGGGAGCCGTAGCCGCCCACGTGGGTGAAGACGGAGGCGAGCACCGCCACGCCCAGCACCCCGCCGGTCTCGCGGATCGCGTTGGTGGCACCCGAGGCCTGCCCGGCCTGGTCGACGCGCACAGAGGACAGCACGGCGTTGGCCGACGGCGCGAACACGAGCGCCATCCCCGCGCCGGCCGCCACGAACGGAACGAGCATCTCGGCGTAAGGGGTGTGGGTGGAGAGGATCGCCGCCAGCCACGCCAGCGCACCGGCCTGCAGGGTGAGTCCCGCGAACATGAAGGGGCGGCTGCCGAAGCGCTGCGAGTAGACGCCCGCGAGCGGCGCGGTGACCATCGTCGCGCCGGTCCACACGAGCACCTTCAGGCCCGCCTCCAGGGGCGAGTTGCGCAGCACGTCCTGCAGGAACTGCGACAGGAAGAAGATCGACCCGAACATCCCGAAGTACATGGTAAGCGACGCGAAGTTGGTGACCGCGAACGCGCGGCGCGAGAAGAACGCCATCGGCAGCATCGGCTCGCGCGCGCGGCGCTCCCACGCTACGAACGCCGCGAGCAGCACGGCGCCGGCACCCAGCGAGGCGAGGACGGTCAGCGAGGTCCACCCCAGCGACTGCGCGCGCACGAGGCCGAACACGACCCCGAAGGCGCCGGTCGAGGCGAGCGCGAGGCCGGGGAGGTCCAGCGCGCCGTAGGGGCCGTGGCTCTCCTGGAGGCGCAGCGCCGCGAGCGGGAGCACGACCAGGCCGATCGGCACGTTGATCCAGAAGATCCAGTGCCACGAGATGCCCTGCACGACGGCGCCGCCCACGAGCGGACCGAGCGCGACGGCGGCGCCGGAGATGCCGGACCACACGCCAAGCGCCATCCCACGCCGCTCGGCGGGGAAGGCGGCGGCGAGCAGCGTGAGCGTGAGCGGCGTGACCGCCGCGGCGCCCGCCCCCTGGACCGCGCGGGCGGCGACGAGCAGGCCGGTGGTGGGCGCGAGCGCCGCGGCCGCGGAGGCGGCGGTGAAGAGCGAGAGCCCAGCGAGGAACACGCGCCTGCGCCCGAACCGGTCGCCGAGCGCCGCGCCAGTGAGCAGCAGCACCGCGTACGCGAGCACGTAGGCGTTGACGGTCCACTCCAGCGACTGGATCGACGCGCCGAGGTCGCGCCGGATCGAGGGCAGCGCGATCGAGACGACGAGGTTGTCGAGCACCACCATGAACAGGGCGACCGACACGAGCCCCAGCGTCCAGTTGTTCCTGCGCGAGCCGCTCACGGCCGGCCTCCTTTATTAGTGATCGCTAACTACCCTGCGAGATTAGCAGTGACTAATTATCTTGTCAAGGAGAGGGGAGGCGTTCGCGCAACCCGGCGGCCCGCCCTGTGTTGCGAAGCAGGTGCGTGTCCGACCGGTGGCGAAGTACAGTGGCGCGATGAGTAGACGAGGGGTACCGATCGTGGCCGCGCTGGCCCTCGGCGTCACGGGCGGCGCGCTGCTCGGCGGGTGTGGCGGCGGCACGAAGACCGTGAGCGTCTCCGAAGTCGCGGCCCCCACGGCCACAAGCGGCGCGACGACGGCGAGTACGCCCGCTCGCACGACCACGACCTCCACGACGCACGCGCCGGTGACCACCACCACCACCGGGGCCAGCCAGGAAACGGGGGGGCAGAGCGCGAGCACCACCCGTACCGCTCCCGCGCCGGCGTTCACCGAAACCGACACGCAGTCCGGAGCTGCGGCTACGGGCGCGCAGGCGGCGGCCGCCACCGTGGTGGTTGCGCACGGGTACACCCCCACCGACGCCTCCGACTACCATCCCGCCCAGACCCTCAGAGTGCTAGTCGGCGCCCGCACCGGCTCCGCCGACGGGTACGCCCAGCGCGCGTTCTTCTTCCTCGACGGCCGCTACCTCGGCACCGACTCCTCCCAGCCCTCCGCCTCCATCCACGTCGTCAGCCAGTCCGACACCGAAGTCGTGCTCGCCTACGCCCTCTACCGCTCCCACGACTCCCTCTGCTGCCCCTCCGGCGGCCAGGCGGTCGTGCACTTCCAGCTCGACGACGGCGCCCTCGTCCCGCTCCAGCCGCTGCCGCCGGTCAGCTCCGCCACGGGCCTCGCCCGGCAGTAGCCGCGCCGGGACGAACAGACGGGGCGCCTCCTCCGCTCGCTCGCTGGTCCAGGCCCGAGCGGCAGACCGGCCCGCCCAGCCCGAGGCGCCTCCACGCGGGTGAGCTCCGTCGGACGAACTGGATCAATTCTCCCTATCTTGAAGGGTGCGCTGTCAAACACCCAAGCGAGAGAAGGAGACCCCATGAGCTCGAAGATCGAAGGCCACGCCGAGGAGCTGCTAAAGGGCAAGAACTTCTGCACCGTAGCCACCCTCCGCGGTGACGGCTCCGTACACGCCGCGCCCGTGTGGGTGGACGTGCAGGACGGCCGAGCCGTGCTCAACACCGCCGAGGGGCGCGCGTGGCCGCGCAACCTCGAACGCGACCCTCGCGTGACCCTGACCGTGCAGAACATGGAGAACCCCTACGAGTACGTCACCGTCCGCGGGCGCGTCGCCGAGCGCACCCACGAGGGCGCCGACGCCCACATTGACTCGATGGCGATGAAGTACCTCGGCCAGGACACCTACCCCTACCGCCAGCCCGGCGAACAGCGCGTGATTATCCGTGTCGAGCCGGAGTACGTGCACACCTACGGGAGCTGAGGCGCCGGTGGCTCAGACGGGGCGGTCGCGCCTCAACAGCCGCCGCCACCACGGCGTCGGGCGCGGCTGGGTGCGCAGCCACTCGTCACGCCACCGCAGCTGCCCCCGCTCGTGGGCACGCGCCACGCACGCCGTGTGCGCGTGGCGGCGGCGGCGGGTGTCGCCTTCGGGGGCGATCAACACGTGCTCGCTGAGCGCGGGCAGGTGATGGCCGCAGATCGGGCAGCGGTACGTCGCGGGCTTGCGGTTCGCCGCGCGGCGCACCGTCCACCACGGGGCCGGTGGAAGGCGCGTGGGCACCGCCCCATTGTGGCCACTCCGGGGCTCGGCTCGCTGGCGACCGCGCTCGCGGTTGTCGGCCTGGGGGTCGGCGTGGCCCTCGCGAAAGCCCAGAGGGAGCGCCGCTACGAGCGCTCGCGTCGCGACCCACCCCCCCGCGAGGAGCGCGGGCGGCGACCTTCGCTGCTCCGTGGCGAGCCCTACGTGGAGGGGCTGCGACGGGTGATCCTCGGACAGCTCGACCTCGCCGTTGACCTGCTGGAGAGCTACCCCCAGCCGGCCGGGGGAGCGCACCGAGCGGCGGGCGGC
Source organism: uncultured Solirubrobacterales bacterium (assembly GCA_963706545.1). Taxonomy (GTDB): domain Bacteria; phylum Actinomycetota; class Thermoleophilia; order Solirubrobacterales; family Solirubrobacteraceae; genus Palsa-744. Next base: position 812,399 of record OY970161.1, read on the forward strand.
GCGCCCTTACCGACCCCGGTGACGGGCGGTACCCCCGTCCCGAACCCGGTGGCGGGCAACAGCGCAAGCGTCGCCCTGGCGCAGCCGGTGGACGGCGAGCAGACGGTGCACGAGACCCGTAAGGCCCTCAAGCGCCTGCGCGCGCTGCTGGCGCTGCTGCGCCCCGAGCTCGGGCGCAAGCGCTACGCGCGCGAGTCTGCCGCCCTGCGTGACTGCGCGCGGCGCCTCGCGGGCGCGCGCGACGCGGAGGTCATGGTCGGCACGCTCGACGCCCTCGTGCAGCACCACCCCCCGCTGGCTCGCTCCGCCGCCGTGCGGGCGCTGCGCGCTCAACTGCACGCCGAGCGCGAAGCGGCCGCCGCGCTCGCCATCCGCGACCACCGCGTGCGCGGGGAGGTGCTCGGCGAGCTGCGCGCGGTCCGCGCGCGCGTCGAGCGGTGGGAGCTGCGCGAGCGCGGCTTCCGCCTGCTCGCCCCCGGCCTCGAGCGTACCTACCGCGAGGGGCACCTGGGCCTGCGTACCGCGCAGCGGGGTGCGGGCGGGAAGCGACGTGGGGGTGGGGGCGCGAAGCGCCGGCGCAGGCACACCGAAGCGCTGCACGCGTGGCGCAAACACGTCAAGGACCTCCGCTACGTCGCGGAGACGCTCGACCGCGGCGGGAGCGGGTCCTCGACGTACACGCGCCGGGTCGCGCGCCGCGCCGACCGGCTGGGCGAAGCGCTCGGCGAGGAGCACGACCTCGCGCTGCTCGAAGACCGGGTGCGTGAGCGCTCCCGCCAGTTCGCCGGGGAGCACGGGACGCGCAAACGCCTGTTGCGGCTCATCGCCCGCCGGCGTCGGTCGCTGCGCAAGCGCGCGCTGCGCGAGGGCGAGCGCCTCTACCGGCGCAAGCCGCGGCGCTTCGTGCGCCGCGTGCGGCACGCGCAGTAGCACCTGCGGAAGACCAGCCGGTACCCGGCGGGCACGCGCCGCAAACCTCGGCAACTCGTTCAAATCCGGCATTTCGGCTTGAGAACCTCCCGGGCGACGCCGATGCAGAAACGGTGTCCCGGCAAGCCTCCCGCACACGGCCCACACCCATCACGTTCCTCCTGGCCCTCCTCATGGGGGGAGTGGGAGTCCTGGCCCTGCACTCCACCCTCGGCCTCGGCGGCTACCCGCCCGAAGGGCTGGTGGACCAGGGCATCTACAACGCGCTGATGGGCGGCGCCGCCCTCACGGTGCTGGCCCGCGGCCTGCTCGTACGGGCCCAGCGCGCGGCATGGCTGACGATGGGTGCGGGCGTGGCGTGCTGGTGCCTCGGCGACCTCTACTACAACCTCTTCCTGGAAGGCCCCGGCGCAGCTGGCGGCAGCAGCCTCTCGCCGGCCGACGTGCTGTACCTGTCGTTCTACCCCTGCTGCTACGTCGCGCTCGTGCTGCTGCTGGCGGCGCACCTGCACGAGACCCGCATCGCCATCTGGCTCGACGGGTTGATCGGCGGGCTCGCAGCTGCCACGGTGGGCGCGGCACTCGTGCTGCCGCCGATCCTGCACAGCGCCCGCGGGAACGCCGCCTCGCTGGGGGTCGCGCTCGCGTACCCCGTCGGCGACCTGCTGCTGCTGGCGTTCGCGCTCAGCGCGCTCGCCGTGACCGGGTGGCGTCCAGGACGAGTGTGGCTGCTGCTCGCGGCCGGCCTGGCGGTCACCGCAGTGGCCGACTCGGCGTACCTCTACCAGACGGCCACGGACACATACCAGGTGGACAACTGGACGCAGAGCCTGTGGCCGCTCTCCGCGGTGCTGCTGGCGCTCGCCGCGTGGACCCCGTGGCCGCGGCCGGCGCGCCGCCGAGTGGAGGGCTGGCGGCTAGTGTCGGTGCCCTCGCTCTCGCTGCTCGCCGCGCTGGGGGTGCTGGTCTACGGCAACCTCCCCACCGTCCACCTCACGACGACCGCCCTGGTTCTGGCGGCGGCGACCGTGCTCGCGGTGTGCGTGCACCTGGCGGCGACCGTGCGCGAGAACGTCGCAATGCTCGCCGGCTCGCGGCGGCTGGCGCTGACCGACCCGCTCACCGGCCTCGGCAACCGCCGGCTGCTGATGGAGGACCTCCAGGTCGCCTGCCGCCGCGCGAGCGCGGGCGAGACGTGGGACCTAGTGCTGTACGACCTCAACGGCTTCAAGCGCTACAACGACACCTTCGGGCACCCCGCTGGCGACGCGCTGCTGGCGCGCCTCTCCGACAAGCTGCGGGCGGTCGTCGCCCCGCACGGCACGGCGTACCGCATGGGGGGCGACGAGTTCTGCGCGCTGCTGTGCGACTCCGCCGAGCACCTCGACGTGCTCGTGCCGGCCTCCGTGACCGCGCTCTCCGAGCAGGGGCCCGGCTTCTCGATCGGAGCGGCCCACGGGGTGGTGAGCATCCCGCCCGAGCTCGACGACCCCGCCGCAGTGATGCAGCTCGCCGACCAGCGCCTCTACCAGCGCAAGGACCAGACCCGCGAGGCGAGCGCCGTGCACCAGCTGCGCGACGTGCTGCTGCAGGCCTTCCAGGAGCGCCACCCCGACCTGCGCGAACACCAGCGCGGGGTGGGCGCGCTCGTGCTCGAGGTCGGACGGCGGCTGGAGATGGCCGGCGAGGAGCTCGACGTGCTCGCCCGCGCCGCGGAGCTGCACGACGTCGGCAAGATCGCGATACCCGACGCGATCCTCAACAAGCCCGGCCCGCTGGACGACGAGGAGTGGCTGTTCATGCGCCGCCACACGATCCTCGGCGAGCGCATCCTCAAAGCTGCCGCCGCCCTGCGCCCGGTGGCGGAGTTAGTGCGCTCCAGCCACGAGCGCTACGACGGCGCCGGCTACCCCGACGGCCTGCATGGCCAGGAGATCCCGCTGGGCGCGCGGATCATCTTCGTGTGCGACGCGTTCGACGCGATGGTCTCCGAGCGCTCCTACTCCGGCGCCGTCGCCCCCGCCGAGGCGGTCGCCGAGCTGCGCGCGTGCGCGGGCACCCAGTTCGACCCAGCCGTCGTCGAGGCGTTCGTGGCCACCCTCTTGGAGCCGGGACTGGAACGGCTTTCAAAAAGACCGGCACACCCGGATGCGTCCCCGGGACGCGGCGCTGGATCGCCACGCGCCGGCTTGCCCGTGCTACCAGCACGGGCTTCACCGCCCCGCGTCGCCCAGCTTGGTCCGGGAACGCCCCGGTCGCACCGCCTATTTTGAAAGACGTTCTGGAGCGGATCCAGGCGGCCGCGCCCGTGCGCGAGCTGCCGTTGCGGGCCGCGAGCGACCTCAGCCCACGCTGAGGATCGTCAGCAGGGACTGTCCGCGGGGCAGCACCACCGCGGCCTCGTCGCCGGCGTGGCGTCCCACGAGGGCGCGGGCGACGGGGGACTCGACCGAGAGGCGCCCCTCCGCGGGGGCGGCGTCGTGCGAGCTGACGATCCTCCACGTGCGCTCCCCCCCGTTCTGGTCGCGCACCGTCACGGTCGAGCCAAAGCCCACGGTGCCGTCGGCGCCGGGCCCCTCGCTCTCCTCGACGACCACCGCCGCCGAGATCTTTTCGCGCAGGCGTGCGATCTTGGTCTCCAGGTGGGCCTGGTCGTTCTTCGCGTCGTGGTACTCGGAGTTCTCCTTGAGGTCCCCCCACTCGCGCGCCGTTTTGATCCGCTCGGCGATCTCCCGGCGACCCTCACCCTCGAGCGCCTCGAGCTCTGCGCGCAGGGACTCCAGGCCGGCGGGAGTCATCAGGCTGGTGGCCTCCATGCTCGAAGCCTAGTGGATCGCACCACGTCGATGGCGGCCGAGGGTCAAGCGGTGCCAATCGATCAGGACCCACCATCCGCGAAGTGGGTCGATCGGCGATCCGATGCGCTCGCCAACGGCCCGCACACGAGCGGCTGAGGACGCCGACCGACGAAGATCGGCCAGCGCAGGCTGCCGGCCGCCGACTAGAAGAACGTCGAGGGCGGGGTCGACAGCAGCGCGTAGATCTGCACGAGCGCGGCCTGCCCCAGCAGTTCGGCGGTAGGCGGCGAGCCGTAGGCGAAGAGGTTGTCGTCGAGCCGGTGGCGGAGCCACGCCCAGTAGGCGTATTCGCGCGCAGGGTACGTGCCGGGCGCTTCGTGGGTGACGGAGTCGAGGTAGATCTGGTTGCGAAACCAGACCGCTACGAAGAACGGATTTTCTGAGGAGAGCCGGCTGTAGTCGAAGTAGGCCAGCGCGGCCTTCGCGGTCTGGCGCGCCTGCGCGAGGTAGGCCCCGTTGTGGGTGACCTGGTAGAGCAGTGTGCCGGCGCCAACCATCACGCCCTGGGTGTAGCTCCACAGCGACCGGTTAACTTCACCGTCGAGGTCGATGTGGTCCGCGTAGAGACCACTCGGTTCCAGCAGACACTGGCGCACCCACCCGTACGCCAGTTCGGCGAACTGCAGGTAGCGGGCTTCGTGGGTGGCACGGTAGAGCTGCACACCCAACTCCGCGGCGGGGCCGTCGGTGACGGTGTTGCGCTGGGTGTTGGTGGTGGCGTTGGAGAACGGGACCCCCCCGGCGCAGGGCAGCGCCTGGCCTTCGGGGCCGACGGTCTGCCAGCCCGCCATCACGAACGCCATGATCTGCTCCGCCTGTGTCAGCGCAGTGGCGGAGTGGTCGAGCTCGTACATGCGCGCCAGCTCGATGCCGACCCACTCGTTGTCGTCGTAGAAACTGTCCCCACCGGGCCCCACGGGGGGCGCGGTGACGTCGTCGAAGGAGCGCGCCGTCGTGGCCGTGGAGGCGCCCGTCGCGGTCGTTTCCCCCGGAGGGGGTGAGCTCGAGTACACCTGCAGGCCCGCGGCCAGCGCGTGCAGTCCACCTTCGAGGCGGACCTGCTGGCCGGGGATGTGCGCCACGCTGACGCTCGCCGCGAGCGCTTGCGAGAAGGGCCACAGGAACGAGTACTCCGGTTCGCCCTTGTACAGCCCCGCGGAGGGGACGTAGAAGTTCTGCTGCATCGCTTCGTAGGCGAGCACCGCGCGCTGGGCGTAGAGGCTCAGCGCGGGCGGGTGGTGGGCCTTCGGCGCGCTGCGCTTGCGCTGTGCGGCGAGCGCTGCCGGCGCGCAGAGCAGCAGCGCGAGCAGGACCACGAGGCATCCCGGGGTCGCAAGTCGTCGGTGAACAGGCCGGAGCAGGGTCATCGGGCTCAGGGCAAGCAACAGGCTAGCGGGGCGTTCGATGCGGGTGGGTCGTGCCCAGAGCGGCTTTCAAGAAGACCGGCACGTCCACCGCGAAGGACGTTCTTCGTCGATCCGGCGTGAGGGATCGCGCTCGGCAGTGTCGTCCTCGTGAAGCCTCACTTCTGCACATGTTCGCAACAGCAAAACACAGGAGGGGTCGTATGAGACCGAAGAACGAGAACTTGCACCCCGCGACCGTCTCCTCGCCGCGGCGCCCGGTCGCCCGCTCGCCGCTACGCCCGGCCGCCCCCTCGCGTCGGCGCCTGGCCACCCCCTCGACGCGGCGTCCAGCAGCCCCCTCGCCGGGGCGTCCCGCCACCCCCTCGCCGCGGCGTCCGGCCGTCCCCTCGCCACGGCGTCCGGCCGTCCCCTCGCCGCTGCAGGTGGCATTCGATGGAGGCGATGGAATGCCGTTGCGGGCGATCGTCTCCGGCGAGATCGACTACGCGAACGCCTTCTCGATGGAGCTGCGCATCGCCGTGGCGTGCAGGCGGCGGCGGGCGCGCGGTCTGATCGTGGACCTCGCGGGCGTAAAGTTCATGAACTCGAGCGGCTTGGGCGCAATCCTGAACCTGCGGCGCGAGCCGGCGTGTCGGCGGGGCGGGCTGGCCGTCTCGTGCTCCAGAGGGGAGGTGCTCGGCCTCTTCGAACGCACGGATATGGGCAGATGCCTGATCGTGGTGGACACGCTGGAAAAGGCCAAGGTTCTGCTCCTGTACGGCGCCGCGGCCGAAGGCATACGCCGCCACCCTTACCGGGACACCAGCTTCAACTGATCGCACACCGCCCGGCTACCGATCGCAGCGACACTCGGCTACGGTTCCCCTGCGCCCCCACTCCGGGGCGCGACCACTGAAAAGCAGCGAAGAACAGCGGGGAGCACGCGATGAGGACGGTCCGAGAGGCGACGTACGAGCTGTTGCGCGAGCGGGGCATGACCACGCTGTTCGGCAACCCCGGCTCCACGGAGCTGCCGATGTTGAGCGACTTCCCGGAGGACTTCCGCTACGTGCTCGGCCTGCAGGAGGCAGTCGCGGTGGGGATGGCCGACGGCTACGCCCAGGCCACGGGGCGCCCGACGCTCGTCAACCTGCACACCGCCCCCGGACTGGGCAACGGGATGGGCGCGATCTTCAACGCGCAGGCCAACAAGTCACCGCTGGTGGTGACCGCCGGCCAGCAGTACCGCTCGCTGATGACGCTGCAGGCCAATCTGACCAACCGCGACGCCACGCGGATGCCCCACCCGCTGGTGAAGTGGAGCTACGAACCACCCTGCGCGCAGGACGTCCCGCACGCACTGGCGCGCGCGGTGCACACCGCGGCGCTCCCGCCGCGAGGGCCCGTGTTCCTGTCGGTGCCGATGGACGACTGGTACGCGGAGGTGCGCTCCGAGGAGGAGGTGCGCCACCAGACCACGCGCACGGTGAGCGGCGGGGCGGGCCTGCCCGACCGGGCCACGCTCACAGACCTCGTGCGGCGCCTCGCGCAGGCCACCAACCCAGCCCTGGTGGCGGGCCCGGACATCGATGCGGCGGGCGGCTGGGACGCGGCAGTGGCGCTCGCCGAGCGCGCCCGCCTGGCGGTGTACGCGACCCCGGCGACCGGCGGCGGACGGCTTGGCTTCCCGGAGGACCACCCGCTCTTCCAGGCCGTGCTCCCCCCGGCGGTGCAGCCGCTCGGGGAAATGCTGGCGGCGCACGACTTCGTGCTCGCGGTGGGCACGTCGGTGTTCCCCTACTACCCCAACCTCCCCGGCCCTCTGCTGGCCCCGGGCACGAGCCTGGTGGCGGTCACGAGCGACCCCGACGAGGCGGCGCGAGCACCGATGGGCGACGCGGTCGTGGCGAACGTGGCGCTCACGCTGGCGGCACTGGCGGAAGCGGTGGGGGCGACGGCCGACGAGAGCGGGACAGCCGCGGAGGGTGCGGGGAGCGCCAGGCGCGAGCCACCGCCGGCGCGCCCGGCCCCGGAGGCAGTCCCGCTCACGGACCCGATGAGCCCCTCCACCGCGGTGCGCGCGCTCGCGGAGGTGTTCCCCGAGGATGGCATCGTCGTCCTGGAGTCCCCCTCGGCGACCCCCGCGCTGCGTAACCAGCTGCGCCTGGGGCGCCCCGGGAGCTACTACTTCTCCGCCGGCGGCGGCCTCGGCTTTGGGATGCCGGCTTCGATCGGTGTGCAGCTCGCCTGCCCGGACCGGCCCGTGGTCTGTGTGGTCGGCGAGGGCTCGGCGCAGTACGCGGTGCAGAGCTTCTGGACCGCCGCCGCGTACAAAGTGCCGGTGACGTTCCTGGTACTGCGCAACGAGGAGTACGCGATCCTCAAGTTCTTCTCGCTGATGGAGGAGGTCCCGGGCGCGCCGGGCCTGGACCTGCCCGCGCTCGACACCGCGGCCGTGGCCGCCGGGTACGGCGTGAGCGCGCGCCACGCGAGCGACCCCGAGGAGCTGCGCGTGGAGCTGCGCCGCGCGCTGGCCTCCCCGGAACCCGAGCTGGTCGAGGTGCAGGTGGCCCCGGGGATGGCGCTGGCGTGAGCCTCCCCGCGATGCCCACCCGAGCGCGATGACAACCGCCAACGGCAACGGCGCCCACGACCCGTCCCCACCTGACGTGATCGTGGTCGGGGCCGGCCTCGCAGGGCTGGTGTGCACGCTGGAGCTGCTGCGCAGCGGCCACACGGTGCTGCTGCTCGACCGGTGTCACCCTCACGAGGTAGGGGGCCTCGCGCGTGAGGCGTTCGGGGGGATGTTCATGGTGAGCTCCCCCGAGCAGCGCCGATCGCGGATCCGCGACAACGAGCGCCTGGCGCTCGAAGACTGGCTGCGGATCGCCGAGCTCGGCCCCGAGGAGCGGTGGCCGCGCGCGTGGGCCGAGCAGTACGTGACCCGCGCCCGCGACGACGTGGGCGGCTGGCTGCGGGAGCTCGGAGTGAGCTTCTTCCCCGTCGTCAACTGGGCGGAGCGGGGCAACTTCGGCGACGGCAACTCCGTCCCCCGCTTCCACCTTACGTGGGGCACCGGCAAGGCGCTCGTGCAGGCGGTGTGGGGCGCGATCGAGAGCCACCCGCGCCGCGAGAACCTGGAGGTCCGTTTCGGAGCGCGCGTCACCGGGTTGGTCACCGACGGACAGAGCGGGGTAGTGGGCTGCAGCGTTGAAGATGAGGATTTGGAGAGGGGCCGTCGATCGGGCGGCGGGGAGCCAAGGGCGTTCGGCACGGGGCCGCCGACGGAGGCCGGGGAGGAGGCATACGAGGTGCGCGCGGGCAAGGCGGTGGTGGTAGCCGCCGGCGGGATTGGCGGCAACCACGAGCTCGTGCGCAGCGTGTGGCCGACCGAGGAGCTAGGCAGCCCCCCGCAGCGGCTGCTGGCGGGCTCCCACCCCTACGCCGACGGGGCCCTACACGAGGAGGTGCAGCGGGTGGGGGGAGCGGTGACCAATCTCTCGCGGATGTGGAACTACGCCGACGCCGTGCGTCACCCCGCGCCGCAGCGGGAGAATCACGGGATCAAGCTGATCCCGCCCCGCTCGGGGGTGATGCTCGACCCCGACGGCCGCCGCTACGGCCCCGTCCCGGTGATGCCCACCTACGACGCGTACGCCGCCCTGGAGCGGATGTGCGAGGACGAGCGCAAGTACTCGTGGCTCGTGTGCAACTGGCGCATCGCCCGCCGCGAGCTCGACGTGTCCGGCTCCCAGCACAACCCACACCTGCGCGAGCGCCGCCGGGTGCGCTTCCTGCTTGGGGTGCTGCTCGGCAAACCCCGCGTGGTGACCCACTTCCTGGAGGGCTCCCCCGACTTCGTGTCCGCCCGCTCGCTGCCCGAGCTCGCGCGCGCGATGAACGAGGTGACAGGCGAGCAGGCGATCGACCCGGAGGTGCTCGCCGCGGAGATCGGCCGCTACGACGAGTCGATCGCCCGCGGGAAGGGTCTCTTCAACGACGACCAGCTGCGGCGCATCGCCCAGCTGCGCAACTGGCGCGGGGACCGGCTGCGCACGTGCGCCTTCCAGCAGATCCTCGACCCCAAGGCGGGGCCGTTGATCGCGATCCGCCTGCAGGTGATGGCGCGCAAGAGCCTCGGCGGCATCCAGACCGACCTCGCCTGCCGCGTGCTGCGCGGCTCCGACGGCGAGCCCGTCCCCGGCCTCTATGCCGTCGGCGAGGCCGCCGGCTTCGGGGGCGGGGGGATGCACGGCAAGCGCTCCCTGGAGGGCACGTTCCTCGGCGGCTGCGTCTTCACCGGCCGCCTCGCGGCCGCCGCCGTCGCGGGGGCAGAGCTACCGCTGAGCACCCCGCCGCGTGTGACGGAGCCGCCGCGGACCCCGCCGCGCCCAGGCGTCCCCTCGCGCTGAGGTGCCCCGGTACGACTACGTGACGGTGGGGCACGTCACCGTCAACGTGCTCGCCGACGGGTCCCGCCGTCCGGGTGGGACGGCCTTCTACAGCGCACTCCAGGCCGCGCGGCTAGGGCTGCACGCGCTGATCCTGACTCAAGGCGACCCCCCCGAGGTCGAACGGCTGCTCGAGCCTTACCGCGACGAGCTCGACCTCACGGTTCGCCCCGCCGCGCACACCACCACGCTTAGCACCTGGGGTGAGGGCGCGGAGCGCCGCCAGCGGCTGCTCGCGTGGGCCGGGCCGTTCGCAGCGCCGGTCGAGGTGGACACCGCGATCCTGCACCTCGCCCCCGTCGCCCGCGAGACCTCCCGCGGGTGTTTCGGCACCCACCCGCCCCACGTCGAGCTCGTGGGACTCACCCCCCAGGGTCTCCTGCGCGAGTGGGACGCCCAGGGGGACCTCGCGCTCACCTCGCCGCCCCCGGAGCTGCTGCCTGAGCGCCGCGACGCGGTGGTGCTGAGCGTCGGCGAGCGCGGGCACTGCGAGGACTTCCTCTCCACGGCCCGGGAGGACGGCGCGATCGTCGCGGTGACCGCCGGCCCGCGGCCCGTCACGCTGCTGCTGGCGGGCAGCGAAACCCTGCGCGTGCCGGTGCCGGCCGTCGAGCGTCCCCGTGACGACCTCGGCGCCGGTGACGTGTTCGCCGCCGCCCTGTTTGTCGCACTGCGCGAGGGCCGCCCCCCCATGGCCGCCGCGGCCTTCGCCGGCGCCGCCGCCGCCGTGCGCCTCGCGGGGTCCGGGCCGGGCGCGATCGGCGACCGTCGCGCGGTCGAGGCGCGGCTCACCCACTCCGCGTGGTCAGCGCCTCCTCGATGAGTCCCGCGAGGGCGAGCCCTGCGAGAGCCTCCTCCGCTCCAGCCACGCGCGCGGCGAGCAGCAGCGAGCCGCCCACGGGGTTCATCTCCACAACCGCCACTTGCGCCTCGGGGGCCGTCGCGTGGAGCACTCGGGTGAGGGGGTCCACGAACACCGCGCCCGCCTTCCACGCGCTTCCGATCAGGCCCACCGGGAAGGCGCCCTGCAGGCCCGTCTGGCGGATCACCGCGGCGACCTGCTGCGCCAGCTCCGCCGCGCCGCGCTCGTACAGCTCGCGCGCCACCGGGTCGCCCTGCTCGGCGAGCGCCGCCGTCTCTCTCGCGAACGCCGCGATCCTGTCCTTCGTGAGCGGCACGCTGTAGACCATCGTCGCCAGCGCCTCCACGGTGGAGGCGCCGAAGAACTCGACCGCCGCCTCGCTCAGCGGGGTCTCCGGGCCCGAGCGCTCGCGGTCGCGCAGCGCCGCCTTGATCGACTGCACCCCCAGCCAGTACCCCGAGCCCTCGTCGCCCAGCAGGTGGCCCCAGCCGCCCGCCCGCCACGCACGCCCGTCGGGACCTACCCCGAACACGTTGCTGCCCGTGCCCGAGATCGCCCCCACCCCGGGCTGCGCGCCGGTCGCCGTCGCCCACGCCCCCACCACGTCGCCCACCACGACCCACTCCTGTGAACGCTCAGCGCGCACGTAGGCCTCCACCGCGTCGGTGTCCGTGCCCGCCACCGCCAGCACCGCCGCGTCGAGCTGCGAGTCCCCGATGCCCGCCGCCGCGAGCGCCGCGTCGGCCGCCTCGAACAGACCCCGCCCCGCGGCCTGCACCCCGACGGCGTCCTGGTTGCTCGGGCCCCCGTGGCCCACGTGCAGCGCGCCGTGCTCGACGTCCAGCACCGCCGCCAGCGTCTTGGTCGCGCCTCCGTCGATACCCAACAAAAAAAGGTCCCCATTTCGCGCGCGCGCGTGTGCGCGCAGTACAGGCCCTTCGGGAGAAGGCGCTCCGGGAGAGCCCGCACCGTCGCCGGCCGACGCCGGTGACCGCGCCGAAGAGTCGGCGCCGAAGCGCGCGAGCGCCGGGGGCAGCGTGACAAGCGAGTCGCGGTCCATGCCGGGGATACTTACAGCCGTGCCAGCGGCAGGCATCCACGCGGTCTTCCCCGGTGCCCCACGGCGCGCAGGGATGTACGAGTCCTTCTACCTGCGCGCCGTCGCCCCGGACCGGCCGCTCGGGGTGTGGATCCGGTACACCGTCCACAAGCGCGCCGGGCACGCTCCGCGGGGCTCGGTGTGGTGCACGGTGTTCGACGGGGGCCGCCGGCCGTTCCAGCACAAGCTCACCACCGACGAGCTCTCCGTCCCTCCAGGCGGGTGGATCGCGGTGGGTGACTCCTTCCTCGGTCCGGGGCGCGCGGAGGGTTCGTGCGGCGAGACCCGCTGGGCGCTGCGCTTCGCTGCGTGCGAGCCCGCCCTGCGCCACCTACCGCGGGACTTCCTCTACCGCGCCCCGCTGCCCCGCACAAAGCTCACGAGCCCCGCGCCGGCGGCGCGCTTCGAGGGCACGCTCGAGTTGCCCGGCGCGCCCTCGCCCCACTCGACGACCGCGCCCTCACCCCACTCGACGACCGTCTCGCCCTCGCTCTCCTCCCCGTCGCCCTCCCGACCCTCGCGCACCCTCGCGCTCGACGGCTGGCGCGGGATGGTCGGCCACAACTGGGGGGCCGAGCACGCCGAGCGCTGGATCTGGCTGCACGGCCTCGACTTCGCCGAGGACCCCGCCGCGTGGCTCGACGTGGCGCTCGGACGGGTGCGCGTGGCGGGGCGCACCACTCCCTGGGCGGCCACCGGCGCGCTGCACCTTGACGGGGCCCGCCACCGACTGGGCGGCCTCGGCGCGCGGGGGCTGCTGGTCGCCGAGCGTCCCGAGCGCTGCCTCCTCTCGCTGCCCGGCGCCGGGGGCCTCGTGGTCGAGGCGCACGCGCACGCTCCCCGCGAGGCGCTCGCCGGCTGGCGCTACGCCGACCCCGACGGCGCGGGACACGACGTGAGCAACTGCTCCATCGCCGCGCTCACGCTCACCGTGCGCCAGCCCGGGCGCTCCGCGCGCACGCTGCGCACCGCGTACGGCGCAGCCTACGAGCTGGGCATGCGCGAGCGCGACCACGGCGTGCCGCTGGCGCCCTTCTCGGATGGCTGACGGCCGCTCGGGTCCCTTCCCGGACGGCTGACGGAAAGTCGGCTGCTTCCCGGGACGGCTGACGGCAGCTCGAGCCCCGCCCCGGGTGGTTGACGATAGGCCGGACACGGGCCGAGCCGGCCTCGATCGGAGTCGGAGACACTCTCGCCGACACAACCGCTCGCCTCGCACCCCGTTCGGCGCGGCCCCCCGCGCTCGGTAGTTCTCCACAACATTCACGCCCGTATCACAAATTTGGCTGCAAATTGCGGTTGAAAGGTATATAATAAGTACCGGTACAACTTAGGGATGGGAAAAGACGAAGGCAGGGATAGCTTGAGTTCGAAGGGCGTTCTACGTACGCGCGTGGCGTCGAGTTGGCGTCGGTGCGTCAAACTCGTGGGACCATTCTGAACTCTCAACGACGTGCCCCCGGATGGGGTACGAGAAGGACAGCGAGGAACATGGATGATCATCGCAGGCAGTAACCGGGTGCAGGTCCACGGCGCGTCGGCCGCGAGCGAGCCCGTCGCGCACCGTGCCGCGACCCTGGCCGCCGGGGCGCTGTTCGTGCGCACCCGCGTCAAGCGCTCGCGCGCAGAGCGTCAGACCGCGGATCGCGCCCTCGCGCGCGAGCGGCGACGCATCGCGGCCGACGTCCACGACCTCATCATGCAGGACCTCTCGCTCGCACTCGCCAACGCGCGCGCTCTCACCGACGATCCCGCGTGCGCGCACCAGGCCAACGTGGTCGTCAGCGCCGGCGAACGCGCGTTGGCGGGCGCCCGCCAGCTACTCGGCGAGCTCGCCGAGCACGACACCAGACCGATCGCCCAGGCCGTCGAGGCGTCCGTGCGGGCCGCCGCCCGCCACACCCCGCTGGCGTTCGACGCCGAACAGGTGCCCTCCACGGCAGCGCTCGACGAGCCGACCCGCCACGCGCTCGTGCACATCGCCCGCGAGGCGGTCACCAACGCGGTCAAGCACGCCTCCGCGAGCACCGTCGAAGTGGTCCTCGAGCACGCCGGCCAGTGGCGGCTGACGGTGCGCGACGACGGCCGCGGCTTCGACGAAGCGCCGGCCGGCGGAGGCTTCGGGCTGGCCTCCATGCGCCACTCCGCACACGCCCTCGGCGGCGCCGTGCACGTCGGCCGCGGCAGCGGCGGAGGCACCACGGTGGAGGCCGTCCTACCGTGAGCCGCACTCGTCCGTGTGACGGTCGGGGTCGTCCCACCACGCGCGCCGCGCTCGGGGGCACCACGGTGGAGGCCGTCCTACCGTGAGCCGCACTCGTCCGTGTGACGGTCGGGGTCGTCCCACCACGCGCGCCGCGCTCGGGGGCACCACGGCGGGGGCCGTCCTGCCGTGAGCGCCGCGCTCGAGAGCACCGGCCGAGGCCGTCCTGGGGCGAGCGCCGCGCCCACCGTCGTGCTCGCCGACGACCACCCCCCGATCCGCCTGGGCGTGCGGATGGCGCTGATGCGCGGCGGCTTTCGGGTGCTCGCCGAAGCCGCCGACGGCGACGGCGCGGTGGATGCGGTGCTGCGCGAGCGGCCCGACCTCTGTCTGCTCGACGTCCGCATGCCCGGCGTCGGGGGCGTCGAGGCCGCCGCCCGACTCTCCAAGCTCGCGCCCGCCACGGCAGTAGTGATGCTCACCGTCTCCGCCAGCGCCGAGGACCTCCTCGCCGCCCTGCGCGCCGGCGCGCGGGGCTACCTGCCCAAGGACACGTCCCCCGACAGCCTCCCCGCCGCGCTGCGCGGAGTGCTGAAGGGCGAGGCCGCACTCCCGCGGACGTTCGTCGGGCGGATGCTCCACGAGATGCGCGAGCTCCCCGCCCCCGACTCTGCCCCGGTGCGCGCGGGCGGCATCGAGCTCACCGCGCGGGAGTCTGAGATCCTGCGCATGTTGCGCTCCGGCCTCTCCACCCTAGAGATCGCCGAGCGCCTCTCGCTCTCCCCCGTCACCGTCCGCCGCCACCTCTCCGCCGGCGCCGCCAAGCTCGGTGCCGACGGGCGCGACGAGGCCCTGCGCGCGATCGCGTAGGGGTCGGCACGTCGCCCAGCCGGCGACCGGACGTCTCGCCTTCCACTCCGGAGGCGACCGAGACCTCCACCTTTGCTCATGCCTGTAGCCTGGTCGGCGTTGGAATCGACGTCCCGAAAATCGCCGGTGCGGCGCTTGCCCACATCGCACAGCCGTGTGAGATGTAAAGGTCAGGACACTAGCGCCCAGGCGGGCTGCGGGGGTGGCGCATGACAGCGAGCGTCCGCCCGGACGACCTGCAGGTTCCCGAGCAGCTGAGTCGTCGCAAGGTGCGCAAGCAGTTGCTGTTCTTGACGGGGGTCGTCCTCGCCGTCGTGGCGGTCGTAACGCTGCTTCCGGGTCTCGACGGGTTGCGTGCGCGGCTCTCGCACGCCAACCCGGTGTGGCTCGTGCTAGGCGCGGGGCTGAAGGTGCTCTCCGGTCTGGGGTATGTGGCGATCTTTCGGATGGTGTTCTGCAGGCGCATGAGCTGGCGCGTCAGCTACCAGATCGGGATGTCTGAGATGGGCGCGAACGCGCTCCTGCCGACCGGCGGAGTCGGTGGCCTGGCGCTTGGAGCCTGGGCGCTCAAACGGGGCGGGATGCCGACGGCCGAGATCGCGCGGCGCACCGCCGCCTTCTTCATGCTGACCAGCGTCACGAACGTGGTCGGCGTGGTCCTCATCGGGGTCGGTCTCGCCGTGCGGGTGCTGCCGGGAGAGACGAACCTGGCGCTGACGCTCCTGCCCGCCGCGATCGCTGCCGCCGCGATCGTTGGGTCGCTGCTCGCGGGACGCTCCTCCGCGGGCTTGCACCGGCGACTGGATCGCAACGAAGCAAGCGGGGAGTCCTCGCGCCGCTCCACCCTGGGGCTGAAGACCCTGGTGGCCGTCGCCGACGGCGTCAACGAGGCCGTCGCGCTGCTGCGCGAAGGCAACGCTTGGCTGATCGGAGGGATCCTCGCCTATCTCATCTTCGACGTGATGATCCTGTGGGCGACGTTTCGCGCCTTCGGTGCCGCGCCGCCGCTCGCGATCCTGGGGATGGCCTACCTGATCGGCGAGCTCGGCGGACTGATCCCCGTCCCCGGCGGGATCGGCGGCGTCGACGCGGGCCTCGTGGGAACGTTCGTGCTGTACAACGTGCCGATCACCGCCGCAGCCTCCGCGGTGATCGCGTATCGTGCGATCGCGCTCTGGGTCCCCGCGATCCTCGGCTCCGCCGCCTTCGTCTCGCTACGCCGAACGCTGCGCCGCGAGTCCGCCGAGATCTCTGTCTGCGCACCCCAGACAGAGATGGAGGTCATCGGGCTCGGGCGCGTCGTCATCGGACCCGCGCCGACGGTCCCACAGCTTAAGCTGCACGCCCCGACAGCCAGGACGCCGCAAGCGAGAGAACGGACTCAGGGCGCGGACTAAGAACATCAGGGATTCGATCCTCGGCCAGCGGCGCCACGATCCTCCCCACAACTAGACACAGCGAACCAGGCTTGAGTGAGCGGCCGCGTTGTGACCAACCAAATAGTGACGGTCAGACCAACCCTGCGCGCACCGCGTACACCGCGGCCTGTACGCGGCTGCGCACCCCGAGCTTTTCGAAGATGTTGGTCACGTACTGCTTGACCGTGTGCGGACTGATCGACAGCTCGAGCCCAATCGCGACGTTGTCGGCGCCTTGGGCGATCAGGCGCAGGACCTCCTCCTCGCGGGGGGTGAGGGCGAGGAGCGCCCCCTGCGCCTCGCCCCCGTCCCGAGCGCGGTTGGACTCCGCCTCGGCGCGGGCCGACTCCGCCTCGGCGCCGGCGCGCACGTAGGCTGTCAGCGCCTGCGCCACGTCGCTCGAGAGCACCATGTGGCCCTCTGCCGCCTGTTCGATGCCGGCGGCGAGCTGGTCCACGCGGGTGTCCTTCAGCAGGTAGCCGCACGCCCCCGCCGCCAGCGCAGCCAGCACGTCGTGGTGCTGGGCGGAGACCGTCAGGACCACCGTCTGGACGTCCGCACCGCCGTTCTCTGCCCCCATGCGACGCAGGGCCTCGAGGCCCGACACCCTTGGCATGTTGAGGTCGAGCACGAGCACGTCCGGCTCCAGCTTGCGCGCCAGCGCGAGCGCCTCGGCGCCGTCGGACGCCTCGCCGACGACCGCCATCCCGGCGTCCTGGAGCGTGCCGCGCAGTCCGTCGCGGAAGATCTGATGGTCGTCTGCGATCACGACCCGCAGCGCGGCGCCCGAGGAATCCACGTGTAGAAAATAGACGACCCGCCCGGCGCCCCGGGGCCGCCGAGCGCGCTGCGCGGGGCTTCGACTCCGTCGAGGCGAGGGTCGTCCCATCGGCCCGACGCCCCGTCGTCCTTTCCTCACGCCTCGGCGAAGTCCCAATCTACGGAAATTTGGGGACCGCCTGGACCGAACGTCCAGATGCCCTCACAGGGGTCAAGTTAGGCGTCAGGGTGCGTCGAGCCTCACCGAACTCGCGCCCCACGTCCCCTGCCAGGAGAGTCCTTGATGCACAAGCCCACGTCTCGCACGCTCGTCGCAACCGTCGCCCTGCTGTTGCTGGCGCTCTTCGCCTTCGCCACCTCGTCGGCGCTCGGCGCACGGTCCTTGCGGCATGAAACAAAGCGTGCAGGCCACCCTCAGCGTTTCCACCACCCTCGCTCCCCTCCGCGCCGAACCGCACACAGCTCCCGCGGGGGCTCCAGCAACGCGCCGGCCGTCGTCCCCACCGCGGCGACGATCACGAGCGGGGCGCTGCTGGGCGACGAAGCGATCGAGTCCTCGCGGGACTTTCTGAGCGCGGGGCAGGCTGAAGCGTTCTCGCTCGTGGCGAGGGCCTCCGGCGCCGCCGGCGCCGTGCACCTCTACATCGACTCCCACAACCGCGCGCGCACGATCGTCGTGGGCCTCTACAGCAACGCCGGCGGGCACCCCGGCTTGCTGCTGAGCAGCGGCTCGGGTCCAGCCTCCGCCGCGGGCGCCTGGACCACCGTGTCCGTCACGCCCACCCCGCTGACCTCCGCGACCACCTACTGGCTGGCGATCCTCGGCGAGGGCGGCGCCCTGCGCTACCGCGACCGTGCCGCCGGGCCGTGCTCGAGCCAGACCAGCGCCCAGACCGACCTCGCCGCCCTGCCCGCTGCGTGGACCCCCGGCAGCGTCTACTCCGACTGCCCCGTCTCGGCCTACGTGACCCCAGCCTCCGTGTTGGACCCGCCGCCGGTGGAAACCCTGCCCGTGGACCCGCCGCCGGTGGACCCGCCCCCGGTGGAAACCCCGCCGGTGACGACGCCGCCTGTTGAAACGCCGCCCGTTTCAACCCCGCCCGTCGAAACGCCGCCTGTGACTACCCCGCCCGTCGAAACACCCCCGGTGACGACACCGCCGGTCGAAACGCCGCCTGTCACGCCGCCGCCCGTTACCACGCCGCCGCCCCCGGGCAGCCTGTTCATCTCCCCGACGGGCAGCAACTCCAATCCCTGCACCGAAGCCCAGCCCTGCCTCACGATGGGTCACGCCTACGAAAAGGCAGCCGCCGGCCAGACCGTGCTGCTGCTCGCCGGCAGCTACTCGGGGCAGACGATCCCCGGCGCCGGCAAATCCGGGATGGCGCACGTGGTCTTCGCCCCGGCCCCGGGCGTGAGCGCCAAGGTCACCAGCACCATCTACGTGTTCGGCTCACATGTCACGCTCGAAGGCCTGGCTGTCCAGGACGTCGTGATCGGCAACTACGACGAGGAACCCGGCCGCCCCAACCCCACCGACGTGTCGCTGCTCGATCTCACCGGGCGCAACTTCGAGATCGACTCCGCCACCGACATCACCGTGGAAGGGGGCTCCTGGGGGCCCGCCAGCGCCTGCGGCGGACCCTACGGCGGCGACAACAACAGCATCCGCGAGCCGATCCCAGGCGTCGCGCCGGAAAACATCCTGATCAACGACACCGTTATCCACGACGTCCAGTCCTACAACCTCGTGGAATGCCACATCGAGGGCCTCGCGATCTTCGCCGGCAACCACGTCACGGTCAGCGACACCAGGTTCTACGGCAACTCGGTCTACGACGTCTTCATGCAGGCCAACTCCGGCGGCAGCCCGAACAACATCACGCTCAAGCGCAACTGGTTCGCCGTCGCGATGGATAACTCCGGCGCCAACGGCAGGCCGGTTGGCTCCAGCAATGGCGTTGCGGTCGGCAACGAGCTCTCCGCGAACGTCACGCTTGAAGCCAACCACTTCAACGACGTGCTCAACATGAACGACGCCGGGGACATCTCGCACTTCAGCAACGTGCACGTGCTCGACAACATCGGTATCCAGCCCTACTCCAGCTACCCCTGCGGCTCCCTCTCGGGAGTCGAATGGAACAAGAACGTCTGGCAGAACGACAGTTGCGGTGCGACCGACGTCAACCTCGACGGCGCGGCGCTGCCTTACGTCAACACCGCCAATGACTCCACGCTCGATTACGCACTGACCGGCAAGTACACCAACTGGCCAGGGGAAGCGCAGAAAGAAGAACCGAAGAAAGAAGAAACTCCCAAAGAAGAACCAAAGAAGGAAGAAACCGGGTCCTCCGCCGGGACGCTCTACCTCTCCCCAGGTGGCTCCAACTCAGGGTCCTGTACGCAGAGCGCGCCGTGCAAGACACTCGCCCACGCCTACGAAGTGGCTTCCACGGGGGCCATCGTTCAGCTCGCCGAAGGAACCTACACCGACACCTCGCTGCCGCTCGTCAGCGGGAAAGCGGCGTCCGACCCGGTCGTCTTCGAGCCGGCCGCCGGCGCGAGCGTGAAGTTCTCGAAGATGCTCACCGTGCAGGCGCATGGTGTCGAACTGAAGGGTTTCAAGTTCGAACGGGAACTGTACTTCGGGGAATCCGCCGAAGGCGATACCGCGCGTGACAATGCGCTGCACAACTTCGAGATCATCTCCAGCGGCACCCACGCACCCAGAGACATCTCGATCATCGGCGGCACCGCCGGGCCAGTCGCCGACGGGTCCGACAACGAAAACAACCTGATCGCAACCAACGGCCCCGAAACAACCGCCGTCCCGACCAAAATCACCGTTGAAGGCGTCCTCATCCACGAATACACCAAAGTCGGAGAAGCCCACGTCAACTGCCTACAGATCTGGGGCGGCAACGAACTACTGATCCAAGACAACACCTTCAAGCGCTGCTCGATCTTCGACATCTTCCTACAGGCCCTACCCAACGGCCAGGCCGGCACCCCGAAAAACGTCACGATCCAGAACAACTTCCTCGAAAAAACGATCGAAGGCTACTTCTCGATCTTCCTCCCCCACCACAACGAAGGCAACCCCGAGCACTACGAAAACGTAGACATCCGCAACAACTCAACGACCCAGACGATCGCAGCCGACCCCCGCGCCACCTACACCAACGTCCAGTTCGACGGCAACATCGCGCCCTCACTGCTCTTCTGGAACGAAGCGACCGAAGTCGACCAAGCCGACCCCTCCGGCGCCGAAACCGACTACAACGTCTGGTACGCCTCCGGCGCCAAAAAATACGGCACCCACGACCAGCTCGCCCCCGCCGGGTACCTCGACGAAGCCACACTCAACCTCCACCTCACCGAAGGCGCCGCCGCAATCAAACACGGCGACCCCAACAACTACCCCGCCACCGACATCGAAGGCAACACCCGACCCAACCCCCCCGACGCCGGCGCCGCACAGTACGTCCCATAGCCGCGCCACGGCCCATGCAGGCTGATGGAAATGCCGCAATTTGCGGGAATCTGGGGCCATTTCCCTTCAGAGCCATGAAGAACTGCCCCTGGTATCCGCCCCCGGTATTATGTATACTCGACCCGGTGGTAGCCGAAAGCTCGCGATGGGGGGCGCGACCTCCTAGGCGCACACCCACGATTCGACGCTTCCTTGGGCTCAGTGGACGCTTCCTGGCGCTGAGCGCGGCACTCGTGCTTTTCGCTGCGCCTACGGCGTTCGGTGCCCCTGGCCGATCCGAGGCGTTCCGCTTTCGGGCGCACGCCTCCGGCCTCGCCGCGAAGGTGCTCCTTTACATCGACCGCCGGAGCACGGCGCGCACCGTCGTTGTCGGCCTCAGCCCCAACACCGACGGCCTTCCCGGCCCGCCGCTGAGCAAGGGCTCGCTCTCCTCGCCGCGCCTGGATGCCTGGAACACGGTGCCCCTGGGGCCGGCCCAGCTCATCTCGGGGGATCTCTACTGGCTGACGATCCTCGGCAGGGACGGGGTGCTTCCCCGCCGCAACCACCTGCGCGGGCACTGCGCCGCCGCCGCGAGCGCCCGGACCAACCTGAATGCACTGCCCTTCTCAGGTCCCACGGGCAGGGCTCGTGCCCACCTTGGCTGCCCGATCTCCGCCTACGTGATCCTCGAGACCACGGTCACCCCTCGGGCAATCTCGCCCCTCAGCTCGAGCTTCCCCCTCGACCCAACGGCCGCCTGGACCCAGGCCTTCCCGACCGGCCCAGCATCCGCCGAAGAATCCGCTTCTCCGCAGGAACCCGCAGAATTCAAACAAAGGGAACCCTGGAGAAAATTCAGGAGAGAAAAACCCAACAAAGAAGAACCCACTGAAAAACCGAAGGAAGAACCTAAAGAAGAACCCACGGAAGAACCCACGGAAGAACCGACGGAAAAAACCAAAGAAGAACCATCCCCGCCGCCGCCCGCGCCTGTGAACGAGACGCTGCCGGCGATCAGCGGCACCACCACCGAAGGCGACACGCTCACCGCGACCGCCGGCACCTGGGAACACGACCCCACGGGCTACACCTACCAGTGGCAGGACTGCAGTGCCCTCGGCAGCGGTTGCACCAACATCGCGGGGGCGGACACCAACGCGCACAAGCTAACCGCCTCCGACGTCCGGCACACGATCCGCATCGAGGTGACCGCGACCAACGAAGGCGGCTCTACGCCCGCGACCTCAGCCCCAACGGCCAAGGTCGAAGAACCCAAAGAAGAACCGCCTCCGCCGCCGCCCGCGCCTGTTAGCAGGACGCTGCCCACGATCAGCGGCACCACCACCGAAGGCGACACGCTCACCGCGACCGCCGGCACCTGGGAACACAACCCCACCGCCTACGAATACCAGTGGCAGGACTGCAACTCCTCGGGCGAAGCCTGCACCGACATCACAGGCGCTACCAGCAGCACACACAAGCTCACCGCGGGAGATGTCAAACACACGCTGCGCGTCGTCGTCACCGCCACCAACGAAGGCGGCTCGACGCCCGCGACCTCCACACAGACAGCCACCGTCGCCGCCGCGCCGCCGCCCAAGCCCAAGGACAAGACGCTGCCCACGATCAGCGGCACCACCACCGAAGGCGACACGCTCACCGCGACCGCCGGCAGCTGGGAACATAGCCCCAGCGGCTACAAAGACCAGTGGGAGGACTGCAATGCGCTCGGCGAAGGGTGCCTGGACATCGGCGGCGCGACAGCGGCCAAATACACGCTGACAGCACTCGATGTTGGGGACACCCTGCGCGTGACGGTGACCGCGACCAACGAAGGCGGCTCGACCGCCGCGACCTCGGCCCAGACCGCCCTGGTCGCCGGCAGCTCGGTCCCACCAGAAGAAGAGCTGTTCGTCTCGCCGTCAGGCAGCGACTCCAACCCCTGCACCGAAACCCAGCCCTGCCTCACGATGGACCACGCCTATGAAAAGGCGACAGCCGGGCAGACGGTACGGCTGCTGACGGGCAGCTATCCGGTACAGCACATCGAAGGCGACGAATCGAAAACCTCCAGCCTGCACGTGGTCTTCGCCCCGGCCCCCGCCGCAAGCGTCAAATTCACGGGCGCGATCGACGTTATCGGCTCGCACCTCACGATCGAGGACATGACCGTCCAGGACGTCAACATCGGGAACTTCGAAGCCGATACCAACAAGCCCAACCCCACCGATGTGACGCTGCTGAACCTCACCGGGCGCAACTTCGAAATCGCCTCCGCCACCGACATCACGGTGGAAGGCGGCTCCTGGGGGCCCGCCACCGCCTGCGCCGAACCGTACGCGGGCGACAACAACGCGATTCGCCAGCCGATCCCAAGCCAGGCCCCCGAAAACATCGTGATCAACGACACCGTCATCCACAACGTCCAGTCCGACAACTTCAACGAATGTCACATCGAGGGCCTCGCGATCTTCGCCGGCAACCACGTCACGGTCAGCAACTCCAAGTTCTACGAAAACTCCGTCTATGACGTCTTCACGCAGGCCAACTCCGGCGGCAGCCCGAACAACATTACCCTCAAGGACAACTGGTTCGCCACTGCCGTCAACACCACCGGCAAGAACGGCGAACCGGTCGGGCACGGTGACGGCATCGCCGTCGGCAACGAGCTCTCCGAAAACGTCACGCTGGAAGGCAACCACTTCAACGACGTGCTGGACATGAACGACGCCGAAGACATCGGGCACTTCAGCAATGTCCACGTCGTGGACAACGTGGGGATCCAGCCCTTCAGCGGCTACGACTGCGCCGGGCTGAGCGGCATCGAATGGAGTAAGAACATCTGGCAGAACGACAAATGTGGAGCCACCGACATCGACCTCGAAGGCGCGGCGCTGCCGTACGTCAACACCGCCAACGACTCCACGCTCGACTACACCCTCACCGGGAAGTACGCCGACTGGCCAGAAGAAGCGAAAGAAGAAAAAACGGAAGAAAAGAAAGAAGAAGAAAAGAAAGAAGAAACCGGCTCGACGGGGACGCTGTACCTGTCGCCGAGCGGTTCCGACTCTGCCGCGTGCACCCAGAGCGCGCCGTGCAAGACACTCGCGCACGCCTACTCGGTGGCCAAAGCCAGCGAAAAGGTGCTGCTCGCCGCCGGCACCTACACGGATACCTCGCTACCGCTGACGAGCGGTAAAACGACCTCCGGCCCGGTGGTCTTCGAACCGGCGAGCGGCGCGGCTGTCAGCTTCTCCAAAGAACTCCGGGTCGAAGCGCACGGCGTGGAATTGAAGGGTTTCAAGTTCGAACGGGAACTGTACTTCGGGGAATCCGCCGAAGGCGACACCGCGCGTGACAATGCGCTGCACAACTTCGAGATCATCTCCAGCGGCACCCACGCACCCAGAGACATCTCGATCATCGGCGGCACCGCCGGGCCAGTCGCCGACGGGTCCGACAACGAAAACAACCTGATCGCAACCAACGGCCCCGAAACAACCGCCGTCCCGACCAAAATCACCGTTGAAGGCGTCCTCATCCACGAATACACCAAAGTCGGAGAAGCCCACGTCGACTGCCTACAGATCTGGGGCGGCAACGAACTACTGATCCAAGACAACACCTTCAAGCGCTGCTCGATCTTCGACATCTTCCTACAGGCCCTACCCAACGGCCAGGCCGGCACCCCGAAAAACGTCACGATCCAGAACAACTTCCTCGAAAAAACGATCGAAGGCTACTTCTCGATCTTCCTCCCCCACCACAACGAAGGCAACCCCGAGCACTACGAAAACGTAGACATCCGCAACAACTCAACGACCCAGACGATCGCAGCCGACCCCCGCGCCACCTACACCAACGTCCAGTTCGACGGCAACATCGCGCCCTCACTGCTCTTCTGGAACGAAGCGACCGAAGTCGACCAAGCCGACCCCTCCGGCGCCGAAACCGACTACAACGTCTGGTACGCCTCCGGCGCCAAAAAATACGGCACCCACGACCAGCTCGCCCCCGCCGGGTACCTCGACGAAGCCACACTCAACCTCCACCTCACCGAAGGCGCCGCCGCAATCAAACACGGCGACCCCAACAACTACCCCGCCACCGACATCGAAGGCAACACCCGACCCAACCCCCCCGACGCCGGCGCCGCACAGTACACGGGGTGAGAGTCGGGCGAGCGGGGAACGCTGCCTGGACCGGTGGCAGTGATGCACGCCAGCCAGGCAGCCCAAGGTGTGCGTCGTAACCGCGGCGCGGAGTCGGCGCCTACTCTGGCAGGCGGTAGACCGTGAAGCCCTTCGACGGGTTGGTGCCCCCAGCCGGGGCTGAGAGGGTGCCGACCGTCGCGGTATCCGAGGCCGCATCGCGCAGGTAGGCGCCGAGCAGCGGGTCGTAGTCGACGCCGAAGGTGGGCGTCCCCCAGCTCGCGAATTCGCGGGCGCCCACCACCGCCAGCGCGACGCGCTCGCTGCGCAGGCGCGCGATCGCAGCGCGTTCTTCGGCCGGGGTGGCGATCAGCCCCGGCAGCAGCGAAAGCTCGCGCAGTGCGGGACGCCGGTCGGCCATGAAGTAGAGGCCGCCGTCGACGGGCGCCGCGAGCACCCGCTGGTCCGGGCCAGTCAGCGCGTCGATCCGCTGCACCGCCGCCTGCAGCGCGGGGGCCGCCGCGGCGCTCGTCACGAACGTGCCGCGCGGAGTGTGCACCGCAGTCGTGTAGTGGGCGTACTGCCCGCCCAGCGCGTAGGCGGCTAGGCCGGCCGCGACCAAGCCGAGCGCGCCCAGCGCGGCGAGGCGCGCCTGCGGCCGGCGCTCGGCGACGCGCGCGTGCAGGATGCCGAGCAGCAGCACCAGCGGCGCGGCGAAGTACGGGGCGTAGGAGCCGTAGGTGGTGAAGGCGTTGTAGGCGCGCAGCCCCAGCCCCGCCGCCACCACGATCAGCGCGAGGTCGGCCGGCCAGCTGCGCCCCAGCGGCGAGCTGCCGCGACGCGCCAGGCGCACCGCCGCCACTGCCGCGAGCGCGAGGCCCAGCGCCGGCAGCCAGCTCATGCCGAGCATCAGGTGGCGCGCCTCCTGTTCGATCGCGCCGCGCTGTCCGGCCAGCAGCCCGCTCGCCCGCAACGCGCCATCCACCAGCGCGATCGTCGCCAGCGCAGCCACCAGCGGCCAGCAGGCGAGCAGCCGCGCCGCACCACGCCGGCGCCGCCACCCCTCCACGCTCGCGACGAGCGCCGCCAGCAGGCCGAGGTAGATCGCCGCGCGCGCCGCCAACCCCACGACGCTGCCGGCGGTGAACGGCATCCAGCTCTGCTCCGTCTTCGCCCCGACCTGCACGAACTTCGTCGGCCACAGGTTTTCAGCGATCAAGTCGTGCAGCCCGACGCGCAGCGCGAACCAGCCGAACACGACCGCCGGGATCGCGATCGCAGGGAGCGCCAGGCGCCAGGCGGCGACCGAAGCCGGGAGACACCGGCCTGCGGCCGGAATCCCCGTTTCGGCCAGCGCGGCGGCGCGGCCCTCGAAGCGCCAGCGGGCGACCACGAACGCCACCAGCGCACCCGCAGCGACCGCAGCAAATTCCGGCCGCGTGAGGCACACCAGCCCGGCGGCCACCCCGGCGAGCACGAGCCGCTCGCGGGTCAGCGCGAGCAGCGTCAGTAGCAGGCAGAGCAGCCCGATCGTTCCGGAGTTGGTGTGCGGCAGCACGAAGTTGAACGCGGTGCCCGAGAAGCCGATCGCCAGCAGCACCGCGCTCGCCAGCCCGGCGCTCAGCGGCGCCAACCACTGCCGCGCGAGCGCGTAGAAGGCAGCGCAGATCGCCGCCGCCTGCACCAGCCCGAACGCGTACGCGGTCGTGAAGCTCGTGCCGAACACCTTGAAAGCCAGTGCCAGCGAGTACAGGCCCAGCGGGCCGTAGTAGTAGCGCACGTCGCGGTACAGCACGGCGCCGTGCTTGATCAGGTCGGCCGTCGTCAGCTCCGCACCCGCGTCGATCTCGGGCACCCCCCACTTGCGCCACGTGAGCGCGGCGAGCGCCGCGAAGCATACCGACAGCGCCGCGAGTACCGGACGGTCGCCCGGACCAGTCGATCGCGCCGCCGCAACGGGCCGCGTGGCGGACGTGCCGGGGCGCGTGGCAGCTGGGCGGTCGAGCTCCGGGTGGGTTACCCCGCCGGGGGCTTGGGGTGTCGTCACCCCGTGGGCTGGGGGCATCACCACCTCGGAGGCTGGGGGCGCCGCCCCGGGGGGCGCGGCGGGGTGGGCGCCCGGCGGCGAGGACGCCGGCGAACGCAGCAGGGCGATGTTCACGCCGGCGCGGGTCGAGTGACGAGCACGCCCACGAGCACCTCCAACTGCGGGCGCGCGAGGATCCACAGTCCGACCGCGTAGGCGAGGCAGCCGACCACTCCGGCTACCGCCGCTTGTACCAGCTCACTCGCCGGCAGCGCGGCGCCGAGCGCCCAGCCTCCGCCGAACGCGAGCGCCGCGATCCCGAGGAAGCGCAGCGCATCTCGCGCCAGCTCACGAGTCAGGGCGGTAGCGCCGGCGCGCCCGGCGGCGGCCACCAGCAGCGCCGCCGCCAGGCAGCTTGGAGCAATCCAGAAGGCACCGACGGCGCCGTTGACGCCGAACAGCGCGCTGCCGAGTGCAGTCACGGCCAGCTGCACGAGCACCAGCGGCAGCGCCAGCGCGCCCAGCAGCCGCGAGCGACCGAGCGCCAGCAGAACGGGCAGCAGGAAGTTGACGAGCAGCGCCGCGACCGTCCACGGCACCAGCAGCGCCGCGAACAGCTGCAGTGTGTGCGCCTCCGACGCTGAGAGGCTGCGCGGCAGTACCCCGTGCACGAGCGCCGCGCCGGCCGCGATCAGCACGGCGAGCGCGGGAGCGGCAATCAGCATTGCGTAGCGGAAGCCCCGCGGCACGGTGGCCGCGACGACCGACCCTGGCTGTAGGCGCGCCTCGCGCGTCATGTCGGGGATGCTCGACATCCCGAGCGCCATCCCGGTGCCCGCCACCAGGTAGCTGGCGAACAGGTAGGCGTAGGAGAGGACGGTCGTTCCGCCTGCGGCCGAGCTACTGCCGAAGGCGAGCGTGATCACGAACAGCACGTTGAATGCGAGGTAGATCGCGGTGCGCCCCATCACCACCGCGCAGTCGCGCGCCAGCACCGACACCGTGTGCATCCCGCGGGGGGTCGAGCCGCGGCGCGCAGCCGTGAGCTCGCCGGCGCGGGCGCCCGCAAGCCTGCCCGAGCGCCGCACGCCGATCAGCATCCAGCCACTGGTCACGACCGACATCGTCAGCATCGACCAGCCGAGCGTCTGCACGCCCGTGTGGTCCATCAGCGCCACGAACGCGACCAGCCCCGACAGAGCGCCTGTCATGTAGCCGCCGGCGATCGTCGTGAAGCGGTCGCGGATCGCGAGCACCGTCGCGCCTCCGGCGGCCCACAGCTGCAGCACCATCGCGGCGCCCAGCACCGGCAGCGCCGCGGCCGTGATCGCCCGGCCGTGGGCGCTCAGCCCAGGAGCGATCAGCTGCGCGAGCGGGTCCGCGAGTGGGCCCGTCAGCACGACCACCGGCAGCGCGATCAGCCCGAGTGTCGCGGCGAAGCGGCCCACGCTTATCCGGGCGCCTGGTTCGACAAGCAGCGGCACCGAGGTCAGTCGCAGGCTCTGACAGAAGACGCCGAACGTCGAGTACAGCGCGAAGGCGACGAAGAAGCCGTCAGTGCGGGCATTGGTGCCGAACCGGCCGAGGTACAGCACCGCCTGGATCGCCGAGGCGGCCGCCATCGTGAAGGTCGCGACAGACATCGCCATGCCGGCGCGCGCTTTGCCCTCACCGCCGGCGGTGGCCGTTCCAGGAACGGGCGCCCTGGGGATCGCCTGGGCCTCGGAGCCAAGGGTCAGCGTCTGTGTGCTCATGACCCAAAAAACGCGCCAGCCCGGACGTTTCTCGCGTCCGAGAGAGCTCGCCGGGCTCAGAAGAGCCTGATGCTCGCGCTGGCGAACGAGCCTGTGCTCGCGGTGTTGCCGAACACGTCCTTGATCGAGGAGCTCAGCGTGCCCGTCACCGAGCCGGGGCCCCCGGCCGTGAGGTTGCCGCTTGGGTCGGTGACTTTGGTGACGGTGAGCTTGACCGTCGCGCCAATGACAGTCGTGCTCGCGGTGACCACCGCCGAGGTGCCGCCGACCTTGGTGTAGTGCCGCGTGAGCAGGGTGTCGCCGGCCGACCAGTTGCCGCTGCCGAGGCCGCTGACGGAGATCTGCGTCGCGCTTATACCGGAGCGGCTGTACGTGAGCGTGACGCTGCTCGGGATGCTGGAGGCGGCGATCGAGTCGCTGAATTTGAGCGTAATCGCGTCGCCCACCTGCGGCAGGCCGGCAGTGCTGCCGGGGGTCGTGTCGACGATCGAGGACAGGGTCGGGCCCGCCGTGTTGACCTTGACCAGGGCGGCCGCGGAGGTCGCGGAGTTGCCGGCCTGGTCGGAGACTGTGTACTCGTACTCGTAGCAGTGGCCGGTGCTGACGGTGCTGTCGGTGTAGGGGGAGGTGGGGCCGGCGGCGCCGATGTTCGCGTAGGCGGCGAAGGCGCCACACGTATCCGTCGCGGGTGTGTAGGTCGCGGTCGCACGCTTGAGCTGGCCCGAGGCCGCGTTGACGCCCGAGCCGCCGTCGGTGGCGCCAAAGGTCACCGCCACCGCGCCCTTTGCGTCGGCAGGCACGCTCACCGTAGGCGCCGGCGCCGTCGTGTCGACCTTGACCGTGGTCGAGACGCTCGCCGTGTTGCCGACGTTGTCGGCGCCGGTGAGGGTGTAGAGGTAGCAGCCTTCTTTCAGCCCGCTCTGGCTCGGAGCGCCGGCGATCGTCGTCGCGGTCCCGAAGGTCCCGCACGTGCCGCCGGCGAGCGTCGCCGAGGCCACCGTCAGCGTGCTCGACGCCAGGCCCGACTGGGTCGTCGACTGTGCCTCGGCGTATTCGGTGCGCGTCCCGATCGTGAAGCTGCCGGTCTTGCTGTAGCTCGAGGAGCCCGCAGCCGTGGCGGCCGTGGCGTTCACAGTCACCGCCCCACCCGTCGGCGCGGTGGTGTCGGAGACCAGGTTGTAGGTTGCGGTCGGGGAGCCCGCGCCCGCGTTGTTGGTGGCGGCCACGGTCGGGGCGCTGAGCGGCTGCGTGGCCGACGCTCCAAATGCGAACACGTCCTGGCCGCCCGTCTGCGTCCCGGTGAAGCCGTACGCCACCAGCGAGCTGAAGGTGTATTCCAGAGAGCTCGCGCCGGGGTCTGTGGAGCTCGCAGTCACGGTGAATGCGCCCCCGCTCGCCGGGCGGAAGTAGAGCGTGTTGGTGGAGGCGTTGTAGTAGGTGTTGCCCGACAGGCCGGTGAAGGCCAGTGACGGCGTGCTCGGTGGTGGTGGCGGTGGTGGCGGCGGCGGCGGGGGAGGCGGCGATTCAGCCGGCGGATCGGTGGCTTCTTCGCTGCCGTATGAGTAGTAGTGCTGGAAGATCGTCGCGGCGCTCAGCGGCTTGTCGTAGATCGCCAGGTACTGCAACGCGCCCGCGCCGAACAGTGAGCTGCCGTCGCGCGACATCAGGTACAGCGTCGAGTTGGCGAACGGACCCTGGGCTATTTCGGCGCCTTCCTGCTGGTAGCTCACAGGAACGCCGTCGACGTAGGGGGTAATCTCACTGCTCGCGGGTGCCGTGCTGTTGAGCACGAGCGCGTAGTGGTGCCACACGCCGGCACTCGGACGCTGGAAGTAGATGCTGTTGCGGTCGCCGGGCGGGCCGATCGCCACGGCGAAGGTGCCGCCGAACTGCGAGGCGTTCGGGTTGACGAGGAAGCCGCCGTTGTTTTCGTTGAAGTTCGGGGTGAACTCCATCGCCAGCGAGTCGTTGTTGGCGTACGCGCTCCACTTCAGCCAGAACTCCACGGTTACCTGGCTGGTACCCGACAGGTTCAGCGGGATCGCGCCGGAGTCGCTGGAGCCGTTGAAGCCGATCGCCGTGCCGGAGTCTTCGCGCACGGCGCCCGGCAGCCCGAACGTACCGCCGCTGATCGCGCCGTTGCTCGAGCCCACGCTGTCCTTGACCGTCGGTCCGGCCGCTTCGCCGAGCTTGTAGAAGTCGATCACGCCCGGGGTGTGTTCGACCGTCGAGGCGTAGCTGGTGGGGGCGTGTTCGAGCACCGGGATCGTGAGCGTCGTGCGCGTCGAGAGGCCGTGGTCGTCGGTCACTTCGACGCCGACCGTGTGCGCGCCGACGGTCGCAAAGGAGGTGGTGATCGTCGGTTTGGTGCCGGTGCTGGTTTCGTAGGTGCCCTTGCCTTCGAGATCCCACTTGTAGCCGGTGATCGTGCCCTGGTCGGTCGAGCCCGCGGCGCTGAGCGTCACGCTCTGGGCGCTCAGCGCCGGGTTGGGCGTCGCCGTCAGCTTCGCCACCGGCGGGAAGTTGCCGACTTCGATCTTGTGGGTGACGCTTTCGGAGGCGCCGTTCGCGTCGGTCACGCGCAGCGAGACTTCATAGGTGCCCGGCGTGGCGAAGCTGGTCGTGACCGTCGGGTTCGAGCCGGAGTCGGTTTCGTAGTGGCCGTTGCCGCTCAGCGCCCACTGGTAGTCGACGATTTTCGCGTCGGGGTCGGTCGAGCCGCTGGCGTTGAGCGTCACGGTTTCGCTCGCGCGCACGGGGATGGGCGAGACCGTGAAAGCGGGGTGCGGCGGTTCGGCGGAGCCTTCGGAGCTGAAGTGCTGGTAGGCGGTGCCGGCGCTCAGCGGCTGGTTGTAGATCGCCAGGTCCTGCAGGTCGCCGGCGCCGAACAGCGAGTTGCCGTCGCGCGACATCAGGTACAGCGTCGAGTTGGCGAACGCGCCTTCGCCGCTGCCATCGCTGCCGATCTGGTAGCTGACCGGCTGGCCGTCAACGTAGGGGGTGATCTCGCTGCCCGGGGCCGCCGCGCTGTTTAAAACGAGCACGTAGTGGTGCCACACGCCGGCGCTCGGCCGTTCGAAGAAGACGCTGTAGCGGTTTTCGCTGGAGCCGAGCGCCACGCCGAAGGTGCCGCCGAACTGCGGCGCGTCGGGGTCGACCAGGAAACCGCCTTCGTGTTCGTTGAAGTTGGGGGTGAACTCCATCGCCAGCGAGTCGTTGTTGGCGTACCCGTTCCACTTCAGCCAGAACTCGACGGTCAGCTGGTGGGTGCCCGAGAGGTTCAGCGGGATCGCACCGGAGTCGCTGGAGCCGTTGAAGCCGATCGCGGTGCTCGAGTCGCCCTTCACGGCGCCCGGCAGCCCGAACGTGCCGCCGCTGATCGTGCCGTTGCTCGAGCCCACGCTGTCGAAGATCGTCGGGCCGGCCGCTTCGGTGAGCTTGTAGTAGTGGATCAAGCCGGGCGTGTTCAGCACCGCCGGGGTGTAGCCGCTCGGCCCCTGTTCGAGCACCTTCACCGGGACCGTAGTCTTCGAGGTGAGACCGTCGCTGTCGGTCAGTTCCAGACCCACGTCGTGGACCCCGGCGGTGTCGAAGTAGGTCGAGACCGTCGGCGTGGTGCCCGTGTTGGTTTCGTAGGTGCCCTTGCCTTCCAGGTCCCACCTGTAGTCGGTGATCGTGCCCTGGTCGGTCGAGTCGGAGGCGTTGAGCGTCACCTTCTGGCCGGTCAGTGGGACGCTCGGGGAGACCGCGACGTGCGCGACCGGCGGGAAGCTGCCGACCTTGACTTCGCGGGTGGTGTAGCTCCAGCCGCCGTTGGAGTCGGTCACGCGCAGGCCGACGTTGACCGTCTGTTCGGTGGCGTAGGACGTCGTCACGGTCGGGGTCGTGGTCGTCGTTTCGTATTTGCCGGTGCCCTTCAGGTCCCATTCGTACTTGACGATCGAGCCCTTGCTGTAGCTCGATTCGGCGGCGTTGAAGGTGACGGTCTGCCCGGGCCGCACGGGGTTGGGGGTGGCCGCGAACGCGGCCTTCGGGCGCGGGTCGGTGCCGTTGGCGTCGAAGTGTTCTTCGACCGTGCCGGCGCTGAGGTCGCCGCTGTAGATCGCCAGATCCTGCAGGTAGCCGCTGCCGAACAGCGAGCTCACGTCGCGCGAGAACAGGTACAGCGTTGAGTTCGCGAACGGCCCGCCGCCGGTGCCTTTGCCTTCCTGCTGGAAGCTCACCTGCTGGCCGTTGACGTAGGGCGTGATCTCGTGTTCGGCCGGCGCGGTCGTGTCGAGCACGAATGCGTAGTGGTGCCACACGCCGACGCTCGGGCGCTGGATGTAGATGCTGTTGCGCGTTTCGCCCTCGCTGATCCCGATCGCGAAGGTCCCGCCGAACTGCTCGGCGTTCGGGTTGACGATGAAGCCGCCGGGGTTGTTGTTGTAATTGGGCGTCAGCTCCATCGCCAGCGAGTCGTTGTTGGCGTACGCGTTCCACTTCAGCCAGAATTCGACGGTAATCGCCTTCTGGCTGGAGAGGTTGAGCGGGATTTCCCCGGCGCTGCCCGGGGCGCCCTCCTGTGGGTCGTCCGCGCCGCCGAAGTTCACGGAGGTGGCGGGGTCCCCGTTGATCGCGCCCGGCGCGCCGTAGGTGACGTCAATGAGATTGCCGGGGGGGCCACCCTCGAGATCGGCGACCGTCGGGCCGGCCGCTTCGCCCATCGGATAGAAGTGCAGCAGGCCGGGCGTGCCCAGCACCGCTTCCTCGTAGTTGCTCACGCCGATCGTGACGGTCTTCTCGGTGAGCGTGGTGGTGGCGGTGTTGCCGCCCGCGTCGGTCTCCCTGACGCCGACCGTGTGTTCGCCGGCAGTCGCGAAGCTGGTCGTAACGGTCGGCGTGGAGCCGGTGTCGGTTTCGTACTTGCCACTGCCGCCCAGGTCCCACTTGTAGTCGGTGATTGGGCCCTTGACGTCGGTCGAGCCGGAGGCGTCGAAGGTGACTTTCTGCCCGATCGAGGCCGGGTTGGGGGAGGCCGCGAGCGTCGGGGTGATCGAGCTCACGACGGTCACCGTGCGGCTGGTCGTTTCTTCCTGGCCGTCGCTGTCGATCACCTTCAGGATCACGTTGTAGACGCCCGGTTCGGTGAACGTGTGCGTGGTTTCCGGCGTCGTGCCGGTTTCGACCGTGAAGCCGTTGCCTTCGAAGTTCCAGTAGTAGTGGGTGATCGTCGCGTCCGGATCGGTGCTCGCGGAGGCGTTGAATTCGACCGGTTCGCCGACCAGCGCCTTTTTCGGTGTCGCCGTGAACTGCGGCCACGGCGGCTTGGGCGCGCCCGGCGCTTCGAGCACGAGGTTCGACTCGGGCGTGCCCGGCTGGACGCCCATTTCCGCGAGGATGTTGTACGTGGCCTGGTTGATCGAGGGGTCAACGTCGAGGCCGTAGGACCACTGCATCGTGCCGGAGGCGAACACGTACGCGCCGCTCTTGGCGTGGTACTCGGAGGCGCTCACTTCGTCGGGCTGCCCCGGCGGCGGCGTGGCGGCGCGTTCGCGCCCGGCGTCCTGCAGCCACGTCGAGTTGGGGCTGAGCGTCTTCGTCAGCGAAACCCGCTTGACGCCTTCGGGCTCGAGTTCGGCGGCGTGCGCGTACACCGGGCTTGAGGCGCTCGGGATCGCGTCCCACTCCCAGCCGACGATGTCTTTGTCGATCACCACCTCGGAGTTGGAGGGGATCCCGGCGTTACGCCAGATGCGCGCGCCCTCGTATTCGCCGTTGGTGTTGGTCGAGGGAACCGAGAGGCCCCAATCTTCGTCCTCGTTGTCGCCGACGTACAGCTCGCCGAACAGCTCGTTCTCCGGTTCGTCGGGGCCCACGCGGCCTTCCGGCGGGGCGCCGGGTGTACCCGCAGGAGCGCCGGGGTCGCGCCTGGTGGTGGTCGCGTTCTGGGGCAGGAATTCCCCTTTCGGGCCGATCGAGGCGGGGTCGTTCGGCGTGATCAATCCATCTTCGGAGCCCTGAATCGTCTTGTAGCAGACGAGCGTGCGGTAGTTGTTTTCAAAGCGCGTCTGCCAGTAGGCGGTGTTGGAGCTGAACGAGGCGATGCTGACGCCGTGTTCACGCGCGGCGATCATGTTGTGAAAGGCGGCGTAGGTCCAGTACTCGCTGTGGCCTGAGATCAGATCGACCTTGTGGTCGAGTAGCGATTCCGGGTTGGACGCCAGCTGGACGTCGTCGGTGTAGGTGACGTTGTAGCCCTGCTCCTCCAACCACTGCACCATGTGGTAGTCGGGCCCGAAGAACTTGTTGCGTTCGTCTTCCTGTTCGTCGAGCGGCCGTTCGAAGGAGACCTTCACAGCCCGTTCTTCGCCGGAGATCGTGTTGCCGAGGCCGCAGGCGTCGAAGTACAGCGACTTGCAGCCCCACGTGTTGTACGCCTCGTAGGTGGAGATCGGCAGGACGAACAGAACTTCCGAGGCGCGTTCTTCGCGCACCGTGAAGATCACCATGTTCTGGATGCCACCGTCGGCGAGGTCGGTGATCGTCGCCTCGTAGATCCCCGACATCGGCAGCGAGCTCCCCGGGATCGTGTAGGTGACGCTCCAGTTGGAGCAGCTCAGTTCCCCGGTTTCTTTGTTCATCGGGTTGCACGTGAGGCTGTTGTTGACTTTGACTTTGCTCGCGCCCGCGGCGGGGATCAGCCGGGCGCCGGTGCCGCCGTACCAGCCGATCCGGTAGACGGCGATGTTGACGCTCGTGGCCGGGAACGAGGGCGCGCTCGTGCCGATCTTTAGCTGCACGTTTTCGCCGTGGTTGTAGCTGGTCTGCGTCGTGAAACCGCCGAGCTCTTCGCTGTAGTTGCTGAGCCGGTTGGCTTCGGTGCCGGCGCCCATGCAGTTGTTCTCGTTGACGACCGGGTTGGCGTTCGGGCACGACACTTCGGCCGCCGCCGCGCGGGCGGGTCCGCCCAGCAGCAGCAGGCCGCAGCCTGCGAGCAGTGCGAGGAGCGCCAGCAGCAGGCCGCGCGGCGCCCGCCACTTCGAGAGGGCGCTGTCCACGGGGGGCAGGGAGCTTTGCCTGAGCATCCACGAGAACTACGCGCGAGCCGATCCCAACTTGCGCGCTTGTTTCCGAATGGTCGTTCAGGCCCACCTTTGCGGCATACGGGCGACGATCTCGCCGCAGGCGGATGGGTCCCGGCAGACGAGCGCCCGTCAGGCGAGCAGCCGCAAGTGCGTATTGCCAAGCAGGCGAGCGGCCCGTCAGGCGAGCGCGAGATCCAGCAGCGCGTCGTGGCGGGCCCGCCAGGAGTGCTCGGCGATGAACGCCGCGCGCTGGCGCTCGTCGACGCGCCCGCGCGCGAGCGCGTCCCGCACCGCCGCGGCGTAGTCGCCGCCAGGGGCGACCGGCGTGACGCTCGGGTGCACGCCGCGCACGGGCGCCAGGTCGGCCGCGACCACCGGCAGCCCCGCGGCGAGGTACTCGTAGAGCTTCAGCGGGCTCATCGCCCGCGTCAGCGCCAGCTCGCGGTGCGGGAGCAGACCGACGTCGGCGTGGCGGATCAGCGCGATGACCTCCGCCCGCGCCAGCGGCGGGCGAATCGCGACGTTGGGCGCCGCGCCCAGCGGCGCGAGGTGCCCCGGGTCAAGCAGCGGCCCGACGAGCACCACCTCCGCGTCGGGCAGCCCGTGCGCGAGCGCCAGCAGCGCCGGGACGTCCAGTCGCGAGTCGAGCGAGCCGGCGTAGACGAGCAGCGGCCGGCGCGGTCGCAGCGCCCAGTCAGGTGGTGGCCCCGGGTCCCCACGCCACTCCGCCGGGTCGACGCCGTTGGGGACCACCGCGCTCGGCCCCGTCGGCGCGATTCGCTCCAGCGCCGCAGGGGTCACCGCGCAGACACGCCGGCCCCGGGAGCGCAGGCGAGCGAAGCTCTCCTCGTAGGCCGGCCACCAGCGTCGGTGGGGCTCGTACGCCAGCCAGTCGTCGGTCGCGAAGAACGTGACCGGGCCGGCCCACGCGAGCTCGGCGAAGCCCGCGACCAAGGGGTTCGCAGTGAGCACGGCGGGTACGCGCAACCCCATCCGCCGAGCTCCACGCTCGAGCGCCCGGTCGAACGCGGCGCAGGCGCGGCGCACGCCGGCGATCGAGGTCGGGTACTCACGACGCAGGCGCACCGGGCGCAGCAGCTGCGCCGAGGCGCCGGTCGGGAACGCGACCCGCTCGCCCCGAGCGCGGGCCTGACGGTCGCGCAGGAGCCGCGCCGGGAGGCTGCGCATCTGATCGCACACCAGCAGGCGCTCGACGCGCTCGTGCGCCACAAGTCCCTGGGCGAGCCGATCCTCGGTGCCGAACCAGCCGCGGCGCGCGGCGGCTTCCCAGCTCAGGTAGGAGAAGCTGAAGACGAGCTCCCCGCCGGCCGACCCGGCGCGGTGCGGGACGGAACCGGGCATACCTGAAAAACGCGCGGCCCGCGGGGGAGCTTGCGCCGCGCGCCGCGCCGCGGGAACTTCGGGCGGCGTACGCCCGGCACCGGCGCCAGGGACCGTGCCCACCGCAGCCCCACAGGGCGCTTCGTGCGGGCCGACCCGGCGTCACAAGGAGGGCCGGCGCGGGGCGTTTGTTCATCGGTACCCCATGTCGCGCGACTCCTTCAAAGAGGCCACGATCAGCGGCGTCCGCTGGGTGATGCTCACGCGCGGGGTGAGCGAAGTCCTGGCCTTCGGCTGCATCATCCTGCTCGCCCGACTGATCTCCCCGGCGGAATTCGGCCACGCCGCGGTGGCGCTGATCTTCGTCCCGCTGGCCGGCATCCTGACCTTCGAGGGGTTCGCCTCGGCGCTCGTGCAGCGCGAAACGATCGACGAGAGCCACCGCGGCGTGGCGATGCTGATGAGCCTGGTCGGCGGGGTCGTGCTGAGCGCGCTCGTGCTGGGGCTCGTGCCGGTGCTGTGGCGCCCGGTGTTCGGCGCGC
The DNA here is from genome assembly GCA_963706545.1 of uncultured Solirubrobacterales bacterium. Classification (GTDB taxonomy): domain Bacteria; phylum Actinomycetota; class Thermoleophilia; order Solirubrobacterales; family Solirubrobacteraceae; genus Palsa-744. The sequence goes on from OY970161.1 coordinate 849,572, forward strand.
AGACCGCGAGCCTGATCGCGCTGGTCTCGCCGGTCTTCCTGCTCGCCTCGCTCGGGACGGTCTCGCGCGCCACGCTGTGGCGCGGGCTGGACTTCCGGCGCATGAGCCTGATCGACGTGACCGCGACGTGCGTCGGCAACCTGATCCCGGTGGGACTCGCGCTCGCCGGGCTCGGCGCGAGCGCGATCATCGCCGGGGCGCTCGCGCAGACCCTGCTCACCTCGCTGCTCCTGCTGGCGCTGGCACCCTCGCCGCTGCCCCGCTGGCACGGCCGCTCGCAGCGCGAAATCGGCGGCTTCGGGATCGCCGCGGCGGGCGCTGGGCTGGTCAACGTGATGTTTCGCAACGTCAACTACGCGATCCTCGCCGTCCAGCTTCCCGCGGCCCAGGTCGGGATTTACTGGCGCGCGTTTAACCTCGGCGTGGTCTACCAGGACAAGCTGAGCAGCGTGATGATGCAGCTCGCGTTCCCCGTCTACTCCCGCACCGAGAGCCGCGCGGAGCTGCGCCGGATGCACGAGCGCGCGACCCGCGTGCACGCCGCCGTCATCTTCCCGCTGCTCGCCTCGCTGATCGTGCTCGGCCCGGTGCTGATCCCGCTGGTGCTCGGCGCCGCGTGGGCGCCCGCGGTCCGCCCGGCGCAGATCCTCGCGGTGGCCGGGATGGTCGCGGCGGTCCTCACCGGCTACCCCCAGGTGATGCTCGCCGTCGGGCGCCCGCGGGCGCTGCTGAACTTCAACCTCGCGATGCTCGCGGTCTACGCCGCCGCCGTCGCGCTCGCCGCGCAGCACGGCCTCGTGGTCGTCGCCGGCACGGTCGCGGTCGTGTACATCGCGATCCTCGCGGGCGTCTACCGCTTCCTGCTGCAGCGCCACATCGGGCTGCCCCTGCGGGGGCTGGTGGGAGAGCTGGGACCGGCGGTCGCGGGGTGCCTGGCGCTCGCGGCCGTGGGCGAGCCGCTGCGCCACCTGCTCGAACCGTCGATCGCGCGGGTGTTCACCGTCGCGCTCACGGGCACCGCCGGGGTGCTCGCCTACTGCGCGGTCCTGCGCCTGGTCTCGCCGGCCACGTGGAGGGATCTCCACCGGCTGGCCCTCCGCGTGCTGGCGCCTGGCCGCGTGGCGCTACAGCCTGCGGACGACGCGAGCGGGGGCCCCGACCGCGACGCAGCGAGCCGGGACGTCGTCGCGGACGACCGAGTTGGCGCCGACCACGGCACCCCGGCCAACGGTCACGCCCGGGAGCACGACGACGTTCTGGCCGAGCCACGCCCCGTCCTCGATAGCGACCGCCCGCAGGTCCTCGAGCGGCTGGTCCAGCACGGGTAGGTCGGCCCGCTCGAAGCCGTGGCGGTGGTCGGCGATATACACGTTGCGAGCGAACAGAACGCTGCGCCCAACGCGCACGTTGACCGCCGCCGAGAGTACGCAGTGTCCGGCGATCGACGTCCCGTCGCCGATCTCCAGGCGCCCCGACCCGTGCGTCAGCAACCAGCAGCCTGGGCCCAGGTACACCCGGCTGCCGACGGCGATCCGCTCGGAGCCGACCAGCTGGATCGGCAGCGACAACCGGCTGCGCGGCCCAAGGCGCTCGAACGACGAATGCGCCGCGAGCGAGAACGCACGGTCGCGCGTCTCGCGCAGCAGGTTGTAGACGGCCACCGCATTCATCCGCTTGGCCTGAGGCGTAGCCGGAGGTTGCCCGGGAACATCCGGGGATCGCCCAGGCACAACCGGTGGTCGTTCGGGCGCACGAAGATCACTGTGGCGCATCTCGGGGTCCCTCACCGGAACGGGGGCGGCGCGACGCCGGTGACGACCGCGAGCGCGTGGCGCTCCGCCGCAAGGCGCGCCCGCACGAGGTGGCGCACAGCCAGCGCGGCGTGAATCGCGCCGGCGCGCGCGCGCCGGTAGTGCTTGCGGGCGAACAACAGCTTTGCGTAGCTGAGCTGGGCGGCGAGGTCGGGTGCGTAGGTCGCCGCGGTGTGGTGGGTCACGACCATCTGCGGCAGGTGGCGCACATCCCAGCCGCCCGCCCGTGCGCGGTAGCACCAGTCGGTCTCCTCGGAGTACAGGAAGAACCGCTCGTCCAGACCGCCGATGTCGCGCACCGCCTCCGACCGCGCGATCAGGAACGCCCCGACGAGCCAGTCAACCGAGCGCTCCTCGCGGTAGCACGACGGCGTCTGCTCCTCCTCGCGCCAGCCGCGCCAGGGCAGCGCGAGGGCCTCGCCGAACGCGCGCCGGGGCGAGGGGTAGCACCTGATGGAGTGCTGCAGCTCGGCGTCGGCGCCCTGCTGGATCACGCTCGCGATCCCAACCTCGGGGCGGGCGTCGAGCGTGTCGAGCAGGTCGGCGAACGTCCCCGAGACGATCTCCACGTCCGGATTGAGCAACAGCACGTAGCGGCCGCGGGCGAGCGGGAGCACCCTGTTGTTGGCGGCCGCGAAGCCGATGTTCGCGCAGCGCAGCACGCTCGCGTCCGGGAAGTGACGCTCGACCGCGTCCGGGGTGTCGTCGGTGGAGCCGCTGTCAACCACCAGCCACTGCACGTCGAGCGCAGCGGCGGCCGCGTGCGCGCTGCGCAGCGTCGCCAGCGCCAGCTCGGTGCGACCGTGCGTCACGACGATCACGCTGAGGTCGGGGCGCGGTGAGCTCACGGCGCCTGCCCAACGCGCGCGGGCCGTAGCGCACCCCGTACGCGCTCACGCAGCTCGCCGCGCACGAAGCGCCGCAGCGCCGGGTCCTCGACGCGCGCGGTGCCGCTCGCGGCGGCGTGGACATAGCCGTACAAGAACGCTGCGCCGCCCACTGCGACCGGTCGCGTGCTCCCCACCTTCACCGCGCGGGCCGCGACCCAGGGCAGGCTCTGGTGGGCGATGTAAGCGCAGGCGCCGTGGCGCGCGCGGCCGCGCAGCAGGCCGTCGCGGCTAGCGAGCGGGCGGTGGTGGATGGCGACGGGGTCGGGGAACGAGCGGGTGCTCCAGCCGCCCATGCGCGCGTACGCTTCGTCGATCGTGTCCCACCCCAGGCGCGCCTGCACCCCGCCGATCTGCAGCAGGCACTCCAGCGAGTAGAGCTTCAGCGCGCCGTGGACGTGGTGCTCGGGGATCGGGATCGTGCGGTTGACGCCGTCGACGACCTCCGCCAACTGGCCGCAGGCGATCCCGAGCGTCGGATCCGCGGCGAAGCGCTCCAGCAGGATCCAGTACCAGTCGGGCGTCAGCTCCACGTCGCCGTCGAGCTTGGCGACGTGTGTGAAGGAGCGCCAGTCGAGGCTGTGCAGACCGTGGTTGAAGGCGCGGATCTCAGCTGCCTGCGCAAGCCCGTCGCGGCTCGGGGGGGCCTCAGGGGCGCAGAGCACCGTGAGGAAGTCAAAGTCGCGCTCGCGCTCCAGCGCCCGCAGGCGCTCCAGCGTGTCGTCGGTCGAGGCATCGTCTACGACGACCCACGCGTCCGGCCGCCGCTGCTGGGCCGCGACGGCACGAGCGACGCGCTCGATGTGCCGGGCCTCGTTGTGCACCGGCGAGACAACCAACAGGTTCTGCTGCATACAACACGAAAAAACGTCGCGCTCCGGCGCCAACTTGCGTGGGCGGCCACGTGAGGAGCTGCAAGCCCGCCCCAGGCGGGGGCGTTGATTGTGAGACATGTGTGGCATCTGTGGCATCGCCGCGCGACGTGGCGCCGCGCCGGCGTTCGACGAGACGCGGCTGCACGCGATGACGGACGCGATCGTCCACCGCGGGCCCGACGAGCGCGGCACGCACATCGAGCCGGGCGTCGCGCTCGGGATGCGGCGGTTGAGCATCATCGACGTGGCCGGCAGCCACCAGCCGATCTCAAACGAGGACGGCACCGTGCTCGCGGTGTTCAACGGCGAGATCTACAACTACCGCGAGCTGCGCGAGGGGCTGCGCCGTCGCGGCCACCGGCTGCGCACCGAGGGCGACGGAGAGACGATCGTCCACCTCTACGAGGAGCACGGGGTGAACTTCGCCAGCCAGCTGGAGGGCATCTTCGCGATCGCCCTGTGGGACGCTCCGCGCCGGCGGCTGGTGCTGGTGCGCGACCAGCTCGGCGTGAAGCCGCTCTACTACTCACTCGGGCGCGAGGGCCTCGCGTTCGCCTCCGAGGTCAAGGCGCTGATCGCCGGAGGCCTGGTCATACCCGCGCTCGACCCGCTGGCCGCGGAGCTGTTCCTTGCGTTCGGCTTCGTGCCCGGCCCACGGTCGCTGTTCGACGGCGTGCAGAAGCTGGCGCCAGCATCGCTGGTCGTGTGGGAGGGAGACGGGCCGGCACAGCAGCGGTCGTACTGGTCGGCCTTTGGCGAGACGGCCCCTCGCGCGACGGCGCCCCTCGAGGCGACCCCTGGCGAGGCGACCCCAGGCCAGGCGACCCCAGGCGAGTCGGCTCTCGGCGGGACGGCCCCCGGCAGCGACCTCTCCTCGCGGCCCCCAACGGCGAGCTGGGCCGAGGACCAGGAGCGGTTGCTCGAACTGTTGCGCAGGGCGACGCGCGCGCAGATGGTCAGCGACGTCCCGCTCGGCTCCATGCTAAGCGGCGGCCTGGACTCCTCGCTGATCACAGCCCTGATGGCCGAGCACAGCCCGCGGCCGGTGAAGACCTTCTCGATCGGGTTCGTCGAGGACGCCGACGCCAACGAGCTCGGCGATGCGCGCAAGGTGGCGCAGCGGCTCGGCACCGACCACCACGAGCTGCTGACCAGCGCGACCGACCACCCCGAGCTACTCGACGAAGCGCTGTGGCACCTGGAGGAACCGATCGCCGACGTCTCCTCCCTCGGCTTCCTGCTGCTGAGCCGCCTCGCGCGGCAGTCGGTCACGGTGGCGCTGTCCGGCCAGGGCGCCGACGAGCTGCTGGGCGGCTACCGCAAGCACCAGATCGCGGCGCTCGCGGGCGGCCTGAGCCGCGGCCCCGGCGCGCTGCGTGCGGCGCTGGCGGCCGCCGGGCGCCACGCGGCGCCTGGCTCGACGCTCGCGCGCGGCCTGGAGGCGCTCACGACCGACGACCCCGCCGCACGGCTGCTCGCGATGAGCCGGGTGTTCGAGCCCGCCGACCGGCTCGCGCTGCTCGCGCCGGGCTTCCGCGCGCCGTCCCTCGAGCGGGAGCTCGCGCAGACGATCCGCGCGCAGCTGCCCCCCGGCGCCGGCGCCGGGCCGCTGGGCGAGACGCTGGCGCTCGACACGCGCCTGGCGCTGGTCAACAACATGCTGCTGTACTTCGACAAGGCCTCGATGGCGGCCTCGCTGGAGGTGCGCGTCCCATTTCTCGACACCGACCTGGTGCGGTTCTGCGCCCAGCTGCCCGACAGCCGCAAGGTGTGGCGGGGCCGGCGCAAGGAGCTGCTCAAACGCGCGAGCGCCGGGCTCGTCAACGCGGAGATCATCGCCAAGCGCAAGCGCGGCTTCTTCCACGCCGCGCTCGGCTCGTGGCTGCGCGTGCACCGCGACGCGCTGCTCACCGACACGCTGCTCGACCCGCGCGCCCTGGCCCGCGAGCAGTACGACCCCGTGGCAGTCCGCGCCCTACTCACGACCGCCGGCGCCGACGGCAAGAAGGCCGACCAGCGACTCTTCTGCCTGATGCTGCTCGAGCGCTGGCAGCAGGTGTTCGTGGACGGCGCCCGGTCGGTCGAGTCCGCGCCCGCGGTCGCTGCCGCGGCGTAGGCCCCGGCCCTCGCGTCCCCTTCGCGACGTGGACCCCGCGTGCCCGGCGTGGCTGTGGCCCCACGCCCGGTGTCGGCGCTCCGCGCGGGGGGTGGGGCTGTTCGGCCGGCACATGTGCCGGCCGCCGGTGGGCACATGTGCCCACCGGAGACGGGCCGCATGCGGCCCGTCTGGCAGGGCCACATGTGGCCCTGCCCGGGGCGGCGCATGCGCCGCCCCGACCTCAGACCGTCACGATCTTCGTCGAGGTGACCGTCGCCCCGGTCGCGCTCTTCGAGGTCAGCGTGATCGCGACCGTGAACCTCCCGAGGCGCTTGAGACCGCGCTTGGCCCTGGTGGTCAAGTTGATCTTGAGCTTGACGGTGCCGGCCGCGAGCAGGGTCGCGTGCCCACTGCCCACCACCACGCTCTTGGCGCCGGCGATGTGAGCTTTCTTCGCGGTCGACCCGCTGACGCTCGCCTGCGCGGAGAGGGAGCACGCCGCCGGACACGAGGTGGACAGGGTAAGACCGCTCTTGAGCAGCGCCTTGCTGTTACGCGGAGGCTTGAGCACCGAGAAGGTGATGCTCCCCGGCCCGCCAGGGTTGCTGCCGTTGCCTGGTTTGCCGCCACCGCTACCGCCGGTGCCGGTGGTGCCGCTGCCGCTGCTACCCCCCGTGCCCCCGCTGCCACCCACGGTTTCACGGTGGACGTTCGTACAGCCGTCGATTGCGCCGCTTGCGACGACGTCCAGCTGGTCGGCGTAGACGACGTCCGCTCCCGCGTCACAGCTGATCTGATCGGCGACCCCGTCGGCTGCGTAGATCGTGTCGTTGCCTCCGGGGCATTCGTCCAGAGCGCAGCCGGGGACACCGGCAAAGATCTGATCCGGGCCGTCCCCGGCCGGCCCATCCGCATAGATCGTGTCGTTGCCTTCCCCGCCGATCAGCGTGTCGCCCCCGGGGCCGCCGTAGATCGTGTCGTTGCCGCCCTCCCCGTCGAGCGTCACCGGAGCGACGCCGGCCGTCAGCGTGTCGTTGTATTCGCTGCCGCGGACTTCGGGGATGCTCGGCTCGACGTTGTCGCCCTGGCCCGCTTCGCCGTCGTTGGCGACACCGTCGAGCGAGACGGTGACCGGCCCTTTGGCGTACTGGAAGTCGACGACCGTGTCCCCGCCGGTGCCTTCGAACGTGTTCGAGCCCGCATCGGGTTCGCCCTCTTCAGGCGCTCCATAGGCCCCCCACCCGAGCAGATCGTGGCCGGAGCCGCCGACCTCGAGGTCGTTGCCAGGACCACCGAAGATGTAGGAGTTGCCCGTGCCCCCGTAGAGCTTGTCGTTGCCGGCGCCACCGTTGATCGTGTCGTTGCCGGAGTCCGCGTGGATCGTGTCGTTGCCGGGGCCGCCGACCAGCGTGTCGTTGCCGCCGTTGCCGTTGATGACATCTTCGTCCATGTACGGGCCTACGGGTGAGTCCGGTGAGACCTCGATGTGCGCGTTGCCGGAGCCGCCGTTGACGGTCGCGTTTTCATATTCGAGATGCCCGAAAAGAAAGTATTCATTAATGTCAGGGCCGTTCCCGAGGTTCGCGACGAAGTAATCAGCGTCGGGGCAGTAGATATCCCCGAAAGGGCGTTTGATGCACGGCGAGCGCACTGTCAGCGGTTCTCCATCGAGGATCTGGTAGTAGTCGCAGAGGGGGCCCGTGGGACTGCACTGGAGTCCGTCTTCTTCAAATGCTTCTCCGTTCAGGCCCACCTGGACGTTCTCGTTGGGGTTTTCGCCTTTGCCTTCGTAGATGCTCGTGCCACCGGTTTCGGTCGGCGGATACCCGCTCGGAGCGACGTAGCCGATCGAGATTTCAGCGCTCGCCACGCTCGCCATCGACAGGCACGCAGCCGCGAGGGCGACCACGAGCAGACCGGCGAGCCGCGCTGCAGACTCCCACCGGCGCGGGCAACGGCCGCAAATACTCATCAGATCAGATCCTCGCAAGACGTTCCTCCCCGCCGTAGGTCTCCGTACCTCCTGCCCGTGGCTGGATCATCTCATACGGTGCGGCCCCCACCGGCGGAGCACGGCCACCGCACCCGAGCCTCGGGCTCTGAGCGTATGACCCTTTCGGTGCGCGGCCACAGCCGCCCCCCACCCGCTACCCCGTGAGCACCGGTTCGCGCTCGCGCGGGTGCACCGGCTGCCTCACCGGGATGCGGTCGAGGTCCAGTCCGCCTCCCGCGCCAGGGCCCTCCGAGTCGCGCGGACGCACGGTGAGGATCCGCGCGGGCTCGGTCGCGGGCGAGGGCTCGCGCAGCGCGAGGATCATCGCGGCGACGAAGAACAGCAGGTAGGGCACGTGCGGGAACGAGAGCACGTCGAACAGCGCGCTCGCGATCGCGATTGCGGCCACCGCGGTGAAGGACGCCAGCGCGAGCGACGCGCGGCGGGGGTCGGGGCCCCTGATCGTGCGGTGCGCGGCCACCATCATCGCGGCGAAGATCGCCAGGTAGCAGACCGTGCCGACCAACCCGACGGTGATCAGCAGATCGAGGTACTGGTTGTCGAGGATGCGGTACTTCTGCGGGTCGTAGCTCTCGTAGCCGCGGCCGATCAGGGGGTGGCGCAGGATGTCCGGCGTGACCGCGTCGTAGCGCGCCGTGCGGTCGGTCGTGGTCAGCGCGGTGTTGACGTGACCGGGTTCGAGCTGGCTGATCACCGAGCCGAGCGCCGACGGCGCGGCGAAGTGCACGAGCACCACCAGCACCACGCTGAGCCGGCCCACCGTGCGCAGCACCGCACGGGGCCGGTACGCCGCCAGCATCAGCACCACGGCGGCCGGCACGACGAGGCTCGTCTTGCGCGCGGTCGCGACGCCGCCGGCGAGCAGCAGGCCGACCGCGACCACGTACAGCAGCCGCCGCCGCGGAGTCGGCGAGTCGATCGCGCCGAGGATCGCGAACGGCAGCACCATCGCGAGCATCGCGGCCAGCTCCAGCGGCTGGAGCGTCGGCCCATACACCGTCAGGCGGCCGATCGAGTCGATCGTGTCGAAGCCCGTCGGCTTGGTGACCGGGAGCACCTTGCCCCACAGTTCGTAGAACGGGTTGTAGTGAAAGCGGTACTCGATGATGGTGCCGACCGCGACGACCACGCCGAGTGCGACCATCAGCGCCGCGAAGCGCGGCACCTCGCGCGGGCGCAGGACGGAGGCGACGATGAAGAAGAAGACGATGTAGGAGGCCAGCAGCGCGAGCTTCTTGACCGTCAGCGTGATCTCGTCCATGTTCGCCAGCGCGTGACCGTTGAGCGCGACGCTGAGCAGGCAGACCGCCAGGAACAGCAGCGCCGTGAAGTGCACCGCGCCGAACTTCAGGCGCGGGCGCGCGGCGCCGCTGACAACCGCGAGGCTCGCGAACCACAACATCGCCAGCGCGACCACGACCGGGCGGTCGAGCGTGCCGTTGACCGGCAGGTGCACCGGCAGGTCGATCGCGTCGAACGGGACGAGGAACAGCATCGCCATGAACCCGGCGAGCGCCCACGGCAGCGCGCGGGTGGTGTGCGGCCACTCGTCGCTGCCCGGGAGCTCGTCGTCGAGCCGGTCGAGCTTGCCGGTGGCGAGACCGTCCGCGTAGGCGCGCGCCAGTCGCCAGCGCCGCGCCCACCACAGGCTGGCGCCGACGAGCAGCACCAGCAGGAAGGCGCAGGCCATCAACTGCCACCGAGCGCCGGGGTTCACCACGCCGCCGACCGTCGGCCCGAGCACTCGCAGCACGACAGCCGAGTTGCCCGGCAGCGGGTTCGACGCCTCCTGGTCGGCGACGTGGGCTTGGAGCAGCGTGCGCGCCCCATCGACGATCGCGACCGCGGCCCGCACGGTCGGCGCCTGCGCGTACAGCGTCAGCACCGGGTGCGCGCCGTCCACGTCGAGCAGCAGCCGGTAGGCGTGGTCGACCTGGCGCGATTCCGGCGGCGTGGGCCGCTGGGGCGCGTAGTTGGTGCGGTCGAGCAGCAGCGTAAACGGCCCCGACGCAGCCACGCTCCGCCCCCCCAGCCCGACCTCCCGGCCGAGCGTCGCGGTCGCGGCGTCGCTCTGCAGGTACAGCGCGTAGTTGAGCGCAAGCTGCGCGCCGAGTTCGGACTGGTACTGGGTCAGCGTGCGGACGTCGGCGATCTCGGAGTCCGAGTTGTCGACGAGCACCTGCGCCCGCGCCGCGCCGAGCTGCACGCCGCGGGGGTGCACACCCGGCGGCGCGAGCGACGGCCGGAAGCCGACGAGCGCCGCGGCGAGCGCGGCCACCGCGAGCAGCACGAGCGGCGCTCGCAGTTGGCGGCCGGGAGTGCGACGAGGTGGGTGGGCCGCCGAGTTGCTCATGGTGTCCGTGCGCGTGCGCGACCCCGCGCGCCGGCGGCGTCGGGGGTGGCAGCGGTCAGCGTGGGGGCGAGCACTTGGCGGCAGTGCTCATCGGTGGCGCTCTCCCGCTGAAACCAGCGGCAGTCGCGGCCGAGGGTCGTGCGCGACGGGCGCGAATTCAGCCGTCAGGTCGTGCTCGAGCGAGTCGAGCTCGCGACCGTGCCGGCGCAGGCCCTCGACGCCGAGGATCAGCAGGAGCCCGAGGATCAGCACCCCGAGGAAGGCTGCGACCGCAAGCGTGGTGCGCGAGGAGCTGTTGACGGTGGCTGCCTGCGCCGGTCCGAGCTCGCGCAGCGTCACCTTGTCCTGGGCGGGGGTGTGGCCCTGCTGCTGGGCCGCCGTCACGTAGCTCTGCACACCGCTGTACACAGCGTTGGCGACGGTGGCCGCCGCCAACGGGGTGGGCGCCTGCACCGAGGCCGTGATCACGGGCTCGTTCTGCTGGGCCAAGAAGGTGAGACGGTAGGGAGCGTTTTCGGCAACCAGCTGGCTGCTGCGCGCCTCCGCGGGGGTGACGACGTCGAGCGCTTCCCCGGAGCCGCTGTAGGGCCCCTGGGCGGTGACCTGGCTCGCGGGGACGTGGGCGGCCGCGGCGATGTCCTGCACGACCGCTTGGCTTGTCATCACCTGGGCGAACACCGCCGCGCGCGAGATCAGCGGCGTCGGGTTCTGGGTCAGGTTGGCGAGCTCCGAGGAGGGCGAGTCGACGAGGATCTGGACCGTCGCCGCGCCGGTGGGCACGTTGTGCGAGGTCAGCTTGACCGCAGCCGCGGCGAGCGCCGCCAGCACGAGAACAGCCGCGGTCGCGACCTTGCGCGCCCAGAGCGTTCTGAGGATCTCGGTCAGTTCCACGTCGGTCGTCTCACTTTGTGCATCACCCGAAAAACGTGGTGTGAGCAGCCCAACTTTTGACGCGCGAATCTCGACCGGCCGCATCGACCTCCGCCCGACCGATCCTCGACCCACTGAATCTCGACCAGCGCCGGCCGAATCTCGACCGGCCGAATCTCGACCTGCTCCCGGCGGCGTGCGAGGAGCCGCGGACCCAACTCGTTAACAGAGGCATGGTCCTCAAAGGGGTGGTCATGCCCACATCGAGCGCCGCCCCGGGGGACAGACCCGCCGGCGCGGCGCTACAGCGTGTCGCCAACCGACCGATCGTCTGTCACGTGCTGGAGGAGTTGCGGCGGGCCGGGGTGCAGGAGGTCTTGGTCGTGGCGCCCAGCGGGGAGAGCGACGAGCTGCGGGCCGCCATCGTCGCCGACGGGCCCCCGGGGATCGACGTCTGCTACGTGCCCCAGGAGCACACGCTGGAGCCGTCGCTTGGCGCAGTGGGCGAGCTCGTCGGGGACGCGCCCTGCGTGGTACACGCCGCCGACGGGCTGCTCGCCCAGCCGCTGTGTGAGCTCGTGGAACGCTTAACGCCGGCGCACGGCGGCGGCGCCCCGGACCTCGTGGCATTCGTGCACGGGCCGGCCGGTGGTGGCACGACGACGCTCGCAGCCCGCCGGCTGATGCGCCTCGTGGAGTCACCTCCCAACGGAGTGCCGCTCGGTCTGGCCGGCGCGTGCCTGTTCGGCCCCGGCGCCCTGCGCCGCGCGGGCGCCATGCGCGCGTGGCACGGCGGGGAGCTCGACCTGGCAGCGGTCGCCGAGCGGTTCGTGGGCGAGGGCGGGCAGTTGCGAATCGAGCGCGTCCGCGGCTGGTGGCGCTACACCGGGGGGCCCGCGGAGCTGCTGGCGATGAACCACTTCCTGCTCGACGCCCTGCGCGCCGAGCCCTCGAGCGTCAACGGGACGGGCAGCAGGATCGAAGGGTGCGTGGCGGTGCACCCGACGGCCTGCGTGCAGTCCTCCACGATCGTCGGCCCCGTGCTCGTCGGGCCGGGCGCGCTGGTGCTCGAGGCCTACATCGGCCCCTACACCTCGATCGGGGCGGACGTCCGCATCGAGGGCGCCGAGGTCGAGCGCTCGATCGTCTTACCGCGGGCCAGCATCACGCACATCGGCGGGCGCCTGGTGGAGAGCGTCGTGGGCCGCGACGCGCGCATCTTCCGCGACTTCTCGCTGCCGCGGGCGCTGCGCATGAACGTCGGCGACGGTGGGGAGGTGGCGCTGTGTTGATCGGGGACGGACGTAGCGGCGGCTTGCGGGTGGGGATGGTGCACATCTCGGACTTCCGCCTGGACTCGCGCATCCAGCGCCAGGCACGCGCGCTGGCGGGGCGCGGGGACGAGGTGGACCTCGTGTGCGTCGGCGAGCGCGAAGAGCTGCGCGTCGGAGCGGGCGTGATCCGCGTGCACCCGGTGGCCACCGCGAAGGCGAGCGGGGGCGCGGCTGGGTACCTGCGCGGCTACGGCGACTTCCTGGCGCGGGCGCTGTGGCGCATAAGCGCGCTGGACGCACGCCGGCGGTTCGACCTCGTGGAGGCGCACAACATGCCCGACCTGCTGACGTTTGCGGCGCTCGTGCCGCGGCTGCGCGGGACGCCGGTGATCCTCAACGCGCACGACACCTTCCTGGAGCTGTTCGCCACCAAATACGGTCGCCCTCCGGGCGACCGGCTGGAGTGGGTGTTGCGCTGCGAGGAGCGCCTGAGCGCCGCGCTGGCGAGCCGCGTGGTGACGATCACCGACAAGGCCCGCGTGCGGCTGGAAAGCCGCGGCGTGGGCGTGGGGCGCACGACGGTCGTGATGAACTCGCCCGACGAGCACGTGTTCGGCCCCCCGCGTGAGCCGGTGCGCTGGCCGGGGGAGGGCCCGTTGCGGGTGCTCTACCACGGCGGCCTGGCGCCTCGCTTTGGGGTGCAGACCCTGATCGAAGCGTGGACGCACCTGGGCGAGAGCGCTCCGCGCCTGCACCTGCGAGTGTGCGGCTCGGGCGAGGACCGCGACCGCCTGGCGGCGCTGGCGGCGGAGATCGCCCCCGAGCGCATCCACGTGACCCCCGAGCCGGTGCCGTTCGAGCGGATCCCCGCCGAGCTGGAAGCGGCTCACATCGGCGTGGTGCCGACGCTCAACGACCGCTTCACCGAGCTGCTGCTGCCGGTGAAGCTGATGGAGTACGTGCAGATGGGCCTGCCGGTAGTCGCCTCGCGGCTGCCGGGCATCTCGGGCTACTTCTCCGAGCGCGACCTGCACGAGTTCACGCCCGGCGACCCCGCCGACCTGGCGCGCGCGATCGAGTCGCTCTGCGCCGACCCGGCCGCCGCGCGCGAGCGGGCAGCGCGAGCCACCCAGCGTCTCGCGGAGATCGCCTGGGATCGCCAGCGCGAGCGCTACTTGGGGCTGGTGGACGAGCTCACGTCCGCGCGGCGGGCGCACCCGGCTCTTTGAGCGCGAGAGACGTGTACAAACGAGGACTCGTCCTCCGACTCGTTTGGGTCCTCGCTGACCCATTTCGCGAGGCCTCACCGTGCGAGCTTCCAAGCCGGGGCATGTTGCATGTTGCGCAACACGCTACACTCTCGGAGTGCTACGCCCGACAGACCTCTACATCCTAACGGGAGCCCTGGCCAACCAAGGAGAGCCGTGGTCCCTGCGCGGCCTGGCGGAGAAACTGTGTGTGGACCACACCGTGGTGAGCCGCACGCTCAAGCGCACCGAGGAAGCCGGGCTCTATCAGCCTGCCAACCGGCGCGTAAACGCCCCGAGCTTTGCGGAGCTGATGATTCACGCTGTTAGGTTCATCGCTCCCGCCCCGCTCGGCGGGATTACGCGAGGATTCAGAGCGGCATGGGCTACTGCCCCGATGGCCAACCTCATCCGCGAAGCGGGCGATGAGCCGCCAGTGGTATGGCCGAGCGCCTTAGGCGTAGACCGTGGCCAGAGCTTGGAGCCCCTGCACTCCGGCGCGATAGCTGCATCCGAGGACCCAACGCTGGGCCGCCTGCTCGCGACTATAGACTGCCTCAGGGCAGGGGATGCACGCGTGAGAAAGGTCGCCGCGTTAGTCCTTGAGGACGAGCTCGCGAGCCTCCCGGTTCGTGGAGCGTCGTGAGCGCCGAGCTGATAGAGACCGCCGCCGAGACACTCGGTCCGCTCTTACGTGACATGGTGTTCCTTGGTGGAGCGAGCATTCACCTTTGGATCAGCGACCGAGCGGCGCCCCCTACTCGCGCCACAAACGACGTCAACGTCATCAGCGCAGTTGCGGACACGATCGACTATTACAAGCTCGGCGAGCGACTGCGGGAACGGGGCTTCAGAGAGGACAGCGATTCGCCGGTAATTTGCCGTTGGCTCCACGCCAAAACGGGTCTGGTGCTGGACGTCATGCCGACGGATGAGAAGGTGCTGGGGTTTTCAAACCGGTGGTACAAGCACGCGATCGCGACCTCGGTCGAGCGGTCTTTGCACAGCGGCAGGAAGATCCAAGCAGCGACGCCACCGAGCATCATCGGGACAAAGTTGGAGGCGTGGCACGGCAGAGGTGGAGACGACATCCTCGGCAGTCTTGATCTGCACGACGTAGTGGTCCTGATCGACGGGCGGGAGGAGTTAATCGCAGAAATCAACCAGGAGAAGCCGATACTTTTGCGCTACATCGCCAACGAGCTGGCTGAGCTGCGCCGCAACCCCCACTTCGCCTATCTCGTCGAAAGCGCTCTGCACGACTATGGACCGCTCGTCGCGGCGCGTGCGGGGGAGATCCACCGACGGATCGAGGCAATCGTCGAATCTGAGCCGAGCAAGCAGGCGCGACTCTAAGCCGCGAGCGCGTGCGCCCCGCGCACGTCACCCGCAAGCACGCCACCGGCACTACCCGCCGCCCCGAACACCCGTTCCAACGCCTCGCCGGCGACGCGCTCGGCGAGTCCGACGACCGACTCGCCGTTCAGCAGGCGCGGATAGATCTGGCTGGCCGAGGCGAGCGCAAGACCATCGACCCCGGGCCAGATCGGCGCCGTGCGCGGCTCGTGCCCGAGCGCGTGGACGGGCTCCACAAGCGGCGCGCGCTGGACGGTCCAGTCGACGACATCCTCGTGGCTGAAATCGGGTACGAGCTTGGCGAGCATCCCTGTGTAACGCCGGTAGACCGTCTCGTCGTCCTCGGCGAACTCGGGAGAGCCGGGGTCGCAGTACTTGGGCAGGTACGCGAGGCGCAGGCCGTCGGTGTGAGCGGTGCCGACCACGTGGGAGGTCTCGACCACCGTGGTGATCGGGGTGGGGTCGCAGATGTTGACCGAGTAGTAGGGCGTCAGCGAGCGGCGCAGCTTGAGGATCAGGCAGACGACGCCGAGGTAGCGCTCAGGGTAGGCGGCGAGCAGCGGCTGTAGGTCCTCGGGTAGCAGCCGCCGCAGCGCGGGTGGCTGGAGCGTGGGGATCGTGAGGTCGAAGCGCTCGTCCTCGCCATCGACGCGCACCCCGGCGATCGCGCCCCCGGGGCCGCGCACGAGCCCTTCGACGCCGGCCCCAAGGCGGACGTCAACGCCGAGCTCGCGGGCGCGGTCGGCGGCGGCAAGCACGAGCTGTTCGTGGCCGCCGCGCAGGCAGCCCATGGTCTCACCAGCGGAGCGGCCCTCGCGGGCGGAGCGCATGCGGTTGGTGCGTGCCCACAGGTAGGTGGCGGGCAGCTCGGAGTGGTTGGAGTTGAAGCGCGAGTCCAGCAGCGGACGCCAGATGCGCTCCACGACGCGCCGCCCGCAGTGGCGCGTGAGCCACCGTTCCAGCGGTAGCCGCTCGAGCGCGTCGAAGTCGCGCCGTAGCTGACAGTGCAGCACGAACCACGCCAGCCGCGCGCGCCCCAGCGGCGAGAGCGGCGGGAAGCGCAGGAAGTCCCCGAGGCCGTTGAAGGGGTACATGCGACCGTCGACGAAGAACCCCACCCCCACCGGCGAGAAGCTCAGCCGGTCGGCGAGTCCGAGCTCCCCGGCGAGGGCGATCATGCGCTCGTCGGAGGGCACGATCACGTGGTAGAAGCGGTCGACGCGGTGCCCACCGAAGTCAAACGCCCCGGCGAGACCCCCGGGCGTGGGCCCGCGCTCCAGCAGCGTCACGCGCGCACCGCCCTCGGCGAGGCGCAGCGCGAGCACGGTGCCAAGGATGCCGGCGCCGACGACCCCGATGTGGGGCTGCCGATCAGTCATCGCCCGCCAGCGATCGCGTGCAGCTGGGCCGTGGGCCGCTCTTCGGCGCGCGCCGCGAGTTCCTCGGAGCCGAGCGGCGAGATCGGCGGCGGCTGGATACGCCCGACGAGGTGGGCGGCCATCAGCCGACCGTAGGCGAGCACCGTGGGACGCAGGCTCATCTTCGACACACCCTGACGCCGCGACCAGTCGTTGACGGTGGGCACCTCCTCGACGACGGCGCCGGCGTTGTAGAGCTTGAGCAGCAGCTCGACGTTGGCGGCGAAGCCGGGCTCGCGCACCAGCAGGTAGCCGTAGGTTTCCGAGGCGCGCCGCAGGGTGCCGGCGCGGTAGACGCGGTAGAGCGAGGAGAGCGTGTGAATCTCGTGCAGGCCACCGGCGTAGCGGAACGCGGAGGAGACCGCTTTGGAGGCTGCCAGCCGCCAGGGAGCGACGCCGAGGATGCGCCCGCCGGGCGCGTACACCGAGGCGAGCACGACGTCGGCGCCCTCGTGGAAGCATTCGAGCATCTGCGGCAGGTCGGTGAGGTCGGAGGTGTTGTCGGCCTCCAGCGTGACGATCGCGTCGTCGTCGGAGGACTCCCCCAGCGCAGCACGCAGCCCGGAGTTGATCGCGGTGCCGAGCCCGCGGTTGACGGAGTGGCGCACCACGGCGAGGGGCAGCGCGTCGCTGTGCTCGGCGATCGCCTCGGCGGTGCCGTCGGTCGAGCCGTCGTCGACGAAGATCACGCGCGCGCCGAGGTCGCGGGCGACGGGAGCGAGGTCGGCCAGCAGCCGGGGGATGTTCTCGCGCTCGTTGTAGGCGGGGATGACAAAGCGGATCATGGTGGGGTCTCCTTGGGGGCTCAGGCGGCGAGGGGGACAGGCCGGACGACGGGGGTGTCGAGCAGCGTGATGGGACGGGCGTGGGCGGCGGAGTCGCGCACAGCGAGCGCGGCGGCCAGGGCACGGCAGCCGTCCTGCGCGCCGACGGGCTCGGGGGTGTCCTCGAGCACGCAGCGCGCGAACGCCTCGAGCTCGGCCTGCAGCGGCTCCACGCGCGGCAGCGCGAAGCGCACGGCGGCGCCCTCGGCGTCGCCGCGGATGCGCGCGAGCTCGCTCCACCCGGTGGGGGCGCCGGTGGACTCGGTGAACCACACGTCCTGGGTGAGGTAGGAGGCGCTCAGCATCCCGCCCTCACCGATGACGGTCATCTCACGGCGCTTTTCGGGGGTGAGCCAGTTGACGTCGAGCAGCCCCTGGGGGCCGTCCTCGCCGAAGCGCAGCAGGCAGGAGATCATGTCCTCCTGCGTGGGGTGCACGCAACGGCTGCCCTGGGCGTAGATCGAGGTGATGTCGCGCCCGAGCACGAACTGCATCAGGTCGAGGTCGTGGGTGGCGAGGTCGATCGCGACGCCGGTGTCCTGGATGCGTACCGGCAGCGGTCCGACGCGGGTGGCGTGGGCGCGGAACACGCGACCGACGCGGCCCTCGTCGATCAGCTCGGCGAGCTTGCCAACGGCGGGGTTGAAGCGCTCGATGTGGCCGACCATCAGCTTCAGGCCGGCGAGGCGCGCGGCGGCGGCCATCCGCAGCCCGTCCTCCAGCGCGGTGGCGATGGGCTTCTCGACGAACACATGCTTGCCTGCGGCTAGCGCGTCGAGCGCGACGCGGGCGTGCTGGGCGGAGGGGACGCAGACGCAGACGGCGTCGACGTCGGTGCGCTCCAGCAGCCAGCGGTAGTCGCCGACCCAGTCGATCGGGCGACGGCCGATCCGCGCGCGGGCCACGGCCTCGTCGGGCTCGGCGACGGCGACGAGCTGCCCGGCCGCGACACGCTCCCAGGTCTCGACGTGGTAGGCGCCCATGCGCCCGGCCCCGATCAGTCCGATGCCTAGCTCATCCACAGCTGCTCCTTTGGGTCGCATCCGCGCAGCGGGTCTCTGCACGGAGGTGGTGGGGGCGGGGCGTCGTGCGGGCGGGCGGGCCGCCACTCAACGCGTGCAGTGCCAACGCCGGTCCGGCGAGCGCGCTCATGCGAGGGCCTCCACGCCAGCTCCGGCGGCGAGCGAAACAGCCTCGCCGCCGAGTGGCGTCTTGTCCCCCAAGAAGTTGACCACGACCTCCGCGATGCGCTGCGCGGCGTGACCGTCGCCGAAGATCGGGGGCCGCTCGGCCGGCAGCGGGCGGCGCAGGGCAGCGGCGAACGCGTCGGGGTCACACCCGACGAGGGTGTTCCAGCCGGTCTCGATGGTGTCGACCCACTCGGTCTCCTCGCGCAGGGTGATGCACCGCACTCCCCACAGGTACGCCTCGCGCTGGACCCCGCCGGAGTCGGTGGCGATCGCGCGCGCGCCACGCTCGAGCTCGAGCATGCGGGTGTAGGGGACGGGGTCGAGCAGCTTCACCGTCGGTGGCGCCTCCAGGCCCCAGCCGTCGATGCGCGCGCGGGTACGCGGATGCAGTGGCATCAGGACCGGCAGCGGGGAGCGTCCCAGGCAGGCCAGCACTGCGGCGAGCCGCTCGGGCCGGTCGGTGTTGTAGTTGCGGTGCACGGTGGCCAGCAGGTAGTCGCCGGCGCCGGCGGGCCGCACCCGCGCGCGCCAGCTCTCCAGGGTGTCGCACAGGGGGTCCCCGGTCACGTGGATCTCGCCCGCGACGCCTTCGGCTTCGAGGTTGCGCCGCGCGCCGGGGGTGGGCGCGCAGAGAACCTGCGCGAGCCGGTCGGTCTCGACGCGGTTGTACTCCTCGGGCATGTCGGAGCGGTGCGAGCGCAGCCCGGCCTCGACGTGCACGAGCGGCACGCCCGCGGCGACGGCCGCACGGGCGCCGGAGAGCGTGGCGTTGGTGTCCCCGCGGACGATCACGGCCGCCGGTCGTTCGAGCGCGATCAGGTCTTCCAGCCGGACCCGGGCGAGGTCGACCTGTTCTTCGCGCGCACGCGAGCCGACCCCGAGGTTGTGGTGCGGACGGGGCAAGCGGGTGGCGAGAATCTGGTGCTCGGACATCGCGTCGTCGTAGTGCTGGCCGGTGTGCACCAGGATCTCCTCGGCGAGCGGCGCGAGCGCCTCGCAGACGGGCGCGGCCTGGATGATCTCGGGGCGGGCCCCGATCACCGAGAGGATGCGCGGGCGCATCACGCGGCCGCCCGGTCGGCGAGCAGGGGCAGCGCGAGCGGCTGGCCGCCGGCGCGCAGCGAGGCCTCGGCGAGCTCCACGGCGGCGACGACCTCGATCCCGAGGGCGAGGCTCGAACGGGGTTCCTCGCCGGTGCGGATCGCGTGCGCGAAGTCCTCCAGCTCCAGGCGCAGCGGCTCCTGGGGCTCGACCCGCGGGATCACCACGTCGCCGGTGCGGTAGATGAGCTGGTGCTCGCCGAAGTTGGCGGGCGTGGGCGGCAGGATGTCCATGCCGCGGTCGTAGATCCGCACCGGTTCGTCGGAGGCGGTGTCGTCGTACTGGACCATGCGCTGGCTGCCGACGACGATCATCTGGCGGAGCTTGCGCGGCGCCAGCCAAGAGATCTGCACGTTGGCGGTCTGCCCGCGGGCGAAGGTGAGCGTGAGGAAGGCGGTCTCGGGCACCCCCCGGCGCAGCACGGAGCTGCCGGAGACGGCGACCTCCACGACGGGCTGCTCCAGCCAGTAGAGGAGGATCGAGAGGTCGTGCGGCGCGAGGTCGCAGACCACCCCGTCGCCGTTGTACTTGCCGAGGTTCATGCGCGAGGAGGTGATGAAGTGCACGTCCCCGACCACGCCGTCGCGGATCAGGTCGCGCACGGTGTTGACGGCGGGGCTGTAGATGAAGGTGTGCCCCGGCATCAGCACCCGTTCGTTCTCAGCGGCGAGCGCGGCGAGCTCGTGCGCGTCCTCCAGGCGCGTAGCGAGGGGCTTCTCGACGAGCACGTGCTTGCCGGCCTGCAGGGCGCGCTTGGCCAGGGCGAAGTGGGTCTGAGGCGCGGTGGCGATCACGACCGCCTCGATCGCAGGGTCGACCAGCAGCGCGTCGAGCTCGGGCGTCGCGCGGGCGTCGGGGTGGCGCTGGCGCACGAGACGCAGGTTGGCGGGGTCGAGGTCGCACACCGCCTCCAGGCGCAGCTGCGGGCACTCGGCGACGTTGCGGGCGAGGTTGGGGCCCCAGTAGCCGTAGCCGACCACGGCCGTCCCGAGCGGCGCCACGCGCTGCAGGATGCGCTCACGGCCCTCGCCTTCGGCGTGACCTGCGAGCGCGAGCGCTTCGCCGGCGCGGTGCGCGGGGTGGGCGGGACCCCAATCTCCGGTCATCAGCTCACCCCCACGCGGCCGAGCACGACGGGCACCGTTCTGACGAGGATGCGCAGGTCCAGCAGCAGCGACGCGTCCCTGGCGTACTCGAGGTCGAAGCGCACCATTTCCTCGTAGGTGCGCTCGTTGCGCCCGCTCACCTGCCACAGTCCGGTGAGCCCGGGCTTGACGTCGAAGCGCCGCAGGTAGTCCTCGGGGTACATCTCGACCTCGTAGGGGATCACCGGCCGCGGCCCGACGAGCGCCATCTCGCCACGCAGCACGTTGAGCAGCTGCGGCAGCTCGTCGAGGCTCCACGAGCGCAGGAACCGCCCGGCGCGAGTGACGCGGTCGTCGACCGAGAGCTTGTACAGCCGACCGTGCGCGCGGCCGTCGCCGCCGATCAGCGCCTGCACGTACTCGCGGTGCGGAGTCGCGTCGGCTTCGCTGTACATGGTGCGGAACTTGAGCATCGTGAACTCGCGCAGCCCGCACCCGACGCGCCGCTGGCGGAAGAGCGCCGGGCCGCGAGTGTCGAGGCGGATCACCAGTGCGATCAGCGCGAACAGCGGCGCGAGCGCCAGCAGCAGACCGCCGGCCACGACGATATCCAGCAGCCGTCGCGAGCCTTCTCCGGCGAGCGCCGCGGCGCGGTCCAGCGCAGCGGGCGCCGTCGCCTGGCGCGGTTGTGTAGGGGTAACGCTCATCTGCTCGATCAACGCACCGGCAGGGGGCCGTCTTTTGTGAAGCTTGCAACTGCCCCGATGATCTGATCGATTTCAGTCTTGCGCATCCCGGGGAAGATGGGTAGCGAGCAGATGCGCTCCGCCAGCGCCTCGCTCACCGGCAGGCTGCCGGGGCCGAAGCCAAGGTCCGCGTAGGCGGCGGTGCGGTGGATCGGCACGGGGTAGTGGATGCCCGTGGCCACGCCCCGCTCGGCAAGGTGCTGGCGCAGCGCGTCACGGTCCTCGCAGCGCACCACGAACAGGTGGTAGACGTGGTCGGCCCCCGGGAACGACAGGCCGACCGGGTCGAGCGCCCCGCCAGGAGACCCACCCGAGCCGCCCGCCTCGCTAGAAGCCAAGGCCGGGTCGAGCGGCCCGCCGAGGCCCGCCAGCCGCTCGCGCAGCTCGGCACCGATACGCCGACGTTCCTCGTTCCACCCGTCGAGACGCGTGAGCTTGCGCCGCAACACCGCCGCCTGCAGTGCATCCAACCGAGCCGTGGAGCCAACCACACGGTGGTGGTAGCGCGGGCGCTCCCCGTGGGAGCGCAGCAGCCGCAGGCGGTCAGCGAACTCGGGCACGTCGGTCACGACCGCGCCGCCGTCGCCCCACGCGCCGAGGTTCTTGGCGGGGTAGAAGCTGAAGCAGCCGAGCGCCCCCAGCGTGCCCACGCGCCGACCGCGGTAGCGCGCACCGTGTGCCTGGCAGGCGTCCTCGACCACGTGCACCCCCGCTTCGCGGGCCAGGGCGAGGATCGGGTCGAGGTCCACGGTCCCCCCGAACAGGTGCACGGGGATCACGCAGCGCACACGCGGGTTGAGGCTCGCGGCAAACAGCTCAGCGGTGAGCAGGTGCGAGTCGGGATCGACGTCGACCGGCACCGGGGTGGCGCCGACGGCGGAGACCGCCTCCGCGGTCGCGATGAACGAGTTGGCCGGTACGACCACCTCGTCGCCGGGTCCCACCTCCAGCGCGCGCAGGGCGAGCACGAGCGCCTCGGTGCCCGAGGAGACGCCGACCGCGAAGTCACTCTCGCAGTAGTCGGCGAACTCCCGCTCGAACGCCTCGACGTGGTGGCCGAGCGTGAACGCTCCGTGCTCGGCGACTTCGCGCACGGCCCCCAGCAGCTCCTCGAGCAGCTCGGGGTCGGCGCAATCCATGCGCGCGAACGGCACCTCGGCGGGGCGGACAGGATCGTGAGTGGCAAGCACGGTGGACACCGCGCCTCAGCCCGCGGCGGCGGCGATCGCGGGGGCGGCTTCCAGCCGCAGCAGCTCCTGGCGCAGCGCGCGGCGACCGCGGTGGTGCAGGCCGTGAACCGAGCTCTCCGAGCGGCCCAACTGAGCGGCGATCTCAGGCGGGGTGAGCCCGATCACGTGGCGCATCACCACCACGTTGCGCTGCTCCTCCGGCAGCGCGTCGAGCGCTGTGCGCAGGGAGCGCGCGCGGTCGAGCGAGGTCTCGTCGACGTGGGTGTCCGCGCCGAAGACCTCCTCGGTCGGCGTCGCCCGGCGCCGGCGCAGGTGGTCGAGCGCGACGTTGCGCGCCAGCCGCAGCAGCCAGCCGGAGAAGGGGATGCCGCGGTCGTCGTACTTGCAGATCGCGGTGATCAGCTTCAGGAAGACGTGCTGGGTGAGGTCTTCCGCCTCCTTCTCGTCGCGCACGATCGAGCGCACGTACCCGTAGACGTTTTCGGAGTAGCGCACGTACAACAGTCGCAGCGCGTCGCGGTCCCCCTCCTTGGCACGCGCGATCGCAAGGCGCACCTGGCGCAGCGACTCGGGCGACTCGTCGAGGGTCGCGCGAGCACGCAACCCGATTCGCTGGTTCTCCTGAACGGTTTTGACACTGGCGAGCATCGGAGGCCTCCATCCTTGGTTTGGCGTTTCCTTGTTCTGCTGTTGCTGGCGACCCCTCACGCTCTCCTCAGAGCGGTGTAGACCACGGCGCTACGCACAGAGAGCCGGCGTGGGGGTCGGCAACCGATGATGGGCAGCCGGCGGGGCACTCACAATCACCCGCGGTTCCCGACTTGCGTTCACCGGTGTGAACGCCGCGGTCCGCCGTTCTTCGGGGACAGGCGCGCACCGACGTGAACGCCCGATCCGCCATCCTTCGGGGACCACAACTCAAGGAGCCCCGCCATGAGCGAGCACCCCCACACCCGCCCCAGCCTCGAGGACGAGGACCCCTACGAGTCGCTGATGGCCCGCAAGGGAGCACCCAAGTGGCGCTTCCCCGCGCGCGAGGCTGACCCGCGACTGGCGTACGCACTCGTGCACGACGAGCTGCTGCTCGACGGCGTGGCGCGTATGAACCTCGCGACCTTCTGCACCACGTGGGCGGAGCCCGAGGTGCTCGCGCTGCTGGCGGAGTCCTTCGACAAGAACATCGTCGACAAGGACGAGTACCCGCAGACTGCGGAGCTCGAGAAGCGCTGCGTGCGGATGCTGGCCGACCTGTGGCACTCCCCGCACCCGATCGCCACGCTCGGCACGTCCACGACCGGCTCGAGCGAGGCCGCGATGCTGGCGGGGCTGGCGGCGAAGTTCCGCTGGCGCGAGCGCCGCGCGGCAGAAGGCAAGCCCGCCGAGCGGCCAAACTTCGTGTGCGGGCCGGTGCAGGTGTGTTGGGAGAAGTTCGCGCGGTACTTCGACGTGGAGATCCGCGAGGTGCCGATGGACCCCGGCCGCTACCTGATGGAAGCCGAGCAGTGCCTGGAGCGCTGCGACGAGAACACAATCATGGTGGTCGCCACGCTCGGGCAGACGTTCACCGGGCTGTTCGAGGACGTCGCGGAGATCGCGGCGGCGCTCGACGGGCTGCAGGCCGAGCGCGGCCTCGACGTCCCCCTGCACGTGGACGGCGCCAGCGGCGCGATGCTCGCCCCGTTCACCGCCCCGGAGCTCGTGTGGGACTTCCGCATCCCGCGTGTGAAGTCGATCAACGCCTCCGGGCACAAGACCGGCCTCGCCCCGCTCGGCTGCGGCTGGGCGGTGTGGCGCGAAGCCGCAGACATGCCCCAGAAGATGATCTTCAACGTCAACTACCTCGGTGGGGAGATGCCCACGTTCAACCTCAACTTCTCCCGCCCCGGGGGCCAGGTGGTGACCCAGTACTACGACTTCATCCGCCTGGGACGCGAGGGCTACAGCCGCGTCCACGGGGCCACCTATGAGACCTGTCGCCACCTCACCCACGAGATCCCCGAGCTCGGCCCGTTCGAGATCGTCCACGACGGCGACCCCTTCAAGGGCATCGCCGCGGTCTCCTGGAAGCTGACCGAGGGCCAGGCGCACGCCTTCAACCTGTTCGACCTCGCCGACCGCCTGCGCGCCCACGGGTGGCTAGTCCCTGCCTACACGCTGCCCGCTCACCTTGAGGGCCTCGCGATCCAGCGGATCCTGGTGCGCCACGGCTTCAGCCGCGACATGGCCGACCTGCTGCTCGCCGACATGCAACGCAGCCTCGAGACGCTAAAGGACCACCCGCCGAGCACGTCGCTGAGCGAGCGCGAGGTCGGCTCCTTCAACCACGACGCGAAGGCCGCAGTGGCGTAACCGCATAACCCGACGCCGCTCCGTCGAGCAGACCCGGCGAACTCAGAGCCACGCTTGTGAAGAAGAGAAGGCTCGCGCCCCTCAGTCAGCGGAGCGGCGTCGGCCAGGCTGGGCCTGAGCCCTACACCGCCTCCTGTGCAAACGCCTCCGGCAGGTCCCCGCTCCAGGTCTGGAAGAACGCCTCCGCCGTGGAGGCGTCGAGCGGGCGCGCGAACAGAAAGCCCTGGCCAGAGTCGCAGAGCTCGTCCTTGAGGAGGTCCAGCTCGCCGTGGCGCTCGATGCCCTCGGCGAGCGTCTCGATCGACATTGCCTTGCCGAGCTGCACGAGCGTGCGGATCAGCGTCTCGCCTTCGGGGGACTGTGTGAGCCGTGCGATGAAGGAGCGATCGATCTTCAGTGCGTCCACAGGGAACTGCTGCAGGTGCGAGAGCGAGGAGTACCCGGTGCCGAAGTCGTCGATCGCGATGCGCACCCCGAGCTCCTTGATCGCGCCGAGCCGACGGACTGTCTGTGCCGCGTCGCGCATGATCGTCGTCTCGGTGATCTCGAGCGTCAGCACGCCGGGCTCGAGGCCGCTCTCTTGCAGCGCCTCCAGGACGTGACCGACGAATTCATCGGTCTCCAGCTGGCGGGCGGAGACGTTGACCGACATGCCGATCGCGTGCCCCGCTGCACGCCACGCCGCGCTCTGTCGGCAGGCCTCACACAGCACCCACCGTCCGACCTCCACGATCAGGCCGGTCTCCTCGAGCAGTTGCACGAAGTCGTCGGGCTGTACCTCCCCGCGGCGGGGGGAGTCCCAGCGCAGCAGCGCCTCCACGCCGGTGGGACTCATGCTCTGCAGGTCGAACGTGGGCTGGTAGACGAGGAAGAACTGGTCGCACTCGAACGCTTCGCGCAGGTCCATCTCGAGCTCCATGCGGCTCTGCACTGCGTCCTGCATCGCGGACTCGAACACCACGTAGCGGTTCTTGCCGTCCCACTTGGCCCGGTACATCGCGATGTCCGCGTCGCGCAGCAGCTCATCGGCGGACTCCCGGTCGCCCATCGCGATCCCCACGGAGGCGCTGACAGCTAGGCGCGCGGCCTCGGAGTCGTCGAGTTTGAACGGCTGTGCGAGCGCGGCCAGCAGGCGCTCGGCGATCAGCTCGGGGCCGGCGGCGAGCGACATACCCTCGGCGATCACCACGAACTCGTCACCGCCGAGGCGCCCGAGCGCGTCAGTCTCGCGGATCGCGGCCCCGAGGCGCGCGGCGACCGCCTTCAGCAGCCGGTCGCCGGCCCCGTGGCCGAGCGTGTCGTTGATCGACTTGAAGTTGTCGAGGTCCACGAACAGCGCCGCGACGGGCGTGCGGCTGCGCCGCGAGCGCACGAGCATCTGTTCGACGCGGTCGAGCACCAGGGTGCGGTTCGGCAGGCCCGTGAGGGGGTCGTGGGTGGCGAGGAACGCCAGCTCGTCCTGGCGGCGGGAGAGCTCGTCGTGCGCCTTGCGCCGCTCCTCCTCAAACGCCTCGCACATTCGCACGAGTGTCACGTCGAGGCTGCGCTGCAGCATCGCCAGCGCGCTGTCCAGCACCTCCTCCGCCAGCCCGAGCGCCGCGGCGCGCTCGCGCACGACCTCCTCGGCCGCGTCGCGCCAGCGCAGGCAGCGCTTGGTGACCTCGTTGAGCGGCGCCGCGCGCTGGGCAGCCAGTTGGCCGAAGATGCGCCACGACTCGCGGCCGACCTCGCGGGCGACTTCCTCGCCGTCGCCGGCCATCCACCGGGCGACCGCGATCGTCGAGACCGAGCCGACCCGCGTAAAGCTGTCTTCCACCAGCGCGTCGAGCACCGCGCCGGACCCCGCCGAGCGGCGCAGCATCCCCGCGACCACCTCGTCGGTCCCCCCTTTGAGCGCTTCCCCGAGACGGCGCAGGTCGTGGCGATGGTCGTCTACGAAACCCGCCCGCGCGGGGACCGACGCGTTCGCCACCTGCTCCTCCCCCTCCTCACTCGAGGGGTCTCGCCCCTGGACGGACATGTCCTCGTCTATCGGCAACGGCCAGGGCTTCTTGAGAAACACCTCCCCAGAGCAGCCGTGCCCTTGGGGCGCCAGGCGAGAGGAAAGATCTCCGCCAGGCAGCAACTCGCCCCGCCGCCGCGGGTTTGATGGGAGGACCCCTAGTAAACAGGGGCTTGACGAGAAGCCCGACGAGCCTATAGGTTGGTAGGCTCGGACTGGGGTCTACACTACGTAAAGCAAAAACGCAGGAGGAGAGGGGCATCGTGGTCTTAAGGAATCGCATCCACCGCAGTCTCGCCATGGCGGGCACGCTCGCTGTGGCCGCTGGCACACTTGCTTTCAGCAGCGCAGCTGGGGCGTCTGGGTCGCACGCCGTGGCGGCAGGGACGATCACGCTGAACGACAGCGGGCACCTGCGCGAGACGTCGCACAAGGGCTTTAACCTGTACGAGAGCGGCAAGGCGAACGGCACGATCGGTGGGACGGTCACCCTGCACCTGGACGTCGTCTCCACCAACCGTGTGACCGCCGAACTCACCGTCAGCACCAGCGGCGGCTCGATGAGCGGCACGGCGTCGGGCGACTACCGCAACGAGGGCGCCACCGCGAGCTTCTCGGGCTCGCTGTCGATCACCCACGGGACCGGCAAGTACGCCCACGCGCACGGGTCCGGCATCAGCTTTAGCGGCTCGATCGAACGCGCCAACGGCTCGGTGAACGTGCACGTCAACGGCCACCTCTCGGTCTGACGCGCGGCAGCGGGGGGAGACCATGCTCAACAAGTCCAGAGGACTGATGGTCGCGACGGCGCTGCTGGTCGGCGGGTGCGTGTGGGCACCCGCCGCCGGCGCCGTCACGGTGAACGCGACGCTCCAGGCGTCGTTCACACCGAACGTGCTCGGTGCCAGCACGACGATCGGGTTCGGCTTCCACCTGGCCACCGCCGAAGGGCTCGCGCCCCCGCCGCTGGCGAACATCGACCTGCACATGCCGGCCGGCATGAACTACACGGCGACCACGCTCGGCCTGGCGATCTGCCAGCCCGAAGAGCTGGAAAAGCACGGGCTCAACGGCTGCCCGGCCGACTCGCGCCTCGGATCCGGCAGCGCGTTCGTCGAAGTCCCGTTCGGCACCAGCTCGGGCCAAGAGATCCCCGAAATCCAGGCGCTGATGGGGCCGCCGAGCCCTGCCAGCAACATCGTCGTGCTGTTCTACGCCAACGGCCAGACCCCGGTCTTTGCGCAGCTGGTCTTCAGGGGCGAACTGCTGCCCTCGACGGGGCGCTTCGGCTCGCAGCTGTCCACGGATGTGCCGGCGATTACCAGCGTGCCCAACGGCCCCGACGTGTCGATCGTCAGCGTGCAGTCCACAATCGGCCCCGCCCACCTGACCTACTACAAGAAAGTCCACGGCCGACGCGTAGCCTTCCATCCGGTCGGCATCGCCGTCCCGGAACGGTGTCCTCCCGGTGGCTTCCCGTTCACCGCCAACTTTGCCTTCCAGGACGGCTCGACCGCCGAAGCGTCGACCACCGTCCCCTGCCCGCCGCCCGTGCGGCACCACCGCCACCGGTAGCTCTCAGGGCGTCCCAGGCCACCCCGGCGCGGGGTGGCCTGGCCGGGGGCCGGGGGGGGCCCACCCGCTCCCAACCACCGGCAGACAGAGCGTGCAACCGGTCGGGACGGACCCGTCGAGCCGGCCCGAGCCGCCAAGCAGAGCAGACCGCCGCGGAGACCACGAGCAGACCAAGACCGCTCGTGGGCCGAGACCGTCGCGGAGGCAGAGACGCCGTGAGCCGAGACCAACCGCGGCCGAGAGCCGCGGAACTGAGACCGCCGCGGAACTGCGAGCAGACCGAGACCGACCACGGGCCAAGACCGTCACGGGAGGCGGAGGCCCCCACCCAGTGGGCCGAGGCCGCCAGCGGAGGCGCAGACCGGGAGACCACCCGTGTACCCGTGGGCCGAGGTCGCCGCGGGGTCAGTCCTGCAAGGCGACCGCGGGGGAAACCCCGGCGGCGAGGTACCCCGGGATCGCGACGATCGCCACCGCGGCGGCGGTGACCAGCGCGAGGCTCGTGACCGCGACCAGCGCCCCGAAGGAGTAGACCACCGGGAAGTTGATGACGTTGGCGAGCGCGCGGTCGAGCAGCTGCTGGCCGTAGAGGCCGAAGACCGCCCCGGAGAGGCAGCCCACGCCGAGTAGCAGCAGGCTCTCCAGCAGGATCGTGCGCCACAGTTCCGCGCGCGGGAAGCCCTCCAGCTTCAACTTCGCCAGGCGCGGGCGGCGCTGCCAGACCATGTTGCCCATCGCGGCCGCCATCGCGAGCACCGCGGCGAGCAGGATCAGCGTGGCGATCTGCGTGAGCCGTTCGAGGCCCTGACGGCTGAGCGCGCGCTGCTGGTTGGCGTGCTGTTCGGCGGTTTCCACAGCCAGTCCCGAGCTCGGCCCCAAAGCCAGCCGGATCTCGCGTGCGCCCTGCGCCTGGGAGACGCCAGGCGCGAGCAGCACGTTGTAGGCGCTCGCGTCAGTCGAGCCCCAAGCGCTCGCGAAGTCTGTGGCGTTCATGATGATCGCGCCGGGCGCCCAGCCGATGTTGGTGCCGATCGCCGCGACCCTGAACGTGGTGGGGACGGGCGTCGGCAGCGCGAAGGGGCTGCCGATGTGCAGGTGGTGTTCGTTGGCGATGGCCTGCGAGACGACCGCCCAGCCGCCAGCGCGCACCTCCGCTTCGGCGCGCGCCACGTCGCCTTCGACGATCTGGCTCGCGGGCAGCAGCGGCGTGGAGGCGCGCGGCGGCGCGATCACCCACACGCGCCGTTCGCCGATGTCGAGCAGCCCCCCGCGGTACAGGCGCACCGCGCGCACGCCTTGCAGGCGCGCGAGGGCGGCCTGCTGCGTGGGCGTGGGCGTGAACGGCGTGGTCTTCAAGAGGTTGTAGGAGCCGGCCGGGGAGACCCACACGTCGGTGAACGCGTTCATGTCGTGCGCCGCGTTTTCGAGGCCGTGCAGCAGGTCGCCGTGGGCCGCCTCGATCGCGACGCTGCCGAAGACCGCCACCGCGCCGGTCGCCGCGATCGCCACCGCGCGCGCGCGCCCGGCGCGCAGCTCCATCACCGCGACGTGCGGGACCGCGGAGGTGATCGAAGGCGCGAGGCGCCGCACCAACGTGAGCGTCCCGGCCAGCGGGATCGGCAGCAGCAACAACAGCGCGGCGACAAGGAAGACCATGCCGAGCACCGCCGCTTTCGGCGCGGCGAGCAGGATCACGGTGGCCGCAGCCAGGCAGACGAACCCCGCGAGCCCGAGCCAGCGCCCGCCGCCCCCCGCGCCCGAGCCGGTCTTTTCCGTGATCGCCGCGAGCGGCTGACGCGAGACGATGTCTTTGAAGGGGCTCAGCACCGCGACCGACGCGGCGAGCATCCCGCCCACGACGGCGACCCCGACGCTCTGCACGGAGACCACCCGCTGGGAGCCGACCGCGAAGGCCGAGGAGAGGTAGCCGGGGTTCGAGTGGAAGAGGTGGATCGAGAGCTCCTCACCGAGCACCAGCCCGAGCACGCACGCGAGCACCCCGAGCACCACCGCGTCGAACATCAGCACCCCGATCACAGTCCGCGGCGGGTAGCCGTCGCGGCGCAGGTCCGCGATCAGCCGCCGGCGCTGGGGGATCGTGAGCAGCATCGCGTTGAACGCGAACAGGAAGCCCACCAGCGCGGAGATCACCGCGAACAGCGCCGTGGACTGGTTAGTCGCGGCGGCGGCGCGCGCAAACAGTTTTTCATCGTAGGAGGCCGGCTCCACGTCCAGCCGCCCCGCCGCGAGCCGCTCAAGCCCCGCGCGCACCTCGGCTTCCCGCCCCGGCGCGGGCTCCACGAGAACGCGCGAGACGCGCCCGGAGAGGCCACTCATTTCCTGGGCAAACGCGAGCGGGGCGATCGCGATGGGGCTCGAGACCAGCGGCCCGATCTGCCGCGCGCCGAGCTGCTCGTACAGCGGCGCCTGCGCGACCCGCCCGTCCAGCTGGAGGGTCGCTTCCTCGCCGAACTTAGTGACCCCAAGCTTGCGCGCGAGCGGCGCCGGCAGCACGATCGCACCGATGCCGGCGACCGGCGAGAGCTGGGTGTGGTGCACGAGCGACCCCCCCAGCGCGGAGAGGCTCGCGTCAGCGCCGACGAGCTCGACCGATTCGTGCCCGCGAGGCCCGACCGCGTTCGCGGACCCTTCCAGCAGCGGCGCCGCGACACGCACGCCGGGCAGCGCGCGCACCTGGCCCACGAGACCTTCTTCGAAGCCCCCCGCGTCGCGCGCGATCAGCTGCAGCGTCGCGTTTCCGACAATCCCGTGCGAGAGCTGCGCCACCGAGCTCGAAAGGCTCTCGGAGGCGACCTGAGAGGCGAACAGCAGCGCCACGCCCGCGGCGATGCCCACGACCGCGAACAGCTCCTGCAGCAGGCGCGCGCGCAGCCGCACGCGGTAGAGGTGCAGTACGTTGCCGGGCTTCACGGCTGCGGGGACCCCCCACCGCCCGCGAGGCGCAGGCCGTCGAGGTCGGACACGCCGGCCGGGCCGCGGGCCGGTCTGCGCTGCCCGGTGAGCGAGTGCAGGTGCAGAACGGGCACAGGTTTCACGGCCGCGACCCGCCCTACTGCGCGGAGACCCGCGCAGCCCACTGGTCGGGCTCGTACTCGCCGAGCTTGCCGTCGCGCAGCGCGTACACGCGGTCGGCGTACGCGGCCGCCTGGGGGTCGTGGGAGACGAGCACGATCGCAACTTGGTGCTCGCGGCAGAGCTCGGTCAGTAGTTCGAGCACTTCCCGGCCGCGCTGCGTGTCGAGGGACCCGGTCGGCTCGTCAGCGAGCAGCAGGCGCGGTTCGGTGGAGAGCGCCCGCGCGATCATGACCCGCTGGCGCTCGCCCATCGAGAGCGTCTCCGCGCGGTGCTCCAAGCGCCCCCCGAGGCCGAGACGCTCCAGCAGCGGCGCGATCTGGCGGTGCGCATCGCGCCAGCGCATCGACTTCAACAGCTTCAACACCGCGTTGTCGATCGCGGTGACCCCCGGCAGCAGGTCGAAGTTCTGGCGGATGAACCCCAGTTCGGAGAGGCGGAAGTGCGAGGCCTCGCGCTCGGAGAGCGAGGAGACGTCTCGACCACCGATCAGGACCGCGCCGGAGGTGGGTTGCAGCAGGGTGGCGACCATCAGTAGCAGCGTCGTCTTGCCCGAGCCGGACGGGCCGTACAGCGCGACCATCTCACCCGGCTCGACCGTCATCGAGACGCCATCGACGGCGCGCACCGGCTCCCCGCCGACCTCGGGGTAGTGCTTTACGAGATCGCGCAACTCAAGCAAGACGACTCTCCCTCAAACCCGCGGGCGTGACAGCGACAACGACCATACCGTCCGGGGACCTCCCCTGGGGACCCCGACAGACAAGACTCTACTTGATGCCATGCGCCTCGTGGCTCAGCGGCACAGGCGCAGCGATGGCACCCGCTCCGGCGGCGGCGCCCGACGTGAGCTCTCCGACCACCGCAGGCATCACGACCTCCGCGCCGCCGCCGCGCCGCGCGGGCGCCCCGGGCGCGGCGGGCGCGAAGCGCCTCAGGCCCAGCCGCGTGCGGAAGACCCGCATCGAGAGCTCGGCGGGCTCCCCCAGCGCAGCGAGCACCGCGTCGGCGACCGGCGCCGTCTCGGGCGCGCGGGCCTCGGGCGTGGAGAGGTAGAAGGAGGCCATCGCCGCGAGCAGCAGCTCGTGGGAGCGGCCGCCCGGCAGTGCACGCGCCGCGCTCGCCGCGCGCTGCGCCAGAAAGCCCATCCGCGTGGCGGCGTCGAGCGGGGAGGCGTAGCAGCCGACGAGCGAGCGCTGCCCCGTGGCGTAGTCCTCGGCGGCGTCGACGAGGTTGTCCAGCAGCGAGTGCAGCCCCCCGATCCAGGGGAAGTAGGCCCCCTCCAGCGCGGCGACCTCCGCGGGGTCCACGTCGGGCCGGGCGGCGGCGGCGAGCAGCGCGTACACGCACATTGAGGAGCCGCCCGCGGCGGCGGTCTCCCACCAGCGCAGGCCGGTCCCCCGCGGGGTGTGGGCGCGCGCCCACCGTTCGAGGGCCAGGTAGTCACCCTGCACTTCGCCGGTGTTGCAGCTCTGGAAGGCGACGATCCGCTCCGCCGCACGGCGCGCCGCGGGCGCGACCGCGGCGTAGGAGGGCAGCTCGACGAGCGCCGCGCGGCAGCCGTCCACGGTCTCCGCGAGGTAGCCCCCGTCGGCGTGCAGGTGGTGGTGGGCGTAGTAGTCGAGGTGCTCCGCGTCGGGGTCGAGCGCGACGAGCAGCGCGCGGTGCAGCAGCCGCCCGTTCGCCTCGGGCTCGGCGGCTGGCAGCTCGGTGAGCTGGTCGAGGTAGTTGTAGGCGGCCTGGAAGCACGCCATCGCCCGCACCGCGGCGGCCCGGCGGCGGCGGGGGACAAACGTCGCAAACGCGGCGGCCCCCTCGATGTTGCCCCACTTGTGCAGCGCGTCAACGACCACCCGCCGCAGCAGCGGGTCGGGGATCTCCTGCGCGCGGGCCTCCCGCCGGCGGCGCTCCGCGCAGACGCGCGGGAAGACCCCCAGCCAGTAGCGCCGGGCGGCACCCGCGAAGGCGCCCGTGAGCGCGGTACGACCGCCAGCTGTTGTACGCATCGGCACGATCCTCCCCCAACCCTATCTCCTCGATCGCGCCGACCCGCGCGACAGCCTGATTATAGACGCTGGAGCAATGGTTTGTCCAGTGCCGTGTAGGGATACGTACCCCGGCCGGTCGGAGTTCCCGTAGCGCGGGCGTACCGGTGGGGGTGACTAGAGATCGTCCGCGCGGCGCCCCAGTCCGACCGGGCGCGTGTGCGCTGGTCCTCCGTGCCCAGCGTCCCCGGTGTCGGGACCTGATCGCTCAGCGTTCCACGCGCACGCGGATCGCCTGCTCGAGTTCGTAGCCACGCTCGGTAAGTTGCCAAGCGTTTGCTTCGCCGCGCTCGGCGTCTCCAGTGTTGATCAGCAGACCGATGCTCTCCAGGCGCGCGAGCAGCTTTGAGATCTGGCCCTGGTCAACGACTCCCGCTTCGCGGGCCACGCGGCGGTTGTTCAGGCCCGGGTTGTCCGCTACCGCTGTGAGCACGCGCATCGTGCGGTACGTGAGGCGCATGTCGAGGCCCTTCAGCGGGTCCTCGGGGGCGCGGCTTCTGCGCGGGCGCGGCGGACGCAGCGCGAGCTCGGCCGCGGCGGCCTTGGGGCCGAGGTAGGGGAGCACGATCATGCTCATCAACTGACCCCGCAGAGGCAGCAGCGGCTTGGGGGCGGGCTCGCGCAGGCGCGTGTGCAGGACGCCCAACACCGCTCCCACCACGCCCTCCGCGGCCACGCGGTTCAGTCCATTCCCGGCGGGCGCCTCACGACGGCCGCGGTTGACCGCGCTCACCAGTGCGTCGAGGACCACCGCGCGGCGTTCCAGCGCCGCTGGGCCCGCACCGAGCGCGTCGACCACGCACAGCGCCGCCACCGCCGGCTGCTCGTCGAAAAACTTGAGCGCCGCGGTGAGGCCCGCCCTGATCCGCCCGAGCCACGCCCGGTCGCGCTGGTACGCCGGAAGCACAGCCGCGGCGATCTGCTCGATCGCCTCGTCGAGCGCCGCCAGCAGGCACGCTTCGCGGTCGGCGAAGATCTCGTAGAAGGTGCGCCGCGAGACTCCCGCGCGGGACACCACGTGCGCGACCGTTACGCGCTCGGCCCCGCGCTCGCGAGTCAGGTCGACCATCGCGCCAAGCATTCGCACGCGCTGGATCTCCGCCACGCGTTCGCGCTCCAGCGCTGCGCGGGCGCGCGGGGAGGCGCTCCCGAGCGCCCCGTGCCCGTTATCCGCGCCGTCCTGAGCTCCGCGCCTGCTGGTCCTATCCACGAACCCTCCGTCTCTTGCGGCCCCTGCGATCGGCCCCTGCGGCCTGTCACTGCATGTCTAATGTAGGCGGGATGCTCTGGTGTTGTCAAGTGTTGTTTCTATCTCGTTGGCTGCTCCCGGCATCTATTTGGCCGCCCCCGGTTCCGCTTTGGCCGCTCTCACGGCCCACCGCAGCTCGCTCGCCGATCGTCGCGGTGGCAGGCTGGTTCACGCAGTGATCTCGTTGTAGCATTCCCACTGATGGACAAAGCAGCGCGCGGAGTGCTGGACCTGGCCCGCGGAGTGCTCGCCGAGCTCGACCTCGACGTGGTGCTCGAGCTGGTCGCCAGGCGCGGCCGTGCGCTAGTCAGCGCGCGCGTGCTGCTGATCGAGCTGTGCGACCGCGAGGAGCTGCTTGTCGCCGCCGGCGCGGGAGAGCTGCCCCCCGATCTGATCGGCGAGCGAGTCACGATGAAGGACTCAGTCGCGGGCCAGGCGTTGCGCGCGCGGCGCACGCTGCGCCTGGACGACGAGCTCAACCGCGCCCACTTCGACGAGCACGGCCCCGGCCGGCTGGGAGTACACGCCAAGAGCGGGCTGGTGGTCCCGCTGCTCTTCCAGGGTCGCCGCTACGGCGCGCTGTTCGCGCTCGACCGCCTCGAGGACGGGCCCAGCTTCACCGCCGAGGACGAACGGCTGCTGGAGGCGTTTGCGGCGAGCGCCGCCACCGCGGTCGCGACCGCGCAGTCGGTCGCCACCGAGCGCCAGCGCCAGCGCCTGGCCGCGGCCGAGGGGGAGCGTCAGCGGTGGGCGCGCGAGCTGCACGACGAGACCCTCCAGAGCCTCTCAGCGCTGCGCATCGGGCTCTCCACGGCGTCGCGCTCGGAGCGCCCGGAGGCGCTGCGGGACGCCTACGGCCAGGCGATCGAGCAGCTCGAGGAGGGCATCACCAACCTCCGCGCGCTGATCACCGACCTGCGTCCCGCGGCGCTGGACGAGCTCGGCGCGCAGGCCGCGGTCGAGGCGCTCGCCGAACGCGCCTCCCGCCACGGCATTGAGGTCAACGTCAGCATCGACCTCGCACACGAGCGCGGCCAGGAGAGCACGCGCCACACGCCGGAGCTCGAGACCGCGATGTACCGCATCGTCCAGGAGGCGCTCACCAACGCCACCAAGCACGGCGGCGCGCGGCGCGCGGTCGTGGAGATCCACGAGGACGACGAGACTGTCCACCTGGAGGTCCGCGACGACGGAGCCGGCTTCGACCCGGCCGCGGAGACAGACGGCTTCGGCCTGCTCGGCATGCGCGAGCGGGTCGAGCTGCTCAACGGCACGCTGCTGCTCGACTCCACCCCGGGCCGCGGCACCACGGTGTGCGCGAGCTTCCCCGTCCAGCGCTGCGCGGTCGCGGCGCTGGCCGATGTGCCCGACATCCGCGGCGGCGGCTGACGCGAGCGCCTGCGTTAGAAACTCACGAGCCCATGCTCCATCGCGTAGCGGACCAGCTCCGCGCGGGAGGAGAGGCTCAGCTTCTGCTGGACGTGGGCGCGGTGGGTCTCGACCGTGCGCACCGAGAGGAACAGCTGCTCGGCGATCTCCGCGTTGGTGTGGCCGAGGGCGATCAGGCGCAGCACGTCGACCTCGCGCTCAGAGAGGTCGTCGGGGCGGCCCGGAGGGGACTCGGAGGCCAACCGCGCTCCGAGCCGCGGGTTCATGTAGGTCTCGCCCACAGCGGCCCGGCGAACGGCCTGCACGAGCTCGTCGTCGGCGGCCTCCTTGAGGACGTACCCGAGCGCGCCCGCGCCGAGCGCGTGGCGGGCGAAGGCCGGCTCCTCCTGCATCGTGAGGACCACGATCTGGGTGTCCGGGGACTCCGCGCGAATCGCGGGGATCGCCTCGAGGCTGGAGTCGCCAGGCATGTTGAGGTCCAACACCAGGACCGCGGGGTGGTGCCCCCGCACGTAGCGGCGCGCGTCCTCCACGTCGCCGGCCTCAGCCACGACCTCGAGGCCAGCCTCGCTGTCGAGCAGCAAGCGCAGGCCACTGCGTACAACCACGTGGTCGTCCGCGAGGACGATCCGGATCGTCGCGGGTGGCGTACCCTCCTCGACCGCGCCCGAGCCTGGCTGGTGAGCCTCCTCTTCGGGCATTGTTTTCAAGGTACAGTCCGTACGGGACGCAGGTATCCGTAGTTCCCCGCAGCGGGGCCGCGGGGTTGCGCGGCTGGCGCGCTCGTGGGCAGGCCGTACGGTCCGAGGTGACCGACGTGCCCACCTGGTCGCCGCCGGTCAAGAGTCTCGATTGGCGTCGTGGATGGGGGCGACTCCGCAGTTCGCCGTAGCAGGGTGTGGAGATCCCGCACATCCTCTCACCGCGGAGCCGAGGTGTCGCCCATCCGGGCCGCGGCCTCGTCCAACAGGACAGCAACCTCGAGGTCAGGCGTGGGGGCGAAGTCCTCGTACCAGAAGCCGATCGCCACCAGGTTAGGCGGCTCCTCAACGCATACAACTTCGTCCACCTCCTCTGCGAGCTGCGCCACTGAGTTCGGCGCCGCCACCGGCACCGCGAGGATCACCCGCGCCGCGCCGCGCCCCTGCAGCGAGCGCGCCGCCGCCTGCGCGGTGTGCCCGGTCGCCAGGCCGTCGTCCACCACGATCGCCGTGCGTCCCGCCACCGGGAGTGGCGGACGCTCTGGAAGGTACGCGGGAAGCGGAGCGCGATACCGCGCAAGCCGCTCCGCGAGCTCCCGCTCGGCACGCCAGATCAGCTTCTGAAGCTGCTCCGGCCCGACGCCCAGCGCCCTCACCGCCCCCCGGTCGAGCACCCCGACCTCCCCCTCCGCCAGCGCCCCGATCCCGTACTCCGGGTTCAGCGGCGCGCCGATCTTGCGCACCACCACGACGTCCAGCGGCGCTCCCAACGCACGCGCCACCTCCGCAGCCACCGGTACCCCTCCGCGGGGGATCCCGCAGACGACCGGGCGCGCTGCCCGCAAGGACTCCAGCAGACCGGCCAAGCGGCGGCCCGCGTCGTGGCGGTCCGCAAACCGGCGCTCGGCGCCCATCCTCCCACTGTATGGCGCGCCGGGGCTGCTGTCCGGTGCTCGGCCCCGCCTCCGTGGGGCGCACCGCCCGCGCGGTTAGCGCGGCGGGTGCCATCTCCGCCGCGGGCGATCGGGGAGATCGTTGTACCCGAAACAGACGCTCAACCGTCGGCGACAGCGGTGTAGCATGGAGCGCAGCTCGAGCGTCCGCTCGCCGCAACGAGGGAGGTCAACATGCACGAATACGACTACGTAATCGTCGGTGCGGGCTCGGCTGGGTGCGTGCTTGCGGCCCGGCTCAGCGAGGACCCCGACGTAAGCGTCGCGCTGGTCGAGGCCGGCCCGCCGGACACGATCGAGAACATCCACGTGCCCATCGCGTTCCCCGCGCTGTTTCGCACGCAGGTCGACTGGGACTACTCGACCACCGCCGAGCCGGGCGTCGACCGGCGGCGCATCTACCTGCCCCGCGGCAAGACCCTCGGCGGCTCCTCCTCGATCAACGCGATGGTCTACATCCGTGGCAACCGCGCCGACTACGACGGTTGGCGCGAGGCCGGCTGCGAGGGGTGGGGCTACGACGAGCTGCTCCCCTACTTCAAGCGCGCAGAGGACAACGAGCGCGGAGCGTCCGAGCTGCACGGCGCCGGCGGCCCGCTGAGCGTCAGCGAGGACCGCGCGCCCAACCCGATCACCGACGCCTTCCTGGAGGCCTGCGCGCAGGCCGGCCTCCCGGCCAACGAGGACTTCAACGGCTCCGCGCAGGACGGCTTCGGGCGCTACCAGCGCACCCAGCGCGACGGACGCCGTTGCAGCGCCGCGGTCGCCTACCTGCACCCTGCGATGTCGCGCCCCAATCTCACTGTGGAGACGTACCTGCAGGTCCACCGCGTGCTGTTCGATGGCGAGCGCGCCGTTGGCGTGCAGGGAGCGCGGCTGGGGGAGCTGCACGAGCTGCGCGCCACGCGCGAGACGATCCTCTGCGGGGGCACCTACAACTCGCCCCAGCTGCTGATGCTCTCCGGGGTCGGCCCCGCCGAGCTCCTGACGATGCTGCAGATCCCCGTCGTCCAGGACCTGGGCAGCGTCGGGCAGAACCTCCAGGACCACCCTGCGTCCGGGCTCACCTGGGCGCACGACGAGCCGGTCTCGCTGTTCAACCCGTTGACCGAGGCCAACCTCGCCGCGTTCGTCGGGGAAGGGCGCGGCCCGCTCACCTCCAACGTCGCCGAGGCCGGCGGGTTCGTCCGCTCCAGCGCCGCGCTGGAGGCGCCCGACATCCAGTTCCACGCCGCACCCGTCATGTACGTCGACGAGCCCGTGCTCGAGCACGGCTTTGGCCTGGCGCCTTGCGTGCTCACCCCCGCCAGCCGCGGGCTCGTCGTGCCGCTCACCCCCGACCCGACCGCCAAGCCGTACATCCTCCACAATTACCTGGCGGAGGAGACGGACATGGCGAGGATGGTGGAGGGTCTGCGCCTGGCGATCGAGATCGCCCACCAGCCCGCGCTCGCCCCATACACCACCCGGCCCCGCTACACCCCCGCCTCGGACTCCGAGGAGGACCTGCGCGCGCACATCCGCCAGCAGACCTTCACGCTGTACCACCCCGTCGGCAC
Organism: uncultured Solirubrobacterales bacterium; assembly: GCA_963706545.1. Taxonomy (GTDB): domain Bacteria; phylum Actinomycetota; class Thermoleophilia; order Solirubrobacterales; family Solirubrobacteraceae; genus Palsa-744. Next base: position 888,826 of record OY970161.1, read on the forward strand.
CTGCCGCATGGGCGCCGACGCCGAGGCGGTGGTGGACACCGAGCTGCACGTGCGCGGCGTCGAGGGGCTGCGCGTGGTGGACGCCTCGGTGATGCCAACCGTGCCCCGCGGCAACACCAACGCACCCACGATCGCCCTCGCCGAGCGCGCCGCCGACCTGATCCGCCACGGCGCAGCGGTCGCCTCGCAGGGAGCCGTCCCCGCGGCTACGTGATCGCTCCCCTCCCGCGCCACCGATCAGGCGCTCTCCGCGCCAAGGCGTCCGGACGCCGCCGCGTGCTGGCGGCCGATCGCGAGGCGGGGGACATGGGGGCCTCGGCGACGGAGTAGACGTGCTCATCGCCATCAGTGCCGGCTGCTTTCGGCCACATAGCTCAGGTTGCGCCGATCTACTAGCCTTGCCAACGCCCACCTGGAGGGGTGGCAGAGCGGTTGAATGCGGCGGTCTCGAAAACCGTTTCGGGGGTTTCTCCTCCGACGAGGGTTCGAATCCCTCCCCCTCCGTCCCGCCGTATTCCTTCCCCAGCCAGGTATAACTTGGTTATACTCAGGACCATGAAGACGGCAATCTCGCTCCCGGACGACACCTTTCAACGAGTCGACCACGCTGCCAAGCGACTGGGAGTCTCCCGCAGCGAGTTCTTCGCGCAGGCCGCGGAGCGGTGGCTGGACGCCCTGGACGATGACGGCACGACTGAGGCGATCGACCGTGCAATCGCTGGACTCACGGTCGACCACGCGTTCACGGACGCCGCGGCGGCAGTCCTAGCGGTCGCTGATCAGACCTGATGGTGCGCGGCGAGGTGTGGTGGGCCGATCTCGGCCTGCCGAGGGGCTCGGCTCCGGCGCTGCGACGCCCGGTGTTGATCGTCAGCGCCGACCGGTACAACCGATCCAGGCTCCGCACGGTCACGGTCGTAGTCCTGACAACCACCACACAACTCGCGGCACTGCCGGGCAACGTCGCCGTTTCAGCGGATCTCACCGGCATGAAGGCCGACTCAGTCATCAACGTGACGCAGATCGCGACCGTTGACCGAGTCGCCCTGGAGGAGCGCATCTGTGTCCTCCCAGACTGGACTATGGCTCAGGTCGGCGCCGGCCTCGGGGGCGCTCTTGCGCTCACCCATCTCGGAGCTGTCTGATCTGTGCCTCCTTGTAAGCTGCTCACGATGTCAAAGGGCGACATGCGTAAGGCGAAGAGGCTATTTCGGCGGTCGCTTGAGAAGGTCAAGCGTGGGTGGCACATAGCGAGCCACCACAGACTTGTGACAGCAGTGATCTCGGGACTTATCGTCGCGTTCTTTGTAGCGCATGGGGGCTCGCTGTTCAATTCCGATTCGAGTACCGCCCATGCGTCGATCTCTTCCTCTAGTGAGGCTAGTCCACTGCGTGTTGAATTCCGCCCTATGGCTTCAGGGCTATTTGACGTGGCGTTTGATCATGATATCGGTGTGCCAAAGGTGTCGGAACAGTGGGCGGCTCTCCACGCCCGTGGAGGAGTAGATGTAAATCAGACCGACTTTGAGCTAACCCTCGCAAATCGCTCCCAGCTTCCCCTCACGGTAACGGACATCGAAGCCGAAGTATTGGGCTCTCGGCCTTCGCCGACCACGTGGGAGGGATATGTATTTACCCAGGGCGGTGAATCTATAGAGAAACTTACCACGACTCTGGGGTACGACTCGCGGGGCAGCGTGACGCCCCTCCGCTCGTCAGAAGGCAGCAACCCTTCATCCAACGGTCCGTACTTTGAGTCCCACATCATATCCCTGCAGCCGGGCGAGATCTATCAGGCAGCTATCACCATCTTCGTCGGGGAAAATATGACCCGCGAACTCCAATACCGTTTCGATATAGCAGGCAACACCGCCAGCAACGGCTTCTCCATACATACGCCAGGGTCCTTTCGGATCGCGCCGAGGATGGCCAGTTACGCACACAAGTACTGGAGTCTGAGCGAGAATGACCTTGAACACTGCTGGGTACCCGTCATCCCGCTCAAAGAACTTCCTCGTTGCCCGCCGGCTGTCAACTAGCTTTCTCCGCACAGCCTTCGCCCCAAACGCCGCGTTTTAGGTGGATAGCGCGTAGCAGGGAGCGCAGCCGGGGTAGATGGTGATGAGCCTGGCTATCTCGAGCGACTGCGCCCGACCGAGCGTGCAGCTGTGTTTGTGACGGGGTCCCTCTGAAGTGGTCCAGGCTGGAGGCGTGGTCGTGTTTCCCGTGATGGGATGGAAGGATGGACACGATCATGAAGCGGCACAGGCATACGCCGGAGCAGGCAGTCAGGAAGATCAGGGAGGGCGAGCGGCTGTTGAACGAGGGCCGCGAGCTCGTGGAGGTGCTGCGCCAGCTGGAGGTCAGTGAGGCGACGTGGAACCGCTGGCGTGCGCAGTACGGTGGGATGAAGGCTGATGAAGCCAAGCGCTTGAAGCACTTGGAGGGTGAGAACCAGCGGTTGAAGAAGCTGGTCGCGGAGCAGGCGCTGGATATCGACATGCTCAAGGAGCTGGCGGAGGGAAACTTTTGACCCCGGGGCGCCGGCGTAGGGCCGTCGGCACCCTGCAGGAGCGCTTCGGGGTCTCAGAGCGCAGGGCGTGCCGTGTCGCGGGCCAGCACCGCTCCACGCAACGCAAACAGCCGCGGCCACCAGGCCGTGAGGATGCGCGCCTGGCGGGCAGACTGCGGGAGATCGCGGGGGACCATCCACGGTGGGGTTGGAAGACGGCGCACACGATCTTGCTCCGGGAGGGTTGGAGCATCAACCGCAAGCGGACCCGCCGGATCTGGCGCCAGGAGGGCCTGCGGCGGCCCGTGAAGACCCGTAAGCGCCGCCGTCTTGCCACGGGGCAGGCTGCGCGTCTGAGAGCGAGCAGGCCAAACGAGGTGTGGGCCTTTGACTTCCAGTTCGATGAGACCTCAGACCGCCGCAGGATCAAGCTTTGCAACATCGTCAACGAGTACACCCGCGAGGCGCTGGCGATCAGGGTCGCGCGCAACTGCACCGCCGAGGACGTCATCACCATCCTCGAGCGACTCGTCGCCGACCGCGGCGCCCCCACATACCTCAGGGCTGACAACGGCCCGGAGATGATCGCCTGGACCCTCCGTGACTACTGCCGCCTCGCCGGCACCGAAACGGCGTACATCGAGCCAGGATCACCGTGGGAGAACCCGTTCGTGGAGTCCTTCAACGGCCGCCTCCGCGACGAGCTGCTGAACATTGAAGAGTTCGCCTGCATCACCGAGGCGAAGGTCATCATCGAGGACTGGCGCATCCAGTACAACACCTACAGGCCACACTCAGCCCTCGGCGGACTCACACCCGCCGAATACGCAGCAAAAGAGAACCAACACCAACCAGACCACGCATAGACCCTGGACCACCTACAGGGACCCCTTCAGCGTGCCAGCGCGCCTGCCGACCGGCCGGTTCCATGAGCAGCCTAACCAATGCCTCGAGCTCGGCCCGATGGTTCGCAAACCGTCCCGGTCTCCCCGCTTTCGCCAGGTGTGAGGCCGTTGTTCGAACTTCGACAGCGCCCGCCGTTTCGCGTGGCCAACTACTGGAGATGTCAGCGAGGGCGGTAGATGTCCGCGCGGTGACCTACGGCGAGCACCGAGATCGTGTGGCTTGAATCGTCGATGCGATAGACGATCCGGTAGGGCCCTCGGCGTGCCGACCAACATCCCTCTAGCTCGAAGCGCAGCGGCTTGCCGAGGCGGCGAGGATTAGATGCGATCGCGTCCAGCGTCTCGATGACCGCTGCGGCAACCGAAACCGGCAGCCGGTCGATCTGGCGGCGTGCCGGACCCATGACCAGCACGTGCCATTGCGATTTGCTCACCCTGCAGCGTCGCGGCGGCTGTACAGTCTGGCTCGAAGCTCCGCAAGCGTGGCTGATGGATCCGTAGTCGTGTCTGTCTGCTCGCTTTCGCGGATCTGAGCCATGAGCGCGGGGTCGGACATGATCGCCAAGGTCTCCTCAAGGCTCTCGAGATCGTCGTAGCTGACCAGAACCGCCGCGGGCTTGCCGTTGCGTGTGACCAGAACGCGATCGTGCTGGTCCTCTACGCGATCGACCAGCTCGGAAAGATGCGCCTTGACGGATGACAATGAAAAGGTCTCGGTCATGACCAAGATTCTAGTCATGGGGAGTCTGTTCGTCAAGACCGCCTTGCGAGCCCTGACCGGATCGCCCGAAGCGCTGCTCGTGTAGCTCTCCGATGCGCTTCCAAGCAAAGGCAGAGTTCGAACTTCGTCCCTCGCTCCCCGTTTTCGCCCGATTTGGCTTTGTGAAGCCAAGAACGAGCGACTGACGGGACGCAAGTACTTGGCCGTGGCCAAACCCAAGGCACTTCTCCAGTGGCGTAGCCCGTCGAGTGGCTCTACTGCGGTTGCTCTTGCTGGGGTTGCGGTGGCCGATCTATGGCTTTGATCTCGTTTTCGGCCCAAGTCCTCACTTGCCCGACCAGTTTGAGGGCGGTGGGCCGGTCGTGCCGCCGGCGCGTATAAGCGGACGCTGTAGCCGCCATCTCGCCGATGAAGGTCTTGCCGGAGCTCGTGGGCGCAACTGCCAGCACGTTCTCCACCCCGTCGAGCACACGGGCACGCACCGCCTTCTCCTGGATATCGGTCAACTCGGGGATGTGCTTCTTCCAAACTTCGACCAACTCGGGAGATGCCCCGAAGGACGTCAAGTCAGCGGTCATAAGCATGTCGTGAATGATATACGCAGAGTCAAAGTCTTCGTCTTACGCGACTTTCTGGTCTTTTGGAGGGCCGCCGTTGATTGCGGGACAGGAAACTACGTTCCCGAGAGCGCCTTCAGCGGCGTCATGCGCGTAACTCTCCAGGCGGGGTAAATGCCGCCGAGGACGCCGATCGCGACGCCGACCAGGAGCGCGCGCCCGAGCCCCCAGGCGGTGACCGAGGGCGAGACGTAGGCGCTCACCCCGAGGGCGCTCACCAGCAGGCCGCCACCGATGACGCCTATCAGCAGGCCGAGCGCGGCGCCGAGAGTGCTGAGTGCGATGCCTTCGCCGAAGATCAGCGACGCCACGCGCAGCGGGGACCAGCCGACGGTGCTCAACAGTGCTAGCTCGCCCTGGCGCTCCATGATCGACATAGCCATCGTGTTGGCGACGCTGATCGCACCCACGATCAGCGCGATCACGACGATCACGAGGATTGCGTTGGAGATCAGCGTGCCGTCGGCGCCGGCCCGCAGGGCCTGCTGGGGGTCGCTGATCGCCTGGGTGCCCGGCAGCGCGCGTTCGATCGCCGTACCGGCAGCCGACGCGCGCGCGCCCGGCGCGAGCTGCACCACGACGTCCGTCTCCTCCCCGGCGTGGCCGGTGAGCTGCTGGGCCTGGGCGAGCGCCAGCACCGCACCGGAGTCCTCGAACAGCACGCCCGAGTGGTAGACCCCCGCGACCCGCAGGGCGCGTCCCTGGATTGTGAGCGTGCCACCGGGCGCCAGGTGGAGCTGTTCGGCGAGGCGGTCCCCGATCAGGACTTCGCGCGCGCCCGGTTGCACACGGTGGCCGGCAACGAGGACCAGATTGTGCGTGAAGAAACCGCTCGGGTCGGCCCCGAACACGACCGCGGAAGGGTCGGCCCTAACCGTTTCGACCATCAACAGCAGCGGTGTCGCTGCGGCGACGTCAGGCTGTGCGGCGATCTGTCCGACGCTCGCGGCGGGCAGGATCGAGGCGGTCGGGTCTGAGACGTTCGCTTGGAAGATCCCGAGCTCCGAGCCGCCGAGGTGGATGAATTCGTCCGCGGTGTCCCGCAGGCCCTGGGTGAAGGACAGCAGCGCGACGATCGTGGCCACCCCGACGGCGATGCCGCCAGCGGTGAAGATGGTGCGTGCGCGGCTGCGCAGCAGGTTCGTCGTGATGATCGCGAACACTGCGCCTGCCGCCTACACCTGGGGCGCGGAGAGCGCCGTCTCGGAGGGGGACTGGATCTGCCCATCGATGAGCGTGACCGTGCGGTCGGCGCGCGCCCCCACCGCTCGGTCGTAGCTGACGACGACCATCGTCATGCCGAGCTCTTCGCGCAGCCGGAAGAGCAGGTCGAGCACGCGCTCGGAGGTCCTCGAGTCGAGCGCTCCGGTGGGCTCGTCGGCCAGTAGCAGGCGCGGTTCGTTGGCGACCGCGCGCGCCACAGCGACCCGCTGGCGCTCCCCGCCGGAGAGCTCGGAGGGGAGGTGCTCGGCGCGGTCGGCAAGCCCCACCTCATCCAGCAGCCGCAGCGCCCGGCGGCGGCGCTCGGCGTGGCGTACCCCCGCGCCGACCAGAGCCACTTCGACGTTCGCGCGCGCCGAGAGCGTCCCCAGCAGCAGGTGGCGCTGGAAGATGAAGCCGACGAGCTCGCGGCGGGCACGGGCGGAATGCGGCTCCCGCCAGATCGCGCGCCCGTCGATCCGGACGCGCCCCGCGTCGGGCTGCTCCAGTCCGCCAAGGAGGCTCAGCAGCGTGCTCTTGCCCGACCCCGAGCGGCCGGTGAGCGCGACGGCCTCGCCCGGTTCGACCCGTAGCGAGACCCCGCGCAGCGCGGCGATCCGCCCGAAGCTCTTGCCGACGCCCTCGACGGACACTGCCGCCCCCGCCGGTTGGCTCATCCAACGACCTGCACGGGGTAGTCCAGGTCGAGGGTCGCCCCGTCCGCGACGATCACGGCACGGAACGTGAGTAGGTAACCGACCGCCGCGGCGGGCCACCTGAAGACGTCCGCGAAGCGCCCTGCGAAGGTGTAGTGGGAGCGGTGGGCGACCACCTGGCTGCCGAGTAGGTACTCGTAGCTCACGCCGGCCCCCACCGGACGGCCACCGCTCGAGACCCTGAAGTAGATCGGCCAGGGCCGCCCCACCCGCGGGTGGTGGGTACCAGCGTGCAGGGTCGCCGTCACCCCGCCGGAGGAGCCCGTGACGGTGGTGGCGGCGCCGACGCTCGAGGACACCGCCGGCCGGGTGGTGGAGGCGCCGGTGGTGGCCGGCCGGGTGGATACGCTCGCCGCGGAGTGGGTAGACGAGCCGCTGGAGGACTGCCCGCCGCAGCCGGCCAGCAGCAGAACGGCCGTCATACCCCCCAGAGCCCACGGTAGGCGACCCCGCCTCCGCACGCTCCGAGCGGGCTCCCGCGCGCGGGCTAGGACACCTGGGACATCGAGGCTCGAGATCATGCCGTCCGGCTCACCCCCTCACAGCGTAGCCCGCGGTGGAGCGTTGACACGGCCGACCAAACTTGACACGGGCGTCTGCTGACGTTCGCACGGGACGCCGGCCAAGCCCTGAGACGGGTGGCGGCGCGTTGACGCGGGCGCCGGTGGAGCGTTGGTGAGCACCACGAGTCGCTCAAACCTATTGAACTTGCAGGCGGGGGTCGCTAGGATCCCCGGCGGTCGGACTACTCGTACTTCCGAGGAGGTCGCCTCGCCGTGGCCAAGACGCCTTCGAACGCCGGATCCAAGCTCGCTCGCTGCACGGCGAAAGCCGGGCCCGAGCCCGCTCGCCGCACGGGTGGCGCTCCCGCTGGACCAGGCGCCGAGCAGCGAGCCGCCCGTCGGGCGAGCGCCCACGAGGCGAACGTCGGCGGCAAGGGGTCGGTGGGCAACGGGCCGCCCGAGCTACACGTCTGCATGGGGTTGAACTCGTGCGCGGGGCACGACGTGAAGGGCACGGCGACGATGGCCGGCATGGGCTCCTGCGCCACCGTCTTTCACGTCTGTCACGGCAACAACGACTGCCGTGGGCAGGGCGGCTGCGGCTACGCCGGCAGCGACGCCGAGCAGGGCAAGCCCGGCGCGCAGGCGTGCAGTGCGAACGGCAGCTGCGCCAGCCCGATCAACGTCAGCCGCGTGAGCTCCGCCGGACAGAACAAGGGCAAAAGCGTGTGGCAGCTCGCGCGCCAGCTCTTCGAGCAGCGCATGTACGAAGCGGAAGCGCCATTCGGGCCCTCGCCCGGCGAGGGCTACCCCGACGACCTCGTGCCGCCCGAACGGCAAACCGAGTGAGCTCCTCCTCGGTCCCCGCCCGCCTCGGGCTGCCGTGCCTGGGACTCGGCCTCGGTCTGCGCTCGGCGCACTACACCTACCTCGAAGCGCACCGCCCGCAGGTCGACTGGTTCGAGGTGATCCCTGAGAACTTCATGGACTCGGCGGGGCGCGCCCGGCACGTGCTCGAGCACGTGGCCGCCGCCTACCCGGTCGTCGCACACGGGGTCTCGCTGTCGATCGGCAGCGCCGACCCGCTTGACTTCGAGTACCTCGCGCGCATCAAGCACTTCGCCGAGGAGGTTGACGCCGTGTGGGTCTCAGACCACGTCTGCTGGACCGGCGTGGCGGGAGTCAACACGCACGCCTTGATCCCGATTCCGTTCACCGAGGAGTCGCTCGCGCACGTGGTCGGCCGGGTCCGGGTCGTCCAGGAGTACCTGGAGCGCCCCCTAGTGCTCGAGAACCCGAGTAGCTACGTCGACTACACCGCCTCGACGATGTCGGAGTGGCAGTTCCTTACGGAGCTGGCCGGAGAGGCCGACTGCGGCCTGCTGCTCGACGTCAACAACGTGTACGTCTCGTCAGTCAACCACGAGTTCGACCCGCTCGAGTACCTGCGGGCGCTGCCGCACGAGCGCGTCGTGCAGATGCACCTGGCCGGGCACACCGACGAGGGCCACTACCTCGCCGACACCCACGACCGCCCGGTAGCGGAGCCCGTGTGGGACCTGTACGAGGAGGCGCTCGAGCTGACCGGCCCAGTCTCGACGCTGCTGGAGTGGGACGACCGCCTGCCCCCCTTCCCGGAGGTGCTGGCCGAGCTGTGTAAGGCCGAGCGTCGGCTGGCGAAGGTCGCAGGCTGGATGGGGCCGGCCGAGCCACACAGGGCCGAGCAGCGCCTCGCCCGGGTCACGGGCAGAGAGGAGGCGGCGGTTGCCGATCGCCCCTGAACGCGCTGCGCTCGCCGAGCTGTCTGGGCTCTCCGGGTCCGCCAGGCTCACCGAGCTCTCTAAGCTTTCCAACCTCGCCGGCGTGCAGCGCTGGATGCAGGCGGTGATCACGCACCCCGACGGGGTGGCCGAGGGCGTGGCGAGCGACCCCACGCGCGCCGCCCTGGGAGTACCGGCGGCGCAGCCCGAGAACGTCGTGCGCGGCACACCGCGGCTGCCCGCCGAGGCGCGTCTGCGGCTGTACAGCCGCGACTACCACCTGCGGCTGCTCGACTGCCTGCGCGCGTCGCACCCCGCCTTGCGCGAGCTGCTCGGCGCCGAGCTGTTCGAGGCCTTCGCGCTCGACTACGTGCAGGCGCGCCCCTCACGCAGCTACACGCTGGGGCAGCTCGGCGCGGGCTTCGTGGAGCACCTCGAACGGACGCGGCCGGCCGGCGAAGAGTGGGCGCTGCTGGTGTGCGAGCTCGCGCGCCTGGAGCGGGCGGTCGCCGAGGTCTACGACGGGCCAGGCGTCGAGGGCGAGCGCATCCTCACAGCCGAGGAGCTGCCCGCCGAGCCGGCGCCGTGGCAGCTACGGGCGAGCGTGGAGCCGGTCCGCTGCCTGCGGCTGGCGCGCACACGCTTCCCCGTCGGCCCCTACCTGCGAACCGTTCGCGGCGGCGGGCACCCGGTGATGCCGCACGCCCGGGAGAGCGCCACGGCACTCAGCCGCAGCGAGTGGGTCGTAACGGTCACCGACCTCGACGCAGACCGGTACGCAGCGCTGGAGGCGCTCGTGGCCGGGGCCACTGTCGGAGAGCTCAGGGAGCTCGGGGCCGGGAGCACCGTCGGCGAGTTCAAGGCACTCGTGACCCGGGGCGCCGTGGGCGAGCTCGACGCGCCCATGGCAGGAAGCACCCTCGGCGAGGGCGGCGAGTCGCGGATCTGGGAGTGGCTGCGCGAGTGGGCGGCGGCGGGCTTCCTGCGGAGGTTCGTCCGGTGAGCGCCCCGGCTGTGCTCACCCAGCAGCCGATCACGACGGTCGAGCAGCTGAGCGCACACCTCTACCAGGCCGCCCAGCTCGAGGCCTCGACGATCCCGCTGTACCTGTACGCCGGCTACTCGATCCAGACGCGCGGCTACTCGCAGTGGAGTACTGGGATGTCGGCGCTGCGCGCGATCAGGAGCGTGGCGATCGAGGAGATGCTGCACCTCTGCCTGGCGCGCAACCTGCTCGTCGCGATCGGCGCCGGGGACCAGATCGCCTTCTACGACAAGGACTTCCTGCCGTCCTACCCCACCCCGATGCTGCACCGCACCCCGAAGCTGATGCTGCACCTCGAGCGCTGCTCGACCAGGCTGATGCGGGAGGTGTTCATGCCGCTGGAGCAGCCCTCCACGAGCGACACGCCGCCGCAGCCCGACAGCTACGGGACGATCGGCGCGTTCTACAGCGCGATCGTCGAAGGGTTCGAGCGGCTCTCCGGCCCGAAGCTGTGGAAGCACGCGCACCCCGAGCTGCAGTACTACACCGCCTACTGGAACCAGGACGGCGGCGGCAGGCCGCTGAAGGTCACCGATCTGCCCACGGCGCTGGCAGCGATCGAGACGATCGTCGAGCAGGGCGAGGGCGCTGCCCCGGGGAACCTCGAAGTGCCGACCGAACCGGTCCACCCGACACCCGGGGCACAGGAGCTCTCCCACTACGCCAAGTTCGAGCGCATCGCCGAAGACATCGACGAGATCGGCGAGGTGTGGCCTGTCCCGAAGGACCCGCGCGCGAAGCACTACGAGGAGCCCGCACAGTCGCTGGCGACGCTGTTCAACGCCGCCTACTGCTACCTGATGCGGATGCTCGACACGCTCTACGCGACCCCGAGCACCACGGTCAAAGAGGGCCGCAGCCCGCGCTACGGACTGGAGCGCACGTGCATCGCGGCGATGGGCGGCCTGCTGTACCCCCTCGCCGACCTGCTGGTGCGCCAGCCCGCGGGCCCCCGCGGCGCCCACGCCGCCCCCACGTTCGAGTTCCACCGTTTCCACGACGGCGCACCGTGTAAGGACCAGCTGCACGGGCTGTGCGCCGACCTGCTGGACGCGTACCCGAGCCTCGGGGGCGACAACGGCGTGCTCCGCCTGATCGGGCTGCTGCCGTCGGTGTAGGGCCTCGTGCGAGCGACCACGGCGTGCGTCGCGTGGGCACCCAGCGCACCGTGGAGCAACGGTGCGCCGGCAGCGCGCCCGCCAGCGCCCAGCACTCACGGTCGCGGCGGGCTCACCCCCGCGGAGGGATGCTCTGCGAGTTGCGGAAGAAGTTGTCCGGGTCGTACGCCGCCTTGACGTCGACCAGCCGCTCGTAGTTCTCCGCGTAGTACTCCCGCTTCCAGTCGGTGATGCCCCGGTTGGGAAAGTTCTGGTAGCTCTCGGGCGCGGTGTACGGAGCGATCGCCGCGATTACCTCTTTGCTCCACGCGACCAGATCCCGTTCGACCGACGGCGGGCCGTAGGTTTCCCATACCGGGGTCGCGCGCAGCAGCGTCAGCGCGTCGCGGTGCACGTACGCAGTGGCGCTCCGGGGGACCGAGTGCACCACGTCTCCCCCGACCCACCCCAGCGACCACACCGAGCCGTTGTTGTTCGTGTCCCGGCTCGGGCACTCCACCAACAGGTCCACGACCTTGGCGACCACCGCGGCCGGCAGCCGCGCGGTCGAGTAGCGCGAGATGTCGCCAAACGAGTGCGGTTCGGCCTCCGCGCCCGCGAGCGCCGCCTGCATTTCCCAGAACGACAGGGTCTGCAGCGTCGTCTTGACCGGCGTGGCCACCTGCAGCAGCGGGCTCACCAGTTCGGTCAGCTTGCTCATCGGGCCGAGGTACTGGCCGCGTGAGAAGGTGGCAATCGCCTCGCGCGGGCCGCCGGGGCCGACTTCGACGGCCTGCGACATCGCGACCGCGTTCAGCTCAGGCGGCGCCCCTTCCAGGATTTCGTCGAACTTCGACAGGACGGCCGCCGCGGCGTCGGCGCCGCGGTAGTCGAAACGGTAAAAGGAGACGTTCGGCGTGAGGATGCGAGCGAGGTCGAAGGTGAGGGAGGTGTTGATGGCGAAGTTGCCGCCCGCGCCCCCGCGGCAGGCCCACAGCAGGTCGCTGTGAGTCGAGTCGTCGACGTCGAGCAGCTCGCCCGCGGCCGTCACGACCCGCGTGCCCCGCAGGTGGTCGCACGTCAGACCGGCCCAGTGGGTGTTGTAGCCGATGCCCCCACCGAGCGTGAGTCCGCCCACACCCACGCCCAGACACGTCCCGCCGGGCAGCACGTAGTCGCCGCCGACGGTCACGGCGAACACGTCCTGGTTGAGCGCGCCACCCCCGATCGTGGCGCGTCCGGTGCGCGCGTCGACCGTGACCGCTTTGAGGTTCCCGAGGTCGATCGCCAAACCGGTCGTCGTCGAGTAGCCCGCGTAGCTGTGACCGCCCGTCCGCGCCACCGCAGGGATGTCGTGCTCGCGCGACCACGCGATGCACGTGGCGACGTCGTGCTCGTCCGCACACACGGCCGCCGCGAGCGGGCGGATGCGGTCGAAGCGGGTGTTCGCCGGCTGCGTGGCCACCCCGTACCCCGGCTGGCCCGGCAACAGCAATCGGCCGTGCAGCCGGGTGGCGAGCTCTTCGAGTGCCCTGCGGTGGTGGTGGGACTGCGTCCGCGCACGCCCGGCCACGCGCGGCAGCGCCGCGGCACGCCCGACGAGACCGCCCGGCAGGTACAACCCCAGCGCGGCGCTCGCGCCCGCACGGACAACCTCGCGCCGCGTCAGGTCGCTCATAGGATGAGCCAGCTTATCAGAACTGCACCGCGAGTTCGGCGCTCGGGCTGGCTACCTCCGCGAGGCGAAGAACTCGCTCAACAGCGCCCCGCACTCCTCCGCCAAGAGGCCCCCGGCGACCTCGGGGCGGTGGTTCAAGCGAGGCTCGCCGAGCACGTCCAGCACCGAGCCCGCCGCCCCTGCCTTGGGGTCCCACGCGCCAAACACCACACGGGGCACGCGCGCCAGCACGAGCGCCCCCGCGCACATCGCGCACGGCTCGAGCGTCACGTACAGCACGGTCTCCAGCAGCCTCCAGCCGCCCACCGCGCGGGCGGCCTCGCGCAGAGCGAGCAGCTCCGCGTGCGCGGTGGGGTCGCCACGCACTTCCCGTTCGTTGTGTGCCGCTCCGAGCACCTCCCCGGCGCGTACCGCGACCGCGCCGATCGGCACGTCCTCGTGTTTCAACGCTTGCTCGGCCTCGCGCAGAGCGAGGCGCATGAAATACTCGTCGCGCGGAAAGAAGTGGTCAGCCATAGAACGTCTTTCAAAATAGGCGGTGCGTCTGGGGCGTTCCTGGACCAAGCTGGGCGGCACTGGCCGAAACGGGGATGCTGGCCGAACGGGGGATGCTCGCCGAAGGCGAGTGTCTCCCCGCTTCGGTCGGCGAAGCCCGTGCTGGTAGCACGGGCAAGCCGGCACGTGGCGATCCAGCGCAGCGTACAGGGGCGCATCCAGGCGTGCCGGTCTTTTTGAAAGCCATTCGTGGTGCCGGCGCTCTCCACTCGGAGGAGCCCACCCAACCAGGGTGCAGCCCTGCGGAGAAACGGGTCGCCATCATTACCAAACTCATGACCCTCCGTCCCGCACCGACCCCTCCCGCGAGACCCACCGCACACCAGCGTCTGCGGCGCGTGCTCGGTCTCGTCTGCGTGGCCCTCGCGCTCAGCGCGGCAGCGCCACTGGCGTCGGGCTCACACTCCGCTCACGCCGCCCCCGCCCCGGGCCGCCCTCCGGGCGGGCCCCCCATCCAAATCAAGGGCGCACCCGCACAACAACCCACCGCTGAAGCCCCCGCCGCGCCCGGCGTGGTGGTGGTCGGGTACGACTCCTCCGCCTCCCCCGCCGCACGGGCCTCCGCTGCGCGCGCGGTGGGCGCCACGGGCTCGAGCGGGACAGCCGAAGCGCAGGCTGAAGGAAGCACCCCCGAAGCGCAGGCCGAGGGGAGCTCCGCGGAAGCGCAGGCGCAAGGGCCCGCCCCCACAGCACAGGCGCAAGCAAGCTCCGCCGAAGCGCAGCAGGCCGAAGCCGCCCCCCCGCAGCTGCTCACGCTCGCGCCCCACGCCTCCGTGCCCAGCGCCGTCGCCCGCCTGCGCCACACACGTGGCGTCGCGTGGGCGGTGCCCGACTACGTCGCTCACGTCGCCGGCCCGCTCGGCCCGAGCACGCCCCCGCCCACCGCGACCGCCTCCGTCCTGGGCTCTGCTGCCTCCTTCACGACTCTCACCGCCTCACCCACGGCCCTCACCGCCGCAGCGGCCTCCCCGACTGCCGCCACCGCGGCCGCTGGCGGCGAACCGTTCCCCGACGACCCCGGGCTCGCCGGCGTCCCCGGGGGGTGGCGGGAAGTGCAGTGGAACTTCGTGGGGACCTTCGGGGTCGAAGCGCCCGGCGCGTGGGCGAACCTGATCGCCGACCACGCCCCCGGGGGGCGGGGGGTGATCGTGGCGGTGCTCGACACCGGCGTCGCGTACGCCAACCGCGGGCCGTTCCGGCGCTCGCCCGACTTCTACCGCTACCAGTTCGTGCAGGGCCACGACTTCGTCGCCCACAACACGTACCCCTTCGACCGCAACGGCCACGGCACGTTCGTCGCGAGCACCATCGCGGAGGCCACCAACAACGGCATCGGCCTCACCGGCCTCGCCTACGGGGTGCGCCTGATGCCCGTACGAGTGCTCAACTCCGAAGGCAACGGCGACGCCTCCACGATCGCCCAGGGGGTCCGCTTCGCGGTCAACCACGGCGCGCGGGTCATCAACCTGTCCCTCGAATTCCCCGGGGGCATCACCGCGGCGGACATCCCTGAGTTGATCTCCGCGCTGCGTTACGCCAACCGCCGAGGGGTCGTCGTGGTGGCGGCCGCCGGCAACGAGGCCCACGCCGCCGCCGCGTACCCCGCGCGCGCCCCCAACGTGATCGCGGTCGGAGCCACCACCGAACACGGGTGCCTCGCCTCCTACTCCAACTTCGGCCTCGGCGTCACGCTCGTCGCCCCCGGCGGCGGGCCCGACGCGAGCCTCCCCGGGGACCCCAACTGCCACCCCGAACTGCCCGCGGGGCGCGACGTCTTCCAGGTCACCTTCACTGGCACGTCCCCCCGGCGCTTCGGGATCCCCGGCGGCTACGAAGGCACCTCGATGGCCACCCCCCACGTCGCCGCTGCCGCCGCGCTTGTGATCGCCTCCGGCGTGCTCGGCCACCACCCCACCCCCGCCCAGGTCGCCGCGCGCCTGGTCGCCACCGCCCACCCGCTCGGAGGGCCCACCGACAGCCGCCTCTACGGGGCCGGGCTGCTCGACGTCACAGCCGCCACCGCACCCGGGGGGCCAGGGGCCGTCGGGGGGTAGTCAAAGAGGCTGCTGCTCCACCAACCGTCGGCGCAGCAAGGGGTTGAGGATGCGGTACTCCCCCCGGGCCACGTGGCCGATCAGCCCCGCCTCGGTCAGCTTCTTCAGTGCCCTCGCCGCGTCCCCGCGGTGCATGCCCCCGGTCAGCGTCCCGCCCGTCGCCACCCTCCGCGCGATCTTCAGTCCCTGACGGTGGCTGGAGCGGATCTGCTCCACCAGTTGGTCCAGCAGCGCGGAGTCCCCGTGGTAGGCGCTGTCGTACCCCTGCTCCACCAGCGCCCCGTCGATCGCGTGCCGGTCGAGCAGCACGCTGAGCAGGTGCACCTGCTGGGCGATCAACATCGTCACCCAGGGGTGGCCCTCCCCGAGCGCCACGATCCGCGCGAGGGCCTGCGGCGCGATCTCGCACCCGTCCGCCGCGAAGCGCTCCCGCAGCCCCTCCTCCCACTCTTCGGGAGCTACGGGGCGCAGGTGGTAGAAGCTGCCAAAGCCGCTCAGCGCGCGAGCGCCAGGAGCGAACAGGTCGCGCATCACGTGCTCCAAGCTCCCCGTGAAGAGGTAGCTGACCTGGGTGGAGCGCTGGAAGATCGCCCGCATCCGCTTGGTCACCGCGTCCGGGTCTCCGTAGGGGCGCCGCTCCCCCGCGAGCTCCTGGAACTCGTCGAAGAACACCACGCACCGCCTCCCGTCCGCCACCGCCACCCGCTGGGGGAGCTCCAGCGCCTGCGTCAGCGCCCGTTGGGGGTCCCGCGCGGCGAGCCCCGGGGTGAGGGCCAGCTCCACGGCGTCCCCCAACTGACTCTTCATCTTCATCACCACCGCCCCCTGCGCCGTGGTGAGGGCCTGCCGGCCGAAGCGGCGTGCCTTGGGCAGGAGCTTGCGCAGGGCGGGCCGGTTGCGCAGCACCGCCCCCGCCAGCGTCTCCGCGAGCTCGGCGTCGTCGGCCATCGCAAACAGGTCCACCGCCGCCACGTACACCCCCCGCGCCCGCAAGCGGGTGAGCGCGGCGTCGCACACGCTCGTCTTGCCCGTCCGCCGGGGGCCCGCCATCACGAGGCTCGTCTCGTTCTCCAGCGCCGCCGCCACCTGGCGCACGTCCTCCACGCGGCCGATCATCTGGCTCGCCGGGATCGGTTCGTCGGTGGGGAAGAGATCCCCACTGGCCTGGCGGCGCTCCGGCTGTACACGGCTCATGTGAGCATTGTACACGTTTGATGTATACTTAGCGGGTTACACGCCGGATGTGAGCAGAGTACACAGAACATGTGTACTTAGCTTTTTCCCGCTCCACGCTACCCTCCGCCGCCGCGAGAGGACCCCTCGAAGCGCCCTGCACAGCTCTCGGCGGCGCCATCGATCACGGCGGCCATCTCCCTGCGGAAGCGCTCGCGCCCGAAGCGCGCGGCGCTGGCGCGCACGTCGGCCTCGTCCAGGGCGAGCCCCTCGAAGCGCTCGATCGCGCGTGAGAGGCCCGCGGGGCTCTGCTCGTCGAACAGCACCCCGGTGCGCCCGTCGAGCACGGTCTCGGCGGCTCCGCCGACGCGGTAGGCGATCACGGGCACACCAGCGGCCTGGGCCTCGACGGGCACGATCCCGAAGTCCTCCTCCCCCCCGAACAGCAGCGCGCGGGCGCCGCTCAGCAGCTCGTCGCGCTCGCGCTCGCCCACGCGGCCGAGGAACTCGACGCTCGACCCCGGCGGCGCCTGCGCCCGCACCGCCTCGAGCGCCCGTCCGTCCCCGGCGACCTTCAGCGCCACCTCCAGGCGTGCGCAGGCGGCGACAGCGAGGTCGACTCGCTTGTAGGGCACGACGCGGCCGAAAACCAGGTAGAAGTCCGCCGGGGAACGGGGCAGCGCCAGGAAGTGCTCGACGTCAACCGGCGGGTGCACGACCTCCGCGGTGCGCCCGTAGCAGCGCTCGATGCGCTCCGCGACGTGGCGCGAGTTGGCAACGAACACATCCGGGGAGGCCGCCCCGCGAAGGTCCTGGCGGCGCAGGCGCCCCAGCAGCAGCGGCAGCGCGAGGCGCGTGAGGCGCCCCACGTCCTCGCCCTCGAGGAAGTCCTCCTCCCAGGCGTAGCGCATCGGGGTGTGGCAGTAGCAGACGTGCAGCGCGCCCGGGGGGGTGCACACGTTCTTGGCGCAGGCGTGGTTGCTGGAGAGAACCAGGTCGAAGCGTGAAAGATCGAAGGCCCGGTAGGCGCGGTCCATCAGCGGCAGCAGCCTGCGGTAGTGGGCCCGAGCCCCGGGGAGACGGCTCAGGTAGGAAGCGTGTACCGGTCTCCTTGTGATCTGCTCCGGCCAGGGAGCGGGGTCGTAGATCGAGGTGAAAAGCTCCGCGTGAGGGAACATCTCCAGCAGCTCCACCACCACCTGCTCGGAGCCCCCGGGGATGGTGAGCCACTCGTGAACCACCGCCACGCGGGGGAAGCGCGCGCGCAGCTCGTCAACCAGAGGCTCGCTCAAGCCCGCGAGGGTACTAGGAGCCCACAAGCCCCAGCGCTCCGACAGCACGTCCCTCGCGGAGGCCGCGAGCGCCACCAGCGCATTGCCCAGCGCGCACGCCGGCCCTAGCGCTCCGACAGCACGTCTCTCGCGGAGGCCGCGAGCGCCAGCAACGCCAGACCCAGCGCGCACGCGAGCCCCAGACCCAGAGGCGACACGCCCCCGAGCAGTCTGGCGACCAGGTCACGCGGCGGTGGGCGGCCGCTCGCCGGGGCGGCGCTCAGCGAAGCGGCCACCCCCTGCATCTGCGCCACGGTGCGCGCGTCGGGGTAGCCAGTGACGGGCAGCCCGTACTTGCGCTGGAAGTACGAGAGTGCCCCCCTGGTGCGCACGCCGAACGTACCGGCGTGTTCGCGCCCCAGCGGGTAGCCGAGCACGTGAAAAAGCCGCTGGACTTCCGTTACCGTGACCGTCGCGGGGCGCAGAGGGGCGTGAAGCGGGGGCCTCGCGCCGGCGCGCGGCGCCCCCAGCGCGCTCGCGCAGAGCACGAGCACCATCGACACGATCGCGGCGGTGGCGCGGATCGCGCGCCAGAGCACGAGGCGCCCGCGTCGCAGGCTCGGGCTCGGCCACGAGACGCCGTGCCAGCTGAGGCGCACGAAGCCTCCCAGCAGCAGGCTGTAGAGCACCACCCAGTAGGCCGAGCTGACGTCGAAGCTGCTCAGCAGGCTGTGGTGGGCAAGCGACCAGCCCGCGGTGCCGGCGAGCGTCGCCAGCAGCGCCAGGTGGGGCAGCGCCAACCGCCAGTGCCAGGCGTGCACGTTCTCCTTGCGGGTCACGACGTAGCGCGGCTTGCCCGAGCGCCCCCCGCGGACCGCCAGCACGAAGGCGCGCGCGTAGGTGAAGCTGAGGCCGGCCCACACCAGCCGCGCACGCCACAGCTGCTCGAGCGAAAGCGGGCGGTGGACCGCGGCCATGTACAGCTCCAGGGCAGCCGCGAACGGCCAGAAGTGCAGCAGGAACGCGCCGGTGGTGGTCACCACCGGGTAGTCGTGCAGCGCGAAGCCCACCGCGGGGGTGAGCAGGAACACGAGCGTGGCTGGTCCCTGGAGGTAAAACAGCGCAAGCTCGTAGAACTGCAGGCGCTGGCGCAGGTTCAGCCCACGCTTGGGCGCCCACAGCATCAGGCGCAGCGTGTCCAGCGCCCACGTGCCTCGCTGCTTGACGAAGTTGGGCAGGTCCTCAGGGCTGTGCTGGGCGTAGGCCCCCACGAGCGGCAGGTAGCAGCCCTCCCAACCGCGGCGCAGCGCCTCGATCCCGGACTGCAGGTCCTCGACGAGGTTCCACGTCGGGAAGTCGCCGATGTCGCTCAGCGCGGTGCGCCGCCACACCACCCCCGAGCCGCAGGGGAAGACCGCGTTGGCGGCGTAGCGCGAGGCCATCGCGCAGCCGAAGAAGTGCGGTTGCAGGTTGTCGAACGGGTCGCCGCGGTGCACCTCGCCCGACTTGACGGTCTGCACGAAGGCGAGCCGCTCGTGCGCGAGCAGCTGACCGACGGCTTCGCGCAGGAACCGCCGGTCGCCCACCAGGTCGTCGGCGTCGCGCGTCTCGATCAGCTCGATCCCGGCCGGCACCCGCGGGAGCGCCGAGTTGAGGTTGCCGGCCTTCGCCTCGCCGTGGCGGCGCGGGTCGCCGGGGGCGGGGGGCCGGTGGTAGCGCAGGCTCGCACGGGGGTACTCCAGCGCGAGGCGGTTGACCATTTTGTGCACCCGCCGGTCGTGCGCGTCGTCGCTGACGAGCACCCACAGCTGCTCCTGCGGCCAGTCCTGCTCGAGCACCGAGCGCACGGTGCGTTCGAGCAACTCCAGTGGCTCCCCGAGCGTCGGCACGATCACCGCCACGCGCGGCTCCGCGCCGGTGGGCACGGGGCAGGGCACCGGCTCGGCGCGCTGCCAGCGGTTGACGACCGACACCAGCAGGGCCGCGACGACGACCACGGTGGCCGCCAGGAAGGGCAGCGAGAGCCACGCGTGCGCGAGGTCGAGGTGGCTCGCCAGCCAGGGCAGAAACCAGGCGATGGTGATGAGCAGCGCGACCCCCAGCGCCTGCGCGTGACGGTCGTGGTGAAGTGTCTTGTGCATCTCAGAGTCCGTTCCGTTCACCTCTTGACTTACTACTAAACTGCGTGGACGGCGAGCCGCTTGCATTCCGCTCGTTGCGCCAGATTTCGATCGGTTCGGTGTAGGTGACGAAGCGCTCCTCGCGCCCGAGGTTCGTCAGCGTGGCGCGCGCCGCGTAGACCTCCCGGAAGCTCCCGCAGCGCAGCATCTGGGCGCGCACCGCCGCCGGCCACGCTTCGCCGCCGGGGACGACGACGAACCACTGGAAGTCGCACACGTCCACGGGCCGGCCGAGGTGCTCGACGCGGTACACGTCGTAGAGGTCGTAGGGCGAGCGCACTCGCCCGTGGGAGTACAGGTAGACGTCCTCGACCCACGCGGAGTTGACGAGCAGCCGTTCGCCGGGGTGCACGTCGGCGCTCAGCACAGCCGCGGAGGGGCGCAGGTCTGGCCAGCTCTCGTCGATGCGCACGACCTGCGCGCAGGCGAACACTCCCAGTCCGAGCGTGAGCAGGGTCGCTACCAGCCACCTGCGGCGCCCCGCGAACGCCCGCTCGAGCGTCACCCCCGCGAGCGGCAGGATGAAGAGCAGCCCGAACACGACGTGCTTCTGGTCGCCCGAGGGGTTGCCGGTGGCGAGGTGGTAGACGGGCGCGGCGAGCACACCTGTGAGCAGCGCCGGCGCGAGCCACCGACCCCCGGGCGGCGACGGCGCGAAGCGCCCGCCCGTGGGCGGCGACGGCACCGCGGGGTTGCCCGTCAGCAGCGTCGGCGCGGGACGGCGCCCCTGCAGTGGCGCCGGCACGAGGGCGCGGCGGCGGCGCGCGAGCAGGACCGCCCCCACGAGCGCGAGCAGCAGCGGCA
Organism: uncultured Solirubrobacterales bacterium; assembly: GCA_963706545.1. Classification (GTDB taxonomy): domain Bacteria; phylum Actinomycetota; class Thermoleophilia; order Solirubrobacterales; family Solirubrobacteraceae; genus Palsa-744. The sequence continues at coordinate 909,617 of OY970161.1, forward strand.
CGAGCGTGTAGTAGACCTGGGAGTAGGCGAGCTGCGCCGTGGTCACACCGAAGTTCGGGTTTTCGTGCGTGCGGAAGCTCACGAACCCGATCAGCTGCGCGCGGTTGGCCATGAAGTAGACGAGCAGCACCGCGCCGGCGACCAGCGCGAACAGGGGCAGGTCGAACACGGCGCGCCGTCCGCGCGCGGCGAGCACCAGCAGCACCAGCGGGGGCGCGGTGAAGACCAGCACCGGGTACTTCGACAGGCCCGCCAGCGCGTAGAGCAGCGCCGCGCCGACCAGCCACGCGCGGTCGTCGCGGCGCAGAAACTCGCTCAGCGCCCAGAAGGCGCCGCCGGTGAAGGCAACCGCGGCGGTGTCGTAGACCGCGAGGTGCCCGAGCGCAAGCACCGGGCCGCTCGTCACGGCGGCCAGCGCGGCGTACGCGCGCGTGCGCGGGCCGAGCAGGTTGCCGGTCGCCGCCACCATGCCCGCCAGGCCGGCGCTTACGCACAGCGCGGCCGCGGCGCGCGCGCCGGCGAGGCCCGCGACCTTCCAGCCGAGCGCCGCGATCACCGGCCACAGCAGCGAGCCCGCGAACCAGCCGAGGTAGTTGTCGGCGATGCCGTGGCCCTGGAGGGTGCGCAGGCCGGCGGTCACGTAGATGCCCTCGTCCAGGAACGGGCCGGTGAGCTGCGCAAAGCAGATCGCCAGCTCGACCGCGAGGAACGTGCCGAGCAGCAGCCACGGCGCGAGACGCAGCGCGCGGGAGGGCGAGGGCGAGAGACCCACCTGCCCCGACTCACCGGCCTGGAGCTCATTGAGCCACCCTGGTCGCGAAACAGAGGGACCCGGCTCGCCGTCGGCCTCCGGCCGCCCTCCGGGCTTTCGCGCGGGTTCGGGCGCGGGCGGGTGGTCCTCGGGCGGAAGCTCGGGGAGGCCGACCTCGGGCGCCGGCTTGCGGAGGGTCCGCTCGCGCGGGGCGAGCTCGCCGGGTGGGGGTACGGTGACGCTCATGGGGTCGGGGCCCCCTGCGGCCCGACGTGTACCCACTGGGCTTCCGAGGGCACGCCGGCCGCGTTGACGAGGAACACCATGTAGTAGCCGGGCGGCGCGAGGTTGGGGTTGGCCGTGAGGCCGACTTCCAGCGACTGCCCGGCGCCACGCGGCCCGCTGAGCCCCTTGATCGGCAGCGCCACCTCACGCTGGTTGGGATCGGAGGAGTGCGTGACGGCCGCCGGGCGAATCAGGACCGCCGAGGTGACTTCCGAGGACTTGGAGGTGTAGGCGAGCGTGTGCTCGCTGCCGTACGCCCACTGCGCGGTGTCGTTGACGTTGTCCCGCAACCTGTTCACCTGACCGTCGATGCTTTCGAGCACCGGCCGTTCGCCCTGGAACATGTAGGGCGGTTCGTAGATCGAGAGGGCCGTCTGGAAGCCTTCGGTGCCCGTTCCCACGTTGACCGGGTTCGAACCGAGGGCGAGCACGTCCCCGTTGGGCAGCAACAGCGCCTCGGAGTGGTAGTCGCGTCCGACCGGGTCGGACGCGACGGGGGTGAATTCGTTGGTGGCGGGATCGAAGATCGAGGCCTCGTGCACGTCCTTGGTGCGGGGCAGCAGCGAACCGCCCGTCTCGAGCACCGTACCGTTGGGGAGCGCGACCGCCGAGACGTACATCTTGCCCGCTCCCTGGGGCTCCAGTTCGCCGTTGTCGAGCCTGCCCCGCAGCAGTTCGGGGCCCTTCTTCCACTGGGGGTCGGGTTCGAGGAGGTCGATCTCGTCGGTCGAGGCGGTCGCGAAGGCGCCGGTTTCGTAGGTGTTGCCCCCGCCCAGGATCATCACCTTCTGACTCTGTGCCGGCGGCAGCAGCAGCGAGGCTGACTGGTCGCGCTGGTTGGGGTCTTCCAGGCCGGGTGTGTTCTCGACGCGAGGGTGCGTTTCGTCTTCAGAGGCCGTGCCTCCCGCCACCCTTGGCCCCACGACGGCGGCTTCGGGGTTGGTGTCGTTCTGTTCGTGTTCTTCTTCCTTCTGCGATTTACCGGACGTGCAGTAGAAGTCGTACAGAGCCGACGCGTCCGGGGCGGGCGTGGGGCTGTCGCCCTGTAGCCCGTTGCCGAACACGTGGCTGCCGTCGTAGAAGAGGCGCCCGTCGGCGGTGAGGATCATCGAGGGGTACAGGCCCCAGAACCAGTCGTAGGTCTGCTGCAGTTCGTTGCTGCCGAAGCCGACCCACTGCCCGGACGGGTCGCCGGCCGCGTCGCCCGGGTTGTACGGAGCGATGTAGTAGTTGGTGGCGGTCGCGCCGTTGCCCTCCTCGTTCAGGCCGCCGAAGGAGATCACGTTGCCGTTGCCGAGCTCGGTGGCGCTCGGATACCAGGCGCCGTTGAGCAGCGGGCCGGGTTCCTTCGGCTGGTGGGGTGCCAGTTCGTCGTAGGGAACCTTTTCGTAGGCTTCGGCCTGGATGTTGAAGATCCAGCTGGCGTTTTCACCCTCGTAGACGGTGCTCGGGTATTCGCCCGGTTTGGGGGGCGCCGGGTAAGCCCTGGTGCCACCGAGAATCAGCACGTTGCCGTCGGCGAGCTGCACGTGGCCCGCGCAGAAGAGGTCGGTCGGCGTGGGGATTTCCCGCCAGGTGTTGGCGACGGGGTTGTACACGTAGGAGCGAAAGCAGCCGGCGTCGAATTCCATCCGCGAGTTGCCCGACCCCGCCATCAGCAGGAGCTTGCCGTTCTGCAGCAGGACGGCGTGGACCGTGCGTGCGTGATCGACCCCTTCGCGCACCGTCCAGCGCCCGGTCGCCGACAGTGGTTCGGTCGAGGGCCCTTCGGGTAGCGACAGTTCCAGCGGCGGTTCTTCCCTGGCCAGTTCTTCGCACTGCGAAGGCAGTTTTTCGATGGGCGGCGGCAGCCCTTCCGAAGGCTTTTCGGTGGGAGCCGGCAGCCCTTCGGAGGGGACCACGGCTGGCTTCGTGGGCGACGTGGTGGTCGGCGTCGGCGTAGTCGCGACGCCTCCCGTCGCCGGTTGCGAGGTGGTGGCGGGCGCCAGGGGGTGGGCCGACACGTCGCTAAGCGAGTACCCCGTCGTGCGGACGGCGCCCCTGCCGTGCAGGAGCACGCCAAACGCGAGACGGTCCACGCCTCCCTGGATGGGGCCGACCAGCACGGAGGCGGTCGTGAAGACCCGGCGTGCCTCCAGGTGCTCAGCCACGTACGACACGCGCCAGGCGCCGTGGACGTGCTCCAGCACCTCGAGGCTGAGCGCGACCCCCGTGCCGCTGTAGCTCAGCGAGGCCGAGTAGGAGTGCCCGACCGCAACCCTGGGCGCACACGCGGGCGACTGGGTGACCATCCTCTGCTGGCGGGGGGATCCGAGCTGCAGGACGATCGCGCCGCCCGAGCCCCGCGGCGGCTCGAAGAAGCGCACGGTCGCGCCCGTCGGCGACGCCTCCGAGTAGCAAGTCGGGACGCCCGCGCGCCGAGCGGTGACGTCGGGGTTGACGAGGAGGTTGTCGGCGCGGCGCACGGCGGCCACCGTCGCGGCCCACTGGGTCTTCCCGGCAAGCCGAGCGGCCGGTTCGCCCTGTCCCACTGCAGGCACGGCGGCGTTCAGGCCGAGCGCGACGCTCGCCAGCGCACAGACCCTCCATGGACCGAGGCGCTCAAACCTCCACCTACCTACCAAGATGTCGCCAAGGTACACAATCGCCCGCTCATTCGTCGAATTAACGTGGGCGAGCTCGATGGGTTTACGTGGCCTTACGAGTAGAGTTCGGTGACGTCCTCGACTCCGTCCCGCAAATTGCGCATACTCGATCGTGCGCTTTGCCACTCACTCGGGGCACGCGTCGCGTCGGCACTCCTGGTCTGGGCGATCACCCTGGGCGGATGGCTTGCCGTCAGCCAGGCAGCGAGCGCCCACGGGGACTTCCAGCGGGGCGCGTCAGTCGAGGCCGGCTACAAGGCCAGTATCACTCATCGGTCCGGGGCTGGCCGGCGACGCCGGGTCGCACACAGAGCCCACCCAACCCAGGGACGGAAGGCCACCTGCAGGCATGAGCGCAAGTGCGCGCAGCTACACCGACCGCTGTCCCAGCCCGGTTCGCCCGGTAGCGATCCGAGCGGTTCGGCGGGCCTTCTCCCGCCCGAAGTGGGCTCTCCGGCGAGCGCGGGCGAAGCGCTGCCGGGAGGACTGCTGACGGAAACGTCGCCTTCGGCACCGCCCGAAGGTACGGTGAGCAGGGAGCCCAGGACAGAAGCACCACCCGGGGAAGCACCCCCGGCTCAAGAAGCCCCAGCCAAGGAACCGCCGAAGGAAGAACCCCCCGCGAAAGAAGCCCCAGCGAAAGAACCCCCCAGGGAAGAACCTCCAACCAAAGAATCCTCGAAAGAAGAACCACCCACGAAAGAACCCCCGAAGGAAGAACCGCCCAGCGGCCCCTCCTACGCGCTGCGCCTGTTCTCCGCACAGAGCTTCTTCAACCAGCCGCTCCCCGCGGCGGCGCCGCAGGCCTCGGACTCCGCCCAACTGGTCGCGGCCTTCAACCACCAGGTGCAGACGTACTACGGGCACGTGGTCATCAACACGACCGAATGGAGCGCGCCCGTCTACACCGTCCCCGCGAACGCGCCGACGACGGCCGTGGTCCCGCAGAACGGGGCGTGCCCGCGCGGGGAAGGCGTCTTCCGGCCGTTTGCGCAAGACATGAGCGCGGTCCCGATCCCCGCGGGAGCACAGGCGGCGAAAGGCACCGACGAGGACATGGTCGTGTGGCAGCCTTCGAGCGGGCACGAGTGGGAGCTGTGGCGCGCCCAGCAGGAAGGCGGGCAGTGGACGGCGTGCTGGGGGGGTGAGTTTCAGGACGCGTACACCAGCGAAGGCGTCCTCCCCGAACCGCTGGGCGTCTCCGCCGCGGGGCTCTCGATCCTGGCGGGGCAGATCCACCTCGAAGAACTGCAGCAGGGCACGATCGACCACGCCCTCGAAGTGACGATGCCTGACACCGCCGCCTCCGAGTGGGTATGGCCGGCCAACCGCACCGACGGCACCTCCGACGACGCGTACTCGATCCCCGAGGGCACGCGCTTGCGCCTGAAGCCGAGCCTGAACCTGAGCGCGCTACACCTGAACCCGGCGGCGCTGGAGATCGCGACGGCGGTGCAGCGCTACGGGATGATCGTGGCCGACACGGCGGGCTCCGTGGCACTCGAGGCCCAGGACCCCACTCCGCTGATGCGCGCCGGCCAGCCCAACCCCTACGAAAAGCTGCTGAGCGGCGGTCCCTACGAAACGCTGAACGCGGTCCCCTGGAGCGACCTGGAAGTCGTCAGCCCCAGCTACCACGAGTAGCCCAGCCGGCGTCATACGGTCGGGTGCTTTGGGTCGCATCCACGCAGGTGGACGCGAGGCCCCACGGCCGTGGGCGCGGGGCTTCCGTGCCCCGCGGCAGCGCCCACCTCAGCAACGGGCGGCAGGGGGTGCGCACCTGAGAACATGGGGTCCCGATGAGCTCCGATCCCTCGGCTCGACAAGCCGGTGGCAGGGCCGCCGCCACGCCGGCGCCGCCCGCTGCCCACCGCCTGCACGGACGCGAGATCGTGTGCGTGGGGTTCGCCGACTGGGACACGGAGCTGTGGACCAACCAGCACCACCTGATGTCGCGCCTGGCGCGCGAGAACCGCGTGCTGTTCGTGGAGTCCCTCGGCCTGCGCCGACCGCAGCTTGCCGGCCGCGACCTCACCCGGATCGCGCGCAGGCTGCGGCGCGGACTCGCGCCTCCGCGCGAGGCCGACGGGCTGCACGTGCTGTCCCCGCTCGTGCTGCCGCTGCACCGCCCCGCGGCGGTCCGCGCGCTCAACCGCCGCCTGCTGCGCGCGCAGGTGCGTCGCGCGGCACGGAGGCTCGGCGTGGGGCGACCGATCCTGTGGGCGTACGTGCCCCAGGCGGAGGCGCTGCTCGAGACGCTCGACCCCGAGCTGGTGGTGTACCACTGCGTCGACGACATCGCCGCTCAGGAGGGCGTGGACACCACGAGCTTCCGCGCCGCCGAGCGGCGCTTCGCCGCGCGCGCGGACCTCGTGCTGGCGAGCGCGCCCGCGCTCGCGGAGCGGATGCGGGAGCTCTCGGAGAACGTGCTGTACGCGCCCAACGTCGCCGACACCGACCTGTTCGCCAGCGCGCTCGAGCCCGGCTCACGCGATCGGTACCTCACCGCTCAACCCGACCAGAGCCCTGACCAGAAGCCCACCCAACTCAACCAGAGCCCAGCCACCCCGCCCGACCCGAGGCCACCCAACCCGGGGGCTCCCGCGCCGAGGCCGCCGGTCACGCCCGACCCCGCGGTCGCCGCGCTGCCGCAGCCGCGCGTCGTCTTCACCGGGGCGGTGGTCGCCAAGAAGCTCGACGTACCGCTGCTCGCGGCCCTCGCGCGTGCGCGGCCCACGTGGTCGTTCGTGCTCGTGGGGCCGGTCGGCGCGGGGGACCCCGGCACAGACGTGGCGGCGCTGCAGGCCGAGCCCAACATCCACCTCCTGGGCACCCGCACCTACGAGCAGCTGCCCGGCGTGCTGCGCGCCGCCGACGCGGGCCTGATCCCCTACGCGCGCAACGCGCTCACCGAGAGCGTCTTCCCGATGAAGGTCTACGAGTACCTCGCCGCCGGCCTGCCGGTGGTCGCCACTCCGCTGCCCGCGCTGGCGGGCGTCGCCGAGGTCGCCACCGCCCCGGACGCGGAGGGCGTAGCGCGCCTGCTAGAGGAGGCGATCGCCGGCGACAGTCCCGCGCGCCGCGCCGAGCGCTCGCGCGCTGCCGCCGCCCACTCGTGGGAGCGGCGCCTGGAGAAGATCGCCGCCGCGGTCGAGGCGCTGGAGGCCAAGCCGCGCCACGACGCCGGGGAGGAGCGGTGAACGCTGCCGGCCAACGCGCCGGCGCAGGGGAGAAGCGACCGTGAGGGACCTGCTCGTCACCACCCACACCCCCGTGCTGGGCTCGGGGCGGGCACTGCGCACCTACGGGGTCGCTCGGGCGCTCGCCGCCCATGGGGGCCTGGACCTGCTCTACGCGCGCTTCGAGGGCAACGCGCCCGACACCGCGTTCCGCGAGATCTCAGGGATCGAGCTGCACGAGGTCGTGCCCTCGCGCGGCGCGCGCCGGCTGGTGGCTTACGGGGCGGCCCGTCTGCGCGGCGTGCCTCCCGCCCTGGCGCGCGGCCTCTCCCCCGAGCTGGCCGCGGAGGCCGCCCGCCTCGCGCGCGGCTCCGCCAGCGGGCGAGTGATCGCCGATGGCCCGGTGGCCGCGGCCACGCTGAGCCGTCTGGCGCGCGAGCGCCCGGTGGTCTACAACGCCCACAACTTCGAGTCCGGCTTCCGCCACGAGCTCCACGGCGCAGGCGGGGTGGGCAGCGCGCGCGCGCTGCGGGCCTTCGAGCGCGGGCTGCTGGAAGCAGCCAGCGAGTCGTGGATGGCAAGCGAAGCCGACGTGGCGGCCGCACACGAGCTGTGCCCGACGGCGCGGCTGCGGTACGTGCCCAACGTGGTGGACGTGGCGGCGATCACACCCGTGCAGCCCCTCCACGGAGAGCGGCGCGCGATCTTCGTGGCGAACTTCGCCTACGAGCCCAACCGCAACGGCCTGCGCTTCCTGCTCAGGGAGGTGCTGCCGCAAGTGTGGGCCACACTGCCCGACGCGAAGCTCGCCCTGGTCGGCGCCGGCCTGGAGCAGCAGCCATCCACGGACTCGCGCGTGGAAGCGCTCGGCTTCGTCGAGGACCTGCACGCCGCCTACGCCAGCGCCTGCTGCGCGGTGGTTCCGCTGCTGCAGGGGGGAGGCACCCCGCTGAAGCTGATCGAGGCGCTCGCCCACGGCCTGCCCGTGATCGCCACGCCGCGAGCGGTGGCGGGCCTCGCCGTGCGCGACGGCGAGCACTGCCTGGTTGCCGACGGCGCCGAGTCATTCGCAGAAGCACTCATCCGCGTGCTGCGCGAGGGAGCGCCCGAGCTCGCCCGCCACGGGCGGGAGCTCGCCGCGGAGCGCTACTCGATCGAGGCGCTCGGCGAGCTAGTGGCGCCCTGAAGCTCCTCGCATGTACCGCTGGAATCGCTCAGCGCGTCGAAGAACGCAAGTCGATCCTCTTCACTGGGACCTCGAGCGCGAGGATCTCCGGGTCGCCCGTGTACAGCGGAGCGTCGTGGCGTTCCGCGGTCGCCACGCAGAACGCGTCCACGTAGGAGATCCCACCGCCCGCCTTCAACCGTGCCGCCGCCACCACCAGTCGCCAATCCGGGTCCTCCACCCGGACCGTCCGCCGCACCGCCGCGGCTCGATCGTCCGCGATCGCCCGCCCGTGAGACCGCACCAGCGCGCAGTACACCTCGCCCAGGTTGATCGACGACATCCCCACTCCCGCGCCCATCAGCGCACGCCCTCGCTTGGCCGCCGGCTCCGCCCTCAGCACCGCCATCACGACCCACGCATCCAGAACGCCCTTCAGCGTCTCCACTCCCGCAGCCGACGATCCTCGCGCTCACGTTCGCCCCGCTTGTCCTCCATCAGTGTCTCGAGCGGATCGATCTCCGTCGGTGGCAGCGAGCCCCACAGGTCCTCACCCGCCGGCGCCTTCCACACCCGGATCCCCACCCCCTCGCGCTCGAAGAGCACATCGTCCCCCGGCTCGATCCCCAGCTCGTGCCTCAGCGGCTTGGGAAGAACCACCTGCCCCTTGGGCCCCACCTTATGGGTCATACCGGTCAGTATGACCACAGGGACCGGAGCCAGCGGCGAGGCCCCACGTTGACAGCCGCACGCCGTTCGATCGAGCATCATGTCGGCCGTGATCGCCCTTCGCCTGTGGAAGATGAGCATGTGGTGTCATCGGCATGGGCACCGCCGCGCCACGCGCCTGCTCAAGACGCTCATCTTCCTCGGCTTCGGAGCGCTGCTCGAGCCGGAGGTGCAGTTGGAGGGCCACGTCAACTTCGCCCATCGCGGGCTGGGCGTGGTCATCCACGGCACCACCGTGATCGGCGACTGGGTGCAGATCTGGCAGTACGCGACGATCGCCTCCAACAACGACAAGGACACCGCCATGCACACAGGCGTGCGGATCGGACCCCGCACAGTGATCGGCGCGCACGCGCTGATCCAGTGCCCGCGGGGCCGCACCCTCACGATCGGCGAGGAAGCGGTGATCGGCGCGGGCGCGATCGTGGTCGGCGACGTGCCGGCCGGAGCCACGGTGCTGCCGGAGCCCAGTCGGATCGTCCCACGATCGCCGCGCCCGTCGTCAGTCGACGGGCCTCGGTAAGCGGCTGACGTCTCTGGGCAGTTGACGACAGGGTTCGGCGTCCTACCAGCTCGGGCAGGCGCCGGACGGACATCCGTCCAAGCGGTCCGCGAGCGCTCACAAGCACCCCCGGCAGACCCGAAAGATCCCGTGCAGCCCTAAAGAAAGGGCGTGGATCGGCACCGGAACCGCTCGCCGGCACGCTCACTCCATCCCGACAAAGGCACCCCCGTCGCAAGGCGGGCTCGCAAAGCCAGGGGTCTCTCGCAGACAGCCCGGCTACCGAATGAGAGACCGATCCACCACCATCCAGTCGCCCACCCGACGGGTGCCGAGCAAGTTGATGGCCTTCGCGTGTACAGCTACGTGCATGCTCCTGTCCGTAACCGCCGCCCGGGCAGGCGCCTCCGAAGCTCCACCGGTTGCGATCAGCGCCGCCACTCATGCCGCGCGGAGTGCTGCCACGGCTCGCGCCGCCGCGGCTCGCACGCTCGCATCGCGGACCCGCGCCCTGCGCACCTGCGAGCAGGCCCACCCCCAGCACTGCGCAACCACCAGGCGCGCGGTCGAGCGAGCCGCCCGCGAGCTCCACGCAGCGCAGACACAGCCGGCGAGCTTTGCCGGCACCACCCCCTCTGCGGCGTCCAGCCCACCGGCGAGCGGCAAAGCACCAACCAAAGAAGCTCCCACACCCGCCAAGGAAGCTTTCACGCCCACAGTCGAAGCTCCCACACCCGCCAAAGAACCCTCCACGCCTGCCAGCGAAACTCCCACGCCCACCCAGGAAGCTCCCCCACAGACCTCGGCGACGTTCCAGCCGGGACTCAATTCGGGCACCAACATGAACGAAGATCTCAGGGGAGCCGTGATCTTGGGAGCCAAACTAGTGCGGGTCGGCTGGTCGATCGGTACCACAGCAGCAGCGATGGAACCGGTGATCGCCGGCTACGCCTCCAAGGGCATCCGGGTTCAGCCGGTGGCCGAATTCTATGAAACGATGCCTATCCCGGCCGAAGCACAGAACCTCGCGAGCTGGGCCAAGGCCTACGGTCCCGGAGGGACCTTCTGGGCCGGTCGATCCGACGGACAACTCGCCATCCCGGCGATCGAGTTCGGCAACGAAACCGCCTCCGGAGCCCAGTACGGCGTCCGCAAGGGCGAAGCCGCCTACACCACGCTGGCCGAAACCTACGCCACGCGTTTCCGGGAGGCCGCTGAAGCGATTGACGCAACCGGAACGGGCGTGGGACTCCTGGCGCAGGACGACGACGAGACCGGCGACTGGATCAACGGCATGTACTCCGCGGTCCCCGACCTCACCAAGTACGTCGCCGGCTGGACCATCCATCCCTACGGAGGGGAACAGTACAACCGCGACCGGTTCGCCGACCTGATCGCCCAGACCGCCGAACACGGCGCGTCCGCGATCCCGATCGACGTCACCGAGTGGGGAGTGACCACCGACAACGGTCGCTGCCTGGAATTCAATGAAGGCCTGAACCGGTGCATGACCTACGAAGAAGCCGCACAGACGCTGAAGAGCACGGTCACATGGATTACCAAGCTGCTCGGCAGCCGCCTCCAGGACTTCTTCATCTACCAGGTGCGCGATCAGAAACCCACCGGCCAGACGACGAACTGGCAGGACTACTTCGGCGCCCTGCAGCACGAACTGCAGCCCAAGGGCGCGTACACCACGCAGGTGGAGTCTCTGCTGAGCTCCTGATCTCTACGACGGCTGGCGCGCGGTGTGTGAGCGCGTCGCGGGCTTACCCCGTCCGGTGACATACGCAGCAGCCGGGTCCTCGCCGTAGTAATAGCTTCTGAGCCGCGCGGGCAGAGCGTTGACGATAAGCCCAACACTCCGCTTCAGGCCGCGGTCCTCGAGCAGCGAGCGAGCGTTGCGTATGTCCTCGCGCTTGGTGACACCCATGCGCGCAACGATCAGCTGCGCATCAAGACCGAGGTGGTCGAGCAGGACGCGGGTATCGACCACAGGGAGCAACGGCGCAGTATCGATCACGACGAGCGCCGCACGGGAAGACAGCGCTTCGAACGCTCTGGTCAGCTCGTAGGGACGCAACCTGTTCGGCGCGTCCGCAGGCACCTGCCCAGCCGTGAGCACCTGGAGCCGTGGCAGGTCGGGGAACGGCGACTGGAGCAGCTCCAGCGGGTCCTCTGCGTTGAACAGAGCATCGACCAGGCCGGGGGCCCCGCCGTCCACGCGCAGTCGTCGCGAAAAGCTCGGACGGCGCAGGTCGGCCTCAACCAGCACCACGTCGATCCCGGCCTGCGCGGCGGCGTTGGCAAGGCCGATCGCCACAGTGGTCTTGCCCTCACCAGAGACGGCGCTCGTGACCAGCACCGTCTTGACGGTGCCCTCAGGCGCGAGTAGCGAGAGGCCGTTACGCAACATCCGGAAGGGCTCGAGCTCGATGTCCCGCGCCCTGGCCGTGTCCGCCCGTCCGCGCCGGGGAATGCCGGCAAGCGATCGAACGCCGTAGAGCTCCTCGATCTCCTCCCAAGACTTCACCCGCGTATTCAAGAGGTTGAATAGGAAGGCGAGCCCGATGCCGAGCAGCAATCCAAAGATCACTGCGACGAGGGCGGTCGCCTTCCTGTTGGGCGAGCTTGGAGATTCAGGAACGGATGCGAGGTTGGCCACCCGGGCGTTCGCCGTAGCCACAGCCTGCAGCAGCAGCAGTTTCTGAGAGAGGGCGTTGAGATTGGCGCGGTCGGCCGTGTCACCGAGCGGCAACTGCGCAGCACGCCGCGCGATCAGCTGCTGACCCTTGATCAGCTGTTCTTCGTTCTGCCGCTGACTGTAAGTGACGTACTGCTGTGCGAACGAGTTGGCTATCTTCGCGGCGAGTCGAGGGTTTTCGTTGGTCACCGCGATATCGACGATGTAGTCGTTCTGTGGATCGCTGGCGCTGACTTCACCGAGCAGTTCGGCGGGAGTGGCCTTCAGCCCGAGCGCTCCGATGACCTGTGCAGCGACGGGGGTCGTCGTGACGAGCTGGACGTTGGTGTTCTTTTCGCCTTCGGGGTCCAGCGACTGACCGCTTCCCACGCCCGCGACCTGGCTGGGAATCGAGTTGGTCGTGAACTGCAGCGAGGAGGTCGCGGTGTACTGGTTGGGCTTGTGCTCCACGTAGGCCACAGCGGCCGCGAGCGAAACGAGCGCGCAGAGGATGATGACCAACCACCGTTCGCGCAGCACCTGAAGCGCGCGCACCAAGCCCGGCGTCTCGGCCACCTCCGAATCCCGCTCGGGCATCCGGCTAGTATTTCGCTTGCCTACGAAGCATCGTCTCCTCTCGATGGTAGCCGGCTGGTCGGCGCGCCTTCCCATTCCGGCGCCGCGAACAGCCCTTCCGCGACCCCAAACCTGCCCAAGGCTCCCCAAGCCGAGACAGGGAGGCGCCTCGCCGCACGATGTCTTGCAGGGCCGGCCCTGCAGAGCCGTCGAGCGCTCGGTCGAACGCACTCCGATGGTGGTGTGCCGGGGGGGTGCATACCGACGGTGGTGTGCCGGGGGGCCATACCGACGGTGGTGTGCCGGGGGGTCCATCCCAAGCGTCGTTAAGCTCCGAAGGATGGCGACCCCACCCCGCCTTCGCCTCCCCAGGCGCGTCGGCCGCCTGGATCGCTCACCGCTGCTGCTCGCCCTCCTAGCCGTCCTGATGGCCGCCGCCACCGGTCTCGCTACAGCGAAGCTCGGGAGTTTTCAGCACCAGCTGAAGGCGCTGATCATCGTGACCGCTGGCGTGGCGATGGTGGTCGCGGCCCTGCGTCCCGACTATGGGCTGATCATCCTGATCGCGCTGACCCCATTCGAGTTCGGATTCTTCGGAACCAACTCCGATCAGGTCCTGCTGTACACCCTCGCGCTCACGATGATGTGGCGGATCCGAGTAAGAGCCATACCATCGTGGGCTGCGATCGGAGGGCTGGCGCTCGTGATGGGAAGTTTCATCGCGTCGATCGGAGCCCACAGTCGAAGCGCCGCCCTCGAAGGCGCCGTGGATTGGCTCACGGCGATCCTCATCTTGCTTGTGGCGTTGACGGTCCTGCGTGAGCGCCGGGACGCGTCCCGGCGGATGATCGACATCTTCACAGGATCTGCCGTGATAGTGGTGACCTTCGCATTTCTGCAGAAGGTTGGCATTGACGCAATCGTAGGAGCCCCGTTCGAGGCCGGTCTCCCCAACTCCTTTTTCGCCTACTACACCGTTTACGCGGGTTACGTGGCGATGGCGGCGACGTTGGCGACCGGCGAGGTCCTGATTGCGCTTGACCAACGCAACGCGATGCGTGCCGCCACGTACGGTCTCGCCCTCATATTCCTGCTCACGGGTATCGCGGTGTCAACGTCGCGCGGGGGCATCGTCGCCCTCGCCAGCGGGTGGCTGCTGCTGCTGGCGCTGAACGCTCGCCGCGGGCCGGTCCTTGCTCGTGCCTTCGTGATACTCGCGATCTTTGCGGGAGCCGCCTACATTGCCACCCCTGCCTCCACGATTGGGACGATCGAGCAGCGGATTTCCCTGTCGAACGGCAGTCAGGGCGAGGACAAGGAGCGGTTCGCATTGCAGGCAGCTGGAAAGCAGGCGCTTGCACGGTACCCGTGGGGACTTGGCTTTGGCAACTTTTCCTACTACCTCAGCACCAATGTGCGCAACTCGAATATCAACCAGCCCTTCTTCCACGCTCACGAGACTCCGATACAGATCGGACTGGATTCGGGGTGGCTTGGATTGGCCGGCTTCTTGACACTCTTCGCGTGCCCGATCCTACTCGTGTTCAGTCGCCAGGGTCGGGGGATTCACACCATACGCGCATCTGCATTCGCGGCTGCGCTGGGCGGGTTGATGGCACAGGGTCTCTACGACTACCTGTTCTACGACCCCGCCTTCTTCGTCTTCTTCGTGGCGATGGTCTGGGGCGCTGCGCATTCGCTGTCGATCGATGCGCATCCAGAGTGGTCGCTCCAGAGCGCCAAGCCTCATCGGTTGGTCGACCCGGAGCTTGCAACTAGTACGTGAGCCACGCGCTAGTCCATCGCGGCGAGCGGTTCTTTGCGTAACACGGACAGCAGCTCGTCACGCGTGAGCACGCGCAGGAGCATCAGACTGGGCAGGTAGCTGACGACGGCGACCGCCACGAGACCTCCCAACGGCACACCAACCGCGCGAGCCAGCCATACCGCCAAACCCATCGCCGCCGCCGCGAGCAGCGTGCGGGCCAGGCGACTCAGCCGCGGGCGCATCTGAAGCCCTTGCAGCACCCTGCGCATGCTCATCGACATCACCGTCACCTCGGTGAGTAGCGTGATCCAGGCGGCCGCCAGGAACCCGTAGCGAGGTATGAGCAGCACGTTGAGTACCGCATTGAGAACCAGGCCGATCGCCGCATAACGCAGGAACAGACGCTGGAGTTCGAGGATCACGACCATGTTGCCCACCAGGTATCCGAACGAGATGGAGACGAACGCGCCGGCGAGAACCGGGAGCGCCGGCGCCGCCGCGGCGAAGTGACTGCCGAACAGGAGAGTCACGATCGACTGGGCGGCCACAATCGTGAACGCCAGGATCGGCAGCGACGCCATCGTGAGGTACTCACCGGTCATCTGGAGTAGGTTGCACACCCGCTCGCGATTGTGGGGGTAGGCAGCGGCGATCAGCGGAAAGAGCGTGGTCATCACCGAGGTGGGGATGAACTGGATCTGATCCAGCAGTCGGTAATCCGCGCCATACAGGCCTGCCTGGTGGCTGCCCGCGATCTCGAAGACCAGGATCTGGTCGAGCTTGACGTAGAGGGTCACGAGGATCCCGGCTGCCCCCAGTCCAAGCCCC
The DNA here is from genome assembly GCA_963706545.1 of uncultured Solirubrobacterales bacterium. Taxonomy (GTDB): domain Bacteria; phylum Actinomycetota; class Thermoleophilia; order Solirubrobacterales; family Solirubrobacteraceae; genus Palsa-744. The sequence goes on from OY970161.1 coordinate 924,728, forward strand.
ACACGCAACATTGGGCGCCACAGGCGACGGATACCGCTGAGTCGTACGGCCGCAATTCGCGAAGCCAGTACGGTAGTAAGGGTGGTGGTGAACACGGAGGCTCCGAGGAAGACCGCGGCAAACGCGACGATGCCCCCGGACGCGAGTGCCACGACGACCACGCCGACACCCCACACGATGCTGTTCAGGGTCATGATCGCCATCGAGATGTGATTGCGCACGCGCAGCTGAAACACGGCGCTGAGCGTCGCCGGGGCTCCCACCAGCAGCACGAGCGAGAGCAGCGTCCCGGCGACCCTCCCCTCGTGACTCGAGACGAGCAGGAACACGGCCACGATCGAGGCGAGCGTGATCGGAACCGCGAGCAGCAGCCGCAGCGAGAGCAGGCTGCCCAGCCACTCGGGCTCGCGGTCGGGCTCACGGGCGGCGCGGCTGACCGCGACCTGGGTGAGCCCCAGTTCGCCGAAGCTGCTGGTGATCTGGGTGATCGCGAAAATGGTCAACCACAGGCCGAAGCTGTTGCTCCCGAGCGCGTGCACGAGCACGAGCGTCACGACGACACCCAGCGCGAGGTTGGCGATGCGCGCGACGATCTGCACGGAGACGTCGAGCGTCAGGCGCCGTGGGCCGATCTGCAGGTGCTCGCTCATCGGCAGAGCCGGCCGCTCGTCGCCAGCGGGCGAGGGCAGCCGTTGAGTCCGTCGCCGCGGCGCTCGATCATCGCTGGATCGTAGAGGTGAGGTCGGCTCCGACCGCGCGTCTGGGCTTCCGCGGCGCGCGCAATTAGACTGCGGGAGTGGGCACGGACGAGTACGGTGGCATCTCGCTGGTGCTGCCCACCTACAACCGTGCTGAGGCCCTGCGCGCGAATCTCGGGGTGATGCTCGCGCTGAGCGGCGTGGCTGAAGTGATCGTGATCGACGACGGCTCGACCGACGAGACTCTACGGGTGTGCGGGCGCTTTGCCGACAAGCGTCTGCGAATTATCAGCCACCCACAGAACCGGGGGGTGGCCGCCGCGCGCAACACCGGCATCAATGCAGCCGAGGGGAGGTGGGTGCTCTTCGGGGAGGACGACTGTCGCTTCCCGGCCGACTACGCCGTCGTGCTCCGGCAGGAGGCCGAGCGCCACGGCGCGGACATCGTCGGCGCTCCGCTGCTGCACCTGGACGGCACCGACGCGGACGCGGCCGAGCTCGCCGCCCGTTCCCCCCGCCGCGCGCTGGGACCGTCCATGGACGAGGCTGACGTGTTCCCGCTGAAGGCTATCCAGACACCTTTCCTACCGGCACGAGTGCTCGCCAGGCGCGCGGTCTTCGATCGCGTCCGCTTCTACGACGGCTTTCCAGTGAACGGCTACCGCGAGGAGACGGACCTCTTCGTGCAGGCCGCCAGGGTCGGCTTTCGCTGCCTGTTGACACCCGCGACCTACTGCTACCAGCTGGACACGTGGGACGGCGGCCAACACCACGGGTCCCCGTTGCGCTACGAGTACTGGGCGCTGAGCAACAACTGGCGCTTCCTGCGCCGCCATGGGTCGTGGCTCGCCTCTAACGGCCACATCGACGGGATCGCGAGCGCCCAACTGCGGTTTGCCCGGCGGCGGGCCCTGACGGTCGCTTCAGGCACGGCGCGGGCCCGGATGAGAGCCGCCCGACGGATCCTGCGGGGCGCAGGCATCAGGCGCCCCGTTGAGTAGCGCAGTGCGTCATGCGGTGATCGTCTCTCCAGACGTGTCGAACGCGGCAGGCGGTGTTGAGCGCATGTGCGTCCTGCTGGCAGGCGTGATCGAGCAGCAGGGGTGGAGAGCCACGATCGTCGGACCGGAGCGCGAGGCCACACGCTGGCAGTTCCGGCTGGGCGTGGGCTCCCTCGCATCCTCGCGCTCCGCCAGCCGTGTGGCGCGGGCGCGAGATCCCGACCTGCTCATCACCAACGGCTACCTGGGCGTGGGCTACAGCAGGCGGACTCCTCGCATCCACGTCTACCACGGCACGTCAGTGGCCTCGATCCGGGCGGCGGGAGCCGACCTGCCGCGGCGCGAGCGCATCCGACGGATGGCGGGCACCGGGAGCGCGGAGGCGCTGTCGGCTCGCGGGGCGAGAGCCGTGGTCTGCGTGTCGAGCTCGGCCGCGGCGGAGGTCCGCCGCCTCTACGGAGTCCGCCGCGCGACGGTGGTCCCCAACGGGGTCAACACCGCAACCTTCTCGCCAAGGCCGCGTGCCGAGACCCGCGCGCGCCTGGGGTTGGCGCTTGACGGACGCTACGCCCTGTTCGTGGGGCGCATGGACCACGGTAAGGGCGCCGGCCTGCTCCTTGAGGCGAGCAGGCGCGCCGGTTTCGAGCTGATCGTGGCCGGTCGCGACAGCAGCCCCGATGCGATCAACCTCGGCGTCCTCTCACCGGCAGCGCTGGCCGTCGCCTACTCGGCGGCCGACTGCGTGCTGTTCCCCAGCCTGTACGAGGCCTGCAGCTTCGTCGTGCTGGAGGCACTGGCTTGCGGTGTGCCCCTGCTCACCACGAGAGTCGGCTGGATACCCACGCTTCTGCGGGCGGTACCGGAGTACGAGGCGCTGTGCGTGGAGCCAACGCTCGTGGACATCGTGGCTCGGCTGCGAGCGCTGGCGGAGCTCGACACCGCGCCCCTGACCACCACCGCCCGAGCGTTCGTGGAAGAGCACAACAGTGTCGAACGCTACGCGGAGCGCTGGCGCACCCTGTTGGAGGAAAGGGCACCGCAGCTAAGATGAGCGACCACGTGGGCACCCCCGTCGCCCCCAGTCCGCCCCTCGTAGATACCGCACGTCCCAGCCCCCCGGTGGGTGTGAACAGCTGGCTGGCGGCGCGACGACGACCGAGCCCGACTGAGCTCGTCATCGCCCTCACGTTGCTTGGCGGCGTACTGCGATTTGCGACGCTGAACGTACAGAGCATCTGGCTGGACGAGTCGGCCACTTTGATGCTCGTTCACCGGGGGTTCTCGGGGATGCTCTCGCACCTCTCCGCGAGCGAGTCCTCGCCGCCCCTCTACTACGTCCTCGTGTGGCTGTGGACGAAAGTCTTTGGCGCCGGCCCGCTCGGCTTTCGCTCACTCTCCGCGCTCGTCGGCACACTGACGATCCCGGTGCTCTACGCCGCGGGCCGGCAGATCTCCCCGCGCGTGGGCGTCTGGGTGGCGGCGCTGGCGAGCGTGAACCCCGCGATGTACTACTACTCGCAGGAGGCACGCTGCTACGCGCTGTTGATCCTGTTCAGCGCAGCGGCCTTCGTCCTGTGGCAGCGTGCGCTCCAAGCGCCTAGCGGGCGGCGCCTGGCGCTATGGGCCGGAGCGTCGATCCTCGCGCTGCTCACGCACTACTTCGCCGCATTCCTGTTCATCCCCGAGGCGGCCCTCCTGGCAAGACGCCTGGGTTGGCGGCGCATGTGGGCACCAGCCGGCGCTGTCGTGCTTGTGGGACTGGCGCTGCTCCCGCTGGCGGCGAGCCAGCGCGCGAGCGGCAAGGTCCACTGGATCGAAGAAGCGTCGCTGATCTCGCGGGTCGCAGAGACCGCCAAGCTGTTCGTCGTCGGGGTCTACGGCCCGCTGGAGATCGTCTCGGCACTACTCGCCGGGGCGCTCGTCGCCGGCTCACTCGCGCTGCTGATTCGGCGCGGGGAGCCGCGCGAGCAGGCGGGAGCGCGTGATGCCGCGATCGTCGCAGTCGTCGCGACCGCCCTGCCCCTGCTGCTGGCGGTGACTCACGTGGTGGACGTCTACGACGGGCGCAACGTGATCGCCAACTGGGTGCCGTTCGCGGTGCTCGTAGCCTGCGGCCTGGGGGCAGCGCGGGCGGGCCGTGGCGGAACGCTGTTGGGCGCCGGGCTCTGCGCGATCTCCCTCGCTGTGATCGCAGCGATCAACCTGATCCCGGCCTACCAGCGCGACGACTGGCGCAGCGCCGCGCGTGCGCTCGGGACTCCGGCGAGCGCCCGCGTCGTCGTCAGCGAACAGTACGGCTCCGCGCCGCTGTCCATCTACCTCAGGGGCATTCGCACCACATTCGCCCCCACCGTCTCGACCCGCGAACTGATCTTTGTCGCACTGCGCCAGAGGAACACGGGGGGCGCACCGCGGGCGCCGATTGTGCTAACCACTCCCCCGGCAGGCTTTCACCTCGTGGGAGTGAGGAGGAGCGAAACCTTCGCGCTCTCGCGCTTCCTCACCGCGAGGGCGAGGACGGTGACAGTTCGTTCTCTGCGCCGCCTCAGCCACGAGCCCACGGCCGAAATCATCATCCAGCGCTGAACCTCGATCCAACAATCCGAGGGTCGCCCGGCCCGGATGCTCAGCCCGTTATCGGTGGATCCAAGCTGACCCAGCGACGTCGAGCAGTACCCGTCGCACGCCCTCTCCAAAGAGCCGCGCATTGAGATGCTCGCCGGCCCACGCCCGCCCTGCACGGCCCATCTCATCGAGACGGTCGCGGTCGGCCATCGCTGTCCTCAGCCGCTCACTCCAGCCCCCGACGTCTCCGCGTTCGACCCACCACCCGCAGCCGATCTCCTCGATATCGAAGTCGAAGTAGGGCGCCCGCGTGAGAATCATCGGCCGGCCGCAGGCCATGGCGTCCACGACCTCGGTGAGCCCGTGCAGCGGCTGCAGATCCCGCAGCGGGATCGCGACAACGGCAGCCGAACGCAGGTCGGCGAGGGTGTGGGCGTAGCTGAGAGGACCTGACGGCGAGCTGCTGGGAGCCGACGCCGGCAGCAGCTCCACGTGTGCCGGGATGCGAACCTTGCCTTCCAGCTCCGTCCGCTCACAGTAGACACGGCCCGGCAGTTCGGTGGCTCGCAGCGCCTCGAGCAGGGTCGGCATGTCGCGCCCCGTCTTCCCAGTCGCGACGACCGGGGCGTCTCTTGCCACCACACCGATTGGTGCAAAGCCCGGAAACTCAAGGTCAGCTCCCCAGCCGGGCACGGTGATCCTCTCTGGTGGCATCCCGGCGGACAGGAGCTTCTGCCGTGTGTCCTGCGACATCGCAATTGCCCGGTCGAAGCCGCGCAGGACCGACTGACTGAATGGCCCGCGAGAGGGGACGCCGTGGAAGACCCCCACGATCGGGGCGGGAAAGAGTCCCGCCGCGCGCAACGCCGCCAGCGAACGCAGTTCGTGTGCCGCCCCGCCGTACACGACCGACCCGGAGGACCGGCACCTGACAGCTGCGACCTGTTGGCCGATGTCGCCGAACTTTCCTCGCGTGCGCCGAGTGATGCGTCCCAGGAGGTCGTCTTCTCCAAAGGGCAGATCGACGACTTCGAATGGGGGACCCAATTCGGCCGTCCCAAAGAGGTGATGGCTTGGATAAGTGCCGGCCAGCCATCCCGCGCGAGCCCGAGCCATGTCGTAGTTGTTGGCGAACAGAACCCGTCTCACGGCTTCTGAGGACCGGTTGTCGCGGACGAGACTCGGCCGCTCGCCCGCGCCGCCGCGAGGAAGTCCTCCCAGCGGGCCGCGTACGGGGCGATCGCCTCGACGAGGCGCTCCAGCTCGACCCAATCGGCGTCGGCCTCCCAGCCCCAGTGGAGCACGATCGGGGCCCACAGGCCGACGCGCCGCTCGATCAGCCTCTCCGCGGCGGGCAGGATCTCTCGCGCGCGCCCGTAGAGGGGGTGGTAGGAGGGGAGATAGACCGCCTCGCCGCGCCACAGAGGGGTGCGCTGAAAGCCGACGATCCCAATCGACTCCGGCCCACCGCAGATGACCGCGAAGCGGCGCGCCAGCACGTCGTACTGCTCGGCGTCGAAGCGGTTGTACGGCGGCACGAAGACCCGCGGCGCCACACCGAGCGGCGCGAGCTCGGCGAGCCCGGCGTCGATCAACGCGTCCGTCGCCGCCGCATCGAGGCCGCAGAGCTCGCTGTGGCGACGGGGCGAGGCGAAGCGCGTGCGGTGGTCGAGACCGTGCAGACCGAATGCGACCGCGTCGTCCGGTAGTTGCGCCAGCAGTGTCCGCTCCTCCTCTGTCAGGGGCCGCCAGCGACGCTCCCGGGGATCGAGTGGCGCGTGGCTCAAGCGAGGCAGCACGGCGATCAGGTACGGCACCCCCGCGCCCGTCATGATCGCGTGAAAGCGGCGGTAGCGCTCGGTGCCGTAGCGGGCCGGGTCATCCCAGGCGAGATAGTGGGGAAACTCGTTGACGCGCACCAGAAAGCGAGGCGGCGCAGCTGCATCGAGGCCGAGTACGGCGCGACGTGCTGCGTTCAGCGGATCGGCCACCGCACGCTCGTAGTCAAGCCTGCCGAGCTTGCTCTGGACACGCTGGAGGAAGCGCCCGGGCCGCGACGGGCACCATCGCGCGCGCACCGCGGAGCGCACCGCAGGCGAGCGCAGAACATCGCTGACCGGCACCTCAGCCGGCGCGTCGAGCCCGAGCAGCAGCCGGGCATTGCGAATCTCGTCCTCTCGCGATCGCTCAGGCACGCGCGAGCACCTCTCGGTAGAGGTCGCCAGTACGACGGGCGATCGCTGGCCACGCGAAGCGCTCCTCGGCAAGTGTGGCCCCGGCCTCGCCGCGGCGGCGGCACTCGGGCCAGCCGGCATCGACGCTCGCGGCGAGCGCCGCGACGAGCCCATCCACGTCGGGCCGTGAGCAGATCCAGCCGGTCTCACCGTCGATAACCGCCTCGACCAGCCCGCCCACCGGGTGGACGACCACCGGCCGGTGAAAGCCATACGCGAGCAGCAGCACGCCGCTCTGGCTCGCCACCGCATAAGGCAGTGCGACGGTGTCGGTGGCAGCGAACAGCTGCGCCGCCTCGCGCATGTCGAGATACCCCTCGCGCACCGTCACGCGCCCGGCGAGCGCGGGGCTCTCCAGCTGCGCGCGTGCCGCGGCGAGCGCACCCTCCTCCTGGCCGCCTACGAGCAGCTGCAGCCGCGGGATCCGTGGCAGTGCCGCGAGCAGCTGGTCCAGGCCCTTGTCGAGTCGCAGCTGGCCGAACAGCAGAGTGACCGGCGCGTCGAGCGCGATGCCCAGACTCGCACGAGCGGCGTCGCGGTCCGCCATGCCGCCCGTGCGGGCGAGACCGCCGTACTCGCCGTGCGGGATCACGACCACCCGTCCAATCGCTTGGCTCGGCACCCGCTCCAGATCGGCCTTGGTATGGACGATCGTCCGAGCCGTGAGTCGAGCCAGCAGGCGATAAGTTCGATCGCGCGGCCGGCCACGATCGAAGGTGTTGTGGGAGGTCTGCACGACGCTCCCCCCGGCCAACCGCAGACAGGCGATCGCCACCACGCCCAACGGCGCGAACTCCCACCCCTGCGTGTGGATCAGATCCGACCTGCGAGCAAGCAGCACCAGACGCGGAAGCGCAGCGAGGAAGCCCAGTCCATTCGCAATTGGACCGAACCCAAGGCGGCGAACAGCGCATCCGAGTCGCGTCCGGCCGCGCACATAGTGAAAGACTTGGTGGATCGTGACTCCAGCCGTTGGCTGATAAAGGTGGTCCTCCGCGGTGGCCAGCGCTATCTGCCATCCGTCCGCCGTGAGCGCGCGTACCAGCTGCGCCGTGTAGTCGGCGACGCCTCCACGCCCCCCCTGCTCGACCATCAGGAGCCGCCTCGGCATGACCCGCACGCCGGCCGGCCCCCGCGCCTGCTTGTGGTCGGACATGGCGTTGTTCGGAGAGCCCCCCATTGGGAGAATCGTCGCAGGATCTGTCGCACCCCCGCACCGTCCGGCAGTTTTGAGTGATGGGCTCGTGTAAAGTCGCATCTCATGCCCAGTCACTTGATTTCGCCCGTGCGCCGGGTGGGCCGTGCGGTCACCCAGCGGTTGAAGACATGGCGGCTGGGCCGATCGCTGACCGTCGTCCCGCATGGGGATATGGTCAAGATCGGAACCACCTACGGCGGATGGTCGATTCCCGCGGACAGACTGGGACCCGAGTCGGTCTGCTATCTCGCCGGCCTCGGCCAGGACGCCTCATTCGATCTCGGCGTGATCGAGCGCTTTGGCTGCGCCGTCCTGGCCTTCGATCCAGTCCCGGAGGCCAGCCGCTACGCCGGCACGGTTTCCGCCCGTGAGCCGCGCTTTGACTTTCGGCCCGTTGGGCTGTGGTCCGCCGACGGCACGCTGCGCTTCTACGAGAACGCCGAGCCCGGATTCGTCTCCCGCTCGGCGACCAACATGCACGGCACCAGCGAGTACACCGAGGCGCAGGTGCGCGCCGTTGACTCGCTGATGGCCGAGCTCGGCCACCAGCGAGTGGACCTGCTGAAGCTGAGCGTCGAGGGATCGGAGTATGAGATCGTCGATGACCTGCTGGCAAAGCGTCTGCCGGTGGGGGTGCTGTGCGTCGAGTTCTCCCAGCCGGCGCCGATCAAGCCGGTGCTCGAGCGGGTCAGGGCGCTGCAGGCGGCCAACTTGCAGCTGGTGGCGAGCATCCTGCAGCCATCCTGCTGGAAGCTGACCTTCAGCGCCACATGAAGGTCGTGAGCGTGATGACGACCTCCTCACGCGGCGGCGCAGAGTTCGCCGCCGTCGAGATGCTCGACGCGCTGATCGACCGCGGACACGAGGCGGTCATGCTCACCGACCAGCCGCTGATCGGGCGTGACACCCGTGTCACGGTCCGCCCGATCGCGATCGGGCCCAAGCTGTCGCGCAAGAGCTACCTGGGGCTCGCCCCGCGGTGGCTCTACTACCTACGGCGCCTGCGAGTGGCGTTGGAGCGCGAGTGGCCCTACGACGTGCTGCTCGTCCACTACAAGAAGGAGCAGTTGATGGCGCGCTGGCTGCGCAGGCGCCTGCGCGCGACGCTCGTCTGGGCGGAGTGGGGGCCGGTGCCGTTCCAGCTTCGCCGCTGGCTGCCGCGGCGGATGTACCTGCGCGCGGCCCGCGACGCGGCGACGGTGATGGCGGTCTCGGAGGGCACCAAGGACTCCGTCTGTGCCGTCGGCGTGCCGGTCGGGAAGGTCGAGGTCGTGCCGAACGTCCTGCGCACCGAGGAGATCTCGTTCACGGCGGAGGGCCGCGCGCGGCTACGAGCCGAGCTCGGCGTGGACGACGCGGCGTTCGTCGTCGGCTGCATCTCGCGCTTTCACCCCAAGAAGCGCAACGACGTGGTCGTCGAGGCCGTCAAGCTGCTCGACGAGCGCGTGCACCTCGTGCTCGCTGGCGACGGCGAGACCGAGGGCGAACTGCGTCGGATCGCGGCGCCGCTCGGCGGACGCGCGCACTTCATACCCACACCCGGCGCCAACGTCGCCGAGGTGCTCTCCGCCTTCGACGTCTCGGTCTTCTGCCCCAGCCCCACCGAGGGCGCACCCCGCGCGGTGATCCTCGGGATGCTGGCCGAACGCCCCTGTCTGGCGACCGGCCCAGAGGGCGTGGCGGACATAATCACGCCCGGGATCGGCGTGATCGCGCAGCCCGAGAATGATCCGGCGGCGCTCGTGGCGGCGCTGGCGCCCTACCTCGAAGATCCCGCGCGTCGAGCCCGCGAGGGCGCCGAGGCGCGGCGCCGGGCCGTTGTCACCTACGAGGCGGCGAGCGTCTCCAAGCGCATCGAGTGTCTCTGGCGAGAGCTCGGGGCAGGTGGGAGCCACTCTGAGGTCGGTCCCGATCGGGACAAGCGTGCGAGCCTGAAGGAGAGGGCCCCTAGGATGCGCACAGTGAACGAGCGTCCCCTGCGCGTCGTTTCTGTACAGACCTCCCACGAACGGGGCGGGGGAGAGTACGCGAATGTCGACGTGCTGAGCGGCCTGCTGACTCGAGGCATGGACGTGACGCTGCTGACCAACCAGCCGACGCTGGTCGAGGGCACCGAGGTGCCGGCCGTCCAGATCGACCTCGGACCGAAGATCAGGCGAGCGACCCTGCGCCGCGTGACGCTCGGCTTTCCGCGCTGGACGTCGCGGCTGCGCCACGTGCTTGAGCAGGAGTCCCAGAGCGGGCCGATCGACGTGCTGCTGCTGCACTTCAAGAAGGAGCAGCTGATGTCCGCGATCCTGCCAAGGCGCCTGACGGGAGCGGTGGTGTGGGCGGAGTGGGGGCGTCTCCCCGAGCCGGTCGCCCGTGGACCCGCGCGGCTCATCTACCTGGCCGCGGCACGCCGCGCAAAGCTGATCGTGGCCGTGTCCGAGAGCACGCGCGACTCCCTCGTCAGGGCCGGCGTTCCAGCGGAGAAGGTCGCGGTGGTGCACAACATCGTCGACTCGGAGACCATCGCCTTCGACGCTGCCGCGCGCGAGCGCTACCGGGCCGAGTGGGGTGTGGCGGCGGGAGACTTCGTGCTCGGCTGCGTCTCGCGTCTGAACGCAAGCAAGCGCAACGACGTGATCGTCGACGCGCTGGCGCACCTCCCACAGAACGTGCTGCTCGTGTTCGCCGGAGAGGGCGACAACGAAGCGGCGCTGCGCGCCAGAGCGGCGCCCTACGGCGATCGGGTGCGATTCCTGCCCACTCCGCGTGGTCACGTCGGCGAGCTGCTCTCGGCGTGCGACATCGCCGTGTTCGCGCCGCAGTCGGTCGAGGGGGCGCCGCGCTCGATCATCTTCGGCCAGCTGAGCGAGCGGGCGATCGTCGCGAGCGGACCCGAGGGCGCCGCCGGCATGGTCCCCCCAGGGACGGGCACGATCGTCTCACCCGCCCACGACCCGCGCGCCCTGGCGGCGTGCATCGAGTCCTACCGGCGCGACCCCGAGCGGTGCGTGCGCGAGGGACGGGCGGGTCGCGCGTTTGCGCTCGCACAGTATGACCCGGGGGCCGTCGTCGAGGAGTGGGTGACGCGGCTGCGGACCGCGACCAACGGCACGCCGGAGGGTACGAGGTGGCCGACACAGACACACACAGAAAGGAGTCCAGGTGAGTGAGACGACGTTGGTGACCGGCGGCAGCGGCTACATCGGAGCGATGCTCGTGCGGGAGCTGCGCGAGGCGGGGCGCGAGGTGCGCGTCCTCGACTCCCTGCTGCACGGACAGGAGGAGCTCGCCGCCGAGCAGGAGCGCGCCGGCGTGGAGGTGATCCGCGGCGACGTCCGCGACGCCGAGGCCCGTCGGCGGGCGCTCGCGGGCGCCGAGGCCGTCGTGCACCTGGCCGCGATCGTCGGCGACCCCGCCTGCGCGCTCGACCCCGCGGTCTCCGACGAGGTCAACGTGCAGGCAACTCGCGCACTCGTCGCCGACGCGAGCGAGGCGGGCGTGCAGCGCCTGGTGTTCGCCTCGACCTGCTCCAACTACGGACGCATGGCTGACCCCGAGGTCCCCATCACCGAGGAGGGCGAGCTGCGCCCGGTGTCGCTGTACGCCGAGCAGAAGGTGGGGATGGAGCAGCTGATCCTCGGCTTGGCCGACGGAGCCGCGCACGGCACCTCGGCCGCGTCGGCGACCAAGCCCACGTGCCTGCGCTTTGCCACCGTCTACGGCGTCGGTCGGCGGATGCGCTTCGACCTGACCGTCAACGAGTTCACCCGCGAACTGTGGGCCGACCGCGAGCTGGAGGTCTTCGGCGAGCAGTTCTGGCGCCCCTACATCCACGTTCGCGACGCCGCCCGCGCGGTGCGCACCGTGCTCGAAGCGCCCGCCGGGACGGTCGCGGGCGAGGTCTTCAACGCCGGGCGCTCCGGGGAGAACTACCGCAAGCTCGACCTCGTGGCGGAGATCGGCAAGCAGCTCGACCGTGGCCGGGTCTCCTACGTGCACCGTGACGAGGACCCCCGCGACTACAAGGTCAGCTTCGAGAAGATCCGCTCCGTGCTCGGTTTCGAGACGCTGATGATCGTGCCCGACGGTATCGCCGAGATCATCGCCGCGCTGGACGCCGGCGCTTTCGGTGATCCCTTCGACGGCCGCTACCGCAACATTCCTTAAGGGTTCCGCGCGCCCGCGCCGATCCCCCACTCGATGGCCGCAACCGACACCTTCCCCGAGCTGCCGCTGTTTGACCTGCGCTTGGAGGAGCAGGATCTAGAGGCGGTCGCCCAGACGCTGCGCTCCGGCTGGCTGACGCTCGGCCCCCGCACCGCCGCCTTCGAGGAGGCGTTCGCCGCGCACCTCGGGGCGCGCCACGCGGTCGCGCTCTCCTCCTGCACCGCGGCGCTGCACCTCGCCTACCTCGCGGCCGGCGTCGGCCCCGGCGACGAGGTCGTCGTGCCCGCGTTCACGTTCGCCGCGACCGCCGCCGCCGTGCTCTACTGCGGGGCGACCCCCGTGTTCGCGGAGATCGTCTCGCGCGAGCGCCCCTCGCTCGACCCCGAGGACGTCGCGCGGCGCCTCACGCCCCGCACGAAGGCCGTCTGCGTCGTGCACTACGCCGGCTACCCCGCCGCCGCCGACCGCCTGCGGGAGCTGTGCGACGCGCACGGCCTCGCGCTGATCGAGGACGTCGCGCACGCGCCCTCCGCCACGCTGCACGGGCGCGCGCTCGGGACGTGGGGGCTCGCGGGCGCCTTCAGCTTCTTCTCCAACAAGGTCCTCTCCGTCGGCGAGGGCGGACTGCTGTGCACCGACGACGACGACGTCGCCGCGTTCGCGCGCTCGCGCCGCTCGCACGCGATGACCTCCGGCACGTGGGACCGCCACCGCGGGCGCACCGACACCTACGACGTGGACGGGCTCGGCTACAACTACCGCCTCGACGAGCCCCGCGCCGCGCTGTTGCTCTCGCGCCTCGAGTGCCTGGAGGACGACATCGCGCGCCGCCGGGAGCTGACGCTGCGCTACCGCGCGCTACTCGCGCACGTCGAGGGGCTCGTCGTGCCCTTCGAGGACACCGACGTGCCGAGCTCCTCCTGCTACGTGCTGCCCGTCATGCTCGAGCGCGACGGCCGCCAGGCGCGGGTGAGCGCGCAGCTGCGCGAGCTTGGCATCCAGACGAGCATCTTCTACCCCGCGATCCACCGCTTCTCCGCCTACCGCGAGCGCTTCCCCGATGTCTCGCTGCCTGTCACCGAGCTGGCCTCGCGGACCGAGCTGACGCTGCCGTTCTACCCGCACATGACCCACGCCGACCAGGACCGCGTCGTCACCGCGCTGGCCGAGGTGCTCGCGCCGTGAGCGGGTGGGGTGGTCTCCAAGCTCCCGGTTCGTCGGGTAGGAGGTCGAGCGGGTGGGCAGGACTCCAACTTCCTCGTTCACCGCGTGAGAGATCCAGTTGCCTGCTGGGCCTCCCACCCGCGCGCAGCCGCCGGGTAGGAGGCCCGGCGCACACCTACCCCGGTGGCGAACCCACACACGTGGACGATTCCCAAACGACCACCCTTTTGCGATGAGCGACTGGCGCGTGCCGCTCACCGACATCGCGATGCCTGAGCAGGACGTGCAGGCCGTGCTCGACTGCCTGCGATCCGGGTGGCTGACGATGGGGCCGCGCAACCTTGCGTTCGAGCAGGCGCTCGCCGCCTACGTGGGCTTGCCGCACGCGGTGACCGTCTCCAGCGGCACCGCCGCGCTGCACCTCGCGTTCCTCGCCGCCGGACTCGGCCCCGGCGACGAGGTGCTCGTGCCCGCCCTCACCTTCGTCGCGAGCGCCTCCGCCGCTCGCTTCGTCGGCGCGGAGCCCGTCCTCTGCGACATCCGCGGCGGCGTCGGCGGCGGCGCGTACGACCTCAACCTCGACCTCGAGGACACCGAGCGCCGGATCACCCCCCGCACCCGCGCGGTGCTCGCCGTGCACTTCGCCGGCTACCCCGCCGACGTGCTCGCGCTGCGCGAGCTCTGCGACGCTCGCGGCCTGACCCTAATCGAGGACTGCGCCGAGGCGATCGGCGCGAGCCTGGACGACGGCCGCCAGGTCGGCACGGTCGGCGAGCTCGGCGCGTTCAGCTTCTTCTCCAAGAACCAGCTCTGCGTCGGCGAGGGCGGCGCGGTCTGCACCGCCGACGAGGCGCTCGCCGCGCGCGTGCGGCTGCTGCGCTCCCACGCGCTCACCAGCAGCACCTGGGACCGCCACCGCGGCCACGACCCCGCCTACGACATTGTCGACATCGGCTTCAACTTCCGCCTCGACGAGCCCCGCGCCGCACTGGGGCTCAGCCGCCTGGCGCGCCTCGACGAGGACATCGCCACACGCCGCGCGCTCGTCCGCGTCTACCGCGAGCGACTCGCCGCTGTGCCCGGGCTCGAGCTCGTCTGGGACGAGCACGCCGTCGCGCTCGCCTCCCACTTCTTCTTCCCCGTCCTGCTCCCCGACCGCGGCGCGCGCGACCGCTTCCGCGAGCAGCTCAAGGCTGCTGGGGTGCAAACGACCTGGTACCCCGCTTTGCACACCTTCACCGAGTACCGCCACGCGGCGCCTGCCGGCAGCCTCCCGATGGCCACCGAAGCTTCCGACCGCCACTGCGCGCTGCCGCTCAGCGCCACGATGGACGAGGCCGCGGTTGATGTCGTCGTGGACGCCGTGCGCGCGGCGCTCGCCTAGCTTGGAGTCAACCCTCCGGCGGGATCAGGCGATCGCGCACGCTCTCGAACTCCTCGAGCGCCTGCTCGTAGTCTTCGTGACGGCCGATGTCCAGCCAGTAGTCCTCGCTCGGCCACGCCCGCACGACCTCGCCCGCCGCGATCAGGCGCAGGATCAGGTCGGGGAAGTCCAGCCGCTCACCCGGCTCCACGTGCGAGAGCGCCCGCGGGGTAAAGCAGTAGACGCCCATGCTCGCGGTGTAGTCGATCGCCGGCTTCTCGTCGTAGCCGGTCAGGCGAGTGGAGTCGTCCTCGTCGCCGAAGCGTAGGACGCCGAGGGAGATCTGCACGTGACGCACCTTGGTGGCGATCGTGGCCGCCGCGTCGCTCGCGCGGTGGCGCTCCAGCAGCGCGCCGTAGTCGATGTCGGTGAGCACGTCGCCGTTCATCACCAGCACGTGATCCTCGCGCAGGCCGTCGATCAGCGCGAGTGCGCCGACGGTGCCGAGCGGCTCCTGCTCGCGGTAGTAGTCGATCGGGATGCCGTAAGCCGAGCCGTCGCGGAAGAACGCCTCGATCAGCTCCGCCAGGTAGCCCGTGGCGACCGTGATCCGCTCGAAGCCGTGCGCCTTCAGCTGGCGCACCACGATGTCGAGCACCGGGCGGTCCCCGATCGGCATCAGCGGCTTGGGGAGGACCGTGGTGTAGGGGCGCAAGCGCGTGCCTTCGCCTCCCGCGAGGATCACCGCGCGTTTCAAGCTACGTCGTCCTGATGATCAGCACCGAGCAGGGGGCGTGGTGAGAGACCTTGTTGGGCACCGAGCCCAGCAGGAAGCGCTTGGCGCCGGTCATGCCCTTGTTGCCGACCACGATCAGGTCCGCTCCGCGCTCCTCCGACACGTCGAGGATCGCATCGGCGGGGTCGCCCTGGCGGGCGTAGACGTTGACCTCGACGCCTGCCTCGCGGGCCGGTGCGGCAGCCGCCTCCAGCGCGAGGTCGACGTCCTCGCGCGGGTTGATCACCCACTGCAGATCCTCCGGGGCGTCGCGGCGTTCCTCGCGCAGGCGTTGCGCCGGCACGGGCTCGTACGCGCTCACGATCTCGAGCGCCGCCCCCAGGGTGCGAGCCAAGTCGGTCGCCTGGCGTACCGCCTCGCCGGCCGTCTCGGAGCCGTCTGTACCAACCACGATCGACTTGAACATGCCCTGACTCCTCGCCTGCGTGTGTGTGGTGAAAGCTGGCCGGCCCCGCCGGCCGAGTCGATCATATCCGGGCCCGCCCCGTGGCCGCTCGCGAGGGCTCGCAAGGGGGGTCTGCGATCTGCCGGGCCGTAGGCGCGCACAGGGGGGTGCGACCCGCGGGGTAACGTTCGGGCCTTCAGTGATCGACCTGCACTGCCACGTGCTGCCGGGCATCGACGACGGCCCCGCCACGATCGAGGGCTCGCTCGAGATCGCGCGCCTCGCGGCCGCGGGCGGCACCGACGTGCTCGTGGCCACGCCGCACGTGAGCTGGCGCTACCGCAACGACGCCGTGACGATCGCCGAGCGCGTGGCCGAGCTGAACGAGCGCCTCGCCACCGAGGAGGTCCTTACGGCTGACGGCCGCGTACTCGAGGTTCGGGCCGGAGCCGAGATCGCGCTGACGCTGATCCCCGAGCTCCCCGACGGGCAGCTCGGGACCCTCGGCCTCGGGGGCGGCCCGTGGCTGCTGGTGGAGCCCCCTTTCACCCCCGTAGCGCCGAACCTCGACGCGATCCTGCTGGAGCTGCAGCGCGCAGGCCACCGTATCGTGCTCGCTCACCCCGAGCGCTGCCCCGCCTTCCAGCGCGACCCGCCGGCGCTGGAGCGGCTCGTGCGCGCCGGCATGCTCACCTCGGTCACCGCCGGCTCGCTCGGGGGGCGCTTCGGCGGCGAGGCGCGCCGTCTTGCGCTCGCGCTCGCGCGCGAAGGGCTGCTCCACAACGTCGCCTCGGACGCTCACGACGCCGTCAACCGCACCCCCGAGCTCGCCGCAGAGCTCGAGCGGGCCGGGCTCGCCCCGCTCGCGCCGTGGTTGACCGGGGCAGTGCCCGCTGCGATCCTCGCTGGCGGGGAGGTCCCGCCCGCTCCTGCGGGGGCGCCGACGGTGCTCGAGCCGGCACGGCGGGGGTGGTGGCGCTCCCTGCGCCGTTGAGCGTCGGCTCGCCGCCTCGGGGGTGTTGAGCGTCAACCCCACCGCCGCGGAGGCGTGGGCTACACCAGCTTCGTGATCGCGATGATCATCCCGAGCACCACGAACACCACGATCGCGACCTGCATCCAGATCCAGGTGGAGGGCATGACGCCTGACAGCGTACTTGCGGCGGCTAGTGTGTAGGAGTGGCAGGATGCCACCGCACCTCATGGCCGGACGCCTACTCAAGCTCCTCGCTCTCGCGCTCCTCGGACTGTGCGCGTCGGCGTGGCTTGTGCCGGCGAGCGAGGCCGGACGCGCCACGGGTGCGCAGGCCGCCACTCCGCTCGGCGGTTTGAACATTCTTGGGGTCTCCCCCGGCGCTCAGCCGGGCGAAGCGGCCCACGAGATCGCCACCGCGCGGGCGCTGCACGCGCAGGTGGTGCGTGTCGACGTGCCCTGGTCGGTGCTGGAGCCGCGCAGCCCTGGCAGGATCGAACCGAGCGCGCAAGCCTTCCTCGACCGGCTAGTCGGCGACGCGGCGACGCGCGGCATTCGGGTGATCGCAACCGCCGAGAGCACGCCCTGCTGGGCGTCCTCCGCGCCGGCGTCGCTGCTGCGCAGGTGCGTTCCCGGGGGATCGAGCAAGGCCAACGCGTGGCCGCCGCTCAACCCCTCCGCCTACGCAGGCTTCGTCGCCTACCTGGCCGCACGCTACGGCACGCGCCTCGCGGCGATCGAGATCTGGAACGAGCCCGACCAGGCCAACGAAGACTACTTCGCGGGGCCCGAAAAACCGCAGCGCTACGCGACCCTGCTGCGAGCCGCCTACCCCGCGATCAAGCAGGCGAACCCAAACGTGCCCGTGCTCGCGGGCTCGCTCGTCGGCTCCAACGGCGTCTTCCTGCGGGCGCTCTACGCAGCCGGCATCAAGGGCTACTACGACGGCCTGGCGGTGCACTTCTACAACCTCACGCTCGGCTCGCTGCGCGCGATCCGCGAAGTGCAGCTCGCCAACGGCGACACCAAGCCGTTGTGGCTCGACGAGTTCGGCTGGACCTCCTGCTGGCCGCACCGCAAGATCCAGCAGGAACAAGCGTGCGTTACTCCGAATGTCCAAGCGACAAACGTCACCAACCTCTTCCGCTCGCTCGCGCACACCCCGTACGTCGCAGCGGAGCTGATCTACAAGCTGCAGGACTCCACGAATGAAAACTTCGGAGTGCTCACCGCCAGGGGCGCCCGTAAGCCGGCCTTCGCGGCGCTCGCCCGGGTGCTCGCCTCCCCCTTCGGCGCACCCAGCCCGGTGACCCTGAGCCTGCGCCGCAGTCACGGCGCGGTGGTGGCCAGCGGTTCCGGGCCCGTCGGCGACTACATGCAGCTCGAAGCGCTCCAGGGCTCCGTGCTGCGCTACCGGGCCCTGTTCACGCTCGACCGCTTCAACCGCTACTCGATCCCGCTGCCGCGAGTGCTGGGCACACACGGCCTGACGGTGCGCGTCTTTCAGTACTGGCAGGGCAGCGGCCGCGACGCCAAGCGCAGCATCTGAGCTACTCCGCGTTGTGCAGCAACGCCCCGAAGGTGAGCGCGAGGATCTTCAGGTCCAGCGTCAGCGACCAGTGGGCGATGTAGTAGTTGTCCCACTCCACCCGTTCGGCCAGCGAGGTCTGGCCGCGCAGGCCGTGCACCTGCGCCCATCCGGTGATCCCCGACTTGACTCTGTGGCGGTCCCCATAGCGGGCGAGATCCTGGCGGAAGAGCTCCACGAACTCCGGGCGCTCCGGGCGGGGGCCGATGACGCTCATCTCCCCGCGCAGCACGTTGAAGAGCTGGGGCAGCTCGTCCAGGGAGGTGCGGCGCAGGAAGCGGCCGATCGGGGTGCGGCGATCCACGCCCTCGACCCCTCCCGGAGCGGTGTCCCAGCCGAGCTGCCACGCGCGCTCGTCGTTCTCGTCCGGCTCCTGCTCGGTGTACCCCACGCGCATCGAGCGGAACTTGTAGAGGTCGAACAGCGTGCCGTCGCGGCCCACGCGGCGCTGGCGGAAGAGGATCGGCCCGGGCGAGGTCAGGCGCACCGCGAGCGCGGTGCACGCCAGCACCGGGGAGAGCACGACCAGCAGCGCCGCCGCGAACACACGGTCGAAGGCGTGCTTGAGCGAGAACTGCACGCCCTTCGGGTTGACCGCGGTGAAGGAGAGCAGCGGCAGGCCTCCAACGGTGTCGTAGCCGACGCGGTTGTTGATCGTGTCGAACATGCGCGGCACTACCGAGACCTCGACGCCGAGCTCCTGGCAGCGCTGGATCAGGCGGCTCACATGGGCGTCGGCGACGGAGGAGAACGCCACGATCAGGTTGCGCACCGCCGTGCGCTGCACCACCTCGTCGAGGTCCTC
Organism: uncultured Solirubrobacterales bacterium; assembly: GCA_963706545.1. Taxonomy (GTDB): domain Bacteria; phylum Actinomycetota; class Thermoleophilia; order Solirubrobacterales; family Solirubrobacteraceae; genus Palsa-744. The sequence continues at coordinate 943,656 of OY970161.1, forward strand.
CGTCGTGCCGAGCACCGGCACGTCGCGCCCCCCCACTTCCGCGAGCGACCGGGGGTCGTTGTCGAGGAAGCCGACCGGGCACAGGCCGTACTCCGGGTGGTCTTCCAGGCGGCGCGCCACCTGCGCGCCCACCAGGCCCGCGCCCATGATCAGCACCGGACGTCCCACCAGTCTGTGGCTGCGCGCCAGCCGCTGCGCGAGCGCGAACGCCGCGCGGCCGACGCTCAGCGCCAGCAGCGCGAACAGCCACGTCCGCACCCAGCTGGCCTGCGGTGGCATCCGCCCGTTCACCGCCAGGCCGACCATCGCCACCGCCATCGCCGCGACCGAGACCGCGCTCACCACCGGCGCCAGCCCGTCGAGGATCAGCGCGCGCAGCCGCGTGTGGTAGAGCCCGCGCAGGTAGAGCAGCCCCATCGTCAGCGCCGGCAGCGCCAGCAGCGGCGCGCTCGCAGCCGAGGCGTGCAGCGTGCCACCGACCCCCCCGAGCGCGAGCACCACCGCGGCGCACAGCAGCACGAAGTCCACGGTCGGGCGCACCACGCTCCAGCCGGGCTCCTCGAGCAGCAGCTGCAGCGGGCCGCGGAAGCTCCCCGGGCGCGCCGAGCGCGGCCCCGGTGCGAGCCGCGCCGGGGCGCGGTGGGTCAGGGGCAGGCTGGGAGTGGTCGTCTGCCGAGTGAGGCGCGGTCCGTTCATGGCTGGGTGGGCGTCCCTGTCCGTGGTCGGTGAGTGGGCATCGGGTCGGTGGGCGTTCCGGTCGTTCGTCCTTGACGCGAGCGCCCCCATTCCGCTGCCCAGCCAGTCCGGACGTCGGCGGTGCTCACGATTCTCAGAGTCCTAATCATTACGAGTACCCGCAAGTCGCATAGTCGCAACCGCCATCAGTGCCAGCGCGCCCGCCACGGTCACGAGCGCCAGCACGTCAGCGCCCGAGAACCACGGGGTGTCCGCGCTTGCCAAGGTAGCCGCGGACGCCTCGCCCTGCACGGAGCCCGACGACGTCGAGGATGCGCCGGGACCCGGCGCGGAGCCGCCGTGCGCCCGCGTGGCGCCGTGGGCGCCGGCAGCCTGGCCACCGCCCGCGCCGGTGGAGCCGGAGCTGCCGCGGGAGGCCGCACCGCCGGCGGACGAGGACGTGGGAGCTCCACTGAAAGCAGCACCACCCCCGGAGGAGGGCGAGGAGCCACCCCCGGAGCCGCCCGTGCCCGAGCCTCGCCCGGGACCGTTCAGCAGCGTCGCGCCGATGATCGACTGAGCGCCTGCGCCGGGGCCCCCGTAGCCGCTGAGCAGCGGGCCGCCCGCGAGCGCGCCGGCAGGCGCGAGCGCGCTCAGGCCGACGAGGAGGCTCAGGGCCCCGAGTGTGGAGACGGTGGTGCGGTGGCCTTTCATGCTTCCATGCTTCCCAACCTTGGGTTCCTTTCGGCTCTGGGCGACCCCATATGGTCGCACTCCTTGCCTCGCCGTCACCGCCTCACAGGCCAGCTCCGCCGCAACCGGGCACTGCCGCCGCGGCGTCGGGGTCAGCGAATCGATCAGGCTTACACAACCTAGCGAAGCCTGCGAGCATTATCGGACAGAGGAGACCACAACTGATCCGTATTTTCACTCACGCCCCGCTCACTTCAGGAGAGCTGACGAGCGTTGAGCAGGATTGAGCGGTTCAGTTCTCCGATGTCCACCTCGCGGCCGCTCCTCACCCGCGCCAGCGCCCCCCGGATCAGCGGATCCCGTGGACTCAGCCGTGCCGCCCGTTCGAGCAGCACGAGCGCCGCGCGCCGCTCCCCGTGCGCGGAGGCGATCGCCCCCCGCTCGAGCGTCGCGTAGGCGTCGCCCGGGGTGCGCCGCAGCGCTAGCGCGAACTCGTGGTCCGCGCGTCCCACTTCGCCGAGGCGCAGCGCGATGCTGCCGGCCACCACGTACGGTTCGTCGCTGAGCGGGTTCAGGCGCGCCGCGCTGTCCAGGCGCGCGTACGCCTGCTGGGGTGCCTGCACCCAGAGGCGGGCCGCGCTCTGCACCTGCAGCTCGCTCAACCACGGGGCCGTGAACGAGACAACCGCGGCAAGCGCGAGGAGCGCACCCGCCGCTACCGGCCATCGGCCACGCCATCCGCGGGGGTCGGCGCGCGCGAGCGGCCCCCGCGGCGCCAGCGCGCACCCGAGGCCGAGCAGCGCGAACGCCGGCGCCCCCAAGCCCGCGAACTCCCAGAACCAGTCGACCGAGCCGTGCACGAACCAGTACGCGAAGCCGGCCACAGAGGCCGCCGCGACCGCGCGCGCGAGTGGGTCGCGGTTGCGCGCGAACGCCCGCCAGCACGCCACCAGCGCCGCGCCCAGGCCGACAACCGCCAACAGCGCCCCCACCGCACCCGTGTCGGCGAGCGTGCGCAGCTCCACCGAGTGTGGGTAGTGCGGGGTCTCGTTGGAGCGCCCGTGCACGAGGTAGGGCTCGGCGAAGTTGTCAGCCCCGATGCCCCCCACCGGGTGCGCGACGAATTCGTCGAGCGCGACCCGGTAGAAGTCGTAGCGGTTGGACCCCAACCCACTCGTCAGGCGGCTGCCCGTGGTGGCGTCCGCGCCGTACCCCCGCGGGCTCTTGAACGTGTCCCACGCGTGGTGCGCCCGCGTCAGTGGGTCGCCCGCCGCCGCCCAGCCGCCAGCCACCAGCACCACCAGCGCAGTCACCGCGACCGCGGCCACGCCCCGGTGCACGCGCGTCGCCGCGGCCGGGGAGAGGGTGCGCCGGCTCTCCAGCGCCGCCCCCACCGCCACCACGGCGCCGACCGCGAGCGCGCAAAGCAGCGTCGTCGCCACGGCCCCGTGGACCGCCGCTGTCGCGCTGTGCAGGGTCGCCACGCTGTGCAGGGCCGCCGCGCCGTGCACGCCTTCCAGAGCGCTCACCCGGTCGCCCACCCGCAGTACCGCCGGGGCCGCCGCGCCGATCCCTGCGGTCACTGGGACTGCCAGCGCGAACGCGCGCACTCGCCCAGGCAGCAACGCGAACACCAGCACCACCAGCACCGCCGTCGCGTACACCGAGCCCCGGCTCTGGCTGAGCAGCGCCACCTCCGCAAGCACCACCGCGCCGCCCGCCAGCACTCCCCGTAGGCCCCACGGCAGCCGCCGCTCGCGCGCCAGCAGGAGCGCCGGCCAGAACGCCATCAGCCACTGCGCCGCGTTGGCGTTGACGTACCCCGCCGGGTACACCAGCCGCCCCCCCGGCAGCAGTGCCATCAGGCGCAGCGGGGACCCCGCCGCCGCGTCGACGTGCAGCGCCGTGAACAGCGCCACCCCGATCAGCGCCACCGTCCACACGCACACCAGCAGTGCGGCCGTGGCCCCCCGCTGGGGAAAGCACGCGAACAGCGCGAACACCAGCAGGTACAGCAGCGTCCGGTTCGCGCCTTCCCACGCGTCGCCGGGCACCCCCGCCCACAGGATCGAGAGGAAGCTGAGCGCCGTGTACGCCGCCAGGCACGCCACCGCGAGGCGTACCGCCGGCGGGATCTCGCTCAGGCGCGGGCGCACCGCCGCGAGCGCGATCGCCAGCAGCGCTAGCACCACAAGGCCGCCGGGCGCCCAGTGGGTCAGCGGGTAGCCGGCCTGGTCCGTGGCCCACACCACCATCAGCGCGAGCGCGCCGAGGGCGGGCACCGTGGCGGGGGCTTCGCGCAGGTGCGCAGTCAGCCTCGCGGTCATCGAGGCTTAGAGCCTAGGTGGTCAGCGGGACGACGGGCGCGTGGCCCCTGCCAGCAGCAGCGCGAGCACGCGCCCCATCAGCTCGTCGGGGACCGCCTCGGGGTCAGCCATCTTCTGGCGCGCGATCCCGTCCGCCAGCGCGTCGATCGCGATCGCCAGCTGCTCGGCGGGCAGCTCGAGCTCTAGCTCGAAGTCCCGTGCCCCGTCGGCGATCAGGCGTGTCAGCGTCGCCCGGGCGCGCCCGAAGCTGTCGGCGACGTGGCGGCGCACGCCCTCGTCACGGGCCGCGTACGCCCAGAACTCCATGAACAGCAGCAGCACGTCCGGTTCGCGCTCGATCATCGCCATCCACCGCTCCGCGCCGCCCTGAGCGCGCGCGGCGACCGACGTGCGCTCGCGCACCGCCTCCTCGATCTCGCGCGCGTGCTCGTCGATCTCGCGGTCCATCACCGCCAGGAACAGGTCCTCCTTGCCGCTGAAGTTCGAGTACAGCGCGCCGGTCGAGTAGCCACCCTCCGCGGCGATCTCCTCGACCGAGGCTGCGTGGAAGCCGCGCCGCGCGAACACCGCGCGCGCCGCCACGAGCAGACGCTCGCGCGTGAGGGCCTTGCTCTGCTCGCGTGTCAGACGCGCGGTCGCCACGGTTCCCATCCTACTTGACGGAGCGGGTGCTATTGCGATAACGTTCATTATCTGTTTCGCGGCTCGACGCCGCACGGGTCACGCCCCGCGCGCGCCCGTCCACCCGCACCACATCACCCCGCACCTCGCACCACATCACCGACACCTACCACCCCAACGGACCACCCCGCACCCACCCCCGCCCACAAGGCCCACCCCCGACGGACCACGAGGAGCAGACCCCATGGCGAGCAGCGCGACCCCCACCACCACCGGCTCCACCCCCAACGGCGACGGGCCTCCCGCCACCGCAGAGCTCGGCAGCCTCCCGGCCGACTCCCTCTCCTACACAGACCTCTACGCCCGCTGGGAGCGCGGCAACTGGAGCGCCACCGAGCTGGACTTCACCGAGGACGCCCGCCAGTGGCGCGAGCGGTTCACCGACTTCGAGCGCCAGGCGGCGCTGTGGAACTACGCGCTGTTCTTCTGGGGCGAGGACGCGGTCACCGACAACCTCTCCCCCTACATCGACGCGGCGCCGCGCGAGGAGCAGAAGTACTTCCTCGCCACCCAGCAGGTCGACGAGGCCCGCCACGCCGTGTTCTTCAAGCGCTTCATGCACGAGGTCGCCGGGATCGGCGACGGCTCCATGTCCTCCGGGCTGTCCGCCGTCCTGCCCCAGCTCTCCCCGGGCTTCCGCAAGATCTTCGCGCGCTTGGACACGATGGCCGACGAACTGCGCGCCGACCGCTCCCCCGCCAAACTGGCGGCCGCGGTCACGCTCTACCACCTCGTGATCGAGGGCACCCTCGCCCAGCCCGGGCAGCACCTGATCTGCTCGTACCTCGAAGAGCGCGACGTGCTGCCCGCGTTCCGCGAGGGCATGCAGAACATCCAGGCCGACGAGCAGCGCCACATCGGCTTCGGCGTCAAGCTGCTGGCCGACCTGCGCCGCGAAGACCCCGTCGGCGTCCCGCGGGCCGTCGCCCGCCTGCTGAACGACGTCACCCGCTACACCGCCCAGGTGCTGATGCCCCCCGGCTGGGACGAGAGCTACCTGACGTGCTTCGGCTACACCTTCGACAAGATCGGACCCGAGGGCGTCAACTCGCTGATGACCAAGCTCCGCGCCGCCGGACTGGCCCCCGAGACGCTGCCCGGCCCCCCGATCATGCCCCCCGGCCTCACCCCGCTGGAGCTCTCCCGGCGCGGGCGCGCGCTTGCCCAGGCCGGCGTCATCGGCGTGCGCGAGGGCCCCTCCAAGCGCGACCCCGAGACGGTCGCGCTGCTGTTCGACACCATCCGCCGCCAGGTCAACCCCACGCACGGCCTGCGCCGCCCCACCGTCTTCCAGTGGGAGTTCACCGACCCCGACGTCCCCACCTGGCACCTCACGGTGAACAACGGCTCCTCCACCGTCCACGAGGGCATCGCACCCAACGCCGACGTGCGCCTGCGCGTCGCCTACCAGGACTTTGTCAACATCGTCGGCGACCGGCTGAACCCGATGCGCGCGCTCGCCACCGGGCGCATGCGCCCGCGCGGCAACCCGCTCGCGCTCAGGCGGCTCACCAAGGTCTTCCCGCGGGTCTGAGGGCGTCTGGGACCGAGCGCCCGTTCCCGCGGGTGGGCGGGAGCCCCGGCCGCTCAGGCTATTCCGGACCGAACTCCCGTTCCGCGTGGCTTGGAGGACCCGCGGGAGCGGCCGTGGCGGGGCCTTCGCCGACCGTGCCGCTGGACTGAGAACGACGCGAGGCCGCCCGTGCCGTCACTGACGACGGGAGAGTAGCCGAAGTCGTCGAGCCTGCGGTGGCCGGCTGTTCGGGGCCGAACTCGCGCTGGGCGTGTTGGGTGGATGCCGTGTGCGCAGCCGCCGCCCGTGCTGCTCGCGAGACGCCACGCGTGGCTGTGGTGGACGGCCTTCCGGCCAGCGCTCCGCCAAGCTGAGGCGAATCTGCCACCAACTGCGCGGGGCCCGCTATATATGCGCTCCTCGCCGGGGCCTCACGGTGGAGCCGTCGTCGCGCCGAAGCTCCCGCGTGGTGAGGCGCCACCGTGAGAGCCACGCAGCCGACACTCAGCGCCAACACGCAGGTCACAGCCAGCTTCGCGCCCACCGAGCCACCCAGCAGCCAGCCCCCACCGGCGCCGCCCACCCCCGCGACGCCCGAGGTCGAGACGGCGCCCGCGCCGGTCCCCGCAGAGGCGACCCCCGTTCCCGCACCGGCGCCGGTCCCCGCGCCCGCCTTCGCGCCCGCCCCCTTGGCGCCCGCCTTCGCGCCGGCCCCCTTGGCGCCCGCCTTCGCGCCGGCCCCCCTCGCGCCGGCCCCCTTCGCGTGCGCGGGTGGCCCTCCCAACCCCCCCGGCAGCGGCAGTGGGGGCAGCACCGCAGCGAGGCCGCGCAGCGAGAGGACGTAGGCGCGGCACGCCGGGCACTCCCGCTGGTGCAGGCGCGCGAGGCGGTAGCGCTCACCACGGGGGTCGAGGATGCCGAACGCCAGGCCGCGCATCAGCGAGCCCTGCTGCTCGCACCACTCCCCGCCGCGGATCGCCTCCAACAGCTCCCCCACCTTGCCCGCCACCCCCGGCCGGCCTGGGCCGTGACCCTCCATCAGCTTGCCCATGCGCGCCTCGCTGATGCCCATGCGCGCGGCGGCCTGCGCGCGCGTCAGGCCCTGCAGGTAGCAGAGGCTCGCCGCTTCGCACTCGCGGGCGTTGAGGCGACCCCGCAGCGCCTCGAACAGCTGGCGCAGACACGCGCGGTCGTCGAGGGCCGCCGCAAGGTCCGGCTCGGCCGCCACCCTCATCGCCGCCCCGCGCGGGCCGGTGCTCGGCGCCGCTGAGCCGCGCCCGGCGAAGGCCGGCTGGGCACCTGCTGCGCCCACCTCAACCGCCGCGCGCTCGGCGAGCACGGGGCTACCGAACCCCCGCACCCGTGCGCTGCGGTGCTCGTCGATCGCGCGCCGGAACGTCACCACCGTCAGCCACCCGCCCGGATTCGCGACCTCCTCGCCGGCCGCCACCGCGGCGTAGAGGCCCTGCCAGGCCACCGCGTAGCAAGCTTCCAGGTCTCCCTGGTCCAGGTGCACCCCGCGAGCACGCAGCCGCCCGCGCACGCTCTTCATCACTTCCTCGCGCAGCCCCTCGAACTCCTGGCGCAGCAGGCGCTCAGCGCGGTAGCGGCGCAATGTCGAGGGGCTCACGACCCGGGAGCTTACGGGCTGACTTGCGAGTGTGTCGAATCGTTCGACTAACCGACAGTTGTCTGACGGGCTATCCGCCACCGAGGTCCAGCCCTCCGACTACCGCCCGCTGCCGGCCCGCGCCGCCTGTCCACAACCAGCCCAACGGGCGGGGGGCCTGAAACGGCCCTCCCCACGAGGCGGCTATCTTCACTCGATCTCCTGCACCCCCGGACCCACCGTGCCGGCGCCGCCCCCCCGCGCGGAGGTGCTCGGCATTCCGCTCGCGGTCTCCGACTACGGCGAGGTGCTCGACTGGATGGAGGCCGTGATCGCGACGGGCGAGCGCGGCTACGTCACAGCCGCGGCCGTCAACCTCGTGATGAGCGCCCGCGAGGACCCCGCGACGCTTGCCGCGACGCTCGACGCGACGCTCGCGGTACCCGACGGGCAGCCGCTCGTGTGGGCGCTGCGGCTGCTCGGACACCCGCGGGCCACGCGCGTGTACGGGCCGGATCTGATGGCCGCGTTCTGCGCGCGCGCCGCCCGCAGTGGGACCCCCGCCTACCTCTACGGCGGCCGCACGCCCGAGGCGCTGGAGTTGCTCACCCGCCGCCTGTGCGAGCGCTTCCCTGGACTGGTCATCGCCGGCGGCTGGTCGCCCCCCTTCCGGGAGCTCACGCCGGAGGAGGAGCAGCGCGTGGTCGCCGAGATCGAGGGCTGCGGCGCCCAGGTCGTGTGGGTCGGCACCGGACAGCCCCGGCAGGAGCGTTGGATGCAACGCATGCGCCCCCACCTGCGCGCGCCGCTGCTCGTCGGGGTGGGGGCCGCGTTCGACTTCCACGCCGGGCTCATCCCCCAGGCCCCCGCGTGGATGCAGCGCAGCGGCCTGGAGTGGACCTACCGGCTCGCGCGCGAGCCGCGCCGGCTATGGCCTCGCTACGTCCGCTACAACCCCCGCTTCGTGGCGGGCTTCGCGCGCCAGTACCTGCGGCGCGAGCGTGGATGACCGCCGGGGCAGGCGGGTGGTGAAGTATTCCCAAACGACCCTATATCACTTTACAAAATGAAGTGATATAGGCCCAAAAAGTAATACACAACCTCGGATCATCGGCCGCTGATCGCCTCTACTCGGGGGTTCCCGGGCAGGCATGAGAACGTGTTTCGAAACAGGCGGTGCGTCCGGGGCGCTCATGGACCAAGCTGGGCGACGCTGGCCGAAACGGGGATGCGAGCCGAAGGCGAGTGTCTCCCGGCTTCGGTCGGTGAAGCCCGTGCTGGTAGCACGGGCAAGCCGGCACGTGGCGATCCAGCGCAGCGTACAGGGGCGCATCCGGGCGTGCCGATCGTTTCGAAACACGTTCTGAAGCTAACCTCCCCTCCCATGACCTCCCTGGAGCACACCGCCGACGTCTCAGTGATCGGCCTCGGCCGCGTCGGGCTGCCGCTCGCGCTCTGCTTCGCCGACCGCGGCCTGCGTGTGGTGGGCGTCGACAACGACCCCGCCCGCCTCGGCGCGGTGCGGGAGGGGGTGATGCCCTTCCAGGAGACCGGCGCCCAGGCGCTGCTGGAGCGTGTGTGCGAGAGCGGACGGCTGGAGCTCTCCGAGCGCGTCGCCGACGCCGCGCGAGCGCGGCACATCGTGCTGACGCTCGGCACCCCCTCGTTCTCGCACATCGAGATCGACATGCGCGACATCCGCTCGGTGCTCGACGACCTGCTCGGGGTGCTCGCGCCGGGGCACTCGCTCGTGCTGCGCTCCACCGTCGCGCCGGGGACAACCGACTTCGTGGCGGGCTACCTCGCCAAGCACCGCGGCCTGCGCCCCGGCGAGGACGTGTTCGTTGCGCACGCCCCCGAGCGCATCGCCGCCGGGCGGTTCCTGGAGGAGATCGACACGCTGCCGTGCCTCATCGGGGGCGTCGGCGCCCGCTCGGGCGAGGTGGCCGCGGAGCTGTTCGGGGTCTTCGACGCGCCGCTCGTGCAGACCACCCCCGTGCAGGCCGAGCTCGCGAAGATCTGGGCCAACATCCTGCGCTACACCCTCTTCGCGCTGCCCAACCTCTTGATGATGGACTGCGAGCGGCATGGCGCCAACGTGTTCGAGGTGATCGACCTCGTCAATCGCGACTACCCCCGCGGCGGCCTCGCCCTCCCGGGGCTCACCGCGGGGACGTGCCTGCGCAAGGACTTCGCCTTCTCCGAGGAGCGCTCGCCCGCGCCGGGGATGCTGCTCGCGGTCTCGCGCGTCAACGAGTCGGTGCCGCTGTTCCTCGTCGAGGGGCTGCGCCGGCGCCTCGGCACGCTGGCCGACCGCAAGGTCGCCGTGCTCGGCCTCGCGTTCAAGGCCGACACCGACGACGAGCGCGACTCGCTCGCACACAAGCTCGTGCGGCTGCTCGAGCGCGAGCTCGCCGACGTCGCCGTGCACGACCCGCTTGTCGCCACCCCCACCGCGCCGCTGGAGGAGGCCCTCGCAGGCGCCGATGCGGTCGTCGTGGCGGCCCCCCACTCCGTCTTCCGCGAGCCCGCGACGCTCGCCGCGATCTCCGCGCTCGCCGCCGGGGACTGCGTGGTGGCGGACCCCTGGAACTGCTGGGGCGCCGGGCAGGTCTTCGCCTACGCCGCGGAGCTCGCCGCGCTGGGAGCGCCCAGCCCATGAGCCGCGTGCTCGTGACGGGCGGTGCCGGGACGATCGGCTCTGCCGTGGTGCGCCGGCTGCTGGCGGACCCCGCGTACGAGGTGCGGGTCTCCGACCAGCGGCCCGCCCCGCAGTGGATGCGCGAGGGGTGCGAGGTGCACACCGGGGACCTGCGTAAGCTCGCGCAGGCGCGGCTGGCGACCGACGGTTGCTCGCACGTGATCCACCTCGCGGCGATCGTCGGGGGCATCGCGAACTTCCACCGGCTGCCCCACACGCTGACGGAGGTCAACGCCGCGCTCTACAACGCCGTCGTGCGCGCGGCGCTGGAGGTCGAGGTCGAACGCTTCACCTACGTCTCCTCCTCGATGGTCTTCGAGCGCGCCACCGAGTTCCCCACCACCGAGGCGCACCTGCCCGACTGCCCCGTGCCGCTCTCCGCGTACGGCTTCTCGAAGCTCACCGGCGAGGTGTACTGCCGCGCCGCGCACGCCGAGCACGGCCTGCCGTACACCATCTGCCGCCCCTTCAACGCCTACGGCCCCGGCGAGGTGCCCGACGCCGAGCCCGGCATCGCGCACGCCGTGCCCGACCTGATCCGCAAGGTGCTCTCCGGGCAGCGACCCCTGCAGATCTTCGGCTCCGGCGAGCAGACGCGCACGCTCACGCACGTGGACGACATCGCCGACGGGATCGTTGTCGCGATGGGCTCCCCGGCGGGGTTGAACGAGGACTTCAACATCTCCGCCTCGCGCGAGCTGACGGTCGCGGAGATCGCGCGGCTCGTGTGGGCGGCCTGCGGCGAGGACCCCGACGCGTTCAAGCTCGAGCACCTGCCCTCCTTCACCGTGGACGTCCCGCGCCGCTGGCCCTCGGTGGAGAAGGCCCGCACGCTGCTCGGTTGGGAGGCGCGCATCGGGGTGCAGGATGGCCTCGCCGCGACCGTCGCCTGGTTGCGCGAGCGGGAGGACCCGGCCGGCGTGGCCGCCGGGTCGGGAGCAGGACACACCGCGGCGGGGTCGGGGGCCCGGTGAGCCGGCCGACTCGGCGCGTAGTCGCGACCGTCCGGTGGCTGCGCGAGCGGGAGGACCCGGCCCACGCGGCCGCCGGGTCGGGGGTAGGACACACCGCGGCGGGGTCGGGGGCCCGGTGAGCCGGCCGACTCGGCGCGTAGTCGCGACCGTCCGGTGGCTGCGCGAGCGGGAGGGCACCGCCGCTAATCCCGCCGACCTCGTGCGCCGATAGGGTCCGCGCGATGGCAGTCCCCCTGTTCGACACCTCCACCCCCGTGGCCCCGCTGCGGGGCGAGCTGCGCGCCGCGGTGGAGCGGGTGCTCGACTCCGGGCTCTACATCCTCGGCCCCGAGGTCGAGTCGTTCGAGCGCGAGTTCGCGGCGTACTGCGGGGCGGCGCACGCCGTGGGAGTCGCCAACGGCACCGACGCCCTCACCCTCGCGCTGCGCGCGATGGGGGTGGGGCCGGGCGACGAGGTCGTCGTGCCCTCCTTCACCTTCTACGCCTCCGCTGAGGCCATCCCCCCGACGGGGGCCGTGCCGGTGTTCTGCGACATCGACCCCGACACGTACTGCGTGACCGCGGACACCGTGCGCGCCGCACTCACCCCCCGCACGAAGGCCGTAGTCGTGGTGCACCTGTTCGGAAACGTCGCGCCGGTCGCGGAGATCGAGGCGCTGGGCGTGCCCGTGCTCGAGGACGCCGCACAGGCCGCCGGCTCGCGCTCTGCCGCGGGGCGTCCCGGAGCGCTCGGTACGGCGGCCACGTTCTCCTTCTTCCCCTCGAAGAACCTCGGCTGCTTCGGCGACGGCGGGGCCGTCACGACCTCCGACCCCGCCCTCGCCGAACGCGTGCGCATCCTGCGCTTCCACGGCTCGCGCGACAAGGTCTCCTACGAGCAGGTGGGCTCCAACTCGCGCCTGGACGAGCTGCAGGCCGCGATCCTGCGCGTGCAGTTGCCCCTGCTCGACACGTGGGCCGACGGCCGCCGCCGCGCAGGTATCCTTTACGAGCAGGCCGGCCTCGGCGAGCTCCTCACGCTGCCGCGGCCCGTCGCGGGGGCCGAGCCGGCCTGGCACCTCTACGTGATCGGCCACCCCGATCCTCCACCCCTGGAAGCCGCCCTCGCCGCCGCCGACATCGGCCACAAGGCCTACTACCGCACCCCCGTCCACCGCCAGGCGGCGATGCGCGCGTGGGGCGCCGGCGTCGAGCTGCCCGCAACCGACCAAGCTGCCCGCACCCACCTGGCGATTCCGATGAGCCCCGTCCTCACCGCCGCACAGGTCGAGGAGGTTGTCGGTGTCGTGCGCGCCGTCCCGTCTTGACGCAGGACACCGAGGCCCTCGCCCCTTCGCATCGCCTCGTCTTGATTTTTTAGTAGGACCCTCCGGGTCCGGGATGGGTCGGTTGGCGGCGTGCCGGGGTCGTGGAGGCATCAAGGCATCAAGGCATCAAGTATTCTATGCTCTGATGCATGCGTACCACTCTGACCCTTGAAGACGATGTCGCAGCGGCGATCGACCATCGCCGGCGAGAGCGCAACCACTCCCTCAAGCAAGAGATCAACGAACTGATCCGCGTCGGCCTGCAGCACGCAGATGAGGCGCCCCCGGAGACCCCCCGTTTCCGGGTTCAGCCGCTGGACACCGGAGGGCTGCTCATCGACATCGATGATGTGAGCGCCGCGCTCGACCTGGCAGAGGGACCGTGGCGAAGCTGATCTTGCTCGACGCGAACATCCTGATCTACGCACATGAACCTGAGGCGCGTGACCACAAGACTGCACGCGCCTGGTTCGAGGAGATCCTGAATGGCCCGACCAGGGTCGGATTCCCGTGGCCCACACTGCTGGGGTTCATGCGGCTGATAGGCAACTCTCATGTCGTACGGCGACCAGTCCCTCTCCACCGGGCATGGGACCTAGTGCAGCCATGGTTGGCACAACCGCAAGCTTGGATCCCGCTCCCCACCGATCGCCACCAGACGATACTCGCCGGCCTGCTCGAGGGAGAGTCGCGGCCCGACCTCGCCAACGACGCGCACCTCGCGGCGCTGGCGATCGAGCACGGCCTCACGGTGTGCAGCACCGATGGCGACTTCGCTCGCTTCCAGGGCGTGCACTGGGAGAACCCCCTGCGCACCTCGCAGCCCCGCTGAGCCCCGTCCTCACGCGGGCGCGGGCCGCGGAGGTCGTCGCGGCCGAGCGGCGCGCTTCGGCGCTGTAGCCGCTTTAGGTGCCGGCTCGGCGGGGACCTCCCGCCCGTGCTCCAGCTCAGCGGACGCCTGCTGCCCCCGCTCCAGCTCGTCCCGCGCGTTCTGGATCGCGGCGAGCCGGCGGACCAGGTAGGCCTGGACCTGCTCGAGCTCCTCGACGTCCAGCAGGCGCGGGCCGCGTGCGGGCAGCGCCTTGCGCGAGGGGGCGACGAGCCCGGGGTGCTCGGTTTCGATCTTCACGAGCACCCGCTCCAGGGCTGCGATCTGGGTGCGCAGTTCGCGCCTGTGCGCCGCCGCCTCGTCGGGATGCGCCGGGGGTCCTGGATCCACGTACAACGCCGCCGCGACCTCGCGTGGGTCGACGCCCGTCTGGTGGGCCTCGCGGGCGGCGTTCGCCGCGATCGCGCCCGCGGCGGAGGGCCGGTGCGCGGTGTCGGCGACGTACGTGCCGCTGCCCTGCTGGCTCTCGATCATGCCCTCGTGCTCCAGGCGCTGGTAGACGGCGCGCACGGTGTTGGCGTTGACCTTCAGCGCCTGGGCCAGGTCCCGCAGACCCGGCAGGCGCTGCCCGGGCGCGAGGCGGCCGTCGTGGATGCGCGCGCGCAGAGCCCACGCCACCTGCACCCCGATCGGGACCTCTGCGCGGCGGTCGATCGCGAAGTCCAGGGCACCCAGGCCGCCCAAACCCCCGGTGTCAGGCTGGCGAGTCACGCCTTTACGTTAGCGACTTCTGGCCCGGGCTCACAATCTGCTAGTGAACTAGTACACTGGCGCAATGGCACTGTGGTTCGGCTCGGGTACGGAGACAAGCCCCCAGGAGAGGCGCAACCCAAGCAAGGTCCAGCTCGAGCGGGCCCTGCTCCCCTCCAGGAACCTGCTCGAGGAAATGGGCGACATCGTGCTCCTGACCGGCAGGACGATCGCCTCCGCGCTGCGGCCTCCCTACCCCTATGGAGGCGAGTTCGTCGCGCAGTTCCTCTTCGCCCTGCGCCTCTGCTGGTTCCCGCTGATGGTCTCCATCATCTGCTTCAGCTACGCGGCACCCGGCCTGCAGGGCGCGAACTTCCTCTCGCTGTTCGGCGCGCTCGACCAGCTCGGCGGGCTCTTCACGCTCGCCGTGATCCGCGAGATCGCCCCGCTCGTGACGGCGGTCGTGGTCGCCGGGGTCGCCGGCACCGCGATCACCGCCGACCTCGGCGCGCGCAAGGTCCGCGAGGAGCTCGACGCGTTGCAGGTGCTCGGCGTGGACCCCGTCAAGAACCTCGTCGTCCCCCGCTTCCTCGCGCTGATGCTCGTGACCGGCCTGTTCAACGTCTACTCGATCCTGTTCGGCCTCTTCGGCGGGCTGCTCGCCGAGATCGTCAACCACTACCCGCTGGGGCCGTTCTGGGACAACCTCTTCAACAACGCCTCCACCACCGACCTGTGGGGCTCCGTGTTGAAGGCCACGCTCTACGGGGCGATCATCTCGATCATCTGCTGCTACAAGGGCATGACCGCCTCCGGCGGCGCCGAGGGGGTCGGGCGCGCCGTCAACCAGGCTGTCGTCGTCTCCTTCCTTGCGTTTGGAACCTTCGACTACGTCTTCACGCAGCTGCTGCTCGCCACCCACCCGCAGATCCTGCAGATCAAATGAGGCCGGGGTGCGACCCTCGGAGGCCCCGACCGGGTGCAGCCATCGGCAGGAGGACTGCCGCCCGCTCGATGGCGTGCGCTCTACACCGCATACAAGCCCGTCGCGAAGAGGGCCGCTGCGAGCCTACCGCCAGCGCTCCAACAGGTCCTCCGCGGGGACCTCGCGCACCACACGGCCGGGGACGCCCATCACGACCGCGCGCGCGGGCACGTCGCGGGTGACCACAGCGCCCGCGGCGACGAACGCCTCCTCACCGATCTCCACGCCCGGGGTCAGCACCGTGGCGCCGCCCACGCGACAGGCGCGGCGCAGGGTCGCGCCCCGCAGGGGGGTCGTGTCGTCGTGGCGGGCCATCGTGTCGTCGTTCGTGGTCGTGGCGCCGGGGCCCACGAACACGTCGTCCTCGACCACGGTGCCCGCCGTCAGGTAGACGCTCGTCTGCACTTTCACGCGGGCGCCCACGCGCACGTCGTTGTCCACCACGCTGCCGCGGCCGATCACCGAGCCCGAGCCCACCACGGAGCGCTCGCGCACGAATGACTGGTCGCCGAGGATCGCCTCCTCGCCGATGCGCGCCCCGGCGAAGACGACCGCGCCCGCACACACCGTGACGCGCTCGCCCAGCTCCAGGCGGCCCACCTCGCCCTTCGCGGAGGAGCTGCGCGCGAGGCGCGGGCGCTTGCCGAGCACCACGTGGTCCTCCACCACGCAGCCGGCGCCGACGACGGTGCCCGCGTGCACCACTACGTACGCGCCGAAGGACACCCCCTCGCCGATCTCCACGCCCTCGCCCACCAGCAGGCCCGGGGCGCGCGGGTCGGGGGTGAGACTCACAACCGCACCGTGTTCGCCGCCGGCGTGCCGCGTGTGACCCCGCGGAGGTCCACCACTACGCGCGCGCGCTCGGCTGCCAGGCCGTGGTCGACCGTGGGGTGAGCGGTCACGATCAGCGCGAGGTCCGCGTCCTGCAGGGCGTCCTCCAGCGGCACGCTGTGCAGGCCGAGGTCGGGCAGCTCGGCGACGTGCGGGTCGTGGTAGACGAGCTCGGCCCCAAGCCCACGCAGCAGGCCGAGGATCTTCAGCGCCGGGGATTCCCGTACGTCGCCCACGCCCGGCTTGTAGCTCACGCCCAGCACCGCGATCCGCGAGCCCCGCACCGGCAGGCCCACGTCGTTCAGCGCCCGCTCGACCTTCGCCACGCAGTGGTAGGGCATCTGCTGGTTGACCTTTCCGGCCAGCTCGATGAACTCCGTCGTCATATCGAACTCGCGCGCGCGCCAGCTCAGGTAGAAGGGGTCCACCGGCATGCAGTGCCCGCCCATACCCGGCCCCGGCTCGAAGCGCATGAACCCGTAGGGCTTGGTCGCGGCGGCGTCCACCACCTCCCAGATGTCGATGCCCATGCGGTCGGTCAGCATCGCCAGTTCGTTCACTAGCGCGATGTTGACCGACCGGAAGATGTTCTCCAGCAGCTTTGTCAGCTCCGCCGCCTCGGGGCTCGAGACCCGCACCAGCTGATCGCACACCAGCCCGTACAACGCCTCTGCGCGCTCCGCGCACGCCTCGGTCAGGCCGCCCACCACCTTGGGAGTGTTGCGCAACGTGAAGTCGGTGCGGCCCGGGTCCACGCGCTCGGGCGAGAACGCCAGGTGGAAGTCGCGGCCCGCCGCCAGGCCCGACTCCTCAAGCAGCGGCGCGACGCGCTCGCGGGTGGTGCCGGGGTAAGTGGTGGACTCCAACACCACGAGCTGGCCCGCCTGCAGCACCTTGGCCAGCTCGCGCGTGGCGTCGAGCAGCGGGCCGAGGTCGGGCTCGCGGTTGCGCGTCAGCGGCGTGGGCACGCAGATCAGTACCGCATCCGCCCGCTCCAGACGGGCGTAGCGCGTGGTGGCGTGGATACGCTCGCGCACCGCCTCCAGCTGCGCGGAGGGCACGTCCTCGATGTAGGACTCCCCCGCCTGCACCGCCTGGACCTTGCGCACGTCCACGTCGACCGCGACCACCTCGCAGCCCTCGTCTGCGAACGCCACCGCGAGCGGCAGCCCCACGTAGCCAAGCCCGACGATGCCCACGGTCGTCATGCGGGCGTAGTGTAGGGGCGACGCGGGGCGTGCGGTAACGATCGTGAGATCAGCGTCGGCGACTCACGCTGTGGCCGCCTCGTACACCTCCGCCAGCCTGCCCGCCACGACCTCCGGGGCGCACATGGCGCGAACCCGCTCCAGCGCCCGTTCGCCCGCCCCAGGATCGGCGCGCAGGCGCTCGATCGCCGCCGCCAGCGCGCCGGCGTCGCCCGGCGGCGCGAGGCCCTCCTCGCCGACCAGCTCGGGGAGCGCCCCCACGCGGCTCGCCGCCACCGGCAGGCCCGCGGCCATCGCCTCAGCCGCCGCCAGGCCGAAGGTCTCCGCCGAGCGCGAGGGCACCACCGCCAGCACCGCCCCGGCGCGCAGCTGCGCGAGGCGAGCCTCGTCGACGCGGCCCACGAAGCGAACCGCCTCCCCGTCGGAGACCGCCGCCCCACCCCTCGCTCCGTCCCCGCTCCCCCCACCCTCCAGGCCTTCACCCGCCACCACCAGCGGGAGACCCACCTGGCGGCACGCCTCGATCGCCACGTCGAGCCCCTTCTCCGGGGACAGCCGCGCCACCACCAGCGCGTACCCCGCGGGCGGCAGGTCCACCCCCCCCGGCGGCCCCGACGAGCCCGCCTCGCGCGCCGCGTACCGGCCCTGCGTGCCACCCCCCCGCGTGAGCGCCCGCACCGGGGGCGCCAGTACGTGCACGCGCTCCCACGGCAGCGGCGCCCCCAGCTCCCGCAGCCGTTCGCGTGCGAAGACGCTCGGCACGAGCACCGCGTCGGCCTGGTCCACCACCCGGCGCTGCCACAGCGCGAGGCCCGCCGCATAGGCCAGCGCCTCCCCACGGGAGCCGCGGCAGTTGCGCAGCACCCCCGGCAGCGTGTTGCGCCCGTGACAGCGCACGCACTCCTCGCCCTGCGTGAAGCACACCCCCACCGCGCACACGAGGCGGTACTGGTGCAGGTGCACCACCACCCGCGCCCCCGCGGCCCGCGCCGCGGCCAGCGCCCGCCAGCCGAGCGTGGGGTGGAGGTTGTGCGCGTGCACGACCCGCGCCCCCCCGCGGCACACCGCGTCCGCCACCCCGTCGGGGTCGAGGCCCCCGCGCAGCAGTCCCGCGGCCGCCCGGGCGCGACCCACCGCGGACGAGTCCCGGACCAGCAACTCCGCCGGCTCCCCCAGGCGCTCGCGGACCAGCCACAGCAGGTCGTCCACCACCCGCTCCTCGCCCCCCGGCGCGCGGTAACGGTTGTGCAGAAACAGGACCATTTGACTGGAAAAAGAGGGGCCCGACCGAAGCCGGGAGACACGCGCCTCCGGCGCGAATCCCCGTTTCGGCCAGCCGGCCTATAGGGCCGGCTGCGCCTACCTCTTGGCGCAAACCTAGAATGTTCGCCTCGCGAATACTCTCATTGCGAGTATTCGCACTCCGACTAGAGGGTGGCGCAACCGGCCGCAGGCCGGCGAGCCGAGCCCCTCTTTTCTCAGAAGCACGCTCTCTTGAACCCCACGAACCCCACCGCGTCGATCGTCATCCCCACCCGCGAGCGCCCCGACTACCTCGAGGTCGCGCTCGCCTCGATCGCCCCCCAGGCGGCCGCCGCCGGGGCCGAGGTGCTCGTCATCCACGACGACCCGCCCTCCCCCGCGGTGCGCGCGACCGCCGAGCGCTTCGGCGCCAGCTACCTGGCCCACGACCGGCACCTCGGGCTGAACGCCGCCCGCAACACCGGCGTCGCCAACTCCCACGGCGAGCTCGTCGTGTTCGTCGACGACGACGTCGAGGTCCGCCCCGGCTGGCTGCAGGCGTTGACGCGCGCCGCGCGCGAGCACCCCGTCGTGCAGGTCTTCACCGGGCCCATCCACCCCCGCCTGGAAGGCAGCCCGCCACGCTCGTGCGGGCGGGAGGGACCCCCCGTCACCGCCCTCGACCTAGGCCCCGAGGACACAGACCGCGTGCGCTACGCGTGGGGAGCCAACATGACCGTGCGCCGCCGCGCCCTGGAGCGCACCGGCCTCTTCGACACCGCGCTCGCGGGAGGCGGCGACGAG
Organism: uncultured Solirubrobacterales bacterium; assembly: GCA_963706545.1. Lineage (GTDB taxonomy): Bacteria > Actinomycetota > Thermoleophilia > Solirubrobacterales > Solirubrobacteraceae > Palsa-744. The sequence continues at coordinate 962,788 of OY970161.1, forward strand.
CAGGAGTGGCAGGACCGGTTGCGCTCGCAAGGGGATGGCCGAGTGCTGTACGTCGCCGCCGCCGCCCTCGACCACCGCCGCTCCCCCGCCGACGCTCGACTGCGCCCACTGGCCCGCGCCGCCCGCGCTCGGGGGCGTGCGAGCCGCCGCTTCGACGCCTGGTGCGGGGAGGCTCCAGGCCTGCCACGCGAGCTGCGCACACTCGCTGGGTGCGTCGGCCACGTCGTGCGCCGCCGCTGCCCCGCCGGCCTGACCATGGTCGCCCACAGCCTTGGCCGCCTCGAACAGGCCACCCAAGAACGGCGCCACCCACCGGCGCCCCGCGAGACGGAGGACTTCCTCTCCGGCGAAAGCGGCACCGTCGGGGGTCTTGACGCCGCACGGCGAGAGGTGTACGACCGGGTGGCTGACGCCCGCGAGCTGCTCAGCGGCCGGCGCAGGCGCCTCGGGCGTGCCGCCCGCCGCTTCCCGCCTCGCCGGCGGGTGCTCGTGCTCGGCGTCGAGCGCCCCGAGCGCAGCAAGCTGGCCGCCGCAGCGCGCGCCGAGCTCGAGCGCTCCCGCCACGACGTCGAGGTGCGCTTCGGAGCACCGGGAGACCGCGGAAAGTTCGAGAACCTCAACCGCCTGCTCGCCACCCAGCCGCTCGAGCAGTACGACTGGGTGCTCGTGGTCGACGACGACGTCGTCCTCCCGCGCGGCTTCCTCGACCGGCTGCTGTGCCTCGCCGAGCGCTTCGACTTCCAGCTGGTCCAACCCGCCCACCGCGCGCGCTCCCACGCCGCCTGGCGCGTCACCCGCCGCCGCGCGGGCGCCGTGGCGCGGCAGACGCCGTTCGTCGAGATCGGTCCCGTCACCGCCTTCGCCCGCACAACGTTCGCCACGCTGCTGCCCTTCCCCGACGTGCGCATGGGGTGGGGCCTCGACCTACACTGGGCCGCGCTTGCCCGCCGGCACGGGTGGCGCTGCGGAGTGACGGACGCCGTCGCGATCCGCCACACCGTCGCCCCCGCCGGGGACGCCTACTCGCGCCAGGACGCCGTCGCCGAGGCCCGCACCCTGCTCGCCGAACGGCCGTACGTGAAGGCGCGCGAAGCGCAGGTCACCCTCGTCACCCACCGCGGTTGGTAGCCGCCGCACCGTGCTCGCCCACGCACGCAACCGCCGGCGACCGCCCCCCGGTACTCAGCCAGGCTCCACGGCCCACCCCGAGCCCTCGCGACGGGCCGTCGTACGAGCTCTCCATGAGGAGCCCTCAGTGAGGAGCCCTCGGTGAAGGTCGCCGTCGTAGCCGAGTTCTACCCCCGTCGCGGGGACCCCGTGCTGGGGGTGTGGGCGCACCGCCAAGCGCTCGCCGCGCAGGCCGCCGGCGCGGAGGTGCACGTACTCGTGCTGCACCGCCTCGTGCCGCCGCGCGCCTCCTTCAGCGGCCCCTCCGGCCCGGCCGGCGCCGCGCGGGCGCTCGGGGGTCTGCTGCGCGACGGGGTGGGCGAGAGCCGCAACCAGCTCCTCGACGGCGTGCCCGTCACGTACGTTCCCTACGTCTCCCCTCCCCGCGCCCGCCACTACCCCGCTTGGAGCGCGTGGGCGGCGCCCGCGCTGGCGGTGGCCCTACGCCGGCTGCGCCGTCGCGGCGGCTTCGAGGTGGTCCACGCCCACAACGCCGTGCCCGCCGGAGAGGCGGTGCGCCGCACCCGGCTCGACGTGCCGCTCGTGGTGTCCGTGCACGGCGGCGACGTGCTCTACACCGCCCCCCGCTCCGCGGCCGGCCGCGCGGCCGTGGCCCGCGGACTGGGCGCCGCCCGCCTCGTGCTCGCCAACAGCCGCGGCACCGCCGAGCTCGCCCGCGCCCACGGCGCCCGCGAGGTGCGGGTGGTGCACCTCGGGACCGACCTCCCCCGCTCCGGCGCACGGCGCGTCGAGGGCGAGCACCCCTCGCTGGTCACCGTCGGGCACCTCGTCGCCCGCAAGCGCCACGCCGACGTGCTGCGCGCGCTCGCCGTGCTCGCCCCACGACACCCCACCCTGCGTTACGTGATCGTCGGCGAGGGCCCCGAGCGGGTGCCGCTGGAAGGGCTCGCCGTCCGCCTCGGAGTCCGCGCGCGCGTGGAGCTGTGCGGGCAGTTGCCTCCCGAGGAGGCGCTCGAGCGCGCGCGCCGGTGCAGCCTGTTCGCGATGCCCTCCACCGAGGAGGCGTTCGGGGTCGCCTACGTCGAGGCGATGGCCGGCGGGCTGCCCGCGATTGGCTGCCGCGGGGAGCCCGGGCCCGAGGAGATCGCCGCCGCGGGCGACGGCTTCGTGCTGGTGCCCCCAGGCGACATCGAGCGCCTCACCCAACGCATCGACGAGCTGCTCTCCGACCCCCAGCGGCTGCGCGAGGCCGGCCGCCGCGCGCGGGCCACCGTCGCCGCCCACTTCACGTGGGAGCGCTGCGGGGAGCAGACCGTCGCCGCGTACGAACACGTCTTGCGATGAAGCCCGTGCTGTTCGTCACCGGGCACGCGCCGTTCGATCGGGTGGGCGCCTTCGCGCATCTGCACGAGCGCGAGGACGTGGAGTTCGCGCTCTTCGGAGGACGCTCCCAGCACGGTGGAGGGGTCATCGCTGGGGGGGACCTCCCCTTCCCCCACCGGCACGTCCGCCAGCGCGAGGTTGCGGCGCTCGCCGCCTCCGGGCGCTACCGCGCGGTGGTGTGCTCCACCGGCGGGCGCCTTGCGCTGCCCGGTGCGTGGGCCGGCGCCCGCCGTGCGCGGGTCCCGGTGGTGCTGTGGAGCGCGCTGTGGGCGCACCCCCGCACGGCCGCCCACGCCCTCAGCTACGTGGCGCTGCTGCGCCTGTACCGCTCTGCGGACGCCGTCGTCACCTACGGGCCCCACGTCAGCGCCTACGTGCGTGCGCGCGGCGCCCGCAACGTGCACGTCGCCCCCCAAGCGGTCGACAACGAGTTTTGGTCCCACCCGCTCACCGCCCCGGACGTGGACCCCCCCGCGGCGCGCCCGTGGCCCGCGCAGGCCGCCGTCAAGTTCCTGTTTGCGGGCCGCCCCGTCCGGGAAAAGGGAGTGGGGACGCTGATCGAGGCTTGGCGTGAGTCGGGTCTCCTTGCGCCCTCAGCCGCGCTCGTCCTCGTCGGCGTGGGGCCCACCCCCCCTTGGGTTCCCGCCGGCGGCGCGGCCGGGCCGCCCAGAGGCGCGGTAGGACAGTCCACCGGGGGCGCGGCCGGACAGCCTGCCAGCGGCGCGGTTGGACGGCCTGCCGGCGGGGCGGCCGGCCACGAAGTGGTGTGCCTGGACACTGTACCCCCCGCGCAGTTGCGCAGCCTCTACGCGGCGGCTGACGTCCTCGTGGTGCCCTCCCTCGCAACCCGCACCTTCCGCGAGCCGTGGGGGTTAGTGGTCAACGAGGCGATGAACCGCAACCTCCCCGTGATCGCGAGCGACGCCGTGGGGGCCGTGGCCGGCGGCCTGGTGCGCGACGGGCACAACGGCCTCGTGGTTCCCGCCGGAGACTCCCGCGCGCTCGCCGACGCCCTGCGACGCCTCGCCGCCGACGCGCCGTTGCGCGCCCGCCTCGGTACAGCCGGGCACAGCGACGTGCAGGCGTACACCCACGACGCCTGGGCGCAGGGGTTCTCCCACGCGCTTAACAGCCTCGGACTTTCCCGCGGGGGGCGCTGGTAGCGTGCGTCACCTGTTGCCGAGCGCCATCAGCCTGAATCCGTCTCCGTTGAGGCGGCGGGGGGTTCGACATCCGGTGGGGTCTCACCGGAGCCCGCTGCCCTCCTCCCAGAGCGCATTGCTCGCCTCTCGGCGCCCGTCGCCCCCCTCCCGGGGCATCACGCTTGCCCTCGCCGCAGCGCTGGCGCTCTCGCTGCTCGTCGCCGTCCCGGCAAGTGCAAGCGAAGTCACGAAGATCTATGAAGACTGCGGCATCGAAAAGCTGCCCACCGGCTTCAGCCAGCAGGCATACAACCAGGCGATGAAGCAGATGCCGCCGGAACTTGCCGAGTACGACAACTGCCCCGACCTCATCCAGAAAGCGCAGCTCGCCCGCGCCACCGGCTCCCAGGGCGCCGGCTCCCCGGGCGCGGTGGCGTCCAGCGCGCCACCCACCCCAAGCGAACAGCGCACCCTCGAACGCATCCCCCACGCGGGCGCCCCACCGGTGCAGGTCAACGGCGAAGTGATCCACCCGGGCGTCGTGCGCGTCAACCTCGCCTCGGCTTTCAACAAACTGCCGACCCCGCTGCTTGCGCTGCTCGCCTTCCTGCTCGCCTGCGCCCTATCGGTGATCGCGTGGGCGGTGCGCAAACGCGTTCGCCAGATGGGCGCGCAGGCAGGCGGTGACTCGATCGTCGAGGAGTGACATGTCCACCGAGCTCGCAGACGCCCTCGGACAGGCAGCCCCACCCTCAGACCAGGCGACCGTGTCAGCGCCGGCCCTCACACCCGCGGCCGGAGAGCAGCCAGGGCCATCGCATCCCAACCCCGGCGCTTCGCGCTGGGAGCGCGACACAGTCGCGCCGGCGGGTGTCCGCTTGCTCGAATCCGCTCTCCCCACGCTGCTGGTCGCGGGCATCATCTGCCTGATCACGTTCCTCGCCGGTGGCGGCCTCAACCTCAGCACTCGGACCCCTGTCGAGATCTGGTTGACGCTCGCCTGCGGCGTCGGGATCGCCGCGATGATCCTGCTCGCGCCGGCCGACCGAAGCCGGGAGACACTGGCCTTCGGCCGGAATCCCCGTTTCGGCCAGCGCGTCTATGGAGCGTGGTCGGCGAGCCTGCTGCTCGCGCTCGCCGCGCTCTCGGCGCTGTCGGTGATCTGGTCGGTGCAGCCCGACGCCAGCTGGCAGGACGCCGGGCGCCTGTTCGCCTACAGCGCCGTGTTCGCACTCGCCGTGCTGCTCGCACACACTGCCCCGGCGCGCTGGTCGGCGGTGCTCGGCGGGGTGCTGCTCGCCGCGGTGATCGTGTGCGGCTACGCGCTGCTCACCAAGATCTTCCCCGACGCGATCGGCGCCAAGCAGGACTACGGGCCCGTCTACGCGCGACTGCGCGAACCCTACGGCTACTGGAACGCGATTGGGCTCGCCGGCGCACTGGGCGCGGTGGGCTGCATCTGGCTGGGCGCCCGCCGCGCCGGACACGCACTGCTGAACGCGCTCGCCTACCCCGCGATGGGGCTCGTGCTGGTCACCGTCATGCTCGCCTACTCGCGCGGCGCGCTCGCCGCACTCGTGGCGGGGCTCGCGCTGTGGCTCTGCCTTGTCCCGTTGCGCCTGCGCGGGGTCGCCGTGCTCTGCGCCGGCGCGGTGGGGGCCGGCGTGGTGGTCGCGTGGGACTTCTCCCAACACGCCCTGACCACCGACAACACGCCGCTCGCCGCACGCCTCAGCGCCGGGCACCAGCTCGGGGTACTGCTCGTCGCGGTGTTGCTCGCGCTCACCGTCGTCGGGTTGGCGGTCGGCTTTCTCACCGGCCGACGCGCCCCCTCGCCGTTGCTGCGCCGGCGCGTCGGCACGGTGCTGCTGAGCCTCCCCGTGATCGCCGTGGTGGCCGTCGCCGGGGCGCTCACCGTGAGCCACCGCGGCCTGTTCGGAAGCATCTCCCACACGGCGGGCACGCTCACAAACCCCAACGCGACTCTGCCCGCCAACGGCCCGGGGCGCCTCACCGCGATCGGCAGCGTGCGCGCGCGCTACTGGAACGAAGCCCTGGAGATCTTCCAGGACCACCCGCTGCTGGGGGTCGGCGCCGAAGGCTACGAAACGGCCCGTCTGCGCTACCGCACGGCGATCATCAACGTCAGCCACGCCCACGGCTTCATCGTGCAGACGCTCGCCGACCTCGGGCTGGTGGGACTGGTGGTGGTGCTCGCGCTACTCGGCTCGTGGCTCACCGCTGCGGGACGCGCCACCCACCCCTTCAACCGGCGTTGGAGCAGCTGGCGCTGGCGGCCAGTGGCGGGCGCCGAGAGCCGCTACACCGCCGAGCGGGTCGGGCTGCTCACGATGGTCTGCCTTGTCGCCACGTTCGGCGTGCACTCCTTCGTGGACTGGACGTGGTACGTCCCCGGCCTCGCCTGCACCGCCCTGCTCTGCGCTGGGTGGGTCGCCGGCCGCGGCCAGCTGAGCGGCGTGCTCGTGGGCACGGGGGCCCCCGCGGGTATCGATCCGCCGCGCACGGGGAGCAACCCCGTGTCGGCGGGCATCGATCAACGCGTCGAAAGCGACCCCGGGTCGGGCATCCCACGGTGGCGCACGCTCACACTGCGCGACATCGGGCCACTACGCGCTGGGATCGCCGCCGCCGTCGTCGTCTGCGCGCTGCTCGCCGTGTGGGCAGAGTGGCAGCCGCAGCGCTCGGTGGACGCCTCCAACGAAGCGCTCGCGCTGGTGGCACGCGACCCCACCGCCGCCCTTGTGGCCGCGCACACCGCAGTCAGCCGCGACCCCCTCTCCGCCGAAGCACTGCTCACGCTCGCCGCCGTCCAGGAGGACGCCGGGCAGTCCACCGCCGCCACCGCGACCTACGAGCAGGCCGTCCACCTGCAGCCCTCCAACTTCAAAACCTGGCAGGCGCTCGGCGAATACGACCTGAGCATCGGTCAGCCCCAGGCCGCGCTGCAGGCGCTGCGCGCGGCGGTCTACCTCAACCCCGAGGCGGTCGCCCCTCCTGCGGAAATCGCCACACACGGCGAACTGCTCTCGATCCAGAACGCCTACCTGCAGGCACTGCGCGCCGCCGGAACCAAAGGCGGGACCGCTGCGCCGACGACCACCCACTGACAGCGAAGGGAGCAGCTGCACCGGCTGGTCCCGCGGCGGCAAGACGTTCGCTCGTACCCGCCGGCGTCATCGCGGCGAGAGAGCGTGCGCAGTTGCCTCAAAAGCGCGTGCGACGCGCCGCCGCCAGCAGCACGCTGCGCGCTCCCGGTAGGCCGCCCACGCCGGCAGTCTGGATACGCTCGAAGCCGAAGTCCGCCAGCAGCCCGGCCAGGGTGCGACGGGTGTAGAAGCGCAGGTGGTCGGAACGGGGGTCGAAGTGGCTCTCGAACGCGCGCCCCGAGAGGCCCAGCGCGAGACGGGTGAGCGGGCCGTGCGCGGGCGTGCTCAGCACCAACGCGCCACCAGAGCGCAGCACGCGGCGCACCTCCGAGAGCCACCCCGCGGTGTCCGCCACGTGCTCGAGCACCTCCCCCGCCCACACCGCGTCGAAGCTCGTGTCCTGCAGCGGCCACGGGCCCTCCGCGGGGACGAGGCGCAGATCCAGCGCCTCTCCCTCCCGGGCGCGCGCGCGGCGCAGCGGCTCCTGCGCGACGTCGATCCCCACCGCCTCCCTGCCCGCCCACGCTAGCGCGGTGGTGAAGCGGCCCTCGCCGCAGCCGACGTCCAGCACCCGCGCGCCCGCGGGCACGCGAGCGAGCAGGAACGAGAGACGCGCCGCCCAGTACGGTGGAGCGAGACCCTCGGGGACCCCCTCCCACAGGCTCTCGTGGTACTCGCTGCGCCCAGACACTCCGCGCAGGCTAGGCCACCGGACGCCCGGGACAGAAGATCGCGCAGAGAGCGGCAACTCCGCTGTCACCTCTACCACTTCGTCACAAAATCACTAAGGTGCCCCCGATGCACGTCCGGGGGAGCGACGCGAAGGGCTGCGAACGCCCGTGAGGCTGGCGTTCGACAGCCGCCCCACGGCCGATCCGCAGGGCCTCGGGCGCTACGCCAGTGGCCTGCTCCAGGCGTTGCGCGAGACCGCCGGCGAGCAGGACGAGATCCTCGAGACCCACCGCCCCCGCGGGGCCGACCTCTTCCACGCGCCGTGGATCCAGGGGGCAATGCTGCACAGCCCCTGTCCGATGGTCGTCACCCTCTACGACCTCGCAGCGCTCAAGCGCCCCTCCGAGCGGCTGCGTGGCGGCGGGATCCACCTGCGCCTGCGCCACCTCGCGCTGCAGCGCGCGTCACACGTGATCGTTCCCTCCGAGGTCGTTGCCCACGAAGCCGTCGCCGAGCTCGGGCTCGAGCGCGAGCGCGTGGCCGTGATCCCCGAGGCGCCGGACCTCGCCCCGTCCTCGTGGGGCTGGGAGGACGCTGCCCGCGAGACGTGGAGCGTCTACCGGCGGACGCTCGCCCACCCCCACCGGCCCTGCGTCGCCTCCCCCGGACGGCAGGTGCTCAACAAGCGCCGCCCAGGCCGCGCTCAGATCGACGCGATTCAGTAGGCCCCGCGCCGTGAGAGCACGGCGGGAATGGTCTTCAGCAGAATCGTGAGATCGACCGCCAGCGACCAGTGCTCCAGGTAGATGAAGTCCAGGTGCACGAGGTCGTCGAAGTCGAGCTCCGCACGGCCTGAGACCTGCCACAGGCCCGTGATCCCCGGGAGCACCAGGTAGCGCTTGCGGTGCCACTCCTCCAGCTTCGCGAAGTCGCGCTCCGGCAACGGGCGCGGCCCCACCAGCGACATCTCGCCGCGCAGCACGTTGACCAGCTGCGGCAGCTCGTCCAGCGAGAAGCGACGCAACAGCCGGCCCACCGGGGTCGTGCGCGGGTCGTCGCGGATCTTGAACAGGGCGCCCGACGCCTCGTTAAGCGCTTCCAGGTCCGCTTGGCGGTGCTCGGCGTCCACGTACATGGTGCGGAACTTCAGGCACGCGAACGGTCGCTCCCCGATGCCCTGGCGCATCGAGCGGAACACCGCCGGGCCGCGCGAGGTCGCACGCACCGCCACCCAGACGGCCGCCAGCAGCGGGCTCAGCAGGACCAGCAGCACCGTGGCGCCCACCACGTCGAACGTGCGCTTCAGCGCGAAGTCGATCCCCTCGAAGACGGGCGGCTTGAGCTCGAACAGCGGCACCGACTCCCCCGGCACGAACTCCGCACGGTGGATCAGGATCTCCATCGTCGAGGGCGCGATCCGCACCCGCACTCCCCGCTGGTGGCAGCGGTCCACGAGCTCCACCGCCTCGGTCTGCGGGAAGTCGGGGTCCGCGATGATCACCTCGTCGACCCGCTCAGTCGCCAGCACCCGCTCGAGGTCGCGCGGGGTGCCCAGCGAGCGCAGGCCGTTGGCGGGCAACGCGCGCAGCGAGACGTAGCCGACGACAGTCACGCGCGAGTGCGGCGCGTCCGCGAGCGCGCGCGCGACCTCGCGGATGTGCGAGCCCGTGCCCACCAGCACCGCCCGGCGTTCGTGGCCCGCGATCCGCAGGACCGTGCCCGTGGCCCGCTCGTACAGGTAGCGCAGCAGGGGCACGTACAGCAGCGCGAACGCCAGCGAGCCCCAGAAGATGTAGTAGCTCTGGAAGTGTTCGCCGCTGACCAGCGCGAACAGCGCCGCCACGAACGTCACCTGGAAGAGCGAGGCCACGATCCGTGTCATGCCCGGCCGCTGCGCCCCCGCCGCGTACAGCCCCGAGCGCGCGAACAGCAGCGCCGTCAGCAGGTACGCAAACGCCAGGATGCTCCTGGTCTCCTCGTACGCGCCGTGCACGTTCACTTCGCTCAGCACCGCCGCCTTCAGCACCAGCGACGTGAAGATCGCCAGCGAGAGCCCCGCGAAGTCGAGCGCCAGCAGCGTCAGCACCCGCACCACGCGCCGCGCGGTCTCCACGCGCAGCAGGAACGAGATCGCCGGGGAGCGCTTGCGGCGCATGTCTCGGTCGGAGGGAGCCCTGCGCACCGTGGCCTCGGAGAGCACCGGGATCTCGAGCGGCGGGGCAGGCCGCGGCTGGGCGTCCTCCTCCAGGGGGGGGCCAGCAAGAGATGAGCCCTCCCGGGGCGGGGCCTCGAGGGGAGCGGCCGGCGTCCTTGTGGCGTGTGCCATCTCGCCGTTCACAACGCCTCAGACTTGCAGATGGAGCGGTCGAACGCTTTGCCGGTGTGGTTCAACCCACCAGAACTTCCACACCCGATTCGGCGATCGTGCGCTCCAGGCCCTCCCGCAGCGCCACCTCCGGCGCCCAGCCCAGGAGCTCCTGCGCCAGCGCGATGTGCGGCCGGCGCTGCTTGGGATCGTCCACCGGCAGCGCCTCGAAGACGATCTCCGAGCTCGACCCCGTGACCTCTTTGACGGTCTGCGCGAGCTCGAGCAGCGTGAACTCGTCGGGGTTGCCGATGTTGACCGGTTCGTGGTGGCCGGACTCCGCGAGCGCGATCAGCCCCCGGATCAGGTCGGCCACGTAGCAGAACGAGCGCGTCTGGCTGCCGTTACCAAAGACCGTGAGCGGGCGGTTGGCCAGCGCCTGGCGCAGGAACGTCGGGATCGCCCGGCCGTCGTGGGGGCGCATCCTCGCCCCGTAGGTGTTGAAGATCCGTACGATCGCCGTGTCCACCCCCTGCTGGCGGTGGTAGGCCATCGTCAGCGCCTCCGCGTAGCGCTTCGCCTCGTCGTACACGCCCCGTGGACCAATCGGGTTCACGTGGCCCCAGTAGGACTCCGGCTGCGGGTGCACCTGCGGGTCGCCGTACACCTCGCTCGTGGACGCCAGCAGGAAGCGCGCGCGCTTGGCCTTCGCGAGGCCCAGCGTGTGGTGGGTGCCGTAGGAGCCCACCTTCAGCGTGTGCAGCGGCAGACGCAGGTAGTCGATCGGCGACGCCGGCGAGGCCAGGTGGTAGACGAAGTCCACCGGCTCCTCCACGAAGTACGGGTCGATGATGTCCACCCCCACGTGCACGAACCGCTCCGGGTCGCGGATGTGCTCGATGTTCGCCAGCGACCCAGTCTCGAAGTTGTCCACGCAGATCACGCGGTGCCCGCGCGCGAGCAGCTCGTCGCACAGGTGCGAGCCCAGGAAACCCGCGCCGCCGGTGACCAGGCAGGTAGCCATCGGCCGCAGCATAACCGGGCGAGCGGGTTCCCCATCCACCGGCCCGTATCATCCAGTCAATGGCCACCACCACGCGCCGTCCCGGCGGGAGCCCCGGGGACGAGGACCCCGAGCGCCTGACGGTCGCCCCGATCGTCGGGCCCGACGACCCCCGCCGCTTCACCGACTCCGGGATCGAGGTCGCCGAGCTGTACACCGAGGCCGACCTCCCGGAGGAGCTGGAGCTCGGCGAGCCGGGTGAGTACCCCTACACCCGCGGCGTGCACCGCGAGATGTACCGCCGCCAGCTGTGGACGATGCGCCAGTACGCCGGGTACGCGTCCGCGAAGGAGTCCAACCACCGTTACCGGTACCTGCTCTCCAAGGGCTCCACCGGGCTCTCGATGGCCTTCGACCTGCCCACTCAGCTCGGCCTCGACTCCGACAACCCCCGCTGCCTCGGGGAGGTCGGGCGCACGGGCGTGGCGATCGACACGATCGAGGACATGCGCACCGCCTTCGAGGGCATCCCGCTCGAGGAGGTGTCCACGTCGATGACGATCAACGCCCCCGCCGCGTGCCTGCTGCTGCTGTACGAGCTGGTCGGCGAGGAGCAGGGGGTGCCTTCGCAGAAGCTGCGCGGCACGACCCAGAACGACGTGCTCAAGGAGTACATCGCGCGCGGCAACTACATCTACCCGCCCGCCCCCACGATGCGACTGACGACCGACCTGTTCCAGTACTGCCACGAACGCGTGCCGCGGTGGAACACGATCTCGATCTCCGGCTACCACTTCCGCGAGAAGGGCTGCTCGGCGGTGCAGGAGGTTGCGTTCACGCTGTGCTCCGGGATCGCGTACGTGCAGGCCGCGATCGACAAGGGTCTCGACGTCGAGCACTTCGCCCCGCGCTTGGCGTTCTTCTTCAACGGCCACAACAACGTCTTCCAGGAGGTCGCGAAGTTCCGCGCCGCGCGGCGCATGTGGGCGCGGATCATGCGCGAGCGCTTCGGCGCCGTCGACCCGCGCGCGCAGACGCTGCGCTTCCACACCCAGACCGGCGGCGTCACGCTCACCGCACAGCAGCCCGAGAACAACATCGTGCGCGTCGCGCTGCAGGGCTTCGCGGCGGTCTGCGGGGGCACCCAGTCGCTGCACACCAACGGCTTCGACGAGGCGCTGGCGCTGCCTACCGAGCGCGCCGCCAAAATCGCGCTGCGCACGCAGCAGATCCTCGCCCACGAGTCCGGCGCCGCCGACACCGTGGACCCGTTCGCCGGCTCGTACTTCGTCGAGGCGCTCACCGACGAGGTCGAAGCGCGCGCGCAGGAACTGATCGACAGGGTCGACGCGCTCGGCGGCTCTGTCAACGCCCTGGGCTTCATCACCGGCGAGATCGACGAGTCCGCGTGGGGCTACGAGGAGCGCTACCGCATCGGCCAGGACGTCGTCGTCGGCGTCAACGCCTTCCAGGAGGACGACGTCGAGGTCCCCGACCTCCTGCGCGTGGACCCCCAGTCCGAGCGCGAACAGCTCGACCGTCTCGCCGCCTTCAAGGCCGACCGCGACCACCCACTCGTCGAGCGTCGCCTGCAGGAGCTGCGCGAGGCGGCGCGCGGCAGCGAGAACCTGCTGCCCACGATCCGCGCCGCGCTCAAGGACCGCTGCTCGATCGGCGAGGTCTGCGGGGCGATGCAGGACGTCTTCGGCAAGTACGCGCCGACGTTCTGAGCTTCTGGGGGACCAGCCCACATGTGGGCTGGTCGGCAGGGCCACATGTGGCCCTGCCTGGGACGGCCACATGTGGCCGTCCCTCGAACCCGCACATGTGCGGGTTCGCCCGTCGGCGCATGCGCCGCCGGGTACAGCTTGATTAGTCACGTGTGCGCGCTTCGCCATATCGGCCAGCATGCGCCGACGGGTCCAGCTTTATTCGTCACGTGTGCGCGCTTCGCGATGTCGGCCAGCATGCGCCGCCCGACTCAATAGGATCCGCGCGTGCTCGTCGCTGTCGCCTTCTTCGAACTGGTCCTCGCCGTCCACATCCTCGCGGTCGTGGTCGCGTTCGGCGCGACCTTCGCGTACCCCGTCTTCCTCGCCGCGATCACGAAGGCCGACTCGCGCGCGCTGCCCTCGCTCTACCGGGCCTTCCACGCGGTCAGCCAGCGGGTCATCCTGCCCGGGCTCGCCGTGGTCATGGTCTGCGGCATCTACCTCGCCTCCAAGTTGCACGTGTGGAGCGCCTTCTACGTCCAGTGGGGGCTCGGCGTCTCGCTCGTGATCGGTGCGATCGAGGGGATGCTGCTCGGGCCCTCCGAGCGGCGCCTCGTGGAGGCGGCCGACCGCGACCTCGCCGCCGCCGGCGAGGGGCCCCTCACGCCCGGCCCCGAGCACAAGGCGCTCGTCCGCCGGGTCGGTGGGATCGGCGCACTGATGGACCTGCTCGTGGTGCTGACGATCTTCTTCATGGCCACGCACGCCGGGTCGTAGGCGCTCGTCGGACGGCGCGAGCTCACTCCTCAGCGCTCGCTGGGCGGCGTGGGACGACTCCCATCAGCACTCTCCGGCGACCTCCTGAGCGGGTGGATCGCGATCTTCAGCGAACCGTGGTCCCCCCAACTCAGGTGTACGTCTCAGCTCACGAATCGAGGCTAGGAGACTCGCAGCCCCAACCCGTTTGCCTTTTCTAATCCGACGATTCCGAGCTCTTCACCGGATCCTTCTCCGCCCACTGTGCAGTTGGCTTTCCCGGCGTTTTCGAATGCGAGCCCCACTAACCGTCTACTGCCAGTTAGCTCCTGGGTTAACATATTTCTGTCGAGTACACTTGTTGATTCGGAAGTACATACATCTTCCGTTTTGGTGCCCAGCACCGTGCAAGTCAGACCCCAACCGGGCGCACCACTGCCGCCGCTTGTGATCTTGTCTCCCACAGTTTTTTCAGTTGTTTCAAAGAGTTCCGTTTGCCACGGCAGGTTTCTTGGTGAGGCAGTTTCGACTTTTTCACACTCTTTTCCTGGTGAGCATTTAATTTCCGTAACGCCAGTCATTCTGGCAAACCTTCCAGGGCCGACCGCGCCTTCAGTCGTCCCTGAACATTGAACTTCTACCGTACCAACAGGAGTTTTCGTGTCCTTCAAGACCAGGGAGCCCGGGCCGATGACCTTCTCCGTGCCTTTGACTTCCTGCCATGCCCAGCCGCCGGTCGCCGACGCCGTGACACACTGACCTTCCGTGTACCTCGAAGGGCTGGTAGATGCTTTTTCCGTTTGGCATTGTTCCCACACTGGTGCCGCCGAGGCGCTCGCCCCAAGGGCCATGCTCAACGCGAACATGGCCACGAGACAGGCCCCGGCAATCCTTATCGACTTCATATCACCTCCCTTCTGTGTCGAGATTGGATCCAGCCACCATACGCAACCGCCAGGAGCTGGGGGGAGAAGGGCGTCTCGATAGCCAAGATCGCCCGAACTACGGGAAGTATCCCCGGAAGAATGTCTCCGACTGGCAGCCGGGTGGCTCGCCGCTGTACCCTTGCCCTATGAGCGAGGGCTACCGAGTCGCTGTCGTCGGCGCCACCGGACAGGTGGGCTCGTTGATGCTGCGCCTGCTGCGCGAGCGCGGGCTTCCCGCGCGCGAGGTGGTGCCGTTCGCCTCGGAGCGCTCTGCCGGGCGCGTGCTCGAGGGCGCCGCGGCAGACGGCGGCGATCTCACCGTCCAGGCGCTCTCCGAGGAGTCGATCCAGGGCTTCGACCTGGCGCTCTTCTCCGCTGGCGGGGGCGTCTCGGGCGAGTGGGCTCCCCGCTTCGTCGACGCGGGGGCTGTGGTGGTCGACAACTCCTCGCGCTGGCGCCTGCACGAGGACGTGCCGCTCGTCGTCGCCGAGGTGAACCCCGACGCGCTCGCCGAACACCACGGGATCGTCGCCAACCCCAACTGCTCCACCATGCAGATGGTCGTCGCGCTGGCGCCGCTGCACGCTGCGGCCGGCATCGAGCGGCTCGTAATCTCGACCTACCAGGCGGTCTCCGGCACCGGCCGCGCCGCCGTGCAGGAGCTGCTCGACCAGTCCCACGCACTGCTGCACGAGCGCGACATCGAGCCCCCACGCGCCTACGCCCACCAGATCGCGTTCAACGCCTTGCCCCACGCCGGCTCCTTCGCCCCCGGCGAGGACCACACCGACGAGGAGCGCAAGCTGATCAACGAGACCCGCAAGATCCTCGGCGACCCTGCCATCCGCGTGAGCGCCACCTGCGTGCGCGTGCCCGTCCTCACCGGCCACTCCGAGGCGGTCAACGTGCAGACGCGCGAGCCGCTCTCCCCCGAGCGTGCGCGCGAGCTGCTCGCCGCCGCGCCCGGTGTCGAGGTCGTCGACGACCCCGCGGCCGCGCGCTACCCGCTGGCGATCGACGCCGCCGGTCGCGACGCCGTGCTCGTCGGGCGCATCCGCCGCGACCCCGGCCACCCCCGCGCGCTCGACCTCTGGATCGTCGCCGACAACCTCCGCAAGGGGGCCGCGCTCAACGCGGTGCAGCTGGCGGAGGTGCTGGACCAGCGAGGGCTCATCAAGCCTGGCGCCCGAATGCCGGCGCCTGGCGGCGTCCTCAGTCGCTCGCGTGCATAGCACGCCACGCTCCTTGCGTCCTGGCCAGTCTTGGCCTTCGAACGCCAGGAAGGCTTTGAATGCCAGGGAGGCTTTGAATGCCAGGGAGGAGTAGCGCGAGCGCGCTCGAACATGAGGGCTATGCCCTCCACCGAAGCGCAGCGCACCCTCGTGAAGTCTCCGCCCGAGTTGTGGGCTGAGTTCAGCGACCCCTCCTCGCTCGCACGGCACCTCGGCGAGTTTGGCGAGATCCGCATCGTGCGCGTCGAGCCTGAGCAGAGCGTCGAGTGGGAGGCCCCCGACGCCACCGGCGCCATCCAGCTCAAGCCCTCTGGCTGGGGCACCCGGGTCACGCTCACCGTCGTCCGGGAGCTCCCCGAGCCAGCCCCGGAGCCGGAGGCTGTCCTCGAGTCCGAGCCCACGTCCGAGCCGGAGCCAGCACCGGAGCCAGGGGTGAGCTCAGCGCCCGACCCGGTTGCCGAGGAGAGCCCTGAGCCGCAGCCTACGACGCGGAGATCCAGGCTCTTCGCTCGCCTCTTCCGCCACCGCTGGGCGCGTGCCATTGAGCCTGAGCAGCCCCCGGCGGTGGAGGCCTCGCGCGCTCAGCCCTCGACTGTTGATGAGCCCGAACTCGCGCAGCCAGAGCCCGAGGCGCAGGAGCCACCCCCGAACCTCGCAGCCGAACTCGCCGCGGAGCTGGCGCGGGTCGAGGAGACGATGGCCGAGCAGGACGCGGCGCTGCTCAGCGCGGTGCTCGACCGTCTCGGTGCGGCGCACCACCGGCCGTTCTCGCGCGGTTGAGGCGCTCGCAACCCTCGCGCACCGGCTCCAGCGCTGGACGTGGTCCCCGTGCATGTACGCTCCAGCGCAGGGTCTGGGCCTCGCAACACGTGAAAAAAACTTGCGCCTACGCGCGCGTGTGTGAGCCACGGTGGCTGTGGCGCGGATAACATCGGGCGCCCTGTGATGCGCGCGAAGGCACCGGAGACCTACGAGGAGAAGCTCGCCCAGCTCCAGGAGCTTCGCACGGCGGCGCTGCACTCGGCCCCGGAGGCCGAGGAGAAGCAGCACGCGCGGGGCAAGTACACCGCGCGCGAGCGCGTGGAAAAGCTGCTCGACCCCGGCTCTTTCCACGAGCTCGACACCTTCGTACGCCACCGCACCTACGAGTTCGACATGCAGCGCAACCGGCCGTGGGGGGACGCGGTGGTCACCGGTCACGGCACCATCGACGGCCGCCAGGTGTGCGTGTTCAGCCAGGACTTCACCGTCTTCGGCGGCTCCCTGGGGGAGGTGATGGGCGAGAAGATGTGCAAGATCATGGACCTCGCCGCGAAGATCGGCTGCCCTGTGATCGGCATCAACGACTCCGGCGGCGCGCGCATCCAGGAGGGCGTCGTCTCGCTCGGCTCCTACGGGGACGTGTTCCTGCGCAACGTCCGCTGCTCGGGGGTGATCCCGCAGATCTCCCTCGTGATGGGCCCCTGCGCCGGCGGGGCGGTGTACTCGCCGGCGATCACCGACTTCGTCTTCATGGTCGCCGAGACCTCGCACATGTTCATCACCGGCCCCGACGTGATCAAGACCGTGACCGGCGAGGAGGTCGGCTTCGAGGAGCTCGGCGGCGCGATGACGCACAACACCAAGTCCGGCGTCGCCCACTTTGCCTCCGTCGACGAGGACGCCTGCCTGGAGGACTGCCGTTACCTGCTCTCCTTCCTGCCCTCCAACAACCTTGGGACCACCCCACGCGTGCAGCCCACCGACGACCCGCTGCGGATGGACCCCGAGCTCGACCACGTCGTCCCCGACAACCCCAACAAGCCTTACGACATGCGTGACGTCGTGCGCCTGATCGTCGACGACGGGGAGTTCCTGGAGATCCACGAACACTACGCGCGCAACATCGTCTGCGGCTTTGCGCGGCTCGACGGGTGGACCGTCGGGGTCGTCGGCAACCAGCCCTCCCAGCTCGCGGGGGTGCTCGACATCGACGCCTCCGCGAAGGCCGCGCGCTTCGTGCGCACCTGCGACGCCTTCAACATCCCGCTGCTCACGTTCTGCGACGTCCCCGGCTTCCTGCCCGGCACCGCGCAGGAGTGGGGTGGCATCATCCGCCACGGGGCGAAGCTGCTGTACGCGTTCGCCGAGGCGACCGTACCGAAGGTCACGATCATCACCCGCAAGGCCTACGGGGGCGCCTACGACGTGATGTCCTCCAAGCACCTCGGCGCGGACTTCAACCTCGCCTGGCCCACCGCGGAGGTCGCGGTGATGGGGCCCGAGGGCGCCGTCAACATCATCTACCGCCGCGACATCGCGGGCTCACCTACGCCCGAGGAGCGCCGGCGCAAGCTGATGGACGACTACAAGGCGCGCTTCGCCAACCCCTACACCGCCGCCGAGCGCGGCTACATCGACGACGTGATCGTCCCCCACGAGACCCGCCCGCGGCTGATCACTGCGCTGCGCACCCTGCAGACCAAGCGCGAACCGAATCCCAAGCGCAAGCACGGCAACATCCCGCTGTAGGGGCAGCGGGCACCGCGACAGGCCGCCGGGGGGCTCGCGCGCGCGGTACGTCACAGTGCGTCAAACTGTGTCGATGGTCAACCGCCGCCCGCAGCTGGAACTGATCGCGCCGACGGCCTCCCCGCAGGAGGCGGCGGCGATCGTGGCGGCGCTGGAGCGGTTCATGAGAGACACCGCGCCGCGGTTGGCGCCGGTGGCGGAGCGCCGGGACCTGTGGACGCGGATGGCGATGCTCGAAGACGTCGGGCGCGAGGACGAGTGGCCGACCGACTGGGGCGATCCGCACCCCTGGGAATAACTTAGCCGGCGGCTCTGGATAAATACCCAAAAGTCGCTAGCCTTTAGGGCTAAAGCTCGCCCGCCCCCGCCAAAGCAGCCAGAGAAGCCATAACGGATTAGGAGGTCTAGTCGATGGAGCCAACCACCGTACCCCCCGCACCGCGCGGCACACTGGAGGACCCCGAGGTCCTCCAGAACGTGCCCGGGCACGTGATCCCGATCCTGCAGCGGGAGTTCGACGATTTCAAGACCGAGGCGACCAAGTTCCTGGAGGGGGGTACCCCGGAGGACGAGTTCATCAAGTTCCGCCTCAAGCAGGGGGTCTACGGCCAGCGCCAGCCGGACGTGCAGATGATCCGCGTGAAGCTGCCCTTCGGCGGGGTCACCCCGGAGCAGCTGGAGTCCTTCGCGGACGTCGTCGAAAAGTACGTGCCTCTGAACAAGGGCCACATCACGACGCGCCAGAACATCCAGATGCACCACATCCCACTGCCGGACGTGGAGAAGGCGATCCGCGAGCTCGGCGAAACGGGCCTCTCGAGCCGCGAGGGGTGCGGCAACACGATGCGCAACGTCACCGGCGACCCGTGGGCGGGCGTCGCCCCGGACGAGCTGTTCGACCTGACCCCGTACGCGGGGGCGTACGTGCGGTACTTCGTGCGCCACCCCACCACCCAGGCGATGCCGCGCAAGGTCAAGACCTCCTTCGACGCGAGCCCCGCCGACCGGGCGATCAGCGGGATCCACGACGTCGCGTTCCGGGCGCGCGTGCGCGAGATCGACGGCCGCGGTGAAGTGCGCGGCGCGCAGATGCTCGTCGGCGGCGGCACGTCGATCATGCCGCGCAAGGCGCAGGTGCTGTACGAGTTCGTCGAGCTCGACAACGGCGAGTACCTGCGCGTGACCGAGGCGGTGATGCGGATCTTCGACCGCCAGGAGTGGCTGCGAGCCAACCGCGCGCGGGCGCGGATCAAGGTGTTCGTGGACAAGTACGGGATCGACGAGCTGCGCCGCCAGGTCGAGGAGGAGCTGCAGGGCGAGTGGGTGGCCGAACGGGACTTCTCGGTGCAGGACCGCCTGTTCCTCGACGACGAGCGCGAGTCCGCCCCAGCGCCGCCCGCCTCCTACGGGAGCCCCAACGGCGACGTCTCGGAGTTCGAGCGCTGGCGCGCGGCGAACACACAGGCGCAGCGCCAGGAGGGCTTCGTGACCGTCGAGGCGAAGGTGACCCGCGGCGACCTCACGCCCGAGCAGCTCCGCGGCCTCGCCGCCGTCGTGCGGGAGTACTCCGGCGGGTACGCGCGCACGACGGTGCAGCAGAACCTCGTCCTGCGGTGGGTGCGCCACGAGAGCGCCTACGACGTGTGGCGGGCACTCAGCGAGCTGGGCCTCGGCGACGCGGGCTCGCGCGAAATCGACGACGTCGTGTCCTGCCCCGGGACGGACTCGTGCAAGCTCGGGATCACGAGTTCGATGGGCCTCAACCAGGCGGTGCAGGAGCGAGTCGAGGCGATGAACCTCTCCGACCCGCTGACGCGCGCGATCCACATCAAGATGAGCGGCTGCCCCAACGGGTGCGGCCAGCACCACGTGGGCGCGATCGGCTTCTACGGGGCGTCGATCAAAGTGGGCGAGCACACGATCCCCGCGTACATCCCGCACGTGGGCGGGGTCTTCGAAGGTGGGGACGTGCAGTTCGGCCAGCGTCTCAAACTGCGCCTGCCGGCCAAGCGCGTGCCGGAGGCCGTGGAGCGGTGGCTGCGCCACTACGAGTCCGCGCGCGCGCAGGACGAGGCGTGGGGCGTGTTCGTGGAGCGCGTCGGCACCCCGGAGCTCGAAGGGCTCGTCAAGGACCTCTCGCTGCCGGCCGAGTTCGGCCTGGAGACGATGGGCCAGTTCATCGACTGGAACCGCAACGTGCCGTTCCAGGTGATCCGCGGAGAGGGCGAGTGCGCGGTCTAAGCGACACCCTGCGCGAGGCGGCCCGCCACGGTAACGGGGCGGTGTTGCTGTGCTCCTTCCAGAAGGAGGAGTCGGTGCTGATCGACGAGCTGTTGCGGGTCGAGAACGGGGACGCCGTGAGGATCGTGACGATCGACACCGGCGTGCTGTTCGAGGAGACGCTGCAGACGTGGCGCGCGTTCGAGGAGCGCTACGGGATCGCCGTCGAGGTGTTCGACGCAAGCGCACCCGAGGGCGACCGCTGGACCGGCCCGGAGCACTGCTGCTCGCAGGCGAAGGTAGCGGCGCTGGAGCAGGCACTCGGTGGCGCCGAAGGCTGGATCACGGGCATCCGCCGCGAGCAGGGCCCGACGCGCGAGCAGGCGGAGCCGGTCGAACGCGACGAGGGACGGGACCTGTGGAAGTACAACCCACTGGCACACTGGACCGAGAAGGACCTGTGGCGGCGGATCCACGAGCGCAACCTGCCGTACAACCCGCTGCACGATCATGGGTATGCCTCGATCGGGTGCGAGCCGTGCACCCAGCCCGGCAGCGGCCGCGAGGGTCGGTGGGCAGGCAGCAGTAAGACCGAGTGTGGTCTGCACGTGATCACGACATGAAGAGCGAGGTGGCATGTACGGCGAGCACCCGGGAGCGACCGTGACCGTGGCGGCGCGCCCGCAACTGAGCCACCTGCGGGCGCTGGAGAGCGAGGCGATCCACGTGATGCGCGAGGTCGCCGCCGAACTGGAGCGCCCGGTGCTGCTGTTCAGCGGCGGCAAGGACTCGATCGTGCTGCTGCGCCTCGCGGAGAAGGCGTTCCGCCCGGCGCCGTTCCCGTTCCCGCTGATGCACGTGGACACCGGCCACAACTTCCCCGAGGTGATCGAGTTCCGCGACCGCCGCGTGGCGGAACTGGGCGAGCAGCTGATTGTGGCGAGCGTGCAGGAGTCGATTGACAGCGGCCGCGCCGTGGAGGAGACGGGCCCGCGCGCCTCGCGCAACCGCCTGCAGACAGTGACGCTGCTGGACGCGATCGCCCAGCACGACTTCGACGCGGCGTTCGGGGGGGCGCGCCGCGACGAGGAGCGGGCGCGAGCGAAGGAGCGCATCATGTCCTTCCGCGACGACTTCGGCCAGTGGGACCCGAAGAACCAGCGCCCGGAGCTGTGGAACCTGTACAACGGGCGCATCCGCAAGGGCGAGCACGTGCGCGTGTTCCCGCTGTCGAACTGGACGGAGCTCGACGTGTGGGAGTACATCGCCCAAGAGCAGCTGGAGGTGCCCTCGATCTACTTCGCGCACGAGCGCGAGGTGTTCCGCCGCGACGGGATGCTGTACGCGTGGCGCGAGGGGACCGAGCTGATCGACGGGGAGCAGGTGTTCTCCGAGACGGTGCGCTACCGCACGGTCGGCGACATGAGCTGCACGGGGGGCGTGCGCTCGCTGGCGGCGACGCTAGAGGAGGTCGTCACAGAGATCGCCGCGACGCGCATCACTGAGCGCGGCGAGACGCGCGCGGATGACCGCACCTCAGAGGCCGCGATGGAGGACCGCAAGAAGGCGGGATATTTCTAGCTCGGCCTGGCGTCCAGCCGGCCTTTTGATTGGAGGGCGCCATCCAGGCGCCTATGACCGGGGCCTGCGGCCCCTCTTATCCACTGAACCCATCACCACGACACTGACATGACGCTGGATCTCCTCCGCTTCACCACGGCCGGCTCCGTGGACGACGGCAAGAGCACGCTGATCGGCAGGCTGCTGTACGACAGCAAGCAGGTCTTTGAGGACCAGCTCGAGCACGTCGCGCAGGCGAGCGCGCGGCGCGGCGGCTCAGGCGCGCTGGACCTGGCGCTGTTGACCGACGGGCTGCGCGCCGAGCGCGAGCAGGGGATCACGATCGACGTGGCGTACCGCTACTTCGCGACGGCCAAGCGGCGGTTCATCATCGCCGACTGCCCGGGCCACCAGCAGTACACGCGCAACATGGTGACGGGCGCCTCGACGGCGGACCTCGCGGTGATCCTGCTCGACGCCCGCAAGGGCGTGCTGGAGCAGTCAAAGCGCCACGCATTCATCAGCGCGCTGCTGGGGATCCCGCACCTCGTGGTGGCGGTCAACAAGATGGACCTGGTGGAGCGCTCGCAGGCGCGCTTCGACGAGTTGGTCGTCGAGTTCGCCGGCTTCGCCGCAAAGCTGGGCGGCAGAGCGAAGCTCGCGTACATCCCGATCTCCGCGCTGGAGGGCGACAACGTGGTGGAGCGCTCACCCCAGACGGAGTGGTACGAGGGGCCCACGCTGCTGGAGCTGCTGGAGCAGGTCGAGGTCGCCTACGACCACCCCGACGATACCCCGGCGCGGTTCCCGGTGCAGTGGGTGGTGCGCCCCGCGACCAGCAACCCCGGCGCCCCCGCCCCCCCCGGGGGACCGGCGGACGGCGACTACCGCGGCTACGCCGGCCAGCTGGCGAGCGGGTCGCTGCGCGTGGGCGAGGAGGTCGTGGCGCTACCGAGCGGCCAGCGCACGCGGATCGCGGCGATCGACACGTACGACGGCTCCCTGGAGGAGGCGCTCGCGCCGATGTCGGTGACGCTGCGTCTGGAGGACGAGCTGGATGTCTCGCGCGGGGAGCTGATCTGCCGGGCGACGCAGACCCCGACCGTGGGCAGGGAGCTGCGCGCGGACGTGTGCTGGCTGAACGAGCGCCCGCTGCGCGCGGGGGGGCGGTACGCGATCAAGCACACCTCGCGCAGCGCCACAGCGATCGTCGAGGAGCTCGGCGACCAGGTGGACGTGCACACGCTCGAGCGCGTGCCGGCGCCGGGGGAGCTCGCGCTGAACGACATCGGCGCGGTGCGGTTGCGCACGAGCGCGCCGCTGGCGTTCGACACCTACCGCGTGAACCGCCGCACGGGGAGCTTCATCCTGATCGACGAGGCGACCAACGAGACGGTAGGCGCCGGGATGGTGGGCTCGACCGAGGATTGACGGAGGCGTCCCTGGACACGGCGCTGGATCGCCACGTGCCGGCTCTCCCGTGCTGGCCGATCTCCGATCGGTAGCACGGGCTTCACCGACCGATCGAAGATCGGCCAGCGCCGCCCAGCTTGGCCCAGGGACGCTTCCGACGCGCGTACTCAGCGACGCGCGGCACTCTGAGATTTCGTATATTCGGCCATGCCCGGCTGAATCTGATAAAAAGGTTCGACGGACATTCTATCTTTGTTGGATCAGTAGAACTCTTGGGACCAGTCAGTCGATAGCCAAGCTGGTGCGGTGGCAGTCAGAGCCGCCCACCCCGGTAGGACGGGCGTTGAGTGCGAGAGCACGCCAGGGCAACGCCCGGCTCGCGTCAGGGGTCTGTGGAGCGCTTACCCCGGGCGCGAGCACCTGCCGGACGCGGTAATCTGCCGCCCGCCATGTTTACAAAGGTGCTTGTGGCCAACCGGGGCGAGATCGCCGTGCGCATCGTGCGGGCGCTGGAGGAGCTGGGCGTCGCCTCGGTCGCTGTGTACTCCGAGCTGGACCGCGACGCCCCCCACGTGGGCCGCGCCGAGGAGGCCTACAACCTCGGGGGGGGGCCGGCGGCGGAGAACTACCTGAACGTCGAGAAGATCCTCGACGTGGCGGCGCGCGCGGGCGCGCAGGCGATCCACCCGGGGTACGGCTTCCTCGCGGAGAACGCCCCGTTCGCGCAGGCGTGCGCGGACGCGGGGGTGGTGTTCATCGGCCCGCCGGCGAGCGCGATCGAGGCGATGGGCTCGAAGACCCGCGCGCGCGAGCTGATGCAGGCCGCGGGCGTACCGATCGTGCCGGGCACGACCGAGCCGGTGGCGACCGTCGCGGACGCGTTGAAGCTCGCCAAGGGCGAGATTGGTTTCCCGGTCGCGGTCAAGGCCGCGGGCGGCGGCGGCGGCAAGGGCTTCCGGGTGGCGCTCACCGAGGAGGAGCTCGAGGGCGCCTTCGAGGGCGCCAGCCGCGAGGGAGAGAAGTTCTTCTCCGACCCGACCGTCTACTTGGAGTGCTACCTGCCCGATCCCCGCCACGTGGAGGTGCAGGTGCTCGCCGACCGCCACGGCAACGTGATCCACCTCGGCGAGCGCGACTGCTCGATCCAGCGCCGCCACCAGAAGGTGATCGAGGAGTCCCCGGCGCCAGAGTGGGTCGTGGACGCCGAGCTGCGCGAGCGGATCGGCCGGATCGGAGTGGAGGCCGCCCGCGCCGTGGACTACGTGGGTGCCGGCACGATCGAGGGCCTACTCGCCACCGCCCCGGTAGCAGGCGGTGCGACGGCAAGCGGCGGCAAGCGGCGGGGCGGCGCGAGCGCGGGAACAGCCGCGGCCGGCGGCGCGCAGCCGGAGTACTACTTCCTGGAGATGAACACACGCGTGCAGGTGGAGCACTGCGTGACGGAGATGACCACCGGCATCGACATCGTCAAGGAGGGCATCCGCGCGGCGGCGGGCGAGCCGCTCGCCTACGCGCAGGAGGACGTGGAGCTGCGCGGCCACGCGATCGAGTGCCGCATCAACGCCGAGGACGCCTCGAAGAACTTCGCCCCGGCGCCGGGGCGGATCGGCCGCTACCGGGAGCCCTCGGGTCCCGGCGTGCGGGTGGACTCGGGCGTCGGCGAAGGCGGCGAGGTGTCGCCGGCGTACGACCCGATGGTCGCCAAGCTGATCGTGTGGGACGCCGACCGCGAGCAGGCCACGCGGCGCATGCAGAGGGCCCTGGAGGAGTACGAGATCGAGGGCCTGCGGACCTTGATCCCCTTCCACAAAGCGCTGCTCGCCACCGAGCAGTGGGCTCGCGGGGAGACCTGCAGGGACCTGCTGGAGGACCGTGCGTGGCTGAAGACGCTGGCGTTCGAGGCGCCACCAAAGGCCGCCGACCCCGCGGCCGAGGAGGAGCAGGAGCGCCTGGAGCAGTCCTACACGGTCGAGGTGTCGGGCAGGCGCTTCGACGTGAAGGTCGTCGGCCCCCCTGGCGCGGGCGCAGGCGACCCCGGTGCGCTGAACGGCTCCGCCGCCCCAGCCGCCCGTAAGCCCCAGCGACGAGAGCGTCGCTCAGCGGCCGCAGGAGGGGCGGGCGGGGCCGATACCCTCGCCTCCCCGCTACAGGGAAACATGTGGAAGGTACTCGTCAAGCAGGGGGACACGGTGACCGAGGGCCAGCTGCTGTGCATCATCGAGGCGATGAAGATGGAGAACGAGATCACCGCCCACAAGGCGGGAGTGATAGCCGAGCTGCCGATCACGGAGGGCGCGCCGATCGCCGCGGGTGCCCCGATCGCGACGATCAGGAGCACGGCGCCAGAGGTTTAGTGACCGCGCTCGAGCAGTGACCGTCGAGCGGATGGAGCGGCCTGCCGCCCGCGGCGAGCGGGCTCAGACTCGGCTCGTCACGCGGTAGCCCGGCGCCACCGCCTGGTGCTGCACGCCGGCGGTGCGAACCGCGCACGCAACCGAAAGCGTCGCCAGCCCATCAAGGCCACCCACGGGCGCCGGGCCATGCTGGCCGACGGCGGCGATGAAGGCCTCCCACTGTAGGCGCAGGGGCTCGCGGCGCTCGAGCGCGTAGCGGATCATGTCCCCCTCTCCGCCCCCGCGCATGGCGAGCTCGCTCCACTCGGTCAACCGCTTCGGGTGCTCGTAGAAGGTAAGATCCTGGGTCAGGTAGTTGACGACGAACATGCCGCCCTCCCCGAGAATGCTCAGCTCGCGCACCTTGGTCGGCGTGATCCAGTTGACCTCCAGCAATCCGGTCGTGCCCGAGTCGAAGCGCATGACCGCGCAGATCAGGTCGCTCGACCGCCCACCGTCAGCCCCGATCGACTCGGCGTAGACCCGCTCGACCTCGGAGCTCGAGAGAGTGCGCATGATGTCGATGTCGTGCGTTGCGAGATCGAGCGTAACGTCGGCCATGCGATCGCGATTGGGGAACGGACTGAGGCGACGGGCGTGCATCTGCAGGACACACCCGATGGCGCCGGCGTCGAGCTTCTGCTTGAGGGCTACGACCGCAGGGTTGAAGCGCTCGACGTAGCCCACGCCCAGCACCAGATCGTGCTCGGCGGCCAGCGCGATCATCTCGCGTGCGTGCGCTTCGCTCGGAGCCATCGGCTTCTCGACGAACACGTTCAGTCCAGCGTTGAGCGCAACTCTGGCGCAGACGGGCAGCTCTCCGACCGGTACCGCGAGACAGGCGAAATCCAGCTCCCCATGCTCGTCCAGCGCGTGCTCGAGCGCCGCGTACCCCACCACACCGGGATGGAAGCGCAGCAGCTCCTCCCGCCGCGCCGCGTCCGGCTCGACCGCCGCCACGACCTCGACGTCGGGCAGCGACGCGAGGATCCGCAGATGGTGTGAGCCCATGGCGCCAAGGCCGACGACGACGACGCGCAGCGGGCGATCGGCCTGCGCCCTCACCGGGCGGTCCCGGTCGACTTAGGGCCCTTAGCCATCTGAATAAATGGGATCATCGTGAAATGGGAGCTCTATTTGGTCGTTTGGGCAGGCAGGCGATCGTCTATGGGATCGGCGGCGGCGCTCTGCAGGTGGTCGGAGTACTCACGCTGCCGATCTACGCAAGGGTTTTTCAGCCGGCGCAGTATGGCGTTCTGGAAGTCGCGACTGTTGGGTTTGCGGCCCTGTTGGTGCTCGTAAACACGGGAATGACCTCGGCCGCGCTGCGCAGCTTCTATGACTACAGCGACGATCAGGGCGCCCAGCGCCGCGCCGCGCTCGTCACGGGTATGACGGTCATGATGTCTCTATCTCTGGCCATCGCCGGGGTGACCACGGTGCTCGCCGAACCCATCGCCGGTGCGCTGTTCGGAACCGTGGCGCACGCCGACCTCGTGCGGATCGTCGGATGGACGGTGCCCGTCGCGACGCTCGCGGCCTACATGCGCGAAGTGATGCGGCTGCGCTTCCGCGCCTCGTGCTACGTCGCGTCCTCACTGCTCGGTGCGATCGCAACCGCAGTGACGGGGGTGCTCGCGGTGACGGCGTTCGGGGCGGGCATCGCCGGAGTCCTGCTGGGGCTCCTGGTCGGAAACGCGCTCGCGGCGCTCTACGGCCTGGCGATCGCCGGAGGAGACCTGGCCGGGCGCTTCTCGACACCTGAGCTGCGGCGCATGGTGCGCTATGGCGGCCCGCTGATACCCGCGTCGTTCGCGATGTGGGGGCTGGCGTTCCTGGACCGCATCATGCTCTCCCAGCTCGGGGGCTTCTCGCAGACCGGCCAGTACGGGGTGGGAAGCCGCTACTCGACGCTCCTGATGTTCTGCCTCGTGACGTTCATGACGGCCTATGGCCCGTTCATGCTCGCGCTCTGGCGGGATGACCCGGAGACCGAGCGGCAGATGCGCGCGCGGCTGCTCTCCTACGTGACGCTCAGCCTCGTCGCGGCGGGCCTCGTCCTGGCTCTGTTCGCGCGCGAGCTCACCACCATCATCGCCCCGGGTTTCGATCGCGCCTACCAGGTGGTGGGGGTGCTGTCGATCGGCGTCATCCTCTATGCGATCGCCAGTGTGGCGGCCCTCGGCATCGACCTGGTCCGCCGGACCTCCTACATCGGCCTCTACACCGTGCTGGCGACGCTCCTGAACGTCGGGCTGAACCTCCTGCTCATCCCCCGCTGGGGCATGATCGGCGCCGCGACCGCCACCACCTCCGCGTACGGCCTGCTCGCCCTCCTCTACTACCGCAAGGCTCAGCAGATCGCCTACACGCCATACCTGACCGGGCGCGCGTTGAAGGCGCTGTTGATCGGCTGCCCGCTGATGGGCGTCGGGGTACTGCCGATCCAACCCGCTGGACTGGCGATTGCGATCAAGCTCCTGGTCCTGGGGCTCTTCGCCCTGCTGGTCTGGCGTCTGGAGGTGATCGACGAGGAGGAGTTCGGCGTGCTGCTCTCGCTGACACGGCGGCTGCGCTCGCGGCCGCCGGCGTCCACATCGGCGCACTGACTCGGTGCACCGATCGGATCGACCCACCCACCGTCACGGCGGCTCGCGATCCACGCCTCACCCGCGCAGCACGTCTCCCACCACTCCGAGGACGATGTCCCGATTGCGCTCGGCCGTCAACTCACGGGCGGCCCGATGGGATCCGAGCTTCAACGCGGCGATCCGCTCGGGCGTGAGCTCCCGCAGGGCGCGCGCGAGGGATGCGGGGGTGGGGTCCTCGGCGATCACGCCGCAGCCGTGCGCGCTCACGACGCGCGCCATCTCGGGGGAGGGCCCGAAGGCGACCGCCAGGCGTGCCTGGATGAACTCGAAGAGCTTGTTCGGCAGTGCCAATTCCTGGTTGAGGCAGCTCAACGGCAGGAGAAACACACCGACGTCATAGTCGTTGAGCCGCCCCACGAGGTCCCGTGGGCCGACGGGCTCGATCACGCGCACGCCCCGGCGCTCAGCCGCCATCCTCCGCAGGCGCGCGATGTAGCGCCGATCGCCGGGCACGAGGATCAGATCCAGCGTAAAGCGCTCGTCGAGCAGCGCCATCGCCTCGATCATCGACTCGAGCGAGCGCTTCGGATCGGCCATGCCGTGGTGGACGAGGCGGATCGGATCTCCGACCGGCGTGGGCGACAGATCGGCGCCCGCCGGCGCATTGGTGACGACAACGGGCCGCACGTCGTAGACCGACTCGTAGCGCTCGGCGATGCCCTCGCTGACCGTCATCGCCGCCGCGGTGCGCGGCAGGTAGGTACGCAGCAGATGGTCGGCATAGGGGCTCATGATCAGCCGCCACCAGAGCTCCCCCTGTTCCCCCGGGGAAAACTCGTGCGCATCGAAGATCACGGGGCTCTCGCCGGCGATCTCGCATGCGAGGGGGAGCATGGCGAGGTTGTTGGCGAGGATCACATCGGCCCGGTGGTCGGCCAGCCGAGCCAACATGCGGATGTTCTCGGGATGGCTCCAGTAAACCGAGTGATAGCGGCGAGCGAGCAGCCGGGCGAGACCGCGCCCGCGGCGGACCAGTTCGCCCACCCCGCGGACCGCGGGGGGGGGCGCGAGATCGATGAACTCGAGCTCCTCGTGCGCCGAGCGCGCGATCCCGGCGGTGAGTACCTCATAGCGATCGCGCAGGAAGCCGATCTGGAGGTTCTGGCGCGTCTCGAAGCGCATCGCTCCAAACGTGATGACCAGGACACGGGGCCTCCGGTGAACGATCGCGCCCGCCATGCGCTCGAGTGCCGCTGCCTCGGGCCTGCCGGCCCCAACGATTCCAGCGACGCCACACATTCGCACGAAGCCTAGAGAAGGTTCCCACGGGCTCCAGCCAGGGGGCAGGACCCCGATCAGAATCTCCGCTTCCAGGCTGCACGAGAGCCCTTCCAGAGCTCGCGGAGGTGTTTCCAAGTCGTCGCGACGCCCTTACAGACCGGCGACTGGAGAACGGAGCGCGTAGGACGCCCGACCATGGCACAGTCAGAAACACCACTGGCAATGCCAGGCATGGTGGCGTATCCTGTGGCTGCTCACAAAAATGGGATGGTTTTGGGTGCCAAAATTAGAAAAATTTTGGTGGCCACTGGGGTAGGAGGGGAATCGGGAAAGTCATTGCAGATAGCCGACCACGCATCTTTGCCGGGCAGCGATCCCCGTGCCGGGCTCCCCACGGGCGGACGCCTCCGTCCCCGGGAGCACATGGAGATGACTGGCGACCGTCACTGCTGCGGGTGGGTCGGGCACAGAGACGTAGGAACATCCAATAGGTCACGAGGGCCCATAGGCCCGGCCACGGCCACAACACAGAGGAGTATAAGCAATGATGTACGTTCATAGATGTATCGGAGTAGCCCTGGCCACGCTGGGCGTGTTGTTCGGCGGGCTTGCGCTCGCGAGCACGCCGGCGCTTGCCGCCGGGCCCTACACATTCTCCAAAGCGTTGGAAACGCCGCCCGGGGGCTTGAATGGTCCGCTGGGCTTGGGCGTGGGCCCCTACGACGAATTGTTCGTGGCGAACTCGCCATCGAAGGTTGTGGATGTGTACAACCCGGGCAGCACACCTGAAGTCGTGTCGGAATTCAACGTCCCGGGTGGGATCGAGCTCTATCAGCTGGCGGTTGATGACGCGACGGCGACCGCGTCCGAAGTCGATGTGTATGTCGCGAACCTGGAAAGCGTCATCGAGTACGCCTACGACCCCGAAACAAAGACGGAGACAGAAGTCCGGACGATCACGGAAGGCCTCAACGAGCCGGCCTCCGTCGCGACCGGGCCCGAAGGGGACCTGTACGTCGGGAGCTTTGTGAGCGGAGAAGAAAACAAGGCCTACGTGAACAAGTACTCCTCGACGGGGACGCTGATCACGCCAGAACTGGTCAAAGGCCTCACCGCCCCCGAAAGCATCGCGGTCGACTCGGCGGGAAACATCTACGTCGCCAGCGCACACGGCGCTTTCAAGTGCAGCAACACCGGCAGCTGCGCGGCGTTCGGCGGCACAGAAGTGGCGAAACCAGACAACGGGGTCACCATCGGCCCGGAAGGCGACGTGTACATCGGCGTGGAAAGCGCCTCGGCCGCCAACTTCGTCTTCATTTTTGAATCCAACGGGACGTTCGTCGAAAGCTTCGGCGCCGAACATTCCATCGGCGCTCCCTGGGGAATCGGTGTCGTCGGCGCAAGTGTTTACGTCACAAATCACGCGGGCGAAGTGGCCGAATTCATGGGCAAAGCGGTCAAAACCCAGCCCCTGACCGTGAAGAAGACGGGTGCGGGCAAAGGCACGGTGACCTCGCTACCTGCTGGTATCGACTGCGGAGAAACGTGTGCGGGGGAAGAAACGCATAAATTCGAAGAAAACAAGATGGTCACTCTGTCGGAGTCGGCCGCGACGGGTTCCGAATTCGCCAAGTGGAAGGGTTGCGAAACCGAACCGAGCGGCAAATGCGAAGTCAAGATGACGGCAGCGAAGACGGTAGAAGCCGAATTCAAGCCCGAAGCGCCGAAACCCGAATTCCCGGTCACGATCACCGCGATAACCGGCACAGGTGAAGTCAAGGGCGAAAAAACAATCGCCTGCACGACAGTCGGCATAGGGTTGCCGGCGTGCACCGAAAAACGCGAAGAAACAAGGAAGGTCATCCTGACAGAGACGCCTGAATCGGGCTATAAGTTCGCAGAATGGACGGGCGTGACCTGCGAAAACGCGGGTGGTCAGAAGGAAAAAACCTGCGAATTCAAGGTGCCCGCTGCAGAAGTCAAAGTACAGGCCGTGTTCGTGGTGACCAAAGAATTCCCGCTCACTCTCTTCATCACGGGCCAGGGCGAAGTGAAATCCGCACAATTCACAGCTACTTGCTCTACTGAAGAATGCGTGAATGAGGTCGAAGGGGAAGTGACCCTGGAAGCCACAGCGGGCTCAGGCGATGAATTCGTCGGATGGCTCGGCTGCAAGAAAACCTCGTCCACCACGTGCAAAGTCGACGTGACGGCGGCGACCGAAGTGACCGCTGTGTTCTTGAAAGCAGGCACACAGGGTGCCGCAGGGACCAACGGCACTGATGGGACTAACGGGACCAACGGAATCAACGGCGAAAAAGGCGCCGGTGCCAAAGGCGCGATTGGTGCCACCGGTAGCACCGGCGAAAAGGGCTCCACCGGCGCCAACGGCGTCGAAGGTCCCGCCGGCGCCAACGGTGCCGCTGGTCCTGCTGGTCCTGCTGGGCCCGCCGGCCAGATCGAGCTCGTGACGTGCAAGAAGGCCGGCAAGAAACAGAAGTGCACGACCAAGCTCGTCTCGGGCACGGTCAAGTTCACGGCCACCGATTCCTCCGCGCATGCGACGCTCTCGCGTCACGGCGCGGTGTACGCGGCGGGGACGGAGAGCAGCACGAGCGCAGGCATGAGCCTGCGGCTGACGCCGCTGCGCAAGCTCCGTCCGGGCCACTACACGCTCACGCTGATCAGCGGAGCCGGAAAGCACGAGACGATCCGCAGCGAGTCGTTCACGCTGAGTTAGGCCAGGTGGCCTAGCCAGCCGGTGCAGCAAGGTGGCGTGGCGCTCGGAAGGGCGCCACGCCACCGCTGTTTTTACGGTCCCTACAGCGAGACGATCCCCGCGAACGCTTCGCGGGCCAGCGTTGTCAGCAGGGCGCCGCCGGGTGCTGAGGGAGCGGCGTGACAGCAGCGTGTCGCCGGACGTTGGGGGGGCGGCGTGCCGGCAGCGCGCTACCGGCCGGCAGCCGAGCCGCGCCTGGGTCGACGTGGCTGGCGCTCCTGGGGGTCCGGCAGGTCCTCCGTGAGCTCGGCGAGCGAGACGCCAAGAGCTTTGGCGAGGATCAGCAGCGTGAGGAGACCCGGTTGGCGTCGGCCACGCTCCAGGAGGCCGATCTCGTTGCGGTGGATGTTCGCTTTCTTGCCGAACTCCTCCTGGGATACGACCTTGCCGGTGTCCGTGTGGATAGCTTCGCGTCGGTTCGCGAGTTTCAGGCCGAACGCCTCGAGAATCTGCTTCCGCTCTGCTGTATAGGCATCCACTGTCTGCCACTCTGCAATGTGGACGCCTTTTTATCTACATACAGTAGAGTGCAGATTTTTAATGCATACAAGGGAGTGCAGCTTGCTTGCGGAGCCCGAGCTTCTCTGCTTCGCTTCTATGACAATGCGCTACCAGACAAAGAGGGGCAGAAGCGCCGGTGCCGAAACCATGAAGAAGTTCGTCGGTGCCCAAGCCACGAAGATGTACCGTCACAGCACCCGGCACGACGAAGTCGAGGTCGCCCTTCTTGAGGTGGAGCTTAAAACGCGCCGTGTCGGCTTGGCGATCTCCGTCCTGCTGGCGGTTGTGACGGCGATCTGTGCCCTGCTGCTGGCAGCCGCGGCGGCGATCTGTGCGCTACGTGGAACCTACTGGCCGATCCCGACCTGCGCGGGGCTGGCCGCTGGCGGGTTGCCCGCTCTGACCAGGGAAGCTCTGAGCCCGAGAAGACGATGAGCGCGCAGCCGCCGAGACGGTTCACCCGCCGCTCTCGCTGTCAGCGGGAACCGCCGAGGAGATTCATCCGCCGCTCCCGCTGCGCGATCGCTCGCTCGACAAGCGCGGCGAGCTCTTCGGCGGGCCTCGGGTAGAGGTAGCGCTCGAGGCCGCGCGGCGCGTACGCGCTCGCCAGCGTGCCGTCCGCGACAGTCCCGAGCGCCCGCGCGATGCCTCCCACGTCCTCGGGCGCCACCACCGTGCCCGTGCCGGTCTCCCGCACGATGCTTGCGGCCACGTTCCCGCGTGCCAGCGCGAGGATCGGGCGGCCCGCGGCGAGGTAGTCGAACAGCTTGCCCGTCGCCTCCGAGGTGTGCCCCGGGCCAGTCAGCAGCAGCAGCGCATCCGCTTCGCGCTGCAGCGCCGCCGCCGCGCTGCGGCTGAGGGTGCCCACGTGTTCGACCGCGCCGTCGAGCCCGAGCCCCTCCAGCAGTCGCTGCTCGTCGGTATCGAGCCTCCCGGCCAGCACCACACGCAGGCGCGCCGCCGTCGCCGGGTCCTCGGCGGCGAGCCGGCGCAGCGCGGCGAACAACGGCCGGGGGTCCCGTCCGCGCGGGCCGCTGAGCGTGCCCGTGTACACGACATTGACCCGCTCGCGCGCGAGCGTCGGGCGCGCCGCGTCGCTCGCCTGCTCGCCGACCGTCGGGTTCCAGCCGTTGGGCACGTACGCGGACAGCGCCCCCAGCCGCGTGCACGCGTCCTCGGCGATCGGGCGGGTGACCCCGACCACGAGGTCGGCGGCGCGTAGCGCGCGGCGCTCGAACAGGGCGTCGAGGCGGTCCTGCACGCGTGTTGGCCACGCGTGCAGCGCCTCGTAGCGCCACCCGTCGCGCAGGTCGGCGATCCACGCCGGGCGGCGCCGGCCGAGCAGGAGCGCGAGCAGATGGGTCGAGTTGGGCGGGCCGCTGGTGACCACGCAGTCGATCTCGCGTTCGCGCACCACCCGCCGCGCCCGTGCGAGCGCCGCCGGGCACCACGTCAGCAGGCACTCGTCGGGCACCACCACGTCCGTGAACCACCACGGCGGCGGCTTGTGGACGGTGCTCGCCAGCTCTGCGGGCAGCGCGGGGGCCCGGCGCAGCAGCCTACGCGCCGCGCCGACCGCTCCCACGTCGAAGGTCGGCTCCACCCACGGCCCCGGGCGAGCGCCGCTCGAGCGCGAGGTAATCACCGTCACCTCGTGGCCGGCCCGCCGCAGCCACTCGCTCATCGCCGACCACCGCGCGCCCCCAATCGACGGGTCGGGCGGGTAGTAGTAGTTGAAGACCAGCAGCCGCCGGGTCGGCACCGCTCACACCGCCTGGGCGACCGCGCCCGCCGGGGTGAGCGACCGCAGCCACAGCTCGACGTTGACCACCCTCCACACCGCGCTCGGCTCGCGCCACGCGCCGGCCGCGTAGTCGCGCTCCAGGGCAGCCTGGTCGTAGCGCCCGCTCGCCCGCGCGCTCGGGTCGAGCACGACCTCTGCGATCCGCTCCCGGGCCGCGGGCTCGTCGAACCACCTCCGCTCGGGCGTCTCGTACCCGACCTTCTCGCGCCGGTCGAGCACCCTGTCGGGCACCGTGCCGCGCAGCGCCGTTCGCAGCGCGCGCTTGGTCACACCGTCCCTGTACACCTCGCGCGGGGGCAGCGACAGGGCGTACTCCGCCACGCGCCGGTCGAGGAACGGCATCCGCATCTCCACCGAGTGGGCCATGCTGTTGCGGTCGCCGTACCGGCACAGGTTCGGCAGCGTCGTGTTGAACGCCTGGGTGAGCAACTCGCGTCGCAGCGGCGAGCGTGTCTGCCTCCACTCCGCCGGCCTGCGGTCCACCGCAGCCGCCGCGTGGGCTGTCTCGTGCGTGACGTACGGCGAGGCTCGCCGCATCCGGTGGCGGCGCGCCAGCGCGCGCGGCGCCCGGCCCACCGCGTAGGCGAGGGCGAGCTCGCCCGCGACGGCGCGGTCCTCGGCGAGTGCGCTCAGCGCCGCGCGGGGGCCGGCCGCGCGCAGCGCCCACCCGGCGACGCCGTTGTAGCCCCCGAACAGCTCGTCGCCGCCCTGCCCGTCGAGCAGCACGACCACGCCCGCCTCACGCGCGGCGCGCGTCACCCGCCACTGCGCGTAGATGCTCGTGCCCGCGAACGGCTCCTGCTGGTCGCGCACGAGCTGCTCGATGTCCTCCCACAGCTCCTCGGCCTTGGGGCGCACCGCGTGGTGCGTCGTGACCTCGGCGGCGCGCGCGACCTCCTCGGCGTACTCCCACTCGTCGCGCTCGAAACCCGGGAACGTCGCCGTGAACGCGTGGCGGACGTGCTCGCCCGCCAGGCCCGCGCAGACCGTCACGACCGCGGAGGAGTCCACGCCGCCGCTCAGCGACGTGCCCACGGGGACGTCGCTACGCAGCCGCATCCGCACGGAGTCGGCCAGCAGCTCGCGCAGCCGCTCGGCGGCGCGCGCCGGGTCCGCGGGCACCGCCACGCTCTGTGGCCGCCAGTACCGGCGCAGCGAGAGCCCCCTTCCCCGCTCCCACCGCGCCACGTGGGCGGGGGGCAGGCGCTTCACATCGCTGAAGAACGTCCGCGGCAGCTGCGGCATTACGCCGAGCGCCACGTACTCGCGGACCGTCGTCTCGTCGGGCGCCCCGCTCGCCGGGTCCGCCGCCTGCAGCGCGCGCACGTCGGAGGCGAACGTCATGCCTCCGCCGCCGATCCGGTACATCAGCGGCTTCTCCGCAAACGGGTCGACGGCCACCGTCAGCCGCCGGCGCTCGCCATCCCACAAGCCGAACGCGAACATGCCGTTGAGTCGGTCGAGCACGCCCTCCCCCCACTGCGCCCACGCGTGCAGCAGGACCTCGCCGTCGCCCTCGGTCTGGAAGCTGTGCCCGAGGCCGCGCAGCTGCTCGCGCAGCTCGATGTAGTTGTAGATCTCTCCGTTGAAGACCAGGTGTAGAGGGCCGAGGTGCAGCGGCTGATTGGAGCGCTCGTCGAGGTCAATAATCGCCAGCCGCCGGAAGGCGAAGCCGACCTCCTCGTCGCGCCACACGCCCTGGCCATCCGGTCCCCGGTGGACCATCGCGCCCGCCATCCGCTCGAGCGTCTCCACCTCCGGCCGGCTCACCCCGACGATTCCCGCGATGCCACACACTCGTCGGAGCCTACTTACTGGAAGATTGCTCCTTCCGCCTTCACGACCCACGCCCACCTTTGACAGGGACGTCCGCGGGGCTCCTCGACGCGGGTGTCTCCAACCCGCGGCGCCCGCCTCGCGGCCCACCCACCTTTTGCAGGACCGTCTGCGCGTACTTCGCGGCGGCACGACCCCGACGCGCCGGTCTTGTGGTCCACGCCACCTCTCGACGGCCCTCCACGAGTCCTCTTGGCGGGCGTGTCTCCGACTTCGCGGCGTCGCCTTTTGCCTGCATTTCAGAGGAACCCTCCGCACCGGAGTCGCGCGGGCGCGCTATGGGGGTTGATTGGGCTCCTACCATCGCTTCTTCGATGGCCATCTCACTATTTGAAATCGCTGGACCGTTGCAGCCGCTGCGTGCGGAGCTGCACGAGCGTGTCTGCGCGGCGATCGACGGCGGCCGCTACATCCTCGGCCCCGAGGTCGAGGCGTTCGAGCGGGAGCTCGCCGCCTTTCTCGGCGTCCGCCACGTGGTCGGGGTCGCCTCCGGCACCGACGCGCTGACGATCGCCCTGCGGGCCGCTGCCGACGTGGGCCCGGGCGACGAGGTACTCGTTCCCTCGTTCACCTTCTTCGCGAGCGCCGAGGCGATCCTCCCGACCGGCGCCACGCCGGTCTTCTGCGACGTTGACCGCGACTCGCACAATGTCACTGTCGAGACCGTCCGTGCGGCGCTCACCCCGCGCACCCGAGCGATTATCGCGGTTGACCTCTTCGGCAACCCCGCCCCGGTCGCTGAGATCCGTGAGGCGTTCGGGCTGCCCGTGATCGAGGACGCCGCCCAGGCCGCCGGCGCGCAGTCCCACGGACGCCGCGCCGGCGCGCTCGGGACGGCCGCCACGTTCTCGTTCTTCCCCGCCAAGAACCTCGGCTGCCTGGGCGACGGGGGCGCGATCGCGACCGACGACGACGCGGTCGCCGACGCCGCCCGGCTGCTGCGCTACCACGGCTCGCGCGACAAGCTCGTCTTCGAGCAGGCCGGCTACAACTCGCGCTTGGACGAGCTCCAGGCGGCGGTGCTGCGCGTCCTGCTTCCGCACCTCGAGACCTGGACAGAGGGCCGCCGCGCGGCCGCTCGCGCCTACGAAGAGAGCGGACTCGGCGAGCTCCTCACCCTCCCGCACGCGGCGCCCGACGTGCAGCCGGCGTGGCACCTCTATGTGGTGCACCACCCCGAAGCGGACCGGCTGATCGACGCGCTCGCCCAGGCGGGCATCCAGGCGCGTGCCACCTACCGCACGCCCATCCACCGCCAGCCGGCGATGGCGCCGTGGGGCGCGGGCGCCCACCTGCCCGTGACCGACGCGCTGGCGCGCACCTCCCTCGCGCTCCCGATGAGCCCGACGCTCACCGCCGCGCAGGCGTTTGAGGTGACCGCTGCGATCCGCGCCGCGCTTGGCGCCGAGGGAGACAAGCCCCGGGGCGCCGCGGGCTCTACGACGTCGGCTTCCCCCGTGGGGACGCGATGACCGCGCCCGGCCGGACCCGCGACGCCCTGCCGCAGGGGCACGGAGGCCCCAGCGCACACCCGCCTGGTGGCGGCACCCCGTCACGCGGACGATCCCCCCTGCCCACCCCCTCATGAGTCCCCCCTTTCGCATCGGCGTCGCTGGCCTCGGCTACTGGGGCCCCAACCTCGCGCGGTCCTTCCACGGGCTGCCGGGCTCGGAGCTCGTCTGGTGTTGTGACGGCTCCGCGGAGGCGCGCGCCCGGGCGGCTGCGCAGTTCCCCGCCGCCCGCCTGACCGCCCGCTTCGAGGACCTGCTCGAAGACCCCACGCTCGACGCCGTCGCGCTCGCCACCCCGGTGCCCACGCACGCTGAGCTCGTCGTGCGGGTGCTGGAGTCGGGCAAGCACTGCTTCGTCGAGAAGCCGCTCGCGCACTGCGTCGCCGACGCCGAGCGGGCCGTCGCGGCGGCCGAGCGCACCGGTCGCACGCTGATGGTCGGCCACCTCTTCATGTACCACCCCGCCGTACGCCGGCTCAAGGAGCTCGCCGACTCGGGCGCGCTGGGCGAGGTCCGCTACCTCGCCTGCTCCTGGGTCAACCTCGGTGTGCTGCGCGCCGACGAGAACGCCCTCTGGAGTCTCGGCCCGCACGAGGTCTCCGTGTTGCTCGACCTCGTCGACGAGGAGCCCTACGAGCTCTCCGCGCGGGGGGAGTGCTACGTACGCCCCGACGTGGAGGACGTCGTCTTCTGCTTCCTGCGCTTCCCCTCCGGCCGCGCCGCCCACCTGCACCTCTCCTGGCTTCACCCCCGCAAGGAACGGCGCTTCACGGTCGTGGGCTCGCGGCAGATGGCCACCTTCGACGACATGGCCGTCGAAGGCAAGCTCACCGTCTACGACAAGGGCTTCGACCCCGCCCCGCACGGCCCCGACGACTTCAGAACCCGTTCCGGCGGCATCTTCCTGCCGCAGCTCTCGCTCGTCGAGCCGCTGCGGCTGGAGTGCGAGCACTTCCTCGAGGCGCTGCGCACCGGTATCCCGCCGCGCTCGGACGGCCACAACGGCCTGCGCGTCGTGCGTTTGCTCGAGCGTCTGCAGGGCGAGCTCGACCGCTCCCGCCGCGCCGCAGCCGAGCCCGTGGCACTCGGGCCGTGACCGACGAGGACCCCCACCACTGCCCGCTGTGCGGCGGCTCGCTCGGCGCGCCCCTGCTGCGCTCCCCCGACCGTTTCCACGGCTCGCCGGGCACCTTCTCGGTCGTGCGCTGCGGGACCTGCAGGGTGGGTGTCACGCTTCCCGTCGCTGTCGGGGCCACTCAGCTCGCGGCCTTCTACCCGAGCACCTACGGCGCCTACGAGCTGCCCGCGGGGCTCGCCGGCCTGCTCTCCCGGATCATCCAGCGCCTCCAGGCCCGGCGCGCGCTGCGCACATCCCCGCTGGAATCGCTCGTGCGGAGGTCCCCCGGACGCCTGCTCGACGTCGGCTGCGGACGGGGCGACCTCGGCACCTGGTTTCTCCGGCAGGGGTGGACTGTCGTCGGGGTGGAGCCCTCCGCCGACGCCTGCGCGCTCGCGCGCACCCGGGGGCTCGACGCCCGCGCGGGTACCCTCGCCGAGGCGGAGCTCCCCCCTGGGTCCTTCGACGCCGTCGTCTTCCGCCAGTCGCTCGAGCACGTGTCCGACCCCGCGGCCGACCTCGCGCGCGCGCGCGTCGCCCTGGGTGCCGATGGCCTGCTCGCCGTCTCCGTGCCGAACTTCGGCTGCTGGCAGCGGCGGCGCTTCATGGGCCGCTGGTTCCACCTCGACCTCCCCCGCCACCGCTTCCACTTCGACGCCGCCGCGCTGCGCGGAGCGCTCGCGCGCGCCGGTTTCTATGACATCCACGTGTCCACCGCCTCGAGTACGGTGGGCCTCGCCGGTTCGCTCCAGTACCGCTTCGCTGGACGCTGCCTGTTCCCCGGCGGCCTGTCCCTGCGCGTTGCGGTCGCCTCGTGCGTCCTCTTCACGCCACTGGTCTGGACGCTCGACCGCCTCGGCGGGGGCGGCGACATGCTGCACGCGGTGGCGCGCAAGGGCGCGACTCCCCGCTGAGGCTGCTGTCGGAAACAACGACGGGCGCCGTTTCGCCCACCCACGCTACAGGCGCCGAGGACCGCTTGACCCCCCTGAGCCTGCTTGCCAGTCTGAGCCGCCCATGAGCACCAGCGTCGAGAGGGCCGTCGTCCGGGACGTGAGCGAGCCGGCGTGCCTCGTCTCGGTAGTCATCCCCTGCCTCGACGAGGCCCTCAACATCGAGCAGTGCGTCCACACCGCGCGTGCCGCGATGGCCGCGGCGGGGATCCCCGGGGAGGTCCTCGTCGCCGACAACGGCTCGGTCGACGGCTCTGCCGCGCTGGCCGCCCGTGCGGGCGCCCGCACGGTCCACGAACCGGTGCGCGGCTACGGCCGCGCCTACCTTGCCGGGTTCGCCGCGGCGCGCGGGCGCTACATCCTGATGGCCGACGCTG
Organism: uncultured Solirubrobacterales bacterium; assembly: GCA_963706545.1. Taxonomy (GTDB): domain Bacteria; phylum Actinomycetota; class Thermoleophilia; order Solirubrobacterales; family Solirubrobacteraceae; genus Palsa-744. The sequence continues at coordinate 1,003,061 of OY970161.1, forward strand.
ACCTGACCTACGACTTCAACGAGATCCCACGCTTTCTCGCGGAGCTCGAAGCGGGGGCGGACATGGTCATCGGCGACCGCATGCACGACATCCGCCCGGGCGCGATGCCGTGGCTGCACCGCTACATCGGCAACCCGCTGCTCTCGCGCCTGCTGAACCTCCTGTTCCACACCGGCGTCAACGACGCGCACTGCGGGATGCGCGCGTTTCGCGCCGAGCACCTCGCGCGCCTTGAACTGCGCACCTCCGGCATGGAGTTCGCCTCCGAGATGGTCGTCCGCGCGGCGAAGGCGGACCTCGACATCCGCCAGCTGCCGATCTCCTACCACCCGCGCGGCGGCGAGTCGAAGCTGTCGAGCTTCCGTGACGGCTGGCGCCACCTGCGCTACCTGGTCCTGCACTCCCCCCGGCACCTGTTCATCATCCCCGGCGCGCTGCTGGCGACGCTCGGCGCGCTGATCTGTGCGACGGTGCTCGCGCACGTCTCGGTGCTCGGCCGCCGCTGGGAAGTGCACACGCTGATCGGCGGCTCGCTGCTGCTGATCGTCGGCGCCCAGGTCGTCACGCTCGGCCTCTGCGCGCGGGCCTACGGGATCTACTTCATGGGCGAGCGCGACCCCTGGTTCGAGCGCCAGCGCCGCCGCTGGCGCCTGGAGCATGGCCTGCTGCTCGGCGGCGCCGTCGCGCTCGTGGGGCTGGTCCTGATCGTCGCGATCGTGCTCGAGTGGGTGCACCGCGGCTTCGGCTCCCTCTCCGAGGAGCGCCTGGCGATCCTCGCGGCGACGCTGCTGGTGCTCGGCATCCAAATCGTCTTCGCCTCGTTCCTGCTCTCGATTCTCGGGTTGCGGCGCCGCTAATGCGAGTCCGGTTGGCGCTCGCCGGCGGCCTTGTGCTGATCGCACTCACGCTGCTGAGAACGCTCGCGCACGCGCCGCTGGTGCCCGACAAGGCCAGATCGGTCCCGCCGGAAACGCAACTGGTCGACACGACCCACGACATCGGTGGCTGCCAGTCGCGCGAAGTGCTGCCGCGCGGCACGGTGGCGATCCGTCTCGGGCTGTTCGGGGTCACCTCCCCCGAAGTGGCACTGCGGGTCTTCGCGGGCTCGCGCGTGGTCACCGCGGGCACCCTGCCCGCCGGCTGGTCGGGCGAGGGGGCGACGGTGCCGGTGCGCGCACTCTCCCGCACGGTGGCACCCGTCCGCGTCTGCTTCGCCCTGGAATCGGTGACCGGGGAAGTCACGATGGTGGGCAGGCGGACGCCCCCGACCGAAGCGACCGTTGGAGGAGCGCGGCCGCTACCCGGACAGATCGCCATCGAATACCTGCACCCCGGCTCCCACTCGTGGGCGTCGCTCGCCGTCTCGGTCGCCCGGCGCTTGGGCCTCGGGCGCGCCGCTGCCGGCACCGGCAACGCGCTGCTCGTGCTGGTGCTCGCGCTGACGGTCCTCTCGCTCTCCTCCTGGCTGGTCGTGAGGGACCTCAGATGAGTAGCCGCACCGTCCCCAAGATGCCCGCGAAGGGACGGGCGCGGCGGCCCGCTCCCGCGACGGCGACGCTGCCGGTGTCGGCCCGCCTGCTGGCCGCGCTCCGTCGGATCCCCACGACGGCGTGGATCTGCGCGCTGATCGCCTGCCTCAACGCGGTCTGCTGGTCGATCGTCTCACCGCCCTTCCAGGTGGTGGACGAATCGGCCCACTACGCCTACGTGCAGCGCCTGGCCGAGACGGGACGCTTGCCCTCCTCCGCGGGTGAAAACTACCCGGCGGCGGAGGAACGTGCTATCTACGACCTGCACAACGCGGCGGTGCTCGAGCACCCCTCGCGGGACACGATCTCCACCGAGGCCGAACAGCGCAAGCTCGAACGCGACCTCTCCGTGCCCGAACAGCGCACGGGCAATGGCGACGCGGGCGTCGCGGCCTCGCAGCCACCGCTGTACTACGCGCTGGAGACGATCCCCTACGACCTGGAGACGGGCGGCACAGTGCTCGACCGGCTCGCCCTGATGCGGCTGCTCTCCGCGCTGATGGGCGGCCTCACGGCGCTGTTCGCCTACCTGTTCCTGTGCGAGGCGCTCCCCGCGGCGCCGTGGGCGTGGACGGTCGGCGGCCTCGGCGTCGCGCTCGAGCCGCTGCTCGGCGTCATGTCGGGCTCGGTCAACCCCGACGCGCTGCTGTTCGCAGTCTGCGCGGCGCTCTTCTACCTGCTCGCGCGAGGCTTCCGGCGGGGCCTCACGCCGCGGCTCGCCGTCGCGCTCGGCGCGGTGCTCGCCATCGGCTTCCTGACCAAGCTCACCTTCCTCGGCCTGCTGCCAGGGGCGCTGCTCGGCCTGCTTGCGCTCTGCGCGCGCGAGGCGCGCCGCGCTGGCCGAAACGGGGATGCTGGCCGATTCGGGGATGCGAGCGGAGCGAGTGTCTCCCCAATCGGTCAAAGGCGCGTGTCTCCCGGCTTCGGTAAGCCGGCGGCCCTGCGCTGCCTGGGGCTCGGGCTCGGGGTGGCGGCGACTCCGGCACTGCTGTACATCCTCGTCAACCTGCTCTCCTCGCGGCCCGCCGTCGGCGTGCTCGGCAACGCCGTGTCGCTCAGCGGCAAGGGGTCGCTGCTGCACGAGCTCAGCTACATCTGGCAGTTCTACCTCCCGCGGCTGCCGGGTCAGACGCCGTACTTCCACGGCTTCCTCACCACGCGCGTCTACTGGTTCCGGGGCCTGGTGGGCATCTACGGGTGGCTGGACGCAGCCTTTCCGAGCTGGGTTTACAAGGTCGCGCTGATCCCGACGGGGGCGATCGCTGTGCTCTTCGCTCGCGCACTAGTGGTCTCACGCGGCGTGCTGCGCAGCCGCCTGGTCGAGGCGCTCGTCTACGTGGCGATGGGCCTGGGGGTGTTGTTGATCGTCGGCTCGGACGACTACATCAACAAAGCACCTGGGGAGTTCGCCGAGCCGCGCTACCTGCTGCCGCTGCTCGTGCTGTGGGGCGCGGTACTGGCGCTGGCCGCACGCGGCGCCGGGCGGCGCTGGGGGCCGGTCGCAGGAGCGCTGATCGTCACCGTCGTCATGGCCCAGAACCTTTTCGGTCAACTGCTTGACATCTCGCGCTACTACGGCTGATGGCCCGGCGATCGGCCTCACTCTCAGGCGCGCGCCCCTCGAAGAACAGGACCCGGCCGCCCGCACCGGCCTCAACCGGCAAGCGAGGGGCTCGGCCGCCCGCACCACCTCCGAGTGGCAGACGAGGGGCCCGGCCACCCGAGGGAGTCGATCCCACCCGCCCCGGCTCGGCGACCTTCGCCCGGCTGCGCCACACACTGCGCGGGGGCACACAGCCCGGAGGGCTGGGTCGGCTCCCCGCGCCACCCTCGGTGCGGATCACGCTGGCGGTAGGACTGGCGCTCATCGCGGCGGCGTTCGTGGTGACGCTGTCGCACTCGCCGCTCACGGTCGCCCGGGGAAACGTGTCCACAGCCGGCGGGCTCGTGACCACCAGGCTGCCGGCGCGCGCCTGCCAGAGCGAAGAAGCGCTGCCGCGGGGCACCTCGGCGATTCGCCTGGCGCTGCTCACCGTGCTCGGCCCGCAGGTGGCAGTGCGAGTCCTGTCGGGCTCGCGCGTCGTGACGCAGGGCTCCTACCCTCCCGGGTGGTCGAACAGCGTGGTGACGATCCCCGTGACTCCCGTCGCCCACGCGGTCGCCCCCGTAAAGGTCTGCTTCACGCTCAGCTCGATGAACGCGCCCGTCACGCTGCGAGGCTGGACGACGCGGCGCTCCGTCGCGGCGCTCTCCCGCGAAGGGCCCCTGCCCGGCAGAACGGGCGTCGAATACCTGCGGCCGAGCCGCCCGTGGTGGTCCTCGGCCGCCTCGGTGATCCGGCGCCTGGGTTACGGCCACGCGGCCAGCGGCCTCTGGGACGCCCTGCTCGTAGTGGTGCTCGCGCTTGGGTTCATCGCGCTCACTTCGTGGTTGGTCCTCAAGGAACTCTCATGAGCGGACGGACCGACACGCGGACACCCCTGCACAGGCGGGCGCTCGACGGGGGCCGCCAGTTCATCGCGAAGCTGCCCGCGGCCCTCCGCCACGTGCCGAGAGCGGCGTGGATCTGCGCGCTGGTCGCGTTCCTCAACGCCGGGTGCTGGTCGCTCGTCTCCCCCCCGTTCGAGGTGCCCGACGAACCCTCCCACTTCGCCTACGTGCAACACCTCGCCGAAACCGGGCGCCTGCCCTCGGGGGCGGAAGAAAAGTTCCCGCGCGCCGAGCGCTCGGTGCTGAACGACCTGCTCTACTCGAGCGTGCGGTTCGACCCGAGCGTGGGCACGATCTCCTCACCGGCTGAGCAGCGCAGCCTGGAGCGCGCCCTCGCCGCCCCGCTCTCGCGCACGGACTCGGCGCAGGCGGGGGTAGCCACCTCCCAGCCGCCGCTGTACTACGCCCTGGAGACGGTCCCCTACAAGCTGGGCTCGCCCGGCACCCTGCTCGACCAGCTCGCGCTGATGCGCCTGCTCTCCGCTCTGATGGGCGGCCTCACGGCGCTGTTCGCGTTCCTCTTTCTGCGCGAGGCGCTCCCCGGGGCGCCGTGGGCGTGGACGGTCGGCGGCCTCGGCGTCGCGCTGGCGCCGCTGCTCGGGCTGATGTCGGGCGCGGTCAACCCCGACGCGCTGCTGTTCGCGGTCTCGGCGGCGCTCTTCTACTGCCTGGCGCGAGGCTTCCGGCGGGGCCTCACACCGGGGCTCGCGGTCACGCTTGGCGCGGTGCTTGCCATCGGCGTCCTGACCAAGCTCACCTTCCTCAGCCTGGTGCCCGGCGCCGTGCTCGGGCTGCTCGCGCTGTGCGTGCGCGAGGCGCGCACCTCCAGGCGAGCCGCCTACCGCTCGTTCGCGCTCGCCGCCGGGCTCGGGGCAAGCCCAGTCGTGCTGTACGCGCTCTACAACGCCCTCACGGGCAAACCTGTGCTCGGCGGGCTCGCCGGCGCGCTCAACCTGAGCGGTAAAAGCGGTTCGCTGCTGAAGGAGCTTGGCTACATCTGGCAGTTCTACCTGCCGCCACTGCCAGGGATGCACGACTACTTCCACGGCTTCCTAACCACCCGCGTGCTCTGGTTCAACGGACTCGTGGGGCTCTACGGCTGGCTGGACACGACCTTTCCAAGCTGGGTCTACACGGCCGCACTCGTTCCCGCGGCGCTGATCGCCGCGCTCTTCGCGCGCGCACTCTACACCCACCGTGGGGCGCTGCGCAGCCGGCTCGTCGAGCTCTGCGTCTACCTGGCGATCGTCCTCGGCGTGGCGGTCGTGATCGGGGTAGACGACTACATCCACCACCTGCCCACCGAGTACGCCGAGCCGCGCTACCTGCTGCCGCTGCTCGCGCTGTGGGGGCCCCTACTGGCGCTGGCCGCGCGCGGCGCCGGGCGTCGCTGGGGGCCGGTCGTCGGGGTTCTGATCGTCTCCCTACTGCTGGCACACAACGTCTTCAGCCAGCTTTTGGTCATCTCGCGCTACTACGGGTGAGCGCGGGCGGCGTTCTCCCGGTGCTGGTTTCGCTGGAACGCGGTGCGCCGTCCGGTGGGCAGCTCCGCCTCGACGCCGTGCTCCTCCAGGGCACACAGGTAAGTGAGGTCCTCCTCGAGCACGGCGAGCCCGCGCTCGGCGTCGAGCATCCGCCCATGGCCGGGTACGACGTGCAGCGCATCCGTCACCAGCGGACGCAGCCGCTCAAGAGTGGCTCTATAAGCGTGCAACGCGTCGGGAGTCTCACCAAGAGTGGGGATCTCGGCGGCCGAGACGTAGTCGCCGGCGAGCAGCACACTCGCCCACGGGACCCATATAGCCATCCCGTCCCCGGTGTGACCCTCGGTGGGGTGCAGCTCGAGCTGGAGCTCGCCGATCGCGCAGCGCCCGGGGACGGGCAGAGCCTGGATCGCCCCCAGCGCGAGCGGGCGCGGACGCTCGATCAGGTACTGCTCGTCGAACGCGCGCAGCTCACGCTGGGCCTCCTCCGGCGCGGCGTGCATACGTTCCGCGGTGCTTTGGGCGCAACCGAGCGCCACCACTGGGAAGGCGAGGCGGCCGAGCAGGTGATCCCAGTCGGCGTGGGTCGTGAGCAGACCGCTGGGCAAAGGGAAGTGGGCCTGCTCGAGCAGCGCCGGCAGGGCTTCGAGCTCCTCGGGCAGGACGGGAGAGTCGACGATGAAGGTCTCCTCACCGCCGCGCACCACCGCACAGTTGGTCTGCCAGATCGCGCTGGTGGCGAGGAGCACGTCCGGGTGCAGCGCGCGCACCCGCACGTGCTCAGGCGACGCCCAGCAGCTTGGCGGCCTCGCGCAGGTTGGGGACCTCGGCGGTGGGCTTTTTCTGCGAGGGGTCGAGGGTCTCCTTGTTGCGGTTGACCCAGATCACGGGGACGCGCTGTTTGAGGCAGGGTTCCACGTCGTGGTGGTGGCTGGCGGCGACGTGTACCCACCCCTTCTTGCCCCCCATGCGCCGCGCGCACTCGGTGAAGTGCGCGAGGTCGGGCTTGTAGGAGCGCACCTGCTGGGCGGTGACGACGAGGTCGAAGTCGGTCGCGATGTGGCGGCGGGTCTGGCCGAGCAGCTTGTCGTCGATGTTGGAGAGCAGGCCGAGCTTGTACTTCTTGGCGAGCTTCTGTAGCTGGACGGGGGTCTCCTTGAACGGTTTCCAGCGCTGCACCGAGTCCGGCAGGAAGCCTGAGCGCGACGTTTCCAGGGGCCAGTCGAGGCGTTTGGCGATCTCCAGGGCGGTGCGGCGCAGGACCTCGGCGTAGAGCTCATAGGAGCCGGCCTCGATCTCGCGGGAGATCTCGTGGAAGAGGCCGAGCAGCTCGGCGCGGTCGAGCGTGATCCCGTCGCGGGTGGCCTCCTTCTGGAAAGCCTCGTAGATGCCGGTCTCCCAATCGATCAGTGTGCCGTACACGTCGAATGTGACGAAGGTGACGTTCTTTGGAAGAGGCATCGCGGGGGCATTATGCCCTGCCCCGGGTTCGCCGCGCGCTCAGCCTCGTGGGGGGAGGGGGGAGGGCTGGCCCTCCCCCCTCCCCCTCGGACCCCCTCCCCCCTCCCTTTTTTCATTCTCTTCCCTCACTTTCACTGCCTTGTACACCTGCACTTGCGGCTCCCGCTAAAGTACCCGCCGCTATGGATCTGCTTGAGTATCAGGGGAAGCAGTTGTTCGCCCGCCACGGACTGGCGGTCTCGCCCGGGAGGGTGGTCACAACCGTCGAGGAGGCGGTGGCCGCCGCCGCGGAGGTGGGCTACCCGGTGGTGGTCAAGGCCCAGGTGCTGATTGGCGGGCGCGGCAAGGCGGGGGGCGTGAAGCTCGCGGCGGACGAGGTCGAGGCGCGCGAGCATGCCGGCAACATCCTTGGCATGGACATCCACGGTCACACGGTGCGCAAGCTGTGGATCGAGCACGCGAGCGACATCGCCACGGAGTACTACGCGTCGGTGCTACTCGACCGCTCGGCCAAGCAGCCGCTGGTGATGTTCAGCACCGAGGGCGGCGTGGACATCGAAGAGGTCGCGGAGCAGACGCCGGAGAAGCTGGTACGCCACCATGTCGACGCTCTGGCGGGGCTCTCACGCGAGGAGGCCGTGCGGATCGCCACCGCGGGCGGCGCCGACGCCGACGTGATCGAGGGGGTCGCGGACGCGCTCACCGCGCTGTACGAGGTGTGGCTGGCAGAGGACGCCACGTTGGCGGAGATCAACCCGTTGATCGTCACTCCGGAACGGCAGGTCAAGGCGCTCGATGCGAAGGTCTCCCTCGACGGCAACGCGCTCTACCGCCACCCCGAGAACCAGGGGCTCTCCGACGCCGAGAACGAGGACCCCGTAGAGCGCCGGGCCAAAGAACAGGGCGTGCAGTACGTCGCGCTCGACGGGGACATCGGCATCCTCGGCAACGGGGCGGGCCTCGTGATGTCGACGCTCGACGTGGTCGCCCAGGCCGGCGGGCGCCCCGCCAACTTCCTCGACGCGGGCGGCGGCTCGGACGCGGCCAAGATCAAGCAGGCGGTCGAGCTGATCCTCTCCAACGAGCGCGTGAAGGCGGTGCTGTTCAACATCTTCGGCGGCATCACCCGCTGCGACGAAGTCGCGCGGGGGCTGATCGCGGCGTTCGGGGAGGTCAAGCCGACGGTCCCGTTCGTGGTGCGCCTCGACGGCACCAACGACAAACAGGGGCGCGAACTGCTCGCGCAAGTGGCGCTGCCCAACGTGCACCCCGCCGCCACGATGAACGAGGCGGCCGAGAAGGTTGTCGCCCTCGCAGCGGGGCAGGCGTGATGGCCGCCCCGATCCCGCACACACGTCCTGGTCGCACCCCACGCGTCGATGCCCCGCCCGCCGCGTCCTGCGAGCGAGAAGCCTAATGTCCATCCTGGTCGACAAGGACACACGCCTCGCGGTCGCGGGCATCACCGGCAAGGAGGGCTCCTTCCACACGCTCAACAACCGCCGCTACGGCACCGCCGTGGTGAGCGGGGTCACCCCGGGCAAGGGCGGCCAGGACGTCGAGGGCATCCCCGTGTTCGATAGCTGGACGGAGGCCGCGCAGGCGACGCAGCCGAACACGGCGATGATCTTCGTCCCCCCGCGGTTCGCGGCCGACTCGATCCTGGAGGCCGCCGCGGCTGGGGTTGAGCTCGTGATCGCGATCACCGAGGGGATCCCCGCGCACGACGAGCTGCGGGTCTACAACACGCTGAAGCGCGAAATGAAGAATGCCCACCCACCCACGCGGTTGGTGGGCCCCAACTGCCCCGGCATCCTCTCCCCGGGGAAGGCCAACGTGGGCATCATCCCGGCGTCGTTCTTCCGGGAGGGCAACGTCGGCGTGGTGTCGCGCTCGGGCACCCTGACCTACCAGATCGGCAACGAGATCGCCCTCGCAGGCTTCGGCAACAGCTCGATCGTGGGTATCGGCGGAGACCCCGTGCCGGGCTCCTCGTTCGTGGACATCCTCGAGCTCTTCGAGGCTGACGCGGAGACCGAGCTGATCGTGCTGGCGGGCGAGATCGGTGGCTCCGCCGAGGAGGAGGCCGCGCAGTACATCGCCGAGCACGTCTCCAAGGCGGTGGTCGCCTACATCGCGGGCTTCACGGCACCGGCGGGCAAGCAGATGGGCCACGCGGGCGCGATCGTCTCGGGCAGCTCGGGTACCGCGGCCGCCAAGGCGCAGGCGCTCGAGGCGAGCGGCGTCCGCGTGGGGCGCACCCCCACCGAGGTGGCCGAGCTCGCTGTGCAGATCCTGCGCGGGTAAGGGCCTATCCCGATAGGGCCGTGCGGCTGGGGCGGTCGAGGGTCGAGCGAGGCACGGACGCAAGGCCGAAGGCGTGGTGGGCCTACGTCGAGGCCGCGGTGACGGGTCCCGGAGGGGTAAGGGCATCGGCCGAGGCGTGCGACCCTAGAGGGGTAGGCCCTAGGCACAGACGCAATAAGCGGCCCAGGGCTTGTGCGCCCGCCGGTCCGGCCCGAGTAGGATGGAGTAGCGACCCTCCCTGGATGCTGATGACCGATACGTTCGCCAATGGACCAAGCGCGCCCGGCGATGCCGCCTCTCAACAGACGGGTGACGTGACGGGCACCCTTGCGGAGCTGGAGCGCAAGCTGCGAGAGCTCGAGCGGGAGCTGACATCGATCGGCAGGCGCCGCGAGTCGACCATCACACATGCCGAGCCGCAGGCAACCGCGGGCGCGCCGGGAACCCCCGTGCAGACGAGCGGAAGGCTGGTGGACGAGGCGATCGAGCCTCCGACTCCGATTGGGACTCCCAGCCCGATCCAGCCTCCCACCCCGATCCGACCTGCGGCCCCCATCCAGCCTCCGACCCCAACCGAGCCCGCCGGCAGCGGACAGCCGGTCAAGTTCGTGAGGCCACTTGAGTCGGCGCGGCAGTCGGCGTTGCGGGAGCCGGCCTCCCGTAGCGAGTCACCCGCTGTGAGCGAGCCGCAGTCGGCGTCCGAGCCCGAGCCGCAGACGACGCTCGAGCCCGGGGAGCGCCCGCGCCCGACCGAAGCGCAGCTTGCGAGCCTCGCGGAGCTGCGACGCTTTCGCGATCGGTTGGAGCGCTTCGCGAAGGATCTGGCCTCGGAGTACGACGCGCTGCTCAGCCGGGTGATGTCGGGGCTCACCTCGGCCTCCCCCCCGGCCGCCGCTGCGCCCGTAGCTCCCGCGGCGGTGCCCGCTTCCCCAACACCCCCCGCGGCCTTTCCCCCCGCGCCGCCGGTGGCGCCCGCGCCCCCCTCGCCGGAGGAAGCCCTGTTCGAAGGTCGTATCGAGCTGGGGGTGGGCCCGTTCTACGACATCGCCTCGCTGAGCGCGTTCCAGCGACGGCTTGCGGGCCTGCCCTACGTGGCCGAGGCGTCGGTGCGCCGCTTCGAGGCGAGCCACGCGGTGGTCAACGTGCAGCTGGCGGCCCCGGTGGCGCTGGTGCTCGAGCTGCGCCGCGCCGGAGAGACCGACTTCAGCGTCCGCGAGGTCGCGGACGGGCGCATCCTGCTGACGTTCGACGAAGGTTGAGCCTCTCCGGGCACCCCGCGCCTTCGCGTAAGCTTCGCGGCGATGACGGACGCAACGATCTCATTCGCCCGCGGCGCCCCCTCGCTCGACGCCGTCGAGGTGGAGGGTCCCCACGAGGCGGCCGCGAGCGCGTGTGCCTCCGACGACTAGAGACAGGGTCCCCGATCGCGCCGAGCGCGTCGGGACCCGTCCGCGGGTGCTCTCGGTGATCGGGGGCCGCCCGGAGATCATCCAGGCGGCGCCGGTCAGCACAGCGCTTGCAGAGGTAGCCGAGGAGATCCTGGTCCACACCGGCCAGCACTATGACGAGGCGATGTCCGAGGGCCAGATCCTCGCGACCCGCCTGCCACGCCCGCGCTACAACCTCGGCGTCGGATCGCGGGAGCGCCAGGAGCAGCTCGACCTCGCCCAGGACCGCCTGCGGGAGCTAATCGCCACCGAGCGCCCGGACGCGGTGATCGTGCGGGGAGATACCAACGCCACCCTCTCCGGAGCTCGCGCCGCGGCCGCCGCAGGGGTGCCGCTCGTGCACATTGAGGCCGGCCTGCGCTCCCGCCGGATGGACATGCCCGAGGAGCACAACCGGATCGAGACCGACCGCCTTGCCCAGATCCTCTGCGCGCCCACCCCGGGAGCGCGGCGAAACCTCGAAGCCGAGGGTGTGGACGGCGAGATCCATATCACTGGGGACCCCTTGTGCGACACCCTGGAGAGCTGGCGCGCGCAAGTGCATCCGGCTGGCTGCGGAGAGTACGTGTTGGCGACCGTCCACCGCAACTACAACACCGACAGTCGGGAGCGCCTGGCGGCGGTGCTCGCGTGCTTGGCGTGCTCGTCCCTGCCAGTGCTGATGCCGTTGCACCCGCGCACCCGCGCCCGTATCGACGGATGGGGCCTCGAGGCCCCGGAGGCCGTGCAGCTGCTCGATCCTGTCCCCTACACCCGGATGCTCGAGCTCGAGCGCGGAGCCCACGCGATCGCCACCGACTCCGGGGGCGTTCAGCGCGAGGCGTACCTGTGGGGCGTGCGCTGCATCACCCTGCGCGAGGAGACCGAGTGGACAGACACAGTGGATACGGGCTGGAACGTTCTTGTCGGGGTCGACCCGGACGCCTTCGCGTCCGCGCTCGCGCGTCCGCTGCCGGCGCAGCGGCCCCCGATCTTCGGCGACGGCCATGCGGCACGGAGGATCGCGCGGGTCGTCGTGGACTTCCTCCAGAGGAGGGGACGTCCGCCGGCAGGCAGTGCCACGTAGCCGGATCGAAGCCCTCGACCTTGCTCCAGAGGCGGCTGCACGCGCCGGCACGGGAAAGGGAGATAAGCCCTAAGCTTGCGTCGATGGCGGACTCCACGATCTCCTTCGCCCGCGGCGCCCCGTCGCTCGACATCGTCAACGTGGAGGGCCTGAGCGAGGCGGCCGCGCGCGCGTTCGCCAACGACCCGGCGGGCACGACGGCGTACGGGACGTCGATCGGCTACCCCAAGCTGCGAGCGTGGATCGCCGCCCGCCACGAGGTCGAGCCGGAGCGGGTGCTCGTCACCAACGGCTCGATGCAGGCCGACGCGTTCCTGTTCGAGCACCTGGTGCAGGCGGGAGACGACGTGGTGGTGGAGCGCCCCACCTACGACCGCACGCTGCTCTCGCTGCGCGAACGCGGGGCGCGCGTGCACCAGGTGGAGCTGCTGCCGGACGGGATCGACACCGAGGCGCTCGCCGACCTGCTTAAAGGAAGGCACGGACCGGCGGTGCGGGCGAAGCTGGCCCACATCATCCCCAACTTCCAGAACCCCGCCGGGTACACGCTCGCCGCCGAGCGGCGCCGCGCGCTGCTCGAGCTGGCGGCGGAGAACGACTTCACGGTGTTCGAGGACGACCCCTACGTGGAGCTGCACTTCAGCGGCCAGAAGCTGCCGACGATGCTCTCGATGGACCCCGAGCGCGTGGTGTACGCGTCGTCGTTCTCGAAGACAGTGTGCCCCGGCATCCGCGTCGGCTACCTGGTGGGGCCCCCCGAGCTGATCGCGGCGATCGCGAAGCTGGCGACCAACACCTACATCTCCCCCAACATGGTGGCGCAGTCGATCGTGTACGAGTTCTGCGCCTCGGGGGCACTGGAGCGCTCGATCGAGACGGTCAGGACGGCCCTCGCCAAGCGCGCCCGCACGCTCGACGCGGCGCTGCGCCGCGAGCTGCCCGAGGCCGAGTTCGTCGCGCCCGAGGGCGGCTACTTCATGTGGGTGACGCTGCCCGAGGGCACCGACGTGAGCGCCCTGCACAGCGCGGCCGCGGAGCTGGGAGTGGTGTTCGTGAAGGGCACCGACTTCCTGCTGGAGGGCGGCGAGAACACGCTGCGCCTCGCCTACTCGGGCGTCACGCTGGAGCAGATCGAGGAGGGCGTGGGGCGGCTGGCCACCGCCGTCCGGTCACTGCAGAGCGCGCCGGCCTGATCGCTTACTTCCCGTACCGTTGCTGACCCAATACGAGCTGCTCAGGCAGCGCGGTGCGCGGCGGCGGAGAAGGGTCAGCAGCCACGGAGACGGTCTCGGCGACGGAGGAGGTGACGGCGCAGCGGCGCCCGTCCGCGGTCTGCACGACGACCTCGCGGCGGTCGTGGGCGGCGAGGGTGCCCTCCAACCCGGGCTCGAGGCCTGAGTCCTTGAGGTAGTGCAGCAGGTCCTCGGCCTCGTTCTCAAAGCGCAGAACGCGCACCGAGGCGCCAAGGGCGACGTCGGCGAGCGGCACGCCTGCCTCGCGGGCGCCAGCAACGAGCGGGTGGCCGTGGGGGCAGGTCTTGGCGTCGCCGATCGCGGCGAGCATCCGCTGTTCGAGCACCGGGGACATGGCGTGCTCGAGGCGCTCGGCCTCCTCGTGGACCTCATCCCAGGGGACCCCGAGGACGTCGGTGAGGAAGCGCTCGATCAGGCGGTGGCGGCGCACGATGCCCTCGGCCTGAGCGGCGCCGTCGTCGGTGAAGGCGATCGCACGACTCTGACCGCGCGTGATGTAGCCGTCGCGTTCCAGGCGCCCGACCATCTCGTGGACGGTCGGAGCGGAGAGCTGCATCGCGCGGGCGACGTTGGCACCGGTCATCGGCAGCCCAGCCTCCTGGAGCCAGAAGAGGATCTGGAGGTACTCCTCCTCCCCCACAGTGGCGGCGTCACCGGTCATCTGAGGGACGATGCTAGCCCTTCTTGGTGCAGGGAACTCGGGGGGAGGTCGGGAGGGGGGCCTGCCCCCTTCCCGCTAGTGGATGCTAGTGCAGCCGCCCTGCCGGCGCCCTGCCTCAGAGAGCGAGCTGATCGAACGTGCAGAGCCGTGGGTCCTTGTCCTCGCGCCAGCGCCGCAGCTTGGCGCCGTGGCGGATGCGCCCCGCGGAGACGTGGTCGAAGTCGATCTCGATGACGAGCTCGGGACGTAGGGCGACCCACTCGAGCTCGCGTCCGGAGCTCCAGCGGGAGGGGTCGGCGGAGCCCCGCTCGCCCGTCTCGTAGGGGGCGAGGAAGCCAACGAGGCGGCGCTTCTCGGCGGCGGTGAGGCCGGAGCAGTGCCCGACGACGCGCAGGTGGTCCCCGTCGTAGAGCCCGAGGATCAGTGCGCCGACGGTGTCGGGCTCCTTGCCGGGGCGCCAGCCGACCACGACGACGTCGAGCGTGCGGGTGCGCTTGACCTTGAACATCCCGCGGCGCTCCCCCGGGCGGTAGGGGGCGAAGCGCTCCTTGGCCATCGCGCCCTCGGCCTCGCGCATCCAAAGCTCGGCCTCGGCGGGGGTGTCCACCGTGGGCATCAGCTCGACGGGAGTGCCCGCGAACCGCGGCTGCGCGAGCAGCGCTTCGAGCGCGGCGCGGCGCTCGGCGAGGGGGCGGGCGAGCAGGGACTCATCGTCGCGGGCGAGGAGGTCGAAGGCCACGTACACCGCGGGGGTCTCGGCGGAGAGGAGCTTGATCCGCGACTCGGCGGGGTGGACGCGCTGCCCGAGTGCGTCGAAGTCCTCGCGCCCGTCGGCCCCGCGGACGACGATCTCCCCGTCGAGCACGTAGCGCCCGGCGGGGAAGCGCAGCTCGGGGAAGTAGCGCCCAAGCGGCCGCCCGTTGCGCGACTGCAGGAAGACCTCCTCCCCGTCAACGAACGCGAGGCAGCGGAAGCCGTCGAGCTTGATCTCGTACAGGTACGCCTCGCCCACGGGGAGCGCCTTGCGCGAGAGCGCGAGCTGCGGCTTCAGCGGAGGGCTGAGCGGGAGGGTCATGACTTATCGCTCGCGGCCGGAGCGGTGGAGGACTTCGACCTCCGGCCCGCGGCGCCCTCCCCCGCGGGGGCCTTCCCACTCGCAGCCGACTCCGACTTCTCGGCGCCCTCCCGCGCACGCGAGGGCTGCACACGCGGCGGCTCGCCGCGCTGCTTGCGGAAGTGCGGCGGCCAGGGGGCGTCACCGAGGCCCTCGCGCTCGTCGCGGTCGGCGAGCTCGAGCAGCGAGTCGAGCGAGCCGGCGTGCCGGTCGATGGCGGCAGCAGGGTCGCCACGCTCGCGCAGGCGCGCGGGCACGGTGTCGAGGCGCAGCTCCGCGGGCTCGACGTCGGCGACCTCGTCCCACTGAAGCGGACAGGAGACGCGAGCGTCGGGGACGGCGCGCACCGAGTAGGCGGAGGCGACGGTGCGGTCGCGGGCGTTCTGGTTGTAGTCGATGAAGACCCCCTCGCGCTGCTCCTTCCACCAGCGCGTGGTGGCGAGACCGGGCATCCGCCGCTCGACCTCGCGGGCGAGCGCGAGCGCGGCGCGGCGCACCTCGCGGAAGGTGCAGACCGGGGCGACGCGCACGAACACGTGGATCCCTCGCGAACCGGAGGTCTTGGGGAAGCCGCGCAGCCCGTGTTCCTCGAGCACCTCGCGGACTCCGAGCGTCACGTCGCGGACCTGCGCGAAGGGAACGTCAGGCTGTGGGTCGAGGTCGATGCGCAGCTCATCGGGGTGGTCGAGGTCGACGCGGCGCACCGGCCAGGGGTTCCAATCGATCACGCCGAGGTTGACCCCCCACACGAGGTGGGCGGCGTCGGAGACGACGAGCTCGCGGGCGGTGCGCCCGGAGGGAAACCGCACGACCGTGGTCTGCAGCCACTCGGGGGCGTGGTCGGGGACGCGCTTCTGAAAGAAGGGCTTGCCGGCGACCCCGTTGACCCAGCGCTTCATCACCGTGGGGCGCTCGCGCAGGTGCACGAGCACGGCCTCGGCGCACTCGACGTAGAAGGCGATCAGGTCGAGCTTGGTGAGCCCGGGCTCGGGGAAGTAGAGCTTGGAGGGGCTCGAGACCCGCAGCTCCTGCCCGGCGGCCTCAATCGTGACGTACTCCTTGTCCGCAGCCGAGGCGCGCTTGCGCGTCTTCGCCGCGGGAGGGTCCTGCGCCTCGTCGGTCGGGTGCTCGGGCTCGTCGGCCATGCCTGTAAGGATGCCCTATGGGTCCGTCAAGCAATACCTGACGGTCCGGTGCGGCCGACCGATCGGAGATCATTGGGATCTCCGATCGACCAGCGGCGGTCTGCGCCACCCGCGGTGCTCGCCGTGCCACCGGCACGGCTGCGCTCGCGTGCGTCGCATCCCATCCACGAATCGACCCCCCCCGATCCCGCCATCTATTCCTTGACGAACCCGACCGTGATCTCGAGGACGGTGCTGATCGCTACGGAGCGCTTCGGCGAGCAGATCAGCGCGAAACGCGCGGGGGCGGCGATCGGGCGAGGAGTGCAGGCGGGAGACCCCACGCTCGAGGTGGACGTGTGCCCGATCGAACTCGCTGAGGCGCAGGACGCGCGGGAGCTGTTGGGGGCAGTGGGCTTCGATACGCGAATGCGCGCAGCGCGGGCGGTAGTGGTGGGCGCGGAGCGCCTGGACGAGCGCACGTTGCTCAACGATCGGGGAGGGGCCAGCGCGGTGTTCGAGGTCGCGACGCGGGCGCGTCAGGCAGGGGTGCCGGCGTACGCGGTGGCGGGAGAGAACGCGCTGAGCCTCTTCGACGCGCGCATCCTCGACCTGCAGGTCATCGTGGAGGCGAACAACACGCGGGCGCTGCGCCGGGCAGGCGAAAAGCTGGCGGGATTTATATAGGACCCATAGAACTCACAAAAAGCACCGCCCCTCCCCCCGGTAGGTGGGGACCTCCTCGACAACGCGCGCGCCCTCCACGAGAAACAGCCGGTCGAAACGCTCGCAGAGCTCACCGGCCTTGGCGTGGCGCATCCAGACGCGGTCGCCGACTGCGAGTGTGTGGGCAGGGGCACCGAGCAGGGGGGTCTGCACCTCCCCGGCACCCTCGCGGCGGTCGAGCCGCAACCCGGCGGGCAGAAAGGGCCGGGGCAGCCGCGCGGCGTCGGCGGGACCGGAGGCGAGGTAGCCGCCGCCGAGCGCGGTGAGAGCTCCGGGCGAAGGGCGGCGCACGAGCGGCAGCGCGAACAGCGCCGCGGGCCGGGGACGGAAGGCGCGGTAGGCGTCGAACAGGGCGGGCCCGTAGAGCCCCGAGCCGGCGGCGACCTCGGTGACGGCCGCCTCGCGGGCCGTGCCCTCCAGGCTGCCGGTGCCCCCGCCGTTGACGAACTCCAGCGGCGCCACGGCCCGCACTGCGGCGACCGCGGCAGCGCGACGCGCGGCGAGCTCGCGAGCCGACGCGGCCTGCAGGAGACGCACGGCGAGCGCGTTCAGACGCGGACCAACCCCCTGCCCGGCCGACAGGTCGCCGAGGCCGGCGATGTGGGCCTCGTAAGCCATCAGACCGACGAGCTGCACCCCCGTGCGAGCGACAAGCGCGCAGGCGAGCGCGACGGCCTGCGCGGGGGTGTGGACGGGCGAGCGCTTGACCCCGACGCGCACGCGCCCGCCGAGCAGCCACAGGCCGGCGTCGAGCTCCAGGCAGACACGCACGGGCGCACGGGCCACGTCCGCCCGCCCCCCGACGGCGGCGTCGAGCAGGTCGAGGTGCGCGAGCGAGTCGACCATGATCGTGACGCGCGCCTCGGGCCGCTCAGCGGTCAGCTGGGCAAGGTCCCGCAGCGCACGGCGATCGACAGTGGGGTAGGCGACAACGAGGTCCTCGCATCCGCACTGCGCCAGCCACAGGGCCTCGGGGAGCGTGAAGGCGAGCGTCCCCTGAAAGCCGGGCCGCGCGAGCACGCGCTCCTGCAGCGCACGGCAGCGCACGGACTTGGAGGCGAGCCGGATCGGCAGGGGCGCCGCACGCCGTTCCATGTCGGCGGCGTTGGCCCAGAAGGCGTCGAGGTCCACGACCGCGAAGGGCGGATCGAGCGAGGCCGTGGCCCGTTCGAGTCGATCGAGGTCGTCAGGCATCGAGCGGTCCCAGCACTCGGTCTGTATACGCATTGGCAAAGCGCCCGCCGGGGTCGAGGCGCCGGCGCACGGCCTGGAAGCGCTCCCACTCGGGGTAGCGCCCGCTCAGGGTGGCGGCGCTCTGGAAGTGACGCTTGCCCCAGTGGGGGCGACCACCGAGCTCGTCCATGACGGCCTCCACCGCGCGGAAGTACGGCTCCCACGCCATCCCTTCGAACATGTGCACCGCGACGAACCCGGAGTCGCGCCCGGCGGCGGTGGAGAGCAGCGCGTCGTCGGCGGCGACGGTGCGAACCTCGATCGGGAAGGGCACGGCAAACCTGTTTCGAGTCCCACCCGCCCGCCGCCCGCCCTCCACCAACTCCAACACCCGGCGCACAGCCTCGACGGTGCGCTCGCGCGGGAGCGCGTACTCCATCTCAGTGAAGCGCACCAGCCGGAGGCTCGTGAAGATGCGGTCGGAGCGGTCCACACGGCGCGAGGCGCCCGCCAGGCGCGTGACGAGCCGGTTGACGTGGGGGATCTGCGAGGGCGCGCGCCGCCCGAGGCGGCAGCAGAGCTCGAACGTGCGGTTGGTGAGCAGCACGTCGTTGAGGTACGCGTTTCGACGCCGGCGCGGCCGGGGCACCTCGTCGGTGCGGTTGTTGGTGCGGGTGAGCGCGGTACGTGAGTGGGGGAAGACGTAGAACTCGAAGTGGTCGTTGGCGTTCGACAGTTCCTCGAAGCGCTCCAGCGTCGCCTCCAGCGGCGCGGGTGCGTCGACGCCGCACAGCAGGAAAGCGGGCACGCAGCGCAGCGTCACCTCGGCGACGACCCCGAGCGCGCCGAGCCCCACGCGCGCCGCGCGCAGCAGGGCGGGGTCCTCCTCGGAGCAGTGCAGGGTGGAGCCGTCGGCGAGCACGAGCGTCAGCGCGACGACCTGCGAGGAGAGGTTGCGCAGCCGCGCGCCGGTGCCGTGGGTGGCCGTGGAGATCGCCCCGGCCACGGTCTGCGCGTCGACGTCCCCGAGGTTCTCCAGCGCCAGGCCATGCTCGGCGAGGTGGCGGTTGAGCGCGCGGATCGTGAGGCCGCCCTGCACGCGCACGAGCCCCGCGGTCGGGTCGCAGTCGAGCACGCGGTTCATGCGCTCGAGCGTCAGCAGGCGCCCGTCGGTGAGCACGGCGTCGTTGAAGGAGTGCCCCGCGCCGGCGACCCGCACCCGCTGGCCGTGCACCGCGGCACGCTCCAGCGCGGCGACGACCTCCGGGATCGAGGAAGGCCGCTCGAGCGCGCCCGGGCGGCAGCGCTGGTCGCCCGCCCAGTTGCGCCACTCGGGGGCGCCCGCGCCCGTCGCCGTCATCGCCCGACCACAAGCGGGCCCGGCCGACTGCGCCACCCTCTCGGTCGATCGCTAGGCTCGCTCACCGGATGACTGAGCCTACCTCCACTCCGCTGCCTGCGCCGCCGGCGGCGGAGGCGAGCGTCGCCCGCGCCACCCGCGCGCGCTCGCTGCCGACGCCCGGGGCGAAGCGCGCGACGGTGGTCGGGGCGGGCTCGTTCGGGACCGCGCTCGCGGTGGTGCTAGCGCGTGGAGGCCTGCGCACGACCCTGCAGGCGCGCACCGCCGAGCAGGCGCAGCGTCTGGAGGCCGAGCGCGAGAACCGTGTGTACCTGCCCGGCGTGGTCTTACCGGTGCAGTTGCGCATCGAGCCGGCCTCCGCGGGGGTGGCGCGCGCGGACTACGTGTTCCTGGCGGTGCCCTCCCAGGCGATGGGCGCAGTGATCGCGGGCCTGCGGGACGCCGGCCTGGGGCGTCGCACGGCGGTGGTGTCGGTCGCCAAGGGCCTCGTCCCGCCGGAGGGGGAGCCCCCGACGAGCGTGCTCTGCGCGGCGTTCGGCGCCCACCGCGTGGCGTGCCTCGGCGGGCCGGCGCACGCCCAGGAGATGGTGCACGCCGGCGCCGGGCTCGTGGCGGCCTCCCACGACGAGGAGCTCACGGGCCAGCTCGCCCAGGTGTTCACCCGCGCGGGGGTGGTCTGCGAGCGCTCCGCAGACCCGCTCGGGGTGGAGCTCGCGGGGGCTGCCAAGAACGCCGCGGCGCTCGCCGCGGGGGCCACCGAGGCGCAGGGTCTCAACGCCGCGGGGGCCGCGGCGGGGCACATCTTCGCGGAGGTGTGGCGCTACGCGGAGGGCCTCGGGGCGCGGCCGGAGTCGATGATCGGCCTGGCGGGCGCCGGCGACCTCGTGGCCACCGCGCTGGCGCCCGAGAGCCGCAACCGCCGCGCGGGCGAGCTGCTCGCCGCGGGGGTGTCCGCCGCGGAGATCCCCGCCCGCATCGGCCAGGCGGTAGAGGCACTAGAGTCGGTGCCGCTGCTGGCGCGCGCACTGGAACGCGGGCACACTGAAAGCGAAGCGAGTGGACCCGCGCGAGACCACGCCGGCGAGCAGGCGAGGGGTGCACAGGCGCCGATCACAACCGCCCTCGGCCGCCTGATCTCAGGGGAGCTGCCGCTGAAGGAGTGGGTCGCCCTGGTGCGCGCGACCGTGCCCCCTCCGGCGCTGTGGCGCCGCCGGCCCCAGCCGGGGTTCTGGCGGCGGCTGTGGCGGCGACTGCGGTAGGGCCTCCCGGTGGAGACGCCCAGCGGCCTGACCCGGGGCCGGCGCCGGCCCCGGGGGTCGCTCCGCCCTGTCCGGTGCCGTCGAGGACCGCTCAACAGCCGTGGTGGCCCACCGGCACCGTCAGGCGGTACACGTCCAGGGCGCTATTGGCGAACACGAGCAGCCCCACGCTCGGGAGCTCCCGCGCGGGCGCGCCGTGGGTCTTGTCGCTCAGGATGTAGCTGACCCCCCGGCGCGCGAGCTCCCGCACCGCGGCTGGGTTTCCGCGCACGGTCGCCGCGCGGTTGAGCGCGTAGAGCCCCGGGTAGGGCTGTTCGCCGTGCTGCCCCTGGATCGTCATGACCCAGCTTTCGAAGAAGACTTCCCGTTCGGTGAACGCCGAGTAGTAGAAGTACGCCGAGTCGGGTGTCGCGGCGGTGGCGTCCACCAGGCCGATCTCGGGGGTGTTGACCGCGAGGATGGCGCAACTGGAGGTGTGGTCGCGAACCCAGCTCAGGCCCCGGTAGAGAGCCGCTGTCATCCCCGGCTCGCTGGGCGAGTCCCGTGGCACGCTCTGCCTGTCCAGCAGGGTCTTCCAGGTATCGGGGACGGCCAGCGCGATCGACTCGACGCAGCCGAGCGCCCCGAGCAGGAGCACGCCGCATACGACCACCCGAGCACCGCGCGAGGGGAGCCGGCCGAGCGCCCGGCGCACACCTCCCGAGACGTCACTCCACACGAGCGTCAGGCTCACTGCCGCGAGGGGGATCAGCGCGATGTAGCCGTACCAGATGAAGTAGTTCTCGTTGTCGGCCGGACTGCCCATCAACACGTAGACGGTGAACCCGACCACGAACAGCGCCACCGCGAGGCTGGCGTAGGGGGACCACGCGCCCCGTCTCCACACCGGCCAGACGGCCGCCGCGGCGGGCACGAGCTTCCAGAGGACGATCACGACCGTCGCTGCCGCCGTCGGCACAAACCCAGGGTGCGCGGCGAGCGTGGAACCGAAGACGGTGTATTTCATAAAGTCGAGCGGCGCCAGGGTGGTCTCAGTCGTCGCGGGGGCGCCGGGGCCGTAGAGCAGCAGGAGGTACGTCGCGGCGAAGCAGACGAGCGACAGGGCCACCCAGCCGGACAGCAGCCGGTCCGCCTGCGAGGCAAGGCCCCTCGCCTTGACCAGGCGCCAAACCCACAGCAGGCCCAGGCCCGCCACGAAGGTCGCTACGGCGGTCGTCTTCACCGCGCCGGCCCCGAGGACGAGGACGCCGAGCAGCAGCAGCGAGCCCACGACCCCGCGCGACACCGCACCGGCGGGCGTCAGCAGAGTCGGGGGGCCAGCTGACGGGGGCCCGGGCGCAGCCGGGGAGTCCGCGGACACGAGCCGAGCCGGTGCGCCCGTGGGCGTGGGCGGAGCCGAGGCGCCCGCTGTGGTGGTCTCGCCGGGGAACCGCAATCTGAACAGGATCAGCAGACCCAGGAGGAAGATGACGCCGAACCCGTACGTGGGACTCCAGGTGAATTCACTGAACAGCGCGACGCCAAACACCTTGGTGTGCGTTGGAAACAGCTTCAAGTTTTCCACGAACACCAGCAGCGCGACGGTGACCGGGCCTGTCCACCGCGAACGCCCCAGCAGGCCGCCCAGGCACCAGAACTGCAGCATCGCCACCACCGTCGAGGTGGCGGGGACCAGCCTGAAAACTGCCGTCGCGAGCGAGACGCCCATCACCTGCTTGATCGCGGCGACGTGGAGGAAGAAGCCGATGTAGTACCGGAATGGGTGACCGGCCAGGAAGGACTCCGTGACCGGCCAGTGGTGCAGCGCCTCCGCCGCCGAGGACACGTCCCACACGTTGTCCACGAAGTAGAACACGCTGCCGGCGTGTTCGGGGAGGGGGTAGATCGCGAAGTACCTGACGGCCAGCAGCACGAGCGCGAGCGCGATTGCGCTCGCCGCGAGGAGCGCCTCTGCGCCCCGGTCACGCCCGGACACCAGGCCCCTGTCCTGCACACCCCCGCCGAGCGGGCCTCCGTCCCGCACACTCACACCTCGCACGCTCCCACCCAGCGCACCCCCGCCGCCGCCGGCCCGGCGGCGCCTGTAGAGGACGCCCGGCCCGAGCGTGGCCGCGGCGAGGAGCGGCAGGAACGCGAACGCTCCGCGCACGTGCAGCGCGGCGGTCAGCGCGAACGCGCCGATCTCCAGCGCGTAGCCCAGCGGCCACCCGAGCGCGAGCACTCGCAGCCGTGCCCCGGGCACCGAGCTCAGCTCCCACGAGGCCGGGCTCAGCGCCAGGTACAGCAGGCAGCCGGGGAGCACGACGTAGAGAGCTTCGAAGGCGACGTACCTCGCGATGTCTCCGACTGATACTCCCGAGACGAGCCAAACCGCCAGGAGCGTGGACGCGATCAGCGGGACCGCGAGGTACCCCGCCCCGCGGCGAAGCTGCCCGCCCAGCGCCGTCTTCCGATGCGCCGGCCTGCGGGCGGCCCTTCCTACGCCCAGGCGTGTGGCCATCGGCGCGGGGAAAATAGAAATGATTAGAGCAACCAGAATAATAGGGATCATAAGCTCGAGGACGGCCCGCTGGCGCCACGCTACGCACAGCCGATCGGCGACGGCCCAATCGGGGGAAGCGGCACCCGAGCCGGGTGAGGATTGATCGGCGTGGTCAGCCGGACCGCGTACAGGCCCCGCCCATCTTTCGCGATTTCCCGCATCGTGAAGCGCGCTTCCATCAGGCTGTAGATGTAGTACTCGAGCGGCGTCGCTCCGCCGCCCTCCTGCGAAGTGTTGCTGTACACGATGATCGCGCCCGGCCGCAGCGACCGCACCTCCTTGGCGGCCCGTTCGGGGCCGCGCTTGGAGAGCGTTTCCTGACACGGGGTGGCCAAGCCGACCTCGTTCACGAACCCGAGCCGGATCATCACCTCTGTCGCCAAGTCCGGAGTGACCAGGAGCGTCAGGTTCTTGCGCGGGCCCGGGAGCGACCGCACAAAGCTCTCGATCCGTCCGACCACCGGCTCGACCACCGGGTTGCTCCACAACCTGCTCAGCGCCCTGCCCAGCGGCGGCGCACTCCCCGTCAGCGCGGCCAGGGCCGTGGTCGGGTACTTCAGGCCGATGTCTTCACGCTCGCTCGCGACGATCATCGCGCCGAGGGCAATCACCGCTGCGGTCGCAATCGCCACCACCGTCCGGCCGCTCAGGGTCGAGCGTACGATGCCGAGCCACACGAACAGCAGCGCGATCCCGGGCGGGGAGATGTGGATCAGGTTGTTTGGGTGGGAGCGGCCGAGGTAGTAGGTGAAGACGAGCGTGCCGATCGCCGTCAGGCCCGCGGCGGCGCGAAACGATACGGCCCGTTCGCGCACAAGCTCGGGCCGCTTCATCACGAGCACGACGAGCGCGATGGCCGACGCCATGTACATCCCCCCGAGCGCCAGGCCGGGCGACCACGGTTCGATCGGCAGGTCGCCGAATCCGCCGACGGTGTACAGACGGATGTATTCGAGGTAACCGCCCCAATCGGGCCACGCGCCAGCCGCCACGCGCGTCGCCACCGTGAACGCCGCCAGACCGAAGACGCTCGCGGCGACCAGCCGCGCGGTGCGCAGGACGCCGATCCGCAGACGCTCGCGCCCGCTCGCCTCCACGACCGCCGCATCGAGCCAGGCGAGCACGACGGCGGTCCCGAGGCAGTACACCCCGGCCTCGCCGCTCCACACGGCCGCGACGGCGACGATCACGAAGACCGCCACTTCGAACAGCCGCCTGAACCGTTCCGTCTTGGCGGCGGCGAGCGCACAGAAGAGCACAAGCCACGACAGGCCGAATCTGAGCACACCGGTGCTCGGGAAGTAGGTGTAGTAGTCGATCTGACCAAATACGTCGAGCAGCACCGCGACCGCCACACCGCACACGGCGATCGGCAGCGACCGGGTGCTCCACCGCAGAACGACGTAGAAGCCCACGAACAGCAGCGTCGTCAACGTTGAGATCACAAGCGTGAACACGCCGTAGCCCATCGGCAGGACGAGAAACAGCGCCGCCAGCGCATCCATCATCCCCACGCCGTACTGCGCGAACGTGCCGACCAGCATCGGACGGCCGTGGAGAATGTCGAGGGTCGGCCCGAGGAAGTAGTTCTGGTTGCCCGCGAGCTCCGGGGTCGGAAGCCCGATGAAGACCACAACCAGCACACACCCGACGACGACCGCGACGTCGAGCGGCCTCGTCACGGCGCGCGGCAGACCGCGGCCCGCGAACGCCACCGCCAGTCCGAAGGCCACGAGCCCGGCCACCGCCGCGAGCGCGACGTCGGAGAGAGTGCGTGTCAAGACCGGGACGAACGGCGCCGCGGCCGCTGCGAGCAGCAGCGGCATCGCGGCGACCGCCACCCTCGCCGGACGGTGTGTCCAGGCCTCCGGCACGAAGCGGGCCACGAGCGCGATCACCACTCGCACCACGACGAGCGCGAGCAGCAACACCACCGACGTGCCGACCCCGCCCGAGGCCGGTGTCGTGAACCGGTAGACCGCGCACAGGATCGCCGCGGTCGCCGCGAGCGTCGCGACCGCGAGGAACTGCCGGCGCTCGTCCGTCATGCCGACCCGCCCGCGCCGCCACGCGAGCAGCACGCTCAGGGGCACGATCACGAGGATCGCCAGCAGGTAGCCGGCCCGTTCGACCGGCTTGCTCTGGCCGAACAGGGCGATCAGGCCCGCGGCGGTGATCGCCAGCAGCATCACGCCGTCCGCGATCGCCCCGCATAGCAGCGGCGCGAGATCCTCCTGCGCGCCGGCGACGCCGGCGGCGTTTTCCGGGACGTCGGGGTCGGGATCTCCGGTGCCAGCCGCAGGATCCCAAGCACCGCCCCCGTCGGGGCCCACTGGCGCCGCGCTACGCACAGCCGATCGCCGTGGGTCCCGTCGGTGGAGTCGCCACCGGGCCCGGGGCGGCTGGCCCCGGCAGAGTCATCCGGAACCCCACCAGGCCTCGCCCGTCGGCGGCGATCTTTTTCAGCGTGAAGCGCGCCGCCATCAGCGCAAACGTGTAGTGCTCGATCGGTGGCGCTTCACCGCCCTCCTGCGTCGATTCGCTGATCACGACGACCCCACCAGGCCGCAGCGCGCGCACCTCCTGCGCGGCCCGTTCAGGACCGCGCTGCGATAGCGATTCCTGACACGGGTTGCTCGACCCCACCGCGTTCGCTCGGCCAAGCCGCACCAGCGCCTCAGTCGCGACGTTGGGAGTGACCAAGAGCGTCACGCTCGTGCGCGGGCCCGGGAGCGACCCGACGAAGCGCACAACCTGAGCGGCTGCCGGTTCGACCACCGGGTTGTGCCACAACGTGGACAGCTCGGTGTCGAGCGACGGCGCGCGCCCCACCACCGCGGCCAGGGCCGTGAACGGGTACTTCTGGCTGATGTCGCCGCGCTCGCTCGCGACGATCACCACGCCGAGCGCCACGACCGTGGCGCTCGCGACCGCCACCGCCACGCGGCTGTCAAACGTCGCGCGAGCGAGGCCGAGCCACACGAACAGCAGCGCCACCGCGGGCGGGGAGATGTGCAGGAGGTTGTTTTCGGCGGCGCGACCGAGAAAGTACGTGTAAACGAGCGCCCCGAGCGCCGTCAGGCCGGTCGCGGCGCGAAACGCGACGGCGCGGTCGCGCACGAGTTCCGGTCGCACCGCCACCAGCAGCACGAGCGCGATGGCCGACACCGCGTACATCCCCCCGAGCGCCAGCCCCGGCGACCACGGTTCGATCGGCAGGTCGCCGAACCCACCCAGGGTGTACAGGTGGATGTATTCGAGGTACCCGCCCCAGTCTGCCCACGCGCCAGCCGCCACCCGCGTCACCACAGTGAACGCCAGCACGCCGCACACGCTCGCCGCGACCAGCCGCCCGACACCGCGCGCGCCCCTGAGCAGACGCTCGCGGGCGCCCGCCTGCGCGACTGCCGCGTCCAGGCACGCGAGCGCGACGGCAGTCCCCAGGCAGTAGACGCCCGCCTCGCCGCTCCACACGGCCGCGACGGCGACCGTCGCGAGCACCAGCGCGTCGAACAGTCGCCTGCGCCGCGGCGTCCTCACCGCAGCGAGCGAGCACAGAATCACGAGCCACGGCAGGCCGAACCGCAGCACGCCGGTGCTCGGGTAGTCGGCGTAGAAGTTGATCTGCCCGAAGACGTTGAGGGTGACCGCGACGGTCACTCCGGCCGCGGCGAGCAGCAGCGACCCCGCGCTCCAGCGCAGGACGGTGTAGAGCACCGCGAACAGCAGCGCCGTCAGGCCGGAGAGCAGCAGCGTGAACGTGCCGTAACCCATTGGCACGACGAGGAACAGGGCCGCCAGCGCGTCGAACATCCCGACGCCATACTGCGAGAACGTGTTGACCAGCATCGGGTGCCCGTGCAGGACGTCGAGGGTCGGCCCGAGGAAGTAGTCGTGGTTGATCACGAGCCCGTACGTCGGGCGCCCGAGGTAGACCACCACCAGCGTGCACGCGGCGAGCACGGCGACGTCGAGTGCCCGCGTCCACGCGCGCGGCAGGTCGCGGCGAGCACCGTGCGCTCTGACCAGGTAGAAGGCCGCGAGCCCGGCCGCGAGCGCGACGGCGACGTCTGGGAGGCTGCGTGTCGGCGGCGGCACGAACGGCGCGGCGGCCGCCGCGAGCAGCACCGGCATCGCGACGAGCGCCCCCTTCGCGGCGCGCCGCAGCCAGGCCGCCGGCACCAAGCGCCCCGCGAGTGCTACCGCCGCCCGCGCGGCGACGAGCGCCACCACCAGCAGCAGCGACGTGCCGATCGCCCCCGTGGTGGGGGTCGCGAGCAGGCGCACGAGGCACAGGACGCCCGCGGTCGCCGCGAGCGTCGCCGCCGCGAGGGTCTGCCGGCGCCCGCCCCCCGAGCCCGCGCGCTGACGACGCCAGGCGAGCGTGACGCTCAGGGGCACCACGACGAGGGCCGCGAGGAAGTAGCCCAGGCGTTCGACCGGCTTGCTCTGGCCGAACACCGCGATCACGGCCGCCGCGCTGATCGCGAACATCGTCACGCCCTCTGCGACCGCCCCGCTCAGCAGCACCGCGAGGTCCCCGTCGGTGGCGCCGGCGGGAGCCGCCACACCGCTTGCGCTCGGGCGCCTCTTGGACGACTCCGTGTCGCGCCCCTCAACGCTCAGCTTCGCGCCGTGGCGGCGGCCACCGCGAGAGGTCTCGAGCGGGCTCATCGGCGCAACGATGCCACGCGACTTTTCAGAAACAAAACCGCGCTTCCCGGCGGGCACCAGAGCGGTCGTGCACCCCCGCCGCGGGGCACGGCGCCGCCGGCGACGCGGGGCAGGAACGTGGCCGGCGACGCGGGGCACGGAGGCCCCGCGCACACGACGCCCGGCGGGCGTGCCCACCCGCGCGGACGATCCCCCCCTACCCCTCCATCAACGTGCTGACTACGGCCTCATACACCCCCGCGCCGTGGGCCGCCTCGCACACGCGCACGTTCTCGTGCCCGGCGAGCACCTCGCGGATCGTCGGATCACGTGCCACCGCGTTGGCCACCAGCCAGAAGGTGTGCACGTGCTCCGCGCTCGCCACGTCCTCGCGCGAGTCACCAACCGCGAATGTCTCTCTCTGCGCGTACCCCCGCGCGCGGCGGTGGAAGGCCACGGCCGCCGCCTTCGAGGCGCCCGCCGGCAGCAGGTGGTAGGCCCGCACCTGGGGCAGGCTCGCCAGCGCGGAGGAGGGGCCCGCGCTCACCGAGCCGTTGTCCACCAGCCGCAGGCCCTCGTAGCCGTGCTCGGCGAGCACCCGGTCGGCCTCGCTCGCGTCCACCAGGCCGCGGAACAGGTGCGACACTTCGCGCGCGGTGTGCCACGGGTCGTGGTGCTCCAGACGCCCCGCGTAGTGTTCCAGCAGCAGCGCCGGCGCCCCCGAGCGCTCGATCTGCTGAGCGATCGTCTCCTCCCCCGGGAGCAAGGCGCCCGTCAACCAGTGCTCCTCCCCGTCGAGCACCACACACGCCCCCGCCTCGTAGATGTAGGAGCTCTGGCCCAGCAGGCGCGCGTCCTCCGCCAGCGACGCGCGGCGGCGGCCGGACATCAGCGCCACCTCCACCCCCGCGCGCAGGCACGCCTGCACCGCGCGCACCCCCTCGATCGAGACCGCCCCCTCCCCGTCGTGCAGCAGCGAGCCGGCCCTGCCCAGCAGCGTGCTGTCCAGGTCCAGGTACAGGCAGCGCACGCTCACCTTCGCGCGCCCCCGCCCGCGTCATCCCGCTCCCGCGCCATTGGGTTCAGGCCACTCCGACGGTCGCCAGCGGCGGGCGCTCTGGCGCGGACTCGCGCTCCAGGCCACCGGCCGAGGTGAGCGCATCGACGTCCAGCGCGTGCAGTCGTCCTTCCCGCTCCAGGCGCCGGGCGACCGTGGCCAGCACCGTGTACGCCATCGGAGTCAGCTCCTGGAGCGGCTGGTGGCGGTTGCGGTGTACCTCCAGGTCCACCTGCGCGATCCCCTCCAGGCCGACCTCCTTCCAGACGTCGATCACCATTGCGATCTCCACCCCGTACCCAGTCGCGAACGGCAGGCGCTCCAGGAGCTCCCGCCGCGCCGCCACCTCCCCCGCAAGCGGCTGGCGCACACCGGCGAGGTCTGGGTAGAAGAGCGCGAGCGCCGGGCGCGCCGTCAGGTGGTTCACACGCCCACCGCCCTCCGGCAGGGTCACCCCGTTGTGCTCGAACGGGCGCCGGTAGAACGCCTTCACGAACTCCACCCCCTCCTCGCACACCAGTGGGCCGAGCAGGCCCGTCGCGAAGTGCACCGAGAAGTCTTCGGTGTCGGCGTCGAGGTAGCACACCGTGTCCCCCGCCAGGACCGATAGCGCCCGCCACATCGCGTCTCCCTTGCCCAGCACCGGGCCGAACTGGGGGAGCAGCTCCCCCTCCTGGCGCACCACCGCCCCTGCCCGCTCCGCCACGGCCGCCGTCCCGTCCCGCGAGGCCGCGTCCACTACCACGATCTCGTTGACCCCCCCGGCCTCCCGCAGCTTCACGAGCTCCGCCACGATCGCCCCCACCGTCCCCGCGCACTCCTTCGCCGGCAGGCACACCGACACGGACCCCGCTCGCTCGCGGGCGATCCGCTCCACGGAGTAGAGCGAATGATGGAAAGTGCGCTCTCGCGCCCACAGTTCCGCAGTCGAGCCGGCCATCGCCGTCTACTATCGCAACCGGTGGCGATAGAGCGCACGATCGAGCCCTGGAGCGCCCTGCTCGACGAGGGTCGCGCCGACGGGCGGCTCAACCCCGAAGGTGGAGCGCAGCCGCTGCGATTCCGGCGATCTGCGCCGCCGAGTGCCCTGCGCGAAAGCGCCGGTTGTAGGCGGCCATGCCGAAGAACGCAAATCTCCCTTCCCCGCTTGTCAGAGGCGCGACTCCGAGCGCGCGCCTCAATTCCAGGAGCCCCGCGGCTCCATGGGGCAGACCGGCCGTGTTGACCCAGAGGCCCTCGAAGCCGACGGCAGAGACCCCTTCCAGGATCTGCGGCAGTGACCTTTCGAGAAAGGCCGGCACCCAGTTGGTGGACCGTCCTTGCATCGCGCCGCCGGTCCAGCGGAGGCCGTTCGAGTGCAGCGAGGCCATGAGGTCTTCATCCTCGCCGATGCGGCCGGGAGGCGAACCTTCGGGGAACGGCACGTACGGAATCTGAAAGATGCTCGCATCGCGCGGCAACCGGGCTTCGATCGCACGGACGGCCGCCCCTTCGCTTTCCCAGTGCGCGGAGGCAACCGCGTATTCCGGGACCATCGCCGGGCTGGTCTGCGACAGAACGCCGACGAGCAGAACGCCGACTAGGACGGCGGCGAAGGCCGCGCGGCCACCGCGGCCACCGCCGAGCCGGCGGCGCAGGCGATCCAGGCCCAGGGCGGCGCCGAACAGGGCGAAGAAGGCGATGAAGACCGCGATCCGGCCGGGAGCGTGTATCTGCGGGCTGACGACGTAGGCGAAGATCGTCCCCAGGCCACCGACCGTTCCGATCAGGAACGCCATGCCGGCCGCCAGCCCAGCGTGGGACGCGCGCGGGTCGGTCCTCTTTGCGCCCGCGCCGCCGATCGAGCGGACGGCGAGGGCGACCATCAGCCACAGGAGCCCCAGCGTTCCCACGAAACCGAGATTCGTCCACGACGGTTCCGAGGTGGGGCCGCTCGCCGGCGCCACTGTGGTCGAGCTGTAGCGCCGCGTGAGTTCCGCCAGCGGCGCGATGCGGTTTTCTTCGATCGGCAGCACAAGCGTCGCCGCCGACAGGCCCCACCACTCGGTTTCCTGCGGAAGACGACGACCCGGCACCGTGTCGCGGCCGTGCTCCGCGGAATAGATGAGCGTCGGGAGCCCGTTCACGGCCACCATGCCGAGCATGATCGACACGGCCGCGAATCCGCCGAGGAGCGGGCGCGGGCGACGAATGGCCAGGAAGGTCAGGATCGCGGCCGGCACCGTCAGGGCGACAGTGAACAGCGCGTAGTAGTTGCCGGACTCGCTCAACACGACGCACAGCGCGACGACCGCGGCCGAGCGCCGGGTCAGGTATGCGCGCGGCCCCGAGCGCCCGCTGCCGCGGACGAACAGCTCGCGCCCGTCGAGCACGGCGAGGATCAGAAGACAGCAGACGGGCACGAGGAAGTACGACGCCAGGAATACGTGGTTCTCGGTGCTGCCGAACCGGAAAGGCAGCACCGCGTAGAGAGCCGCGCACACGACCGCAACCCCCATCGAGATGCGCAGCCGGCGCAACACTCCGTAGGCGACGGCCGCGATCAAGGGAAAGCCCGACAGGAAGAGGATGTTCAGCAACAGTGCGGGATTGGCGGATGCGATTCCCAAGACCTTGATGATCGCCAGGTTGAGGTTGTCGCCGCTTGTCGACGGGTAGTCGTAGAGCTCTTGCCCGAAGGGGGCGCCGAGGTTGGGGTTGGTGAAGTCCCAGCCGTGCGTGACGATGTCCTTGATGTCCAGCAATTGGATGTTCGAATCGCCGCCGACCACGAACGGCGCCGACAGGTTCGCCTTCCACAGCTGCAGAACCCAGATTCCGACGGCGCTCGCCAGCACCGCCGCCCCGAGCGCGGCCAGAAGCTCGGCTCGGCGCCGCCGCGGCGGCCGCTCGGACAACCGCTCAGTTGAAGCCATTCGTGGTTCCTGTCGTCGTTCGGGGGCGGGTCATCGGTGGGGAAGGTCGATCTGGACGCCGGAGCGGCGAGTCTATGCCGCACCTTCCGGCCGCTTGCGACGATGTCGAGGCGGCGTCGTGTTCGGCGCGGCAACCCTGCGTCACGCCGTCGGCCGTGCCCCGGGACGTGTTTCCGACATCGTTCACCACGATCGGTCACGTCTCATCCCTCCGACGCGGGGCGCAAAGGCCCGACGTACGTCTCCGATATCGCGATCGGGCCGTTACCGCCCACGAGCGGAACTCGTGGGTGTCCGCCCCCGGACAAAAGCGGACGGAGTCGGAAATGAAATCGGTGAACCGGGATATCCACCCGGGCCGCGGACCCTTTCCGGTGCGGACTCGAATCGGCCCGCCACGTGTGGAAAATCGGCGCCGGCGGCCGATCGCGGCCGCGGCCCCCGCCGGAGGAAGGTCGAATCATGCCCGCGCCGCGGGCAAGGCCCATAACGTTCCCGCGATGCGCACCTCCGACGACATCCGCCTGAGCGCCGTCGTGCCCTGCTACCGGGAGGCCCTGTCGATCCCGATCATGCATGAGCGCCTGACGGCCGTGTTCGAGGAGCTCGATGTCGACTACGAGATCATCTTCGTCGACTCCGGCAGCCCCGACAACACGCCGGACGTGCTCGCCGCCGTGGCCGCGCGCGACGAGCATGTGACCGTCGTGCGCCACACCCGCGCGTTCGGACCGGAGGGCGCCTACTCGAGCGGCATGCACACCGCGACCGGCGACGCGGTGATTCTGCTCGACGGCGACCTGCAGGATCCGCCCGAGGTGATCCCTGAGCTCGTCGCTCGGTGGCGCGAGGGAAACGACGTGGTCTACGGGCAGCGCACAAGCCGCGGCGGCTCGCGTCCGATGAATATCGCCCGCAAGTGCTTCTACCGCGTCTTCCAGCGCCTCTCCTACGTGCCGATCCCGCTGGATGCCGGCGACTTCTCGCTGCTGGATCGCCGCGTCGTCAACACGATCAACGCGCTTCCGGAGAAGCACCGCTTCACGCGGGGACTGCGCGCGTATGTCGGCTACCGGCAGGTAGCCGTTCCCTACCACCGCCCCGAGCGCCTGTACGGCCGGGCATCGACCAACCTCCGGGTCAACTTCGGCTGGGCGCGGCGGGCGATCATCTCCTTCTCGTATCTGCCGCTGGACCTGATCGGTCTGGTGGCGATAACCACCACCGTGGTCGCCGGCGCGATGCTCGTTGCGGCGGTCGTCCTGAAGCTCACCGGCTCCAGCTCCGCGCCGGCGGGCTTCACGACACTGATCGTGGCGATCCTGTTCGTCGGCGGAATCCAGATGATCTGTCTCAGCGTGATCGGGACCTATCTGGCTCATATGTACGAGGAGATCAAGGCGAGGCCGCCCTTCATCGTCGACCACGTGATCAATCCGCCCCGCCCACGCGACCGGCCGCGTTTTGTCGAGGTCGGTCGAGCCGGCGCACACGCCACAGCGAGCGAGCCCGCGCAGGTCTCAGGCCATGATGCGCTTGCTTGATACCCCTAGCCTCCCGCCGCGCCGCGCCTGACGTCGATTCTCGGTTCCACTCGCCGGCTCAGCCTGGATCCACCGATAACGGGCTGAGCATCCGAATCGCGGTCGTTGCGCCCGTTACCGCGACGCTGCCCACCTGGCTCGGCCGTCGCCTCTACTATCGCAAGCGGTGGCCGTTGAGCGCACGATCGAGCCCTGGAGCGCCCTGCTCGACGAGGGTCGCGCCGACGGGCGGCTCGTGCGCGAGGCCCATGAAGGCTCCGGCCGTGGGGGGGCGGGCTCCCATCCGGCAGAGCTCGTGGACCCCCCCGCGGAGCTGCACCCAGAGGTGCTCGCGGCGCTCGAGCGTGCCGGCATCGAGCGGCTCTACTCCCACCAGGCCCGTGCGCTGCACGCCGCGTGGGAGGGGCCGCTGATCGTCACCACCGGGACAGCGTCGGGCAAGTCGCTGTGCTTCAACCTCCCTACGCTCGACGTCCTCTGCCGCGACCCCCACGCGCGCGCGCTCTACCTGTACCCCACCAAGGCGCTCGCCCAGGACCAGGCGCGCGCGCTGCACCGCTTCGGGCTCGGCGAGCGGCTGCGGCCCGCAATCTACGACGGCGACACCCCACGCGAGGCCCGCACCCAGATCCGCCGCCGCGCCAACGTCGTGCTCACCAACCCCGACATGCTCCACCTCGGCATCCTCCCCCACCACGAAGCGTGGGCCACGTTCTTCGCGAACCTCGCCGTCGTCGTGGTCGACGAGGCCCACGTGTACCGCGGCGTGTTCGGCTCACACGTCGCCAACGTCCTGCGCCGCCTGCGCCGCGTCGCCGCCGCGTACGCCACCGAACCGCGCTTCCTGCTCGCCTCCGCCACGATCGCCAACCCGCTCGAGCTCGCCGAGCGGCTCACGGGCCTGGAGGGCGTGGGGCTGATCGACGAGGACGGCTCCCCCGCCCCGCAGCGGCGCATCGCGATGTGGAACCCCCCCTTGACCGACGCGGCGCTCGGCGTTCGGCGCTCCGCGCTGGGCGAGGCCGCCGAGCTGCTCGCGCGGCTCGTGCGCGAGGGGGCGCGCGCGATCTGCTTCATGAAGTCCCGCAAGGGCGTCGAGCTGCTCGCGCGGCTCGTGCGGGAGGAGCTCGAGGCCGAGGACGCCACGCTCGCCGACCTCGTGGTCCCCTACCGCGCGGGCTACACCCCCCAGCAGCGGCGCGAGCTCGAGGGCCGCCTCGTGCGCGGGGAGCTACGCGCGGTGATTACGACGGACGCCCTGGAGCTCGGAATCGACATCGGCGAGCTCGACGCCGCCGTGGTAGTCACCTTCCCCGGAACCGTCGCCTCCCTGCGCCAGATGTGGGGGCGTGCCGGGCGGCGCGGGCGCGGCCTCGCGGTGTACATCGCCGGGGAGGACGCGCTCGACCAGTTCTTCTGCCGCCACCCCGACGAGTTCTTGGAGCGGCCCGTGGAGGCCGCGATCCTCGACCACGAGAGCCCCCAGATCCACCTCGCCCATTTGCTCTGCGCCGCCTTCGAGGGGCCCCTCTCCAGCGACGACGCCGGCGTGCTCGGCCCGCGGTGGGAGGCCTACGCGGAGATGCTCGTGGGCAGCGGGCGGCTGCGGCGAAGATCTGGAACCCACCCACCCGCCTACGTCCCCCGCAACCCCGGCGAATACCCCGCCGCGGCAGTCTCGCTGCGCTCCGCGTCGCTGGACAGCTTCGCGATCGTGGACAGCACCTCGGGAGAGCTGCTCGGGACCACCGAGGCCGCGCGCGCGCACTCCACCGTGCACCAGGGTGCGATCTACCTGCACCTCGGGCGCTCCTACGAGGTGCAGGAGCTCGACCTGGAGCGCCGCCGCGCGCTCGTGGCCCCGTTCGACGGCGGCTGGTACACCCAGCCCAAGCGCGAGACCGATACCACCATCGAGAGCGTGCTCGACCGCCGCGAGACGCTCGGGGTCACGCTCTCCTTCGGGGAGGTCTCGGTCACCGAGACCGTGCTCGCCTACCAGCGCCGACGGCTCTCGGACCACGCGCAGATCGACCTCGTCACGCTCGACCTGCCCGAAACGAGCTTCTCCACCCAGGCCCTCTGGTTCGAGCTCGACCCCGAGGCGCTCGGACCCGCCACGTTTGACGCCGGCCCACTCGCCGCCGGGGGCGACGACGAGAAGCCCGACGCCGGGGAGCTCGCCGCAACGCGCGGCGGAGCCGCGCTGGAGACGGCACTCGGCGCGCTGCACGCCGCCGAGCACGCCCAGATCGCGGTGCTGCCGCTGATCGCGATGTGCGACCGGTGGGACATAGGGGGACTCTCCACCAACCTCCACCCCCAGACCGGGGGACCGACGATCTTCATCTACGACGGCCACCCCGGGGGCGTCGGGCTCACCCGTGCGGCGTTCCTGCGCTTCGAGGAGCTCTGCCGCGACGCCCACCGCCTGATCGCAGAGTGCCCGTGCAGCAAAGGTTGCCCCTCCTGCGTGCAGTCCCCCAAGTGTGGCAACCTCAACGAACCGCTCGCGAAGGCCGGCGCACGGCGCCTGCTGGAGGGGATGCTGGTGCAACCGGCGAAAAGCGCCGGAGAGTTCGCCACAATGGACAATTCGTGTCCCACGGAGTCCCCGGCAAGAGCACGATCGCGGGTGTAGCGGTCCTCCTGGCGTTAACGGTCAGCGCACCGGCGAGCCACGCCAACCTCGACGAAGGCCCAGCCGGGCAGGTGGCGCTGACCCAGTGGATCGTGAGCCCCGACCCGGGCGACCTGGGGGTGCTGGAGGGGTACCCCGCGGGGGGCTTCGCGGGCACGGCGGTGACGGTGCCCAACACGGCGAACCCGACCCCCGTCAAAGGGCAGGCGGCGGTGCCCTCCTACGAAGGCTCGGTGGCGTGGTACCGCACGACGTTCACCGCCCCCGCCGCGGGGGTGTACTCGCTGAGCTTCCAGTCGGTCTCCTACGTCGCGGAAGTGTGGATCGACGGGCAACCCGTCGGCTCGCACGTGGGCTTCGACCTGCCCTTCGAACTGCGCCCCACGGTGACCGCGGGGACGCAC
Source organism: uncultured Solirubrobacterales bacterium (assembly GCA_963706545.1). Lineage (GTDB taxonomy): Bacteria > Actinomycetota > Thermoleophilia > Solirubrobacterales > Solirubrobacteraceae > Palsa-744. The sequence continues at coordinate 1,039,272 of OY970161.1, forward strand.
ACCCTCGTGGTGCGCGTGAACTGGCGCGACCCCCTCGTGCAGATCCACGAAGGCTTTCACCGCACGTGGTTCAACTTCGGGGGGCTCGACGGCGCGGTGAGCGTGCGCGAGGTCGCGGCGAGCGAGCTCTCGGACCCGACGATCCAGACGACCCTCACCCCGGACAGCCCCCACGCGCAGAGCGCCACCGTGGCGCTGAGCGTCAACGTGCGCAACAACGGGCCCGCGCGCACGATCACCCCTGAAGGCACGCTCAACGGGGCAGGCCACACGATCCCGGTGAGCTTCCCCGCGGTCGCGGTGGGCGCCGAACAGACGGTGCGCGCGAGCACGACGGTGACGGTCCCCGAACCGGCGGAGTGGGCGCCGGGGAGCCCCAACCTGTACGCGCTCACGCTCGCGGTGCCCGGGGAGAGCAGCTTCACCGTGAGCGTCGGCCTGCGCCAGCTGACGTGGAGCGGGGAACGTGCGTACCTCAACGGGCAGCCGTTGGAGCTGCACGGGGCCTCGATCGAGTTCGAAGCGCCCGGGCACGGTGAAGCGCTCGGCCCCGCCGAAGAAGGGGCGCTGGTGGCGGAGCTGCAGGCGATCGGCGCCAACGCCACGCGCTCCCAGCACCCGCTGCCCTCGAGCTTCCTGGAACGCCTCGACGCGGCGGGGATCATGGTGTGGCAGGGAGTCGGCCCCAACGACCCCTCGGGCGACTGGACGGGGGTTACCCCCGCGCTCGCCGCCCGGGCGCAGGAAGACGTGCACACCGCCGCGGAAGCGGAGCAGTGGCACCCCTCGGTGATCGCCTGGAACCTCACCAACGAGCTGGCGGGCAACGGCCACCCCGGCGGGCAGGCGCAGTACGTGGAGGCGGCGGCCCAGTGGCTGCACGCCTACGACCCGGGACGGATGGTGGCGGTGGACGTGTGGGGGCTCTACCCGCCCAGCGTCGCGGGGCCCCTGTACCGCTACGTGGACGCGGTCTCCGAGACCGACTACTCCGGCTGGTACGAGGGCGTCCACTACAAGCCCAAGCGGCTGGCCAGGTACATCCACGAACGCCTCGGGGCGATGAACCGGACATTCGCAGGCAAAGTCCAGCTGATCAGCGAGTTCGGCGCCGAAGCCAACGCGCTGAACAAGCCGAGCCTCCCCGGCGGATACACCTTCCAATCGCACCTGCTCGCCCAGCACATCGCGATCTACAAGGCCAACCCCCACCTCAGCGGGATGCTGATCTGGGTGCTGCGCGACTTCGCCGAGACCCCCACCTACGAGGGTGGCTCCGTGCGCGCCGAACTTCCCCATGTGAAGCTGATCGAAGGAATCAACGGCAAGGGCCTGTTCGACTATGCCGGGCAGCCCAAGCCCGCGGAGCGCGTGGTGGCGCGGCTGTTCAAAGCGCTGCCGGCGGTGTGAGGAGGCAAGCGTTCGCGGGCAGCCTGTCCGCGGTTACTTGACCTGATTGCCGCGCGCGATCTTTGGCAGGTCGATCGTCGCGTCGTAGAGCTTCGGGTCCACGCCCTCCTCGAGCGCCACCTCCCGCAGGGGCCGTCCGGACTCGGTGGCCCGCTTGACGATCGTCGTGCCCTTGTCGTAGCCGATCGCGCCGTTTAGCGCCGTCGCCACCGCGAGGGTCGCGCCGGCCGACGCGTCGGTGCCGGCCCGGTTGACCTTGATGCCCTCGACGCACTTCTCCGCGAACGCCCGCGAGGTGCTTGAGAGCAGGTGCAGCGACTGCAGCAGATTGCGGGCGAGCAGCGGGATCCGCACGTTGAGCTCGAACTGGCCCTGCATCCCGCCGACGGTGATCGCCGTGTCGTTGCCGATCACCTGCGCCGAGACCTGCAGCACCACCTCGGGGATCACCGGGTTGACCTTGCCCGGCATGATCGACGAGCCCTTCTGCAGCTCCGGCAGGTACAGCTCGCCGATCCCCGCGCGCGGACCCGAGCCCATCAGCGCGAGGTCGCCCGCGATCTTGGTCAGCGACACCGCGATTACCTTCAGCGCCCCCGACAGCTCCACGAGCGCGTCGCGGTTGGCCTGCGCCTCGAAGCGGTCCAGCGGCGGGGCGATCTGGCGCAGACCCGACTCCTTCTTCAACCGTGCCCGCACCCGCTCGGCGAACTTCGGGTGGGTGTTCAGGCCGGTGCCGGTCGCCGTGCCCCCCAGCGGGATCTGGCCGACGTGCACCAGCGCCGCCTGCACGCGCTCCTGGGCAAGGGCCAGCTGGGCAGCGTAGCCTGCGAACTCCTGCCCGAGCGTCACCGGGACCGCGTCCATCAGGTGGGTGCGCCCGGCCTTGACGACACCCTGGAAGCTCTTGGCCTTGCGCGCGAACGCCCGCTCCAGCTGCTTGAGCGCCGGCAGCAGCTCGTTCTGGGCGACGTCCAGCGCGGCGAGGTGGACCGCCGAGGGAAACACGTCGTTGGAGGACTGGCCCATGTTGACGTGGTCGTTCGGATGAACCTGCTCGCCGGCCAGTGCCGCGATCACCTCGTTGGCGTTCGTGTTCGTCGAGGTCCCCGAGCCCGTCTGGAAGACATCGATCGGGAACTGCGCGTCGTGCTTGCCGGCGGCGACCTCCGCGGCAGCCCGCTCGATGCGCGCGGCGCGGCGTTTGTCGAGCAGCCCCAGCTCGCCGTTGACCGCCGCCGCCGCGCCCTTGATGCGCGCCAGCCAGTGCACCACCGCGACCGGCACGGTCTCCCCTGAGATCGGGAAGTTCTCAACGGCCTTGGCGGTCTCCCCGCCCCACAACTGCTTCTCTGGCATCGGGTCTCCTGTCTCCTTGGTCGACTCTGCCCGGACCCTAACTGAAGAAGAGGGGCCCGACTCGCCGGCCTCTAGCCGCAAAACGCGACGAGCTCTCGCGCCAACCCGACGGGGTCGTCGTAGCCGATCAGAAAACCCGTGCCCGAGAGCACCCGCAGCTGCCCGTGGGGGAGCAGGTCGAGCGTCTCTTCGGCGAGGGCCAGCGGGTATAGGCGGTCGCGGTCGGCCCAGAGAAGCAGGACGGGCATATCCAGCCGGGGGTAGAGCTCCAGCAGCTGCAACTGGGGACCGCACGGCCAGCGGCGTGCGAACTTCGCCCAGGAACGGGCGAGCGAGGGGTTGCCGGGGACGTCGGCAAAGGCGTGGCGCACGAGGTCGCGGGCGGCCGGCTCCGCGCGCGCGGAGAGGCGCAGCCCCAGCGAGGGGGAGAACACGCGCGGCGCGGCGCGGGTGAGCACGCGGTCGGCGCCGGGAACAGCGCCCGCGCGGGCGGCCAGCCGCCAGGCGGCGCGCAGCCGGGCATGCTCTTCGGGGCGGTGCAGGCGGTTGGGCAGCAGCACCAGGCGGGAGGGCCTCACGCGCCCGGTGGCCACCGCGCGCAGGGCGATCTCCGCGCCGAGATCGTGACCGGCGAGCAGCGGACGCGGACCGAGCACGTCGGCGGCGAAGCCGCCGAGCACGTCAGCGAACCAGTCGAGCGTGTAGGGGTGGCGCGGCCGGTCCTCGGAGTCCCCGTGCAGCGGCAGGTCGGGGAGCACCACGCGGAAGCGCTCGGCCAGCCGCCGCACGACCGGCTCCCACTCCAGGTGGGAGAGCATCGTGGAGTGCAGCAGGGCGAGCGGAGGACCAGCGCCGAGCTCGCGGTAGGCGACGCGGGCGCCGTCGGGGTGGTGGTAGAGGCGCAGCCTCACACACGTACGCGATAGCGGACCACCCGTGCATCCTGACTGAAAAAAGAGGGGCCCGGCTCGCCCGGCCTTCGGCCGACTGCGCCACCCTCTTGGCGCAAGCCATATCGAAGCCGTAACGTGTCCTCCGTGTCCAAGCATTCGGATCTCAAAGATCGGCGGGTACTTGTCACCGGTGCCAGCCGGGGTATCGGCGGGGAGTGCGCACGCATGCTGGCAGAGCTCGGGGCCGCCGTGGTGGCGGTGGCGCGCAGCCGCGTGGCGGTGGCGGAGGCCGTGGCGGGGCTGCCCGGGGAGGGCCACCGTGCCGTGGCGCTCGATGTCGGAGACGAAGACGGCTGGAGAGCGGCCGCGGAGGAGGGGGTGTTGGAGGGGGTCTCGGGCGTGGTCACCGCCGCCGCCGTGCTGGCCCCGGTCGGCCCAATCGGGTCCTATGCACCGGCGGAGTTTTGGGAGACGGTGCGCGTCAACGTGCTCGGCACGCTGCTGGCGGTGCACCACTGCCTCGACTCGCTGGAGGCGGCAGGCGGCGCCGTGGTCACGTTCGCGGGCGGGGGGGCCACTTCGCCTCAGCCCCGCTACGACGCCTACGCGACGTCCAAGGCGGCCGTCGTGCGCCTCACCGAGAACCTCGGGCGCGAGCTTGCCGAGCGCGGGGTGCGGGTCAACGCGGTCTCGCCCGGCTTCGTCGCCACCGAGATCCACGCCGCCACCCTGCAGGCCGGCCCCGGCAGGGCCGGCGAGGGCTACTTCGCGAGCACCGAGCGCCAGCTCGACAACGGTGGGGTGCCGGCGCGCCGCGCGGCCGAGCTGACCGCGTTCCTGCTCAGCGAGGAGGCGCGGGGGATCACAGGCAAGCTCGTCAGCGCCCCGTGGGACCCGTGGGAGGAGCCGGACTTCCAGCAGCAGCTGCGCGAGGAGCCCGACCTCGCCACGGTACGCCGCATCGACGGCCAGTTCTTCGTCCCCGTTTGAGAAGATCGTGAGCGTGAGCGAGCACGACGACGGCGGCACGTGGGCGGGGACGCGCGTGCTCTTCACCGGCGCCCAGGGCTTCATCGGCTCGTGGGTCGCCGAGCGGCTGCTCGACGAGGGCGCGGAGGTGTTCGTCCTCGACCGGCCGGCTGCCGAGCACTCACGCTACCGCCTGCGCGGCCTGCACGAGCGCTGCACGCCTGTCGCGGCCGCCCTGGAGGAAGCGGAGACGCTGAGCCGAGCGATCGACAAGCACGCCGTCCAGGCGGTGTTTCACCTCGCGGCGGCGACGATCGTCGGGTCGGCGACCGCGTCTCCCCTAAGCACGTACGAGGTCAACACGCGCGGGACGTGGAACCTGCTGGAGGCGTGCCGCCTCGCCGCGGAGCCGCTGCAGAAGGTCGTGGTCGCCTCGACCGACAAGGCGTACGGCGTGCACGAGGACCTGCCCTACCGGGAGGACAGCGCGCTGCAGCCGCGCTTCCCGTACGACGCCTCCAAGGCGTGCGTAGACATCGTCGCCCGCTCCTACGCCCACACGTTCGGGCTGCCGGTCGCGGTCACGCGGTTCGGCAACGTGTTCGGCGGCGGGGACATGAATTTCTCCCGCCTGATCCCGGGGACCGCGAGGGCGCTGCTCGCGGGAGAGCGGCCCGTGATTCGCTCGGACGGGCGGATGGAGCGCGACTTCCTGTACGCCGAGGACGCCGTCGCGGCGTACCTAGCCGTCGCCGGCTCGCTCGAGCGCCCCGAGTACCACGGGCGCGCATGGAACGCGAGCATCGGCAGAGCGGTGTCGGTGCTGGAGGTCGTCGGACAGCTGATGGAGGTGGCCGGGCGCAGCGACGAGCCGGACGTGCGCGGGCGCGGGACGCCGCACGGCGAGATCTCGCGCCAGTGGCTGGACTCCAGCGCCATCAGAGAGCAGCTCGGGTGGACGCCGGCGTGGGATCTGCGGCGCGGCCTGGAGGCCACGTACGAGTGGTACGCACGGGAATTGCCAAGGCTTGGCCTGGGGGGAGCCGGCTCCCCCCAGGGACCCCCCACCACAGACCTCGCTCGCTCCAGCGGCTGAGCGGCCCGGCCGTGAAGGCGCACCCGACAAAGCTCCCCGGGGTGGCCGTCGTCGAGCTCGAGTCGCACGTTGACGAGCGCGGGTCCTTCACCCGCACGTTCGACGCCGAGTGGTTCGCCGCGCACGGCCTGGAGGCGCGGGTCACGCAGTGCAGCGTCTCCTTCAACGCGTGGGCCGGCACGCTGCGGGGGCTGCACTACCAGGCCGCCCCCCACGAGGAGGACAAGCTCGTGCGCTGCACGCGGGGACGGATCTTCGACGTGGCCGTAGACCTGCGGCCAGAGTCCCCCACCCACCGGCGGTGGATCGGCGTCGAGCTGAGCGGCGAGGGAACGCGGTGCCTGTTCGTGCCGCGCGGCTGCGCGCACGGCTTTCAGACGCTCGAGGACGACAGCGAGGTCCACTATCAGATCGCCACCGCGTACGTGCCCGAGGCCGCCCGCGGCGTGCGGTGGGACGACCCGGCGTTCGCGATCCGCTGGCCGGAGCCGCCGGCGGGAGGGCGCACGATGTCCGAGCGCGACCGCAGCTTCCCAGACTACACCGGGTGAGCGGGGGGCCAGCCCGCGGCGGGCAGGTCGCCCCGGCACAGCGGTTGACCCCGGCGTACACGCGCTCCCTCCAGCCCAGCCCTCACCCAGTGGCGAGTAGGTCGCGGTCGCACCAGCGCAGGGCGCCGTCGAGCCGCCCGTCGGCGACGAGCTCCTTGAGGCGGGCGATCCGCTGGAACCGCGAGCCCTTGAAGTCCTCGATCGTCAGTCCTGCGGCGCGGTAGGCCGCGAGCTGCTCCTCGGCGCTAGCGCGCACGGTCCAGCGGGGCTCGAGCTCGGGGAACACCCGTCGCAGCTTGGCGAAGCTCGCGCGGTAGCTGCGCTTGTCCGGCCCCGCGCCGGCGGCGAGCGCCACGCGCGAACCGGGGACGACCTCCTCGACGATCCGTGCGACGTCGCGGATCTGGTAGTTCTCCTCGTCGCCGCCGATGTTGAACGCCTCGCTGTGCACCAGCTCCCGCGGCGCCTGCAGCATGACCAGGAAGGCGCGCGAGATGTCCTCGATGTGCACCAACGGCCGCCACGGGGTGCCGTCGCTCTGCAGCAGAACTTCACCTGTGGCGAACGCGAACGCGGTGAGGTTGTTGACGACCAGGTCGCCGCGGTGGCGGGGGGAGAGCCCGTGGGCGGTCGCGTTGCGCAGGAACGTCGGGCTGAACGAGTCGTCGGCGAGCGCCCCGAGGTCGCGCTCGGCGAGGACCTTCGACTCCCCGTAGGGAGTTACGGGGTGAAAGGCGGCGGTCTCGTCGACCCAATCGCGGTCGGCAGCGCCGTAGAGGCTGCAGGAGGAGGAGAACAGGAAGCGCTCGACCCCCGCCCGCTTGGCCTCCCGCGCGAGCGTGACCGACGCGCGGTGGTTGACGGCAAAGGTGCACTCGGGCTCGAGGTCTCCCAGCGGGTCGTTGGAGAGGGCGGCGAGGTGTACAACCGCGTCGAAGCCGTCGAGGTCGGCGGCGCTCACGTCGCGGACGTCGCGGCGGATGGCCGGCACGGCCGGCGACCGGTCCGCGCCGAAGTCACACCCCTCGTAGAGGAACATGTCCAGGCCGACCACGTCGTGCCCGGCCTCGAGGAACAGCGGCACCAAAACGGAGCCGATGTAGCCGTGGTGACCGGTTACGAGGACGCGCATGGGGTAAGCCTATGCACCGAGGCCGTCACCGGCGCGCTCGGGGTGGAAGACGACGGTGCGGAACAGCATGAAGTTGGCGGTCGCGAGGAGCAGGACGGTGATCAGGTAGACCACCTCCGTGGGGAGGCCCAAAACGCCGGGCAGCAGCGAGGTGGTGGTCGCCGTGATCGCGTACTGCGCGCCGACGACGACCAAGTAGCGGCGCGTCTGGTGGACGAAGGGCAACGCGAAGTCCTCCTCGTGCACCCAGACAAACAGGCGCTGCAGCGTGAAGTGGACGGAGACCCCCGAAACGAACCCGATCGGGAGGGCCACCTGAAAGGGCAGCCCGACCACTTCGGCCAGCAACGTAGTGGTGAGCAAGTACACGAGCGCGACTACCACGCCCGATGCGGCGTAGCGCACCCCCTGGCCGGCGAGGCCCGAGGCAGGCGTGAGCAGTACCCGGGCCGCGCGCAGGTCGGCCGCTCTCAGGCCGCTCAGGCTTCTGCGACTCGGCACGCTCAACCACCCCGCCGGCCCTCGTCGTCCCACCCGAAGCGGGACTCGACGATGTACTTGGGCCTGCGCCGGGACTCGTCGTAGGTGCGCCCGACGTACTCCCCGATTACCCCCAACGACAGCAGCTGGATGCCGCTGAAGAAGGCGACGGCCATCACGACCGTGGGGTTGCCGACCGGGAAGGCCACGCCGAGGAGCTTCAGGACGAGGTAGGCGAGAGCGACGAGGAACGCCAGCCCGGAGAGCGCCACCCCCGTCAGCGAGATCATTTGCAGCGGGTAGCGCGAGAAGCCGATCACCCCGTTGAGGCCGATCAGGACCGAGCCGAAGAAGCGGTTGTACTTGCTCGAGCCGGCCTCCCGGCGGTCGCGGTCGTAGAGCACGGAGGTCTGGCGAAAGCCGACAAGCGCTACGAGGCCGCGCAGGAAGCCGTGGTGCTCCTCGAGCGCCACGACGTTCTCGACGACGCGCCGGCTGAGCAGCCGGAAGTCGCCGGTGTTGGGAGGGATGTCGATCTCGGCGATGCGCGCGATCACCCGATAGCCGACCTTCGCGACGATCCGCTTGACAAGCGTCTCCCCCTCGCGGCTGCGTCGCTGCGCATAGACGACGTCATAGCCCTCGCGCCAGCGCGCGACGAGTTCGGCGATCAGCTCGGGCGGGTCCTGCAGGTCGCAGTCGATCACGACCACCGCATCGCCGGCGGCAGCCTCGAGGCCCGCAATCGTGGCCATCGGCTGCCCAAAACGCCGGGAGAAGCGCAGCGCCTTGACCCGCCGGTCGCGGGCCCGCAATCCCAAGATCAGCTCTTCGGTGCGATCGGTGCATGGATCGACGCTGAAGATGACCTCCCAATTCAGCCCGATGCCATCAAGCACGGCGGCGAGGCGCCGATACATGCGCTCAACGTTCTGCTCCTCGTTGAAGGTGGGGACCACGACGCTCAACATCGCGCCCGGGCCGCGGCCGTTGGGGTGCAGCAGGGAGGGCGCCGGGCTCGACTCCGCCAGCGGTTTCGTCTGTATGGACACGGCCGACTTCTACCATCCACAGCCAAACGGTTCCAACGCCTACGGGCGGTGGCAGGGAGGCAAACGAATGTCGCACGAAAGCTGTCTCCGACCCCCTGGCATTGGCCGCCTGAACCGCCACGTGGAGGAGCTCTCCGTCGTTACCCACCGGGGCTCACGGGCCGGCGCAGCATCGTGAGGCCGCGAATACCGAAGGGGAAGCGCACACCGACCTCCAGCGCCCACGCCTCCAAACAGCAGGCCAGAGCGCCCACACGCGCGTCCGAGGTGGCGGCGATGTCGCCGGCCACGCGGGCGGCGAGCGCCTCGCCCTCGAGATGAGCGAAGCGGCGGCGGTTGCGCTGCTTGACCAGCCAGAACGGCGGGTAGAGCAGAGCGCCCAGGTGCGTGTCGAGGAGCACCTCCAGCCCGACCTGTCGCGCCTTGCCAGCCAGCTCGCCCCGTGCGTAGCGGCGCTCGTGGCCGAGGAAGCGGTCGTAATAGTCGTAGGTATTGGGGCCCGCCGGGACGACGAGCGCCGCGCGCCCACCGGGGCGCAGTACGCGGTGCAGCTCCGCGAGGGCGCCGATATCGTCGGGCACGTGCTCGAGCAGGTTGGCCGAGAGCGCAGCGTCCAGCGTGGCGGGGCGTAGGGGCAGGGCGCAGACGTCGGCCTGCAAGAGGCGCGCGTCGGGGACCAATGCGTTGGCCTTGCGCAGCCCGGAGGCGACCAGGTCGACGCCGATCAGGGTCGCGTCGGGGTACGCCGCGCGGAGGTCCGAGAGCAGGTGGCCGGTCGAGCAGCCGAGGTCGGCGAGCACCGGACAGTCGGGCAGCGGGCCGAGTCGGCTGAGCAAGGCGCGGCGTGTCCACACGTCGAGGAAGTGCTCGCGCGAGCTCTCCTCGTGCAGGTCCTCCAGCTCCTCCGACCAGTTGACCGACGGGCGCTCGACGTAGGTCAGGAACGCCTCGCGGCGCGCGGGTGGGTGGGCCCCGATCTCGGCAGCCCCGACTGGAGTCTCGCCCTCACCCGGCCCGAGCCAGCCGCCGTCGAAGGGGGGGACCACGTCCGCCCCGGGGGGCGGCAGGAGCAGATGCTCCGCCGCGCTCACAGCGCCGGTGCCTTGCGCATCACGCGTGCTCCCCGGCGTAGGCGCCGGAGAACTCGAAGTCGAACGCAAGCTCGGTCGCGTCGGCGGCGGCCATCGCCCGGCGGGTGTCCTCGGGGCGGCGCGTGTACACAAGCAGGAACCCTCCCCCGCCGGCCCCCACCAGCTTGCCGCCGAGCGCGCCGGAGCTCCGGGCCAGCTCGTAGAGCCGGTCGATGTGCTCATTGGTCATGCCGGGCGAACGGCGACGCTTGTGCTCCCAGTGCTCGTGCATCAACGCGGCGTAGCCCTCCAAATCCCCCTCCTCCAGCAGCCGGTGGATGCTGCGCCCGAGCTCCTTCGTGCGGTGTAGGTTCTCGACCATCTCCTGCTCGCCCTGCTTGGAGCGCGCGTCCTGGTCGGCGAGCACCTTCGAGGCCGAGCGTGCCTCGCCGGTGTAGAACAGCAGCAGCTGGTCGCGCAGACGCCTGAGCACCGCCGGGTCGAGCTCCAGCGGCCGCACCTCGACGCGGCCGTCGGGGTGGAACGTGTAGGCGCAGATGCCCCCGTGGGCGGCGACGTAGGGGTCCTGCTTGCCGACAGGCTCGCCGAGCACGCCCATCTCGATCTCGCACGCCGACTCCGCGAGGTCCCCGGGGCTGATCGAGCAGTACCGCGCGCGCGCCAGGCCCTTGAGCAGGCAGACGGTGTACGCGCCGGAGGAGCCCATGCCGGTGCCGGCCGGCACGTCGGCGACCGAGGCGATCTCCAGCGGCGCGCCGCGCCAGTGGCGTAGCAGGCACTCGCGCAGGATTGGGTGGCGGATCTGCCCGACGTCGTCGACCTCCTCGAGCTCGGAGTACTTCATCCGGTAGCGGCGCTGGAAGACGGTGTGGGTGAGCATGTACACGTACTTGTCGATCGCCCCGGACACGAGGAAACCGCCGTGGGCGGCGTAGTAGGAGGGCAGGTCAGTCCCTCCGCCGCCGAGGGAGATGCGCAGCGGCGCGCGGCTGAAGATCACCGCCATGGCGCTCGTGCCCTCCTCATCGGGGGGCCTTCCCGGCGGGAACGATCGGTGGTTCGCCCGCCCCGGGCGCGGTTTCCTCGCCCCCGGGCTCCTCGCTCCAGGCGTACTCGTTCGCGTCGAACCACTCCAGGGTGCGCACCGCCGCCTGCGCGATCGTCAGCCGCGGCCGCCAGCCAAGGCCGCGGATGCGGGCCGTGTCGAGGTGGATGCGGGGGCTGTCGCCGATCCACCCGCGCCGCCCGCCGGTGCGCTCGATGCGCGGCGTGAGCGCCAGGTGCTCACAGAGGATGCCGATCGACTCCTCGACCGAGATCGTCTCCTCCAGGCCCAGGTTGTAGATATGCGCGCCGGACTCCTCGCGGTGGCGCTCGACGGCGCACAGCAGCGCGTCGAGGCAGTCCTGCACGTACAGGTAGGACTTCTCCTGGCGCCCGTCGCCCAGCACTCTCAGGCGGGTGGGGTCGCGACGCAGCGCGCGGTAGAAGTCGAACAGGTGCCCGTGGGTGTAGCGCTCGCCGAGGATCGACACGAGCCGGCAGATCACCCCGGTGAAGCCGTAGCCGGCCGCGTACGCCGCGATCAGGCCCTCGCCGGCTGCCTTCGAGGCACCGTAGAGGGAGGTCTGGATCGGGAAGGGGGCGTCCTCGGGCGTGGGGAACACCTCGGGCTCTCCGTAGACCGAGCCGGTCGAGGTGAACGCGATCCTGCTGACACCCCGCGCGCGCATCGCCTCCAGCACGACGGCGGTCGCGAGCGTGTTCTGTTCGAGGTCGCAGCGAGGGTGCTCGAAGCCCTCGCGCACGTCGGCGTTGGCCTGGAGGTGAAAGACCCAGTCGCAGCCCTCGAACGCGTCTTCGAGCGCGGCCGCGTCGAGCACATCGCCCTCGACGAGGCGCACCTGTGGCCGGCGCAAAGCGTCGGCCACGAACTCGCGCCGGCCGGTGCGGAAGCTGTCGAGGATCACGACCTCGACCCCGTCTGCGCTCAGGCGGTCGACCAGGTTGCTGCCGATGAACCCAGCGCCGCCGGTGACGCAGACCCGCCGCATGGTTACAAGGTGAAGCCGGCGGCAGCCGCGTCGCCGTGGAACATGCGCACGGTCTCCAGCGAGAACTGCTCGAGGTCCTTGCCCAAGCCGTCGAGCTTCTTCAGCAGGTCGTGGGTGACGGTGATGATGTGACACCCCACCTGGTGGGCCTGCACCACGTTAAGGATCTCCCTAGGCGAGGCCCAGATCAACTCCGCGCGGGGAGCGCCGGTCATGATCTCCACTGAGCGGGCCATGATCGGCACCGGGTCGACGCCGGCGTCGGCGATGCGCCCTGCGAAGACCGAGATGCAGGAGGGCGCGCCGTCGGCCACGGCAGCCGTGATCGTCTCGACCTGGGCGGTCGTGAACAGGGCGGTCACGTTCACCTTCACACCCTCCTCGGAGAGCTCGCGCACGAGCGCCGCGAGCGACTCGCCCGTGGTGGTGGTGACGGGAACCTTGACGTACACGTTCTCGCCCCACGAGGAGATCAGGCGCGCCTGGCGGGCGATCTCCGGCGGATCGTCGGCGAACACCTCGAAGGAGATCGGGTGGACGGTGACGCGCTCGAGCAGGCGGTGGGCGAACTCGGCGTAATCGGTCAACCCGGCCTTGTGCATCAGCGTGGGGTTTGTGGTGAACCCCGCGATCCGCGGGTCGGCGGCCAGCGCGAGGATGCCGTCGAGGTCGGCCCCATCGGCGAAGATGCGCGTGGAGATGCGGTCGAGCATTGATCGATCACCTTGGCGGTGACCATACGGGGTTCACCTCCGCGGAATTGTTTCCGATCCTGGTCGAGCAGGAGATCGGCCCCACCAGAGAGGATTCGCGGCCCCAAGATCGGCAGAACTGTTTCTCTCGCTCCGCTGCTGCCCGCCGCGCGCGGGCCTGCGGCTACGGTGCGCGCATGTCCCACACGGTGGATGTAGTGGTCGTGGCCTACAACCGGTACGAGCTCACCGAGAGCTGCCTGCGTCACCTGCGCGCGCAGACTGTCGCGCACCGGACGGTAGTGGTGGACAACGGCTCGAGCGACGACACTCGCGCGCGCCTGCGCGCCGAGTGGCCAGAGGTGCAGGTGGTGTGCCTAGAGGGGAACCACGGCTTCCCCGAAGCGTGCAACCTCGGCGTCGCGGCCGGGTCGGGGGAGTACGTGGTGCTGGTCAACAACGACGTCGACCTCCGCGCGCAGGCGCTCGCGCGGCTGCTCGCCCCGCTCTCGGACCCCCGCGTCGGGTCGGTCGCCTCGCTGATGCTCCAGCCAGGTGGCGAGCGGATCGACAGCGTGGGCCTGACCGTGGACCTCACGCTGGCCGGCTTTCCGCGGCTGCAGGGCCTGCCGCTCGCCCACGCCCGCGACGCCGCGCCCGTGCTCGTCGGGCCGGCAGGCACGGTGGCGGCCTACCGGCGCACGGCGTGGGAGCAGGTCGGCGGACTTGACGAGACGATCACCGCCTACATGGAGGACTTCGACCTCGCGCTGCGCCTGCGGATCGCCGGCTGGCGCACGGCGGCCGCCCCCGACGCCGTGGGGGTGCATGTGGGCTCGGCTACCTACGGACACCGCTCGGCCCTCCAGCGGCGCCACGGAGGCTTCGGACGGGGCTACATGCTGCGCCGCTACGAGCTCCTGCGCGGCGGCGGCGCGCTGCGCACGGTGGCCACCGAGACGGTCGTGGTGCTCGGCGACCTGGTCCTCTCGCGCGACCTGGCGGCGCTGCGGGGAAGGGTCGCGGGGTGGCGCGCGGCGTGCGGGCGGCCGCACCTGCCGCTGCCTCCGACCGAGTCGATCGACCGGCGCATCGGCTTTCGCGACTCGCTGGCGCTGCGGCGCGGGGTCTACGAGCGCCGCAGCGTCTGAGCCCCCTGCTCCGCCCACCACTGCGCGGTCGCCGCCAGCCCGTCGGTGAGCTCCCAGCGCGGGTGGTAGCCGACCTCCTCGCGCAGCCGGGCGGTGTCGGCCACCAGCAGCGGCGGCTCGCCGGGGCGGTCGGGCAGCTCCTCGCGGCGGACCAACTCGGGGCGCCCGAGCAGTCGCGCGAGGCGCTCGACCACCTCGTCCACTCGCGTCCCCACCCCTGAGGCGATGTTGACCGCGCCCGTCACGGGGCTGTCGAGCAGCGCCGCCAGCGCCCCGGCCGCGTCCTCGATGTGCAGGAAGTCGCGGACCCGCGCGCCCGCACCGGTGGACACGGGCTCTCCCGCCGACAGCGAGCGGACGGTCGAGGCGACCAGGCGCTCGGGGCGCTCGCGTGGGCCGTAGAGGAAGAACGGCCGCGCCCAGGCCAGCTCGACCCCCTCCTGCTCGGCGTACGTGTCCGCGACTCGGCGCAGCGCGTCCTTGGCCACGCCGTAGAGGGTGGCGGGCGCGACGCGCGAGCCGGACTCGCGCAGGGGCTCCTCCGCACTCGACCAGTCGTACTCCGCGCAGGTGCCCAGCACGAGCAGGCGCCGCCCACCTTGGCGCACGAAGGCGCGCACCAGGTTCAGGCTCCACTCCACCCACGCGACGTTCTCCGGCGCGCGCCAGTAGTGGCCGTGCTCCATGCACCACGCGAGGTGCACGAGCCGCTCGGGCGCCAGCTCGCCCAGCAGCTCCTGCACCCGCGCGCCGTCGGCCAGGTCAGCCTCGTGCCAGCGCACCCCGGGCAGCGGCGGCGGGGAGCGGCGGCGGGAGAGCGCATGAACCTCCGCCCCACGGCGAGCCAGCTCCGCCGTCAGCGGCAGGCCGATGAAGCCGGAGGCCCCGGTTACCAGCACACTGGTCCGGCGGGCCGTCGGTGTCGAGTCGAGAGCCGGCTCGGTGGATACCGGCACACCCACCCAGAGCCCAGAGGATGCCTGAGCGCCCACCACCGACTGGGAGCGTTCGACAGCCACATGGTCGGCGTCCGTCACGAGAGCAGCTTCAGCTCCGGCGAGCGCGCGGCGAGTCGGCCGCCCCACTCGCGCACTCTCTCCAGCTGCCCCGCGATCTCGTCCTTCAGGTTCCACGGCAGGATCACCACCACGTCGGGGCGGTCCTCGGAGATCGCCTGCGGTGCTCGGATCGGGATGTGGCTGCCCGGCAGGAAGCAGCCCTGCTTGTGCGGGTTGAGGTCCACCGTGTAGTCGAGGAAGTCGCGCCGCACGCCGCAGTAGTTGAGCAGCGTGTTGCCCTTCGCCGGCGCGCCGTAGCCGACCACCCGCCGGCCCGCGTCCTTGAGACCGATCAGGAACTCGAGGATCCGGCGCTTGTCGGCCTCGACACGGGCGCCGTAGGCCGTGTAGGTCTCCAGGCGCTCGTACCCCGCCTGGCGCTCGCGCTCGCGCAGCGCAATGGCGCGCGCGGTGTCGGGCCGCTCCTCGTCCCCGTGCGCGCCGTAGACGCGCAGCGAGCCGCCATGCGTGGGCAGCTCCTCGACGTCGAACAGGCGCAGGCCGTGGGCCGCGAACACGCGCGTGGCGGTGAGGAACGAGAAGTAGGAGAAGTGCTCGTGGTAGATCGTGTCCCACAGCCCTTCCTCGACCAGCCGTAGCAGGTGTGGGAACTCCATCGTGAGCGTTCCGCCGGGCGCCAGCAGGATCTTCATGCCGCCCACGAAGTCGTCGAGGTCGGGGACGTGGGCGAGGACGTTGTTGCCCACCAGCAGGTCGGCGCGGGCCTCGGCGGCCAGCGACCGCGCCGTCTCGCGGCCGAAGAACTCGACCAGCGTGGGGATGCCCTTCTGGAGCGCCACCTTCGCGACGTTGGCCGCGGGCTCGACCCCGAGTACGGGGATGTGGCGCTCGTGGAAGCACTGCAGCAGGCAGCCGTCGTTGGAGGCGAGCTCGACCACCCGGCTGCCCTCCCCCAGCCCGAGCAGCTGCACCATCTGGACCGTGTAGCGACGGCAGTGCTCCAGCCAGGTGGTCGAGTAGGACGAGAAGTAGGCGTACTCGGAGAAGATCTGCGCGGGCGTCTCGAACTCCTCCAACTGCACCAGGAAGCAGCGGCCGCAGACCAGCGCGCGCAGCGGATAGAACGGCTCCATCGCACCGAGGCGCTCAGGGGTGAGGTAGGAGTTGGCGAGCGGCGAGGAGCCGAGGTCCGCGAACACGTCCCGCAGCGGGGCGCCGCAGAAGCGGCACGGTGCGAGAGCCGTCTCGGCAGCGGAAGGGGTGCCGGGTGCCGGGCTCGTGAGCTCGCCCAGCCCGTCTCCGGCGACCGAAACACCGCGCCGCGCCGCGAGCCCGCTCATGCCCACACCCGCCAGGGGGCGTGGCCGGACTCCCACAGCTGCTCGAGCTGGTGGCGGTCGCGCAGCGTGTCCATCGCCTGCCAGAACCCGCGGTGGCGGTAGGAGGCGAGCTGCCCCTCGCCGGTCAGCCGGCGCAGCGGCTCCTGCTCCCACGTGCTGTGGTCGCCCTCGAGATAGCGATCCACTTCGGGGGAGAGCACGAAGAAACCCCCGTTCAGCCACACCCCGTCCCCGCGCGGCTTCTCTTCGAAGCTCTGCACGCGCGTGCTGTTCAGCTCGAGCGCGCCAAAGCGTCCCGGGGGCTGCACGGCGGTGACGGTGGCCAGGGCGCCCTGCTGGCGGTGGTAGGCGATCAGCGCGGTGACGTCGAGGTTGGCCAGCCCATCGCCATAGGTGAAGCAGAAGTCCTCCTCCCCCACATACGGGAGCACCCGCTTCAGGCGTCCCCCCGTCATCGTCTCCTCGCCGGTGTCCACCAGCGTCACTCTCCAGGGCTCGGTGCTGGAGCGGTGGATCTCGACGCCGCCGCCACCCAGGTCGAAGGAGAGATCCTCGGCGGTATGGAGGTGGTAGTTGGCGAAGAACTCCTTGACGACGTAGCCCTTGTAGCCGAGGCAGATCACGAACTCCTCGACGCCATGGGCCGCGTAGATCTTCATGATGTGCCACAGGATCGGCTTGCCGCCGATCTCGACCATCGGCTTCGGGCGGACCGTCGTCTCCTCGCTGAGCCGCGAGCCCAGTCCGCCGGCGAGGATCACGGCCTTCATCACATGCGACCGAGGGCGTTCAGGAGCCCTTCTGATATCTGGACTGCCGGCATGAGGCGGGTCAAGCTAACAGCGCCCCTCCGTACGATCCAGCGCACGGTGACCGACGCCCTATCCATCGCGCGCAGTGGCACACCGGGTGTTTCTGTCCGCCCGGTGGGCCGCGCCGTCCTTCGCGATGACCGCCCGACATGGGCTCATACAATGGGCCGCCCGTGACGGCTCCCCCAAGACATCCGCTGATCCCACGCCGCAAGGTGGACGCTCGCCAGGAGCTGCCGGCACTCGAGCTGGAGGTGCTGCAGCGGTGGCGCGAGCGGGAGGTCTTCGCCGAGTCGCTGCGCCTGCGGGAGGGTGCCGAGCCGTGGGTCTTCTACGAGGGGCCCCCCACCGCCAACGGCCGCCCTGGCGCCCACCACGTCCTCTCGCGGGTGTTCAAGGACATCTACCCCCGCTACAAGACGATGCGCGGTCACCGCGTGGAGCGCAAGGGCGGGTGGGACTGCCACGGCCTGCCGGTGGAGATCGCGGTCGAGCAGAAGCTCGGGATCAACAGCAAGCACGAGATCGAGAACGTCGTCGGCATCGAGGAGTTCAATCGCCAGTGCCGCGAGTCGGTGTTCGAGTACCTGGAGGAGTGGAACCGCCTGACCGAGCGGATCGGCTTCTGGATCGACCTCGACGACGCGTACCGCACGCTGGACGAGTCCTACATCGAGTCGGTGTGGTGGGCGCTCGCGGAAATCCACCACAGGGGCCACTTGTACGAAGGACACAAGGTCGTGCCCTACTGCTACCGCTGCGGCACAGCGCTCTCCTCGCACGAGGTGGCGCTGGGATACGAGGATGTGCTGGACCGGTCGATCTACATGCGACTGCCGGTGCACTTCCCCACTCAGGAGCAGGCTGGCGATCTGGTGCAGCAGCCTGGGGGTCCTGTTTGGATGCCCGCGCAAGCCCCCGATCCGAATTCCCCCCTGCAGGAGGGTGACGCGCTGCTTATTTGGACTACGACGCCGTGGACGCTGCCTGGCAATAGAGCGGTGGCGGTAGCGCCCGATGTCGAGTATGTCCGCGCGCGGGTAAACGATGAAACCCTGATCGTCGCGGCATCGTTGACCGAAAAGGTGCTAGGCCAGCAGGTCGAAATTCTCGGTCGGTTTCTAGGCAGTGAGCTGGTGGGCAAGTCGTACAGGGGCCCGATCTTCAACACTGGCCCCGAACGAGACTTTCCGATCATCGCCGGAGACTTCGTCACCATCGAGGACGGCACAGGGCTCGTGCATATCGCGCCGGCGTTTGGACAGGACGACTTTCGCGTGGCGTCCGCCAACCACATATTCCGCCTCGACGACCCCAAAAGCCTCTTCAATCCAGTATCAAAAGACGGCACGTTTGATGAACGCGTGCGCAGTTACGACGGCCGCGAGTACAACGGACGGAAAGTCAAGGACCCTGATGTCACCAATAATCTGATCGACGACCTGGGCAAACGCGGACTGCGGTTCAAGGAGGAGCCCTACGAGCACTCCTATCCGCATTGCTGGCGCTGCGGCACGCCGCTGATCTACTACGCCCAGCCCTCCTGGTACATCGCGACTTCGCAGGTACGCGACCGGATGCTGGCAGCCAACGAGACCGTCGATTGGCACCCGCCGCACATCAAGCACGGCCGCTTTGGAGACTGGCTCTCAAACAACGTGGACTGGGCGCTCTCGCGCGAGCGCTACTGGGGCACGCCGCTCCCAGTGTGGCGCTGTCGAAAGGGCCACGTTCGCGTGATGGGCTCCTTCGCGGAGTTGGAGGAGCTCTCAGGCAAAGCGCTGTCAGACCATCACCGCCCCTATGTCGATATCGAGTTCCCCTGTCCCCACACCCGCGACCACTCGGAGCCGGAATGCGGCGAGCCGATGCAGCGTGTGCCGGAGGTGATCGACGTGTGGTTCGACTCCGGCGCGATGCCCTTTGCCCAGTACCACGCGCCGCTCGAGAACAAGGCCCACTTCGAAGAGCGCTTCCCCGCGGACTTCATCTGCGAGGCGCTCGACCAGACGCGCGGCTGGTTCTACTCGCTGCTCGCGGTCTCCACGCTGCTGTTCGACACCGCCTCCTACCGCAACGTCCTCTGCCTCGGCCTGATCCTCGACGCGGAGGGCCAGAAGATGTCCAAGTCGCGCGGCAACGCTGTGGAGCCGTGGCAGGTGCTCGACACCTACGGCGCGGACGCGTTCCGCTGGTACTTCTTCACCGCCAAGCAGCCGTGGGACGGCTACCGCTTCTCCGAGGAGGCGATCGGCGAGGGGGTGCGCCTGTTCCTCAAGCAGCTGTGGAGCACCTACTTCTTCTACGTCCTGCACGCGCACGCCAGCGAGCCGGCGCTGAGGGAGACGACCGAGCAGGCGCCGTCCGACGATCTCGACCGCTGGGCGCTCTCACGCACCGCCGCCACCGCGGAGCTCGTGGTCGAGCGCCTCGACGCCTACGACGCGACCACCGCGGGCCGCGCAATCGCGGAGCTCGTGGACGAGCTCTCCAACTGGTACGTGCGCCGCTCCCGCCCGCGCTTCTGGGCCGGCGACCCGGCCGCCTTCGCCACGTTGCGCACCTGCCTGTTGACTGTCGCCAAGCTGCTCGCCCCGTTCTGCCCGTTCGTGGCCGACGAGCTCTACGACAACCTCGACGGGACGCTGCCGAGCGTGCACCTCTGCGACTTCCCCGTCGGCGCGGCGCTCCCCGCGCGCGACCCCGCGCTGGAGGAGGCGATGGCGACCGCACGCGAGACGGTGCGCCTCGGCCTCGGCGCGCGGGGGCAGGCGAAGATCAAGGTGCGCCAGCCACTCGCGGAGGCGGTGGTCGTCGCGGCCGGGCGCGAGCGCGAGGCGATCGAACGCCTGGCAGACGTGGTGCGCGAGGAGCTCAACGTGCGGCGCGTGCGCTTCGTAGCGGGCGCCGAGGAGCTCGGCCGCTACGAGGTGAAGGCCAACTACCGCCGCCTCGGCCCGCTGTTCGGAGCCGAGATGCCGCTGGTCGCGGAGGCCATCGCGGCGCTCGACCCGGCGCGGGTGGCCAGGGCGGTGCTGGGCGAGCCTCCCGCTGGAGACACCCCCTCTGGCGACCCCCAGTCGGGCGACCTCCAGCCGGGCGGCGCAGACGGCGGCACGCGGCTCGGCATCTCGGTCGCCGGGCGCGAGCACACGCTCTCGGCCGAGGACGTGATCCTCACGATGCGCGCGCCGGAGGGCTACTCCGTGGAGCGCGAGGGCGCCCACGCCGTGGCGCTCGACCTGACGATCGACGAGGACCTGCGCCGCGAGGGCCGCGCGCGGGAGGTCGTGCACGCCGTGCAGAACGCCCGCAAGCGCGCCGGTCTCGCCGTCGAGGACCGGATCGATCTCGCCCTCTCCGGTGATCCTCTGCTACTGGAGGCCGCGGGTGCGCACCGCGAGTACCTCGCGGGCGAGACGCTCGCGGTCGGCCTGACCCTCGACGGCGACGCCGCGGCGCTCGCCGCGGAGGCGCACCGCGAGCGGGCCGAGATCGACGGCCTCGCCCTCGAGATCGCACTCACGCGCGCAGGGTGACCTTCCGACGCCGAGCAGCGCGAGCGGGCCGAGACCGACGACTTCGCCTCGCGATCCCACTCACACGCGCGCGATGGGCTCCGGCTCCGAGCGCTGGCGAAGGAGGCCGCGGACGGCGAGCGCGCCGAACTGCACGAGCAGGGCCAGCGCCGCGGCGAGCGTGAGTACGCGCCCCACCACCACGGGTAGCGGATCGGCCTGGCTCAGAGTGATCGTCTCGGTCGGCCGCGCCGCGCCCTTCGCGGCGCTCTGCCCTGTCGGGCGTGTGGCAGGGCCGATTTCCAGCACGTCGTAGCCTTCGTTGTTGATGCCCGCAATCTTGGCTCCCGTGATGCGCACGAGGCTCGGGGGGCCCTGCAGGTTCGAGTAGACGAGCTGACCCGGCGCCAGGTGCACCACCTTGGTCGTGTGGTTGTCGTGCACCGCGGCGGGGTTGAAGTGAACTTCGGTGGGCCGCCCGTTGGGGTCCGTTAGGCCGCGGAGGTGCACGTCGACGTAGTCCGACAGCACTTCTCCGGCGCCCGGGGTGTGATACAGAGCGGTGAGGGTGGCGTACCGTTCTCCCCCCACAGGGTAGGCGTCGGCCTGCTGGATCGCGCCGACCACGGACACGACCAGGACGGGGACGAGCGCCCACGTCGAGAGTCGTGCTCCGCGGTCTCGCCCCCTGGCGAGGACAAGGGCGGCGAGGACCGTGCCGCTCAGGGCCAGCAGCACGTAGCTCTCCAGGCGGTAGCTGAACTGCAGCGTGGCGTAGGCGCGCGGCAGCGCGAGGATCATCCCGGCGTGCGTCATCAGCACGATCAGGAACGTCGTCAGCGCCGAGCAGATCAGGAGCACCCTGATCCACGTGCCCCGCAGACCCCTTCGGAGGAAGATCGCGAGGCTCACGAGTACCCAGGCGATCACCAGTATCGGCAGGGAGAGCGCGAAGGCGGCGCCCGGCGTAGACGCCGAGGCGCGCGAGAGCGTGAACAGGTGCCCCGTCGAGACCAGGTACTGCGTCGCCCGCAGCAGCGCCGCCCAGTGGGGGAATTCGGTGGCGATTAGCGTGCTCGACTGGTAGGCGGCCGCCGGCAGCAGGAACCAGGCGCTGAGGAGCGCCGCGGGGACGACCATGCTCGTCACACGGATCGCGCCCGCTCGCGTTATCTCCTGGCGTGCTCGCGGTACGCAGACGACGAGCGCGAGGGCGACCAGGACGATCATCGTGGAGCCCCACACGATCGTGAGGCTGTGGCTGCCGAAGAAGAAGACGCTGCTAACCGTCAGCGCAAGCGCCGGCCACGCACGCAGCCGGTCGCCGCGGAGCACACTCACTCCGGCCGCGACCATCAACGGGACCATGGAGATTCCGACGAACTCCGGCCAGTCCCCGCGCGCGTAGATCTCCGTGAGGTAGTAGGAGGAGGTGACGAACACGAGGCCGGGAACCTGCGCCCGCCAGCGTCCCAGTCCGCAGCTGCGCGACAGCCAGTACCACCCCCCATACGCGGCGGCGAAGCCGAACAGGTACGTGAGGTCGTAGGTTTCGATCGGGGCGTTGCCCAGCGCCAGCGACAGCGTGCCGGTCAGGGCGTAGAGGGTGCCACCGTAGAAGGCGAAGTGCGGGTAGAACACCCCGTAGGGGTAGTTGAGGAACAGGCTGGGTACGTGGTCGGCGCGGATCGCCAGACTCTGCTGCCACAGGAACCAGACCTGGCCCATCCAGTCGCCGTTGAAGGTCGCCTTGGAGAAGACGACCGGCCAGGAGAGCACACCGATGAGCAGCACCGCCGCCCCTCCCACAAGGGCCGGCGAGCGCACCACGGGAGCGACCGAGACCCGCTTGACGGGACCCACAGCGATCCGCCGGATAGTCGATTCGTCCTGGATGCGGCGAACCTTACGCGCGCCGCGCCACGGCTCTGCGTGGGTCGCACGTGGCGGGCCCGCCGAGACCCAAATCCGCTCACCTACAGGCGATTCGACGATCGCCTGCGGGCCGCGAATGTCTCCGACCCAACCTCCGCTACGCCAAGGCGGGCTCCAGCTCAGCCTCGATCACTCAACGGGAAGGGGGCAGGCCCCCCTCCATCCTCAACGGGAAGGGGGCAGGCCCCCCTCCATCCTCAACGGGAAGGGGGCAGGCCCCCCTCCATCCTCAACGGGAAGGGGGCAGGCCCCCCTCCATCCTCAACGGGAAGGGGGCAGGCCCCCTCCCGACCTCCCCCCGTACAGCCCGCCGGCCGACTACGCCAGTACAGGCTCCAACTCAGCCTCGATCTTCTTCTTGGGGTACGCGCCAACGACGGTCTTGACCGGCTGACCGGCTTTGAAGAGGATCATCGTGGGAATCGAGAGCACCTGGAAGCTCGCGGCTGTCTGCTGGTTCTCGTCGACGTTGAGCTTGACGATGCGCAGGTCGGCCCGTTCGCCGGCGATCTCCTCGAGCACGGGGCCCACCACGCGGCACGGCCCGCACCAGGGCGCCCAGAAATCGACGAGCACAGGGGTCTCGGATTCGATTACCTCGGCCTGGAAGTTGGCGTCGGTGACTTCGCTCAAAGCGCCTGCCATGGGGACTCCTTTACTGTGGTTTGACCTAATACTATACAAAGTGTAGTAGGTCTTGCCAGTCGCGGGCGCCCAGACTCAGAGACATCAACGAGGGGCCAGGGGTGGGCTGTCAAAGCCCACGGACGGCCGGGACGCCTGACAGTGCTTGAAGGACGCCTGCCATGGCCTCCCCGTCACTGGTTCAAGCCATTTTCCAACTTCGAGGGGCTCGTATGATGCCGACATCATGAGTCGGTTCTTTGTTGCTGGCGGGGCGGGATTCATCGGCAGCCACCTCACCCACGAGCTGCTGCGGCGCCCCGGCCACGAGGTCGTGGTGTTCGACAACATGGTCTCTGGGGACGTCTCGCACCTCGATGGGCTGCTCGACGATCCCCGGCTACGGCTGATCGAAGCCGACCTCCAGGAGCTCGAGCGGGTGGTCGAGGCGATGGCCGGCGTCGACCACGTGTACCTGTTCGCCGCCAACCCGGACATCGCGGCCGCCGTCGAGGAGCCGGGGATCGACTTCTGGCAGGGCACCTACCTGACGCACAACGTGCTCGAGGCGGCGCGCGTCAACGGCGTGCCGCGCCTCACCTACGCCTCGGGCTCCGGCGTCTACGGTGACCGTGGGGTGCAGGAGGTCGACGAGGAGTTCGGGCCGCTGGTGCCCGTGTCCACGTACGGTGCAAGCAAGCTCGGCTGCGAGGCGATGCTCGCTGCCTACGCGCACATGTTCGGCATCCACGCCGTGGTCTTCCGCTTCGCGAACGTCGTGGGCGCCAGGCAGACCCACGGCGTCACCTACGACTTCGTGCGCCGGCTGCTCGAGGACCCCACGGAGCTACGCATCCAGGGCGACGGGCGTCAGAGCAAGTCCTACATCCACGTCTCCGACGTGGTCTCGGCGATGCTCACCCTGCTCGACCGCGGGTGGGAGGGCTTTCAGATCTTCAACGCCGGCACCGGCGACTACATCACGGTGAGCGAGATCGCCGACCTCGTCGTCGCCCGCATGGGGCTGGAGAGCGTCCGCTACGAGTACGCGGGCGGCCCGCGCGGCTGGAAGGGCGACGTGCCGGTTGTGCGCTTCCGCAGCGACAAGCTCGCCGCGCTGGGCTGGCGCTGCGCCCACAGCTCGACCGAGGCTTTGCTCGACTCGATCGACGCCAACATCGCCGAGGCCACACGGGAGGTGGGTATGGCGCAGGGCGAGGCGGACATGGCGCAGACCACAGGGGAGACGGACATGGCACAGGCCGCAGGGGAGACGGGTCCGTGACACGTCCTGCCGGCCGGCCGTGCGCGAACCCGAGGAGGCGGTCGAGGAGGGGGCGCGGTGGGCTGCGCAATCACTCGCCTGGACTACCACGGCTTGTGCGGCTTGCCGGCCACGGTGCCCGGCCCCTTCACGCCAGCCGAGTTACGGAGACGTTGAGGAGCTCGGGGTGGCAGCGGCCGAGGCGAACGAGGGACGCCCGGTGAACGTTACCGCGCTGCGCGAGCCCGCCGGCGAGACCGCACAGGAGGCTGTGGAGGTCTCGATCGTCGTGCCGTGCCTGAACGAGGAGCTCACCGTGGGCGAGTTCGTCGACTGGTGTACGGAGGGGCTCGCGACGGCGGGCGTCAGCGGCGAGGTGCTGATCGTGGACTCCTCCAGAGACCGCTCGCCCGTGATCGCCGCCGAGCACGGCGCGCGGGTCCTGCGCGTGCCGCAGCGGGGGCTCGGGCGGGCCTACATCGACGCGATCCCGCACGTACGAGGAGACATCGCGATCATGGGCGACTGCGACCTCACCTACGACTTCCGCGAGCTCGACGGCTTCATCGCCGCCATCCGCCGCGGCCACGACTTCGTGATGGGGACGCGCACGCGGGGAGAGATCGAGCCCGGCGCGATGCCCGCGCTGCACCGTTACTTCGGCTCGCCGCTGACCACGTTGCTGTTCAACGTCATCTACGGCACGCGCTTCTCCGACATCCACTGTGGCATGAGAGCGATCACACGCGAGGCGCTGCAGCGGATGGAGCTGGAGTCCCCCGGCTGGGAGTACGCCTCGGAGATGATCCTCAAGGCGCACAAGCTGCGGATGCGCACGACCGAGGTCCCCGTGCGCTTCTGGAAGGACCGCGACGGACGGGAGAGCCACCTGCGCCGGGGAGGTTGGCGGACGCCCTGGATCGCCGGCTGGGACAGCCTGCGCGTGATGTTCCTCTACGCGCCCGACTTCTTTCTGCTGCGCCCCGGTCTCGTGCTGCTCGCGCTCGGCCTGCTGGTCGCGGGGGCGCTCGCCCCCGGGCCGTTCGTGGCGCTCGGCATCGGCTTCAACCTGCACTGGATGCTGCTGGGCGTCGTGGCCGCCACCGTCGGCTACACCGCCGTCCAACTCGCGCTGCTCGCCCGCGTCTTCTACGACTTCGACCGCGCCCAGACCGACCGCCTGCTAACGACCCTCACCTACAACCGCGGCATGGCGGCAAGCGGGTTGCTGATCCTCGCCGGGCTCGTTCCCAACGCGGTGCTGCTCGCCCGCTGGCTGAGCGACGACTTCCACCTGACCTCGATCCAGTACCCCTCGGTCTTCGGCCTGCTGCTGCTGATCCTCGGCTTTCAGACGTTCGGCTTCACGCTGCTGCTGCACATGATGGGTCGTCGCAGCCGGGTACAGCGGTAGTGATGAGCGTCGCGGTGGCCTCCCCCGACGGCAGCCTGCACTACAGCGACACCGCCGACCACTTCGAGAACGGCCTGCTGCGCCTGATGAACCTGACTCGCGTGGAGTTCGACCGCTGGCTCGAGCTGGCGGCGGGCAGCGGGGAGCCCGACGTGCTCGAGCGGCTTCGGGAGGGCTGGGCGCTGCTGCGCCCCCCGCCCCCGGCGCCCGCGCCCGGACCCGTCGGGCCTGGGCCGGGGGGGCTCGAGGGTCGACTCTGGCATGCAGCGATCGCGGAGACTCCCTCGCACGGCGTGGCCCTCTCGGACGCCGCGCGTCACGGCTGGCTCGTGCGCTTCGACGGTGAGCGCTTCGCGCGCGAGGTGGAGCCGCCCCCCTACGAGGAGGAGTACTTCGAGGGAGACAAGCTGCAGGCCGGCGGCTACGGCGACTACACCGCACAGGCCGGCTGGCGCCTGGAGAAGGCTGCGCGACAGGTTCGCGAGTTGCGCGAGCGCACCGGCGTGGGCGCCGGGCGGGTACTGGACGTCGGCTCGGGCTACGGCTTCTTTCGGGTGGCACTTGGGGAGGCCGGCTACGAGCACGACGGCCTCGAGGTGTCGGAGTTCGCCCGCCGCGTGGCCGCCGACTCCTACGGGCTTCAGACGTACGGCGGGACGCTCAAGGAGCACTGGGCCGCGTGGGAGTCGCGCTACGACGCGGTGACGCTGTTCGACCTGATCGAGCACGTGGTCGACCCCCGGCACTTCCTCGCGCAGGTCGCCTCCATCCTGCGCCCCGGCGGCGTCCTCGGTGTCAAGACGCCGAACCTCGACTGTCCCGAGGCCCGTGTGTTCGGGCCCCACTACCACTCGCTCAAGCGCGAGCACCTCTCTTTCTTCTCGGCCGACTCGCTGACCGCTGCGGCGCGGGCGGCCGGGCTCGAGCCCGTTCACGTAGCCACCGCCTCCCACCTGCTCATGGGGTTCGTGGGGCCGGAGCAGGCGCGTACCTGGGAGCGCGAACTGCGGGGCGCCGACCTGGTGGCGTGGTACCGGCGCGCGGAGGGGTAGCTGCGCACACGGCTTTCAACCGCCCCGCTTGGCCTCCACGCCTTTCCGCTGCGGAATCTCCGCTAGCTTTGTAGCTGTTGCACACGAGTGCCGAATGAGTGCTGGGGAGCACGGAGGAGGAGATACCGATGGAGAGCACCACAGCACCCGAAGGACCCACGGGCACCGCCGCCGCCGAGGCCGTCCCGAACGGCGCGCCCGCCGCGTCCGCCACACACACCACACCTGCGGCGGCAGCCGCGACGATGGTGGAGGCGTTCGAGATCACCTCCTCTGCGCTTGGCGACCACGTCGCGATCCGCACGAAGGGCGATGAGCAGACGCTCACCTGGACGCAGTGGCGCCAGCGGTCGCGCAACCTCGCCGGGGGCCTGCACCGGCTGGGCCTGCACCGCGGCGACACGCTCGCGATCCTGCTCGGCAACCGGCCCGAGTTCCACGTCGTCAACGTTGCCGCCATCACGCTCGGCGCGACCCCGTTCTCGATCTACCAGACATACGCCGCCCCCCAGATCGAGTACGTGGTCTCCGACGCCGCCGCGCGCATCGCCGTGGTCGAACACCAGCACCTCGACCGGCTGCTGGAGGCCCGCGAGCACCTGCCCCACCTCGAGCGCGTGGTCCTCGTCCACCCCCGCGAGGGAGAGTCGCTGCACGATGGGGTGCTCACGCTCGCGGAGGTCGAGGCCTTCGGGTGCGACGCGCAGACGCAGGCGGCTGTGGTGCAGGCCGCCGCGCAGGTCGGCCCCGAGGACGTGCTCACCCTGATCTACACCTCCGGCACCACCGGGCCACCCAAGGGCGTGCAGCTCTGCCACCGCAACCTGATGTCGCAGGTCGCCGCGATCGATCACCTGGTCAACCTTCCCCAGGGCTCCCGCGTGATCTCCTGGCTGCCGGCCGCCCACATCGCCGAGCGCGGCTCCCACCACTACTTCCCGATCGTCTACGGCCTGCAGGTCACCTGCTGCTCGGACCCCCGTGAGGTCATGTCCTACCTCCCCGACGTCCGCCCCCAGGTGTTCTTCGCCGTGCCCCGCATCTGGGAGAAGCTCAAGGCCGGCCTCGAGACAATGCTCGCGGGCCTGCCCGAGGAGCAGCGCCTGCCCACCGAGCGCGCCCTCGCCGCCTCACTGCGCAAGGTGCGCCTGGAGCAGCGCGGCGAGGCCGTCCCCGCCGAGCTGGCCGCTGAGGTCGCGACCGCCGACGAGCAGGTGTTCTCGGGGTTGCGCCAGATGCTCGGCCTCGACCAGCTGCAGGGTGTCTACGTCGGCGCCGCCCCTACCCCCGTCGAGGTGATCGAGTTCTTCCACGCCCTCGGCGTCCCCATCTCGGAGCTGTGGGGGATGTCCGAGACCTGCGGCCTTGCCACCGTCAACCCGCCCGAGCGGATCAAGATCGGCACCGTCGGCCCAGCCGCTCCGGGCATCGAGCTCTCACTCGCCGCCGACGGCGAGGTTCTGGTGCGGGGCGAGACCGTCATGCTCGGCTACCGGGGCGCCCCCGAGAAGACCGCGGAGACGATCGACCCCGACGGCTGGCTGCACACTGGTGACATCGGCACGCTCGACGAGGACGGCTACCTGCGGATCGTCGACCGCAAGAAGGAGCTGCTCATCAACGCCGCCGGCAAGAACATGTCACCGGCGAACATCGAGGCCACCATCAAGAGCGTCTCCCCTTTGATCGGCCAGGCCTGCGCGATCGGCGACGGGCGCCCGTACAACACGGCCCTGATCGTCCTCGACGTCGACTTCACCCCCGTGTGGGCTTCCCAGCACGGGTTGGAGGGCCGATCGTTGGAGGAGCTCGCCGGCGAGCCGGCCGTTCGTGCAGCCGTCCAGGAGACGCTCGACGCGGCTAACTCTCGGCTTGCGCGTGTCGAACAGATCAAGCGCTTTACGATCGTCCCCGGCGACTGGCTCCCCGGCGAGGACGAGCTCACGCCCACGATGAAGCTCCGGCGCAAGCCGATCGCGGAGAAGTACTCGTCCGAGATCGAGGCTATGTACGTGTAGGTTTGCGTCGCGGCCCGTCCAGCCTGCAACTGAAGTCCATGGACGATGCGCTACCAGATGCGCGCAAGCCCGTACGCATCAAAGACCTTGTCGGCGGACACGATGGTGGCGCGTTCACAAACCGCCTGTGCCGCGAGTAGCCGGTCGAAGGGGTCGTTGTGAATAGGCGGGAGCGCTCGCACCGCCCACGCGTGCACATCGGTGACCGGCAGGCGTTCGAAGGCGAACTCGCCGAGGCGCTCGAGCAGATTGTCGGGCACCCGCAGCTTGCCAAGCGCGCTCTTGATGGCTGCCTCCCAGACGCACACTGCGCTGACCAGCACTGGTGTGCGCGCATCCTCGATCGCGGCACGCGCTCCTTCGACACGCGCGTCGCCCTCGAGCAGCCACAACACAGCGTGCGTGTCGAGCAGCAGGGTCAGCGGAAGTGCTCAACGAAGTCTGCGGGAAGCTCGTCGAAATCGTCGGCCAACTCGATCTGGCCGCGCAGCACCCCGAAGGCCTCCGCGACCGGGCGGCGGCGCTGCACGGCGACCAGTCGGGCAGCCGGGCGCCCGGAGCGTTGGATGATTATCTCTTCGCCGCCCTCGGCGAGGTCGACAAGCCGCGACAGCTGGCTCTTGGCTTCATGCATTCCGACACGAACCACAAACCCCACGATATCACGCACTTAGCTAGAACGGGTCCGCGCGGTAAGCGGCCGAAGCGATCCGGTGCGCGTTGGCCATTATTGAGAGCGTCACCGTCGTCGCGGGGAACGAGGGGAAGACCGCGGCGTCAACGACGTGCACGCGCTTCCAGCCCGGAAGGCGTCCCCACGTGTCGGTCTCCAACTCGCCGGGCTCGCGTCGCATCGGCAGCGAGCCGCCGAGGTGGTTGCCCTTGCCGGGGCGTCCGACCTGGACGAGGCCGGGCAGCGGGACCATGCCGAGCAGACGCGCGTTCGCGGTGAGGCGGCGCACGAGTCGCTTCACGCGCGCGGCCGCGGGGCCCACGTCGTCGCCGACGATGCGGAGACCCTCTGCATCGCCTTCAACGGTGAGTCCGGGCGAGTCCTCAGAGTGCAGGAAGCCCTGGATGACGACCATCCGTCCGAGCAGCGGCCGCAGCAGTCGCTCGAGCCTCGATGCCCTCAGCGGCAGCCGATCCGCCAGCGCGGAGAGCAAGACGTCGTTGTACCCGTACACCTGCAGGTGCACCGTGTGAGCGGAGAGGCGCTCGTCCTCGAGCTCCACGAACACCTGCGCGAGAGTGTTGCCCTGCGTCTGCACGCTGACGGGCGCAGCGCGGGCCGTCAGCAGCGGCACTACGAAGTACTGGCTGTCCCGCAGCCGGCGGCTGAACTGTGCGTGTCCCAGGGACTCGAGCATCAGCCGCGTCGAGGAGATCGAGCCGCACGCGACGAACACCCGCGAGGCGGTCAGCTCGCCCCTCTCGGTGGGACGCCGGCGCTGGTGAAAGGCAACCTTGACCGCGTCGCCGGCTTCGCTCAGGCGGTCGACGTAGACGCCCCCCCGGTAGTCCACCTTGCCGCCGCGCACAAGCGTCTCCAGCGTGTGCGCGGCGTTGTAGATGGACCCGTAGGGACAACCGTGCAGGCACAGGCCGCCGTAGCGGCAGTGGCGCGGGTCATCCTCGGCGGTGGCGAGCGCAAGCCGGGAGGCCCCGAAGGTGAAGCCGGCCCTGCTCAACGCCGCCGCGTGGCGGCGTAGGTGGCTCAGCACCATCTCAGTCTGCGGGCCACGCTGCAGCACACCGGGTGAATCCATGTAAAGCGGCACGACCTCCGCGAGCTCGTCTGGCTCCGCCGCGACCGAGACGAAGCGCTGCACGGCTTCGTAGTGGGGCCCCAGCTCGGCCAGCGAGATCGGCCAATCTTCGATGTCGCGCTGACGGAAGGGCAGCACCGAGGCCCCCCACGAGTTGCTCAGCCCGCCGTACGCGAGCGAGGGGAGCGTTTCGGCACCCTCGCGCACGACCGGCAGGTCGGGGTCCTCCAGCGCGTAGGGGAACAGCGAGCCGTAGGACGGCTTGAGCGGGACGTGCTTGAGTCCCACCGGGAACGCGCCGCGCGCGCGCTCAGCGAGCTCTGCCGGCCAGCGCTCGGGCTCGGAGCGGGCGAGCGCGTCGAACACGTCCCGCTGCCCCGCCTCGATCTGCCCGCCGGCATCGAGGACCGTCACGTGGCGACCTGCGTCGCAAAGCGCCTGCGCCGCGGCGACGCCGGCGGGGCCGGAGCCAATGACCACAGTGGTCATGCCGCCCTACCCTCTGTAGGCAGCGTGGCGGGGACGGCCACCTGCTCGTCTGACTGAAGAGGGGCCCGACCGAAGCCGGGAGACACGCGCCTACGGCACGAGTCCCCGGTTCGGCCAGCCGGCATCCGGCCGGCTGCGCCACCCTCTAGGCGCGGGTAGAGCTGCTCGCACAGCTCGGTGACGCGCCGCGCCTCGCTCATGCTCGCCGGCTGCGGCTCGCCTGCGGGCGTCTCGACGCCGCGCCAGCGGGCCACGACGTCCGCGAGCTCGTCCCGGAGGCTGTCGTTGCGCGTGCCGAAGCTCAGCACCTCCTCGGATTCGCGCTGAGAGACGGCACCGGCGCGCGTCCACGCCCAGCGGCGGCCGAGCCTCAGCGTCATCGGGCCGTAGTTGCCGCCGCGGCCCTCGACGATCGCGTAGCCGTCCTCGCCGAACACCTCCACCCGGAACGTGTTGACCCAGCGGATGTGGGAGACGCGAACCGTCGCGATCAGGCGCTCGTCGCGGAACGTCGCGACCACGTCCTCCTCGATCCCGGTCGGCCAGAACCCGCAGGTCGCCTCGATCGACACGCAGGCCGCCGCGGGGGCGAGCGCCAGCAGCAGGTCGAGCAGGTGCACGCCGGGGTCGAGCAGCACCCCCCCGCCCGCCCGCGCCGGGTCGAGCTTCCAGCCGACGGCCGATCCGGGGTGCCCGCCGTGCCCGACGAGCATGTCGACGTTGCGCAGCTCGCCCAGCTCACCGGCCCCGGCGCGGCGCAGAAGCTCGCCGACGGCGGGCAGGTAGCGGTAGTTGTACCCAACGAAGCTGGGCGCCGAGAGGCCCTCCGCGAGCCCCTCAAGCTTGCGCGCGTCGGCCCCGCACACCCCCAACGGCTTCTCGACCAGGACCGGCCGGCCGGTCACGAGCACGCTCGTTGCGAGCGGGACGGCGCGGTCGTGCGGCACCGCCACCACCGCTGCGTCGTAGGCGTCGGGCGGAAGCTCTGCGAGCGTCGCATAGTGAGGGGCGCCGGTGATGGCAGGGCCGGGTGGGTGAGGTCCAATCCCCTGGTCGATCGCCGGGTCGACGGTCGCAGCG
Organism: uncultured Solirubrobacterales bacterium; assembly: GCA_963706545.1. Taxonomy (GTDB): domain Bacteria; phylum Actinomycetota; class Thermoleophilia; order Solirubrobacterales; family Solirubrobacteraceae; genus Palsa-744. The sequence continues at coordinate 1,071,536 of OY970161.1, forward strand.
AGCGTGGCGCCCTCGATCCGCTCGAGGGCCTCGGCGCGCTGGCGCCCGATCAGCCCCAGGCCGACAACAGCAACGCGCAGGAGGCTCACCACTCCACCAGCCCAGCTCGAGTACCCGGGTCGAGCCTCGGCGCATCGCACCACACGTAGTGGGAGAGGCGTGGCGGCACCATCGGGTCAGTCGTGGCCGGCAAGCGACAGGTTTGTGAAGACCAGCGCCTGCTGCGTGGTTGGAATCGCGGGCTTGCTCCCGTTCGCCGGGGCAGCCAGCGCTCGGAGCACGAGATGGTTGACACCGGGGCTGAGCCGTACCGGAATCTTCCTTTCTGCACCGCCCGGCTGAATCGTGTAAGTGTTACTCGTACCTCCCGGGCCGCGTACCAGCAGCACCGCGGGACTCGTTGACCGAATGGCACCGCTTGCGGTAACGATCGCCGGGATCATGTTCGCGACCAGCGCGGCGGTTCGGGTGTCGGGTGAGACGATGGTGAGCCCGGCCCCTTCACCGACGCTCAGCGCGAACGCCGTGGTGGGAGCGGTGAGGTGGGTGTAGGTGACGGGAGATCTCTGTATCACTTTGGTCGCATTCACTTCCGCCAGTACGGGGCCCCCACCGACGGTCGCGATCGCTCTCGACAGCGGCGAGGAGAGGTGTTCCAGGGCACTCCAGGTGGAGGGGTAGTTGACCTCGAGCAGGTCCGCGTAGCCGGTGAAGCTGATAGCGATTCCCGCGAAGCAGCCCCAGACGGCCAGGAGCGCTCCGCCGATCCGCACCAGCCAGCGGTAGCGCCCGCGGAGGTGGACAGAGAGCGCGAGCCACGCCGCGAGGGCGCCGAGCAGGAACAGCGTCGCGAAGTCGACCTCATAGCGCTCGGTGGTGGCGTAGAACTCGTAGGAGAGGAACAGCAGGCCAAAGGCACCCGCGCCCGCGAGTATCAGCAGCGGCGTGCCGAGCGACCCGAGCAGCTTCGGGCGGCGTCGCCAGATCCACGGCAGCGCTCCGAGGAAGACCAGGATCGGCGCCATCGGGAGCAGCCCGGCGGTAAGTTCGAACGACTGGTAGTTGACGGGCAGCGTGCCGGGATACGATTCCGGCGGCGGGGCGACCTGGAGGAAGGGAAAGAGAATCGAGGGTCGCGGCGGGGACAGCAGGTAGTACCACGCGCCGGGCGCCACGTAGCTGGCGTCGCCGAAGTGGGCGGTGTACTGGTCGAAGCCCGCCAGGGCGTATTTGGTGCCGACTTCCAGGGGGCTGCCGAAGCGCACCTGGTTGTAGAGCGCGAGCAGCAGGCCGCACACGCTGAGCGGGACGAGCAGGGCGATCAGCAGCCCGCGCTGCGGGCGGGTCGCCCGGAACGACAGGTAGACGGGGACGAGCACCAGCGCCGTCACCACGAGCGTCGGCCGCGCGCCGGCCGCGAGGCCGAAGCAAAGGCTCATCAGCGCCAGGCGTCTCAGCGACGCCCGTCGCTCGAGCAGCGCCGAGACGGCGAGCCAGATGCCGGCCATCGCGAAGCAGAAGCCGGCAGCGATGGCCCCCTCGTAGACTTCCGGGCGGCGCAGCGTGAACGGCACCACCGAGGAGAGCGCCAGGGCGAGCGCGGCGAGCGCGCACATCCACAGCGGCGCCCTGCCGAGCTGCCTCAGCACCACGCGCAACACCGCCAGCGCGAACCCCAGTCCGAGGACCGCGAAGATGGCGGCGGTCAGGCTCGTGGACGGTTCCAGGCCGAACAGGTGCAGCGGGATGTACAGAACGAGCACCGGTGTGGGGCCCCAGGTGAGGTACAGCTTGCCGTGGTAGAGGGCGAAGTCGTGAATGTTCTGGGGGTGCAGCTGGAAGGTCGAGTTCGCCACCGGGTTGTACGGTTCGGGCAACTTCAGGAGCCCTGGGGGCGGGCGACCGACCGAGAGGTGCAGGTGCAGGAACGCGGTGGCCAGCAGGTCGTAGGGATTCGACTGCGTGCCGCCGTTCAGCGCCAAGGGATACGAGGTGCCCGCGGTCCACAGGTAGAACGCGGCCCCCACCACGAACACCACGCCGAGCGCCAGGTTCACCCGATCCACCGCCAGCGCGCGCACGCGGGCCGGTAGCCGCACAGCGCTCCGCAGCTGGCTGATCCGCGCCTCCATGAGTCGGGCAGCCTAGATGGTTCGGGTGCTTGGTTGTGAAGGGCGTACCCCCCGCCCCGTTGGCTATTTGGGGGAGCCGACCACAGTGTCTCCAACCCGGCGGGGCTGGCCCCCGGAGGGCGGTTGGCGGCCGTGGCGTAGCTGGGGCACGAGCCACATCGCCTCGGCGGCGATGTGCCAAGACATCTTGCTCTGCCCGAGTTGACGGTCGCGAAACACGATCGGCACCTCCACGACGTGAAAGCCCGCGCGCACCGCGCGGTAGGTGAGCTCGACCTGGAAGACGTACCCCTGGGAGCGCACGCTGTCGAAGTGGATCGCTTCGAGCACCTCGCGGCGGAAGCACTTGAAGCCACTTGTCAGGTCGCGCACTCGCAAGCCGAGCATCAGCCGTGCATAGGTGGACCCGCCCCGGCTGATGAAGCGGCGCAACGGACCCCAATCGCTGACCCCCCCGCCAGGGACGTAGCGGGAGCCAAGCGCGAGGTCGGCGCCGTCCTCGATCGCCTGCAGCAGGCGTGGCAGGTCGGCAGGGTCGAACGAGAAGTCGCTGTCCATCTCCAACACGTATGCAGCTCCGTGCTCCAGCGCGTGAGCGAAGCCGGCGAGGTAGGCGGGTCCGATGCCTTCCTTGACGGGGCGGTGAAGCACATGTACCCACGGGCGCTCGGTGGCGAGCCGATCCGCGATCTCGCCTGTGCCGTCGGGTGAGCCGTCATCTACGACAAGCACACGAAAGTCAGCACAGGGAGCGCGAGCGAGGGCTTCGCCGACGGCGAGCAGGAAGGCCTCGATGTTCTCGGCCTCGTTGTAGGTGGGCAGTATGAGCCAGGCGGTGCCGTCCACTGAAGCCACGTACCCTAGAGCACCATCGTGACCGACGTCTCCAATCCCGTGATCGCCGATGCCCTCGAGGAACTGGGGGATCTGTACGAGCTGGACGGCGCGATCGTGCATCGGGTGTTGGCGTATCGCCGGGCGGCTGAGACGGTGCGGGAGTCCTCGGTGTCGGTGGCGGGCCTCGCGCGGGCGGGGCGGGCGACGGAGCTACCGGGGATCGGGGAGACGCTGCAGGAGAAGATCGTGGCGTTGGCTGACACCGGCGCGATCCCCGCCGCGGAGCGGCTGCGGGCGAAGTTCCCGCCGGGGCTGATCGCGATCACGCGTATCCCGGGCCTCGGCCCGAAGCGGGCGCGCCTGCTGCACGAGCAGCTGGGGATCGACTCCCTGCAGGCGCTGCGCGAGGCGGCGCTGGGGCAGCGGCTGCGCGCGGTGCGGGGGCTCGGGGAGCGGTTCGAGGCGAAAGTGCTCGAGGTTCTCGACGAGCTGGCCGCGGACGGGGCGTCCATCGATGAGCTGTTGACTCGACCGCGACGGGTGCTGCTGCCGGCGGCGATCGAGCTGGGGGAGGCGCTGGCGGTGGGACTGCGCGAGCACGGGCCCAAGGATGCCTACGTGCAGCTCGCCGGCTCGGCGCGGCGGGGGGTGGAGAGCGTGAAGGACCTGGATCTCGTCGCGGTCACCGCGGACGCGGAGGGGCTCGCGGGGGTGTTGGCGTCCCTGGAGCAGATCGAGCGTGTCTCCGCCAGCGGGTCGGCCGGCGCTCGGGGCCGTGCGCACTCGGGCCTCGGCGTGGACCTGCGGATCGCCGCCCCCGCGCAGCTAGGGAACCTGCTCCAGCACTTCACGGGCTCCGCGGCCCACAACACGGCGCTGCGGGAGCTGGCGGTGCGGGGCGGGCTGCACGTGTCGGAGTACGGCGTCAAGGACGACGCCGACGGGTCCACGCGGACGTGCGCCACGGAGGCGGAGGTGTACGGGCTGCTGGGACTCCCCTACATCGAGCCGGAGCTGCGGGAGAACCGGGGTGAGCTGGAGGCCGGGCTGGGGGAGGAGTTGGGATGGGCCCGCCCCGGCAGAGCCGGCGGGCTGCGCGGGTCGGTTGGCAGTAAGGCAGCGCGCGGCGCGAGGACCGGACGCAGGACCCGCGGGGGCGTGGTGGAGGAGACGCCTGAGGGCCTGCCTCACCTGATCGAGCTGGGCGACATCCGCGGCGATCTGCACTGCCACACGGTGGCCTCTGACGGGAAGGCCACGATCGAGGAGATGGCGCTCGCGGCGCGGGAGCTGGGGTATGAGTATCTGGCGATCACCGACCACTCTGCCTCACACGGCTTCGGCAACGCCGTCTCTCCGGAGCAGTTGCGCGAGCAGATCGAGCGGGTCGCGGAGGTCGACGGGCGTCTGGAGGGGATCCATCTGCTGGCGGGCAGCGAGGTCAACATCCTGCCGGACGGGACGCTCGACTACGAGGACGAGTTGCTGGGGCACCTCGACTGGGTGGTGGCGAGCGTGCACACAGCCTTCGGGATGAGCGAGGCGGAGATGACCGAGCGGATGATCGCCGCGATCGAGCACCCGTTGGTGGACGCGATCGGCCACCCGACGGGCCGCCTGATCGAGCGGCGGGAGCCCTACGCAGTGGACTTGGAGGCGGTCTTCGCGGCGGCGGCGAGGACGGGAACGCCGATGGAGATCAACGCGAACCCGGACCGCCGCGACCTCTCCGAGACACACGCGCGCGCGGCGGTCCGCGCGGGAGTGAGCATCGTGATCGACTCCGACGCCCACCGCCCGCGGACTCTTCGGAACATGCGCTGGGGGGTGCTCACCGCGCGGCGCGGGTGGCTGAGCAAGGCGGACGTGGTCAACACGCGCCCGTGGGCGCAGGTGAAGCGGCTGCGCAAACGTAGGAGAGCCGGCGGGGGACGTCACGCGCCGGCAGGCAGCCCTCCGTAGTACTGGGGATTCCGGTAGGGGCAGTACAGTTCGACCTTCCCCGAGGACGGGTTGTAGCGGCCCACCCACACGCCGGTGCCGTCGGTCAACCGGGTGCAGGGCGGTGGTGAGCCTGCCGTGACCGGCAGGTGCAGAAGGGTCGCGGTGTTGCTCAGGTTTCTGAATTCGGGGCGGCCGGTGACGATCGGCGAGAGTTCGGCGATGCGCGTCAGCGGCAGCAGACCTTCAGTGTCGAAGTCGGGTTCCCTGCTCTGTACGGCGCTCCACGCGACGGTGTTGACCCCGTCGCGGTGCAGGACTTCGAGCAGGCCCGGGACATCGCCGTCGCGGTGTGGCCCGGCGACCAGGAAGCCGGCGGTCGAGTAGAACGTGACGGTGTCGGCGTAGTCCTCACCCGCCGGCGGCGGGTTCACCAGCGTCACCTGCTCGGTCTTGCCGACGCCGAACGTCGTGCCGAGGGTGTTTGCGAAGACACCGAGTGCAAGCACAGCGATCGCCGCCCAGCTCGCCGCGCGTGGCAGGTGGACGATCCAGCCGGTAGCGATGACCGCCAGGTAGGGCAGCATCGGGATCGCGTAGCGGATGTCGTGGGAGGGTGTCGCAGTGATCACCAGCCACGCGACGACCGCGCCGGTGAAGAACTCGAGCCTCGCGCCCAGATGCCCGCCCCACGCCTCATGGTGGTGGCGGAAGAGCGTCAAGGCCATCCAGACCGTCCCCCCCACTAGGAGCGCGAACAGCGGCACCATCAGCTGGGAGTTCAGCATGTTCCAGAAGTACCACGAGAGGTTCGCGAACGAGAGTGTCGGCGGCACGTCGCCGGGCACGACGATCGGGTTTTCCGTGGAAACTTTCAGGAAGGTGGAGAACTGGGCGAGGTGGTCGATGTACCAGGGGCCTGCCACGACCACCGCGACAGCCGCGAACGTCACCAGGCCCCGCCGGTTGCGCCAACCGCCGCGCAGCAGGGCCACCGCCAGGATGCCCGCGACGAAGCCCGGGTACTGAACCTTGGTGACCAGGCCCACCCCGACCGCGAGGCCCGCCACGCCGGCGGTTCCGACGCGGCTGAAGTCGTCGCAGGCGAGGATCAGCCAGATCGAGACCGCGACGAGCGCCCCCTCCGGGGCGTCGAGCATAAACACGTGGAATTGGGCGATCAGCAGGGCCGAGCCGAGCACGAAGATCGCCGCCAGCATTCCCGCCCTGGACCCAAACAGCAGGCGCCCCGTCTGGTAGCACCCGAGCGCCATCAGCGAGACGAACACGAGGTTCTCCCCGATGATCGGCGGTGCGACGTGGACGCCTCCGATGAAGACGGCCGCCGCGCCGACTAGCGGCGCGAAGGGCGGGTAGGGCGATTCGTGGTTGAGCGGCCCGAGCAGTTCGCCGGACTTCAGCATCTGGTGGAAGAGGAAGGCCGTTTCCAGGTGGTCACCCGCGTCGTAGATTGGGATGCTCCGATCCTGAGTGAGCCACCAGCAGGTGAGCGCGATGAAGGCTGTCGTGGCTCCGATCGCCCCCCACGCATATCCGCTCCACTGCGCCACGGCGGCTCGCGCGTTCGCGACGCTGAGCTCGGGCAGCACCGGCCCCCGGGCCGCGCGCGCGGACACGGAGCCGCCGGCAGTGACTCCGCGCACGGAGGCCCGGACACCATGGCGGCTCGACATGCCGCAAACGTAATCGGGGACCGCCCCGACTACCAGCGTCTCCCGATCGTTTCAGTACCCGTGCGGCCCGTTCACGCCGGGGGTGTCTCCGACCCTCCCAGCAGCCGCGGAACCAGGGTCTCGGCGACGAGGCGGTCCACCGCGGCGGTGGTGAAGGGCTCCACCAGCTCCGCGGCGCGCGCGGCGTAGTCCGCGGCGGGCGTGTCGAGCGCGCAGCGCAGAGCGACGCCGAGATCTTCACTCACGAGGCGGGGGTCGAGCTCGCGGGCGAGGGGCAGCGCTACGTAGGCCCCGGGCGCGGGGGTGGTGACGAGCTTGCACCCCTCGGCGAGCGCCTCCAGCTGAGCGATCCCGTACTCCTCGCGGCGGGGTGCGCACACGAACACGCGGGCGCGGCGCAGCAGGGCGATGTAGTCGCGGTGGGCGAGCGGCCCGGCGATCTGGACGTCCTCGTCGGCGACGTCGAACCCGTTCTCGCGCAAGCGCTCTCGGGTGACGCCGGTCACAACCAGTTGCTCGGAGGGCCGGCGCACGCGCCGCCAGGCCTCGAGCACGCGGTCGAACCCCTTCTTGAGGGGGTTAGCGGCGTACGTGATGGCGGCGATGTCACGCTCGGCGGATTCGCGCTCGGCGGATTCGGACTGGGGCGCCGACGCACCAACTGGGACGGGCACGACCAGGGCATGCTCCTCGCAGCCGGGCAGCGCGGCGCGGGCCTCCGCGAGAGCGCCCTCGCTCGATGGCAGCAGCAGGGGCGCTTGGCGCAGCCGACGGCGCTCCAGCGGGCGCTGCCAGAGCCCGTGGCGGCCGGGGCGGTTGGCGGCGGCGGGCGCGTCGAAGCGGATCGCCCCGGGCAGCGGCCACAGCAAGGCGGCGGTGGTGGTGGAGTAGATCACCGCCCGGGGCGGGGTCGGCCGCGAGCGCTCGAGCGTCTCCCGGGCGGCGCGGCGGGTGGCGCGGGCCCAGCCGAGGTCGGTGAGCATCAACGTGCGGACCTCCCCGGGATGAGCGGCGGCCGCGATGGCAACGTGCGCGCCTGCGCGCCTCAGGGAGCCGGCCAGCTCCTCGTCAGCGACGCGCAGGCCCTCAGTTGAGCCGAGCGTGACGAGCAGCACATCGAGCGTGTCGATGGGGGTATGTATGGGTTCTCTTTGGGGGCCATATATAGGGTCTATAGGTTCTTTTTTGGGGCGCATATAGGGCTCTATGGGACCTCAACGCGCCTGCTCGGGGTGCAGCGCCTTGAAGCCAGGGGCGCGCTCCAGGGCGATGCGGCGGACGGGCGAGGTGGGACGCACGTAGAAGCGAACCCCGTCGCGCTCCTCGATCGCCTCCACCGCGGCGTGTTGGTGGCGCCAGGCGAGCGCCCAGATGATCGCGAAGCCGGCGCCGATCCCGGGGACCTGGGGAGCGAGGAAGGAGAGACCGCCGGCGATCAGTGCACACGCGAACAGCGGCCAGAGCCGGTTGACGAGGATCGCCGCGGGACGGTGCTCGGGCAGCGTCGTGGTGGCGCGCGCCCCCACGAGCAGCTGCGCGATCGGAGGGCTCGTGTCGGCGCCCCGGCCGAGCGCCAGGCCAACCCCGGCGGCGAGCACCCACCAGGCGACGGAGATGAGCGCAAGCTGCGACTGCGAGGAGGCGGCGGCGGAGAGCACGGTGACGAGTGCGAGCGCAGTGGCGACGCCGGCGGAGAGCAGGACGGTGGTCTTGAGGAACTCAGTGAAGCGCACGAGCGGACGATCTAAAGCAGCGCCTCGAGCAGCTCACGCACGCCGTCGGGGCCGTCGATCGTGAGGTCGGCCTCGGCGAGCAACTCTGGGGGGGCTTCGTCGGAGCGGACTGCCACGCACACGGCGCACTCGAGCTCCCCACGCTGCACAAGTGAGCGCAGCCCTCGGAAGGCGTCAAGGTCGGTGGCGTCGTCCCCGACGTACAGCGCGGCGCGCAGAGCCGGGCTCTCGGTGGTGTGCCGGTCACCCTCGGGATGCTGGCCGTCGAGCGGCGCAGCGTGCACATCGGAGCTGTCCGCGCGAGGGGGGTTGGAACGCCGGCCGTCGAGCAGCGCGACGACACCGAGACCCTTGTTGAGCTCCACGGGGGGGCGCACCTCGAGCACCTTGCGCCCCCAGTGGACCGCGAACCCCTCCCCCTCGGCGCGAGCGGCGATCTCCCGCACAGCAGCAGCCGCGGCCTCCTCGTCGGGCGCGCCGCGCCAGTGGAAGGCGGCGATCGCCTGCTTGTCCTCGGCGCGTACGCGCAGGCGTTGGTGGGCGGGGGTGTAGACGCGGGCCGCGAACGCGCGCACGCGCCCGCTCCAGGCGGCGAGCTCGGGGTCGAGCTCGGGGCGGGTGGCGCCGGAGCGCAGCAGCTCGCCGCCATGATTGCCGACGTAGGCGATCGTCCCGATCGCAACGATCTGGCGCGCCGTGGCCGCGCGGCGGCCGCTGACGCAGCCGACGAGCCGGTAGCGCTTGGCGATCTCGATCAGCAGGGTCCGCGTGGCCTCGGGGACGTGGGCGTCATCGGCGTGCCGGACGATCGGGGCGAGCGTGCCGTCGATGTCGAGCAGCACGGCGGAGCGGGAGGGATCGGAGCGCAGCGGCTCCAGTGCCTCCACCAAGCGTTGGGCGATGGGGGACACAGCCGTAGTATGCCCGAGCATGCCGATGACCCAGTCGCCGAGCAGAGCAGTGAAGCTGATGGCGATCGGCACGCTGGCTGGCCTGTTCAGCGGGATCTTCGGTGTGGGGGGCGGCACGGTGATCGTGCCGCTGCTGGTGTTGTGGATGGGCTACGGGGAGCGGGAGGCGACGGGGACCTCGCTCGCGGCGATCGTGTTCATCGCGGCCTTCGCGGCGGCGGCGCAGGCGGGGTACGGCAACGTGCGCGCGCTCGACGGGGTGCTGGTGGGAGTGCCGGCGGTCGCGGGCGTGCTGGTGGGAACCAGGCTGCAGCAGCGCCTGCAGGGTCGCACGATCGCGCTGCTGTTCGCGGTCGTGCTGGTGGCCAGCGCGGTGGAGCTGTTGGTGCGGTGAGGGTCGTGGCGGTCGGCGACGGCAGCGAGCGCCGTGCGCGAGGACGGGCGTGGCTCGGCGCAGTGGCACGGAGGGCGCGGTGATCGGCGCGGTCGCGATCGGGCTGACGGCGGGCGTGGTGGCGGGCCTGCTGGGGGTCGGCGGCGGCGTGCTGTTCGTGCCGGGCCTGGTGATCTTCATGGGTCTCACCCAGCACCAGGCGGAGGCAACCTCGCTGCTGGCGATCGTCCCGGTCGCGCTGGTGGGGGCGGCCGCGCAGGACCGCTACGGCAACGTGCGTCGCGGGGACGCGCTGCGGCTCGGCCTGTTCTCGGTCGTGGGGGCAGCGGCGGGGGTGGCGCTGGCGAACGCGCTCTCGGGGAAGGCCCTGCAGGTGGGCTTCGCGCTGTTCATGCTGTTCGTGGCGGGACAGCTCGTGCGCAAGAACGTGGGCTCTGGCGCGGGCGAGGGGCGCAAGAACCCGGGCGGTGGCCGCGAGAACCCCGGCGGTAGCCGAAAAGGGGTCTAGACTGAAAGCATGGGACTCGACAACCCAATCCACATCGCGTTCCTGGTGGTGATCCTGCTGCTGGTGTTCGGCGCGAGGCGGCTCCCAGAAATCGGCCGCTCGCTGGGCAGCGGGATGCGTGAATTCAAGGATTCGATCAGCGGAGAGTCCAAACCGCCGGCCCTGCACCAAGCCTCACAGCAGCCGCCCCAGCAAGCCACACAGCAGCCCCCGGCCCAGCAGCCCCCGCCAGTGGCGCAGCCCGTCGCGACTCCGTCCGCCCCACCGCAGGCTCCAGCCCAGCCGCCGGACGAAAGCACCTTCGGTCGGTAGGAGAGCCTCTACGCCTGGGTAGAGGGCGCCGAAGCTGACGGCAGCACCGAAGGGCGCGCCTCTTCCAGGAGCGGCGAGCCGCAGCGCCAGCAGTAGGCGGCACCGCGGCTGTGCACCGCTCCACAGGAGCGGCAGGCGCCACCCACCCCATCCTCCGCGGCGGACAGCAGACGCTCGACCTCGCCGAGCTGGGCGTCGGCCTGCTGGAGCTCGGCGGCACGGCGAGCGAGCACGTCGAGGCGGTAGTGGTCGCGAATCGCCATCTCGTACGCGAGCCCGCCAAGGTCCCAGGTGAGCGCGGCGACGCGCTCGGCCAGCCGCACGCGCTCGCGGCGCAGCTCGGCGGAGGAGCCGCTCGAGACCGCCGGGGACGGCGCCTCCACGGGCTCAGCGGAGGAGGACGCAACATGCTCCGCGCGGGGCGGGCCGCCGTCGCCGTGGTGAGGCTGTCCGTTGGAGCCAGCGATAGCCATGAAGGCTCAGTGGGTTTCGATCGGCCCGTTGCCGAGCGCTGCCTTGACTTCTTTGGCGTGCTGCTTACCGGTGGTGTTCTTGAGTTTTTCCAGGGCGGCGGAAGAGGTTTTGTGGGCTGCGGGCAGCGTCTTGGTGGACTCGACTTCCTTGGCCGCTTCGGCTTCTTCGCTGCTGCTTTCCGAAACCCCGCCTTCGCTCTTGGAGGCACTGTGGGACTGAGAGGAGCCGCTGGAGGAGTGGTTGCCGGAGGAAGAGGAGGAGCTAGAGCCAGAGCCGGAGCCGGTTGATGTCCCCGCGCTGCCGGAGGGGCTCGCGGCAGCGGCGGCGGCGAGCGGGGTGTTCAACTTCACTTCGTAGACCTGCTTGCCGGTGGGAGCACTCCCGGTGAGCCAGTGCCCGACGAGCAGCCCGATCAGCAGCGCCGCGAGAAGCACCCCGAGCAGGCCAAAGAGGCCGGAGTAGCGACGCAGTGAGCCGAGCATCCCGGGAGGATCGGGGGGCGGCTGATAACCACCGGCGGAGGGCGCGCCGAGGATCGCCGTCGCGGCCGTCCCCGGCTCGGCCTGGAGCACATCCAGGAAGGCGAGGCGTACGGGCGAAGCGGGACGCCCGCAGGCCAGGCAGTAGCGCTGGTCGGGGGCAAGCGGGGCGCCGCACCCGGCGCAGCTGGCGGTGGCGAGGCCGTTGGAGGAGTTTGGCGGCCCCGTCGTCTCGCGCGGGATCACGTCCATGGGAACCCCGTCACCAACGATCGTTTGCGCAAGACCTGACACACCCCACACCCGGAGCGATCAAGTCCGCCACCCCCACCTCGTGAGAGCTCGAACCTCATCCGAAGGCCCCCCGGACGTAGTCGCGGGTGCGCGGGGCGCGGGGCTCCTCGAAGACCTGCTCGACGGTGCCGTACTCGACAAGGTCGCCTAGGTACATGAAGGCGACCTTGTCGGCAACGCGGTGCGCCTGGGCGAGGTTGTGGGTGACGATCACCACCGCGAGGTCACGGCGCAGCTCGTGGATCAGCTCCTCGATCACGCCGGTGGAGATCGGGTCGAGCGCGGAGCAGGGCTCGTCCATCAACAGCACCTCGGGCCGGGGCGCGATCGCGCGGGCGATGCAGAGGCGCTGCTGCTGGCCTCCGGAGAGACGCAGCGCGGGGCGATGCAGATCGTCGGCGACCTCGTCGTAGAGCCCAGCGCGCCGCAGCGCGTCGATCACGAGCGGCTCGAGCTCGGCGCGCCGGGGGCGGCGCCGGGACTGCTCGCGCAGCGCGAAGGCGACGTTGTCGAAGATCGACATCGGGAAGGGGTTGGGCTGCTGGAAGACCATCGCGACGCGGGCACGCAGGACGGTGTCTTCGAGCTCATGGATGTCCTCGCCGTCGAGCATGATCCGCCCGCCGCGACGAGCACCTGGGGTCAGCTCGGTGAGCCGGTTCAGGGTGCGCAGCAGAGTCGTCTTACCGCAGCCGGAGGGGCCGATCAGGGCCAGCACCTCGCCCTGGTGGATCGAGAGGGAGACCGAGCGCACGGCGTTGGCACCACGCCGGCCCAGGGTGCTGGCGCCGCCATAGGAAACGCTGACCTCCTCCAGCCGCAGCCGCTCGGGGCCGGCAGGCGAGGAGAGCGGCCGCAGCGCCTCGCGCTGCTCGGGGGGGCGCACTGGCTCGGGGGGTCGGTCGAGCACGATCGTGCGCACGGGCGGCGCCTGCTGCGCCTGCTGCCGACTCGGTGGGTCGAATGCCTGCTCGAGCTCGATCATTGTGGGATTCATCGGTTCCTCACCTTCCACACTATAAAGACTGAAATGGTGTTGTCGAGCATCTTCAGACAATCCCCTCGGCGGCGGTGATCGCCCCGGTGCGCGCGAGGGAGCGGTGGGAGAACCGTTCCACTGCGAGGTTGAGCAGCAGCACGAACACCAGCAGCACAACGGCGGCGGCGTAGGCCTTCTGCTGAGCGAGCCCTTCGCCGGCGGGGGAGTTGTCGTAGATGTAGCTGGTGAGGGTGGAGCCTTCTCCGTGCAGCACGTTCAGGCCCGGAAGCCCGCCATCGGGCGAGATGCGTAGCGTATCGCCGAGCATCAGGACCACGATCGCGGTGTCGGCGATGATGCGGCTGACGCCGAGCGTGACGCCGGTGGCGATGTTGGGGCGCACGGAGGGCAGTAGCACGCGGCGGATCGTGGCGATGCGGGTCTTGCCGAGCGCGAAGGCGGCCTCGCGCATGTGAGCAGGCACGGCCTGCAGGCCGTCGCGGGTAGGGACGAATATCGGGGCCAGCGCGATCAGCGACAACATCGCGCCGGCGGTGAGGAAGGATGTGCCCGTGGCAACGCCATTGGGAGCGGAGGAGGCGAATGCGAGGAAGTGCAGCTGGAAGATCGCAAGGCCGAAGACGGCGATCAGGATGTCGGGGGTGCCGGCGACGATCTCGATGCTGGATTCGACGACCCGCGTCAGCCAGCGTGGACGCCCGTACTCGACGATCCACAGCGCACAGCAGATCGCCAGCGGAGCGGCGATCGCGATGCCGATCACGGTCAGCAGCACGGTCCCCAGCAGCGGATCGAGAAAGCCGCCCGAGCCGGCCTGGTTGAGACTGGCCTGAGGGCGACTGAAGATCAGCTCCGGACGCAGGTACTGGATGCCACGGAAGCCCATGTAGAGGAGGATCGCGGCGGCAACCGCGCACAGCGAGAAGCCGGCGGCCCAGGCGGCGAGCCACACCAGGCGGTCGCTGAAGCGCCAGGTGCGCATCGAGGAGCCCCGCCCGCGCCGCGGTGCATGCTCGCCCGCCTGCGAGACGAAGCTCATCCGCGCACCTGGTACTTGCGGAGCGGCAGCTTGACGAGGTAGGCGGCGACCGACAGGACGCACACGGAAAACAACAGCAGCAGGGCGCACGCGTACAGCGTGGAGTTCAGCGCCGGGGCGCCGCCGAGCCCTTCGCGGAAGTCGACGATCGTGGAGGCAAGGGTGCGCAGGGGCTCGTAGAAGAAGGCCACTCCGTCGCTCGGCCGAGGGGCGAAGAAGTTCGAGCCGGAGACCATCGAGATCATGATCGCCTCGCCCAGCGCGCGGGCGGTGGCAAGCACGGTGGCGGCGACGATCGCGGGCCGCACGGCGCGCAGGGTGACGGCGCGGATCGCGCGCAGCCGGTTGACGCCGAGTGCAGCGGCGCCCTCGCGCCAGGCTCCGGGCACCGCGCCGAGGGCGTCGCAGATGAGCGCGATCATGATCGGGGAGATCATCAGGGTGAGCAGCACAACGGCCACGGCCAAACCGGCGCCGGTGAGCTGAACGGTGCCCTCCAGCGAGGTCCGCTCGGAGTTGGTGATGAGGTGGTTGCCGACGAACGGCACCAGCACAAGGATCCCGAGCAGGCCCCAGATCACCGACGGCACGGAGGCGAGCAGGCGCACGACGCGGATCATCGTGCGGCGCAGGCGGGTGGGGGCGAGCTCGACGATGAAGATCGCGCAGAGCACCGCGAGCGGCAGCGCGAGCAGCACCGCCAACGAGGTGATCAGCAGCGTGCCGTAGATGATCGGCCAGGCGCGCAGGTGATAGGCGGACGCAGGAGGGTGCGTGGGAGCGTCCAACATGTTTTCGAACTGCACCTTCATGCTGCCGCCGGACCCGAGCCAGCTGAGGCCGTTGTGCTCGAAGGTGGGCCACGCGCGCACGGCGACGAACGCGACCATGAGGAGCACGAAGAGGCAGACGAGCAACGACACCGCGCCGAGCGTACGCTCGGCGCGGTGGTCGGTCCAAGGGTTACGTAGCCGTGCGAGCAAGGTCTTACGTCGCTTTGAGCGGAACCCACTGAGTCGAGATGATCTTGCGAGCGGCCTTGCTGGTCCTGATCCAGGAGATGAACTTGGCGGAAGCACCGGTGGCTTCGCCTTTGGTCACCTCGTAGAAGCGCGCCGTGGCGGTGTACTGCCCGGAGGCTACGTTGGCGAGCGTGCAGGCGACGCCGTTGTAGGCGACAGGGTTGACAGTGCCCTGGTCGGCGCGGTAGTTGGAGAGGAAGCCGATCCCGTTGGGGGTGTTGACGACCTGCTGCTCGAGCTGCCCCTCGGAGGGCTCTTCCGCGGCGGTCGAGGCAACGCTCTTGTTGTCGAGGAACAGCGTCTTGAAGTTGGTCAGCACGCCGGCGGTGGAGGTGCGGCTGATCAGGTCGATCGGCCCGGAGACCGAGGCGCCGGGAACCTGGCTCCATTCCTTGTCTTTGGCCTCGAAGATCGCCTGGACCTGGGCTTCAGTGAGGTTGGAGAGGGTGTTGGACTTGTTGGTGACGATGCAGATCCCGTATTCGGCGATCGGGTAGTAGACCAAGCCGGAGGGTTCGCCGGTCGGCAGGGGGTCGCGGGAGACGTCGGCGATCTCGACGCGGCCGGCGGCAACGTCGTTGATGCCAATCGTGGTGCCGCCCTGGGAGATCCTGAAGGCGACCTTGTTGTGGTTGAGCTTCGAGTACTTGTGGGCGAGCAGCTGGACGAGCGGGAAGGAGGCGGTGGCTCCGCTGATCGTGATCACGCTCGTAGCCGAGGCGATCGCGGGCACCGCGCTCCCTATCAGGGTCACAGCCGCGAGCGAGGTGGCAAAACGAGAAAGAGGGGCTCGACCGAAGCCGGTTGACACGCGCCTCCGGCGCGAGTCCCCGTTTCGGCCAGCCGGCCTACGGCCGGCTGCGCCAACCTCTAGGTGACGGATTCGATGCATTGTAAGTGGCCTCCGGTTGGGACGTATTGACAAGTTGTTGACGAGCACCCTACCATATTCGTCACAAAGAAGATCAGGATTAGCTATTTTATTGAGAAGGTCGGTAAGGTCGAGATTGTGTTCTTGGCCATAACGCACCCAGACCGCCCAAAGTTGCACCGACGACCCCGACCCCACCCATAGACCCCTCACCCCCACCATCGACCCTCACCTCCAGACACAAAGCAACTCCATGACCCTCACCCTCACCCACCCAGACCCCAAAGCCGTTCGGTGATCTCTCCCCCTGCGCCTCCAGCCTCCTAACCTCCCGATGACCTCTCCCCCACCCCCCCTCTCCCCCCAGGCCCCCAAGCTGCCCTCCCGCGGGGTCAGCGCAATCCTCGCGGCGCTGATGCTGGCCGCGGGGATCGCGGCAGGAGCCCTGATCGGCCCGGGCCCGGCGGCGTCGCTGGCGAGCACCTCGCGGGCGGCCGCGGTGGGGCGGGTGCTGGCGCTGCTGGCGCTGCTGGCGCTGGGCGAGGGAGCGGGCGGCGGTAGTGGGTTGCTGCTCTCCTCAGGCGCAGGCCACACGTCGAGCACGCCGGCGTCCCAGCCAGCGCCGTCTGTGGCAAGCAAGGCGGCGTCTGGGGCGGGCAGCGGGCCGCCCGAAGCGGGCGGAGGAGCCGCGAGCAGCCCCTCGCCGTCCCCGTCCACAGCCTCCTCGTCCCCCAGGTCGGGGTCCTCCCAAGGCTCGGCGTCTCCGACGCGCTCCGCGACGCCGGCGGCGGGCGGCGGGGAAGGCGAAACGACGAAAGCGACGACGCCGTTGCCGCCGGTAGCGCACGTGTGGCTGATCGTGCTCCCCTACGGGACGAGCGTGACCAACGCGCTGGGACAGAGCGCGGCGGCGCCCTACATCGATGGGCAGCTGGCCACGCAGGGCACCGTCCTGAGCGCCTACGCCTCCCTGGCGGCGGGACAGCTCGCGGGCGCCGCGACGCTGCTCTCCGGCCAGGAGGCGGCGAGCGTGAGCACGGTTTCCCCGCCGCCGTGCACGACGGCGGCCTCGCCGGGGGCCACCGGCCAGGGAACCACGACGCCGGACCAGGGAACAGCGGCCGGGTCGGCGACGGGCACACCCTGCCCGTCGGGGGAACCGGCGGGCGTGGCGGCGGCGAACGCCTTCGTGGCGGAAGTGGTGCCGAAGATCGTGGCGAGCACGACCTATAAGGAACATGGACTGGTCGTGATCACGTTCGCGCCGGCGAACCCGGAAGGACCCGCGACAGGGGCGGCAAGTACGCCCTCGACGGGGACACCGAGCACCGAAGGGGCGGGCGCGGAAGTGGCGTACCCGGCGGGGACGCTCACAACCACGCTCACGGCGGCGGGCGCCCCGGCGGGGGCGCTGGTGCTCTCGCCCTTCCTACGCCACCCGGGCAAGCGGGTCGCGAGCGCGTTCGACCCCCAGGCACCCCGCACGAGCCTGGAAGGGCTCCTCCAAGCCAAGGCCGCGGGCGCCTGAACGCTGAGACTTGACCTACCCACGACTGACCAACCCAACTCACCAACGAAAACGGAGGCCCAGTGCACTCACTGAAGTCGATATACAGCAGCGCCCTGAAAGCGAACGGGCGGCGAGCCACCTGGTGGCTCACCGCGCTCATGGGCGCGATCGCCCTGTCGCTCGCCACCCCGGCGCTGGGGGAGGCGGCCGAAGCGGCTCCGCCGAGCACCGCCCCACAGGTGGCGTCGAACCCGAACGACTACGAATGCGCCGGAGACATCGGCCCCGGCAAGGCGGAAGCGGGCGGCGAAGAAACGCCGGTGCAGTACGAATTCAAATGCAACGGGCAGATCACGGGCTACCAGCTGCAGACGCAGCTCCCGGTCACGGGGATCGAAGGCTCGCCGCTGGTCACGAACTACCAGGGCACACCGCTGAAGGACTCGTTCTCCTGCGGCGGAACGTTCCCGGGGTACGCCCTCAACTGCGTCGGGGCGAGCACCACGGAAGCGAACGAGCACGTCACGGGGCAGTTCACGATCGGCTGGAAGCTGTGCACCGAACCGCGCGTGGACCCGCTGTTGACGGTGACGTACGCGTACCTGGAAAAGGGCGTGATCACGCAGGCGATCTCAGGACCGTTCGACCTCGGCCGACCGAAAGGCTGCCCGGCGACGGCGCAGTCGGGCAAGGATCGGCTGGACGCCTACCAGGGCAAGGAACCAAAACCGAAGAAGAAGCACAAGAAGGGCAAGAAAGGCACGAAGAAGGGCGGAAAGAGCAAGAAGAGCTAAGAGCGCTTACAGGACGGCTTTCAAAAAGACCGGCACGCCCGGATACGCCCCTGGACGCACCGCCTATTTGAAAGATGTCCTCGCACCCGTCCCTCCCGGCAGCGGTGGGCGCACCCTGCGCCCTGCCCGCCGCCGGGAGGCTAGGCTTGCGGCCATGGGGGTCGCACCGGCCGCAGGAGTGCGAAGGCAAGCGTGGGGGCTAAGCGCCCTCCGAAAGCGAGCGTGGACGCTCGGCGCCGTCGTGTGCGCGGCGGCGCTCCCCGGCTGCGGTGCGAGCGGTTCGGGGGCGTCCACGACGATCACGCAGACCGCGGCCGTGGCGCCGATCTCGAGCAACTGCCCGGACGCGGCGCTGGAAGGGATCGAAGCGGTCGCAGGCAGGGTCTATCGCGAGTCGGCGACCGGCAGGATCGTCACCGAGGCGAGCGAACGCCTGAAGAGCTCGAGCGCCCTCGTGCAGGCGGTCGAAGACAACGACCGGACGGCGGCGCACCAGGTTCTCAAGAGCCTGCTGCTCAACCAGATCGTGAGCGTACGCGTGACGCGCGACGGACGCACGCTCGCCGAAATCGAACGGGGCGCAGGGATCGCGCCGGCGAGCGGGGCGCTCCTGAACGCCCAGGGTCTGCGGGTGGGCACGTTCACGGTGTCGGTGCAGGGCGCCAACGGGTACGCCCAGACCGTGAGCGGCCTGCTGCACGCGCAGGTGCTCGTGCGCAGCGGCGGGCGCGTGCTGAAGGCAACGCTCCACCCGGCCCCCAAGCTGACGCCGGGCGAGCGCGAGGTGAGCGACGCCGGGACGAGCTATCGCGTAGACACGTTCGCCGGCGAGGCGTTCCCGGACAGGCCGGCGAACATCACGCTGCTGCTGCCGAGCACCGCGATCGCGGCAGTGTGTACAGGGCACGGCACCAGCGCGGCCCAGGCGCAGGCGGACACGCTCGGCGCGGTGGCCGAACGGGTGTACTACGCCGAGCACGAAGGCAGCAAAGCCGAACTGCTCCTGGGCTATGTGGAGCGCTCGCGGGCCTTCCGCGAAGCGGTGCTCGCGGGCAACGCCACGGCGACGCGGACGGCGATCATCGGCTTCTTCCGCAGCCACCTGCACATCGTGCGGGTGCGGGTGGAACGCGCCGGCAAGCTGTTGGTGGATGTGGGCGGTCCCCACGTGCTGGCCCCGATCCCCGGCGTGGTGCGCAACGCCAAGGGGCACGTGGTGGCCCACTTCCTGATGGCGATCCAGGACGACAAGGGCTTCCAGATCCTCTCGCAGGCGTTCACCGGCGCGCAGGTGGTGATGCGGGAGGGAACGCGCCAGGTGGAAGGCACCCTGAGCCCCGGACCGGTCACCGTCCCGAACCGCGGCCGGGTGCTCTACCGCGGCACCCCCTACCAGGCGTACTCGTTCGACGCCGAGGCGTTCCCGTCGGGCAAGCTGAGGATCTCGCTGCTGTACCCCGCAAGCTGACGCTCCCCGGCGACCTGAGGCTCCTGCTGGCCCAGCAACCTGCGGGCCCAGCAAACCGCGGTCTCCAACTCACGCCCTCGACACCGCAACGGAGAGCGGCCAACCGGCGACGACGCGGCCGGCAGCGGGCGGGGCGTGTCCTACACGAGGCTCGTGGACATGCGCTCGACCTCCTCGACGGAGGTGAGGCCGGCGCGGACCTTCTCGAGGCCGTCGTCGTGCAGGCGGCGCATCCCCTGGCGGGCGGCGACCGTCGCGATCTCGTCGACGGAGCCGTGCTGGAGGATCAGCGTGCGGATCTCCTCCGAGACGGTCATCACCTCGTAGATGCCCACGCGACCGCGGTAGCCGGAGCTCGAGCAGCGCGAGCAGCCGGCGGCCTCAAAGGGCTCGGCACCGGCGAGGCCGAGCTCGACCAACACCGACTCCGGCAGCGTGGAGGGGCGCCTGCAGTGGGGGCAGAGCTTGCGCACGAGCCGCTGGGCGACGACGCAGTCCACCGCGGAGGAGATCAGGAAGGGCTCGATGCCCATGTTGACGAGCCGCCCGAGCGCCGAGGGGGCGTCGCGGGTGTGCAGAGTGGAGAGCACCATGTGGCCGGTAAGGGCGGCCTCGACCGCGATGTGGGCGGTCTCGCGGTCACGAATCTCACCCACCATGATCACGTCGGGGTCGGCGCGCAGCATCGAGCGCAGGCCCACGTCGAAGGTGACGCCGGCCTTCGGAGCGATCTGCATCTGCTTGATCCCGGCGATGCGCGACTCGACGGGGTCCTCGATCGTGAGGATCGAGCGGGCGCCGTCGTTGAGCACCGAGAGCGCCGCGTACAGCGTGGTGGACTTGCCCGAGCCGGTGGGCCCGGTGACGAGCACCGCCCCATGCGGCCGCGCGATCGCGTGGGCGAAGCGCTCCTGCTCGGCGGGCTGCAGGCCCAGCGACTCGAGGTTCTGCACGACGGCGCCCTTGTCGAGGATGCGCATCACTGCGCCCTCGCCGTAGACGAGCGGGAGGGTGACGACGCGGATGTCGATGCGCCGACCTTCGACGTTCAGTGCGAGGCGGCCGTCCTGAGGAGCGCGACGCTCGGAGATGTCGAGGTCGGCCATGATCTTGATGCGCGAGATCATGCCCGCGGCCATCCGGCGTCTCACGGTGGCCGCCGGGTAGAGCACCCCGTCGACACGGAACAGCACGCGGGTGTCGCCTTCTTCGGGGTTGACGTGGATGTCGGAGGCGCCCTGTTGGACGGCCTGGGCGATGATCGAGTGCACGAGCTTGATGACCGGCGCGTCCTGGTCGGCCTCCTCTGAGAGCGACGTGGAGAGGTCCCCCGCGCCCTCCTCCTCCCCCTCGACGATGTCTTCGATCGAGCCCTCCAACCGCCCGAGGCGGCCGGCGAGCAGCGCGACGTCCTCAGCAGAGGCGGCGGCGACCCGCACGCGCCGGTTGGTGATCATCGCGATGTCGTCGATCGAGAGGATGTTGGTGGGGTCGGCCATCGCCAGCAGCAGCGCCCCGTCGTCCATGAAGCGCACGGGCACGGCCTGGTAGCGCTTGATGGCCTCGGCGCTCAGCAGGTTGACCGCGCCCATGTCGGGCTCGTAGGAGGAGAGGTCGATGTATTCGAGGCCGAACCGTTCGGCCACCACGCGGGCGAGCTGGTCCTGGCGCAGAACCCCCTGCTCGACCAGCACCTGCCCGGTGGGCTTGCGCTGCGAGCGCGCGGCGGCGACCGCCTGCTCGACGGCGGAACGGTCGGCGAAGCCGAGGTCGACGACGACCTCCCCGATGCGCCGCCCGGGGCGCAGGGGCCGCGTGGGCGAGGTGAGCCCGTTGGCGGGGTGGCGCACCTGAGTGGAGGGGATACCCCCCCCACCCATCCCCACCGCACCTCCGATCACGCCCGCCGCGCCGCCACCAACGCCGCCGGCTCCGCCCCCCACACCGCCGCCCACAGCCCCCCCAACACCGCTGCCTCCACCTCCCGCGCCCCCGGCGGGAGAAGCAGAAGGCTCCAGGAGCACGACGGGGTCTGGGGCAGGGGGTTCCGGAGCGGGGGGATCGTCCAGGCTTGGGGATGGCGGCTCTTCCAGGCTCGGGGGCAGCGGCTCCTCCAGGCTCGGCGGCGGCTCCAAGAGCAGGGTGGCAGTGGGACGCTCGAGAACCACCGTGGCGGAACCGGAGACCGCCGACTCGAGCGCCGAGAGCTCGGAGGTCACGGGGGCAGGGGAGGTCACGGGGGCAGGTGGTGGCTCAGGAGGCGGCGACGCCGCGGGCTCGGCGGCGGGGGGCAAGGAAGGCGCGGAGACGACGGGCTCCGGGGTAAGAGACCCGTCCTGCGGCGGGATCGCCTGATCGTCACCGGCCGCCTGCGCGCGTCGGCGTTTGAACCAACTCATCAAGTACATAATCGGCATCGCGCGGTCCCCGCTTGACCGCGACACCCGCGCCCGCCGGCGCGCGAGCTCAGGGTCCGTGCTCGAAGGAGCTGTGGAGGTGCGCGTCGAGCGCGTTGCAGCGGTAGAGCGCGATGGCCTCGGAGGAGCCAAAGCGCTGACCGGGAAGGGCGTCGGGCCCGTGGTGGGCGAGGATGCAGTGCTCGAGCGCGAGACGGCGCGGGGCGGGCAGCGAGGCGGGGTAGCGGGGCGCGAGCAGGCGCAGCCCGAGCTCGAGGTGCCCGAGCAAACGCCCCTCGTCGGAGCGGGCGAGCTCCGCGCCAAAGGTGAACTCGCGGGTCTTGCCGAGGTCGTGCAGCAAGGCGGCGGCGAGCAGCAGGTCGCGGTCGAGACGGGGGTGCAGGGTGCAGAGCTCGAGAGCCAGAGCGGCGACGGCGACGGTGTGCTCGAGCAGCCCGCCGAGGTAGGCGTGGTGTGGGCCCACCCCGGCCCGCACGGAGCTGCTAGCGCCCGTCCGCGCGGGGATCGAGCAGGGGGCCCGGCGCAGATCAGCGCGCAGGTGGCGGTCGCCGAGCACCCGCTCGAGCAGGCCACGCAGCCCCGGTTCGTAAAGCTCGCGGGCGAGGTGCTCGTAGAAGCCTTCGAGCTCGTCGAGGTCGCGGTGGGCGACTGGCAGGAAGCCCGCGGGGTCGGCCTCGGCGCCCTCGGCGCGGGCGATCGTGCGTAGCTCTAGCTGCAGCTGGTCGCGGAAGCGCTCCACGCGGCCCTGCACGCGCACGAGGTCGCCGCGCTCGAAGCGCCCCGCGAGCAGGTCGGCATCGCGGAAGGCGCGCGCGAGGATCGAGCCGGTGCGGTCGCGCAGCTCGACAGTCAGGTAGGGGGTGCCGGCCCGCGTGAGCAGGCGCTCCTTGCGCGAGCACGCGAACACCCCCGCGACAACGTCGCCCTCGCGCAGGGTGGCGACCGTGGGGGCCTCCCCGGTGGCCACTGTCGGGGTCTCGCCGGTGGCGACCGTCGGGCGCTCCCCCGCCACGACCGGGGGGGTCTCCCCCGCGGCGGCCGTCGGTGCCTCACGCACAGCAACCGTCGGAGATGCCTCTGCGGCGAAGGGGGGCTGCTCAGAGCCTGTCTCGGGGGCGGCCATGCCCGCATGATGTACGGTGGAGCGGATGCAGCCGCTGATCTGGGACCACCGCCCGGAGGGCCTGCGGGCTCCAGCGATGGTGTGCGCCTTCCAGGGGTGGAACGACGCGGGGGACGCGGCGTCGACTGCGGTGGAGTTCGTCGCCAACGCGCTGGGGGCAAAGCGCTTCGCGC
Organism: uncultured Solirubrobacterales bacterium; assembly: GCA_963706545.1. Lineage (GTDB taxonomy): Bacteria > Actinomycetota > Thermoleophilia > Solirubrobacterales > Solirubrobacteraceae > Palsa-744. The sequence goes on from OY970161.1 coordinate 1,094,662, forward strand.
AGCTCGACACCGAGGAGTTCTACGACTTCCAGGCCAACCGTCCGCGGATCCGCTTCTCCGCGGAGGGTGACCTGCCCACCCGCCGCGAGATCGAGTGGCCGTCGGTGGAGGTGTTCGCGGCGCTCGCCCCCGGCGCCCAGCGGGACCTGGTGGTGGTGCAGGGCGTGGAGCCGTCGCTGCGGTGGCGCACGTTCAGTGCCACGATCGTGGAGCTCGCGGAAGCCCTGGGGGTGCAGCTGGTGATCACCGTGGGGGCGCTGCTGGCGGACGTGCCCCACACGCTCCCGGTGGCGATGACCGGCTTCTCCTCGGACCCCGACCTGAGCGATCGCCTGGGAGCGGCCGGGCGCCCGAGCAGGTACGAGGGCCCCACGGGGATCGTGGGCGTCCTGCACACCGCGACCACGGAGGCCGGCCTGCCGTCGGTGAGCCTGTGGGCGAGCGTCCCCCACTACGTCGCCGCGGCCCCCAGCCCGAAGGCGGCGCTCGCGCTGGTGCGGCGCCTCGAGGACCTCGTCGGCGTGAGCGTGGACGCGCAGGAGCTGGAGGAGGCGACCGCAAACTACGAGCGCCAGGTCGGCCTCGCGGTGTCGAGCAACCCAGAGGTGCAGGCGTTCGTGGAACGCCTGGAGCAGGACGCAGAAAGCGACGAGGAAGACGAGGACGAGAGCGAGAATGGGTGGAACGGGCGGGACCCGATCTCGATGGATGACCTGCCCTCAGGAGAGCTGCTGGCGAGCGAGTTCCAGCGCTTCCTGCGCCAGCACGGAACCCGGCCCCCCGAGAACCCTCCCAAACGCTCGTAGAGGCTCCTTACAACGACGCCTGCACGTGGCCGCAGTCCTGGACGGCGTAGGCCGGAGCGCAGTATGTCTGGGCCGTCCACTCGGCTTTGAATTCATGAACAAAGCTTTCCAGGGCGTGTCGGCGACTGCGAGCGCCGTGGTGGCCGGCCTGGACAGATTTCTGGATGCGTTCCGACAAGATGGCCAAACGCACGCGGAGCAGAATGTCTGCGACAGTCTGGCCCGACTGCTTGAGGAATTTCTTGAATACCCTCCGCTTGGGAAACTGCTGAGCGCGGAGGTGGTCGAACCTGTGACGGACCTTGGCTTCCGAAACGACGATATTTCGACTCTGCGCTTCCCCGATTATCCAATCGGATGAAATCAGGAAGTCCATTACCAGTTGCACCTGAGTACCCCTGGACTGATGGTGCTTGGAGGGTTCTTCAGACCTGCGCTCAACGTACGCCCAATGCTGGAACGTCGCACCCGAGATCGACTGCGAGCCGATGCACGCCACGATCTGTTCCGGCGCCGGTTCGACCGGGCTAGGCGTCGCCGGCGTGCCTTCAGGGTTCGGTGTCGCCGGAGCGGCTCCGGGCACCATCGACGTGGGTGGCGGACATGCCGTGGTGGGCGTCTGAGCGCCAGCCAGCACGACGAACGTCAGGCAAAGTAGAACGAGGGCGACGCCTACGCCAGTAGCCCACCTCCCAACGATCCGATAATCGGTGCCTTCCCCCATGGCGTAACGACCGGCAGCCTATCAGCCGAAGCGATCTGGTATCCCGCCCTGAGGCTGAGAGGCACCCGGTCATTAAATAGTCGGCGGGTGGCCTGGGGGCCACCCGCCGACTGAGGGAGGAGAGGGTCCTTCTCCTGCCGGCGGAATATGAGGCCGGCAGACTTTCCCGCTCGCGGTCTCCTCCGAGCCCGAGACGAGGGAAGTTGGTTCAGACCAGGTTCAGAACGCGCTCCTGCACGCGACTCGCGAAGTCGGTGCCGTCTTCGAGGCGCGCGCGCACCGCGTCTTCGATCTGGGCCTGAGCCTTCTCGAGCTGGGCCTGGGTCTGCTCCACCTGGGCGGTGAGGCTCTTGGTGAGGCTGTCTCGCCGCTCCTCCAGCTCGCGCCGGCGCTCGCGCAGTTCGCGCTCGACGCGGGTGCGGGTCTTGCGGACCTCGCGCTCAAGGCGGGTGCGGGCGGTGCCGCCGCGGCGCTCGAACTTGCGCAGCTGCGCCTGGGCCTTGGTGGGGGTCGAGTAGCTGGAGAACGCGTCGCTCACGCTCGAGAGGACCCGTTCGCGGGCGACAAGGGCAGCCCCGACAGGGATCAGGACGGCGCGTTCTGCGTAGTCGCCGACGCGATCGACGGGGGTGGCGGTGGTGCGGGCGCCCCGGCGCGTGGAGCCGGCTCGGGAAGCGGCGGTACGGGTGCCGGCACGCGAGCGTCCTGCGTCGGCCGCGGCGCGGGCCCTGGGGGCTTTGGCGGCGCCGGCGCGTTTGGGAGCAGCGGACCGGGTGGTTTTGGTGGAGCGGGGGGAAGTGGGGGTGTCAGCCATGTGGAGGCAGTCTCCTAGATGTATACGGGGGTGGGTACGTTTGTTCTACGTGTCTCGACGAGTGGGTGTTTGCCGAACATATGTTTGTACCCTGCCACTCGCAGATCGTTACACCGAGAGCTTAGCACGATGTAAAGACCTGGTAAAAACTGGCATAAGACAGAGGGAGCTTGTAACAAGCGGAACATGTGTTCGTCGCTTGTGGAGGCAAGTGGTGGCCACTTGCCCTTGTGGAAGGCCACTCTGGCTCGCTTGGACTGCCGCCAGAGGACAGGCCCCAGCGCGGACGGGGAGCAGGCAGTCTGAGCCGGAGGGTGGCGGCCCGCGCGGACTCAGCCGACGCGCGCGAGCCACGCCTCGGGGGCGTGCAGCTCGACCGCGGTGGGGAGGTCCTCCGGGGAGCGCCAGGCCCGCGCGAGCAGTCGCGGCCCCTCGCCCCCACCGGCGAGGACGACAGCGTCGCAGAAACGACGGCCCTCCTCGTACTGGCGCAGCTTCAGCTCCAGGCCGAGCAGCCGCTCGAGCAGCCGCCAGGGCAGCCCACGGGTGACGCGGCGGCGGGTCATCGCGGCGCGCAGGCGCGGCAGCGAGGGGAGCACCTCGGCGCCGACGGCGTCCATCACGTGCTCGGCGTGGCCCTCGATCAGCGACATGGTGACCTGCAGGCGCTCCACCAACTGCCAGCGCTCCTCGCCGAGGGTCAGCCGCACCAGTTCCCCGTGGCGCAGGCGCTCGGCGAGCGCGCGGACTTCGCCGCCGCCCGGGAGCCGCAGGAGCGCCCCGAGGGAGACCGTCACCTGCAGACCCTCGATCAGCTCCCGCAGGATCCCCGCGAGGTACTCGCGCAGCCAGGGGGTCCCGGAGAACTGGACAGCGTGGGTGATCTCGTGGATCGTCACCCACGTCAGCAGCTGCTCGCGGTCCACCTGCATGGTGTGGGCGGCCTGCGCGAGGTTGGGTGCCACGAGCAGCAGGCGCGGGGTAACGGAGGGGTCGAGCAGCGCGAGGTCGTACTGGCCGAGCACCCGCTGGGAGAGCAGACCGGCCATCGCGCCGACCTGCGCCCCCAACAGCAGTCCCCCGGCGGCGCCGAGCGCGTCATACAGCGGCCGGAGATCCTGTCCTCCGGGGCGTTTGCGGGCGGGCCGCGAACGGCGGGTGGGTCCAGCCCCCTGCTGGGCAACCGACTCGAGGACGGGGCGCATCGTCTGCAGGTTCGCGGCGATCCAGCGGGGACGGTCCACAGCCTCCAGCGGGGGCAGCTCGCCAGGGAACACGAGGCCCGAGTAGTCGCTCACGCGGCGCGCGAACTGGAGCGCCAGCGGCTGCACGCTCTCGCTGAGCGCCTGGGCGAGCGGGGCGGGCGAGCTCTCAATCCGGGGGGACCCTGCGATCAGCTCCCCCACGCGCTGCGCGGTGCTCCAGTCGATGGTGTCCACCCACTGAGGGTAGCCCGCTGCGGGGTGTCAACGCGGGCGCTGCCGACCTGGACCTACACCGACCGGCCGCAGAGGAGTCGCCGACGGAAGCTGGCAAGCGCGAGCGGGGTACAGAGCCCTCACGCATATCCTCTAACCGTGCCGCAGTCCCTCGACGACCAAACGAGAACCAGCGTGCGGGCGCGTGCCGAACAGCAGGCGCAACTGCTGGAGCGGGCGGAGGTGCGGGACGTGGTCGCGTGGATGCGGCTGTTGATCGACCCGCGGGACGCGGCGGCCGCGGTGCGCGCGCTGGCGCGGCCGCCGATCGAGCTGCGCCAGGTGGACCTCGCGCGGGTGATCCAGATCGCGCGGCGGGGCAAGCTGGAGGTGGTTGCAGCGCTGGCGGCCGCGATGGAGTCGCCACAGCTGCCGCCCGAGGCGCGGGAGCGGATCGCACGCTTCCTGGAGCTGCACCGCTGGGCGGCGGGGGGCCTCGACACCGTGCGGGCGGACCTGTTCGTGGGACGCCTGATCGAGCGCCTAGGCATGCGCCGCCGGCAGCTGCTCGCCGCGGACGGCGAGGACGCACAGCGTCTGGCGGGCCTGGCCGGCCTGTGCGAGCTGGCGGAGGAGTTCGTGGGGTCAACGCCCAGGCCAACGGCGCGGGCCCTGGCGATCCAGCTGATGGCAGCCTCCGAGGAGAAGCCGACGAAAGCGGACACGCCCGCGGTGCCCGAGGGGGACCGGGCGGAGATCGACCGGACCGCCCGACAGACGCTCGAAGAGACCCCCGACCCCAACGGGACGCTGCAGACGACGCTGCGGACGATGCGCGAGGAGGTCCTCAAAGACGTGGCGCGGATCGCGGGGCGCCTCGGGGAGCTGCGGCTCGACACGGAAGTGGACGTCTCCCACGGGGTGGTGAGGTACCTGGAGCTGCTCAAGCTGGCGGCGCTGGCCGAGCGCCCTGAAGGCGAGACGGCGCCGGAGGCGCTGAAGGACGTCAACGCGCGCTTGAAGACCGCGATGACGCCGCTGCAGCGGGAGATCTACGAGAGCTCCCCGTTGGACGAGCTGCTGCGAGGGGACCACGCGCAGGCCGGCCAGCGCAGCGGGCCTGCGCGCGCGCAGGCGCTTGCGGCGCAGGCCACGGCGGCGCGCGACGAGCCGACGCTCGAGGCGTTCCTGCCGCGCAAGGGAGAGGGCGTGGTGGTGTCGGCCTCGGACGTGGAGACGTACCGCCGCTGCCCGCTGCGGTACAAGTTCGCGCGGGTCCTCAAGATCCCGACCGAGCAGACGCAGAGCCAACGCTTCGGGATCGTGGTGCACCAGGTCTTGGAACGCTTTCACTCAGCCGACGAGGGGGAGCGGGAGGCGTCGCACGGAGCGTGGGGGACGCTGCAGGAGCTACTCGACCTGCTCGACACGGCGTGGCGGCGTGCGGGTCTGGGGGAAGACCCGCGGGAGCGTGAGCTGCGGCAGAAGGCGCGCAGGGCGCTCACGCGCTACCACGAGCGCCTGCGGGAGGAGCCGGCGCAGCCGTTGTGGTTCGAGCGCTCGTTCGCGTTCGACCTGGGGCCCCACCACGTGCGGGGGCGGGTGGACCGGGTGGACCGGCTGCCGGGCGGCGGATACGAGCTGATCGACTACAAGACGGGCTACCCGAAGACGCCGCAGGAGCTGGGCGAGGATATCCAGCTGTCGCTGTACGCGGTCGCGGCGCGAGAAGCGTGGGGACTCGAGGACACGCGGGAGTCCTACTACTACGTGCTGGACGACTGCAAGGTCCCCGTGCCCCGCAAGGGCGAGGCGGACGCGGAGTGGGTGCGGAGCGCGGTGCTCGAGGCGGGTGCGGGGATCATGGCCCAGAATTTCGAGCCGACACCGTCGCCCGCGGTGTGCGCGATGTGCGACTACCGCATCGTGTGTCCCGTAGCGGAGAGGTAGGGAAGGGGGCCGGCCTTGAGGGCCGGCCTGCGCGGGCCGCGTCGCGAGGAGACCTCGCGCAGCTCGGCGCTGGACCTGGCGCGGCCCATCACGGACGGCTTGTGGCACAGGCCCGCAAAGAACCGCTGGGCGCCGGCGAGTGTCTGCGAGAATGAGCGCGTGCCCTCGCGCGAGCAGATCGACAAGGCCCTGGAGGCGGTGATCGACCCGGAGCTGCGCCGCTCGATCGTGGAGCTGCAGATGGTGCGCTCGGTCGAGGTCGGCGCAAACGGGGTGGTGGACGTGACCGTCTCGCTGACCACCGCCGGCTGTCCGATCCGCGGCCACTTCCAGACCTCGGTCGCGCAGGCGGTGGGGGCGCTGGAGGGCGTGGGCCACGTGAACGTCTTCTTCGACGTGCTCAGCGACGCCGAGAAAGCGGCGCTGCGCGAGCGGCTGGGGCGCGCGAGCCTACCCGAGGGCGCGCTGGCGCAGGTGCGCAACGTGGTGTGCGTGGGCTCGGGCAAGGGGGGCGTCGGCAAGTCGACACTGACGGCGAACCTCGCGGCGGCGCTGAGCGCGGAGGGCAGGCGCGCGGGGGTGCTGGACGCAGACGTGTGGGGGTACTCGATCCCGCGCATGTACGGGCTTGGAGCGACCCGCCCACCGGTCTCACCGGAGCGCAAGATCGTCCCCCTGGAGGCGTACGGCGTGAAGGTGATGTCGATCGGCTTCTTCGTGGAGGAGGACGCGGCGGTGGTGTGGCGGGGGCCGATGCTGCACAAGGCGCTCTCGCAGTTCCTGCAGGACGTGGCGTGGGGCGAGCTCGACCACCTGCTGATCGACCTGCCCCCGGGCACGGGGGACGTCTCGATGACGCTCGCCCAGCTGCTGCCGCAGGCGCGCTTCACGATCGTCACGACCCCCCAGCCGACAGCACAGCGGGTGGCGCGCAGGGCGGCGGAGATGGCGCACAAGGTGTCTCTGGAGATCTCCGGAGTGATCGAGAACATGTCCGGGTTCACGACCCCGACGGGCGAGCGGTACGCGATCTTCGGCGAGGGCGGCGGCCAGGAGCTGGCGGACGAGCTGGAGGTGCCGCTGCTCGGCAAGGTCCCCCTGACGATGCCGCTGCGCGAACACGCCGACAGCGGGACGCCACTGGTGCTCGAGGACCCGGACGACCCCGCCTCCCAGGCGATCCGCCACGCGGCGCGGGGCTTGATCGCGCAGGCCCCGGTGGAGCTGCCGGTGCTGAGCGCCCCGCCGCCGCCTGGCAACGGAGCCTCGGCTCCCGCGCCGCCACCGCCGAGCAGGCCGGTGGGCATGTCGCTGCCGATGGCCTGAGCACCGGTCAGAGCCACGCGTCTCCAACTGCGCCGCCCCGCGCGCCGGACGCTCAGGCGAAGAATACCCGGGGAATGCAGGCAATTTCTCCTAGGGTCCCGACCCAGGCGGGCCTGTGGGGAGTCGCGCTCCCGCCGCCGCTTGACGGTGCGGGGAGCGCTCTAGACGATAGGGACTATTCGACTGAACCGCGACAACCTGGGCGTCCGGGTGGCGCTCGCCGCCAGCCTCGTGCTCCTGGCGGTGGCCATCGCCGTGAGAGTGTCGCGCCCGCCGCTCACCGCGTTCGCGACGAACTCGGTCAAGGCTGAAGGCACGATCGCCAACACGCAGGGCAACACGACCTTCTGCCAGGGCGACGAAACGTTGCCGGCGGGCGCCTCCGCGATGCGCCTCAGCGTGAGTGTCAACGTGGGCCCCAAGGTGACCGTCACGGTCCTGTCGGGCTCGCAGGTCATCGCCGAGGGAGTGCAAGCCGCCGGATGGACCGGTGAACAGGTCACGGTTCCGATCGCGCCCGTGCCTACCGCCGTAACGGGCGCAAACGTCTGTATAGCGATCGGCCCCGCGGTCGAATCGATCGGACTGACCGGCGTCAAGGCGCCACACCCAACCGGTGAAGCGCCCGGCAAAGCCAGGGTCGAATACCTGCGCCCGGGCAACCGGACGTGGTTGTCGATGGCGGGCGCAGTGGCGCGGCGCCTGGGCCTCGGGCGCTCTCCAAGCGGCACGTGGATCGCGTTCGTACCGATCCTGCTGATGCTCGCAGCCCTCGTCCTCACTGTGCGGTTGGTCCTGCGCGAGCTGGGGGCACCTCGCAGCACCCGCCCACCCGGCCCGCCGAGGATCGCGGGGGCAGCGCAGGCGGCACGGCGGGGAGCAGCGCCGGCGCGCCGGCCAACCAGACCCAAGCAGGACGGCCCTAGGTCAGCCAGAGCCCAGACGGACAGGGCTCGGTCGGACCGCGCTCGGGCACAGACCGGCGGGCTCGTGGCACGTCTGCGAGCTGCCGCGGGCCGCGTGCCGAAGGCGGCGTGGGTGTGCGGAGCCGTCGCGTGGCTGAGCGCCGCGAGCTGGGGGATCGTGATGGCCCCGTTCCAGGTGCCCGACGAACCCGCCCACTTCGCCTACGTCCAGCGGCTGGCCGAGACCGGCGGACTGCCCGCGTCGAGCTCGGTGCAGTACGCCCCGGAGGAGATCGTCACGCTGACGAACCTCGACCACAACGAAGTCCGCTACAACGCGCTGCGCGGCACGATCTCCACGGCAGCGCAGCAGCAGCGCCTGGAACACTACTTCGCCCAGCCCATCCCCCGGGTGGGGTCAGGGGGCGCCGGGGTGGCGGCGGCGCAGCCACCGCTGTACTACGCGCTGCAGACGATCCCCTACGGCATCGCCTCGGGCGGCAACCTGCTGGAGCGTCTCGCGCTGATGAAGCTGTTGAGCGCGGTGATGGCGGCTCTGACCGCGTTCTTCGCCTACCTGTTCCTGCGCGAGGCGCTCCCCGCGGCCCCGTGGGCCTGGACGGTCGGCGCGCTCGGGGTGGCGCTGTTCCCCCTGCTGGGCTTCATGTCGGGCGCGGTGAACCCCGACTCGGGGCTCGCCGCGGTGTCAGCCGCACTCTTCTACCTCCTCGCACGGGCGTTCCGGCGCGGGCTCTCCCCGGGGTTGGGGGTCGCGATCGGCGTCGTGACGGCCGTCGGCTTCCTGACCAAGCTCAACTTCCTGGGCCTCGTCCCGGGCCTGGCGCTCGCTCTGATTGTCCTCACCCGCCGCGCCGCGCAGAGCCGGGGTAGCCGCGCGGCGTACCGTTCGCTGGCGGTGACGAGCGCGATCGGTACAAGCCCCGTCCTGCTGTACGCAGTCATCAACCTCTTCTCCAACCACCCAGGCCTGGGACTGGCCTCGGTCGGGCTCGCGCAGACCGGCAAACAGGGGTCGGTTTTCCATGAGATCAGCTACATCTGGCAGTTCTACCTGCCGCGGCTGCCCGGGATGGCCAACGACTTCCCCGGCCTGTCCTCGAGTCGGCTGTGGTTCAACCGGTCGGTGGGGCTGTACGGGTGGCTGGACACCACCTTCCCGAACTGGGTCTACAACGTCGCGCTGGTCCCAGCCGGGGCGATCGCGGCGCTCTGCGCGAGCGGACTGGTCGCGAGCCGCACCGCGCTGCGGGGACGCACCTGGGAGCTGGCCATCTACGCGGTGATGAGCGTGGGGCTCCTGGGGCTCGTAGGAGCGGACTCCTACCTGGAGTTCCCCGGCCGCGCCGGCGGGTACACCGAGCCCCGCTACATGCTGCCCCTGGCGGTCCTCTTCGGCGCGGTGTTCGCGCTCGCGGCACGCGGGGCCGGGCGGCGGTGGGGACCAGTGGTGGGCACGCTGCTGGTCGTGCTGATCTTCGGCCACGACATCTTCAGCCAGCTACTGGTCGTATCGCGCTATTACGGCTGACCCCTACGTGCTGCTGTTGGCAAAGTACTCGGCGTTGATCTGCGTGAACTTCTGCCACTCGTCGGGCAGCTGGTCCTCGGCGAAGCAGGCGTCCACCGGGCAGGCCTCCACACAGGCATCGCAGTCGATGCACTCGTCGGGGTCGATGTAGAGCATCTCCGCGGCGTCGTAGCCGGGCTCGTCGGGCGTGGGGTGGATGCAGTCCACCGGGCAAACCTCGACACAGGAGTTGTCCTTGGTGCCGATGCACGGCTCAGCAATCACGTAGGCCATTCGCTCTCCAGGTTGGTTGTAAATGACATGACTGAAAGAAGAGGGGCCCAGCTCGCCGGCCTCCGGCCGCCTGCGCCACCCTCTAGTAGGAGGGGCATATTGTACGGAGGATGCTGCTGCTTACCGGTGCCACCGGCCAGGTGGGCTCCGTGCTCCTGGACCGCCTGCTCGCGGAGGACGTCCCGGTGCGCTGCCTTGTGCGCGAGCCACGCCGGCTCGGAGCGCGGCGGGTGCGGGTGCAGATCGCCCTCGGCGACCTCGCGGACCCGCCGTCGTTTCGCAACGCGATGCGGGGGGTGGACACGGTGGTGCACCTCGCCGCCTCGATCCGCGACCAGCCGCGGGGGTCGATCGAGGAGCTCGTCGGGATCGCCACGTGGCGGATGGTGCAGGCCGCCGAGCGCGCGGGCGTCGAGCGCTTCCTGTTCTTCTCCGCCCTGGGCGCCCACACCCACAGCCGGGCGCGTTTCCTGCGCGCCAAGGCGCTCGCCGAGCAGGCGGTGCGCGAGGCGGGGGTGCGCTCGATCGTGTTCGCCCCTTCGCTCGTGTACGCCCCTGGGGACCGCTGGCTGACGCTGCTGGAGCGCCTCGCCCTGCTGCCCGCGATGCCGGTCACGGGCACCGGCCACGCCGCCTACCAGCCGCTCTGGACCGAGGACGCGGCGGACTGTGTGATGGGTGCGTTGCGCGCCACGGAGAGCGGCGCTGTGCCGAGCGCCGAGCGCGGCGCGGGCGCGAGGAGCCACGAGCGCTTCGAGCTCGCCGGCCCGCAGACGCTCACCCACACCGAGGTGGTGCGCCTGGTGCTGCGCTCGCTGAACCGCCGCCGCCCGCTGGTGCACGTGCCGGCGCCCCTCGTCGCCCGCACCCTGCGCCTGGTAGAGGCGGCGGCGGGCACGCGCGCCTTCGCGACGTGGGACGAAGCGGAGCTGTTGGAGGTCTCGGCGCTCTCCGCGCGCGGCACCGCCGACGCCGAGCGCCTGGGCGTCGGGCCCCTGCCGATGAGCACTGTGTTGAATCCCCTCCACCCACCCGAGCGCAGCGCTCTATCTGCGGCGATCTAGGGCCGGTTGTCCGAGCTGTCAATGCCCCGCAACGAAGAACACACCATCACTTCCTCTTCGTCTTCCTGCGATGATGCTTCTTCGAGTGCTTGGCTTTCTTCGTCTTCTTGGCCTTGGGGCACCCGGTGACTGTGATCTTGGTGCTTTGGTGGATTTCGGCGCCGTTCTGCGCGAGGAATTCGGTGGGTATCGTGAGTTTGTCCTTGCAGAGGTTCCCGTTTGCGGCGAGCGCGGAGTATGGGCCTTGGGGGAGCGTCAGTTCGAAGCTGCCGACGGGCTGGTCGGGGACTGTCTTGAATGTGCTTGAGGTGATCCCGGCTTTGTTGATGAATGTCGAGCCGACGAGGTCGATCGTGACGTTGTAGCCCTGCAGTACGATCACGAGGCTCGGGAAGGCTTCGCCGCCGTGGCTGACGAAGTACGCGGGGCCTTCCAGGGGGACGGGGATCAGCGGGGTGATCGCCTTTGCGTGCCCCACGATCGACGCTGCGGGGCACACCGCGGGGTTCGCGTCGAACGTCGCGGCGGTGCACGCCTTCTGTAGCGTCGTCAGCCGGGAGGGGAGCTGCTTGGGGAGTTCGACTTTGACCTGGTGGATGTTCGCCTGGGTACCGAACGGGGTGTTCGGGTAGGTCAGCTTGACGTTCAGGCTCGCGCCGTCCGCCCTGCTCGTCTTCGCGGACGTCGAGACCGCGAATTTGGGGGCGAACTTCAACGCGGCGCAGTTCGTGACCTGGAACGGCACGCTGATCGTGTCCGCGGCGCCTTCGCTTGAGTGGATTGTGCCGGTGACTTCCATCTTTGAGCAGTTCGTCGGGTTGAACTGGAAGTCCGCGCGGGTCGTGATCGCGTTGACGTGCTGGATTTCCAGGGGGACCCCTTCGATGCTCGTCGGGATCGCATCCGGGGTACCCGGGGGGTCCGAAGTGATCGTGACCGCGGCGGTGATCGGGTTGATTTCGATCTTCCCGCGGACGAGCACGCAGTCGCACGCGGGGTGGTTCGTCTTGGTTTTCGCGAAGTCGAACGGGCCGGCCTTCGCCGGGACCACGAACGTGATCCCGAATGGTGCGCACCCCGCTTCCCCGACCGTGCAGCCACCGCTGCCATTGTAGGGGCCGGTGAGATAGAACTTCCCGCCCCTGACGGTGTAGGGGGTGCCGCCGACCCCCACGGAAACCGTGGTTTCCCCGATCAGGCTGTTTGGGCCGCAGGCGCCCTGGTTGGCCTGGGGTTCGGGGCACAGTTCGATGTTCGAGAGGATCCCCGACAATCCCGGGGGTAGATGGGCTTCCACGGATTGTAGGTTCTGTTCGCCGTCTTGGCGGGTCATCGTCAGTGTGAATGGCGAGAACCAGCCCGCGTTGACGCTCAGCCCGCCACCCGTCAACGATGGGTTGAACGGCAGGCTCTGGCCAGGGCACGGGCTGCCCTGCGGTTCGCTGAGGGTCTTCGGGCCGCTCGTGATATCGAACACCGAGGACGCTTCGGTGGGTTCGTTACCGGACCACGGTGCGAACGTCGCGTTCGTCGTATAGGCGCCGCAGCGCGACGGCATCGCTAGCGGCGCGCGTTCCCCACCGAAGAAATGGAATTCGGCGTCTTCGAGGGGTGCCTGCGGGTTGTTCGTGAACGTCGAGATGATCTGCCCCAGCGCTTCGCAGGTATGACCGGCGATCACTTCACCCGCGCCCTTGCACAGCTGCACTTCGCCCGCGAGCTTGATCAGGACTCCCGACACGGGGTCTTCGGCGACGAGATACTGCGCGAGCAGCGAACCGAACGGGTTGGATTCCTGCGCCGCGAGGTACACAAAGCCCTTCAGCGGGTTCGGTAGATCCGGCGATTTGATCGACACTTCGGCGATCTTCGACGCGTTCGCACAGAAATTGATGCCCGGTTCCAACGGCCCCTCTTCGCCTGCTGCCAGCGCGTCGATACCACCCGGGACACGCGGCGTGAAGCGCAGTTCGCCCGGCGGTTTGCTTTCACCGGGGAGGTAGCCGATGAGGCCCTCCGAGCAGGCTTCCAAACCATCCCCGGCGGAAGGATTGATCGCGACACCCGCCGGCAACGCGACCGTGATGTTCTTCACATCAGACGCAGACAACCCTTCGGCGTCGAGGTCCACGGCCTGCGGGACGTGCACGTTGACATTCAACCCGCTCGGATTACTTGCCTCCTGAACATCGGGCACGGCGCTGATCGAGGGGCTGAACGGCAAATCGTTACAACCATCCAGCGCGGGCAACGGGGCGAGCGGGTTCTGCGGGAAGGCGTGAAACACACCCTCTTCCTTCCACGAATCCGTTTCCAGGACCGTCGGCAACGGTCCCGTGCACGATGTCGGCAAAGTCAGGAACGGGGCAGGATCTTCCTGACCAAGAGGCGCACAGGGAGGCAAATGGGGATCATCTCGTCCCCCGAGGCAGTTCCAGCCGCGCGAGTTGTTATGGCTGGCGGCCCCGGGGACACCCCAGAACGTGGTCTGACTGTCAATGAACGTCGCGGCCTGCGGGATGTTATCGACGCTGACGGTCACACCGTAATCCCCACCCGTACGCACAGACGTATCCAGGTACACCGGGACCCCCTCGAAGAGGAACCCAAACCGCGCCGGCTCACCCACACTGGGGGTAAGATTGAAAATCGGCACAGTCCTTACAAGCAGATTCCTTCCTTCACTGGCGTTATCCTGATAAAGGACCTTCACCAAAGCGGTGCCCATCGCGGTATCGTTCGGACACGCATTGCCTTCGTCGATTTCTTGGAGGAACTTCTCTCCCGAGCACTGCGGGAACACCGTCGGGTTACCGACCAGGCCCGGCGGGAGAATGAAATGCAGGTCCTTCGCGAGCGCGGGCGGATGACCCGGTTCAGAGGTCTGGTTCAGAGTAAATGTCGTCGTCACCTGGAAAGGGTGCGAGCCGGCCTGCGTATCGATCGCGCCGCCTTCTTCTTCAGGTGTCAGTTCGTAGTTTTCGATCCCGAACGGCGTCGGCGCTTCTGAGATCGTGAGCGGACGCGTCACCGAGGCGCCCCGCGGCGCGCCACCACCGGAGACGCTGGCCTGATTGACTTCACCCGAGGACGCGCCTTCCTGCACTGCCACCGTGATAAAGACCCGGATCTGTTCATAAGGCGGCAGATCACCCGAGAAAGTGCACGTGAGCGGCGCGCCTTCTTTCAATTCTTCACTCGAGGGGCACCGCGGCGAACCACGATAGCTTGAACCGCCTTCGCCTTCAGCGCCCGCAATACCACCGATCGCGATCGCCTTCAGCCCAGCCGGAAGGGTATCGGTAATCGTAACCGGTGTCGTAGCGCCGTTCGCATCGGCGTCACCGAGGTTGCCCGCAGTCAACACGATCTGACCCCTGCCTTCAGGCGGAAGATTCGCTGGCACCGCGCCCGATGTCAGATGCCACCAAGGCTCTGCCGCGAAAGCCGAGGATGCGCCGATACCGAGAACACCGAGCAGAGCACAGAGGGTTATGAGCGTACGGATCTTGACAGTCATCGTCCTGCCCTCCGGTCGTCGCTGGCTTTCTTAGCTTTGCGCTTCTTGGACTTCTGCTTGACGCAAACACCGCGCTTATCACGCACCTTGCCCCTGGCACACTTCACGGTCTTTTTCTTCGCAACCCGTACCGGAGCGGGCGGCGGCGGCGCCAGATTGCCGGGACCCGAGAAGGTGGCGCTCGCGGGCGGCGCGTAAAGCGTGGGCTGAGGCGTGGGAGCGGGTTTGCAGGACGCTTCGGTCGTGCACGGCGGCGGCGGCGTAACCATGGGCGCGCACGCCACGCCTTCAGCGCCGCACACATGCGCGTCATAGACATCGTAGTCATCATCGAAATCCTGGGAAGACAGCCGCGAAGTCGTCAGGAAGAACACATCATCACCGTTTTCCGAAGCATCGAGGAAAGCCGATTCTTGAGCCGATTCACCCGAAGAGACCAGGCCGACACAACCTCCCGAGCGGGGACTGAACGTGACATCCACAGCGCTGCAGTCACCGATCCCCGGCGGCTCGTACTCATACACATCCCACTGCCCGTTCACGTCCTGGGGCACGAGCGCTTCATGACTGTTGAAGAACAACCGACCACTGTTTGACAGGTAACGCGACTGGTAAAGAGCGCGCTGGTTATGATACGGCGTGAAACCGGGAACATTCGCCGAGAGCCAAGTCCCTGCTCCCCACATTTCGTCGTCGACAAACGCTGCTTCTTCGACCTTGACGCCGACCGGCCGCGCACCCGTCGGGTTACACGAAGCACACACCAGCCTGCCCGTCGCCGCATCGAACAAGAACACCTCCTCGTCCGGCACACCACTATTCACATCATCATTGTCATACCCCGTCAAGGACCGATTCGATATGAACGCCAGATAACGACCATTCGGCGAAGCCCGCGACGTATGCGTCCTAAGTACCAGTGTAGACCAGTCAGGGAAGTCCGCGCCCGACAGAGCAGCGATAAAGCTCGGTGCTTCCCACCGCTTGGATTCACTGTTGTAATGCTCCACGTAGAGGTTGCACCTCTGAGCGGATCCTTCCACCCTACCAAGTCCGCAGTCCCCCGTGGTCGCGCCGTGCGCGGCGCCATCACCGATAACCCCCTGCGCTACGAAATAAACATACGAGCCATCTTCGCTCGCGCCGAGCACCGTGCCCTGCACTTCCGCGCCTTCAGTCATACGTGTCACCGTGCCCGCCAACGGTTCGCCTTCGCCGCTGGTCACTTCAAACGCATACAGATCCCCTCCCTCCTCTCCCTCATTATTTAGGCTTCCTCCCTGCTGGAAGAACACCTTGGAATCGTCGCTGCTGGCGTCCATGAATTGGGCCCCGGCGCCACCGATACGCACCGATTCGGTTTTGCCACCGGTCGTGTCACTCATATACAAGCCATAATCGCCTGCATCTGACCACACGACCCGTGAACCATCCGTTGAGATCGCGTTCCTCGCTTCCTGATCTCCAGTGGCCAAGCCACCCAATTCCGCGTATTCCACCCAGGCCCCGCCTTCGCTTAGCGGCAACACGCTCACCGGCTGCAACCGGCCACCCGCCCACTCATAGAGGGCTCTGTGGGCAGCTCCTTCGATGAGGGGAACTTCGTTGGAAGTGAGCACGACGTGACTGAGATCAGGAGTGGCACCGACAAATTCCACGGCACCCCCAAACAGGCTTTCTTCATTGCCACCAATTTTGGTTTCGGGCGGGGTGTTCGCTTCGGTGACCAGCGGCGTGTAACACGTCGCCGGCGTCGCCTGACACGTGAAGTCGCTGCGCAGATACGCCGTGCGTTCAGTCGCCCGCGGCGGCACTTCTTCAGAGACACCATCACGTTCAAGCGGCGTGAACGCACCCTCCGGCTGGAGCAACGCCAGCGACAGATCAGAAGAAAAGAACCGATACTCATACCCAATGTTGATGCGAACACCGGTTTCGTAGTTATTGGGCGTTTCGATGTCCTGCGAAGACCACGACGAAGCGCCCGCACCACGCCTGGAGAGCACCTGCACCAGATGATAAGTGGACCCCCGCGGCTGTAATTCAGTCACATCGCTCGTCCCATACGTGATCGCATTACCATCAGCAGCAGCCTGGATCACACCGGCGAATTCATTAATCGGATAGATCAACGCACCAAACTTATTCGGCGGAGAAACCAATTCCCACTGACGATCATCAGGCAACGCCAGACTGCCGCCCGGGGGTTGGGTGGTGAACGTCTGTTCTTCACCTTCGACAGGCTCCACGGGATCGAACCCGTTATGTGCGATCACACGGAAATGATAAACAGTGTCCGCCCTCAGGTCCCGGACGGCAGCGGTAACGGTATCTAATGCATAATTGGGAGCGAGCTCACCGGCAGGAACCGGGACACTCGATTCGTAAGGGCTCGACGCGCAGGATTCGGTCCCACCCGCACAGGGACCATACTCGAAGCGATATTCCGTGGGCTCTTCATCGGGTTCACTACGAGGATTAATTTCCGCACTGAAAACCACGCTTTCAGCCGTGATCTTGGCGATCGACTCTTTGGTGAGCCCGAGCCCAAGGGTGGGAGGCCCGGGCGGTTCGAGCTCGAATTCTTCGATACGATCAGCCGAGGTGTCTTCGACATAGACACGCCCGGTCTTCCCGTCCACACCCACAGCACCACCAGCCCCACCCGGAACAGTCAAACGTTCCAGTTCCCGGACTCCATCCGGACTAAAAACCCTGATGCTCGTGGCATTGTCGATATAGACATCGTTACTCGGGAATTCCACCGCGACCCCACTGGGTGGTTCTGTGTCGATTGCATTATGATCCCACGCACCGCTGATCTCTTCCCCGCTGCTGCTGAGCTCAGCGATGAAATCTTCCGTGCTACCAACCCAGAGATTAACATACAGATTATCTTCAGAGTCGACCGCCAACCCGAGCTCCACTTCACCCTGTTCTAGAGGTCTGGACGTCACTTCCCCCTTGAATTCGTTTACGACCTGATTATTGAACCTGTACACCCGTGTCCCCTCGATGCCGGGATACGGACCGTCATTCAGCGAGCTGACCCACACATTACCGGCCGCGTCCACCGCTACGCTGTACAGTCCATCGAGCGTACCTTCGCTGCCTCCCCTCCTCACAAAGGAGCCTTGAGAAGTCCCGGTGATCTGGCCGATGTATTTGCCTTCCGGACCGAACTTGTCGATGACTGCGTGGCCCGTGTCAATCACGTACACATCCCCATGCGACGGACTGCCCGGATCGTTATCGACCGCGATACCTCCAGGATGTTCAGGATATTCAAAAGATCCCGCGGGCGTCGCGCTGCCATTGAACTGACCGACATAAGCATCGGTGGCGCCGTTGAAGTACTCGACGCGGTGATTGCCCGCATCGAGTACATACACATAATCCTTTTCTTCGTTGATCGCGATCCCGGCAGGACCTTCAAGCTGACCGTTGCCAGTCCCTTTTTCGCTGAACGATTTGTCAAAAACATGCCCGCGGGCAGCGAGAGCAACCGTGGTAGTGAACGTGAGAGCAGCGGCTGTCGCGAGGAGCAGAAGGAGTGTGAGACGAGCGATGGATCGTCGGTCCATGGGCGCACCGGTCCCTGGGAAAGCACGCGAGCGAGCAGGCCCAGCGACACCGAGGCGGTGAAGCAGGGACCCGATGGCATGGCTCTGATTGCTCATTTGCGTGCCTTTCTCAGTGGAGTGGTGCATTGTGTGTCAGGTCGAGTGTTGTGTCATTCATGCCCGTCTCCCCCGGGGGACGAAGCCCCCCGGGGGAGAGAGCGCGTTCTTACGGTGCGGCGGGGGCGGTCACCGCCCAGGTGCCAAAGCTTTCCGGCTGAGACGTTCCGGTGACCTTGAAGCCCTCGACCGCCCCGGTCGTGCCGGCGCCTTCGATCAAGTGAGTGCCGGGATCATAGATGGCTACTGAGCCAGATGCTACGCCTTCTTCAAGCTCGGCATACACACAGAAGTTGCCAGGTGTCGCTTCGGGTTTTGCGGCTTTGCCCGGACATTCCGCTATCGGGGGCTGCACGGTACGTCCTCCTTCTATGACTTCTTCGCCATGTGGGTTGATGTAGTGAACCTGACACGGTTCCTTCCTTGTCGCCGGTTCTTCTGAACAGCGTTCGCCGTTCAAGGGAGTGGCCAGCGGGATCGTGAAGGAAGCAACCGATACATGCAGTACGTCCCCTACGGGTAGGGGTGTGCCCAGTGACACCACCCCGGCACTCCACGCGCCGGTCTCGGACGCGCCTGCAGCGAGGGTTTCGCCCGGGTGGATCACGCCGGGCTCACCAGGGGCGCCCGCGGCACCGGTTGAACCTTTGGGGCCCGCCGGCCCAGTCGCACCCGTGGGGCCCGCACCGCCCGCGGGACCAGTGTCACCGGCCGGGCCTGTGGGACCAGCCGGGCCGGCTGCTCCCCCGGGACCAGTCGCGCCGGTAGCGCCGGTGGCTCCCGCCGGTCCGGTCGCGCCCTTGGGGCCCGCGGGGCCACGAGGGACCGCCTTGGTTTTAGCCTTCGCCTTGGCGGCCGAGGCTGTCAGCGTCGCGTGCGAAGGATTACTGCCGCCACCAGTCGCGGCGAAGGCCCCGCCCGTCAGGGCGAACACCAGCGCGAGTGTCGCGGCTAGGTTGGCGTAGCTGAGATGCTTACGTATTGCTGAGAACATGGTTATGTCTCCTCCTGGAGAACGGAGGGGACATTCGCCCCTCGTTTGTCGTGGGGCGATTGCAGCCGGCGGCACCGATCGGTCTCATGCCGCCGCCCGCCCAAGGTCGCTTCTGAGAGTGAGCTGCGCAGTGACACGCTCACCCAGCGGGGTCAAGTGCCACGCGTTCGGCTCGCCTTTCGCATGACCCTCACCCGCGTTGGCGAGCAGCCCGAGGCGCTCCAGGCGCGCCAACAACTTCGAGACCTGCCCCGGGTCCTGGACCCCCGCGCGCTCGGCGACCTCACGGTTGCTCGCCCCCGGACGCTCCCCGACACATTCGAGGACCCGCGCGGTGCGATACGTCAAACGCATCGAGACACCCTCGAGCGGATCGCGCACAGCGCGCCCGGCCCCGTCCGGCCCAACGCCGGCGCGCACGGGCCCGGCGGGCAGGGGCCGCGCCTGCTCGCGGCGCGCAGCAGCGGCGCCCAGATAGGGCAGCACGATAATCCCCATCAACTCACCAAGCAGACCCGACAGCGGCTCCCGCTCACCCCGCAAAAGCCGCGCGTACACGATCGTGAACGCCGCACCGACGACACCCTCCGCCGTCAAAGGCGTGCAACCCGCGCCGCGCGCACCCACCAGGCGACCCTCGTCCACCGCCGCCGCGAGGCCCGCAAGGATCTCCTCACGACGCCCCAAAACCTCCGCACCCCCGCGCAACGTCTGCACCACGCAAACGCGCGCCAAAGCCGGCTCACGATCCAGGAACGACAGGATCGCCCACAACCCCCCACGCACCCGCTCCCGCCACGCAAGCCCATCCAACCCCTCCCCGGCGACATCCCCCTCGACTAGCGCGACGACGTCCTCCAGGACCGCTGCGAGGCACTCCTCGCGGTTGGAGAACAGCTCGTAGAACGTGCGGCGCGACACGCGCGCGCGGCTCGTGATGTCCGCGACCGTGGTGTCCGCGTAACCGAACTCGTCGACCGCGGCGACCGCCGCCGCGAGCAATCGCGAGCGCTGGATCTCGACGATCTGCTCGTGGGAGGCCCCCGGGCTCGGGGCGCGCATAGTTACCGCGCGCGCGGGCATCAGAGCACCCCCGCACGGGAGCGCGCGAAGAAGACCGGGCGAGACCCACCCCCGCGAGCGGGGGAATCCGGGCGGCGCGAAGGGGCCGCTACCGGCCGGCTAGCCGCAGGCCGAGAAGCTGAAGAGAGAGAGAGAGAGAGAGAGATGCATCAGACCGCTGATGCATCTAGCAAGAACCCCAACCGGGGCGCCACGCATGACCGGCACGTTATTCCCTCTCGAAACCACGCTGAACCAATCTCCCTCTACGTTCTGACCCAGTCCCTCTACCCAACCCAATTGCCCTGCGAGCGCTCTTTTGATGTCAACCACAAGACGGGATGACCCAAACCAGACCCTATGTTTGCCGGCGCTCCACCTCTATGTGAGCACCGTACCGCACTATATAACCACACCTGTGACGCGATGTCAAGCCCCTGATGCGAGGAGCGCGCACAAGCCACCGCCCCATGCCACCCCGCGAGCAGAAACGCCCGCTCGCCATCGCCCATCCGCGGCTCGAAGCGCGCGCGCGCGCTAACCGGCGCGCCCCTACGCGCATCGCTAGAATCGGCCCATGGCACATGCAGTCAAGGTCGCCAAGTCCCCGACCGAGCTCGAAGTCGAGCGGAGGCAGGCGGCGATCGACCGCACGCGCGGCGTGCTCACCCATCTGGCCCCTGGCCGCCGCCCGTCAGACGAGCTGATCGCCGAGGGGCGTGCCGAAGCGCGAGCCGAAGACCGGGCAGACGAGGCACACCGTCAGCGCCGTGCCGGGCGCTGAGCCGGCCCCGAAGCCGGCGTCGGTCCTCGACGCCTCGGCGGTGATGGCGCACCTGAACGACGAGGACGGCGCGGCGGCGGTACGCGAGGCGATGTCTGGGCCGACGCCAACGTCGCCGCCGAGGTCAAGCTCCTACAGGAGTGACTGCACCGCGCGGGTGCGCGCTCCATCCCCCGCGGCCGGGCAGCGCTACTTCTTCTTGCGCTTCTTCCCGCGCTTGGCGCTCTTCTTCGCGTGCTTGGCTTTCTTCGTCTTCTTGGCCTTGGGGCACCCGGTGACTGTGATCTTCGTGCTTTGGTGGATTTCGGCGCCGTTCTGCGCGAGGAATTCGGTGGGCATCGTGAGCTTGTCGGCGCAGAGGTCGCCGTGGGCGGCGAGCGCGGAGTACCGGCCCTCGGGGAGCGTCAGTTCGAAGCTGCCGACGGGCTGGTCGGGGACCGTCTTGAACGTGCTTGAGGTGATCCCGGCCTTGTTGATGAACGTCGAGCCGACGAGGTCGATCGTGACGTTGTAGCCCTGCAGTACGATCACGAGGCTCGGGAACGCTTCGCCGCCGTGGCTGACGAAGTATGCGGGGCCTTCCAGGGGGACGGGGATCAGCGGGGTGATCGCCTTCGCTTGCCCAACGATTGACGCTGGGGGGCATGCGGCGGGGTTCGCGTCGAATGTCGCGGCGGTGCATGCCTTCTGTAGCGTCGTTAGCCGGGAGGGGAGTTGCTTGGGGAGTTCGACTTTGACCTTCGCGATGTTTGCCTGGGTGCCGAACGGCGCGTTTGGGTAGGTCAGCTTCACTGCGAGGCTCTCGCCGTTCGCCCTCGATGTCTTCGCGGATGTCGAGACCGCGAATTTGGGGGCGAACTTCAACGCGGCGCAGTTCGTCACCTGGAACGGCACGCCGATCGTGTCCGCTGCGCCTTCGCTTGAGTGGATCGTCCCGGTGACTTCCATCTTGCTGCAGTTCGTCGGGTTGAACTGGAAGTCCGTGCGGGTCGTGATCGCGTTGACGTGCTGGATTTCCAGGGGGACCCCTTCGATGCTCGTCGGGATCGCATCCGGTGTACCCGGCGGGTTTGATGTGATCGTGACCGCGGCGGTGATCGGGTTGATTTCGATCTTCCCGCGGACGAGCACGCAATCGCACGCAGGATGATTCGCCTTGGTTTTCGCGAAGTCGAACGGGCCGGCCTTCGCGGGGACCACGAACGACACGCCGAACGGCGCGCACCCGGATGTTCCGACTGTGCAGCCGCCGCTGCCATTGTAGGGGCCGGTGAGGTAGAACTTCCCGCCCCTGACGGTGTAGGGGGTGCCGCCGACTCCCACGGAAACCGTGGTTTCCCCGATCAGGCTGTTTGGGCCGCACTCACCCTGGTTGGCCTGTGGTTCGGGGCACAGTTCGATGTTAGAGAGGATCCCTGATAGGCCCGGGGGTAGATGGGCTTCCACGGATTGTAGGTTCTGTTCGCCGTCTTGGCGGGTCATCGTCAGTGTGAACGGTGAGAACCAGCCCGCGTTGACGCTCAGCCCGCCACCCGTCAACGACGGGTTGAACGGCAGGCTCGCGCCTGGGCACGGGCTGCCGCCCGGTTCGCTGAGGGTCTTCGGGCCGCTCGTGATATCGAACACCGAGGATGCTTCGGCGGGTTCGTTACCGGACCACGGTGCGAACGTCGCGTTCGTGGTGTAGGCGCCGCAGCGCGACGGCATCGCTAGCGGCGCGCGTTCCCCACCGAAGAAATGGAATTCGGCGTCTTCGAGGGGTGCCTGTGGGTTGTTCGTGAACGTCGAGATGATCTGCCCCAGCGCTTCGCAGGTATGACCGGCGATCACTTCACCCGTGCCCTTGCATAGCTGTACTTCGCCCGCGAGCTTGATCAGGACTCCCGAGACGGGGTCTTCGGCGACGAGGTACTGCGCGAGCAGCGAACCGAACGGGTTGGATTCCTGCGCCGCGAGGTACACAAAGCCCTTCAGCGGGTTCGGTAGATCCGGCGATTTGATCGATACTTCGGCGATCTTCGACGCGTTCGCACAGAAATTGATGCCCGGTTCCAACGGCCCCTCTTCGCCGGCTGCCAGCGCGTCGATACCACCCGGGACACGCGGCGTGAAGCGCAGTTCGCCCGGCGGTTTACTTTCGCCCGGGAGGTAGCCGATAAGGCCCTCCGAGCACGCTTCCAAACCATCCCCACTGGAAGGATTGATCGCGACACCCGCCGGCAACGCGACCGTGATGTTCTTCACATCAGACGCAGACAACCCTTCGGCGTCGAGGTCCACAGCCTGCGGAACATGCACATCGACATTCAACCCGCTCGGGTTGCTCGCATCCTGAACATCCGGCACGGCGCTGATCGAAGGGCTAAACGGCAAATCGTTACAACCATCCAACGCAGGCAACGGAGCGAGCGGATTCTGCGGGAAAGCATGAAACACACCCTCTTCCTTCCACGAATCCGTTTCCAGGACCGTCGGTAGTGGTCCCGTGCACGATGTCGGCAAAGTCAAGAACGGGGCAGGATCTTCCTGACCAAGAGGCGCACACGGCGAATTGGCGGGTGTGAATAATCCGTCATCGATGCAGCTCCAGCCACGCGAGTTGTTATGGCTGGCAGCCCCGGGGACACCCCAGAACGTCGTCTGACTATCAATAAACGTCGCGGACTGCGGGATGTTATCGACACTGACGGTCACACCGTAATCCCCACCCGTACGCACAGACGTATCCAGGTACACCGGGACTTTCTGGAAGAAGAACCCGAACCGCGCCGGCTCACCCACGCTGGGCGTAAGATTGAAAATCGGGACAGTCATCACAAGCAGATTCTTTCCTTCAGTGAAGTTATCTTGATAAAGGACCTTCACCAAAGCGGTACCCATCGCGGTATCGTTCGGACACGCATTGTCCGTTGACGCATTGGCTCCGGGGATTTCTTGGAGGAACTTCTCTCCCGAGCACTGCGGGAACACCGTCGGGTTACCGATCAGGCCCGGCGGGAGAATGAAATGCAGGTCCTTCGCGAGCGCGGGCGGATGACCCGGTTCAGAGGTCTGGTTCAGAGTAAATGTCGTCGTCACCTGGAAAGGGTGCGAGCCGGCCTGCGTATCGATCGCGCCGCCTTCTTCTTCAGGTGTCAGTTCGTAGTTTTCGATCCCGAACGGCGTCGGCGCTTCTGAGATCGTGAGCGGACGCGTCACCGAGGCGCCCCGCGGCGCGCCACCACCGGAGACGCTGGCCTGATTGACTTCACCCGAGGACGCGCCTTCCTGCACTGCCACCGTGATAAAGACCCGGATCTGTTCATAAGGCGGCAGATCACCCGAGAAAGTGCACGTGAGCGGCGCGCCTTCTTTCAATTCTTTACTCGAGGGGCACCGCGGCGAACCACGATAGCTTGAACCGCCTTCGCCTTCAGCGCCCGCAATACCACCGATCGCGATCGCCTTCAGCCCAGCCGGAAGGGTATCGGTAATCGTAACCGGTGTCGTAGCGCCGTTCGCATCGGCGTCACCGAGGTTGCCCGCAGTCAACACGATCTGACCCCTGCCTTCAGGCGGAAGATTCGCTGGCACCGCGCCCGATGTCAGATGCCACCAAGGCTCTGCCGCGAAAGCCGAGGATGCGCCGATACCGAGAACACCGAGCAGAGCACAGAGGGTTATGAGCGTACGGATCTTGACAGTCATCGTCCTGCCCTCCGGTCGTCGCTGGCTTTCTTAGCTTTGCGCTTCTTGGACTTCTGCTTGACGCAAACACCGCGCTTATCACGCACCTTGCCCCTGGCACACTTCACGGTCTTTTTCTTCGCAACCCGTACCGGAGCGGGCGGCGGCGGCGCCAGATTGCCGGGACCCGAGAAGGTGGCGCTCGCGGGCGGCGCGTAAAGCGTGGGCTGAGGCGTGGGAGCGGGTTTGCAGGACGCTTCGGTCGTGCACGGCGGCGGCGGCGTAACCATGGGCGCGCACGCCACGCCTTCAGCGCCGCACACATGCGCGTCATAGACATCGTAGTCATCATCGAAATCCTGGGAAGACAGCCGCGAAGTCGTCAGGAAGAACACATCATCACCATTTTCCGAAGCATCGAGGAAACCCGATTCTTGGGCGGATTCACCCGAGGAGATCAGGCCGACACAGCCTCCCGAGCGGGGGCTGAACACGACATTCACAGCGGTGCAGTCACCGATCCCCGGCGGCTCGTACTCATACACATCCCACTGCCCGTTGACGTCTTGGGGCACGAGCGCTTCGTGACTGTTGAAGAACAACCGACCACTATCCGACAGATAACGCGACTGGTAAAGAGCCCTCTGGTTACGATACGGCGTGAAACCGGGAACATTCGCCGAGAGCCAAGTCCCACCCGCTCCCCACATTTCATCGTCGACAACCGCTGCTTCTTCGACCTTGACGCCGACCGGTCGCGCACCCGTCGGGTTACACGACGCACACACCAGCTTACGCTCTACCGCATCATAAAGATAAACCTCCTGATCATAATGCTTGACCCTCGTCCCCGCCATCACTCCATTTTTTTCTTCTTCTCCCGTTGGATGTTCGTTCAGATCAATATTGTCATACCCCGTCAAGGACCGATCCGACATGAACGCCAGATAACGACCATTCGGCGAAACCCGCGACGTATGTGTCCTAAGTATTTCTGTAGACCAGTCAGGGGAGTCGGCGCCCGAAAGAGCAGCGATAAAGCTCGGGGCTTCCCACTTTTTGGATTCACTGTTGTAATGATCCACGTAGAGATTACAAGACTCACGTGCTTCTACTTCGCAGTTCCCTGCGCTCGCGCCGTGCTCGGCGGCGTCCCCGAGCAACCCGTTGGCGACGAAATAGACGTACGAGCCGTCTTCGCTCACACCGAGCACCGTGCCATGCACTTCCGCGCCTTCAGTCAAGCGCGTCACACTGCCAACTAACGGCTCGCCTCCGCCGCTGGTCACTTCGAACACATAGAGATCTCCTGTATGTGCTTTGCTGCCTACTTCGTGTGCCCCTTCAGTGAAGAACACCTTAGAATCGTCGCTGCTGGCGTCCATGAACTCGGCTCCGGCGCCACCGATACGCACCGATTCCGTTTTGCCACCAGCCGTGTCACTTATATACAAGCCCTTATCGCTTTGATCTGACCACACGACCCGTGAACCATCGGTTGAGATCGCGTTCCTCGCTTCAAGATCTTTACTGGTCAAGCCGCCCAATTCCGCGTTTGCCGCCCAGGCCCCACCTTCGTTTAGCGGCAACACGCTCACCGGCTGCAACCGGCCACCCGCCCACTCATAGAGAGCGTTGT
Source organism: uncultured Solirubrobacterales bacterium (assembly GCA_963706545.1). Classification (GTDB taxonomy): domain Bacteria; phylum Actinomycetota; class Thermoleophilia; order Solirubrobacterales; family Solirubrobacteraceae; genus Palsa-744. Next base: position 1,120,836 of record OY970161.1, read on the forward strand.
AAGAAGCTCCTTCGATGAGAGGAATATTGGAAGTGAGCACGACGTGACTGAGATCAGGAGTGGCGCCGACAAATTCCACGGCATTCCCAAATAGGTTTTCTTCATTGCCACCAATTTTGGTTTCGGGCGGGGTGTTCGCTTCCGTGACCAGCGGCGTGTAACACGTCGAAGGCGTCGCCTGACACGTGAAGTCGCTGCGCAGATAGGCCGTGCGTTCCGTCGCCCGCGGCGGCACTTCTTCAGAGACACCATCACGTTCGAGCGGCGTGAACGCACCCTCCGGCTCGAGCAACGCCAGCGACAGATCAGAAGAAAAGAACCGATACTCATACCCAACGTTGAGGCGAACACCGGTTTCGTAATTATTGGGCGTTTCGATGTCCTGCGAAGACCACGACGAAGCGCCCGCACCACGCCTGGAGAGCACCTGCACCAGATGATAAGTGGACCCCCGCGGCTGCGCTTCTGTCACATCGCTCGTCCCATACGTGATCGCAGCACCATCAGCAGCAGCCTGAATCACACCAGCGAATTCATTAATCGGATAGATCAACGCACCAAACTTATTCGGCGGAGAGACCAATTCCCACTGACGATCATCAGGCAACACCCGACTGCTGCCCGGGGGTTGAGTCGTGAAGGTGTGAACGACTTCTTCACCCTGGGCATTATGTTCGCCTTCGACGGTCCCGAGCACGTTGCTCGCGATCACACGGTAGTAGTAGGTGGTGGAGGGCGCGAGGTCTTGCAGGTGTTCACTCAAGGCCTGGTAGCCTTCCGCGGAACCGATATCCCTCCCGGGCGGGAGTGGCACATTGGTACAAGACGCAGGACTGGCCGCGCAGCTCACCGTGCCGTACTGGAAGTAGGCGCTCGTTTCGGTACCCAGGGGATCGATCTGCGCACCCAGCGTCACGCTCGTGGCCGCCACATGCGATACCGACTCGTTTTCGATTCGTGCGGCGGGAATCGTCGTGAATTCCTGGTCGGGTCCGTCGGTCGGTGTCGGGGATTCGGCGTTGACGGCGACGACCCGGAAATGGTAGGTCGCTCCGGCCACCAGGCCCGTCGGGTTGACGCCGACGGTTTCCGCGGTGAAACCAGCGGCGAGTGCGCCGTCGGGGATCGGTACGCTGGTACCGTAGGAGGTACTGGAACCGTATTCGAAGTGGTAATGCGTTTCCGAACCATTGGGGTCGATCTGCGCCTCGAGCGTCGCGCTGGTGTGCCCGATGGCATCGCTTGACTCGCTCTCGATCGTCGGCGTCCCAAACGTCGTGAAGCTGTTTTCATCGTAGTTGGTGCCATTCGCGTTAGTCGCGACGAGGCGGTAGTAGTAGGTCGTCTTCGTCGTCAGGCCACTCAACGGCGGCGCCGAGACCGCCACCGGACTGTCGCCAGTCAGGGGCAGCGTCTGCGAACATGCGACCGTGTTTGGGTAAACGCCCCGTTCGGTTCCGTATTCAAACTTACACGCGGTGACTTCTGTTTCATCGGGATTGACCGTGCCATGCAGCATCGCGGTGGTCTCCGATAGCCCCGAGGGCGCTTCGGTCGTGACATCCGGCACTATCTCGGGGGTGAACACGTTGACCCTGCCATCCGAGGTATCCGCGACATAGACATCGTCACTGGAGGAACCGCCACTGGAGGAGTCCACCGCGATGCCACTGGCGCCACTAAGGCTGCCACCGCTCGGTTTGCTAGAGCCGAACATGTAGGAAGGTGGACAGCCAGCATTCTGCACGAACCTACACTGAGTGCCACCCTGTACGCTCACGATCCCCGCAGCGGAGAACGCGTAGGCTTCGACATCGCCACCCACGTCGACATACAGGTCGCCCGTGGCACTATCGACCGCAAGGCCAGTGGCGGCTTCGCTTGCCGTCACCTGGCCGAGATCGCTACCAGAGCTCGTGAACTCCTCAGTCGAATGGTTGCCATTGACCTTGAAAAAATTATCTTCAGGGTCCACAGCCAGACCGGATTCGACGACTCCGCGTTCTACTAGGTTCAACTCTTCGCTGAAGACGCCTCCCTGCGTAAAGCGGAACAACAAGCCCTCCAGGAAAATAGATCCAACTTCACCTTCGAGTCTACCGAGAACCATCAGAGTTCCGCTCCCATCAACAGCGATGCCGGAGATTGCGTAACCAAACGAGCGGACGGTTGTCGTCGAGCCGTCGAGCTGACCCTTCGTGCCCCAGCTTTCTTCCAATTTACCTTCAGCGCTGAACTTCGATACGATGCCATCGCCGCGATCGCCGACATAGACATCGCCGTTGGACGGTCCACCAGAATTATCTACAGCGACGAACTCCGGGGATGTGAACTCCCCCGGTTTAGAACCTTCAAGCCCTTTGAAGCAGGTGAGGGTGCACGTCTGAAATTCTTCTTTTTTGACGACCCCTTCCGCGACACCCCAACCCCACGCGCGAACAAAGTTGCCATCCGCTTCGAACTCATCGATACGATCGTTGCCCGTATCGGCGACGTAAATATCGTGGGTGGTCGAGTTGACCGCCACCCCATCAGGCGAGGAAAGCTCTCCAGCGCCTTCACCCACACTGGCAAAGCTCGTGGAGAAGACATGAATAGTCTCCGCCATCGCAGGAACGGCGGCAAACGCCAGGGCACCAAGCATCGTAGTGAGGGCGACGAGAACCAGAACAAGGTAATTCGGAACCCACCCGCCGTTGGATGAACGCGCACCACTCCCTGGGAAGGCACGCGAGCTAACGGGCCCAACGACACCGAGGCGGTGAAGCGGTGACCCGACGGTGTGGCTCTGATTGCTCATTTGCGTGCCTTTCTCAGTGGTATGGTGCATGTGTGTGTGTCAGTTCGAGTGTTGTGTGTGTGTGTCAGTTCGAGTGTTGTGTGTTTACGCCGGCTCCCCGGGGAGCCGAAGCCCCCGGGGAAAGCGCGCGTTCCTAGGGTGCGGCGGGGGCAGTCACGGCCCAGGTGCCAAAGCTTTCCGGCTGATGCGTTCCGGTGACCTTGAAGTCCTCGACCGCCCCGGTCGTGCCGGCGCCTTCGATCAAGGGAGTGCCGGGCTGATGGATGTTTACTGAGCCAGATGCTACGCCTTCTTCACGCTCGGCATACACACAGAAATTGCCGGGTGTCGCTTCGGGTTTTGCGGCTTTGCCCGGACAGCTCGCCAGTGGGGGCTGCACCGTCCTTCCACCATTTTCTATGACTTCTTCGCCCGCTGGATTGATGTAGTGGACTTCAAGTTCCCCGAGTGGTTTTTCCAGCGGGATCGTGAAGGAAGCAACCGGTACAAGCAGTACCTCCCCTTCGGGTAGGGGTGTGCCCAGTGTCACCACTCCGGAAGTCCACGCGCCGTACTCGGAGGCTTCGGGGGCGAGGGTTTCGCCCGGGTGGATCACGCCCTTCTCGCCGTTGCAGGCGTATGTTTTCTTGCCTTCAGCCGCAGTGAGTTCAGAGCCGCCTTCTTCGCAGTGTTCGGCTCCGGGTTTCACCGGCAGCGACTTGCTCTTCACGCTTTCGCCTTCTTTACCGGGTGTGCCTTCTTTACCGGGTTCACCCGGCGTACCCGTACCGTTCGTGCCCGCGGGACCCTGTGCGCCGGCTGGTCCTGTGGCTCCAGCCGGCCCTGTGGCCCCCGTCGCTCCGGTCGCGCCCTTGGGGCCGGCGGGGCCACGAGTGCTCGTGCTCTTCTGCTTGGACTTCTTGGCCGCGCTGGCCGTCAGCGTGCCGTGCGAGCCGCCTGAGCCGCCTGAGCCACCGCCCGTGGCGGCGAAGGCACCGCCGGTGAGGGCAAAGACCAGGGCGATCAGGGCTATGAAGGTGCTGGGGGTGAGGTGTTTACGTACTCGTTGGAACATGGTCATGTCTCCTCCTGGAGAATGGAGGGGACTGACAGTGATGCCCCTCTCTAGTTGTGTTGTGTTGCACTTGCGCCGAGAGACGCGACGGTTTCGCAGCCTGCGCTCGGGAGCGGACCGCTGCTGGGTAGCCGCCAGCGGCCCGCCACTCCCACGGTCGTCGACGAGGAGGCCACATCACGCGGCCTCCGATCGGTCGGGCGTGATGGCGCCGAGGCGCTGCGTGACCTGCCCGCCGAGCGGCGTGAGTTCCCACGCATTCGGCTCACCACTCTGATGCCCCCCACCAGTGTTGACCGTGAGCCCCAGGCGCTCCAGGCGCCGCAAAAGCTTGGAGATCTGCCCCGGGTCAGCGATCCCCGCGTGATCACCGACCATGCGGTTGCTAGCAAGCGGACGCTCGGCGATGTACTGGAGCACCCGCGCAGTGCGATACGTCAAACGCATCGGAACCTCCCCCAACGGATCCGACTCACCCCGCGCACCCACACCCCCGCGGCTGCGCGGCGCCGGTCGCGGATCGGGAGCCGAACGCTGCTGTTCGCGGCGCGCCGCCCGCGGCCCCAAATACTGCAGCGCGATCATCCCCATCAGCTCCTCCAGCAGCTCCGTCAACGGCCGACGATCACCGCTGCGCAGCCGCGCAAAGACCACACCGAACGCGCCACCCACGAGACCTTCCGCGGTCACCAATGAGCACTGCACCCCGCGCGAACCCTCAAAACGACCCTCATCAAGCACCGCCGCTAGACACGCGAAGATCTGCTCACGACGCTCCAGGACCCGCGGCCCGCCACCCAGCGCCTGCACCACACAGATCCGCGCCAACACCGGCTCCTCATCCAGGAACGAGAGGATCACCCACAGGCCACCACGGACCCGCTCACGCCACCCAAGACGCTCCAAGCCCGCGGCCGCGAACTCCCGCTCGACGCGCCCCACAACCTCGTCAATCAACCCCACCAGACACGCATCGAGATTGCCGAACAGCTCATAGAACGTCCGCCGCGAAACCCGCGCACGACCGGTAATCCGCTGCACCGACGTCCGCTCATACCCCAACTCATCGATCGTCGCCGCCGCCGCAACCAACAACCGCGAACGCTGAACCTCCTCCACCTGCCCACGCGACAGATCGTCATGAGCAGACGGCAGCCGCCTAGACTCCCGCAGCCCAGCGGACCCCGCCCGCGCGACCGGCTCTGTACGCGCGGCCCCACGCAGACGCGCCGCCCCCGCACCACCACGCGCCGGCGCCGCCATCACCACACCCCCCACACGCAAGTGTCAGACGATGTGGCAGTGGCCCCGGGGGCCCCGCTCAGAGGCGCCGGGAGCCCACCCCCCACGGGGGCGACGACAAGGCGGCGCGTTAGCGCCCGACGAGGAGGTTCTTCGGCTAGCTGCCTAGCCGAAGAGAGAGAGAGAGAGAGAGAGATGCGGCAGCGCCAAGCTGGCGCATCTAGCTACGCCCCCCCTACGGGACGCATACATCCCCATCACGTTTCCCCCTCTAGAAACCACGCTAAAACAACTCCCTCATCGCTCCGACCCAGCCCCTCTTCCACACCTACACCCTGCGAGCGCTAGAAGTCAACCACAAGTCGATCTGACCCCAGCCGGACCCTATGTTCCCCGGTGTCCCATCGTTGAGACCCCCGGACTACTGACGCAGCGTAACGCATCGCAGCACAACTGTCAAGCCCCGAGTCGAGATTACGTACAGCCGTGGCTATCTACTATCAATCCTCGGACACAAGACCTGTTCGACTGGACGGCCCGTCTAGTCGCGATCTCCAGTGTTATCAGCCGTTTGGGATACTCCCCGCCACCCCGCCCGCTCCACGGCCGGTCAACTCGTTAGGCCGAGGTCTGCGTGGCCGGCTCCGGCCGGCGAGCAGCCCACGGGCGCGCGGCTTCCAGCTGGGCGGCGAGCGCGAGCAGGGTCGCCTCGCCCACGGGGCGACCCACCAGCTGCACCCCGAGTGGCAAGCCATCCTCCCCGTGGAAGAGCGGCACCGATATGCCAGGCTGACCGCTGGCGTTGAACACGGGGGTGAAGGGCGTGAATAGGCCGGAGCGGGTGAACGTGGACATCGGGTCGGGCGCGGCAGTGTCGAGCGTGCCGATCGGCAGCGGACGCTCGGCCAGGGCCGGGGTGAGCAGCGCGTCGTACGGGGCGAGGAACACGACGAGCTGGCGCGTGAGCGCCTGCAGCTGGATTTCCAGGCCCAGCCCCTGCACCGAGTTGAAGTGCTGGGTCATCGAGTGGATCGCCCAGCTCATCGGCTCCATGTCCTCGGCGGTCGGCTCGCGGCCGGCGACCATCCCCGAGTAGACGATCTGAAGCGCGATGTGGACCGAGAAGACGGCCCCGAACAGCTCCGAGAGACCCTCGATCTGCCACGGTGGATCGACCTCCTCGACCTCGTGGCCGAGCGAGCGCAGCAGCTCGGCCGCCTCGGCGACCGCGCCCGCGCAGAGCGGATCGACCATCGCGTCGGCGACCGGCGGCAGAGTCGTGGCGGCGATCCGCAGCCGGCCAGGCTCCCGTGCGCCCGCCGCGGCGAAAGGCTCGTCCGGGGGCGGAGCCCACGTCGCGTCGCCGAGCTCGTAGCCGGCGAGCACGTCGAGGATCGCGGCCGTGTCGGCGACCGTGCGGGTCAGCACTCCGTCGATGTCCAGCGGCGCTTCGCCGCGTTCGGGCGCCGCGGAGACGCGTCCACGCGCCGGCTTGAGGCCGACGAGCCCGCAGCACGCCGCGGGGATCCGGATCGAACCGCCACCGTCGTTGCCGTGCGCGACCGGCACCATCCCCGCAGCGACCGCCGCGGCCGAGCCACCCGAGGAGCCACCCGGCGTGCGCTCCAGATCCCAGGGGTTACGGGTCGGACCGAACAAGCGCGCCTCGCTGACGGGCAGGATGCCGTACTCGGGCAGCGTGGTGGTGCCCACGATCACAAAGCCCGCGTCCTTCAGACGGCGTGTTACGTTGGCGTCGTGGTCGGCCACGTGGTCGGCCAGCAGCGAGCAGCCGATCGTGGCCCGCAGGCCACTCACCGGCCGGTTGTTCTTGATCGCGGTGGGGACCCCCGCGAAGGGCCGCTCGTCGCCGGGGCGCACGGCGTCCGCGGTCGCTAGCGCTCGCTCGGCGTCCACCTCCACGAAGGCGTTCAGCGCGGGGTTGAGCTCCTCGATGCGATCCAGCGAGCACTGCACCAGCTCGCGCGCAGAGAGCTCCCCGGCGCGCACCATGCCCGCGAGCTCGCTCGCTGAGCGGAACATCAGATCGTCGTCGGACACCTGCGCCTCCCTCGGTCACGAAAGGTACGAGGTACACCTCGCGGACAGAGCCTACCGGTCTCCGGGAGGGGCTCGTGAGAGGAGTCCGTTCCCGCAGTGCGGGAGGGGCTCGTGAGAGGAGTCCGTTCCCGCAGTGCGGGAGGGGCTCGTGAGCGGGCCCCTCCCTGCGACGATGTGCGCCGCCCAGAAGCTGCCCATAACGCACCATCATTTCTTCTTGGTCTTCCTGCGATGATGCTTCTGCTTGCGCTTATGGCGTACGTGCTTTGGGCAGCCGGTGACGGCGATCTTCGTGCTCTCGTGGATTTCGGCGCCGTTTTGCGCGAGGAATTCGGTGGGCATTGTGAGTTTGTCGGTGCAGAGGTCGCCGTGGGCGGCGAGTGCGGAGTAGCGGCCCTGGGGGAGCGTGAGTTCGAAGCTGCCGACGGGCTGGTCGGGGACCGTCTTGAATGTGCTTGAGGTGATCCCGGCTTTGTTGATGAATGTCGAGCCGACGAGGTCGATCGTGACGTTGTAGCCCTGCAGCACGATCACGAGGGAGGGGAAGGCTTCGCCGCCGTGGGAGACGAAGTACGCGGGGCCTTCTAGGGGGACGGGGATCAGCGGGGTGATCGCCTTGGCGTGCCCGACGATTGACGCTGCGGGGCATGCGGCGGGGTTCGCGTCGAACGTCGCGGCGGTGCATGCCTTCTGTAGCGTCGTTAGCCGGGAGGGGAGTTGCTTGGGTAGTTCGACTTTGACCTTGGCGATGTTTGCCTGGGTGCCGAACGGTGCGTTCGGGTAGGTCAGCTTCACTGCGAGGCTCTCGCCGTTCGCCCTCGATGTCTTCGCGGACGTTGAGACCGCGAATTTGGGGGCGAACTTCAGCGCGGCGCAGTTCGTGACCTGGAATGGCACGCTGATCGTGTCGGTAGCGCCTTCGCTTGAGTGGATTGTGCCGGTGACTTCCATCTTTGAGCAGTTCGTTGGGTTGAACTGGAAGTCCGTGCGGGTGGTGATCGCGTTGACGTGCTGGATTTCCAGGGGGACCCCTTCGATGCTCGTCGGGATCGCATCCGGGGTGCCCGGCGGGTTGGATGTGATCGTGACCGCGGCGGTGATCGGGTTGATTTCGATCTTCCCGCGGACGAGTACGCAATCGCACGCGGGATGGTTCGCCTTGGTTTTCGCGAAGTCGAACGGGCCGGCCTTCGCGGGGACCACGAATGACACGCCGAACGGTGCGCACCCGGATGTTCCGACGGTGCAGCCGCCGCTGCCGTTATACGGGCCGGTGAGATAGAACTTCCCACCCCTGACGGTGTAAGGGGTGCCGCCGACCCCCACGCTGACCGTGGTTTCTCCGATCAGGCTGTTTGGGCCGCAGGCGCCCTGGTTGGCCTGTGGTTCGGGGCACAGTTCGATGTTAGAGAGGATCCCTGATAAGCCTGGGGGGAGATGGGCTTCCACGGATTGTAGGTTCTGTTCGCCGTCTTGGCGGGTCATCGTCAGTGTGAACGGTGAGAACCAGCCCGCGTTGACGCTCAGCCCGCCACCCGTCAACGACGGGTTGAACGGCAGGCTCGCGCCGGGGCACGGGCTGCCGCCCGGTTCGCTGAGGGTCTTCGGGCCGCTCGTGATATCGAACACCGAGCTGACGTTGCTCGGTTCGTTACCGGACCACGGTGCGAACGTCGCGTTCGTCGTATAGGCCCCGCAGCGCGACGGCATCGCTAGCGGCGCGCGTTCCCCACCAAAGAAATGCAGTTCGGCGTCTTCGAACGGCGCCTGCGGGCTGTTCGCGAACGTCGAGACGATCTGCCCCAGCACCTGACAGGTCTGACCGGAGATCACTTCGCCCGCCCCCTTGCACAACTGCACTTCGCCCGCGAGCTTCACGAGCACACCAGCCGTAGGGTCTTCCGCGACGATATACATCGCTAGTAGCGAACCGAACGGGTTTGATTCCTGCGCAGCGAGATACACAAAACCAGTGATAGGGTTCGGCAGCAGCGGCGAGTGGATCGTGACTTCGCCGATCTTCGACGCATTCGAGCAGAAGTTCAGACCCGGCCGCAGCGTCGCTTCTTCGCCTTCGGTGCCGAAGCTTTCCGGCAGCTTCGGCGTGAACAGCAGCGTTTCGATGCCGGGGAGCGATCCTAGTTCCCGCTTGCCCTCGTAGCCGATCTGATCACCCGGACTGCCGAGCTGACCGCTAGCCAGATCCCCTGGATCGCTTGAGCACGCTTCCAAACCATCCCCGGCTGAGGGATTGATCGCGACACCCGCCGGCAACGCGACCACGATGTTCTTCACATCAGACGCGGACAAGCCTTCGGAGTCCAGATCCACACTCTGCGGGACGTGCACGTCAACCTTCAACCCGCTCGGATTGCTCGCATCCTGTACATCGGGCGAGACCCTGACTTCTGGTCTGAACGGCAGCCGGTTGCAACCATCGAGCGCCGGCATCGGGTCAATCGGGTTCTGGTGGTAAGTCTCGAACACACCCTGGTCTCTCCACGAATCCGCTTCGACCGATGATTCCAGCGGCGCGGTACACGATGTCGGCAACGCAAGGAACGGAGGAGGGTCTTCCTGATCAAGGGGAATGCAGGGAGGCAATACCGACAATCGCAATGCTCCGTCGTCGATGCAGCTCCAGCCACGCGAGTTGTCGTGGCTGGCTGCGCCGGGGACACCCCAGAGCGTCACGCGGCTCGTCATGAACGTGATGGCATCCGTGATGTTATCGACGCTGACAGTGACGCCGTAATCCCCACCGGCACGCACAGACGTTTCGAGGTACACTGGGCTTTTTTCGACGTAGAACCCAAACCGCGCCGGTTCGCCAACCTGAGGCGTAAGATTGAACACCGGCACAGTCTTCACAAGCGACGAGTGACCCCCTCCGCTATAAGGCTCTGACAGGAATATCCTCACAGTAGCAGTGCCCATCGCCGTGTCATTTGGACAAGCATCGACGGGTTCGCCATGGATTTCTTGGAGGAACTTTGCTACCGGGCACTGCGGGAACACAGTCGGATTGCCGACCACGCCCGGCGGGAGGATGAAATGCAGGTCCTTCGCGAGGGCGGGCGGATGAGTCGGTTCAGAGGCCTGGTTCAGTTCGAGTGTCGTCGTGAGCTGGAACGGGTGCGAGCCGGCCTGCGTATCGACCGCGCCGCCTTCTTCTTCGGCAATAATTTCATAATTTTCGACACCGAACGGCGTCGGCACTTCATCGATCGTGACCGGGCGCGCCACTGAGGCACCCTGCGCCGCCCCACCACCAGAGACACTGGCCTGATTGACCTCGCCAGAGGAGGCGCCTTCTTCGACAACAACCGAGATAACGATCCTGATCTGTTCATACGGCGGCAAAACACCCGTAAAAGTACAGGCCAGCGCCGCTCCTTCTTTCAATTCCCTGGCCGAAGGGCACTGCGCCGCACCACGAGAGGTTGTGCTGTCTGTGTTTTCCGCGCCCGCGAAACCTCCGACCGCGACCGCTTTCACCCCAGCCGGGAGAGTATCGGTGATACGTACCGGCGTCGTACTACCGTTCGCGTCCGCGTCACCGAGGTTGGCTGCCGTCACGACGATCTGGCCCTTGCCTTCAGGCGGGAGGTTAGCTGGGGTCGAGCCCGAGGTCAAATGCCACCAGGGTGCCGGACCGGTGGCGAAGGCGGGTGTCGCAGCAAAGGCAGCTACGAGAATCAAAAGCAGAGGTACGAGAAGGAAAAGCCTTTTGAAGGTGGTCATGACTTTGCCCTCCGATTGGCACTGGACTTTTTCGCTTTTTTCTTACTCTTACTCCGCACACACTCGCCCTTCTTATTTTTCACAGAGCCTTTCTTGCATTTGACCGTCTTTTTGATAGTGACCTTCGCCAGCGCAGGCGGCGGAGGCGGAGCGAGGTTGCCGGGACCGTTGAAGGTCGCGCTTGCGGGCGAGGCGTAAAGCGTGGGCTGAGGCGTGGGGGCGGATTTACACGAGGCTTCGGTCGTGCACGGCGGCAGCTGCTCAACCGAGGTCGCGCACGCCACACCTTCAGCACCACAGATATGTGCGTCGTAAACGTCATAGTCGTTATCGATATCCGTCGGTGCGAGCCTCGCAGACGTGAGAAAGAACGCGTCATCACCGTTTTCACTCGCATCGAGGAACGCAGATTCTTCAGCAGATTCACCCGAGGAAATCAAACCGATACACCCACCAGAACGTACGCCGAACGTCACGCTCGACACCGTGCAACTACCGACCCCCGGCGGCTCGTACTCATACACATCCCACGTACCGTTCACATCCTGAGGCACGAGCGCTTCGGGACTATTGAAGAACAGCCGGCCGCTGTCAGACAGATAACGCGACTGGTAGAGGGCCCTACTATTACTATATCCCGTGAAGCCCGGAACATCCGCCGCTAGCCTGGCACTCTCCCAAAATTCATCATCGATAAATCCTTCAGCCGGAGCGACCCCGAGTGGCCGCGCGCCGGTCGGGTTACACGACGCACACACCAGCTTCCCCGGTTCGAGCTCCCCCGATGACGATACTTCAGCGTGATAGAGATACACCTCCTCATCGGGTTGACCGGCGTTCGCATCGGCATTGTCATATCCCGTCAGGGACTGGCTCGACATAAACGCCAGATAGCGACCATCCGGCGAAACCCGAGAAGTATGCCGCTTGAGTTCGTCACCATACCAGTCCAGATAATCAGAACCATTAAGGGTGGCGATAAACATTGGCGTCCATCGACTGGTTTCGCTGTCGTAATGCTCCAGATAGAGGTTATCTTGACCCGTCAGCGCTTTTTCGTGCTCGCCATTTTCTTCAGTCCCGGTCAGCACGCCATTCGCCACGAAATACACATACGAGCCGTCTTCGCTGGAGCCGAGCACCGTTTTCTGAACTTTCGCGTTTTTGGTCAGGCGCGTCACATTACCCGCCAGCAGTTCGCTCGTGCCACTGGTCACTTCGAACACATAGAGATCCCCTTCCTGCAAGAAGAACACTTTGGAATCATCGCCGCTGGCGTCCATGAATTCTGCTCCAGCACCACCGATCCTCACCGTTTCCCCACGCACGGTATCGCGCATGTACAAGCCTTTATCATCGCCGTCCGACCACACAACACGCGCACCATCACTCGAGATCGCGTTCCTCGCTTCAAGTTCGCTATCACTGGTCAGGCCACCCAATGCCCCACTTGGCGCATCGCCTCCGCCTTCGCTTGCAGGCAGCACGCTCACCAGCTGCAACTGGCCCCCCGACCACTCATAGAGTGGTGCTTCGTAACCTGTTCCACCGAAGGGCCTACTGGGAGCTCCTTCGACGAGAGAAACACTGGAGTCGAGAACAACGTGGCTGAGATCGGGATTAGCACCGTCAAACTTCACTAAACTACCATACTCCGGGTCTTCTTCTTCCTGATTACCGATTTTGGTTTCGGGCGGCGTGTTCGCGGGCGTCACAAGCGGCGTGTAGCACGTAGCCGGCGTCGCCTGACAAGTGAAGTCGCTGCGCACGTACTCCGTCTGTTCCGTCGCCCTGGGAGGTACTTCTTCGGACACTTCCCCTTTCGAGAGCGGCGTGAATGCACCCACCGGTTCGACGAGCGCCCGCGACAGATCGGGCGAGAAAGACCGATACTCAAAACCTACGCTGAGATCGACACCGGCTTCGTAATTGTTAGGCGTATCAATGTCCTGCGAAGACCAACCACCCGAGGTACGCGTCGAGAACACCTGCGTAACCCGATAATGGGATGCTCTGGGTTCAAGTTCGGTCGGAGTATTCGCGTTATACGTAATCGCACCACCATCCGCGGCAGCCTCCATCACGCCGTTGAACGCATTAATCCCCCAGAGATACGCGCCATGCTTGTTAGGCGGGGAAACCTGTTCCCACTCCCGGCCATCGGGCAGCGTCAGCGCACTGCCAACGGCCTGAGTTGTGAAAGTGTGAACAATTTCTTTACCATTAACGTTGCGTTCGCCTTCGGCGGTCCCGAGTGCGTTCGTCGCGATCACTCGATAGTAGTAGGTGGTGGAGGGTGTGAGGCTTTGCAGGTGAATGCTCAAGGCCTGGTAGCCTTCCGCGGAGCCCACATCCACTCCAGGCGAGAGAGGCACATCGGTGCAGGACGCCGGGCTGGTCGCGCAGCTCACCGTGCCGTACTGGAAGTAGGCGTTCGTGTCGGTGCCCAGAGGGTCAACCTGCGCTTTCAGCGTCGTACTCGTGCCCGCTACGTCTGAGACCGACAACCCTTCGACAAGCACAGCCGCGACCGTCGTGAACGTCTGGTCCAGACCATATGCCGTGCAGGTTTTGTGCACTTCGCATTCGTTGCTAGCCACGACCCGATAGTGGTAGGTCGTGTCCACCTTCAGGCCGCTCAGTTCGGCCGTGCCCGACACGGGCACCTCCCCGGGGCCGAGATCACCAGGGGGGGTGCTCGCTCCGTAGGATTCCGTTTCTCCGTATTCGAAATCGTAGGCCGTTTCGCGACCGTCGGGGTTGATCGTCGCCTTCAGCGTCGCGTGCGTCTGCCCCGCTTTTTCGGTCGACTTGATTTCCGCGGACTCGCTGACGACCTTGGGGATCCCAGGCGTCGTGAAGGTTTCAGCGCCGCTGCCGCCGGCTTCGTTGGCATTGCCGTTGGCGTCGGCGGCATTCAGGCGATAGTAATAGACGGTGTTCGGCTGCAGGCCTTTCAGGGTCGCGGTGACCGGCACCGGGCTCGTACCCGAGCCTATTTCCGCAGGCTTTTGTTCGCACGGTTCGCTCTGCCCGTAGGAAGTGCTCGCGCCGTATTCGAACTCGCACGAGGTGACCTGGACACCGGACGGGTTGACGCTGCCGTTCGCCACGGCGGTCGTCGAGCCCACGCTGGACGGTGCCTGGACGGTCGTGCCGGGCACGACGATGCCCGGGCCAAAGACATCCACGACACTCGGAGAGTCGTCGTCAGCGACGATGAGGTTTTCGCTGGAGTTGGCCGCGGCGCTTGCGAGGGAGCCACCCGGGGCGGCTCGTGTCTGTCCCTCCAGTTCACCCGAGGGACCATACTCTTCGACAATACCATTGTTAGTGACATAGACATTCCCGGCGGGATCGACCGTGATACCGCTACCTATCTGCCCACCGTGAGTGTTGATTTCAGCCATCAGGCTTCCGGACGAGGTAAACTTATAGATGGTACCGCCGCGTTCCCAACCGTAGATGTCACCGCTGGAAACCGCAGCCAACCATTCGGGGCCAGAAAACCTGAACACGTATTTGTTCGCAGAATTGAATACATCGATTTCATTCATATAGCTGGTAGCGACGTAGACATCGCCGTTTGCCTGATCAACGACCACACTCTCATCACTGCTGCCATTACCGAGACTTCCTATAGGCGTGCCTAAGCCGTTCATTGTTTCGATATAGGTGCCCGAGGCGTTAAAAACGTAGACGACTTTCTGATGGTTCTCTTCAGCGCTCGGATCTTCCGAGGCGAGATACACATCACCGGTCACGTCGCTGACCGCGACGTTGCAGATATATTGTGCGTCGAAGGAGCCTCCGGGGATGTTCAAGCCGCTGATCTGAGACTTGTATGTGTAGGCGCCGGCCCCCGAGGGTTCGAAAATGTCGATCGCGTTGTTGCCGGGGTTGACGACATAGACGTCCTGGGTCGCCGGATCGACCGTGACACCGCACGCACCGTCGCTAAAAGAGCCTGCAGGCGCCCCCGTGAGCTGGGAAAGATATTTATGCGCAATCGCGGCCTGGGCGGGAGCAGCCGCGAACACGAGCGAGCCCAAGACGGCGATGAGCGCACTGATCCTTTGAAAGGTACGCGAGCGCACAGGCCCGGCGACACCAAGGCGGTGAAGCACGGATCCGATGGTGTGGCTTGACTTGCTCATTTGCGTACCTTTCTCAGTGGAGTGGTGCATGTGTCTGTGTCTGAATGTGTTCGTGTGTGGTGTCGTTTACGCGGGCTCCCCGGGGGGGCGCCCCCCCGGGGAGCCCCCCCGTTCCTTATGGTGCGGCGGGGGCGGTCACCGCCCAAGTACCAGCGCCATAAGGCTCAAAATTGCCTGTGACAACGAACTGCTCGATTGCCCCGGTCGTGCCAGCGCCTATTTCGTAGATGCCGGCATTAATGATTCCTGAGGACGTACTATGTATTTCTTCTTCCCTCCCGGTGTAAACACAGAAGTTGCCAGGTTCCGCGGTCGGTGCTGCTGCGGTCCCCCCTTTGCACGCCCCCGTGTTTGCGACCGTCGTTCCTCCTTCTAGGACTTCTTCGTCATGTTGGTCGATGTAGTGGACATCAGTTGCCGACAAGGGAGCAGCCAGCGGGATCACGAAGGAAGCAACCGGTACAATCAGATCACTTTCGTGCCCGAGTGATGTGCTCTGTATCGACCCGAGCGACCACACACCGAACTCGGAGGCTTCGGGAGGGAGGGTTTCTTTCGGGTGGATCACGCCTTTTTCGCCGTTGCAGGCCTTGGTTGCCGTGCCAGCGCCGACTTTGAATTCGGCTCCGCCTTCTGGGCAGATCGTTTGTTTGCCGGCTACCAGCTTGGTGTTGGTCACGCTTTCGCCGTTCGTGCCATCCGTGCCGTTTGTGCCCGCGGTGCCTTGTATACCGGCACCACCAGCCGGGCCTGTGGGGCCCGCGGGACCGGCAGGACCTCCTGGTCCTGTGGCTCCGGTGGCGCCTGTCGCGCCCTTGGGGCCGGCGGGGCCCCGGGCGGGGGCTTTGGCTTTGGTCTTCTTCTTGGCGGTAACGGCGACTGGCGTGACCGACGCGGTCGCTTTGGACGGCGAACCGCCACTGCCGTGACTGGTCGCGGCGAAGGCGCCGCCGGTGAGAGCGAACACCAGCGCGAGTGTCGCGGCTACGTTGGCGTAGCTGAGATGCTTACGTATTGCTGAGAACATGGCTATGCCTCCTCCTGGAGAACGGAGGGGACTGACAGTGATGCCCCTCTCTGGTTGTTGTGTTGTGTTGCACTCGCGCCGAGAGGCGCGTTCGGTCGCGCGGCCTGCGCTCGGGAGCGAACCGCTGCTGGGTAGCCGCCAGCGGCCCGCCGCTCCCACAGTCATCGACGAGGCAGCGCATCACGCAGCCTCCGATCGGTCGTGCGTGATGGCGCCGAGGCGCTGCGTGACCTGCCCGCCGAGCGGCGTGAGCTCCCACGCGTTGGGCTCGCCGCTCTGGTGCCCCCCGCCGGTGTTGACCGTGAGCCCCAGACGCTCCAGACGCCGCAAAAGCTTGGAGATCTGCCCCGGGTCAGCGACCCCCGCGTGATCACCAACCATACGGTTGCTCGCAAACGGACGCTCAGCGATGTACTGAAGCACCCGCGCCGTGCGATACGTCAAACGCATCGGAACCTCCCCCAGCGGGTCAGGCTCACCCCGCGCACCCACACCCGTGCGGCTGCGCGGCGCCGGTCGCAGAGCGGGCGCCGAACGCTGCTGTTCGCGACGCGCCGCGCGCGGCCCCAAATACTGCAACGCGATCATCCCCATCAACTCCTCCAACAGCCCCGTCAACGGCCCCTGGTCGCCGCTGCGCAGCCGCGCAAAGACCACACCAAACGCACCACCCACGAGACCTTCCGCGGTCACCAACGAACACTCCACCCCACGCGGACCCTCAAAACGCCCCTCGTCAAGCACGGCAGCCAGACACGCGAGGATCTGCTCACGACGCTCCAACACCCGCGGCCCGCCACCCAGCGCCTGCACCACACAGATCCGCGCCAGCACCGGCTCCTGATCGAGGAACGAGAGGATCACCCACAGGCCACCACGCACCCGCTCACGCCACGCGAGGCGCTCCAGGCCCGCGGCCGCGAGCTCCAGCTCGAGCCGCCCCACGACCTCGTCGATCAGCCCAACCAGGCACGCATCGCGATTACCGAACAGCTCATAGAACGTACGCCGCGAGACCCGCGCGCGGCCCGTGATCCGCTGCACGGAGGTCCGGTCATACCCCAGCTCGTCGATCACCACCGCCGCCGCCGCCAGCAACCGCGAGCGCTGGATCTCCTCCACCTGCCCACGCGACATGTCCTCGAGACCAGACGGTAGCCGCCTGGACTCTCGCAACCCGCCAGACTCCGCCCGCGCGATCGGCTCTGTGCGCGCAGCCCCACGTAGACGCGCTGCCGCCCTCCCACCACCACGCGCCGGCGCCGCCATCAGCACACCCCCCACACGCGCGCGGGTGACCCCGTGGCTGCGGCTCCGGCGGCCCCACTCAGAGGCGCCGGGAGCCCACCCCCCGCAGGGGCGACGACAAGGCGGCGCGTTAGCGCCCGACGAGGAGGTCCTTCGGCTAGCTGCCTAGCCGAGAGAGAGAGAGAGAGAGAGAGAGAGATGCGGCAGCGCCAAGCTGGCGCATCTAACTACGCCCCCCCTACGGGACGCATACATCCCCATCACGTTTCTCCCTCTAGAAACCACGCTAAAACAACTCCCTCATCGCTCCGACCCAGCCCCTCTTCCCAAACCTACACACCCTGCAAGCGCTAGAAGTCAACCACAAGTCGGTCTGACCCCAGCCGGACCATATGTTTCCGGTGTCCCATCATTGGGAGCCCGGACCGCTGACGCAGCGTAACGCATCCCCACGCAACTGTCAAGCCCTAAGTCGAGATTACGTACGACCGCGGCTACTTACTATCAAACCTTGGAGACGTGGCCAGCTCCAGCCGGCGAGCGGCGTCCGCGGTCGCTAGCGCTCGCTCGGCGTCCACCTCCACGAAGGCGTTCAGCGCGGGGTTGAGCTCCTCGATGCGATCCCAGCGAGCACTGCACCAGCTCGCGCGTGGGAGACGTCTCCCGCGCGCACTATGCCCGCGAGCTCGCTCGCTGAACGGAACATCAGATCGTCGTCGAACACCCGTGCCTCCTCGCTGCCTACGGGTGGTTCATCATATGGGCCTGCCCACAAGGCAGACACCCGTCGAGCATCAAGCCCAGAAAGCGAGTGCCATGAGCGCGGTTCAGACAGCAATGGAGGTCCAGTCGGGCCTTGAAGGCGTCGTCGCCTTCGCAACCGAGATCGCAGAGCCCGACAAAGCGGGTGGCGCGCTGCGCTACCGCGGCGTCGACATCGAGGACCTGGTGGGGGCGATCCCCTACGAGCAGGTGTGGGGCCTGCTCGTCGACGGCCGCTTCAAACCGGGGCTGCCCCCCGCCGAACCGCACCCGCTGACGGTGCGCTCCGGCGACCCCCGTGTGGACGTGCAGGTGGGGCTGGCGATGCTCGCGCCAGAGTGGGGCTTCAACCAGCTGATCGACATCTCCGACGAGCAGGCCCGCGAGAACCTCGCGCGCGCTTCGGTGATGGCGCTCTCCTTCGTGGCTCAGTCCGCGCGCGGCGTCGGGCAGCCGCCAGTGCCCCAGGAGGAGATCGACCGCGCCGGCTCGATCCCCGAGCGCTTCCTGATCCGCTGGCGCGGCGAGGCCAACCCCGACCACGTGAAGGCGATCGACGCCTACTGGGTCTCCGCCGCCGAGCACGGGGTCAACGCCTCGACGTTCGTCGCGCGCATCGCCGCCTCCACCGGCGCGGACGTCGCCGCGGCCCTGTCCGGCGCCGTGGGGACGCTCTCCGGGCCGCTGCACGGGGGGGCGCCCTCGCGGGTACTGCAGATGCTCGACGAAGTGGAACGCGACGGGGACGCCGAGCGGTGGGTGAAGGGGGCGATGGACCGCGGGGAGCGGCTGATGGGCTTCGGCCACCGCATCTACCGCGCCGAAGACCCCCGCGCACGGGTCCTGCGCCGCACCTGCCGGGAACTGGGCGCCCCGCGCCTAGAGGCCGCCGAGGCGCTCGAGCAGGCCGCCCTTGCGGAGTTGCAAGCGCGCAAGCCCGACCGCGTGCTCGCCACCAACGTCGAGTTCTGGTCCGCAGTGGTGCTCGATCTCGCGGAAGTGCCTGCAGAGCTCTTCACCCCGATGTTCACCTGCGCGCGCGTGGCGGGATGGTCGGCGCACATCCTCGAGCAGAAGCGCGAAGCGAAGCTGATCCGGCCGACCGCCAAGTACATCGGCGAGCCGGCACGACCAGTCAGCGCAGTGGAATAGTCAGAAACATCACCACATGCGCGGTTTCGCGTGTGGCAGGATTCTCTCGCAAGGCGCCGTCCCGGCGCGGCGGACCCAGCCCCCCAGGGCTAGCACCGCGACGAGGGCCCGGCATCGTGCCGGGCCCTCGCTCGTTACTGCGTACGGTGGTGGCCAGTGCCGTGCATGACGACCCACCCACCCGCATCGGGGCGTGCCGTTGGTCAACGCCCTGGAAAGCGCAGCGCCCGCCAAGGCGGGCGCTGTCACGCACTCACACACCAGCGCGGCGGGAGGAGAAGGAGGACCGTCCGCGTGCCCTCCCCCCTCCTCCCCACGCGAGCTCGCTACATCATCCCGCTCATGTCCGGCATGCCACCGCCACCGCCACCGGCGCCTTCCTTCTCGGGCACCTCGGCGACGATCGCCTCAGTGGTGAGGATGTTCTTGGCGATCGACGCCGCGTTCTGCAGCGCCGAGCGGGTGACCATCGCGGGGTCGATGACGCCCGCGGCCACGAGATCGACGATCTCGTTGGTAGACGCGTTGAGGCCGTGACCTTTCTTGGCCTTGCGCACGTCGTTGACCACCACCGAGCCCTCCAGGCCCGCGTTCTCGGCGAGCTGCCGCAGCGGCTCCTCGAGCGCGCGCAGCACGATGCGCCCGCCGGTCTGTTCGTCCTCGTCCTCGGCTCCGCCACCATTTGAGCTGACTGCGGCGGAGGCCTGCAGCAGCGCGACGCCGCCGCCGGGCACGATGCCCTCCTCCAGCGCCGCCCGGGTGGCCTGCAGGGCGTCCTCGACGCGGTGCTTCTTCTCCTTCATCTCCGTCTCCGTGGCCGCGCCCACCTTCACGACCGCCACGCCGCCGGAGAGCTTCGCGAGGCGCTCCTGGAGCTTCTCCCGATCGAAGTCCGAGTCGGTGTTCTCGATCTCGTTTTTGATCTGGTTGATGCGCCCCTTGATCGCTGCCGCGTCGCCGGCGCCGTCCACCACCGTGGTGGTGTCCTTGGCGACCACAACGCGCCGCGCGCGCCCGAGCTGGGAGATCTGGGTGTTCTCCAGCTTCAGCCCCATCTCCTCGGTGATCACCTCGGCGTTCGTGAGGATCGCGATGTCCTCGAGCATCCGCTTGCGTCGATCCCCGAAGCCCGGTGCCTTCACGGCCACGCCGGTGAAGGTGCCCCGCAGCTTGTTGACCACGAGCGTCGCCAGCGACTCGCCCTCGACGTCCTCGGCGATGATCAGCAGCGGCTTGCCGCTCTGGATCACGGCCTCGAGCACCGGCAGCACGTCGCGCACGGAACCGATCTTCTGGTTAGCGATCAGGATGTAGGGATCCTCCAGAGTCGCCTCCATGCGGTCCTGGTCGGTGACCATGTAGGGGGAGATGTAGCCCTTGTCGAACTGCATCCCCTCGGTGAACTCGAGGTCCATGCCGAACGTCTGGCCCTCCTCGACGTTCACCACGCCGTCCTTGCCGACCTTCTCGATCGCATCGGCGATCACGTCGCCGATCTCTTCGTCGCCGGCCGAGATGGTGGCCACGCGGGCGATCTGCTCCTTGCCCGAGACCTCCTTGCTCTGCGACTTGATGCTGGCCACCACCTGATCCACGGCGCGCTCGATGCCGCGCTTGAGCGCCAGCGGGTTCGCGCCCGCCGCGACGTTCTTCAAGCCCTGGCGCACGATCGCCTGGGCCAGCACGGTGGCGGTGGTGGTCCCGTCGCCGGCCACGTCGTTGGTGGCGGTGGCCACCTCGCGCACCAGCTGGGCGCCCTGATTCTCGAAGACGTCCTCGACCTCGATCTCACGGGCGATCGTCACTCCGTCGTTGGTGATAGTGGGGGCGCCGAACTTCTTGTCCAGCACTACGTAGCGGCCCTTCGGGCCGAGCGTGACCTTGACCGCGTTGGCCACGGCGTCCACGCCAGCCTCCAGCGACTTGCGCGCCTCGGAGGCGTACTTGATCTCCTTGTGTGCCATTTCTTCTCCTTAGAGGACCTTTGCGAGGACATCGGACTCGCGCAGCACGAGCAGGTCCTCGCCATCGACCTTGATCTCGGTGCCGCCGTACTTGCTGTAGAGGACCTCGTCGTCCTTCTTGACGTCGAGCGGGACCCGCTTTCCGTCATCGTCGAACTTGCCATCGCCGACGGCGAGGACCTTGCCCTTCTGCGGCTTTTCCTTGGCTGTGTCGGGGAGCACGAGGCCACTTGCAGTGGTCTCCTCCTCCTCGATCGCCCGCACGATCAGGCGATCGCCCAGGGGCTTGAGCTTCATCTTGGTGGGACCTCCGCTGCTAGGTAGTAGAGAGTTGGTGTGGGGCGGCACCTCACCAGAGGCACGGCCCCGACTTCTGGCACTCCTCTAGGCCGAGTGCCAACGGCGTAGGCGCCACTATAGACGACCGCGGACGCATGTCAAGGAGTTTGCCGGTCTGTTCGGCACTTTCGTGCCCAGATTGCCAAACTCGTCGAGCAGGACCCTGGAAGCGTCTCTCACCCTTTGCGACGGCGCCATCCCACACCGCCGAGTCCCGCCCGGGACCGTCAGTTCTGGGCGCCGCCGAAGCCCTTCATCGCCTCAGTCATCCCCGAGGGAGTGTCCATGATCCGTGAGAACCGCACCACCGTAACCGTGTCGTCGACCGAGACCGCGCGACCGTAGATCTGTTCGAGGAAGTGGATCAACTCCTCGTGGCGGCGGAACTCGGGGTTGTCGTGCTTGATGTCCCGCGGCGAGAGATCCCCGAGCCGTGTAACTTCGACCTGGTCGATCACCGCCTCGAAGATCCGCTCTCGGGGAGAGTACTGGTAGCCGATCGTGACCAGCACCAGCTGGTTCTTGCGGTACTTGTCCGACTTGTCTCCGAGTCGGATCGTCGCCGTCTTGCGGCCCCGCTTGAGCTCGTCGGCGAAGATCGTGGAGTAGAAGTTCAGGACCTGCACATTGAAGACCTATGGGGGGAGGGGGCCTCGGGGGAGGGCCTGCCCTCCCCCGACCTAGACGTGGAGTAGAAGTTGAGAACCTGCACGAAAGTGCAGAGTATCCGAAGGAGAGGGGCCCGGCTCGCCGGCCTGACGCCCGGCTGCGCCACCCTCTAGGGATCCAGCGCCGCAAGCGCACACCTGACCATCTCGCGCTCGCCCTCGTAGGTGAGCGCCGTGCACGCCTCCGCGAGCGCCATCCAGCGCACCTCCTCGACCTCCTCGTCGTGGTCCCCGGTGTCACCCGAGCGGTACCGCAGCAGGTAGAAGACGACCGACTTGGGCACCGTGCGGCGGTCGCGCCTATACCAGTAGCGCACCTCGCCGAGCTCGCGCACCGGCTCCGCCTCCACGCCGGTCTCCTCGCGCACCTCCCGCACCGCCGCCTGCAGCGGGGTCTCGCCGGGGTCGATGTGCCCCTTGGGCAGCCCCAACACGCGCGAGCCGTCCGCCGCGCGGCGGACGGGCACGATCACGAGCGTCTGCCCCCCGCGCACCACCACTCCACCCGCCGAGCGCTCGATTGTGTGCTCAGAAGACATACGCCCGCAGCGCCTCCGGGTCGTGCACCACCAGTCGGCCCCTGCCCTGAGAGATGACCCCCGCACGCTCCAGCACGGCCAGGAAGCGACTCGCCGACTCGCGCGAGCTGCCCGCGAGCTTCGCCAAGTCGGCCTGGGTGGCGGCGATCTGGACATCGTGGCCCTCCGCGGACGCGGACGCGCTCTGTGCCTGTGCCTGCGCGACCATCTCGCTCAGCGCCGAGGCCACGCGACTCTGCACCGTCTGGAAGGAGCGGCGCGCGAGGCGCTCGTTGGTCTCCCGTAAGCGCCGGCCCAGCGCGACCAGCAGGCGCATCGCGATCTGGGGATGCTCGGCCATCAGGCGGCGCATGTCGGGGCCAAGCACCGCCACCGCGCTCATCGGTTCCAGGGTCTCCACGGTGGCGGAGCGGTGTTCGTCCTCGAACAGCGCGAGCTCGCCGAAGATGTCGCCCCGCCCGAACGTCGCCAGCGTGAGCGTGCGCCCCCCGTGCTCGCGCACCGCGCGCGCGCGCCCCTCGTGCACGACGTAGCAGGTGTCGCTGCGGTCCCCCTCGCGGAACACCGCCTGGCCGGCCTCGAAGCTGCGCGGGACCCCCAGTTGCGCGATGCGCTCGAGGTCCCCGCTCTCCAGTGTCGAGAAGACCGGCACTCGCGCGAGCAGCTCCACGACCTCCGCTGAGCTCGGTGCGCGCACCGCCAAGGGGATAGCACACCTCCACGCACGCGGCTCACCCTGGGATTCCCCGCTCGCGCCCGCGCCTCGTGCGAGGTCCCCGCGCCCGATCGAAGCGGGCCCGCACGCTCCCTCCGTGGAGGCATCGACCCCGCGCTATCTTCACAGCATGACCCCCGCGAAGAGGACCGTGGCGGCGGTGCTCGCGGCTGGGGCGCTGCTGGCGCTTGCGTACTCAGCGCCCGCGGCAGCCCGCCAGCCGTTCCGGGCGCTGGCACAGTCGCCGGAACTGTGGGCCACGGTGGACCTGTGCAACACACCCATCCACCCCCACACAATCGGCATTCGCGGCTCGATGCCCACCGATGGCCACCCTCACGACACGATGTACATGCGCTTCCTGGTGCAGTCACTCGACGCCACCACGCACCAGTGGACCGACCTCGGCGAGAGCGCGGACTCCGGCTTCGTGCAGATCGGCTCTGGCCCCTCCACCCGTCAGGCCGGGCGCACCTTCGAATTCAAGCCCACCACCGCCGCCTACACGCTGCGCGGGGTCGTCGAATTCCAGTGGCGCCGCGCTGGACGGCTGGTGCATCTCGCCAGCCACGTCACCACCGCCGGGCACACGAGCCTCGCCGGCGCCGAACCCAAGGGGTTCAGCGCGGCGACGTGCACGCTCACGTAGTCCGTTGGGAGGGGGCTCAGGGGGAGGGCCTGCCCTCCCCCTGCCTACCCTTGGGGTTCAGCGCGGCGACGTGCACGCTCACGTAGTCCGTTGGGAGGGGGCTCAGGGGGAGGGCCTGCCCTCCCCCTGCCTACCCTTGGGGTTCAGCGCGGCGACGTGCACGCTCACGTAGCGAACAGTCGCGGGTCGTTGGTGATGATCCCGTCAACCCCCATCGCCGTGAGGCGGGCCACCTGCGCGGCGTCATCCACCGTCCACGCGTACAGCTCCCCGCCCCCGGCCGCGACCGCGCGCACCAGCGCCGGGGTGACCACGCGCCAGTGCGCCATCACCGCGTCGAAGCGGCCTGCACGCAGCGCCGCGCGAGCGCGCCGCGGCAGCAGGGCACGGAAGCCGGCGAGCAGCGCGAGCGCCGGGACCGCGATGAGCTTGTTGTCCTCGGTGTAGTCGCGCCGCGCGCGCGGCACCGACCAGCCCACGCGCAGCGAAGGCTCGACCGCGCGCATCGCGTCGAGCTCGTGCGGGAACGTGCTGCTAACCAGCGCACGCTCGGTCAGGCCGGTCTCGCGCAGCGCCGCCACCACCCGCTCCCCGTAGCCCGGCAGCTTCACGTCAACGTCGAGCTCGATGCCCGCGTACGCGTCGCTCGCGAGGTGCTCGAGACCCTCTTGGAGCGTCAGCGGCGCCTGCGCGGCGCGGAGCGCCCGGTAGTCGTGGGCGAGCAGCAGCCGCCCGCTTCCGTCCGGGCGCTCGCTGAGGACGTCGAACTCGATCATGTCCACACCCGCACGCGCCGCCGCCTCGAAGCTCGCGAGCGTGTTGCCCGGCGCGAGGTGCGCGGCGCCCTTGTGCCCCACCCTGCGCGGTGCGGTACTCAGGGTTCGCGACAAAGTAGATGGCGGGATCGGGGTGGTCGATTCGGGGATGGGATGCGACGCACGCGAGCGCAGCCGTGCTGGTAGCACGGCGAGCATCGCGGGTGGCGCAGACCGCCCCGAAGCGGCGACACCGGACCGTCAGATACTTGGTCGTGGACCCTCATGCCGGGGACGCTCATCACCGCCCCAGGATAGGGCCTACGTCGGCACCCAGCCCAGATGGACCCGGGCTCAGTAGTGCTCGTCGCGCGCGAGGCTGCGGCGGGTGGCGTCGATCGTCTGTCCCGCAGCCTTCGGGCCCACGTACGGGGCCATCACCATGAACGCGAGGTGGTCTACCAGCGACGGCAGGTACTTCACGCGCTTGGGCGTTGCGTAGCTGCCGACGATCGACCACAGCGCGCCGACGACCGCTTCGTGGGCGAGCAGCGGAGCTCTGCGCGGCTCGGGCGAGGTCTCCTGCAGCAGGGTCCCGAGCTTGCCCAGCGTACGGCCGATGCACTCGGTCACGACCGGGCCGACGTCGAAGAGGTCAACGAACGCCATTTTCGTGAGCCCCGGGTGCGCGACGAAGTGGTCGATGCCCGCCCTCACACCGAGGTACGCCGCCTCCGGCCAGTCGTCCGCCTGGGTCGCCGCCGCGGCGATCGCTGCGATCGTTTCGTCCACGAACTCGTCCACCACCGCCACGAAGCACTCCTGCTTGGAGGGGAAGTGTTTGTGGAACGATTCCGTAGACATCCCGGCGAACTGGGCGATCTGGGGGTCGGTCAGCCCGTTGTAGCCCTCGTCCAGCGTGAGGTGCACTACCGCGCCAAGCACGCGGGCGCGTTTCTCCTCGCTTTCCAGGAACCGCGCCGGCTCGACTGGCCTGTGCGGCGCGGCGGTGCGCGGCACCCCGATCCGCGCCGCCGGCGAGCGGTAGGCGCTGACCCAGTCGAGCAGTTCGTCGGTCAACATCGGCAGCTCCGCCACACGGTCGGTCCGCAGCCGCTCGAAGATCATGTGGCGCCCGCCGCCGACGATCGCTTTCGGCCCCAGCGCCGGGAGCTGCACCCCGTCGGGCGCCACCCCGAAGCCGCTCGCCAGCACCCGCTCGAAGGCGAGCGCCGAGCGCATCAACCGTTCGCGACTCTTGGCCCCAAGGCCCAGCCCTTCGATCAGCACTAGACGCGAGCTCTTGACGTTGCGCTGCGAGTCCTCGACGAACGCCTGGCACGCCCTGTGGACGCGGTTGGCCCACCCGCGCTCGCTCATCCACCCGTCGAGCATCCGCCGCTTGGCGCGCGCCACCGCGATGTCGTAGGTGCCCAGGAAGCAGTCTTCCTTGTTGGCGAACTGCTCGTAGAACGCTCGGCGCGACACGCCCGCCAGTGCGATCACGTGCGCCACCGTCGTCCCCTTGTAGCCCTGGCGATGGATCGCCTCGATCATCGCCCCGAACAGCCGCGCCCGCTGGTGCCGAGCCACCGCATCGCGCCCCATGCCGTGCGGGCCGTGCGGCAGGCGCCGGTACATCGCGCTCAGCTCCCTCTCGGTTCCGCTGATCCCCACGCTTTCGACCATACAGCATTGCCCGAAGATTGCAAGTTAAAAATCGTGGGATCTATCGACGTTTCGGATCGCCCTAGAAACGTCCCCCTCTATGCACTCTGCCTACCTGTCAGAACGAACTGGGTCTATATGTCATCCCAGCACTCTGCCGATCTGTCCGAATAGCTGCATTAGCGGGGCTTTTATCGCGAGGCGAGCTCCACGCGACGCGGCCCCGCGCGGAAACCGGCCCGCTCCAGGGCCGCCTCCCAGCGCGAGCCGAGCACCGGCTCGCCGTCCACCCGCTCCAGGGCGATCCGCGCCAGCAGCCGGCCAGCCCGGGCGTGCTCGGCAAGCGCCTCGAGCGCCTGCTGTACACAGTCGTCGTCACCATCCACCAGCACCCGCAGCCCCCTGCCCCCGCGCTCCAGGTAGAGCACCGGCTCGCCGCCCACCAACACCACACTCGCCCCCGCCACGCGGGCCGGAGAGGGTCGGGTGCCCCGGGCTCGGACGACTGCCACAGAACCTCCCACGGCGGGCTCGGGCTCGGCAGTCGTGAGCTCCTGTCTCCGACTTCCCGGCGAAGCCCTCCACGGCAGCGCCGCACCATAGGGCTGCGCCGGGTCGCTCGCGGCGAGGACCAGCGACCGGGAGCGCTCTAGCTCCGAGAGCCGCTGCGCGCGCAGGCGCTCGACCGCGCCCGGAAGCGCGAACTGCGCTCCTCCCAGCCCCTCCACGAAGTAACCACGCCGCGCCGCCCCTAGCGTCTCCAGACGGCACAGCTCGGGGTACAGCGCCGCGAAGCCTCCCGGTACGCCCTCCGCGAGCACCAGCTCCCGCGTGAGGATCCCGTGGCGCTCGAGCAGCAGCTCGGCCGTCGCCCGCGCGCGCTCGGAGTGGGAGCCCGCGCCGGCGAACAGCGGTGCCGTCAGCGACCAGCGGCCCGGTGGATGCACGGAGGCACGGCCGGCGGTCCGGCGCCCCGAAAAGCGCCCCCCGCGATGCGCCGGACCGTAGGACCTGCCACCACTGCCCGAGGAGGCGAGCGTCAAACGCGGGGCGCGCAGCGGTGCGAACGCGTCGTTGGTCACCTCCCCCGCCCACGCCAGGTCCCACAGGGCCTCGGCGAGCTCCGGCGCGGACAACTCCACGTCCGTGAGCAGGTCCGTGAAGAAGCACCCGCTTTGGTTAAGACGCGCGCGTACACGCGCGTGAGATTCGGAAACATGCTCGGAAACATGGGCAGGGTCCCCACGGACGTGTACCGGCTCCCCGCGGCGCGGGGGCGGCCCGAGCAGCGCCACGTCCTCGCGGAAGTACAGCGCCACTCGCCCGTCGCGGCGTCCGAGAGCGCCCGCACCCACCCACACCACCTCCCCGCTCGCGCACAACTCGTCCATCCACGTCGTCGAGTACGCCCCCACACGGCGCGGCAGCACCTCCCGCTCCCACGTGCGCGGGGTCAGCGCGATGCCCTGTAGGGGTACGAGCTGCTCGCGCAGGCGCTCCACCCCGGCGCCCGCCGCCGCGTGGCGGTCGATCCCGTGCCACGCCGGCAGGAACGTCGCGTACGCCCGGCGCTCCGCCGGCTCGATCTCCTTCCGTAGCGCCGCCAGCGAGGCCCGCCGCAGACGCCGCAGCACCTCCACGTCGCACCACTCCCGCCGCCCCGCCGCGCCGTCCGGGTGCAGCTCGCCGCGCACCACCGCGCCCGTGCGCTCCAGCTCGCGCAACCCCACTTCGAGCACCGCGGCGCCGAGGCCCCACCGGGCGCGAGGCTGCTCGGTCGTGAACGGCCCGCGCGTCGCCGCGTAGCGGCGCAGCAGGCGCTCCAGCGCGTCCGGGACCTCCGCCGTGAAGGCGTCCGGCAGGCCCCCCGGCGGGGCCGTGCCGAGCGCGTCGCGGTACAGGCCCGCGTCGGCCGCGGCGATGTGGCGCTCCTCCCCGCCGACCCGCACCCGCACCGCGCGCCGCTCGCGCTCCAGGGTCGCGAGCATCTCTTCCGCGTCAAGCCCCTCAAGCACACGCTCGGTGGCCTCCGCGGCGCTCAGGTCCCCGAGCGTGCGCAGCGCGTCGTGCAACTCATCGCGGTTGGCCGCGCGCCTCTGTTCGCTGCGGCGCTGCAGATCCTCCTCCAGCTGCTGCAGCGCCCCGCGGTCCAGCAGCTCGCGCAGCTCCTCCTGCCCGAGCAGCTCGCGCAGCAGGTCGCGGTCGAGCGACAGCGCCGCCGCGCGGCGCTCCGCGTTGGGGGCATCGCCCTCGTACATGTACGTCGCCACGTAGTCGAACAACAGTGAGGACGCGAACGGCGAGGCGGTGGCCGTCTCCACCTCGACCACGCTCAGCTCGCGCCGGTGCAGCCTCCCGAGCAACTCCGTCAGCCCCGGGAGGTCGAGCACGTCGCGCAGGCACTCCCGGTAGGCCTCCAGCACGATCGGGAACTCGCCGTAGCGGCGCGCCACCTCCAGCAGTGTCTGTGCCTTCAGCCGCTGCTGCCACAGCGGCGTGCGCCGGCCCGGGTACGCGCGGGGGATCAGCAGCGCCCGACCAGCCGCCTCGCGGAAGCGCGCTCCGAACAGCGCCGAGCTGCCCAGCTCCCCCACCACCAGATCCTCGACCTCGTCCGGCTCGACCAGCACGAGCTCGAGCGCCTCGGGGCCGCCAAGCTCGTCGGTCTCGGGCAGGTGCACCACGATCCCGTCGTCCGACCAGATCACGTCCGCCTCGAGCCCCAGCCGCTCGCGCACGCGCGCCGCCAGCGCGAGGCCCCACGCCGCGTGGACGCGCCCCCCGTACGGGGAGAGCACGCACAGCCGCCAGTCCCCGATCTCGTCGCGGAAGCGCTCCACCACCACCGTGCGGTCGCTCGGCAGCACCCGCGTGGCGTCCTGCTGCTCGCGCAGGTACTCCACCAGGTTGCGAGCCGCCCGGGCGTCGAGATCGTACTCGCGCTCTAGCGTCTCCGGCGGCTGCCCCACCGCCCACCGCGCGAACGCTCCAATCGCCTCGCCCAGCTCCTTCGGACGCCCCACCCCGTCACCCTTCCAGAACGGCACCGCCCCCGGCGCCCCCGGCGCCGGCGTCACTGTCACGCGGTCGCGGCCGATCTCCTCGATCCGCCACGCCGACGCACCCAGCAGAAAGACCTGCCCCGGCCGCGCCTCGTAGACCATCTCCTCGTCGAGCTCCCCCACCCGCCGTCCGTCCGGAAGCGTCACCAGGTACAGCCCCCGGTCGGGAATCGTGCCCGCGTTCGCCACCGCCAGCGCGCGCGCACCCTTGCGCGGGCGGATCGTGCCGGCGAGACGGTCCCACACGATCCGCGGGCGCAGCTCGCCGAACTCGGCGGACGGGTAGCGCCCGTCGAGCATGTCCAGCACGCCCTCCAGCTGGCGGCGCGGCAGCTCCGCGTAGGTGTGCGTGCGCCGCACCCGCTCGTAGAGCTCCTCCACGGCGAGCTCCTCCTCGGCCGCCGCCATCGCGACGACCTGCTGCGCGAGCACGTCCAGCGGGTTGCGCGGGACCACTGTCGGCTCGATCGCCCCTTCGCGCATCCGCCGCACGACCACCGCGCACTCCAGCAGGTCCGCGCGGAACTTCGGGAAGATCCGCCCCTTCGACACCTCGCCCACGCCGTGGCCCGCGCGGCCGATCCGCTGCAACCCTGCCGCCACCGACTTCGGCGACTCGACCTGCAGCACGAGGTCCACCGCGCCCATGTCGATCCCGAGCTCGAGGCTCGACGTCGCCACGATGCACGGGATCTCGCCCGCCTTCAGGAGCTCCTCCACCACTGTCCGCTCCTCCCGCGCGAGTGAGCCGTGGTGCGCGCGCGCGATCTCTCGTGGTGGCCCCGGCCCTTGAGCAGGCCCCGGCCTCCGTGCGCGAACGCCGCGCGGGCCGCCTCGGGCGGCCCTCTCCTCATCTTTTCCCGCCTGCTCCCCGTCCTCAGCCTCCTCCTCCGCCGCCGCGAGCTCATTCAGCCGCAGCGCCAGCCGCTCCGCCGAACGGCGGTTGTTGACGAACACGATCGTCGAGGTGTGCTCGCGCACCAGGCGCAGCAGCTCCGGGTAGATCGCCGGCCAGATCGACCCGTGCAACGGCTGGTCGGGATCCCCGTGGACCACGCCACCCAGCTCCGCCATCGACTCGACCGGCACGTGGACCTTCACGTCCAGCGGCTTGCGCGCGCTCGCGTCCACGATCCGGCACTTGCGCTTCGGGCCCACCATGAAGCGCGCCACCTCCTCCAGCGGGGTCTGCGTCGCCGAGAGGCCGATCCGCTGCGGCTCGGCGCCGCCGGCCTCGCGCACCAGCGCATCCAGGCGCTCCAACGTCAGCGCCAGGTGTGCCCCGCGCTTGCTCGCTGCCACCGCGTGGATCTCATCCACGATCACCCACTCCGCGCCCCCTAGGATCTCGCGCGCGCGCGAGGTAAGCATCAGGTACAACGACTCCGGCGTCGTGATCAAGATGTCCGGCGGCTCTTTGAGCATCCGCTGGCGCTCCCGCTGGGGGGTGTCGCCTGTGCGGGTCCCCACGCTGATGTCCGCGCCGATCCCGCGCAACGGTGCCCGCAGGTTGCGCTCGATGTCGTACGACAGCGCCTTCATCGGCGACACGTACACCACGCGCGCGCGGCGCGCGCGGTCGGTGCCTGCCGCGGGGTCCGCCGCCAGCCGGTCGAGCGCCCACAGGAACGCCGCCAGCGTCTTGCCCGAGCCGGTCGGCGCGGACACCAGCACGTGCTCGCCGCTCGCGATCGCCGGCCACGCCTGCACCTGCGCCGCGGTCGGCTCCGCGAACGCCGCTTCGAACCACTCGCGCACCCGCGGCGTGAACAACGACAGAGACACTCCGCGAGGCTAGCGCGCGCACCCGGGCACGCCGCTTTCACAGGCCCGAATCTCCCGGTTTTTCGGGTAACCTCGGACACATGGGGTCCTCTAAGCTTGCCCTCGACCCGGGGCTCGTTGAGTCCTGCCGTGCCGCCGCCGCGCGGATCGCCGCTGACGTAGCAGAGCAGACCGCCGGGATGACCACCGTCTCGGTCGAGCGCACCGTCGCGCGCCTGTTCGGCGTCAACGGCGCCAACGACCTAGGCGCCCCCCTGCCCAACGTGCTCGTCGAGCACGTCCGTTCCCGCGGCGGACTTGGCCGGGGTGTCGCGTACTGGATCGCCAACGGGCTGCTCGACTCCGAGGGCACTCGCAACCCGCCCGCCCGGGCGGACGCTCAGGCGATCGCCGACGCCGTCGAGGAGGGCAGCCTCGACCTCTGCGCGCTGCCGCTCGCGCCCGAGGACGCGATTCGCGAGCGCGCCCGCGAGGAGCTCGCTCGCCGCCTTGGGGACATCAGCCGGCGGATGGACGCGCGCCGCGCCCTGCGCGAGCGGCTCGGCGAGAGCCCTCCGCCCCTGCGCTACGTGCTGACCGCGACCGGCAACGTCTACGAGGACGTCGTCCACGGCCTCGCCGTTGCCGAGGCCGGCGGGGACATCGTCGCCGTGATCCGCTCCACCGCGCAGTCCCTGCTCGACTACGTCCCCTTTGGTCCCACCACCGAGGGCTACGGGGGCACGTTCGCCACGCAGGCCAACTTCGCGATCATGCGCGGCGCGCTGGACGAGTGGTCCGAGCGCAATGGACGCTACGTGCGCCTCTCGTCCTTCTGCTCGGGCCTCTGCATGTCCGAGATCGCCGCGATGGGCGCCTTCGAGGGCCTCGACAACATGGTCAACGACGCCCTCTACGGGATCCTCTACCGCGACATCAACCCCGTCCGCGGGCTGCTCGACCAGCGCGTCTCGCGCACCGTCAATGGGTACTTCGGGGTGGTCATCAACACCGGCGAGGACAACTACCTACGCACCGCCGACGCACTGGAGGCCGCGCCCTCGGTCACCGCCTCGCAGTTCATCAACCTCTACCTCGCCCGCGACTCCGGTGTGCCCGACGAGCAGATCGCGCTCGGCGACGCCTTCGAGATCGACACCCCCGTCACCAACGGGCTGCTCTACGAGTGGGCCCAGGCGCTGCTCACCCGCGAGCTGTTCCCCGACTGCCCCGTCAAGTACATGCCCCCCACGCGCCACATGGACGGCAACCTGTTCCGCACCCACGCCGCCGACACGCTCTTCAACCTCGTCACGGTCGCCACCGGCCAGGGCATCCAGACGATCGGGGTGCCCACCGAGGGCATCTTCACCCCCCACATCCACGACCGCGTACTGGGGCTGCAGAACGTCAACTACGTCTTCAATGCCGCCCGCGACCTCGGCGAGGAGATCGAGTTCCGCCGCGGCGGCCTCGTGCAGACGCACGCAGCCGAGGTCCTGCGCGGGGCACACGCGATCCTCGAGCGCACCGCCGAGGCTGGGCTGTTCGCAGCGATCGAGGGGCGCGTCTTCGGCGACGTCTCGCGCCACCGCGACGGGGGCCGCGGGATGGAGGGCATCGTCGCCACTGAGGAGGGCTACTTCAACCCCGTCACCGACCTCATGCGGGGGGCGCTCTCCGTTGCCTGAGGAGGCCGACCTCGCCCAGGTCCGACCCTACGCCGATCACCACGGCGACGGGCTCGTGCAGCTCTCCTTCACCCTGCCGGTGCCCGACGGGCAGGCCGCGCGCAAGGCCGCGCTGGAGCTCGCCGGCAAGATGGGCCTGCAGCACCCCGAGGTGATCCACCACCAGCGCCTCACCGACGGTTACACCTACTTCGTGGTGTACGGCGCCTGCCAGCACACTGTGGACTACGCCACCCTCGCCGCCGAGGGAGGTGAGGTGGCGCAGTACATGAGCGAGGACGAGGTCGAGGCCTACGCGCAGGCCCACATCGGACGGCCCGTCATCGTCGTCGGCGCCTCCACCGGCACGGACACCCACTCCGTGGGCATCGATGCGATGCTCAACCTCAAGGGCTTTCACGGCCACAAGGGCCTCGAGGGGTACCGCGCCTTCCACGCCCACAACCTCGGCAGCCAGGTCCCCAACAGCACGCTCGTCGCCCGGGCGCTCGAGCTCGACGCCGACGCGATCCTCGTCTCTCAGACCGTCACCCAGCAGAACCTCCACATTCATAACCTCACGGAGCTCGTGGAGATCGTCGAGGCCGAGGGCCGCCGCCGTCAGCTGATCCTCGCCTGCGGTGGGCCGCGCGTCTCGGGCGAGCTCGCCAAGGAGCTCGGCTTTGACGCCGGCTTCTCCAAGGGCACCTACCCCCACCACCTCGCGACGTTCCTCGTGCGCGAGCTCGCCGCCCGCCTCGGGCGCGGCGAGGCCGGGGAGCCGTTGCGGACCGCCGTCGCGGGGCGGGGCAGCTAGGCTGAGCGAGCCATGCAGCTTTCCGAGTTGATCGCGCCCGCGCGGCGCCTCGCGTTCGTCGGCCTCGCCAAGAACACCGGCAAGACCGAGACGCTCACCGTCGCCCTGCGCGAGCTGCAGGAGCGCGGGCAGCGCGTCGGCGTCACCTCGGTCGGGCGCGACGGCGAGGAGCGCGACGTGATCGACATCCGCATCGAGAAGCCTCGCGTCGAGCTCTGCGCCGGAAGCCTCGTCGCGACCACCGACGCGCTGCTGCGCGCCGGCGCGATCGCGCACGAGCTGGTGCTGGAGACCGGCGTGCGCACTCCCCTCGGCCGCGTGCTCATCGCCCGGCTGCACGCCCAAGGGATCATCGAGATCGCCGGTCCCTCCGCCGCCGCGGACGTCCGTGAGGTCTGCGACGCGATGCTCGCCCACGGCGCCGAGCAGGTCCTGATCGACGGCGCGCTGGACCGCCGCGCCGCCTCCTCCCCCGCGGTCTCCGACGGACTCGTGCTGTCCACCGGGGCCGCACTGCACGAGGACATCGAGCAGGTCGTGGCGCACACCCGCGACGCCGTCGAACTCGTGCGCCTGCCCGCGCTGCGCGCACCCCACGTGCGCGCCCTCGCGGAGTCGGGCGTGGCCTCCTCGCTCGTTGGCGGGTCCGACGTAGAGCCGCTCACGCTGCACCCTCGCTTCGCGCTCACCTCCACCGCCGCCGACATCGCCCAGCTTTTGCGCGCTCGCCCCGGGGCAACTCACCTGCTCGTGCAGGGCGCGCTCTGCGAGCCTTTCCTCGCGGAGCTCCTGAGCGCGAAAGCGCTGCGCCCGGGCGGGCTCGACTCGCTGACGCTCGTGGTCGCCGACGCCACCCGGGTCTTCCTCACCGACCACGGCCCCGAGTGGTACCGCCGCCAGGGCCTCGCGATCGAGGTGCTCGCTCCGATCGACCTGCGCGCGCTCACCGTGAACCCCGTCGCGCCCCACTCGCACTCCTTCGACTCGCTGCGTCTGCGTGCGCTACTCGAGGAGGCCATCCCCGACGTGCCCGTGCTCGACGTGCGCGACACCTCCAACCTCGTGCCTGCAGCGTGAGCCCTGCCGGCCCACCTCCGCCGGAGGGGGTGCAGGCGCCGCCCGCGGACGACCTCGCGGAGGCGACGCCAAACGGCGCCGAGGAGCGGCCCGACGACGAGGGCTCCGAGGCCGGCGGCGCGGACGAGCGCCGCGCCAAGATGGAGCGGCTGCGCGCCGAAGGCGTCGACCCGTATCCGCCGGTGACGCTGTGGGGCACGCGAACGCTCATCGCCGACGTGCTCGCCGCGCACGACCCCGCCGAGTTGGAGGCGGGCGAGCACCCCGAGCTGCGCTACCAGATCGCCGGGCGGCTGATTTCCAGGCGCACGCACCCGAAGAACTCGTTCCTGGACGTGCGCGACCTCTCCGGCCAGATCCAGGCGGTCGTGCGCGCGGACGCGCTCGGGCAGGAGACCTACGAGCGCATCCTGGCGCTCGACGTCGGGGACATCGTTGCGATCGACGGCTGCGTGTACGTCACACAGCGCGGGCAGCTCGCGCTCGAGGTGATCGAGTGCACGCTCTTGACTAAGGCGCTGCGCCCACCGCCGGACAAGCACCACGGCCTCGGCGACACCGGCACGCGCTACCGCTACCGGGAGCTCGACCTGCTCGCCAACGAGGACACGCGCGACCTGTTCGTCAAACGCCACAGGATCGTGTTCGAGATTCGCAAGTGGCTGAACGAGCGCAACTTCATCGAGGTCGAAACACCGGCCCTGCAGTCACTCGCCGGCGGCGCCGGTTCGCGCCCGTTCACGACCCACCACAACGCGCTCGACCGCGACCTGTACCTGCGCATCTCCGTCGAGCTGTTCCTCAACCGCTGCATCGTCGGCGGTATGGAGAACGTGTACGACATGGGCAAGGTCTTCCGCAACGAGGGGATCTCCCCCAAGCACAGCCCCGAGTTCACGATCATCGAGTTCATGTGTGCGTACTCCGACTACAACGACGTGGCGACCGTCACCGAAGAACTGTTCCGCGACGTCGCCCAGGCCGTGCTCGGGCGCACGACGATCAAACGAAACGGCGAGGAGATCGACCTCGCCAAGCCATGGAAACGGATCACGATGCGCGAGCTGATCCTCGAGCGCACGGGTCTCGACTTCATGGAGTCCACGCGCGAGCAGCTCGCGGAGGTCCTCGACGCGCCGCTGGACCCCGCCTCCAGCTGGGCCGACGTCGTCGCCGACATCTACTCAGAGAAGATCGAGCACACGATCAACCAGCCGACGCACGTGTTCGACTTCCCGCTCGAGCCATTCCCGATCACCAAGCGCCACTCGGTGCACCCCGAGCTGGGTGAGCACTTCGACGCGGTGATCGGCGGCGTCGAGCTCGTCAGCGGCGACACCGAGCTCAACGACCCGGTCGACCAGTGGCAGCGCTTCGTCGACCAGCGCAAGCGGCGCATGGTGGACGACGCCGACGTTCCGCACCCCAACGACGAGGAGTACGCGCGCGCGATCGAGTATGGCTACTCGCCCACCGCGGGCGGCGGCATGGGCGTCGACCGCCTGGTGATGATCCTCACCGAACGCGAGACTTTGCGCGAGGTGATCCCCTTCCCGATCGTCAAGGATCTGCGGTGAGCGAGAGCACCGAGGCTAGGCAGGCGCCGATCGCATAGTCGGGGACGACGGGGGCTATCCAGCGCAGTGCTCAGACGCTCCCACCGTAGGGTTGGCGGGCCAGCACGATCTCGGAGACCTCCACAGCACCAGCGTCGCGCAGCGACCTCGCAACCGCACGGAGCGTGAGACCCTCCGTGTAGACATCGTCGTAGACCAGGACACGCCTTCCACGAACCAGCGCGGCGTCAGGGACGCACAGCGCGGGCCTCAACTCGTGTTCGGCGATCTCGTAGCGCTTCTTCCAAGTCTTTCCGCGGAACGGGGTAGTCGCTGCGGTCTTTTGAATGACCCCGGTCTGGAAGGGCCAGGTGCCGTCGTCCTCCGTAATGGCAAGCTCGATCACCAGCTCAGTGTGATCGAACGCCCGCCCTCCCTCCCCGACCCAGGTCGGGCTCGGGATGATGAGGTCGTAGCGCTGAAACACCACATCGTGGGCGTTAAGGTATCCAAGCAGTACTCGGCCAAAGATGGCTGCCCACGCCCGTCTTCCTTCGACCTTGTATCTGTCGATCGCTCTCCTGAGTGAGCCCGTTCGCATCGAGATGGCCCACACCCATTTGAAGAAGCGACTGTCCTCCTCCCAGCTACAGAGAGGGTTGCCGCACGACCCATCCTCCTTCAGCGCGAGCTCGCACAGATCGCAGCGGTTTTCCGCGAGCCGCTCAAACGAGCCCTTCGCACAGTCAAAACAGATTTTTGCCGGGCCGCTTACGAGGTATGGGCACCCGGTGCAGTTACCGAACCCGGCGGGCTGCGGGCGAGTGCCCACGGCTCACGCAAGCTCGAGCGCGAGCTGTCGCCGCCCGGCCGAGAACTGCTCGATCGCCTCAGGCGACCGGAGCCGAGTGAGCACGTCCTCGACCGAGCGGATCTCGATCGCGCCGCGCTCCGCGACGTACCTCTGCGCCCAAGGCTGAGAGGTCACGAGGCGGCTGACCAGGAACACCCGCTTGCCATGCTCAAGCGCGAGGCGAGCCTGCATCTTGGCCCCAGAGGTTTCACTCGCCTCGATTACCACTGTGCCCTGGCTCATCCCGGAGGTCACGACGTTGCGACGAGGGAAGTTATAGCCCGTGGGCGGCTGGGAAGGCCAGAACTGAGACACGAGCGCACCGGATTTCGCGATGCGCTCGGCAAGATCGGCGTTCTCCTTGGGATAGCAGCGCAGAATCCCTGTCCCCAGAACCGCGATTGTCCGTCCGCCGCACGCGAGCGTCTCCTCATGCGCGGCTGTGTCGATGCCCCGCGCGAGCCCGGATAGAACCGTTACCTCATGCTGGGTAAGGAGGCTGGCCATCTTCCGCGCGCGCTCGATCCCCTTCTCCGAGGCGTCGCGTGTGCCCACGACGGCAACCGAGCGGGCGTCCTCGCGCGCAAGGTGGCCCCGATAGAAGAGAAACGGCGGCAGATTGTAGATCACCCGAAGGTTCGCGGGGTAGTCGTCATCAAGAACCGTCACGAGCTTCGCGCCCGCGTTGTCCTCGGCGCGGCGAATCTCCTCGGCCGCGCGTCGCCGTGGCTTGTCAAGATCTCTACGGACGCTGGCGATCAGCTTCTGCGTTTCCCTAGCCTCTCTGGACTTCTCGGCAAGCTCTCCCTGCAGCAGTCGTTCTAGACCCCCTGGCCGCTGTGCTTCGCGCGCGACCACATGCCAGTTCACATGATCGATCGCGCATACAGCGAGAAGCGACGCTTGCACCTCAGGATCCATCAGACTAACTCCTTATCGAACGTATGTTCGCCTGCACCGGGAACTCTATCTGGCCATGCGGACACTACTCTCCTGTCCAGGCCATTCGGCGCATAGCTCCGCCGGCGTTCAAAGTGCGCCCCGGCACGTTGCCTGATAAACGTTCCAACGGTATCGCTTAATAAGCCGCCCGCGTAATAAGCGACCAAAGACCAGGCTCCCCGGCGCAATACGCCTGCCCCCACCGGCCCGTAGCGCTTACGCCCCCGGGCGCCGCACCCCGCGCCGACGCGGGGCATGGAGGCCCCGCGCGCACTCGCGCGGTGAACGTACAGACACGCGTGGACGATCCCCAAAGAGCACCAGACCAAGCGCCCCTCGCCCCGGCCACTTGCAGCACGCGAGAAAATCTGCTAGTCTCCCACTCAGATTTCGTAAGGGCGCCCGGCACCCCTCGGCGCCACGCTACAGACCCCCACCAGAAGGAGCCCCAACACCATGGGCAAGACCATAGGTATCGACCTTGGAACGACCAACTCGTGCATGGCCGTGCTCGAGGGTGGCGAGCCGACCGTCATCGAGAACGCCGAGGGAGGTCGCACCACGCCGTCCGTGGTCGCCTTCACGGCCTCCGGCGAGCGGCTCGTCGGCACCGTCGCCAAGCGCCAGGCGGTGACCAACCCGCAGAACACCGTCTTCTCGATCAAGCGCTTCATGGGCCGCAAGGAGGCCGAGGTGCGCGAGGAGGAGTCGATCGTCCCCTACAAGGTCGTCTCCGGCCCCAACGGCGACGCGCGCGTGGAAGCCGGCGGCGAGCAGCACTCCCCGCCTGAGATCTCCGCGATGATCCTGCAGAAGCTCAAGACCGACGCGGAAGCGTACCTGGGCGAAAGCGTCGACGGCGCGGTGATCACCGTCCCCGCGTACTTCAACGACGACCAGCGCCAGGCGACCAAGGACGCCGGCAAGATCGCCGGGCTCGACGTCAAGCGCATCATCAACGAGCCCACCGCCGCCTCGCTCGCGTACGGCCTGGACAAGGAAAACGAGCAGACGATCCTCGTCTTCGACCTCGGTGGCGGCACGTTCGACGTGTCGGCGCTCGAGATCGGCGACGGCGTGTTCGAGGTCAAGTCCACCGCCGGGGACAACCACCTTGGCGGCGATAACTTCGACAAGGCGATCGTTGACTGGCTGGTCGCGGACTTCAAGCGCGACCAGGGCATCGACCTCTCGGCGGACCCGATGGCCCTCCAGCGCCTCTACGAGGCTGCGGAGAAGGCCAAGATCGAGCTGTCCACCACCCAGGAGACGCAGATCAACCTGCCGTTCATCACCGCCGACTCCTCCGGACCCAAGCACCTCGACACCCGCTTGACGCGCGCGAAGCTCTCCGAGCTCACCTCCGTGCTGCTGGACCGCGTCGTGGCGCCGGTGCGCCAGGCGCTCGACGACGCCAAAGACAAGGGCGTCAAGGAGATCGACCACGTCGTGCTCGTCGGCGGCATGACGCGCATGCCGGCAGTGCAGGAGAAGGTCAAGGAGCTCACCGGCAAGGAGCCCCACCGCGGGGTGAACCCCGACGAGGTTGTCGCCGTCGGCGCCGCGATCCAGGCGGGCGTGCTCGCCGGCGACGTTAAGGACGTGCTGCTGCTCGACGTCACCCCGCTGACGCTCGGGATCGAGACCAAGGGCGGCGTGATGACCAAGCTGATCGAGCGCAACACCACGATCCCCACGCGCAAGGGCGAGGTCTTCTCGACCGCCGAGGACAACCAGCCCTCGGTCGAGATCCACGTGCTGCAGGGCGAGCGCGAGATGGCGACCTACAACAAGTCGCTGGGCAAGTTCCAGCTCACCGGCATCCCGCCAGCGCCGCGGGGCATCCCCCAGATCGAGGTCGCGTTCGACATCGACGCCAACGGCATCCTCAACGTCTCCGCCAAGGACCTCGGCACCGGCAAGGAGCAGAAGATCGAGATCAAGGCCGGCTCGGGGCTCTCCGAGGAGGAGATCAAGAACATGGTCTCCGACGCGGAGTCTCACGCCGAGGAGGACCGCCGCGCGCGCGAGCTCGCGGAGGCCCGCAACAACGGCGAGAACGCCGCCTACCAGGCCGAGCGCCAGCTTGCCGACCTGGGCGAGCAGGTGGATGGCGACTCCAAGGCCCGCATCGAGGAGGCCATCAAGGAGGTCCGCGAGTCGCTGGAGTCCGAGGACCCCGTGGCGATCAACGCCAAGACCGACGTGCTGCAGAGCGCCTTCCACGCCGTCTCCGAGGCGATGTACCAGCGCGCCCAGGAGGCCGCGGCCAGCGCACCCAACGGTGGCGGCGGGACCGACGGAGCCGGCGGGACCTCTGAGGATGAGGACGTCGTCGACGCGGAGGTCGTGGACGAGACGAAGGCCTGAGCGCGATGAGCGACACCGAGCAGGTAATCGAGGAGCCCGAGGAGCAGATCGAGGAGCCCGAGGCCGAGCGTCCCGAGGACGACGGGGAGGCGCGCGAGGTCGAGGGCGACCTCGACGAGCTCGTGGCGACCGCGGCGCAGCGCGACGAGTACCTCGCGCTTGCGCAGCGCACGCAGGCGGACTTCGAGAACTACCGCAAGCGCGTCGCGCGCGAGTCGGCGGCGGCCGCGGAGCGTGGCGTGGCGAAGCTCGCCAAGGAGCTACTGCCCGCCTTGGACAACCTCGACCGCGCGCTCGAGGCCGCGGCAGCAGAGGACCCGCTGTTGGAGGGCGTGCGGCTCGTGCGGGCCGAGCTCGCCGCGGCGCTCGCGCGCGTGGGCGTCGAGTCGTACGACCCCGCGGGTGAGCAGTTCGACCCCACCCACCACGAGGCGATGGCCCAGCAGTCCGTGGAGGGCGTCGAGAGCGGCACCGTCGTGGAGGTCTACCAGCCCGGGTACCGGCTGAATGGGACCGTGATCCGCCCCGCGCGCGTCGTGGTGGCGGGGTAGGAGGCGCAGCGCGAGATGGCAGCCAAACAGGACCTGTACGCGACGCTCGGCGTCAACAAAAAGGCCACCCCGGAGGAGCTCAAGAAGGCGTACCGCAAGCTCGCGCGTAAGTACCACCCCGACCGCAACCCCGACGACAAGCAGGCGGAGGCGCGCTTCAAGGAGATCTCTCACGCCCACGACGTGCTGTCGGACCCCGAGAAGCGCAAGCAGTACGACAGCGGCACGGGGCCCTACGCCAACGCCGCGGGCGGCGGCTTCGGGGGCTTTGGCAACTTCGACTTCGACGCCTCCTCGATGGGCGACATCCTCTCCAACCTCTTTGGGGGGTCCACGAGCGGACGGCGCACACGCGCCAAACCCCGCCCAGAGCGCGGCCGGGACCTCGAGACCGAGGTGTCGATCTCCTTCGAGCAGGCGGTCACGGGCGCGCAGGTGCCGCTGTCGGTCGCCACGCAGGCGCCGTGCGGCACGTGCCACGGCACCGGCGCGAAGCCGGGCACCACACCGAAGGTCTGCCCGCAGTGTCAGGGCCGCGGGATCGAGACGCAGGGCCAGGGGATGTTCTCGATCTCCCAGCCCTGCTCGCGCTGCGGCGGCTCCGGGACCGTGATCGAGGACCCCTGCTCTACCTGCCACGGTTCGGGCGCGGTGCGCGCAGTGAAGAAATACCGCGTGAACATCCCCCCGGGCGTGAAGGAGGGCTCGCGCATCCGCCTGCCCGGCAAGGGCGAGGCCGGCCCGCGCGGCGGCCCCCCCGGCGACCTGTACGTGATCACGCACGTCGCGCACTCCCCGGTCTTCAAACGCCGCGGGGACAACGTCGAGGTCGAGGTCCCGCTCACGATCCCTGAGGCGCTGCGCGGAGCAGAGGTCAAGGTCCCGACGCTGAGCGGCTCAAAGACGCTGCGCGTGCGCCCGGGCACGACCCACGGCACGGTTCAGCGTCTGCGCGGCGAGGGTCCCCCGAAGCTCGGCACCGGTGGGCGGGCGGGGTCTCCAGAGAAAGGGGACATCCACTACCGCTTCGTGATCGACGTCCCCGAGGAGCTCACTGACGAGCAGAGTGCCGCGGTGCAGGCGCTCGCGGAGGCGACGAACGGCCGCGACCCCCGCGCGCGGCTGTTCGAGCAGACGCCCGGGAAGGCGTCCACGTGAGCGCACCCGACGCCACCGGGCGAGGGTCGGCCCTCCCCACGACCGACCGCGGGGTAACCGAGCGCACGACCGGGCACCCAGCGACCGACCCTACCGCGGGCCGGCCGACGACGTCAGTCCACGTGGCCGCCGACCGCGGCGTGTTCATGATCTCCGTGGCCGCCGAGCTGGCGCGCATGCACCCACAGACGCTGCGTACCTACGAGGCGCGCGGGCTGATCGACCCGGAGCGCTCTCCGAAGGGCACGCGCCTGTACTCTCAGGAGGACGTCGAGAAGTTGCGCCGCATCCAGGAGATGACGGCAGAGCTCGGCCTCAACCTCGCGGGCGTGGAGCGCGTGTTGGACCTAGAGTCGGAGATCGAGCAGATGCACGCCCGCATCGAGGAGCTCGAGCTGCAGGCGCTCCGCGCCAAGGTCGAGCTGGCCGAGCGCCTGGAGGAGGTGCGGCGCTCCTTCCGCGCGGAGCTCGTGCCCTTCCCGAACTCTCGCCCGCCGGGACGCGAGCTCGTGCGCGCGGCTGACGTGCGGCGGTTCGTCCCCGGACCGGGGAGGCGTTCGCGGTGAAGCCGAGCCCGCTCACCGCCCCGGCGGGCCGGCCACAGCCGGCGATCCCCCGGAGGACGGGGCGCAGGCGGTCCCCCGCGTGCCCGACCGTGAGGCGCGGGCGGGCGGGTGCACATGGCGAGGGGCCCGCCGCGTCCCACGGCGGGCCCCTGCACCCTGGCGCGTTGCCTCAGGCGCCCCTCAGGAGCCCGAGGTCGTGCGTGCTATTCGCTTGCCCGCACGTTTTCCGCCGACGCCTCTTCGAGACGGCCGTTGAGGATCGCCGTGTTGTGTCCCGCTGCCGAGGGCAGACCGAGCTCGGCGTTGACGGCCGGGTCGATCAGGCCTTCCAGGAAGAAACCTCCGCAGCCGTGGGCGCCGGGCGCCGCGAAGGCATTGTTGACCAGCGAGCCCCCGGTGAGGATGGTGATCTTCCCTTCTTCCGCGAGTTCCACGGTGCCTTTGGCGCCGTGGATCGGTTTGTTCGGTTCCGGCGGGCTCGTCTCACCGGTCGTCAGGTTCAGCGCGATCGGGTTCGAGGAGGAGCCGATGTAACATTCGCTGCCGAGGAAGGCGTTGTTCAGTTTGACCTTCGTCGGCAGGGTCAGTGCGGTGCCGCTTTCGGTTATCAGGTTGACGACGTTGAGCCGCACGTTGCTGGCCGGCCCGGCCAATTCGGTCGTCTCGGTGACACCTGTCAACCCTTCGTTGATGAAGTTGTTGAAGATTTCCTGCAGCCATTTGGGCAGGAATTCGGGTGCCATGATTCCAAACAGCCCGCCAGGCACCGTCTGCGGCGTTTTGGACAGCGTTTCGCCGTTTTCGGCCGCGACCAGTTCGTTTTCATCGGTTTCGGGGATGAGTTTCAAACCGCCCTGCAGCGTGATCGTTTTGGTGATCGGCACGGTCTTTTTGCCGATTGTGAATTCGCCGCTGGTCGTGGTCGCAACTGTGCACGAAGATATTTCGGTGTTGCTCAGCGGGCAGTCCGCGAAGGGGGCGAACTTCCCTTTGGGGTGATGTTCAGCAGCAGTCGCCGGCGCAACGACGATCAGGGATGTCAGCAGTGCCGTGAGGGCGGCCAGCATCCACCTCAGCGTCCCGGTGGGACGCTCGGTATTCCTGGTCATTCGAATCTGCCTTTCTGTGGCTTTTACA
Source organism: uncultured Solirubrobacterales bacterium (assembly GCA_963706545.1). Taxonomy (GTDB): domain Bacteria; phylum Actinomycetota; class Thermoleophilia; order Solirubrobacterales; family Solirubrobacteraceae; genus Palsa-744. Next base: position 1,164,903 of record OY970161.1, read on the forward strand.
GGGGTGAGCTACAGACTCACCGTAACCCAGGGGCGGAGGCGCCTGTTGTAATGTTTCCGACTCCCTGGATTATCCCGTTTGGCGCCATCGAACGCTCGCGGCCCGAGGTCCGCCCGACATGAGCCCCGACCGCCTCACGATCGCCTCCCAGGAGGCGCTGGCCGCCGCGACGCGGCTCGCGCAGGAGCAGCACAACCCGCAGACGACCCCCGCGCACCTGCTCGCTGTGCTGCTCGAGAGCGACCGCGGGGTGGTCGTGCCGGTGCTGGCGAAGCTCGGCGTCGCGCTGTCGGCGCTGCGCGCCGAGACCTCGCGCGCGCGCGAAGCTCTCCCCCGCCTCGGCGAGGGCTCCGATGAAGGCGGCCAGCCCTCGGCCGAACTGGTGGCGGTGCTGCGCGCGGCGGAGGCGCAGGCGAGGGAGCTGACCGACGAGTACGTCTCCACCGAGCACCTGCTGCTCGCGCTCGCACAGGACAGCGGCCGCGCCGGGCAGGCGCTGCGCGCCGTGGGAGCGAGCCCCGAGCGCCTCAAGCAGGCGCTCGCCGAGGTGCGCGGCCCGCACCGCGTGACCGACCAGAGCCCCGAGGAGAAGTACCAGGCCCTGGAGCGCTTCGGCCGCGACTTCACGAAGCTGGCCGAGCAGGGGGCGCTCGACCCCGTGATCGGCCGCGACGAGGAGATCCGCCGCGTGGTGCAGGTGCTGAGCCGCCGCACGAAGAACAACCCGGTGCTGATCGGCGAGCCAGGGGTGGGCAAGACCGCGATCGTGGAGGGCCTCGCGCAGCGGATCGTGGCGGGCGACGTCCCAGAGTCCCTGCGCGAACGCCGGGTGATCGCGCTCGACATGGGCTCGCTGATCGCGGGCGCCAAGTACCGGGGAGAGTTCGAGGATCGCCTGAAGGCGGTGCTCAAGGAGGTCACCGAGGCCCGCGGCGGGGTGATCCTGTTCCTGGACGAGCTGCACACGATCGTGGGCGCCGGCGCGGCGGAAGGGGCGGTGGACGCCGCGAACCTGCTCAAGCCGATGCTCGCGCGGGGGGAGCTGCGCTGCGTGGGCGCGACGACGCTCGACGAGTACCGCAAGCACATCGAGAAGGACGCGGCACTGGAGCGGCGCTTCCAGCCGGTTATGGTCGGCGAGCCGAGCGTACAGGACACGATCGCGATCCTGCGCGGTCTGAAGGAGCGCTACGAGGTGCACCACGGGGTGCGCATCCAGGACAGTGCGCTGATCGCGGCGGCGACGCTGTCGGACCGCTACATCTCAGACCGGTTCCTGCCCGACAAGGCGATCGACCTGGTCGACGAGGCGGCGTCGAAGCTGCGGATCGAGATCGACTCGCTGCCGACCGAGATCGACGAGGTGGACCGCCGCGTGATGCAGTTGGAGATCGAGCTGACGTCGCTGCAGAAGGAGACCGACGAGCCCTCGGCGCAGCGCCGCGAAGCGATCGAGCGCGAGCTCGCGGACCTGAAGGAGCGCTCGGCGGCGATGAAGGCGCAGTGGCAGGCCGAGAAGCAGGCGATCCAGGGTGTACGCGAGAAAAAGGCGCGACTCGAGGAGGCGCGCGTAGAGGCCGAACGGGCCGAGCGCGCGGCCGACCTGCAGCGTGCGGCGGAGCTGCGCTACGGGGAGATCCCGGAATTGGAAAAGGAGTTGGCCGCCTTGGAGGGCGGCCCGTTGGACCGATCGAAGATCGGCCAGCGTGCCACGGAGGCCACGCCGGAAGAGGCGCCTGCAGCGGCAGACGAGCCACGGCCACAGGGCGATATCGCGAGCGGGAACGGGGCGGACGTGCAGCGACAGGAGGGACCTGGCGGCGGGAGTGCCCCTGCGCCGGCAGCCCCCGCGGCGCCGGTGTTCCTCAAGGAGGAGGTGGACGCCGAGGACATCGCCGAGGTGGTGGCCCGGTGGACGGGCATTCCCGTGAGGCGCCTGGTGGAGGGAGAGGTGCAGAAGCTGATCCACATGGAGGAGCGCCTGCACGAACGGGTCGTTGGCCAGGACGAGGCGATCGAGGCGGTCGCCACCGCGCTGCGCCGCTCGCGCGCGGGCCTCGCGGACCCGAACCGGCCGATCGGCACGTTCCTGTTCCTCGGCCCGACGGGCGTCGGCAAGACCGAGCTGGCGCGGGCACTGGCGGAGTTCATGTTCGACTCCGAGGAGGCCATGGTGCGAATCGACATGTCCGAGTACATGGAGAAACACGCGGTCTCGCGTCTGGTGGGCGCGCCGCCGGGGTACGTCGGCTACGAAGAGGGCGGCCAGCTGACCGAGGCGGTCCGTCGGCGCCCCTACTCGGTGGTGCTGCTAGACGAGATCGAGAAGGCCCACCCGGACGTGTTCAACACGCTGCTGCAGGTGATGGACGACGGCCGCCTGACCGACGGCCAGGGCCGCACCGTGGACTTCAAGAACACGGTGCTGATCTTGACCTCGAACATTCCGGTGAGCGACGCCGAGGCGGCGTCGGACATCACGCTGCGCGAGGCGCTGTTGAGCCACTTCAAACCGGAGTTCGTCAACCGCCTCGACGACGTCGTGCGCTTCACGGCGCTGACGCGCGAGCAGCTCGGAGAGATCGTCGAGCTGCAGGTCGCGCACGTGATCGCGCGCGTGCGCGAGCGCGGCGTGGAGGTGACGCTGACCGAGGCCGCGCGGGAGCTGCTCGGCGACCGGGGCTACGACCCGACGTACGGCGCGCGCCCGCTGCGCCGCGTGATCCAGAAGCAGCTGACCGACCGCCTCGCGCTCGCGCTGCTGGAGGGCAGCCTGCGCGAGGGCGACGCGGTGCGCGTGGACGCGGTGGACGGCGAGCTCACGTTCGAGCCGCAGCCCGCGGGCGCCGCGGTTCCAGGCTGAGGACCGACTGGCATGGGAGGGGCTTGGCCGCCGGCCGCCGCGATTCCAAACCGAGGTCTAATCTGAGGACGCCCCGCCACGACCCCGACCCGAGGAGAAGGTCTCATGCCCACGTACATCATGCTCGCGCACCTGACGCCGGAGGGTGTGCAGACGGTCAAGAACAACCCGCAGCGAATCCACGAGGTCAACCGAGAGGTCGAGCAGCTGGGCGCGAAGGTCAAGGCCCAGTGGGCGACGCTGGGACGCTACGACTTCGTGAGCATCGTCGAGGCGCCCGACGAGCAGACGATGGCGCGCGTCTCGCTGGAGCTAGGCTCGCGCGGCACGGTGAGCTACGAGACGCTGACCGCGATACCCGTCAACGAGTTCATAGCATCCCTCTGACATGAAGGTCCTGGTCGTCGGCAGCGGCGGGCGCGAGCACGCGCTCGTGCGGGCCCTGGCGCGCTCCCGGGAGAAGCCGGAGCTGTTGTGTGCCCCCGGTAACGCGGGCATCGCCCGGGAGGCCAGGCTGATCGACGTGGCGGCCGACGACGTCGAAGGGATTGTGGCCGCGGTGGAGCGCGAGGGCGTCCACTTCACCGTCGTGGGACCGGAGGCGCCGCTGGTGGCAGGCCTGGTGGACGAGCTCGACCGTCGCGGCCGTCTGGCCTTCGGCCCGTGCGCCGCGGCGGCCCGCCTGGAGAGCTCGAAGGCGTTCGCCAAGGAGGTGATGGAGGCAGCCAGCGTGCCGACAGCCCAGTGGCGTCACGCACGGACGCTCGAGGAGGGCGAAGCGGCGGTTGAGGAGCTGGCAAACCCCGCCGGGGTGGTGGTAAAGGCGGACGGCCTCGCGGCGGGCAAGGGCGTGACGGTGGCCGACTCACCCGAGCAGGCGCGAGTGGCGTTGCGAGAGATCTTCGTGGAGGGCCGCTTCTCGATCGGAGACCCCGCCTACCCAGGCTCCCCCGCCGTGGCCGCAAGCGCGGTGGTGGAAGAGCGCCTCACAGGCAGAGAGGTGTCGCTGCTCGCGCTGTGCGACGGAGTGAGAGCGTGGTCGCTGGAGCCGGCCCGCGACTACAAGCGCATTGGCGACGGGGACCGCGGCCCGAACACGGGTGGGATGGGCGCGTACTCGCCGGTGGCGGAGATGCCGGGCGAAGAGGAGTGGGACCTCGAGCAGCTCGTGCACGAGCCGATCGTCGAAGAGATGCGCCGGCGGGGCACTCCCTACCGCGGCGTGCTCTACGCCGGAGTGATCCTGACCGCGGAGGGCCCGCGGGTGCTCGAGTACAACGCGCGCTTCGGCGACCCTGAGGCGCAGGCGCTGCTGCCACGCTTGGAGTCCGACCTGCTCGACATGCTGCTCTGCACCGCGCGTTTTGGTGGCCTGGGAAGCAAGCTGAGTGACAACGTAGAAGCGACCTATCCCGAGTGGTCCTCCCAGTGGGCGGTGACGGTGACACTGGCGAGCGCCGGCTACCCGGCGTCGGCACGCAGCGGCGATCCGATCACGGGGTTGGACGCGGTGCCCGAGGACGTGGAGGTGACCCACGCGGGCACCGCGCTGCGCGACGGCAGAGTGGTCACCGCGGGCGGTCGCGTGCTGAACGTGACCGGCTTCGGCGAGGACGCGGGCGCCGCCCGCGAGTCGGCGTATGCTGCGGCGCGAGTGATCTCCTTCGAGGACATGCAGATGCGCAGCGACATCGCCGCGACAGTGGAGCCCGACTCCAGCCTGCGCGGGATCCGCGAGTGGCTCGACGAGTTGTACGGGCTGGAGCCGGAGGTGGAGCGTGGGTGAGGTGACCCCGATCGCGACGCCCCTGACAGAGACCGAAGTGCGCGCGCAACTGGAGGAGCTCGACGTCGACGCCCCACGCGTGGGGATCGTGATGGGCTCCAAGAGCGACATGGAGAAGATGCGGAAGGCCGGGGAGGAGCTCGAAGAGCGGGGCATCCTGCACGAGCTGCGCGTGATGTCGGCGCACCGCGAACCGGACGTCGTGGCGGAGTACGCCAAGAACGCGCAGATGCGCGGCCTGCGCGTGATCATCGCGGGCGCGGGCATCTCCGCGGCGCTACCGGGCGCGGTCGCGGCCCACACCGAGCTGCCGGTGATCGGCGTCCCGCTGTCGGGCCGCCTGAGCGCGGCGGGCGGCCTCGACGCGATCCTCTCGATCGTGCAGATGCCCCCGGGGGTGCCGGTGGCGTGCGTGGGCCTCGACAACGCCCGCAACGCGGCGATCCTCGCCGCGCAGATCCTCACCGCGTGAGCGTGCGCCGGCAGCCGCCGGACGACCAGGGCGCGATGCGATTGCACTCAGGCAACGGGGGTGAGTGCGCCCAATGCGGCCGGCCGGCGATAATCGAGAGGTGATCGAGCGCTACACCCGCCCCGAGCTGGCAGCGAGCTTTGCGGGAGGGGGGCAGGCCCCCCTCGCGACCACCCCCCGGTCAACGAAGAGGGTCAACCGGCGTGATTGAGCGCTACACACGTCCGAAGCTGGGAGCAATCTGGACTGACGAGGCGCGCATGGAGGCGTGGCGGCGGGTGGAGGTAGCGGCGTGTGAGGAGCTGCCGGGGTTGCTCGGCAAAGACGCGGGGCCCACGTCGGCGGAGCTGAAGGCGATCCGCGCAGCGACGTTCACGGTCCCGGAGGTGAACGAGCGCGAGCGCACGACCGACCACGACGTGGCGGCGTTCGTGGACGTGCTCGGCACCTCGGCGGGCGAGGCGGGGCGGTGGATCCACTACGGGCTGACCTCCTCGGACGTGCTGGACACCGCGCTCGCCCTGCAGCTGAAGGCGGCGGGTGAGGTCGTCGTGCCGGGAGCGCGCGCGCTGGTGGACGCCCTGGTCGCACGCGCGCGCGAGCACGTGAACACGCTGTGTGTGGGGCGCACCCACGGAGTGCACGCGGAGCCGACGACGTTCGGCGTGAAGCTCGCCGGCTTCGCGTTCGAGGCGCACCGCAACGCGCAGCGCCTGGAGCGCGCCTTCGCGCAGGCGTCGGTGGGAGCCGTCTCCGGCGCGGTGGGCACCTACGCAGCCACCTCGCCCGAGTTCGAGGAGCGCGTGCTGGCGCGCCTGGGGCTGGAGCGCGAGCCGGTCTCCACGCAGGTCGTCGCGCGCGACCGCCACGCGGAGCTGGTGGGGACGATCGCGCTCGTGGGCGCGGGCCTGGAGCGTTTCGCCACGGAGGTCCGTCACCTACAGCGCACCGAGGTACGGGAGGCACAGGAGCCGTTCCGCGAGGGTCAGAAGGGCTCGAGCGCGATGCCCCACAAGCGCAACCCGATCAAGAGCGAGCAGCTCGCGGGCCTCGCACGAGTGCTGCGTGGCAACGCGCAGGCGGGCCTGGAGGACGTGGCGCTGTGGCACGAGCGCGACATCTCGCACTCCTCGGTGGAGCGGGTGATCCTGCCGGACTCGACGACCCTGATCGACTACCTCCAGCACCGCGCCCTCGCGCTCGTGCAGGGCATGACGGTCGACGCCGAGCGGATGCGGGCCAACCTGGAGCTGACGCACGGTGCGCTCTTCTCACAGCGCCTGCTGCTCGCGCTGGTCGACACGGGCATGAGTCGCGACGACGCCTACTACAGTGTCCAGCGCGCCGCCCAGCAGGCGTGGGACACAGGAACCCCACTGCGCGAGCTGCTCGCCTCCGACGGGCGGGCGGGCCTCATCCCGACGCTCGATCTCGACGCGATCTTCGACTACAGCCACTTCGTCCGCTACGCGCAGGAGATCGTCGCGCGCCTGGACGAGATCGCCTGAGAGCCACGCGCCGCGGCCCTCGGTAGAGTCGGGCACGATGACCACGCTCGCCGATCTGCCCCTCCTCGCCAGCGGTAAGGTGCGCGAGCTGTACGACCTGGACGACCGGCTGCTGATGGTCGCCAGCGACAGGATCTCGACCTACGACGCAGTCCACCCGACCCCGATCCCCGACAAGGGCAAGGTGCTCACCGGGCTGTCCGTTTTCTGGTTCGAGCGCACGCGCGACATCGTCGCCAACCACCTTGTGTCGGCGACCGACGGCGTACCAGAGGAGGTGCGCGGTCGGGCACTCGTGGTCAAGAAGCTGGCGATGCTGCCCGTCGAGTGTGTAGCGCGCGGCTACATCACAGGGTCCGGCTGGAGCGAATATCAGCGTTCCGGATCGGTCTGCGGAGTCGCTCTGCCCGCTGGTCTGCGCGAGTCCGAGCAGCTGCCGCAGCCGATCTTCACGCCGACGACGAAGGCCGACGTCGGCCACGACGAGGCGATCGACTTCGAGCGCGCCGCCGAGCTGGTGGGCGACCGGGCCCTCGCCGAGGAGCTGCGGCGTGTCACGATCGCCGTCTACCAGCGAGCCTCTGAACACGCTCGCGAGCGCGGGATCATCCTCGCCGACACGAAGTTCGAGCTTGGTTTGGATGCCGGTGGCGCGCTGACGCTGGCGGACGAGGTGGTCACCCCCGATTCCTCTCGCTTCTGGCCGGCCGACAGCTACGAGCCGGGTGGGAGTCAGCCGAGCTTCGATAAGCAGCCCGTGCGCGACTGGGCTGCCGGCACGGGCTGGGACAAGAAGCCCCCTGCTCCCGTGATACCGGACGATGTCGTCGCTCAGACACGCGCACGGTACATAGAGGCGTACGAGCGGATCGCGGGCGAGCCGTTCTCTGCGTGGCTCGAGCGCTCGGCATGAAGGCCCGTGTGCTGATCCGCCCCAAGGCGGGCATCCTCGACCCCCAGGGCGAGGCGGTGCAACGCGCGCTGCCTGCGCTCGGCTTCGAGGGCGTGGCGAACGTGCACGTCGGCCGCCTGGTCGAGCTCGACGTTGAGGACCCCGGGCAGCTTCAGCCGATGTGCGAGAAGCTGCTCGCCAATCCGCTCGTCGAGGACTACGAGGTCCAGCTGCTCGACGGCGGGGCCCGATGAGTCGGCGCACGCCCTCGACCGCACAGTGAGGTTCGGCGTCCTCCAGTTCCCGGGCTCGTGCGATGACATCGATGCACTGCAGGCTGCCCGCCGTGTCGGCGACGCGGAGCTGCTGTGGCATGGCGAGTGTGACCTCAAAGGCGCCGACGCGATCATCGTGCCCGGCGGCTTCTCCTACGGCGACTACCTGCGTGCGGGAGCGATCGCGCGCTTCTCGCCGGTGATGGAGGCGGTCATTGAGTTCGCCCGGGACGGCGGACTCGTGCTCGGGATCTGCAACGGCTTTCAGGTGCTCTGCGAGGCGCGCCTGCTGCCGGGGGCGCTGCTGGGCAACGCAAACCGGCGCTTCACTTTCCGCCAGGTCGAGCTTGAGGTCGTCAACGGCGACACCGACTTCACCTGCGCCTGCTCGGCGGGCGTCGATCGCCCTGGGGCGCGCCTGAGCATTCCGGCCAAGCACTCCTGGGGGCGCTACCACGCCGACGAGCGGGCCCTCGACGAGCTAGAGCAGGCCGGCCAGGTGGTGCTGCGCTACGCCCCCGGCCACAACTTCAACGGTTCGCTGCGCGACATCGCGGGGGTGCGCAACGCGGCGGGCAACGTGTTCGGGCTGATGCCACACCCCGAGCACGCGGTGGACGAGATGACCGGTTCGACCGACGGGCTTTGCATCTTCGAGTCGATGCGTCTCGCCGTCGAGGGCGCTCGTGTCTGAGCGTGGCGTGCGCCCACCACGGGGCACCGGCACCCCGGTGACGCCAGGGTTGGCCGGTGTCTGAGAGCCCCGTCCTCCCCACGGTCGAGGACGCTCTCGCGCTGGGCCTCACGCGCGCGGAGTACGAACTCGTCTGTGAGAAGCAGGGTCGCGCGCCCAACCAGGTGGAGCTCGCGATGTACTCGCTGCTGTGGAGCGAGCACTGCGCCTACAAGCACTCCAAGAAGCTCCTGCGCACGCTGCCCACGGAGGGACCGCACGTCGTCATGGGCCCCGGCGAGAACGCGGGCGCGGTGGACGTCGGCGGCGGACTGGTGTGCGCGTTCAAGGTCGAGTCGCACAACCACCCCTCCGCGGTAGAGCCCTTCCAGGGAGCCGCCACGGGCGTGGGGGGCATCCTGCGCGACATCTTCGCGGTCGGAGCCCGCCCGATCGCGGTGCTCGACTCCCTGCGTTTTGGCGAGGTCGCCGGGAGTGGGCTCGGGAGCCCCGCAGGCGAGGGGTCTCCGCACAACGCGACCCCCGCGGCGGAGCGGATCAAGGCCCCCCCACCCGGAGCCTTATCCGAAACCTTCCCACCCGGAGCTCCCCTACCCGAAGTCCCCCCACCCGGAGCTCCCTCATCGTCTGACACGAGGTCCGTCCGCGCGCGCTACTTGCTCGACGGGGCCGTGCGCGGCATCGGCCACTACGGCAACTCGATCGGGGTGCCCACCGTCGGCGGCGAGGTCTACTTCGAGGGGCCCTACGAGCAGAGCTGTCTGGTCAACGCGATGGCGCTCGGCCTCTGCGAGCGCGCGCGGCTCGTGCGCTCCGCCGCGGCCGGCGTGGGCAACGTGGCCGTGCTGTTCGGCGCCTCCACCGGACGCGACGGGATCGGGGGGGCGTCCGTGCTCGCCTCCGCCGAGCACGGCGAGGGAGACGACGACCGGCGCCCCACGGTGCAGGTGGGCGACCCCTTCGAGGAGAAGAAGCTCCTGGAGTGCTCCCTAGAGCTGCTGGAGCGGGGCCTGCTGGTCTCCCTGCAGGACCTCGGCGCCGCGGGGCTGACCTCCTCGGCCGCCGAGATGGCCTCCAAGGGGGAGGTAGGACTTGACATCGACGTGGCACGGGTGCCCCTGCGTGAGCCGGGGATGGAGCCCTTCGAGATCATGGTTTCCGAGTCCCAGGAGCGGATGCTGTGCGTGGTCGCTCCCGCGGACGTGCCGGCGGTGCTGGAGCTGTGCGCGAAGTGGGAGGTCGGCGGCACTGCGATCGGAACGGTCACCGACACGCGCCGGATGCGGGTGTTCGACGGCGAGCGGCTCGTCGGAGACATGCCGGTGCAGGCGCTGGTGGACGACTGCCCGTTGTACGACCTGCGCCCGGAGCGGCCCACGGCAGCGGTCTACGCCGCGCCGGCGGCCACGCTCCCGCCGGGCGCCTCCCTCCGTGAGACGCTGCTCGCGCTGTTGCGCTGCCCGAATGTCGCCTCGCGCCGTCCGCTCTTCGAGCAGTACGACGCAGTCGTGCAGTCCCGCACGGTGCGCCGCCCCGAGCAGGCCGACGCCGCGGTGCTGCGCCTCCCCGACGGGAGCGCCCTCGCGGTGAGCATCGACGGCAACGGGCGCCGCGTCGCCGCCGACCCCTACACCGGCACCGTCGAGGCGGCCCTCGAGTGTGCAGCCAACCTCGCATGCGTGGGAGCAGAGCCGCTGGGGACCACCAACAACCTCAACTTCGGCAACCCCGAGAAGCCGCACATCGCATGGCAGCTCACCGAATCGGTGCGCGGCCTCGGCGACGCCTGCCGGGCCCTTGAGGCCCCGATCGTGGGGGGCAACGTTTCCCTCTACAACGAGGGGCCCGCCGGGCCGATTTATCCGACGCCGGTGGTGGGCATGGTCGGGCGCCTGCCCGACGCCGTGCGCGCGGGGCGCCTGGGGTTCGCCCGCGTGGGCGACACGATCGCGCTGGTCGGGCCGTTCGCTCCCTCCCTCGCCGCTAGCGAGCTCGCCAAGCTGCGTGGCGAGCCGCTGCCCGCCGGGCTGCCCTCCGTTGATCTCGGTGCCGTCCGCGCCGCGCACTTCGCCGTCCGCGGCGCCGTGCGCGTCGGCGGGCTCTCAAGCGCGCACGACCTCGCCGAGGGGGGGCTCGCCGTCGCGCTCGCCGAGTCCTGCTTGGGCGCCAGGTTGGGCGCCGAGATCGCGCTGCCTGCGGACTGGGTCGCGGCCGTGGGCGGCGCGTGGAGCGCCCTCTTCGGCGAGGGTCCGGGGGGGTTTCTCGTCAGCGGCACCGGTAGCGGGGTGCGCGCGCTCGGGCGACGTACGCCGGTCAGGGTTCTCGGGACCGTTGGCGCCGGTGCGCTGAGCCTCACGGTCGCCGGAGAGACACTGAGCGCAACGCTCGACGAGCTGGCCGAGGCCCACGGGGCGCTGGCGGAGCTGTTCCAGTGAGGACTGCTAGCTTGTGGGGGTGAGGCCCACGCCTGTGAGGAGGGCCGTTAGGCCCTCCGGTGAAGGGCGCCCAGAGGGCGCCCTTCGACGTCAGGAGAGCCGGCTGGGTGCCGGTTCGAACGCTCCTACACGCGATGGGCCTCGCGACGAGTGCGGTGTCTTCGGCATCTACGCACCCGGGCACGAGGTCTCGCGGCTCTCCTACTTCGCGCTCTACGCGCTCCAGCACCGCGGCCAGGAGTCCGCCGGCATCGCGGCGGCGGACCGCGGTGGGCAGATCGTCACGCGCCGCGAGCTCGGCCTCGTCAGCCAGGTGTTCAGCGAGAACGACCTGCGCACGCTCGCGGGCGATCTCGCGATCGGGCACGTGCGTTACTCCACCACCGGCTCCAACGCCTGGGAGAACTCCCAGCCGGTGCAGCGCTCCGAGGGCACCCACGGCTCGCACAGAGAGCTCGCGCTGGCGCACAACGGCAACCTCATCAACGCCGTGCAGCTGCACTCCGAACTGCTCGAGCGCGGGGTCACGTTCAGCTCGACCTCCGACTCGGAGATCATCGCCGCCCTGATCGCCACCCACCCCGCGGAGCGGATCGAGGACGCGATCGCCGAGGTGCTCCCGCGCTTGCGCGGCGCCTTCTCGATCGTGGCCATGACCAAGGACCGCGTGCTCGCCTTCCGCGACCCCCACGGTCTGCGCCCGCTGGCGCTGGGGGCGCTCGAGCCCCTCGACGGGAGTGGACCGGTCCGCCACTGCGTGGCGAGCGAGTCCTGCGCGTTCGACATCATCGGCGCGCGTCTCCTGCGCGAGGTCGAGCCCGGCGAGCTCGTCACCCTCTCGGAGGGTGGCATCGAGAGCCGCCGCGTCCAGAGCGGCGCGCGTCGGGCATTCTGCGTGTTCGAGTACATCTACTTCGCCCGTCCGGACTCCCGCATGAACGGCCAAGCGCTCCAGGTCGCGCGCGGGCGCATGGGTGAGATCCTCTGGCACGAGGCACCCGTCGAGGCCGACCTCGTGATCGCCGTGCCCGACTCCGGCAACCCCGCCGCCCGCGGCCTCGCGCGCGCGGCCGGCCTGCCCCAGGACGACGGCTTCGTCAAGAACCGCTACGTCGCCCGCACCTTCATCCAGCCCGGCCAGGAGCTGCGCAAGCACGGGCTGCGCCTGAAGTTCAACCCCCTCCCCGAGGTGATCGCCGGCCGGCGACTGGTCGTCGTTGACGACTCGATCGTGCGCGGCAACACCACCCGCCAGATCGTGCAGATGCTCCGCGACGCCGGCGCGCGCGAGGTGCACATGCGCATCTCCGCACCCCCCATCAAGCACCCCTGCCACTACGGCATCGACATGTCCACCCGCGAGGAGATGATCGCCCACAACCGCACCACCGCCGAGGTCGCAGCCGAGCTCGGCTGCGACTCCCTGCATTACCTCTCGCTGGCGGGCGTCTACGAGGCCGTCGGGGCCACCCGCGAGACGCACTGCGACGCCTGCTTCAGCGGCGAGTACCCACTCGACGGCACCGGCGAGGCGAACGGCAAGTACGCGCTGGAGGAGCCCGTCGGGTCCGCGCTGCCGCTGGTGCGGGCGTAGCGCAGCGGCGCGGTAGCGGCGCGACGCAGCGCGACTGCTTCCATCCTGTCCGCCGATACGATTGACCGCCGAGAAGCGCCGTCGGAGGGTTCGCTTCGGCGGGTCCTCACTTTTGACCATGCCCCCCCAGACGCCGCTGCCCATCGCCGTGCTGGTCTCTGGCACCGGCACCAACCTCCAGGCGCTGCTCGACACCGTGCACGGACGCCAGGCCGAGGTGGCGGCGGTGGCCTCCAACGTGGCCGGGTCGCCGGCGCTGCGGCGCGCCGAGCAGCACGGCGTGGCCACAGGGGTGTTCCCTCGCGCGGACTACCCCGACCGCGGCACGCGCGATGGGGCGATGGGCGACTGGCTCGCCGAGCGCGGGGTGCAGCTGGTAGTGCTGGCCGGCTACATGGAGCTCGTCGGCGCACCCTTCCTCGAACGCTTCCCCGGGGCGGTCATCAACGTCCACCCCTCGCTGCTCCCGGCTTTCCCGGGGCTCAAGGCGATCGAGCAGGCGCTCGCCTACGGGGTCAAGGTCTTCGGCGTGACCGTCCACTTCGTCGACGCCGGCGTGGACTCCGGGCCGGTGATCCTCCAAGGCGCCCGCGAGCTGCCCGAGGCACGCGATCCCGAGGGGGTGCTCGCGGCGCTGCGCCCGCTCGAGCACACGCTGCTCCCCGAGGCCGTGCGCCTGTTCGCGCGCGGGTCGCTGCACTTTGACCCCGCCAACCCGCGCCGTGTCGTGGTCGAGAGCTAGCGAGACGCAGACGACGAAGCGCGAGCTGAGCGACTGGCCGAGCTCTCATCGCTGGTCGAACGCCTCGCGCGGGTGATCCGTCCGACCTACATTCCGGTCTGGCTCAGCAAGCCAGTCCCCGCGCTCGACGACAGCGAGACTTCTATCTGGGAGATAGTCTCTGAGCATGGCCACCGAGACGACTTCGACCACAAGCCTGGAGCGCACCGCCCCCGGCGAGGTGCGCATGCGCCGGGCACTGCTGTCGGTGTCCGACAAGACTGGAGTCGTCGACTTCGCCCGCGGCCTCACAGAGCTGGGCGTGGAGATCGTCTCCACCGGGGGAACGGCCCGCGAGCTGGCAGGCGCGGGGGTCGCGGTGCGCGCGATCGAGGACTTCACCGGCTTCCCTGAGATGATGGACGGGCGCATGAAGACGCTACACCCGCGCCTCTACGCGGGGCTGCTCGCGCTACGCGACAACGAGGAGCACCTGAGCGCCGCCGCCGAGCACGGCATCGAACCAGTGGACCTCGTGTGCGTGAACCTCTACCCATTCGAGCAGACCGTCGCGCGGGGGGACGCCGATGCGGCGGAGGTCGTGGAGAACATCGACATCGGCGGGCCCACCATGATCCGCGCTGCCGCCAAGAACCACCTGTTCGCCGCGGTCGTCGTGGACCCCGCCGACTACGCCGGCGTGCTCGCCGAGCTGCGCGAGTCCGGGGGACGCCTCTCGCTCACCACGCGCGAGCGGCTGGCAGCCAGCGCGTTTGCGCTCACCGCACGCTACGACGCGGCGATCTCGACCTGGTTCGCCCTGCGCACTCACGAGGGCTTTCCGCCACACTGGCGCGAGGCCTACGAGAAGGTGTCCGACCTGCGCTACGGGGAGAATCCCCACCAGCGCGCCGCCTTCTACGCGCGCGTGGGCTCGCCCACGCACCTGCTCGACGGGGTGCGCCAGCTGCACGGCAAGGAGCTCTCGTTCAACAACCTGCTCGACCTCTCATCCGCGCGCGAGCTCGTGGAGGAGTTCAAGCGGCCCGCGTGCGCGATCGTCAAGCACAACAACCCCTGCGGCTGCGCGCTCGGCGAGACGGGGCAGGCCGCCTACGAGCGCGCCTTCGCTTGCGATCCCCAGAGCGCCTACGGGGGGGTGATCGCGGTCAACCGCCACGTGGACCGCGCCTTCGCGCAGGCCCTCGCCAAACAGTTCATCGAGGTGCTACTCGCCCCCGGCTTCGACGAGGAGGCGCTGGAGGTCCTAACGGAGAAGAAGAACGTGCGCCTGCTGGAGCTCGCGCAGTGGCCGCCACCGCTCCGCGAGGCTGAAGGCAAGCCGGTCCTCGGGGGTCAGCTTGTGCAGACTCGCGACGTCGTGAGCGAGAGGCGCGAGCAGATGCGCGTGCTCACCGCGACCGCCCCCACCGTGGCGCAGTGGGAGGACCTGCTGTTCGCCTGGACGGTCTGCCGCCACGTGCGCTCCAATGCGATCGTGCTCGCCGCCGGGGGTTCGACAGGCAGTGCCACGGTCGGCATCGGCGCCGGCCAGATGAGTCGCGTCGACGCTGTGCGGATCGCCGTCGAGAAGGCCCAGGCAGCCCAGCCCGACCTCCTGGTAGGCGCGGTGCTCGCCTCCGACGCCTTCTTCCCCTTCGCCGACGGCCCCCAGCTCGCGATCGATGCCGGTGTGAGCGCGATCATCCAGCCGGGTGGCTCCGTGCGCGACGAGGAAGTCATCGCCGCCGCTGACGCCGCAGGCATCGCGATGGTAGCCACCGGCGTGCGCCACTTCCGCCACTGACGGCCGCATGGCGGCGCTGGCCGATCGGCGAGTACATCGGATCGTCGATCGGTCACGTCCTCGATAGCTCGCGTACCTATAGGGGGATCAGATGCGATCCCTTGGCCAGCACACTTCGCTACCGCGCTCTTGCCTGGCTTGTCCTGCGACCGTCAGGAGGTTTACACGAAGACCTAACACAGTCGCGATATATCGTGCTACTATCGTGATGTTCAACGATAGGAGTTAGACATGTATACCCATGCAATCGACCCAACAACCGAGGGGTCCTGCTGCAGCCGCGGCGAGGGCTACGACCTGCGCGCCCTCTGGCGCGCCATGACCGCGTACGGAGAGGGTGGGCCAAGGGGTGGCCACCAGCGCCACCGAGGACCGGGACCGCGCGGCGGCCCCGGCGGCTTCCCGTTCGGGGGATTTGGAGGGCCCGCCCGCCCCGGAGGACCCTGGCGCGGCGGTGGACGCAAGGCCCGGCGCGGCGACATCCGCACCGCCGCGCTGCTACTGCTCGCCGAGGAGCCGCGCAACGGCTACCAGATCATGCAGGAGGTGGAGGAGCGCAGCGACGGCGCCTGGCGCCCGAGCCCCGGCTCCGTCTACCCCGCCCTGCAGCAGTTGGAGGACGAGGGTCTCGTGCGCTCCGAGGAGACCGACGGACGCAAGGCCTTCCAGCTCACCGACGCCGGCCGCGCTCTTCTCGCCGAGCGCGATCCCGAGCGACCCGCCCCATGGGAGGAGATGAGCGGCGGCTTCAGTCCGCCGGTCGTCGAGCTCGGCAAGATCATGCGCGAGGTCGCCGTCGCCTTCACACAGGTCATGCACGGCAGCGACGCCCAGCTCGCGGAGGCCCGCAAGGTGCTCGTCAACGCCCGGCGCGAGCTGTACCGCATCCTGGCCGATGGCGAGGACCCCGAGTCCTGATCGAGGGTCCTTAAAATCGCTGAGCTGCGCGCTACGGTTGTCTCCGGTCCTCCGTTGGGGGGCCGTAGACGCCGTGGCCATGAAGTGGAGGCCAGAGGCGCCGTGGAAGTGGGCTCCCCCGCCCGACGACTCTCCTTACCCCGACGACCCTCCTCACCCCGATGACCTCGCTCGCCCCAGACACCAATACCTCCTCCCCCAACGGCAGCCTCGCCGGTGCGGCGGCGAACGGGCGCGACGCTCCCGCCGTCTCGGTCAAAGGCCTCGCCAAGCGCTACGGCGAGATCGAGGCCGTGCGCGCGATCGACTTCGAGGTCGCCCGCTCCGAAGTCTTCGGCTTCCTTGGGCCCAACGGCGCGGGCAAGTCCACCACGATCAACATGCTCTGCACGCTCGTCAAACCCACCGGCGGCTCCGCGCTGGTGGCCGGCCACAACATCGTCTCCGAACGTGACGCCGTGCGGCGCAACATCGGGCTCGTCTTCCAGGACACCACCCTCGACGGCTACCTCACGGCCGAGGAGAACCTGCGCCTGCACGCCGAGCTCTACGGGGTGCCCCGCGAGACCGTCGCCCCGCGGATGCAGCAGGTGATGGAGATGGTCGGGCTGTGGGAGCGCCGCGGCAGCATCGTCGGCACCTTCTCCGGCGGCATGAAGCGGCGCCTAGAGATCGCCCGCGGCCTGCTGCACTCCCCCCGCGTGCTGTTCCTCGACGAGCCCACCGTCGGCCTGGACCCCCAGACGCGCAGCTCGATCTGGAGCTACATCGCAGAGCTCAAGCAGCGCGAGGACATCACGATCTTCCTCACCACTCACTACATGGACGAGGCCGAGTACTGCGACCGCATCGCGATCATGGACCAGGGGCGGATCATCGTGCTCGACACCCCCGAAGCGCTGAAGGCCAGCGTCGGCAAGGACCGGGTGCAGATCTCCACGCCCGACGACCCCGCCGCCATCGCCGCACTGCACGAGCGCTTCGCCATCGACGCCACGATCGCTGAGGGCGCCGTCACCTTCGGCGTACCGGACGGCGAGCAGTTCGTGCCGCGGCTGTTCGCCGAGCTCGGCCAGCCGATCCGCTCGGTCTCCGTCTCCCGCCCCTCGCTCGATGACGTGTTCATGTCCTACACCGGTACCACGATTCGCGACGCCGAGGCCACCTCCACCGACAACATGCGCAACGTCGCGCGCATGATGGCCCGCTGATGGCTACCCGCACCGCCCCACCCACGCCGACCACCGCCAACCGCGTTGAGCTCCCCATCCACGCCAACCGCAAGCTCGACCCCACGAGGAGGACGATCTGATGGCCGCAACCGAGACCGCTCCGGCCTCCACCGCAGGCCCCACCCACCACGTCGCCGGCGTGCGCGTCCCCACGCGCTCCCTCGCCGGCGAGCTGCGCGCGATCCGCGTGGTCTGGAAGCGCGAGCTGATCCGCTTCTCTCGCGACCGCCTACGGATCGTCACCTCTCTAGTGCAGCCCTTCCTGTTCCTGTTCGTGCTCGGCACCGGGCTTTCCTCGCTCGTCTCCGCGAGCACCCACGGCATCGACTTCAAAACCTTCATCTACCCCGGCGTGCTCTGCATGGCGGTCATGTTCACCGCAATGTTCTCCGCCGCCTCGATCGTGTGGGACCGCGAGTTCGGCTTCCTGCGCGAGATGATGGTCGCCCCGGTGCGACGCTCCTCGATCGTGCTGGGCAAGTGCTTCGGCGGCGCCACCGTTGCCGCCTTCCAGGGCGTGATCGTGATCGCCATCGCCGGCCTCGTCGAAGTCCCCTACTCGCTCACCCTGATCGCCGAGTTGTTCGCGCTCACGCTGCTGCTCGCGTTCGCGATCACCGCCTTCGGCATGATGGCCGCCGCCCGCATCACACAGATGCAGTCCTTCATGGCGCTGATGCAGATGGCGATCATGCCCATGTTCTTCATCTCCGGCGCGATGTTCTCCGTGGCCAACCTGCCGCAGTGGCTGGCGATCCTCAACCGCCTGGACCCCCTCACCTACGCCGTAGATCCGATGCGCCGCGCGATCTTCGCCCACCTCGACATCTCCGCAGCCGCCCGCCACGCGCTCGCTCCGGGGGTGACATGGTTCGGCTGGCACGTCCCCAGCCTCCTCGAGGCCGGCGTGATCGCCGTGCTCGGGCTCGTCATGCTGTTCATTGCCATCTGGGAGTTCAGCCGCGCGGAGTAATTCATGCTGCGCCTGACCGATACGCCAGTGGCTACGGTGTGTACATGCGCATCCGAGTCGTGCGGCCAGACCACCCCGAGGTCTCCGAGGTGATCGCCTCCGACCACTGCGTGCTGCGCTTTCGTAAGCGCAACCGAATCCGCACGCCCGGCCTCGACGCGGTCGGGGAAGCGTTGCAGCAGGCCTTCGAGGACGCCGACCTCACGCGCTGGGCTCCCACCTGGGTTGACACCGACCGGCGCACGCAAATGTGGGCACTGGTCGACGACCTCGCGTTTCCGCTGACTCCCGCTGGGGAGCCCGGCAGTTGGGTGGCGACCACCTGCCTGGTACGGCCGCAGACTTAAGCGCCGGCCATCTCTCCGCGCAGCCGCGGGATAGGCTCCACCGGTGGCCGACCCCGACCTCCACAGCGCCTACCGCCAGGCCGGCGTCGACTACGCCGTGCTCGACGCCTCCAAGCGCCGGGCACTCGAGGAGGCGCTCGGCACCTCCCACTGGCTCGCCGCTGCGGGCGCGCGCGCGCTCGACGCATCCCGCGGGGAGCCCGCGTTCGTGCTGCGCTTCGCGGGCACCACCCTCGCGGTCGTGCTCGAGACGCTCGGCACCAAGTCCGTGCTCGCTCGCGAGTACCACGAGCTCGCCGGGGTCAACCGCTTCGACCACGTCGCCTACGATGCGGTCGCAGCCGTCCTCAACGACCTCGTCTGCGTCGGTGCGCTGCCGCTCGTCCTGAACGCCTACTTCGCGACCGGCTCGAGCGCGTGGTACGAGCACTCCGAGCGCGCCGACGCGCTGCTCACAGGGTGGCGGCGCGCCTGCGACGACGCGCACTGCGCGTGGGGTGGCGGCGAGTCGCCCTCGCTCACCGACCTGCTCGCACCCGAGGACATCGAGCTCGCCGGCTCCGCGCTCGGCTTCGTGCCGCCCCCCGGCGAGCCGCTGCTCGGCGAGGACCTCGCGCCCGGCGATGAGATCGTGCTGCTCCCCTCCTCGGGTCTGCACGCCAACGGCGCCTCGCTCGCGCGGCGTGTCGCCGCGGGGCTTCCGGAGGGGCTCCTGACCGAGCTGCCCGAGGGGCCCGGCGAGGCCGGTGATCTCGTGACGGGAGGCGGGGCGGGGGGTCCCGGGGACGTAACCTTCGGCGAGGCGCTACTCGCCCCCAGCCTCCTCTACGTCGAGCTCGTACGTCGGCTGCTCGGCGACGCGCAGGTGCGGCTCACCTACCTCTCCCATATCACCGGGCACGGACTGCTCAAGCTGATGCGCCCGCAGCGCGAGCTCACCTACCGCATCCGTGCGCTGCCCCCCGTCCCGCCCGTGCTCGCATTCCTCGCCGCGCACGCCGGCCTGGACCCCGCCGCCGCCCATTCCACGTTGAACATGGGGGCCGGCTTCGCTGTCTACTGCCGCGCCGGCGACGGCCCGCGCGTGGTCGAGCACGCGCGCGAGCTACACCTCGACGCGCTCCTCGCGGGCGCCGTCGAGGAGGGCCCGCGCCAGGTGATCCTCGAGCCGCTGGACGTCACCTTCGCCGGCGCTCAGCTCGCGCTCTCCCCCGAGCGCACCCGCTGAACCCGTTCGCTTTCGCTCAACGCCTCCACGAAGATCTCGATCCCCCGTTCGAGCAGCTCGCGGGTGATCACCAGCGGCGGCAGGAACCGCGCCACGTTGGCGTAGTGGCCGCCGAGCTCGATGATCAGCCCCTTTTCGCTGCACCGCCTGCGCACCGCGTCCGCGAGCTCCGGCCACGGCGCGCGGCTCTCGCGATCGCGCACCAGCTCCACTCCGATCATCAGCCCGCGCCCGCGCACCTCCCCGACCGCGGCCAGCTCCTGCGTCTCCGTCACCTCGCGCAGCAGACCCAGCGCGCGCTCGCCCAGCTCGCGTGCGTGGCCCGGGAGGTCGAGCTCCCGCATCACCTCAATCGCCGCCGCGCCCGCCGCCATCGCGACCTGGTGCCCGCGGAAGGTCCCGATGTGCGCCCCCGGCTCCCACGTGTCCAGCGACTCGTCGTACGCGATCGCCGACAACGGGTACCCGATCCCCCCGATCGCCTTGGACAGCACCACCACGTCGGGGGTGACCCCGTCGTGTTCGCACGCGAACGCCGCTCCCGTCCTGCCGAACCCCGTCTGGATCTCATCCACGATCAACGGGACCTCGTGGCGACGGGTGATCTCGCGCACCTTCGCTAGCCACCCCACCGGCGGGACGACCGTGCCGCCCTCCCCCTGTACCGCCTCGACGATCACCCCCGCGGGCTTCGGCACGCCGCTGTAGGGGTCCTCCAGAGAGCTCTCCAGGAACTTTGTGCACGCTGCTCCGCACGACTGTGGGCGCAGGCCGAGGGGACAGCGGTAGCAGTAGGGGTAGGGCACGAAGTGCACCGGGGTGTCCACCGGCCCCCCGCAGCTGGTGTCGCTGGTGACCGACAGCGCGTCCGCGGTCATCCCGTGGTAGGAGCCCTGGAAGGCCACCACCGCGCGGCGGCCCGTGTGGGCGCGCACGAGCTTCAGCGCCGCCTCCACCGCATCCGAGCCCGTCGGTCCGCCGAAGTGCACGCGCGCTGTGCGCTGAAGCGCGCCCGGCAGGATCCGCTTGAGGCGGCGCATCAGCGCCAGCTTCGGGGCCGTGGGGAAGTCCAGCGCGTGTACCAGCCGCTCCTGCTGCTCGCTCGCCGCGCGCTTCACCGCGGGGTGGCCGTGGCCCACGTTGAGCGTGCCCGCGCCGGCGAAGAAATCGACGTACGTGTTGCCGTCCACGTCGCGCAGCGTCGCCCCCCGCCCCGCCTCGAAGGCCACCGGGACGGCGCGCGGGTAGGAGCGCGCGCGGCTCTCTAGCGCCGCCTGTTCGGCCAGCATCTGCTGCGAGCGCGGCCCCGGCACGGGGCCTCTGATCGCCGGCGCCGGTGAGAAGTGCAGCCCCTCGAAGGACTCCTGTGGAGGAGCCGGCGTGCGTGGCGCGACCGCGCTCACTGTGCGCCCCACCCCGCCACCGCCGCCTGCCCCAGCGCCACCCCGCCGTCGTTGGCGGGCACGAGGCGGTGCGAGTACACCTGGAAGCCCGCGCTCTCCAGCACCTCGTGACAGCCGCGCAGCAGCAGCTCGTTCTGGAAGACCCCCCCGCTCAGCACTACCCGCTCCAGGCCCGTCCGCGCGCGGATCGCCTCGCACGTGCGCCCCACCACGTCGACCACCGTGCTATGGAAGCGCCCGCTCAGCTCCGCCACAGTCGCGCTGCCGCGTCGCACCTCCCGCACGAGCTCGCGCACCGCCGGCGCGGGGTCGATCCGCCACGGCCACCCCTCCCCGCTGGACAGCTCCCACGGCAGCGGCCTGCCCGCGGCGCCGGGCGTGGGCGTCGGGGTGACCAGCTGCTCCAGCTCGATCGCCGCCTGCGCTTCGTAGCGGCAGCGCTCGCGCACTCCAAGCAGCGCCGCGACCCCGTCGAACAGCCGCCCCACGCTCGAGCTGAGCGGCGAGCGCAGCCCCGTCCGGAGCATCCGCGCGAGCACCCGCCGCTCCTCCGCGCCACGGGCGCTCACCACCGGCACGTCCAGCTCCGCGAACGACTCCCCGTACGCCTCCCACAGCAGCGACCACGCGACCCGCCACGGCTCCTGTACCGCCCGATCCCCGCCGGGCAGCCGGAAGTACATGAGGTGGGCCGCGCGCTGGAAGCCCGCGTAGTCGCCTACGAGAAACTCTCCCCCCCACACGTTGCCGTCGGTCCCGTACCCCGTGCCGTCGAAGACGACCCCCACCACCGGCTCGGTCAGGCCGTGCTCGCACATGCACGCCGCCGCGTGCGCGTGGTGGTGCTGGACGGCCACCGTCGGCAGCCGCTCCTGGGAGAGCGCGTACCGCGTGCTCAGGTAGCCGGGGTGCAGGTCGTGCGCGATCGTCTGCGGCGTAACCTCCAGCAGCTTCGACATGTGCTCGATCGCGTGCTCGAAGGAGCGCCTCGTCGCCTCGTTCTTGAGGTCCCCCACGTGGTGGCTGAGGAACAGCTCGCTCCCGCGCGTCACGCACACCGTGTTCTTCAGCTCCGGCCCCACCGCCAGCAGCGGGGGCAGCTCGAACGGCGCCCTCACCGGCTCGGGGGTGTAGCCGCGCGCCCGGCGGATCGGTGTCGTCTCACTACGTGCCGGGGCCACCTCGCCGCCGGCGTCGCGGTGGGCGGGGGACGCGCCGGATGGGGCTGAGGAGGGGAGGGGATCCAAGGCGACGCAGCGCACGATCGAGTCGTCCACGCGCGTGTAGATCTCGCGCTCGCCCACCAGGAACCCGTCCGCGATCCCCGTGAGGCGCTCGAGCGCGTCCTCGTCGCGGAACGCGATCGGCTCGTCGGAGACGTTGCCGCTCGTCGCCACCAGCGCGTCGAACCCGCCCTGGAAGAGCAGGTGGTGCACGGGGGTGTACGCGAGCATCGCCCCGTAGCTGCGGTTGCCCGGTGCGATCTCCGCGGCGAGCGGCCGGCCCCCAGCCTGCTTGCGCACGAGCACGATCGGCCGCTGCGGACTGCTCAGGAGTTCGGCTTCCCGCTCCCCTACCTGCGCGTAGCCGCGCACGGCCTGGAGCGTCGGAGACATCACCGCGAACGGCTTCTCCTCGCGGCGCTTGCGCCGGCGCAGCCTCGCCACCGCCTCCTCATTGCGGGCATCGACCACCAGGTGGTACCCGCCCAGACCCTTGACCGCGACGATCGCCCCTTCGCGCAGCAGCTCGACGGTCCCTTCGATCGGGTCCGGTGACTCACCCACCCCGCTTCTCGCGGGGTCGCTCCCCGCGCCGCCGCTCACCGCCACGTCCGCGGTGTGCGTCAGAGGCACGCCACGCCCGTACGTCTCCGGCAGGCCGGGCGGGCGGGCTCCCGGATAAACCAGCGCCACCCGCGGGCCGCACTCCCAGCAAGCGGTCGGCTGCGCGTGAAAGCGCCGGTCCCGGACGTCGTGGTACTCCCGCTCGCAGCGCTCGCACATCGGAAAGGCCGCCATCGTGGTCGCCGCCCGGTCGTAGGGCACGCCGCGCACGATCGAGTACCGGGGACCGCAGTTGGTGCAGTTGATGTACGGGTACCGGTACCGACGGTCCGCCGGGTCGAGCAGCTCCCGCAGGCACTCCTCGCATACGCAGCTGTCCGGCGAAACGAGCGTACTTGCCTGTGCGGAGCGCTCGCTCACCTGGATCTCGAAGCTCTCCACGAGCCGCTCCTCGTAGCGCTGTTCGATCAGCGCAACCGACTCGATCCGCGCGAGCGCCGGTGCGCCGGTGCGGACCTCCACGATGAACTCCTCCAACACTCCGGGCGGGCCCTGGACCTCGAGCACCACCCCTTCAGAGTCGTTACGTACCCAGCCCCCCACCGCGTGGGCCTCCGCGACGCGAAACACGAACGGGCGGAAGCCCACTCCCTGGACGACCCCACGGATCTGGTAGCGGCGCGTCTCCAGTGCGGTGCGCCCCTCGCGCGCCGCGGGAGGGGGCGGACCCTGTTCAGCGGACGGGCGCTCCGCAGCAGGTCGGTTGGTGGGCGGCATGGCTGTCCTCCATCGCTGCTCCCTCAGCACAACCTCGGAAGCTCCGTCCCGTAAAGCAGCTCGACGACCGCCTCAGCGCCGTCGGAGCGAACCATCGTGACCGGGCTGCCGTTCTTCGCAGCCCCGCCCCCGGACTCCCGCACGGCGCCAACGATCTGCGCCGCGCGGCCAAAGGGGTGCCAACGCACGAGCTCGAGGATCTCCGCGGCGGCCTCCTGCGCGACGAGCATGCACACGTTGCCCTCGTTGGCGAGGTACAGCGGGTTGAGCCCCAACATGTCCGCCGCCATCGCGGTCTCGTGCTGGATCGGCAGTCGTCGCTCCTCGATCCGGATCGAGACACCCGCACCGTCGGCGAGCTCGTTGAGCACCGTTCCCAGGCCCCCGCGGGTGATGTCGCGCATACAGTGCACCTGCGGGGCGTACTCCTCCAGCACGCTCCACACCAAGCCGTCCAGCGGCGCGCAGTCGGAGAGCACGCGCCCCTCGAAGCCGAGGCCCTCGCGGATCGAGAGGATGTGGACGCTGTGGTTGCCGAGCCAACCGGTGACGATCACCGCGTCCCCCGGGGCGACCATGCTCACCCCCAGCTGCACCTCGCGCTCGAACACCCCCACACCGGCGGTGTTGATGAAGAGCTTGTCCACCTCGCCGGCTCGCACGACCTTGGTGTCGCCCGCCACCACCTCCACGCGCGCAGCCGTGGCTGCCTCGCGTACGGAGTCGAGCAGCCGCTCGAGGTCGGCCAGCGGGAAGCCTTCCTCCAGTACCAGCGAGAGGGTCAGCCAGCGCGGGACCGCGCCGCTCACTGCGAGGTCGTTGACGGTGCCGCAGACCGCGAGCTTGCCGATGTCCCCGTTGCCGAAGAAGATCGGGTCGACCACGAACGAGTCGGTGCTCAACGCGATGCGCCTGCAGTCGAGCTCCAGCACCGCGGAGTCCTCCATCCGCCCCGAGTGCACCGCGCCGAGGCGCGGCGCGATCAGCTCCGCGATCAGCTCCTGACTCATCCCCCCGCCGGTGCCGTGGTCGAGCTGGATCACGGGTGGGTCGGTCGCGATCATGGGATCGCGACCACGGTGAACTCGGGCAGGCTGTCCTGGGCAATCGCCTCCGCGAGCTCAGCCGTGGGCATGATCGTGGCGCAGTAGGACCCCAGCCACTCCAGCGCCCGTGTCTGGTCCTCGGAGCGCGCGGAGACGACCGCGTCGGGGGGCACGATCACTTTGTAGCCGCGGAAGAACGCGTCCGCGGCGGTGGTCTGCACACAGATCTGGGTCTGCATGCCGGTGATGACGACCGTGTCTACGCCGAGCTCCTGGAGACGGTCGTGCAGCGCGGTCTCGTAGAAGCCGGAGTCCTTGTTCTTCTCGACCACCACGTCGTCCTCGGCGAGGAACTCCGCCACGATGCGCGCCCCCTCCGACCCCTTGGTCACGGGGAGCCACCCGTCGTAGCGCTCCGCGTGGGGGTCGTCCTCGAGGTTTATCAGCTGCAGGTGCACCACCGGCACTCCCAGCGTCCGCATCTGCGCGAGGAAGCCCTGCATCTGTGGCGTGAACGCTGCGACTGCCGCCCTGCGCTCGTCGTTCTTGTTGACGAGGTCGTACTGCAGATCGTTTGTCAGCACCGCACAGCGAGCCACCGCGTCTCCTCCTTCGGGTGAGCCAGACGGAGCCACCCCCCACCCGGTCGCCGCGAGCGGTGGGTGGGGGGTGGCCATCCGTCCGGAGTCTGGCAGGACATCAGGCGTCATCAATCTATCGGATGCATTTGGTCTCTCTGGATTTCTAGAGCCCCATCCGGTAGCGTCGAGATCATGACCGCTCCTCGCAGCAACGCAACCGCCGCGCCGGCTCCTACCGGTGCGGGCACCACCACCTCCAGCAGCCGGGCGGTTTCCAGGCCCCCGGGGCCCGCGGAGACGGACGCCAGTAGCCCCAACGTGTTCCCCACTCGCGGCGCGGACTACGAACCGGGGCCGCTCGAGGCCCGCTGGCAGGCCGCGTGGAGGGAAGCGCGGGCGTTCTCCGTTCCCCCGCAGGGAGACGAGCGCGAGCCGGCGTACGTGTTCGCAGGCTGCCCCTTCACCTCGGGGGACGCCCACATGGGACACATCCGCAGCTACACGATCGCGGACGCCTACGCCCGCTTCCTGCGCGCCCGCGGCCGTGCGGTGCTGTTCTCGCTCGGCTTCGACTCCTTCGGCCTGCCCGCCGAGCTCGAGGCGCTGCGCCGCGGGATCTCCCCCCAGCAGTGGGTGGCCCGCTGCTGCGAGCGGATGCGCGGCCAGTTCGAAGCGCTCGGGTACTCCTGCGACTGGGAGCGCACGTTCGTCTCCTCCGAGCCCGAGCACTACCGCTGGACACAGTGGCTGTTCCTAGCGATGCTCGAGCGCGGCCTCGTCTACCGGCGCGAGGCGCAGGTCAGTTGGTGCGACTCCTGCCAGACGGTGCTCGCGACCCTGCAGGCCGAGGACGGCACCTGCTGGCGCTGCCACTCGGAGGTGCGCTTTGTGCGCCTGCCCCAGTGGTTCATGCGGATCACCGCCTACGCGCAGGACAACGAGCGCGGCCTGGAGTCGCTACCGGGCTGGGACAAGGCCGCGGTCGGCTCCCAGCGCGCGGTGCTCGGCCGCGTGGATGGCGTAGAGCTCGACGCCGCCACCTTCGACGGGGGCGCGCTCACGGTCTTTACCCCCCATCCCGAGGCGCTCGCACAGGCGGCTTTCGTGGCGCTTTCCCCGTCCCACCCCGAGGTGGACCGCTGGATCTCAGACCCCGCGGTGGCCGAGCAGCTGGCGGGCATGCGCGAGGCGGGGTGGCGGCGCGAGGACCGCGAAGCCGAGCAGATCCCGGTGGTACAGACCGGCGCGCTGGTCACCGTCCCAGGCGTGGCGGGGATGCTGCCGATCGTCATCTCCCCGCTGGTGGACGCCCGCTTCGGCCCGACCGCCGCGCTCGGCATCCCCGACCTCGACCCGACCGACGCCTCGATCGCCCAGCGGCTGCCTGCGCCGGCGGGGGCCGCGTGGAAGGCCGCCAAGGCCTCCGCCACCCCACGACCGGCCGTGCGCTACCGCGCCCGCGACTTCGCGATCTCACGCCAGCGCGCGTGGGGAGCGCCGATCCCGCTGGTGCACTGCCCCGCGTGCGGGACGGTGCCCGTGCCCTACGAGGACCTGCCCGTACGACTCCCCGAGGACCTGCAGATCACAGGCGAGGGCGGCAACCCGCTCGCGAACCGCCTCGACTTCCTCGAGACCTCCTGCCCGCGCTGCGCCGGTCCGGCAAAGAGAGAGACGGACACGATCGACTGCCACGTTGACGGCATGTGGATGTGGATGCCGATCTGCGTGCCCCCCGAGGGCCGCTCCGCGCAGATGTTCAACCACCCCGAATACACCCGCTGGCTGCCAGCCGAGCAGATCGTCTGGGGCGCGGACGCCGGCGGGTACATGTTCGACCAGCGCCTCATCGGCAAGGTCCTGCAGGACCTGGACCAGCTGCCACCCCTGCCCGCGCGCGAGCCGTTCACCAAAGCGCTGATGCACCAGATGATCCGCCTGGAGGGGCGCAAGATGTCAAAGCACCTCGGCAACGTTGTGGACCCCAACGAACTCGTGGCCACCGTGGGCGCCGACACGGTGCGCCTGGCGGTCCTCCACGCGGCCTCCCCGGGGCGGATCTTCAACTGGAACGAGCAGCCGGTGCGTTACTGCCAGATCTTCCTCAAGAAGCTCTACGGGTACGCCGAGGGGCGTCTGCGGGAGTGGAGCGCGCCGCCGCCGCAGTCGGCAGCTGGGGCCGGTGGGGCAGCGCTGCCGGCTGCGCAGTCATCCGCCGAGCACGGGGAGCCGGGTGGCCCAGTGACAGACGACCCCTCCCTCTACGCCCGGATCGACACCTCCGACAAGCTTCGTCGCCGCCTCGCCAACTGGTGCGCGGTGGCGTGCACGAAGGTCGCCGAGAACTTCGAGGGCCTGGAGATGCAGCGCGCCGCCCACAACACGATGCTGCTGCTCACCCGCATCCAGGACTTCGAGCAGCGGGCGCTCCACCAGCGCGGCGGAGAGCTCGAGCCCGCCGACCGTGAGGCGATCGTCGCCGCCCTGTCGCTGCTCACGCAGATGCTCGCCCCACTCACCCCACACATCGCGGAGGAGCTGTGGTCGCTGGCGGGTCACACGACGCTGGTGAGCACCGCGCCGTGGCCGGACGTGGCCGTGCCTCGGCAGTCGGAGAAGGCGGTGCCCGTCGGCGAGCAGAAGGCGGTGCCCACCAGCGGCTAGGCAACTCCGCATTCACGCGCGTCCGTAGCTCAACGGGTCAATGGCGAAGCGAGTATCCGGTGAGGGAGGGGGCTGTGCGAGTCATTCAACCGGCGGCCTCGTTTGCCAAGCCGGCGGCTCTACGCCGTTTACCGCGGCCACGGTGCCCACAACCGCCAGAGAAATCAAAGCCTAAGAGCAGCGGCCTTTGGAGCCGCAGATACGGGTTCGAGTCCCGTCGGACGCATGCCCGCCTGGGCCTGTGAACAACAACCCGAGAGAGAGGTCTCTATGAAGAAAGTAGGTCGTTTCTGCCTGTACAACGACGGTGGTTTCGACGTCAAGCTCCAGTTCGTGTACTACGACGAGAACGGCCACCGCCACCACGTTGACGGTACCGGGGCCTACCCGGTACTCCAGACGGAGTGCCGTAGCCCGGGCGACTCGGGCGTGCCCAACGGCGCCGGGGTGTCGCTGTACGCGTTCGTCGTGTGGGGCGTGGACAACACGGCCTCGGAGATGTTCGTCTACGACCAGACGAGCTCCGTCACGGCCCACTACAAAATCACGGGCACCACGCTCCAGAACGATCTGGTGCTCGACAAAGTCGAATAGGGACGGCACCGGCCGCCGGAACGACCCGGTGGCCGGCGGCGCCCACGGGTGGCTGCTGCCCGCCGCGGTTCGGGGCGTGCCCTCCGACCTGGTTCACGGCCATCACCGCAAGCCGCGCCGCGCGGGGTCCGGGCGAGCCCCTCTGGTTCGCGCCACCCGCGCGCGCACGGTACGCAGAACGAGGGGAACGGCGCCGGGCGGCAGCGGCTTGCCCAGGAAGGCGGTGCCGAGGGCGACCGATTCGTGTGGCGCACCCGACAACCCTCCCGGGGCGTGGTCGAGGTAGAGGACCTCGAATTCGTCGGTCGAGACACAGTTGAAAAGCCCGAGGGAGAGGGTTCGCACGGTTGCGCCCCGTGTGAGGTTGTGAATGATCGGCCAGCTGCTGGGAGTGGCGTTGTGGCAGGTCGATCCGACCACGACCAGGTATTCGCTGCCGGCGCTCGTGACCGCGTAGGGGGCCTTGAACTCCACCTCGGCCCGGTAGCACGGGTCGAGCAGGAACGCAGCGCTACAGCTCTCATGCGACTGCGCCACCGCCGTGACGCGCACCGGCTCGTGCAGGCTGCGGGTCGGCAGGAAGGAGCTCCGCGGCGGAGGCGGGGGCGCTGGGCAGCGCTTGGTCGCCGGCGCGAGGGTGCCGACGGAGCAGACCAGCGAGCCGAAACGGTAGACGATCCTGCTCACCGCACCCACGCCTTCGACGCCGCGAGGATTGAGACCCACCTCGTGCCCGACGATCGAGCCGGACTGGAACCCGCCGATCGTCACCCGCCGGGCGAGCCGGCGCAGCGGCAGCACGATCATGTAGGCGCCGGTGCCCGGGCTGACCGGGCGGGTCTGCGTGCCCGTCGCCGTCCGGTAGGTGACGCTCACGGCGTGCGGGCCGAGCAGCCCCCACGAGATCGCGCGCAGCTGCCGCGCCGTCTTGGCGCCGGGGTTGACCCCCCATTCCGCGTTGCGATCCTGGGTCGGCGCGTAGCCCAGCATGACTTCTCCGGGCAGCAGGCAGGTGAGGTTCGCGTAGCCGTCGGTGTAGTTGGGGAGGGTGTCCGCCGAGAGCGGGTGGAAGCGGCCGTCGTCGTGGAACGCGCCATCAAGGCCCAGCTGGCCGAGCTGGCCTTCGTCGACTCGGCCGATCTGCACGCAGAGCTCCCCGCGAGTCGTGCGCACGAGACGCATGCCCCACGGCGGGCCGCCTTCGGGATCGGCCGCACGCAGCGCCAGCAGACGCGAACCGCCGGCGACGGGGACGCCGGTGCCCGCGTCCGGGCTCGGACGTCCCTGCGGCTCCGGAACCGGGCTCCCACTCAGCAGTCCGCTCGCCGCGAGGGCGACCGCCCCACCCGCCAAGACGAGCACCACGGTCATCGCCGTCGCGTGCAGACGGCGCGAGCGGCGCAAGAACCACGCGCGCACGCCGCTCGCCGCGCGGTCGGCGTCCTCCTGCCGTCGGGCTGCAAGCAGGAGCTCCTCGCCGAGCTGGGTGTAGGGATCGGTCATACGTTCTCCTCGATGCTCTCCCGCAGGGTGGCCAGGCCCCGCGAGACTCGCTTGCGAACGACCTGCTCTGAGCAGCCGAGCCGCTCGGCGATCGCCGCGTAGGGCTCCTCCCGCAGGATCCTGCGTTCGAGGGCCTCGCGCTGCTCGACCGACAGCCTGCCCAGAGACCGCTGCAGCTCTGAGGCGGAGTCGCGCTCCACGAGCTCCAACTGCTCGTCCTCGACAAGGATGCGCTCCATACCCAGGCGGCGGCGAGACTCGTCGCCGACGCGGCCGCGGCGGACCGCGTCGAGCACCAGGTGCCGCGCGATCCCCAGCAGCCAGGCGGCGGCCGGTCCCCGTTCGGGGTCGAACTGCTCGCGGCGCTCCAGGGCGCGCGCAAACGTCTCGGCGAGCAGGTCGAGCACGAGATCGGGGCGCGGGCCAAGGCGCTGGCGAAGGTAGCCGCGGATCAGCGGGTAGCGACGCTCGTACAGCAGCCCAAACCCCTGGGCGCCCCCACCGACCAGCAGCTGCTCATCGCTCGGCTCGTCAGGCATCTACAGAGGTATACGACCGGCACCATCCGCTTGTGACCGAGGGGAGCGAGACGCGTGCCAACGGTCGCCGTCGGGCTCGCACGTCCGCGCCGCACAGCGCTTCTATACGATCGGCCGCGTGGAGCGCACCCTAGTAGCCGATCTCCAAGCGAAGGTGGGCGAGAGCGTGCGCCTGCGCGGGTGGGTGGCCGTGGTGCGCGACCAGAAGCGGATGCAGTTCGTGATCCTGCGCGACGAAACCGGGCTCGCGCAGGTGGCGCTGGAGAAGGCCGACCCGCCGAGCGAGCTCAACCGGCAGGTCTCGGAGCTGAGCGCGGAGTCCGCAGTGACGCTCACCGGCACGGTGGCCGCCGACGAGCGCGTGAAGCTCGGGGGCCTGGAGCTGCGCCTGCAGACCCTGGAGGTGGACTCCGCCGCGGAGCCCGAGCTGCCGGTCACGGCGGAGTCGGCGCTCGACAAGCGCATCGACTGGCGCTACCTCGACCTGCGCCGTCCCGACCGGCGGCTGATCTTCGAGGTGCAGACCACGGTGGAGCACGCGATGCGCGAGCACTGGCGGGGCGAGGGCTTCATCGAGCTGCACACCCCGAAGTTCATGGGTTCCGCGAGCGAGTCCGGGGCGGAGCTGTTCAAGGTGGAGTACTTCGAGCGCACCGCGTACCTCGCGCAGAGCCCCCAGTTCTACAAGCAGATGGCGATGGCCGCGGGCTTCGGGCGGGTGTTCGAGGTCGGCCCCGTGTTCCGCGCCAACCCCTCGTTCACCTCTCGCCACGACACCGAGTTCACGAGCGTGGACGTGGAGATCTCCTGGGTGGACTCCCACGAGGACGTGATGGCCTTCGAGGAGGCGTGGCTCGCGCACGTCTTCGGGGTGGTCGCCGCCGAGCACGGGGAGGCGATCCGCGAGACGTTCGGAGTCGAGGTGGTGGTGCCGACGCTGCCGTTCCCGCGAATCGCGCTCGCCGAGGCCAAGGAGCTGCTGCGCGCGCACGGGCACAAGCACGTCCCCGGTCCCGACGACGATCTCGACCCGCCCAGCGAGCGGGCGCTCAGCGCGATCGTCGCGCAGGAGCACGGCCACGAGTTCGCGTTCCTCACCGACTACCCCACCGCAGTGCGGCCCTTCTACCACATGCGCCACCCCGACCAGCCGGGGCTCACCCGCAGCTTCGACCTGCTGTGGCGCGGCATCGAGATCACCACCGGCGCCCAGCGCGAGCACCGCCACGACGTGCTGCTGGCGCAGGCGCACGAGAAGCGCGTGGAGACGGAGCCGATCCAGTACTACCTGGACTTCTTCCGCTACGGCGCCCCACCCCACGGCGGCTTTGGCTTCGGGCTCACCCGCCTGCTGATGCAGATGCTCGGCCAGGAGAACGTGCGCGAGGTCACCTTCCTCTACCGCGGGCCCAACCGGTTGGAGCCGTAGGGCCCGCGGCCGCGTGTACTGGGGCACAATGGGGGCACCTCGATGAAGACGAAGAAGAAGAAGAGGCGCGCCGGCTCACTGCTCGCCGTCCCCCTGCTTGCCGTCGGCCTCACGGCCTGTGGCAGCACGGTGTCCACCAGCACCTTCAAGGGCGAAAGCCACGCCGTGGCACAGCGCGTCTCGGACTACCAGTCGGACATCGGAGCGGCGAGTGAGAAGAAGCTGTGCAACGAAGACCTCTCCAGCGCCGTGCGCAGACGGCTGAACGCTGCGCCCGGGGGCTGCGAGGAGGCGCTCAAACGCCAGCTCGGGTCGATCGACGACTACGAAGCGACCGTCGAGGAGGTCGCCGTAAACGGCGCCACCGCCACGGCCGTAGTGAAGAGCACATGGTCGGGCAAGCTCCGTGACGCGACGCTTGAGCTCGTCAAGGAAGGCGGCAGCTGGCGGATCGCTGGAGCCACTCTCAAGTAACGGCGGGTACCGCAGCCGCTCGAGGCCGCGGCGACATTGTAGGCGCCGGTACCACCCAAGCCGGCCTGGGGCCGCGGTCGCTGGTGGTGCCGGGAGCGCGACCGCGGCCCCAGAGTCCCTCCCTCAAGCTGCGAGGAGCTCCCCCTGCAGTGCCTCGCGCGCGTCGAGGCAGTGCGCGCAGGCACGCACGTCCTCGAGCTCCACGTCGAGGGGCGCGTGGTTGGAGGGACGAAAGCCCCTGCGGTAGGTGTGGTTGACCTCGCAGGCGCCGATGTACGGCGCGAGGCTCTCGGAGGCGAGGATCAAGTCGATGCGCAGCCCGTAGTCGCGCCCGTAGTGGCCTTCGCGCTGCTCCCAGCAGGTGTAGCCGTGCTCCTCGGGGTGCAGCGCGCGGTAGACGTTGACGAGTTCGCCCTCGCAGAGGATCGCGCGCAGGTCCTCCCGCTCGGCGGCCCCGGTCTGGTAGGAGTCCGCGAACCACGCCGGCTCGTAGACGTCGGCGTCGGTGGGCGCGACGTTGAAGTCTCCCGCGATCAGCAACGGGTGGGCGTACTCGTCGCAGGCGTGGCGGGCGACCGCCTCGAGAAACGCACGCTTGCCCACGTCGGAGCGCTCCCCGGGGGCGCAGCCTGCGGGCACGTACACCGAGCCGATCGTGATGCCCTCGGTGGTGAGCTCCACCCAGTGGCCTTCGGCGACCGTGCGGTGGCCGATCTCCATCGTGCGGTCGGTGATGCGGTGGTCCTCGCGCACCAGGATCGCAACGCCTCCGCCGTGCCGGCGCCCAGGGGAGTGGCGGGACTGGTAGCCCATCTCGCGCAGCCGCTCGCGGGGAAAGTGCCACTCCGAGCAGCGGGTCTCCTGCAGGCACACCACGTCGGGCTGCTCGCAGGTGAGCAGCTCGATCAGTCGTGGCCACCGCGCCCGGATCCCGTTGACGTTCCAGCTGACCACTCGCAGATCCTCGGTCGTCGTCATAGCTCATGCTCCCCTTGAGTAACGAATAAACGGTGCCTTACACAGAGGAACAATAGACCTGGCCTCTGGATACTTCCAGGTACTCAACGGCCGAACTCGTTGACCACAGTTGGACGTCTTGGCACGCTTATGGTTCCGCCTCGCCAATGACAAGCGGCAGGGCCCCCCATATGACAGGAGCGCCCGTCCCGTGCGGCCGCCAGAGGCACGCGAGTGCCCGGCGTCACCCGCTCGCGCTAGGCAGAGGCCCGCGGGTTGCGACGCCGGACGAGACACCGGTGCTTCTCAGTGGCCGCTGCACTGAGCCCCAGGTCCGTGCGACGAACGTCGCTGGACCCCGGAGGGGTCTCATCCATTTGCAGTCTCCCGTCCCGTCGGCAGCACCAGCCACCGCGCGAGCGTGCCGTCCGCAGCCGCCTCTACCTTCAGACACGTGCTCGTCAACGAACTCCAAGACGGCCAGGAGGTAGACCAGGTTCTGCTCGTGCGCCAGCTCGAGCGCCGTCCGCGCCGCGACGGCGGTGACTACCTGCGCCTGCTGCTGGGCGACCGTACGGGGGCGGTGCCCACGATGGTGTGGGAGGGCTTGGAGCAGACCGAGGCGCTCGCGCGGGCGGGGGAGCCCGTACACGTGCGGGGGCGCTACTCCGTGCACCCCCGCTTCGGGCCGCAGATCAACCTGCGCGAGCTCGCCGCCGCACAGGAGGGCAGCTTCACCCCGAGCGACCTGCTCGACGGCCCAGCGCGCGAGGCAGGCCAGATGGAGCGCGACCTGCGCGAGCTGATCGGCACGGTCCAGGAGCCCCACCTGCGCGTACTGCTGGAGCGCGTGCTCGGAGAACGCTCGGAGCTGTGGGCCGGCTACCGCACGGCGCCCGCCGCGAAGTACTACCACCAGGCGTACCCCCACGGCCTGCTGGAGCACTGCCTCGGGGTAGCGCAGGCGGTGAGCGCGACGTCGGCGACCTTCCCGGGGATCGACCGCGATGTGGCTGTGACAGGAGCGTTGCTGCACGACATCGGCAAGCTCGAGGCGTACACCGACGATCCGCGCAGCATCGACCTCACCGACCTCGGGCGCCTGCACGGGGAGATAGCGCTCGGCTACTACCGCATCCGCCGTGAGATCGAGGAGATCGAAGGCTTCCCCGAACAGCTCGCGTGGGCGGTGCTGCACATCATCCTCTCCCACCACGGGTCGCTGGAGCACGGCAGCCCAGTGGTGCCGTGCACGCGCGAGGCGACCCTGGTCCACCAGATCGACAACCTCGGTGGGCGGCTGGGCAGCTTCGACCGCCTAGAGAAGGAGCTCCCCCCCGGCCGCAGCTGGTCGGAGCTCGACCGCGCGCTTGGCGCCGCCGCGTACTTCCCCGCCCGCGTGGTGCCCGAGCCGCGCGAGCTCGAAGCGGCGTAGGGCCTATCCCGATAGGGGCGTGCGGCTGGGGCGGTCGAGGGTCGAGCGAGGCGCGGACGCAAGGCCGAAGGCGTGGTGGGCCCACGCCGGTGACGGGCTCCGGAGGGATGAAGCCTCGCGACGGCCATCGGCCGCATCCAGACGTGCGACCCTTGAGGGATAGGCCCTTGAATTTCCGCAAATAGCGACGCCCCAGGCCGGCCGCGAGCGTCGTCTCGCCGTGGCGTTCTATCTTTGGCGAGTGGCGAAGGACACCGAGAAGCTGATCCGCCAGCTGTCGCTGATCTCCTACCTGATGGCCGAGCGCCGGCCGGTCACGGCGCTGGAGATCCGGCGCGACGTGGAGGGGTACAGCGCGATGAACGAGGACGCGTTCGCGCGGCGCTTCTACGCGGACCGCGCGGAGCTCGAATCGCTGGGCATCCAGCTCACCGTGGACCGCCCCGCGGACGCGGCGGCCGAGCAGGAGAGCTACTCGCTGCGCTCGGAGAGCTTCCACCTGCCCGCGATCGAGTTCGCCGACGAGGAGCTCGCGGCGCTGCAGACCGCCCTGCACCTGCTGGACGGCGAGTTCGCCTACGCCGAGCCGCTGCGGTTGGCGCTGCAGCAGATCACGTGGGGGCGGCCCTCCCCGCTGCGTGCGCCGGAGCAGCGCTCGGTGGCGCTCGGGATCACCGCCTCCGCCGGCGGCCACGAGCTCTCCGCGCGGCTGGCGAAGGTCGAGACGGCGATCTTCCGCCAGAAGACCGTCACCTTCGACTACTACACGATGGAGCGCGACGAGCAGGGAGCCAGGCGCGTGGACCCCTACCACTTGCTGTTCCAGGGGGGTGAGTTCTACCTGCTGGGCTACGCCCACGAGCGCAAGGCGGTCCGCGTCTTTCGCCTCTCGCGCATCCGCGGCAAAGTTGCGTACGCGACCAAGGCCGAGCACGACTTCCGCCGCCCCGCCGACTTCGATCCCCGCGCGTACGCCAACCGCGCGGAGTGGCAGCTCGGGGAGCAGCTGGGAGTCGCGGAGATCCTGCTGTCCGAGCGGATCGCGTGGCAGATCGAGCGCCACTTCGGCCGCTACGGGGAGGTCCGCGCGGCTGCCGAGGGGGAGCACGGAGCGAGAGAGGGGGAGGGAGACCGCGTCCTCGAGACCCCCTACGCGGTCCCACGGATGGTCGTCTCATGGGTGCTGGGGCTGGGCGAGCACGCCCGCCTGTTGGGGCCGCCCGAACTGACCGAGGAGCTCGCCCGGCGCCTGGAGCTGCTGGAGCGCCGGCACACCGAGAGCCCGCTCGGCAAGCACGGCGAGGACCAGCGCGAGCCCGCCGGCCGTGCAGCGACGCAGGCGCGGGCAGTGAAGACCCGCCGGCCACGGACAGCCCGAACGGGGGAGGAGGACTCGCTCGAGGAGCCACGCCGCGTGGAGGCGGCGATCCGCCCGGAGCGCTTCGCGCGGCTCGTGACGCTCGCAGGCATCCTGATCCACGCGGGCCGCGCGGGGGAGCGACTGCCAGCTGCGGAGCTGCGCGAGCGCCTGCAGCTCTCCGAGGAGGAGCTGCTGGAGGACCTCGACGTGCTGAACGTCGTGAACTTCGGCGGGGGTTCGTACGTGCTGTACGCGGAGATCCTCGACACCGAGGAGGGCGAAGTCATCGAGGTTGACCCGGAGCCCTACAGCGACAGCTTCGACCGTCCCGCGCGCCTGCTGCCAGTCGAGGCGAAGGCGCTGATCGCGGCGATCGACCTGCTCGGGGAGCACGTCCCTGAGGGCTCGCTGGCCTCCGCGCGCGAGAAGATCATCGCCGCCCTGGGAGAGGACCCGATGGAGCAGGGCCTGCAGGTCGCGCACGGCCGCCGCGACGACCCCGACGTGGCCCGTCGAATCTCCCGGGGGATCGTCGAGCACCGGCTGATCGAGCTCGACTACTACAAGGAGAACGAGGACGAGTTCTCCCACCGGCGTGTCGAGCCCTACGCACTGGTCAACGGGCGCGAGGGCTGGTACGTAGCCTCGTTCGACCCCGCGAGAGACGCCGTGCGCCACTTCCGACTAGACCGCATCAAGTGGGCGGCGCTCACCGACGAGCACTTCGAGCCCCGCCCGGAGGTGGACCCGGCAGCCGAAGTGGAGGGGTGGATGCGCACCGGCGAGGTGCAGGCCTCGCGCACGGCGCGGCTGTGGGTCTCCCCCGAGCGGGCCCGGTGGGCGCGGGAGAGCCGCCGCGTGGTGCAGGAGCGCCCCGACGGCTCGGTGGTGGTCGAGCTGAGCTTCGCCGGCGTCCAGTGGCTGGTGCGCGAGGTCCTCAAGGAAGCGGGCGACGCAGCCGTGCTCGAGCCCGAGGATGCCCGCGAGGCGGTGCTCGCCGCGGTCGGGCGCCTGCACGCAGTGCCCGCCGGGGTTGGATGAGCCGGCGGGCACAGATCAGGATGGACGGGGACGAGGCCGCGGCTTTCCTCACTGACGAGCGCACGGTCGTGTGCGCGACGCTCGGACCGGGTGGGTGGCCGCACCTGATGCCGCTGTGGTACGTGCTGCGCGAACGCTCCGGCGGCAGGCCAGGACCCCAGCTGTGGTCGTGGACGTACGCGGCCTCGCAGAAGGTGCGCAACCTGGAGCGCGACCCGCGCGCGACGCTCGAGGTGGAGTCGGGGGAGCTTTACCAAGAGCTACGCGGGGTGATGCTGGAATGCGAGGTCGCGATCCACCGCGACGTGGAGATCGTGAAAGCCCTGGGACACGAGATCTTCGCCCGCTACGCAGCCCCCCGCGGGGAGCCTGCACCGGCGCAGTTGCCGGCGGAGGTCGCCGAGGTGGTAGATCGGCAGGCCGCCAAACGGGTGGCGCTGCAGTTCATCGAGCTCGACCGCGTTACATGGAATCACCGCAAGCTCGGCGGGGTCTACTAGCCTTCGCGATTCGATGGAACCACTGAAGGGACTGATTCTCTCGGGGGGCAAGGGCACACGCCTGCGTCCGATCACGCACACCTCCGCCAAGCAACTGGTGCCGGTGGCGAACAAGCCGGTGCTGTTCTACGGCATCGAGGCGATGGCGCAGGCGGGGATCGAGGAGGTCGGCATCATCATCGCCCCGGACACGGGGCCCGAGATCGAAGCGGCCGCGGGCGACGGCTCGCGC
Source organism: uncultured Solirubrobacterales bacterium (assembly GCA_963706545.1). Lineage (GTDB taxonomy): Bacteria > Actinomycetota > Thermoleophilia > Solirubrobacterales > Solirubrobacteraceae > Palsa-744. Next base: position 1,202,970 of record OY970161.1, read on the forward strand.
TTCGGGGTGCGCATCACCTACGTGGTGCAGGACGAGCCGGCGGGACTCGCGCACGCAGTGCTGACCGCGGAGGAGTTCCTGGGGGGGAGCCCGTTTGTGATGTACCTCGGGGACAACCTGCTGCAGGGCGGGATCTCAGATCTCGTGGCAGCGTTCCGCGAGCACGGACCGGAGGCGCTGATCCTGCTCACGCCGGTGGCCGACCCCGAGAACTACGGGGTCGCCGAGCTCGCGCCCGCGAATGATAGTGCCCACCCACCCCAGGCCACGCGCAGGGTCGTGCGGCTGGTGGAGAAGCCCGCCCAGCCCGCCACCGACCTCGCGCTGGTAGGGGTGTACATGTTCACCGCCCGCATCCACGATGCCGCGCGGGCGATCCGGCCCTCGGCGCGCGGGGAGCTCGAGATCACCGACGCGATCCAACACCTCGTGGACGCGGGTCTGCGCGTAGAGCCGCACATCGTGCAGGGGTGGTGGAAGGACACGGGCCGCCTGGAGGACATGCTGGAGGCCAACCGGCTGATCCTCGACAACCTCGTGCGCAGCGTGGAGGGCGAGCTGGTGGACTCGCAGGTCGAGGGGCGTGTGGTGGTCGAGCGCGGGGCGCGTCTGGAGCGCACCCGCGTGCGCGGGCCCGCGGTGATCGGCGCGGGGGCGCAGCTGCGCGACTGCTACGTGGGCCCCTACACCGCGATCGGGGAGCGGTGCTCGATCACCGGCGCCGAGGTGGAGCACTCGATCCTGCTGGAGGGGTCCTCGGTGTGCGAACTTGACGGCCGCATGGAGTCCTCGCTGCTGGGACGCAACGTGAGCGTGCGCCGCGGAGACCGCCAGCCGCGGGCGTACCGCTTCATGGTGGGCGACAACTCCGACATCTCGATCCTGTGAGGCTGCTCGTCGCGGGTGCCGCCGGGATGCTGGGTGAGGATGTGTGCGACGCCGCCGAGCGCGCCGGACATGGGCCAGTGGCGGTGGATCTGCCCGAGCTCGATATCACCGACGCAGCCGCGGTGCTGGCGTTCCTGCGGGATCGCCAGCCGGAGGCTGTGTTGAACTGCGCGGCCTGGACCGACGTCGACGGGGCCGAGACGCACCGCGAGCAGGCCCACGCGGTCAACGCCGTAGGAGCCGGCAACCTCGCCCGCGTGGCCGCCGAGCTCGAGATCCCGATGCTGCACATCTCCACCGACTACGTCTTCGACGGACGGGCGCCGCTCGACGCCGAGGGCCACAAGCGCGCCTACGTGGAGTCCGACCCCACCGACCCAAGCTCGGTCTACGGCCAGAGCAAGCTGGCGGGTGAGCAGCAGGTGCTCGCCTCCTCTCCCCGCCACGCGGTGGTGCGCACCGCATGGCTGTATGGGGTACATGGGCGCAACTTTGTGGACACGATGCTGCGCCTGGCCGGGGAGCGCGATGCGGTGCAGGTAGTGGACGACCAGATCGGCTCCCCAACTTGGTCGGGGCACTTGGCGCCAGCGGTGCTCGGGCTGCTGGAGCGTGAGGTGAGCGGACTCGTGCACCACACCGGCGCCGGCGCCGTCTCGTGGAACGGGTTCGCGCAGGAGATCTTCCGCCAGGCCGAGCGCCCCTGCAGAGTGGAGGCCGTCAGCAGCGAGCAGATGGCACGTCCGGCGCCGCGTCCGGCATGGTCGGTGCTGGAGAGCGAGCGAACGGACGTGCTGCCGATGCCGGACTGGCGCGAGGGCCTGGCGGGGTACCTGGCAGCGAGAGCTGGGATGATCAGGACATGAGACTGCTGGTCTGCGGCGGCGCGGGGTTCATCGGCTCGCACTTCGCGCGCGTGAGGGTACGCGAGCACGGGGACGCGGTGACGGTGCTCGACAAGCTCACCTACGCGGGGCGCGAGGAGAACCTGCAGGACCTCGCCGAGGAGCCCGGCTACCGCTTCGTGCGGGGCGGGATAGAGGACCCGGATGCGGTTGGGCAGGCGCTCGACGGGCCGGGGAGCGGCCCAGGGGCGCCGGAGGCGATCGTGAACTTCGCCGCGGAGACACACGTGGACCGTTCGATCGCCGAACCGGACGCGTTCGTGCGCACGCACGCGCTCGGCACCTACGTGCTGCTCGAGGCGGCGCGGGAGCGGGGCCTGCGCTACGTGCAGGTCTCCACCGACGAGGTGTACGGGTCGATCGACGTGGGCACCTTCACCGAGTCCTCGCCACTGCGACCCTCCTCGCCGTACTCGGCGACCAAGACGGGGGCCGACCTGCTGGTGCAGAGCTACTTCCACACCTTCGGCCTGCAGGCGTGCATCTGCCGGGGGTCAAACAACTACGGCTCCCACCAGTACCCGGAGAAGCTGATCCCGCTGATGGTGCTCAACGCGCTACACGGAGACCCGCTGCCGGTGTACGGGGACGGCCGGCAGGTGCGCAACTGGATCCACGCCGACGACTTCGCGCGGGCGATCGGCTGCGTGCTCGACCAGGGCGCGCCGGGGGAGGTCTACAACGCGGGTGGTCCCGACGAGCTCGCCAACATCGACGTGGTGCGGCGCATCCTCGAGTTGACCGGCGCAGAGGAGTCACTGATCGAGCACATCACCGACCGCCCCGGCCACGACCGCCGCTACTCGCTCTCCTCGGCCAAGGTGCGTGCGCTGGACTGGGAGCCGCGGGTGCGCTTCGAGACGGGACTCGAGCAGACAGTCGAGTGGTATCGCGAGAGTGCGTGGTGGTGGGAGCCGATCCGCTCCGGGGAGTACCGCGCCTACTACGAGCGCCAGTACGGCCGCGCGCTGGCGGCCGAATGATCGGCGCATATCTGCGTCCTCGATCGCTCGTGTGCAGAGCACACTTCGCTCACTGCGTCCTTGATCTGCTTGATCCTCGGCCGCCAGGGGCATATTGCGACAACGGCCGCGCGCTGAGCTAGCCGCGCGGCCGCCCTGGATCAATCCTTCTCGTCGTCGCGCCGGTAACCGAGGCGCGCTGAGATGCGGTCTGCCGTTGAGACGAGGTGCGGCCCGAGGTGCTCGACGAGCTCCTCCAGGGAGATCATCGAGCTGTGCGCAGCCATGTTGACCGCGGCGATCACCTCGCGCGACTCCGAGCGCACCGGTGCTGAGATCGAGTGCAGGCCGGTGGCCAGCTCCTCGTCGTTGACCGCGAAGCTCTCCTCGCGCACGTGCTCGAGCTCCGAGCGCAGGCCCTTCTTGCTCGTGATCGTGTTCGGGCCACGCTTGGAGAGCTTCATCTCTCCGATCAGGTTGCGTTGCTCGTGCTCGGGTAGGTACGCAAGCAGCAGCTTGCCCATCGAGGTGCAGTACGCGGGCAGCCGCGAGCCCAGCGAGAGGCCCAGGTCGATCTTGCTCTGCCCGCGACGGAAGCTACGGGCGCGGTCGACGTAGAGGATCTCCGGCCCGTCGAGCACCGCGAGGTTCACGGTGTAGGAGGTGCGTTGGCGCAGTTCCTCTAGGTACGGCCGCGAGTGCTCGCGCAGGCCGGTGGAGTTGAGCGCGGACATCCCGAGGTCGGTGACCCGCAGCCCCAGCCGGTACTTGCGTGAGGCGCCCTGCTCGAGGTAGCCCAGCGCGACGAGCGTGATCACGTAGCGGTGGGTGGTACTGCGGCTCATACCGAGCTCGTCGGCGATGTCGGCGATTCCGAGCACCGGCTTCTCGGGCGTGAAGCACCCGAGAATCGCGAGGCCGCGCTCCAGCGACTGCGAGTAACGCGGTTCGCGCAGGCTGGGAATCGAGCGGACCCATTCCCCGTCGGCGTTGAGTCTGTCAGTATGCGTACTTGTTCTTGGCATTGTCGATGGACCCCTGTCCTTAGTCCCGGGTGACCTGGACCCCCTGCGGGGCCAAGCATGTCTAACCACCCATCATACTTCGAAGTTCGGATGTTCTCAATCATAAACACCGGTGTCGCCCGTACTCTGGTGTGGTACTCCCCGGGGTCGCGGGCGATCTCCTCGCTCGCTCCCCGCTCGGCTCACCCGGTCACGGACCCGCGCGACATCCCCCAGCCCTCGCCGATCCCTCCGCTGCCGCCGCCGGTCCCGCGGGCGGCGACTGGGCTCGCGGCCCCGACCGGCTCGCACACACCTGCCTCCACCGAGCTGTGCGAATCCTCTCACACACAGGAGTTTCCGCAGTGGGGCCGGCGCGGCAGGCGTCGCTTCTGAGAACGGCTTTCAAAAAGACCGGCACGCCTGGATGCGCCCCTGTACGCTGCGCTGGATCGCCACGTGCCGGCTTGCCCGTGCTACCAGCACGGGCTTCACCACCCCGCGTCGCCCAGCTTGGTCCAGGAACGCCCCAGACGCACCGCCTATTTTGAAAGACGTTCTGAGCCTCATAAGAAGTGGCCCCGGCTCGGGCACCCGCGCGCCAGTGCGCACTCGCCGCAGGCGGGCGCGCGGGCGTGGCAGGTGCGGCGGCCGTGGCGCAACAGGTTGACATGTAGCTCCAGCTCCTCTCCGGGGGGCGTGAGCGCGAGCATCTGGTCGTGCAGTTCCTCGAACGGTGCGCCGGGGCGTAGCAGTTCCAGGCGCGTCCCCACCCGCGAGACGTGCGTGTTAACCGGAACCTCACGCCGGCCGTACGCGAACAGCAGCACGCACGCCGCCGTCTTGCGACCGACCCCGGGCAGGCCCGTCAGGTAGTCGCGCGCCTCGTCCAGGGGCGCCGCCGCCAGCCAGTCGAGCGAGAGCTCGCGCGACCGATCTCGTTGGTCAGCCTTCGATCGGTCCTCGGAGATGGTGTGCAAGATCTGCTGGATGCGGCCAGACTTGACCTTCGAGATGCCCCCCGGACGGATCGCCTCCTCCACCACCTCCCGCGGCGCGTCGCGCACTGCCTCCCACGTCGGCAGGCGCGCGCGCAGGCGCAGGTACGCGACGTCGCGGTTGCGGTCGTTGGTGCTCTGCGAGAGCACCGTCAACACCACCTCCGCCAACGGGTCTCCGTGCGGGGCCATCCGCGGGACCCCGTACACCGCGCGCAGCCGGTCACGGACGGCGCGCACGCGGCGGTTCGTCGGCGGGACCCATGTGTGCACCGCGCCACGTTAGCCTGGATATGCTCGCCGCGGTGTCCATCACCGAGCACACCTCCTACCTCGGGGAGCTGCCGGTCTTCTGGCGCAGCGCGCCAGCCCGCGGCGGCGGACGGGCACCCGTGCTGTACCTGCACGGGGTGCCCACCAACTCCGATGACTGGGTGGGTTCTCCGGAGCGCAGCGGGGAGCCGACAAAGCGGTGGTGGCGTCGATGGCCGTGGACACACCCACGACCAGGGGCCGACGCAAGGGTGGGGTTCCTCGAACGCAGCGGCGGACTCGCGCCCGACCTCCCCGGCTTCGGGCGCTCCGGCAAGCCGGGACACTTCGACTACTCGATCCCTGGCTACGTGCGCTTCCTCGAGCAGTACCTCGACCTCGTGGAGGTGTCGCGCGTGAGGCTCGTCGTCCACGACTGGGGCGCCGTGGGGCTCGTGTTCGCGCAACTGCACCCCGAGCGTGTCGAGCGGCTGGTGGTGGCCAACGCGGTGCCGCTGCTCCCCGGCTACCGCTGGCACCGCACCGCGCGCCTGTGGCGCACCCCGCTGCTCGGGGAGCTCGCGATGGGCGCCACTGTGCGCCCCGTGCTGCGCCGCGCCTCGCGCGAGGCCAACGTCACACTGGGGCCGCTGCCCGAGGCGTGGCTCGACACCGTGCTCGACCACTTCGACCAGGGCACCCAGCGCGCGATCCTGCGGCTCTACCGCTCCGCCTCCCCCGAGGTGCTCGCGCAGGCCGGCGCCGAGCTCCACCGGCTGGAGCTGCCGGCGCTGGTGGTGTGGGGGCTGCGCGACCCCTACATCCCCGCGCGCTTTGCCCACGAGTACGCGCGCGCGCTGCCCCACGCCGAGCTGCTCGAGCTGCCCGACGCCGGCCACTGGTGGTGGCTCGACCGGCCCGACGCCGTCGACCGGGTGGTCGGCTTCCTCGAAGGCGCCTAGGAGCCTCGCGCGATGGCGCCCGACGCACTCGCCGCACACGAGTCCGCCGCAGCCGAGCGACCGCGGGGCGCCACCGCCGACGCGCCCCTGCACCCCGGCGCGCTCCGCGCGAGACCCTGGGCCGTCGCGCTCGCGGTGGCGATCCCACTTGCGGTTGTCTACCTGGCCGTCCAACCCCCCTCCGGAGACCTTGCGGCAGCCACCTACCGCAGCGACCTGTTCGCCCGGGTGGGCTTCACGCTGTGGGACAACGGCTGGTACGGCGGGCACTACCTCCCGGGCTACTCGCTGCTCGCGCCGGCGCTCGGAGCGCTCGTGGGCAATCGCGTGCTGCTGGCGCTCTGCACGGTGGCCGCGGCGGGGCTGTTCGGGCTGATAGCCCAGCGAACCTTCTCGGTGGGGGGCGCCCGCCTCGCGGCGGGGTCGTTCGCGCTGGGCGCCTCTGTGACGATGCTCTCCGGGCGCGTCGCCTTCAGCCTCGGACTCGCCGTGGGACTGCTCGCGGTGGTGGCGCTGCAGCGCGAACGTACCTCAGTCGCGCTCGTGCTGGGCGCCCTCACGAGCCTTGCAAGCCCCGTCGCAGGCGCCTTCCTCGCGCTGGCCGGGGTGGCGTGTGCGCTGGCGGCGGTGGACCCCCCGGGTCTTCAGCAGCGGGGGCTCGGACGCAGGCCCGCGCTGGAGGGGGCGACAGATGCCTCGACGCTGCAGCTCTGGCGCGGCCTCACGCTCACCGCGGGGGCGCTGGTCCCGATCCTGCTGCTCACGCTCGCCTTCCCCGAAGGCGGCTGGGAGCCGTTCGCGCCGTCGGTCTTCTGGCCCGGCCTGGTGGGCGTACTGCTGATCGCACTGCTGCTCCCGCGGGTGGGCAATCGCGGGCTCTCCCCCTACGCGGTGCGCACGCTCACGTGGGGGGCGTGGCTGTACGCGGCGGCGCTCGTCGGCGCGTTCGCGCTGCACACCCCCGTGGGCTCCAACGCCGCGCGGCTGGGCGCCCTGTTCGCAGCGCCGCTGGTGGCGGGCGTGCTGTGGGAGCGCCGCCAGCCGTACGAGGGAGTGGATCCCACCCGCTCCAGCTCGTGGCTGCACCACCCTTTGACCGGAGCAGAGGGGTCCGGCTCGCCGGCCTGGAGCCGACTGCACCACCCCCTGGTGCTGCTCGCGCTCGCGGCCGCGCTGCTGTACTGGCAGCTGGAGACCCCCCTCAACGACGTGTCCGAATTGGTGGGGGACCCCTCGGTGAACGCCTCGTACTACGCGCCCCTGCTCGGGGAGCTGCAGAAGCGCTCGCACGGAGCGCCACTGCGCGTGGAGGTACCAATGGTGGGCACCCACTGGGAGTCCGTCTACCTGCCCGCCCACGGCCCGCTCCTGCTGGCCCGCGGCTGGGAGCGCCAGCTGGACACGCGCTACGCGGCGCTCTTCTACGCGCCTGCGCTCGCCGCCGCGGCCTACCGAGCGTGGTTGTACGAAAACGCGGTCTCCTACGTGGCGCTGCCCGACGTGCGCCTGGACTTCGCAGGCGTCGCGGAGGGGCGGCTGATCGCGCGCGGGCTGCCCTACCTGCGCGAAGTGTGGCACTCGGCGCACTGGCGCCTCTACGCCGTGCGGGGTGCACCCCCGCTGGCAACCCCCCCGGCGATCCTGACCAGCGTCGGTGCAGACTCCTTCACGCTCACCGCCCCGCGCGCGGGCAGCTACACGGTGCGCGTGCGCTTCACGCCCTACTGGGCGCTCGTCGCGGGGCGCGGGTGCGTGCGCAGCACTCCCGGGGGCTGGACCGAGGTCGACGCCGATGCCAGGGGGCTGGTGCGGGTCGGCATCGACTTCTCGTTCGCGCGCGTCTTCGCCCACGGCCCGCGTTGCGCCTGACCGTCGCTAGGCATGAACACCGGAGGACCCCCGCCGGCTGCCGGGTGGGTACCGACTGCTTCGGCCGTCCGTCCAGCAAGGGAAGACCACCGCCACGATCCGCCCAAGCATCCATTACGCTACCCCGATGGACCCTCGGCTCCGCCGCCTGCAGGCACGGATCCTCCCCAACGGCTACCTCGACGTGACGCGCCAGGTGCTGCTCTTCGGAGCTGTCTACCTGGCCTACCGCCTCGTGCGCGGGATGGTCGAGGGGAGCCCCACCGCGGCCTTCCGCCACGCGTACGACCTGATTCGCCTCGAGCAGGCCTTGCACCTTTTCGTGGAGCCCTCTGTGCAGGCGTGGGCGTCGAGCAGCCACCTGTTGATGGAGGTCTCCAGCTGGCTGTATGTGAACGCGCAGACGACGGTCACGGTCGGCGCGCTCATCTACCTCTACCTGTGCCACAACCGCTCGTTCTACTTCGTGCGCAACATGCTGATGATCTCGATGGTCCTCGCACTCGTGGCCTACGCCTTGTTCCCCACGGCTCCCCCGCGGTTCATGCCAGAGTGGGGCTTCTTCGACCCGGTGGCGAGCTTCACCGGAGTGCACCTCGAAACAGCTCACGGCGGCGGCGGCGCGACCACGGCGCTCACCAACCTCTACGCCGCGGTGCCCTCGATGCACGTCGCGTTCGCGCTGATGATCGGCTGGCCGCTGGCGCGACTGGTGCGCTGGCGGGTGCTGCGCGTGTTGTGGGTCGTGTACCCGTTCCTGATCGCGTTCGTGATCGTGGCAACCGCCAACCACTTCATCCTCGACGCGCTGTTCGGCGCGCTGACCGCGGCCGTCTCCGCCTACGGCGCGCGCTGGCTGGCACGCGCGCGGCCCGCGGTGTGGCGCTTCTCGCCGGCGCGCGTGGGGCCCGCGTAGCCGCTCGACCGCCCCAGCCCGACCCCCCTCGATCCCACCCGCTCCCTTCCGTTCCGCCCGCCTTCGACCTCCGACCTCCGACCTATCACAACCTATGCCCCCCCGACACGCTCCCCCCTCAAGAGGCCTACGACGGCGCGGCGGCGACGCGCCGAGTGGTCGCACGCGCCAGCGCGAGGGGCGCGGCGCGCGCAGCGGTCGCGCCTTTCTCACCACCGCGCAGCGGCGCGAGCTCGTGCGCAACCGGCTGATCGAGTCGCGCCTGACCCCCAACGCGATCTCGCTGACGGGCCTCGCGCTGAACGTGGTGGCCGCGGCGCTCGTGTGGGAAGGCCTGTTCTTCCTCGGCGGCGTCGCGTTCGTGGTGGGCTCGGTGTGCGACACGCTCGACGGCCGGTACTCGCGCATGTCCGGCAAGGGCACCCCGTTCGGAGCGTTCCTCGACTCGACGCTCGACCGCCTGGAGGAGGGCATCGTGCTGACCGCGGTGGCGGGGTACTTCGCGCTGCAGGGCAACCGCACGGCAGCCGCGGCAGTGGTGGTCGCGGCGGTGGCCTCGCTGATGGTCTCCTACACCCGGGCCCGTGCCGAGGCGCTCGGCGTCGAGTGCAAGGTGGGTCTCGCCACGCGCCCCGTGCGGGTCGTGATCCTCTCGGTGGGCCTGCTCTTTGCGCACGGCGCGTCGCTCGGGCACTTCGAGCTGCTGCAGCCCGCGGTGTACGTGCTCGCGGCGCTCAGCGTGGTCACCGTGGGCCAGCGCATCTTGCATGTGCGCCGGGAGCTCTCGCGGGCGGCGTGACCTGCTACGGCCGACGGGGTACTCTCCAGGGTCGGCTCGGTCCCGTCGCCGTTCCCTCCAGCGGAGGGCAACCGGTGGGGCCTCCCCAACCCTCGTGAACGGGCCGGTGGCCCTGGAAGGACAGAACTCGTGAGCACCAGCAAGAACGGAGGCAGCCCCGTGGCGGCCACGGCCTCCACCAACGGCCGCGCGCGGTACCAGCCCGACAAGGTCCGTGTGGCCGTCATCGGCGTGGGCAACTGCGCCTCGGCGTTCGTGCAGGGCGTGCACTACTACGCCGACGCCGACACCTCCCACCGCGTGCCCGGCCTGATGCACGTGGACCTCGGCGGCTACCACGTGCGCGACATCGAGTTCACCGCGGCCTTTGACATCGACCGCGCGAAGGTCGGCAAGGATCTCGGCCAGGCAATCTGGGCGGGGCAGAACAACACGATCAAGTTCGCGACGGGCGCCCGGGCGGTGCCCAAGAAGCTCGGCGTGCCGGTGCACCGCGGCATGACCCACGACGGCCTCGGCAAGTACCTCAAGGAGAAGATCGTCAAGGCTCCCGGAGAGACCGCAGACATCGTGAAGATCCTCAAGGACACCCACACCGACGTCGTGGTCTCCTACCTGCCCGTCGGCTCCGAGCAGGCGACGAAGTGGTACGTCGAGCAGGTGCTCGAGGCGGGCTGTGCGTTCGTGAACTGCATCCCGGTGTTCATCGCCCGGGAGGACTACTGGGACCGGCGCTTCCGCCAGGCGGGGTTGCCGATCGTCGGCGACGACATCAAGTCGCAGGTAGGTGCCACGATCGTGCACCGCGCGCTCGCGCGCCTGTTCGGCGAGCGCGGGGTGCGGGTGGTGCACACCTCGCAGCTGAACGTCGGCGGCAACATGGACTTCTACAACATGCTCGAGCGCGAGCGGCTGGAGTCCAAGAAGATCTCCAAGACCAACGCCGTGACTTCGATCATGGAGGACGCCCTGCCCGCGCACGACGTCCACGTCGGGCCGTCGGACTACGTGCCGTGGCTCACGGATCGCAAGTGGGCGCACATCCGCCTGGAGGGCCAGGCGTTCGGCGACGTGCCGCTGACCGCCGAGCTGAAGCTCGAGGTGTGGGATTCCCCGAACTCCGCGGGCATCGTGATCGACGCGGTGCGGTGCTGCAAGCTCGCGCTCAACCACGGTGTCGCCGGGCAGCTCGACGGACCGTCGTCGTACCTGATGAAGTCCCCCCACCGCCAGCGCCCGGACGACGAGGCGCGCACGGAGACGGAGCGGTTCATCGCCAGGTACGCCCGCGGGGCGAGCACGCAGCCACGGGGGCGCAAAGCCGCGAAGACCGTCCGCACCTCGAAGTAGCCGCTTGACCTGAGGCCCTAACCTGGAGGCGATGGCCCCGCCGTTCTCGATCGCCCACGTCACCCCGTACCCGTGGGAGGCGGAGGAGAACGAGGTCAACGCGTACGTGCGCAGCGTGGCGAGCGAACTCTCGCGGCGCGGGCACCGCGTGCTGATCCTCGCCCCCTCGCGCTCGCAGGAACGGGTGCGGGCGTCGCGGCGCACACTGAGGGCGGCGCGCGAGCGTCCGCAGAGCCTGCTGGAGGGGACCGACAGCGGTGAGCCTGGGGTGCTCGCGGTGGGGGAGGTGCTCGACGTCCCCGCCGGCTCGAGCAGACCGGCACGAGCGCTGCCGATCGACGTGGCGCGCACGATCGAGGAGCTGCTGAGCACGGTCGAGCTCGACTTCGTGCACGTGCACGAGCCGTTCGCACCGAGTACCCCGAACGCGGCGCTGCGCCACTCGCGCGCACTGAACGTGGGCTCCTTCCACGCGCCCACCGAGCGGCTGCTCTCCACGCTCCTGGGACGCCGCTTCGTGGCGACGTTCTTCGGGCGGCTCGACGCCCGCACCGCGAGCTTCCCGGCGACGGCGGAGCTGATGGAGCGCCACTTCCCGGCCGACTACCGGCTGGTGGCGCCGAGCGGGCCTGCGCGCACGTGGAGCGTCGTGACCGATGAGCTGGAGGAGCTCTACGGCGAACTCGCCGCGCGCCGGCGCAACCCCGAGGGGGACCCTACGCTGCGCCGCCGCCTGGCCGGCAGGCCGACGATCGACGTGGACCTGCACATGCACACCGACCACTCCCACGACTGCGCCACCCCGGTGGAGGTGCTGCTGGCGACGGCCCGCGAGCAGGGACTCGGGGCGATCGCGGTGACCGACCACAACGAGGTCTCCGGCGCACTCGAGGCCCGCGAGCTGGCCGACGGCGGTCCCCACCCGCCCCTCAAGGTGGTGGTGGGTGAGGAGGTGAAGACCGCCTCCGAAGGCGAGGTGATCGGACTGTTCATCGAGGAGCGCATCCCGCGCGGGCTGACGTTGGCGGAGACGGTGGCGGAGATCAAGCGCCAGGGAGGGGTGGTGTACGTACCGCACCCGTTCGACCGGATGCACGCGGTCCCGGACTACGAGCACCTGCTGCCCGTACTGGAGGAGGTCAACGCGATCGAGGTCTTCAACCCCCGTGTGGCGATCGGCGCGTTCAACGAGGAGGCGGCGCGCTTCGCCGCCAAGTACCGCCTCGCGGCGGGGGCGGGCTCGGACTCCCACGTCGCCCAGGGGCTCGGCTCGGTGCGGGTGCGGATGCGGGACTTCGAGGGTCCGCAGGAGTTCCTGCAGTCTCTGCGCGACGCCGAGATCGTGACACGACCCACGAGCCTGCTGTACGTGCAGGCGCTCAAGTTCCTGGAGACCCGCGCCACCCCGCCCTCCGCGCGGGCGCGCCGCGCGGCGCGCAGGGTGCGACGGGCCACCGGCGGGGAGCGTCGGGTGTGAGGAGGGGAACGCAAGGCACGGTGCAGCTTCAAGGACAAGCGACCGGGCCGTCAAAACCAACGGCGTCCATGCCCGCGACCGACGACGAGATCCGTGAGAAGTACCTGGAGCGCGCGATCCGTGAGCTGAACACGCTCACGCGCGAGCTGCAGACGTGCCCGCACTGCCCGCGCGGCAACCTGATGCCGGTGCTCGGCTCGGGCCACCCGCAGGCCGACGTGATGCTGTTGAAGTACGCCCCGCAGCCCTCGGAGGTCGAGGAGGGCGTCGCCTTCTACGGCCGCGCGGGGAGCGCGCTGATGAAGTCGCTCAAGCGCCTGGCCGTCGACCCGCTGGCGGTGTACGGCACGCTGTGCGTGAAGTGCCCGCTAGCCGACTCGGCGCTCGCGGAGCCGGAGTGCGTCGCGCGGGTGGTCGAGGAGTTCGCGATCGTGCAGCCGCGGATCGTCGTGGCGATGGGCGCAGAGGCGCTCACGACGCTGAACGAGTTGCAGATCCCGCTCGCGCGTCCGCTCGCGCCGCGGCTGGGCGAGGTGCAGCGGCTGACCCCCAACGTCGAGGCGCTGTACGTACCCAACATCGACGAGTCCCTGGACGAACAGGACGCCAAGCGCGCTTTCTGGGAGGCGTTCAGGGCACTCGGCGAGTGGTGGGCGGCGCAGCCGCCCTACTGAGCTGTTGAGCTGTCAGGTGGGCGCATGCGCCCACCTGTCGAGCGGCGCATGCGCCGCTCGAGAACCCGCACATGTGCGGGTTCAGGCAGGCCCACATGTGGGCCTGCACGGGCAGCGCAAGCGCTGCCCGGACCCCGCCACATGTGGCGGGGTCAACCGACGACAAGCACGATCTTGCCGAGCTTGCCGCCCGCCGCGAAGCGCTCGTAAGCAGCAGCGGCGTCGTCCAGCGGGAAGGTCTCGGCGATGGGCACGGTCAGCGTGCCGTCCGCGAACAGCGGCAGCGCCTCGCGTTCCAGGAGCCGGGCGGTGAGCGCTTTCTCCTCCAGCGGCCGGGCGCGCAGCGTCGAGCCGTGGATACGCGCTCGCTTGCCCATCAGCGCGAGCAGATTCAGCTCGGACTTCGCGCCGGCGGAGACGCCGATCACGACGATCCGCCCGCCGGTGGCGAGCGCGCCAAGGTTCTCGGCCATGTTGGGCGCGCCGACGAGCTCGAGGACCACGTCGAAGGGCCCGTGCTCAGCGAAACCCTCAGGCGGGATCGTCTCGGCGCCGAGCGCGGTGACAGCCTCGCGCAGCTCCTCGCGGCGCACGGTCGCAGTCACGCGCGCGCCAGTGGCGCGGCCTAGCTGGATCGCGGCGGTGCCGACGCCCCCCGCGCCGCCGTGCACGAGCAGCCGCTCGCCGGGGCGCAGCTGCGCCTGCGTGAAGAGCGCGTCGTGGGCGGTGGTGAAGACCTCCGGCAGACCGGCGGCGGCGGGCCAGTCCAAGACGGCGGGAACCGGCATCAGCTGTCGCTCGTGGACGACGGCCAGCTCGGCCTGCCCACCCCCGCCGACGATCGCCATGACGCGGTCGCCGAGCGCGAAGCGCTCCGCTCCAGGTCCGGCCACAGCCACCTCGCCGGCGAGCTCCATGCCGGGGATGTCCTGCGGAGAGCCCGGCGGGGCAGGGTACAGCCCACGCCGCTGCATCTGGTCCGCGCCGTTGAGCCCCGCGGCACGCACCCGCACGAGCACCTCGCCCGCCCCGGGAACCGGGTCGGGGTGCTCCTCGAGCACGAGCTCCTGCTCGCGGATGGTGACGGCGCGCACGGGTGGGAGCCTACCCCTATCCGTCGCCGGTCTGGGGCTCCCCGGCGGCGCCCGCCTCGACGTTCGCTCCCGCCTCTGCGTCCGCCCCCGCGTCGCTCGCCCCAGAACCCGCCGCCCCGCCCTGGCGCTCCAGGAGCGCCACACACTCCACGTGGTGCGTCTGCGGGAACATGTCCACCGGCACCACCCGGCGCAGCGCCCAGCCGGCCTCGACGAGCTGCGCGGCGTTGGGGGCGAGGGTGGTGGGGTTGCAGGAGATGTAGACGATGCGCTTCGGGCCGGACTCGATCACGCGGCGCACGACTTTCGCGGAGAGACCGGCGCGCGGAGGGTCCACGACGAGGACGTCGGGGCGTCCGGCGCGTGCGAGCAGCTCGGGCAGCGCGAGGCGCGCGTCGCCGGCGAAGAAGTGGGCGTTGGCGATCTCGTTGCGCTGCGCGGCGGCGATCGCGTCGGCGACGGCAGCCTCGACGAGCTCGATGCCCCACACCTCCCCGGCGCGGGGGGCGAGCGCCAGCGCGATGGTGCCGATGCCGCAGTAGAGGTCGTACACGCGCTCCCACCCCTCCAGCGCGGCGAAGTCGGCGGCGAGGCCGTAGAGCACCTCAGCCATCTCGGTGTTGGTCTGAAAGAACGCCTCAGGGGAGATGCGCAGCTCGAGTTCGCCGAGGCGCTCGGGCAGCTCGGCGTCCCCCCACACGAGCTCGGTCTCCCCCCCAGCGGTGGTCTCAGCGAGCTGGCGCGAGCGGGTCCACAGCACCCCCGAGAGGTGCCCCCCCAGCTCGGCGGCGAGCGCCGCGGCGAGGGCGGGCGCGTCGAGCTCGCCGTCGGTGGTGACGAGGCGCACCTGCAGCCGCTCGGTGTGCCGGCCCTCGCGCACCACGAGGTTTCGCAGCAGCGCACGGCCGTCTGGCCCCGGCGCGGTCCTGTCCTGCCTGGCCCTGTCCTGCGCGGCCTGGTCCCGGGACGCGCCCGCCGCACCGGTGCCCGGTGCCGGAGCGCCATCGGCGAGACCTCCCCCCTCCTCCCCACCGCGGCTCCACGCGCGCAGGTCCTGTTCGCAGCACCACTGCGCGGCGATGCGACGGGCGAGATTGCCGCGCTCGGAGGCCAGCAGGCAGTCCTCGATCGGTAGTACCCGGTTCCAGCCGGCGGGGGCGTGGAAGCCGCACACGAGCTCGCCCGTGTGGAGGTCGTGGCCGAAGGAGTACTCGAGCTTGTTGCGGTAGCGCCACTGTTCGAGTGCCGGCACGATCGGCTCGACCTCAAAGCCCTGAAACCCGCCGAGCCGGCGCAGCGCGTCCTGGGCCTGGGCCTGCTTGATCTCGAGCTGGCGCTCGTAGGGGAGCACCTGCCACGGCACCCCGGGATGGTCGGCGAGCGGGGGGATCCGCTCGGGGCTGGGGACGAGTACCTCGAGCGTGCGGGCGTGAGCGTAGGTGCGCTTGCGCTTGTACACGAGCGCACGCACGCGGTCGCCGGGTACGGCGCCGGCGACGAACACCACGTAGCCGTGCTCGCCCAGGCGCGCGACGCCCTCGCCCCCGTAGGCGAGTGAGTCGATGGTCAGCTCGAGCTCCTGGCCGCGCTCGGGCCGTCCACTCATGCCGAGGGTCCGCCCGCCGCATCCAGGCCAACCAGGAACTCCAGCAGCGCCTTCTGCGCGTGGCGGCGGTTCTCGACCTGCTCCCAGATGCGCTCACGCGAGCCGTACATCACCTCGGGCGTGATCTCCTCGCCGGGGTGCGCGGGCAGGTCATGCATCGCAAACGCGCCCGGCGCCGCCGCGTCCAGCAGCGCGTCGTCCACGCGGTACTCCGCCAGTGCCGCGCGTCGCTCGCGCGCGGTGGCCTCGTCACCCATGCTCACCCACACGTCCGTGTACACCGCGCAGGCCCCCCGCACCGCCTCGTAGGGGTCGGAGTGCAGCGTCACCGTGCCCGAGGCGCCCGCGGGGAGCGGGAGGGGGTCCTCCAGCGCGTAGCCCGCGGGCGAGGCCACCGCCACGTGCAGGCCCGCCAGCGCCCCCAGCAGCGCCAGCGAGCGCGCGACGTTGTTGCCGTCCCCGACGTACGCCACGCGCAGGCCCACCAGCGAGCCGTACGCCTCGCGCAGTGTGAGCAGGTCGGCCAGCGCCTGACAGGGGTGGTGGCGAGCGCTCAACATGTTGACGACGGGCACCGTGCTGTGGGCGGCCAGCTCCTGAAGCACCGTGTCCGCTCCGGTGCGCAGCCCCACCGCGGCGACGTGCCGCGAGAGCACGAGCGCCGTGTCGCGCGGGGACTCTCCGCGCGAGAGCTGCAGCTCGTCCGAGCGCAGCACGACCGCGTGGCCGCCCAGCTCGTGGATGCCGACCTCGAAGGACACGCGGGTACGCGTGGAGGGCTTCTCGAAGATCAGCGCCACAGAGCGTCCGGCGAGCGCACGCGAGGAGAGCGGCGCGGCCTTGAGCTCGGCGGCGCGCGCGAGCAGCCCGTCGAGCTCAGCGGCGCTCAGCTCCGCCCCGGTGAGGAAGTGGCGCGTCATGGGAGCGCCAGTCTAGGCTAGGCTGCGCTCACGCACGGAAGTCGAGGCGGATCGTCACGAGTGTAGACAGGACGCAGAGAGCGAGGCAACGGTGAGAACAGAGAGGTACCTGCGGCTGCGACTCAGAGGGGGCGCGGCGCTCGTAGTGGCGTGCGCGGCGCTCGTGGTGGCCGCGGGCTGCGGGTCGAGCGGCTCGGGCTCGACGGGCACCACCGCGACGACGGCCAAGAGCACCTCCAGCGAAGGGCTGAAACCCGACACGACTCCGAAGTACGCGTCCCCCTCCTCCTCGGAACCGGTGCAGAGCGGGGTGGTGCAGGTCGCCTACCGCAACATCGCGATCAACCCGGACACGGTGAGGGTCAAGGTGGGCACCACGATCAGGTGGACGAACTACGACCCGGTCGAACACAACGTGACCAGCGAGAGCGGCCCGCAGAAGTTCGCCTCGAAAGACTTCAGCGAAGGCCACACGATCGAATTCAAGATGACCAAGCCGGGCGTCATCCACTACGAGTGCACGATCCACCCGGCGACGATGAACGGCACCATCGAAGTCGTGAAGTAGGACTCGCGGCGACCCTGGTCCCACACCCCGGGAGGGGGCCCTGGGGGAGGGCCTGCCCTCCCCCAGCCCATTGCGGCACCATCGAAGTCGTGAAGTAGCGTAGGAGGCGGCGGGCCTCGTCAGAGCTCCGCCAGCCCCTCGGCCGACGTGGAGGCGGTGGCGTACAGCCGCCGCGGGATGCGCCCCGCCCCGTGCGCGAGGCGTCCTGCCTCCACCGCGTGGCGCATCGCCCGGGCCATGCGTACAGGGTCCTGAGCACGGGAGATCGCCGAGGCGGCCATCACGGCGTCGCAGCCGAGCTCCATCGCCAGCGCGGCGTCGGAGGCGGTGCCGATGCCCGCGTCGAGCACGACGGGCACGCGCACGGCGTCGCGCAGGAGCGCGAGGTTGTAGGGGTTGCGCAGGCCCATGCCGGAGCCGATGGGGGCGCCGAGCGGCATCACCGCGGCGCAGCCGACGTCCTGCAGGCGCCGCGCGAGCACAGGGTCGTCGGTGGTGTAGGGGAGCACGACAAAGCCCTCGTCGACGAGTTCCTCGGCGGCGCGCAGCAGCTCGGGGGCGTCGGGCAGCAGCGTGTCCTCGTCGCCCACGACCTCGAGCTTGATCCAGTCGGTGGCAAACGCCTCACGGGCGAGCCGAGCGGTGAGCACGGCGTCGCGGGCGGTGTGACAGCCAGCGGTGTTGGGCAGCAGCTCCACACCGGCGTCGGCGAGCACGTCGAGCAGCGAGCCACGCGCGGCAGCGTCGACGCGCCGCAGTGCGACGGTCACGAGCTCGGAGCCACTGGCGCGGATCGCAGCGGCCAGCAGCTCCAGCGAGGGGAACCCGCCGGTGCCGAGCAGCAGGCGCGAGCGCAGCGTGCGCCCGGCGATCACGAGCGGGGCGTCCGCCGGAACGGCCTGCGAGGCCTCCCGCGAGAGATCGGGTCGGGAGGCGCCCGGCGCGAGGTCAGCCCCCGTGGCGCCTGGATCGGCACCGGTGTGGCGCGGCGACGTTGAGCGGGTGGTGCTCATCGTGGTACATCATCCTCCCTGCATCGCGGTGAGCACCTCCACGCGGGCGTCCGGGGAGAGCACGAACGTCTCCCAGGCGGCGCGGGGCACGACCTCACCATCGACGGCGACGGCGACGCCGCGAGCCTCGACGGACAGCCCGAGCCGCGCAAGCGCACCCACCACGGTCTCGCCGGCCCGCAGGTCGGAACCGTCCCCGTTCAGGAAGATCATGAGAGGACCCCCACAGGGGGTCCGAGCGGCGTTCGTGTGGCGTACCCGGGGCCAGGTCCGAAGCGCGAGGGGTCGCAGGCGCAAAGGAGCGCGCGATGCTCGGGGTCCCCGAGCGCAGAGCGGGCGAGCACGTCGGCGAGCAGCTCCGCGGTGAGGGGGGTGAGCAAGATGCCGTTGCGGTGGTGCCCGGTGGCCCACACAAGCCCCTCCAGCGCGCCGCAGCCGAGCACAGGGGCGTTGTCGGGTGTGGAGGGCCGGAACCCGACGGAGAGCTCCTCGACGTGCAGCTCGAGCACGCCGGGCACGAGCTCACGGGCGTCGCGCAGCAGTTCGTAGACCCCGCCGGCGGTCGGCTTCGCCTCGAAGCCGCGCTCCTCGACGGTGGCCCCGAGCACGTAGTGCCCGTCACCGCGGGGCACGAGGTAGCCGCCCTGGAAGCGCACGACGCGCTGCAGCAGATCCGGGCCGGCGGGGTCGCGCAACCGCAGGATCTGCCCCTTTACCGGCCGCACGGGCACTCGCGCACGCGTGGGCAGGCCCTCGACCTCGCCGGTCCACGCGCCGGCGGCTAGCACGACCTGTCCGGCGGGCACACGTTCACCCTCAGCGAGGGTGACCCCCGTGACAACGCCCGCCGACCCGGGCTGCGGGACGGAGCCATTTCCTCGATCGCGAGCAGTCGACCCATCGCTCGCTCCGGACCCGCCCCCCCTGCCTGCACTCGACCTCCCCAGCTCGATGCGAGCCACCGCGGCGTGCTCACGCACTTGTACCCCGCTGAGCTCGCAGGCACGCCGCAGCGCGGCGAGCACGAGCCGGGGATCGACGCTGTGATCCTCGGGCGCCTCCAGCGCCAGCCGCACGGTTGGCGCCAGGGCGGGCTCGAGCTCCCGGGCGGCGCTGGGACGCAGCCGTGTGGCGCGTAGCCCAAGCGACTCGCGCAGCGCGAGCTGGCGCTCCAGCTCGCGCGCCTCGTCCTCGTCCCGGGCGAGGAGCAGCGTGCCGGTCTGCCGCAGCCCGACCTCGACGCCGGCGGCCTCCTCCAGTTCGGCGGCGAAGCCCGGCCACAGGCGCGCAGAGCGCAACCCAAGCTCGAGCACCCGCCGCCCGGCCTCCCCGAACTCGACCTCGGAGACGGGTGCGAGCATCCCGGCGGCCACGCCCGAAGCGCACTCCCCCCCGATCACGCTCCGCTCGAGCACGACAACGGACATCCCACGCAGCCGCGCACGCCAGGCGACGGCAAGGCCGATGACCCCACCACCGACGATGGCGACGTCAACCGCTTGATCGTTGGATGGCATGGAGATGATGCTAGCCCTCGCGCGTCCTCTGCATCCTCCTCAACGTTCGCGTATACGCTAACATGAGCGTATGAGAAGCACACAGGTAGCAGGCGGGTTGATCGGCGATGTCCGCCGGCAGAGCGGCTTCAGCCAGGCGGAGCTCGCGCGGCGAGCCGGGCTGACGCGGTCGGTCGTCAACGCCTACGAGCGCGGGCATCGGCAGCCGGGCGTCGACGCGCTTGCACGCATCGTCGCGGCCGCCGGTATGCAGCTGCGGGTTGAGCCCGCGCTTCACGTGGTCGACCCGGTACGGGCGGGGCGGATCCTCGAGCAGGTGCTCGACCTTGCGGAGGCGCTTCCCCACCGGCGGCGTGGACAGCTGGAATACCCGCCGCTGAACCGGATCGCCCGTTGAGTGTTCTCGCCAAGCGGCTGCTGGCGATCCACGACGCCCTCTCCAGCGCCCGGGTGCCACACGCCTTCGGCGGTGCGATCGCGCTCGCGTACTGCACAGAAGAGCCACGGGGCACGCGCGACGTGGACGTGAATGTCTTCGCCGACCCCACAAGGGCCGCCGAGATCCTCGCCGCCCTTCCGAAGGCCGTGACGGTGAGCGCCGCCGACATCGAGGCGGCAGAGCGCGAGGGTCAGGTGCGGTTGTGGTGGGAGGACACGCCGGTCAACGTGTTCCTCGACATTCACCGATTCCACCGCGAGGTCGCCGAGGGAGTGCGCGAAGTCCCGTTCAGCGGTCGCACCATCCCGGTACTCGGATGCACGGCGTTGGTCATGTTCAAGGTGTTGTTCGACCGGACCAAGGATTGGGCTGACATCGAGGCGATCGTGGCAGCAGGCGCAGCCGATATCCCGAGGGCGAGCGCTCTGGTGGCGAGCATCCTCGGACCCGAAGACCAGACCGTCCGCCGGCTCACTGCGCTGGCTGGCTGACGCCGCCAGCCGATCGCTCCCGACGGTACCCGGGGCCAGGCGCGAGCCACGCCCATGCGAGACTGACCCAGTGTCTGGCCCCGACCACAACACAGGCGCCAAGCGACGTGCACGCCTCGCGGCGGCGCGCCTGTACGTGGTCTGCGATTCCGCGCCGGGCGGCCGCGAGCTGACCGACGTCCTGTGCGCGACGATCGCGGGCGGCGTGGACGCCGTGCAGCTGCGCGACAAGCGCCTCTCCGACGAGGAGCTCACCAAGGTTGCGCGCACTGCTCACACGATCTGTGAGCGGGAGGGGGTGCTACTGATAGTCAACGACCGCCCCCGGGTGGCGCTGGCGGCGGGCGCCGACGGGGTGCACGTTGGCCAGGAGGACACGCCGGTCGCGGAGGTGCGCGAACTAGTCGGCCCGGACGTGCTGATCGGCCTCTCCACGCACGCCCCGGCAGAGATCGACGCTGCCGCCGCGTGGTCCGACGGGGAAGCAGCAGCGGCCGGCGCGGAGCTCGATGCGGCCGCGGGAGCCAGTTGCGGGGGGGTGGCAAACGTGGACTACATCGGCGTGGGACCCGTCTACGCCACACCGACGAAGCCCGGTCGCCCGGCGGTTGGGCTGGAGCTCGTCCGCTACGCCGCCGAACACTCGCGGCTGCCGTTCTTTGCGATCGGCGGCGTCGACGCGGACAACGTCGAGACGGTGGTCGAGGCCGGCGCCCGGCGCGTGGCCGTCGTACGGGCAATCGCCGATGCGGCGGAGCCCGCACAGGCCGCGCGCACTCTGCGCGGGGCGCTTGGCGCGAGCGCGCTGGAGGACGAGCTTGCCACCCGTTAGCCAGAGGCCGAGCGATCCGAGCGATGGAGTCCAGAACACTACGCCTGCCGGCACGGGTGGCGAGGAAGGTTCGCGCTCGCGTTCGGAGGCGAGGAACGAGCTCGCCCGCGCCGAGCTCACACCGCTGGGCGAGGGCGAGCGGCCCGCGGCGCTGCTGGTCGCCGTGGCGGTGGCTGGTCTGCTCGCCGTCGGGGTCGCGGCGGGGGTGCTCACCGTCCACGACCTGCGACGCCACGGGGGGTCGGTCCCCGGCGGCGTCTTCCTGGCGATCGTGCTGGCAGCGCTCGCGTGGGGGATGTACCGACGCAGCTACTGGGCGGTGCTCGGCTTCGAGGGGCTGCTGGCCTTCCAGATCCTCGTGACCTCGCTGGCGCTCGTGATCGCCTCCACGATCCTCGCCGCCGCGTTCTGCCTGATCTCCATCGGGCTCGCCGGTTGGCTGTTCTGGAAGCTGGTGCGTGTGATGGGCAGGATTCAGGCCGGAGAACGGCTCGGGGACGCGGGGGGCGGGGGGCGGGCCGGGTAGCGCGATCCGCGCGCGAGAGCCCAGCACGGTGGGACGCGAGGAGCCGCTGCGATAGGCTCGCGCACTGTGGCGGACTCCTCCTACGACTGCATCGTGATCGGCGCGGGGCCGGGCGGGTACGTGGCGGCGATCCGTGCCGCCCAGCTCGGCATGAAGACGGTGGTGGTCGAGAAGGACAAGCTCGGGGGACGGTGCCTGAACTACGCGTGTATCCCCGCGAAGGCAGTGCTGCGCTCCGCCGACCTGCTCAGCGAGATCCGCGAGGCGGGGGAGTACGGCCTGGCCGTGGCGGGCGTCGAGGTCGACTACCCCGCCGTGCAGGCTCGACGTGAGAAAGTGGTGGGAACCCTCACCGGCGGCGTGGGGACGCTCTTCAAGAAAAACGGGATCGAGGTGATCGCCGGCGAGGCCTCCCTCGCGCCCACCTCCGGAGCAGGAGGCAGCACCAACGGCGGGCGGGGGGCGGGTGGGGTCCCAATCAAGGTGCGCGTCGGCGGCGAGGAGCTCGAGGCCGGGACCGTGGTCCTCGCGACCGGTTCGGTGGGGCGCTCGATACCCGGCGTGGAGCTCGGCGGACGGGTGATCGGCACCGAGCAGGCGTGGGCCCTGCCCGAGTTGCCCGCACGCCTGGCCGTCGTGGGGGCCGGGGCCTCCGGTGCGGAGATCGCCTCCGGCTTCGCGCGCCTCGGGAGCGAGGTGCTGCTGTTCGAGATGCTCGACCGCGTGCTCCCCACCGAGGATGCCGACGTCTCACGGCTGGTGGAGCGCGGGCTCAAGCGCCAGGGCATCCAGGTTCTCACCGGGACCCCGATCGAGGGGGTGCGCGCCGGGGAGACGGAGGTGAGCTTCGCGTACGCAAGCGAGTCCGCCCAGGTCGACTACCTCGTGATCGCCGCCGGGCGCGGCCCGGACGTGCCGGCGCTCGGGCTCGCCGACGCGGGCGTGCAGCTCGACGAGCACGGGTTCGTGCAGGTCGACGGCGCGCTGCGTACCACCGCGCAAGGGGTGTACGCGATCGGCGACCTCGTCCCCGGGCCCGCGCTCGCGCACAAGGCCTCCGACGAGGGCATCATCGCCGTCGAGGACGCCGCCGGGCGGCCCACCCACCCGCTCTCCCACGTGGACATCCCCCGCGCCACGTTCTGCACCCCCAACGTCGGCTCCTTCGGCCTTACCGAGGAGCAGGCGCGCGCGCAGGGCTACGACGTGGTGGTCGGCAAGGTCCCCTACGGCGCCGTGGGGGGCGGCATCGTCTACGGCGACCGGGCCGGCCTCGTCAAGGTGGTGGGTGAGTCCCGCTACGGCGAGCTGCTCGGCGCGCACATCGTCGGCGCGCGTGCCACCGAGCTGATCCAGGAGCTCGTCAACATACGCGCACTGGAGGGCGGCTTCCCCGAGGTCGCCCGCACCGTCCACGGCCACCCCACCCTCTCAGAGGCCGTGATGGAGGCTGCCCGCGCCGCCGACGGCTGGCTGATCCACGGCTGAGAGCGCCGTCATGCAGAGCGGGACTACGCTCTGCATATCGAGTCCGCCTTCTACTTCGACCTCTCGAGCCCGCTCGCGTATCTCGTCGCCGAGCGCATCCTGCACGTGCTACCGAGACCCGTGGAGTGGCAGCCCGTGCTCGCCCGCGAGCTGCCCGGCGCAGAGACCTTCGAGGCGTACCGCTGCCAGACCGAGGAGGAGATCTTCCGCACGGAGATCGAGCGCCGCGCACGGGAGCTCGGCCTGCAGCCACTGCGCTGGCCTGAGCCGTTCCCGTTCGACAGCGGCCTCGCGATGCGCGTCGCCACCTACGCAAAGGGCATCGGCCGCGTGGTCCCCTTCGCGCAGGCCGCCTTCCGTCAGGCGTTCGCCGGCGGGCGCACCCTCGCGGATCCGGATGCCGTGCTGGTTGCCGCCGCCGCCTGCGAGATGCACCCGGCCGCGGTCCTCAAGGGGGCCGGCCTGACGTCAGTCCACGTGCAGCTGACCACCGCGACGGTCGAGGCCGCCCGCCTCGGAGTGACGGACGTCCCAGCCGTGCGGGTCGGCGAGCGGGTCCTAGTGGGTGAGCGCTCGCTGGACGGCGCGGCGGAGCTGCTGGCGGGCGCCCCCGCGCGATGAGAGCCAACCGCGCGTACCGGCTGATCGTCAGGCGCGGGGGGTGGGCGCCCGCGGCGCTGGCCGACCCCGAGCGCATCGACCACCTCGAGGTCGTGGAGGTGGACAGCGGTGAGGTGGTGCTGTTCTGGGACTGCCCCCCGCAGGAGGCCGCGCGCCGCGCGCGGGCTCTGCGCGCCGATCTGGCGCAGTTGCAGGACGAGGAGTTCATCGCCCGCTGGGCTACCGTGGAGCACTGATGAGCCACCCCCTGAGCCCGACGGGTCACCCCCAACCCCTGGAGCACCGGTGAGTCATCCCCTGCCCGACCCCGACACGGCGCGCGAGTGGTTGGCGACGATGACCCTGATCCGCCGCTTCGAGGAACGCGCCGGTGAGATGTACGCGCGGGCGAAGGTGGGCGGCTTCCTGCACCTCTCGATCGGCGAGGAGGCCGCGATCGTCGGCAGCGCGCGGGCGTTGCGCGTGAGCGACTACCTGATCTCCACCTACCGCTCTCACGGCCACGCGCTGGTGCGCGGGACCCCGCCCGGCAACGTGATGGCCGAGCTGTTCGGGAAGCGCGACGGATGCTCGGGCGGCCGCGGCGGCTCGATGCACATGTTCGACCTCGCCCGACGCTTCATGGGCGGCTATGGGATCGTCGGCGGCAACCTCCCGATCGCCGCTGGCATCGCGCTGGCGAGCGACTACCGCGGCGAGGACGACGTGACGCTGTGCACGTTCGGCGACGGCGCTTCCAACCAGGGAACCTTCGGCGAGACGCTCAACCTCGCCGCACTGTGGCGCCTGCCCGTCGTCTTTCTGGTGACCAACAACCAGTTCGGGATGGGCACCGCCCTGGGGCGCCACTCCGCGGTCACCGACCTGCAGCGCAAGGGGGAGTCCCTCGGCGTCCCTGGCACCCGCTGCGACGGGATGGACGTGCTCGACACCCACGTCGTGCTCTCCAAGGCCATCCGTCAAGTGCGCGAGGAGCGCAGACCCGTGCTCGTCGAGGCGGTCACCTACCGCTTCCGCGGCCACTCGATGGCCGACCCCGAGGAGTACCGCTCCAAGGAGGAGGTCGCCCGCTGGCGCGAGCGCGACCCGATCCCCGCCTTCGGCGATCTCCTGGAACGCGAGGAGATCGTCGATGCGCAGGAGCGCGAGGGGATCGACGAACACGCCCGCGCGCAGGTGGACGAGGCGGTCGCGTTCGCCGAGGCCTCCCCCTTCCCCGCTCCCGAGTCGCTGTACGACGACGTGTACGTGCTCGGCGAGCAGGTGCACGGGTGGTACTCCGTGCGGACCTCCCAGCCCCAGTCGGGCACCGCCGGTGACTCCCTGCATGCAGATGGCCCCGAGACGGACGGCACAGGGGAGATTCCACAGCAGATCACGAGCGCCCTGCAAGCCGGGGAGGACGCCTGATGGTCCCGCGCGCTCTCCGCTCGACGGTGCAGGAGCGAGGCAAGACTAGCGTGACGGGCAGGAGCGCCGGATGACCACCATGCGCTACCGCGAGGCGCTCAACGCCGCGCTGCGCGAGGAGCTCGCGCGCGACGAGCGCGTGGTGCTGATGGGCGAGGACATCGGCGTGTTCGGCGGCGCCTTCAAGGTCACCGCCGGCCTACTAGAGGAGTTCGGCGAACGGCGCGTACGCGACACCCCGATCTCCGAGAACACGATCGTCGGCATGGGCGTCGGCGCCGCGATGGTCGGTCTGCGCCCAGTGGTCGAGCTGATGACGATCAACTTCGCGCTGCTCGCCTTCGACCAGATCGTCAACCACGCCGCCCACATCCACTACATGTTCGGCGGGCAGGCCCGCGTGCCACTCGTGGTGCGCATGCCCCAGGGCGCGGGGCACCAGTTGGGGCCGACGCACTCCCACTGCCTGGAGGCGTTCTTCATGCACGTCCCCGGGCTGCTCGTCGCCACCCCCTCCACCCCCGCCGACGCCAAGGGCCTGCTGAAGGCCGCGGTCCGCGACGAGAACCCCGTGATCTTCATCGAGCACGAGTCGCTCTACGGCCAGCGGGGGGAGGTGCCCGACGGGGAGGAGGAGGTGCAGGCCTTCGGCCAGGCGGCCGTGCGTCGCGAGGGCGCCGACGTGACGATCGTCGGCATCTCGCGGATGGCGCTCACCGCCGAGCGCGCCGCGCAGACACTCGCCGAGGAGCACGGCGTGCAGGCCGAGGTGATCGACCCCCGCACGCTGCGCCCGCTCGACCTCGACACCGTGCTGCGCTCGGTCGCCAAGACCAACCGCTGCGTGGTCGTCGAGGAGGGCTGGCCCCACGGCGGCGTCGGCGCCAACCTCGGCGCGCTCGTGGCCGAACAGGCCTTCGACGACCTCGACGCTCCCGTGCGGCGCGTCACCGGCGCGGACGTGCCGATGCCCTACTCAAAGCCTCTGGAGGACCTCGCCTACCCGCACGAGCCGCAGGTGGTGCACGCCGCACTGGAGGTCCTCGGGCTGACGCCGGCACAGGTGGCAGGACGAGCGAGGGGCCGGTGAGGCGCTAATGGCCGAGATCGTGATGCCCCGCCTCTCCGACACGATGGAGGAGGGCACCGTGCTGCGCTGGCTCAAGCACGACGGCGAGCACGTCGACCGCGGCGAGGAGCTGGTCGAGATCGAGACCGACAAGGCCGCGATGATCTATGAGTCCGACCAGGAGGGCTTCCTGCAGATCGTCGCCCAGGAGGGCGACACGCTCGCCGTCGGCGCTCCGATCGCACACGTCGGGGGGGTGGCCGGTACTGGCGGCGGGGCCGCGCAGACACAGTTGGACGGACAGGCACAGCCCGTGGCGGACGCGGCAGCCACGGTGGGCGTGGCAGCCGAGCCCTCCCCGGCCACGGCTCCGCCCGAGGCGCCGGGCGCCACCGTGAGCAACGGTGAGCGCGTGAAGGCTTCGCCGCTCGCCAGGAGGATCGCGAGCGAGCGCGGCGTGGACCTGCACGACCTCACCGGCACCGGTCCCGGCGGGCGGATCGTCAAGGCCGACGTAGAGTCCGCGGGCGCCGCGACAGCGGGCGCGGTCTCGTCAGGAGTGGGCGGGTCGCCGCCAGAGTCCCGGGGCGAGCCCGGGGGCGCCCCACCCGCGACGCCGACGCTCGCCGAGCGCGTGGCCTCCGCCAAGGGCGAGACGACCGTCGTCGAGCTGACCCGCACCCAGCAGACGATCGCGCGGCGGATGGCCGAGTCGAAGGCCACGATCCCCGACTTCGCGCTGCAGGCCGAGCTCGACATGGAGCGCTGTGTGCAACTGCGCTCCGAGCTCAAGCGCCTCTCTCCCGAGGAGGCGCCCACGTACAACGACATGGTCGTCAAGGCCTGCGCGCTGGCCCTGCGCGAGCACCCCCGCGCGAACGGCTCCTACCGCGACGGGCGCCTGCTGCTGCACTCGCGCGTGAACGTCGGGGTCGCCGTGGCGGCCGACTCAGACGATCCGCTGGGCGGAGCGCTCGTGGTCCCCACGGTCTTCGACGCCGACCTCAAGTCGCTCGGCGAGATCGCCCGCGAGAGCCGTGCCCTGGCCGAGCGCGTGCGCGCCGGCACGATCACCCCGCCGGAGCTGGGCGGCGGTACGTTCACGGTCTCCAACCTCGGGATGTACGGGGTGCGCAGCTTCACCGCGATCGTCAACCCACCGCAGGCCGCGATCGTCTCCGTCGGCTCGCTAGCTCCCCGTGCCGTGGTGCTGGCCGGTAGTGCAGACGGCGGTGGCGAGGTGGTCGCCCGCCACACGATGTCGGTCACACTCGCCTGCGACCACCGCATCCTCTACGGCGCCGACGCCGCTCGCTTCCTCGCCCGCGTCAGGGAGTTGCTGGAAGAGCCGGCCGCGCTGGCGTTGTGACGTCTCGCGAGGTCGTCGTAGGAGGGCCAGGAACTGGCCGAGTTGTTTCGCTTTCCTGGGATATACTTCCCTGTAATGCGAACGTCCGCGCCTGCGATCCTGCCGCTCTTCCGCTCCGAGATGCAGGTGCGCCTGCTAGCGCTGCTGCTCCTTCAGCCCGAGCGCAGCTGGACGCTGCAGGAGCTGGCCCAGACTCTCGACGCGGCGGCGTCCTCGGTCCACCGCGAGCTCGGACGAGGCGAGGCCGCCGGCATCATCCGCCGGGACGCGACGGCACGCCCCCACCGCTTCCGGGCCGCGATCGACGACTCACTCCATGAACCACTAGCAACCCTGCTACGCCGCTCGGTCGGCGTCGAGGAGCAGTTGCGCGGCGCCCTCGAACGTCCCGACGTGCTGGTCGCGGTGATCTATGGATCGTGGGCAGGCGAAACCCGCCGGCCCAACAGCGACATCGACGTCCTCGTCGTCGGCGACGCGGACCTGCGCGAGCTGCGCCGCCGCGTACGCATGATCGGCAAGACGGCAGGACGTACCATCGACCTGACCGTCGTGACGGCCGACGAGTTCCAGCAGCTGCTCGCCGACCGGTCGAGCTTCATCCGCCGCGTGCTCGACTCCCACACCACACCGCTCGTCGGCGACCTGGCTAGCATCGCGCGACAGTGACCGATGCACGCGTCGAAAAGGTCCACACAGACCGGGTCGGAGCCGGCGAGTTCCTCGCGCAGGCCGAGCCGCTCCTCGCCGACGCCGATACCGGGACTCTCAGCGCAGCATCCAAGGCCATCCTCCTGCACAACGCGACAGTCTGCGCAGCGACGCAATCCTTCAGGCCGTCGGGCTGCGCGTAACGCCAGGGGACCGCTCGCACATCCTACGACTCGAAACCGCACTCGACCAGGCCGACGACGACACCGAGGAGCTGCTTGAACGCCTTGACGCTTCCCGCGAGCGGCGCAACGAAGCCTCCTACGCCGCGGGATTCGTAGCCCAGGCCAGCGTAACCGACGCGCGCGAGGCAACTGCGGAGATCATCGGGCTGGCACGTACCTTTGTCGGCGACCAAAGGGCGTGACGTCGCGTGCGTGGCACGACTACGACGACATCCGTGATACGGCAAGGAGCTGTTTCGTCCGAGAGCCACGTGGCCTAAACAGTTTCAGCGCGCTGGCCTCCCAATCGGCCGGCCATTGAAGTAATGCCAAGGACCGGCGGTCTGAACGGCGTTTGCATTCCCTTGCGGATGGGCGATCCTGGATTCGAACCAGGGACCTCTTCCTTATCAGGAGGGAGCGGGGGCGGGTCTGCGTGGGCCGTGTCCGGGTTTCGCTCGCACCCATAAGGCTTTGCGCCCCCGACGCGGACCGCTGCGGGCGTGATCCGGGAGGCTGAGGCTTCCATAACGCTTCCACGAGCGTCCTGTACGGCAGGCTGCGCCTTGGGCAACCCCGCAACTCGCGGGCGTATCAGTCAGAGAGCCGGGCTTCGTCGGGCCGCGCGATACCGCTGCATCGCATAGGCGCCTACTCATCTTCGCCCTCGCCCTCATGCTCGTCAAGGTGACGGAACAACTGGGGCAGGCCCAAGCGCCCAGTCTCGTTGCTAACGATATTCGCGGCGTCCGACAATCCCAGCCAACGCGGTTCCCGCGCAGCGCAAGCCTCGCTGGCCTGTCGGCCCAAGACGTCGCTCAAGGTGTTCAAAGCGACTGCGACCTCGCGCTGCTCTGTCGTCAGCGGGCGGCGTGCCTCAAGGGGCGGCGTATCCACCGTGAACTCGCTGATCCGGGCAGCTCCATCCATCGCCGTATCCAGGGCTATCCGTACTTCCCGTTCAATCTCTTCGACCGCAGCACGCTCAGCTCGGAGGTCAGTCATCACTTGGAACCCATGCAGCTTTGCGCCCGCCCGGAAACTCGACCACCGTGATCGACTCTCCGTCGATCTGTAGGGAAAGCGCCTCCGCCTCACTGCGATTGCTGAGCGCGTGATGACCAGCGTCGGGCTCGGCGGTCGCCGCGCCTTCGTAGACCTGGACGAGACGACCACCGTCAGTGATCTTTTGTCCCACGAGATCGAGATTGCTCGCCGTCTGGGCATGTTGCGCAAGCTGTTCGCCAGCCGACACCAGGTCTACGCCGTTGCGCATTGCCTTGAACCGTTGTGAGATGCGTACCTGCACCGTCGGTCAGAATAGCCCGCCGTCAGCTTGTTCGTGGCCCCTGCAACTCGCGGACCTGTCCGTCGAGAGGTCGCGGCTGGGGGTCCAGCGAGTCTTCCTTGGCCCCGGCTCGAAGGGCGCCGTCGAACTCCGCCGCCATCCTGGTACGGCGCATAGCGCGGCGGCGCGTGTCTGCCAGCTCCCGCACATACACGGCCCGGGTGACGTTGGCGTCGCGGTGCCCGAGCAGGAAGGCGATCTCATCGACGCTCTCGCCCGCGAGAAGCGCTCGACTCGCCACCGTATGCCGGAAGGAGTGCATTGAAGGAATCGAGCCGCGCGGCACCTTGACCGGCTTGCCCTTGCCGTCCCGCTCGTGTAGGGCCGGGAACGTGGGCCGTCCGTCCTCGTCTACGGCTGCGCGCTGAGCGGTACGCAGCGCGCGGGCGACGTTGCGCTGGGAGAGCGGGCGCCCGGTGCGCGTGGCGAACACGTAGCCGTCGGGCGTGCTGATCCGGCTGGCGAGCTTGTGGCGGGCGAGGATCACCGCGAGCGCCCGCGGGATCGGCACGGTCCGCGCCGAGCCGTCGGTCTTGGTCGGGGTGCGGTTGCCCTTGCGATCGACCTGCCAGCCGAACTCGATCTCCGCGTCCGCGAGGTCATCGAGGCGCACGTCCGCCCAGGTCAACCCGCACAACTCGGAGATACGCCCGCCGGTCAGCGCCGCCACGGTCAGCATGGTCCGATGCGGCTCGCGGGCGGCGGCGATGGTCTGCTCCAGCTCCCGCCCCTCGAAGATGCGGCGGCGCTGAGCGCGCGAGGGCTTCGGCCGCTCCGATGGCAGCAGGAGCGCAACGGGGTTGGTGCCCGACCACCCGAGACGCCGGGCGGCGTAGCGGTAGATGCGCCCCGTGACGCCGAGCACCACCACGATCGACGCCTCGGACAATCCCCCCGCGCGAAGGTCGCGCACGAGCATGGCGA
This sequence comes from uncultured Solirubrobacterales bacterium, assembly GCA_963706545.1. Classification (GTDB taxonomy): domain Bacteria; phylum Actinomycetota; class Thermoleophilia; order Solirubrobacterales; family Solirubrobacteraceae; genus Palsa-744. The sequence goes on from OY970161.1 coordinate 1,234,136, forward strand.
GGTCATCCGGGGTAAGTGTGTCCATGCGCCGCGTCGAAAACCGCGGGCGCAGGTGGCGCTCCACGGCGTTGCGGTAGCCGGCCTGAGTGGTCGCGCGCAGATCGCGCACCGGGCCGTCGAGCCACTTCTCCGACGCCTCACCGAAGCGCAGGCGGGGGTTGGGCGCCACGCGCTCGCCGCGGCCACGTCGGGCCAACAGCTCGTCACGCAGAACCCGAGCGGCGGTGATGCCCCCCTCGACCGTGCGCCAGCGCTGCACACCGGCCCCGTCCTTGAAGCCAACCTCAAAGACACCCGTGAATCGGCGGTAGATGTTGCGCTCCACACGCTCACGGCGCGGCGCAGGGTTACTCTTGCTCATGCTGTTCGACCTCCAGTGTCGAGTGGCCACGGCCCGGGGTGTTGACGCACCGCCGGGCCACTTAGTCGATGAGTGAAGTATAGCTGACCCTTCACGCTATAGCAAGGGATCAAGACAAAGTCCCCGCATAGATGCTGGTTTCGACGGGGATGGAAGCCACCTGGAAGCCTATGCGGCCTTTCCGACCCGCCCAAAGGCTCGGCCGGCGAGATTCGACCGCCACGCAATCGTCCCGCCCGAGTGCCGCCATGCGTCGAGGTCCGAGGCGCGGAAGTACATACGGCAGCCCGGTCCGTCCTGCTCGAAGGGGACAAGGCCCGCCTTCGCTCGCTTGCGCAACGTGTCGGGGTGAATGCCAAGGCGCTCGGCCGCGTTGGCGAGGTCAAGCCAAGCGTCCCGCTCACTCTGGGGACCGAGGCCGGCGATGATGCGGTCGGCTACACGGTCGGCAAGCCGGTCGAGCAGATCATCGACCAGCGCCAATGGGTCGGCGCCGTGGGCATCCGATTTCCGAGGGCGGGAGGGGTTATGCCTGTGGGATCGCATCGGCTCTCTGTAGGTAAGCCGAGCACGGCCCCCTTCGAGCAAGCGAATCCTCCACACGCCCCGCCGTCACCGCCCCCAGGCGGCGCGATACCGACCGCGACCGCGGGGAGCAGGCGCCCAGGGCCACCCGCAGCGCCGGGGGAGCCGTGTTGATCTACCCCTGGGAGAAGAAGCGGGCGGCCCCCCGCCAGGGAGTACCCGCGGGAGCGTGAAGCCGAAGGCGGAACCACCATCAGGCCGCCCGCGGGAAGGCGAGTTCAGCTCGCCGGTCACTGCACGCCGGACCGCCCGGCGTGCCTCCCGTCCGTTCCTCCCAAAGCTCCACCAGCAGTCCACGCCCGCCACAAGACCACGAGCACGCCCATCCCGCACCATGCCCCCGAGGCACACCGGCCCCAGCATCAACCCAGCTCCACCAGTCCCCGTTTGCCCTCCTTTGTTTTCCGTCAGCTATCTCACACCCTGGCCGCCCGCTCGCCCCCAACGCTCACTCTGCACCTGGCCCCACCCGGCACATTTGTGTTGTGGTGGGTCGAGGAAGGGGGTCTCCGGGTTGGAGCGAAGCGGAGAGGCGGAGACCCCCTTCCTCAAGGCCAGGCGCAGAGCCACAAACCACCATCGAGCGGGCGGCCAGGGTGTTCGTTTGGGGGTTCGGCTTATAGACGAACACCCTGACGAACACGCAAGACAAGCGGATGCCTTCGCGTGCGCTCTCGGTCCTAACGTGGCCGGTCGGGCTCCTCGATGGCATCGCTCTCCCCGAGGTCCGTCGGGGGTGTCGTGTTGCCCGGACCATCGCTGCGGCGGCGCATAGCCCAGATCGCCGAGGCGCCGCCGGTGACGATGGCGGCAACACCGACCGCTTCGTGGTCCAAGGCGATCGCCAGGACGGCCACGGCGACCACCGCGAGGAAGACCACGAGGGCCAGCCATTGGCCGCGGCGCTCGCTCCCGTAGTAGGCACGCATCGACTCCTGGTCGATCTCCCTCAGTCCGTCGATCATCCGGTGGCGATGCTCCGTCTCGGCCTTCCATTGGTCCACGATCTCGCGTGCGAGGCCCGGGACTGTCTTGTCGTACTCCGCGAGGGCTGCGGGAGGCGGCAGCGGGCCGCTGAAGCTCGCTGACCATGCCAGGCGCCGGTCGGGACGCGAGTGGTCATCGCCGACCGGCTCGCCGTCGATGACATCCTCGGCCCTGTCGAGTTCTTGAGCGCCGCCCTCCGGCCCGCGGGAGCTTCCCGGCGATCCGCCCGACGAGGCGCCGCTAGGCCGCGTCGTCACGGAAGAGTCGTTCGCCGTCGCGCCGGAGCGCGTGGGCGTCCTCGCGCAGGGACCCCAGCCCCCGGCGGACAAGCGGGGGGGCCGGCTGGCCACGGCCGAGCACCCGGAAGACGGAGGCCACGCCGCTTGAGAAGCCGGCGCGACGAGCTGCCTCGACGCGCACGCGCCGCGAAACGTTGAGAGCACTCATGGCCGTAAGTCTAGGGAACCCGCCCGGCGGTGTCGATCACTGCACGAGCATCCCCAACGCGCGGCTGTTGCGCTCAGAGCCTCCCGCGGGCTGCGAGTGAGGCCAACGTATCTACGAGGCGGACCGCATAGACTCACTGATCGCCTATGGCATAGGAGGGCCACAACCGCGAAGGTCCAGGGGCGATGCCAGACAAGCCCCAGATTCAACAGCTCCTCGGCAAGGCCGTCAAGGAGGTCCGCGCAAGTCGGGCGATCACGCAGGAAGAGTTGGCGGCACGCTCCGGCCTGCACGCCACGTATATCAGCGATATCGAGCGGGGAGCACGCAATCCGAGCTTTGCCGTGCTCGCGCGCCTCGCCGACGGACTTGGCGCCACGCTTGCGGAGATCGGCGCAGCCTATGACCGGCAAGCCCGGTAGCGCGGGGCTGCCGATGCAGTCCCCTACGCGGTCGAGATCACCCACGCCGCCGCTACGCTACGCCTGCAAGTTCACTGATAAGAGTCGCACCCGCGCGGGTAGGACCGCCGGGCGCCGTGGCACGTAGCGCCACGCCCGGTCCTGCGGCGTGGCGCTCCGCTCGGCGGCGTCAGTTGACCCGGCCTACGATCTGCACCATGCGGAAGGCCGCGCGAGTGGCGAACACGTACCCGTCGCTTGTCTGGTTGACGAGGCCACTGGTGCGCAGGGACCGTATGGTGTCTTTGATGAGCTTGCCGCGTTCGGTCGCACGGGCGAGGTCCCAGACGGACCAGATCGGCAGGTCGTACTCGCTGGTCAGTAGGTACAGCACATCGCGCTCGATCGCGTTGACTTCGGCGACGATAGGGTTCTCGTCAGGCATGGGAGGCATCTTCTCCTGTGCTCAGGTCCCGGCGTTGGGCTACTACCCGCGCCGGGGCCGATTGTTATGGTCTGCGCATCACATTACCACGCGATGCCTCAAAAAGATTCATAATGACTCAACCTGACTCCGAGGCAGTGTCCTTCACGGTTCGTCTCCCACGCGAGACCGCCGATCGCCTCCGAGAGATCGCGGCCAGCGAATCCCGCTCCGTCGCCGCCGAACTTCGCAGAGCCGTCCAAGCGCACGTCGATCGGGCATCCCAGGGCAGCAAGCCCAAGAGCCGCTAGGAGGGATCGTGCCAGCGGAGGATGTTGCGGAGCAATCCGTCGAAGTCCCCGAAGAGGCGAACAGGCCAGGGATGGCTCTGGCACTGGCTGGAGCGCTCGTCATGGCCGTAGCTGTGTTCTTGCCGCGCGTCAACGGGCCAATCCACGCGCGGGAAAAGAACATGCTGGTCGAGTCTGGCAACGGCTGGCTCTTCATCGTCTTCGCCGTGCTCATCGCCACAAGCGTCTATCGAATCCATAGGAACGCGGAGCGAACCCGCTCTGCTGCGGCCGTTCTCCTCGTGGCGGTCATCGCTACAGGCGTCGCCCTCTATGACGGCACCGGCAAGCGTTTTGCGACCAAGAACGTGATCGTGGTCATGACTGGACCGAGCGCCAAGTCGCCGAAAAGGGCGACCCCGGGCATAGGAATCTACGGAGCGGGCGTCGGTGGCCTCTTGGCGCTCGTCGGTGGCGTCTGGATCATGGGTTGGGGCTACGGCGGCAAAGCGTCTGGTGAGGGCCAACGACAGCCATGACACCAAAGGCTTCCATAACGCTTCCAGAGAGGCCCCCATCAAGCCGCCGGGACCCTCGCCCCAACGCCACAACTCCGCCCCAATACAGGGGATTCAGCTATGGGCGATCCTGGATTCGAACCAGGGACCTCTTCCTTATCAGAGAAGCGCTCTAACCGACTGAGCTAATCGCCCGCGAACCCGATTCTAGCGACCGCCTCTTCTCGGGTGCAGCCACCAGTGAGGTGGCAAAACGCCGCCGAACCCAACTATCGCGCGCCGACTCACGCCGGTACGCGGCCTCCCAACCGCGCGGCGAGCGCCAGCGCATCCTCGTGCGAGTCGAAGGCGAGCTCGACCCTGTAGCCCCCGTCCGCCTGGGGACGCGCTTTGACCTCGGCGCCGAGCGCCTCCCCCAACACCGCCTCGATCTCCTCCGCAGCCGCTGCCTGGTCCGGGTGAACGCCGCGCAGCCTTCTCTCTTGTACTCCCTTCTCGTTCCCCCGGCCCTCCGGCGATCCCTCGTTGCTGCGCCGCGCGCGGTCTTCCAGCGTCCGCACCGACCAGCCGTCAGCAACTGCACTGCGCGCCAGGCTGCGTCGGATGGCGTGGTCCTTGGCCAGCAGCAGCGCACGACCGTGGCCCTCGCTGAGGGTCCCCTCCTCGAGCAGCCCTAGGGCCTCGTCCGGCAAATCCAGCAGGCGCATGAGGTTGGAGACCGCGACCCTACCCCGGCCCACGCGCCTACCCACCTGCTCACGTGTGAGGCCGAGCTCCTCCACTAGTGCAGCGCAGGCCCGCGCCTCCTCCACCGGGTTGAGGTCCTCCCGCGCCATGTTCTCGATCAGCGCGAGCTCCAGCGCCTGCGCGTCGTCGTGGGGTCGCACCAGCGCGGGGATCGTCTTCATGCCCGCGATCCGAGCCGCGCGCCAGCGACGCTCGCCGGCGATCAGCTCGTACGTTCCCTGCGGGTTGGGTCGCACCAGCACCGGCTGCAGCACCCCACGCTCGCCCAGCGAGCCCGCCAGCGCGTTTAGCGCCTCCTGCTCGAAGTGCCTGCGCGGCTGGCGAGGGTTGGGGGAGATCGACTCCAACGGCACCTCGCGCAGCTCCTCCTGCGCCGTACCAGCTGCCGACACCGACAGGATCGCCTCCAGCCCCCGACCCATCCCACGCTTCGGGGGGCTCATCGCGCTGTTCCCCGCGCGCGCGAGACCCGCATAGGCATCCGGATCCCGACCAAGCATCTGAGCCGATTATGGGCGCCGGACAGCAAGGACGCACCGAGCATGGCGGGCATACGCACGCGAGGGAGGGAGGACGCCGCCAGACGGTGATCCACGATCGGCTCAGCCACGGGCCGCCACCTCCTTGGCCAACTCGAAGTACGCCTCGGCGCCCGCGCTGTGCGGGTCGTGGTGGGTGACCGGCAGGCCGTAGCTCGGGGCCTCGCCGACACGCACATTGCGCGGGATCACCGTTCGGAAGACCAACTCGCGGAAGTGCTCGCGCACCTCTCGCTCCACGTCACGTCCCAGGCGGGTACGGCTGTCGTGCATCGTCAGCAGCATCCCTGCCACCGTGAGCCCAGGGTTCAGCTCGCGGCGTATCAACTCGAGTGTGTCCAGCAAACCGGCTAAACCCTCCAGCGCGAAGTACTCCGTCTGCACCGGAACGATCACCTTGTCTGCCGCCACCAACGCGCTTACCGTCAGCGGGCCCAGCGACGGCGGACAGTCCAGCAGGATGTACTCGAACTCCCCCCTGATCGGTTGAAGGCTCTCGCGTAGGGCACCCTCGAACCCCTCCAGGCGGGGCAACTCCACGTTGGCACCCGCTAGACCGGGGCCCGCAGGCAACAACCGCAGCCCCGCGATCGGTGTCTCCACGAGCGTTTCCTTGGCGACGCACGCCCCCGTCAGGACCTCGTACAGGCCGGGTGTACGCGTACGCTGGTGACCCAGCCCCACCGTGGCGTTCGCCTGTGGGTCAACGTCCACCAACAACGTCTCGTAGCCAGCCTCCGCAATACACGCCCCCACGTTCACGGCGGTGGTCGTCTTGCCCACTCCGCCCTTCTGGTTGGCGATCGCGTAAACCGTGCCCACGTGGTCCGCACGCTAGCGCCGATCACGGTCGGAGCGTCGTCCGGTAGCGCCGTGCGGCACCCTCACCCCGCAAGTGGCCGCTTCTGGGCCATCCCCGCTCGCCGCGGGAATCCCTCCGGGGTCGCTCGAACCTTCCGGTAGAGGTGCAGGTGATGGTCTCGCGCGCCAGGATAGGGCTCCACATGGCGGATTTCGACCCGCTCCATGCCCAGGCTGGCGGCGGCGCGCTCCCCGGCGCGCTCCTGCACATCGTTGCGCCGACCGCGCCAGTCGAGGAGGGTTCCACCCACCCGCAAGAGCGGCGCGGCGTACTCGACCACCACAGCCTGCGCGGCCAGGGCGCGGGCGAGCACCACGTCGTTCACCGCTACTCCCTCCGTCCACTCCTCCGCCCGTGCGCACACGACCCGGGCGTTGGCGATCTGCGCTGAAGCGCGGAGTCTCTCGACGAAGGCACACTTGCGCGCCTGCGCCTCCACGAGCACGAGCGCACTCTCCGGCAGCGCGACCGCCAGCGCGAGCCCAGGGAACCCGGCGCCGCTGCCGAGGTCCGCGATCCTTGACGCCGCCTGGAGCACGTCCAACTCGAGCGCTGCCAGCGAGTCGGCCAGATGCACGTCCAGCGCTCTCGCGGGGTCCCGCACCGCGGTTGGGGCTCGCTCATCCGCCGCCAAGCCCCGCAAAAGTGCGGCGAGCTGCTCGCACTGACGCTCGCTCAGGCCGTGGCACCTACGTAGATCCTCCAGTCGTACCGACACGGAGGCGCCAGACTCGCTCGCTTTCACGTGAAACAAGACCCCAGGCCGACGACTGCGGCTACGGGCCCTCTTCCTCCAGCGGAGACACCACCAGATACCGCTCGGGCTCCTCGCCCTCGCTATGGGTCCGCACATCACCACGGTCGCGCAGGTGTTCGTGCACCACCCGCCGCTCCGCGGCCGGCATCGGGTCGAGCTCCACCGGCCCGCTCACCCGCAGCGCCTCCTCGGCGGCGTCCTCTGCATCCTCGCGCAGGGTCTGTGCGCGTCGCTCGCGGTAACCGTCGGCGTCAACGACGATCCGGGTCTTCGCTTCGCCGCCATGGAAGACGATCCGCTGCGCCAAATGCTGGACCGCGTCGATCGTCTGGCCGCGACGCCCGATCAAGAGGCCCACATCCTCGCCTTCCAGGCAACCCCGCAGCAGACCCTCCCGCGCCTCGACGCTCACATCGCACCCCAGGCCGAGGCCGTCCGCCACCTCTTCCAGCAGCTCGGCCAACAACTCGGCAGGATCCTCCTGCGGGCCCTGCTCGTCGTCTGCCGGCTCGCTCATCGACGCCGGCCAGAGCGTTTCTTTTTCTTGCGGGGAGGCGGGGGAGGCGCACCGGCCACGCCCACGCCGGCCAGGGCGGGCTCTCCCTTCGGGCTGCCCCCCCTGCCATTTGGCGAGGGAGAAGCCCCTTCGCCGGACGCAGAGTCTGCTTTACCTGCCGGAGCAGGGGGTGGTCCGTAGCTGCGGCGCACAAAGTAGCCCTGCGCGATCGTCCACAAGTTGGTCGTGATCCAGTAGATCAGCAGGCCCGCCGGGTAGCGCAGCAGAAAGACGATGAAGACCAAGGGGAGGCCAAGCATCATCCAGCGCTGGCTGGGTTCGGCGCTGGCACTCATCAGCAGGGTCGAGGTGATCTGCGAGGCCAGATAGAGCGCGATCAGTGCCACCAGCACGACGCCGGTCGCCTTTGCCGTGATGTCCGGCACGAACAGAAACGTCGCCGAGTGGGGGTCCACCTGGTTGCATGTCGCCTTTTCGATCGCCTTCGTGGTGACGATCCCGTGCGCCCGCAGGGCGGGGCCGCAGATGTGCTTCTTGAGGTCGGTGCGCAGCATGTAGAAGAGCGAGATGAACACTGGGAGCTGCAACGCGAGCGGTAGGCAGGACGCGAACGGGTTGACTTTGTTCTCCCGGTAGAGCTTCATCATCTCCTCGTTCTGGCGCTGTTTGTCCTCCTTGTACTTCTCTTTCAACGCCTTCATCTCCGGGGCCAGTAGCTGCATCTTGCGCATCGAGCGGAACTGGCTGAACGTCAGCGGCATCATCACCGCCCGCACCACGACCGTGAGCCCTACGATCGCAAGGCCCCAGCTGAGGCCGGCGTGTTCGTGGAGGAACACCAGGACCGCTTCGAAAAGGCTGATCAGCGGCGAGAACGCTTCCTGGATGATGTTCGCGAGGATCGGCATGTGTGTGGGATGGCTCTACGTCCGCGTCGTCGCCCCGTGGGCCGCGTCAGCGACCCGCGTGGGCCGGGGGTCCTGCTTTGAACACTCGCTGGGCCCCCACCGGGTCGTACCCGCCGGGGCTCCACGGGTTGCACCTAAGCAGGCGCCAAGCGGCGAGCACCAGCCCCCTCAGTATGCCGTACTCCCCGATCGCCCGTGCCGCGTAGCGCGAGCACGTCGGCTCGTACCGGCAGCGTCGCGGCAGGCCTGGCGAGACCACACGCTGGTAGACGACGATCGGGGCACACACAGCGTCGCGGGCCAAACGAGCAGCGCGACTCGGAGGGGCCTTCTGCCCACCACCCTCCGTAGTGCTCACCTCCGTGACCCTCGCTCGCTGCTCGCAAGCGCCCCCCCGCGCAGCCCGGCACGCTCGAGTAGTTCCCCAAGCGCGGCGCCCACCCCCGCTAGCCCCTCACGCTCGGCCAGTTCGCTCACCGGGGGGCGGGCCACCAGAACCACATCCTGGCCGTCGCCTAGCTCGCCCTCGACCCCGTGGAACGCTTCACGCAAAAGGCGCTTCACGAGGTTGCGCTCGACTGCACCTCCGACCTTGCGGGAGACCGACAGCCCCAAGCGGGGGCGCTCCGCCGCGGGGTTGGGGAAGCTGTAAAGCACCAGGTGGCGGTTGGCTGAGGACCGCCCGTGGCGGTAGACCCGCTCGAACTCCGCGCTTCTGGAGAGGCGTCCCCCGTGGGCAGCGCGGCGGGATGGTCGCGACGCCATCTCGTCACGCCGACAGGCGCTTACGGCCCCTGCTACGGCGGCGCTTAAGGACCAGTCGGCCACTTCGCGTGAGCATCCGCGCACGGAATCCGTGCGCACGTGCACGCTTGCGCTTCTTGGGCTGATAAGTACGCTTCATCGGTCGCCTTTGTCCCGGAGCTTCGGTGTCCACTACGACCCCCCGAGGGAGACCGAGCAGTATCAGAGCCCGCGCGAGCCTCAGAGTATAGAGCCACGCTGTCTGTACCGCTACCGCGCGCTCGCAGCAGGCGAGTCCCCCACATCCGGATTTTCTCGCCAATTGCGGACCCAACTCCAGTTCGGCCACGAGACGGCGATGGGCTTTGGGTATATTCGGCGGGCCGGGCCCTCGGGCCCTCTGAAAGTTCCCCAACCCTCTCCCAAAGGAGCGGATCGACCCTGCCGTGAGCACCGATTTGGAGCAGATCTGGTCGCAGGTGCAGGGCAAGCTCATGGCTGCAGTTGACGACTCCACCTACCGCGTCTGGCTCCGGCCGCTGCGAGCCAGGGACCTCACTGGCGAGTCGCTCGCCGTCGAAGCCCCCTCGCAGTCCTTCGACTGGGTGTGCGAACGCTTCGGGCGGTTACTGCAGACGTGCGCCACAGACGTCCTCGGGGTCGCGGTTGCCATCGAGCTCGTGCGCAGCGAGACCACCCCCCTCAACCACCAGCGAGGAGGACAAGAACCCCGCTCCACGCCTCCAACAAAGGGACGGGCGACCAACCGACAGCAACACCAAGAAGCCCAGAGCGCGCCTCCACCCGACCCGCTAGGCAACCCACGGTTTACGTTCGAGCACTTCGTAATCGGCGACTCCAACCGCCTTGCACACGCCGCAGCGCTGGCCGTCGCAGAGCTGCCTGGGCAGGCCTACAACCCCCTCTTCATCTGCGGTCCGCCCGGGGTGGGCAAGACCCATCTGCTGCGCTCGATAGCGAGTATGATGCTGAGCTACAGCCCTGGCCTCAGCGTCCGCGCCAGCACCGGAGAGTCCTTCACCAGCGAGTTCCAGATGGCCCTCGGCCAGGGCCGGATGGACAGTTTCAAGGCTCGCTTCCGGCGTGTTAACGTCCTACTCCTCGACGACGTCCAGTTCCTCGAGCGTAAGGCCCGCACCGAGGAGGAGTTCTTCCACACCTTCAACACCCTCCACGAAGCTGGAGCTCAGCTGGTGCTCACCTCAGATCGCCCCCCGCGCGACCTCCAAGCATTAGAGGATCGTCTGCGCGAGCGCTTCGACGCAGGCCTCGTCGCCGACATCCGCCCCCCAGACACCAACACACGTCTCACCATCCTCCGTAAGCGCGCCCAGCACGACGGGATCGAGCTTCCTGACCCAGCTGCCCTCGACGTCATCGCACAGCGCGTAGCCCTCAACGTACGCGCGCTCGAGGGGGCACTCATCCGAGTAGTGGCCTTCAGCTCCCTCACCGGACGACCACTCTCCGGCAAGCTAGCCACCGAGGTACTGGACAACCTCTACCCGCGCACAACCCCACAACACCGCTCGCTCGCCGAGATTCAAGCCGCCGCCTGCCAGCACTTCGATCTCTCTCCCGAGGAGCTCGTCTCTTCGTCGCGAGCGGCACGAATCATCTGGCCACGGCAGGTGGCCATGTACCTCGCACGCGAGCTCACTGGGGAGTCTCTGCCCGCCATCGGTCGCCACTTCGGAGGGCGGGATCACACGACGGTCCTTCACGCTTGGCGACGGACGGCAGCCAAGATCCACGCAGACACAACTTCTAGACAAGCTGTGGACAGCCTACGAGAACAACTGGAGAAGACTGCGTGCTGACCGGTGGACTTGCGACACTTCCACACCACCACCCACAGGTCTCCCACCCCAATCTACGCACACAACCACTCAATCAACATCTCCACAGCCCCTACTACCACCAAGCCTCTTCCCAAGCACAATCTCCAGATGAAGCTCACACTCTCGACATCGGAGCTGCTTAGTCAGCTTCAAACAGTCACCCGCGTCGCTTCGACCCGTAGCGCCGTACAGGCCCTCTCAGGGGTAATGATCTCCGCGGCTGATGCCGGCACCGAGCTGCTGGCTACCGACATGGAGGTTGGCCTGCGAGTGCCGCTTGCGGCCGACGTTGCTCGTTCGGGCGAAGCCGTACTTCCAGCGCGCCTACTCCTTGATGTGGTCCGTACCTTGCCGGCTGAGAAGCTAACCCTCGAGCTACGCGCCACCGAGCAGGATGTGGAGATCCTCTGTGGTGGGGCCCTCTTCCACCTACGTACACTGCGAGCGGAGGACTTTCCTAGGCTTCCAAGGGCCGGGACCGACACCCACGTAACCCTGCCTGCTAACGCCTTTGTACAGACCGTCGAGCGAGTGGCACGCTCGGCCTCACGCGATGAGACGAGGCCCGTCCTCACCGGTATCCTGATCTCAGCAACCGACCGCGAGCTGCGGATGGTCGCAACCGACTCCTATCGCCTGAGCGTCAAGCGGACGGAGCTCGAGACACCCCTCCAGGGCAGCCTTGAGGCGAACGTGCCGGCCCGCGCTCTGCAGGAGCTGGCGCGTATCGCACAACAGTCCCAGGGCACCGAGCTCACCGCTGGTGTGGGACAGAACCAGGTTGTCTTCGAGCTCGACGGGGTCGTTCTTTCCTCTAGGCTGATCGACGGCCAGTTCCCCAACTACCGTCAGTTGATCCCGGAGTCCGTGGAGCACGAGCTGCGACTTGCGACCTCCGAGCTCGCTGACGTCGTGCGCCGTATGAGCCTGCTCGCCCAGAAGAACGCGCCGCTGCGCCTGGCCTTCAGCGAGGGTGAGTTGACCATCTCGGCCCAGACCCCCGACGTGGGTGAGGCAAGCGAGACGATCCCCATCCCCTTCCACGGGGAGCCCTTCGACATCGGGTTCAACCCCGAGTTCCTACGCGACGGCGTGGAGAGCATCGACACCGACGAGCTGGTTCTGAAGCTGATCAGTCCGTTGCGCCCCGGGTTGATCGAGTCCCCCGACTCGGGCGACTTCGTATACCTGGTCATGCCGATCCGCCTCAACACGTGACGCCATGGCCTGCGCTGGCCGAAACGGGGATGTGAGCCGGAGGCGAGTGTCTCCCGGCTTCGGTCGGCCTCCTCAGTCGCTCGCGTGTATAGCGCGCCAGGCTCCTTGCGTCCTTGACCTGCTTGGCCATGGCGTCACGTGTGGCGTGTGTGGTAGCGCCGGCTAGGTCACCGCGATGCGCGTGGTCAGCATCGAGCTGCGGGACTTTCGTACCTACGCTCGCGCGGAGGCGTACCTGGGTGAGGGTCTGACGGTCGTCCACGGCCCTAACGGCGCCGGCAAGTCCAACCTCCTGGAAGCCCTCTACTTCGGTTGCACCGGCCACCCGCTACGCACTCGCAACGAACGCGAGCTGGTGCGCTTCGGGGAGCGAGCGGTGCGCGTCACGGTGACCGTCAGCGACGACGATGGCCCGCACGAGCTGAGCGTCGGCTACGCCACCGGCGAGAGCGCTGAGAGGCCGGTCAAGCGCATGTACTCTGACGGCGCTGTGGTCGAGCGGCTGCTCGATGTCGAGACACGCCCGCTGCTCAGCGTCTTCGTTCCCGACCGGCTGGAGTTGCTCAAGGGCTCCCCGGCTCCGCGCCGCGCCCACCTGGACCGCTTGGTCGCGGCGCTCTGGCCCGCACGCGCTGCCACGCGTCGCGCCTACGCCCGTGCGTTGGCGCAGCGCAACGCGCTGCTCTCGCGCATCCGCAGCGGGCACGCCTCGCGCTCCACCTTGCCCACGTGGGATCGCGAGCTCGCCGGCCCGGCGATCGCCCTGCGTGAGGACCGTGCTCGCGCGGTGGAGCTGCTGCGCGAGGCATTCACCGTCCGCGCCGGGGAGCTCGGAGTGAGCGGGGAGGTCGTCCTGCGGTACCGCCCGCGCTCCCGCGCAACGCACCCCGAGGAGTTCGTGGCCGAGCTGCAGGAGCGACTCCCCGGTGAGCTCGCCCGTGGCTTCGGCGCTCACGGCCCGCACCGCGACGAGCTCTCCTTCCTGCGCGACGGCCGCGAGCTGCGCAGTTTTGGCTCGCAGGGCGAGCTGCGTCTGGCGCTACTCGCCCTGCTGCTGGCAGAGCGCTCGGTTCTCGCCACCCACCGCGGGCGCACCCCCCTACTGCTGCTTGACGACGTCATGAGCGAGCTCGACCCCCAGCGCCGGGAGCTGCTCGCGCTAGAGCTGGCGACGGGCGGGCAGAGCGTGCTCGCCACCACGGACCTGGCCCACGTCCCCGGCGCCGCCGCAGGGAACGTCACGCGCCTGCGCGTTGCCCCCGGCGCGATCCTCCAGGAGGCGTTGGCTGCGTGAGGCGCCCGGCTCCTCGCCCCATCTCCCGGGCGCTCGAGGGCCTTACTGTGGCGCTCGCGCCGGCGAGCACCCTCGCCCGCGTGCAGGCCTGCTGGGAGGGGGTCGTGGGCGATGCGATCGCCGCCGCGGCCCGCCCGACCGCTGAGCGTGAGGGGGTGCTGACCGTGCAGTGCGAGGCGGCGGTGTGGGCGCAGGAGCTCGACCTGATGGCGCCGGAGCTGCTCGCCCGTCTGAACACCGCCCTCGGCGATGATCACCTGCACAAGCTGCGCTGCCGCGCCGCATGAGCCCGTAGTGCGCGTTTTTCCTGGTTTTTGCAGGCGATTGAGCCCCTTGGGGAGTCTGATGGAGGGGGCTCTTGTGCTATTATCCGAGTCCACGCGCACGTGCCCCGGTCCGCGGTTTGTTGCACCCGGATTTCGGGGCTTTCTCACGTCATATGGAGTGGAGGCTAGTTGGCCGCAGGCAGTGATACCGAAGATGGGCGCACCGACCTCGGATCGGGTACCCCCAACGACCCGTCGGTGGGCGGCAGTGCCAGCTACGACGCGCAGGACATCACGGTGCTCGAGGGCTTGGAGGCGGTCCGCAAGCGGCCCGGCATGTACATCGGCTCGACCGGCGTCATGGGCCTGCACCACCTCGTCTACGAGGTTGTGGACAACTCTGTGGACGAGGCCCTGGCGGGCTTCTGCACTGAGGTCTCCGTCACGATCCATCCTGACGACTCCGTCACGGTCGTGGACAACGGCCGCGGGATCCCCGTTGCGATCATGGAGAAGGAGGGCCGTCCCGCGATCGAGGTCGTCCTCACGGTGCTGCACTCCGGAGGAAAGTTTGGCGACGGCGGTGGCTACAAGGTCTCCGGTGGCCTGCACGGCGTCGGCGTCTCGGTCGTCAACGCGCTCTCCGAGCAGCTCGCTGTAGAGATTCGCCGCGACGGGCACGTGTGGACACAGGAGTACTCCCGCGGCGCCCCCCAGGCCGAGCTTCACAAGGGCGAGCCACTCGCCAAGGGCGCCCCTACCGGCACCACCGTCACGTTCCTTCCCGACGCCGACATCTTCGAGACGCTCGACCTGGACTTCCACACTCTGGAAGAGCGCCTGCGCGAGACGGCCTTCCTCACGCGCGGGCTGAAGATCTCGATCGTCGACGAGCGCGGCGAGGGCCACTCTGCCGAGTTCCGCTACGAGGGTGGCATCGAGGACTTCGTCACCTACCTCAACGAGAACAAGGAGACCGTCCACCGCAAGGTCGTGTTCTTCTCTGGCGAGTCCGAGGAGGGAGCCGTCGAGGTGGCGATGCAGTGGAACTCCTCCTACCAGGAATCGATCCACTCGTTCGCCAACAACATCTCGACACGCGAGGGCGGCAGCCACCTGTCGGGCTTCCGCTCGGCGCTGACCCGCACGCTGAACAAGTACGCCCGTGACCACGCCCTGCTCAAGGAGAAAGAGGACAACTTGTCAGGCGAGGACGTCCGCGAGGGGCTGACGGCGGTGATCTCGGTCAAGCTGCGCGACCCCCAGTTCGAGGGCCAGACCAAGACCAAGCTCGGCAACCCCGGGATGGCCGGGTTCGTCGAGTCGATCGTCAACGGGGGCCTCGGGGAGTTCCTCGAGGAGAACCCGAGCGAGGCGCGCGCGGTGATCATGAAGTCAGTGCAGGCCCAGCGCGCCCGCGAGGCCGCCCGCAAGGCGCGCGACCTCACCCGCCGCAAGTCGGCCCTGGAGAACTCCACGCTGCCCGGCAAGCTCGCCGACTGCTCTGTCAAGGACCCTTCGCTGGCCGAGCTGTTCGTGGTGGAGGGGGATTCCGCCGGCGGCTCCGCCAAGCAGGGCCGCGACCGCAACACCCAGGCCGTGCTGCCGCTGCGGGGAAAGATTCTCAACGTCGAGAAGTCGCGCATCGACAAGGTCCTGCAGAACACCGAGATCCAGGCGCTGATCACCGCGATCGGCACCGGCGTGCGTGATGAGTTCAACATTGAGAACGCCCGCTACCACAAGGTGATCTTGATGACTGATGCCGATGTCGACGGAGCCCACATCAGGACGCTCGCGCTCACACTCCTATTCAGGGAGATGAAAGAGCTGATCGAGGAAGGCTACGTCTACATCGCCAAGCCGCCCCTCTACAAGCTCAAACAGGGCTCGCGTGAGCGTTACATCGAGAAGGACTCCGAGCTGGAAGAGATTCTGCTCTCCGAGAAGTGGGAGAAGATCCTCGTCTTCGACCGCCACGGTAAGCAGTTCAAGCTGACCGACACGCGCTGGCAGCGCTTCACCCGCCTGCTCAAGCAGTACGAAGGCTGGTCGCTGGCGCTCCGCGGCCACCACGGCCACGACGTCGTCCAGTTCCTGGAAGAGTCCTCCCTGCTCGCCGAGCAGGTGAAGAGCGCCGAGGAGGCGATCAAGCTGCTGCGGCTCGCCGACAACGACGGCGACGCCCACACGACGGTTCTCCTCGAGGAAGACCCGTTGGAAATACGCGTCAAGGCCATCGAGGCGAGCACCGGCTTCGCCCGCACCCACCGCATCAAGCGGGCGCTGTTCGACTCGCACGAGTACCGTCAGCTCGTCAAGGTTCACGTGCAGCTGATCGAGCTTGCCGGCACGCCCACCTTCGATGTGCGGCTCGGCGACGCAGCCGAGACAGCCCTGTCGTTCGAGGCACTGCATGACGCCGTGATGACCGTCGCGCGCAAAGGCGCCAACGTACAGCGGTTCAAGGGGCTCGGCGAGATGAACGCCGATCAGCTCGGTGAAACCACGATGTCGCCCGCGACGCGCGTGCTGGCCCAGGTGACGCTCGAGGATGCAGCTGCCGCCGACCGCATCTTCTCCAAGCTGATGGGCGACCAGGTCGAGCCGCGTCGCGAATTCATCGAAGAAAACGCCCGTGCCGTCGCAAATCTGGATGTGTAGGGAGGTGAGTAGCCATCGCCAGCGCTGACGTGATCGGGGGCGGTCACATCGAACCGCGCGCGCTCGAGGAGGAGATGCGCACGGCGTACCTCGACTACGCGATGTCGGTGATCGTCGGACGCGCCCTGCCTGACGTGCGCGACGGCTTGAAGCCCGTGCACCGCCGCGTGCTCTACGCGATGAACGAGCTCGGCCTCGGCCCGACGCGCTCGTACTCGAAGTGTGCGCTGATCGTCGGCGAGGTGATGGGCAAGTACCACCCCCACGGCGACTCGGCGATCTACGACACGCTGGTCCGTCTCGCGCAGGAGTTCTCGATGCGCAACCCGCTTGTCGACGGGCAGGGCAACTTCGGCTCGATCGACGACGACCCGGCCGCCGCGATGCGCTACACCGAGGCGCGCCTGGCGAGGATCGCGACGGAGATGCTGCGCGACCTCGACATGGACACGGTCGACTTCACGCCGAACTACGACGGCAAAAAGCAGGAACCGCTGGTCCTGCCCGCGCGCTTCCCCAACCTGCTCGTCAATGGATCCTCGGGGATCGCCGTGGGCATGGCCACCAACATCCCGCCCCACAACCTGGGCGAGGTGATCGACGCCACGATCGCCTACATCGAGGACCCGTCGATCGAGGTCGAGGGCCTGATGCAGCACATCAAGGGCCCCGACTTCCCGACGGGCGGCGTGATCCTGGGACGCGCCGGCATCCGCGACGCCTACGAGACCGGCCGCGGCCGGGTGCGCGTGCAGGCCCGCGCGCACGTCGAGCCGCTCAAGCAGGGTAAAGAGGCGATCGTCGTTACAGAGCTGCCGTTCCAGGTCAAGAAGGGCGGCGATGGCGGCCTGATCCAGAAGATCGCCGACCTCGTTAAAGACGGCCGCATCACCGAGATCGCCAACATCGAGGACCACTCGGACAAGCGCGGGATGCGCCTGGTGATCGAGCTCAAGCGCGACGCGATCCCCAAGGTCGTGCTCAACAAGCTCTACAAGCACACCCCCATGCAGAGCACCTTCGGCGTCAACATGGTCGCGCTCGTCGACAACGTGCCGCGCACGCTCAACTTGCTCTCGGTGATCCACCACTACGTCGCCCACCAGCGCGAAGTGATCGTCCGTCGCACCAAGCACGAGCTCTCCGAGAAGGAGGCCCGCGCACACATCCTGCTCGGCCTGCTGATCGCCCTCGACAACCTCGACGCGATCATCGAACTGATCCGCGCCTCCCGCGACCGCGATGCCGCTCGCGAGCAGCTCGTGGCCCGTTTCGAGCTCAGCCACATCCAGGCCACCGCGATCCTCGACCTGCGCCTCTCCCAGCTCACGGCGCTGGAGGCCGACTCGATCAAGCAGGAGCACGCTGACGTGACCGAGCGCATCGTCGAGCTGCGCGCGATCCTCGGCGACGAGAGCCGCGTGCTGGCGGTCATCAAGGAGGAGCTGGGCGAGATCCGCGAGCGCTTCGCCGACGGACGGCGCAGCGAGATCACCCACTCCGAGGACGAGATCGACATCGAGGACCTGATCGCCGACCAGCAGATGGTGATCGCGATCACGCAGAGCGGCTACGTCAAGTCGCTGCCCCTGGCGACCTACCGCCAGCAGCAGCGCGGGGGGCGCGGTGTGACGGGGATGGACATGAAGGACGGCGACTTCATCGAGCACCTCTTCGTGTGCTCTTCCCACGACTACCTGCTGTTCTTCTCCAACCGCGGCAAGGTCTACCGCTCCAAGGTCTACGAACTGCCCGAGGCCTCCCGCACCGCCAAGGGCCGCGCACTGGTCAACATCCTGCCCTTGCGCGAGGGCGAGCGCATCCAGGCGGTGCTCTCCACCCGTGACTTCACCGAGACCAAGTACCTCGTGTTCGCCACCCGCAACGGGACCGTCAAGAAGACCGAGCTGCTCGCCTACAACACGCCCATCAAGGCGGACGGCATCATCGCGATCAACATCCGCGAGGACGACGAGCTGCTCGCCGTACGCGCCGTGGACCCAGACGACGAGATCATCATGGTCTCCCGCGCCGGCCTGACCGTTCGCTTCGCCGAGTCCGACGCTCGCGCCATGGGCCGCGACACCACCGGTGTGCGCGGGATGGACGTGGGCAGCAAGGGCAGGGTGATCGCGATGGACGTCGCCCGCGACGACATGGACCTGCTGGTCGTCACCGAGAACGGCTACGGCAAGCGCACCCGCATCGACCAGTACCGCAAGACCAACCGCGGCGCCAAAGGCGTCAAGACGATCGGCCTCACTGAGCAGAAGGGCGCCCTCGCCGGGGCCCTGGTCGTGCGTGATCACCAGGAATTGGTGTTCATCAGCGTTGGTGGCATGGTCCAGCGCACCTCCGCCGGCGGGATCTCTCAGCAGGGCCGCTCGGCGACCGGGGTGCGCGTGATGAACCTCAAGGACGACGACCTCGTCAGCGCGATTGCGCTCGTCGTGGAGGGCGGCGGGGATGGAAATGGCGAGACCGAGCAGTCCGAGCTGCTCGACGCAGCTGGGGACGATCTCCGCGGCGATCTGGAGGAAAACGGCAAGTCCCCCCTTGCGTGACGTCACCTCCGTCCGCTACTCTGGCGAGACCAGAGAAAGGAGGTGGTCCGTACGTTGATTGACAGTTCTTGCGGGACCCTGGAGGTGACCGGCCGCTAGGTCGGTAGGCTGGACCGCTCAGCGGAATCCAACCCGGGACACCCCGAGACCGCCGCCGGCCCTGGTCCCTCCGGCAGCACAGGCAGTCTCGGTCATCCAGTCAAAGCAGCTCTGGCGTAGGGCGTCGCGGGGATCGCGGCGCCCTACGTCGTTGAGAGGCCCGACCCAGGTCAGGCGCCCTTCGATGGGTCGGTTCACACCGGTGCGCGAGGGATGAAGGCCGCTCGGGCCGCCTGGCGTTCGAGGGCGCCCTCCGTGAGTGTGCAGGGCTGAGAGGCAAGCGAGGCAAGGATTGATGCCCACCCGCCCGCGTCGCGTGCTGAGCACGCGAGCGACCAAGGACGCGGCATCGTGAGGGCGCCCTTCGTGCCTGTGTATGCGGGCTTAGACGGCTATCAGCCGTCTAAGCCGCCTGCGGGAGGTACTGGCGCCATGCTGCTGGGATCGACGGGCTGGCGACGTGGATGAAGACCTCCGCGCGCGGGACTCGCGGGGCGTGCCGCGGGTGCATGCCCGCCTGTCGCGGCAGGCGGTCGCCCTTGCGGCGGTTGCAGGGGGCACACGAGGCAACGATGTTCTCCCAACTCGAGGGCCCTCCCTTGGAGCGTGGGATCACGTGGTCGACGGTGAGGTTCGAGCGCGAGCCGCAGTACTGGCAGGTCCACCCGTCGCGCGCGAACACAGCTCGGCGCGTGATCTTGCGCTGGTGAGCGTCGCGGGGCACGCGCACGTAGGTCACCAGGCGGATCACCGCCGGCCGCGCGAACGTGGTGCGCTCGGAGTGCAGCTCCCACCGCCCGCGCTCCACGAGCTCTGCCTTCTCCTTGAGCACCAACACCACCGCACGGCGCACCGAGCACACGTTGATCGGCTCGAAGGTCGCGTTCAGTACGAGCACCCGGCCACTGTCAGGCCCGCGCCGCCGGTGCTGGGACGGCACGGACCGAACTGAGTCTGGTGGAACGGTGGTATCCATCCGTGCGCCGCAGTGTAGCGGCGGCGCTGCTCGATTGCACCTGATTCGCGCTCAGGCCGCAGGGTAGGAGCCCAGCACGCGCACCTCCTCGCACACCGCGCGCAGGCCGTCGAGCGCCTGGGCTGCCGTTGGTTCGTCTACGCTGCCCTGGAGGTCGGCGAAGAACATGTAGTGCCCCAGTCGCGCCCGCTGCGGGCGGGACTCGATCTTCGTCAAGTTGATCCCCCGCTGGGCGAACTCGTTGAGGCAGCGCACCAGCCAGCCGGGACTGTCCGCGCCGGAGCCCCAGAAGACCACCGATGTCTTCCACTGGCTGGGTGGACTCTCGACCTCAGCCAGCGGGGGAGGCTTGCTGGGTGGCCTCTCGATCTGCGCCAGCCACACGAAGCGCGTCACGTTGTCGTCGCGGTCCTGCACCCCCTCGCGCACCACCGTGGCCCCGTAGATGTTCGCTGCCAAGCGTGTGCCGAGCGCCGCCTGCTCCCGCCTGCGCTCGGTGGCCACCAGCCGCACTGCCTCCGCAGTGGAGCTCGCCGGAATGACCCGCGCGTGCGCGAGCTCCCCGCGCAGCAGGCGCGTGCACTGGCCCGGGACCTGGGGGTGAGAGATGACGGTGTCGATCTCGCTCAGCGCCACCGCCTCCGTGGCGATCAGCGAGTGCCTGACGGCGAGCAGGGCTTCCCCCACGATCTCCAGGTCCCCCTGCTCGTCGGCGAGCAGGTCGAGCGTCACCGTCACCGACCCGTCCAGCGAGTTCTCGATCGGCACCACTGCCCAGCGCACGTTCCCCTTGCGCACTGCGAGCACTGTGTCGTAGATGCTCGCAAGCGCCACCGGCTCCACCGCCTCCACACGCGCGCTGGACAGCAGTGCCTCCTCGGTGAACGTTCCGGCCGGTCCCAAGTAACCGACCCGCGGGCGCTCCTCCTCGGGGTGCCCGCCCGGCATCGCTCAAGCGGAGCGCTGCTGGTTCACAACCACGTCCCCGCCCGCCGGGGCGAGCGCCAGCTGTACCGCCTGCTCCTCCTCCGGGGAGAGCTCAAGCTCGCTTCGACCTTCGCGCACCTGCTTGGCGTACACGCGCGCCTGGTCGCGGTGGTGGATGCAGGACAGCACGACGCCCGAGCGCTCCCCGTCGAGCAGCGCGATCGACACCGACTGGCGCCCCGACAGCTCGTTGTAGGCGTCGTAGCGCACCAACGCCCGGTGTGCGATCGCTCCCCGCAGACCCGCCTCTGCCGCGGCGAGGCGGTCGTCCATGCGCTCCGCCACCTCCCCGACGTACTCGCGCAAGTCTTCGAAGCCCCCCTGCAGCGCCGCCGCATGGGCCACCACGTCGCGCTCCCCCTCCCCCAACACCACCCGCTGGGCGGCTCGCAGGCGGCGCACGCTGAGCGACAGCGCCACACACCCCACCAGGGCTACCACGGCGACCGCCGCGACCGCGATCGCGACGATGCCCTGGGTGTCGGTCAGGCTGGTGGCGGCCACGCTGACAAGCTATCGCGTGGACGGGCGCGATCCCTCACCGACCCGTCCTCGCCCGCGTTGGCACCCGCCACGGTGACGTGCGAGCCGAGAGCAGGTCCCCTACCCTCCGAACACTGCCAGGTAGGTGCCCTTGTTGTTTTCGAGGTTCGTCTCGCCCGGCACCGGCCGGACGTAGACCGTGACGCGCGCTGCGGCTTCCAGGGGGACGCCTTCCACGGGGACGTTTACCTTCGAGGTCACCCCCGGTTCGGTTTTGGGGACCGCCCTGACGGCCTTGTACGTCTTCCCGCCCGCCGACACCGAGACTTCGACTGCCACGTCGGTCTCCGGGTTGCTCCCCGAGTCTTCGACCGCCACCGTGAACGTCGGGTTCGACCCCGCGCTGATGTGGTTCAGCGTCGGTTCGGCTTCAAGCGTGGTGGAGCCCACACTCGCCCCCGTCAGCGCGGAGCCGTGCGTGCCGGGCGCCACCTGGCTGCTCTGCGCGGAGCCCGAGGACTTGCCGGTGAGGCGCTGTTCGACGGTGCTCGGTTCGAGCCACCCGAGGTTCGTCAGGAACTGCGTGCTCGCCGTGCTCTGACCTTGAATCCCGCCCGCCGCGAGGGCCTGCTGGATCAGCGGGGCGACGCGCTGGGAGTAGACCACGTCGGAGGCTAGGAACGCCTCCATCGCGCCGGCGATCTCGGTGCTCGCCTGCTTGCCCTGCCCGCCCAGCGCCGTGCGTACGAGGTTCGCGATCTTCGCCAGCGCTTCGGCGCGCAGATCGAGCACGAGCGTGAGGTTGCGTTGCGCCGCTTCCATTTCGCCTGGGACGCTCAGGCTCTTCGCGTGCGCGGCCTGGCTCTGCGCCTGCCCCCGCAACTGGTTGACCTGCGTCTCCACGTTCAGCGGCGATTCGCCGGAGGCGCTCGCGAGCTCCTTGAACAGCGGGCCGGAAACCTGCTGGTCGGATTCCTGCACGAGCTGGCCCGCTTCGCGGTTGTACGTCTTCAGCGCTTCTTCCTTGCCGCTCTTCAGACAGCCGTTGATGAGCAGCACAACCACGACCAACACCACCACCCCGACCCCGGCGGCGATTCGCCGGCGCACCATCAGCGTGTGGTGATCCGGGTGGGGTCCGCTCTGTGGACGCTGTGGTCGGCGCGCCCGTGGGCGAGTGCCCGCCGATCCACGACCGCCGACCGCCGCCGGCCGCGGCGCGGGTGGGCGGGTACCCCCATCATCCTCGTCGAAGAACGACAAGCCGTCCGCTCCTTAGGGTCTTGCCTTGCAGTGGGACCAGTATGGCCGCCCGCCCGGCTGGCGGGCGAGCGCCAAAATCCCTCCTAGTGACCTCTGCAACTTCTCGCTCACCGCGGGTTCTCCTGCCCCGCGGCGGCAGGGAGGGCGCGCAGCCGCGGCGAACGCAGGAGACGGTGGACTCCCTCGACACCCTGATCGCACCCGACGGACGGGCTCGGCTCACGGGCGCCCCCGGGCGCGCCCGGATCGCGGGCGCACGGGCTCACCAGGGCGAGCAGGTGTCTGCGGGCTGCTCGGTGCTCGGCCGCTACCGGCTGCTGGAGCGTCTCGGGGCGGGGGGTTTCGGAGTGGTGTGGCGCGCCCACGACGGGCTGCTCGACCGCGAGGTCGCCGTCAAGGTGATCCCCCTACCAGCCGGTGGGAACGGCGAGGACCGCGAGCGCGCCGCCCGCGAGGCGCTCGCTGCCGCCCGCCTCGGCCACCCCGCGATCGTTGCGCTGTACGAGGCTTGTGTGGAGGACGACGCCTTCTACTTGATCTCCGAGCTCGTCCACGGCGAGACCCTCGCCGAGCTGCTTGCTGCGCAGACACTCTGCGACGAGGAGGTCACGGAGATCGGCCTTGCGCTCGCCGACGCCCTCCTGCACGCCCACCAGCGCGGGGTGGTCCACCGCGACCTGAAGCCTCACAACGTGCTCGTGCCGCTCCCGGCCTCCCCGACGGGAGCAGCTTCCGTCGCCAAGCTGACCGACTTCGGCGGTGCGTCGCTCGCCGGCGAGGAGGGTCTCACCCGCACCGGGGACGTCCTCGGCACCCTCGCCTACATGGCCCCCGAGCAGCTCGAGGGTTACGAGGTGGACGGGCAGGCAGATCTCTACTCGCTCGCGCTCGTCCTCTACGAGGCGCTCTCCGGCGTCAACCCGGTACGCGGGCCCACCCCCGCTGCCACCGCGCGGCGTATCGGCCGGGCCCTCGAGCCCCTCGAGCGCCACCGGCGCGACCTTCCCCGCGAGCTCACCCGCGCGCTCGACTGCGCGCTCGCTCCCGCCCCGTCCGAGCGGGGGACGCTCTTGGAGCTGCGCGAGGCGCTCTGCGACGCCCTCCAGCGCGGCCCGCGACGTTCGCCGCGGCAGCGTCACGCGCGCGATCCCCGAGCAGCGCCACGACGCCCGCCAGCCGGCCCGGAGGGGCCGGCCCCATCCCAATTTTCACCCCCCGGCACGCCGCTGGCCACGGTCGAAGGTCCACTGCCCGGCGGCTTTCCGGAGTACCTCCACGAGGAGGCAGAGACGAGCGGCTGGCTCACGCTCCCGCGTCTGGGCTGGCTCGCGGGGACGCTGGCGGTATGCACCTGGCAGCTCGCCGCCGGCCGCTCTGAGGTCGCACTGCTAGCGCTCTGTGCGGTCGCACCCCTCGTCCTGCTCGTGCGTCACCCTGGCGCGCGGTGGCTCACAGCGGCACTCGCGCCCGCACTCGGCCTTGCGGGTCTCGCGGGGGCCTTCCCCGCGCTTGCGGGGCAGGCCACTCGCTGGCGTTCGCGCGCGCTGCTTGGGGCCCTTGGGTTCTGGTGGCTGTGCCTCGCCGAGCTGCCTGACGGGCACGCGCTCGTTTCCCTGCTGGGTCTGGCGCTGCTGCTCGGGGCCGCAGTGTGGGCCACGGCCGCGGCGATCCTGCCGTGGGTGGTGCGCGGACGCAGCGCCGTGCTTGACGCGCTCGCTGCGATCCTCTGGGCCACCGCGCTCGCCGCGACCGGGAGGGTGGGCGTCGGGGGGGTGGGCATCCCATCCCTTGGCGGCCTCCTTCTTGCCCACGCTGGGCGAGCCGGGCTACAGTCTGGGGCGCCTGCCCAATCCGCGATCCTCGGGGTGGCCCTCGGGGCGGTGCTCGCCGTCGCTGCGCGCGCACTGCGCGGGCCTGTCTGACTAGCATGGCCCCAGGGTCCGTGCGATCCGGGACGGCTGTGTCGATGAATCCTCTGCGAACCATGGAGACCACGCTCGCCTCCCTCGTGGAGGGCGCCTTCGGGCGCCTCTTCCGGGCGGAGGTCCGTCCCATGGAGCTCGCCCGCAAGCTCGCCCGCGAGATGGACGAGCACCGCACCGCCTCGGTCTCGCGCGTCTACGCGCCCAACGAGTACGCCGTGTGGCTCTCCCCGCAGGACCGCGCCCGCTACGACGGCGTCGAGGACGAGTTGATCGACGAGCTCTGCGCCTACCTGCTCGAGCACGCCCGCAGCGAGGACCTGACGCTCGCCTCGCACCCCGTCGTCACCTTCCACACGGACTCCGACCTCGCGCTCGGCGAGTTCGGCATCCAGGCGCGACTCGTACGGCCAGAGGACCCCGAGGGCCGCGGCGAGGGCCCCGTCGCCGGTGGCGGCGAGGACGCACACGGGCAGACGATGCTCTACTCCACCTCCCGCCGCCTGCGTGAGCCGCTCGAACACTCGCCCTCCCACCGCTCCACCCGCGCGATGCTGCTGCTCGACGGTCGCCGCCTGCTCGTGGCGCCAGGGGGCGCGGTGCTCGGGCGCAGCCGCGACTGCGACATCGTCCTCGACGACGCCGGCGTCTCCCGTCGGCACGCCCACATCCGCCCGGCCGACGCGGGGTGGACGATCGAAGACCTCCACTCCACCAACGGCGTGCTCCTCAACGGCGAGCCGCTGCGCGGCGTGCACCCGCTGGGCGTGGGGGACCGCATCGCACTCGGCACCACTGAGATCGTGTTCGAGCTGCGATGAATACGCTCCAGCCGGTGTCAGTCGCGCTCAAGTTCGGCTTCCTCGCCGTGCTCTACCTCTTCCTGCTGTGGGTTGCGCGCAGCGCCCTGCGAGACCTGCGCGGAAATGGCCGTGCGGGCTTCGGCGCGGGCGGCTCTCCCGCCAGCGCCGCGGGCAGGGCGGGCTCGGAAAGCACCGGTCTGTACTCGGCCTCCGCGCTCGCTCGCTCGGACCTCTCCCACCGCACTCCGCGGCTCGTCGTCGCCCGCGCCACCGGCCACGATCCCGGGATGATCTACGACCTCGACGACGACCTCGTGCTCGGCCGCGGCGACCACGCCGAGATCCGTCTCGAGGACCCCTTCGCTTCCTCGCGCCACGCCCGCATCTACACGCAGGCAGGCACGCTCGTACTCGAGGACCTCCGTTCCACCAACGGCACCTACCTCAACGAGGAGCTGCTCGACACCACCCCCCGTCCCCTGCGCCCCGGCGATCACCTGCGGATCGGCGAGAGCGAATTCGTCTTCGAGGTCGACTGATGAGAGCGAGCACGAGCGTGATCCCCACGAGGTCTCCCCACTGATGCTGCGCGTGGCCGAGCAGTACGCGGGGACCGACACCGGTCTGCAGCGGCGTGCCAACGAGGACTCGCTGCTCGCTCGCGCGCCACTGTTCGTCGTCGCCGACGGCATGGGCGGTGCGCGGGCGGGGGAGGTGGCGTCGAGGATCGCGGTCGAGGCCTTTCACGGTGGCCTCACCGACGACGAGAGCCCCGAGGAGGGCCTCGTCGCGCACGCCCTCGCAGCCAACGCCCGCATCTACGAGCTCTCACGCCAGAACGCCGAGCAGGCCGGCATGGGCACCACGCTCACCGCGGTGTACGTCGGCGAGGATGAGGTCGCCGTCGCCCACGTGGGGGACTCCCGCGCCTACTGCCTGCGCGACGGGGAGCTGCTGCGCCTCACCGACGACCACTCGCTCGTGGACGAGCTGATCCGCGAGGGGCGCCTCACCCCGGAGGAAGCCGAGGAGCACCCCCAACGCTCGATCATCACGCGCGCACTCGGTCCTGAGGAGACCGTCGAGGTGGACACCCGCTCCTTTCGAGCGCGCGCGGGGGACCTCTACCTGCTGTGCAGCGACGGGCTCACCTCGATGGTCGGCGAAGCCCGCCTCGCCGAGCTCCTGCGCCAGCACGCCCACGCGCGCCTGCGCGACGCCGGCGAGGCCCTGATCGCCGAGGCCAACCGCGCCGGCGGACGCGACAACATCACCGTGATCCTGCTGCGCCTCGAGGAGGTGGGCTCGAGCCAACCCACCCCTGGTGCTGCCGAGGGGCACGTGGACGGCCGATCCGCAGCCGACTCCGACCGGCACGCCACGCTCGTCGGCGTCCCCGCTGTGGTCGCACCGGCCGTGGACGGCGACGGTTGGCAGGCGTCCTCCACGCAGACCGTGGACGGCGACGCTCGGCGGACACCCGCCACGCAGACCGTGGTTGCCCGGCGCCCCCGCACCCCGGCTTCGGCGCGCTCTACGGCATCCGGGGGCGACCGGGCCCCCTCCCGCCTGCGCCGCTCGCTGCCCGCTCTGGTCGTGCTCACGGTGCTCGGTCTCCTCGCCGCCGGGGCCTACGTGGCCTCCCAGTCGGTCTACTTCATCGCCACCAACTCCCGCGGCCTCGTGACGATGTACCAGGGCTTTCCCTACGAGCTTCCCGGCGGGCTGGAGCTCTACAGCAGCTACTACGTCTCCGGGGTCGGCGCCTCCACGCTGAGCCCTGCTCGGCGGCGCGAACTGCGCGAACACACGCTTCGCTCCGAAGGCGACGCTGGCTCGCTGGTGCGCAGCCTCGAACTGGAAGAGCTCAGCGAATGAACCGCCCGATCCTGCGTCTCTACGGGCTGGTCGTCCTGCTGTTCGCGCTGCTCGTTGCCTTCACCTCGCGCTGGACGGTCTTTGAGGCCTCCTCGCTGCGCGAAAACCCGCTCAACCACCGGTCCGTGCTCGAGCAGGAGCTCGTTCAGCGTGGCGCGATCCTCGCCGCCGACGGCACCGTGCTCGCGCGCAGCGTGCGCACCCGCGAAGGGACCTACGAACGCACCTACCCCTCGGGTGAAGAGTTCGCCCAGGCCGTTGGTTACTCCTACCCGCTGAGCCTTGCGCGCACGGGCCTCGAGCGCTACCGCAACGCTGCGCTCACCGGCCAGACCCAGAGCAACCTCCAGTCGATCCTCAACCAGCTCCAGGGGCGCAGCGACCGCGGGGACCGGGTGGTGACTACGCTCGACCCCGCCGCCCAGCGGACGGCGCTCGCGGCGCTCGGCGGCCACGAGGGCGCTGTGGTGGCGCTCGACCCGTCCACCGGGGCGGTGACGGTGATGGCGTCCACCCCGAGTTACGACCCGGGCGCGCTGCGCTCCCCCGCCTCCGCCGCCAGGCTGAAAGAGGACAGCGAAGCGCCGCTGGTCAACCGCGCCGTGCAGTACGGGTACGCGCCGGGCTCCACCTTCAAGGTCGTGACCGCCACCGCCGCCCTCGACACGGGTGAGTTCACCCCCTCCTCGACCGTGAGCGGGCGCAACGGCATCGTCGTCTCCGGCGTGCCCCTCAGTAACGACAACAACGAAAGCTTCGGTCCGCTCACGCTCACCCAGGCGCTGGCGAAATCGGTCAACACCGTGTGGGCGCAGGTCGCCGAACACCTCGGCGCGCGCACGCTCGAGCGCTACATGCGCCGCTTCGGGTTCGACGCAAAGCCCCAGCTCGACTACCCCGCCGACGAAATGTCCGCCAGCGGCGAGTACCTCCACGACGAACGGCTGATCCCACCCACCAGTCCCTTCGTCAACGTGGGGCGCATGGGCATCGGGCAGGACAAACTGCAGGTCACCCCCCTGCAGATGGCTGAGGTCGCTGCCGCCGTGGCAAACCACGGCCGGCTGATGGTTCCCCACCTGACCGCCCGCATCCTCGACCCCGAAGGGCGCACCGTGCAGCAGATCTCCCCCCGGGTGCAGTCGGTGGTGATGAAGCCCGCGACCGCCGCCGCGGTCACCTCGATGATGGAAGCCGTCGTCAACGAAGGCACCGGCACGCCCGCGCAGATCCCCGGGGTGCAGGTGGCCGGCAAGACCGGCACCGCCGAAACGCAGATCGGTACCGCGATCAACAACGTGTGGTTCATCGCCTTCGCCCCCGCCTCCAACCCCACCGTGGCGATCGCCGTGACGCTCAAGGGCGTGCCCGGCTACGGCGCGGCGTTCGCGGCTCCCGTTGCCAAGCGGGTGATGGAAGTGCTGCTTCATGGTTGACGGCTCGCACTTCCTCCTCCTACTCGTACCGCGACCGCGGCCTGCTCACGCCGCGACCCGTCCGCGCAGCAACCCCCGGGGCATGGGTCCTCGCGGGAGGCGCGCGCGATGATCGAGACAGGCACCGTGATCGACGGGCGCTACGAGGTGCTCTCACGGATCGGCACGGGGGGCATGGGCGACGTGTACCTCGCGCGCGACCAGCTACTGGGCCGCCAGGTGGCGGTCAAGCTGCTGCACCACCGCTTCGCCGAAGACCAGGAGTTCGTGGAGCGCTTCCGCCGCGAGGCCTCCTCTGCCGCGAGCCTCTCGCACCCCAACGTGGTCGCGATCTTCGACCGCGGGGAGTGGGACGGCACGTACTACATCGCAATGGAGTACCTCCCCGGCCGCTCGCTGAAGGCGGTCGTGCGCGAGGGCGGCCCGCTGGACCCCGCGGCGGCGATCGACGTCGTCATCCAGATCCTTCACGCTGCGCGCTTCGCCCACCGCCGCGGAGTGATCCACCGCGACCTGAAGCCCCACAACGTGATCCTCGACGAGGAGGGCCGCGCGAAGGTCACCGACTTCGGGATCGCCCGCGCGGGCGCCTCGGACATGACGCTCACCGGCTCGATCATGGGCACCGCCCAGTACCTCTCCCCCGAGCAGGCTCAGGGCCACGCGGTGAGCGCCGCCTCGGACATCTACGCGGTGGGGATCGTGCTGTACGAGCTGCTCACCGGCGTCGTGCCCTTCGACGGGGAGACCGCGGTGACGATCGCGCTCAAGCAGGTCTCCGCCACGCCCCCGCCTCCGAGTGCGCTCGTCGGCGCCGAGGCGATCCCGGCGGAGCTCGACGCGGTCGTGCTGCGGGCGCTCGCCAAGGACCCCGCGGAGCGCTTCGCCGATGCCGAGGAGTTCATCGCTGCGCTCGAGCACGTGCGCCTGGTCCTCTCCGGCGGTGGTGGGCGGGTCCCGTCGTCCGTGGCCGGCAACGGACCGGTCGCGCCCACGTCGGCCACCGCCGCGCTGCTGCTGCCCCTCGCCGACGACCGCCCGCCTGGAGACTCGCTCGAGGACGAGGACGCCGCCGCTCGCCGTCGCAGGCGGCGCTGGTGGTGGATCGGCGGCGCGGCGCTGCTCGCGCTGGCGGCGGCCGGGGTGGCGCTGGCGCTGCTGCTGCCTGCCGCCAAGCACCGGGTGACCGTGCCAGACGTCATCCGTCGCACCGAAGCGCTCGCGATCGAGGCGCTCAGGGCGCAGGGCCTCACGCCCACCCCCGCGCCGGCGGCGAGCACCGACGTCGGCGTGGGTCTCGTGATCAGCCAGAGCCCGGCGGCGGGGACCGAGGTGCAGCGGGGCGCTCGCGTGAGCCTTGTCGTCTCCACGGGTCCCGGCACCGCCGGGGTGCCCGAAGTGAAGGGCCTGACGAGCGCCCAGGCCGAGCGCAAGCTCACGCAGGCCGGTTTCAAGCCGACGGCGCAGAACCGCTCGAGTACCTCTGTGCCGGCGGGCACGGTGATCGACACCGAACCCTCCCAGGGCGTGGCGGTAGTGGCGGGCAGCCCGGTGACGGTCTTCGTCTCCACCGGGCCTCCGCAGGTGGACGTGCCCGAAGTGACCGGCCAGAGCGAAGCCGAAGCGCGCGCCACGCTGCGCGCCGCGGGCCTGCGCGCGGGCGCTGTCACCAAGCGCGAAGAACCCGGCCAGACGGCGGGCACGGTGCTCTCGCAGTCACCCGCCGTGGGGGTTCCCGTGCACAGCGGCGAAGCCGTGAACCTCGTGGTGGCGAAGGCGCCGCAGGAAGTCACGGTGCCGCGTGTCGTGGGCAAAAAGAAGGAACGCGCCGAAGGCGAACTGATCGGTGCGGGCTTCGCCGCGAAGTCGGTCGTGCGTGCGGTCTCAAGCGAAGCGGAAGTGGGGCTCGTGCTGCAGCAGAACCCCGCCGGTGGGACCAAGGCCAAGAGCGGCGCCACCGTCACGATCACGGTGGGCGTGCTTGGCCAGCAGACCACGCCGAGCACCACGACGACGACCACGTCCGCACCGGGTACCGCCACGACCCCGCCCTCCGCCGCGCCGGCGGCGGGAGCGGGCGCCGCGCCGTGAGCGCCCCGCTCACCGTGGCGCTGCTCGCGGGTGGGCGCTCCTCCGAGCACGACGTGTCGCTCGCCTCCGCGCGCGCCGTGCGGGAGGGACTCGAACGGGCCGGCCACGAAGTGCTCGGGGTGGAGCTCGGCCGCGACGGCGCGTGGCGCTGTGTAGAGGAGCGGCTGAGCCTGCGCCCAGGGGAGGGGCTGCTCGGCGCGGACGTCGTCTTCCCCGTGCTCCACGGCCCCTTCGGCGAGGACGGGACCGTGCAGGGGGTGCTGGAGACGCTCGACGTGGCCTACGTGGGTGCGGGCGTGGCGGCCTCGGCGCTTTGCATGGACAAGGTGCTCTGCAAAGGGCTGCTGTCGGCCGAGGGGGTGCCCCAGGTGGAGTACGTCGGCGCGCGCGTGGAGCGCTGGCGGCGGGCGCCGACGGAGGTGCTGGGGGAAGTCGCCGCGCTCGGACTCCCCGTGTTCGTCAAGCCCGCCCACTTGGGCTCCTCGGTGGGCATCGCCAAGGTCACGGACGCCGCCCAGCTGGGGGAGGCGCTGGATCGGGCCTTCGCGCACGACCCGCTCGTGATCGTGGAGGCGGCGGCGCCCGGGCTCGAGGTCGAGTGCGCGGTGCTCGGCCCCGCATTCGCCTCCGTGCCCGGGGAGATCGCCTTCGCGGGGGAGTGGTACGACTACGCGGCCAAGTACGAGGCGGGCGGGATGGAGCTGGTGGTGCCCGCCCGCATCTCCGCGGCGGTGTTCGCGACGGTGCAGGAGCTGGCGCTGGAGGTGTTCGCATACACCGGCTGCGAGGGCCTCGCGCGCGTGGACTTCTTCGTGGATGGCGAGCGGGTGCTGGTGAACGAGCTGAACACGATGCCCGGCTTCACCCCGACGAGCGTGTACCCCAAGCTGATCGAGGCCTCGGGGGTCCCCTACCCGGAGCTTGTCGACCGCCTCTGCCGGCTGGCGATCGAGCGGTGGGAGGGGCGGCGGGCACACGTGTACTGAGTGGCACTCGTCGTCTGTGGGACGGGCGCCGGCCGGGAGACCGGGCCCTCCAGCCGGCGGACCCTGGCTTGTCGGAAACAATCCGTGGCGACTGGGCTGTTGCGCAAACGGCCGGGGTAACTCCTTTGCGATAGGCACACGCTCACGTCCCAATGCTGGAGTAATCGCGCCGCACGGCGGCTCCAAATGGATGCTTCGGATCGACGTATGGTGTGGGCCGTAAACAACTAAAAGGAGTAGGAGATGAAATACCTCATCGTTGGGAGTCTCTGTCTTATAGCCCTGCTTGCAACGGGTGCGCTCATGGCCGGCTCCGCGTCGGCGGCGGCCTGGGAACGATGCGCGGAAGGAACCGAAAAAGCGGCACCGACCAAATACACCTCGAACCAATGTTCCACGGCCGCGTCGGAACTGAAAGGCAAATGGGAATGGGATGAAATGGAAAACACGGAAAAAATCAGCATCACCGGTCTCACGCTGACCCTCAAGGACGAAAAAACACTCCTGGGCAAAGAGGCGGTCCGGTGCACCGCTGGAATCGAAGGGGAAGGTGTGGTCGGTCTCGGGGCGATGGGCGAGATAACGGCGTTTAAAGTGAAAGAAGCGGAAAAAAACTGCACATCCATAGAAGGTCCGTGCGAAAAAGGAAAAATAGAAGAAGTGACGGGCGCCGACCTGCCGTGGCAGGTGTACCTCAGCTCAAATGAAGGCAAACTTCTGACGAGGCTGCAAGCGAGCGGCAGCGGCGAACCGGGGTTGAAGATCAAGTGCAAAACCATTGGCGGACCCAAAACGGACACCTGCACGGTCGAAGGGGAAGCGAACCCGGAAGAATTGAACTTCGAGAACGTGTCGTCCGGCGGTGTGTTATCGGTGCAGGCCGTCTTTGGTCACACTCACAAAACGAAATGCACTGAAGGCGGGGCGGAAGCCGGCGAAATTCAGGGCGCCATCACGCTCAAGGCCGCAAGCGGCGAGGGACTCAAAGTCGGGGGAACGACGGGCATAACGGTGCCGTACTTGGTTAGTTTCGACGCGCCGGGAACCGTCACCACTGAAAGACTCAGGAACAACACGAGAGCCCCGCAGACTCTTGATACCATGTCGCGCGTCGGGGCGAATCCAGCCGAATTCACCGGCATGGAAACGGTAGCGAGCGAATGCGCCGGCATTATGCCTGGCCAGGAATGCAAACTCACGTTCGGTTTCCTGACGGGAGCGATAGGCACGTACACCGCGGAGGTGATCTACACGATGCAGCTCCGCGGCACGACGACGGGCATTTCGTATCTGAGGGGCACACGTTGAACCGGTGAGCCGCCGACTCGGCGTTTCACGGTGCCTGGGGCCGGGAAACGCCGAGTGGCGACAACAGCAGTTCCACCAGCACCTTTGGATCGCGGCGGATGCGGTTTGCGTCTTTGCCCGTCGGGCTCGGTGGTCTCTTCCCCAGATCGATTTCGGCGGGGTCGCCTAATTTGTTCATACGGCCCGTGTCGAGGAGCCGCTCGTCGACGGCCCCGAGCCGGCCCTCGAAGGTGGTGTAGACGGGGGTTCCGAGCGCGACGGCCTCGCGGTTCATCGTGCCGCCCGCCGAGATCACGAGGTCGGCGAGCGCGATCAGCGACTGGGCGTCGATCGCCTCGCGGGGCACCCTGAAGCCCGGGACGCCTGACAGCTCCGCGCGCTGGTCCTCGGTGCGGGGCAGCACGACCGGCTGCACGCCGTCAAAGGCCGCGGCGTCGCGCAGCCGGGCGAGTACGCGCGCGAAGACATCGGCGGCGAAGCGGTGGTAGAGGGAGACATCCGGCGGCGTGCGCACGACGACGATCGGCCGCTCGGGGTCGAGTTCGAGCCGTGCGAGGATCGCGGCGTCGGGCTCGAAGTCCGCGAGGTAGTACTCCTCCTTGAGCCCCTCGTAGGCGCGCACCTTTCCGCGGGCCCCATAGTGCTCCAGGCGCTCGGGCGGGATCGCGTCGGGCACCACCACTGCGCGAGCGAGGCGGCAGTTGATGTGGTGCTGCACGGCGGCCCACTCGTAGTCGAACATCGTGGCGCTGGGGATCCCCAGCAGCGCGGCGGCGACGCTCACGTCGTTGGAGCCGTGGCCGAGTGCGATGTCGAAGCGCCGCTCGGCCCGAGCCCAGCGCAGCAGTGCCCCTGAGCGCAGCGCGAGGCCCCCGGCCTTCGCGGCGAGCCGCTCCCCGCGGTGGCGGCCGATCGCCGTATGGGGGATCTGGAAACGGCGCAGCAGCCCGAGCGTCTGGGCGAAGTCGCGCGCCGTCACCTGCACCTCATGGCCCTCGCGTTCCAGCACCTCGATCACCGGACGCATCACGAGGACGTGAGGACTGTTGGTGAGATCTATCCAGACGCGCACCCGCGGACCGTACCGTCTAACTCATCCTGGCCTGGGGAGCCAGGGGCCTTGGCCGGCAAGCCTGCGGGCACGGGACTTTGTCGCACGTCCGGTGGCGCAGCTCGAACATCCGTCGATCCAGACGCCCATCGGGCGCACGGTATCGTTGGCGCGC
Organism: uncultured Solirubrobacterales bacterium; assembly: GCA_963706545.1. Classification (GTDB taxonomy): domain Bacteria; phylum Actinomycetota; class Thermoleophilia; order Solirubrobacterales; family Solirubrobacteraceae; genus Palsa-744. The sequence continues at coordinate 1,268,549 of OY970161.1, forward strand.
CCCATGCTGATCCTCGCCTCGGTCACGGAATCGCTCGTCACGGACATGTCGCACTTCGTGCGTGACGGAGGGCTGCCGGCGGTGTTCGTGCTGATGGCGCTCGGCTCGGCGTGCATCCCGATTCCCTCGGAGGTGGTGATGCTGTTCGCGGGCTTCGCCGTAGCCGACCCAGGGGGCTCGGGGGCGCACCACCACCTGACGATGACCGGCATCGTGCTTGCGGGGCTGCTGGGCACACTGGTGGGCTCGTGGGTCGCCTACGGGGTCGGCCGCGGGGGGCGCCTGGAGTTGCTCGAACGTCACGGCCATCTGGTGCACATGGGCCCTGCCCAGATCGAGCGCGCCGACCGCTGGTTTGCGCGCTACGGAGAACCCACGGTCCTCTTCGGACGGGTCATCCCGCTGGTCCGCGCATTCGTGTCGCTGCCCGCCGGGGTCGCAAAGATGCCGCTGGTGCGCTTTTCGGTGCTGACCCTGATCGGCTCGATCCCTTGGGTGCTCGCGCTCGCGCTCGCGGGTCACGCGCTGGGTAGCGACTGGACGAGCGTGCGCAAGGGCTTCGAGTACGTCGACTACGTACTGCTCGCGGCGATCCTCGCCGGCATCGTCTACGCAATCGTCCGCCGCCGTGGACGCGCCGTCGATCCGGATGCCGCCTAGGCTCTCCCTACGCCACGCGGTCATCCTCGGCCTGGTGCAGGGCCCCACGGAGGTACTCCCGGTTTCCTCCTCGGCGCACACCGCCCTGCTCCCCCTCCTGGCGGGCTGGCCTGAGGCGCAGCTTGGCGCCGAGCTGCACAACTCACTGGAGGTGGCGCTGCACGCGGGCACAGCGGCGGCGCTGCTGGTGGCCCTCCGCGGGGAACTGGTAGACGCGCTCGGTGAACTGGACGGACGCCGCGTTGGACTCGCTGCGCTCGCCTTTGCTCCGCCGGCGCTCGCGGGGTACCTCCTGGAGGAGCGGCTGGAGCGCCGCCCGAGCACACCACGCGCGCTCGCCGTAGGCCTTGCTCTGGGCGCCGCGGCGATGGCGCTGGCCGACGCCCATGGGGGCGAGCGCTCGGTGACGGACGCGGGGCTCCGCGACGGACTCGCGCTCGGGTTCGCGCAAGCCCTGGCCTTGCTTCCGGGCATCTCGCGCAACGGTGCGACACTCGGGACGGCTCGCGCTCGCGGCTTCGACCGAGAGTCCGCCCAGGCCCTCTCATGGCGCGTGGGTCTGCCGGTGGTTGCCGGCGCGGCGGCGCTCAAGACTCGTCGTCTCGCCCAGCGTGGGATGTCGGCAGGTGCGGCCCCGGCCCTCACTGCCGGAGCCATCGCGGCCTTCCTCTCCAGCCTGGCGAGCGCCCCGCTGGTCCGCCCCGGCGGGCGCGACCGTGCGCTGTGGCCGTTTGCGCTCTACCGCAGTGGGCTGGCGTTTGTCGCCATGCGCGGCACAACCCGTGCGTCGGCCCGCCTCCAGGCCACCCCCGCCATCAACGCCGCGACGATCAACACGGATGGCCAGGCGCCGATCGCCAGTGCGAGCAGGTGAGAGACGATGAACGCGCCAAGGCCGACGCAAGTGAGCACCGCCGCCGTCCGCGCACCGTGGCGCCGACCCCAGGCGTGGATGCACCAGAGGCCGCCGATCGCCAGGACGACGCCGCCCAGGGGTCGCGAGCCGGTGCTGACGACGACTGCGTAGCCGACGACCAGCGAGGCTGCGGCTACCGGCGCTGTTGGCACAGGGCGCACATCGCGCAGCGTAGCTCTCCACTTGGCAAAGCGCGGTCGGCTGCCGCCGGTTGACACCTCATTGGGAGCGGTCGGACCTGCCCCCCGAGCCGCTGCGACACTCCCTCGGATGCTCGTCCTGACCCTCGCTCTCGGCGCGTCGCTCTGTTATGGCGTGTCGAACTTCCTCGGCCCACAGCTCGTGCGCCAGCACGAGCTGGTCACGGTCCTGGTCGTCTCGCAGGTCGCGGCGCTCGCGGTGTGCGCGCTGTACCTCGCGCTCGACGGCGGGCGGGCGCTGCCGTCGGATGACGTGTGGCTGGCGCTGCTCGCGGGCGCGGGGAACGCGGGTGGGCTGATCGGCTTCTACAAGGCGGCCGAGCTCGGGCCCCTGTCGGTGGTCGCGCCGATCGGGGCCTCGGGGGTCGTGATACCCGTGGTGTGGGGGCTGGCTAGCGGCGACTCGCTGAAGGCGGCACAGGTCGTGGGGCTGGTGCTCGCGATGGGCGGCGCCGTGCTCGTCGCCCGCCGCACCTCGGCCCACCACACCACCGCGCACTACCGTGATCCGGCTGCCGCCGTCCTCTGGGCGGCCGGTTCGGCCGTCGCCTTCGGGGTCTTCCTCACCGCGCTGCCGAAGGCGTCCGCGCACGGGCGCGCGTGGGCGCTGTTCGACGCGCGGCTCGCGTTGATCGCGCTGCTCGCGATCTGGGCCGGGCGTGAGCTCGCTGCGATCAGATTCACCCGCGCCAGCGCACTGCTTGCGGTTCCCGGCGTGCTGCTGGTGATCGGGACGGTCATGTACACGACCGCGGCCGCCCACGGGCAGCTCTCGCTCGTGTCCGTGCTCGGCTCGCTGTTCCCGGTCGTCACTGTCGGCCTGGGTGTGGCGCTGCTGGGCGAGCGCCTCTCGCGCGCGCAGGCGGTCGGGGTCCTCGCAGCGCTCACCGGGATCGCGCTGATCGCGCTGTAAGGGTTTGGACGAACCGGGGCAGGGTCGTCGGTGAACGCGCTGACCGCTGTGACCACGCACTGCGACCGCGTGGTCCGGCGACCGCTGCCCTGGTGACCCGCCTCCCAACCGCGCACAATAGAGAGAGCCATGGCGACTGAAACGCTGCTCGGCACCGCACTCGGTGGGCGCTACCGCCTGGATGCCCAGATCGGCAAGGGCGGGATGTCCACGGTCTACCGTGCCTTCGACACGGTGCTGGAACGGCCGGTGGCGATCAAGCTGATGCACCGCGAGATCGCTTCGGACGCCGACCAACTGGAGCGCTTCCGCCGCGAGGCGCGCGCGGTGGCGCAACTCAGCCACCCGCACATCGTCACCGTGATCGACGCCGGCGAGGAGGCCGAGCAGGATGAAAATCCCACCCATCCCACTTCAACCCCGTACATCGTCTTCGAGTACGTCGACGGCGAAACGCTCAAGGCGCTGGTCCGCCGCACCGGGCCGCTGGAGATCACCGAGGCGCTCGCCTACACGATCGAGATCGCGCGGGCGCTCGGGGCTGCTCACGAGCACCACATCGTGCACCGCGACGTGAAGCCCCAGAACGTGCTGCTGACCGCGGAGGGCACCGCCAAGATCACCGACTTCGGCATCGCCCGCACGCTCACCGAGCAGGGGCTCACGCTGGAGGGGCGGGTGCTTGGCACCACCGACTACGTGTCCCCCGAGCAGGCCCTCGGTCACCCCGTGACGGGGCAGTCGGACATCTACTCGCTGGGCGTGGTGCTCTACGAGTTGCTCACCGGTGCGGTGCCGTTCACTGGGGCGAACCCGGTGGCGGTCGCGATGCGTCACGTCCGCGAGGAGATCCCCGACGTGCAGTACCGCCGGCCGGAGGTCTCCGCCGCGACCGCTGCCGTCGTGGAGCGTGCAACCGCCAAGGACCTCGCGCGGCGCTACCCCGACGTCCCCACGCTACTCAGTGACCTCGAGGAGGTGCTGGCGGTCGAGGCCGCTCGCGCGGGGCAGGCCACCGGGGAGGTCACCACCGTGCTGCGCACCCTCCCCGGCCCCGCCCGGCGGCGGGTGCCGTGGCACATGCGCCACCCCGTCCGCTGGCTTGGCTCGCTCGTGCTGGTGGGCGGCCTGGTCGCGTTGGGGCTCGCGCTGGCGGCCGGCCACACCCACCGCGGCGTCGCCCCCGACGTAAACGCCAAACCGGGCCTCACGCCGGTCCCCCTGGAACAGACCTCCGCGCACGACTACAACCCCTACGGCAACGAACTCGAACACCCCACCCAAGTGGCCAACGTGGTCGACGGCGACCCCGAAACCGTGTGGAGCACAGAGCACTACCTGGGTGACACCTTCGGACCCAAGCCCGGGACCGGGATCTACCTCGACGCCGCCCCAGGGCTGAGCGCCCGCGCGATCGAGGTCCAAACCCCCACGCCCGGGTTCACCGCGGTCGTGTACGCCGCGCATGCGTTCGACTCGAACCTCCCCTACGGGGCCCCGCAGAGCCTCTCCGAACGTGGCTGGGTGCAGCTCGCCCCGCCGCGGACCGTTCCTGCGCAGATCACGGTCCCGCTCGACACCGACGGCGTGCGCTACCGGTACTACCTGCTGTGGATCACCCGCCTGCCTCCCCACGGCGAAACCGCGGGGCTGTCGGGTGTGACCCTCTTCAAGTAGACGCCTACAATCTGGGGCAATGCGCCGACGTCTCCGCTCGGCGGCACCTGTCCGCTTCCATCGGCATATGCTGCCTCAGCTTGTGGTGGATGGGGCGCTGGTTGCGGCCGCCTACTACCTGGCGTTCCAGCTGCGCTTTGATGAGGGGCTGCCGCACCGCTACGAACTGCTGCGGGAACGCACTATCTGGTGGGTCGTGGTTGGGGGCGTGGCGGTGATGGTGCTCGCGCGGGTGTACCTGCGTAGCTGGAGCTACTCGGGGCAGCGCGACTATGAGGCGGTTCTGCGCGGCGTGGCCGCGGTTGTGCTGCTCACGGTTGTTGGGGTGGCCGTGGCGCGGCCCGTGCAGGTGCCCTACGGCCCCTACCACCACGGGCGGCCCGCAGGGGTGATCGCGGTGGGACTGCCGGTGGGGGTGATCGTGCTGTTCTTTCTGCTGGCGCTGGTGGCACTGGTTGGCGTGCGGGTGCTCGCGCGTGCAGCCCACGAGCGCCGACTGCCGGGGGCGCTGCGCGGCGTGCGTGAGGGGGAGCGCGGCGTGCTGATCGTCGGCGCGGGCGACGGCGGGCGGCTGGTGTTGCGGGAGATCGTGCGCAACCGCGGGCTGGGCCTCGCGCCGGTGGGTTTTCTCGACGACGACCCCCGCCTGCGGGGGCTACGTATCGAAGGGGTCCGGGTGCGGGGCGACACGCAGGGCGACCTGCCGCGCATCCTCGAGGAGGCCGAGCCCGAGGAAGTGATCATCGCGATCCCCTCCGCGCCTGGCTCGACGCGCGCGCGAGTGGTGCGCGAGTGCCGCGCGCGGGGAATCCCGGTACGCACGCTCCCGACGGTCTTCGAGCTGCTGCAGAACCGCGGCCCGACCGGTGCGGGTGCGGGCGCCGTCGCCCGGCAGGTGCGCGAGGTGCGCGTCGAGGACGTGCTCGGCCGTGAGCCGGTGGTGATGGAGCTCGACCGCGTCGGCTCCTACCTCGCGCGGGAGGCCGTGGTGCTGGTGACCGGCGCGGGCGGCTCGATCGGCTCGGAGCTGTGCCGCCAGATCGCGCACGTGGGGCCGCGGCGGATGGTGCTGGTGGACCACGCCGAGGACAACCTGTTTGCGATCCAACGGGAGCTGCTCGACGAGCGCCACGTGCCCTCCGCGGCGCTGGCGGCGGTGCTGGCGGACTGCAAGGAGGAGGAGCGCATGCGCGAGGTCCTCGCCGAGCACCGCCCCACCGTGGTCTTCCACGCCGCCGCGTACAAGCACGTGGGCCTGATGGAGTCCAACCCGGTCGAGGCGGTGCGCAACAACGCGATCGCCACGCGCGTCGTGGCGCACGTCTGCGGGGATTTCGGGGTGGAGCGCTTCGTGCTCGTCTCCACTGACAAGGCCGTCGCGCCGGCGACCGTGATGGGAGCCTCCAAGGCGCTCGCGGAGCTCGCGCTGGAGGGTGCCGCGGCGCGCCACCCGGGGACCGTCTACAAGGCAGTGCGCTTCGGCAACGTGCTCGGCTCCTCCGGCTCGGTGGTGCCGATCTTCCGCCGCCAGATCGCGCGCGGGGGGCCGGTGACGGTCACCGACGAGCGCATGACGCGCTACTTCATGACGATCCCCGAGGCCGTACAGCTGGTGATCCGCGCGGGTTCGCTGGGGTTCCCGCACGTGCCGCGCACAGCGGAGGTGCTGGTGCTCGACATGGGCGAGCCGGTACGCATCGTGGAGCTCGCGCGGGCGATGATCGAGCTCTCCGGCCTTGACCCCGACCACGACATCGAGGTCGAGATTGTGGGCCGCCGCGCCGGGGAGAAGCTGCACGAGGAGCTGTTCAACCCCTACGAGCGTGCCCAGCCGACCTCGACCGAGAAGATCCTGCTCGCCGAGCGCGCGCCGCTCGCGCCGGAGGTGGTGGAGGAGGCGTTTGCGGAGATCAACCTGCTGGTGCTGGAGGGGGACGCCGCCGGCCTGGCGGCGAAGGTCGCGGAGCTGACCTCACAGGCACGCAGGCGCGTGGGGCGGATCTCCGCCGACCCCGACTCCGCCACCGACCTTGACTCGTCGACCGACCCGACCCTCGACCCCGCCGCCGACTCGCCCGCCCACTTCGAACCGGTGGCTGCCGCCGCAGGCGAACCCGCAACCGCGCCGGAGGCGCCTGTCCCACTCATACACTCTGGCGACGCATGACCGCACTGCCGCTGGCGCTCTCGATCTCCAACACGCTGCTCAAGGCCGGCGCCTTGGCCGCCTTCGCGGGACTGGTGGGAGTCGCGGTGCTCTCGTTGCTGGTCTTCTCTCAGGCGCGCGAGCTCAAGCGGCTGCGCGAGTGGGCCGGCCGCGCGCCCGAGCGCGCCGCGGAGCTGGAGCAGCGGGTCAGCGCCGAGGCGGCGATCCGCATCCAGCGCACCGTCCAGCCGGCTCCCGGACCCGCGGGGGCGATCGTCCCACGGGCCACTCCGGTGGTCACACGCGCGACAGCCGCAGGACCCGCGGCAGGCGTCGCCGCCGGGGTGGCGGTCACCGCCGCAGGTGAGGCCGTCGCCGGCCAGCCGACCGGGTTGGGCGGGGGGGCGGGCGGGGTTCCCATTCCTGGCCAGCCCGCGTTCGTGCCCACCGCGCAGACTGCCACGGCGGCCGCCGGTCAGCCCGCGCCGTCCACCAACGGCCCTGAGACTCCAGCTCAGCCCGCGGCGGCGCCCGACGGCGCACAGGCAGTGGAGGACTCGAAGCCGGGGGAGAACTTTGGGCCCGACGACGCCCAGAGGCCCGCGCTTGCCCCAACAGCCGAGGAGGGCGCACCCCAGGCGCCGGGTGCGACGAACGATGCGCAGGGCCAGCCCGTTGCTGCCGAGGGCGCCCCCGATCCCGGTGCGGGCGAGGCTGAGCCGGCTGTCACCGAGGCAGAGCCCGAGTCGGGCGTGGCTGACCCAGAGCTGGCGGCGGCCGAGCCTGAGTCGAGCGTCCCCGCTCCGGTGACGGTGGCGGCCCTCGCTGCCGCCGCGGGGTCCGCCGCGGTGGCGTCCCGTGTCCTTGAGCCCGTCGCCTCCGCGCCCCCGCGTGCGCTTGCTCCACCGGTCCCCGCGAGAGCTCCGACACCGCCGCCCACGCGTCCCCCGCTGCCCCCCCGCCCGACGGGGTCTCCGCGTCCGTCGTCGGGGTCTGCGGGTGGACCGGCGTCTGCGCGTCCTGGGGGGGAGGGAGTGGGCAGAGGCCGCGGAGGGGGAGCGGGGTTGCCGGGCAGGGGGGAGGTCGGGTACCAGTTCCTGCGCGAAAAGGAGCGCTCGCCACGGAGAGCGACGGCGCTGATCGTAGGCGGGGTCGTGGTTGGCGTGGTGGTGCTGGCTGCCGTGCTGCTGTCGCTTGGCGGCGGCTCGTCGAGCAAGTCCCCGGGGAGCACGCAGGCGAGCTCGAGCGCTTCCGGCGGGCACAGCTCCCACCACGGCGCGCCGGCCGTGGCGAGCCCGGCGGAAACGCACGTGGTGGTGCTCAACGCCACCGAAACGAACGGCCTCGCGCACCGCCTGTCGGGAGACTTGCAGCAGAGCGGTTACACGCTCTCGGCCGCGCTGAGTGGGACCCCCCCGGCCCGCTCGACGTCGGTGGTGGAGTACACGAACGGCCACCGCACCGAAGCGCAGCACGTGGGGCAGACGCTCGGCATCAGCGAACTGCAGCCGCTGGAAGGCGCGGTCGCGTCGCTGGTGGGCTCGGCGGCGGTGGTGGTGATCGCGGGTGCCAACCAGGCGGGCGCCGGAGAACCCTCGGTCGGCACGAGCACCGGGGCGTCCTCGGGCGCCGGCGCGGCGGGCGCAGGGGAAGCCCAGGGTGGCGCGGCCCAGGGCGACGGAGAAACCCCGGCCGGCGGGGAAGTGGCCGCCGGCGCGACCGGGTGAGAACGTGTTTCAGAATAGGCGGTGCGTCCGGGGCGTTTCCGGACCAAGCTGGGCGACGCGGGACGGTGAAGCCCGTGCTGGTAGCACGGGCAAGCCGGCACGTGGCGATCCAGCGCCGCGTATCGGGGACGCATCCGGGCGTGCCGGTCTTTCTGAAATACGTTCTGAGGGCTCCTTGACGGGCCCCACGGGAACGACGGCGAGCTTTCTCGACATCCCGGAGCGCTCGCGCAAGCCGCGCGAGCGGGGCCTCACGCACGTGCTCGACCGGGGCCTGTCGCTCGCGGAGGTGGAGGGCCTCGTGGAGACCGCGGGGGAGTGCGTGGACATCGTCAAGCTGGGGTGGGGCACGGCGGTGGTCAGCGAGAACCTGCGCCCCAAGCTGGAGCGCTACGCCGCGCACGGCATCCCCGTGGTGCTCGGCGGCACGCTCACCGAGCTCGCGGTGCGCCAGGGCCGCGTCGAGGGCCTGGTCGCGTGGCTGCGCGAGCTCGGCCTGCGCCACGTCGAGGTCTCCGACGGCACGATCGCCCTGGAGCCCGAGGTCAAGACGCACCTGATCCGCACGCTCGTCGCCGCCGGCTTCACGGTACTCGCGGAGGTCGGCAGCAAGGACGCCGCGCACATCATGGCCCCGTACGTGTGGGTGGAACAGATCGAACGCGACCTGCAGGCCGGCGCCTGGAAGGTGATCGCTGAGGCGCGCGAGTCGGGTACCGCGGGCATCTACCGCGCCGACGGCGAGGTCCGCAGCGGCCTGATCGACGAGATCGCGCACGCGGTGGACCCCGACCGCCTGATCTTCGAGGCGCCGCGCAAGGAGCAGCAGGTGTGGCTGCTCGACTTCTTCGGCTCCGAGTGCAACCTCGGCAACATCGCCCCCGGCGACGTGCTCTCCCTGGAGACGCTGCGCCTGGGGTTGCGCTCGGACACGGTGGAGCGCTTCGCTTTGGGCGGGAAGGATCAGTAGGGATGAGCTTCGCCCCCCAAGGGGGCTCCGCCGTAGGGCGTTCGCGTGGCGAGACGGGGCAGGCTCAGCGGCTGGGGCGCGTGGTGTTTGCGGTGTTGGTGGTGGCGTGCTTCGCGGCGTTTGTGGCGACACAGCGGCTCAAGCACACGCCGACGCCGGTACAGGAATTCAAGATGGACGAAGCCTTCCACCCGACCCGTGTGCCGGCCTCGGCCTGCCGCGGGAGGGTGCCGGCGAGCCTGGTGAACTCAAGCGAACGGATCGAGTATCTCGCGTTCAAGATCGCGCAGGCGGACTACGTGACGGTCGAGATCGTCGACTCTGCGAACCACGACGTGGCCACGGTCGTGCGTGACCTTCCTGTGGAACGGTACAAACCGGTCTCGCTCTGCTGGAACGGCCAGCTGGGGGCCACGGAGAGCGGCGGGCTGGCGCCGTCGGGGGAATACCGGCTGCTGGTGCACCTGCACAACCAGGACCTCACGCGATACGCGACACGCAACTTCCGGCTGGAAGGGCGCCCGTGAGCACTTGCGGTTGGTCCCCCTACGCGGCGGCGACGGGCACGGAGGCCCGGCGCACACTTCGCCACGTCCGCGCCCACACACACGTGGACGATCCCCAATGAACACCCTGACACTCGCCACTGCGCACGGTCTCGGCGAGGCAGCCGAGAAGCTGGGGGTGATCGCGGTGGCTCTGCTGGTGGCGGTGGCGGTGCTCGCGCGCCCGCCGCGGATCTCCGAACGTGCACGGGCGGCGGCGATGCTGGCGGCGCTGATCGTGACGCCGGTGCTGCTGACGGTGGACATCTGGCACACCTCGCAGCTGACTCACCTGCGCCACCAACCCGCGAAGGCCGCCGCAGCGGTCGTCCTGGGCCTGGCGGTCGTGGCTGCGCTCGCGGTGCTGATCCACAGGCGTCCTCGTGCATTTCCCCTGCTGGCCGTGTTCGCGTTGCCGTTTCGTCTGCCGATCGCCGCGGGCGGCAGCACGTCGAACCTACTGATCCCGCTCTACCTGGTCGTGGGCGCGGGCGCGCTGGCGTACCTGACGCCGCGGTTGCTTGGCCGTTCCACGCCGCCCGCCCGACAGGCGCCGATCCTGCTCGAATGGCTGCTCGCCGCCTCGGTCGTGCTCTACGGGCTGCAGTCCGCCTACTCGGGGGACTTCTCGAAGGCGCTGGAGAACATGGTCTTCTTCTACGTGCCCTTCACGCTGCTGTTCGCGCTACTGCGCGAGGTGCGCTGGACGCGCGAGCTGCTGCTCGCCTGCCTCGCGGTGGCGGTGGCGCTCGCGGTCGTGTTCGCGGGCATCGGGTTCGTGGAGTACCACCGCAAGCAGCTCTTTCTCAACCCGAAGGTGGTCGCCGCGGACGAGTACGGCAACTACTTCCGGGTGAACTCGCTGTTCTTCGATCCGAACATCTATGGGCGCTTCCTGGCGCTCGTGATGGTGGCAGTGACGACGGGGGTCCTGTGGAGCGTGCGCCGGCGCGAGGTGCTCGCGGGGGGTGCGGTGCTGCTGTGGCTGCTGGGGGGGCTCGTGACGAGCTTCTCGCAGTCGTCCATCGCGGCGCTGCTGCTCGGCCTGGCGGTGCTGGCGGCGTACCGGTGGGACGTGCGCGGCACGCTCTACGTGGTGGGCGCGCTGGCCGCTGTCGCCGTGGTCGCGGTCGCGGCGGCGCCGGCGAGCCTGCACCTGGGCCTGAGCGGCAAGGGCGGCTCGGCGAGCAACGCGACGAGCGGGCGTACGAAACTCGTCGAAGGGGGGCTGCGCCTGTTCGCCGACAGGCCGCTGCAGGGCTTCGGGCCGGGCTCGTTCGCACAGGAGTACCGCGCGCACGAACACGTCACGAGCGACTCGGCGACCTCGGCCTCGCACACGATCCCGGTGACGGTCGCGGCCGAGCAGGGGGTCGTCGGCCTCGCGCTGTACGTCGCGCTGCTCGTGTCGGCCTTCACGGTGCTGTTCCGCGGGGCCGGACGCTCGCCGCCCAGGATCGCCTTGGCGGCGTGCTTCGCGGCACTCGTGCTGCACACCTTCGCCTACGCGGACTTCCTGGAGGACCCGGAGACGTGGCTGTTGTTGGGGATTGGGGTTGCGCTGGCCTGCGCGACGGGTGCCGGCGAGGTGCGGCGCGGGGCCGAGCCGGCCATGGAGCCGGCGGCGCTGAGAAGCTGAGGGCGTGCGGGATTACCTGAAGCGGCTGCTGACGACGGGCGCGGCCTACCAGGCGGCGGAAGTCGTCGCCAAGGGGATCGCGCTGTTCACGCTGCCGCTCTACACGCGCCACGTCTCCCGTGGGGAATACGGCGCCTACAACACGCTGCTGACGTCGGTGATCCTCGCGTCGATCGTCCTGCGTCTGGGCGTCGGCGAAGCGTTCGTCCGCTTCTACTTCGAGGACGCCGACACGGCGCGGCGGGAGCGCATCGCGCGCACGGCCACCGCCACCGTGGCGTGGACGACGACGGTGGCTGCGTTGGTGGCGCTCGCGTTCGCGGGGCCGCTCTCGCACCTGCTGCTCGGTGAAGCCGACGCGGAACTGCTCGACTGCGCGGTCGTCGGCCTGTGGGCGTTCACGAACCTGGAGATGGCCTACGCGCAGCTGCGCGTGGACGAACGCGCGCGCGCGTACATGTACGCGTCAGGCGCCAACGTGGCGATGACGGTCGTGTTCACGGTCGCGCTGGTGGTGTTCGCCGGCGAGGGCGCGCGGGGCCTGTTGCTCGGCAACTTCGGCGCCTCCGCGCTGGTGGTGCCTGCGCTGTGGTGGGTGCTGCGCCGGCGTTTCTCGCTGCGGGTGCGGCCGGCGGACCTGCGCGCGATGCTGCGCTTTGGACTGCCCACTGTCCCCGCCGACGCAAGCGTCTACGCGCTGCAGGTGGTCGACCGCCTCTACATCTTCCGCGCCTACTCCCACGCCGCGGCGGGGGAATACTCGGTCGCGCTGCAGCTCGCGACGGTCGTGTTCGTGTTCGTGCGCGGCTTTCAGTACGCGTGGCCGCCGCTGGCCTACTCGGTGGAGAGCGACCGCGACGCGGCGCGGCTGTACTCGCTGGTCACGACCTACTTCGTGCTCGGCACCGGGGTCGTCGTCTGCGCGGTCGCGCTGCTGGGGCGCTGGATGGTGCGGCTGCTCGCCGCGCCGTCGTACTTCGGCGCGCACACCGCGCTGCCGTGGCTGGCGCTCGGGTGGACGTTGTACGGGCTCTACCTGGTGCTGATCGTGATCACCGGCCGCGCGCGGGTGACGCAGCGGAACCTCCCGCCCGCGCTGGTGGGGCTCGCGGTCAACGTTGTGCTGCTGCTCGTGCTCGTGCCCTCCTCCGGCGCGGGCCTCGGCATCGCGGGCGGCGGCCTCGCACTCTGCGGTGCGTACGTGGCGATGCTCGTGGTCATGCACCTGCTCACTCGCGGCGTGTTCGCCGTCGGCTTCCAGTGGGGGCGCCTCGCGCAGTTGGGCGCGATCCTCGCGGGCGTCGCGGTCTCGGGCGAGCTGCTGCTGCCCACCGCCGGCCTCGGCGGCCTCGCGCTGCGCGTGGTGTGGCTGCTGCTGATCCCGGCGCTGCTGGCTCTCGCGCGCTTCTTCCCCCCGGCCGAGCGCGCGCAGGCGGGCCTGCTGGTCGCGGACGCCCGCCGCCGGGTCGCCGCATTCCGCGCCGGCGGGGGCGACGTCGAGGCGTACGCGGAGGACCCGCTGCGGGACCTGTGAGGGGGAGTGGCCGGGCCTGACAGGGAAGTAGTGTCACACAGTGCCACGGAGCGGTACCATGTACGGCAGATGCCCGAGACGACCGACCATTTCACCCTTCGCTTCCGTCCGGGAGTGGCGGCGCGGCTGCGAACGCAGGCGCGGCGGATGGGTTATGCGTCGCGGACACTGGCGCAGCGCTATGTGGACGAGGGCCTGCGCCGAGACGAGCATCCCCTGGTGCGCTTCGCCGACGGCCCGAGCGGCCGCCGCGCGGCGCTGGTCGGCAGCGGCCTGGACGTGTGGGAGGTGGTCGCGGCGGTCAAGGAGAACGGGAACGACCTGGATGCGACCGCGGCGCTGCTCGAGATCCCGGTTGGGCTGGCGCAGGCGGCGGTCGCCTACTACGGGTCCTTCCCAGAGGAGATCGACGCGCAGATCGCGGACAACGAGGCGGAGTGGGAGCGGGGCTACGCTGCGTGGGAGGCGGGGCAGAGGGCGCTCGGCGGGTGAGAGCACTGCTCGACGAGCAGCTCTCCGGGCGGATCGCGCAGTTGCTGCGCGAGCGCGGCCTGGACGTGGAGGCCGTGGTGGAGCGCTCGGACCTCCTGCAGGCGCCCGACCACGACGTGATCGCGGTCGCGGCGCGCGAGGGGCGGGCGGTGGTGAGCAACAACATCAAGGACTTCCGGCCGCTCGCCGCGGAGCGCGTGAGCGACAGTCGCGGCCACGCCGGCCTGATTCTCCTGCCAGCCGGCCGCAGCCGCAGCCGGGAGGCGACGGGAGCACTCGCGGACGCGATCGAGGCGGTGATGCGCGCCCACCCCGACGGCATCCCGAGCGCAGAGCACTGGATCGCGCCGCTGTAGAGGTGCGCCCCGGCTACCGGTCCCCCCTCGCGTGGTTGTAGGCTGCGGCGGCCTCGCGCAGGCCCTCGCCTCGCTCGGGGTGCAGTGTCGCGGTGACGTGACGCCAGTATCGTGCCGTGGAGTGGCCGGGGAGCACGAGCGCCGCAAGCGCGCGCAGCGCGTATGTCCAGGCGGTCAGCCAGCGCACCGCGCGGGCCGCGATGGGGCTGTGGTGCTTGCGCATATACAGGTCTCGGTTGCGTGCCATTTCGACGATCCGCCGCTCGGGGACTGTGTCGGTCGAGAGCTGCTCGTGGTGGACGGCCACCGCTGCGGGCACCCACAGGCTGCGCCAGCCGGCGTCGCGCAATCGCTTGGCGAAGTCCACCTCGTCGGAGTAGACGAAGAATGCGGGGTCGAGGTAGCCGATCTGCTTGGCAGCCTCGGTTCGCACGAGCAGCGCGGCTGACTGGCACCAGTCGACCTCGCGAGTGTTGGTGCCGGTGCCGCGGCTCTGCACTACCAGCCGGCGGTGCAGGAACAGTGCGCTTGCGAGGGCGGTCAGCGGGGTGGGGAAGCGCCACGCCGATGCCTGGGGCGCGCCGTCGGGCCGGCGCAGCGCGGCGCCCGCGCACGCCGCGTCGGGGCGCCTCTGCAGCGCTTCGTACAGCGCGAGCGTTGCCCCCGGCTGCAGCTCGGAGTCCTCGTTGAGCAGCAGGGCGTAGCGCCCCTTCGCCTGGCGCAGCAGCTCGGAGTCGTTGAGGCCCTTGCCGCGCCGTTCTTCCACCGCGATCGTCTCGTCCACCGCGGGGTGCGCGCGCGCGGCCTCTGCCGAGCCGTCTCTGGAGCCATTGTCGAGCACGATCGCCTCGGTGGCGAACGGCAGTGCCCGCGCGCGCTCGCGCGCGATCGCGTCGAGGCCGCGCAGCAATAGCTCCCGCTGGGAGGTGTTGACGACGCAGAAGCTCAGCTCGATCTCCTCGGCCACGCGCCTATTGTCTCCGGCGATGCGCATTCACGTCGTCAACCCCTCGGCCTACACGCCCCCGTACGACCACGCGCTCTGCCGGGCGCTGGGATACGCCGGGGCGGATGTGGAGCTCTATACGAGCCGCTTCGCGTATGGCGCGGTCCCGCCGGCCGAGGAGTATGTGCGGCGCGAGTGGTTCTACCGGCTTGGGCACCGGGGGTCGGTCGTGGGGCGGCGCTCGCGGGCGCGTATTGCGCTGAAGCTGGTCGAGCACGTGCCGGACATGGTTCGCTACCGCCGCGCGGCGCGGGCCGCGGAGATTGTTCACTTCCAGTGGCTCACCGTGCAGCCGCTCGACGTTCATCTGCTGCCGCGGCGGCGTTCGACGTCGTTGGGCGTTCGCCCCAAGCTGGTGTTGACCGCGCACGATGTCATGCCGCGCGAGCCGCGGGCGGGGCAGTTGCGCGCGCAGCAGCGCCTCTATGAGCGCTTCGACGCGATCGTCGTGCACTCCGAGCATGGGCGCGCGCGGCTTGTCAGCGAGCTGGGGGTCGATCCGGAGCTCGTCCACGTCATTCCGCACGGGGCGTTCATGCACCTCGCCGAGGGGCCTGCTGGCCCGCCGCCGCATGAGGCTGTTGGGCCGGTTGCTCTCTGCTTCGGCCTGATCCGCCCCTATAAGGGGATCGACGTGTTGTTGGAAGCTTGGCGGGGCGTCGATTCGGAGGGCATTGGGATCGACGGAGCGGAGCTGTGGATCGCGGGGATGCCCCGGGGTGACCTCTCCACGCTGCTTGGGGGCGGTCCCCGCTCACTGGCCGCCAACGGCGTGCGCCTCAATGCGCGCTTCATCCCAGACTCCGAGCTGCCCGGGTACTTCCGGCGCGCCGACCTCGTCGTGCTGCCCTACCTGCAGGCCGACCAGTCGGGCGTCCTGTTCACGGCGCTGGCATTTGGCAAGCCGCTGCTGCTCAGCGACGTCGGCGGCTTTCCGGAGATCGCGGCGACCGGCGCGGCGCTCACCGTTCCGGCGGGGGACCCCGCCGCGCTGCGGGTCGCATTGCGCGAGCTGCTCGGCGATCCGGGCGCGCTCGAGGAGATGGCCGCGTGCGCGCGTGCGGCCGCGGCGGGGCCGTACTCGTGGGAGGCGGTTGCGCGGGCGCATATGGAGCTGTACGGGCGGCTGCTCGCCTGAGCGGTCGCGTGCTGCGCAGGTCAACGCCACTCCGGCTGCGCTCCCGCGGAGCGCGCCTTCGGAGGCCCGTGATAAAGAGGACTTGACAAGTGCCTCGCAGTGTGGTTATAGTAGTCCTATCTCGGTCACCCGCAATGGCTGATCGGGGTGTTTTGAACATAGCGTCTGGTTGGGTCTGGCCCCTGTGGTCGACCTTCATTTCAGAACTGGCAGGGAAAATCTCACACCTTGGGAGAGGGGCTGGACTGTGACTAAGGGAGTTGGTCTTCGCGTGCGTTCGAGAGGGAAATACGTGACAGGGGTTCCTGGCACTCGATTGGGTGGAGTATCCAGATGCATCAGCGGTCTGATGCATCTCTCTCTCTCTCTCTCTCTCTTGTGCTCTTCGGTCACTTGCTGACCCCCTGACCGCGGCGCATTCGCGCCACCCCGAAAGGTCCCCCGCGGGGGGAGGGGTCACACGTGCGCGCGGGGTGACTCTTACCGCGCTCCTGTTCACTACGCTTGCGTTGGTGCTGGCGGTGCTTGTGCCCGCCGTGGCGAGCGCCGAAGAAGCGTGCCCGAATGCCGCTCTGCGCTTCGGGCCCTCGGCGAACCTGCCGGATTGCCGCGCGTATGAGCTCGTGACGCCTGCGGTAAAGGAAGACAACAACTTCATCCTCGGGGCGTTCGGGTTCGCCGACGGGGAACACGTGTACTTCACCTCCGTCCTGCCGCTGCCGGGCGCCACGAACGGCCAGACGGCTGCCTCGCTCAGCTCCAGGACGCCGCAGGGGTGGACCACCACTGCGCTCACCGTGCCCCAGACGGCTGGCTTCTACGGAAGGAACGAAAGCAGCCCGTTCACCGTGTCGTTCACAAGTGATTTCTCGACGGCGTTTATTCAGTCCACGTACGCCGCCGATCCGCGTGACCAGAATATCGACAGCGACGTCTACCGCATGGAACTTCCGAGTCGTCGGCTCTCGCTGGAATCGCTTCCGGACACCGGCCCGATGACCGAAGAACTGTATGCCCCGCCGCCCGGCTTCAACCCCGGATCGGAACACGGCACGCAGGGCTCGTTCCCGGCGGGGAGCTCGGCTGACGGCAGTCGCGTCTTCTTCGAGGCGCAGGCGCATCTGCCGACCGCCCCGGGTACGCCCGTCGACACGCATATCTCAGGCGACGAGTTGTATGAACGCCACGACGAACATACATATGTGGTCGGGGTCCTGCCGGATGGGAGCGTCGCGCCGTGCGGGGCCATAATCGGCGATGGCGCCCCGACGGGACCGGCGCGCGGCCTCAAACCCGAACTTCATGGAGCGGTATCGCCCGACGGCTCGAACGTCGTGTTCCATACGTATGCCCCCAGCAACTGGCGTCTGCCCGGGTGCGAAAAAACATTTACCGACCAAGGGGAATCGCAGCTAGTAGACCTCGGCGGTCTGTATCTGCGGGAGGACAACGGTACTCCGCAGGCGAAAACGGTGGAATTGCCGGGGAAATTCTACCTGGGCAGGACAGCCGATGGATCGACGGTGCTGACGGGGGGCCCTCGCGGCAGCCACTACGAAGCAGGCCCGATCTACGAGTACAACATCCCGACCGGGCAGGTGACGACCATCGGTGATGGAGCGCTGCTCGCCTACTCGGCTGATGGGTCCGTGGTGTACTACCTGACCAATCCAGAAGGACCTCTACCATCGTATACGACCAGCGGAAGCCAGATCGCGGTCTACGACCACGGTGTGACGAAGACGGTTCCCGGCGCCGGTGTGGGATACTCCGGCGGAGCCTACGAAAACGGAAGCTCTTTTGAGGTCCCCGAAAATTCTCCAGTCGTGACGCCCGACGGCTCCGAGATTCTGTTCCTCGATCGGGCCGACCTCGCCGGCTATAGCACCTTCGGGCCGACATGCGCCGAGACTGGCAGCGGGGTCTCCGTCCCGATACCGGGTAATTGCAGCGAGGCGTACATCTACGATCTGGACACGGGCTCGTTGACGTGCGTCTCGTGCAACCCGAGCGGAGCGCCGCCGCTTTCCAACACCACTCTCTTCGAGGGCCATTATGACTCGTTTTTTCCGACGGTGCCGCCGCTGCTCTCCGAAGACGGGTCGCGTGCATTTTTTCAGACGGCCGAATCGCTCGTGCCGCAGGACACCAACGGCGCGAACGACGTGTACGAGTGGGAGAACGGCCACATCTACCTACTCTCCTCGGGGCAGGGCGGAGAAGTCGGGGTGCAACACTACGGTAACGAAGGGTATGGCTTTGCCGGGTTTGCCGGCTCGTCGCTGGTCGGGGCGAGCGCCAACGGCGACGACGTCTTCATCAAGACGTCCGATCGTCTGGTGCCGCAGGACGAGGAGTCTTCCGCGGCGATCTATGACGTGCGTGTCGATGGTGGTTTTCCGTACACCCCACCGGGATATGGGTGTGACAGCGGGCAGTGTCAGGGTCCGCAGACGACGCCGCCGGTGTTTGCGCCGCCGGCGAGCTCGACGTTCGTCGGCGTCGGCAACCCAGCGTGGGAAGCGAGCGAACCGGTCGCGAAGGTGAAGAAGGTCGCGCACCCAAAGAAACGCAAGGCCAAGAAGCGGGGCCGGCGCAGGGACACCGTTGGTAAAAAGGCAAAGGGGAGGAAGTAGTGGCTCGTCATCTACTCAGCAGCGCGTTGGTCGCGGCGATGCTCGCGATGCTAGTGTTCGTCTCTCCGGCGGCCGCCGCGTCGTTTGGCGTCCAGAGCGAAGGCCCCGAAGCGTTCTCGGTGGTGGTGAGCAACTCGGCGATCTCCGACACGCTCCCGGAAGCGAAAGGCATGATGGTTGCCAATCCGAACGACCTCGATACGCAGGCGGGGTCGCACCCCTACGACGTGACGGAGAGCTTCTTCCTGAAGCGCAATGCGCAGGACGAACTTACCAGCGAACTGCTGACGAGGGACATCAGTTTCAACCTGCCGCCGGGTGTCTCGGGCAGCATCACCTCGGTGCCGCAGTGCCCGATGGCCGATCTCGCGACCGAAGGGGTCGGCTGCCCGACGAGCTCGCAGGTTGGCTTGGTGAGTGTG
This sequence comes from uncultured Solirubrobacterales bacterium, assembly GCA_963706545.1. Lineage (GTDB taxonomy): Bacteria > Actinomycetota > Thermoleophilia > Solirubrobacterales > Solirubrobacteraceae > Palsa-744. Next base: position 1,287,526 of record OY970161.1, read on the forward strand.
TTCTTCGTCCAGGAAAGCGGCGGCGAAAGGTTCGGCATTCTGGAGCCGGTGTACAACATGGTGCCGGCCGACGGCGGGACGGCCGAGCTCTCGTTTCCCGTCCTCGCGATCGCGCAGCCGGTGATCATCACGGCGCGGACGGACGGCAACTTCGGCCTGACGGCGCAGACGCGCGACATCTCCGAGTCCGTGCGCTTCGACGGTTTGACGTTGACGTTGTGGGGGGTGCCGGCCGACCCGCGGCACGACTCGGAACGGTTCACGCCGAAGGAAGGCGCGGTTGGAGTCAGCGGTCACGGTAACCCGAAACCGGGTGGTCCGAATGGTGAACCGCTGCCGGACAGCGCGCCGCTGATGGGATATTTCACGAACCCGTCGCAGTGCAGCGGCCCGGTGTACGCGACGATCGACGCGGACTCGTGGGTAAATCCCGGGCCGTTCGCGGCGGATGGCCGCCCGGAATTGAGCGGGCCGAACTGGGTCACGGTGAGCACGGCGATGTACCCGGATGGTGTGACGGGCTGCAACCGGTTGCGGTTCAATCCGTCGATCGAAGTGACGCCGGATACCGCGAAGGCGGATTCGCCGTCGGGGTATGGGATCGCGTTGCGGGTGCCGCAGAGCACCAACCCGAATGATCTCGTCAGCTCGGCGTTGAAAGACGCGACGGCGACGCTGCCGCAGGGATTGGCGATCAACCCTGGTGCAGCCGACGGGCTGCAGGCCTGCACGGACAATCTGAGTGAACCGCCGGGGAGCCCGGGGAATGAGATCGGGTTGACCTCCAACGAACCGGTGACGTTCGCGAGCGTCGAACCGACCTGTCCGGTCGCCTCGCAGGTCGGGACGACCGAACTGAGGACCCCGGTGCTGCCCGAACCGCTCGTCGGTCAGATCTATCTGAGCGCCGACCACACGGGCGATGTCTACACGGTGTTCTTCGTGATCCGTGGGGAGGGGTTGCTGGTCAAGCTGAAGTCGGTCGTGACGGCGAACCCGGTGACGGGCCAGTTGACGGCGCGGTTCACGAACAGCCCGCAGCAGCCGTTCAGCGAACTCACGATCCATTTCTACGGCGGCCCAAGGGCGGTGTTCGTGAACCCCGAAAAGTGCGGTCCGGCGACCACCACGACCGACCTGACGCCGTGGGCGGCGGGCCCGGGCGGCCTGGGGGATGCGACGCCGTCGAGCACGTTCGGTGTGAGCTTCGATGGGTTCGGCGCGTTGTGTCCGGAACCGCAGCCGTTCGCGCCGTCGTTCGCGGCGGGCACGACGAGCATCCAGGCGGGCGGCTTCAGTCCCCTGACGACGGTCTTCTCCCGCCCGGATGAAGACCAGAAGGTCGACCATGTGCAGCTGACCGCGCCTCCCGGTCTGCTGGGAACGCTCAGGAGCGTGTCTTTGTGCCCGGAACCGCAGGCCTCCGAAGGGGACTGCCCGGAATCCTCGCTGCTCGGGCACACGATCATCGGCGTGGGGTCCGGTGCGGCGCCGCTGTACCTGCCGGTGGCGGGGCAGCCACCGAACCCGGTGTACGTGACGGGCCCCTACCACGGTGCGCCGTACGGGTTGACGTTCGTGGTGCCGGCGGTCGCGGGCCCGTATAACCTCGGGACGGTCGTCGTCAGGGCGGCGATCACGGTGAACCCGACGACGGCTGCGTTGACGGTCACGAGCGACCCGCTGCCGACGATCCTGGATGGGATCCCGGTGCAGGTCAAGAGCGTGGATGTCGTGATCGACCGGGCGAACTTCATGTTCAACCCGACCGATTGCGAACCGCAGTCGATCAGCGGGCAGATCACGAGCCTGCAGGGCGCCACAACGACGTTGACCTCGCCGTTTCAGGTCACCGGCTGCGGCGACCTGAAGTTCAAACCGCAGTTCACCGTCTCGACCTCGGGGCACACCTCCCGCGCCGACGGCGCGAGCATCGACGCCAGGTTGAGCTTCCCTGCGGGTGCGCTGGGTCATGAGGCGAATATCGCGCAGGTCAAGGTCGAACTGCCCAAGCTGCTGCCCTCGCGGCTGGCGACGCTGCAGAAAGCGTGCACCGCCCAGGTGTTCGAAGCGAACCCGGCGAACTGCCCGTCGGCGTCGGTGATCGGGATCGCGAAGGCGAGCACCCAGGTGTTGACGCAGCCGCTGTCGGGCCCGGTGTACTTCGTCTCGCATGGAGGGGAAGCGTTCCCGAGCCTGGTCGTGGTGCTGCAGGGCGGCGGGGTGCGTGTCGATCTGACTGGCTCGACGTTCATCAGCAAAGCCGGGATCACGAGCACCACGTTCAAGACGATCCCGGACGTGCCCGTCAACAGCTTCGAGCTGTATCTGCCGGAGGGGCCGGACTCGGCGCTCGCCGCGAACGGAAATCTTTGCAAGAGCAGCCTCGTGATGCCGACGACGTTCACCGCGCAGAACGGGATCGTGCTGCACCAGAAGACCCCGATCGCCGTCACGGGCTGCAAGGCCAAGGCGAAGGCCAGCCGTCGCGCCCGCGCCGCTGGCCGCCACCGCCGACGCGACAGGCCGGCTGAGATGGCGCGGCGGGCAGGCATCTCCAACGGAAGGAGCGGACGATGATCCCGCGTGGTGACATGGTCGAGCGTCTCTCGCGGCGTGCCGTCGCGGCTTCGCTCGCGACACTTGTTGTGCTCGCCGGCGTGCTGGCTCTGGCGAGCCCGTCGGCGCTGGCGTCCGATAGTTATCCGGGCGTGCCGAACGCTCTCTTCGGCGCGCAAGGGTCGGGCGCAGGGCAGCTCTCCGGGCCCGTCGGTGTCGCGGTCGATGAATCGAGCGGTGACGTGTACGTCGCCGACGCGGGGAACAACCGCGTCGAGGAGTTCGGCGCCGAAGGGAAATACGTGGCGACGATCACCGGCGCGGAAACCCCCGCCGGCTCGTTCTCGGACTCGAGCGGTGTCGCGGTCGACAACTCTTCGAGCCCCGCGAAGGGCGACCTGTACGTGATGGACGTCGGCCACCAAGTGATCGACGTGTTCGACTCCAGCGGGAAATACCTCTCGCAGATCAAGGGCACACCCTCGTCGTTCGAAGGTGAACTCAACGGGGTGACGGTCAACCCGTCCGGGGATCTGTGGGCGCATGAGAACAACTACAACGAGGACGAGTTCAGCGACACCGGCAGCTTACTGCGCCAGCTCCGCCTCCCAGGGGGGCCGCAATCGGGCGTCGCAGTCGATTCCAGAGGCGATTTTTTCGAGACTTATTATGGGGAAGATGTCTTTGAGTACAACAGCGCCGACGAATATGTGGAATATTGGTCCGCTGAGGGTATTACGGCCATAGTGGTTGACGGCGCGGACAACGATGTCCTCGTCGATGTGTCGGATGGCGTCGATCAGTTCGGGCCGTTCGGCGAGCCGTATGGCACGGTCGTGCAGGCGTTCGGCAAGGGGAGCATCGCCTCCTCCGAAGGTATTGCGGTGGACGGCAAGACCGGTACGGTATACGCCTCCGAGCGCGAAGCGGACAAGGTCGCGGTCTTCGAGCCCGGGCAGTATCCCATGGTGACGACCAGCGCGGCGGGCGAAGTCAAGCGGACGACGGCGAAGCTCGAAGGTGTCGTGAATCCCGAAGGGGAAGCGGTCACCAGCTGCGAGTTCGAATACGGAACCAGCGGCGCGTACGGTCACATCGCGCCGTGCGTGCCCGCCACGGTCGGCTCGGGCTCCAGCCCGGTGGCGGTCAGTGCCGAAGTGAGCGGCCTTACGTTTGCGACCCAGTACCACTACCGGCTGGTCGCCGGCAACACCAACGGATTGAACGCGGGGGCGGACGTGGCGTTCACGACCTCCGTTGCTGTTGAAGGCGTGCAAACGCTCGCGGCGAGCGAAGCGCTGGGCACGAGCGCGACGTTGAACGGCTCCCTGGAACCGAACGGGTTCGACACCCACTACTGGTTCGAATACGGTCTCCCGTCGAATGAATACGGATCGAGCACAACGCACCAGGACGCCGGCGAAGTGAGCGGACCCAAGCCCGTGAGCCTGCCGGTGACCGGCCTTGAACCGAACACCACCTACCAATACCGGCTCGCGACGGAAAACACCTTCGGCGTTACGCTCGGCAGCGGAGAAACGTTCACGACCGAGGCGATCCCGCCGGTGATCGCCCCGCCGCTGCCGGTCAGCGCTGTTACCCGCGTGACGGCGACGATCACCGCTGGAGTCAACCCCGAGAAGAGCGCCACGACCTGGCGTATCCTCTACGGGGAAACCAGCGCGTATGGCGAGCACACACCGGAACTCCTTATCGGGGAAGGGCTCGGTGAACAGCCGGTCCGCTTCGGTCTGGAAGGGCTGCGGCCGGACACGACCTACCACTACGCGGTGCAGGCGATCAACCAGGGCGGCACGACGACTGGCCCGGACGAGGCGTTTACGACGGCGCCGCCGGCGCCGCCGGGGTCGGTCACCGGCGCCGCGTCGAACGTTACGCTGACGACCGCGACGGTCGCGGGAACGATCGAAGCCGAGGGGCTGCCCACCTCGTTCGTCTTGGAATTCGGGACCGGCGTCGAATACGGCACGAGTATCCCCGGCGAAGCCGGTTTCAGTGCGGAACCGTTACAGGTCACGGTGCCGCTGCAGTATCTCGCGCCGGGTACGACCTACCATTACCGGTTCGTCGCGGTCAACAGCGACGGCCGGACCTACGGCGCCGATCAGACGTTCACGACGCCGGTGTTCTCCCATCCGATCGTCCTGCCCTCCACGTTGCCGTTGATCGCGACCCCCGCGATCGCGTTCCCCACCGAAACCGCGCCCACCCAGAAGGCCGCCGCCAAGAAGAAGGCGAGCAAGAAGAAGCACAAGAGGGGCAAGGGCAAGGGTCACGGGAAGAGGGCGAAGCGCGGGCGTTCGCATAAGCACGGGTAGGTGGGGGGTGGCTGGTGTCATCGCGTAACGGCAGCGCGTCAACCTCTCGGGCGCCTGGTGCCCGGCGCGTGGAGCGTGGTGTGCTTGGGCGTGGTGGTGTGGGGGAGATCCAGCGCGCGCGGATCATCGCCGCGATGGGCGAGCTGGTGCGCGAGCGCGATTCGGGCGGGGTGAGCGTCGCGCACGTCGTCGCGCGCTCCGGCGTTTCGCGCCGCACGTTCTACGAGCTGTTCGAGGACCGCGAGGACTGCTTCCTCGCGGCGTTCGACCGGGCGGTCTCCCGCGCGGCCGAGACCGCGGCCCCGGCATACCGGGCCGGCGGATCGTGGCGCGAGCAGGTCGCGGCGGGTTTGGAGGTGCTGCTCGGCTTCCTCGATGCGGAGCCCGAGCTGGGCTATCTCTGCGTCGTCGGTGCGCTCGGCGCCGGCCCGCGAGCACTGGAGCGCCGTGCGAGCGTGGTGCAGATGCTCGTCGCCGCGGTGCACGAGGGCCGCCGCGAGGCGACGGCCACCCGGCGTCCGGACCGGCTCGTCGCGGAAGGCGTCGTCGGCGCGGTGCTCGCGATCGTCCACTCCCGCCTGCAGGGGCAGAGCCCCAGGCCGCTGGCCGGCCTCTCCAACCGCCTGATGGCGATGATCGTCCTGCCCTACCTCGGCGCGGCCGCGGCGGAGCGGGAGCTGAAACGTCCCGCGCCGCGGGCACGCAGGGCGCCGCAGCCGCGCGTCAACCCGCTGCGCGAGCTCGACATGCGCCTCACCTACCGCACCGTGCGAGTCCTCCTCGCGATCGCGTCTCGCCCCCTGGCCAGCAACCGGCAGGTCGGGAGCGCGGCGGGCATCGCCGACCCGGGGCAGATCTCAAAGCTGCTCGCGCGCCTGCACGCGCTCGGGCTGATCGCGAACACGGGCGGCGACCACAGCAAGGGCGAGCCCAACGCCTGGTCGCTCACCCCCCGCGGCAGCGAGATCACGCAGACGCTCCAGGCCCAGGCCGCCTGACCGCCTCGCCGAGCCGAGCGAGCGAAACATCTCAAGCCGGCCGTAGAGTGATCGACATGGTTGATCGCTGTGTTTCGCGGGCCCTTCTCTCCGGGCCGTTCCGGGATCGTACGTCCCGGAGAAAGGAGGTAGCCCATGAGTGGGACAGTAAGCGTATTAGCCATCGCTCTACTGATTGCCGTACTGGTCATCGACCGGTTGGCGAGATAGTGGGGTGCCCTGGTGGTCGCAGTGAAGACGATCCCGGCGGCCACCAGGGACTTCCCCGGAGGTTGCCAACGGTAGGCACCGCAAGCGTATTAGCCGTCTACAAGGGTAGCGACGACCTCGGCGAGACGCAAGGCCCCCGCCGATGAGTACCGTCCTGGAGATCGTCTTCTGGCTGGCCGCCGGCATGATCGTGTGGACGCAGCTCGGATATGCGCTCGCGCTTGCCGTCCTGGCGCGCCTGTTCGGACGGGCGCCGGCTGCGGCGCCCGCGCAGGGGGAGCCGCTCCCCACCGTCTCGCTGATCGTGGCTGCGCACGACGAGCAGGAGTCGATCGAGGCGAAGGTCGCGAACATGCTCGCGCTCGAGTATCCGCGCGAGCTGCTGGAGGTGATCGTCGCCTGCGACGGGTGCGAGGATGCCACGGCCGCGCGCGCACGGGAGGCCGGGGCCGATCTCGTGCTGGAGCTGCCGCGCGGAGGGAAGGTCCGGGCGCAGGATGCGGCCGTGGGGCGGGCGAAGGGGGAGATCGTGGCGTTCTCCGATGCCAATGCCATGTGGGAGCCCGGCGCGCTGCGGGCGCTAATGGGGGCATTTGCACAGGCGCGCATCGGGTATGCGTGCGGGCAGGTGCGCTTCTTTCGCGACCCAGAGAAAGCGCCCCGGGGCTCGGCGGCGGCCACCAACCAGGAGGGGGTGTACTGGCGCTATGAGATGGCGGTGCGCGGGTGGGAGTCGTGGCTCTCCTCGATCACCGCGGGCAACGGCGCGATCTACGCCACGCGCCGCGCGTCGTACATGGTGGTCAACCCGATCATGGGCCACGACCTGTCGTTCCCGTACAGGATGGTCAAGCGCGGGTGGCGTGCGGTGTACGTGCCTGAGGCGCGCGCGAGCGAGCGGATGGTGCCGTCGATCGAGGGCGAGCGGGCGCGCAAGCGGCGGATGATGAGCCACACGTGGCCGATCGTGCTGCGCGGCGGGATGCTCTCCCCACGCGGATATACCCCTGGCTATGCGGTGATGATCCTCTCCCACCGCGTGCTGCGCTATGCGACGCCGTTCCTGCACGCGATTGCACTGGCCGCCAATATTGCGCTCGTCGTCCTTGCCGCAGGCTCTCTATATACGGTCACGCTCGGACTGCAGCTCGCGCTGCTCGCCGCCGCCGGGCTCGGCGGGGTGGTGCGCGTGCGGGTGCTGCTGGTGTGCCGCTACTACGTGCTCACTACGGGCTCGCTCGCTTTCGGCCTGTGGGATTGGCTGCGCCATGGGACCGCCGCCACGTGGGAAGCAGCAGAGGGAACCAGGTGATCCGCCGTACGGTGGACATCGCGGTCTCCGCGACCATGTTGGTGCTCGCCTCCCCCGTGCTGGCCGTGGCGGTCGTGGCGATCCGCCTGGAGTCCCGCGGGAGCGCGATCTACCGTCAGCGGCGCATCGGCATGGGAGGCCGGCCGTTCGAGGTGATCAAACTGCGCACGATGGTCACTGGCGCGGAGAGGATCGGGGCGGGTCTCGCGATCGACGCCGACGACCCGCGGATCACGCGCGTGGGGGTGCTGCTGCGGCGCACGTCCCTGGACGAGCTGCCAAACCTGCTGAACGTGCTGCGCGGGGAGATGTCGCTGATCGGTCCCCGCCCCACCCTGCCGGGGCAGGTCGCGACCTACACCCCCCGCCAGCGCGGGCGCCTCGCGGTGCGCCCGGGGATCACCGGCTGGGCGCAGGTCAACGGGCGCGCGTCGCTGCCGTGGAGCGAGCGGATCGACCTCGACCTCGACTACATTGAGCGCCGCTCGCTCGCGCTCGACCTGCGCATCGTGTGGCGCACGGTCGCGATCGTGCTGGGAGGCTCGGGCCTGTACAAGGGCGAGACGGGCGGTTGGAAGGAGGCTGGGAAGGATGGATAGGCTCCGCCAGGGCTCCGCCGGCGGGCGTTCGCAGCGCGGAGGCGGGGGTGGCGGAACGGCCCCCGCGATCCTCCTGACAGGGGTCGGCAAGCGCTACGACATCGTCGCGTGCTTCGCGGCCCTCACGACGACCGTGGCGGTCGATCCAAACCCGCTCGCCCCCGCGCAGTACGCAGCACAGGTGCGCACGACGGCTCCGCCGATCGCGGACTCCGGGTACGTGCCCGCGCTGCAGGAGCTGTGTGAGCGCCACGGGGTCGGCGCGGTGGTCCCGCTCACCGACCTCGACCTCGAGGTGCTCGCGCAGGCTCGCGCGGACGGGCTGCTACCCGCGCTTGTTCCCTCGCCCGAGGTCGCGCGCGCGACATACGACAAGTACGAGGCCCACCTGCTGCTCACCCGCCTGGGGCTGCCCTCCCCGCCCACGGTGCTGCCCGGCGAGGAGCCCGAGTCCTACCCGGTTATGGTCAAGCCCCGCAAAGGCTCCGGCGCGCGCTCGATCCACCTCGCGCGCGACACCGCCGAGAAGGACTTCTTCGTGCGCTACATCGCCGAGGGGCGGCCGGGCTACGAGGCCGAGCCGGTGATGGTGCAGCGCGCGATGGGCGGGCCGGAGCTCTCGATCGACTGCCTGGGGGACCTGGAGGGGCGCTGCCTAAACGCAATCCCACGCACGATGCTCGAGTCGCGCGGGGGGGAGTCGATCAAGGGCGCCGTGGTCCGCGCCCCCGAGCTGATCGAGCTGGGGCGCCGCGCGATGGAGGCCCTGCAGGTGCGGGGGCCCGCCACGATTCAGGTCTTCCGCGACCCCGAGGTGGGCCTCGGGATCACCGACGTCAACACCCGTTTCGGCGGCGCCTTCCCCGCGCCCGCGTACGCCGCGCTGCCCGGCCGCACGTACCCCGAGCTGATCGTCAAGATGGCCGCCGGCGAGCGGGTCGAACCGCATGTGGGTGAGTTTCGCGAGGGCCGCACGTTCACCCGGTACTACTGGCAGCTCGAGCTCGACGAGGAGCTGTGCCCCACCGGGCGGGAGATCGTCCCCGGGGGCCCGCCGGCGCCGCGGCCGTAGGCACGCACGATCGCGCGTAGGCACGGCACCCACGATTGCGGTCTCGGAGAGCCAACGGCGCCGGAGGGCGCGGACGGCGGCTGAGCTCTGTGGTCGCTCTCCACAGGTGACCGGCGACAGGTCAACCGGGTGGGGGTAGACTGGGTGTGCAGTGAACACGTTGCTCGCCGACCCTCCGGCTGCGCCTGGCACCGAGCAGCCGCCCTCCTCTGGAGGCCCTCCTGGCCCGTCGGTCCCGCCCGAGGGGGCGCCAGACTCTGCGACGCCTGCGCAACCCTCGGGGCCCGAGCACGTGTGCGAGCACTGCGGGACCCCACTGCAAGATGGTCAGCAGTGGTGCCTGCAGTGCGGGGCGTGTGAGCCCGGCTCGCTCGGCGAGCGCCCCAACTGGCGGCCGCTGAGCACTCTGGCGCTGCTCGCCGCGCTCCTCGCGGCCGGTGCGGCGGTGGCCGGTGCGGCGGCGCTCTCGAAGCACAAGGCGGCCCCGCACGCGACGGCGCTCGTGCTGACGCACCCCGCGCTGGGCGCCAGTACCCCGGCGCCCACCACGCCGACGCCCGGCGCCACTAGCGTGGGAGGGGCGGGCACGCACACCTCGGCCAAAGGCTCTGCCAACAACCTCCTCTTCCCGCCCTCCTCCACCACCAAACCGCCCAAGCTCCCCTCGCCCGCGTCTACACCCACCCCCGTGCCCAAGGCGAGCGGCGGCTCGACCCCGGCGGAATCGACCGGCTCCGCGACGACACCCGCGAAAACCAACACCACCACAACCGGTACGACGACGACCGAATCGAAGGAAGGCTCCTCGGGTAAGACCGAACAGCCCAACCCGATCCTGCTGGACACCAACGCGGCCACCACGTACAACCCCTACAACTTCCCCGAATCCGGCTTCGGGGACCCGGCGCTCGCGATCGACGGCGAACCCTCGACCGCGTGGACAGCGCAGGTCCAGCCGAGCTCCTTCCCGAACATGGCCGAGGGACTGCTGATCAACATGCGCAGCGCGACGAAGCTGGGGCGCCTCGAACTTGCCACCCCCACCCGCGGGATTACCGTGCAGGTGTACGGCGCGAACGGCGCCAAGGCCCCCACCACGATCACCGAACCCGGCTGGACGCTGTTGAGCGGCTCGCACGTGCTCAAGAAGAAGGTCACGCACCTCAAGCTGCGCACCGAAGGCAAGGCGTTCAGCTTCCTGCTCGTGTGGATCGTCAAGGCGCCCGCCGCCTCGCAGGGCACCGCCACGGCGCCGGGCCACGTGGCCCTCAGCGAAGTCGCGCTCTACCCGCCCGCCTCCTCGTAGCGCGCAGGTCTGGCGGGCGTCTGCGTCCACCCTGTGCAGGCGGGCTCGCCGCAGGGTTCCGGTGGGGGCGAGCGTGGGCGGCTACGCGGAGGCCGGCGGTCTCGCCGCGCGGGTACGGCGGGCCGGGCGCTTGGCGCGGGCCTTGCGTTCGTCCCACACCTCGTCGAGGAACGCCGCGATCTCGTTGGTCAGCCGCTCGGGGTTCAGGCGCAGCTCGACGAGCGAGTTGGCTTCCAGCAGGCGGGCGTTGGGGAGCTCCTCGGCGAGCTGCCCCGCGTCGGAGAAGGGGTGCACCGGGTCGCGCCGGTGGCCGATCACCAGGGCGGGCGTCTGGAACGTGCGCCGCTCGGTGCGGTGGGGCGCGACGCGCCCGAAGAACAGGCCCTGCAGTACCGCCGCGCCTGGCCCGGGGTCCTGGCGGATCGTGTCGAGCAGCACGTTGCCGTAGTGGGGCAGCGCGCGCCGTGGGATCAGGCGGGTGCCGCGCGCCACGAGCTTCATGACGGGCTCCCCGAACGTCAGCGCGACGAGGATCGGCGTGAACGTCAGCGCGCTCGCGAGCAGTCCGTTGTCGAGCACCGGCATCTCGATCACCATCCCCCGCAGCCGCTGCGGCGCCTCCAGCGCGATCTCCAGGGCCGTGTTGGCCCCCAGCGAGGTCCCCATCACGACCGCCTGCTCGATCTCCAGGTGGTCCATCAACGCGACCACCTGCTGGGCGAAGAACGACGTCCCGTAGCGCCACATGTCGCGCGGGCGGTCGGACTCGCCGTGGCCGAGTAGGTCCACGGTGATCACCCGGTTGCCCTTCGCCGCCAGGTCCTGGGCGAGCGGGCGGTCCATCGTCTGGGAGAGCAGCAGGCCGTGGACGAGGATCAGCGGCCGCGCCGACGCCGGCGCCGAGTGCGCGGTGCGCCCGCGACTGCCCGAGGGGGTGACCGCCGCGGGGCCGCCGCCGAACTCGGTGTAGGCGATCCGCTGCCCCTCGAACTCGAAGTGCGCCATGACACAAAGGTAACGGAACCCGCATCGTCGATCTTCCTTCACACACGCTCGGGCGATGCCGTGGATCGCCCGAGCAGTGTGTCCCCTCTCCCCTTGGACATCCCGCCGGCCCCCAGGTTTCGGCGGGACGTTCGAAGGTTCAAACCCTGCGCCCGTGCGAAAGGTGCGCTAGCTTGTCCGTCATGGCGAAGCCTCCCCGCATCCTCGCCGGACAGTCCGCCGCGATCACCGGCGGCGCGCGCGGGATCGGGCGGGCGACCGCGAGCGCGTTCCTGGAGGCCGGCATGCGCGTCGCGATCGGCGACGTGGACCTCCCCGCGGCGCAGCGGACCGCCGACGAGCTCGGTCCGCGCACCGTGGCGCTGCCACTCGACGTGACCGACCGCGACTCCTTCACCCGTTTTCTCGACGCCGCCGAGGAGCAGCTCGGGCCGCTGGACGTGCTCGTCAACAACGCCGGCATCATGCCGGTCGGCCGCTTCCTCGACGAGGACGACCTCGCCGCGCGGCGCACCGTCAACATCAACCTCCACGGGGTGATCCTCGGGATGAAGCTGGGGCTCGCGCGGATGCTCCCCCGCGACCGCGGGCACGTCGTCAACCTCGCCTCGCAGGCGGGCCGATTCGGGACCGCCGGCATCGCCACTTACTCGGCGACCAAGCACGCCGTCGTCGGCCTCACCGAGGCGGTCCGCGCCGAGCTGCGCCTGATGGGCGCCCACCTCGACCTCTCCTACGTGATGCCCTACATCGTCAACACCGAGCTCGGCGGCGGCCTGGGGCACGCACGCGGTTTTCACAACGTCGAGCCCTCCGAAGTGGCCGACGCGATCGTCAACGCGCTCCGGCACGGCACCGTCGAAGTGTGGGTGCCGCGGTCCACACGCCGCGCCTACCAGCTCGGCACGCTGCTGCCGCGCTCGGTCGCCGAGGGTATCGGCCGCGTGACGAAGGTCGATCGCATGGTCGCCGAAGCCGACGTCAACGCGCGCCGCGACTACGAGTTGCGCGCGGCCCGCTCGGAGCCGGCGCTCGCCTCGGCGCCGAAGACCCCGCAGCTCACTGAGTAAGCCACTCCGCGACGATCGCGCCGATCTCGGGCCCTTTGTCCTCCTGCAGGAAGTGGCCCGCGTCCTCGATCGTCCGCGGCGTGGGCTGGCCGATCGCGCCCGCGAAGTTCTCCGCGACCGACAGCGGCAGCACCGGGTCGGAGTCGCCCCACAGCATCAGCGTGGGGCGCCTGTCCTCGCGCAGCGCGTGCAGCGTGTTCCGGCCCTCGGCCGCGCCGGGGGCGTCGGGCTCGAACGGGATCAGCGCCGGGAACGCGCGCGCCCCGGCCTTCGAGGCCGCATTCGGATACGGCGCCTCGTACGCCGCGACCACCTCGTCCCCCGGGTCGTTCTTGCAGCCGCCCCGTACGAGGAAGCCGACCGGCAGGTCCTCGGTGCGCGCCGTGAAGTCCTTGAACGCCATCCACGTCTCCGTCATCCGCTGCTTTCCGGTGAACAGGCCTGTGTCGAGGATCACGATCCGCTCGATCCGCTCTGGGTGCTCGACGGCGAGACGCAGTCCGATCGGTCCACCCCAGTCGTGCACCACCACCGTCGCCCCCCGCAGGTCGAGTTCCTCCAGCAGCGTCTCCGCCCACTCGTAGTGGCGGTCGTAGGAGTACCACGCCACGTCCGTCGGCTTGTCCGAGCGACCGAAGCCCACCATGTCGGCAGCCACGCAGCGAAAGCCGGCGTCGCGCACCGGCGGGATCACCTTCCGCCACAGGAACGACCACGTCGGCTCGCCGTGCATGAACACCACCGGCGCGCCCTCCCCCTCGTCGAGGTGCGCCAAGCGCAGTCCCTCCACCTCGCGGTAGTGCGCCGCGAACGGGAAGTCGGGCAGGCCCTCGGTCCGCTCCTCCGGTGTGCGTACCACCTCTTCCACTTGGGGGAGCATATAGAGAGCACATATACAGGCCCCGTGTGGGAGCCCATATGTCTTCCAATAGTGACCCCATATGGTCTGCGATTGGAGACCTCGATAGAGGCACAGTCGTGTTGGTCGTGTGTTACGCTCGCCCCGTGCACGCGGCGATCCTGCAGTTGACGCCCGTCCTCGCGGCGACGAAGAGCAAGGTGCCCTACTACATCGCGGGTGGCCTGCTCGTCTCGTGGGCGCTGTTGCTCTCCCTCGGCCTGGGGCTGCGCAAACCGGAGTTCCCCGGCTCCGCGTCGGGCCAGCGCGCCGTGATCGCGGTCACGGTGGTGCTCGTCGTCGCGACCGTGTCGATGGCCGTGGCCACCTCCAGCGGGCCCGGGTAGCGGACGCAGCCGTGACGCGCGGGCGCTGTGCTCCCCGCGCGCCGGCCATCGTGGGGGCGGTGTGCGCGGCGCTGGTATGGGTTCTCTGCGCCGTGCCCCTCGCGCGCGCCGGCTGGTCTGCCCCGGCGAGCCCCCCCGGTTGCGCGGCGGCGCTCGCGACCCCGGAGCCGCTGGTCGTGTTTCCCTCGGCCGGCCCCCTCGTGCGCAGCGGGCCGGGCGCACTGCTATGGACCGCCCCGCGGGGGTGCAGCACGCGGGACGTGGGCGTGGGGAGCGCGGCAGAGACGCTCGACGCAACGCTCGGCGCGGACGACCTGCCCGGCCCCGGCCGCGCGCTGGTGCCGGCGGCCGGCGGCCTCGCGACGGTCACGGCCGCGGCGGGCACCGCCGCGGGAGACGTGCTCACGGTGGGTGCCTCCGGCGCGGCGGCCGTCAGCGGGTACCTCGGCGACGCGGTGCTCGCCTCCCCGGTGCGCTCGCCGCGGGGCGGTTGGGAGCTGGCGGTGCGCGCGCAGCGCCACTACAGCTTCGTGCTCGGGCGCCCGCGCCTGGTGCCCGCGGGAGCGGGTCCCGTGACCGCGGTGGCGGCCGCGCTCGACTACCGCGCGGAAACCCTGCTCGTGTGGGCTGCCCGCGGCAGCGTCTACGCCTGTGAGCTCCCGGCGGCCGGCCCAGCAGGCCCCGTGCGGAGGCTCGGTCCCGCCGGCGCGGACCCCGAGCTCGGGGCGCTGCTCAGCGACGACGGTCACGCGATCGTGGTGTGGCGCAGCTTCGCCGCCGCGCCCACGGAAGGTTTCGGCTCCCCTTCCGCCGCCCGCGTCGGCGGAGCGAGCGCGAGCACGGTGGGCGGAGGGGGCGCGAGCAGGGTGGGCGGAGCCGGCGCGAGCACTACGATCGAGCTGAGCCTCTTCCAGACCGGCCCCGGCACGACGCTGGAGCCGGGCAGTCTCCGCCAGGTCGAACGCTTCCGCGACCCCGGCTTCCCCCCCCCGCCCGGCTCGCTGCGCCTGGTCCGGCTCTCCTCCGAGGCGGTGATGTTGGCGTGGACGGGGCTCGACGCCGAAGGCCACTACGTGGTGCGAGCCTCGCCGGTCTCGCTGCGCCGCGGGGCGTGGGCGCCGGTGACGATCTCGCCCACCGCCGCTGCGCACGGGGACGATGCGGTCCTGGCCGACCTCGTACCGGGCCCCGACGCGGAAGCGCTCGCGCTGTGGAGTGCTGGACCACGCCTGTCGTCCGGTGCTCCCAACCTGCGGCGTCAGGCGATCCTCGCGGCGCGCGGCCACTACGCGGGGCGCGGGGAAGTCGCCTTCGAAGTGCCCGAACCGATCGCCCCGCCCGGCCCCAACGGGCCACCCGCGGCGGCGTTCGACCCGCCGACCGGTCGCGCGCTCGCCGCCTGGGTCACGCTCGCAGGAGGTGCGGGCCCCGGCCGGCTTGCCTACGCGCTGCGCGCTGCCGGGTCCGCCTCGACCCCTCCGCCCGCGGGGGCGCGCGCCGCAACGGGCGTCTCCCCGTCGGAGGTCGCTCTGCCACTGCTCGCACTGCTCCTGCTGACGGCGGCCGCGGTGCTCGCGCGCCTAGTGGGCCGCAGGCGGGGGGGCGTGCACATGCGTACTCGTCGCGGCTGACGACTCTGGCGGCGAAGCGGCGAGGCGACGGCGAGGCTCACAGGTGGCTACTCGTCTTCGAGGCCCGCGGCCGGGGAGGTCCTACGCCAGCATCGAGAGCAGCGCCATCCGAATCGGCACGCCGTTGGCGGCCTGCTTGAAGTAGAGCGCCTCGGGGAGGGCGTTGACCTCCTCGGCGATCTCGTGGATGCGGGGGAGCGGGTCGAGCAACAGCTTGATCTCCGAGCTGTGCACGTCCTCGGCGGTGATGCAGTACCGCTCCCGGTAGGCGGCCGCCGTCTGCGGATCCTCGATGCGCTCGACCTGGAAGCGGTTGACGTACACCACCTCGCGCGCGAGCAGCTCCTGCATGTCGACGCTCTGCTGCACGCGCAGACCGCGCTCGCGCAGCTCCTGCAGTTCCTCCTCGCCGAGCCACAGCTCGCGAGGGCCGACGAGCAGGACGTCGTTGTCGGGGTAGTGGCTGAGCCCGCGGCACAGCGAGTGAACCGAGCGGGAGTGGCGCGGGTCGAAGCCCATCCCTACACGCAGCGAGTGCAGGCGGCCGAGCTCGCGCTCGATCGTGTACATGTCGATCAGCGCCTGCGTGGGGTGCTCGTTGGGGCCATCGCCGCCGTTGATCAGCGGCACGGGGCTCACCTCCGATGCGCGCTGGGCGATGCCGGCCGCCTCGTGGCGCAGGACAATCAGGTCGGCGTAGGAGCCCACGACGCGGACCGTGTCCTCGATCGACTCGCCCTTCGACAGCGAGGAGGACTCCACGCCGCGGTGGGAGATCACCGCCGCGCCGAGGCGCGCGGCGGCGGCGCTGAAGCTGAGGATCGTGCGCGAGGAGGGCTCGAAGAACAGCAGCGCCACGACTCTTCCGGTGAGGCTCGAGAGGCGCGTGGGCAGCCGCAGCGCCGCGGCCATGTCGTCCGCGGTCTCGAAGATCTCACGCGCCAGCGAGTCGTCGACCTGGTCGATCGAGATCAGGTGACGGGGCACGGGGGGATTATGCCTTTTGACCCGCTATAAAGAGGCCCGCCCTCCGGCGGACTTCGCCACTTCTGCTGGAGGCGGAGGGCCAGCTGCGCCACCCTCCAGGCGAGTGCGGTCTTGCCTCTTACGCGAGCGCCTGGACACCCGACTCCAGCGCGAGCAACTGCTGCTTGCGCGGCAGCCCCCCGCCGTAGCCGGTGAGCGACCCGCTCGCGCCGATCACGCGGTGGCAGGGGACGACGATCGCGATCGGGTTGCGGTTGTTCGCGCCGCCCACCGCACGCGCCGCACCCGGCAGCTCCACGGCGGCCGCGACCTCCCCGTAGGAGGCGGTCTCCCCATAGGGGATCGCGCGCAGCGCGCGCCACACGCTGAGCTGGAAGGGCGTCCCGGTGGGGGCGAGCTCCAGCTCGAACTCGCGGCGCTCCCCCGCGAAGTACTCCTCCAGCTGGCGGCGCAGCGGCGCGAGCGCCCGCTCGTCGCGCACCCACCGCGGGTCGGGTGTGGGCGTGCGGTGGCCATCAAAGTGCAGGCCGGTGACGCGCCCCGCGGCGTCCGCGCTCGCGAGCAGCTCCCCGACGGGGCTTTCCAGCATTGTGTAGCTGGTCGTTGTGGGTGTTTCGAGTTTGGTCATACCGTCACTCTGCCACGCCGGCGTGCGAGAGTCTGGCGGAAATCGGACGGGAATAGAGACCCCGCCCACCCGCAAGGGTCGCTGTCCGAAAACCGCCAGGTCTAGGGTTCATACTGCGGGATATGCCAGCCAAGCAAGCGACCCACGACATGCGGAACCAGGCCACCCACGACGTGCCGGCCCGGCGAGCGGCCCGCGACGTGCGGGACCGGCAGGCCGTCGCCAGCGCGGACGCGGAGGACTTCGAGGCGCGCTACCGCGTGCTCGGCAGCCGCGACCACCGCTTCGACGGGTGCTTCTTCGTCGCGGTCACCTCCACCGGGATCTACTGCCGCCCGAGCTGCCCCGCGATCGTGCCGCGCCGGCGCAACGTCCGCTTCTACCCGACCGCGGCGGCCGCCCAGTCCGCGGGCTTCCGCGCCTGCCTGCGCTGCCACCCTCACGTCTCCCCGGGCTCGCCGGAGTGGAACCGCCGCGGCGACCTTGCGGCACGCGCGATGGGGCTGATCGCCGACGGGCTCGTGGACCGCGAGGGCGTCCGCGGCCTCGCTCACCGCCTCGCCTACTCCGAGCGCCACCTCACGCGCCAGTTGACAGCGGAGCTCGGCGCCGGCCCGCTCGCGCTCGCCCGCGCGCAGCGTGCACAGACCGCACGCGCACTGATCGAGACCACCGACCTGCGCCTGATCGACGTCGCGCACGCCGCGGGCTTCGCGAGCGTGCGCCAGTTCAACGACACCGTCCGCGCCGTCTACGCGCGGACCCCGACGGAGTTGCGCCGCCGGGCGCCCGCGCCTCGCAACGGCTCGACCCCACCTACCGACGGCGGTCCCCTTCCGCTCACCGTGCGCCTCCCCTACCGCGAGCCGCTCGACTGGGGGCGGCTGGTGGGGTTCCTCGGTGCCCGCGCGGTGCCCGGCGTGGAGGCTGTCGTGGGCGACTGCTACTGGCGCACCCTGCGCCTGCCCCACGGTCACGGTGTCGTGGCGCTCGTCCCCGCCGGGGGCCACCTCGAGTGCCGTCTGCGCCTCGCCGACCTGCGCGACCTCACCGCCGCGGTGCAGCGTTGCCGGCGGCTGCTCGACCTCGACGCCGACCCCGCCGCGCCCGCGGAGCACCTCGCCGGCGACCCGCTGCTCGCGCCACTCGTGCGCGCCGCCCCCGGGTTGCGCCTCCCCGGGGCCGTCGACGGCGCTGAACTCGCCGTGCGCGCGGTGCTCGGCCAGCAGGTCTCCGTCGCCGCCGCACGCACCGCCGCTGCGCGCCTCACACTCGCGCTGGGGGAGCCGCTGGACGGGGTGGCGTGGGACCCGCCCGCTCCGTCCACTGCACCTTCCCCGCCGACGCTCACCCACCTGTTCCCCTCGCCGGACGCGCTCGCCGCCGCGCCGCGCGACGCGCTGCCTGGGGCCCCCGCGCGCCGGCTTGCGACGCTGCAGGCGCTCGCGCGGCTGCTTGCGGAGGGAGACCTCACGATCGACCCCGGCTCTGACCGCGCCGCCGTCCGCGCTCGCCTGCTCGCCGTGCCCGGGATCGGACCGTGGACCGCGGACTACTGCGCGCTGCGCGCGCTCGCTGACCCCGACGCCTTCCTGCCAACCGACCTCGGTGTGCGCCGCGCGCTGGCTCGGCTCTGCGCTGCCCACCCCGGTCGCGTTCCCCTCGCTCTGCGTGACGGCTGCTCGCCGCGGGAGGTTGCGCGCGCGGCGCAGCGCTGGCGGCCGTGGCGCGGCTACGCGCTGCTTCACCTGTGGAGCTCGCTTCGGGAGAGTTGACCCGCACTCGCGGAGGCGCCGACCCTCGCGTGGGGAGTCCTCACGTGCGTTTCGGGGAGGCTTTCGTGCGCGCCCGCCCCACTCGCCGCCAGGCGCGGCGCGAGGTGTACCGGACGAGCGGCCCGGCGTGCCGCCGACTGTGGTGGGACCGACACCTCTACACTGCCAGTGTGGGTCTGACCGACGCGATCCAGGGTCCCGCCCTGAAGCTTCACCAGCAGCTCTACGAGCGCTCCGACGGGCGTGTCGGCCACCGTCTAATCGGGGTGCCCACGCTGCTGCTGCGCTCCACCGGCCGGCGCTCGGGGGCGTCACGCTGCAACGCGCTCGTCTACGCCGCCGACGGCGCGGACTACGCGCTCGTTGCCTCCAACGGCGGCTCCGACCATGCGCCGGGGTGGCTCTTCAACGTGCGTGCGCAGCCCGCTGTCGAGATCCAGATTGGACGCAAGCGGAGCCCGGGGACCGCGCGTGTCCTGGAACCCGGCGACGCCGACTACGACCGGCTTTGGCGGCTCGTCAACGACAACAACCACGGACGCTACGACGCCTACCAGCGGGGCACCGCACGCCCGATCCCGCTGGTCGTCGTCAGCCCCGCGTGAGGGGCGTGCCCGTGGCGGTCAGTCAGGCACGTGCCGTTTCTGCGGGTGGAGCGTCTCGCCCCGAGTGAGCATCGCTGTGAATTGCTCGATGCGCCGCGCGCGAGTGTCTGCGCGCTTGGCCTGCTCGATCCGGAGTAGCACTGCGTAGCGGTTCTGGCTCGAGAGCTTCTCGAACATCGCCTTCGCCGCCGGCTCCGCGTTCAGCGCCGCCGCGAGGTCAGCCGGCACCGCGATCGTGGCCTGGCCCGCGTAGGCGGCCTCCCACCGCCCGTCGGCCTTGGCCCGCTCGACCGCGGCGGTTCCCGCCGGGCGCATCCGGCCTTCGCTCGCCAGGCGCTCCACCAGAGCGACGTTGCGCTTCGACCACGCGCTGCGCGCCCGCCGTGGGGTAAAGCGCTGGCGGTAGGCGCGCTCGTCGCCCCGCCGCACCTGGCCGTCGATCCAGCCGTGGCACAGCGCCTCTTCGAGCGCCTCGTCGTACGTGAGGCTGGTCGGTTCGGTCTTGCCCTTCTTCGCGAGGCTCAGCCACACCTCCTGCGACTCCTCGTGGTGCTCGGCCAGCCACGCCCGCCACGCGGCGGCATCGGGGACTGTCAGCGCGGGTTGTTCTTCTGCCACGGAGTCGTCGCCGGCCATGGAGTCGACTGGCGTGGGCGCTCGTCGCCAGGTCTCTCGTTCATGGGCTCATTGTCGCCCACCAGCCTGCGGACGGGGCCAGTGGACCTGGCGTTGGGCTAATACTCTGCGAGCGGCCGCGAGGCGGGCTCGCCGCGCACAAGCATGTGCACGATCCCCTGCATGAGCAGTGCCAGCGCGGTGGCGAGGGCGAATGCGGCCGCGGTGTTCAGCCAGTGCAGAGATACGGCCAGCGTGAAGCAGAACAGCGCGAAGGCGCCCAACCCAGTGAGTAGCCCGCGCAGCAGTCGCAGCAACTCGTCGGTGCCGCTCTGGGCATGTGTGAACGTAGCGAGTACGGTCGCGATGACTGGGAACGGTGCGAGCAGCCCGCTGAGCCGGGGGCCAAGCCAGCCAGCCACGGCGGTCAACGTCAGGACGAGTGCGAGTGCGCATGCCGCGCGCACGGGGAGATCCCAGGCAGGCAGTGTGACATTCGGGCGCAGATCCTGGCCGGGGCGGGGGAGCAGTGTGAGCCCGACCAGCAACGCCGCGGCCGCCAGGCCGAGTGCGACGCCAGTCGGTAGCGACAGCGCGCTGAAGCCGACGGTCGCCGCCGCAAACGCGAACCAGCCGGCGAGCATGCTCGCACCCCAGAAGAGGCGACCGGCGAGACGACCGTAGACGACCACGAACGAGATCAGCGAGATGAGACCCAGCAGCGTGGCGGCGGCGGCAGTGGCGGCGAATTCGCGCCCGTGGGCAAGCGCGTATGCGAGCAGGATCGGGCCGGCGACAACCGGCAATCCGGCGATCAGGCCGCCGGTCCGCGGACCGAAGTGGCGGGCAGCGAGCGAGGCGCCGACCACGAAAGCGGGGGCGAGCAGCAGCTTGACGGCGAGCAGGGTCACGCGCGGATGATTGCGCAGACGCACGAAACTTTGGCGTTACGCGATAGCTGGTGCGTCCACTTCAGGTGATGGTGATCGCGTCCGAGCTCGTGTGCTCGTTCTTGCCGGTCCCGGTCCTTAGCTTCAGGGTATAGCGCCCGGTCGGCAGCGTTTTGGATGTGTGCAGCGTGAGCTTGTGGTCTTGTAGAGAGCCGGTCGCATCGACGTGGCCCGCGGGAGAGATGCTTGCGCTCGCCGTGAAGCTCACCGGTGCAGAGACCAGCTTCGAGGTGCACTTCTTCTGCGTGACTGTCTTGTGTTTGACCTTCTTCTTCGCGTTCGTGCAGGTCACCAGCTCGATCTCGCCGTTCGCGCCAGTCGCGCATCCGCAGAGGACGGCCCGTCACCTGAGCGAGCGCTCGAGCACAAGTGGCGAGATCATCGCGTCCCCTCCGCCGCTTCTCGATGAGCTCTTGCAACCCGAGATGAGCTGCCGCCAGCCAGTCAACGACTGCTCTGAGTCGTCCCCATGTCGGCGAAGACCAGGCACGACGGGCTCCTCCTTTCGAAGGCAAACGAGCACGTTGATGGGCGAGTCCCACACTTGGATTGGACGAGGACCAGGTCGGAGGTGCGGCGAGGTGAGCCCTTCTCTTCGCCCCGCGCGAGCGGCCGTGTGCCGATCCTCGGCCGGCGGGCACGGAAGTCGCGTATTGGGACCGCGTGCGGCGTGATATCGCGGACGGCTGCTTTCGGATTTTGCGACAGCCTCCGCGCCGAGCCACCATGATGTGTGCGGGTCCGGCGCTGTGGCTCTCTGCAGGAGCCGTCACGGGTCAGCTGTCAGCGAATACGATCATCCCTCCGATGCGTCGCGCTCCTGCTCTTGCGTTACTGATCCTTGCGGCCTTGCTTGCTGGGTTCGGCGGGACGGTGCCGACGGTTCACGGCGTGAGGATCGTGTCGAAGGCGGCTTCCTTGGCGCCGAGTGGGTTCGTCGTTCAGCCCGAGATCGCGGACCCGTTGTGCAACGGCGGGCGCGGAGTTCGTCTGCCCGGAGGGTTGGGCGGGGGTTCGGTCATCGCGAGCGCGACGATTGCGGACGGTTCCACGTTGATCGCGCTCACCAACGTCTATCCGGGGAGGAGGTCTGCCGTTCTGCGCTCCGTCACGCGCACGTGCGTGCCTAACCGTGAGTTCGGCGACGACGGTGCTGCGACGATCACGATCCCTTCTAGTCTGCGACCCGCCGATCCGGCAGAAAACGGCTTCCCTGCCGAAGGCATGTGGGTCAACGCGATCGCGCCGAGGAACGGCGGCGGTGCGATCGTGGCCGGTGTCTATGGAGGCGACTGGATGGTGAGTGAGGTGACCGCGCGCGGGACCGTAGATCAGACGTTCGGGAGCCACGGCTGGGTTCTGCTGCCGCTGCCCGGGGAGGTGACGGCGATCCTTCAGGAGCCGTCGGGGAGGATCGTTATCGCCGGAGACAACGGTGGTGGTGGCTGCTGCACCGTGAACTGGGCGGCGGCCCTATCAGAGCACGGCCAGCTCGAAAATGGATTCGGGGCACAGGGGCGAGCGGTGCTGCCGACGGGCGAGGATTCGGGAGTCCGCTCGCTGGCGCTCGAGCCGAACGGTGACATCTTGGCCGAGGTCGGCTACGGAAACATGGGCTGCTGGGGCCTCGCGCTCGCCATGCTCACGCCGTCTGGAGCGCCCGAGCCGATGTTCGCGGAGCGACTTCAGCGGTTTTGGGACGCACACCGCTTCGGTGCCTTCGTCGGCGATATCTACGTCGACCGCGAAGGCTTCACTCTGATCGGCACAGGACAGAACCCGTGTGCCGGTGGCCCTCGGTTCTCCGCACCGTCGGCTACGGGTCTCATAGCCCACTTCCGGACCGACGGCACGTCCGCCGGGCTCACGGTTCGATTCGCCTCTCGAATGTATGGGTCCGTGCAGGTGCTTCCCGACGGCCACGACGCCATCCTCGCCGCAACGCCATACGCCGACTCAACCGACATAACGCTCACGGCGCTCCGTCCCGACGGCTCAACGGACCCCCGGTTCGGCAGCCATGGCAGCGCACAGATCCGCACGCCCTGGCACGGATCCAGCGCAACACTTTCGACCACGGTCTCAATAAACGAAGCGAGTCCGACCGAGATCGTCATCATCGCGACAGAGTCCGAACGAAACCAGATGCAGCTCATCCGCGTGCGCCTCTAACCAGTTGCCTCGCACCGAGGCCCGCGTCGCCACCGTCGTCCGCACGGATCGTGTGCGGCCTTCGTGGCCTTGTGCTGGGCCCTCCTGCTCTCGTCCTGTCGTGCTCACTGCTCGATCGAGACGACGACCTCGGGGCGTTCCCGGCCGAAGCTCTTCACATACAGGTGCTCGATGAATTGGGCAGCGGGGCCTTCCAGGGCTCCTGGTCGTGGTTGTCGAGCTTGCCAAGCTTGTTCGGGTTCATCCCGAGCTCTTGTGCCATCTGCACGTGAGCGTGTGAGAGCCCGTGGCGCCGGTGTGCCTGAACCCAGGCCTGGAGCTTGGGCGGTAGTGATCTGCTCGTCTTCCTGCTCATGCTTTAGCAACGGTGACCTGGACTGCGAGCACCCCCGACCACCTGGGCGCCGACTCGGCTCTCAGCCCCGCTTTCCTTCGGTGACGAGCATTGCTGACCGCGCGCAGCAGGCCCTGCAAAGCGCGGAAAGCAGGCGCCCCAGCGCAGCCAACGAGACGCCTGAGTTGGACGAGACGCAGGTGCGCCGCGCCGGGGTCCGCAGCTCAACTGCTTTTAGTCGATACGCAATTCCAGCCGTTTCGCCGCCGCTGCTTCGTTCCAGACGGACTCCGCGCTACACGGCTTGAGACCCCGCGGGCGCCGGGGGGAGCTGTGGCGCCACCCGAGTCCTCGCGATGGCGGCATGAGCTCCTACGGGAGCATGTCGTAGTCGCTCGGTTCCCAGGCGAGTGCCGCGTAGAGTTCAAGCAGGGCGCCCTGGTCGAGCAGGCGGTAGGAGGAGCCGGGCGAGTACGGCAGGTGGAAGAGGTTCTGGCCGTTGCGGTAGTTGTTCCAGGCGTCGTCGGCGTAGGTCTGGGCGGCCTGGAGGATCTTCGCCCGCAGGGTGTTCTCGCCAGTCGCCGCGTAGAGGACCAGCAGGCCGCGGAAGTAGATGGCGAGGAACGCTGCCGGCTGGGTGTCGAGGTAGTCCGCCTCGGTGAAGTAGTCGAGGGATGCGTTCGCGAGCGCTTCCGCATTCATCAAGTAGTCGGTTTTGCCCGTGTCCTGGTAGGCGGTCACATTGGCGGCGATCATCGCCCCCTGGTTGTAGGTCCACAGCGTCTTTCCGACCCGCCCTTCGGTCACTTTGTCGAAGACGAGAGCAGGCTTGCTCGGTTCGTAGTTGGGATTCGGCGCGTTGGGGTCGGTGGGATTGCTGTCGACGTTGTACAGGTAATGGTTGACCCAGCCGTACATCATCATCGACCCGGTTTCGTAGGTGGCCCGGTCGCTGGGGTCGAGTTGCTCGAGACGGAACCCGAGCTCGGCGTTGGGCGCGTTCGACGTGGTCGTGCGTTCGTGGTTGGTCAAACCCAAACCCGCTCCCTGCTGGACCCAGAACGTGCCACCCAGGTCGAATTCGCCGGAGTTGCCGTCCCAGCCGCCCGGGTACACGAACGAGAAGACGTTCTCCGCGTCGCTCAGGGCACTGGCGTTCTGGGTGAGGCGGTAGTCCTGGGCCAGCGCCAGCCCGACCCACGCCTGGTCGTCGTAGTACTTATCGCCGCCGCCGCCGAACGGCGCGGTCACATAGGAGTCGTATCCCGGCGGATTGGCCGCGCCGTCCCAATAGTGGGAGAGCCCGGTCAGGCGATCGTTGACGTCGGCCTGATAGTCGAGGCCGCCGTCGACGCTCGGGGGGATCCCGGCCAGGGTGATGGTGCCGACCAGCGCCCGCGAGAACGGCCACAGGTAGGAGTAGCGGTTTCCGCCTTCGCTCTGGGGGTAGTCTTCGGCGTACAGGCTGCTGCTGTCACCTGGGTAGACATTCGGGGCGTAGAAGTACTGCTGCATAGCCGCGTAGGCGGCGATGGCGTGGTCGGCGTCTTCCTGCTGGGTGCTCGTCGGCGTCTGCGTCGTGAACGTCTGGTCGGCGCCGTAGGAGGTGCCGAGGCTGTTGGTGGCCACCAGACGGTAGTGGTAAGTCTGGGCGTCGGCCAGGCCCGTCAGCGACGCGGACACGTTGGTCGTACCGACGGCGCCCGACTGCGGTGGCGTTTCAGAGACGTAGGCGCTCGTCGGCCCGTATTCGAAGTGCCACGTGGTGGGAAGCCCGTTGGCCACCACCGTGCCGGTGACCGTCGCCGAGATCTGGGTGATCGCGATCGCCAGGCCGGTGGTGGCAAGGGGAGCCGCCGGCGGCGGCGGCGAAGGCAGCGGCGGGAGCAGGAGCAGCGGGGGCGCCGGGGCGGCCGTGGTGAACGTGTGGTCCGCGCCGTAGGTGGTGCCTGTGCGGCAGCCCCCGCAGTTGGTCGCGATGATCCGGAAGTGGTACCTCGTGTACGGTCGCAGGCCGGCGAGCGTCACCGACGTCGCGAATACCTTCGGCCGCCTGCCCGCGCGCCTAGAGGTGCTACGGGAGCCGTAGCGAGCGGTGGTCCCGTAGCTGAAGAAGTAGGACGTGCTCGCATTCGGCTCGACCCGCCCGGCAACGATCGCGGACGAGGTCGTGACCGAGCTGGCCGCACCGGTCCGAGCGCCAGGGGGGCACGGCGACAACAACGACTTGCGCCGCCGCCGGCGGCCTTGGCTGCGCGAGCCGTGCGTGCACAGACGCGGGGAGCGGGAGCGCTGCTGATGGGCATGCAAGCTGTGGACCTGCGGGCGCGGCGAGGAACGCGCACTCGTGACGGGAACGAGGACCGCCAAGCACGCGGCGGCGACTTGGACGGCGATCAGCCAGATCGTCGCTTGCCGTGAGCCGGTTACGGCGCGGATCCTCATATTCGCGTGAAACCCTCCGACGGGCCGAGGTTGCGTACGGCCAACCTCACGTCATGTCCGGGGGTCGTGCGCTGCAGGCCGGCGACTGGATCGCCTCATATCGGATCGAGGCGATCTCCGTTCGGGCCAGGCTGGGCCCCGGCTGATCCAGGCGCTCGAGGCCGTCTTGGCCCAGCCCAAGGTCAAGGCCGCGCACCTTCGCCGCCCGGCGCATGTCGCTGTCGTCGGCAAGCTCACGCTGACCAAATGCGCCCCTCACGTACAACTCACGCCACAGCACATTGACTGAGAGCTGCAGAGGCGCCTGATCCAAGAGCAACTGCACAACGTAATCCTGGCAGCTACGCGGAGTCGCTCCCACCAGCACTATTCGTGCGCTCAGCGTGGCTCGCCGGCGCTTCGCGCCAGGCACAAGTGTCGTCGAGGGTCTCCTGCGTGGCAAGCAGGCGACCCTCCCTCGCTTCTCCAGCAAACAAGCGGCATCTGGGCTGCCGGTGTTTAGGCCAACGCGGAGCCCCGTTGGCCCATATAACTTACGGGACTCCGCATCGGAAATTATCGATTTGCAGGGATTTTCTCGATGGAGCCAGCGGGATTCGAACCCGCGACCTCCTGCTTGCAAAACGGGAGCACAGTCCGCCCGGATTGGCTCGTTTTCCCTGGAAATGATCATAAAACGACACCGGGCCGGAGACCGAACTTTCTGTTGATTTAGGCCCATTTCTGCTGGGTTTAGGCCAACGAGCGGTCTCATTGGCCTAAACTTTTGGTGGGTCTTTCGTGCGTTGTGGGTGGCTCCTCGGTCACCTTGGTGAAGCGCTCATCGATCTCGGTCAGCGAGGCCGACACCCAAGCGCGGCAAAGTGGCGCTCAGGGCTTCGTCAGCTGCACGCAGGCCGACGCACGGTGAGCCGCTTACCGACGCGCTCGTGTACCGGGTGATCGTCGCGAGCAATCTCGGCCAGGAGGTAGCCGGAGCGGTAGGAGCTGGCGAGGCTGCGCGCCCACCCTTCGGGGTCATCGTCCCAGCGGATCGCTCGGCCGGTGCTCAGGCTGAGCACCATGCGGTCGAGGTCTACTACTTGAGGTTCACGGCCGTCGATCTTCGGCACTTCTCGGCCGTGCTGGGTGAGCGTTGCCACGCACTCCGATCGGCTGATCTCGCGGCCGGGTCGCCAGAACTCGACATGCACCATCACAGCCAGTAAAGCACGGTCATCGAGCTCTCCCGACGGCGCGCCGGGTTGTTCCGTTTGTCTTCCGTTTGGCATCCGTTTCTTGCTACGGTATTGGGAATGAGCTTGGCTTACGCAGACGAGGCGATCCGGATCAGGCAGCTCGCTCCGCTGACCGAGCGCGACATCGCCCGGGCGACCGGGGCAGGAGTCTCGACGGTCAGCGCATGGCTGCACCGTACCCGCGCGCCCACCGGCCGCCGCGCCGAGCGGCTGGTCGAGCTCTCAGCGATCATCGACCGACTCGCGGCAGTGCTAGAAGCCGACTACGTACCCGTGTGGCTGAACCGTCCACTCGCGGCACTCGGGCACCGCAAGCCGATCGACGTACTCGCCGGCGGAGGCTACGAGGAACTCTCGCGCCTCATCGCCGCACTCGAATCCCCCACCTTCACGTAGCCCACAATGGACGCCCCGCGCGTCCCGGTGACGGGCACATGGCTGCGCCACATACCGGCCGGCAGCGACCCGCTGTACCGTCCGCCCACGCCCGCCGACGGACGCTGGCAGCGCGGAGCCACCATCGAGGGCATCTATCTCGCCGCCGAGGAGGCAACCGTATGGGCAGAGTGGTACCGGTGGCTCGCAGAGCTCGAGATCGAGCCGCTGCGCGGACTGCCACGCGAGCTCTGGCGCTACCGGGCGAGCCTCTCATCGGTCGCAGACCTAACCAGCGCGGAGACGCTCACCGCCCTCGAACTGCCGTCCACCGAGCCCACGAGAGGCCAATGGCCAGCGTTCCAGGACGTCGGCGAGCGGCTGCACACAGCCGGCTGCGACGGTCTGCTGTACCACTCGGCGGCGCGGCCGGACGGCTTATGCCTGTGCGTGTTCCGCGCCAACCCAACTGCAGCCTCGGGACGGCTCGAGCCACTCGCGCGAGCGCGAAGGGTGAACAGACCACCGACACCGCCACGTGGACTACGGACCTGATCCTCGGCGTCGCTCCCCTCAGGCAAGGAAAGGCGTCCGAATCGCCGTCGGCACCCTGGCGAATGCGAGCGTGCGGGTTCGCCCCCGCAGGCTTGCGAACATCGTTCAAGGGAGGAGCCTCGACGCCGTGGCCTACGCTTCCGCAAACAAACTCGTAAGCAGGAGTCAGGGTCAACCGAACTATCCGCCGGGGCGGATTCCAGCAACGAACTCCGCTAAGGGCCTATCCCTGTAGGAGGGATTCTGCTCGGTCGTGGCGAACTGGATGTCTGATCTGTTGATCGGACATAGGAGGTTGGAGATGGGTTTGGTTGACCGCGATGATGGCTGGCGTATGCCGGAGTGGTTGTGGGAGCAGATCGAGCCTTTGCTGCCGGCTGCCCCCGAGCATCCGTTGGGAACTCACCGGCGTGGTCTTCCCAAGCGCCAGGTGATGGACGCGATCTTGCTTGTCCTGCGCACTGGCATGCAGTGGAACGCGCTCGACGCGACTGGGGTGTGCAACTCCTCTACTGCCCACCGGCGCTTTCAGGAGTGGGAGCGAGCCGGAGTCTTCCACGAGATTTGGCGCCAGGGCCTGCTCGATTACGACAAGGAGATCGGTATCGACTGGTCGTGGCTGGCAGCGGACGGCGCGATGAGCAAAGCGCCGCTCGGCGGGCCGAAGACTGGTCCCAATCCCACTGATAGAGCCAAGGGGGGGCGAAGCGCTCGCTCCTCGTCGAGGCGCGTGGGGTCCCGGTCGGGCTTGCTCACGACGGCGCGAACCGCAACGATCACAAGCTGCTGAAGGAGACGCTCGACTCGGTCCCGATCGAGCGTCCGAAACCAACCAAGGCCCACCCCCAAGGTCTCTGCCTGGACAAGGGCTACGATTTCCCCGTCGTCCGTGATCTGCTCGAAGACCGCGAGCTCACACCACACATCCGGGCGCGCGGCGAGGAGATCGATCTCAAGGCCCGCAACCCGGACTGGCGAGCACGGCGGTGGGTCGTCGAGGCCTGTCACTCATGGCTCAACCGCAACCGGGCGATCCTGGTCCGCTGGTCCAAGAAGGACGAGAACCACCTCGCTCTCCTCCAGCTCGCCAGCGGCATGATCGCCTTCAAGCGAGCCCACGCCGCGCGCACAGCAACCGCCCTACAGGGATAGGCCCTAAGCCCATGGTCAGATCACCGACTCCACAGAAGCCGGCCGCCGGGCAAAAGGCGAAGGGCAGCCGAACAAGGCTTCGTCATCTACGGCCCGATCGGGACGCTGCTACGTCGATGGGATAGCGAGAACGGCGGCAGCGACGTAGACGAGAAGCGCTGCAACTTTGCGCGGGGTAGGCTCTCGTGGGTGTCGCTGACCCCGCTTGAGCTAGACCTGCTCGTCTCTATCGACCGCTTGACCCGCGACGACCATCGCCCGGCCGATACCGAGCATGTCGAAGCCGAGTTGAACCGGATGGGCGTAGGCCTGCCAACCGAAATGTGGCTTTACGACGCTGCTCGGCAGCTACGCAAAGACGGCTACGTGGACGCCATGTTTGGTGGTGGCATGAGGCTTCTCAACCTCAGCCTCACGCGAGAGGGCAGAGAAGCCGCACGGACCGTCTTTGACCCGATGGAGAAGGTGCTCCTCGGTGTCGATCCCCTGCAAGTAGATCGAGGTCGTGCCGAGATTCACGTGCCCGAGCTGGCGCTGGATGATGTTCAGCGGCACACCCTCGCGGGCAAGTTCGACGGCGTGGGC
Organism: uncultured Solirubrobacterales bacterium; assembly: GCA_963706545.1. GTDB lineage: Bacteria > Actinomycetota > Thermoleophilia > Solirubrobacterales > Solirubrobacteraceae > Palsa-744. Next base: position 1,317,288 of record OY970161.1, read on the forward strand.
ATGGCGTAGCTGGTGCGGCGCGAACCGTCGCCTGACCCCGGCGTTCGCGGCGAGACGACGAAGCTCGCTGCGTACCGCGGTGCTCGACCACGGCCTGCCGCGCGTTGGCCCGTCGATCACGCAGAACAACGGGCCGGCCGGAAGCTCCACGCGCGCGCCGAGCCAGGGCCGGAGCTGCTCCCAGCCCCAGGCGTCCATGCCGATCTCCCGGCGGCGTCCGCGCTTGCCGACTCGTACGAGCACAGAGCCGCGTTGTGGGTCGAGATCCTGCTCGCCGAGTGCGAGCGCCTCCTGGATGCGCAGCCCGCCGCGCCACAGCACGACGATCAACGCGCGCACGCGCGCGCCGTGGCGGCCGGCGCCGGCCTGACGCATCACCGCGACGATCTCCTGTACCGCAGGCGGGTCGGCGGGGTAGTGCTGCCCCTTGTTGCGCGGCGGTCTTCCCGCGTGGTGGCCCGGCAGCGTGGCGGGTGAGCGGCGGCGCCCGGCGGAATCAAGAACAGCCAATACGGTCAGGGGATCCTCCTCCCGTCGCAAAGCGTGTGGTAGGAGTTGAAATATCCCTGGACCGGGGCAGCGTTCCACCGGGTGCCCCTGGCTGCCCGGCCCCCTCGTTTGGATCGGCCGCCCCGGGACGCTTCGTAGACCACGAGGCAGCTCAGGGCCGCCGCAGCCAGGTCAGACCGCCGTTCTCGCCGCGATGCGCGCTTCCACCTGCTGAGCGCAAACGGCGTGCGCCGGCCGTCGGGCGACGAACTCGAAGGTATCCTCGTTCGATCCGGTGCCCAGCGCGACCACGGGTGAGCCGGACGACTCACCAGGGGTCAGGCCACCGGGTCGGCACCCTTCGCGTCGCGCCCGCTACGCCCGGATGCCCCGTCCACTCTTGCGCCGGGCAAAGCAGGCGCCGCCAGCCTGCTTTACGCGCGGAGCGGTCGCTGGCTAGTGGCCGTGCGGGTACTCGTCGCGCGAGGAAACCGGGGCAGGTCCGACTTGGCGGCCATGCGGCGCGAAGTGCCCAGGTCGGCCGTGGACCCGGGCAACCGCTAGCCTTCGCGAGGGCGTACCTCACCGATGATTTCTCGTCAATTCGGTGGTCTTGGTTCACATGACACCAACCACATGCCACATGTCCATGTCTCTCGATGGCTTCGTTGCCGGCCCCGATCAGAGCCGCGACAACCCGCTCGGCGTCGGCGGCCTGGAGCTCCACCACTGGCACCTGGACGAGCCCTTCCATGAAGCCGACGCCCGCGTGCGCGACGAGCTCATGACGCCCTGCGGAGCGTACGTGATGGGCCGCAACATGTTTGGCCCGGTTCGGGGCCAGTGGGACGTGAACTGGCGCGGGTGGTGGGGCGACGAGCCGCCCTATCACGCTCCTGTGTTCGTTCTCACTCATTACCCGCACGACCCGATCGCGATGGAGGGCGGGACGACGTTCCACTTCATCACCGAGGGCTTCGATGTCGCCTTTGAGCGCGCGGACGCGGCGGCCGGCGACCTCGGCGTCGACATCGCCGGTGGCGCCTCTACCGTGCGGCAGGCGTTCGCGGCAGGCGTGATCGACGAGCTCGTGCTCGACGTCGTTCCCGTTCTGCTCGGCGCCGGCGAGCGCCTGTTCGACGGAGTGCAAGACCCCGGCCTACAGCCGGTCGATGTGATCCACTCCCCGCGTGCGACGCACGTTCGCTACCGCATCGGCCGCTGACTCGCTTGCCACACGGCAGAAGCAGATCTGACAGGTCACAGATCCAAGCGACCTGCTCCTCGTCCAATGGAGGCATCTGTGGAGAGCCGATCGAGACGCCTGCTCTCTGTCTTATGAAAGCAGCAGCGCGGATTTTTCCGAGATGCTTGCGTGGGACCGTTGCGGTCGGGGCCGGTTCCTGGCCAAGCTCAACAGAATCAGGGCGATCCACCTCGTCGCCGACCCTGCGCCACGGAGTGTGCCACTGGCCCCGGAGCCGGGCCTCAGCTCAGCGTAAACGCCTCGCGGCTGATCCTCTGGTGCCTCCCCGTCCCGCTTATCAGGGTGAGCGTGTACTTGCCCGGTCGCAGTCGGCGCACGGGCAGCAGGCGCAGGCTCATGCGCCCGTGCGCCAGGCGAGCGGTTCCGGCTGCGTACACCAGGCCATGACGGGAGAGCGCCGCCTGCGTCGAAGAGCCGGCCGTCGTGAACTTGACCGTGCCCGAGACGAGCTTGGTCGTGCAGTGCTGCTTGCCTTTGACCGTCTCGCACGTCACGAGCTCGATCTTGCCCGCGGGGCCTTGGACACCGGGCGGACCATTTTCGCCCTGCTTGCCTGTCTCGCCTTTTACTCCGGCGGGGCCGGTGGCGCCGGCTTTGCCTTCATTACCGGTCGTACCTTCTTTGCTCCCTGGGCCTTCACTGCCCGCGGGTCCTTCCTTGACCGCTTTCAGGAACAGTGCGGTGACTTTGCTCGCGCCGGTCACCGTACAGTTCGTACCCGCGACTCTCGCGCACCCGACCCAGCCGGCGAATTCGTAGCCAGCTCCGGCTTTAGCGACGGCCAGGGTCACTTCGCCTTCGGGTTCATACGTGCATTCAGCGGTCGAGCAGTCGACCCCTGCCGGCGTGGAAGTGATTTCGCCTTCACCGGTGATGAACACGGCAAGCGGGAAGTGAGGTGTCGAGCTTGTGTACGTGAACACTTGGCCGGCGCCGTCCACCGCCGCACAGAACGAGGCGGAAGGACACGACACCGAGGTGGAGGTATTGGATACCAGTTCGGTCCAAGGCGCCCACGAGCCGCCTTCGTAGATTGCGCCAGCGCCTTCAAACAGGGCTCCAGCCGCGCAGAAGGAGGAAGACGAGCATGAGATCGAGCCTACGTCGAAACCACCACGGTCCGGCGCGCGGGGTATTGCGGTTGGGGCGCTCCAGACGCCGTCGTCGTAGGTAAACGCATACGCTTCGCTCCACGCTGGGATATGGTGTTCGGCCACGGCGACGCAGAAGGATGAAGAAGGGCAGGAAACCGCCTTCAGGTTCGCTTCGGCGGATACCTCGGCCGTGATCCACGAGATCCCGTCGTAGATCACGGCTTCCTGCCCGCCGACCGCCACACAGAAGCTTTCCGACACGCATGAGACAGAGCTCATAACCGTCTTCGGATCCACCTCCATTGGCGCACTCCACGACGCGCCGTCGTATACCACGGCATAGGTTGATGCGGCGCTTTCCCTGACGTGTTGCGAAAGCGCTACGCAGAAGCGCGAGGATACACACGAGACCGATTGCATCGTCCCGTTGCTGTCTACTTCCCTTGGCGCCCATGTGGAGCCGTCATACGTGAGCGCAGACCCGTGCGAGGAGCCGCCGACTGCCGCGCAGAAAGACGCAGAGGGACAAGAGAGCGATGCGAGATTGCCTTCGGCATCGATCTGACTGGGCGCACTCCAAGTGCTGCCATCGTAAGTGAGCGCCCTGCCATGCCAGTCGACCGCCGTGCAAAGGGTGGAGGAAACACAGGACACTCCCGAGAGCCCCCCGCTGCCAAGTTTCACGGGCGTCGACCACGTACCGTCGTCGTAGACGAGAGTGCTGCTATAACTAGACGCTGCACAGAAGGATTCTGTTGGACAGGAGATCGACGCGTTCCCGTCAGTCAGTTGAGCACCCGGTGGGTAGGACGTAATCCACTTGCTTCCGTCATACGTCATTACTTCTTCGCCCGACACCGCAACGCAAAAGGATTCAGAGGCGCACGACACGGCAGCTACCGGGCCATAACGGCTGACAGGCGTGGGGTTCCACGTCCCGTCGCTGTAGGTCTCCTCGGCGCCACCATTCCCTCCCGCAGCGACGCAGAACGTCGGCGAGCCACAGGACACCGAGGTCGGACCAGGATCGTCATAGCCACTAGCGATTTCGGTTGGGGTGCCCCATGAGCTGCCGTTGTACGTCACGGCGTATCCAGGCCCACCGTTAGATGACCCCACAGCCACACAGAAGGACACCGATGCGCACGAGATCGATGCCGCGCTGAGTCCGATCGAGCTCAGTGCGCTCCACATGCCGCCGCTGTAAACAGAAGCCTGACTTGAGCCGCCCACTGCGACACAGAACGACGAAGACACGCACGACACCTTGGTCAGATCCGCGCCAGTCGGGGTCGGCGCACTCCAGGTGCTCCCGTTGTATATGAGCGCCCCACCAGAGCCGTCCATCGCCATACAGAAAGACGACGAAACACACGAGACCGAGGAGAATCCGTCCGACGTATCGACCACGCTTGCTTCGCTCCAGGTGCTGCCGTTGTAAACCGCCGCCGACGCGAGGTCAGCCCTTGCGGAGCCCACCGCCATGCAGAACGAGGACGACGCACACGACACCGATTCCGGGGCGACCGCGGGATCAACCAAGTCAGGCGCCGACCACTCGCCCGCCGCAAACGCCGCAGACGAGCCCACAAACGCCAGCACTACCCACAACGACGCCACCACGGCAAAGACAGAACGACGCGAAACCGCGGCTCTACTACCGCGGTCGCACGACATGCCCGCGCGACCAACACCGCGTCTGCCGACCCAGCCGATAGTCCGAACGTCCTCAATATGCACACGCAACGCCGATCTCATTACTTTGGCTGCGAGTGGCATCCTACCAGCCTATTGAACCACCCCGACTTCTTTGGAGGGCCGTGGTCTACTCGGCCAGCGAACCGGCCTGGTCGCGACCCCACGCAAGCGTCTCGGACAGGCCCGCACTACCGCTTCGCGTGAGCAAGGCGGGCGTCTCGATCCACCCTCCGCAGAGTGTCGGATTGGACGACGAGCGAGCGCGTGTCGGCGGACCGCGTGCCCGCTTGAGACGACCTTCAAGCGCGTCAACCGAAGGCCTAGACACGCCCGTTTGCGCCGAGCGAGACGGTAGCACTGGAGCATACGGCGCTCCCGCCCTTCGCTGCACTGGGGCTTCAGAGATGTAGCCGTCCGTGGCGGAGACGTGTTTGCCTCAGCATGAGCCGGGCGCCTCACGACGCGTTACCAACCACCCGACGGGTTCAAGCCTAGCAGACGTAGGTGCTTGTTTGCGGCCGAATCGATCCTGTATCCTCGTGTCGCTATGAGAAATGCCGCTGCCTTGCGTACGAGCGGTTCTCGACTACATTCATCGACTCGCGAGTCCGAAGGAGATCGAGGCTGCGGTGATTGTGGACCCGCATTCAGGGACTCCGGTGGTTACCGGCCGGATCGTGCTGGGAGAGCCGAGTCAAACAGGGCGCGCAAGGGGGTTGATATCGATCGATGAGCTTCTCCGTCATGCGGACCAAGCGTTGACCCAGCTCGACTTTTCGGTCTGGATTCTACTTGATCGGTTGGATGTTGCATTTGAGCAGCACGAGGATCTCGAGCAGAACGCTCTGCGTGCATTGTTCAAGGCATACCTTGATATGAATGGGCTAAACCGGATTACTCTCAAGATCTTCTTGAGGAATGATATTTGGGACCACATTACAGAAGTTGGATTCCGCGAGGCAAGTCATATCAGCGCCGAGTTGAACATCGATTGGGACCGTCACAATCTCCTCCAGCTGATGATGCGCCGAGTTCTCAAGAATGATTCCATCGCAAACCATTATCGAGTTGAGCCGGCAATTATATTCCGCGACGTTGAGGAGCAAATACGCTTGTTCGAGCGGATGATGCCGATTCTGAGCGACACTGGTGGAGAGCCCATGTTTGACTGGATAGTGTCACATACTACGGACGCCTCGGGGCAGTCAGCACCGCGAGAGTTGATCCATCTACTATCCGCGGCGAGAGCTCGTCAGCTAAGCCGTTTGGAGGTCGGCAATCCGGCGCCACCACGAGAAGAATTATTTGATCGCATCGCTTTGAAGGAAGCTCTTTACGATGTCTCTGAGGGACGTCTGAAGAAGTTGCTTTACGCGGAGTATCCAGATCTCAAGCCATATATCGCTAGGCTCAACGGTGAGAAGGCGCAGCATAGTCTTGCAACCTTGGCCCATATCTGGGAGCTCGATATGAGCGACACAAGCGCTATCGCTGATCGACTAACAACTGTTGGTTTTTTCAGTCGCTCTGGAGATGGGAGCAATCCCGACTATGAAGTGCCGCCCCTCTATCGCTCCGTCTTGAATATTGTTAGGGGCAAGGCAAGAGCACCTGCTTCGTAGACCAGCGCTCTTGCCATCTGAGCTACGTCGGCGCAACCGCGGCCGAGGACGAGCTGTATGGGGATGAGCGTGGGGATGAGCTGCCCGAACAGCTGCGGACCGGTAAGGGTCGTTAGGAGTGGCTGCGGGAGGCCAACGGCAGCTCGAGGCCGAGCGGGCCGCGAACCCAAGCCTGTGCCGCGGACTCGCGCGCCAAGGTTGAGGGAGGCAAGCGCCGGTTGTAGGAGGAGCTATGGGCCGAGCAGCGCGCGAACGCTGCTTACGAGCTATGGCGGGAGACGGCCAAGGACACGTTGGGCCGCGGGTTGGGCGCACCTCCAACGGCGTATACGCCGTTGGAGGTGCCTGCCGGGACGGTCAACCTGACCGATCCCGATTCGCGGGTCGTGCAGAGTAGACGAGGGTTCATGCAGGGCTACACCGCGTAAGCGGTCGCGACCAGGGAGCAGATCGTGATCACCGCCGAGGTGATCGCGGGAGGCAACGAGCGGCAGACACTCGAGCCGCTGCTCGACAAGGCACATCACGAGCTCGAACGGGCTGGCGTGACTGACAAGGTTCAGACAGCGCTGGCCGATGCCGGATTCTGGAACACCGACCAGATCGCCACGCTGACCAATCGTGGCATCAGAGCGTTGGTCAGTCCCGACGCGGGACACAGAAAGACACCCGGACTTACCCGCCAGGGACGAAAGCACTACCTGCAGATGCGCGAACAGTTAGCTACCGACGAAGGCAAACAGCTGTACCGGCAACGACAAGCGATCATCGAGCCAGTGTTCGCGCAAACCAAGTACAACCGACGGATCGACCGCTTCCAACGAAGAGGCCTGTGGGCCTGCAGGGCCGAATGGCGGCTGATCGCCGCGACCCACAACCTCCTGAAGCTCTGGACGCACGACCTGGCGATCGCCACCGGATAGCCAGCGGGGATCCAAGCCCCCGACCGCCGATCCAGCGGACCCCAGCCCGCGGCAACCCGCTCGCGCCCCAAGCGCTAAACAAGCTTTACGAAACAGCCTCGACGACAAGCAGCACATCCACGAGCTTGCGGACTTGCCGGCGCTTCTCGCCAGAAGCAAGTGCTGTCGCGGGTCTCCTGCGTGTCAAGCAGGCGACCTCTGGCTCGTTTCCTCAGCAAACAAGCGGTATCTGAGCCGCAGGTGTTTAGGCCAACGAAGAGCCCCGTTGGCCTATATAACCAACGGAGCTCCGCATCGGAAACTATCGATTTGCAGGGCTTTTCTCGATGGAGCCAGTGGGATTCGAACCCACGACCTCCGGCTTGCAAAGCAGGGGCGGTCGTGCTGGAGCCAATAGATACGGTGGTTTAGTATCGACCAGCGTGGCGTTATTGCTAGCGAAAATGGCTAGTACGGTACTCAAAGCGGTACTTCGAGCTACGTGGTACTCATGTGGTACTCTCCGTGATCGATGGCAGTTGACGGTAGCCAAAGCGGCAGCGATCCGACCGGCGCACTCGTAGTCGTGGGGCGGGCGGACAGGCCGGTCTACGAGGCCAAGTGGCGACGCGCAGGGCGGCAGGTGAAGCGCCGCGTGGGCCCGGCGTGGCTTGAGCGAGCGTCCGACGACAGCGGATGGGTTACGCGGCGCGGACGGGTGCAGGAGGGCTACTTCGATGAGAAGCGCGCAACGGTTCGCATGGCCGAGCTGATCGCTGAGCACGACCGGAAGGAGCGCGCGATCGAAGCGGGCCAGCGTGAGCGCCGCGAGCGCGGCGTGATGTTCCGCGAGCTGGCGGCGGAGTGGCTGGAGCACCTGCAGCACGAGCGCGGCGCCAAGCCGTCCACGCTCAGCGACTACCGCTACATGCTCGCCGAGCCCGGAACGCCACACCGCCGCGGTAAAGGCAAGAGCCCCGGAGTGCTCATGGCCGCGTTCGGCGACCGGCCAGCAGCGAAGATCACCACAAAGGACGTGTCGGGCTTCCTGCGCAAGCTGGACGGGCGGGGCGTCTCCCCCCGTTCGGTCAACAAGCACCGCCAAGTGCTGTCGGCGATCTTTGGCTACGCCTGCCGCGCGGACAGCCGCGGTCTGCCGTCGAATCCCGTGGCCGGCACGACCAAGCGTCGCGAACCACCGGCGGCCGTGCTCGACTTCTACGAGCCGGAGGAGGTCGAGATGATTTCGGTCGCAGCGGCCGAGGGATCACACCGCGGCGCGCAGCCGGCCGACCTGAGCGACGAGGAGATCGCATGGCGAGCACGCGAGGACGCGCAGGACGGCGAGGTGTTCCGCCTGGCCGCCTACACCGGCCTGCGCCTCGGCGAGCTGATCGCGCTGCGCTGGGAGGACGTTGACTTCGACACGCGGCGGATGGTGGTCCACCGCGCGGTATCCGCTGGCGTGGAGGGGCCGACCAAGAGTTGGCAGGCGCGCTTTCTCCCGCTCGCTGATGCCGCCGCCGAGGCCCTGGAACGCCTGCAGGCCCGCGAGGACTACACCTCGCGCGAGGACTACATCTTCTGCTCACGTCTCGGCCGGCGCCTCGACCCCTCGGCCGTGCGTCGCCGGTTCAAGGCGGCACGCGACGCCGCTGGCCTACGACCCCTGCGCTTCCATTCTCTGAGGCACGCCGCCGGCAGCCTCGTCGCCCGGCACGCGGACGCGCGCTTCGTGCAGGAGTTCCTCGGGCACTCCCGGATCACAACCACGGAGCGCTACATGCATGCCAAGGCTCGGCCCGAGGATCTTGAGCGGGTCAATTTGGCGTTTGCGGCCAGGCCGTCCAGCGAACAGGCGAAGACCGAGGCCGGTCGCTGATCGCCGGGACGCTCACCGCCACAACTACCCAGTTCGTACAAGGTGGCAGTGATTGGCAGAGTACGGCAGTGATTGGCAGAGTACGGCAGAGTAACTTCACGCGCGACGATAGAAGCCTGTCTTTGGAGAGCCGACAAACTCGATGACCCCTGCGTCTCGAAGGCGACGAAGGTCGCGTCCCAAGCTCCGGGTCGAGAGACCGGTCTGTCGCTGGATGTCAGCCGTATTTGGCCGCTCCAGATTGTCGATTGCGGCCAGAACGACAGCGGCTCGCTCCTCCACCGTAAGACGTGACCGTTCTCGTCCTCCGGGTGGGCCGCCGCTCATCGGCTGGGCGGACGTATCGCTGCTCGGATGCGGCCGGATGACGACCTTGATCTGCGGCCCGTTCTCGACCCACTCGGGCTCGGGGTAGCCGTCGTCGCGGCAGGCTGCGATCACGCGGTCGTATCCGCTCCCGTAGCCCTCGATGACGCCCAGTCGCATCAGCACTCGCGAGATGGCCTTGTTGCGGCGAAGGCTCACACCCGATTCGAAATCCTCGCGGGAGAAGCCCGGGGGCCAGGTCCCAGGGCTTGAGATCTCAAGGCGATCCGAATACAGAGCAACGAAGATCGAAGCGCCCTCCACCGCGTAGTCCGCATGGGCGACCGCGTTGTTGAGAACCTCGCGGACAGCAGGACGCGGAAAGAGATCCAGCTCTTCTCGCTGCGTGCGCCCCGTGATCCGCACGATCCGGTCGGTGTTGCGCTCGATGAACCGAACCGCTGCCTCGATCCCGTCGAGCACCGTGTCTTCGCGGTCCTCGCTCTTGACCACCGGCTTGCTCTTGTCGGCGCCCCGAAACTGAACGCATCGGATCTGCGCATCGGGAAAATGGATGGCCTGCTCTCGCCCGAACAGGATGATTCCGGCGCGGGTGGGAACTGGCTTCCCGCCGTACTCGGCCAGGACACCAAGCCCCCGCAACTTGGCGTCCGTCGAACGCTCTCCCACCACGTCCAGCCACCGCTTGATCGCCTGTCGGTCGAGGTCACCGCGCGTCAGCCCCGGCATCGGCTCCTGGTCCCAGGCACCCATCCGCCGTGCCCGTTCAAGCTCGGCGACCTTCTCTGGACTCGCGGGAAGCGAGTTGCTGCCGATGCGGACGAACGTGCCTTTCTCCTTGCCCCGCTCCTTGATGAAGAACGGCCCCGCCGCGTAAGCGGCGCGCAGGAGGAGCAGATCGCGATCCTCGTGGGTCACGATCTCGAGCTGGACCGTTGGCTGCGGCTCGATCGCGCTCGCCACGGAGTTCGCCAGCTTCTCTTCCTGCTTCTCCACATCATCGAGTCCGAGGACGACCCTCGTCTGATCCTCGACTCCCACGACGAGCGTCCCGCCAGCCGTGTTCAGAAACGAGCACACGGTCTCCAACACCCGCCTCATGCTCGACAGGTCTCGCTTGAAATCCAGACGAGTTCCCTCGCGCTCGGACAGGAGATCGGCAACGGACTTGGCCATCACAAGAGCCTAAGACCCGCCACGGCCGGACGTCCACCGTCGGGGAGAACGACCGGCGGAGATTGCGTCCGTCGGTCGTCAACGAGTGCACTCGCGAGACGGGCACTCACGCCGCCGACCTGTCCCCTGGCTGGCTCCGCACAGCCGCCTCGATCTCATCGCGCAGGAAGATCCAGCGCCGGCCGAGCTTGTGGCCGGGCAGCAGCCCGCGCCGGGCGTATTCGAGCACGGTCGAGATCGGGAGGTGCAGCAGTTCGGCGACATCGCGGCCGTCGAGGACGTCTTCGCGGGTCAGCCGGGGATGGGTCGAGGTGGGTGTGGGGATGGTTCTCATCGATATGCGAGCAGAGGAGTGGCTCTCTGGGTTAACTGACCCCGAGCTGCCCGGACCGGCCAACGAGTTCAGCGACTCGCGGTCCCGCCTGAGCGACAGCCCCAGCTCTCCTGCGGCTCTCCCCGAGCCGGCGACCGCACCGGCTCCTCGGCAGCGGGCCAACGGCTGCCACATCACGGGCTCCAACGCGCGATCCCGGAGCGCCTGAGCGGCCTCGCGTCGCTTCGCTCCGGCCCCAAGCACAGACGAGATGCACTGTGATGCTTTCGCACAGCGATTGCTGTGTCGTGTGAGGTGTTGGCGGCGGGTGGTCGCTGTGTTGTCGACGTTCCCCCGCGGGGGAACGTCGGGCCTGGTGTTCAGGCTGGCTCCCGGTGGCGATGGACGTGACTCCCATATGCACTGGCCCCGTGTGTTGCGCGGGTGCCTTTCAAGCCGATTTGTCCGTCTTTTGCTGCCGGTCCCGGCCTGGCCGCCGCTGGTGGCCTGATCAGAAGCCTGTCCGCCCCGGAAGTCCCCGGGGCGTGACTCATCACAGTCCTGCCCTTCGCGGTTCCTATTGCCCAGGCCGAGTACCGACAGTCAAACCCCCAGAACAAGGAGGTCGTATCCCATGCTGGCAGACCAAGCCGACCATGTGCTCGGCGTCGATACGCACCGCGACTCGCTGAGCGCCGCAGTTCTCGCAGCAGACACCGCGGTCGTGCAAGGACAGACCACCGTCGCCGCGAACGAGCGGGGCTACCGGCGGCTGCTGCGCTTCGCGCGGGAGAAAGCCCCCGGGCGCCGTGCGTGGGCGGTCGAGGGCACCGGCAGTTACGGCGCCGGGCTCACCGCGTTCCTGCATGGCCAGGGAGAGCTCGTGCTCGAGGTCGACCGTCCTCGCCGGCCGGCCCGCCGTGACCACGCGAAGTCTGATGAGCTGGACGCGATCCGCGCGGCACGCGAGGCACTCTCCCGGGAGCACCTCGCGCAACCCCGGTTGCGTGGTGAGCGCGAGGCGCTGCGCGTGCTGCTCGCGACCCGTGACAGTGCTGTGCGTTCAAAGCGCGCAGCGATCCTGCTGCTCAAGGCGCTGCTCGTCTCCGCCCCGCCGTCGCTGCGCGAAGGATTGCGCGGTCTGGCGACCCGCGAGCAGCTCGCAAAGGCCGCACGCCTGCGGATCAGCCCGACACTCAGCAGCGAGCATCGCGCAACGACCATCACGATCCGCGCGAGTGCCCGCCGCGCGCTCGCCCTCGAAGACGAAGCGAGCGAGCTTCAGCGCGAGATCGAGCCGATCGTCACTCGCGTCGCGCCCAGGCTCCTGGACGAGATGGGGGTCGGCTCGATCGTCGCAGCCCAGATCCTCTGCGCCTACTCCCACCCTGGGCGCATCCGCTCTGAGGCAGCATTCGCGGCTCTCGGCGGCGTCGCCCCAGTCCCGGCGTCCTCCGGACAGACCGTCCGGCATCGCCTCAACCGCTCAGGCGACCGCCAGCTCAACCGTGCGCTGCACACGATCGTGCTCTGCAGGATGCGCGACGACGCCCGCACACGCGCCTACACCGCCCGCCGCGAAGCCGAAGGCCGCAGCACCCGAGAGATCAAGCGCTGCCTCAAGCGCTACACCGCCCGGCACCTCTACCGCCTCCTCAACAGCCACCCAAAACCCGCAAATAGCGAACCTTGACAAACATAGAAGCATCGGCTGTGCCGTGGCACAGCGAGTGCTGTGCGAATTTCGTGGCCGGTTGGGCGCGTTGAGGGTCATCACCCATGTGATGACGGCGGCGAGCATAGGTGCGTCTCGGGGTGGTGGGTACGCGCGCTACCTGGAGAGCAAGACGGTGGAGCCCGAGCGCGGGGACTACTACCTGACCCCCGACAGCGAGATGACCCAGGCCCCCGGCCGCTGGCTGGCCGATCCCGAGACCCTGGAGAGACTCGGGGTTCACGCCGGCGAGCCGGTGGACGGCAAGCATTTCATCGCGCTGATGGAGGGCCGTCACCCTGACAGCGACCGGTGGCTTCGCCCGGAGGGCGCCGGCGGCGGACGGGGCGGCGGGATCGACGTGACGTTCAGCGCCCCGAAGTCCGTCTCAACGGTGTGGGCGCTCGGCGACCCGTGGCAGCGCGAGCAGATCGAGCAAGCCCAGGGCCGCGCGGTCGAGCAGACGATCCACCACCTGCGAGAGCAGGTGCCCGTTGTGCGCCGCCGCTACAGCGGCCAGGTCGTAGAAGAGAACGCCAAGGACGTGATCGCAACCGAGTACCGGCACACCACCGCCCGCGGAGTCTCCGGCGCCCAGGCCCCAGACCCGCAGCTGCACAGCCATGTCGTCATCACCGGCGCAGTCCGCGAGGACGAGCGGATTGTGGCGGTCGCGTCGCGGCCGATCTTTCGCTCCGCGCGGGAGCTCGGCGCGTTCTACCGCTCCGCGCTCGCCGACGAGCTCGTGCGGGAGGGCTACGCGATTGAGCAGGGCACCGGCAAGGACGGCCGGTACTTCGAGATCGCCGGTGTTCCCAGGGAGCTGTGCGAGGCGTTCTCCGGTCGCTCGCGTGAGGTCGCCAGGGCGGCGGAGCGCTTCCGTGCCCGCTACGGCCGAGCACCCGAACGCGGCGAGCTGCGCAGCCTCGCGCTCGAGAACCGCCGGTCCAAGACGCTGACCACACGCTCGGACCTACAACGAGCATGGGTAGAGACCGGCCGCAGTCACGGGTTCGGCCCGGATGAGGCTGTGCGGCTGATCGGCGCATCCGAGCGCCCAAAGGCCGAGCGCAAGATCGAGGATCGCGTCGAGGCGAAGCTGACCGAACAGCACGCCGTCTTCCAGGAGCGCGACCTGCGCGCGATCGTGTTGGAGCAGGCCGCCGGAGAGATGGCACCGGACGAGGCGCTCGCCGTAGCGCGGGAGATGGTCCGCGACCGGCGCGTGCTGACTCTGGAGGGCGGGCGGATGACCACCCTGGCGGTACGCGCCCAGGAGCAGGCGATCGAACGCCGCGCCACACAGCTCGCCCAGCCAGCGGGCCGAGACGTCGGCGACATTGCACGCGACAACGCCGCCCGTGAGGTCGCGGAGCGCATCGGCGGACCAGTCAACCCCGAGCAACACGGTGCGCTCGAAGTCATCACCGGTCACGAGCGCGCCGCGGTCCTCGTCGGCCCAGCCGGAACCGGCAAGGGAGTCGTGATCGACGCCGCCGCCCGTGCGGAGCAGCACGCCGGGCGAGAGACGATCGGGGTCGCCGTATCCGGGTCTACCGCCGAGCGGCTCGGCGCCGACAGCCCCGCGCTCGCCGGACAGACACTCACCGTGGACTCGCTGGTGGCCCGTGCGAACACGGGAGCCATCCACGTGGGCAGGGACACGACAGTAATCCTGGACGAGGCGGGGATGGTCGACCACAAGCGCCTCGACGCGCTGACCCGGCTCATCGAGCGCTCCGGGGCAAAGCTGATCGCGGTCGGCGACGGCAAGCAGCTCCCCTCGATCGGCCCCGGCGGCATGTTCGACCGGCTCACCGAGCACGCACCCAGCGCCGAACTCGCAGACATCCACCGCACCAAGGACCCCGCCGACCAGCGCGCATGGCAAGCACTACGCGCAGGAGAACCAGAGCGCGCGATGGCGCACTACGCCTCACGCGGCCAGCTGCACCTCTCCGACACCCGCGACCAAGCGGCGGAGCAAGCCGTACAAACATGGGCCACGCTCACAGAGGGGCGCGATATCCGCGAGGTCGCGTTGATCGCTGACGCGTCGAACACGGAGATCGACCGGCTCAACGCCCGCGCACAACACCTACGCGCAGAGCGCGGCGAACTCGGACACCACGAGATCCCACTGCCCAGCGTCCACTACGGCCTGCGCGAAGGCGACCTCATCGCGTTCATCGCCCAGCACCGCCCACTGGGGCAGCCGCGGGTCGAGAACGGCACTCGCGGCCAAGTGAGCGCCATCCACGAGCGGCGCGTGACCGTCACGCTCGACGGATCGCAGCGCAGTGTCCAGCTCGCCGGCGAGGACCTGGACTCGCTGAGACTGGCCTACGCGCAGCACGTCTACCGCCAGCAGGGCGCAACCGTCGAGCGCTCCGTCGTCCTCACCGGCGGCTGGCAGACCAGCAAGGAGACCGCCTACGTCGAGGCAACCAGGGCACGCCACGGCACCACCTGGTTCATCGCACGCGACGACCTCGGCAGCGATGGACAGGACGCAGCGCGCGTCACGCGCCTGGCCCAGAAGATGTGCAACAGCCGCACCAAGACCCCATCGCTCGCGCATCCCGAGCTGCCCGACCACCTTTGGGGAACTGGGTTCGACCTCCGTTCGCTGCGGCCACTGCGTCTCGCTCGGCAGCTCGTCCCACCGGCACGGAACCTCAATCGCACCCGCGACGACAGCGCGGATCGAGGACGCTGAAAGGTAGAGCGCTCAAAGCCTATTTTGGACACCAGTGACGCTTGAGCGTGGGTGCCCTCAGCCTCGCTCGCAAATTCGCGCACCGGTCAACTGAGCGGATACGCTCGCTACTTGAAGAACACGAGCGCGGCTCGGCACCAATCCCCGACGAGTGCTCTCCTCAACCAGCCGGGTCAGATCAAGGCCTCCAGAAAATCCGGGTCGGTTCAATCGTCCCTAACCTGCCCTGAATGAGCGACTTCCGTGAGTACGAGAACGGCGTCGCGGACATCCTCAGCTTCCTCTTGGGTGATGCCGCAACCGTGGAACGTAACGTCCATGTCCTCCCTCGCCGCGGCCAGCGTAGACGGCAGGTTGACGTACTCGTCCGTGGTCGCGTGTTTGGGCTTGATGACGTTACGCTCGCGGTTGATTGCAAGGCTTGGGCAC
Source organism: uncultured Solirubrobacterales bacterium (assembly GCA_963706545.1). Classification (GTDB taxonomy): domain Bacteria; phylum Actinomycetota; class Thermoleophilia; order Solirubrobacterales; family Solirubrobacteraceae; genus Palsa-744. The sequence continues at coordinate 1,332,920 of OY970161.1, forward strand.
GACGGGTCGCCGTCGGAGATATCGACAGGTTTCTAGGCTTCCTCGACGATGTAGGCGCCGATCTCGGGCTCCTGGTATCGGCGTCGGGTTACAGCGCCGCCGCGAAGGCGAGGCTTGAGAAGGAGCGGGGGGCTTGGGCCAAGCTGCTTACCCCCAATGAGTTGAGCGCATGGAGTCCTCGCGGAACAAGGAGCGTGTCGTTTCGTCTCAATGCCGCGCAGGCACAGCGCGCCGCCGAAGCGCTTCGCGCCAAGGGGCTACGGGTGCGGCCCGATCCTGAGCTGAGGCATTCCGACGATGAGATCGTCCTCACCGCATTTGGTCATTTTGGTAGCGACCCCGCTGAGGATGAGCTAGTGCCACGCGCCCAGACAGCACTCGCGGCGGCCGGACTCTCGGCGAAGATGGCCTCTGCCGGCGTGACGATCAGCGGAGGTACACCGGCGCACCGCTGGCTTGAGGTGACCGGCCCCACAGGTGACCTCCTGGGTCTCAAGGTGCTAGCCGGGACCGAGGACGAGGCGGAGCAGGAACTAAAGCGCGTCGCCGAAACGCTTGGCCTCCCGCGCGCGCTGCTCGGCGTCGAGCGACCGCCGGGATGGCCGGTCACGGGGCTGTTTGGACTTCCTGAGGGTACTGGTCGCAACGCGAAGCAAGCCCCATGAGCGCTTCGAGACAGCCTAATCGGATGCCACCGACGAGTTCGCCAGTGTGGCGCGACCGCAGCGCTCTCGCTGATCGCTAAACCAGCGTTGGGGGCGCCCGTAGCCGCTTCCCGCCTACGATTTCTCGATGCCGAACTCAAGACGCCGAGCATCAGAGCGACTGTTCTCTGACGTTCAGCGTATGCCGAGCTGCTGTAGCTGTGCCCTATCGCTTTCGTACTCGTCGCGGGCGAGGTCGCCAGCATATGAGCCTTCGGGTTCTCTCTGAACGATTGCCTTCTCAGCGGCCATCTTGGATTCAAGTTCGCTGCGTTCGTTCGCCTGCGTCTGCGTTTTTTCTTCGCTCGCTTTCTGTTCGCTTTCCGCCTGTTCTCGTTTGGTCTTTTCCTGAGTCGCGACAAGTTCCTGTTTGACCCGTTCAATTTTCGCCCGGTATTCGTCAAGTTCGTGCCCGCAGAAGGTCTGGCCGAGCCCGTTGCGTGCGCATTCATGGACGTTCAGCCCAATGCTCGATAGAGGTTTATCGAATGCTCCGAAGCCATAGAAGTAGAGGAGCACGACAAGAATCGCTGTGGCGAGTACGGCGAAGCCCCCGCCTACCCGTTCTCGAGCAAACAAGCGAATCGCCCAGATCGCTCCTATGATCGGAATAAGGATCGCCCAGATGATTCCGTTGCGGACTAGGTGATCCTCGGGCTCGTCGGGGGTGGTGATCTTGACCTTTTCGTTGGTCAATGAATGCACAATCGAGGGGCGCGTAACCAGGCCGACGGTGAATAGCTCGTCAGCTATTTCCTCTCGCGCCTCTTGAACGTCCTCGCAGTCGAACATCGCTAGAAGCTGTCCCGCTGTCATCTCCATCCCGCCCGCGCCAACCATCTGCCTCACACGGACAGCAGCAGAGTGCATCTCGTCTGTCTCGGGTGCCGGTAGGCTCGGAGGTCGTGGTGGCTCTGGCATGCGTTCCGTGTTCTACGGATATTCCTGAACCGCGCGGACTACGTAGTATTCGTAGAAGCTCTGACCGGGGAACGACACGTGGCGGACTCCACGCTCCTCGATGAAGTTTTCTCCGTGTTCGGAATAGCGCTCCGTTAGGCGCGTGAAGTGCCCATCACGGGGAGCAAAGGCGCGTATCTTGACCGGGACCGCCGAGAACGTCCCTTCTGCATCGTTGGGTACGCCATTGTCGCCCCATATCGCTCCAGTGCCGGTTGCAGTCTGCTTGGTCCAGGTCAGCCACGCGATATGGCCGAATTCGTTTCTCCCGTGGATTCTTCCTCGGCCGTCGGAACCACCGATATAGCCGGTCCCGTCTCCCGTGTAGCCGATCACAGGAGGTCGTACTGCGAATTGATTACTACCTAGCAAGGTGAGCAGTCCGGGAAGCTTTGACGCGGAGCTTGCTGCCCGCAGCACAGCCGCACCACCAGCCGTCGCAGTAGCGGAGAAGGCAATGACGGTCCCGATGGTCCCCGCGCATATAAGCCCCCTGAGCCCCCTCATGGTCGCAAGCATACGCCGAGCCGAGCGCCATTGCGGCGATGCCGCATCACAGCTCGCGTCGGCCGGAAAACGTGCGTCTTGCGGCTGATTCTGAGTCGATCCGTGGTTCCTGGGGCGTAGGCTTCGCTCGCGATGCGGTGGCACCCCGACCCTGAGCACACGCCCGCTTGGAGCGGGGCTGGCGGCGCAGTGATGGTCGTAGCGGGAGGCGCAACTGTCGTACTGGCGATCCAGCCCGCGTCGTCGCACATACCCTCGCCCGTCGTCTGGGCCTGTGGCGCGCTCGCAGTTGATGGGAACCTATGGGATGTTGGCCCCGCTTCTGCACTGGTGGCCGTGGCACAGGCGGACAGGCAACGCGGAGATGAATCGCTTGATCCGCAACCAGTTTCGCGGCGTGAAGCTGCGCCGACTCCTGAGACCCATCCTGCGGCGCGCCGGGTCGGAGGATGACAAGTTGGTGCTCACCAGCTCGCCGTCCACGGCAGCGACGAATGAGCTATCGGACGCGGACCGTCTGAGAATCGCGAAGCAGACGGAACAGCGGATCGCCCGGACGATCCACGATCCCACCCTCCGTGCCCTCGACGCGAGCAACAAGGCCGTCGAGGCGCAGCCGGCCAAAAGCGCGCGGCCGACCGGGTACGAACGGTGCATCGGGCAGGGCGATGACTTGGTTCAGGCGATCACGGCAGCGAAACGCCATTGCATGACGGTGCCCGATCCATTTGCCGAAGACACCGTTGCGGAACTTACGGCCAAGGTCAACAGTTGGAGGGGCGAAGTCGGTGGCTACATCCTCCCGAAGCTCGACAAAGGCTGGCGTACGACCTTGGCCCAACTCAAGCTCTACGTCGAAAAGGAACTCGCTGCAATGCGCGCCCGACCGGAGGGGCAGCAATGAGCGCCGCTGGGCCGCCCCATCAGCATAAGATCGCGGGATGGGATTCATGCGTAACGCACTGGTCCTCACCTTCGCGGCGCTGCTGGCCGCGCTCGCGGTGGGCGCCGCCACCGTGTCCGCAAACGCCAGCGGCGGGGAAGTGTTCGTCAACTGCCAGACCTTCGGGTCGGGCGGCTTCCACTACCACGCGAGCGTCCGCCCGTCTACGTGCGTGTTGCAGGGGTTGCCGTCGGTCGGCGCAAACGAATGGAAGCTCTCGAACCTGCGATGGTCCGGCTGGGGCACAAGCATCGCGGTCGCGACCGGCCTCTACCACTACCGGCACGGCGAATACCGGGACGGGAAGCTCGTCTATCCAGTCGTGCCGACGCGGATCGTGCTGTCGCGCATCCGGGGCGGGTGTGACGGGCGGCGCTACTATACGCGCGCGAGCGAAGGCGAAGAGACCAACCGGCTCTCGGCTAGCTGCACCGCCGGCTAGCCTGTGCGCTGGCGACTTTCGCTACAAGCGGCCGGATGAGCCCGCCCCGCTGCCATCCGACAAAGCGTGGCGCATGGCCTCGCACGTTAACAGATCACAAACGGAACCTCATTGGAACCGTGGCGGCGCCGTAGAAGACGAGAACCCGCACAAGAATGCGGATTTCGAGCTATGGGCGATACTGGGCTCGAACCATAACCTCCTGCCTGCAAACCGTCGCCGCTCCGATCCACCGCAGAATCAGGCCCGATGTGGTACTCGCCTGCGGTACTCTCCACCGAAACCGAGCACCATCTGAGACCACCTGCGACCCGAAAACCCGCTAATTTCCAGGCACTTCCTCCAGTGGAGCCAACCGGGATCGAACCGGTGACCTCCTGCTTGCAAAGCAGGCGCTCTCCCAGCTGAGCTATGGCCCCTGGAAGGCCCAATATACCCACATGGAGCGGGGTTTCGGCGCTCAGGACGGCGGGCGCTAGGTGGCTGTCTGCGGTCGTCTCGGGCTCGTCTGCCGATATCTGCCGTTTCGGGCTGGTCTAGGCTCCTGCTGGCGGACAAGCCCCCTGTTGACCGAACTCTCCCCAAGAGGGAAGACGAGATGAGCGTTGAGCGGACGCTTCGAAAGCTCCAATCCGTAGCCCGAGAGCGCGTCGAGGTCGGGCCGGTCAGCAATCACCGGGCCTTCCGCGCCCACGTCAGGCAGCCCACCTTTGTCGATCATCAGGTGGAAGCCGCCCACGAGCTCAAAGCCGACCTCGCAGCCGATCCCCGGTTTGAGCACATGAAGAAGCGTGAGATCGAGGAGGCCGTCTGGGACTTTGCCCGTAGGGCGCATGGCCTCCGAGATAGGAGCCACGTCGAGGCATTCCTAGAGCAGCACGCTTGCGAACCCGAGCATCTGGAGTGCTGGTTCCCAGTCGAAGGACTCTCGACGCCCCGAGCCATCGAGTTGCTCGGCGCGAAACTGGTCCCAGCCGTCGAGGTGGAGTTGCGGGGCTTCGTCGCAAAGTATCCCCCCACGATGCACGCGGCCGTTGGCGCGGAGTGCGTAGGGACCAACAGACGCGAGATGATGAGGCGGGCGCGGAAGATTGCTGAGCACGCCTTACGGGTGATGCGGGTCGGCCTCCTCTCCGATCTGGCGATCGTCAATCAGCAACTCCGGTTTCGTCTCGGCACCGTCTACTGGTTTAGCGAGAGCGCAGGAGGCGGAGGGGCGATGCCGCCGGGCGAGATCATCAGACTGGAGCTGCCCGAGGACCTTCTCGCGGCCGCCATATCTACGCCTATTGCGACACTCACGGCCGAAGGCGGCACGAAGATTGAGCAGGCGGCATGCCGGGCAGTGCGGTGGTTCGAGGACTCGCAGCTAGAGACCGATCCACTCAAGGAGACACTGTTCTTGTTCTTCGCGCTTGAGGCGATCTTTGGCGACACCTCCGAAAAATCCAAGGACGAAGGTCTGGCGCTCAGGCGTGCCGTCCTCTCGCACAAGCAGACCGGGCACTTCCCCCATCCTGGGCAGATGTACCTCATGTATGGGCAGGTACGCTCGGCTGCTGTCCACGGGTCGCACATTCCAGAGGTGCCTAGAGATGTAGTACGCAGGTTCTCTCGCGACGTGCGCGCCGCGATTGGCGAGTTCTTGGAGTTTGCCCGCGGGGAGGGATTCGAGAAGCACGGCCAGCTCTTGAAGGCGCTAGACAACGATCCGGAATGGCGGACCTATATGTGGAGCTCGATCGTGGCCCTCTACGGCCGCTATCCGCGCGAGCTAGCGCACCTGAAAGATGGCTGGTGGGAGGATGCCGCACACCTGGAGGTGCTGTGCGCTCTTGTGGTGTGGCGAGACTGGATCGACCAGATGGCAGAGGACCCCCGGCATGAGTTGGCGTTTCATGCGCAGTTCTCCGACTACAGCCGGGAACTTCGCCAAGAGGGCGGTGGCGTCACGCGGGCCTGGCAGCCAGGCGCGCCACCCGACGGGTGGGCTCGCTGATCGCTAAACGCGACGCGAACGAAGGCAGCGCCGAGGGGAGGCGCGAGTCGGTGGTCGAGGGCGCGCGAGGACTACGGGCGCCCCCGACGGCGGGGGTTATCGCGGCCGGGTGGCCGCTGCTACGTGCACCGGAGGCGTCGGCTTCGCCTCCGTGTCCGCGCTGACGCGCGGGAGGGGCGTGTACTCCCTCATTGCAGCGTTCCGCCGCTCTACGCGGCGGCGCTGCGGGGGGCGGCGGGTGTCGGCAGGGCTTCGAGCAAGGTTCGAGGTAGGCGAGTGCTGGCGTCCCAGATCTCGATAGCGACGAGCGTATGAGTCGCACGGTCGTAGTCGCGTAGACCGCCAGGGACGCGCTCGCTGACGACATCGTCGGACTCGCCGGTCGGGAGCCAGGCGATGTCCGCCTCGGGGTCGTAGTAGGCATACATAGTCATTCGAGGTTACCGCGTCAGGCTCCCGGCCATTCGTCCACCCGCCACGCCGACACGATGCGTGCTGTCGTCTCGTCGTCCCCCGCGGGATGGTCGTATACGGCTTCAAAATGGACCCCGTGGGCGGTGAGACCCTCGATGAGCCAGTCGGCCTGTCCGTTGTTGACCTGCCGTCCGCGGTGTCCGTCGCGGATCGCCTGCTCGACATCGGATTGCGTCAGATGTCGTTCGTCAAGCCGAAGCAAGGCGTGATCGGTCCAGACGAAACGCTCGATGGCCACCGCCGAGAGTCTACGTGTCGGGCTGAACCGTCAAGGGCCTCGGAGTAAACGGCAGCCCTGCCGAAATCCCCCGAATCGCCCTCAATCGGCCGCTATTCGAACGGGTGGCTCATGCGAGTCGGACGGGTGGGAAACCCAGTGTTCATGCGGGATTCCGACCCACAGCCCCAACACCCGAGACTGCTTGCAAAACAGGCGCTCTCCCAGCTGAGCTATGGCCCCAGATAGCTGAGTCTAGGGCGGGGAGTTCAGCCGTCCTGCCAGGACGTCTCCGGCCGGTGTCCTTCGCACGCCGAGAGCCCCGCTCAGTGGCGCGAGCTCCTTCTCCCGAGACCGCCCGATGAAGTCGTCCCTGCGTTCTCTCGGCATCTCCCATTCCAGGGAGTCTCCTGTCGAGCCTTCTCCCGAGGCTGAGGGCTCCACCCTCGCGCGGGACGGGGCTGCGCCGATCGCAGGAGGCAGGGTGTCCAGCTCTGCACGGCCGTTGCCCTCGATCGATTCCGCTTCCAGGACCGCTCGCATGTCCAGCTCCACCGTCTCCTGGCTCAGACGCGAGAGATCGGGGTTCGCGTGGAGCTCGATCTCATCGACTGCATGACCCGCGCGGACAGTCGGAAGCTCCTCGAAGTCGGCCACATGCCCTGCGGGCTCCATGCCCCCCACCCGCAGCGCGGAGCCGAAGGCCTCTCGCTCTTCGCGGATCACCTCGCTCAGATCGGCGCCATGCAGGCGCCTGAGCTCGAGGTGCTCGTGAATGGCGTCATCGAGCAATCCCATTGCGCCACGAAACCATACTTCGCCGGCCTGTCGCGTTTTTCGCGATGCCCTCGATCGGGCCAGCCGCCGGCAATCGACCTGGCCTTCGCCTGCCGGCCGGTGGCGCCCGCTCCCACTACACTTGGCTCCATCACGCCTTTGCGATGCGTGGGGCTATAGCTCAGTTGGGAGAGCGCCTGGATCGCACCCAGGAGGTCGGGGGTTCGAGTCCCCCTAGCTCCATACTTTAAGTGCCTGCAAATGACGGGTGTGCTGGGCATGTCGAACTCTCTCTGGGTGAGCGTAGGCTGGTGCTCGAGAGGCGAAGCGCCCGCCTCGCGGAGGGCGGAGCGGCGAGGTCTACGGCCGACCGGCGGGTGATCACTCTCATCGCGCACGCCAGGCAAAGAGGGCTAGGGTGTGCACGACGATGCCAGGCGAAGGCCCCCCGCTCCCCCCGCCCCGCCGGCGCCGGCCGTACTCGTGGGTTTCCCCCGTGCGCGACGTGCGGGACCTGCGCTCGCTGTACTACAAGCACTTCGGCGATCGCCGCAAGGAGCGTCAGCTGTTCTCCACGGGTGCGTTCTTCGTGACCTTCGCGACGGTGCGCGTGATCACCCATGCGATCCGCGCCGAACGGGGGCCGTTCAGGAACATCACCCCCGGGGGACGGCACATCCACCACATGACCTTCGGGATCACGGGCCTGCTGACGGTGGGCTACCTGTGGATGCTGGAGGTCGGCGTCAACGAGGACCGCAGGTCCTCGCGGGTGACTGCGGCGGTGTACGGCGGCGGCGCGGCGTTGACGCTCGACGAGTTCGCCCTGTGGCTGAACCTCGCAGACGATTACTGGACCAAGCAGGGCCGCGAGAGCATCGACGCGGTGGCTCTGTTCGGATCCCTACTTGTCCTGAGCGTACTCGGCAAGGGCTTCTTCAGAGAGCTGTTGTCCATTGGCCGGCGCACGGAGGGCACTCCGGGGATCTCGTAGCGCTCTGCCCGGCCGCCGCTGCGCTGGCGTCCTACGCTCGGACCGGTCGCCGACGGCGAGTCCGTCTCTGCGGCCGGGGGGCGGTGCGGGCGGCGTTGTGGGGGGCACGTGTCCCGTGCTCGTGCACCTCGCCACCGAGCCCGTGCTCGATGCCGAGTTGCTGCGCCAGTCGGCTCACGTCGTGCCGCTCGGAGGCACCGACGAGGGTGATGCCGACGCCCGGGCGGCCTGCGCGCCCGGTGCGCCCCACGCGGTGGACGTAGGCCTCGCGGTCCTCGGGCGGGTCGAAGTTGATCACGTGTGAGACACCGCAGACGTCGATGCCGCGGGCGGCGACGTCGGTCGCGACGAGCGTGTCCACCGCGCCGGAGCGGAAGCGGGCGAGCGCCTGCTCGCGCTGGCGCTGGGACTTGTTGCCGTGCATCGCGACGGCGGCGAAGCCGTGGGCGTCCAGGCGCTTGACGAGACGGTCCGCTCCGCGCTTGGTGCGCACAAACACGAGCGTGCGGTCGCGCTCGCGGGCAAGCTCGCCGACGAGCGCCTGCACGCGGCCGTCGCCGGTCACCGGGAGGAAGCGGTGCTCGACCTCGACGGCGGCGCGCCGCGCGGAGGGCCCGTGCTCGTGCACGGCGGCGTCATGGGTGTAGCGCTGGGCCACGCGCCCGGCCTCGCCGTCGAGCGTGGCCGAGAAGAACAGCGTCTGGCGCTTTGAGGGGCAGGCGCTGACGACGCGGTCAACGGCGGGACGAAAGCCCATGTCGAGCATCCGGTCGGCCTCGTCGAGGACGAGCACGCGGATCGCGTCAAGCGTGAAGGCACGGCGCGCGAGGAGATCCTCGAGGCGCCCGGGGGTTGCGACGAGGATGTGCGAAGCGGCGGCGTCGCGTGCCTGCTTGAGAAGCGAAGCGCCCCCGTAGACCGCGGTGACGCGCAGCGCGCGCGCATGCGCGATCGAGCGGATCTCCTCGACGATCTGCTTGGCGAGCTCGCGGGTTGGCGAGAGGACGAGGGCCGCGGGGCGCGGCCCGTCAGCAGTGATCCGCTCGACGAGGGGGATCCCGAAGGCGAGCGTCTTGCCCGACCCGGTGGGTGACTTCGCGAGCACGTCGCGCCCGGCGAGGACGTCGCCGATGACGAGGCGCTGCACGGCGAACGGTTCAGTGACTCCCTGGCGGGAGAGGGCGCCGGCAACGGCGCGTGAGACGCCGAGCTCGGCGAAGGACTGCGTAGGCATGTGTGTCTCCTTGGCGGCGCTGTGGGCCGCGTACGGTTCGAGAGGCTATGGCTGACCCGAACCGCTGACTGCGAGACCGAAGCAAGCTGCCCCGCGGCCGACGACGTCGACCGCTCCCAAGCAAAGTAGCAGCTTGTCTTAGAACCGGCTTCAAAAGATCGGCACGCCCGGATGCGCCCCTACCGATCAAAGATCGGCCAGCGTCGCCCAGCTCGGTCCGGAAACGCCCCGGACGCACTGCCTGTCTTGAAGCCGGTTCTCAGGCCTTACGCGTCTCGGCCATCGCGGCGAGCCCGCGCAGGAAGACTTCGCACATCGTCGCGTACAGCCCGTTGTCGAGCTCGGGGTCGATGATCCGGTCGAGCAGGAAGCCGTCGGCCATGAAGAGCGTCATCGCGGCCACGTCGCTGTGAGGGAGGGCCGGTTCGACGTCGAGCGCTGCGGCCCACCGCGAGAACACCTCGGCTATGCGGTCGCGCAGCGCGCTCCGCCGGGCGGCGAGCTCGACGCGGAACGCGTCGTCGCGGGCGGCGTAGGCCGCGAACTCCTGGTACAGCCTGGGCCACTCGGGGTCACGGTCCACATAGACGAGGAACTCCTCGGCCGCCTGGCGGGCCTCGTCGACCGGCTCGCCGGAGCCTGCCATCGCGTCCTGGAGGCGCTCGAGCTCGGCGGCGAACTTCTCGTCGAGCACGACCAGGAACAGCTCCTCCTTGCTGGCGAAGTTCGCGTAGAACGCGCCCTTTGTGTAGCCGGCGTCCGCGGCGATGCGGTCGATCGAGGCGCCGTGCATGCCGTGCTCGCAGATCGAGCGCGAGGCTGAGCGCAGCAGCGCCGCGCGGGTCGCGGCCTGGCGTTCGCCGCGCGTCGGGCGCGCGCCACGCCGCGGGGTGGTGGCGCTCAAGCTAGGACCACCCGCTCAAGCTGGGACCGCCTCGGCCTCGGGCGCCGGCGTGGGGGTGGCTGCGGGGAGGCGGCCGACCAGCACCTCGGCGTCGCGTCGCGGCGTCTCGGTGATCGCGCGGCGGTAGACGCGCTCGGAGGCGGGCCGCGAGGGGGTCAGCGTGCGACGCAGGACAAGCTCGCGCAGCACGGTCTGCATCTCGAACTGGGCGAACGCGGCGCCCAGGCACCGGCGCATGCCGCCGCCGAACGGGATCCACGTGTAGGTGTTCGACGCTCGCCCCCCCTCCTGCTCGAGGAAGCGCTCGGGCCGGAACTCGTGCGGCTGCGGGTAAAGGTCCGCGCGCCGGTGGACGAGGTGGATCGAAGGCGCGATCGACACGCCGGCAGGTAGCAGGCGTCCGCCGATCTCCATCGGCTCGACGAGGCGGCGCAGGACGATCGAGATCACCGGGCGCAGGCGTAGGGTCTCCTGGACCACCGCCTCGAGGTAGCCGCTCTCGTCCGCGCGCACCTCCTCGGTGAGGCGCCGGAGCTTCTTGGGGTGGCGGCAGAGTCGCTCGACCGCCCACGCCAGCGCGTTGGCGGTCGTCTCGTGGCCCGCGACGAGCAGGGTGACGAGCTCGTCACGCAACTCTTCGTCGCTCATCGGGCTGCCGTCCTCGTGTGTGGCCTGCAGCAGCAGCGACATGATGTCGTCGCGCTCGGCCAGGTCCCCGGCCCTGCGGCGGTCGGCGAGCTCCTCGTAGATCGGGCGGTTCACGCGCTCGAGGTCGCGGCGGAAGGAGCGCAGCCGCCCGATGCGCTCGGGTCCGAGCGTCACCAGCACGACGCCGCCCAGCGGGTTGGTCACGATGTTGAGTAGTCGCCGCAACTCGACGCGCAGGCGCTCCATGCGGGGTCCCTCGGAGACGCCGAACACCGCACGCAGGATGATCTCGAGCGTCATCGCCTGCATGCGTGGGCGCAGCCGGTAGGGCTCGCCGATTGGCCAGCGCTCGATCTCCTCGGCGGCCACCTCGGCCATCAGCTCGCCGTAGCGCTGCATCCGCTCGCCGTGGAAGGCGGGCAGCATCAGCTTGCGCTGTCGCAGGTGCGCGCCGTCGTCGAGCAGCAGCACGGAGCTCGGGCCGAGCACCGGCAGGAGGATGCGGTTCGCCTCCCCCGCGTGCAGCAGACTGGGGTCGCCGGTGAACACCTGCTTGATCGCCTCCGGGTTGGACGTCACCACCCACGTGCCCTCGTTGGCGATCTTCAGCGTGAACATGTCGCCGAATCGCGCCTGGCAGGTGTCCAGCATCCACTGCGCGCCGCGGAACCAGATCGCGCTCTGGACAGCCCGGGGGAGGCGGGGGCCGGGGGGGAGGCCGGCAGGTGCATTTCGCATACCGGCCGGTATCCTTTCACATACCGCTCAGGATGTCAAGCACTCTACGGCGTGACGATCGCAAACGAGGGGTCGGGGGCGTCGAGCAGGCCGAGCAGCTCGCCGAGCTTGGCGCCATCGCCCTCGACCCGCAGCCGCCCCGCGCCGAACAGCTCGGGCAGGGGAGTGAGGCCCGCGAAGAGCTCGTTCAGTGCCGAGCGTTCCACCAGCACGGTGGCGTCCGCGTGCGGGTCCTGCCGGTCGGCGGAGTGGTGCAGCACGCCGTTGGAGAGTGCCAGCAGGTGGCGCTCGCCGACGTCGGTGAACACCCAGTTGAAGCTCAGCGCCAGTTCCCCCGCGCGGGGGCCGTCGAGGCGCAGCGCGAGCACGTCGAAGAGCTGCGCGCTCGTGAGTTGGCCGATTAGCGCCGGCGAGGGTGTCCCCGCGCGCTCGCACACGTCCTCGCGCAGCTCGCGGGCGCCCATCAGGAAGAAGTTGCGCCACGTCGCGTTCTCGGCCCCGTAGGCGAGCTGCTCGAACGCCTGCGCCTGCAGCTCGCGAGCCGCGCGGTTGGAGGGGTTGTCGAAGACCGCGTGGGAGACGAGCTCCACCACCCAGCGGTAGTCGCCGTCCGCGAACGCCCGCCGGCCCTCCTCGAGCACCGCCTCCGTGCCGCCCATCGCCCGCACGTAGCGCCGGGCGGCCTGCTCGGGCGGGTGCGGCCAGAGGTGGGCGGGGTTGCCGTCGAACCAGCCCACGTAGCGCTGGTAGATGCCCTTCACGTTGTGGCTCACCGTCCCGTAGTACTCGCGGCAGTGCCACTCCCGCGCGAGGCCCGCCGGCAGCTCTAGTAGCTCGGCGATCTCGGAGCCCACGTACCCTTTGTTGAGCAAGCGCAGCGTCTGGTCGTGTAGGTAGCCGTACAGGTCGCGCTGCGAGGCGAGCAGCGCGACGATCCGCTCGCGCCCCCACCGCGGCCACTGGTGCCCGGCGAACAGCGCGTCGGCGCGCTCGCCGAAGAGGTCGATCGCCTCGCCGAGGTAGCGCGACCAGGCGCGCGCGTCGCGTACCAGGGCGCCCCGCGGGGTGGAGACGTTGTGGAGGTTGTGGGTCGCGTTCTCCGCGATGCACAGCGCACGGTGCGCGGGAAGCAGGAAGTTCATCTCCGCTGGCGCCTCGCTACCGGGGGTCATCTGGAAGACCAGCTCGATCCCGTCGAGCACCTCCACCTGGCCGGTGCGCGCGATCTCGACCGTGGGCGGCACGAGCCCGACGGAACCGGTGGAGACGGTCATGCCCAGGCCAGTGCCGACCTGCCCGCGGGGGCCACGCTCCAGCGAGGCGCCGAACATGAACGCCGCGCGGCGCGCCATCGCGGTGCCCGCGTAGACGTTCTCGCTGATCGCGTGCTCCATGAAGCCCTCCGGCGCCAGCACCGGCACGCGGCCGGCGTTGACGTCGCGCGCGCTCACCACGCCCAGCGCCCCGCCGAAGTGGTCGACGTGGCTGTGGGTGTACAGCAGGCCCGTCACCTCGCGCTCGCCGCGGTGGGCGCGGTACAGCGCCAGCGCTGCGGCGGCAGTCTCCGCGCAGATCAACGGGTCGATCACCAACACGCCCTCGCGTCCCTCGACGAGCGTCATGTTGGAGAGGTCCACGCCGCGCACCTGGTAGATGCCCGGCACCACCTCGAACAGGCCGTGGATCGCGTTCAGCTGTGCCTGGCGCCAGAGGCTCGGGTTGACGGTGTCCGGGCACTCGCCGTCGAGGAACGCGTAGGACTCCATGTCCCACACCACGCGCCCCGTGGTGCCCCGCACGACTGCAGGGGAGAGCGCTGCCACGAAGCCGCGGCGCGCATCCTCGAAGTCCTCCCGATCGAATAGCGGCAGCTCCATCCGCAGGGCGCGGTTGGCCTCGGTGATGTGGACGCTGGCGGCCTGCTCAGGCGCCGCGCCGTCGGTCAGCTCGCGCTCTCGAGCGCGCTCGGTGGAAGCCACCTGGTAAGGCTACGGTCCCGCACTCTCTGCGGTCAAGACTTCCTCGGTAATGTTTCCGACAGGCCCCCTCCGGTACTTCTTGGTGCCTTCACGTCTCAGTGAGCGACCGCGCCGCGGTCGCTCAGGAGATCGCCTCGGCGGCCGCCTCGCTGCCGATGAACGGAGTGAGCGCGATGTAGCTGACGTGGTCGGCGAGCTCCGGGAGCCTGCGCGTGCGGCCGGTCAGGATGTAGTCGTGCAGCAGCTCGAAGATCCCTCCCACGATCACCTCTCCCACGATCCCGATCGAGGGCTGCGAGGGAGCGCCCCCGCCGAGCTCCATGTCGAGCAACTCGGTGTAGGCGGCGTTGGCCTCCTCCACTCGCCCGGCGACGTGGGGGTAGGCGATCAAGATGTCCACGCACGAGAGGTGCGCCAGGGCGGGCTCGGAGGCGAGGAACTCCAGCAGCGCCGTCACCCCGGCGCGCACGCCCCCGATCCACTCCGTCTGGTGGGCGAGCGCCCGGTTGACTGCCGCTTTGGCGCGGGTGTGTCCCACCTCGTAGGTGGCGAGGAACGCTTCCTCCTTGTTCTCGAAGTGGGTGTAGAACGTCTGTAGGGACACCGCCGCCTTCTCGGCGATGTCCTCCAGGCTCAGCGCCGGGTAGCCGTTGCGCGCAGTGAGTTTGGCGATCGCGTCGAAGATGCGCTCGCGCTGGTTGAAGACCACGAAGCCGCGCGGGAGGTTGTGCTCGCCGCGCGGCAGCCCCCGCACCCCCCAGGGCGCGGGCGGCGAGAGGCTCCCGGGCGCGCGGCCGCCCTCCAGGTAGCGCACACGGCGCGCACGCGGGCGGTGGGGGATGCCGGAGGGGCTCGGGTAGTAGCAGCCGATCCAATCCAGCAACTCCGGCACGATCCGGGCGAGCTCGGCCTTCAGGGACCTGGAGGAGCGCTCTTCGCGCACGCGCGTGTAGATGATCTTGCGCAGCGCCCCCACGAACGCGCGCGCCACCGGATCGGGGATCGTTCCCGGCCCGGGCGCTCGCTCGAAGCTCGCGCTGATGAAGCGTTCCAGGCGCGCTGCGCCGGCGGCCCAGCGCTGGACCCCCATCTCACCTGAGGCGCCCATCTCCACGCAGATCAGGCGCGCCGCGTCGGGGCGCTCCGCGATCGCGTCGAACAGCGCGCGGATGATCGTCTCCAGCTGTTCCCGCCATCCCTCGCCGGAGACGGGGAGCGCGAGCAGTCGCTGCACCTCGGTCTCGACGACCGTGTCGTAGGTGGTGAGCAGGCAGGCCTCCTTGTTCTCGAAGTGTTCGTAGAAGGTCCGCCGCGAGATGCCGGCGCGGGCGACGAGGTCGGAGATCGTGGTCGCGACGACCCCGCGCTCGTTGACGGCCTGCACCATCGCGTCCACCAGTCGTTCGCGCTGGTGGGTCGCGACCTCGTCGCGTGGGAGCGCCTGGGGACCGCGCGGGAGGCCCTTCTGGTCGTTCGCGCCTCTGCCGCTCCGCGCGCTGGGAGTACCGTTTGGGCCCGCGGGAGCGTCTGTGCCGCGGCGGCTCTTCGCGCGCTCGGGACGACTCGCCGCGGGCTTTACCCGTGCATCGCCCCGCTTCGCGCCGCCACCTGTCTGCCGCCCTCCCTCAGTCACGGCCTCCACCTTAATCGAGGACGGGAAGCGTACCAGTGGATTCGATCTCTGCGCCGACATCTCTATTCATGCATCATACATTGACAGAGTGAGTAAGTCATGATTTATTTGTTGTCGGAGGTGGAGCGGTTCAGGGGCCGCCCAAAGAGCGACCGGTTTGGGAGGTGGATGCGCATAAATGCATGAGAACAGCTCATTTGGGGTATCGTCTAGAGCATCGGGGAAGGACTGGGGTGATGACCTGCGGCGGCCGCAAACCAAGGAAGGTATCTACACACTTCTGTAGGCCACGTACTATTAGCTGGTACATCTGGGACCACAGAGAGAGTGTCTTTCGGCCGGCCGGGCCAACTGCGAGGGTAGGGAGGTCGGAGAGTCATGAGAGTGTTCATCTGTGAAGAGCGTCGGATGTCGCGGGCGCTGCACGCCCGGTGGCCGTACCGGCGCTCGCACTGCCGCCACGACCTGCACTGGCTGGTGCGGGTGCGCCGGCCGACGTGCGGGTGCGGGCACGGCAGAGCGCACCCGATACTGGCGCTGCCGCGTGTGCGCCGCCGTCCGCCGAACCGGTAGGGGCCGCCGTCCGCGGAACCGGTCGCTGCCGCGTGTACCCGGTGCCCGCCGAGCCACAGGGGGACGCCACCCCTGAGCCGGTAGGCGGGGTGCCGCCCGCGCCGGTAGGATCGACCTGTGGCGAGAAGAGATGAACCGGTCGGCTCGCGCGAATCAGTTGGGGGCGGCTCCCGGGCAAGCGTCCTGGCGGTAGACGCACGCGAGCAGGCCGAGCTGCGCGCGCTCTCGGTGAACACGATCCGGGGCCTGGCGATGGACGCGGTGCAGAAGGCGAACGCCGGGCACCCCGGCACGGCGATGGCGCTCGCCCCGCTCGGGTACATGCTGTTCAGGCGCACGCTGCGCGTGAACCCGCGCAACCCCGAGTGGCGCGACCGCGACCGCTTCGTGCTGAGCTCGGGGCACGCGTGCGTGCTGCAGTACGCGCTGCTGCACCTCTGCGGGTACGACCTGAGCCTCGAGGACCTCCAGCAGTTCCGCCAGTGGGGCTCGCGCACCCCGGGGCACCCCGAGCGTGGGCACACGCCCGGAGTGGAGGTGACCACCGGCCCGCTCGGCCAGGGCTTCGCCAACGCGGTGGGGATGGCGATGTCCGAGCGCTTCCTCGCCGAGCGTTACAACCGCCCCGGCGAAGCGGTGGTGGACCACCACACCTACGCGGTGTGCTCCGACGGAGACCTGATGGAGGGCGTCAGCCAGGAAGCGGCCTCGGTCGCGGGGCACTTCGGCCTGAGCAAGCTGACCGTCGTGTACGACGACAACCGCATCACGATCGACGGGAGCACGTCGATCTCCTTCGACGGCGAGAACCACCTCGCGCGCTTGGCGGCGGACGGGTGGCACGTGCAGCGGGTGGGGGACTCCGAGGACGTGGAGGCACTGACCACGGCGCTCGCAGCGGCGCGTGCGGAGACCGAGCGCCCGTCGTTCGTCGCGGTGCGCTCGCACATCGCCTACCCGGCCCCCCACGCGGTGGACACCGCAGCCGCGCACGGCGCGCCGCTGGGCGAGGAGGAGGTGCGCGCGGCGAAGCTCGCGATGGGCTTCGACCCCGAGCGCCACTTTGCGGTGGACGAGCGGGTGTACGAGCACATGAGCCTCGTCGAGGCCGGCGCGGGCTACGAGCGCGAGTGGCAGGAGCGCGAGGCGGCGTGGCGCGAGCAGCACCCCACGCTCGCAGAGGACTGGGAGCGCGCGTGGTCGGGCCGCCTGCGCGAGGGCTGGCGCGAGGCGCTGCCGAGCTGGCCGGCCGGCGAGAAGCTCGCCACCCGCGCCGCGGGCCAGAAGACGATGGCGGCGTTCGCCGCGTACGCCCCCACGATGGTGGGCGGGGCCGCGGACCTGGTGGAGTCGACCAAGACGGTGTTCGAGGGCGCCGGCCAGTTCTCCCGCGTGCACGCGGGGCGCAACGTGCCGTTCGGCATCCGCGAGCACGGGATGGGGGCGATCGTCAACGGTGCCGCCGCCCACGGCGGGATCGTCAAGCCCTACGGGTCCACGTTCCTGGTCTTCTCCGACTACATGCGCGGGTCGGTACGCCTCTCGGCGCTGATGGGGCTGCCGGTGGTGTGGGTGTGGACGCACGACTCGGTGGGCCTCGGCGAGGACGGGCCCACCCACCAGCCGGTCGAGCACTACACCGCGCTGCGCGCGATCCCCCACCTGTGGGTGGTGCGCCCCGCGGACGCCAACGAGACCGCGCAGGCGTGGCGGGTGGCGCTCGAACGCGAGGACGGCCCGGTCGCGCTGCTGCTCTCCCGCCAGGGGATCCCGGTGCTCGACCGCGAGGACGGCAAGCTGGCCGCGGCGAGCGAGCTGGAGCGCGGGGGGTACGTGCTGTGGGACTCGGCGCCCAGCCCCGAGGTCATCCTGATATCCACCGGCGCCGAGGTGCCCACGACCCTGGAGGCGGCACGCGCGCTGGCCGCGCAGGGCACGAGTACGCGCGTGGTCTCGATGCCGTGTGTGGAGCTGTTCGAAGCCCAGACGCAGGAGTACCGCGACACCGTGCTGCCCCCCGCGGTCTCGGCGCGCCTCGCGGTCGAGCCGGGCGCCACGGCGGGCTGGTGGAAGTGGGTGGGCACCCACGGCGACGTGCTCGGCATCGACCGTTTCGGCGCCTCTGCGCCCGGCCCGCGGGTCCTCGAGGAGTTGGGCTTCACCGCCGAGAACATCGCCGCCCGCGCCCGCGCGCTGCTCTAGCGGTGGCCGTGCCCGCGCCCACGCGCTGCTGAGCCGGATCGAGGGCAGGTTCGAGGGGCAGGCCGAAAGGTGGTGCGCAGCCCGTGGCCCGCCGCTCAAGTGGCCACGCTGCCGGAACGACGTGGTACCGGAGTAGGCTGAAGAGACCACCAAGCGAAACGGCCCACGCCCAAAGGAGCCACCGATGTCCACGAACTCCCAGGCAACCTCCCCCCTGAACCGCCTGTCCGCGTTGGGGCAGAGCGTGTGGGTGGACTTCCTCTCGCGCGAGTCGATTCGCGGCGGGCACCTGCAGGAGCTGATCGATGCGGACGCGGTCGTGGGGGCGACGTCCAACCCGACGATCTTCCAGAAGGCGATGAGCGCGGGCGACGCCTACGACGAGCAGCTACGCGAACTGGGCGCGGAAGGCCTCAACGCGCGCGAAACGTTCTGGCGGCTGGCGGAGCGCGACATAAAGGACGCGTGCGACCTGTTCCACCCGATCTGGGAGGGAGGGTCGGGCCGCGACGGGTACGTCTCGCTGGAGGTGGCACCCGACCTCGCGTACGACACGCTGGCGACCTACGAGGAGGCCATCCACCTGCACGAGACGGTGGACCGGCCGAACCTGATGGTCAAGATCCCCGCGACCCAGCCGGGGTTGGCGGCGATCGAGGACGTGATCGCCAAGGGCCACTCGATCAACGTGACGCTGATCTTCTCGCTGCGTCGCTACGCCGAGGTGGCGGAGTCCTACGTACGCGGGATCGAGCGGCTGGTTGCCGCGGGCGGAGACCCCCGCAAGGTGGCGTCGGTGGCGAGCTTCTTCGTCTCGCGGATTGACACCGAGGCAGACCGGCGCCTGGAGGAGCTCGAGCGGGGGGGCGGGGACACCGGGCTGCTCAAGGGCCTCGAGGGCCGTCTCGCGGTGGCCAACGCCAGGCTCGCCTACCAGCACTACCGCTCGGTCTTCCGCGGCCCCCGCTGGGAGTACCTCACCACGAAGGGCGCGACCCCCCAGCGGGTGCTGTGGGCCTCGACGTCCACCAAGAACCCCGCCTACCAGGACACGCTCTACGTGGAGGAGCTGGTCGGCCCGGACACCGTCAACACGATGCCGGAGGAGACGATCCGCGCCTACCAGGACCACGGCCGCCCGCAGCCGCGCCTGGTGGCGGAGGTCGCGCAGGCGGGCAAGCTGCTCGAGGAGCTCGCCCACGCGGGCGTGGACTACGACGATCTCACCGACACGCTGGAGCGCGAGGGTGTCCAGAAGTTCTCCGACTCCTTCGAGGAGCTGATCGCGGCGCTCGCCGAGAAGCAGTCGGTACTGGCCGTCGCCTGACACACGCTTTAGGTTGCGCCGATACCGTCAAGGTGGTCGTGCGCGAGGAGAACCAGGCACCCACGGGGCCCGCTGTGCCCACACCGCCCTCCGAACGGGGGGCGTGGCTGATGGCGCTCGCACTGTGCCTGCTCGGCGCGGGGGTCCTCGCGGCGGTCCTCAGCGGCGCGGTGGGCTCCTCCTCCGCGAAGCCGCCCGCGGCCCCGCCCGCCGTGCTCGTGGCCGCCGCCACGCCGACGACGGCGAGCACCTCCGAGGCGGCGACGCTCAGCGGCAGGGGAACTGCGGCCGGGCCATACGCCACCACCGCCGGAGAGAACGCAACGCGCCAGGGCGGGACGCCCGGCGGCGCGAGCACGGGCAACGCGGGGAGCTCCGCGACCGGCGGGAGGACGCGGACAGTCGCCTCGGTCGGAGCAGTCGTCGCAGACCCGCCCGGCGCCCAGCTCGGTGGCGAAGAGGGGAGCCTCAGCGGCGTGCCCGAAATGCATATCCCCGCGGCGTGGGAGGCGGGCTTCTACCCGATCTACGCTGAAGCCCAGCGCGTGTTCGGCGTCAACTGGCTGCTGCTCGCCTCGATCCACAGGCAGGAGTCGGCGTTCTCGACCGCCTCCACCACCTACCACGGCCTCAACTTCGCGCACTGCTGCGGCGGTCCGATGCAGTTCAACGTCACCAACGGTCCGGTCAGCACGTGGGATCTGGTGCGAGACGCCTACCGCTTCGGAAAACGCCCCGCGGTCTACGACCACCAGACCGCGCACCACCCCTCGATCTACGACGATTACGACGCGATCATGGCGGCCGCGTGGCTGCTCTACTCCGACGGCGCGAGCTCCGCGCTGGACGACTCGGCGTGGTGGGCGGCGTACGACTACTACGGCCACGACGCCGCGGGTGTCGAATACGCCGACGAGGTCCTCGCCCGGGCGATCGGCTGGTCCCAGCACGGCTTCTGCATCAACTGCGGGGTGGAACCCACGCTGGTGAACGCCGTCTACGAAGCGTACGGGGCGCCGGTGATGGCTACGTACACGACCGCCACGCTCGCCCGCACGGGTCACGCCCACCACGCACGGCGTTAACGGTAGGCGTTACCTGCCTGGGGCAGCAGGCAGGCGACAGCGAATCGCCGTCCAGGTGACACGACGATGCGGTCCGTGGAAGTGGAGGGCTCGCTCACCCCTGCGCGATCAGCTCACACGCCACCTGGTCGGTGGCGAGCGCAGTGCCGCCCACGAGGCGACGGGAGAGCTGGGCGCGGCGGAAGTACAGCGGGGCGTCGTGCTCCCACGTGGCGCCGATGCCCCCGTGCACGGAGATCATCGTGCGCGCCGCGTGGTCGAGCGCGCGGCCGGCCACCGAGCGCGCGGCGCTGGCCGCCAGCGGGAACTCCGCGGGGGCTCCGTGGCGCGACCAGCCGGCGTAGTAGAGCAACGAGCGGCCGTTCTCCAGCTGACGCAGGACCTCGGTGAGCGAGTGCTTGACCGCCTGGTAGGAGCCGATCGCGCGGCCGAAGGTGAAACGCTCCTTGGCGTACGCGACGGACACGTCGAGCGCGCTCTCCACTGCGCCGAGGGACTCCGCGGCGATCAGCGCCTGCGCGAGGTGCCACGCCGCCGCGAGGGCGGCCTCGGGGGCGTCGAGCACCGTGGCGGGGGCGTCCTTGAGCGTCACGTGCCCGAGCGCGCGGGTGGCGTCGTAGCGGTGCACCGCCTCGACGCTCACGCCAGCGGCGGAGGACTCCACCGCGAAGCCCGCGGGCTGGCCGTCGAGCAACGCGACGCCCACGAGCACGTCAGCGCCGGGAGCGTCTGGGACGAACGCGAGCTGGCCCGTCACCTTGGCCTTGCCCCCGCCCCCCTCGCGCACGGCACTCGGCAGCGGGGCGCGCTCCATCCCGTGTGCGGGATCCGCGCTCCACTCGCCCGAAAGGTCGTCGCCGGGGCGCGCCGGCAGGTACGCCGCGCGGTGTTCGCCGCTTGCGAGCGGCCCCAGCAGCGGGGCGCCCGCGGTGGGGGAGTCGCCCAGGATCGCTGTAGCGGGGAGATGGCCTAGTAGCGGGACTGCGGCGAGCACGCGCCCGCACTCCGAGAGCACGAGCATCGCGTCGAACACGTCCAGGCCGGCGCCGCCGTGGGCCTCCTCGATCAAGAGGCCGGGCCACCCGGCCTCCCGCGCGGTGGGCCACAGGTCGGTGGGCGCCCCGCCGCCGTCGAGTGCGGCGCGTGCCTCCTCGAGCGTCTTGAAGCGCGACAGCGCGCCGCGCGCGGCCTCGCGCAGCAGCACCTGCTCGTCTGAGAGTGCGAGATTCATGCCTTTGCAGCCTCCTTGGAACGCAGCTCCGAGAACGGGATGCCCTTGTCCAGGCGCGGCTCCGTCGGCAGCCCGAGCACGCGCTCGCCGATCGTGTTGCGCAGAATCTCTTCGGTGCCGCCCGCGGACTTGAGGCCGGGGAGGAACGAGATCATGTACGCCCACTCGGAGTCCTCCGCCAGCGCGTCGGGGCCGAGCACGTCGGCGATCAGGTCGCCGGACTTGATTGCGCCGTTGACGATCGTGACCTTCGCGAGGCCCGCCTCCGGGCCGGGGATCTGCCCGCGCTGCAGCGCGGTGAGCGTGCGGTAGCCGGTGAAACGCACCGCCATCAGTTCGGAGGCGATCTCGCCGAGCTGGCGGCGCACCTCGGGGTCGCGGCGGGCGTGCTCGTCGGAGGCGACGGCGCGGGCGAAGCGCGCGGAGTTGTAGCCGAGGCCCTCTCCGCCGAGGCCGATCGTGACGCGCTCGAACATCAGCGTGGTCAGCGCCGTGCCCCAGCCGTTGCCGACGCCGCCCACGACGGCGTCTGCGTCGAGCGCGACGTCGTCGAAGAACACCTCGTTGAACTCGGCCTCTCCGGAGATCTGGCGCAGGCCGCGCACCGTCACCCCGGCGGCGTCCATCGGCACGATGAACATGGTCAGGCCCTTGTGCTTGGGCACGTCCGCGTCGGTGCGCGCGAGCAGCAGGCCGTAGGCTGCGAACTGGGCGTTGGTGGTCCACACCTTCTGGCCGCTCAGGCGCCAGCTACCGTCCTCCTGCAGGCGCGCGCGGGCCTGCACCGCGGCGAGGTCCGAGCCCGCCGCGGGCTCGGAGAACAGCTGGCACCACACCTCGTCGCCGTGCAGCATTGGGCCGAGGTAGCGGCTCTTCTGCTCCTCGGCGCCGTGCGCGATGATCGTCGGGCCCAACATGCCCACGCCGATCGCGTCGAGGATCCCGGGGAGCCCCGCGCGGGCGATCTCCTGGCCGCAGATCAGCTGGTCGATCGGGCCGGCGCCCTGGCCGCCGTACTCCTTCGGCCACGTCACCCCCGCGAGGCCGGCCTCCGCGAGCTTGCCCTGCCACGCGCGCCGCGCGGCGACGATCTCCTCCTCGTCTCGCAGCGCCCCCTCGCCCTGCAGTACGGGCGCCTCGGCCCTGTGATCCTCGAGCCACGCGCGTACCTGTGCGCGGTGCGCGGCCTGCTCCGGTGTGTCGTCAAGATCCACGTCGCCTCCTTGGTTGACTGACCAGTCAATCGCCTCCTACACGGTACTCCTTCGCGCCGGGGATGTCGAGCTTCAGGCGTCGGGCGGCATCGGCGGCGCCGGGACGGGGCGCTGGTGGTAGATGTTCTGGAAGGCGTCGTCGAGCAGCTCGCTCGCCTGCGTACCGGGGGCGGGGGAGTGCAGCAGCACCACGCCGAGGCGCACCCCGTGGCGCTCGGCGCTCGCCACCAGGCAGCGCCCGGCTTCGAGGGTGTAGCCGGTCTTCAGCCCGGTCGTCCCAGGGTAGCCATAGATGAGCAGCGGGTTGTTGTTGTCGAGGTAGAGCTTGCCGCCGGCGATCGGGAAGGGGCGAACCGCTTCGTAGGTGCGCGTGATCTGCGCGAGGCGGGGCTGCGCGAGGTCCACGTGCGCGAGCTCGGCGAGGTCGGCGGCGCAGGAGTAGTTGTGGGTGTTGTAGTACCCCGAGGGGGAGGAGTAGTGGGTGCAGCCCATCCCCAGCGCGGCGGCCTCGGCGTTCATCTCGCCGACGAAGCGGTGCACGGTGCCCGCCACGTGCTGGGCGAGCGCCACGGCGGCGTCGTTGCCGGAGGGGAGCAGCAGTCCGTAGAGCATCGTCTCCAGCTGCACGTGGTGCCCAAGCGGGAGCACCCCGACCTTCGAGCCGCTTGTTTCCTCGGCCTGGCGCGTGACGAGCACGGGCGCGTCGGGCGCAGAGGAGCGCACCGTGAGCAGCGCAGTCATCATCTTCGTGAGACTCGCGATTCGCAGCCGCGCGTACGGGTGCAGCTGCCACAGCACCTGGCCGGTGTCGAGGTTGAGCAGCAGTCCTGCGCGAGGCTGTTCGGGGTCGTCGAGGTGCACCGGGTCCGCCGCGGGGTCGGCGAGGTCGAGCGTCAGCGGAGGCCGGCCCAGCGGCAGGCCGGCGGGGGAGAGCGCGGGCCGCGAGGTCCCTGCGCGCCCGCCCGCCCGCGCGAGCGCGCCCGCTCCGCCGGGGCGGTGGGAGGTGGTGGCAGAGGCGTGCGTGTGCCACGGGTGGACGAGCGTGAGCAGCGCCGCGAGCGCCACGACGAGCGCGACCCCGAGCAACTGCCGCCGGCGACGGCGACGCCGGCGGCGGGCCGCCTCGCGAGAGCGCCGGCGGCCGGAGGGGGCCATGAAGGGGGAGGTGCTCACGCCGGTGCGGACCTCACGAATGCGAGGGGGTGCTCGGGGGGTGACGAAGGGTGTGGTCTGCCGTCTGCCGACGGTTGGAGCGAGAGGTGACGGAGGGAGCTCATTGGCGGGGAGGAGTGAGCAGGGCGCCGAAGATCCCGACACCCATCAGCACAACGACGAAGATGGAGATGGCGCTGTCCAGCGTAAAGCCGTGGGCGGCGATTGCGCTGAGCGTGAGGAACGCCAAGCCGACGATGAACAGCGCCGCCACGACCAGCACGACCACGCGGGTCACGGCTGGGGGCGGGTGTCGTAAGTGGCGGAGATCGGCTGAGACTACCCGCGGGCGAGGGGCCCCACGCCGGCTGGTGGCGCCTCGGCCGCGAGCGCAGGGTTCTCAGCCAGCGGTCCTGTGCCCCCCTGCCGCTGCGGCACGTGCAGGTCTGCGTGGTAGGAGGAGCGCACTAGCGGCCCCGAGGCGACGTGCTCGAAGCCGAGCTCGTAGGCAGCGCGCTCCAGCGCGGCGAACTCGTCCGGGTGCCAGTAGCGCACGACCGGGAGGTGCCGCGCGGAGGGGCGCAGGTACTGCCCGACGGTGAGCACCTGCACACCCTGCTCGCGCAGCGCGCCGAAGGCCTCCACGAGCTCGGCGTGAGTCTCCCCGAGGCCAACCATCAGCCCGGACTTCGTGACGACCTCGGCCCCCCCGAGCTGCTTGGCGAGGGCCAACACGCGGCAGGAGCGCTCAAACGAGGAGCCGCGCCGCGCGAGCGGGTAGAGGCGGGGGACGACCTCGACGTTGTGGTTGAACACGTCCGGCCGCTCGGCGAGCACACGGGCGAGCGGCATCTCGTGGCCCTGGAAGTCGGGGGTGAGCACCTCGATCAGGCAGCCCGGGGCCTGGCGGCGAACCTGACGGATGACCCCAACGAACGCGGAGGCGCCCTTGTCGGGCAGGTCGTCGCGGTCCACGGAGGTGACGACCGCGTGGCGCAGGCCCATGCGCGCGATCGAGCGCGCCACGCGCGCGGGCTCCAGCGGGTCGTTCCACGTGGGCCGGCCGGTCTTGACGTTGCAGAACCCGCACCGCCGCGTGCAGGTGTCGCCGAGGATCATGAACGTCGCCGTCCCCCGCTCCCAGCACTCCCCGACGTTCGGGCAGGCGGCCTCCTGGCAGACGGTGTGCAGCCCCTCCTCGCGGATCAGCTGCGTGAGCGCGCGGTACCGTGCACCGCCGGGCGCGGGCACCTTCAGCCAAGGTGGCTTGCGCTCGCGCAGCGGCCGCACGTCGGGCCCGAGGACCTCGAGCACGTCCGCCCCCCCGGGGTTCGCCCGCGAGCGGGTGGGAGCGGCCGAGCTCACACGGGCACCGCTTGTTTGGGTTGGGGATCGTCCACGTGTCGCAGCTCCGCACCGGGGTGGAGTGCGCGGGGCGTCGTGCCCCGCAACGGCGCGTTGCGCTCCGGCCCCGCGATCCCGAGGCGCTGTGGGGAGACGAGCCGCTGGCGGCGGCTGTGGGCCTCGCAGAAGCAGTGGGCAACGCGCTGCCGCACACAGGTCAGGCTCGTCCGAGCGCACGCGGCCTCGCCGCCCCTCTGCTCCAACTCGGCGGCAACCGAGGTCATGGCGACGTCGGGCAGCCCGCACGCGACGACCCACGAGAAGGGCTCCAGGTCGTTGTCCACGTTGAGGGCGAACCCGTGCGTGGAGACTCCGCGCGAGACGTGGACCCCGAGCGAGGCGATCTTGCGGCCCTCGACCCATACGCCGGTGTAGTCGGGACCGTCCTGGGGGCGCGAGCGGGCGTGGAGGCCCTCCTCAGCCAGCGCGGCGACGAGCGCGTCCTCGGCCGTGCGCAGGTGCGCGACGACGTCGGTGACCCCCACGATCGGGTAGCCCACCAGCTGCCCAGGGCCGTGGTAGGTGACGCGCCCGCCGCGGTCAGTGGGCACGACTTCGATGCCGCGCGCGCGATAGAAGTCCTCGCCGAGCGTCAGCTCCCCCGGCCGGGAGCGGCGCCCGTAGGTGTAGACGGGAGGGTGCTCGAGCAGAAGCAGGGTGTCGGGCAGCTCTCCGGCCTGGCGACGCGCTGCGATGTCCAGCTGCAAGGCGAGCGCCTCGCGGTAGGGGACCGTGCCGAGGTGGCAGACCCAGAGGTCGTTGGGAGAGCGGCGACCTTGATTCATGGCCGTCTTTGGTGGTAGCAGATTCCGCACGCCAAGATGAGCGCGATGTCTTTGCTCATTCGAAAGGGTCCGGTTCGCCGGGTCTCTTCTTTTGTAAGCATTGCGGTGCCGCCTTCCTGCGGTGCCGTCTTCCAACGGGCGTCAGCGGGGGTGGCTGGTGCGTCCCCCGTTTGCGAGGCCGGTGGCACCCTGCTCGACGAAGTGCTTGCTGAGCGTCGTCTCCTGCCCCTGGTAGTTGGAGCCGACCTCGGCGCCGTACAGCTTGTCGGGGCGTTCGAGCATCGTTTCGTACGCGAGCTTGCAGATCGGCTGGCGGTGCTCGACCATGAACGGGACGTCACGTGCGCGCACCTCCAGCGCGGCGCGTGAGCCGAATCGGCGACCGCTGGTGTCGTAGCCGAAGCCGGGGTCGAAGAACCCGGCGTAGTGGGTGCGCAGCTCGCCGGCCGTGGGGTCGTAGGCCATCATCTCCGCCGCGTAGTCGGGCGGCACGCACACGCCCTCCGCGGACAGCAGCAGGTAGAAGACCTCGGGGTCGAGCACGATGCGGGCGCCCGCCTCCGGGTAGACCGGCTCCCAGTAGTCGCGCCACCTGTAGTGGCCGAGCAGCGACATGTCGAGGCGGTTGCTGTTCTTCTTGGCGCGGTACCCGACGACCCGGTTGTGGGGGCCGCTGAGGTTGACGCTCAGGAATAGTCCGTCGGCGATCGCCAGGTCCCCGGCCGCCAGCGCGTGCGTGTCCATGTAGAGCAGCGGGACCTCTTCGTGGATGCGCTTCAGCTCGGCGTCGCCCACCCGCGGGTCGCCGGCGGCTAGCCGCAGCTGGTTCAGGCTCAACAGCGGCTGGACACGAACCGCGAACGAGCGCGGGACCACCTCCAGGTAGAGCTTGCCCCGGTACCCAGCCGGGATCTCATCGAACCGGTGGTTGCCGTCGGTGATGACGCGCGTGAAGACGTCGAGGCGGCCGGTCGAGCTCTTGGGGTTGGCCTTCGCGCGCACGTGGGCCGGGAGGTCGAGCTCCTCCACGAGCGGCACCAGGTACGGCCGGTCACGCTCGAGCGTGGCCCCGTCGCGCAGGTCGAGCCGATCGAGGGCCAGGTCTTCGACACGGTCCATCACCGGGGTCCCGGTGCTCGGCAGGAAGCTGCAGCGCAGCGCCCACGCGTGGTCGGCGAGCCGCAGGTCGATGCTCGCGGGCTGGACGCTCTCGGGGTGGATGCGGTAGTCGCCGGAGGAGATCCAGCCCTCGCTCACCGCCTCCCGCAAGCCCTGGCTGGGGAGCACTCCGCGCCGGCCGAGCTCCAGTCGAGCGGCCGGCCCGGGCTGGGGGCGCGCCGCGGTTGTCTGCTGGGATTCCCCTGTCACGTCGTCGTCCAGTATCTCTCACACACCGGTAGCCGGGGCGCGTGGAGCTAATCTGGTCCCATGGCGTACACCACCGTACAAGCCCGGCAGCACCTGCTCGACCAGGTGGCGCGCGCGGGCGAGAAGCTGGGACTCGCGCTGGCCTACCTGGGTGAGGCGTACGAGCAGTTGGACGAGTACGCCGGCGAACGGCTCGAAGATGAGCTGTTTCGGCCCATCCGCAAAGCCTACGGCCTGCTCAAGCGCGACCACGCCGCGTTCGCGGGCCGCCACGGACTCCCGCCCGGGATGCCCGAGCCCGAGCCTCCGCAGGTCCTGCCGGACAACGCGAAGGGCGCGATCGACCACGCGCTCGAGGCGGTCGGCGAGGCGGACGGTGTCCTCGCCGAGCTCCAGGATTCGATGCTGCCGGTCGAGGTCGGCGACCCCGAGTTGCGCGCGGCGCTCGCGCAGGTTCGTCAGCTTCTTGGCGGCCTCCCCGAGCAGGCCCGCTTGCTCGTGCGCACGTTGGGGCGCTGAGGAGTCGAGCACCTCCTGCGCTAGCGTTGGGCCGCGGTACCGGATGGCTGTACGACTCACCTACACGAGCGGTGGCCTCGACCCCGCGGCCCACACCGAGTTCGAGCGCCGCCTGCACGACGCGCGGGCTGCCGTGCCGGAGCCCTGGCCGCACCTGATCGGCGGGCGGCCTCACCACGAGGGGCCCGTGTTCGAGCGGGTCGACCCCTCCCGCCTCGACCGCGTTGCGTCGCGCGCCCACGCCGCCGGCCCGCAGACCGTCGCGCTCGCGGTCAAGGCCGCCCGCGAGGCGTGTGCAGAGTGGCGGCACACGCCCTACGCCGAGCGCTCCACTCGGCTCGCCGACGTCGCGCGCGCGATCTCCGAGCGACACCTCGAGCTCGCCGCGGTGATGAGCCTCGAGACCGGCAAGTCTCGCCTCGAGGCTGTTGTCGAGGTGCAGGAGGCGGTGGAGCTGATCGAGACCTACTCCGACGAGCTGGCCCGTCACGACGGGTTCGTGCAGCCGCTCAGCTCCTTCACCCCCGCCGAGCACGGCACCGAGATTCTCAGGCCCTACGGCGTCTTCGGGGTGATCGCGCCGTTCAACTTCCCGCTCGCGCTGACCGTCGGGATGACCGCCGCCGCCCTGCTCGCCGGCAACACCGTTGTTGTCAAGCCCTCCGAGGAGGCGCCGTGGACCGCCGCGCTGCTCGCCGAGGCGCTGTTCGCTGGCGAGTTGCCGCCCGGGGTCTGCAACCTCCTGCAGGGCGGGCCTGCCACCGGCCGCGCGCTGGCCGCCGCGCCCGTGGACGGGATCGCCTTCACCGGGTCCGCGGCCGTCGGGCGGGAGATCGCACGCAAACTGGTGGACGGCCCCTACGCGCGCCCGGCCCTCACCGAGATGGGCGGCAAGAACCCCGCTGTCGTCACCACCTGCGCCGACCTCGACGCCGCCGCGGAGGGCCTCGCCCGCGCGGCCTTCGGTCTCTCTGGGCAGAAGTGTTCGGCCTGTTCGCGGGCAATCGTGTTCGACGGCGTCCACGACGAGTTGCTGGAGCGCCTGTGCGCGTTCACCGCGTCGCTCCCCGTCGGGGACCCCTCCGAGCGCGAGTCCTTCCTCGGGCCCGTCGTCAACGAGCAGGCCCACCGGCGCTTCCGCGAGAGCGTCGCCGCTGCCCGCCGCGACGGCCAGGTCGCGGCCGGGGGCGGCCTGCCCCGGCCGGAGGGGTGGTTCGTCGAGCCGACCGTCGTCGACGGCCTTCCGCTTGGGCACCCGCTTACGCGCGAGGAGCTCTTCCTGCCCTTCCTGGCAGTCACCCGGGTCGCCACCCTGGAGGAGGCGCTCGCCGAGGCCAACGCCACCGACTACGGCCTTACCGCCGGCATCTTCAGCTCCGACGAGGACGAGGTCGAGCGGTTCCTCGACGAGACGCAGGCCGGCGTGCTGTACGTCAACCGCCGTGCCGGCGCGACCACCGGCGCGTGGCCGCGGACCCAGTCCTTCTGCGGCTGGCGGTCCTCAGGCACGACTGGCAAGGGCGGGCTCGGGCCTTACTACCTGCCGCAGTTCATGCGCGAGCAGTCGCGTACGGTCGTGGAGCGCTGAGGGAGCGCCGAGATCGAAGCCGCACACAGTGGCCGGCTGGCACGGAGGCCAGCCGCGTGCCCGCCCGCTCCGAAGCGTCCGCTCACGTGGACGATCCCAAACCCTACCCGCCGCTCCGTCGCGTACCTTTCAGGTATGTCCGTCGCCCCCCAGCGCGACACCGTGCACTGGTACGCCGGCCCCACCACCTTCTACCGTGCGCCCGCGGCCACGCCCGCGGAGCTCCCGTCTGGCTCAGTCGCGGTGCTCGGCGCGCCCCTGGACTCCTGGACGCTCGGGCGCAACGGCCAGCGCTACGCCCCCCGCGCGATCCGCGAGGCGTCTCTGTTCCTGGCCGGCTACTTCGGCCAGCAGCTCGAGCCCGTCGGCTACGTGGACGTGGGCGACGGGAGCGTGTGGACCGTGCCCGAGCAGCCGCGCCTGTTCGACGTGGGGGACGTGCGCCTGCACCAGGGCGACGTGCGCGCCCAGATCGAGGCGATCGCCGCGCCCGTCGCGGCGATCGTAGAGCGCGGCGCGCTGCCCGTGGTGCTCGGCGGCGATCACTTCGTGCCCTACCCCTCATTCGTGGGCTTCGTGCGCGGCGTCCGCGCGCGCGAACCGGACGCTCGGGTGGGGTTCCTCAACATCGACGCCCACTTCGACCTGTGGGATGAGTTCAAGGACATGGGCCGCTACAACCACGGCACGTTCGCACGGCGCATCGCCGAGCACGAGGCCGTCGGCCGGATGGTGTGGTGGGGTCTCAACGGCTCTCGCAACGGCTCTCTCCTACTCGAGCCCGCCGCGCTGGAGCTGTGCCGCGAGCGCGGCTTCGCCGCCTACACCGTCGCCTCGATCCGCCGCCGCGGCGTGCAGGCGACGATCCGCGAGGCGCTCGAGCTCGCCTCCGAGGGGGTCACCCACCTGTACGTGACGTTTGACATCGACGCCACCGACGGCGCCTACGCGCCCGGCACCCACTCGATCGCGCTCGACGGCCTCACCGCCGGGGAGGTGCTGGAGGCGCTCGCCGTCGTGGGCCAGTTTGGCAGTGTGGGAGCGTTCGATGTCTGTGAGATGATTCCCCAGTACGACGTGGGCGGGGGCCGGACGGCCCGCTACGCCGCACAGGCAGTGCTCACAGTCATAGGCCATCGGGTGCTCGACTCGCGGCCGGCGTTTCAGCGGGACACGTTGGACGCGGTGTTCCGCTGAGCCCGCGGCCGGAGCGGCTCCACAGAGGGAAGGGGATGGAGATGGACAGGTTCTGCAGACTTCGAGGACGCCCCCCAGCAGCGCCCAGGGGCCAGCGGGCGCGCGGCGTGCTCTGCGCAACCCTCGCGCTGCTCGCCACGCTCGCCGCCACGCTCGGCGTGGCGGCGTGCGGGAGCAGCTCCACCAAGACCACGCTCACGATCGGCGACTGGGGCGCGCCGATCGACGAAGCCACGAAGAAGTCTTATCTGGTGCCGTTCGGCGCAGAAACGCACACCGGCGCCACGTTCGTCGACGCGCCGGGCGAGCAGCAGGCGCGCGTGGAAGCGCAGAGCAAGGCGAACAAGGTCGAATGGGACGGCCTGGACTCGGTCGGCGGAGGCGCCGCCTACGCGCTCGCCGCCGCGCACCACCTCGCGCTGCTGCCGGCCGCGATGAAGGCTCAGCTGGAACGCGAATTGACCCCCAAGTACGTGACCCCGTGGGGCTTCGCGCACGCCAACCTCGGCTACGTGATCGTGTGCAACACCGCGAAGATGACCACCTGCCCCGCCAACACCACGCAGTTCTTCAACACGAAGGCGTTCCCCCAGTCGCGTATGTTCGGTGGCATCGAACCGATCGAGGAGGCCACCGAGGCCGAGGTGGCGGCGGGGATGCCGATCTCGCAAACCGCCACCGCGCCCGTCAACGTGCAGCGGGTGATCAAAACGCTCGAAGGCCTCAAGCCCACGATCAAGGTCTTCTGGCAATCCGGCGAACAGCAGGTGCAGGCGATGCGCTCCGGCCAGGTCGACATGGGAATCATGTGGAGCAACCGCGCCTACGAACTGGCCGCCGAGGGGGTGAAGGTGAAGATCGTGTGGGCCCAGGGTGTCTACGAACCGAGCTTCTGGACGGTCTTGGCGGGCGCACCGCACGAGCAGACCGCGTTCAAACTGCTCAGCTGGATCGCCAGCCATCCCAAGAACCAGGCGCGGTGGGCCCAGGAAGTCCACGTCTCCGTGCCCAACCCGAAGGCACTCAACTACATCCCGAAGTCGTTCGCCGTCCAGCTCGCCGACAACCCCATCAACTTCAACCAGCTGGCGGTGCCAAACTTCGCCTGGTATGCACAGCACGGCACCGAACTCAACACCGCGTACGAGAACTTCCTGCGGGGGTAGGGTCCTGCGGCCGGCCGCCCCCGCGGGCGCGCGGGGCGGCCGCCCCGCGCGCGGGAGTGCCCTGCGGTGAACAGCGGCGCCGGCGGGGGGCGCGCCGCGCGGGAGCGTTCCCAGGTGAGCAGCGGCGCTGCCTGGCGTCCGGTGCTCGGCAATCGCTGGGCGCTCGCGCTGGCGATGCCGCTGCTGCTCGTACTTGGCGGGTTGGTGCTTTATCCGCTTGTGAAACTCACGGTCAACTCGCTCACCACCGGCTCGGGTCTCGGCAACTACGCGGCCGTCTTCGAAAGCTCCGCCGGGCGGCGCTCGCTGGCCACGACGTTCGTTGCCGCTGCGCTCGTGACCCTCGCTGCGATCGCGCTCGGCGGGCTGCTCGCCTGGTACATCCGCACCGCCCGCTCCGCCACGGTGAAGGCCGTGCTGTGGCTGGCGGTGCTCGTGCCCTTCTGGATGGGCACGGTCGTCAAGAACTACTCGATCGTCCTGCTGCTCTCTGCCGAAGGACCGCTCAACCAGCTCTCACAGACGCTGGGGCTGGGGTCGGTGTCGATCCTCTACACCTCCACCGCGGTCGCGATCGGGATGGTGTACACGATGCTCCCCTACGCCGCGCTCACGCTCTACGGGGTATTCCTCACGGTCGATGAGACGCTGCTGGCCGCGGCGCGCGGGATGGGCGCCTCGCGGCTGTACGCCGTGCGCACCGTTTTGCTGCCGCTCGCGCTGCCGGGGATCGTGGCGGCCGCGGCGCTCGTGTTCGCGATCTCGCTCGGCTTCTACATCACCCCGGTGCTGCTTGGCGGCGCGCAGACGCCGTTCATCGCGAGCTTCATCGGCGACTACATCTTCACGTTCTTCGACTTCCCGGTGGCCAGCGCCGCCGCGGTGGTCCTGCTCGTGGCGGCGCTCGCCGTGCTCGCCGCGGCGCTCGTGCTCGTCGGCCGCGGGCGGCTGGCGCGGGCGGTGGGGTGATGACGACCGGCAGCTCGACCCCTCCGCTCGGCGGCCCGTCCTCCGTCGCTCGACCCCCGCGCACGTTTGCCCGCCGCGGCGGCGTCGGGGTCAGGGCGCGCCCGGCGAGCGACCCCGCCACGCGCGCGCTTGGCGCGGGCGCCACGGCGCTGATCGCGTTCGTGATGCTGCTCCCGCCCGCGATGACCGTGGCGCTGTCGTTCTCCGACGAACGCTTCTTCGCGTTCCCGCCGCACGTTTGGGGGTGGCGCCAGTACCAGGCGCTCTTCGAAGACCCGCGGTGGGGCTCGGCGCTGCTGCTGTCGTTCAAGATCGCGCTGCCCGTGGCGCTGCTGTCGAGCGTAGTGGTGGTGCCGGCGCTGTTCGTGTTTCACCGCTCGCGCCTGCCCGGCCGTAACGCGCTGCAGCTTGGGGGGCTGACTGGCCTGGTGCTGCCGGTGTCGGCGTACGCGGTGGCGATGTACGGGGTGTTCGCGCAGGTCGGCCTGCTCGGCACCTACCTCGGGCTGGTGCTCGCCGACTCGACGCTCGCGATCCCCGTGATGCTGTTGGTGTGCTCCCCCGCGCTCAGCCGCCTCCCCGAAGAGCTCGAGCTGGCGGCGATGGTCACGGGCGCCAGCCGCGTGCGCGCGTGGCTCGGCATCACCCTGCCGCTGCTCGCTCCCGCGATCCTCGCCGGTGCGGTGCTCGCGTTCATGACGAGCTTCGACGAGTCGGTGTTCGTCGTGTTCCTCGGCGGCGCCGGCCAGGAAACGCTACCGCGCGCGATCTTCGACTCGGTGCGCTTCGGCCTGGAACCGGTGGTCGCCGCGATCACCGCGCTGTTGATCCTCGGCACGAGCGCCGTGATGGTCTTCGCCGTGCGTCTCACGAGGGCCGGGCGGTGAGCGGTGGGGAGTTGGTCTTGGAGATCCGCTCGCTGCACAAGTCCTACGGCAGCACCCCCGCGCTCGGCGGCGTCGACCTGAGCGTCCACCGCGGCGAGCTTCTCACGCTGCTCGGCCCCTCCGGCTCGGGCAAGACCACGCTGCTGAAGGTGATCGCCGGCTTCGAGGCTCCCAGCGGCGGGGAGGTGCTCCTGCGGGGGCGCGACATCTCGCGGCTGCCCCCCGCGCGGCGGGGCGTCGGCATGGTGTTTCAGCACTACGCGCTCTTTCCCCACATGACCGTCGCCCAGAACATCGGCTACGGGCTGAAGCTGCGCCGCGTGCCGCGCGCCGAGCGCGAGCGCCGCGTGCAGGCGATGCTCGAGCTGCTGCGCCTCTCGGGCCTCGGCGAGCGCCGCCCTCGTCAGCTCTCGGGCGGCCAGCAGCAGCGGGTGGCACTCGGGCGCGCGCTCGTGTACGACCCCGAGATCATCCTCATGGACGAGCCGCTCGGGGCGCTCGACCGCACGCTGCGCATCGAGATGGAGCGCGAGATCCGCACGCTGCACCACGAGCTCGGCGCGACCGTCGTGTACGTGACGCACGACCAGCAGGAGGCGTACGCGCTGTCGGACACGATCGCGGTCATGCACGACGGCGCGATCGTGGGCGTCGGGTCGCCCGCCGAGCTGTACGCCAACCCGCCGAACGCGTTCGTCGCGAGCTTCTTCGCGGGCTCCAACCCGCTGCCCGTGGAGGCCGTCGATCCGGGGCACCGAGGGGTCGCCGCTTCAGCGGAGCAGGGGGTGTCCCCCACGCCGGCTCCCGGCTCGGCCAGCGTCACAGGTTCGGCGAGCGTCCCCGGCTCGGCCAGCGGCGAGCGGCTGTACGAGCGCGCCGACGCGCGCTTCCCCGGCGGCGCCTCGCGCACGACGCTGTACGTGGACCCCCACACCCCGTACGCGCGGCGCGGCGAGGGGTGGCGGCTGATCGACACGGACGGCCACGAGCTGGTCGACCTGCACGGCAACTACTCCGCGCTCGTGCACGGCCACGCGTTCGCGCCGGTGCTCGCCGCCGCGACGCGGGCGCTGGCGGAGGGCAGCGCGTTCGGGCTGCCCACGGCGGCGGAGGTGGAGCTGGCCGAGCACCTTGCCGAGCGCGTCGGGTGGGCGCCGCGGTGGCGCTTCGCCGGCTCGGGCACCGAGGCGGTGATGGCGGCCGTGCGTGCGGCGCGGGCCGCCACCGGGCGCGAGGTGGTGGTGCGCTTCGCGGGCTGTTACCACGGCGCCTGGGACGCGCTGGCCGCGCCGGGGGCGCGCGGCGTGCCGGCGGGCGCGAAGGGCGCCGTGGTGAGCGTTGCCCTGGGGGACGGCGAGGGTCTCGTCGCCGCCCTCGACCGCCACGAAGGGCAGGTGGCGTGCGTGCTGCTCGACCTGATGCCCTACCGCGCCGGCCTGCGCCCGCTGGAGCGCGACTTCGCCCACCTCGTGCGCGCGGAGACCGCCCGGCGGGGGATCGTCCTGATCCTCGACGAGGTGATCACCTTCCGGATGGGCGTCGGCGGCGCGGGGCGCCTGTGGGGGATCGAGGGCGACCTCGTGACGCTCGGCAAGGTGATCGGCGGCGGGCTGCCGATCGGCGCGCTCGGCGGGAGCCCGGAGGTAATGGACGTGTTCGACCCGCGCCGCCCCGACGCGGTGCAGGTTGCGGGCACCTTCTCCGCCAACCCCGTCTCGATGCGCGCCGGCCTCGCCGCGCTGCGCGCGCTCGACGGGGAGGCGATCGCGCGGATCGACGCGCTCGGCGAGCGGTTGCGCGCTGGCCTCGCCGAGCAGGGCTACGAGGTGACCGGGCGTGGGTCGCTGCTGAGGCTCCACTCAGAGCGCCTGCCCGAGCTGTGGTGGCGGCTCTACCGGGAGGGCGTGTTGATCGCGACCAGCGGGCTGGCGTGCGTGTGCACACCGATGGACGACGCCGTGATCGACCGCGCGCTGGCGGCGTTCGCGCGCGCCCTACGGGCGTGACTCACACAGCGAGGCACGCCCCGGCAGCAGCTCCTCCGCCCCCGCTAGGCTGCGCGCCTGCCCAAATACGATCCACTCCGCCGCCAGTCGCCCCACGATCGGCGACACCTGGATCCCGTAACCACCTACGCCGCAAGCGGCGATCACGCTCCGATCCTCCGGGCACGGCCCCACCAGCGGGCGGCCGTCGGGGCTCACCGGATACAGCCCCGCCCAGCCCCGGCCGAGGCGGATGTCGGCCAGCGACGGCAGCCGGTACAGCAGCAGCTCGGCCAGCTGCTCCAGGTAGGACTGCTCGACGCCTTCGTACCACTCGTCGGGGTCGACCACCGGGTGCACCGCCTCCTCGGTGTGCAGCCCGCCGAGGAACATGTCGAACGTCTCGTGGCGGAAGTACAGCCCCGAGCGTCCTTCGGCGGGGGCGTAGTCCATCACCTCGGGCATCATGTAGTCGAGCGTGCGCGGCAGGTGCATGCTCACCGCCTCGTGGCGCTGCGGCAGGATCGGCGTGGCCACGCCCAGCAGCTCCCCCACCTCCTGAGCCCACGCGCCGGCGGCGTTGACGACGTGCTCGCACACCACCTCGCCGGTGGTGGTGAGCAGCCGGTGACGCCCGTCGGGGAGCGGCTCGTGGCCGGTGAGGTGTGTCTGCTGCCTCAGCCGCGCGCCGCCGCCCTGCGCCAGCTCGGCCAGCAGCCCGCAGTAGAGGTGGCCGTCGACAAACCCGTCGCTGGGCCCGTACAGGCCGGCGCTGAGGTCGTCGCTGCGCACGTCGGGGAAGCGCGCGGAGATGCCCGCCGCGTCCAGCACCACCGCGTCGTCGATCCCCAGCTCGCGTTGCACCGCCACGCTGCGCTCGAAGCGCGCGGCGTCCTCGGCGGTGTGGCCGATGCGCAGGTAGCCGTTGCGCTCAAAGCGCAGCCCGTGGTCGCGCTCCAGCTGCTCGAAGACGCGCTTGGACGACACCCGCAGGGCGATGTCGAACGGATCCACGTACTGCGTCTCCACCACACCCACCGAACGCCCGGAGGAGCCGGCGGCCGGGTGGGTGCGCTCCAAGACCACCACGTCCTCGACGCCCAGCTCCACGAGCGCCCGCGCGACGCTCAGCCCGATTGCTCCCGCCCCGACGATGGCTACTGAGGCTCTGTTGCTCATGCGCTCTCGAAGCGAACTTCGACGATCCTCAACTCCCCACGACGGTCACGCTCTGCTCCCGCATGCACTGCTGAAGGTAATGGGCACTGTGTGCCCCCGGCGCACACTCCCGGAACCCTCCCAACCTCCGAATGACTGTATACCAGGCCACGTCCCGGCGCCCGCCTCGGGGTTGACGTAGATTGCGCAGATGGCCGAGCCCGTAATGATCACCGCGGCGGTCACGGGCAGCATCGCCTCCGCCAAGCACTCCCCCCACATACCCCTGACCCTCGACCAGATCGCCGAGGCGGCGGTGGAGAGCTGGCGCGCCGGTGCGGCGATCGTGCACGTGCACGCCCGCGACGAGCACGGCACGCCGACGCAGGACCCCGCGACCTGCCGCGCGCTGCTGGAGCGCGTGCGCGAACGGGGGTGCGAGGCGATCGTCAACCTCAGCACCGGTAGCGCCGGCGGGCGCGCCACGATCGAGCAGCGCCTTGGCTGCATCGAGTTGGCGCCGGAGATGGCGACGCTCGACTGCGGCTCGGTGAACCTCGGCGACGACTGGGTGTTCGCCAACCCCTACAACGCCTTCCTGCGGCCCGCCGCCGAGCGGCTGCGCGACCTGGAAATCGCCGTCGAGATCGAGACGTTCGACAGCGGCATGATCCGCAACGGGCTGCGGTTGATGCGCGAAGGGCTGCTGCGCGCGCCGGGCTTCTGGCAGCTGTGCATCGGCGTCCCCGCCGGCGCTGCGCCCGACCTGCAGACGATCGGCTACCTCATCAGCCGACTGCCGGAGGGGGCACGCTGGAGCATGCTCGGGATCGGCCGCCACCAGCTGGAGGTGAACGTGGTGAGCCTGCTCTACGGCGGGCACGTGCGTACGGGCCTGGAGGACAACGTGTACTACCGCCGCGGCGAGCTGGCCCGCAGCAACGCGCAACTGGTGGAGCGGGTGGTGCGGTTGGCGGCGGAGCTCGGGCGGTCGGTGGCCACGCCCGAGCAGGCGCGGCGGATGCTCGGCGTGCGCGGGCGCCGCCCGCTAGGCTGACGCCCGCATGACACTGGCCGCCGAACCCGTGATCCTCTCTGCCGTGCGCACCCCTGTGGGGCGGTATGGCGGCGCGCTTGCGCACGTGCGCCCCGACGACCTCGCGGCGGTGGCTGTCCGCGCTGCCGTGGAGCGCGTGGACGGCCTCGACCCCGCCACGATCGAGGAGGTGTACCTCGGCTGTGCCAACCAGGCGGGCGAGGACAACCGCAACGTCGCCCGCATGGCGCTGCTGCTCGCCGGACTGCCCGAGGAGGTGCCCGGGGTCACCGTCAACCGGCTGTGCGCGTCGGGGCTCTCCGCGGTCGTGTGCGCCTGCCAGGCGGTGCGCGCAGGTGAAATAGAGCTCGCGGTGGCGGGCGGGGTGGAATCGATGACCCGCGCCCCGCTGGTGCAGGGCAAGGACGAGAAGGCGTTCGCGCGCGGGGACCGCACCGTGTACGACACGACGATCGGCTGGCGCTTTCCCAACCCGCGCATGGCGGAGCGCTTCCCGCTGGAGAGCATGGGCGAGACGGGCGAGAACGTCGCCGAGCGGTGGGGGGTGAGCCGTGAGGACCAGGACGCCTTCGCGCTGGAGAGCCAGCGCCGCTGGGCGGCCGCCGACGCCGCGGGGCGCTTCGCCGAGGAGCTCGTGCCGGTGGGGGAGTGCGTGCGCGACGAGCACCCCCGGCCCCAGTCCACACCCGAGGCGCTCGCCAAGTTGCGCCCTGCCTTCCGTGAGGGCGGCACCGTCACCGCGGGCAACTCCTCCGGTGTCAACGATGGCGCCGCCGCGCTCGTGGTCGCCTCCGCCGAGGCCGCGGCACGCCTCGGCGTGCAGCCGCTCGCGCGCTTCGTCGGCTCCGCCGCGGCCGGCGTGGACCCGCGCGTGATGGGCATCGGACCCGTGCCCGCCGTGCGCAAGCTGCTCGCGCGCACCGGCGTGGCGCTCGAGGAGGTGGACCTCGTCGAGCTCAACGAGGCGTTCGCCTCCCAGAGCGTGGCGGTGCTCCGCGAGCTAGGACTGGACCCCGAGCGCGTGAACGTCAACGGTGGCGCGATCGCGATCGGCCACCCGCTCGGCATGAGCGGCGCACGGCTGGTCGTGAGCCTCGTCCACGAGCTGCGCCGCCGCGACGCGCACCTCGGCCTCGCGACGCTGTGCGTCGGCGTCGGGCAGGGGCAGGCAGCACTCTTCGCTCGTTAGCCAGCCGGTCTACAAGGGCTAATGCCCGCCGAGGTCGCTGCCGATGAGAACCTCGTGACGCTTCACCGCACCTCCAGCCCCCCGCGCGGACGGGGGCGCGCGCTCACACTCCTGCTCGGCGCTCTGGCCGCGGCGCTGCTGCTCGTGCCTGCGGGCGCGAACGCGCTGGTCGTCAAGATCACAACCGGGGCGGGCACGACCACGGTCGGCGAGCAGCCGACCAGCATGGAAGTGCCCACCGGTGGCTACGCGCAGAGCGAAAAGGAAAAAAAAGAAGGTCCGAACGCGGCTAAGTTCAACAACCCCGAAGGCCACCCGGTGGTTGAAGGCAACACGACGACGCACTCGGTCAACACGTACCTGATCTACTGGAACCCGGAAACACCCTTCCCGCTCGACTACCTCGGCGAATGGCAGGCGCTGATCGACGGCTACATGAGCAATCTGAGCGGCGCGAGCGAAACCGGCGGCAACGACGTGTTCAACGTCGACGCCCAGTACGCCGACCTGAGCGGCCACGCGACCGCGCAGACGCGCTTTGACGGCTCCTACGTCGACACCAACCCCTACCCCCTCGCGACGTGCACCGACAAGTACCTTGGGGAAACCTATCTCGAACCCGCCCCGTGTCTCACCGATGCGCAGATCCGCGAACAGCTGCACACCTTCATCGGCCAGCACGAACTGAAAGCCGGGATGAACACGATCTTCTACGTGCTCACCCCCCCTGAAGTCGGGGTGTGCGTGGACGAAGGCGTGAGCGCGTCGCACTGCTCGCAGGACAACGAAGAAGTCTCGGCGGGTGGTTTCTGCAGCTACCACTCCTACTACTCCGACCCGCAGTTCGGGACGGTGCTGTACGCGACGATTCCGTGGACGTTCGGCAAACTCGGGTCGTTTGGCGGGTACGCGGGCCTCGCCTGCCAGGACGGCGGCTGGAACGAAAACGCCGAAAAGGCCGGCCCGATCAAGCAGACGAAGTGGTTGCAGGAGCCCAACCAGCTCTCCCACCTCGGCGCCGATGGCCTCTGGGACGAGGGCCTGGCCGACCTGGCGATCGGCCAGATCGCCTCCGAGCAGCAGAACACGATCACCGACCCCCTGCTCAACGGGTGGCAGGACAGGGAGACCGTGGGCGGCGAAGAAGTCGGCTACGAGGACACCGACGAGTGCCGCAACGACTTCCTGCTGATCTCCGGAGGCAGCGCCTCCAAGAAAGAACACACCGAAGCGGGCGACCTCTCCAACCAGATCGTGTTTGGCGCCAACTACTACGTGAACGACGCCTTCAACCTCGCCGCGTGGAAGCTCGCCTACCCGGGTATCGCGTGCATGCCGGGGATCGACCTCGTCCCCTCGTTCACCGTGCCGCCCACGGTCAACTCGGGTGAAGTCGTGGGCTTCGACGGCATGGAGTCGGACATCACGCTGAACGCCGCCGAGAAGTTCAACGCCAAGGGCGAAGAGAGCCTCACGTACCCGACGTACTCGTGGAACTTCGGCGACGGCTCACCCGAAGTC
Source organism: uncultured Solirubrobacterales bacterium (assembly GCA_963706545.1). Lineage (GTDB taxonomy): Bacteria > Actinomycetota > Thermoleophilia > Solirubrobacterales > Solirubrobacteraceae > Palsa-744. The sequence continues at coordinate 1,373,650 of OY970161.1, forward strand.
ACCGGCTACGCCCCCGGGTCGCCTTCGGGCAATCCCCCGTCGGTGCTGTGCGAAGCGCCGTGGCTGGCCCCCTGCGCCTCCAGCACGTTCCACTCCTACAAGTACGGCGGCGTCTACCAGGTCGTGCTCACGGTCAGGGACGTGGGGGGCGACACCGCCACCGCCGTCCACACGATCAACGTCGTGGGGCCGCCCCCACCCGCGCCTCCCGCACCGCCCACTCCGCCGGGCGGCGGCTCGGGCAGCAACTCGGGCACCTCCGGCGGCTCAGGTGGGTCCGTCGGTTCGACCGCGCTGCCTCAGCCCGTCGCCACCGCGGCAGCCGTGTCGAGCTCGCTCAAGCAGGTTGCACGCAAGGGTCTCGTGGTCCGCTACTCGGTCAACGAGCAGGTGACGGGCCGCTTCGAAGTCCTGCTGGAATCCGGCGTCGCCCGCCGCCTGGGGATCTCCGGACCGCCGGCCGCCAACCTGCCGGCGGGCTTCCCCAAGTCGGTGGTGATCGGCCGCGCGCTGCTGGTCACGCTCAAGGGCGGGCGCAGCTCGGTGCGGATCAAGTTCAGCAAGAGCACCGCCAAGCACCTGCGCCGCGCGCACAAGGTGACGTTGACGCTGCGCATGATCGTGCGCAACGCCTCCTCGCAGAGCCCGCTCTTCACCACGGTGATGAGCTCCTCGGTCCTGCACTGAGAGAACTACAACCCCGGCCAGTGGCGCGCCACAAAGCCTGCGTTGGAACGGATTTCCGGCTGCCACCGGGAGGCAAAGGGCCCCGAGCGCCCGACCGTGTCGAAGCGCATCCAGCGCCCGCCGACGTTCACGTACATGTAGACGTGGCCAGCGTTGGCGTAGATCGTGATCCACTGCCCCGGCCCCGGCGCCCCCCAGCTCTCCAGCGACCCGGAGGTCTCCGGGGCGGACAGCAGCCCGCCGGCGGCCAGCGCGTAGGAGACCGAGCCCGAGCAGTCGTAGGCGTCGTCGACGAACGAGGCGTGCCCGCCGCCGTACACGTAGGGGAAGTCGGTGATTGCGTTGGCCCCGGCGATCACGCGCTGCACGACTTCGGGGATGCCCGCGGGGATCGGGATCTGCCCGTCGCCCCCGACCGAGTCCCCGCCGGGAACCGTCGCGGCCGTCGTCGTCGCCTGAGAGCGCGCCGTGCGTTCGAGCGCGTGCATGTGCCCAAGCTCGGCGCGCACTTCCGCGTTGGACTGCGCGCCGGGGGCGACGAATTCTTCGGCGACCCGCGAGGGCCGCGCCGCGGCGGAGTGGTGCACCGAGGTCACCGGGAAGCTCTTGGATTCTTCGGGGTCGCGCACCTCGGTGACCGGCTTCGTAGAGGCCACCTCGACGTGATTGAGAAAGAGGGGCCCAGCTCGCCGGCCGCGGGCCGGCTGCGCCACCCTCTTGGGCAGCGTCTTGGCCGAGACCCCCGTCACCGCCGCCTTGTGCGAGTGCGCGGCGGCGTGGTGAGCGCCACCGAGGCTGAACGCGAGCACCGCCGCGAGCACCACGAGCCCGCCACCCGCGGACCCGGCCACGAGTGTGCGGCGCGAGGGACCCGACCGCGCCGAAGACCGGGTCGCGCCGTCTAGTTGCTGCGTACCCACAGCCGTAAGGCTAGCGAGCCCCACCGACCCCCTGCGGCGGGCCGACGCCGGGGTCGGCTACCCTGAGCGGATGCAGGACGAGGCCACCGTGGCCGGGATTGCCCGTGCGAGCGTCCCGGCAGCAGCAGACGCACGCGCGCATGAGCGCCTGTGGCACGGGATGCGCAAGCCGGCCAACTGGTTGCAACTCGTCCGCTTCGGCGTCGTCGGCGGCAGCGGGTTCGTGGTCAACGTCGCGGTCTACGCGGTGTGCGCACAGGCGCTCGGGATCGAGTACCGGGTGTCGAGCGTGCTGGCGTGGCTGGTTGCGGTGGCGAACAACTTCCTGCTCAACCGCCACTGGACGTTCGACGCCGCCACGGGCAGTGCGCACCTGCAGGCGCGGCGGTTCTTCGTGGTGAGCCTCGTGGCGGAGGCCTTCAGCCTGGGGCTGCTGACGGTGCTCGTCGAGAGCGCCGGGGTGGCCAAGGTCCCCGCCCAGGCGCTGGCGGTAGCGGCCGTGATGCCGCTCAACTTCCTCGGCAACAAGCTGTGGAGCTTCCGCGCGGCGGCGTGAGCAGCCCACCAGCGGGTACCTATACTCTGAACCCCCCGTTGCGGAGGACAAAACGTGCAGGAGATGGTCATCTACGGTGTCAGTTTCGACATGGTCGGCAAGCAGCCGATCGTGCTGCTGAAGACGGTCGAGGGCAACAGGTTCCTGCCGATCTGGATCGGCCACCCCGAGGCGGCGTCGATCCTGATGAAGCTCCAGGGCGCGAGCACCCCGCGGCCGATGACCCACGACCTCCTGTGCGACGTGCTCGGCGAGCTCGAGGTCCGCTGCACGCAAGTCGCCGTGACGGAGCTGCGCGAGAACACGTTCTTCGCCCAGATCACCCTGTCGGTCAACGGCCGCGAGCTCGAGATCGACTCCCGCCCGAGCGACGCGATCGCGCTGGCGGTGCGCAGCGGCGCCCCGATCTACGCGGCGGAGGAGGTGATCGCGGAGAGCGCGATCGAATTCGAGCAGAACGAGGAGGAGTCCGAGGACGTCGTGGAGCAGTTCAAGGAGTTCCTCGACCAGGTTTCGCCAGAGGATTTCGCAGCGGGGGACTCGTAGAGGGCATAGAGGCCGGCGAGCTGGGCCCCTCTTTTTTCAGTCAGATTTAGGGATCGTCCGCGTGAGTCAGTGCGCGGACCGCGGGAATGTGCGCTGGGGCCTCCGTGCCCCTGCGGCGCCGGTGGGCGCGGAGAATCGGGCTGGTGCCTACCGGGTGAACGCGCTGGCGAGGATGCGCTCGACCAGCGCGTCGAAGTCGAGGCCCGCGGCGTCCGACGCGATCGGCAACAGGCTCGTTTCCGTGAGGCCGGGCCCGACGTTCGCCTCCAACACCTCCGGCTCGCCGGTCTGCACCCCCAACATCAGATCGATCCGCGCGACCCCGTGGCAGCCGAGCAGCCGGTACACCTCGACGGCGAGCTCCTGCGCGCGCGCGGTGGTCTCGGCGGGCAGGTCGGCGGGGCACACGTAGGTCGTCATCCCGATCTCGTAGCGCGACTCGTAGTCGTAGAACTCCCGCTCGCGCGGGATCGCCTCGACCACCGGCAGCGCGATCGGCTCCCGGGCGGGCGGGCTCCCATTCATCGAGTCGAGCACCGACACCGCCAGGTCGCGTCCCTTGACGTAGCGCTCCAGGAGGACCTTACGGTCGTAGGAGAGCGCCCCCACGATCGCTGCCGGCAGCTCGTCGCTGGAGTGCGCGAACTGCACGCCGAACGCGGAGCCCTGGGAGGCGGGCTTGACCACCATCGGAAACCCCAGCTCGCTCCCGACGGACGGCAGCGCCGCCGCTACGCCGAGCTCCTTGACCGCGCTCTCCTTGAAGGCGTGGAAGTCTGGCGTGGGGACGCCCGCCTCGCGCATCAGGTGCTTGGCGAGCGCCTTGTCGGTGCAGAGCATGCACGCTGCTGGCCCCGAGCCGGTGTAGGGGACGCCGATCGCCTCCAACAGCCCCTGGACCGTCCCGTCCTCGCCGTCGCGGCCGTGCAGCGCGAGAAAGGCTGCACGGGGCTGGCACTCGAGCAGCTCGGCCACGAGCTCCGTGCCGACGTCGATCCCGACCACCTCGTGTCCCAGGCGCTTCAGTGAACTCTCCGCGCGCGCGCCGGAGCGCAGCGAGACGGTGCGCTCCAGCGAGCCTCCACCCTTGAGCACCGCCACCGGCCCGGGAGCCCTCGCAACGCGGAGGTGCCCACCGCGCCGCCCTCCGCCCTGCGTGCCGGTTCTCGCGGGTTTGTCCGCGCTCATCGCTTCCGCCGTCGCAAGCCCTTCCCCTGCTTCTCGGAGCTGGGGCCTGGACCCGCCGCCGCGTCCTCGCTCGCGAGGCCCGTGCTCGAGCCTGCGCTCGTGCGGGTCGGAGATCCGCCTGGAGCGCGTCGAGCGGGCGGTGCAGGTGGAGAGCCCGTCAGGGCGCTGAGCAGGCCGGTGCCTCCTCCCATGTTCTCGCCGATCCGCCGGACCCCCTCGCGGATCTCCTCCTCGGGAAGACCCGCAAAGTTCAGCCGCATCGAGGATGCGCCGCGGCGTCCGTCCGCGTCCACGTACGCGGCCCGGCCCGGGACGAATGCGACGTCCTCGCACTGCGCGAGCAGGCCGGTGGTGTCGATGCGCTCCGGCAGCGTCACCCAGATGAACAGGCCGCCCTGCGGCGTCGTCCAGTGGGCGTCGGCGCCGAAGTGCTCGCCGAGCGCCTGCAGCATCACGTCGCGACGGCGCCGGTAGAGGTCCTTCAGCTCCCCCAGGTACCCGCGCCAGTCGTGCTCGGCGAAGTACCTCGCCACGAACAGCTGCGTGACCGGTGAGGAGCACAGATCGGCGCCCTGTTTGCCGAGGTTGAGCTTCTCCAGCACGGGCCGCGGCGCGACCGCCCAGCCGAGCCGCACGCCGGGGGAGAGGATCTTCGAGAATGTCCCCAGGTACATCACGAAGTCCGACTTCCCGCCGCGGTCGGCCGCGGCGGCGTCCAGCGAGTACAACGTCGGCAGCGGCTCGCCCTCGTAGCGCAGCAGGCCGTAGGGGTTGTCCTCCAACACGAGCAGCTCCCGTTCGCGCGCGATCTGCACGAGCCGCCGGCGGCGCTCCAGCGACAGTGTCACGCCGCCGGGGTTCTGGAAGTTGGGGATCGTGTAGACGAACTTCGGCCGCCGGCCCTCGGCTTGCAGGCGGTCGAGGGTCGCCTCGAGCTCGTCGACAGGCAGCCCGTCGCCGTCCATCTCGATCTGCACCACGTCCGCCTGGTAGGCGCCGAAGGTGGGCACCGCGCCGGGGTACGTCGGCGCCTCAGCGACGATCACGTCGCCGGGGTCCACCAGCGTCTTGCAGACGAGGTCGATCACCTGCTGGCCGCCGGTCGTGACGATCACTTCCTCGGCGCCGACCGCCGTGCCCTCCTCGGCCATCACCTGCACGATGCACTCTTTCGTCGCCGCCAACCCCTCGGTGGGGCCGTACTGCAGCGCGCGCGCGGTGGAGTCCGCGGCGACGTGCGCCATCAGCTTCGCGTACAGCTCCGGCGGGAACGTGGAGGTGTCGGGCAGCCCGCCCGCGAGCGAGATCACCTCGGGCCGTTCGGTGAGCGCCATCATCTCGCGCATCGCCGAACTTCTCATCCCCCGTGTGCGCGCCGCGAACAGCCGCTCGTAGCGGGCCAGCTCGTGCGCGGTGGAGCGAGCCCTGGGGGCGGGTGGGCTCTCATCCTCTATCGTCATGGCGCTCCGCACGGTAGCGCACGGGCTCCCGCGCGATGCAAGCACACTCCCGCGAGACCGAGCCAGCCTCCTGTGACGACACTGCGCAACCCCGCTGCTCGCAGCCGCTCTGCGGCGGAGAGCCATCCCAACAACCCGGCCCCGGATCGATGAACGGCCTCGTTTTCTATATCGGCCTCGGCCTCGGCCTCGCGCTCGCCGCCGGCCTGCGGCCGTTCCTGCCCGCGCTGCTCGCCGGCGCGCTCGCGTCCTCGGGCCTGCTCGGGGTCAGCTTCGCGCACGACCCCTACCGGTTCCTGCAGTCGCAGTGGTGGCTGCTCGTCGTGTGCGTCGCGCTCGTGCTCGCGTACGCCCTGCAGCTGCTGCTCGGGCTCGCGCCGGCCGTTGACCAGAGCGACCGCCGGCAGCGCTCCGAGCCCTTCGCCGCGGCACTCGCCGGCCTGGGGCTCGGCACGGGCGCGATCCTGTTCGCGGGGACGCTCGCCGCGCACGGCGACTCGCCGTGGCCGGGCCTGGTCGGTGGCCTGCTCGCGGCTGGTCTCTCCCAGCGGGCATCCTGGCCGGTGGTTGCCCGCGCGCGGGCGCGCCTGGACCGGGCGGCGCGCGAGGCGCTGACCGTCTACCTCGACGCGGCCTCGCTCGTGCTCGCGGCGCTCGTCGCGCTGCTGCACCCGCTCGGCTTTGTCGCGCTCGGGCTGTTCGCGTGGCTGTGGCTCGCGGGCCGGCGGCGCTCCGGGGACAAGTTCGCCGGCCTGCGCATCCTCGGACGATGAGCGGTGCGTATGCCGGCGACCGATCGACGATCAGATGCGATCGTCTGATCGGCCAGCGGCGTCCTCAGTCGCTCGTGTGCTGGCCGAAACGGGGATACGAGCGAAGCTCGCGTCTCCCGGCTTCGGCACACTTCGCTCCTTGCGTCCTTGCGAGGCTTGGCCTACGCACCGCTCATGGGCGCGCCGTGTGCAAAAAATGACGACCTATATATAGGCGCAAAAAACGACTTGTCCATACGCACGCGCCGGTCTGCGATCGGATGACCCCACCCAAGCTCGTCCTCTGCGTGATCGACGCGATGGCCCCCGCGGCGCTCGAGCGGGCCGTTGCGGAGGGCGCGGCTCCGGTGCTCGGAGAGCTGATGCGCCGCGGGCGCTACGTCCCGGACTGCGCCGCCGCGTTCCCCTCGGTGACCCCCGTGTGTGCGGCGTCGATCGCGACCGGCGCCGGGCAGGAGCGCCACCTGATCCCCGCGATGAACTGGTACCACCGCGAGGAGGCCCGCTACGTGGAGTACGGCTCCTCCTTCCGCGCCTCGCAGCGCTCTGGGCTTGCGCGTCAGCTGACCGACACCGTCTACAACATGAACCGCGCGCACCTCGCGCCCGAGCCGCTGACGGTCTTCGAGGCGCTCGACGACGCGGGGGTGCGCACTGCCGGCACCACCTACCTGATCTACCGCGGGCGCTTTCGCCACGAGCCCCAGCGCGACTCGGCGCTCACGCGGCTGGCCTCCGCAACGCTGCTGCGCCACGCCGTGATGGGCCCGCGCGAGCTGTTCTACGCCGACATCTTCGCCTCGCGGCGCACCGGCTGCCGCTCGGGACTGGGGATGCCGGGCGTGCGCGACCAGCACTCCGGCTGCGTCGCCGCTTACATGGTCGAGCACGACCTGTTCGACTTCCTGCTGCTCTCGCTTCCGGACAACGACTGGTACTCCCACAAGCACGGCCCCGAGGGGCAGGTGCGCTCGCTCGCGCTCGCCGACCGCCAGCTCGCGCGGATGGTCGAGCCCGCGGGGGGCCTTGACCGCTTCCTGGAGTCCCACGCGGTGGTGGTGATGGCCGACCACTCCCAGGCCCCGGTGCGCGCCACGGTGGCGCTGCCCGACGCGCTTGCGGAGCTGGGGGTACTGGAGCCCGGTCGCGGGTTTCGGGGCGCTGCCGTTCCCGACGAGCCGTCTGCGCTCGGTGATGTGCCCCGCCGCGGGCGCGAGCAGCCGCGCCTCGCGGTCTGTCCCACCTCGCGCGCCGCGATGGTGTACGTGCTCGGTGAACGCCGCCACCATGAGCTGCGCTCGGACGTCGTGCGCCGCGCGCTGCAGTTGGACGGGGTCGAGCTCGTGGCGTGGCTGGAGCGCGACGCCCACGGTGAGCCCGCCGAGGGGGTGCTCGCGCGGCCCTCGGTGGGGGAGTTGCGCTTCGGTCCCGGCGGCGCGGTTGCGGACGCGCGCGGGGGCCGCTGGTCCGTGGAGGGCGAGTTCGCCGTGCTGGGCGCGCTCGTGCGCGACGGTGTGCTGTACACGCCTGAGTACCCCGACGCGCTTGCCCGCCTGTGGTCGGCGCTGACGTGCCCCACCTCCGGGGAGGTGCTGCTCTCCGCGAGCCCCGGGTACGAGTTCCTCGACTGGGGCCGCCAGGCCCACGTGGGCGGCGGCAGCCACGGGTCGCTGCGCGGCGAAGACTCGCTCGGCGCGCTGGTCTTGTGCGGCGTTGGTCCGGATGCCCACCCACCCGGGCGGGCATCCAATCCGACGCCCACGCAGTGGTCGATCCGCGACGTTGCCCCGCTGGTGCTTGGGCACTTCGGTCTGGCCTCGGACTGACCCGGGGGCTCCCGGACGGGGGTACCCTCGATCGATGCGCCGTTCTCTCGCAGCGCTCTTGCTGAGCTCCGTGTGCCTGCTTCAGGCGGCCTCGCCTGCGGCGGCGAGCCCTCCGACCACGGCGACGAAGCGGGCGGCCACCACTGCGAAACGGACGAATGCGCCGCTGGCGCTCACCACCGGCTTGCGCACGACCTCGGGCACGAGTGCGACCACGGCGACCACCTCGGAAACCCCCGTGCCGGTGGCGCCGTCGATCGTCCCGCCTGCGGGTCGGCGGCTATCCCCGGATGATGTCCTCGAAATCGCCAACAAGCTGCCGAAGATGCGCCACGTACGGGCCAAATACCAGGGCTCGTACGGGGGGGCGTACCTGAAGGGCCCCGTCCACTGGCAGGTGAGCTACTTCTCGCGCAAGGGAAGCGAAATCGGACAGGTCACCATCTCCGACGCCACCGGCCGGGTGCTCGAACAGTGGACCGGATTCCAGGTGGCTTGGACGATGGCGCGGGGCTATCCCGGGGCGTTCGGCCGGCACGTCAACGCGCTCTATATATGGCTGCCGTTGTGCGTGCTGTTCATGGTGCCGTTCATCAACTGGCGCCGGCCGTTCTCGCTACGCCACCTCGACCTGCTGGTGCTGCTCTCGTTCTCGGTCTCGCTGGCGTTCTTCAACCACGGCGAGATCTACAAATCCGTGCCGCTCACGTACCCGCCGCTGGTCTACCTGCTGGTGCGGATGCTCGGGCTGGTGCGCTCCCGCCACCGCCCGCCGCCGCTGCGCCTGCTGATCCCCGCTCCGTGGCTTGCGATCGGCGTGGTCTTCCTGCTTGGCTTTCGGATCGGCCTGAACGTGACCGACTCCAACGTGATCGACGTCGGCTACGCCGGGGTGATCGGCGCGCAGCGGATCGCCGACGGGAGGGCGCTGTACGGGCACTACCCCTCCAACAACGAACACGGGGACACCTACGGGCCGGTCAACTACGAGGCGTACGTGCCGTTCGAGCAGACCTTCGGGTGGAGCGGCCTGTGGGACGACCTGCCCGCCGCGCACGCCGCGGCGATCGCGTTCGACCTGCTCGCGGTGGGGCTGCTGTTCCTACTCGGCCTGCGCCTCGGCGGCTCGACGCTCGCGGTCGCGCTCTCCTACGCGTGGGTCTCCTACCCGTTCACGCTGTACGCGCTGGAGAGCAACTCCAACGACACGCTCGTGGCGGTGCTGCTGCTCGCCGCCCTGCTAGTCGCCACGTCTGCGCCGGCCCGGGGGGTGTTCGCGGCGCTGGCGGGCCTCACGAAGATCGCCCCGCTGGCGCTCGCGCCGCTCTTCGCCACGCACGGCCTGTGGGAGCTGCCCGTAGGCCGACGGGCTCGGGCACTGGCCCTGTTTGCGCTCGCATTCGCAGCGACCGTCGCGCTCGTCTCGATCCCTGCGCTCGCGCACGACTCGCTGCACGAGATCTACGAGCGCACCGTCGTCTACCAGTCAAACCGCGGCTCCCCTTTCTCGGTGTGGGGACTCTACGGCGGCCTTGGTGGGTGGCAGACGGTTGTGCAGATCGGTGCGGTACTCCTTGCCCTGGCGCTTGCTGTGGTCCCGCGCAGGCCCGGCCTGCCCGCGCTCGCAGCGGCGGCTGCCGCGATCCTGATTGCGCTGCAGTTGGGGATCGAACACTGGTTCTACCTCTACATCCCCTGGTTCTTCCCGCTGGTGCTGCTCGCCCTGTTCGAGGTTCCCGCCCCCTACGCCGTCCACCTTCCGGCCGACCTCCCTGCCACCGAGCGTGAGCTGCCCGGCGTTACGCCGCCGGCTGAGCAGGCGGTTTCGGCATCAGCACCTGCTCGATCGAGTCAGCTCGCAACGACTCCGAGCAGCGAATCACCACACCGTTCAGCCAGGGGTCCTCTTCGGAGGTCTGAAAGCGCACCGGCATCTGCGTGATCATCGCCTCCAGCGCTAGCTCGCGCTTGACCCCGATTACCCCTCCGCGGGGGCCGGTCATGCCGACGTCGGTGATGTACGCGGTGCCCCCGGGCAGCACGCGCCCGTCGGCCGTCGGGATGTGGGTGTGGGTGCCCACCACCGCGCTCACGCGCCCGTCGAGGTGCCACCCGAGCGCGATCTTCTCACTGGTCGCCTCCGCGTGCATGTCCACGAGGATGTGGTCCACCTCGCCCAGCTCTCCCAGCGCGACGTCGATCTCGATGAACGCCGAGCGGCCCGGGCGCAGGTAGAGGCTGCCGCTGAGGTTGACCACCCCGAGGCGCACCCCCTCCGCGCTCTGCACCACGCACACGCCGCGCCCGGGCTGGCTGCGCAGGAAGTTGGCGGGGCGCACGATCCGCGGCTCGGTGTCGAGGTACGGGTAGATCTCGCGCCGGTGGTAGGAGTGGTTGCCGAGCGTGATCGCGTCCACCCCCGCCGCGAACAACTGGTCGGCGGCCTTCGGGGTGATCCCCAGCCCGCCCGCCACGTTCTCGCCGTTGACGACCACGAACGTCGGCGCGTAGCGCTCGCGCAGCAGCGGCAGGCAGTCGCACAGCGTGCGGCGCCCAATGCTGCCCACGAGGTCGCCGACGAACAGGATGGTCGCCTGCGCCTCAGCCATACTGCGCCCATGGTGGGAGGCCTGTGAGCGTCGGGGAGCGGAGGGATATAAGCCCCACCCACTCAGCGCCGCCAGCGTCTGAGCCCCCGGGCGCCGGCGAGCGCGAGCTGACAGACTCGCCGGAGGAGGCTGCGAGGGTCACGGCTGCCCAGCCGCCCTCACCGCCGCGCGTGGTGGTGCCTCGGTGGGTGCAGCTGGTGGCGCTGCCGCTGGCGCTGCTCGCGGCGTGGGCGCTCGCGCGCGCGGCCGGGAAAGTGCTGGTGGTCTTCGTCGTGGCGGCTCTCATCGCGCTGATCCTGAACCCGGCTGTCGCCTTCCTCCAGCGCTCGCGCCTCCCTCGCGGCCTGGCGGTGCTCTCCGTGTACCTCGCATTCTTCCTTACCTTGGTGGGGATCGGCTTTCTGCTGGCCAACCCGATCGTCCACCAGGTGCAGTCCTTCACGCGCAACCTGCCGTCCCTGGTCGCCGAAGCGAACAAAACGTTGGCCAGTCTCGAACGCTCGCTCAACCAGGACGGCCTCTCCGTGCACTTCATTAAGCAGGGCAAAACCGCGCTGCAGACGATCCAGGACAAAATCTCCAAGAGCGCCGGCTCGATCGCCTCGTTCGGTGGCGGGTTGCTGACCGAAACGGCGAGCGCGATCTTCGACCTCGTGCTGATCTTCGTGCTCTCGGTCTACATGTTGCTCTACGGCGAGCGCATCGGGCGGCTCGTGCGCAGGGCGATGCCCGACGGCGACGGCACGCCCGCCGACGACTACCCGACGCTGACCCAACACGCGGTCTCCCGCTACGTCGGTGGCCAGCTGTTGTTCAGCTTCGTGATGGGCGCCTCCACCGGGATCGCGCTGTACGTCTTCGGGGTGCTCGGGATCTTCCCCGACGGGCGCAAGTACGCGGTGGCGTTTGCGGTGTTCTACGGCGTGATGGAGCTGATCCCCTACCTCGGTCCGATCCTCGGGGCGGTGCCGGCGGTGCTGGTGGCACTCTTCAGCAACCCGATCTCCGCGGTGTGGGTGGCGCTGCTGTTCGTCGGCCTGCAGCAGTTGGAGGGTCACGTGGTGGCGCCGCAGATCTTTGGGCACACGCTGCGAATCAACCCGCTGCTGGTGATCTTCACGCTGCTGCTTGGGCTGCAGCTCTACGGCGTCGTGGGTGCGCTGGTGGCGCTGCCGATCCTCGCGGTGCTGCGCGAGACGTTCGTGTACCTCAGCCGCCACCTCACCTTCGAGTCCTGGGAGCGCTCGCCGGGCGGGATGCTGTGACTGTGGGCGGCGAGCCGCTGCTCAGCGTACGCGGTCTCGGCAAGCGCTACGGCGAACGCGAGGCGCTGCGCGACGTCAGCTTCGAGGCGGGCGCAGGGGAGAGGGTGGCCGTGATCGGTCCGAACGGAGCGGGCAAGACCACGCTGCTGTCGATCCTCGCGGGTGCCCTGCGGCCGAGTGCGGGCAGCGTCAGCCTGCCGCCCGGCCGGGTGGGGTGGGTGCCTCAGCAGACGGCGCTCTACTCGCGGCTCACGGTGGCTGAGAACCTCGAGCTGTTCGCCCGCCTGGAGCGGAGCCCCGACTCGCGGGCGGCGGTGGCGACGATGCTCGAGCAGACCGGCCTGCAGGAGCGCGCCTCCGAGCGGGTGGAGCGTCTTTCCGGCGGCAACCGTCAGCGTGTCAACATCGCGATCGGCCTGCTCTCCGAGCCACCGGCACTTGTGTTGGACGAGCCCTCCTCCTCCCTGGACCCACGCCAACGCGAGCGGCTGTGGCGGTTCATTTGCGCACACTCCGAGCAGGGTCGCTGCGTGGTCTTCTCCACCCACAACGTCGCCGAGGCGGAGCGCTACGCGCAGCAGGTGATCGTGCTCGCCGACGGGGAGCTCCTGTTCAGCGGCTCTCCGCAGGAGCTCGCGCGCGCGGCCGGTGAATCGAACCCCACCCACCCCGGTTTCGAAGGGGCGTTCGTGGAGTTCCTGCGCGAGCGTGGGCACTGAGCGGCATGAGGTGGATGCTCCGTAAGGACCTGCTGATCCTCGCGCGCTCGCGAGTAATGGTCGGGGTGCTCGTGCTCTACCCCGTCGCGGTGGCGCTGCTGATCGGCCTGGCGATCTCACGGGCGCCGTCCAAGCCGAAGGTGGCGATCGCCAACCTGTCCCCGCCCGGGGCCACGGTCGAACTGGGCGGCACGCGCCTGAACGTCGGCCACTACTACAGCCAGCTCTTCAGCCAGGTGCAACCGGTGCCGGTGGCCACACGCGCACAGGCCGTCGCTGCGGTGCAGAGCGGGCGCGTGCTGGCGGCGGTGGTGATCCCCGCGAACATCGCCTCCCGTCTCTCCTCGGTTACGGGCCAGGGCCACGTGGAAGTGATCTACAACGGGGACGCGCTGGAGCAGAGCTTTGTGCACTCCACGATCGAAGCGGCGCTCTCGCAGGCGAACCTCGAACTCTCAAACCAGATCCGCCGCGTGGCGGCGAGGGTGATCGGAGCACTCGTGCAGGGCGGCAGCCTCGGCGTGCCGGGCGCCCCCCAAAACCTGCCCGGGCTGAGTGCGATCCCCGGCATTCTCCGTCGCGTCATCGCCCACCAGCCCCACGGCGCCGACCGCGCGCAGCTGGAACGCCTCGCAGACTTCTCCGAATTCGCCGCGCAGAACCTCGGGGTCAGCCGCGAGGTGCTGAACACTGTCAGCCAGCCGATCCAGGTGCAGAGCACGCTCCTGCACGGCCGGCGCACGCCACTGGACACCTACGCCGTCGTGGTCGCGGTCAGCATCTCGCTGATGTTCGTGTGTGTGCTGCTCGCCGCCGGAGGGGTTGCGCTGGAGCGCGAAGAGCACACGCTCGCGCGACTGGTGCGCGGCCTGGTCTCGCGCGAGCAGCTGATCGCGGAGAAGCTGCTGTTGGCTGCGGGCTGCGCGGCGGTGGTGGCGTTCGCGATGCTCGCGGGGATCGGGGCGTTCGTCGGCCTTGACTGGGGCCGCGTGGGGCAGTGGGTGGCGGCGCTCGTCGTCGCCGCGCTGGCGTTCGCCGCGCTGGGAGTGGCGATCGGCGCGCTCGCCCGCGAGGTGCGGGCCGCCTCGCTGCTGGCGTTCCTGCTCTCGCTGCCGCTCGCGTTCCTGGCGCTCGTCCCCGCGGGCGCCGTCGCGGGCGGGGTGTACGACGCGATCCGCGCGATCTCGCTCGTGTTCCCCTACAAGGCCGCCCTGCAGGCGCTCGACGCAGCGGTCAACGGTTCCTCCCCCGGCCTCGGCGTCTCGCTCGCGCATCTACTCGGGCTCACCGCGCTGTTCGCCGTGCTCGCGCGGCTGGGGCTGAGTCGCGCGGAGTGAGGTCCCGATCGCCCGCCCCCCGGGTATCCTCGGTGGACGATGGCATTCCCCCAGACGCGCATGCGCCGTCTGCGCGCGTCCCCCGCGTTGCGCGGGCTCGTGCGCGAGACGGACCTGCGGGCGGGGCAGCTGGTGCTCCCGTTGTTCGTCGAGGAGCGCGCGGGCGCCCCTGAGCCGGACGCCTCCCCCGCGGCGCTGCCCGGGCTCGGGCGCCTGTCGATCCCTGCGGCGGTCGAGGAGGCGCGCGAGGCAGCGCGGCTGGGGCTCGCCGCCGTGCTGCTGTTCGGAATCCCCGCCGAGAAGGACGCGCAGGGCTCCTCGGCGTGGGCGGAGGACGGGGTGGTGCAGCTGTGCGTGCGCGCGCTCAAGGCCGCGGTGCCGGAGCTGCTCGTGGTGACGGACGTGTGCCTGTGTGAGTACACCGAGCACGGCCACTGCGGGGTGTTGAACGCAGACCAGTCCGTCGACAACGACGCCTCCGTGGAGCTGCTGGCGCGCACCGCGGTCAGCCACGCCCGCGCCGGTGCCGACGTCGTGGCCCCGTCGGACATGATGGACGGTCGCGTGGGCGCGATCCGCGCGGAGCTCGACGAGGAGGGCTTCGCCGACACCCCGATACTCGCCTACTCCGCGAAGTTCGCCTCGGCCTTCTACGGCCCGTTCCGCGGCGCCGCGGGCTCGACCCCGGCGTTCGGGGACCGACGTGCCTATCAGCTCGATCCGGCCAACGGCCGCGAGGCGGTGCGCGAGGCGCTGCTCGACGTGGCCGAGGGAGCGGACATGGTGATGGTCAAGCCCGCGCTCGCCTACGGCGACCTGATCCACGCGGTGCGGGACGCGACGGGTCTGCCGGTGGTGGCGTACAACGTCAGCGGGGAGTACGCGATGGTCAAGGCTGCGGCTGCGGCTGGCCACCTGGACGAGCGCGCAACGGTGCTCGAGATCCTCACCTCGCTGCGCCGCGCGGGTGCGGACGTCATCATCACCTACCACGCGAAGGATGCCGCCACATGGATGACTTGACTAAAAATAGAGGGGCTCGGCTCGGCGGCCTCCGGCCGCCTGCGCCACCCTCTAAGCGAGTAGAGAGCTCTCCCACCCCGAAGATTCACAGCCGCACCGAGGGCGCCGAGCCGCGCGCCGCGGTGGACCGCGCGAGCGCCGCGACACCTAAGATCCGCAGCCGTACCGAGGGCGCGGCGGTGGCGCTCGACGAGCTGGACCGTCGCCTGCTCAACCTGATGCAGGGCAGCTTCCCGTTGGAGCCCCGGCCGTACGCGGCGGTCGCCCGTGCGGCGGAGATCCCCGAGGAGCGGGCGCTTCAGCGCGTAGGGCAGCTGCTGGAGCAGCGGATCATCCGCCAGGTGACCCCGATCTACGACACGCGGGCGCTGGGGTACTCCTCGATGCTGGTGGCGGCGAAGGTCAACCCCGAGCACCCGTGGCGGGCGGCGAAGATCGTCAACTCCCACCCCGGGGTCTCGCACAACTACCTGCGCGACCACGACTTCAACATGTGGTTCACGCTCGCCACCGAGCCAGATTCACCACTCGGCCTGGAGGGCACGCTGGAGGTGCTGCAGCGGCTCACCGGGGCGGAGTCGATCCGTCAGCTGCCGACGCTGAAGCTGTTCAAGATCAGGATGGACCTGGAGATGGAGGGCGACACCAAGGCGCTCGCCAGCGAGGGGGCGGGCGGGCCACCAAAAGAGGCGGTGCTCGAGGCGGTCGCCTACGACGAGCGCGACATCGCCGTGATCCGTGCCACGCAGGGCGACCTGCCGGTCGTGAGCGAGCCCTACGTCCCCGCCGCGCAGCGGTTGGGGTGGGAGGTGGGTGAGCTGCTCGAGCACCTGGCGGGGATGCGCGAGCGCGGCCTGCTGCGCCGCGTGGCCGCGATCCTCTATCACCGCCGGGCGGGCTTCTCGGCGAACGGCATGGGCGTCTGGAAGGTCCCCGCGGAGCAGATCGCCGAGCTCGGCCCGCGGATGGCGTCCTACCGCGGGATCTCCCACTGCTACCAGCGACCCACCTACGAGGACTGGCCCTACTCGGTCTTCACGATGGCTCACGGCCGCTCCAAGGAGGAGTGCGACGCGATCCTCGACGCGATCGCCGAGCAGACCGGCATCGGGGAGCGTGCCACGCTGTACTCCTCCACGGAGTTCAAGAAGGTCCGCCTGCTCTACTTCACCGACGACTACAAGCGGTGGGAAGCGCAAAACGCATGAGAATGTGGGCCCACCCACCCCTGTGACGGCCTCGCTCACCGACACCCGTTCCGCGGAGCTCTACCGCCGCGCGCTGAAGGTGCTTCCCGGTGGGGTCAACTCCCCCGTGCGCGCGATGGTCGCGATCGGCCGCGACCCGCTGTTCATCGCGCGCGGCGCGGGTGCAGAGCTCGTGGACGTGGACGGCAACCGCTATGTGGACTACGTCTGCTCGTGGGGACCGCTGATCCACGGACACGCCCACCCGCGGATCCTCGAAGCGGTGCGCGCGGTCGCCGAGCGGGGCACGAGCTTCGGGGCGCCGACGGCGGGGGAGGTCGAGTTGGCGGAGGAGGTGGCGCGGCGGATGCCGGGGGTGGAGATGGTGCGCATGACCTCCTCGGGGACCGAGGCGACGATGACCGCGCTGCGCCTCGCGCGTGCGGCGACCGGCCGCGAGCGGATCGTAAAGTTCGCGGGCGCCTACCACGGCCACGTGGACGGGCTGCTCGCGCAGGCCGGCTCGGGACTCGCCACGCAGGCGATCCCCGCGAGCCCAGGGGTGCCCGCGGCCGCCGCGGCCGCCACGGTGGTGGTGCCGTGGAACGACCCGCAGGCGCTCCGCGAGGCCGTCCGCCTGCACGAGCCGGCGGCGATCCTGGCCGAGCCGATCCCCGCCAACATGGGTCTCGTGCCGCCGCGGCCCGGCTTCCTGGAGCTGCTGCGCGAGCAGGCCGACGCGAGCGGCGCGCTGCTGGTGCTCGACGAGGTGATCAGCGGCTTCCGCGTGGCACGCGGCGGCGCGCAGGAGCTCACCGGCGTGCACGGGGACCTCACGATCGTGGGCAAGGTGCTCGGCGGCGGCCTGCCCGCGGCGGCGGTCGGCGGTCGCGCGGAGTTGCTGGAGTTGCTTGCCCCGGCCGGCGAGGTCTACCAGGCGGGCACGCTTTCGGGCAACCCGCTCGCCCTCGCGGCAGGCCTAGCGACGCTTGAGCTGCTCGACGAGTCGGCGTACGCGCGCCTGGCGGGGATCACCGAGCGGCTCGCCACGGGCCTGCGCGCGGCGGCGGGCGAGTGCGCGCCAGGGTGTCCGATCCAGATTGTGAGCCTCCCCGGGCTGCTGACGGTGTTCTTCAGCGAGCGTCCTGTGCACGACCTGGAGGCAGCGCAGGCGTGCGACCAGCAGGCACACGCCGCCTGGTGCCGAGGGCTCCTCGCGCGCGGGGTCTACCCTCCTCCCTCCCAGTTCGAGGCGTGGTTCCCCTCACTGGCCCACACCACCGAGCACCTCGAGCGCACCGTGGAGGCCGCCGCCGCGGCGTTTGGGGAGGTTGGATGACTCCGCCCACCCCGACTCCACCCACCTCCACCCCCACGCCCGTGCTGGAGCGCCTGGAGGCGTTGTTGCGGGAGCAGGGGGGCCTGGTAGCGAGCCTGCTCGCCGACGAGGGCGCGGCGCCGGCGTCACCCAACGGCGCGGGCCCAGCTCAGATCGCGGCCTCTGGCCCACGGGCACGGGCGCAGGCTGCCGATTACGAGCTGCTGCTGGAGGCCATCTACGAGGGCTACCTGCTGCACTACGGCGCTCCCCGCATTCTGCACCCACCGGAGGCCGACCTCGGTCTGCTGGCGGGGGACCGGCTGTATGCGCTGGGTCTCGCCCGCCTGGTCGCGCTTGGCGATGTGGCTGCGGTGACGGAGCTTGCAGACGTGATCACGCTGACGGCACTCGCACAGGGAGCGGGGGAAGCGGAGCTCGCCCAGGCGGCCTGGAGCGCCGGCGCGCGGGCGGTGGGCTGGGGTTCGAGCGATACCCACCGCCGGGCCAAGGCCCTGGCCCGCGCGGGCTCCTCCGAGGCGCTGGAGGCGATGCGCGCGGCGGCCGAGCCCTCGGTGTCGAGCGAGTTACGGGCGGACTGACGTGACTCTGACGCCGAGCCGAACCTCTAGCCGCCGAACCGAGCGTGCCGCGGCCGAGCCTCTGGAGGCGATGCGGGCGGCGACTAAGCCCGGGAAGCCGTCGCCGAGCTGACCGACGGCTGGGTGCCGAATCCCGCAGCATTTGTGCTGATAAACACCATCTACTGCGCGACCGGCGCCGGCCCGCAGGCGGTATTCTTAGGTGCCTTGTCCAGCAAGCACGACAGGCACGCCTCCAAGTACACCCTCGACCGCCGGATACCGGGGGCGTTCGAGGGCGAGACGGTCACGCGGCGACGCTTCATGACCGGCTCGGCCCACGCCGCGGGGGCGATCGCGGCCGCCTCCTTCGTGCTGCCTGCACTGGGCTTCGCGATCGGGCCGATCTTCAAAACCACCCCCCACACCTGGGAGACGGTCGGCCCGACGGACATGTTCCCCGACAACAACTACATCCCCACGGTGATCACGCTCACCCCGGGGATCGGGGAGGCGGGCAAGGGGCTGGTGTACGTGCGCCAGAAAAACCCGGCGATCGACACCGACCCCTACGACAAGAACACCCCCTACATCGCGATCACCTCGCGCTGCGCGCACCTCGGCTGCCCGGTGCGGTGGGTGCCCGCCGCGGAGCGCTTCATCTGCCCCTGCCACGGAGGCGTCTACGACCTGCTCGGCCGCCGCACGGGCGGCCCACCGGTGCGTCCGCTGGACCGCTTCTACACGCGCGTGGTCGACGGCTACGTACAGATCGGCGCGCGCTTCAGCGTCAACAGTGAGCTGCGCCGCTTCTCCCCGCGCGACCCCGGCGAGCCGCTGGATGGCCTCGGCCAGTACATGTATCCATCGCGTCCCTCGATCCGCCGGTAGGACGCCGTGCCCAAACTTCCCGCTCCACCGATCCCCGCTCCGCTGAAGGCGCCGCCACCGCGGCCGGAGGAGCAGAACGGCGCGGTGCGCCCGGTCGATCACGCCGCCAACGCGGGTACCGCCGTCGTCAACTGGGTCGACGAGCGCACCTCGCTGAGCGGGGCGGCGCGCTGGATGATGTTCCGCAAGGTGCCGAAGGGCACCAACTGGTTCTACACGTTGGGGTCGGCGACGATGTTCGCGTTCCTCAGCCAGGCGGTCACGGGGGTCTTCCTGGCGATGTACTACCGCCCCGACCCCTCTGGTGGGGCCTACGAATCGATCCGCTACGTCACCAACGACGTGTTCCTTGGTCAGTTTGTGCGCGGTATGCACAAGTGGGGCTCGACGGTGATGGTGGTGCTCGTCTTCCTGCACATGGGTCGCACGTTCTTCTTCGGCGCCTACAAGTACCCGCGCGAGCTCAACTGGGTGATCGGCGTGGTGCTGCTGATCCTGACGATGGTGATGTCGTTCACCGGCTACCTGCTGCCGTTCGACCAGCGCGCCTACTGGGCGACGGTGGTCGGCGTCAACATCAACGGCACCGGTCCCCTGATCGGCCCCTACCTGAGCGACTTCCTGCGCGGTGGGGGAGAAATCGGCGCGACCACGCTGTCGCGCTTCTACGCGATCCACATGCTGCTCGTGCCCGGGCTGCTCGCTGCGTTGATCGGCGCCCACCTGTACCTGGTCGCAAAGCTCGGCACGACCGCGCCGCCGTGGATGAAAGCCGAGCAGGACTCCGAGCTGCGCGAGGCGGACGCGTGAACCAGCGCCAGAAGGAGGAGTACCTCCGCGAGTACGCGATCCTGAAGTCCAAAGGGAAACCGTTCTTCCCCTACGCGGTCGTGAAGGACTCGGTCATGGCGTGTGTGGTGATGGCGTGCATCATCACGATGTCGCTCGTGCTCGGCGCGGAGCTTGGCTCCAAGGTGAACCCCACCACCAGCACCTACGTGCCGCGCCCGGAGTGGTACTTCTTCTTCCTGTTCGAGGTGCTGCGCGTGATCAAGCCGCCCAGCCTCGTGGGGCTGGCGACGATCGGCATCCCGACGCTGTGCATGATCCTGCTGTTCCTGCTGCCGTTCTACGACCGTGGCCCCGAGCGCCGCCCTGAGCGCCGCCC
Source organism: uncultured Solirubrobacterales bacterium (assembly GCA_963706545.1). Classification (GTDB taxonomy): domain Bacteria; phylum Actinomycetota; class Thermoleophilia; order Solirubrobacterales; family Solirubrobacteraceae; genus Palsa-744. The sequence goes on from OY970161.1 coordinate 1,393,704, forward strand.
GATCGCCACGATCACGGGCATCGCGGTGATCGGAGCGATGGCCTTCCTCACCTGGCAGGGCGCCAGCACCGGCTCGCCGTTCTCGGTTGAAATAGCCACGCCGGCGATCGTGCGCCAGGCCGGCGGACAGGCGCTCTCGGAGTTCGAAGCGGGCCGCCACGTGGTGGGTGCCAGCGGCTGCTTGGCGTGCCACAAGCTCGGCGAGAACGGCAACAGCGGGCCGGGCCCCGAACTGACGCACATCGGCTCGCGCATCCCACGCCTCGGGATCGCGCGCACGCTGGTCAACCCGACCGCGCCGATGCCGTCGTTCAGGCACCTGCCGCCGAAGCAGTTCGAAGCGGTGGTCGACTTCCTCTCGCAGCTGAAGTAGAGGTCGGCCATAGCACGAGGCCATGAGCAGGGTGAGCTCACCGACCGAAGCCGGGAGACGCTCGCCTCCCGCGAACATCCCCATGTCGGCCAGCTCGAGGCGGTACAGGTGCAGGCGATGTTCGACCGCATCGCGGGGGTCTACGATGCGCTGAACGGTGTGATGAGCGCCGGCCTGCACCACCGCTGGCGCGAGCGCGCCGTGGACTTCGCGCGGATCGGCCCGGGTGCCCGCGTACTCGACGTCGCCACCGGCACCGGCGACCTGGCATTCGAGCTCGCCCGGCGGGTGGCCCCGGGTGGGGAGGTGGTGGGCAGCGACTTCTCCGAGGGGATGCTCGCCCGCGCGCGGGCCAAGGCACAGCCGAGCGGCGCCACGGTGCGGTTTGAGTGGGGTGACGCGCTGGAGTTGCCCTATGCAGACGACTCCTTCGACGCAGCCACCGTCGGCTTCGGTGCACGCAACTTCTCCGACCTACACGGCGGTCTGGTGGAGATGGCTCGGGTCGTGCGGCCGGGGGGCAGGGTGGTGGTGCTGGACTTCACCTCGCCAACCCGTCCGCCGCTGTCGCTGTTCTACCGCATGTGGTTCGATCGGATCGTGCCGGTGCTCGGACGGCTCGCGGGCGACGCTACGGCCTACACCTATCTGCCCGAGTCGGTCAAGCGCTTCCCGGCGCCCCCCGTGTTGGCGGCCGAGATGGAGCGGGCCGGCATCGGCGAGCTCCATTGGCTGCTCACAGCAGGGGGCATCGTGACCATCCACGCAGGCACGGTGCCGGCGAGTGGCGCCGCGGCAGGCCCGTCGCCACCCGGCACGCTCGCGGCGAATGGCGCATGATGAGTACGATGAGCAGCACCCCACAGGGGTACGTGACCGGGGACGAGGGCGAGGACGCGGTCGCCGAGATCATGCGCCGCGGCGGCGCGGAGCTGCGCGAGCGGATGGCTAGCACCGAGGAGCACCTCGAGCGGGTGGCCGCCGAGGCGGGCGCGCCGCTGGCGGTGCACGCCACCTCAACTGTCCTCGCGGGAGGCAAGCGTCTGCGGCCCCTGTTGGTGGTGCTGGCAGCTACCGCGGCCGACCGTCCGGGGGGAGGCGGGCCGCTGGAGACGGAGCAGGGAGCGCAGAGCCTGGTGCGAGCGGCGGTGGCGGTTGAGCTGGTGCACTCTGCGACGCTCGTCCACGACGACGTGATCGACGGGGCGCAGCTGCGGCGCGGGCACCCCTCGGTGGTCGCGCAGGCGGGCCGGCGCATGGCGGTCGCGACCGGCGACCTGCTCTTCTCGCGCGCGTTTGCGGAGCTGACGCTCAACGCCGAGGTAGAGCAGCTGAGCGCCCTCTCGGACGCCAGCTCGGCGCTGGCCGAGGGAGAGCTCCTGCAGCGTGAGGACGCCTACGCCCCCAAGGTCGCGGTGGAGCGCTACCTACGCCGCTGCGAGCTGAAGACGGCCGCCCTGTTCGAGGCCGCTTGCCGTCTGGGAGCGCTCGTGGCGCGCGCGGGCGGGGATCGGAGCCCGCCCGTCCCGGCCAGCACGCTCGCGGACGCGCTGGGGGCGTTTGCACGGCGCATCGGGCTGGCTTTTCAGCTGCTGGATGACGTGCTCGACGTCTCCGGGCCGGTCGAGCGGACCGGTAAGACACGGGGGACCGACCTGCTCGACGGCACCGTCACGCTCCCCCTGATCCTAGCCCGCGAGCGCGACGAGCGTCTGGCGGCGGTAGACCTCGCCTCGCTGACGGGGTCGGAGCAGGCGGGCGAGCTGTGCGATCGAATCGCGGCCACCGGCGCTCTGCAGGAGGCCCGCGAGCGGGCGCTGGCGCTCGTCGCCGAAGCCAAGGCGATGCTCCCTGAGATCCTCCCGAACGGCCGCGCGGTGCTACTCGACCTGGTGGCGGACGCCGTCGTCGAGCGCTACTGCTAGAAATCCGACGGGACGATCAAGTCGGCGTCGAGCGCGCGGATGAAGAGGTCGATCTCCTCGGCCATGTTCGCGTGCGTCACGCGCTGAAGGTCGCTCAGTAGCGCTTCGGCCGCGCGGTCGAGCTCGTCGTCGAGGCTTTCCACCGCTGCCTGCTCGAAGACGCCCTCGCGCGTGGCCTCGCACTCGGGGCAGCGCAGCAGGATCCGCCACTGGCTCGGGCCGGCCTCGGCCCAGTCCAGCGGGTGGACGAGCTCCCCGGCGCAGTAGAAGCAGACGTGCAGCGGCTCGGTGGCCGGATCGGCGCGCCTGCGCCCCGCGCCCAGGGAGGGGGGGAGCGGGTTGTCGAGGTAGACGACCTCGATGCGCTTGCCGGAGGGCAGCTGCACGTGGTGGCGGGTGTGGTGGTGGCTCTTGTCGGGGTGCATCGTGGTTCCTTATTGAGAGGGGGCCTGGCTCGCCGGCCTCCGGCCGCCTGCGCCCCGTCTTGACTGAAGAGGGGCCCGGCTCGCCGGCCTCTATGTGCGAGTCATCGACCCCCCCGGGGGCCGTCTTTAGCGCACGGCCACGAATACCGAGGTTTGCGCACGCTGTTGCGGGGAACCCGCGGCCCGGCGGTGGTATATAGGTTGAGAGCCCTATGGCAACCGCGATCCGCACGATCGGCCACGAGGACCGTCTCAGTCTCGTGGAGCACCTCGAAGAGCTGCGCACGCGCCTGATCGTCAGCGGGGTGGTGCTGGCGGCCGTGTTCGGTCTGTGCCTGTGGCAGAACCATGCCCTGCTGCACCTGATCGGCCGCCCGCTTGAACGGGAGCGACACGGGCAGCTCGTGAAAGGCGAAGACATCGCGGGCCAGACGGGCTTGACCCAGCAGGCGGTGATCAAGGTGGCGCGGGACACGGAGGCGATCGTCGGACTGCTCAGCGCTCCTGACAGTCGCTTGCCGGCTGCCCTCCGCGCGCAGCTGGCCGCGGAGCTTCCCCGCCTACAGGCAGACACGGCGAAGCTCCCCCCCGTCCCGCATAGCGAAAAGCTGTTGACGTTGGGGGTCGGCGAGCCGTTCACGACGACACTCACGGTGACCTTCTTCTTCGCGCTGATCCTCTCGCTGCCGGTGATCCTGTTCGAGCTCTACGGCTTCGTGCTCCCCGCCCTGCAGCCGAGTGAGAGACGCGCGATGGAGCCGCTGCTCGCCGCCGTTCCGCTGCTGTTCGTGGTGGGGGTGCTGTTCGGCTACTTCGTCGTGCTACCGGCCGCCCTGCGTTTTCTCGTGAACTTCAACAGCAGCGAGTTCAACACCCAGGTGCAGGCCGCTCCGTACTACCAGTTCGCAGCAACCGTGCTGCTGGCGATGGGTCTCGTCTTCCAGGTTCCCGTCGCGATCCTGGGGGCCACCCGCGTGGGGCTCGTAACCCCCAAGCAGCTCCGCGGCGCCCGTCGCTACGCGATCGTGGCGTGCGCGGCCGTGGCGGCCTTCCTGCCGGGCGACGCGATCACGCTGCTCCTGGAGACGGTTCCCCTATATCTTCTCTACGAGGCGAGTATCCTGGTGGCATCGTTCGTAGCGCGACGCGATGCGGCTCGTGAGAGAGCGCAGGCGGTGGGAGGGAGCTCCCCGCGGGACCCACCGTCCTCGCCGGGGGGATCCGTCAGGGAGGGCGGGTCACCGGTCCCTCCACCCGCAGGCGGCTCCAGTGCCCCGCCGGTGACTGCGAACGAGGATACGGACCCAAGCGTGAACGCCATAATCGACCACATCGACAGAGGGCTCTCCGGCTGATGCTCTTCGATCTGCGAGGCCGCGGCCGGCGCCGCACAGTGCAGGGGGTCTTCCTGGGGATGGCGCTGCTCTTCATGCTCGGCTTCCTGGGCTTGGGAGTCGGCGTGGGCGGCGGCGGTGGCGGGATCCTCAACTTCTTTGCCGAAAACAAAGGCTCGAGCAGCGCCAGCTTCGCGGGCAAGGTCGCCGCCGCCCAGAAGCGCACCCAGAGCCACCCCACCGAAGCGGCGGCGTGGGCGGCGCTCGCCGAAGCTCGGCTGCACCAGGCGAGCGAACCCGAATTCAACACCGTGGTGGGCGAACGCGAACAGTACACCGCCAAGGGTCTGGCGCTGCTCGCCAAGGTGTCCAGTGCGTGGAACACCTACCTCCGCCTGGAACCGCATCACCCGAGCGCGGGAGTGGCCCAGAAGATCGCGAGCATCTACGCCGAACAGGCCCTCAACCAGCCGGCGGAAGCGGCGCGCACGCTGCAGGTCGCGGTCGCGGGCAATCCGACCAACGGGGGCCTGTACTCGGCGCTCGCGGTGGCCGCCTACGATGCTCGCCACATCAAGGAAGGCGACGCGGCGACGCGCAAGGCCCTCAATCTCATACCCGTCTCCGCGGAACGCACGCGGGTGAAGAAGTACCTCGCGGAACTGAGGAAGAACCCCCTGAGCCACGTCCCCACCACTGTCACCCAGCTCTCGAACGGCACGTACGTGGCGACGCAGGCCGGAAAAACCTTCCCGGTCGCCAAGGCCCCGAACGGAAGCTTCACGGGGGTTGTCACCACCCCCGCCCCCGCGACCACCCCGGCGGGGCACGCGTCCACCGCCACCACGCCCGCCTCCACGACGACGCCCGCGGGGCACACGACCAGCTCCAAGAAGTAGGCCCGCGGCTCTCTTGCATCTCGCTGGCGGGTGGTCAGCACAGCCACGGACAACTGACCTGGACACGATGGGAGAGCGCTCGTGGCGCATCTCCCCACGGTGGTCCGTCAACGACGGCCAGGGACAACTAATCTGCCCTCGAGATGGCTGACTCGCAGGAGGATTCCCCCCGCTACACCGCGCGCCTACTGGTCGCCTGCCCGGACCGGCCGGGCATCGTGGCGGCCGTCTCCGGCTTTCTGTTCGAGCGGGGCGCGAACATCGTCTCCTCCCACCAGTACTCCACCGACCCCACCGGAGGAAGGTTCTTCCTTCGCACCGAGCTCTTCCTCCCGGGTGCGCTCGAGTCCCCCCAGTCGCGGGAGCGCCTACAGGAGCGCTTTGGCGCGGAGGTGGCGGAGCGCTTCCAGATGGAGTGGGAGCTGCGCTTCTGGGGTCGGCGGCGGCGCATGGCGGTGCTGGTCTCCCGCCGGGACCACTGCCTGGTGGACCTCCTGTGGCGCTGGCGCCGCGGCGAGCTTGACGCGGAGGTGGTGGCGGTCGTATCCAACCACCCCGACCTCGAGCCCGAGGCACGGGCCGTGGGGGTCCCCTTCCACCACGTGCCCGTCGAGCGGGATGGTAAGGCGCAGGCGGAGGAGCGGATGCTCGAACTGCTGGCGGGCAACGTCAACGTGGTGGTGCTGGCCCGCTACATGCAGATCCTCAGCGGCGACTTCCTGGCGCGTCTGGCGGCCCCGGTGATCAACATCCACCACTCCTTCCTGCCCGCCTTCCCGGGCGCAGACCCCTACCGCCGCGCGCACGAGCACGGCGTGAAGCTGATCGGGGCGACCGCGCACTACGTCACCGAGGAGCTCGACGGTGGCCCAATCATCGAACAGGGCGTCGAGCGCGTGGACCACCGCCACACCATCGGCGACCTCGAACGGGTGGGCCGAGACATCGAGCGTATGGTCCTCGCCCGCGCGGTCTCGCTGCACCTCGACGACCGCGTGATCGCCGACGGCGGGCGCACGGTCGTCTTCTAGGCGCGGACGGCGCCGTCCCTCTTGACCTACGAGCCGCCCGCTGGATGGCCTGGGCTAGAATGCGAGCCTCCTGACGGACGCCCCTGACCATGGGTGTCCTCCCGGGCCGTTAGCTCAACCGGCAGAGCAGGGGCCTCTTAAGCCCAAGGTTCCGGGTTCGATTCCCGGACGGCCCATTTCCTAAAGTCCCTGCTAATTGGCGGGTTTTGGGACGCACAAGCGGAGCGCGGAAGAGGCGTTTTGGACCGTGGGTACCACTCGTGGGTACCAAACGGGCGGTCAGCGCGACGGCTGCGCCCGTGGTTCGTCGAGCAGCTCCGCTTCCACGCGCTGGCGGATGTAGAGGCGCCGCCGACCGACCTTGACGCTCGGCAGGACGCCTCGGCGGGCCCAATCTTCGACGGTGCTGACCGGCGCGTGTAGCAGTCGGGCGACCTCTCTGGCCGTCATCACGTCGTCGGCCGTGAGGCGGGTGGGTGGGGTGGGTGCTCCGAGCGAAACGGCCGCCATACTCCAAGCAAAATTAGCAAAACAAACACGCTATAGCAAGGACACCCATTCCAAGTGGGTTGCCGAAGTCTGAATCACAGCTCCTGGGCGGGTTGTATGGGACCAGGTGGGCGCCCGCCTCGGTGCCGGCCTATCGTCGTCCGAGTCGTCTGCGGCGGTGATGGCCGTGAGCCTCGGTACGATCGTCCGAGGCGAGAACAGACTGACCCGAGGTGATGGCGACGAGCAAACAACCAAACGGCGCGAGTATCGGTATGGACGACCCACGAGTCGTGCGTGCGGCCTTTACGCTGCGCGAGGCAGCAGCCTACCTTGGGTTGCCCAGCTCGACGCTACATAGCTGGGCGCGGCCCCGCGGCGGAGCTATGCAAGTCATCACCTGCTTTCCGGCTCGTGGCAGGGAGGCGACCGTGCCGTTCATCGGCTTCGCGGAGGCGTACGTTCTCTCCGCGTTCCGTCGTGCGGGGGTGCCGATGCAGCGCATCCGCCCGGCGGTCGAGGTGCTGTCCTCCGGGATCGGAGTCGATCACGCGCTCGCTTCCCGGCGGCTCTATACCGACGGCGCTGAGGTGCTCTACGACTACGCCAGCAGCGAACACGACGAGGAGCTGCGTGGACTGACGGTCGTCAGGACCGGCCAGCGGCAATTCGCGGAGGTCGTGCGCAACTACCTCAAGCGCATCACCTACGGTGATGATGGATGGGCGGCGCAGGTGCGCCTGCCGGCGTACCAGCAGGCCGAGGTGATCGTCGATCCTCGCCGGGCGTTTGGAATGCCGCTGGTCGTTCACGGTGGCGCTCGAGTCGAGGACCTCGTTGATCGTTTCGTCGCCGGCGACACGCTCGCGGACATCGCGGAGGACTTCGGGGTGCCAGAGCCGGAGGTCGAGGACGTGGTACGTGTCGCCACCCGAGCGGCAGCCTGACGACTCCCTAGGGGCAACGTCGGAGGACCCGACGGAGACGGCCGGGCCGCCGGAGTTCTTCATCGACCGCAGCTTGGGACGCAGACATCTCGCCCAGGCACTCGCCGACCTTGGCCTCACGGTCCACACGATGGCGTCGGTCTACGGCGAGCAGGCTGCCCAAGGGCTTGAGGACGAGCGGTGGCTCGCCGACGTGGGCCGGCACGACTGGGTCGTCCTGATGAAGGACGACGCGATCCGCCGCCGTCCCTCCGAGCGCGACGTCTTGGCGGCTGCGAAAGTGCGAGCGTTCTGCCTGACCAACGCCCAACTTCGCGCCTCGGAGCAGTCAGCCCGGTTCGTCGGCAACATCGAGCGCATCACTCGCCAGGCCGAGAAGCCCGGCCCTTACATCTACGGGGTCTACGACGGCTACATCAAGAGGCTGTGGCCCTGAGCGCCTCCGTTCGCCCAGAAAGCGGATATCTCAACGGCCTCCGATTAGACGCCGGTGTCGGCCTTCCGGCCGGTGGTTCCTGCCGCCGACTCGCCAGCTGATAAGCCGTTTGGGCACACCGCCGATCTGCGTGCGCAGCAATCGCAAACGCGATTCGCGTCCGTCGGCTAGTTGCAAGGACACGGAATGACCACCGCCGACGCTTGTATTGTCCTGCTCGATGCGAGAGGAGGCAGCGGATAGCCTGCAAGAGCTTGTTCGGCTGGCGCTTGACGTCGCGGGACCTGGTGCTGGCGACGTGGAGCTCTGGTTTCGCGGCCAGGGCAGAAGCAGCTGGAGTCTCCGACCTTCGCTCTACCGGAGACAGCCAGACGTGGCGCATGCGCTTAGGGTCGAGGAAATGCTCTTCCTCGATTTCAACAATCGCTCACGGATGGTGGCCGAGCGAGCTAATGCCCGGGGTGATTGGGAGCTCTCGTTCCTGATGCAGCACCATCGACTGCCCACACGGCTACTGGACTGGTCTCGCAACCTGCTCATTGGTGCGTACTTTGCCGTGAGCGACCGAGAGGCGTGGGAAGAGCCCGATGATCCACCCTGCGTGTTTATCTTCAAACCAAGAGATTGGAACGCCAAGACCGTGGGGGAGGGCGGGGTCGCCGCAGCTGGCCCATCTGGCGTGATAAGCGAGCTCACGGAGGGGATCGCGGCTGGTTACGGTCCGAGCGGGCCGATGAGTAGAGGTAGCGCACAGCAATATGCTCTCGCGATAGCCGGTCCGGAGTTTGCGACACGCATTGCTGCACAGCGAGGGGTCTTTACGGTTTTCGGCACGCGGGCGCCGGAGGGATCCCAGAGTCTGGAGGAGCAGGAGCCCCTTCTGCAACCGGGAGCCCAGACGCTGCGTAAGGTGCGTCTATCCGGCGACCGGCGCGCATGGGAAGACGCTCTGAGGCTTGTGGGGATCGGCGAGTTTGCAGCGTTTCCCGACCTGGACGGTCTTGCGCGAGAGCTAGACGCCCAGTACTTCCCCAAAGACAAGCAGCTTCCTCAGGGCGACGACGAGGAGCCAGGCCTATGCGAGGGCCAACACGAGAACGATTGGCATGGGAAACCCCAACCGGAGGGCGAGAATGGCGACGCTGGACGGTGAAATACGAAAGCATCGGGCTGAGGTTCGTACAACGCAGTGGGCTGTGTCAGTTGGCGAGATCTTCTCGCTCTACGCGCGTAAGGAGCTCGAGATCAATCCCGCCTTCCAGCGCTTCTTCAGGTGGACTGATACGCAGAAGACGTATCTCGTGGAGTCGCTCCTGCTCGGATTGCCGATTCCTCCACTTTTTCTTGCGCAGACCGGGACTGGGATCCTTGAGGTAGTCGATGGCGTGCAGCGGCTGTCCACGCTGCTACAGCTACGCGGGGTTCTGTTGGGCCCTGGGGTCGAGGGGGAAATGGAGCTTCGCCCTCCACTCGTGATGACCAAGGGGCAGTACCTCCAGAATTTAGCGGGCCTCGTGTGGGACGAAGAGGCGCTGGGGCGTGCGCGTGCCACCGAGCTAGAACCGACGGGCACATTGACCGATGCGCAACGTAGTGATGTCCAGTTCGCCAAGCTTGACGCCACACTGATACAGCGGACGTCGGGGGAGCAGGCGAAGTACGACGTGTTTCGACGGTTGAACAGTTACGGTGAGCCGTTGACACCTCAAGAGATGCGTGCGGCGCTAATTGCAAGCACGAATGGAGAGTGCCTCGCCTGGTTGGCAGGGCTTGCCAGGGATGGGGACACGCCTGAGTTGCTGGCACTAAGTGATCGCCAACTCGAGCGACAATACGACATTGAGTTGGTGCTGAGGTTCTTCTATTTGGTCGAGGCCGACGTGTTGCGGGCAGTCGAGCTACGTGACTTCCCAAAACTGCTAGATGACTTGGGGACCTCACTTGCCCAAGAGTTTCCGAGTAAGCGTACGAGGAGCTTGGGCCGCGTGTTCACCGACACCATCAAGATGATTTCCGAACGCGCAGGAAGTAACTTCTTCAGGCGTTTTTACCCCGACGAAGATCGCTTCAAGGGGCCGTTCCTAAACACGTCGTTCGAGGCGCTGGCATCAGCGGTTGGGTTTCGGTTGGCGCGTGACATGCCGGTCGGTCAGAATCTCACGGAGAAAGTAGAGGAGTTCTGGCGCGCTGATGAGCTCCAAGCGGGCTTTGCGTCAGGGCGATCAACCGAATGGCGTCTCGCGACCTATGTGCCACTCGGGCGGGAGCTTCTAGGTCCCTAGCGAAGTGGCTACGACAGCATCAGTTACGATGACCAAATGAACACAACGAGCAGCACAAGTGATAAAGAGCGTGTTCTCAGCGACTTTAGGGACGCACTCGATGGCTGGCGTAGTGCGCTTGAGGCGCACCGCACGGCGCCCCCCGATCACGGCTTCAGCGCGCGCCTTGCCGGTCTCGCCCAAGCCGCGAGCGGGGAGGCGCGCGCCTGCCGGGCCGCGGACGCCGCGGGCTTTGACTGGCCGCCCCACCGTGCCGCCGATCCCCGGCCACCGTATGAGCTGCAGCCAGGTACCGGACGCCGCGGACCCGAGGGTCTCTGGCGGCGCTTCGACGACGCCGTTCGGCAGCTGAACACATCCGCGACCGGCCAGAACATGCTCGATGTCGCCCGCGCCTACGACGAGCTCGCCGCTGCCGCCGCGGAGCTGGCAGAGGCGGTCGAGCGCGAAGACGGTGCGAGCGCCCGGCGCCCACGCGCCCGCGCACGCCGCTCAGCCTGAGTGATGACTCTGTCGCCGCCGTGTTCCGTGGCTCAGGAGCGCTTGGACGGGAGCGCGGGGGCGCCCGTCTCATCCCACACCGACGCTGGACGCTCGGCATCGCGGCGACGGTGGGGCAACCCGAGGGTCTCCGGCGCCCAGAGATCGCGGCGTGTCGCCAGGGAGCTGCTGTCGGCCTGCGCGCGGGCGAGCAGCGCGTTGACGTGCTCGCGTCGTATCCGGAAGGCGCGGCCGATCTTCGCCGCCGGCAGCGCCCCGCTGTCGATCCAGTTGCGGATCGTCTGAGCAGTCACCTGGAGCTCCTCGGCGACCTGGGGCACGGTCAAGATCTGTTGCTCAGCCATCGTTCAATACGCCTACCGTCGTTGCGGGAATGGCCCCAGCGTATACAGGGCCCCGGCTCGATCGCGCTCGATCCTCGTTCCCTCATGGATTGGCGGTTACACTGTCCAACCCGCGCACCATGAGTCAGAGCCCGATCCCGAGGTCGATGCCGCGCGTGTTCGAGGTCTCGCGTCCGAGGCGGCGCTCGGCGCGGTCGATCGCTTCGCGGGCTCGTTCCCAGTCGCGCTGATGGGTGCCGCGCTGCTCGGGCCGTGGGCCGAGCGCGTCGGCGGGGTCGGTAATGTCGTACTGCGCGCGGTAGCGCGCGGCGTGGCGCATACCGTTCTCCCACGCATCGCGCTGCGCAGGCCGGTCGGGACGATCGCCGAAGGTGACCTTCACCCACGCGCCGGGGTTGTGCAGTTCACGCTCGGCGAGCTCGTTGCGAAGCGCTGTGTGCTCTCGGGTGACCTGGGTGATTGCGTGTTCGAGGCCTTCGCGTTCGGCGCGGGCCTCGGCGGGGTTTCCGAGTTCGCGCTCGAGGCTGCCGTGCTGTGTGAGGACCGTGTCGAGCTCGCGTGTGTTGGCTTGCATGGCGCTGGTGAGGTGGGCGTGCTCGATCGCGTGGGGGTCCTGTTCGCGTCCGAGGCGCCGCTGCGGGTCGGGCAGGGCGGCGAGGCGCCCGGTGAGCTGCTCGCGCTGGGTGGTGAGCGTGAGGGCGCGGGCGTCGAGGTCCTCGATGCGTTGCAGCTGGCGTGTCGGTAGCGCCGCGAGCTGTGCCCGCAGTTGCTCGACGCGCTCCCGTAGCTGCTGCAGCCGCATGCGGCTCGCTGCGGTGGGCGGGGTGGGCTCCGCGCGGGCGGCTGCGTGCTCCTGCGGTAGGTCTGTCGCGTGTGCCCGGGCGTCGGTGAGCCTGGGGTCGTTGACGCGGCCTGCGCCGGGGAGCTGCTCGATCGCGAGGTCTTCGTCGTCGCGCTCGGTCATCCGCCGGCCTACCCGGTCGAGCAGCTCGTGCCGGGTCGCTGTCGGGGTTTGGTCTGTGGGCGCGAACTCGCTGCGCTCGCGCTCGAGATCGTCGTCGTAGACGAGCAGGCGTGTGTTTTCTCTCGCGCGGGAGAGCGCGGTGTATGACCATCCCGCGGTGAGGTCCCGGCGCGACGCCGAGCACCGTGTGGCCCGCGCTCTCATACACCTGGCGCAGCACGCGGGCGGTGTACGTCTTCCCCGTTCCCGCGAGCGCCTGGACCACGCTCACCCCGTGACCCGAACCAGTCACCGCGCGCACTGCGGCTGCCTGCTCCGCGGTGAGGGGACGATCAGCCGCCACGATCGCGCGCTCGATCAGTGACGGATCGATGACGCCGGTTCCCTCGCCGGCGCGGCCGACCGCGGCCACGATCAGCCTGCGCTCGACCGCCACGAGCTCCGCGGTCGTCATCTCGCCACCACGGGTGGCGATCACATCCGAGCGCCCTGTGAACCGCTCCGCCTGGCCACGCACCTCACCGACCAGCGCGCCCGCCCCCGCCGCGGCGGCGAACCCCTGCAGCACCGCACGCTCGTCGAAGGTGTTGCTGCGCTCCGTCAAACCCTCTGCGCCCACCAGCCGACCACCGACCGCTTGCTCGTCCACGCCGTCGCGCTTGGCCAAGCCACGCTCCAGCCGCTCCAGGCCTGCCTGCAGCAGCTCCGCGATCCTGCCCGTGTCGAGACCCTGCTCGTCGGCGCGGGCCCTGACCTCCTCCCGCCACGTGTGCGTCTCAAGCCCGTATTGCTTGCGCTCCCGTGTGGCGAGCGCCGCTTGCTCGGCCGCGCTCTTTGACCCAAGGCCGAACCCTCCCCGCTCGGCCTCGCGCAGCATCTCGTGACGGCGCTGCGAGAAATGCTCCACCACCGGGCGCTCGATCTCCGCCAGCTCCGCCGCACCGTTGCGGACCTCCCCCCACTCCATGCCAAGACGCTCCGTGACGAGCGCGCGGAGATGCGCCTGGTAGAGGTACCCCGCGGTCTTCGCCGCCCGGTAGAGCTCCGCGCCATGCAGGGCCGTGAACCGGCCGTCCGGCCACGCGCCAGGTTCGCCGCGACGACGTGAGTGTGCAGCTGCGGGTCAAGCGCGCGGCTCATCCGATGCCGGTAAGCCGCCGCGACGAGACCCTCCCCGGGCTGCACGTGCTCGCCAGCATGGCCGCGACGAACCATCACCGCCATGTCCTCCAGATACCCGAGGGCCGCCCCGACCGCCTCTTCGTGGCAGCCCACCAGCTCGCCCGAAACGTCCTCAGGTGCGACGGCGAACAGGATGCTGAGCGTCTTTGGCGCGGAGAACGTGAGGTCATACGCTGCGACCTTCGGGTCGTGCGCGCTGGAGCGCAGCCGTGCCGCGGGGGTCGTGGCCTGCGATCAGCGCGGCGAACTGCCCGGCGCCCACCCGGCCGGAGAGGCCGAGGGCCTGCGCGCCCGTGCCGGCCCATTCGCCCGGAGCCTCGCCGCGACCGGTGTAGTAGTCGTCCTGCCCCTGGGCTACCTGCTGCTCGTAGTAGCGGTGCTGACCCAGCGCGATCTTCCCAATCGAGAGCATCTTTAGAGCAAAATAGCAAAAGAAGCCACCTTTAGGTGCAACTGTGTGCCGTGAGGCGGAGCGCAGCGGAGCCGAGCGGCGGGGTGGCCTTTGCCGTGGGGTGCTGGCGGCGTGATTGGGGGGAGCTTTGCGCGGGCGGGCGCGTCGTGGGAGGCGTGGGCAAGAGCTGGGCGGACTCGGGTGGCGCTTGGGGGGCACGGTGGTGAGCGTCGTGTGGCGGAGCGCGTGGGTCGAGCGCTCAGGTGCGATGCGGGTCAGTGGTGCCGCCGCGGGAGGATCGCGACGGCAAGGAGTTCGATCGGGTGAGCGGGCTGTGGCTGCCGAACAAGCACGTGAACAGCCGCGGGACCCCATCCGTCGATCGAGCAGTCGGCCGGCCCCCGGCCCGGCTCCCGCTGCACACTCTGTCACACCCCTTGTGGGTTGACAGGGTGTGCCACGCTACCCCCGGACGGGGGCCGGGGGACTGCGCTCCGCCGCGGTCGGGGCCCCCGACCAGGCGAAGCCTGGTTGGGGAGCGGCGGACGATCGACCGTGACTTGCAGTTCCAAGCTGAGCGTTTGTCGGTGTCGTCGCCCGACTGATCGAGGGGCGTGTGGTGGAGCGGGGTCGAAAGCTGGGGTGCGGCGATCAGCGGCGGTCACGTGACGTCTTGACCCTGGGATACCCTCGCGCGGTGGGTGCGATGAGCAAGGCGCAACTCGACGCGATGGTCGAGGAGGCTACCGTCGATTGCTACAACGAGGCTGAGCAGGCCACAGGTCTGCTCACCGTGATCGAAGACGAGCTGACGGTTCCCTTCAAAACGCGGGTGCTGGGTGTGGAGGTCACCGTCGAGCGCGTGGACTTGGCCGGGGAGGACCAGATCGTGGCGATCTGCTCGCGCGAGAAGCTGCGACAGACCATCCCGCTCCTCGATCTGCCTCTGCCGACCCGCCGCCCGAGGGCGCGCAGTGGATCGAGGCGTACCGCCACTGGGTGAGCTGACCCTCCGTTGAATGTCGCGACGGCGCCACAGGCGCCAGCTGGGTGCCGTGTGGCTACTCCCCGATCGCGGCCTGGATGTCCTCGTCGGTGAGTCCCGCGTTGCGCTCGTCCAGCGCACGGATCTCCTCGCTGAGTGGGTAGATCCCTGAGAGCGAGGAGAGCAGCCCGGCGACCGGGATGCGGTAGTCACCGCCGGCCAGCTTCACATGGGGCACCTTGTCGGTCTCGATCCAGTCCAGGATCGTGCGCCGGCTGATGTTCAGCAGGTCGGCCGCCTGGGTGACGGAGAGGTTCATTGGGTTCGGCGTTGCGTCTGTGGCGTCCGTGTTCATGCCCTTGCGCGCGTTGCTTCCTGGTGCCGGATTGAACGCTAGCGTGAACACATGCGCCTGCTCTGATGCTGGGCGGGCGTGCAGGTAGCGGCTGGTGGTGGCGAGCGCGCTATGTCCCATCGCCTTTTGGATCGTCACCACGTTGACGCCGCGCATCGCGAGCAGCGAGCCGAAGGTATGGCGCAGGTCGTGGAAGCGCAAGGGCCGCACCTCGGCGACGGTCTGGGCGCGGCGGTAGCGACGGCGAAGCGCCGAGTCGTCGAGCGTCCGTCCGTACACGTTGCAGAACACGAGGTCTTCGGGGCTGATGTAGCGCTCGCGCCTGCTCATCCGATCGAGCGCGGCGGCGGCCTGGTCGGCCATCGGCACCCGGCGTATCAGCCCCGACTTCGTGGAGGTCTCCTCGCCAGCGCTCAACGCTCGGGCGATGGTCAACGCGGAGCCCGCGAAGTCCACATCGCGCCAGCGCAGGGCCAGCAGCTCGCCCTGCCTGAGTCCCGCGTAGGCGGCAACCCGAATGATCTCGGCGTCCTGGTAGTCCTCGGCTCGCTGCGCCTCACACTCCTGTTCGCTGAGGGCTTGCCGCGGCGGTTCACGGTGGCGCCCGTCCGCGAGCGCGCGTGCGACCGCCTCGATCTCCTCCGGCGTGTAGAACACGAGCGCGGCCGGGTGCGGCTCCCGGCGGCGGTCGGCCACGCTTGCCGGGTTCCCAGCCAGCGCGTAGGTGGACGGCTTGCGCCCGTAGTTGAAGATCGCGGCGATCACGTTCCGGTGCTTGTTCACGGTGCGCGGCGAGGCGCCCGTCTCGCTGACCCTCGCCAACAGATCCTCGATTTCCCGCGTGGTGATCTTCGCCGCCGGCCGGTCGCCGAGGGCGGCCATCACGTGCCCGGCCGTGGTTCCCTTGCCGCGCTTGTAGAGGATGCCCGGCTCGGCGAGCACCGATCGGTGCCCGACCAGTGTGGAGGGCTTCGCGCCACGCACGTTCTCCAGCCACCGCAGGTAGGCGTGTGCGACCTCGCGGAAGGTCACGCCTCGGGCGCGGCGCTCCTGTTCGACGCGCCCCACGTCTGCCGCCTCGGTCACGTGTCTGGCGACGAGCTGCGCGGCGGCCACGTGGGCGGAGCGCTCGTCGTAGGCGCCCTCCGGGACTCGCCCGCGTCGCCGGCGCCAGTCGCCCGCGTCGGGATCGCGTTCGAGCCATGCGGGGCCAATGCGGCGCTTGACCTGACGGCCGTGGTGGCGGAACTTAGCCTCGTAGAACACCTGGCCGCGGTGCTCGCGGACGATGATCGTGGCGCTGGGGCTTGATGCCGGCATTGGTCTGCCTCCGGGTCACTCGCCCCCGGATCACGGGTGCGCGGACGCTCTCTTCACGGGTGTCAGAAACTCACTCTAACACCGTGGGTACCACGGTGGGTACCACGCCTCCCGTGGGTACCACCTTGGGTACCAAACCAGCCCAATCCTATGGCTCTAAGCCATGTTTGAGGGCATCAAACCGCCCGAAAATGCGCGTTTCGGGGCACCTCTAAGGGCCTCTTAAGCCCAAGGTTGCAGGTTCGATTCCTGCACGGCCCATAGACCAAAACGTTGCTGATCGAACCGATGTCCAAAGACCCCGTTCCCGCAGGGTACGGGGTCTTGGCGTTTTGGGGTGGCGTGCTGGCAACAGGTCGTGGAGGTCTTCTTCGACGGTCTACAGGGGCGCCGACCCGGCCCCGGTCGTGGGGACGTAGCGGCCCTGGGGCTGCTACGAACGCCGCCCCAGGAGCCCGCGATAGCCCACGTGGCCGGGGCGATCAGGTTGCAGCCATCGGATGTCGAGGGTGCTAAACCGGGGTCGGATGCTGAGTGTTCGGACGATTGGCTGGGGTCGCACGAGATGATGTCCGCCCCATCTGATAGAACGCTCGCTGCTCATCCGCAGGACGAACAGGAGGCTCGATGGAGGCAATACGGCTCGGCAAGACGTGCTCGGCAGGCAGGGGTTGGGGTCTTCGGAGGACCCAGCTATCGAGGGTCGTCGGTGTCGTGTCGTTGTGCTTGGCGTGTGCTTCTTCGCTGATGCTTTTTTGTGCTGTGGCTCATGCTGAAAAACTGTCGCATACCATGGAAGAGCATTTCCCCGAACTGGTTCAGTGGGCATATCACAATGCTGGTGAATCGACTAAATCCAAGTGTGGGTTTGTTTGTGCGCGTATGTGGAGTATTGAGGAGGCTCTTCCGACTACCTCGCCGAAATACGCTAGGTTGGCGAAAGGGATCGCGGAATTGGAGCTGGGGACTAATCAGTGGGGGTCCGTGAGGGAACTGGCCAGGAGTCTCCGGACGGTGCAGACGGGCAGCAGTGGTTTGGAAGTTGGCTGGCAGATGGGTAATAAATGGATGCGCATCGTCGGGCCGGCGGCTCCTGGGTCTAGCCCTGAACCTCCCTGCAAAACGTGGAGCGTAGGTATTCTGGCAAAGGGCGAAAAAGTCGGCTCAACCTTTTTTGAAGAAGTATTTGCCCCTGAAAACGCGTGGTACCTCGATGGATGTGGGGTTGGCGAAATCGTGGGCCAACGTGCGCCGGCGGACAATCCTGAAGAACCAGGTCGAAACTGTGGTGACAATGGAACTGAAATCTCTGGCTGGAGCAAGCAGGAATGGATCTGGAACGAGTGCTACGAGGGCCACGATAAAGGTAGCGAAGTAGATGCTCCGGTGACGGCGCAGGCATTCTATGTTCCGCTGGTACTCGGGGTCGTGCACCCGTGGGAAGGTCAGAAACTGGAAGGTGAATTCGCTTATAACGTCGGAACACTGGCGGGCGAAGAAGCGAGTCTGTCTACACTCGAAAAAGAACTCAGGCGTTTGCTTGAAGAAGAAAGTGGGCTGCGGGAATGGGTTATGGAAGTCCTTCCGTTCGCGACGATTTCCCCTGAAGAAGAATTTGGGACAGGGACCGAACCTAAATCAAAAGTCGGCTGTCGCGAAGGCGATCCGGTGAATTGTGCGACTGGTAACGAGGTTGAGAGCCAGACGGATCTGTCCGTGGGTGGTAGGGGTCCGGGGTTGGCGCTGACGCGGTCGTACAACTCGCAACAGGCGGTAACCGCTACGGAACACGGTCCTTTCGGCTACGGCTGGACTGGCCCCTACAGCGCGCACATAACGACGAGCAGTCTCTATGGCTACACGGTCGTCACCATCCATCAACAGGACGGGAGCGTCGTGCGTTTTGTCAATCTCACGGGTGCGTGGGAATCGCTTGGGGATGGGCTCGTGCACGGTAAGCTGGTTCAGGAACACGAAGAATACATCTATACTCCCGTTGATCAGACGGTACTTCGGTTTGCTGAAGGCACGGGCCTGCTGACCAGCATCACCGACCGCAACGGCAACGCTGTGACGATGCATCGCAACAGTGAAGGTCGGCTGGAATCTGTCAGCGATGCGTCCGGTCGCAGCCTGACCTTTACCTATAACAGCTCTGGAGAGGTGGAATCGGCCAAAGACCCGACGGGCCACGTCGTGAAATATACCTATGAAAGCGGGAACCTGGCTTCGGTGACGCTGCCCGGCGAAAGCAGCACACGCTGGAAATTCAAATACAATGCCTCGCACGAGATGACGAGCGAGACCGATGGACGTGGGCATACGACCACCACGGAATACAACGGCTCTTACCGCGTGATCGCCCAGACCGACCCGTTGGAACGCAAACGTAAATGGGAATACCTCGAAACCGCGACGGGCAGCGAAACCACAATCACCGAGCCATCGGGGGCAAAAACCGTGGAGGTCTTCAACAGCGAAGGCCAGCTAACGAGCGTAACGCAAGCCTCTGGCACCAGTATCGCCGCGACGACACTCTATGAATATGACGGCGACGGCGATCTCATAGCGGTCACTGACCCCGACAAACACAAGACCAGATACGGATACAACGAAGCGACCGGGGACCGTACCAGCGAAACCGATCCCTTGAACCATGAAACGAAATGGGAATACAACAGCACCCATGACGTGGTCTCCACTACCACACCACGGGGCGAGAAAACAACTATCAAACGCGACAGCCATGGGAACGTCGAAGCGATCGAACGCCCCGCCCCACTGGGTGAAACTGAGATCACGAAATTCAAATACGATTCAAAAGGCGACCTGGAAAGCGTGGAAGACCCACTCAAACACGTGACGAGCTACGAATACGACTCGCATGGCGATCGCACGGCCGAACTTGATCCTGAAGGCGACAAGCGCACGTGGGCGTACGACGAAGACTCGAACGTCACCTCATCCGTTAGTCCTCGCGGCCACGCGAGCGGCGCGAAAGAAGAAAGCTTCACGACCAAAATCGAACGAGATGAACAGGAGCGGCCGAAGACGATCACTGACCCATTGGGCCATACGAGCAAATACGTCTACGACGCCGACGGCAACGTTGAATCCTACACCGATGGCAACGGCCACACCACCAAATACGAATACGACGCCGATAACGAGCTCATCAAGGTGACGCAACCGAACGGCGATACGACCAAAACGGGTTACAACGCGGAAGGCCAGGTCACTAGCGAGACTGATGGCAACGAACATACGACCAAATACGAACGGAACCTGCTGGGTGAGGTGACCGAAGTCATCGACCCTCTGAAACACACCACGACCGAGGAATACGACCCAGCGGGCAACCTCAAAACTGTCACTGATCCACTCAAACGTACCACCACCTACAGCTATGATGCGGACAACCATCTGGTGGAAGTAACTTACTCCGATGGGAAAACTCACGCTGTCAAATATGAATACAACGAAGACGGCGATCGTACCAAGATCGAAGACGCCAGCGGCACCACCGAATACGAATACGACCAGCTTGACCGCCTGACGAAAAGCAAAGACGGCCACGGGAACACGGTCAAATACACCTACAACCTCGATAACGCCCCGACCGAACTGACCTACCCGAACGGAGAAACCGTCACTCGCACCTACGATAAAGACGGCCGGCTGGAATCCGTCAAAGACTGGCTCAGCCACACCACGACGTTCGCCTACGATCTAGACTCCGACCTCACCAAGATTACATATCCGAGCGGCACGAGCGAGGAAGACAAAACTACGCTCAACGACGCCGACCAGATCACGAAAATCGAAATGAAGAAAAGCAGCGAAGTGCAGGCATCGCTGACCTACACCCTAGACAACGACGGACAAGTCAAAACCATCACCCAAAAAGGCGTACCGGGAGAAGAAAAACCGAGCGCTACCTACGACGAAAACAACCGCCTGACCAAGCTCGGAACGACCGAATATAAATACGACGCCGCGAACAACCCGACCAAGACTGGCTCCAGCACGAACACCTTCAACGCCGCTGACGAGCTCGAAAAAGGCACGAGTGTCACCTACAGCTACGACGAACTCGGTGAGCGCACAAAACGCACCCCCACCAGCGGCCCTGCAACAACCTACGCTTACGATCAGGCCGGCAATCTCACCTCGGTCACCCAACCAAAAGAAGGCGAAAAAGCCGCAATCGAAGACACCTACACCTACAACGGCGAAGGACTACGCACCAGCGAAACCGTCGGTGGTAGCACCAACTATCTAGCTTGGGACAACGCCGAAGCTGGCATCCCTCTCCTGCTCAGCAACGGGTCGTATAACTTCATCTACGGCCCAGGAGGTGTACCGATCGAGCAGATCTCAAGTGGCGGCACCGTCACCTACCTGCACCACGACCAAGCTGGCTCTACACGCCTCCTCACAGGCTCCACCGGGACCGTCGCCGGGAAATGCAGCTACAGCGCCTACGGAACCCCCACCTGCGAAGGAGCCGCTACGACCCCGCTCGGGTACGACGGCGAATACACAAGCTCGGACACCGGGCTCATCTATCTGCGGCATCGGGTCTACGACCCCACCACCGCGCAGTTCCTCACGGTCGATCCGCTTGAGCTGTACACGGGGGAGCCCTACGGCTACGCAGGCGACAACCCGCTCAACTACCGCGACCCACGCGGCCTCGCCGGCGAATCTATAGGCGAAGGCCCCTCCTGTCCCCCCGGGATCTGTCTCCCCTTCCCCACAAACGAACAAACCGAACGCGCCATAGAAGCCGCCAAAGAACTCGGACACGAAATCGGACACGCGGCAAGCGAAGTTGGACACGGCATCGAAAGTGTGTGGAACGAAGCCTTCGGTGAAGGCGAATCAAGCAGCGAAAATGCGTTGACGAAAGAGAGTACGAATGGATGCGGGGAACGCAACCCAGCTCAGGACAAGAAACTGAGCCCAGGCCAGATCAAAAAACTCAAGGAAGCTGGGTTGGATCCACATGTGCTTAAGGAAGGCGGACAAGGGACCGACCTTTATGTCGACCGTGACGGCAATATCTATGAAAAGCCAATAGGCGGTGCGGGTCCTGGTGAGCCTACGCATATCAACATCAAAGAACTGGAATAGAAACGTAATGTCAGATGAAGCTTCACCACATGTTTGGATCTCTTTGACGATTATGGGAGACGATTTCGACCCCGACGAGTTGACCGCAAGGCTTGGCGTTGAGCCGACATCCCATCATCGAGTCGGTGATCCAATTGTTGGTGATAAAGGTAGGCGTCGACGGGCCAGGTGGCGTGTCACTATTGGTCCACGAGATACCGTGCAGATAGACGGGATGCTAAACGAGTTACTGGCACACATGGCTCCCGGCAGCGATCGGATGAAGGGGCTTTGTGGTGAGCTGGGACTCGAGGCGACGGTCACGTGTGCCGTTGAACCAACGTCGGCGTTGACTCCTGCCATCCGGTTCCCGCCTGCAGTGGTTCAGTGGGCGGCAGAGAGGGACGTCGCGATCGACGTTGACGTCATGATTTGGCGAACTGATGATTCGGACGATCCTACGCCATCGACCGCCAATGGAGGCTGAATCCGAGGGGGCACCATTGATAATGGGTGACTTCTACTCGGGTACCTACGGGCCGACGATTATTCTGATTCTGGTATCTCGCGCTGCGGGGACGTGGTTTCAGGAAATACTTCGCACACTAGCCAGTGGGGGACCAGCGCGGATATTTACATCTGACCCAAGAGTATATGTCGCCCACGTTGATGAGATTGAAATGACTACTAGGTCCGCCGAGCCGCGCGTTGCGCTGAAGCGTCGCGATAGTGGTAGCGCGAAGTCATTTATATGGTCTGCAACGGGAGACGGGTGGCTGTATCTCGCGGACCTCACACAGCCCCTCTGTACAGACGGTGTCGGGCATCACTATTTGACCGATGACAAGAACGACGACGCCCTAATCGAACTGTCTTTCGGTGAGCATGACTCTCAAAAGATCGCCAGGCTAACCACGGACACGCAACATCGTCCTGGTTGAATCGGTCTAGTCTGCCTCAATAGCGCCAGCTACGTTTACGGTCTCGCCGAAATGATTGTCGAGCAAATCTCAAGCGGCGGCACCGCCACCTACCTCCACCACGACCAAGCTGGCTCTGAAGGGATTCAGTACCCGGACGTGGGGGCGCCGTGACCGAGCGGGCGGACATCGACAAGGCTGTTCGCGAGCTGGCGCACGATGTTCTCGCGACGCGAAGTTCAGCGCTGTCCGCGTCGGGCCTTCGCGCCACGATGGAGGTCAAGCGATGGTTCACCGATGGCCATGAGAACTGTGAGCTAAACATGGGGTTCTGGAGGGGAGATAAGTTCATTGATGGCCTTGAGGATCACATTGTACGGGAAGGCATATTGGTTAATTCCCTTGATGAGTTCGCGAAATGGGTGGAAGAAGAAATGGACACCATCCTGGAACAGAACCCGGAGGGGTCCGCTACCGCGTGATGCTGGGTCAGCTGCGCTCGACGCGCGTGGCGGCCAGCGTTGGGCGGTTCTTCTAGGGTCTGAGCGCCTCGCCGGCGAGCACGCGCAGGCGCTTGCGGGTGAGGAGTGCGTCGAGCATGTGCAGGAGGCTTTGGCGGTCGTCTTCGTCTAGCTCTGCGAGCTGTCCGAGGCGTTCGGCGAGGCCGTGGTCCGCGACGTGCAGCGGCCGGCGGGGAGCGCCGTCGATCGCCAGGTAGTCGAGCGCTTCGGCGATGCGGACGGCGGCATCGAGTGAGGGCGTGACGCGGCGGTGCTCATAGCGGCTGATCTGGCGGGCGTCTGTGCCGCCCACGCGCTCGGCTAGCTCGGCCTGGGAGAGTCCGCAAATCGGTGGGTACGCGGAGCAGGCGAGGCGTGTCCCTCCCCGCTCAGGGCGCAAGCACGGCCGCCGCCTCGGGAGTGGCGACGCGGAAGCTAAAGCTCTCCTCGATGTACAGCCGCATCTGCTCGGCGTCGTGGGAGTCGTAACCCACGGACAGGTCCTGGCCCGACTCGAAGAGGAAGTCGCCGCCGCGGACGCTCACGACGATGCCCCCCTCGAGGCCCGGGGTCCAGATGACCGGGCCGCCGAGGATCCTGTCGAGGTGCTCGACGAGCAGGCTCCCGCTCTCCGCTGTCTGCGCGACGAGTCTGTGGCGCTCGGGGTCGAGCGCCAGGCCGTAGGGGCCGCCGACCCCCTGCGCGCGGATGTTGCCGACGGCGGCGGCGATCAGCGGTGGGTAGCTCTCCGGAGCGCTACCGAGCGAGCGCCGCTCGTGCGGGGAGAGCTCCGCGATCCCCCGGATCGCCTCGGGCCAGCCAAGCAGTACGGCCGCGTTCTCGGCGCTCGCGATCCGGTGCGCAGCGGCGTCGAGCGCCTCGAAGTCGGTGTCGAGCGCGCCACGATCGATGTTCCTCAGCTCCGCGCGCGAGACGACGAAGTCCGCGCGCAGCTCGACGAGCGGCAGGACTTCTCGACGCATCCCCGAGACCTCGCCGGCGGGCGCGCCGGGCAAGGCGCTCGCTCGCCCGACGCTCGTCGCCGAGTGCTCCCATCCGAGCGGGCCGGAAAAGTCGACGAGCCTGCGGGCCGCCAGCGCCGGCTCGAGGCGCGCGCGCGCCTCCTGGTCGATCTGCTCCCAACCCATCTCACTGATTGGCGCGTGCGCACGCAGCAGGTGGTTCATCTCAGGGCCTCCCGAAGGCCGCCAAGGCCGAGCGACCCATCGCTCGGACCAAAGGCGGGTTGAGGTGTCAGCACGGGCGATTGCCCGTCGTCGAGTTCGCCCTCGCCCTTGGCCTCGCCCTCGGCGGCGACGATCGCTGCGGACGGCGAGCCCTCGAGGAGCTCCACGGTCGGAACGAAGAACAGGCCGCCGGTCACTGCCGTGGAGAAGTCGAGCACGCGGTCGTAGGTCCCCGGCGGATCGCCGACGAACATGTTCGTAAGCATCTGCTCGATCAACGAGGCGGTGCGGGCGTAGCCGATGAAGTAGGTGCCGTGCTCGCGCGCTCCGACCCGTCCGAACGGCATGTTGAAGCGCACGATCTGCCGCTGCCGGCCGCTCTCGTCCTCGATCGTGTTGAGCGCGACGTGGGAGTCCGCCGGCTTCACGTCGTCCGCCAGCTCGATGTCGTCCAGCTTCGTCCGGCCGATGACCCTCTCCTGCTGCTCGACCGAGAGCGCGTTCCAGCCGAGGATGTCGTGAAGGTACTTCTGGACGATCACGTAGCTGCCCCCGGCGAGCTCCGGGTCCTCGTCGCCGATCGTCACCGCCTCGCAGGCGTCCTCGCCCTCCGGGTTCTCCGTCCCGTCGACGAAGCCGAGCAGGTCGCGCTCGTCGAAGGACCTGAAGCCGTGGACCTCGTCGACAACCTCCGCCACGCCCGCCAACCGCTCTGTCAGGCGCGCTGCGAGCTCGAAGCAGAGGTCGAGCCGGTGGGCCCTGATGTGGAACAGGAGGTCGCCCGGCGTCGCCGGTGCGACGTGCCTCTCGCCCTGGAACCCGGGGAACGGGTGCAGCTCGGCGGGCCGCGGCTCGCCGAGCATCCGATCCCACAGGGTCGAGCCGATCCCGGTGACGCAGACGAGCTCGCCCTCGGGAATCCGAAAGCCGACCGACCGCCTCAGGGCGCTCGCCTCGGAGAGGAGCTCCCTAGTGGCACCCTCACCGCCGGGCTCGACCGTCAGCACTAGGAAGATCGCAGCCGCCGTCAGCGGCGTCAGCACGCCCTGGCTCTGGGGACTCACGCAAGCAGTCTCGCAGGTGCGAGCGCGCTCGCGGCAGGATAGAGCCCTGATTAGGCCCATCGTGACCCTGCTGTCGGGGGGGGGGGGGGGGTCGGGTGGGGGGGGGTCGGGTCCGGAGCGGTAGGGTTCCCATTTGAGGATGACCCGCCCGTCGCAGTCGAGCCTGGAAGACGCCGGTGAGCGTCGGGGAGGCACGTTTTACGACGACTCGGAGTTCTTCGAGCGCTACCAGCAGCACCGCGCGTGGTCGTTGAGTCCGAACGTCGTGATGGAGGGCCCGGCGGTCTTCGAGGAGCTCGGCCCGGTGTCGGGGTTGCGCGTGCTTGACCTCGGGTGTGGCGATGCCGAGATCGGGCGTGACTTGCTGGATGCGGGCGCTGCCCGCTATCGGGGCGTCGATGGGTCCGAGCGGATGGTCCGGGCTGCGCGGGGTGTGCTTGCCGGTACTGCGGGCGAGGCGGTCCTGGGTGATCTCGAGGACCTCGCTGAGCCGGTGGAGTCTTTCGATTTGGTGCTGTCCCGGATGGCGCTGCATTACGTCGCCGACCTCGGAGGAGTGCTTCGCGCATGTCGGGAGTGCCTCGCGCCAGGCGGCCGCCTCGTGTTCACAGTTGTGCACCCGATCATCACGTCGCACGACGCGCGGGAGAGCTCGACCGAGCGGCGTCAAAACTGGGTCGTGGACGACTACTTCGTTACAGGTCCGCGGGACCAGCAGTGGCTTGGCACCAGAACGGTCTGGCATCACCGGACCGTCGAGGACTACGTGTTCGAGCTGCGCAACGCCGGCTTCGCGCTCGTCAATCTACGCGAGTGCGCGCCCCGCCGCGAACGGTTTGACGACGACGCGGAGTTTGAGCGGCGCCGGCGCATCCCGTTGGTGCTGCTGCTCGTCGGCGCTCGCGCGTCGAGCTAGAGCGAAAGCGGAGTCAGCCGGCTACTGCGCTCTCCACGCGAGCGGCCCCGAGCGCACTCGCCCACCAGACGAGGTCCGTCACCGCGGTGTCGAGCCGTCCGTCGAGCGCTGCGAAGAGCTCCGGGGTGAACGGGTCGGCCTTCATCACGGGCACCATCAGTTCCGGCAGGATGTGGACCGCGTGCCGCAGCGGGGCCATCTCGAGCTCGACCGCGACGAGGCGCAACTGCTCGATCGCGCGTGCGCCACCGACGTTGCCGTAGCCGACGAACGTGACCGGCTTGCGGTTCAGCTCGGGGAAGATGTGGTCGAGCGCGTTCTTCAGCGAAGCAGGGTAGCCGTGGTTGTACTCCGGGGTTACGACGATGAACCCGTCTGCCTCGTCGACGGTGCGCCCCCAGCTGGCGGTCGCCTCGGTGGGGTAGTCGCGCAGCGTGCGGGCCGGTGAGGTGGGCTGGTCGAAGATCGGCAGCGGGTGGTCGCGGAGATCGACCAGCTCCGCGTGCAGGTCGGTCCGCGTGGACAGGCGGTCCATGATCCAGGCCGCTGGCTTCTCGCCGAAGCGCCCCGGGCGGGTGCTGGCCAGGATCACCTGGATACAGGGAGGGGCGAGCGGCACGAGGACACCGTATCGACTGCGGCGTCACGAGGCCGTACGGCTTCGCTTGTCGGTACCACGACCTCCTGCCCCCGGAGGGCGCTACCACGTTGGCCGGTGCGAGATCATTCGGCTGGTGCTCCCGAAACTGGAGAACAGTGCGACGCACTCGAGCCGCTTGGCGACGTCGGCCGGTCGGCCGTGGTGCGGAAGGCCCGCGGATCGGCGACTGCGTTGACCGAAGTCGAAGACGTAGACCCTCGCGGCAGACGACTGCGGATCAGCGACGCTCTGATGATCCCGCTCTCGGAGGTGACGGTGCGCACAAGCCGCTCCTCCGGCCCGGGGGGACAGCACGCCAACGTCACCGCCTCTCGTGTAGAAGCGAGCTTCGACGTGCGCGCCTCGGCCACGCTGACCGACGCGCAGCGGGAGCGGGTGCTGGCGCGCGTGGGGCCGCGAGTGGTGGCGCTTGCGCAGGACGGGCGCTCGCAGGCACGCAACCGCGAGTTGGCTTTGGCGCGCTTGAGCGAGCGGCTCGCGAGGGCGCTTGCTGTCCCCAAGCGCCGCCGCGCCACTCGGCCCACCGCGGCCTCGCGCGAGCGACGCCTCGCAGCTAAGCGCCGAGGGACCGAACGCAAGCGCGAGCGCCGCCCGCCCGAGGACTGCTGAGCGGCGAGCGCCCTCTCCCGTCGGGATTGACTGACAGCGCGACTTACGCAGCGTGGGGCCCTAAACCCGCTCCCAAGCGGGTGAGCCCCCGCTGCCGGCAATCGTCTCCCTGCCCTCGTCGGTCCAGATCACCTGCTCGCGGCCTGGGCCCACCCCGATGAGCGCTACGGGGGCCCCGACGTGCTCGGCGATGAACCGCAGGTACTCCTGCGCCGCGGTGGGCAGGTCGGCGAGGGTCTGGCACTCACTGATGTCCTCGCTCCAGCCTTCGAGCTCTGTCAACTGCGCGGTGGTGTGGTGCAGCACGGTCTGGTGGTAGGGGAAACTGTCGAACTCCGCCCCCTCCGCGCCGCGGTAGCTCGTGCAGACCTTGATGCGCTCGAGGCCCGTGAGCACGTCGAGCTTGGTGATCGCAAGCGCCGTCAGCGTGTTCAGGCGCGTCGCGTACCGCAGCGCCACGAGGTCCAGCCAGCCCGTGCGGCGGGGACGCCCGGTGGTCGTGCCAAACTCGCCCCCCCGCGTACGTAGGTAGTCGCCCATCGTGTCCTCGAGCTCGGTCGGGAACGGGCCGGCGCCCACGCGGGTCGCGTAGGCCTTGGCGACCCCCCACACCTCGTCGATGTCCCGTGGCCCCACGCCCGCCCCGACGCACGCCGCCCCGGCGACGGGGTTGGAGGAGGTCACGAACGGGTACGTGCCGTGGTCGATGTCGAGCATCGTCGCCTGCGCCCCCTCGAAGATCACGCGCCGCCCGCCGTCCAGTAGCTCCCACATCAGCTTCGCGGTGTCCGCGATGTGCTGCTCGAGGCGGTGCCCGTACGTGAGGTACTCCTCGGTCATCGTGCGCAGGTCGAGCGTGGGGTCCTTCTCGAAGGGGCGCAGCGACAGGCGCTTGGGCTCCATCGCCGCGACGATCTTCTTCTTGAGGATCTTCTCGTCGAGCAGGTCCTGCAGGCGGATGCCCAGGCGGGCCGCCTTGTCGGCGTAGCAGGGACCGATGCCCCTCCGTGTGGTGCCGATCTGCAGGCGCCCCAGCTTGGCCTCGCCGGCGGAGTCCAGCAGCAGGTGGTAGGGCATGATCAGGTGTGCGTTGGCGGAGATCCGCAGGCCGCTCACGTCGACGCGCCGCGCGCGCAGGGCGTCGAGCTCCTCGATCAGCACCCGCGGGTCGATCACCACGCCGTTGCCGATCACGCAGCGCTTGCCGGGGTACAGGATGCCGGAGGGAATCAGGTGCAGCTTCCACTCCTCTGCACCCCGCACGATCGTGTGCCCCGCGTTGTTGCCGCCCTGAAAGCGCACCACCGCGTCGGAGTGCTCGGCCAGCAGGTCGACGATCTTGCCCTTGCCCTCGTCGCCCCACTGGGCTCCCACTATGACTATCCCAGGCATGTCCTGTGGAGTTTAGGGGGCACCCCCGGCCTAGGTCTGTGTCGTGCCGGTTCGCCAGGGCGCGCACCCTCTGCCGGGGCTCGGTGGGAGAGTCGGTCTGGCTGAGCGCCGCTGACGCCGCACGGTGGGTGCCCGCGTGCTGGTGGCACGTGGGCGGACGCCGGGTGGTGTCAGGAGCGTTCGCTCGCGTAGTTCATGAACTTCGGGTACTCCTTGTGGAAGGTCAGCGTAACTTTGCCGACCGCCCCGTTGCGGTGCTTGGCGATGATCAGGTCGGCCTCGCCGGGGCGCTCGGAGTCTTCGTCGTAGTACTCGTCGCGGTAGATGAACATCACGAGGTCGGAGTCCTGCTCGAGGTTCCCGCTCTCGCGCAGGTCCGAGAGCTGCGGTTTCTTGTCCGGCCGGGTCTCCACCGCGCGGCTCAGCTGCGAGAGCGCGATCACCGGTACCCCCAGCTCGCGCGCGAGGATCTTCAGGCCGCGGCTCAGCTCGCCCACGGCGGTGACGCGGCTGTCGTAGCGGCTGTCGGTGCGCATTAGCTGCAGGTAGTCGATGATGATCAACCCCAGGCCCCCCTCGCACTGGGAGTGCAGGCGCCGCGCCTTGGCGCGGATCTCGAGCAGCCCCACGTCGCTGGAGTCGTCCACCCACAGCGGCGCCGCCGCGAGACGCTGGCTGGCGGCGAGGATCTTCGGCCAGCGCTGCTCGGCCACGCGCCCCTTGCGCAGCTCCTCGCCCTTGATCCGCGCCTGGGAGGCCACGAAGCGCTGGGCGAGCTCGGCCTCCGCCATCTCCAGCGAGAACAGTGCCACCGGCCGTTTGTGCTCGACTGCGGCGTTCTCCGCGATGTTGCACACCAGCGCGCTCTTGCCCATCGCAGGGCGCGCGGCGATGATCACGAGGTTGCCCGGCTGGAAGCCGCCCGTGATCTCGTCGAGGTCTTTGAAGCCCGAGGGGGTGCCCGTCAGCGAGGTCCCCTCGAGCGAGAGGCGGTGCAGCTTGTCGAGCTCCTCGTGCAGCACGTCCTCGATCGCACGGAAGTCCTGCTTGCGGTCGTCGCGCGCGACCTCCAGCATCGCCTTCTCGGCCAGCTCCACCAGCTCCCGCGGCGGGGCCTGGTGGTCGAGCACGCTTGCCTGGATCTCGTACGTGCTCGCCAGCAGACGGCGCAGCAGCGCGTTCTCGCGCACGATCTGTGCGTAGCGGCGGGCGTGGCCGGCGGCCGGCACTACCCCCGAGAGCTCGTCCACGGCGGCGATCCCGCCGACCTCGTCGAGCTTGCCCGTCTGGCGCAGGCGAGCGATCACCGTCAGCACGTCGACCGGCTCGCTTTCCTCGTAGAGGGCGAGCATCGCCTCGTAGATCGAGCGGTGGCGGTCGCGGTAGAAGTCCTCTGGTCGCAGTCCCTCCTCGATCACCAGGGCGTACATCGAGTGATCGGAAAGCAGGATCGCGCCGAGCACTGCCTGCTCGGCCTCAAGATTATGGGGCGGGGCGACAGCAACCCCGGAGGCGCCCGTGCCATTGGTCGTCGAGGCTGTGCTCACGGCCGACGCGAGTCTAGTCCGAGCCTTCGTCCAGCCGCATGGCTCAACCCGCTATCTCGGAAGAAAACTACTTGCACGAACACATGTTCGCACGCCTAACGGACGGCTGTCTACTTCTTCGGGACCACCATCCATGAGCTGGGGGAGGGCAGGCCCGGGCGGGCGGGACTGTTTCTGGGGAGGTCGGGAGGG
This sequence comes from uncultured Solirubrobacterales bacterium, assembly GCA_963706545.1. Taxonomy (GTDB): domain Bacteria; phylum Actinomycetota; class Thermoleophilia; order Solirubrobacterales; family Solirubrobacteraceae; genus Palsa-744. The sequence continues at coordinate 1,423,990 of OY970161.1, forward strand.
GGGCCTGCCCTCTCCCGTTAAGAGCCCCCTCCCGCTCCTGCTACTTCTTCGGCACGACCATGGTCTTGACGGTCGCCGTCACGTCCTCGACGACGTCGACCACGACTAAGTAGGTGCCGACGTTCTTGATCGGCTCCGGGAGGTGCACGGCGTGGCGGTCCAGTTTCAGCCCTCTCGCCTCCCGGATCGCCTCGGCGATGTCCTGTGCGGAGACTGAGCCAAAGAGTCTCCCGTCGGCGCCGGCCTGCTGGTGGATCGTCAGTACGGTCTTGTTCAGTAGCGCCGCGTTGGCGGACGCCCGCTCGATGAATTCCCGCTCCGCCCGCTCTTCGGCCTCCTGGCGGCGGCGAACCGCCTCGACCGCCCCGCGGGTGGCGGGCTGCGCGAGCTTGCGGGGTAGCAGGAAGTTGCGCAGGTACCCCTTGGAGACCTCCACTACCTTGCCCTGCTCGCCGAGCGTCTCGACGTCCTTGAGGAGGATCGCCTCGGGCACCCTGCTCAGCGCCCCCGGTCGCGGTCGCCGCGTTCGCGCCGTGGGTTGTCGTCGCGGCCGCCCTCGTTGACGTAAGGCAGCAGCGCGAGCTCCCGGGCGCGCTTGACAGCGCGCGCCACCTGGGCCTGGTGGCGGCGGCAGGCCCCAGTGATCCGGCGCGAGCGGATCTTGCCCTTCTCGGAGACGAACCGACGCAGCGTCGCCACGTCCTTGTAGTCGACCTGCTCGATCTTGTCTCGGCAGTGCTGGCAGGGCTTACGCCGCCCGCCGGTTGCACCGCCTCGCTTCTCTCGTCTCCGGGCCGGCTTGCTCCGACCTCGCGCCTTCGCCACTTTCTACCGCCTTCGCTTGGATCTCAAAAGGGAATGTCCTCGTCGCCTGCTCCGGCGCCGACCGGTGTGGGCTGGAAGTCCCCCTGGTTGACGGGGGTTTCGCCACCCTGTGAGGCCCCGTTGCCCGCAAACGCGCCCCCTCCTGAGGGGTCCTCGCGCGAGCCCAGGAACTGCACCGAGTCGGCAATGATATCGATTGCCTGGCGCTTTGTCCCGTCCTGGGCCTCCCACTCGCGCCACTCCAGGCGTCCGTCGATCGCCACCGGTCGTCCCTTCGAGAGGTAGCGGGCGGCATTCTCGCCCTGCGCGCCCCACACCTTGACGTTGAAGAAGTTCGGCTTGTCGGTCCACTCCCCGCTGGCCTGGTCCTTGCGGCGCGTGTTGCACGCGATCCGCAGCTCGCACACCGAGGTGCCGCTCGGCAGCGAGCGCAGCTCGGGGTCTTTGGTCAGGTTGCCAGTCATCACGATTCGGTTGATGTTTGTTGCGGCCACGACTCTTCCTTTCGGCTGTCTCGTACCCCCGCGGGGGCCCTCACCATCTGTTTGGAGGAGCCCCCGAGTCTAGACCTGCGCGCGGGCGCCACTTTGGCCGGCTGCGCTCCGACTCCGCTCGTTGCGGGTTTTAGGAGTCCCGACGCGAGCGTGGGGAGGTGCGGAACACCTCGTCCCAGTAGGGGGCGCTGATCCCAAAGCCCCGCGTGTCGTCCTGGAAGTGGTGGCGCATGTGGCGTTCGCGCAGCGCCCGGCCTACGCGGCCGTGGGGGGTGAAGTGGTGCAGGTAGTAGTGCAGCATGTCGTACACCACGTACCCCGTGAAGAAGCCCACTGCCAGGCCCGGCGCGTAGCGTTCGCCGAAGACCAGGTACAGCGCGCCGAACACCACCGCCGCCAGCGGCACGCTCACCGCGGGGGGCATCACTAGGCGCATCGGGTCATTGGGGTGCTCGTGGTGGATGCCGTGGATGATCCAGTGCAGGCGCGCGCCCACGCCGTGGTCGGGCTCGAAGTGGAATACCACCCGGTGCAGCCAGTACTCGAACAGCGTCCACCCCGCGTACCCCGCGACCGCCAGGCCCACTGTCGCCGCGACGCTCACCTGCGCGAGGCTCCACGCGGCCGTCACCCCGACCACCGGCACGAACAACAGCAGCGGCACCGCTGGGTGCACCCGCGAGAAGAAGTCCAGCAGCCTCGACTCGAACATCGGCGGGGACGCTCTCAACACGTCCGTCCTGCCTTCTGCCCGTTCGCTTCGATCCAACCCGCTCACCACACCGAGTGTATTACCCCGCTGCGTCTACGGGGCAGACCCCGGCGTGGGAGCCGCCTCGGGCGCCTGTACGGCCTCGTCCTCGGGCTCCGGCGCAGTTTCGGGCGCGGCTGCCGCCTCCGGCTCCGGCGCGGCCTCAGGCTCTGGCGCGGCCTCAGGCTCTGGCGCGGCCTCAGGCTCTGGCGCGGCCTCAGGCTCTGGCGCGGCCTCAGGCTCTGGCGCGGCCTCAGGCTCTGGCGCGGCCTCCGCCGCGGGGGGCGGCGTGGGCTCCTCCGCCCTCGCCGGCGTGCCCATGTCCGGCGCCGCCGGGGTCCCCGGCTTCAGCTTGATGACCCGGAAGCGCACCACCTCGTCGGCGAACCGCAGTGAGCGGTCGAGCCGCTCGAGCAGCCCCGGGGTCGTGGCGTGGAACTGGAGCAGGTGGTACCGGGCGGTCGTTTTGTGGTCGATCGGGTACGTCAGCGCCCGATCCCCCCACGTGTCGTCGCGCAGCAGCTCTCCTTCTGCCTTGATCGCCTCGCGCGCCTCGCCGAGGATCCTCGTGTGCGCCTGTTCGTCCGCCTCTGCGTCGAGCAGCAGCACGAGGTCGTAGGTTGGTGCGGGGAGGGTCACGGCCCGAGAAGAGTAGCGTGTTGGCCCGGCCGGGGGTTCGGGTTGTTCCAGTCGGCGCATGCGCCGACTGGTCGGGCGGTGCATGCACCGCCCGAGGGGCCGCACATGTGCGGCCCCTGGGAAGGGCCGCATGCGGCCCTTCCGGCAACGCCACATGTGGCGTTGCCCGCCATGCCACATGTGGCATGGCGCCCCCTCCCTATCGGGATAGACCCTTCGCGCGGATGTCCGCCAGCTGCTCGTCCACCCAGTCCCCCGGATCGCGGGACGTGACGATCTCTCGCAGGCCCTCCGCCCGGCGGTGGCGCTCGGAGGGAGCCATCGTCAGCGCGGCGTAGATCGAGTCGGCGAGCTCCTGGATGTCGAACGGGTTGACCGACAGCGCGTACTCCCCGAGCTCCTCGTGGGCTCCGGTGTTCTCCGAGAGGATCGACACCCCCTCGCGCTCGTTGACGAGCGGGCCCTCCTTGGCCACGAGGTTCATGCCGTCGAACATCGCGTTGACCAGCAGCACGTCGTAGTGGCGGTACGCCGCCACGGCCTCCTCGAGGTCGTCGCGCAGCTTCAGCTGAATCGGCATCCAGTCGGGCGTGCCGTGGCGGTGGTTGACGACCGCCACCAGCGCCTCGATGCGCTCCAGGTACTCCGCGTACTCGGGGACGTCCGTACGGGAGGGCATCAGCTGCGCCATGAACGTCACGCGCTCGGAGAACTCGGGGTGCTGCTCGAGGAACAGGTCGAACGCGGAGAAGCCGCGCAGCACGTTCTTCGAGAGGTCCGCGCGGTCCACCCGCAGGATCAGGAAGTCCCGCCGGCGCGCCAACAGCTCGCGCTCGAACTCCTGCACGCGCTCGCCCTGCGCGAGGCGCCTGGTGGCGCGGTGGTCGATTGGCAGCGGGTACGCGCGCACCCACACCTCGCGCTCCCCGTAGCGCACCGTCCCCCGCTCGTAGTCGACCTCCAGCTCCAGCAGGTCCTCGCAGCACTGTAGGAAGTTGCGCCTGTAGGAGCGCGTGTGGAAGCCGACGATGTCGTTCGCCAGCAGGCCCGCGAAGATCTCCTCGCGGATCCGCGAGGGCAGCACGCGCCACGCGTCCGACTGGGTCCAGGGGATGTGGATGAAGTGGTGCAGGAACACGTCGGGGCGCGCGCGGCGCACGAGGTCGGGCAACGTGTAGAGGTGGTAGTCGTGCACCATCACCACCGGCTCCTCGCTGCCCTGCAACTCCTCCACGACCGCGCGCGCGAGGTCCTCGTTGACGACGTTGTAGCCGAACTCGAACGCCTCGATCTCGTGGCGGCGGATGTCGGGGGCGTTGGAGAGGTCCCACAGGTAGTGCTGGATGAACCAAAGCATGGGGTTCGCGAACACGTTGTAGAAGCGGTCGTACGCCTCGGGGTCGCTCGCGACGAGCCGCACCTGGAACTCCCCCCCGGCGGGGGAGCGCACCGGGAACGCGCTGCCGCCGTGAGCGCGGGAGACCTCCACGTCCTGTTCGCTCATCGCCGAGGCGATCCACACCGCCTCGCGGTGCGACGCCAGCCCGGTGAGCGCCGTCACGAGGCCGCCTGAGCCGCGCTGCACCTCGCCGCCCGCCTGGAAGGTCACCGGCCCCCGGTTGGACACCAGCACCAGCGGGGCTCGCGGGCGCTCCCCGTCCGACTCGCTCATGACTGCAATCTATTCCGGATGCCCATTGTCGTTATAGGTTCTTAAAAGAACACGTGCCCATCGCCCGCTATATAGGTCCGAAAAAGAACATACGCCCCCCAGCCTCATGGGGTCCGAAAAGAACACGTGCCCACCGTCATGGGTCCGCGCTCACGACTCGCGCAGCTCGGTGAAGATGCGCAGGTAGTCCCGCAGGTACCGCGGCGTGAGGAAGTGCGCGCGCACGTGCTCCTTGCCGCGGCGGCCCAGCGCCTTGCCGAGCGCGGGGTCGGCGAGGATCTCGAGCGTCCTGGCGGCGCACTGCTCGGAAGAGGACACGAGGAAGCCCGTGACCCCGTCTTCGACCTGCAGCGGGATCCCGCCGACGTCGCCGCCGATGAACGGCCGCGCCTTCCAGATCGCCTCCGTGACGGTCAGGCCGAAGCCCTCGCGCGTGGACTTCTGGATCACCACGTCGGAGTGCGACTGGAACGCGTTGACCTCGATCGAGCCGACGTTGTTGAAGTTGTTGAGGATGTGGATGTCGGGGTCCCCGTCGGCGTGGGCGATGGTGGCGTTGAAGAAGTCCCACCCCTCCGGGTCGTCGGAGGCCATCGAGCCCACCAGCGCGAGCTGCGCCGTGGGGATCTGCTCCTTGACGATGCGGTAGGCGTCGATCACCCCCAACGGGTCCTTCCAGGGGTCGAAGCGCGAGACCTGGCACATCAGCGGCCGGTCCACGTCGATCCCGAACTGCCCGCACACGTACGCGGCGTCTTCGGGGGAGAGCGCCATGTTCTTCGGGGTCAGCGGGTCGATCGCGGGCGGCACCACGTTGACGTGGCCGCTCATCCCGGGCGGCACGTACTCCTGCATGTGAAACAGCGACTGGGGGTAGTCCTCGATGTAGGGCATCAGCTGTGCGATCGTGTCGGGGTTGGGCGTGGAGAGGTCGATGTGGCAGCGCCACACCCACCCCCGCGCCTTGCCCGGCACGAGCCGGTAGAGCCCCGCGGGCTGCGGGTCGTGCACGAGGCACACGTCCCACCCGCCGGAGAGCTCGCGAGCGTTCATCTCGTTGTAGCGCTGCCAGGTCTCCCACTGGGCCTCGTCGAGATCCTGCGGGGCGCCCTGTAGCGCGTTGTGCATGAGCTTGGTCGCGTTGAAGAATTCCTCGCGCCCGTAGATCACCTGCCACTCGCACTCCAACCCCACGTCGCGCATCAGCGGCACGAGCGTGTAGAGGATCTCCGAGACCCCCCCGCCGAAGGCCGTCGCGGAGACGTGCACCACCCGGTGGCCCTTCAACGGCTCGGCCAGCTCACGGATCTCGTCGATCAGGTCCCGCCCGCAGATGTGCGTGTAGTCGGCGAGTGTCTTGCTGGCGACGGAGACGGGCTGGAGCACGCGCGCACGATACCTGCCCGTGAGGCGCACCGAGTCCCAGGCGTGCCACAACGTTATGGTCTCGGAGTGCTGAACGGACGTATCTACCGCGCAGCCTTCCTACCGCTGCTGGGCGCGGTGGTGGTCGCAGGGTTCTCGCTGACCGGCCGCACCGCTCCGCTCACCTCTAACCTCACGCCCCAGGCGTTCGAAGGCGCGCGTGCCTTCGCCACCCTGCAGGGCCTGGCCAGGCGGTTTCCCGACCGCAGGCCCGGCGGCGTGGAGGACCAGTCGCTCGCCGCCTACGTGGCGCGGACCCTGCGGGGGCTCGGTGACCCCGCCACGGGCGGCTTTGCAGTCAGCGTCCACAGCTTCCGCGCCGAGACGATCGACGGCGAGCGCACCCTGACCACGGTGATCGCGCAGCGACCCGGCAGCACCGGCGAGGCGCCGATCGTGGTACTTGCCCACCGCGACGCCGCGGGCCGTGGAGCCGAGGCTGAGCTCTCCGGGACCGCGGTGCTGCTCGAACTCGCCCGCGTGCTCGCCGCCGGGGAGACGCGGCGCACGATCGTGCTCGTCTCGACCAGCGGAGGCTCGGGCGGCAACGCGGGCGCGGCGGACTTCGCGGCGCACGCCGGCGGGGAGCTCGGCGGGGCGACGGGTGGCTCGGTCGATGCGGCACTCGTGCTCGGCGACCTCGCCGGCACCAGCCCGCGCGCGCCCCTGGTGGGCGCGTACTCCGACGGCCCCGGCTCGGCCCCCGCGCTGCTGCAGAGCACCGTGGCCGCGGCACTCGCCGCCCAGGCCGGCGTCGAAGCGGGCACCCCGAGCACGCTCGCGCAGCTCGCCCACCTCGTGTTCCCGCTCCCCGCCGGCGAACAAGCCCCGCTCGACGCGGCCGGGCTGCCCGCGGTGCTCCTCGGCGTCGGTGGCGAACGGCCGGCGCCGGCGGACGAACCGGTCAGCGTCGGGCGCCTGGAAGGCTTCGGACGGGCGGCGCTCGCCGCCGTGTACGCGCTGGACGGCGAAGCCGAAGTCCCGAGCAAGCTCGAAGCGGGGCTACTGATCGAGCACAAGGCGATCCCCGAGTGGGCGCTGCGCCTCGTGGTGGCCGCGCTGCTGGCGCCGGCGCTGCTCGTGCTCGGGGATGGCCTCGCCCGCGTGCGTCGCCGTAACGAACCTGTGGGGCGGTGGGTGGTGTGGGCACTGGCGTGCGCGCTCCCGTTCCTCGCGGGCGCACTCTTCGCGATCGCCCTGGGGCGCCTGCACGCGATCCCCGCGCCCCGCCCGCCGGTCTCCCCCGCGGCGACGGCGCTCGACCGCGCTGCGTTGGAGGCGGTGCTCGCGACGGCGCTCGTGCTCGTGCTCGCCTGGCTGGGGTGGCCGGCGGCGATGCGCCGCCTCGGCCTGCCGCGTCGCCCGAGCGACGAGGACGCCGCGGTGCTCGCCCCGCTACTCGTGCTGGGCGCCCTCGCCGTCGTGGTGTGGGTGCTGGCGCCCCTCACCGCGCTGCTGCTCGTGCTCCCCCTGCACGTGTGGCTCGTGTTCGCCTCCCCGCTGCGCCCCCCGCCGGGCCGCGTGCCGCTGGGCGCGCTCGGCCTGGTGGCGCTCGGTGCGGCCCCGCTCGTGTTGCTGGTGGCCTTCTACGCCGCGCAACTGCAGCTGGGCCTCGGGGGGGTGGCGCACACCGCCCTGCTGCTGCTCGCGGGCGGGCGCGTGGGGGTAGCGGGGGCGGCGGCGTGGAGCGTCGCGTTCGGCTGCCTCGCCGCGGTCCTGCTGGTGGCGCTCGCCCCGCCGCCCGCGGAGTGGCCGAGGATCGCCGGGCCGGACGACGGAATCGGCGAGCGCGAGGCGATCACGGTCCGGGGGCCGCTGTCCTACGCTGGTCCTGGCTCGCTGGGCGGCACGGGGTCCGCTCTGCGGCGGTGACCTATGCGACTCAGCACCTCCCCACCGAGTCTCGCCCACCTTCCTCTATCCGTGGAGACGCCCGCCTGTACCACGCTCGCCGACCTGTGGGATCGACCGTGTCCGACACCCTCCTGACCACGACTCAGCCGGCCGCCGGCCGGGGCCGCCGCCGCTTCGGGCGCCGCCCCTCCTCGAGACCTCGCACACCCGCAGGCCGCGCGCTGCGGGTGCTCTCGACGGTGCTGATCGCGGTGGGGGCGCTGGCGCTGCTCGACGCGGGCGTCACGCTCGTATGGCAGGAGCCGTTCTCGGCGCTGTACGCCGAGCTCCAGCAGGACCACCTCCGCGGGGCGCTGCGCGACCTCGAACGGGCCCAGCCGACCGCGCTCGAGCGCGCGCGCCTCGCCCGCCTGGCCGGCGAGCGCCGGCGGGTGGCCTTTCTCGCGCGGCAGCTCGCCCGCCACACGGCACCCGGCAGCGCGGTGGGCTCGATTCGCATCCCCCGTCTGGGCGCTGACTACGTGCTGGTGTACGGGACCGGGGTCGAAGAACTGGAGAAGGGGCCGGGGATCTACACGCAGAGCTCCTACGCTGGGACTCGCTTTCCCGGCCTGGGGGGCACTACGGCGATCGCCGGCCACCGGACCACCTTCCTCGCGCCCTTCCGCCACATCGACGAGCTGCGCCGCGGGGACCGGATCCTCGTGGACATGCCCTACGCGCACTTCGTCTACACCGTGGTGGGGCACCGCAGCGTCCTGCCTTCCGACGTCGGCGCCGCGATCGGTCACGTCGGCTACAGCCGCCTCGTGCTCTCCGCGTGCACGCCCCCGTTCAGCGCCGCCGAACGGCTGTTGGTGTACGCGCGCCTCACCCGCACCGTGCCCGTGGGCGCCGCGCTGGCGCCGCCGCCCGCAGGACTCACGCGGCGACGGTCTGTGCCACCGCCTCTGCAGCCAGCGCCACTGCCGCAGCTGCGAGTGTGAACGGCGCCGGGCGCTGGGCGGGCGAGAGGGGCGGTTCCTCGGCGGCCAGTGCCACCGCTTCGGCGGCCAGCGCCACCGCCTCGGCCGCGAGCGTGAACGGGACGGGCCCCTCGGTGGCCGGGGTCCTTTTTCGAGGTTCGATGCGCCGTCGTCCGAGCACCGCCAGCACCCCGGCCGCGGCCACGCTCGCGCAGCCCAGCGCGAACGCGGCGCCGGCGGAGTGGGTGTCGACGAGTGAGCCCCCCAGCGCCGACCCGCCCGCCATCCCAGCGACGGTCGCGGCCCGGTGCCACGTGAACGCCTCCGTGATGGTCCCCTCCGGCGCGAGCGCTCCGACGAGCGAGAACTGGCAGGAGATCATCGGCGCCAGCGCGAGGCCGGCGAGCATGCTGAGCCCAAACGCCGGGGCGAGCGAGTGCACCGCGACCAGCGGCGCGACCGCGAGCGCCATCGCCGCCAGCATCACGGTGTAGCGCCGGCCGATCGGCAGGCTCCAGCTCCGAGCGGAGTAGACCAGACCGCCGGTCATGCTGCCGAGGCTGAACAGCGCGAGCAGCGGGCCGGAGGACCAGCGCGCCCCCTGCTGCATCGCGAGCGCTGGCAGCCCGACCTCGACCGCGCCGATCACCGCGCCCGCGAGCACGACCGTGTAGAGCAGCAGGCGCAGGTTGGGACTCGCGCCCAGCGCGCCCCCCCGCGCGTGCTTCCCTTCGTCCGCGCGCCAGCCGCGCGAGAGCGTGGAGGTGGCGAAGTAGAGGGTCCCGCAGACCGTGAGTGCGGCGCACAGCAGCACCGCGGCGGCGGGCGAGGCGAACCCCGCCGTCAGGCCTACCAACAGCGGGCCGAGCGTCCAGATCGTCTCCTGCGTGGTGGCGTCGAGCGCGTAGGCGGTCTCGAGCTCCTCGTCGTGGGCGACCTCGGACCACAGCGCACGCACGCAGCCCGCGATCGGCGGCAGCACAGCGCCCGCCAACGCCGCCAGTACGACGATCGTCGTCACCGGCGCGCCGGCCTGCGCGACGAGCACGAGCGCCACCAGCAGCCCCGCCTGGGCGGCCGCGGCGGGCAGCAGCACAGGTGTCTGTCCGTGCCGGTCAACGAGCGCTCCCAGCAGCGGGCCGACGAGCGCGCCCGCCAAGCTGAACGCCCCCACCGCGACGCCCGCCGCCAGGAACGAGCCCGTGCGTCCGTCGACGAACAGTAGGATTGCCAGCGAGAACATGCCCACCGGCAGGCGTCCCAGGATCGAGCTGACTAGCAGCCGCCCGACGCCCGGCGCGGAGAACAGGGCGCGGTAGCGGGCGATCACGTCGGGCTCACGATCGCACTCGCTTGGGGCGGGGACTTAGGACCCGCCCGCCCCGTCCCGCTCGGTCCGCGGCCCTTCGGGCCTGACAGGAAAGTGGGCCTGGAGTCCCGCGCATTGAGCATTTCATCGGCCCCTAGGGGCCCGCAGCCGGGACCTACGCCACCGACTCGCGCTGCGGGGCGCCCGCCCGCTCGACGGAGGAGGCGCTCGCCTGCTCCACGGACAGGGCGTTGGCCTGCTGCGACTCGGCGGGCCGCAACTCGCCGAGTCCGGCGAGCTCCTCCAGCGCCGCGAGCAGCGTGTCGACTTCGGCATCAGTGTTCGCCGCGGTGAGCTGCACGCGGAAGCCGACCTCCTCGCGGGGCACCAGCGGGTACGCGGCGAGCGTGACGTACACCCCGCGGTCGAACAGCAGCTGCCCCACCTCACCGATGCGTTCGTGGTCGCGCAGGGGCACCTCAACGATCGGCAGGCCCGAGTGGTTGGGAGTGGCGACGCCCAGCTGTGCCAGGCACTCCAGAACGCGCTGGGTGTGGGTCCAGATCCGCTCGCGCAGCTCCTCCCCGCGGCGCTCGTTGACGTCGAAGCCAGTGAGCGTCGTGGCCAGCGAGGCGACCGGGGAGGGCCCCGAGTACAGGTAGGGCGCGGCCGCGACCTTCAGCAGCTCCTTGACCTCGGTCGGGCATGCGATGAACGCGAGCAGCGAGGAGTAGGCCTTGGAGAAGCCGCCCACGAGGACCAGGTTCTCGTAGCTCTCGCCGTAGTAGCGGACGATGCTGTTGCCGCGCTGCCCGTACGGGCAGCGCTCGCCGGGGCCGCGCTCACCGATCACGCCGAAGCCGTGCGCGTCGTCCACGTACAGCAGCGCGCCGTGTTCGCGGGCGACCTGTGCAAACGCGGGGATGTCGGGCGGGTTGCCGGTCATCGAGTTGACCCCGTCCATGCACACCAGCCGGGGGACGCCGGGCGCGCCGCTGTGCTCCCCGCGCAGCAGCTCCCCGAGGTGTTGGGGGTCTTCGAAGCGGAAGCGCTTCACCGTGGCGCCCTGCACCCGCGCCGCCTGGCAGCCGTCGTAGATCGTCTTGTGCGCCCGCGAGTCGAGCAGGATCGTGCCCGACCCCGCGAGCACCGGGATCGTTGAGAGGTGGATGTGGGTGATCGTCGGCAGCACCAGCGAGTCCGCACTGCCCAGCAGCGCCGTGAGGCGCTCCTCGATCTGCTCGTACAGCACCGGGCTGCCCAACAGGCGCGACCAGCTGGGGTGCGTGCCCCACGCGTCCAGGTACGCCGGCACCGCCTCGATGATCTCGCGGTCGAGGTCGAACCCGAGGTAGTTGCAGGAGGCGAAGTCGGCCAGCCACTGCGACCCGACGCGGATCATGCGTCCGTCGATCTCCTCGATCACGGCGTCCATCATCGGGTGCGAGCGGGTCAGCGCCGTTAGGTCGCGCAGCGCCGCGGGCGTGTCCTGCACCTGGTCTCGCGCCATCCGCCCGTTCGGTTCCCGCCGGCCGGTTGGCTGTCCCTGCCCGTTGTCGCTGTGCCCATTCGACGACGGCTCGGTGCTGAGCACGGTCTCGAGCTGCTCGGCAGCGCTCTCGCTCTCGGGCAGCGGCTGGGCGCGTAGGAGCGTCTCGAGGTCGAGCGCCGGCAGCGGCCGCGAGAGCGCGTAGCCTTGGACGAGCTCGCAGCGGTTGGCCACGAGCGAGCTCCACGTCACCTGGTCCTCGATGCCCTCGGCGACGACGCGAATGCCGATCGAGTGTGCGAGCTGGATCGTGGCCTGCACGATCGCCGCGTTAACCGGGTCGGTGGTCATCCGCCCGACGAACGACCGGTCGATCTTGACCTCCCCGACGGGCAGCGACTTGAGGTGGGTGAGCGAGGAGAAGCCAGTGCCGAAGTCGTCGAGCGAGAGGCCGAGGCCGAGCTCCCCGAGTTGCGCGAGCACGTCGCCCACGCGCACGGGGTCGGCGAGCACCATGTTCTCGGTGACCTCGAGCACGAGCGCCTCCGGGGGCAGGCCGTGGGCCTCGAGCGTCGCGGCGACCTCGGCGGGGAACTGCGTGTCCTGGAGGTCGGCCACCGTCGTGTTGACGGCGACGTGCAGGTCGAAGCCGGCGTCGCGCCAGATGCGGATCTGTTTGAGCGCGAGGTCGAGCATCCTGCGCGTCAGCGCCCGCCCCAGGCCGGCCTGCTCGGCGACCGTCACGAACTCCGCGGGTGAAATGAGCCCGCGGGTGGGGTGCTGCCAGCGCACGAGCGCCTCGACGCCGACGATCCTGCGTGAACCGGCGTCGGCCTTCGGCTGGAAGTGCGCTTCGATCTCCCCCGCTTCGAGCGCGTGGGAGAGTTCGCCGGCGAGCGTCAGGCGCTCGAGCGAGTGCTTGTCGCGCTCACGCGCGTAGGACGCGTACCCCAACTGCCCGGCCTTGGCCTCGTACATCGCGACGTCGGCGTGCTGCATCAACTGCTCGTCGTTTTCGGCGTGCTCAGGGAACAGCGCGATCCCGATGCTCGCCGTCACGCGCAGGCCGACGGTCTTGATTGGGAACGGCTGGGCGATCGCCTTGAGGATCTTCTCTGCGACCAGCTCCGCGCTCGTGCCGTCGCTGGAGTCCGAGAGCAGCACGCCGAACTCGTCGCCGCCCAGGCGGGCGGCCGTGTCGCTGGCGCGCAGCACGCCGTGCAGCCGTTCGCCGACCTGGCGCAGCAGCTGGTCCCCGGCGTCGTGGCCGAGCGTGTCGTTGAGCTCCTTGAAGTGGTCGAGGTCGACGATCAGCAGCGCCACGCTCTCGCCGGTCGCCCGGGAGGCGATGATCCCGTCGCGCACGCAGCGCAGGAAGTGGCGGCGGTTGGGCATCGACGTGAGGTCGTCGGTCATCGCCTGGCGCCGGGTTTCGGCGAGCGCGCGCACGTCGCGGAACGTGAGCGCTGTGCGCGCGAATGCGAACACCATCGTCCCCATCGCGAGCGCCAGCGCGATCGGGTCCAGGCGGCTGAAGTGGTCGTAGATCAAGAGGCCGAGCGCGCTCACCGTGAACGCCGCCGGGATCGTGAGCACCGCGCCGCTCGGGACGGTGTCGGTCTCGATCGTCGCGCGCGGCTGCCACGCCGCGAGCGCGAGCAGCGCCACGCCGATGTCGTAGGTCATGTTCGTCAGGGCGCTGGGAGCCGCCGCGCCCCCCGCCACCTGCAGCGCGTACATGCAGTCCGCTGTGGCCAGCGCGATGAAGCCGATGCCGAGCATCGCCCACATGCGGTCCAGCCGCCAGCCGCGCAGCGCGAGCACCCCCACGACCAGCGCGGCGAGCAGCAGGTCGCAGAGCGGGTAGGCCATCTCGGTGATCACGGCGGCCGTCCCGCCCGAGACCGTCGCCAGCACCGGCCGCACCACGATCGCCGCCCCAATCGCCGCGATCCCAAGGCCCGCGACGATGCCGTCCAGCCACATCCGCGCTGGCACCCGCCGTTCCCGCAGCCCCGCGAGGCCCACGATCCCGAGGTAGCAACAGGGGTACAGCGTCAGCCACATCCCGTCGCAGATCGAGGGGATCGGGGGGTTCGGGAGGTGTTCGATCCACGCCGCCCACAGCACGTTGCCGAGACCGTAGACGGAGATGCCGAACGCGAAGATCATCCACGACGTGCGCGACTCGGTGGTGCGCACGGCGCGCCAGCACACGATCACCCCCACGAGGATGTAAACCGCCGAGGTCAGCCAGTCGCGGATCGGTTCTTCGACGGAGCGCCCGCCGATCCCGAGGATGGCGTGCGCCCCGGTGGCCGCGACGATCGCGATCAGGAAGGCTGTGGCGCCCGCCAACATTCGACGCTCGGTTGGCCGTAGCCCCGAAGAGAGCGGCAGCAGTGACGTGCCCATGGGCAGGAATATCGGACTTGGTGGCCATACCTTTACCGTTGGGATGTTCGGGTAGTCCTATGTATCCCACGCGCCCGGCGTTCACCAGTGGTGCTCGAACCCCTCGAGTTGCTGGAGGCGTCCCTCCTCGTCAAGCAGCGCGACCCCTGGCGGGCCAGGCTGGCCGGCTCGGAGCACACGCCCGATCCACGTGAGGCCCGGGTCGGTGGGGCCGCCAAGCTCTGCGAGTGCCCGCTCGGCCCGCTCGCGATCCGCGGGGTCCAGGCAGAAGCAGAGCTCATAATCCTCCCCCGCCCCGGCGGCCAGCTGCCATGGGGGCAGCCCCAGCTGCGCGGCGATCTCGGGGACCCCCGCCTCCAGGGGCAGGGCGCTGAGGTTCACCTCCAGGAGCACTCCGCTCGCACTCCCCACGTGGCCGGCGTCGGTCGCCAGGCCGTCAGAGAGGTCGATCATCGCGTGTGCGCCAGCGCCTGCGAGCGCGCGGCCCTCGGCGAGACGCGGCGTGGGCGTGCGCAGCCGGTCGAGCAGCGTCGTAGCCGCACCGGCGCCACCCGCAAGCCCCTCGAGCGCTACCAGCGCCTCGTCCGTGTCACCCCCGTGCGCTACCGCTAGCTCCGGGCCAGTGCTGCCCATGCGCCCTTCGAGCATCGCCAAAGCCGCGCCCGCACCCCCAAGGCGCCCGGTGACCCCCACGAGGTCTCCCGGCTGCGCCCCGTCGCGGCCGACAAGCTCGTCCTCGGAGTCGGCCCAGCCGACGACTGTCACTGACACGGTGAGCGCGGGCGCCGCGACGACATCCCCGCCGAGGATCGCGGTGCCCGTCGCACTCGCCAGCTCGTGGGCTCCGCGCACCAGCGCGAGCGCCTGCTCCTCGCTGAAGCCCGTCGGCAGGCCGAGCACCAGGTAAGCCTCCCCCGGCTCGGCGCCCATCGCGGCGAGGTCGGAGAGCGCCGCCGCGAGGGCGCGCCAGCCGATCTGTGCAGGTGTCATCCACCCGTCGCCCAAACGGAAGTGAACCCCCTCCACCATCGCGTCTACCGAGGTCACGCACACCGCGCGGGCACGGACCACGGCAGCGTCGTCGCCGACCCCCCGCAGCACGCGGCCACCGACTGGACTCAGCTCGGCCGCGATGGCTTCGATCAGGGAGAGCTCCCGATTCGCCACGGACCGTCTAGCGGTGCCGGTAGACGATCCGCGCGCGGTCCAGGTCGTAGGGGGAGAGCTCGCAGCGCACGCGGTCCCCAGGGAGGATGCGGATCCTGAAGCGGCGCATCTTGCCGGCGACGTGCCCCAGCACCACGTGATCGTTGTCGAGCTTCACGCGGAACATCGCGTTGGGCAGCGCCTCGATCACCTCGCCCTCGAATTCGACCTTGTCTTCCTTTGCCACGAGTGCGTCCCATCTGGGTTCCACTCGCCCCGCCGCCATCGGTGGAGGCGTGGGAGTGGTCCTGGTCTCGGATTTGCGACACCCAAGCTACCAGCGTCAGCCAGGAGGGGCGGTCCCGCCGCTCTTGGCGCCCCCGCCCCCGGCGTTCCCGCCGCCGCTGTTCCCTCCGCCCGCGCCGCCCCCGTTTCCTCCACCGCCTGCGTTCCCTGCGCCGCCCGCGCTCCCTCCACCTCCCGTGGTCGGTTCGCCGTGGGGTTCGGCGGGCGCAGGCTTCGGGGCGGCTTCGGGTTCGGCTGGAGCGCTTTCCTGGGGAGTCCCACCTCCCGTGTGCGGTTCAACCTGCCCACCCGGTTCGGCGGTTACACCCGGTTCGGTGTGACCCGCGCCGGGAGTGGTGGCGTGGTGGCCGTGGCGAGGTTTGGCGATGACGGGGGCTGGGCTCGCCAGCGGTTCACCGCTTGGCGCGGCGGACTCGCCGGTGGTGGCGAAGTGGCCGAAGAATGGCTGGTAGACGAGCGGTTCGGTGGGCTGGGGGAAGGGGACGCAGTGGGTGCCGACGACCGGGTCCATGTAGTCGTGCCAGATCACCGCGGGCAGCGCTCCCCCCTGCTGGGGTTCGCCGTGGACGTCGGTCATTTCGACGTCTTTGTTGGGGTAGCCCATCCACACCACGGTCGCGTATTCGGGGGTGTAGCCGTCGAGCCAGGCGTCGACGAGCTTGCTGGTGGTGCCGGTCTTGGCGGCCGTAGGGCATTCGATCGCGGAGCGCACGGCGGTGCCCTCCAGGACGTTCTCATGGAGGATGTTGGTCTCCTCCGCCGTAACCCCGTTGGAGAGCACCTTCACGCGGTGGGGGGTGCCCCAACTGGAGTCCACGCGACCTTCGGGGAACACGACCTTGGTGATCGCGATCGGGGTGTTGCGGTAGCCGCCGTCGGCGAGGGTCGCGTAGACGACCGCCATTTCCAGCGGGGTGACGCCCAACGTCAGCCCCCCGATGGCTTCGGCGGGGTAGCTGCTCAGGTGGGTCGTGACACCCATCTTGTAGGCCATTTCGGTGATCGTGGACTCGCCGAGGTCGGCGGCGAGCTGGGCGTAGACGGTGTTGTCGGAGGTGAGCGTCGCCTGCACAAGGTTGATCGACTTGTTCAGCGAGGTGTCCTCGAAGGTGTGCACTTCGTCTTCGGGCCACCCAGGCAGCCAGCCCTTGTAGAGGGTGTGGGAGAGGTAGTAGGTGGTGTTGGGGTTCACCCCCCGCGAGAGCGCGTCGGCGAGATCGATCGCCTTGAAGGTGGACCCGGGCTGGCGGTGGCCTTCGGAGGCGAGGTTGAACTGCGACTTCTCGTAGCTCTCGGACTCGGCCATCGTCTCGATGTAGCCGTTGTGGGGGTTGAGCGTGACGATCGCCGAGGCGGGGTCTTCGGGCTCGTCGAGCACTTCAGCGATCGCCTTGTGGGCGAGTTCCTGCATGTGCAGGTTGAGCGTGGTGTAGACCTTCAGCCCGCCGCGTTCCACGGTCCGCTGCCCGTAGCGGTCGATCAGCTGCTGGCGGACGTATTCGAAGAAGAAGCCTTCCCTGCGTTCGGAGTAGAAGTTGCCGTGCTGGAGCTCCAGCGGCGCGCGCTCGGCGGCGGCGGCCTGGGCGGGGGAGACGTAGTGCAGTTCGGCCATCTTGGCGAGCACCTCGTTGCGTCGCTGGCGCGCTGCGGAGGGGTAGAGGAAGGGGTTGTATTCGGAGGGCGCCTGGGGCAGCCCGGCCAGCAGCGCAGCCTGCTCGAGGTCGAGCTGGGAGGCGGGCCGGTCGAAGAAGATCCGCGAGGCGGCCTGCACCCCGATCGCGGTCTGCCCGCCGACGGTGCCGTAGGGGACGCTGTTGAGGTAGCTGGTGAGGATCGCGTGCTTGGAGTGGTGTTTCTCGTATTCGAGCGCGAGCTTGGCCTCGACGATCTTCTGTTCGAGCGTGTGCTCGTCGCCGCCGAGGTAGAGGTTGCGCATCAGCTGCATCGCGATCGTGGAGCCGCCCTGCAGGGCTCGACCCTGTGAGAGGTCCTTCACGGCGGCGCGGAAGATCCCGGTGAGGTCGACGCCGTCGTCTTTGTAGAAGCGCTGGTCCTCGATCGCGACGGTCGCGTTCGCAAGGTTGGCGGGGATCTGCGACCAGGGGATCGGCGAGCGCAGCTCGTTGGACTGGATGAACCCGAGACGGGTGCCGTCGGCGGCGAACACCTGCGAGGAGGCCCCGTCGATGACCGGGTGGCGCGCAGCGAGCCCGGGGGTGGACTGCACGACGGAGAGCACGTACGCGACGGCACCCACGGCGCCGAGGGAGAAGACTCCCACGAGCACGGCAAGGCCGGTGAGGATGATGCGGGAGGGACCGCCGCGGCGGTGGCGGCGTCGCCGCTGTCGTGCGTGTCGAGACATGGGCTCGATAGATCTACCAGCGGGCGTGGAAGACTCCTTCAGAGATTATCGTCTGAAACGAGATGCCCCCCCGTACCGCTGAGATCGAATGACCCCCGACACCGCCGAGATGGTCGTTGCAACCCCGTCAGTTGATCTTGCGGCGAGCCCGGCGCCGGGCGCAACGCTTGCGGACACCCCGAGCACAGCCGCGTCGGGGTGGTGGGCGCGGCTTCGGACGGAGTGGGCGGGCTCGGCGCAGAGGGTGGCGGTGCGCGACTGCTGGCGGGCGCTGTGGGTCTCGCGCGTGGTGGTGCTCCTCGCGGGCGTGGGCGCGGTCGTGGCACTTGGAGTGGGACGGGCGCGCAGCGCCTACGACCCGCGCGGTGTGACGAGCGGCTTCGGGTGGCTCGGCGACCTGCTGGCGGCTCCGGTGGCGCGCTGGGACTCTGTGTGGTACCTGGTGATCGCGCACTACGGGTACAGCCCCGACCTCGGCTCCTTCACGGCCCCGCGGACAGCTTTCTTCCCGCTGTACCCGCTGGAGGTGCGTGGGATCTCGACGCTAGGCGTCCCGCCGATCGCGGCGGGGGTGGCGCTCTCGCTGGTGGCGTTTGCGGTAGCGCTGTACGGCATCCACCGCCTGTGCACGCTGGAGCTCGGCCGCCTCGCGGGGGGCCTCGACTCCGCCCACCCGCGCGGGGACGTGGCGCGGCTAGCGGTGCTCGTGACGGCGCTGGCCCCGATGGCGTTCTTCTTCTCCGCGGTGTACTCCGAGGCGCTGTACCTGGCGCTGTCGGTGGGGGTCTTCTGGTGCGCGCGCCAGGGGCGCTGGGCGTGGGTGGCCGCGCTGGGTGCGCTGGCGAGCGCAACGCGCAGCGCGGGGGTGGTGTTGGTGGTGCCGGCGTTGCTGCTCTACCTGTACGGGCCGCGGGAGGACCGGGAGCCGGACTTCCCGCTCCGCGCGTGGTGGCGCCCTCGCTATGCGCTGCGCCGAGACGTCCTGTGGATCGCAGCGCTGCCGGTCGGCGTGGGAGCGTACATGGCTTACCTGGGGCTCGCAGGAGGAGCTCCGCTGGAGCCGTTCCACGCCCAGCAGGTGTGGAACAGGCAGTTCGTGGGGCCGTTCGTAGGCGTGTGGGACGGCGCGCGGGCGGCGTTCGACGGTGTGCGCCAGCTGCTCTCCTTCCAGCGCACGCACATCTACTTCTCCGAGGCAGGGGGCAGCCCGTTCGTAGACGCGGGCCACAACCTGATGCTGTTCGCGTTCCTGGTGGCGGCGGTGCCGATGATCGTCGGCGTGTTGCGCCGGTTGCCGCTGGCGTACGGCGCGTACGTGCTGGCGGCGCTCGCGTTGCCGCTCTCCTACCCCGTGCCCCCGGAGCCGCTGATGTCGCTGCCGCGCTTCGAGGTGGTGCTGTTCCCGCTCGCGATGTGGGCGGGGGCGTGGCTGGCGCAGAGGCCACGGGCGCGCCTGCCGGTGCTGACGGCTTCGGCCGTGTCGATGGCGTTCTTCGTGGGGGAGTTCGCCACGTGGCACTGGGTGGCGTAGGGGGTCGATCACCCGCGACGGCCCCGCACCTCCAGTGACTTCCCCGATGCACCCCCGCAACGCAGCTGGAGGGGGACGAGCCCTCTCCGAGAGGGTCGAGGCGGTGCTGCTGGACGGGTTGGGAACACTGGTGGCGCTGGAGCCACCCTGGCCGGCGCTGGTGGCACGGCTGCGGGAGGCTCACGGCGTGGAGCTCGCGCCGGCGGCGGCGGAGCGCGCGTTTCGCGCGGAGATGGCCTACTACCGGGCGCACCACCACGAGGGGCGGGACGCGCAGGCGTTGGAGGACCTGCGGCGCCGCTGCGCAGAGGTGCTGCACGCCGAGCTTCCCACCGCTGTCGGGGAGGCGCTCTCGGTGGCGGATCTGACGGCGGCGATGCTGGAGGCACTGCGCTTCACCGCTTACCCCGACGCCCCGGTGGCGCTGACGGGGCTACGCAAACGGGGGGTGGCGCTCGTGGTGGTCAGCAACTGGGATGTCTCGCTGCCGGCGGTGCTGCGCGGGGTGGGCCTCGAGGGGATGGTGGATGGCGTGGTGACCTCGGCACAGGTGGGGAGCTCAAAGCCGGACCGGGCGATCTTCGAAGCGGCGCTCGCGCTGGCGGGGGTCGCGCCGGACCGGGCGGTGCACGTGGGAGACTCGATCGAGCACGATGTTCGCGGCGCGCTCGCCGCGGGCATCCGCCCAGTGCTGTTGCGCCGCGAGGATGCCGAGCCCGACGGACCGCCACCGGGGGTGCCGACGATCGCCTCGTTGGCGCAGCTACCGCCATTGCTTGGCGAGACGCCGCGGGTGGGCAGCGAGAACGGTGGCGTGGGAGGCGCACATTGACCGTAAGCTGGCTTGAGCCAGACGACGATGAGGCAAACATGGAGCTCCAGCCCGACATCCCATCCCACCAGCGGGTCGAGACCGACCTCGTCCTCTTCCCGCTCGAGCCCTATAGCGCCCCCACGCCGAGTGAGCCTCCCCTGCCCCCCGGCCCACGGCTCCCGACGGCCGACTGGCCGTGGTGGACGGCCCCGGCGGCGCTCGTGGGGGGGCTGCTGCTGGCGGCGCTGGGGGGGCTGGCGGTGGACATCCCGGCGGCGCTGCTGTTCGGGGTGAGTATCAGCTCCTCGAATATCCCGGGGGGCCTCGAGATCCTGGACACGGTGGTGCAGGACGCGATGTTCGTGCTGTCCGCGGTGCTATTCGCCAAAGTGGGCGCACGCACGGTGCGCGCCTGGCAGTTCGGGCTGCAGCGCCCGGGCATCGGCTGGCTGAGCCCGCGCGTGGGCTGGCTGTGGGCGGTGGGGATGATCCTCGTGACGCTGTTCACGTTCCTCGTGTTCAGCGTCGCGTGGGCGGAGATCCTGAACGTCAACTCGAAGGAGAAGCTGCTCGAACAGCTGGGAGCCAACGAAGGCACGGGGCTGTTGCTGCTGAGCGCGGGGCTCACGTGCGTAGTGGCGCCGATCTGCGAGGAGTTCCTGTTCCGCGGCTTCATCTTCCGGGCGCTGTACAACTGGCGGGGGATGTGGCCCGCGGCGGTGATCACGGGCCTGATCTTCGGCGCGATCCACGCCGGCTCGGCGCCGGTGGTCGATCTGATGCCACTTGCGGCCCTGGGGTTTGGGCTGTGCGTGCTCTACCGCTACACCGGCTCGCTGTACCCGTGCATCGCGGCGCACTCGCTGAACAACTCCGTTGCCTTCGGGGACCTGGAGAACTGGGGGTGGCAGATACCGGTGCTGGCGGTGAGCGCGCTGGCGGTGATCGCGCTGCTCGTCGTGGTGCTACGCCGCGGCGGCGTGATCACCGCGCCGCCGGCGCCGGTGTCGCCCGGCGGGGGCGTAGTCGACACCAATGTCGCTCGTGGTCTCGGCGGAGCGTAGGACTTCCCGCTAGCAGCTTCGGGCTGTGAGTGGGCCGTGAGCGGCAAC
The DNA here is from genome assembly GCA_963706545.1 of uncultured Solirubrobacterales bacterium. GTDB lineage: Bacteria > Actinomycetota > Thermoleophilia > Solirubrobacterales > Solirubrobacteraceae > Palsa-744. The sequence goes on from OY970161.1 coordinate 1,445,102, forward strand.
TGGCGACGGCCGCCGTCTTGTGGGCGTCGTAGGATCGGCGGTGATGATCGCCACCGCGCCCCCGCCTCCGACCCCCACGGCACCGGTCGCGGGACATATGACGCTCGCGACCCAGCGCCTGCGCGGCCGTCCGCCGTTCCTGCTCACTGGCGAACGCCTTGTGGTGAGGGGCACGGTGAGCTCGTTCGTGGCGGGGCAGAGCGTGACGGTGCGTTTCGAGGAGGACGGCCGCACGGTGGAGACGAGCAGGGTGAGCGTGCTGCCGGGGAGCGACGGGACGGGCCGCTTTCGGCTCGGCTGGTCCCCCCGTGAGCCGGGCCTGGTACAGGCCCTTGCGGGGCACACCGCCTCACCCCAGCTCTCCGCGTTCACGGCGCGCACAGGGAGTGTGCGCTACGTGAACCCCGACATGAGCGAAGGCGCGCGCGGCCCGGGGGTATGGGTGCTGCAGTCGGCGCTGAGCGCGCTGCACTACGCGGTGCCGCTGAACGGCGTCTTCGACGAAGGGACCGGCCAGGCAGTGACGGCTTACCGCAAGCTGACGGGACTCGAACGCGTGCCGGACACCGACGCGCAGGTCTTCCACCTGCTGCAGCGGGGGGCCGGTGCCTTCCACGTGCGCTACCCGCGGGACGGCAGGCACGTGGAGGCCGATCTCGCCGCGCAGGTGCTCGCCGAGATCGAACCGGGCGGGCGCGTGCGGCGCATCTACACGATGAGCTCGGGCAAGCCCTCGACCCCGACGGTACTGGGCCGCTTCCGGGTCTACCTCAAGACGCCCGGGGTCAACTCCGAGGGGATGGTGGACTCCAACTACTTCATCCGCGGCTACGCGATCCACGGGTACCCCGAAGTGCCCACGTACGCCGCCAGCCACGGCTGCCTGCGCGTCCCGATCCCAGATGCCCCGGCAATCTACGCGTGGGTTCAGCTCGGGACCCCGGTGGACGTGTACTACTGAGCCTCAGACGCGGATGCGGATCACGCGCGCTATGTAGCCGAGGCCGATCCCGTAGACGAGCAGCGCCATCAGGGTGCCGACGCCGCGGATCACCCACTGGCTGGTGGAGCCCGCGGTGATCCCCGAGAACGGCGAGGTGAGCTTGCCGGCGACTTCGTCGATCGCTTCGTGCACGGCGCCCTCGTGTGAGGGCTGGGTGGCGGTCGTGGTTTCGCTCACCTTGTCGACCTGGTGGGTGGAGGCGGTGGAGGTCTGACCGACGGCGAAGATCGCGAAGGAGACGACCACGATCAGGCAGACGATCCGCGAAGCCACGCGCAGAACTCCCGCAAGGGGAAAGAGTACGCGGGTGGCTGTCATCGAGTGTCCTCTGTTAGACGGTGGCGTTGCAAAGTGCTGCACAGAGGTACATCGGCAGCCGGACGACGGACCTTCAGGCTAGATTAGGTCCGCAGTGGACACGGTGGCCAAACCTACGAGTGGCCTCGCCGCCGCGCGCGCGCAGCTGCTGGCGGGCCTGCGCGAGCACGCGCTGGTGCGGGGCGAGGTGACGCTCACGAGCGGCCGCAAGGCTCAGTACTACGTGGACGCCAAGCGCGCGATCCTGTTGCCGGGCACGTTCACGGCGCTCGGCGTGCTGATCGCCGAGCAGGTGCGAGCGTGCCGCGCGAGCGCGGTGGGGGGTGTGCCGGTGAGCGCGATCCCGGTGGCCTGCGCGGCACTCGCGGCAGGTGCAGAGAAGGCGTTCATCGTGCGCAAGGAGCGCAAGGCGCACGGCCTACAGCGGTGGATCGAGGGCCCCGAGCTCGCGGCGGGAGAGCGCTGCCTGATCGTCGAGGACGTGGTCACCACCGGTGGCTCCACGATCGAGGCGCTGGAGCGCGTGCGCAGCGAGGGCCTCACCGTTGCGGGCGTGGTCAGCGTGCTCGACCGCCTGGCGGGTGGGGCGCAGGCGATCCGCACGGCGCTCGGTGACGAGCAGGCTCCCTACGTGGCGCTGAGCACGATCGACGAGGTCTACCCGGAGCGCCCGGACCGGTGATGGTCCCGGCCGGACAGGACCCGCCAGCGTCCTCCGACCCCCCGGGCGTCCCCAACCTCACGATCGTCAGGGAGGCGCAAGCGAGCGACGTCCCGGCGCTGCTGGAGATGTTCGCGGAACTGGCGGAGTTCGAGGAGCTGACGCACGAGCTGCGCGCCACCGAGAAACAGCTGAGCGAGGCTCTGTTCGGCCCCCACCCGGCCGCGGAGGCGCTGATCGCCGACCGAAGCCGGGAGGCACGCGCCTTCGGCGCTGGCCGATTTGGGGATGCGAGCGGAGCGAGTGTCTCCTCAATCGGTCCCCGTTTCGGCCATCAGGACTCCCATCAGGCGATCGGGTACGCCCTCTACTTCCCTACCTTCTCGAGCTTCCTCGCCACGAAGGGGATATGGCTCGAGGACCTCTTCGTACGCCCCGCCCACCGCCGCGCAGGCGTCGGCCGCGCGCTGCTGGCCGCAGTCGCCGAGCGCCTGCGCGAGCGCGGAGGAGCCCGCCTCGAATGGGCCGCGCTCGACTGGAATGAGCCCGCGCTGAGCTTCTACCGCGTCCTCGGCGCACGCACGATGCCCGAGTGGATCACCCACCGCCTGGTCGGGGAGGACCTCGATCGCCTCGCCAGTGAGCATCCGCGGCGATAGCCTTCGAGCAGGCTCCGGTGCATGTCGGGGCCATATGCCCTCGTAGTCCAACGGATAAGACAACCGCCTCCTAAGCGGTGGATCCAGGTTCGACTCCTGGCGGGGGCATAGACGACTGTTACTCCTACGCATGAAAGTCAAGGGATTCGCGGCAAGTCGGCGTTTTGGTGTCGGTGGCTGCTGGCGCTGCTCTGGTTGTTGCTCGGTTGGGCGATCACCCAATCGACGATGGCGTCGAAACGCTCCTCGGTGAGGGCGTGCTCGCCGTGCGCGCGGAAGTGCCGCAGTGCTTCCGACGCTCCCATGCTTCGGTAGGCGTACGCAGCTGCTTCAGCGATACGGGGAGCGTCCCACGAGTACTTGTCTTGGTCGGCTGAGCACAGGAGCAATGGCCGAGGTGCAACCAACGGAGCGATGTCGTCCAGGTCGCCTAGCTCCAGCAATCCGGGGATGGCTTGTGCACACTCAACGCCGATGCCGCGCGCCATCCTCTCTCGGTAGGTGCACGCCGAGCCACTCACGACCGCGAACGCAATCCGCTCGTCGAGGGCCGCGTGCAACAGCACACTGGCGCCGCCCATCGAGTGCCCAAGCGCCCCGATGCGCGTCTCATCGACTCCATCGAGCCCTGTGAGCACCGAATGCGCCGCCGCGGCATCGGCGAGAACTGTGCACATCAACGGCCGGCCCCGCACGAGCCGATAACACATCGTGTTGAAGTAGTCCCTCGCGTCGGGCTCTCGAGCATCAATACCGGGAGGTCCGGGCCTGCGGTCCTCGAAGCCAATGGCGTCATGGGCGATGACGGTCACACCCTGGTGAGCAAGCGCTGGCCCGAACGCCTGCCACGAGTCTCCGCAAAGTCCCGCTACCTCTGACTTGCCGAACTGCCACTGCGAGTGGTGCTGATGATGAACTACCACGCCTGCACCGCACGGATGTTCGGGTACCAGCAGCAATGCTGGGTCGCGTCTCATGAGCCGGGGGATTTGAAGTTGCGGGCGTAGCCTCCGCTTTGTCCTGAGAAGACCAAGCGATGGAGGTACGCCCGCATGGAGAAGGTAGCCCCGAGCGAGAGGTTTCGCTCAGAACTGGATGAGGTGTTGGCAGGTGTCGGCGAGGAGCAAGATCCGATTGAGACGGTTGGGCGGCTGGGAGCGCGGCTGATCCTGCAGCAGGTGCTCGAGGACGAGGTCACGGAGTTCCTCGGCCGCCAGCGGTATGAGCGTGCTGAGGAGACGGTCAGCCACCGCAATGGACACGAACCGCGGACGGTCAAGACGACGAGCGGCTCGGTGGCGTTGGAGCGTCCGCGGGTGCGCAACGCGAGCAAGCTGGGGTTCGAGAGCAGGGTGCTCGGCAAGGGCGTTACGCGAACGCACGCCCTGGAGTCCCTCGTGATCAGCGGCTTCTTGCGGGGACTGTCCACCCGTGATGTGGAGGGCGCGCTCCAGGAAGTCTTCGAGGAGCCGATTGCGTCGAAGGCGACGGTGTCCCGGATCTGTGAGGACACCCGGGAGCGATACCGCCAATGGTGCCGGCGGCGCTTGGAGCAGCACGACATCGTCTACTGCTTCTTGGATGCGATCTATCTGAAGCTGCATCCCGACGACACGCCGGCGGAGGGCGTGCTGGTGTGCTGGGGCGTCACGCTGGAGGGCCGCAAGATCCTCCTCGGATTGGCTCTGGGAAGCCGTGAGAGCTATGACAGCTGGCTCGCCTTCGGCCGGGACATGATCGCCCGCGGCCTCAGGGCGCCGGCGCTCGTGATCGCCGACGGAGCACCCGGGATCTGGAAGGCGATGCGGGAGCTCTGGCCCGGAGCACTGGAGCAGCGCTGCACCGTCCACGCACTTCGGAATGTCACCGGAAAGCTGCCAGAGCGCCACCACCAAGAGGTCAAGGCGCGCTGGTGGAAAGCATTCGACGAGGCGCGCTCCCCGGGCGAGGCGACCCGTGAGCTGCGGGGCATCATCGCCGACTACAAGACGGCTTACCCCTCGGCGATGGCCGTCATCGAAACGGACCTGCCAGCGCTCGTCACCCACCTACAGTTCCCGTCCGCCCACCGCAAGCGAATCAGGACTACGAATCTCCTCGAGCGAACATTCGTGGAGGTCCGCCGGCGAACCAAGGTCATCGGCCGGTTCCCCGGTGAGACTTCCGCCCTCTCGCTGATCTGGGCGGTACTGGAGCTCTCCTCCCGCGGCTGGCGCGGCGTGAAGATGAACCCCAAGACCGTCGCCGAGATCGAGCGCCTACGCCGCCAACTACGCGACACCAAGGCCGCTCCACCAGCCACGACGAACACCGAGGAGGTGATCGCCGCATAACATCCCCCTCAAGCGGAGCCCACCCCGAACAATTCACCCGGGAAATGAGACGCGACCCAATGCTGGGACGTCGCCCTCATCCCCTGTGAAGCTGACCGCCCGCTCGACGTATCCATTCCGCTGTCGTACGGCATGGACGACCAACTCGGGCATAGCCGGCACCGCAAATCCCAACAGCTCAGTCAAACGCCGATGCAAGCTCTCTGCGTCCATACGAAGGCACTCTAGGGTCACGCACAACGGCGCGGCGTCTTCCTCATCATCCACTCTCGGAGGCGTCGGCTTTGCCTCCGTGTCCGCGCTGACACGCGGGCGGTCGGGCAGAGCGATCGGATGGCTGGGCTCACCTTGCTATTGCTAGACCCGTGAGCGGGCAGACCAACCAGACATGAGCGACGCGTGCGCTGGCGAGAGCGCCGCCCCCGAGCCATCGCGCGCCCGGCGGCGGCTGATCCTTGCGATCTGCTGCATGAGCCTGCTGATCGTCGGACTGGACAACACGATCGTGAATGTGGCGCTGCCGTCGATCGGGCGCGAATTGCATACGGGGGTGTCCGGCTTGCAGTGGACCGTGGACGCCTACACGCTGGTGCTTGCCAGTCTGTTGATGCTGTCGGGGTCGATGGGCGACCGCCTTGGCCGCCGGCGGGTCTTTGCGACTGGGCTGGTGCTGTTCACGCTTGGGTCGCTGCTGTGCAGCGCGGCGCCGACCCTGGGGTGGCTGATCGTCTTTCGCATGTTGCAGGCGGTTGGGGGCTCGATGCTCAACCCTGTGGCGATGTCGATCATCCGCAACGTCTTCACCGACCCGCGGGAGCGGGCGCAGGCGATCGGGATGTGGGGGGCCGCCGTCGGCTTGAGCTTGGCGTTGGGGCCGGTCGTCGGGGGCGCGCTCGTGCAGTCGGCGGGGTGGCGGTCGGTCTTCTGGATCAACATCCCCGTCGGCCTCGCCGCGCTGGTGTTGACGCTGCGCTTCGTCCCCGAGTCGCGGGCGCCGCGCCCCCGGCGCCTTGACCCCGTCGGCCAGGTGCTGATGATCGCGCTGCTGGCGTCGCTCACCTACGCGATCATTGAGGCGCCCTCGGCTGGCTGGCTCTCCACACAGAGCGTCGCCCTGTTCACGTTCGCGGCGGCGGCCCTGGTGAGCCTGCTCGTCTACGAGTCGCGGCGCACCGAACCGCTGCTGGAACTGCGCTTCTTCCGCAGCGTCCCCTTCTCCAGCGCGAGCGCGATCGCGGTGTGCTCGTTCGCGGCGCTTGGCAGCTTCCTGTTCCTCAACACCCTCTACCTGCAGGAGGTCCGCCACCTCTCGCCCCTCACGGCCGGCCTCTACACGCTGCCGATCGCGGCGATGACGTTGATCTTCGCGCCTCTCTCCGGTCGCCTGGTCGGCCGGCGCGGACCCCGCGCCGGGCTGCTCGTCGGCGGGGTTGGGATCGCGCTCGGCGGGGGGCTGCTGACGGGGCTCACCGTCCACACGCCGCTTGACTCGCTGCTACCCGCCTACGTCATCTTCGGGATCGGCTTCGGCATGGTCAACCCGCCGATCACAACCACCGCGGTGCTAGGCATGCCTTCCGCGCAGGCCGGCGTCGCGGCCGCTGTCGCCTCCACCTCGCGTCAGGTCGGCCAGACCCTTGGGGTGGCGATCGCGGGCGCGATCGCGGCTACCGCGCTGGGTGCGGTGGGACCCGGCTTCGTTGCCTCCAGCCACGCTGCGTGGTGGGTCGTCGCAGGCTGTGGTGTGGCGGTGTTTGCGCTCGGGCTGCTCTCCACGACGGGCTGGGCGAACGCCACCGCGCGGCGGATCGCCGAGGAGTCGTCTCGACTGGCACACGCCGAGGCTCCCGACGCCGAGCTGGTTGGAGCTTGAAGAGCCGAGCTGGTGCGTCTTTGTCCACGTGCTCGCCAGTCAGCGGCCTCGGGGCGGCAGTCGCCTCGCGAGGATTGTCTGGTTCTCGATATCGACGGTGGCCTCGTGGCTGGCGCAGCTTGCGTGGAGGTGCGGACGGCGGCGTGTCAGGCGTCCTTGCCAGGGGGCTCGCTCGTGCCGGGATGGCCAGAAGTTGTCAGCTCCGGCGCGAGCCCGTCGAGTCGTTCGAGGATCACCTGCAGGCCGCCCTGGGTGTGGCAGTCGAGGCGGTCGAGGATCGCCTCTGCGTCTTTGAACGTGTTCGCCGAACGCGCATCGGCGGCGAGGCTCTGCACGTTCTGTCCGACCATGATGACCGACAGTAGGACGAGCTGCAGGAACGTCTGGGCGATCCAGGCCACGATGCCCTCGCCCCCCGGTTTCAAAGCCGGCCCAAGGCCGAGCAGGGCGATGACGGCGAACAGGTAGGCGCACCACATCGTGCCGACCAGCCTGGTGATGAGCACGGCGAATTTCGCGTTGAAGCCTTCGGCCTCGCCCATCGCCTCCCTGAGCACGCTGGGGCTGGGGTGTAGCGCCTTCGCAAGGTGGTGCTCGGTCTTCACCGGTCTAGGCACTGTCGTCGGTACTCCTGTCATCGATCCTCCTCCCCACCCACAAGGTGGATGTTCGCCGTTGAGCGGATTTCGGTGAGTGTAATCAGCCCTCCAGCAGCAGCGTCACCGGTCCGTCGTTCACCAGCTCCACGTCCATGTGCGCCCCGAACACCCCCCGCTTCGCGCCGGCCGCGTCACAGAAGCGCTCATACAGCGGCTCGGCGTGCGCGGGCGCCGCGGCGGCGGCAAAGCTCGGGCGGTTGCCGCGCGCGGCGTCGCCGTAGAGGGTGAATTGGCTGACGCACAGGATCTCGCGCTCGCCCAGCGGCTCGTTCATGCGTCCGGCGGTGTCCGCAAAGACGCGCAGCGCGCGCACCTTCGCCGCCAACCGCTCGGCCGCGGCGGAGTCGTCCTCGTGGGCGACCCCCAGCAGCACAAGCAGCCCGGGGCCGATGCTCGCCACGTCGCGACCGTCCACGCGCACAGCGGCGCGGGTGACTCTCTGCACGAGCGCTCGCACGACCGTCAGGGTAGGCGGTCCTCACGCTCAGAGGCCGGCGGGCCGGCCGCCGGCGAAGGACCCGCCGGTGTCCTGTATAGGCTGGCACAACACCAACTCAGGAGGGATCCCGTGCCCGTAACGATCAGTGCTGCGTCCAAGTGCCCCTGGCGACGAGGGTCGCTGCTTGCGGCTTTCGTGATCGTGCTCGGGGGAGTGGCGCCCGGCTATGCGGCGGCCGAATCGACGGGCTACTCAACCCCCGGCGCACACACCTTCACGGTCCCCGCCAACGTGGACCAGATCACGGTCTCCGCGAGCGGCGCGGGCGGCGGTATAGGAGGCCGCGAAGGCGGGGAGCCCTGCACGCCGGGCAAGGGCGGCCAGCTGGAGGCCACGTACTCAGTGACGCCCGGCTCCACGCTGATGCTTCTATGAAGTCAAGGGCTGGTGGACGAGTTGCTTGTAGAGGGTTCGTGAGAGGTGGCGCTTGAGGGCTCGCATGGCTTCGCGTTTGGTCTTTCCCTCGCTGGTTCTGCGGGCGAGATATGTCTGTGTTTCGGGGTGGTGTATTGAGCGGCTGAGGGCGATCATGTGGATCGCGGCGTTGACTTGGCGGTCGCCTCCGCGGTTGAGCCTGTGGCGGATGGTCTGGCCGGATGAGGCCGGGATCGGCGCGGTGCCGTTGGTGCGTGCGAACGCGGCCTCGTTCTTGAAGCGCGCGGCGTCGCATGTCAGGAGCTTCGCGGCGGTGATCGGCCCGACTCCTGGCTGCTCGAGCAGCGTCGGGTGCAATACGCGGACGAGATCCGTGATCTCGCTCTTGTAGCGATCGACGGTCTCGCTCGTGGCTTTGATGCGACGCGCAAGATCACGCAGTACCGCGAGGATCGTCGTCTCCTGCACGCTCGCGTCTGGCTGGTTGCGCATCCGGGTCAGACGCCGGGCGAGGGTGGCTCCACCGCCCCGCCCGACGCGTTCGCGAAGCGCGGCCGGCGCGGTGGCGTGTAGTGCGTGCAGCTGGTTGTAGAGCCGGGTGCGCTCACCTACGCACGACTGGTAGGCGCTGAGGAGCGTTTGCAGTGCTCTGCGCTCGCCTGATCTTCTCGGCGTCGACAGGCCATCACCAGCGAGCACTCTCTTGGCTGCCAGGAGCGCGTCGATCGAGTCCGACTTGCCGCTACGACGATCACGCCGCCGCGGACGCTCAACCTCGAACACCGGTATACCCATGTTCTGCAGGTGTTCGGTCAGCGCCGCGCCATAGCTGCCGGTGCCCTCGACCCCGGCCCGCGGATCCTCACCGAGGCCCTCCAGCCATGTCGTGAGCTGCTGGTAGCCGGCCTGGCTGGCCGGCACCGCGAGCTCGCCGAGGACCTGTCCAAGCCCGTCAAGAGCTACGGCGACGTGCTCGTCTTTGTGTGTGTCCACGCCTGCTGCGATCATGAATTCTCCTCATCTCTCGGGTTTAGCTGGGTGATGTAGAGGCCGCCGGACAGAACTGTGTCGAGTGATGTCCAGGCTTCTATGAAGTCACGACGGCGTCCGTGAGCGGCGGCGGGAGACGAATCCGCGAGAAGGCACTTGCGGCCAGTCAATAACCGAGTCATCCCGCCGTCGCCCACACCCTCACGAGGGCCCCGGACGCCACCACGCGGCTGCGAATCCGCTACGCCCTACGGGCTCCGCTACATCGCAGCCGGCCTGCCAAACCCACACAGGCCCAACAGACACCCCGAACCTACACAGTCAATAACCCACGTGATGACCGCAGCCAGCATCGCCGCCGGGAAGGGCGGGGGGTACGCCCGCTATCTGGAGGGCAAGACGATCCGGCCCGAGCGCGGCGACTACTACCTCAGCCCCGAGGGCGAGCCGACGCAGGCGCCGGGCCGGTGGCTCGCGACGCCAGACACGCTCGCCCGGCTCGGGATCGAGGGCGCGACCGTGGACGGTCCTGAGTTCATTGCGCTGATGGAGGGACGCCACCCACGCACGGGCGGCTGGCTGCGGCCCGAGGGCGCCGGCGGCGGCCGTGGCAGCGGCATCGACCTGACCTTCTCAGCCCCCAAGTCGGTGTCCGTGGTGTGGGCGCTCGGCGACGAGCACGAGCGCCGGGAGATCGAGGCCGCGCACGCCGCCGCCGTGACCGACGCGATGGCTCATCTGACCGAGACGGTCCCGACCGTGCGCCGCCGCTACGACGGCCAGGTGGTCGAGGAGCACGCCGTCGACCTCGTTGCCGCGGAGTACCGGCACACGACCGCGAGGGGGGTCATGGAGGGCGACGCACCCGACCCGCAACTCCACAGTCACGTCGTCATCACGAGCGCGATCCGCGATGACGGCCGGCTGGTCGCGGTTGCCTCCCGGCCGGTCTTTCGCTCTGCGCGGGAGGTCGGCGCGTACTACCGCTCCGCGCTCGCGCACGAGCTCGCCGAGCGCGGCTACAAGATCGAACGTGGCACCGGCAAGGAAGGTCGCTACTTCGAGATCGAGGGCGTGCCACGCGGCATGTTGGACGCCTTCTCCCAGCGCAGCCGCGAGGTCGCCAGGGCCGCCGAGCGATTCCGCGCGAAGTGGGGCCGAGCGCCGGAGCGCGGGGCCGACCTGCAGCTCGTGTGGAACGAGACCGCAGCGCGCTTCCAGGCCCCGACCGAGCGCAGCCCGAGTGAGGCTGAGCGCGTTCTCGAGAATCGCCGGCCACTTGCTGATCGCGTTGAGGAGCGACTGACCGAGCGCGCCGCGACATTCGAGCCCCGCGAGCTGCGTGCCGTCCTCTTGGAGCAGTCCGTCGGCGACCTCTCACCCAGGGAAGCGCTCGCGTTCTCAAAGACGATGATCGCCGAGCGGCGTGTCCTCCCACTGGAGGGCGGACTGATGACGACCTTGACTGTTCGCGCTCGTGAGGAGGCGATCGAGCGACGGTTCACCCTGCTCGCGCAGGGCGCCGGCCGGGACGTGGGGGAAAGCGCTCGCACGATCGCAAGCGACGAGCTCGCCGAGCGAATCGGCGGCCGGCTCTCCGACGAGCAGGCCAACGCGCTGCAGGTCATCACCGGCGCGGAGCGCGGCGCGATCCTTGTCGGCCCCGCCGGGACCGGCAAGGGCGTGGTGATCGACGCTGCCGCAAGGGCCGAGCAGCACACCGGCCATCGCACGCTGGGGATCGCGGTGTCGGGGTCCACCGCGCAGAGGCTCGGACAGGACAGTCCGGCGCTGGCCGGACAGACCCTCACGCTGGACGCGCTCGTGTCCCGCGTCGAGCGGGGCCAGCTCAACATCGACCACGCTACGACGGTCTACTTCGATGAGGCCGGGATGGCGGACACCGACCGCCTGAACCGGCTCACGGATGTCGTGGAGCGCACCGGGTCAAAGCTCGTCGCGATCGGCGACGCGGCGCAGCTCCCCTCGATCGGCGCCGGCGGCATGTTCGAGCGGCTGACCGGCCTCGCGCCGAGCGCGGAGCTATCGAACATTCGCCGCACCCTCGACCCGGCCGAACAGCGCGCATGGGCGGACCTCCGCGCCGGCCGCTCGGACAGGGCGATGGCGCACTACTACTCCCGCGGGCAACTCCACATGGCAGACACTCGCGACGAGGCAGTCGAGCAGGCCGCTCGTGCGTGGGCGAAGCTCACCGAACGTCACGACCCCAGCGAGGTCGCGCTGATATCGGACTCCTCAAACCAGGAGATCCACCGCCTGAACGCACGCGCCCAGCATTTCCGCGCCCAGCGCGGCGAACTAGGCGAGACAGAGGTCCAAGTGCCAGGCGTCCACTACGGCGTCCGCACCGGCGACCGGGTGGCGCTGATCGACCAGCACCACGAGCCCGGCCAAGAGCGCATCGAGAACGGCAGTCGCGGCCAGGTGCTCGACATCACCCCCGACGGCGGCGTGCTGATCGAGTTCGATGTGACCGCGCGCAAGCGCACACTCGTCGGGGACGACCTCGCCCGCCTGCGGTTGGGCTACGCGCAGCACATCCACCGCGCGCAGGGCGCGACCGTCACGCGCACGCTGGTTGTGACCGGCGGATGGCAGACAAGCAAGGAGCCCGCCTACGTCGAGGCGTCCCGCGCCCGGCAGGGCACCAACTGGTTCGTCTCCCGGCAAGACCTCGGCATCGAAGGACAGGACACCGACCGCATCAGTTGCCTTGCGGAGCAGATGCGTCGCAGCCACGCACAGACACCTTCGCTCGCGCACCCCGAGCTGCCCGACATGCAATACGGCACGGGCTACCGGCCGACGCTCGCACCGAGTCGCCAGCGCCCGATACCCGGGCTGGCCCGCGCCCTACGCCGCCTCGCTCAACCCCAACCCACGCAGGAGAGAACACGATGAGCCACAAGATCCAGGTCGTTCTACCCGACCCACTCGCCGCGCAGCTCGCAGAGCTAGCCGCCGGCGCCGGAGAACCTCAGTCCACACTCGCCGGGCTCTTTGTCCGCAACGGCATCGCCCAGGCAGCCAAGGACGGCAAGGTCCGCTCCCTCAAGCAAGCACCCATCGTCGTCGGCACGAACGGGGAACGCGCGCGCTGGCTCGAGCCCTACGGCGGCGACCCCGACTGGCGGCAAGAGATGTGGGGCGCGATCGTCGCACTACACGGCCGTTACCCTCGCGCCCTTGCCAACCTCAAAGACGAATGGTGGACCGACGACACCCACACCGAGACCCTCTGCGCACTCGCTGTCTGGCGCACAGAGATCGACGACGCCGGCGCCGACCCACGCGAAGAGCTGGCTTTCCAGACCCAACTCTCCGACTACGCCCACGCACTCCGCCAAGAGGGAGGCGGTGTCACGAAGGCATGGAGCCCGGGGGCACCGCCTGATGAGTGGGCTGGTGGATAGCAGCGGTGCGTTGACTGAGCTTCACGGCGACCGGTGGGCTCCTCGGCTGCTTGTAACACGCGGGACGCGCAAGGTGTCTATGACTGTGGGCAGGGCACGGTGGTGTGGGCGGCGGCGTGGGTAGTGTCCTGGAAGGTGAGGCGGGCGGCGAACTCGAAGCCGCCGCGGGGGCAGGTGCGGGGCAGGACGACGCCTCGGGGGTGGTAGGGGAGGTAGCGGCCACGGACGCGTTCGTAGTAGGTGAGGTGCTCGGGGCCGATCGTGGTGGAGAGCTGCACGACGGCGGCGTCGGGCGCCCCGGGGAGAGTGGGGACGAGCGGGATCGTGGTGGAGAGGTCGCCGCCGTAGGGGTTGGAGGCGGGGAGCACGAGTCCGGGGAAGACGATCTGCGCGGCGACGGGCGTGGCGCCGTAGGCGTAGAAGACCAGCCCGAGGCGCCCCTGGTTGAGCCGGGCCATGAAGACCTTGGTGGTCGCGGTCTCGTGCAGGATCTCAGGGCCGAAGGGGACCTCCACGAGTCCCGTGCCGTAGCCCATCTGAGACTCGGAGGGGCAGCCTTCGGGGCCGAGTTCTTCGAGGATCGCGGTAGTGCAGGTGGTGAGGCCGAGGCCGCTGGTGGCGAGGCCGAGGTTCGCCGGGTAGAGCAGTTCGACGCCGGTGAGGGGGGAGGGCACGTGGCCGGTAGTGGTGGAGACGGTGAACCCGAACGCGATCGTGGTGCCCGCGCCGAGTCGCTCGGGCGTGAGCGCCGCGTGGAGCCTCGCTGTTTGCGCAGCGCCGGCGGCGGCCGGCAGGCACGCGCAGGCGCCGAACACGAGTACAGCGGCGATGGCGTGATGGACAGTTGGCCGCATCGAGAGCGTCAAAGAGCTCCTCTGGACCTCCAGCGCTTCGGTCTTGCGGCTCATCAGGTGGTCGTCGTCCTTCCCGCCCTTGCCTGTCGCATTGTTCTGTAACATGGAATTAATGGAAAGAAGCGTACTGTATGGGCGCACCCTCAGGGGCTTGGAGCCAGGCGTCCGCCCCCGGGCAAACAAACGCTCTAACCTGTAGACAGCTCCAGATCGGAGGTCCTGGTGGGTAGGGCTGTGTTGGTGTTGCGGGGGGTGGATAAGGCTTTTGGTGTTGGGCGTCGGCGGCATCGGGTGTTGGCTGGGGTGTCGTTGGAGCTTGGGGCTGGGGAGGTGGGGGTGGTCGTCGCGTCGCGGGTTCAGGGGAAGACGACGCTGTTGAAGGTGGCGTCTGGGATGCTGCCGGTGGACGCTGGAGAAGTTCGGTTCGCGGGGCGCGATCTGAAGGGTTTGTCGGATGCGGATCGCGAACGGTTGTTGGGCGCGGAGATTGGGTGGGCGTGCCGGACGGGGCCTGGCCGGATGGCGTTCAACGTGCGGGACTATGTGGGGCTGCAGTTGATCCGGGGCCATAGTCTTCGCAGTCGGGAGCCGGGGGATCGGACTCATGCGGTGTTGGAGCGGCTGGGCGTAGCGGGGTGTCTCGAGCTGCAGTGGGCGAGGCTGTCGGATTGGGAGCGGGTGTGTGTGGAGCTGGCGCAGGCGATTGTCTGCGAGCCTCGGCTGTTGCTAGTCGATGATCTGCTCGCGGGGTTGTCGATGGATCACACGCGGGAGGCGATGCGGTTGATCCGATCGCTCGCGGCAGAGGATGGTTTGGCGGTGCTGATGGGCTGCTCTGATGAGGAGCCGGCGATGCGTGCGCACCGTATCTGGCGGCTGGAAGAGGGCGAGCTCATGCTGGACGACGAGCCCCAACACGACGACCGAGCCGTCGTCAACCTCCCCCAACACAGACGCCGAAACGGCCGATAGCCACCCGCTCGCCGGGCACCCGGAATGGTCCGGGCGCCACGCCCGACGCGGCTTGACCGAAGCCGCTGCTAATGTCTGTTGTCGTCGGCGGAGCCTAACTGTTCGAGCCAGACGCACTTGGCTCTGGGATTCGCTTACATTGTTGGGCATGGCTCCGACCTACAAAGGCCAGCTGCCGGCAGGCAAGGTCGTCCTTGGGCTACTGATCGCGCGCCCCAGCGCGACCGCATCCTTGATAGCCCAGCTCATGGGGGAACGCTTTGACTTTGCTCGCTTCTCGCCCTCGGCGGCCTACAACGAGCTCAAGCGTTTTGTCGAACACGGTCAGGCCGTTCGGATCTACGAGGACCCCGACCCCGACGCGAACGCCCTCGACCGCTACGAAGCGACTCCCGAAGGAGAAAGAGAGTTCGTGGAGTGGCTGCACGCCACGACAGTCGCCCCCCTCGTACTGCGCGAAGCGGTGTACGGACGGGTCATGCTCGGAGAGCCCGATGACTTGCCCATCATCATCCGGGGGATTCTCAACGAGGAAAGGGTGTGTCAGCGCGAGTTCCGCGAGTGCCGTAAGAGCCTTGAGGGCATTGAGGCGGGCATCCACAACGCGACCGACTGGAGATACGAGGCGCGAGCGGCGGTGATGGACGACATGGGCCTGGTTTGGTTGGGCCGCCTGCGACGTCTCGCCCGGCTACGCCGAAATCTCCAGCGGATCTACGACAAGCACGTCGCCGAGGACTCTGGTGGGTGAGGATGAGCCAACGCGCCGCAACGCTGTGTTGGTGTTGCGGGGGGTGGATAAGGCTTTTGGTGTTGGGCGTCGGCGGCATCGGGTGTTGGCTGGGGTGTCGTTGGAGCTTGGGGCTGGGGAGGTGGGGGTGGTCGTCGCGTCGCGGGTTCAGGGGAAGACGACGCTGTTGAAGGTGGCGTCTGGGATGCTGCCGGTGGACGCTGGAGAAGTTCGGTTCGCGGGGCGCGATCTGAAGGGTTTGTCGGATGCGGATCGCGAACGGTTGTTGGGCGCGGAGATTGGGTGGGCGTGCCGGACGGGGCCTGGCCGGATGGCGTTCAACGTGCGGGACTATGTGGGGCTGCAGTTGATCCGGGGCCATAGTCTTCGCAGTCGGGAGCCGGGGGATCGGACTCATGCGGTGTTGGAGCGGCTGGGCGTAGCGGGGTGTCTCGAGCTGCAGTGGGCGAGGCTGTCGGATTGGGAGCGGGTGTGTGTGGAGCTGGCGCAGGCGATTGTCTGCGAGCCTCGGCTGTTGCTAGTCGATGATCTGCTCGCGGGGTTGTCGATGGATCACACGCGGGAGGCGATGCGGTTGATCCGATCGCTCGCGGCAGAGGATGGTTTGGCGGTGCTGATGGGCTGCTCTGATGAGGAGCCGGCGATGCGTGCGCACCGTATCTGGCGGCTGGAAGAGGGCGAGCTCATGCTGGACGACGAGCCCCAACACGACGACCGAGCCGTCGTCAACCTCCCCCAACACCGAACGCGCCGAGGCTGCGCGTGAACGGCCGTGCTTGAGCTGCGGGACCTCGTGAAGCACTACCCCGCTGGGGAGCCCGTCCGTGCCGTCAACGGGATCTCCATGTCGATCGACCCCCGCGAGTTCGTCGCTTTGTATGGCCCGAGCGGGTCCGGCAAGTCAACGCTGATCGACCTTATCGCCGGACTCATACTCCCCGACAGCGGCATGGTCCTGATCGAAGGTCGCGACATGGGGTCGTTCACGGACGCCGACCGCGCCGAGTTCTTGTTGAACGGTGTCGGGATCGTGGGCCAGCCCCGGTCTCTGCTCGCTGGCGCGAGCGCCTGGGAAAACGCGGCCATAAAGTTGTGGCGCACGGAATCCTCGAAACGCTCACGGGAACGCATCGAACCGCTCCTGATACGCCTCGGACTCGAGGACCGTGTGGACTTCTCGATCGGGAAGCTCTCGATGGGCGAGCGTCAGCGGGTCATGCTCGCCCAGGCTCTATCGACCGACCCCAAACTCGTCCTCGCCGACGAGCCGACCGGCAACCTCGATACGCAACGCGGGCGCGAGGTCCTCGAACTGCTCAAGGAGCATTGCGGCGAGCACGGGACCGCGGTCCTGCTCGCCACCCATGACCCACAGGCAGCTACTTTCGCTGACAGCATCCACGAACTACGCGACGGCCAGTTGCGAGCCTACGAGCCGGCCATGCTCTTTCCGTCCGAGACGCACACATGAGCACCGGGGAGTCCAACCGCCGCCAATCAAGGTGGCTGACACCGATGGCCCTGGTTCGCGTCTACCGGGCGCGCCTGCGCGCTCGCCTGGTGGTCGTCCAGGAGCTTTTCGCGATTCTCGGCATCGCGGTCGGCGTCGCACTGCTGTTCTCCTCACTGGTAGCGAGCACCAGCCTGAACAGCTCTGTGCGCGAACTCTCCGCGCAGCTCGTCGGCCGCACACAGTTCCAGATAGACGCCCGTGGACCGGCAGGGTTCGGGGAACGGCTGGTCGGCGAAATCCAGCGCCTGCCGGGTGTCCGGTCGGCCCTCCCGATCCTCGAGCAGCCAGTCACGCTCATCGGTCCGTCCGGTCAAGAACCAGTCGATCTGCTTGGCGTATCCCCGCGCTTCGTTGCGGATGCCGGAGGCCCGCTACTGCGACGCTTCAACGCGAACCAGCTCGCCCACCAGCAGGCGCTCGCGTTGCCCGCCCCGCTCGCCACAGCAGTCGGCGCCGGTCCCCTGCAGACCGTCCAGCTACAGGTCGGCGATCGACTCGTCCCGACGCTCGTCGGCACCGCCCTGCAGGAAGCCGACATCGGCGGGCTGGTACACGACCCCGTCGTGCTTGCGCCCATCGCCTACGCACAGACCCTCACAGGCATGTCGGGCCGGGTGACGCGCGTATTCGTCCAGGTCAAGCCCGGGGACAAGGAGCGGGTTCGGTCCGCGCTACAGGCCCTCGCGCAGCGCGAACATCTCAACCTCCAGCCGGCGGACTTCGACGCGGAGCTCTTTTCCGTCGCGTCCAATCCACAGAACCAAGGAGAGGAGCTATTCTCCGCGATCAGCGCGATGGTGGGGTTCTTGTTCGCGTTCACCGCGGTGCTGCTCACGATCTCCCAGCGCCGTGAATTCGTTGAGGTACTGCGGCTGCGAGGCAACACGCGCGCCATGACCATCCAGACCCTCGTATTTGAAGGCGTGGTCATGGGTGTGGTGGCGTGCGTCGTCGGGCTCGCTTTCGGCGAGCTGCTGTCAGTCGCCGTGTTCAAGCCGACGCCGGGCTACCTGTCGTTCGCGTTCCCGGTCGGCTCGCAGAGGGTCATTACCTGGCCGACCATTGCGGTATCCGTTGCTGCCGGCATGGCCGCCGCGCTGACCGGCGTCCTTGCTCCAATGAGAGACATTCTCGGGCGATCCCTCAGGTCGGAGGTAGAGCTTGAACGGGGCCCTCGAGGATGGACATGGTTCCGGATGGGCGCCGGCTTGGTATGTCTGGTGGCCACGACCGCGATCCTCGTTCTGCGACCACAGTCGGCCGTGCTGGGAAACTTCACGCTTATCGTCGCCCTCGGGTGCCTGTTGCCATTCCTGTTCAACGGCTGCCTCGTGATCTTCGACAAGCTTCAGGGGCTAATGACCGTCGCGTCCCCGAGGCTCGCGATCATCCACCTCCGCGACCCGTTGACCCGTGTCCCGTCACTCGCCGTCGCCGCGACCGCGGCGGTCGCCGTGTTCGGCAGCGTCGCTGTGCAGGGCGCCCAACAAAACCTTCAGGCCGGACTCAACAAGACCGCCACGGAAATGAACTTCGTTACCGGCCTGTGGGTATCCGTGGGTGGCGTGGCGAACACGCTGGGCACTACGCCGTTCTCCGCGACGGTCGCTTCCAGGCTGACACGCCTGCCGGGGGTGGCGCGGGTCAGCGTGTACCGCGGCGGGTTCCTCGACATAGGCGACAGGCGTGCTTGGGTGATCGCGCCGCCCCGCGACTCCACACGCCTGATACCCCCTGGGCAGCTCCTGCAAGGAAGCCTGCCGCTCGCTACTCGCCGCGTCCGTGAAGGCGGGTGGGCCGTCCTCTCGGAAGCCGTCGCCGAGGAACAGCATCTCCACATCGGCCAGTCTTTCACCCTTCCGGCACCGAACCCGACGACTCTGCGCGTCGCTGCACTATCCACCAACGCGGGTTGGCCTCCCGGCGCGGTGATCCTCAACGCTGAAGACTATGCCCGCGCGTGGGGCAGCACCGACGCGAGCGCTCTGAACATCTCCCTCGCGCCCGGCACGACTCCCGAGCGGGGCCGCCGCGAAGTGATGCAGGCACTCGGCCCGAACACGGGGCTTGCCGTCCAGACCGCCGCCGAACGAGCCGGCCGCTGGCAGACGATCTCAAAACAGGGCTCTCCCGCCTGTCGCAGATCGCCATTCTCGTGATCCTTGCGGCCGTGTTCGCGATCGGCGGCGTTCTCGGCTCGATGCTCTGGCAGCGCCGGCCCGACCTTGCCTATCTCAAGCGCCAGAGCTACACGCGCGGGACGCTATGGCGGGCGCTCTTTTGGGAGACCGTACTGCTCCTCGGATCGGGCTGTCTGATTGGCGGAGTCTTTGGGTTGTATGGTCAGTTGCTCATTTCGGCCGCTCTGGCTACGGTCACGGGGTTCCCCATCGTCATCAACATCGGGGTCTTCATCGCCGTGTCCAGTTTCGCGGTCGTCTGTGCCGCCGCCCTGGCGGTCCTCGCGGTCCCCGGCTATCTCGCGGTCCGGGTCCGCCCGACCTCCGTCAGCCCGGCGTAGCCGACCAGACCGCGGCCCCCTCTCGCCGCGCCAGGTAGCGGCGCTCGGCGGGGCCGCGACTCGCCAGCTCCTATGGGGGCTGCGAGAGGTCTCCCGAGAGGTTGACGGGTGGCGTCGCCGGGCGCACAGTATCCCCGACGCCACGTTGCGGGCGGATGCGCTTGAGGCGCTCGACCGCAAGCGCGCGAACATCGACGGCGCCGCCCTTTTTTGGATCATCCCGCGCCGGCGCAGCCGCGACCTGCTGCGGCTGCTCGTCGCCTACGAGGTCATGGCGGACTACCTCGACGGCGTGAGCGAGCGCGGCGCACACATCGGACCGGCCAACGGCGTTCGCTTGCATCGCGCGCTTGTCGAGGCGATCGACCCGCGCCTGGCTGAATCCGACCACTACCGGCTGCACCCGTGGAAGGACGACGGCTGCTATCTCCCGGTGCTCGTCGGTGCGTGCCGCGACCTTGCCCCCCGCCTGGCGTCCTACACGACCGCCCGACCGTTGATCCTTCGCGGGGCTCAGCTCGCGCAGGACGTCCTCCCCCTCAACCACGAGCCGGACCCTGCTCGCAGGGATTCCTATCTCACCGAGTGGGCGGCCACCCGGTTCCTGGAGGGCGACGGACTGGAGTGGTTTGAGAGGACCGGCGCCGCGAGTGCGTGGCTGACGATCCTCGCGCTGCTCGCGCTCGCCGCTGAACCGGACCTCGAGCCGCGGCGGGTACGGGAAACCTCGGCGGCATATCTGCCTTGGGTGTGCCTCGCCGGAACGATGCTCGACAGCTATGGCGACATGGCGCAGGATGCCGCCAGCGACGCGCACAGCTACATCGCGCACTACCCGGACACGAGCGTCGCAGCCGCCCGGGTTGGCGAGATCCTCGCCCGTTTGACCACGACGGTCCGGCGGCTACCAGACGGCCACCGCCATGCGGTGATCGTCGCGTGCATGGCGGCGATGTATCTCAGCAAGGACGCCGCTCGCGCCCCGCAAATGCGAGCCCACACGCGAACCATCGCGGGCGCCGGCGGCGCCTTGACTCGGTTCCTGCTCCCTGTACTGCGGCTATGGCGGCTGGTGTACCGCCTGCGATCGGCATAGGCGATGTCACGACCAGCCGGCAACCCCGCGAGTCGCCACCGTCCTCGCGGCGGCGGACTGCCACCGGGTCTACCGTTGCCCTCGACGGTCCAGACGCTCGCGTTCTGGCGGTGGCCTCACGACTATCTGCGGGTGTGCCGGCGCCGGTACGGCCCGACATTCACGATCCGTGCGACGGGGATGGAACCGCTCGTCTTCATGTCCGACCCTCGAGCCATCAAGGCGATCGTGGCCGCGCCCTCCGATGTGCTGCACCCCGGGGCTGGCGCTTCCGTCATCACTCCCCTCGTCGGGGAGCTCTCGTTCATGCTGGCCGAGGAACAGCAGCACCTGGCGGGCCGCAAGCGGATCAACCCGGCATTCCACCGCCAGGCCATCGCCGGGCACACGACGATGGTGCGCGAGGTAGCCGCGAGCGAGATAGCACGCTGGCCGGTAGGCGAGGCGTTCCGGGCGCACCCGTATCTACGGGCGATGACTCTGAAGGTGATCCTACGGACGCTCTTCGGCTGCGCCGACGAGCGGTTGAGCGCATTGCATCAGGCGCTGCTTGCGATGCTTGCCATCACCGCCAGTCTCGCTCTACAGGAGCCCCAGCTACGACGCCTGCCAGGCTGGCGCGGCGCCTGGATGGGCTTTCTGCATCAGCGAGCGCACGTGGATTGGCTGCTCCGCGAGCTGATCGCCGACGGCGGAGTCGAAAACGGAGTCCTCGCGATGCTGCTCGATGCCCGCGGCCCAGACGGCCATCCGCTGTCGGCCCATCAGGTCCGTGACGATCTGATGTCCCTGGTCCTCGCAGGACACGAGACAACCGCTTCCGAGCTCGCGTGGGCGCTCCAGCTACTCGCCCACAACCCAACGGTGCTGAACACCCTTACGGACGCCCTCGATCAGGGCGATGAGACGTACCTTGCTGCAACCGTCCAGGAGGTGCTACGCCACCGGCCCGTATTCCTGTTCACGATCCCGCGTGTCGTGCGGCAGACCATCGAGATTGACGGGCGGACCTACAATCCGCCCACGCAGCTCCTGGGCTGCATCCACCTGATGCACCACGACCCCGGCCTGTACCCGGGACCTGACCGCTTCTGCCCTGAGCGGTTTCTCGAGAAGCCTCCCGAGCCCCGTCACTGGCTCCCCTGGGGCGGCGGACGAAAGCGTTGCCCCGGCCACCATCTAGCGCTGCTGGAGATGCAGACCGTGCTACGAACCCTGCTCACGCACCGCACCCTGCACCCCGCCGCAGCGAGCATGGAGCCGGCACGCTGGCGCAGCGTGATCGTAACCCCCGCCAGCGGGTCGCGGATCATCCTCAACCATCGCGCAACCAAGTAGTAGCTCGATTTGAGGCCAGCCCCTACCCCTGTCAACCCGATCCCGCTTTACGGTGTAAGCCGAATAACCGGAGCCCCCGCGACACGGAGCCTCCAGTTGCCCAAAAATGTTTCTATTCCCATGAGAAAGCAATATCGCTGACCGGAACCAATCAGTCGTAATGATTCGCGGCTGTGACGCGAGAAGACACGACCCAGGTAGCCAGCGGACGCGGAGAGGGAGGCCGCTGGCAGCTGCACGGCAGACGCTGAGCCGCCCGACGACATGGCCATAAACGTTCCAAACAAGACCCATGACGACCACGTAGCGGGTGTCGTGCTGTCGATCCTTGTAAGCCTCGCGCCGGAGCAGTTGACGCTAGAGGAGGCGATCGTCGCGTTCGAGCGTGACCTATCCAAGCCGGAGGATGAACGGGAGGTGCGAAAGGCGCTCCAGGGACTGATCGAGGATGGTCTGGTGAGCGAACAGAACGATCGTTACACCGCCACCCGAGCGGCGATACGAAGTGACGAACTGAGCTTCTAATGGCCGACGTCGTACCAGTCCGTGCGCGGCTCCACTCCCGAGACTTCGAGCGCATGGCGGCGCCTTGGCGGCAGGGGTCAGTTCGGGTGCCCGCGGTGGGAGAGGCGGCGGGCACCCGGAGCAACCGGCGCGTTAGCACCGCAGACCGTTATCTGACCATCTGCTCATTCTCGGTCTGGCCGGACAGGACCCCACGACCCGCAAGTACCGGCTGACGCCTAGGTACGCGCGATATGCCCATGCCAAG
The DNA here is from genome assembly GCA_963706545.1 of uncultured Solirubrobacterales bacterium. Taxonomy (GTDB): domain Bacteria; phylum Actinomycetota; class Thermoleophilia; order Solirubrobacterales; family Solirubrobacteraceae; genus Palsa-744. Next base: position 1,467,726 of record OY970161.1, read on the forward strand.
AACACAAACCGAGAGGTTCGATAGTGATGGAGCGTTTGCCGGCGGTTCCGAGCTTGAGGGAGCCGCGCTACTCCCAGTCCCTAGAGCGTGGTCTCGCGATCCTTGCTTGCTTTACGCCGGAGCGGCCGGTGTGGGGTATCGCGGAGCTGGCGGATGAGCTCGGGATGAGCCGCTCAACGACGCACCGCTATGCGCTGACGCTGAGCGAGCTGGGCTATCTCAGGCGGGCTCCGCATCGTAAGTATCAGTTGTCGCTCGGGGTCACGCGGCTCGGGATGGAAGCGCTGAGCGGCACGAGTCTCCGGGAGCATGCCCGACCGTACCTGGAGGAGTTGGGTAGACGGACCGGGTACACCCTCGCGGTTGGGATGCTCGATGGGCCGGAGGTGCTGCTCGTGGATAGTCTGCGCGGTGGTCGTCGTGGCTTGGGGCAGATCGAGCTTGACCAGGCGCCCGGGGTGAGGCTGCCGGCCTATTGCACCGCGATCGGCAAGCTACTGCTGGCTCACCTGCCCGAGCACGAGCAGCAGACGGTCATCTCAGAGTCGATGCTCGCCAGACGCACGCGGAGCACGATCGTGAGCAAGAGGGCGCTGCGCGCGGAGTTGCGGGGCATCCGTGGACAGAGCCTCGCTGCCGCTGAGGAGGAGCTAGCGTCTGGCTTGTTTTCGATCGCGGCGCCGGTCCGCTTGGTCTCCGGGGAGACGGTCGCGGCGCTCGGCATGGACGCGCACAAGTCGATGATCTCGATGGAGGGACTGGTTGATGCGCTCGGCCCGCACTTGGTCGCTACTGCCGACCGGGTCTCCGCACGATTGGGATACAGGCGAGACGACGAGCGCGCCGGGGGTCCCATTGGCCCCGTGACCCCGGGGGTGGTCGTGTGAGGGCAGCGACGTCGGGCGGGGGGAAGGATCTGCGCTGCTTCCAGTCTCTGGAGCCGGGATTGGCGATCCCACAGTGCTTGACTGGGGAGCGCCCTGTGCGTGGTATCGCTGATATCGCGGATCAGCTCGATACCAGGCGGATCTCCGCATTCAGGGAAGTCTCGGACGTGGTCAGAATCGGTGAAGCTCCGCCGACCTCTGCTTTCTCGGGTGACCATGTCTTCGGCAGCGGGGCAGCGCGTCAACGTCGACGGATCCCCTCCCAGCGACCCCGACGGCCAATCGCCAGCTACGCATGGAACTTCGGCGATGGCAGCGGCTGGGTCACAGAACCCCTCCGCGGAAACTATCCACGAAGCGCCAGCGGCGAGCCCTGTTGGAGTAGCCGATGACTCCACGTTGCGCTGAAGGCTGCACGAGCCTGCGAGCGCCTACGGGGTACCCGTGCGCCCGCTCGAGGAGGCTGGGAAGTCGACCGCAAACGGGGCAGTGCCCGTGGCGAGGGGACGGTCTGCCGGGGTCTTTCATGTGGAGCAAGTGCCGGCGGCTTGGGAGTCCACGGCGCAATGGTCCTTCAAGCTTGGTGTTACCCCGTGCGCAGAGATCCACGCGGGCGCCTGGCGTGCCCCTCTGCGCTGGGTGCCCGCACGATCTATGCACCCTCAATAAGGCGCAGGTTGACTACCCCAGTGGGAAATCCGCTCGGCGCCAACCCCGGTGGCACTGTGCCTGACACAGATCGGTCTTAAGCGATGTCTAAGCCACTAGATCCTGAGCATCCCGGTAGGTTCTCCTCTTCGTTGGTCGCTGGCCTGGCGATGCTCGCGTGCTTCACCGCGGAGCACCCCGTGCGTGGGATCGCTGACGTGGCCGCGGAGCTCGACCTGGGCCGCTCGACCACTCACCGCTATGCGCTTACGTTGGTGACGCTCGGCTACCTCGAGCAGGGGTCCTCGCGCAAGTACAGGCTTTCCCCGCGCGTCTACACCTTCGGGCTCTCGCTGTTGGACTCGATGGTGGTCCGCCGGGTCGCCCGCGAACATCTGAAGGAGCTGAGGGCTCAGACCGGGTGGACCGCGAGCCTGGGGATCCTTGGGGGGACCGAGGTTACTTACATCGACCGTTGGTGGGGGTCGCGTCAAGGGCAGTACATGGCCGATGTGGGTGTCGGGCTGGGTACGCGCCTGCCCGTCCATTGCTCCGCCGCGGGTAAGGCGCTCCTGGCGTGCCTGCCCGAGGCGGAGCAGCGGGATCTGATCGTCAAGCTGCGCTTGACCAAGCGTGGTCCCAAGTCGATCGTGACCAAGACCGCGCTGCGCGAGGAGCTTGAGCGGGTCGTCGTGAGAGGGGTCGCGACAGAGGACGAGGAGCTGCTCGCCGGCCGGCGAGTGATCGCCGCCGTGGTCGTGGACGGGGAGGGTGTTGCGGTCGCGGCCGTGGAGCTGGCGGTTCCCGCGAGCGCCTACGCCTGTGAGCGGCTGCTGAGGGAGCTCGGCCCGAAGGTGACCACCACCGCGCGGCGCATCACCGCGGCGCTGGGGTAAGTCGTGAGAGAAACGTCAAAGCGTCGTGCCACGAACTTTTGTGGTGGGGGGTTCAACAACCTAACGGGAGGGGCAGGGGAATGCGCGGTACATTGCGGTCGATGACGTTGTGTATGGTTTTCAGCTTGGCCGGCCTGGCTGTGTGTCTGCCTTCGGCGTGGGCGGGTCGTTCGGCGTCTGTGCGCTACTCGAGGTCTGTGCGCCGCCACTCGTCGCATGTGCGGGCTCGCCACTCGCTGCGTGTGCGGGCACGCTATTCGTCGTCTGTGCGCGCCTCGTCGCTTGTGGGTTCGTTGGTTGTTCCGGGCGGGTTGGAAGAGGGTCAGCAGGTGGGGGCTGCCGCACAGGCGAAGCTGGCGAATCCTGAAGCGGCCATAGTGCGCGAAGTGAGCGCTTCGTCCTACGAAGGCTTATCGGCGCCGGAAGCGGAAAAGGTCGCGCAGGAAGCGTTCCCCGCTTTGATCGATGAACCTTCGGGTGGTCCGCCGAGTCTGCCTGAAGGGCAGGCCTACCACGGTTTCGTGGATGCGCATGACGCTCGGGTTGATCTTGGTGGTGGGGAACAGGGGATCCTTGAGTCGCTGGTTCCGATGGCTACCGAAGGCTCGTCGGGTAGTTGGGCGCCGGTCGATCTTGGGCTGCAGGACGCGGGGAATGCTTTTGAAGCGGTGAATCCGCTTGTGGCGGTGCGGTTGCCAAAGCGTTTGAGCGAAGGGGCGCAGATACCTGGGCTTGGTCTGTTCGTGACGCCTATTACGTCTGCTGGCGTGCAGGGTTCGGGTGGGCAGGGTTCGCCGTTGGGCGGCTCGGAAGGCACGGTCGATGGGGCGAGCGTCTTCTATGCGAATACGCAGACCGACTCGGATACGATCGCGAAGCCTTCTACGTATGGGTTTTCTCTGGAGACGTTGTTGCGTTCGGCGCGGAGCCCGGACGAACTGTCGTTCCAGGTTGGGCTGCCTTCTGGGGCGAGTCTGGTTGCGGTAAGCGGCGAGCCGGGAGGGGCGCAGGTCGTCAAGGAAGGCGTGACGATTGCTCAGATTCCCTCTCCCAGCGCGCGGGATGCTGCGGGTACGCCGGTGCCGCTGTCGATGAGCGTTTCGGGGGACACGCTGACGTTGAGCGTCGCTGTGCGCCCCGGCGATTTTGAGTATCCGATAGCGATCGATCCTGAATTCAATACCGGCAGTGATAGTACTGTCACGACACAAACCTGGGAATTCGCTCAAAGTGGTGGTTTTACTGAGGAAACCTGCTGTGAACATGAGATATGGTTTTACTATAGCGGGAGTTATTCCTCTGGTACCTGGGGAGAACTCTACTATAGGACCAACGGCGATTCCAGGATCTATAAGGTCAATGCCGTCACCATGTTTGACCCGACTACTGGAAACGGGACAGAATTTTGGGCGACGGAACCGGTGGCGGATTACCTTGAATTCGAAAATTCTGCTGGGTTTGACAACCACTTGACGCTCCCGGAACGGTTGACAGAAGGCGAAGGTATTCACAGTCAGCTTTGCGCCGCGGAAACAGGCTGTTCGGTGGAAGCTGGTGCGGAAAAAAATCTCGTTCGTCTCAGGGCGGTTACAACGAAATCAAGCAGCGGCCATTTTCAAGAGCAGCTGAAGTCTGCGACGGTATCTATCGCGCAACCGAAGGAAACGCATTCGACGGTGAGCTACAACACCTCTTCCCCGGAAATCGAATATGCCTCCGGTAAAAAAACCCCGAATGTCTTCAACACCGGAGGCTGGATAGGACCGAACTCCGGTGCGATCGAATTCAAAGCGAAGGATCTCGGGTTGGGAGTTGCTCGAACTGAAGTCGCGAGGAACCCTCCTTCAAAAGAAAAAGGCTCACCTTTCCGCACCACAAATTTCCTTGAAAAAAGTTCATGCAAAGGCGTTCAGTGCGAAAAAGAACAGCATGAAATCTTGACGTATGCCTCACTGGGTGGGATGCCCAATGGTGAAAGCACGATTCGTGTGTCGGCAAACGACGCGATTGAACATACCTCGTCGTTTGAATTTGGCGAAGGTGAACATGTGATCAAAGTTGATTCTACGCCTCCCCACGGGATCACGCTGAGTGGCCTACCGAGTAAAGGCGAAGAATTTGAACTCGGTGAAGTCGAGGCGCATATCAAGGTGGAAGCGGCCGACGGCGAAGCCCCCGTGCCGAGTTCGGGGATCAAATCGATCACGCTCGGCGTCGAAGGCAAGGAAATCGGCAAACCCTCCGGGTACTGTGCTCCTGGTCCTTGTACCGCCAGCGGTGAATGGTCGATCAACGGCGCCGAACTCGGTGTCGGTTCGTATACCCTCACGGCTGTCGCGACTGACAATGCGGGCAACGTCGAAAGCAAGAATTTTGTGCTGAACGTTTATCATGCGAGTCCCGTGGGGATGGGGCCGGGGTCGGTGAATCCGGAGTCCGGTGATTTCGCGCTTGGCGCGACCGATGTCAACGTGAGTGGCGGTTCGGGCTCGCTGGCGGTCACTCGCCACTACGACTCGCGTAACCTAAAAGAGGGCGAAGAAGGTCCGCTCGGTCCGCAGTGGACGCTCAGCTTGGGCAGTTTGGCGAGCTTGGAAGTACTTTCCGACGGCAGCGTTATGTCTATCGGCGCAGAAGGCTTGACCTTCTTCAAAATAAAGACAGGGGGCGGGTTCGAATCGCCGAAGGGTGACACCAACCTGACGCTTGAAGCGAAAAAGAACTCCAAAAGCGAAATCACAGCGTATCTCTTGAAGGACTCAGCCAAGGGCACAACAACCGAATTCACGCTCCCAAGTGGCGCAAAATTGTGGATGCCGACGGTGTCCGAAGGGCCGGTCCCAAGCGACACGACGACCGATGCTTATGAAACGGTTGAACCTGAAGCCGGCAAGAAGATCGTCGAGCCGAAATTGGAGATCGCGCCCCACCCGTCGGTCACATGCACGCGCGAACAGCTGGAAAAACTCGAAATCGCGGCAAAGGGTTGCCGGGGGCTCGAATTTGTCTACGGGACAGCAACAAAAGCAAAAGGCGAAAAGGAAAGCGAATGGGGCGAATACAAGGGACGCCTCAAGGAAGTCAAGTTCATCGCGTACAACCCGTCCCCGTCGACTAAAGCGATGGCTGCTACCGGCGTGGCCAAGTACGAATACGATAGCCTGGGTCGGCTGCGCGCAGAGTGGAACCCAGAAATCTCGCCGGCGCTGAGGACTGTCTATGGGTATGACGCTGAAGGTCATGTGACAGCGTTGACGTCGCCTGGACGGGAGAGCTGGGCGTTCACCTATGGCACGATCGCAGGGGATGCGACCACGGGGCGGCTGATCAAGGCTACGCAAGCACCTGCCTCGGCCAAACTGTGGGGCGGGGAAGCGCCGAACAACACAGAAGCGCCAAAACTGTCCGGAAGCCCAATGCCAGGTATAAAGATGGGCGTCACAAACGGCGTATGGAGCAACGAACCGGTCGCGTACGCCTACCAGTGGGAGGACTGTAATTCCGGGGGGAAAGAATGTACGACGATCGTCGGTGCGACAAACGAGAACTACAGGCCGGTGTCGAGCGACGTCGGACATACGCTGGTCGCGCAGGTGAGTGCGACGAACGGCGGAGGGACTGTATCTGCTGACACCTTGGCCAGCAACGTGGTCAAAGCATATGAAAGCGCCGAATACGCTCTTGCTAAAGAAAGTAAGCCAGATGGGATTACTACGGGGCCGGACGGGAACCTTTGGTTCACGGATTCCGAGTCTCACGGGATCGTAAAGATGGCGCCGTCGGGCAAAATCGAAGAAGAATACTCGCTGCCTGAAGGGTATAGTGGGGCGGGAAGGATTATTACAGGTCCCGAAAAAGAAAAAGCGCTTTGGTTCACCTTCGGCGGTGGAATCGGAAAGATCACAACGTCGGGTACGATCACCGAGTACAAACGAGAACACGGAATTTCGGCGATCACGGTGGGTCCGGACGGCAACCTGTGGTTTGTTGAATCGACCGGAGAAACCGAATACAAGATCGTGAAGATGGCGCCGTCGGGCAAAATAGAAGGAGAATACGCCATACCCTTGGTCGAAGGCGAAAAGTATTATTTCATGGGGGGAATCACCGTAGGTCCGGAAAAGGAAAACGCGCTTTGGTTCACGCTCCGCAGCTTCTACAAAGGGTTTGGCAGGATCGGGAAGATCACAACGTCGGGCACGATCACCGAGTACGCCCTGCCCTTTGAAAGCGCGCCATCGGGTATAACCGTGGGCCCCGACGGGAACCTCTGGTTCACCGAGGGCGAAGGACCCGAAAAAAAGAGCTGGGTTGGGAAGATCACGACGTCGGGTACGGCCACCGAGTACTCGCTGCCCGAAGGAAGTAAACCGCTGTATATTACTGCGGGCTCGGACGGTAACCTCTGGTTCACCGAGTCCGGGGCCAGCAAGGTAGGGAAGGTTACGACCTCCGGAACAGTCACCGAATACGCCCAGCCAGCGGGAAGCGATCCAAACGAAATTACCGTGGGCCCTGACAACAACCTATGGTTTACAGACTACCTGACCAGCGAGATCGGGAAGATGGTGCTGGCCACAGCAACCACCGAATCCGAATACTCGGCCCCTCCCTCGGTTGACCGGTACCCCCAAGTCGCCGCGGGCCCCGACGGCAACGTATGGGTCACAGACTGGTGGACGAGCAAAATCTGGAAGATGACAACAGCGGGCAAAGTCGAAGGGGAATACTCGCTGCCGCACACATACGAGAGCTGGGAAAGCGCACCGGCGGGGATCACCCCGGGACCGGAAAAAGAAAATGCGTTGTGGTTCACCGACCATGACAGCGACAAAATCGGCAGGATTACCACATCGGGCGAAATCAAAGAATACGCGCTGCCCCTCGCCAGCGCGCCGTACGGGATTGTTGCCGGGCCGGAAAAAGAAAAAGCGCTGTGGTTCACGGACTTCGACTCGAACAAGATCGGCAGAATCACCACAACGGGCGAAATAAAAGAATACAAACTGCTCACCCCAGAAAGCGCGCCAGTTAGCATCACCCTGGGTCGCGACGACAACCTGTGGTTCGCGGCCGACTACACCAGCAAGATAGGAAGGATCACCCCATCCGGTGAAATCAAAGAATACCCACTACCCGCAAACAGCCGTCCACTCTCGATCGTCGCCGGGCCCGACGGCAACCTGTGGTTCACGGAGGAGGAAAGCAGCAAGATAGGGATGATAACTCCGTCGGGAACAATCACCGAATACGCGGTGGCGAAATCCGGCCATCCGTGGACGATTACGACCGGCCCTGACGGCAACCTGTGGTTCACGCTGCCGGGCGACAACAAGATCGGGCAGATCACGACGTCGGGCATAGTCACCGAATACGCACAGCCCACTGAAAGCGCGCCGTGGGGGATCGCCACGGGCCCCGACGGCAACGTGTGGTTCGCCGACTACAGCACCGGCAAGCTCGCGAAGGTCGCCCTCAGCCAAGGCGAATCACATTCCCCGCAGCCCGGTTGGACCGTCGAGTACAACGCGCCGCTGGAGGGCTCAGAAGCTCCGGACCAGCTGGGCGTCAACGAGACAACCGGCAAACCCGAACCGGAAAAGTGGGATCAAAAAGACGACCCTGTATACGCCACCGCGGTCTTCCCGCCAGACGAACCGCAGAGCTGGCCGGCGACCAACTACAAACGCGCGACCGTGGACTACATGGATAGCCAGGCTCGCACCGTCAATACAGCGTCCCCTTCGGGCGGGATCTCGACCCGGGAATACAATAGCGACAACGAGGTTGAACGTACCCTGAGAGCCGATAACCGAGCGACCGCGTTGAAAGAAGCAAAACCGGCTGAAGCCGCCGAACTCCTCAGCACCAAGAGTGCCTACAGCGAAGGACAGCTCATCGACACCTGGGGCCCACAGCACATGGTCAAGCTCGCCGTCGGGAAAGAAGGGAAAATTGGAGAAGAAGTGCTGGCGCGCAACCACGTCAAATACTATTACGATGAAGAAGCGCCCGTAGGCGAAAAGTACGATCTCGTGACGAAGACCGTAGATGGTGCGGAAACCGCAAGCAAAGAAGAATTCGATGAACGGACTGCCACGACGTCGTACAGTGGACAGTCAAACCTCGGCTGGACGCTGCGCATGCCGACATCGGAGACGACCGATCCCGGCGGGCTGAACCTGACGAGCACCACTAAGTACGAAGAAAGCACGGGTAACGTGACGGAAACGACCTCGCCGGCTAGCAAAGATGAAAACCCCTTGCCGCTTTACTCTTCACAATTTGGGACCTTGGGCTCGGAAGGCGGCGAGGTCAACAATGCCAACGCTGTCACGGTCGACCCTAGCGGAAACATTTGGGTATCGGACGCAGGCAACAACCGGATCGAGGAGTTTTCCTCCTCCGGTGTGTTCATCCAAACCTTTGGTTGGGGGGTGAGCACCGGCAGCGGAGAACTCCAGGTCTGCAAAAGCAGTTGTAAAGCAGGTCTTCCTGGTGCTGGCAAAGGACAGCTCTCCGGCCCGCAAAGTATCGCCTATGACTCTGCGAACAGCGACCTGTACGTGAGTGATGGAGGCAACAACCGTATCGTGGTGTACTCGACAACGGGCAGCTTCGTTAGAGTCTTTGGTGAATACGGCAAAGGCGAAGTCCAGTTCAACTCGCCCCACGGCCTCACATTCGACTCCAAAGGTGACCTATGGGTCGCCGACCAGTCCAACAGCCGCCTCGAGGAGCTCAGCGCCGAAGGCAAATATATCGCCGCGTATGGCAAAGAAGGCAAAGGTAACCTCGAATTCTCCGGGACCGGGGACGTAACCTATTGCGATGGCAACCTCTACGCAACCGACTATGCCGGCGAGCGCGTCGAGGAGCTCTCAACATCCGGCACCTACATTGGCAAGTTCGGCGCGCCAGGCAAAGAAGCAGGCCAGTTTACACAGATCTCACGCATCGCTTGCGACACCAAAAACAACGATCTCTACGTTACCGACAAGGGCGCTAACCATGTAGATGTCTTCACGAGCACCGGAAGCGTCGTCGGTGCATTCGGTGGTGCGGGCACCGGTAAGGGCCAGTTCAATACGCCGATCGGCGTAGCGCTCAACGGGGCAGGCACCGCCTATGTCATGGACAACGCCAATAACCGCATCCAGGAATGGGCTCTGGGCAACCCCGCGGCACACGACACCAAGACCATCTACTATACTGCGAAAACAGAAGCGGAAGTCGTCGCCTGCCGGGAACACCCCGAATGGACCGGCCTGCCTTGTGAGACCAAGCCCGTTGCGCAGCCAGGGACAAGCGAACTGCCCGAACTCCCTGTCACGACGGTCGCTTACAACATGTGGGATCAGCCAGAAAAGATCACTGAAGAATTTGGCTCCGTGAAAAGAACGAAGACGACGACATATGGCAATGCCGGCCAGCCGCTGACTAGCGAAGAGACGTCGAGCATCGACCAAGAACTACCGAAGGTCACCGACAAATACAACAAAACCAGCGGTGCGCTAGAAGAACAAAGTACCACGGTGGGCGCAACGACCAAGATGATCACCAGCAAGTACAACGCCCTCGGTCAGCTGGAAACCTACACTGACGCCGATGGGAACACTGCGACGTTTGAATACGAAAAAGAAAAAGATGCGCGCCTGATCAAAATGAGTGATGGCAAGGGCAGCCAGACGTACCACTACGACGAAACGACCGGCGCGCTTAAGGAACTCGTAGACTCCTCCGCAGGAACGTTCACCGCGGAATACGACGTCGGGGGCAAGATGACCAGCGAGAGCTACCCAAACGGCATGACCGCCTACTACACGCACAACCAGGCTGGCGAAATGACCGGGATCGAATACAAAAAGCTGACGCACTGCACCGAAAAATGTGTGTGGTTCAGCGATACCGCCGTGCCTTCGATCCACGGCGAAACAATGAAGCAGGCGAGTAGCCTCTCCGAAGAGCCGAGCTACACCTACGACACCGCCGGACGACTCACCCAGGTGCAGGAAATCCCCGCAGGCGAAGGCTGCAAAACTCGCTTCTACAGCTACGACGAAGACAGCAACCGCACAACCGAGACGACTCGCGAACCGGGCACCGAAGGCAAATGTGCCACCGAAGGCGGCAGCACTGAATGGCACACTTACGACACCGCTAACACCCTTTCCGATCCGGGAGTGACCTACGAAAAGTTCGGGAATACAACCAAACTGCCCGCTGCCGACGCCGATGGCTCAGAACTGACGAGCGAATACTACGTCGATGGCCAAGTCTACAAACAGGAACAGGGCGAACAGAAACTTGAATACAAGCTTGACCCAGAAGAGCGCACACGCGAAACCGTCTCTAAGAAGGGAGGAACAGAATCAAAGACGATCACGCACTACGACTCGTCCGACGGCGCAGTCGCGTGGACAAGCGAAGGTTCAGGAGAAGAAAAATGGACTCGTAATATCCCGGGTATCGGCGGAGCTCTCACCGCGACGCAGGAAGGGGAAGGGAAAACGGGCAAACCGGTAGTGCTGCTGCTGCACGACCTCAGTGGCGATGTCGTCGCGGAAGCCGCGGTCAGCGAAACCGAAACAAAACTCCTGAAAACCTACAACAGCACCGAATTCGGTGTACCCAGTACGAAAGAAGCCCCGCCAAAGTATGCGTGGCTCGGCGCCACAGGTGTCGCCGGGGAACTATCGTCCGGGGTCATTACCCAAGACGGCGTGACCTACGTGCCCATAACCGGCCGCCCGCTACAAACCGAGGGCGTCCCACTGCCGTCGCCGGAAAACGCTGCTACACCGTTCTCAAGGCCGGTCGAAGCGTGGGTAGGCTCAAGAGTTGGAGAAGGAGTCGCACGCGAACTCGGAGCGGCACAGCAAAAAGAAGAAGAACGAGAGGCCGCAAACCAGCCACCGGGAGCCATACCGATAGCGGGCGAGTGGGAAGAAGGCGGAGGCGAAGAAGAAGGCGGTGGAGGCGGTTGCTCGGGAATGAGCGCATGCGCGGCGTCATTCAACCCTCACCATCACGCAGGGGTAACCGAATATCATGAACGCGGCGATGGCTACGCAGGATGCAGCGTATGGGCAAGTTATGGGAGCGAGGATGGGACGTCGGGGATATCTGGCGAAATAGAAATCGACGGTCATTGGAAATGCAATGAAACCGTGACCGAGTTCGAGGTGCAGACTGCGCTACTCATATTCTACGAAGGCAGCTGGGTTGAGATCGGTGAACCGTACAACGACACGTATTTCGGCGTTAGCAGCGAAAAGGGAGACCCGGACAGCAATGACTTTCAATGCGGACCTGAGCACGCGGACTACGACGCATGGGTATTTGGACGGCAGTACGATGGCAGCTATCATGCCCGGTGGTGGTCATGGGGCCAAGAGGCGGAGGTGAGAACATCATGTCACGGCGGAGTGAGTACCCCAGAAACGCCATGAAGGTAGCGGCCTGGTTCGCTGGGCTGGTGACGGCCTTGGTCTGCACGGTTGTGGCGTCCTCGTGTTCGAGCGCACACGGAACCTACCCGAGCGCGTCCGTGCGCCATGCGGTTGTCTCACGACCCATACCCGGCGTCCGCGTCGGGCTTGCTCCGACGCTGGATGGTGGCAGCGCCGGTTGGTGTATTGCGGAGACGAGCACATACAGCTCGAGGAGGCATAGTGGCGCCATTTGCACCGGCGCGAGGACGTTGACCGGACCCATAGTTGTTGAGTCCTGCAGTGAAAATAAGACACCAAAAGTTCTTGCGAGTGCAAGGGTCGTTGTACTCACGAGAGGTGAAGTGGCTGCCGTCACAGTGGCCGGCGGTAGGCCCATCCCGACGGAATCGACCTCTACGCTTCCGGCGGGACTGCGGGCGGCCGCGATCGAACTGCCGGGATACAAGATCGTCCCTAAGTCCTATACCGTTGGCTACCCATGGCTCCCATGCCCCCGAGTGACACCGCTCGACGCGAACGACAAGCCGATTGACAAACAGGGCAGGTCAGGTAATCGGCTCGCGGTCCCTCTGCCCAGGCGGTATTGGCGACCCCCTGGGCGCCCACCAAGCGGTGTCTGCCAGCTCACCTCGACGCGGCTGCCCCGGGAAACAGTGGTTATCGAAGGGACAGTGACGACCCGAGTGAGACCATTCCCGGAACTCCTCGGTCAGGCTTTCGTCTCGTGTACGGAAACGACCTATTTCTATCAAAACAACCATGATCTTCCCGCAGCGGTGCTCTTGGACGCTGCGCACCCGGGAGCTGTACCCCCTGGCCTGCTAGGCATGAAGCCGCTCGCCGGCCATCCTTCAGTTTTCGAGGCGCCGCCAGACATGTTCGCGCGACGTATTCGCGGCGCTTGGCTGGTGGTAGAGGAAGAAGACAACATCGGTCCGAGCGTGCCTGTGGAATTGCTCGAACACCTGCGAGCCACTATCCATCTGTGATCCCAGCAGGACCGAAGTATCGCGCGAGCCGCGTGTACTGTGACGGATCAGAGTGACGAGTGTGAATGCGCGACGACGTTTACTCACCTACTCTACCATCTGAACGGGCACAGTGGCTGGTCGCGATCGCGCTCTGTTTGCTCGGTGCGGGGATCCTCGTGGCAGTAGTCAGCGGTGTCGTGGGCTCCTCATCATCAAAGCTCCCTGTAGCCCCGCCGGCCGTACTCGTGGCCGCTGCGGCACCGATCGCGGCGAGCGCGTCCGGGACGGCGCTGGGCGGGAGAGGAACCGTGGCCGGGCCCTACGCCGCTATGGCCAGCAGACGGGGCGCCACACGACAGAATGGGACACTCGGCGGCGGGAGTGCGGGGAGATCCACGGCCGGCAGGACGACGCGGACTGCCGTATCGGTCGTCGCAGACCCGCTTGGCGCCCAGCGGGGCGACGACATGGGGGGTCTCACTGGCCAGAGCGAAGTGCACATCTCCGCCGCGTGGGAGGCGGGCTTCTACCCGATCTACGCAGAAGCCCAGCGTGTGTTCGACGTCAACTGGCTGCTGCTCGCCTCGATCCATAGGCAGGAGTCGGCGTTCTCGACCGCCCCCAGTACCTACTACGGCCTCGACTTCGCGCACTGCTGCGGTGGTCCGATGCAGTTCAATGTCACCAACGGTCCGGTCAGCACGTGGGATCTGGTGCGAGACGCCTACCGCTTCGGAAAACGCCCTGCGGTCTACGACCACGAGACCGCGCACCACCCCTCGATCTACGACGACTACGACGCGATCATGGCGGCCGCGTGGCTGCTGTACTCCGACGGCGCGGGTGCCGCCCTGGACGACTCGGCGTGGTGGGCGGCGTACGATTACTACGGCCACGACGCCGCTGGGGTCGAATACGCCGACGAGGTGCTCGCCCGCGCGATCGGCTGGTCCCAGCGCGGCTTCTGCATCAACTGTGGCGTGCCCCCCGCGTTGGTGAGCGCCGTCTACGAAGAGTACGGCGCGCCGGTGATGGCGACGTACACCACCGCCACCACCTCTCGCGCGAGGCACCGGCGCAACGCCAGGCGCCGGCAGTAGGGGACGGGCGACTGAGAGCGCTGCCGGCGCGGATGGATACAGGCTTGTTCGGACACGGTCACGCAGGGCGCGATCGGGAGGATCGGGGCGCTAGGGGGATTGCTCGTAGTCCCAGAGAGGCACCTGCAGGCGGGATACTGTCGATCAGCCCTACGCGACCAGCTCGCTGGTCACCTGGTCGGTGGCGTGGGTCGGGCCGCCCGGCAGCCAGCGGGGAAGCTGGACGGCGGAGAGACAGCTAGTGTTGTGCTTCGGGGAGGGGCCACACCCGACCTGCGCGAAGGGTCGCGAACCTAATTCGTTGGATGCTTCTATGTTGTCAAGGGCGTGTTTGCGAGCTGCCTGTAGAGGTGGCGGGAGAGGTGTCGCTTGAGGGATCGCATGGCCTCTCGCTTGGTCTTTCCTTCGTCGGTTCTGCGGGTGATGTAGGCGCGGCTGGGGGCGTGGTGGACGGAGCGCGATAAGGCGATCGTGTAGATCGCTGCGTTGATTTGGCGGTCGCCTCCGCGGCTGAGGCGGTGGCGGATGGTTTTGCCGGAGGACGCGGGTTGTGGTGCGGTGCCGTTGGCGCGCGCGAATGCTGCCTCGCTGGTGAAGCGCGCGGGGTTGAACGCCAGGAGCTTGCCGGCGCAGATCGGCCCGACGCCGGGCTCCTCCATGAGCTTCGGGGCGAGCGAGCTGACGAGCTGCTCGATTTCGCGGGTGTAGCCCTCGGCCTGCGTGTCGAGTGCCCTGGCGCGGTTGGCGATGTCGCGCAGCACTTGCAGGGTGGTATTCTCCGGCAGGCTCGCGGTCGGGCGTGTCCGCATCCCGGTGAGGCGTTCCGCGAGCTTGGCGCCGTTGCGAGCTGGTCCGATTCGCTCTCGCAGAGCGACGGGTGCGCCGACGTTGAGGGCTTGCAGTTGGTTGTAGAGCCTTGAGCGCTCGCCGACGACGGAACGGTAGGCGACGAGCAGCATCTGTAGCGCCAGACGGGTTCCTGAGCCCCTGGGGGTTGACAGGCCCTCACCGGCGAGGACCTTCTTCGCGGCGATCAGCGCGTCGAGGCGATCGGACTTCCCGGTCCGCCGCTCGCGGCGGCGAGGGCGCTCGACCTCGAACACCTCGACACCCTCGGCCTGCAGGTACTCGCACAACCCTGCGCCGAAGCTGCCGGCGCCCTCGATACCGACCATCACCTCCCCCTCGAGCTCGCCGAGCCAGCCCGCCATGCTGCGGTACCCGGCGAGGTCGGCCGTGATGGTGATCTCTGCAAGGAGCTGCCCGAGGTCGTCCACGGCGACAGCGAGATGCTGCTCCTTGTGGGTGTCCACGCCTACTGCGATCATGAACTTGGTCTCCTTATCTGCTGGTTGGCGCTGGTGATTTGGAGGCCGCCAGACAAAGCCATGTCGAGCGATAGGCACGCTTCTATGAAGTCATGGCAGCGTCCGTGACAGGCGGCGGGAGACAGATCCAACGCAAGGCACCCAAGTGGGGCCAGCCGTTTTATTCGAGTCATCCCGTCGCCTGCCACACCCTCTACGGGGCACCGGACGCCACTTCGTAGCCCCCGCGCAACCTCGCCCTAACGGGCCCAGCTCCACGACGGCCAGCCCGCCCACAACAGGGCCCCAGCAGGCCCCACAGAAACTACATGGCCGTTTCGGGCCGCTCGCGGATGCTTCTATGAAGTCAAGGGCTGGTGGACGAGTTGCTTGTAGAGGGTTCGTGAGAGGTGGCGCTTGAGGGCTCGCATGGCTTCGCGTTTGGTCTTTCCCTCGCTGGTTCTGCGGGCGAGATATGTCTGTGTTTCGGGGTGGTGTATTGAGCGGCTGAGGGCGATCATGTGGATCGCGGCGTTGACTTGGCGGTCGCCTCCGCGGTTGAGCCTGTGGCGGATGGTCTGGCCGGATGAGGCCGGGATCGGCGCGGTGCCGTTGGTGCGTGCGAACGCGGCCTCGTTCTTGAAGCGCGCGGCGTCGCATGTCAGGAGCTTCGCGGCGGTGATCGGCCCGACTCCTGGCTGCTCGAGCAGCGTCGGGTGCAATACGCGGACGAGATCCGTGATCTCGCTCTTGTAGCGATCGACGGTCTCGCTCGTGGCTTTGATGCGACGCGCAAGATCACGCAGTACCGCGAGGATCGTCGTCTCCTGCACGCTCGCGTCTGGCTGGTTGCGCATCCGGGTCAGACGCCGGGCGAGGGTGGCTCCACCGCCCCGCCCGACGCGTTCGCGAAGCGCGGCCGGCGCGGTGGCGTGTAGTGCGTGCAGCTGGTTGTAGAGCCGGGTGCGCTCACCTACGCACGACTGGTAGGCGCTGAGGAGCGTTTGCAGTGCTCTGCGCTCGCCTGATCTTCTCGGCGTTGACAGGCCATCACCAGCGAGCACTCTCTTGGCTGCCAGGAGCGCGTCGATCGAGTCCGACTTGCCGCTACGACGATCACGCCGCCGCGGACGCTCAACCTCGAACACCGGTATACCCATGTTCTGCAGGTGTTCGGTCAGCGCCGCGCCATAGCTGCCGGTGCCCTCGACCCCGGCCCGCGGATCCTCACCGAGGCCCTCCAGCCATGTCGTGAGCTGCTGGTAGCCGGCCTGGCTGGCCGGCACCGCGAGCTCGCCGAGGACCTGTCCAAGCCCGTCAAGAGCTACGGCGACGTGCTCGTCTTTGTGTGTGTCCACGCCTGCTGCGATCATGAATTCTCCTCATCTCTCGGGTTTAGCTGGGTGATGTAGAGGCCGCCGGACAGAACTGTGTCGAGTGATGTCCAGGCTTCTATGAAGTCACGACGGCGTCCGTGAGCGGCGGCGGGAGACGAATCCGCGAGAAGGCACTTGCGGCCAGTCAATAACCGAGTCATCCCGCCGTCGCCCACACCCTCACGAGGGCCCCGGACGCCACCACGCGGCTGCGAATCCGCTACGCCCTACGGGCTCCGCTACATCGCAGCCGGCCTGCCAAACCCACACAGGCCCAACAGACACCCCGAACCTACACAGTCAATAATGGTCGGCGGAGCGGGCGGTGAAACTGCCACCTCTGGAGGCGGGCAGGGCGGCGTCGGAGGCGGCGGCGCCGGCGGCACCGGCACAGGCGGGTTCGGAGGGGGAGGAGGAGGAGGCGCCTCGACGGTCGCCAACGCGAGCGGCGCCCCGCTGCTGATAGCCGCCGGCGGAGGTGGTTGTGGGGCCTTCCAGACTGCTGCTGAAGGCGGCGGCAACGACGGTGTGGCAGGAGGCGACGGAACCCATGCGCACGGTGGTGCGGCCGGCAGCCAAACGGATGGCGGCGCGGGTGGAGCGAGCGCGAACGGCTCCGATCCCGCGGGTGGCATCGGCCAAGGCGGGCAGGGCGGCGCGGGCGCTGGCGTTGCCGCTCAGAACGGCGGTGGCGGTGGCGGCGGCGGGGGCTTCTTCGGAGGCGGAGGCGGAGGTGGCGTCAGGAGCGGAGAAAGCGCGGGCGGCGGCGGTGGCGGCGGCAGCGACCTCTTCGGCGCGGGCGCTTTTGAGGTATCCAGCAATCTGGGCTCGAACGTGGGCAACGGCCAGGTCACGCTGACCTACACGGGCGGGGTCGTGCCGGCCCTGCCCACCGGTCCGCAGGGACCTGCGGGGGCCACAGGCCTCCAGGGCCCTCCAGGGGCCGCCGGCCCGCAGGGCCCTCCCGGGCCCGCGGGGAAGATCGAGCTGGTCACATGCACCACGACGAGCAAGACCGTCAAGGTTCACGGCAAATCCAAGCACGTCACTCAGAAGAAGTGCTCGACCGAACTCGTCACGACGACGGTCAAGTTCACCACCTCCAAGCTGGCCCACGTGACTCTTGGGCGCGGGGGGCTCATCTATGCGGTGGGCACAGCGAACCAAGTCGAAGGCGTCGAGCGCCTGACCCTGCGCGCGCGCCGCGCGCTGCCCGCCGGGCGCTACACGCTGACGCTCCGCGCTCGTAAGGGCGGCCCGCCGGTCCGCACCACGGTCATGATCGCCTGACGAAGCTCAAACCGGCGACCCCGCGGCCACGGAGCCCTCGCCGAGGCGCCCAACAAGCCACGGGGTGAGCTCGGTGGCCGGGGCGGGGCGGGAGATCAGAAAGCCCTGGCCGGTGTCGCAGCCCATCGCGGCGAGACGGTCGCAGACATCCGGGGTCTCGATGCCCTCCGCGACGACGTGCAGATCCAGGTGTCGTGCGAGGTCGATGGTGGTGCGCACGATCGCCTCGTCGCGGGGGGAGGCGCACATCGGGGTGACGAACGAGCGGTCGATCTTCAGCTCGCCCACGGGCAGCTTCGCGAGGTAGGCGATCGAGGCGTTGCCGGAGCCGAAGTCGTCGATCGACACCCCCACCCCGAGCGCGCGCAGCCCCTCCAGCACGTTGACCGCCGTGGCGGGGTCGGCCATCGCGGCGCTCTCGGTGACCTCCACGGTGAGCGCCGCCGCGGGAACGGAGTGGCGCGCAAGCAACGAGGCGATCTGCTCGGGCAGCGCCGGGTCGTGGAGGTTGCGCGCAGAGAGGTTCACCGACATCCCGAGGTCAAGGCCCGCGGCACGCCAGTGTGCGGACTGGTCCAGGGCGAGGTCGAGCACGTGCAGCGTCACCGGCCCCACCAGCGCGGTCTGCTCGATCAGCGAGATGAACTGCAGCGGCGGGACCAGGCCACGGGCGGGGTGACGCCAGCGCAGCAGCGCCTCCACTCCCGTGACACGCCCGGTGCGCAGCGCAAGTTGGGGTTGGTAGAAGAGCGCGAACTCCCCCCGCTCCAGCGCGGGGCGGACCTCGCCGAGCAGCGCCAGCCGCTCGGCCCCCGAGCGGTGGTGCTCGGGCGCGTACACCTCAACCCCCCCGCGCCGCGAGCGCGCGCGGTCGAGCGCCAGGTCGGCGCGTTGGAGCAGGTGGTCCGCGTCGCGCGCGTGGTCGGGCACGAGCGCGATCCCAACGCTCGCCTCGACGTTCAGCGCGATCCCGTCGAACGTCACCGGGGCCTGCAGCGTGGCCTGGACCGTCGCGGCGAGGGCCAGCGCATCCTCGACACCACCGGGGCAGGAGTGGAGGATCGCGTACTCGTCGGAGCCCAGACGCGCGAGCAGCGTGTCGGGGTGAAGCTGCGCCCGCAGGCGCGCCGCGACCTCCCGCAGCACCGCGTCGCCAGCGGAGTGCCCGAGCGTGTCGTTGATCTGCTTGAACCCGTCGAGGTCGAGCAGCAGCACCGCGACCGACTGCCCGTCGGCGCGCGCGCGGTCGGGCAGGGGCTCCCACTCCGCCCCCGCCATCGACTTCACTCCCGCCACCGGACGTACGTGCGTGCGCGCCGGCCCGATCGCCCGGGTGACGCGCTCGCGAAACAACGTGCGGTTGGGCAGACCCGTGAGCGGGTCGTAGCGCGCGAGGCGGTCGTTCTCGCGCGCCTGGCGGCGCAGCCGCCGCGAGGCGGAGGCTACGATCCGGTACAGAATCGCCCACAGCAGCGCGAGGCCGAGGAACACCACCAGCGCGATCGTGCGCTCGTCGTGGCCGACGGTGGCGGCGATCGGCCGGTAGCTCAGGTAGATCTCAAACGCCCCCGCGGGGGCACCGGAGCGGGCGAAGCGCAGCGGCACGTACACCTCCACGAGCCGTCCCAGCCCGACCTCGCTGGCGGTCTCGGTGTGCGGCGCGGGTGTGACCACCTCGGCCGGGTCGGGGTGCCCGGCGAGCGCGTCGTGCAGGTCGTCGTCGTCCGCGCCGAGGCTGCGCCCGATCAGCGCGTGGTCGTCGGAGTAGACGATGCGGCCCGCCGCGCTCCAGATCTTGATCCGCGCGAGGTCGCTCACCGACCGCGCACGCAGCTGCACGTCCAGCGCGTGGATGCTTTGGGCAGTGAGCCCTTCGTGCAGGTCGCGGGGGGTGAGCCAGGGCTGGACCCCCAGCCGGGCGACCAGCTGCGCGGACTGGTCCGCGTCGGCGAGGGTGCGCTGCTCGATCTGTGTCTGCAGCACCCGCGCGAGCACGAACCCGAGCACGACGACGGGGACCAGACTCCACAGCGCAACCTGGCCGGTCAGGCTGAGACGCGCGTGCCGTCGCCGCATACACCACTAATCGGCAAAAGTCCCTTGATCTGAAGTCGCGTCGTCCTCGCCGTCCCCGGCCCCACCATCATCGCCCTCCCTCTCGCACGGTAGGCGCACTCCGCCAGGTGGGACACGCCGCCCCGCGGGCTCACTCCGACAGACCCCCCCTCTCCAAATCCTCTCCCTCCTCTCCCTCCTCTCCCTCCTCGTCCTCCTCGCCCGCGTACAGCGACTCCCGGGCGAGCTCGCGGCCCCGGGCGCTCCACAGAGCGATCTCCAGCAGGTCGTGGCGAAAGTCGTCGGGGGCGAGCAGCGTGAAGCGGGACTCGAGCAGCTCGCACTGGTCCACCGTGTTTGGGCCGAGCTCCGCGGTGACCAAGGAGCCCCCGGCGACCAGCGGGCGGCCCCAGACAAGCGTCATCGCGGCCTCGCTGCTGCCGGGGCCCCGCCAGCGGCCAACCACCTCGTCGCAGAGGTCGAGGCTCCACTGCGGGTTCGCCGCCGCGGTCTCCTCGGTGAAGTCCACGTACGCCGAGAAGCCGCTCGGCTCGCCACCCTCCTCGTCGGAGGGCACAAAGCGCACGTAGCCGAACAGCTCGTAGCCCCCCGAGGTGCTCGCGGTGGCGGGCACGTAGGTGTGCCCGTGCCAGGAGCGGTCGGGGTACCACACGAGAGTCCCCGGCTCCCCGACGTCCTCGTGCTCCTGCTCCAGGGTCAGGCACGCAGCGAGCAGCTCCCGGCCGAGGCGCTCGGCCCAGCGGCCGTAGGGCAGCCCCTCCTGGGGGGGCTCCGCGGCGAAGCGGGGGGCGGGGCGCTCGACGGGCGGCATCGACGGGGCAGCCTACTGGCCGGACAGGGTTTGCGAGAGGCTTGCCGTCGGGCACCTATATGGGGGACCTATATATAGGTGCCGAAAAGTTATCCACAACCTCCCCCATCCCACGGCCGCCAGCCTTCGGGCGCGGGGGCTGCGGCGGTCCGCTAGGCCTCGCGCAGCGCCGCCGCGGCGTCCTCGGGGGCAACGATGAGGAGGTTGAGCCCGGTGGAGAGCTCGAGGCCCGCGAGGTGGGTGAGGCGCGGCAGCACGTCGATGCGCCAGCAGAAGCGCTCGGCCCCCAGCGGGGCGGTGCGCACCCAGAGGTTCAAAGGCGGGCTCGACCCGAGGTGGCGCGCAAGGCGGCGCAGGCCGTCGTGCAGCAGCGCCGCGCCGGTGGGCCCCTCGTCCTCGAAGCGCGCGCGCGGCCGGCGTGGGACGAGCTGCAGCTGGAAGGGCACGCGCGAGCCGTAGGGTGCCAGCAGCACCGCCTCGTCGTCGATCGCCACCACACGCTCGCCGCGACGCACCTCCTCGCCGAGGAGGTCCCCGAGCAGGTCGCCGCCCATTGTGCGCGTGGCGTACGCCCCCGCGCGCTCGCGCTCGCGCGCCACGTCGGCGGGCACGAAGTCGAGCGCGTAGAGCTGCGCGTGGGTGTGCGGCAGCGACGCCCCTGCCTCGCGGCGCTCGTTGACGATCAGCTGCGAGTACGCGCAGCCCGCGTGCACGCGCATCCGCTCGCGCCACACCTCGATCGCCGCTGCGACCTGCTCGACGGAGAGCTCCGCGAGCGAGTACACCGAGAGGGGCGCGTTGACGATTACCTCGTGCGCCCCCACGGCCGGCACAGCGGTGAACAGGTCGGGTCGTGCCTCCGCGCGCAGGCCGGGAGTTCGTCGTGCGTCCCCGGGGGAAAGCTCATGATCCGGGGCCGAGGAGGAGCTGTCGGGTGTGGAGCCGGTTGGGATGGACGGCGTCCCGCCGTCAGCGGGGTCGCGTTGCGCGGAGGCCCGGGTGGGCGGGTTCGAACAAGCGGGGTCACCCGGTGCGGGGGTCGGGGTGAGTGCGGGATACAGGTTGGGCACCACCCGGACTGTCCATCCCGGCGAGTCTGGGGCGCCGCCCTGCGGCCGCACGGCGTACAGCTCCGGCGGGGTGCGGTCCTCGTGACCCTCGGCAAAGGGGTCGCCGGCGACGTCGATGGGGTCGGGAGGAACACAGCGCGGCTCGCCCCCGGGCCGGCGGGAGCGCTCTCCGGCGACGATTGTCTTGTGCCCGGAGAGCGGGTTGACACGGATCTCAGGCAAGGCTCACATGCACCCATGACGGGCCCGGCTGGGCGGGGGCAGCACGCTTCACGGACGCGGCTCCGCGGAGAGGTAAAACACGCGGCTCACGTGCCCAGGGCGTAGCGCTCGACGTCGCGTTCGAGCTTCGCCGCGGAGGGAAAGGCCCCCTGGCGGGGGAATGCTTCGCCGCGGCGGTTGTAGAAGACGGTGACGGGCACGTTGGTGGAGTCGGTGACTTCCACACCGAGGGAGCCGGTGGGGTCGTAGTAGGAGGGGTAGCTCACGGGAAAGGAACGTAGGAAGCGAAGCGGTTCGGAGCGGGAGGTGTCGCCGGAGTCGACCCCGATGAACGCCACCCGGCGCCCGAGGTCAGCGGCGGCTCGCTGGAAGGCGCCGAACTCCGCCTTGCACGGTTCACACCACGAGGCCCACTTGTTTATCACGACCGGCCACCCCCGCAGCGCGTGCAGGCGGGCCCGCAGCGCTCGGGCGCCTCCACTCAGCAACAGGTCGGCCTGCGCGTGCAGCGCCGCCAGCGGGGCGGGGGAGCCGGCCAACAGCGCCTGCGCCTGCGCCTGCGTGAGCCGCGCCGTTGTCGTCTCGGGGGAGCTAAAGCGCCCCGCCAGCTGGACGAGCCCGACCGCGAGCAGCGCCAAGAGCGCCAGCGCGCCGGCGAGCGTGAGCAGCCGCATCGGAGTCATCACGGAAAGGGTGCCAGATCGTCGCCCGATCCCGCCCCCCTTCAATCCGGCCGGGGAGTGCTATATCCTGGAGGGACCCGGAGCCGTGTTGCTCAGGGTACCCAGGGGTCTGCCGGCGCGGTGCCGGCGCTCCGAGCCACGCAGAACTTCTGCGCCGGCTCCGTCTCGAAGTCCAGAGCCTCCATGGCCGAGTCCACCCCAGTGGCCCTCGCGGCCGCGCCCATTCCAAGTTCCGCCGACGTCACGCGCGCGGAGGAGTTCGTGCGCGAGCGGTTCCTGCATGAGGGTGAGGAGCCACGGCTGGCGTTGGCGCCGGGCGGCGCGCGCCGCCGGGCGCTGGACGCGGCGCTGGCAGAGCTCGAGGAGCAGGCGCAGTACCCTTCGACG
Source organism: uncultured Solirubrobacterales bacterium (assembly GCA_963706545.1). Classification (GTDB taxonomy): domain Bacteria; phylum Actinomycetota; class Thermoleophilia; order Solirubrobacterales; family Solirubrobacteraceae; genus Palsa-744. The sequence goes on from OY970161.1 coordinate 1,490,905, forward strand.
GAGTGGCGGCGGCACTTCTCGCTGCTGCTCGGCCTGGAAAGAGTGCTCTCTGACGAGGAGCCCCGGCTGGCCGACGGCACGGTGCTCTCCGCCCACCAGGTGGACGCTCTCTCGGGAACCCTCACGGCGCTGCTGGCCGAGGCCGAGCGTAGTGTGGGCAACGGCAACGGCAACGGCCGCGCCGCGGCAGCGGTGGCCTCGCCCGAGCTGCTCGCCTCAGCCGCGATCCTCGGCGCCGAGGCGGGCGAGGGCAGTGAGAACGGAGCCTCAGCCGTCAACGGGCTCGCGGAGCGCGAGGACGAGGAGGGGGGGGTGCGCGCCCACCGTGGGAGTGCGGACGCCGACGCCGACGCGGACGAAGACGAGGAACCAGACGAAGACGAGGACGACGAGGCCGAGCAGAACGAGGAGGAGGAAGAAGAGGAGGAGCTGGGCGACCTCGAGGACGAGCTCGAGCCGCTGCCCGAGAGCGAGGCCGAGGAGGCGGAGGAGAGCGAGGAGGAGCCCCGGGACTGGGTCGACGAGGACGAGGAGGACGCGCTCCCCGACCAGCCCGAGGACCCCAACGCGGCGAAGCGCTTCTGGTTCGAGCACGCCACCGGTGCGGGCAAGACGGTGGCGGCGCTGGGCTTCGTGGAGGGCTCCCAAACAGGGGGCATCCTGATCCTCACCCACCGGCGCAACCTTGTCGACCAGTTCCTCGGCGAGCTGCGCGAGCGGGGCTACTCCAAGCGCATCAGCCGCCCGCTGTACAAGGGCGAGGACTCCACTAAGGGCCCCGTGTCGGTGGAGACCTACCAGTGGTTCGTGCGCAACGCCGGGAAGATCTCGAGCGCCTACACGATCGTGATCTGCGACGAGGCGCACACCGCGCTTGGGGAAAAGACGAGCGGCGCGATCCGCGCGTGGACGGGCCCGATCTTCATCGGGATGACCGCCACGGGGGCGCTGATCGCGCGCCACGTCACCGACCTGTTCCCCACGCAAACCTCGCGCTTCGACCTCGCCCAGGCGGCGCGCAGAGGGGTGATCGCCCCGCTGCGCTGCGTGCGCATCCCCCCCGGCGTGGGGGTGCGCACGATCGCGAAGGTGCCGCTGCGCCGGGGCGAGGTGGACATCGAGTTCGACCAGGACGAGCTCGCGCAGTTGCTCGACCAGCAGCCGTTCAACGTGGCGATGGCGAACCTCTACAGAACACGCTTCAACGGGGTGCCCGGGGTGGTGTACGCGGCGGGGGTGCGCCACGCGTACAACCTCGCGGAGGCGTTCCGCGCGGAGGGCATCAAGGCGCAGGCGGTCTCGGGCGAGACCCCCAAGCGCGAGCTCGCGTGGGTGCTCGCACGGTACGAGCGGGGCGAGATCGACGTGCTGATCAACGCGCAGCTGCTGGCGGAGGGGTGGAACAGCCCGCGCGCGACGGTCTGTGTGCACCTCGCCCCGACGGCCTCGCGACGGATCTACCAGCAGCGCGTGGGCCGCGTGACGCGCCGCCACCCGGGCAAGGAGGCGGGGCTGGTGGTGGACTTCGTGCACCCCGCCACCAAGAACGACGACCCCGTGGTGACGCTGCACTCGCTGCTGGGCCGCGACGTGTACCGCGGCGGGGCGATCGTCGTGGGGCCCGTGCGCCGCGGCCGGGGCCGCAGAATGCGGGTCGAGCGCCGCGTGCTGCCGGTGTGCGCGGAGGAGGAGCGGCGCTTCGCGGTCTTCGAGCGTGAGCTGTGGCGGATCGCGGTGGAGAACCTCGACTACGGCGAGCAGCACGTGTGGGCGGCGCTCGCGGGGGCGCGCGTGACGGCGACCGGGTGGCGTCGCGCGCGGGCGATGCTCCACTACGACCGCACCGGAGAGCTCAAGAGCCGCTTCCTGATCACCGCGGTGCAGCGCAACAAGAGCCCGCAGTTGCGCTTACGAGCGCTCGCGGACATCGCCGCGGGCCGCGACGCGGACGCGTTCGACACCGCCGTCGACGAGATCGGCGCGTGGCCGCTGGCCGAACGACGGGAGGCATCGAAGATCCTGCTGCGCGCGCTGGTGGAGCGGCGCATCGGCAGCCGCGACCAGGCCTCCGCGTGGATCTGGCGCCTCGCGGAGTACACGCGCGAGCTGCACGAGGAGTACGCGGTGCAGCGCTGGCCGGAGACCAAGCGCCTGCTGGGCCTGCTGGTGAACTCCTCCGGCGGCGCGCACGCGCGCAACGCGCGGCGACTCATACACGCCTCACGCAAGCAGGACAGACGCCTGGCCGCGGCGCTGCTCGCGGCCGCCCTCGCACACACCCCTGAGGCCGAAGAGGCGCTGCGCGGTGCGCGCACGCGCATGGCGCGCAAGCCCCCCGCGCTCGCGCGCGAGCTGCTGCGCAACTTCCCCAAGCGCCGCGCGCGCACCAACAAGCGCAAGCGCAAGCCGCCGAAGGTCGCGACCCGCACCTCTGCGAGCGCGAACGGGGAGGTGTCGGTCGCGAGGGGGAGGGAGGTGGAGACCGCCAACCCGGCAAACGCCGAGGGGGCGGCCCAGAAGCGGGAGGGGGCGCCCTCGAGCGCGCACGAAACTGCCCCGAAGAGGAAGGAGGGAGCGTCCCTAAAGGGCGAGAAGACGGCGCGCCCGAGCGCAGCGGCAGCCCCCCCGAAGAGAGAGGAGGAGGCGCGCTCAAGCACGAAGGCAGCATCCCCGAAGCGAGCAGCGGCCAAGTCCTCGAGTGCAGAGGTGCCGACCTCGGGCGCGAAGGTGCCGAGCGAGACGCAAGCGGCGACCATCGCGCAGGCAGTGAGTGTCGCCGAGGGCAACGGCGCAAAGTCGGCCGATGGCGCGAAGAAGACGGGCGTGAGAAAAGCGAGCAGGACGAAAGCGCCCCGACCGAAAGCGGCCCGACCAAAGACGCCTCGACCGAAGACGCCCGTCGCCGAGTCCTCAGAGGATTGACCGGACCCCTGGGGGTCCCGGCGCGAGGTGAACCTCACCGGCGTCGAGCGCAGCGTGCCCGCCGCTGGAGAGCCTCACGACGAGCCGCCCGCCGCCGTCAATCCCCTCAGCGCACCCGTGGCCTGCGGCCCAGAAGACCTCGCGTCCGTACAGCGCGTCGCGCGCGCGCCAGGCCTCGAGGACCTGCGCGGCCGGTTCGCCGAGGCGCTGCCCGAGCGTCACGAGCAGTCGGGCGAGCAACGGCTCGATCTCCTCGGGCGAGCGTCCGAGGGTGGCCGCGGTGTCGCGCAGCTCGGGCGGCAGCTCCTCGACACGCACGGCCACGTTGAGGCCGATGCCGAGCACCGCCCAACCCTCCTGCGGGCGACCCTCGATGAGGATGCCCGCAAGCTTGGCGAGGAAGTCTCCACGCGCCACCACGACGTCGTTGGGCCACTTGATGCGCGCGTCGACCCCGGCGACGTCGCAGACGGCGAGCGCCGCGGCGAGCGGGAGCAGCGCGGGAGGGTCTCGCAGCAGCAGCGACGCCAGCAGCGCGCTGCCCGCCGGCGCGCTCCAGCGCCGCCCCTGGCGCCCGCGCCCGGCGGTCTGCTCGGCGGCGCTCACAAGCGTCCCGTGGGGCGCCCCGGCGAGCGCCAGCGCGCGGGCGCGCTCGTTGGTCGAGTCGGTACGACGCAGGTGCACGCGGGGACAGCCGAGCGGAGCGCTCTCAGGCTCACTCATCGCGTGAGACGGCGTCTGCCAACAGCGCCTCCACGACCCCCTCGATGTCGTGGCGGCGCGCGAGCACGTGGGGCTCGAGGCCGTGCTCGCGCAGGGTGGCGGAGGTGACGGGGCCGATCGAGACGATCCGGGTGTGAGGGGAGAGGCCGGCCGCGCCGCCGGCGGCCTCCAGGAAGAAGCGCACGGTGGAGGAGGACGTGAAGGTGATGTAGTCGGCCTCGCGCGCGGCCGTCAGCGACCATGGGGAGAGCGGCTCGGCGATGGTCTCGTACAGCGCCAGCACGCTCACTTCGACGCCGCGGGCGCTCAGTGCGTTGGGGAGCACGTCGCGGGCCTCGCGGGCGCGCGCGACCAGGGCGCGCCGGATCGGCAGCTCGGCGAGCGCCTCCACCAGCGACTCCGCGACGAAGCGCTCGGGGACGATGTCCGCGGCGATCCCGTGCGCGGCCAGTGCGCGTGCGGTGCTCGGGCCGATCGCCGCCACGTGGGTGCGTGCGAGCGCGCGCGTGTCCAGCCCCGCCGCCGCGATGCGCTCGAACAGGCAGTCCACCCCGGTGGGACTCGTGAGACAGATCAGGTCGTAGGGGGTGGGGTCGAGCGGGGGACCCCCCAACGGCCGGGTGCGGATCACGGGGGTCTGCACCACGTGGGCCCCGAGCTTGCGCAGCCGCTGGGCCAGGCCGCTGGTCTGGGCGCGGGCGCGAGTGACCGCCACGGAGCGTCCGCCCAGCGGCAGCGGTGCCCGCCAGGCGAGCTCGTCGGCGAGCGCGGTCACGGGGCCCACCACGGTGATCGAGGGAGCCCGCACCTGCTCCTCGCGCGCCCGCTCGGCGATCGTGGCGAGCGTGCCGGTCACGGTCCGCTGGTCGGGCAGCGTGCCCCGTTCGACCACGGCCACCGGTTCTGAGGCGGGCCTGCCGGCGGCGATCAGTGAGGTCGTGATGTGGGGCAGCTGGCGCACGCCCATGTAGAAGACCAGCATCCCCGGGAAGGCCGCGAGTGCAGGCCAGTCGAGGTCGGCCTCCCCGCCCCCGCCCTCCGCGCACTCTTCGGTGTCCCCCAGGCGCCTGCCGCCACCCTCGCCGCCGCCTTCGCTCGTGCCCTCCGCACACTCCCCGGTGTCCCCGCCGCCACCCTCGCCGCCGCCGGCCTCGCTGTCGGGAGGGTCCGCGCGGTGCGCGGTGATGAGCGCCACCGCGGCCGACAGCCCGCGGTGGGTGACGGGGATGCCGGCGTAGGCAGGGGCGGCCACGCCCGCCGTCACGCCCGGCACCACCTCGAACGGGATGCCCGCCGCGCGCAGCGCGAGCGCCTCCTCGCCACCGCGGCCGAACACGAACGGGTCGCCGCCCTTCAGCCGCACCACGGTGCGCCCCTCCTGCGCGCGTTGCACCATCAGCGCCTCAGTCCGCTCCTGCGGCACCGACGGACCGCCACCCTCCTTGCCGACGAACAGCAGCTCGACGTCTGCGCGTGCGCCCTCCAGCGCCTCGGTGGGGATCAGGCGGTCGAAGAGGATCACGTCGGCTTGCGCGATCAGTTCGAGCGCGCGCGCGGTCAGCAGGCCGGGGTCGCCGGGCCCGGCGCCGACGAGGTAGACACGTCCGGGCTCAGGCGTGCTCAACGGCGAGCGCCTCCGCGTTGGCCGAAACGGGGATTGCTGGCCGAACGGGGGATGCTGGTCGAAAGGGGGGTGCTCGCCGGAGGCGGGTGTCTCCCCGCTTCGGTCGAAGGCGCGTGTCTCCCGGCTTCGGTCAACAGGTCGTCGGCCCCTGCGCTGCGCAGCCGCTCGGCCACGCGTCGCCCGAGCGCGTCGGGGTCGTAGAAACCGCCCAGCAGCTCGTCGCTCACCCACGCCGAGCCGTCGGGGAGGCCCACCCACGCGCGTAGGTGCAGGCAGCCACAGCCGTAGTCAACGGCGTGCGCCCCAAGGGGGGTGTGGCAGCTCGCGCCGAGCGCGTGTGCCACGGCGCGCTCGGCCTGCAGGCAGGCAAACGTCTTGGCGTCGGTGATCGCCTGCACAGCCTCCCGGGTGTGCTTGTCGTCGGCGCGGCCCTCCAACGCGAGCGTGCCCTGGCCGGGGGCGGGTACGAAGCGGGCGGGGTCGAGCACCGCGTCCACCTCGGCCTCGCGACCGAGGCGGACAAGTCCGGCGTGGGCCAGCACCAGCGCGTCGAGGTCGCCCTCGCGCAGCTTGCGCAGGCGGGTGTCCACGTTGCCCCCCACCGGCACGACCTCGAGGTCCTCGCGCACCGCGCGCAGCTGGGCGGCGCGCCGCAGGCTGCTCGTGCCCACACGAGCGCCCGGCGCGAGCTGCTCCAGGCCGCCCCACTGAGACGGCAGCCGGCTGGGCTCGGTCGTGGTGGGCTGCGGCGGAGACTCGGACGGGGCGGGCGAGGGCGGGGTGGGCTCTCGGATGCACAGCACGTCCCCGGCCGCCGCGCGCGCGGGGGCGCCCAGCAGAACCAGGCCGTCGGCCAGTTCGCCGGGAACATCCTTGGCGGAGTGCACCGCGAGGTCGATCTCTCGTGCGCTCAGTGCGCTCTCCAGCTTCAGCACCCAGCGAGACTTGTCGCTGGGTGGAGCACCGCGATCGTCGCTCGTGTCGATCGTGATCACCTCCGCGCCGACCGAAGCCGGGAGACACGCCCCTTCGGGGCGAATCCCCGTTTCGGCCAGCAGGTGGGCGACGAGGTGTGCCTGGGCGAGCGCGAGCGCGCTGCCGCGGGTCCCGATGCGCATCTGTCCCCCGAGCCTCCTACGGACCCTTGCGCCGCCGCCGCCGCAGGTCGTGCACCTCGGCGAGGCGCCCCTCGGCGGGCCCACCGTGTGAGGAGCGCCCGACGGCGTCCTCGCCGAACCCCTCCTCCTCGGGGTCCTCGTGCAGGCCGAACAGCTCGCGCACGAGCTGCAGGCTCGCGTGGCTGCGCGCTTCGGAGAGGCTGCGCAGGCGGATCGTCGGCTCGTGCAGGAGGCGGGAGGCGATCGAGCGTGCGAGCGCCTCCACGCGCACGAGGTCGCGCGGGGAGGCGGACTCCCAGCGGCCGTCGTTCTCGGCCAGCACCTGTTCGACGATCGCGTCGCCGTGTTCGCGCAGGGCGCTGACCGTCGGCAGCGCCTCCAGCTGGCCGAGCCACCCCGCGAAGCGGTGGATCTCCTCCTCCACGATCGCTTCCGCCTGTGGCACCTCACCCACGCGGGTGTCGAGGTTGCGCGCCACCACCGCCTGGAGATCGTCGATGTCGTACAGCGTCACTCCCGCGAGCTCCCCGCAGCCGGGCTCGAAGTCGCGGGGCACTGCGATGTCGATCGCCAGCAGCGGCCGTCCCGCGCGCTGGGCGAGCACGAGCTCGAGCTCCTCGCGGCCGACGATCGGGTGGGGGGAGGAGGTGGAGGAGACCACGATGTCCGCGCGCGCGAGCTGCTCGGGCAGCCCGTCGAGGCCGACGACCGAGCCGCCGAAGCGCTGCGCGAGGCTGCGCGCGCGGTCGGCGTGGCGGTTGGCCACGAAGATCGTGCCCGCCCCCCGGTCGGCGAGCGCCTGCGCGGTCAGCTCGCTCGTCTCGCCCGCCCCGAGGATCACGACGTGGCGTTTGCGCAGGTCACCGAGCAGCTCGACGGTGAGGCCGACCGCCGCGGAGGGGACGGACACGTGACTCGCGCCGATCGCGGTCTCCGAGCGCACCCGTTTGCCGGTGCTCAGCGCCGCCGCCCACAGGCGGTTGGAGAGCGGCCCCGTGCAGCCCGCCCGCAGCGCGGCCTCGAAGGCGCGCTTGACCTGCCCCTGGATCTCGGCCTCGCCGACGATCATCGACTCGAGGCCAGCCGTCACCCGGTAGAGCTGGCGCGCGGCGTCGCAGTTGCGCGGCGTGTACAGCTCCTGCGCGAGCTCCGTGGGGTCGAGGTCCGCGTGGTGGGCCAGCATCGCCAGCGCCTCGGTCTCAGCGCGCACGGGGTCGCCGACCACGAGGTAGAGCTCGGTGCGGTTGCACGTGGAGAGCACCACGGCCTCGCGCACCTCTGCGGTGGCGGTCATCCGCTGGGCGAGCGCGACCGCTTCGGATTCCGTGAACGCCAGGCGCTCGCGCACGGCGACCGGCGCGGTCTTGTGCGAGAGGCCGAGCGCCAGCAGTTCGCTCATACCGGCGTCGCCTCCGCCCGGACGGTGTCGAGCTCGCCGGCCTGCGAGGCGCCCCCGAGCGCCTCGTCCCGTCCGGTGGGCGGGCGGGCGGAGAGCTCCAGCAGCTCCCCCAGCTGGCGCTCAATGCGGCTGAGGCGCACCGCCATGATCGCCACGTAGACCAGCACCAGGACGAACAGCACGATGTAGGCGCCCGCCACGTACTTGCCGGCTGTGTGCAGCGGCAGTGCGGGCGTCTCGGCGAGCAGCTGCGCTCCCATCACGCGCCCGACCCTCCAACCGACTGTGCGGTGACGGTGCTGGAAGGTGGGCCGGCCGCGCGCGCGGTCATGGCTGTGGCCGGCCGCGGGCCCACGGAGGGACGGCGTGGCTGATCGAGGCCCGATCGGTCGAGGTTGGGGGCTGCGCTGCGTGCGCGAGGCGGGGGGCGCTCCTCAGAGAGCCGCCGGCGCAGTGCGCGCAGCTGTGCGCGAGCGTGCTTGGCGGTCAGCTCGTACTTGCAGAGCGTCGCGAACAGCAGCGCCATCGCCAGCAGCGAGACCAGCAGCGTGAGCGCCATCGAGCCGGGGAGGTTCGAGGTAGAGCTGAACACGCGCGGGTGCACGTAGGCGGTCGAGAGGTTGACCGCCACGTAGTTGAGCGGCACGAACGCGCCGGCGGTGACGGCGAACACCGAGGCGTAGCGCGCCTGGCGCTCGGGGTCCTCGATCGCGAAGCGCAGCGGCTGGTAGGTGGCGTACAGCAGGAAGATGATCAGGAACGACACGAGCGTGGGCTCACTCCACACCCACCAGTGCCCCCACGAGCCCTTCGCCCAGATCGAGCCGGTGACGAGCGTGCCCACGGCGAAGATCAGGCTGATGTGGATCGTGACGTAGGAGCGCAGGTCCCAGCGCGCCTCGCGCGTGCGCAGGTGCTGGATCGCGAACAGGCCCCCGAGCACGAAGCCGCACAGCGCCACGATCGCGAGGGGCACGTGCACGTAGAAGATCTTCTGCAGGAAGCCCTGTTCGGCTTCCAGGGGGGCGTAGAAGAAGACGAAGCCGAGCGAGGCTGCCATCGCGGCGAGCGTCGCGATGCTGAGCGGGCGCAGACCCTTGCCGTACAGATGGGGGGAGGTAATGGGCTCAGTCCTCCAGCAGGAAGTCGAAGACAGCGTAGGCGATCAGCCCGAACACCAGATCATAGAGCGCGAGCGTCAGCGGCCAGCGGAGTTGAACCCCGCCCACTCCCGCGGCGTGGCTCAGCGTGAGTAGCGGCGCGGTGGCGCGCACCCCGCCGATCACCACCGGCACGAGCAGCGGCAGCGCGAGCAGCGGCCCGAGCAGGTCCCGCGCGCGGGTGCGCACCGCGAGCGCAGCCACCAGCGTGCCGATCAGCGCGACCCCGACGTCACCCAGCAGCAGCACCCCGGGGAGGTCCGGCAGGGCGGGCCCGAGCGAGGGTTCGAGCAGCAGCAGCGCGAACGCCGGTACGGCGACGAGCTCCAGGACGACCAGGTAGGCGAGTAGCGCCAGCGCCTTTGCCGCGAGCAGTGCGGTGCGATCCACCGGCGCGAGCAGGAAGCCGTCGAAGCCGCCCTCCTCGGCGTCGGCGACGAACAGCCGGTTGATCCCCAGCAGCGCCGCCAGCAGCAGCGTGACCCACAGGATCCCCGCCGCCTCGTCCCCATTGACCCCGGTGCGGTTCAGCGCGAAGTGGAAGATCACGAAGACGGTCACCGCGAACAGCGACATCCCCGGTACGGACTCCAGAGTGCGCAGCTCCACGAGTAGCTCCTTGTGCAGCAGCGCGGCCACGGTGCGCGCGAAGCCGGGGGATCGAGCGTGGCCCGCTGGCTGGGGACGGTCCCCTGCCGTGCCTGCCTGCGACCCCAAGCCTGCCGCGGGAGCCGCCTGCGTGCTCGGAGCGTTCTGGGCTGCGCCGCCCGCGGGTGTTGGCGCGGTTGGCGCCCCTCCTGTCACGGCGCTCACCTGTACAGCTCCCGGATCGCCTCTGGATCCACTGCTGCGGGGCTCGCCAGCAGCGCTGGACGACCCCCGCGTAGGCCCAGTACGAGATCCGCTCCGGCGAGGTCCACTTCCGGGTTGTGACTGCACACCACCCGCGTACGGCCACACCCGAGTCCGATCAGCGGCTCGAGGAGCTCCACCCCCGTGGGGTCCAGGTTGGCGCGCGGCTCGTCCAGCAGCAGCAGCTCGGGGTCGTGCAGCAACGCCCTCGCGGTCGCCACCCGCTGCACCATCCCCCGTGAGAGCGTACGCACCGGCTCCTCGGTGCGAGTGGCCATACCGACCGCCTCCAGCAGCTCTTCGACCCGCTCCGCGCCGACTCCGTGCAGGCGGGCGTGGAAGCGAAGGTTCTCTCTCGCGGTCAACTCTCGGTAGAGCAGCGGCTCGTGGCCGAGCAGGCCGATCCGACCCCTGACCGCCCACGCCTCGCCGGGCAGTGCGTGCCCCAACACTCGCACCTCCCCTGTGTGGGGGCGCAACAGGGTGGCCAGCACCCGCAGCAGCGTCGTCTTGCCGGCGCCGTTGGGGCCGAGCACCACCAGCGTCTGACCGTCCTGCAACGACAGGGAGACTCCGTCGAGCGCCTCGCGTTCGCCGTAGCACCGCGTGAGTCCATCGAGCTCGAGTGCCGTCACGCCTCAGGCTCGTGTGGCGGTGTGCGCGTCCTGCGCAGCTGCGATCAGCTCGCGCACCGCGGCCTCGTCGCCGGCGCGCAGCAGCTCGACGGGGTCGGGGTCCCCGTTCACGAGGCCCTCGAAGAACTCCTTGCGCTCCTGGTAGGTGGCGAGCGTGCCCTTGGCCCAGCCGCGCACCTCGCCCAGCAGCACCGCCAGACGCGCGTAGGGCTCGCCGAATTGCCCTTCGATCTCGCGCTTCATGCGCTTGGCCAGCGCCGGCGAGGCGCCAGCGGTGGAGATGGCGATCGCCAGTGGGCTGTTGCGCACGATCGCCGGCAGGATGAAGTTGCACAGCGGCGGCACGTTGACGACGTTCACGAGCATCGCGCGCCGCTCGGCATCCTCGTACACGGAGATGTTCACGTCGGTGTCGTCGGTGGCGGCGATCGCCAAGAAGGTGCCCTCCAGGTCGGAGGCGCCCGCGTAGGCGCGTCGCTCCCAGCGGATCGAGCCCTCGCGGGCGTACTCCTCGAGCGCCGGCTCGGCCTCAGGGGCGATCAGCGTGACAACGCCGTCGCACGCGAGCAGGCCCTCGACCTTCTCCAGCCCGATCTCCCCGCCGCCGATCACGAGGCAGCGCCGGCCGGAGAGCGACAGGCAGGCGATGTAGAAGGGGGTGTCGAGCATCCCCTGCACGCACGACTGGTCGCAGAGACCCCTGCGCAACTGGCAGACGCACTCCTTGCCGGCGTAGGCCTGGGCGGGCATAGGGACAGGTTAGGGCCTACGTCGTGAGAGCTCCGCGCCGGGACGGGGGCGCGACTTCGCCGCTCACCCCAGAGGCCTTCCAACGCCCACCCAGGGGGTCTTTCGACGCCCACCTCAGGGACGTTGAGAAACATGCGCTGGAACGTGGCGCAAGCTCGACCGGCGGTGCACGGGGCCCCGCGGGGACGCGCCGAAATGGCCCTATATACGCGCCGAAGAGGCCTTGTGTACGTGACATGCTTCGGCTATGTGGGCGATTGCGCAGCAGCGCGCTCGGGCGCGCTCGTGGGCGCGCGATCGGACCAGCTTGGCGCTCGTTGTGGTGTTTGTGCCGGCGGCCGCGTTCTACGTGTGGACTGCCGCCACGTCGGTCCCGCTCTCGCTGCACGCCGGCGAAACCGACCACTACAACCTGCTGGCCACTGCATTTCTGCACCTGCGGCTGTGGATCGCCAACGCGCCCGCCGGGTTGCTGCACCTTGCGGAACCGTACAACCCGGCGCAGAACGCGCCGTTCGTGGACACCGCCGGCGCCACCAACCTCCACGACGACGTGCTGTACGGGTCGCACCTGTACTTCGCGTGGGGGCCGGCGCCGGCGCTGGTACTGCTGGTCCCCCTGCACGTGCTCGGCTCGGAACCGTCGGCGAGCGTGACAATCGCGTTCTTCGGGGTCGCCGGGCTGGGGTTCGCGTTGGCGGTGCTGCGGGTGGTGCTGCGCCAGCTCGCCGACACGCCGCTGTGGATCTGCGTGCTCGCCGCCTGCGCTGTGGCACTGGGCACGACGGTGCCGTTCCTGCTACGCACCCCGTCGGTGAGCGGGGACACGATCGCCGGAGGGTTCTGCTTCACGATGGCCGGTGTGTGGCTCGTCGCCTCGACGGTGGTGACCGAAGCCGGGAGACACTCGCCTTCGACCGGAGCCGGGAGACACTCGCCTTCGGCTCGCCTCCCCGTTTCGGCCAGCATCCCCGTTTCGGCCAGCATCCCCGTTTCGGCCAGCATCCCCGTTTCGGCCAGCATCCCCGTTTCGGCCAGCATCCCGGTTTCGGCCAGCATCCCGGTTTCGGTCAACCGGGCGTCGCTGTGGCGGGCGGCGGCGGCAAGCCTGAGCTTCGGCTTGGCGGCGGGCTCCCGGCCGGAGCTGGGGCTGGCCGCGGTGGCGCTCGTGCCCGTCTACTTCACGCTGCGCGCGACCCACCCCCGTCGCCCCCTACTGCTGGCCCTGGGCGTCCCTGTCGGGGTGTGCTTCGCGCTGCTGGCGGCCTACAACCAGGCGCGCTTCGGCAACCCGCTGGAAATCGGTCTCCGCCACCAGTTGGCCGGCTACGACCAGCTGCACGAGCCGCTCGGCAACTTCAGCTACCTAGCACCCGGCGCGTGGCTCTACACGCTCTCGCCACCGAGACTGACGGCCACGTTCCCGTTCCTGGTGCTCGGCCCGCCGCCGCTCTCCTACCCGGCGGGCCTGCCCGCCACCTACACCCAGGAACTCACCGGCGGGCTTCTGGCAACGACGCCGATCGTCCTCTTCCTCGTGGCGCTGCCGTGGATCTGGCGCCGGCGGCCGGCGTGGCTGGGGGCGCTCGCGGGGCCTCTGGTGTCGCTTGCCGGCGCGGGCGTCGTCTTTCTGCTGTTCCTGGCGTTCGAGAACCGCGCGACGACCGAGCGCTACGAGGTGGACTTCGCTGGGCTCGTCCTGCTCGGCGCGCTGGCGGCGTGGCTCGCGCTCGCCAGCCGCACGCGCGGGGCGCTGCGCCGGGTGGTGCGGGTCGGCGGCGGCCTGCTCGTGGTGTGGGGTTGCGTGACGGGCTTCGCCGCCAGCTTCATCGGCTACGGGGACTTCCTCGCCGTCGAACACCGCGGGGAGTGGAACACGCTGCAGGACGCCGGCTCGCCGCTCACGGCGCTGATCGCGCGCATCGCCGGGCGTCCGGTGCTGGCGGAAGTGCTCACGCGGCACGTCGGGGAATACACACCGGTGAACTACACCAGTCTCAACATCCACGCAGAGGAATCGTTCTGGCTGGTGGCCGCTGAACGAGCGACCATCGTGGTCGCCTCCCCCGACACCCGCACTGCCGCACTGGTGCTGGGCATGCACCCAGGCCTGGAAACACTCAGTGGGATCGAACCGGGGGGCGCCGCGGTGGGCGTGACCCTCCTGAACGCCGGCCACGCACTGGGCACCTACACAGTGCTACCCGGCGGGGGCAAAGTGCGCATCGCCCTCCCGCTCTCCCCGGGGGTCAACCGTTTCGAACTGCGTCCGGTGCCCAGCACGTTCACGTTGCCGAACCGGAGCAACCCGACGACGACCACGCTGCTGCTCGTACTCAAGCTGGCGCTTGAAAGCCGGTACACGAGTTGAGGCGCAGGGCGAGGGCCGAGCGCACGTGGGACGGCTGGTGGGTAGGGAAGGAGGATCGGCGTTCGCAGCGCGGAGACCGGGGCCTGCTCAAGGGCGAGGCTGCCCGCTCACGCCCTCCAGCGATCAGCGTTCGCAGCGCGGGGTCACGGTCCGCTCAAGGACGCCGCAGCGCCCTGAGCCCCGCGCGCGCGAGCGGGCCCATGCCGTGGCGCCACGCGCGCTCGCGGTCGGCGTCGCGGGAGGAGCGCAGCTGCGCGACGGTGTGGGCGGCGCGGGCGTGCAGGTCGTCGTAGGGGGTCCACCACAGCCCGCGCGCGCCGGAGGGGCTCCACGCGATCAGCTTCTCCTGGGCGCAGCCGCGCAGGCCGGTCTCGCCGAGCGTGCGGCCGAGGCCCCCACCGGCCGCCGCTCCCCACGGGCCGCGCGCGAAGGCGGGCGCGGGGAGGTGGTCGTTGAGCCACACCATCCCCGTGTGCAGCTCCCGCGCGATGCGCAGCCCCTGGGGGCGGTCTGCCGTCCAGACGGAGGCCCCCAACGCAAACTCGCCGTCGTTGGCGAGGGCGATCGCGCGGTCGGTTGAGTCCACCGCCTGCACCGTGAGCACGGGGCCGTCGAGCGGCTCGCGCTGCACGCGCATGGCGTGTGTCACCCCGCTCAGTACCGCCGGCACGTAGAACGCTGCGCTCGGCGTGCACCCCTCCGGGGGGTGCTCCAGCGGCCCGCCGCAGTGCAGCCTCGCGCCCTGCGCGACCGCCTCCTCGACCAGCTCGCGGATGTGGGCCACGCGCCGTGCGGAGGCCAGCGGGCCGATCTGCACGCCCGGGCGCTCGGGGTCGCCCACGCGCAGCGCCCGCGCCCCGTTGACCAGGTGGGTGAGGAAGCGGTCGTGGACCTCCCGCTGCACGTAGACGCGCTCCACCGCGCCCCGCGCCTGCCCGGCGCCCGCGTAGCCGGCCCACAGCGCCCCAGCGGCGGCGCGCGCCACGTGCGCGTCGGCGAGCACCACCATCGCGTCCTTGCCCCCCAGCTCGACCGTGACCTCCCGCTCCTGGGAGACGCCCGCGCGCGCCACTGCCCGCCCGACCGCGGGGGAGCCGGTGAACAGCACCTTGTCGACCGGCGAGCGCGCCAGCGCCACTCCCACCTGCGTGCCGCCGTGCACGAGCCGCACGAGGCCCTCCGGCAGGCCGGCCCTGGCGAGCGCGCGGACGATCCGCTCGCCCGCCAGGCACGCGCGCCGCGCGGGCTTGAAGACCACGCCGTTGCCGGCCAGCAGCGCGCCGGCGATCTGGCCGAGCGGCTGTGCGAACGGCGCGGAGCCCGCCCCGATTACCCCCACCACCCCGAACGGCTCGTACGCGACCCGCGCGCGGCGGGAGAGCGCCATCGAGCGGTGGGCCCTCACGCGCCGGGAGCCCAGCACCCGCGCCCCCTCGTCCGCAACCCAGATCAGCGCGTCGAGCGCCGCCAACAACTCCATGCTCGCGACCTCCGCGCGCGGGCGACCCTGCTCGCGGGCGATCAGGGTCGCGAGCTCGTCGAACTCGTCGATGACCGCCTGCGCCGCTCGGCGCATGTAGCGCGCGCGGTCCTCCACGCGCAGCAGCGCCCACAGCGGCTGCACCTGGCGCGCCGCCGCCACGACCTCCTCGACCCGCTCGGGCGCGGTTGCGGGAACGCTTCCGAGGATCGCCCCCGTCGCGGGGTTGCGCGAGTGCAGCGTCTGCGGCTGCGCGGTCGCGGCTGAGGTCGAGGCGGTCTCGGGGGGTACGGAGGTCATCTCGAGCGATTATCGCTCCCCCGGGGCGTCCCCTCGCGTGGGGCCACCGACTTTGCACCTCGCCCGGTTCCGCCGCGGGCCTCCCTCGGGCTTTTTGCACCTCGCCCCGCGGGCCTCCCTCGGACTTTTTGCACTTCGCTCGGGTCCGTCGCGACAACGCCGCTGGACCCGGAGGGTCCCATCAAGAAATCAACGGCCCCGCGCCTTGCGGATCAGCTCCAGTCGCTTCGCCAGCTCCGCCTCGGCCTCGTCGGGCTCGTAGAAGCGCGTGCCCACCACCTCCTCGGGCAACAGCTCCTGCGGGGAGACGTGCCCCGGGTGCTCGTGCGGGTTGTCGTAGCCGCCGACCTCCTGGCCCGGTCGGGGTCCCGAGCGCAGCCACCCCGGGGCCGGCGCCGCGCCGTGCTCGCGCACGTGGCGCTGCGCGGCTCCCAGCGCGCGGCCTGCGGTGTTGGACTTTGGTGCGAGGGAGAGGTATATGGCGGCCTGGGCGAGCGCGAATTTGGCCTCTGGCATCCCCACGTGCTCGACCGCCTGCGCCGCTGCCACGGCGACTCTGAGCGCGGCGGGGTCGGCGTTGCCCACGTCCTCGGAGGCGAGGATCACCATGCGCCGCACGATGAAGCGCGGGTCCTCGCCGCCCTCGAGCATCACCGCGAGGTAGTACAGCGAGGCGTCGGGGTCTGAGCCCCGGGTGGCCTTGATCCACGCGGAGATGTAGTCGTAGTGGCGGTCGCCCTTGCGGTCGTACAGCACCGCGCGCAGCTGCAGCGCGTCCTCCGCGCGCGCGATCCCGACGTTGCTCTCCCCCCGCTCCGCCGCTGTCGCGACGGCCAGCTCCAGCGCGTTCAGCGCGGTGCGCGCGTCACCTTCCGCGCGCGCGGCGAGGAACTCCAGCGTCTGGGGCTCGACCGTGACCGCGCCGTTCGCCGTACCGCCGCCTGACCCGTGGGCTGTGGGGGCCACGTCCGGCCTGCCGCTGTCCGGCTCGCCGGTGTCCGGACGCTCCTCCTCACCGGCGCTCGGCGCGTCTGCGGGCGAGGCGTCGAGCTCCCCCGAGGCGAGCGCGCGGCGCAGCACCTCGGTGACCTCCTCGGCGGAGAGCGCCTGCAGCGCGTACACCCGCATCCGCGAGAGCAGGGCCCCGTTGACCTCGAACGCGGGGTTCTCCGTGGTCGCGCCGACCAGCGTCACCACGCCCTCCTCCACCGCCGGCAGCAGCGTGTCCTGCTGGGCCTTGTTGAAGCGGTGGATCTCGTCGAGGAAGAACACCGTGCCCGTCCCGCTCGTGGCGCGGCGGTGGGCGGCGCGCTCCAGCACCGCGCGGACCTCTGCGCGCCCGGCCTGCACTGCGCTCAACTCTTCGAAGACCGCTTGGGAGCGCTCGGCGACCATCCGCGCCAGCGTCGTCTTGCCCGAACCGGGCGGGCCGTAGAGCACCATCGAGTGGGGGTGGCCCTGCTCGATCGCGGTGCGCAGCGCCGAGGTCTCACCCAACAGGTGGGCCTGGCCCACGAACTCCTCGAGGTGCTGCGGACGCACGCGTGCCGCCAGCGGGCGGCCCTCTCCCTCCGCTGCTGGCCCGTGGGGTCCCCCTCGGCCAGGGCGGGGTCCGCCTCGGCCAGCGCGCGGACCCTTCCGGCCACGGCTGGGCTCGGCTGCGCCTTCGGACTCGAAAAGTGTGTCCATATTTGGAAGTATCGCGGGAGGTCGCCGACCGGATGGTGTCGAACCTCTATGGCTGATGCGCTACATCAGAAACACGCCCCCTCCGGCTTGGGTCGTTGTGGTATGACCACCGGCGCTGCCGACATCCTTTTGCAGGACCCCACCCGCGGTGGGTCCGGCGGGCGGGGGCTCGATGGGCAAGAACTCGATCCTCTCCTCGACGCAGGTGGCGGGTTCGCTGCGCGCTCGCCCTGGCGGCTCTTCTGGACGCGCCTGCGCCAGGACCGCGTGGCGCTTGTCTCGCTCGGTTTCGTCGTGCTGCTTGTGGTGGTTGCGCTCGCCGCGCCGCTTGTCGTCCAGCTCGCCGGCGTGCCCGGCCCCTACGTGCAGAACCCCAACGCCCTCGACGCCTTCGGCAGTCCCCTCGGCCCCTCCGCCGCGCACCCCTTCGGGGTCGACCAGCTCGGGCGCGACGTGTTCGCGCGCGTCGTCTACGGGACCCGCGTGTCGCTGGAGGTGGGGGTGCTCGGTACCGCGTTGGCGACGCTCCTCGGCACTGTCGTGGGCCTGCTCGCCGGCTTTTACCGCGGCCTCACCGACACGCTGCTCTCGCGCGCGATCGACGTGGTGCTCTGCTTTCCGCTGCTGCTCGTCGGCCTCGGGCTGGGGGCCGCGTGCAGTGTGCGCGGCTGCGTGAAAGGGGCGATCCAGCCCGGCACCTCCACGATCATCGCGATCGTTGCGCTCTTCAACTGGACCTACATCGCGCGCATCGTGCGCGGGCAGGTGCTCTCTTTGCGCGAGAGCGAGTTCGTCGAGGCCGCCCGCTCGTTGGGGGCTTCGGGCGCGCGCATCGTCTTTCGCGAGATCCTCCCCAACGTCACCGCGCCGCTGATCGTCTACGCGAGCCTCCTGATCCCCGCCAACATCCTGATCGAGGCGGCCCTCTCGTTCCTCGGCGTCGGCGTGCGCGCGCCCACCGCCAGCTGGGGACAGATGCTCGCCGAAGCCACCCCGATCTTCAACACCGCGTGGTGGTACATGCTGTTCCCTGGTCTCGCGCTGCTCTTGACGGTGCTCGCCTTCAACCTGCTCGGCGACGGCCTGCAGGACGCTCTCAATCCGCGGGCGGGCCACAGATGAGCTTTTCCGCCAGACGCCCCGTGGCGGCAGACGGGGTCTTTCGCTTCGACACGCCACGGCCTGGTCCGCCGGGCGCAGCAGAGGGTTCGTCCGCCGTTCCGGCGAGCCCCAGGGGTCCACGAATAATCGGAGGAGGAGAGGGCATGTTGAACCAGCACAGATGGAGAGCGGCATCGGTGTGCGTGGCGATCGCGGTGCTCGCCTTCACGCTCGCCGCCTGCGGCTCCAGCGGCAGCGGCTCGACGGGCACGAGCACCATCCCACTCAAGGCGGGCGAGTCGCCCGCCGGCCAGCAGCTCTACGGCAAGCGGCGCGGCGGGGTGCTGACCGTCTACCAGGAAGCGGACTTCGAAAACCTCGACCCTGGCGGCACCTACTCCGACCAGGACTACACCGTGATGTCCGCGACCCAGCGCCCGCTCTACTCCTACCCCCCCAACTCCGCTACAAAGCTCGAACCGGACGTCGCCGCGGGCCCGCCGATCGTCTCCGACGGCGGCCGGACGGTGACAGTGCGCCTCAAGCGGCACATCTACTTCAGCCCGCCCGTCAACCGCGAAGTGAACTCCGGGGACGTCGCCTACGCGATCGATCGCGGTGCCAACCCCAACGTCGCCAACCCCTACTTCATGCCCTACTTCGGCGACATCGTCGGCGCGGCCAAGGCGACGGGCGGCCCGATTCCCGGAATCGAAACGCCGAACAGTGAAACGCTCGTCTTTCACCTAACCAAGCCCACGGCTGCGATCCTCACAGGGGCGCTCAGTTTGCCACTCTCGGCCCCCGTGCCTCCGGAATTCGCCAAACCGCTCGACGCCCACCACCCCACGACCTACGGAACCGAATACCTGGTGGCGACCGGGCCGTACATGCTGAAGTCCGACGGCTCGGGCCGATTCCTCGGCATCGGCTACCAGCCGGGCAAGTCCGCGACGCTTGTGCGCAACCCCCGTTGGAACCCCCACACCGACTACCGGCCTGCGTACCTCGACCAGATCAACATCAACATCGGCGGCCAGAAGAACGTGATCGGCCAGCAGGTGCTCAAGGGCGAAGACGTGCTCGAGAACGACCCCCCCGCGCAGTCGATCGTCAAGGAAGCCTACGAACACTACCCGCAGCAGATCACCTTCACACCTGGCTCCGGCACCTACTACAGCTCACTGAACAACGCGCACGGGCCGTTCACCAACGTCGACCTGCGCCGAGCCGTGTGGGCCGCGCTCGACCGCGACGCGCTCGTCAAGGTGCGCGGCGGGCTGCTCGTGGCGGCGCCGATGACCCACTTCCTCTACCCCGGCGTGGCCGGCTTCGAAGAGGCCGGCGGTCTCGCGGGCCCGAAGCTCGACTACAACGAACACCCTGAAGGGGACCCGGCGGTCGCCGAAAAGTACATGCGGCTCGCCGGCTACCCGAGCGGCAAGTACACCGGTGGCAAGACGCTCCAGGTCGTCGGCGTGACCGGCGAACCGGAAAGCGGCACCGCGCAGATCGTCAACCAGGCGTTGCAGTCGCTCGGCTTCAAAACCCACCTCTCCCTCGTGGACAAGTCGGTGATGTACGAAAAGTACTGCGGCGTGCCCTCCCAGGAGATCGACGTCTGCCCCAACGCTGGCTGGACACGCGACTTCGCCGATCCGCAGACCGTGCTGTTCGTGCCGTTCTACGGACCCGCGATCTCCCCCTCCGGCAACGCCAACTGGGGCCAAGTCAACAACCCCCAGATCAACGCCGCGATGGAACGGGCGGAGCTGGTCGTCGGCGAACCGGCGCGCGCCCAGGCGTGGGCGAAGATCGACGAAATGCTGGTGCGCCAGGCGGTCGCCGCCCCCGGGGTATTCGTGAGCCAGGCCAACATCGAGGGCGCGGGCGTCGCCGGCGTCGATGCGTTGTGGAACAACGGCTCGTGGGACTACGACTTCACCTCGCTGAAGTGAGCCGCTGTGCCGGCGCGGTTCGACGGACCCACAGGCAGGGGTGAGGGGCGTGCGCACGAAGCTCCGGAGGCACTGATGCAGCTCGTGCAAGGCTGGGCCGTTACTCGCCTGGCCGGGCTCCACCACGGACGATCGCCATGACGCGCTACATCATCCGCCGCATCCTCTGGGGTGTCCTGCTGCTGGTCATCGTTTCGGCGCTCACGTTCCTGTTCTTCAACGTCTTCCCCACCGGCAACGCGGCGGTGCTGCGGGCCGGGCACGATCCGAGCCCACGGACGATCGCCTACATCTCGCGCGAGCTGGGACTCAACCGGCCGCTCTACACCCAGTTCTACGACTATTTGAAGGGGGTGCTCCTGCACCTCGACCTCGGCTACAGCTACTACTCCAACGCCTCCGTCCGCAGCCTGATCGCCGAACGCCTGCCCGCGACCGTTTCGCTCGCCGCCGGCGCGGTGGTGATCTGGCTCGTGAGCGGACTCTCGGTCGGGATCATCTCCGCGGTGCGCCGGCGCACGTGGCTCGACCGCGCCGCGATGGGCACCGCGCTCGCGTTCGTCTCTGCGCCGGAATACTGGCTCGGGCTGATCGCGCTGTTCCTGTTCGCCTCGGACATCGGCAAGCTGCGGATCTTCCCCGGCGCCGGCTCCTACGTCGGCCTCAGCAGCGACCCGGGGAAGTGGTTCACCTCGCTGATCCTGCCGTGGCTCGTGCTCGCCGCGAGCTTCGCCGCGGTCTACGCGCGCCTCTTGCGTTCGAGCCTGCTCGACGTGCTCGACCAGGACTTCATCCGCACCGCGCGCGCCAAGGGCCTCTCCGAGCGCCGCGTGCTGCGCCACGGGGTGCGCGCCGCGATCACTCCGATCGTCACCGTGCTCGGGCTCGACCTCGGCGCGCTGCTCGGCGGCGCGCTGCTGGTCGAAGTCGTCTTCGACATCCCCGGCGTGGGGCGGCTCAACTACGACGCGCTCGTGCACGCCGACTTCCCGATCATCGAGGGCACGGTGCTGCTGGCCGCGCTGTTCATCGTCGTGGCCAACATCCTCGTGGACATCTCCTACGCGTACCTCGACCCTCGGGTCCGTTTCAAATGAGCGCGCCAGGCGACTCCCCGCTTCTACGTGTGGAAGACCTGCACGTGGAGCTCCCCACCGAAGACGGGGTGGTGCACGCCGTGGACGGCGTCTCCTTCGAGGTGAAGCGCGGTCAGACGCTCGGAATCGTGGGGGAGTCGGGGTCGGGCAAGACGGTCTCTGCGCTGACCCTGATGGGGCTCACCCGGGCGCAGGGGGCGCGCGTCTCGGGGCGCATCCTGTTCGAGGGCGTGGACCTCGTGGCGCTCCCGGAGGAGCGTCTGCGCGCGCTGCGCGGCAACGCCCTGGCGATCGTCTTCCAGGACCCGCTCTCCTCGCTGCACCCGCTGTACCGCGTGGGGGCGCAAGTGGTCGAGGCGATCCGCGCCCACCGCGAGGTCTCGCGGCGCGCCGCGCGGGAGCAGGCCGTCGCGCTGCTGGAGCTGGTCGGCATCCCCGAGCCGGCGCGGCGTGTGGACGCCTACCCGCACGAGCTCTCGGGGGGGATGCGCCAGCGTGCGATGATCGCGATGGCGCTCGCCAACGAGCCGCGGCTGCTGATCGCCGACGAGCCCACCACCGCGCTCGACGTGACCGTGCAGGCGCAGATCCTCGCGCTGCTGCGCGGCCTGCGCGAGGAGCTCGGGATGGCACTCGTGCTCGTCACCCACGACCTCGGGGTCGTTGCCGAGATGGCAGACGAGATCGCGGTGATGCAGGCCGGGCGGATCCTCGAGCGGGGCTCGGCCGAGCAGGTCCTCGCGGCGCCTCAGCACCCCTACACGCAGGAGCTCGTGCGCTCGGCCCCCACGCTCGAGCTTCAGCGCGAGCGCGAGACGGTGGTCGAGCCCGTGGTCGAGCCGCTGTTGCAGGTGCGCGACCTCGTCAAGCGCTTCCCGGTCACGCGCGGGGTGGTGTTCCAGCGCCAGGTTACTGCCGTCGAGGCGGTCGCCGGAATCAGCTTTGAGCTGCGCCGCGGCGAGACGCTCGGGCTGGTGGGGGAGTCCGGCTGCGGTAAGTCCACCACCGCGCGCCTGCTCATGCGCCTGCTCGAGCCCACCGGCGGAGAGATCCGCTTTCAGGGTCGCGACCTCGCCCACCTGCAGGGCGCTGCGCTGAAGGCCGCACGCCACGAGATGCAGATCGTCTTCCAAGACCCCTTCTCCTCGCTGAATCCCCGCAAGACGGCCGGCTCGATCATCGGCGAGCCGTTTGCGATCCACGGCCTGCACCGCGACCGAGCGGGGCGCGGGCGCGCCGTGTGCGAGCTGATGGACAGGGTGGGCCTGCGGGCGGCCCACCGCAACCGCTACCCCCACGAATTCTCCGGCGGCCAGCGCCAGCGGATCGGCATCGCGCGGGCGCTCGCGCTGCGCCCGAAGCTGCTGATCGCCGACGAGCCGGTGTCGGCGCTCGACGTCACGATCCAAGCCCAGATCCTCGACCTGCTGCGCGACCTGCAGTGCGAGCTGGGCCTGACGCTGCTGCTGATCTCCCACGACCTCGCGGTCGTGCGCCAGCTGGCCGACCGCGTCGCCGTTATGCGCCACGGCAAGATCGTCGAGCTCGCGAGCGCCGACGCGCTCTACGTCTCCCCGCAGCACCCCTACACGCGCGAGCTGCTCGCGGCGGTGCCCGGCGCTCGCCGGGATGGGCGTACTATCGCGGGGTGAGCACACTCTGTGACACGCACGAGGCGGGCGTGGACCGAGCGGGGCAAGGACGCACTGAGCGAAATGTGCTCGGCACATGAGCGAGGGAGGACGCAGCATCCGCGACGCGTCCACGCTCGCCTCAGACGCGGTCGAGCTTCTCCAACGGCTGATCGCGTTCAACACGGTCAACCCGCCCGGCGCCGAGCTGGCCGCGCAGGAGCACCTCGAGACACTCCTCGCCGGCGCAGGCTTCGAGTGCCAGTTGCTGGGAGCCGTCCTGGAGCGCCCGAACCTCGTGGCGCGGTTGCGTGGCGCGGCGCCCGGTCCGACGCTCTGCTACCTCGGCCACGTCGACACCGTGCTCGCCGACCCCGCCGAGTGGCGCCGGGGTCCGTGGTCGGGGGAGCTCGCCGAGGGCTGCGTGTGGGGCCGGGGCGCACTCGACATGAAGTCCCAGGTCGCCGCCGAGGTCGCCGCCGCCGTCTCGCTGGCGCGCTCCGGCTGGCGGCCCGCGTGCGGGGACCTGCTGGTCGTGGCGGTCGTCGACGAGGAGGTCGGTGGAGAGCTCGGAGCCGAATGGCTTACGCAGACGTACCCCGAGAAGGTCCGCTGTGACCTGCTCGTCAACGAGGGCGGCGGCGCTGTCTTCGAGTACCGCGGCCGCCGCCGCTACGGGGTCTGTTGCGCGGAGAAGGGAGTCTTCCGCTTCACGCTCACCACCGACGGCGTCGCGGGCCACGCCTCGATGCCGAAGATCGCCGAGAACGCGCTGCTGAAGATGGGCCCGCTGCTGACGCGCCTCGCGGAGCGCCAGCCCGCCTACACGCTCACACCTGAGCCCGCCGCGTTCCTGCGCGGTATCGGCGAGGACCCCGAGGACCCCGCGGGGGCGGTCGCCAACCTGCTCGCCGTCGACCCTCGCCTGGCGAGCATGTTCGAGCCGATGCTCGGCGTGACCTTCGCCCCGACCCGCATCCGCGCCTCGGAGAAGATCAACGTGATCCCCTCCCGCGCCGAGGTCAAAGTGGATTGCCGTGTGCCCCCCGGCCTCGGTGAAGCAGAGGTGCTGCGCGGGATCGGCGAAGTCCTCGGCCACGACGGTTTCCACATCGACTTCACCGAGCGGGTCGTCGGCAACCGCTCACCCGCGGACTCTTCGCTGATGGACGCCATCTCCAGTTGGATCGCCGAGCGCGACCCGGGCGCCGAGGTCGTGCCGGTGGTCCTGCCCGGTTTCACCGACTCCCGCCACTTCCGTGCCGCCTTCCCCGAGTGCGTTGCCTACGGCTTCTTCCCCCAGCGCCACCAGACGCTGTTGGAGGCGATGCCGCTGATCCACGGCGCCGACGAGCGCATCGACGTACGCGACGTGGCGTTCGCGGCGGAATTCTTCCGCGACCTGGCGCGTTCTGTCTTGGGATAGGGCTAGCGGGGTGGCGAGTATCGGCCCTGGGTAACTGGGTATATTGAACCTGATCGAGCCAAGGACGGTGAGGGAGCGACGTGGGTAGTCAACTGAACGCGGCACTGGTTGCGCTGTGGCAGGCGGTGGCAGGCTCCGTTGCAGAACTGCGGTACGTGACGGCCGCGGCGGTGGCCCACGCGACCCTCGTGGCCCACGCGACCTTCGTGCCCCACCTGATCGCCCTGGCTCCCTCCGTGGCGCCCAGCACCTCGATTGTGCACGACATCCAGGAATGGGCCTACCAGTGGTCCGCCGTGTTCATGATTCTGTTCTTCGGCGCGCTCCTCTTCGTGATGTGGCGGATGCTGAAGGTGATGCCGCGCGTCAAGCCGCAGCAGATCAAGCCCTCCTCGGACCAGTCGGTGGGGTGGGACGACATCGCGGGGGTCAACGAGGCCAAGGCCGAGCTGCAGGAGATCGTCGAGTTCCTGCGCGACCCCGGGCAGTTCCACAAGCTGGGCGCCACCGTCCCCAAGGGGATTCTCCTGCACGGCCCCCCGGGGACGGGCAAGACGCTGCTCGCCAAGGCGGTCGCGCACGAGTCCGGCGCGCAGTTCTTCGCGCAGTCGGCCGCCGCCTTCGTGGAGATGTTCGCCGGCCTCGGCGCCGCGCGCATCCGCAGGCTGTTCGCGATCGCGCGCAAACACGAGCCCGCGATCATCTTCATCGACGAGCTCGACGCCGTCGGAGGACGGCGCGGCATGGACGTCTCCGGCGAGAAGGACCAGACGCTCAACCAGCTGCTCGTCGAGATGGACGGCTTCGCGACCTCCGGGCGCCTCGTCGTGATCGCGGCGTCCAACCTTCTGGAGAAGCTCGACCCCGCACTGCTGCGCCCGGGGCGCTTCGACCGCCAGGTGTTCGTCGCGCCGCCCGACGTCAAGGGCCGCGAAGGGATCCTCGCGGTGCACACCCGCAACAAGCCGCTGCGCGACGTCAACCTCGGGCTGGTCGCCCAGCAGACCAGCGGACTTACGGGCGCCGACCTCGCCAACATCTGCAACGAGGCCGCGATCTTCGCCGCGCGCCGCGGCGCCAAGGGCATCGCCGACGCCGACTTCGACGGCGCGCTGGAGCGGGTGATCGCCGGCGTGCAGTCCCACCGCGTGCTGAACGACCACGAGAAGCGCGTCGTCGCCTACCACGAGGCCGGCCACGCGCTCTGCGGCGAGCTGCTGCCCTCCGTCGACCGCGTGCACCGCATCTCGATCGTCCCCCGCGGGCGCGCGCTCGGCTACACGCTCAACCTGCCCGCCGAGGACCGCTACCTGAAGACCCGCGAGGAGCTGCTCGACTACGTGACCGTGCTGCTCGGCGGGCGCGTCGCCGAGCAGATCGTGTTTGGCCAGGTCACCACCGGCGCCTCCGACGACCTCAAGCGCGTCGCGGACATCGCCCACTCGATGGTGCACGACTTCGCGATGGGCAACGCCGCCGTCGGGCGCTCCCCCGAAGGGGACGTGCGTCTCTCGGAGACGACGCTGCGCATCCGCGACGAGGAGCGCCAGGACCTGATCGAGGAAGGCCGGCGTGCGGCGCTGAAGATCATCCTCGCCCACCGCCGCCAGCTCGACGAGCTCGCTCACGAGCTGCTGGAGCACGAGATCCTCGACCGCGACGCGATCGACCGCGTGATGGCGGACACCCCCCGCCTGGAGCGGACGCCCGGGGTTGGCCTGCGGATCGCCGCGGCGAGCCCGGTGGCTGGGCCCGCCCGCCCGGGACAGATATACACTCCTCCGAGTGCTTGACCGCATCGACCACGTCGGGATCGCCGTCGCCGAGCTGGAGCCCGCGCTGCAGCTGTGGCGCGACGGCTTCCAGCTGGACGTCGCCCACCGCGAGATCGTCGCCGAGCAGGGCGTCGAGGCGGTGCTACTCGACGTCGGTGAGAACCACGTCGAGCTGCTCGCCCCGCTCGGCCCCGACACCCCGGTGGGCAAGTTCCTGGCCAAGCGCGGGCCCGGCCTGCACCACCTCGCTTACCAGGTCTCCGACATCGAGTCGGCGCTCGCCGAGCTAGGCCAGGCGGGGCTGGAGCTGATCGACAAGACCCCGCGGGTGGGGATCGGCGGCGCGCGCGTCGCCTTCCTGGAGCCCCGGTCCACCGGGCGCGTGCTCGTGGAGCTTGTCGAGCCGGCCCGCCACGGCGCAGGGTCCCCGGCTTCCACCACCACAGGCGAGGTTGGTCGCTGATGGCGAGGATGCGTCGCATGAGCGTCGGCTTCCAGGGCGGCCAGGTGCTCGCGCTGCGGGTCGGCGACGAGCAGCTGCAGAAGCTGTACAAGGCGCTCGGGGACCGCGGCTGGCACGAGCTCGAGACCGAGGACGGCCCGGTGCGCCTCGACCTCGCGCAGGTGGTGTACGTGCGCTCCGAGGAGGAGGACCAGCGCGTAGGTTTTGGCGCCTAGGGGGGCCGCTGACCGAAGCCGGGAGACACTCGCCTTTGGCTCGCATCCCCGTTTCGGCCAGCGCCATGCTGCGTCCTCGGTCGCTCACCGATCGGAGATCGACGGGATCTCCGATCGGCCAGCAAAGCACATTTCGCGGGGTGGGCGGGCCTTCCAATTTTTGCCTTGCTTGCTCAGCGGCCCCCTAGTGCGGAGAATTATGGAGATGGGATTGGATGAGCGGATTCTGCGGCTCGCACGCACCCGGGGGCACGGTCCGCGCCGCGAGCGTGCCGTCTCGCGCTTCTCGCGGCTTGGCGAGCACGGCGCCGTATGGCTCGCGCTCGGCGTCGCCGGCGGTGCGCTCGACCGGCCGCGGCGCGCGCGTTGGGGTCGTGCGACCGGGGTGGTGGCGGGGACGTTTGCGCTGAACACGACGCTCAAGCTGCTCGTCCGCCGCCCGCGGCCCGTGCTGGCTGGCCTGCCGCCGTTGACCTCCACCCCCACGAGATTGAGCTTCCCCAGCGCTCACGCCTCCACCTCGTTCGCCGGAGCGCGCCTCTACATGCGCCTCGGGCTGCCCCCCCGCTCGCTCTACGCGCTCGCTGCTTCGCTCGCGGCGTCCCGTCTGTACCTGGGCGTCCACTACCCTTCCGACATCATAGCCGGCGCGCTGCTGGGCACAGCCGTAGCTGTGGTGGCGCGATGAGCTCCCTTGGGCGGACACCCCTCGCATCGACGCCGGGTAGGTGGCCCGGCGCGCATACGCCTGGAAGCGGCACCCACTCACGTGGACGATCCCCCATGACCCCTCTCTCATGAGCACCCGCATCGGCATCGTCGGGCTGCCCAACGCTGGCAAGTCCTCGCTCTTCAACGCGCTCACCCGAGCGGGGGCGGAGGCCGCCAACTACCCGTTCACGACGATCGAGCCCAACGTCGCCGTGGTGCCCGTTGTGGACCGGCGTCTGGACGAGGTGGCCGCCACTGTTGGCGCCTCGGAGGTCGTCTACGACACCGTCGACTTTCACGACATCGCCGGGCTCGTCGCCGGCGCTCACCAGGGGGAGGGCCTCGGCAACCGCTTCCTCGCCAACATCCGCGAGACCGACGCGCTCGTGCACGTTGTGCGCGCTCACCGCGACGCTGGCGTTGTGCACCCCGAGGGTGACGTGCACCCGTTGCGTGACGTCGAAACCGTCGAGACCGAGCTCGTGCTCGCCGACCTCGAGCAGGCCGAGCGGCGCGTCGAGCGAGTCGCCAAAACCGCCCGTAGCGGGGACCGCGTTGCCGTCGCCGAAGAGGCCTGGCTGCACGAGGTCATCGGCGCGCTGCAGGCCGGGCGCCCCGTGCGCTCTGTGCCGCTGCCCGACGAGGCCCCTCGCGCTGCTCGCGACCTCGGCTCGCTTACCGCCAAGCCCGTCCTGTTCGTTGCCAACGTCGACGAGGGCTCTGACGAGGTTCCCGCAGAGATTGCGGCTCAGGCGGCCGCCCAGGGCGCCGGGGCCGTTGCTGTCTCCGCGCGCTTGGAGTCCGAGCTCGCCGAGCTCGAGGACGAGGACGCCGCCGCGATGCGCGCCGAGCTCGGCGTCAGCGAGTCTGGCCTGCAGCGCGTCGTGCGTGGCGCTTTCGCGCTGCTGCACCTGCTGGCCTTCTTCACTGCGGGTGAGGCCAAGCCCGCCCAGTCCTGGCACCTGCGCGAGGGGCTCACCGCCTGGCACGCTGCCGGGGAGATTCACTCCGACATCCAGCGCGGCTTCGTGCGCGCCGAAGTGATCGGCTGCCGGGAGCTCGTGGACGCCGGCGGCTACGCCGGTGCGCGCGAACGCGGCACCCTGCGCCTGGAGGGCCGCGACTACGTGATGCGCGACGGGGACGTGCTCACGGTCAAGTTCAGTCCATGAGCTCGGGTGTCGTCAGGGGGAGGTCGGGAGGGGGGACCTGTCCCCCTCCCGCTGACTGATGCGCGACGGGGACGTGCTCACGGTCAAGTTCACTCCGTAGGGGTCTCGCGGGGGCTTGGACGTACCGAGGTGAGACCCGGACACACGGGCTGTTATGCTGGACGTATGGGTTTGGTATTGGCTCGCTCGGCGGCGGAGGTCGGTTGCAGCGAGCGCACCCTACGCCGCCACGTCGCCGGCGGCCTGCTGCGCGGTCGCCGCGTCGTTCGCGGTCAACTGGAACTCTCCCACGCGGAGACGGCCTACCTGCGGGCTCACTGGGCGCTGCTCTCCAAACTGCTCTCCACGCTGCGCACCGAGCGTGACGTGCGCCTGGCGGTGCTCTTCGGCTCGACCGCGACCGGCGAGGACACCCCGGCCTCGGACGTGGACCTGCTGATCGTCCACCGCCGCCCCGAGTGGAGTACGCAGGCGGGCCTGCGCATCCGTCTGCGGCGCGCGGTGGGCCGACCAGTGGACGTGGTCATGCTGGAGCAGGCCGAGGCCCAGCTCTCGCTGCTCGCCGACGTCCTGCGCGAGGGGCGCGTGCTGCTTGACCGCGACGGTCTCTGGGGCGCCCTCCTTCAGCGCCGCGAGGACATCCTGGCCGCGGGGACTCACGAAGACGAGTTGACCATGATGCGCGCGCGCGCGACGCTCGCGGCCGCCAGGGAGCGGCTGGCGCAGACCTCGTGACAGCGGGCGGCCTGTCGAAGGGTCAGCGCCGCCTCGGCCTCATCCTCCGGGAACTTCCCGCTGTCCGCGAGCAGCTGCTCGTCGCGATGGAGGGGTTCGAGCCGGACTTCGCGGAGGGGCCCTTCCTCGCCGCCGCGTCCTCGCCCGATGCGCACGAGCGCAACCGTGTCGCGGTCGTTGAGCGCCAGTACGAGGTGCTCGTCAACTGGCTGCACGAGCTGGCGGCGCGCGGCCTGGCGGAGGGGCAGCGCCTCGGTGTGGTGGACCAGTCCCCGGGCTCTCCCTGGGAACGGCTCGCCGCGCTCGGCGCCCTCTCACACGAATCCGCGGCGCGCCTGCAAGAGGTCAAGGAGCTGCGCGACCTCCTCGGCCACGCCTACCCGCCCGCTAACTGGCGGACGCTGCACGAGGGCGTCCTTGTCCTCGTGGACGAGCTCGACCGGTACCTCGCGGGCTTCGAACGCTGGGCCTACGACGAAGGCGTCCTCCCGCCCGCCTGAGTCACAAGCCGGTCCGCCAACCGGTTCATGCCCAGCTCGCGGGCTGCGGTCGCGCCCGCGGCTAAGTCTGTGGGGTGGTCCGGTGGCCGTTGTACGTCGATGCGCACGAGCGTGGCGATCTCCTTGAACATGCGCAGCTCCTCCGCGTTCTCACTCAGCGCCGCGACCACCCGCGGGCGCTCGCACGTGGGGGAGCGCTGCACCGCGCTCAGAGCGCCCTCCAGGGAGCCGTGACGCTGCAGCAGTTCCGCGGCTGTCTTGGCGCCGATCCCCGGCGCGCCCGGCAGGCCGTCGGAGGGGTCACCGCGCAGCGCGATGAAGTCCGCCACCAGCTCTGGGCCGATCCCGTAGCGCTCGCGCACCTGCTCCGGCCCGACCTCCACCGGCTTGCCGTCCTTGCGCAGCTCGAGCACCGCGACGCGCTGGCCCACCGCCTGGAAGAGGTCGCGGTCGCCGGTGAGCAGCAGCGCGCGTCCGCCGGCGTCGGCCTCCAGGCGCGTGAAGGAGTACATCACGTCGTCCGCCTCCAGCTCCTCGCTGCCCGCCACCGTCCACCCGAGGTTTGCGAGCAGCTCCGGGGCGCGCTCCCACTGTTGGGCGAGCTGTGGCGGCATCGGGTCGCGGTGGGCGTGGTAGCCGGGGTACAGCTTCACGCGGTAGGCCGCCTGCTCCGCTCCCGTGCACGCAGCCACAGCACGCGGTGGGCGCGCTTCGATCGCGGACAGCAGCGCGTTGACGGTGCCCAGCAGCGCGTTCACCGGGCGCCCCTCGCCGTCCACGATCGTCTTGGGCAGCGCGAAGTACGCGCGGTACAGCAGCCACGGCACGTCGGCGATCAGCAGTGGGGCGGGCACTGGGTGGGCCAGAGGGTACGGGTTCCCGGGCCGGGAGCTCCCTGCCCATGCCGGGCGCTCTCTGGACTTGGGGGGTCGGGGTTAGCGCGGACCGTGTGGTCCCCACGCAACTCGCGCTGCCACCACGTGCGGAATGCGCCGCTACGGAGGAGTCGTGCCGCCGCCCGAACCCGCACTCGGGCTGCTGCCAGCGGTCGTCCCGCCTTCGGGGCCGGGCGAGACGGGGGGGCTGGTCGGCGCCGGGGCTTCCCCAGTTGCCGGTGCCGGGGCCTCCGGTGCCGGTGATGGCGCCGCGTGGTGGCTCAGGTCCGGCTCGGGCTGCGTGCCGTGCGCGGTGCGCACACTGAAGTACGCCCACGTCGAGCTCAGGCCCAGGCGGCCCGCCAGTTCGGAGCCGCTCACCTCGGTGCGCCCGGCCGAGCCCTCCACGTACGCCGAGAGCACCCGCGGCGAGTAACCCCGGCTCAGCACCTCGATGCCGCGGAAGGAGCCCCGCACCAGGCCGCGCAGGCGCGCGGCCGCCGTGGCGAAGCTCATGCTCACGCTCCAGCTGTGCTCAGGGCCCTGGTCGTAGGGGTCCGCCACCCCCACCAGCCACGGCTCCGGGGCGGCCCCCGGGAAGGCGTTCTGCACGTCTTCCGTTGCGCCTCCGGAGCTCGCGAAGAAGTACGTGATCGCGGGCTGCCCGTTGTACGTCACCACCTGGCCCGCCGTCGCGGCCACCGCCGCGTCCGTCTGGGCGGTCTGCGCCCTCGTGCCGAGGTACACCTGCGAGCGCGTGTCCGCGTACACGTCGAAGCGCGCTCCGCCCGCGTGGTCGGTGAGCGCGTACGTGCGGCTCGCGACCGCCTGCGCCTCCAGCGCCGCCTCCGGCCAGCTCGCCGGCATCTCCGCCCCCACGACCCCACGCACGTACGTTTCCAGAGGGATCGCGCGGACCTTCCCGCCGATCAACACTCGCACCTCGGTTCCCGCGGGGACCGTGCCCAGGGCCGTGCCGGTGTAGTAGTGCGCGAGGATCGCCTGGTAGCTGTACCCGTGCTGGGCGTACCCCTCCGCTCCGTCCTGACTCATGCCGACGCCGTGGCCGTCGCCCGCGCCTTGGATCACCAGTGTCGGGGTCGCCCCGGCGCGTGCGGGACCGCTCGCGAGCCCGACGACGACGACCAGGATCGCGAGCAGCTGTCTGCTTGGGGTGGAGCGGTGGTAGCTTGAGTGCATGGTCGATGCCGTGCGCGCACGCGTGGTCGAGGACGGCCCCTCTTGCATCGGCCGGGGACGCGCCGTTCATGAGCTGCGAGCGACGCCGTTCGGTCGAGAGCGGCCCTCCATCTTCGGCCGGGGACGCGTCGTCCACGAGCTGCGAACGCTGCCCTCCTCGAGTGCGGCCCCCGCTCCTCGGCCGGCGACGCGCGGTCACGCGCTGCGAACGCCGATCCTCCTCCTCCAAACCTCCCAGGTGAGTGCTGAGAATGAGTGACCGCAGCAGCGAGCGGGCCGTGCTGGAAGGGGTTCCCACCGAGCTGTACATCGGCGGGCGCTGGCGGGCTGCCGCCGGCTCGGGGACGCTCCCCGTCGAGGACCCCTCCACCGGGCAAACGCTGGTGGAGGTCGCCGACGCGCAGCCCGCCGACGCGCTTGACGCGCTCGCCTCGGCGTCCGAGCACCAGGCCGAGTGGGCCGCCACGGCGCCGCGCGAGCGGGGTGAGGTGCTGCGCCGTGCCTACGAGGCGCTCACCGCGCGCGCCGAGGAGCTAGCGCTGCTGATGACGCTCGAGATGGGCAAGGCCCTCGCGGAGTCCCGCGCGGAGATCGCCTACGCCGCCGACTTCCTGCGGTGGTTCTCCGAGGAGGCCGTGCGCGTGCACGGCCGCTACCAGGTCAACCCCGCGGGCGTCGGGCGCATCCTCACGATGCGCCAGCCCGTCGGACCGTGCGTGTTCGTCACGCCATGGAACTTCCCGGCGGCGATGGGCGCGCGCAAGCTCGCCCCCGCGCTCGCCGCAGGGTGCACGGTCGTCGTCAAGCCCGCCCAGCAGACGCCGCTCTCGATGCTCGCCCTCACGCAGATCCTCGAGCAGGCCGGGCTGCCCGGGGGGGTCCTCAACACGATCACCGCGCGCCACTCCGGCGCGGTCGTGGAGCCGCTGCTGCGCGACCCCCGCACCCGCAAGCTCTCGTTCACCGGCTCCACCGAGGTCGGGCGCACGCTGATCGCACAGTCCGCCTCCCAGGTCCTGCGCGTCTCGATGGAGCTGGGGGGCAACGCGCCCTTCCTCGTGTTCGCCGACGCCGACCTCGACGCCGCCGTCGAGGGGGCGCTCACCGCGAAGCTGCGCAACGTCGGCGAGGCCTGCACCGCGGCCAACCGCTTCCACGTGCACGAGTCCCTCGCCGAGGAGTTCGCCTCGCGGCTCGCCGCGCGGATGGGGGCGCTGCGCGTGGGGCGCGGCACCGAGCCCTCGACCGACCTCGGGCCGCTGATCGACGCCCGCCAGCGCGCCACGGTGACCGAGCTGGTCGAGGACGCCCGCTCGCGCGGCGCACGGTGCCTGACCGGCGGCGGGCCGCTCGAGGGCCCCGGCTACTTCTTCGCCCCCACGGTCCTCGCCGAGGTGCCACCCGACGCGCGTGTGCTCGCCGAGGAGATCTTCGGCCCCGTCGCCCCGGTCGCCGCGTTCTCAACCGAGGAGGAGGCGCTCCAGGCCGCCAACCGCACCGAGTACGGCCTCGTCGCCTACCTCTACACCCGCGACCTCGCTCGCGCCTTCCGCGTAGCCGAGGGTCTCGAAACGGGCATGGTCGGCCTCAACCAGGGTCTCGTCTCAAACCCCGCCGCGCCCTTTGGCGGCGTCAAGCAGTCGGGCTTCGGGCGCGAGGGGGGGTTCGAGGGGATCGACGAGTACCTCGAGACAAAGTACGTCGCCCTCGCGGTTTAGCCTCAAGGGCGTGCCCCCCTCGCTGCACGCGACCCTCGAAGACACGCTCGCACACCTCCCGCGCGCACTCAGCGAACCCTTTACCGCGCACCCGCTAGGTCAGCTGCTCGTCAAGCAGGCGCCGCTGGCGCTGGGCGAGGTTGTCACTGGCCCGGGCTACAAGATCCAGGGGAGCCCAGGGCGCGGTCGCTGGGCGCAAACCGTGTGGGCCGCCGTGTTCGACGAACTCGAGACCGACACTGCGCAGCACGGCTTCTACCTCGTCTACCTCTTCCGAGGTGACGGGCGTGGCGTCTACCTGTCGCTCAACCAAGGCACCACCGCTGTGCACGCTGAGGTCGGCGGCCGGCGGTACTTGGAGGTGCTCCGCGACCGCTCTGCTGTCGCCGCGGGGCTCCTCGCGGTGGGGGGCCTCCACGGCTTGCAACTCGGCCCACTCGACCTGGGTGGCTCCGGGACGCTGACTCGGGGCTACGAGGCTGGCAACGTCGCTGCGCGCTTTTACCCGACTGGCGCCGTGCTCGACGACGCGACACTCGGCGGGGAGTTGACCCGCTTTCTCACGCTCTACCGCCATCTGCTTGAGACCAAAGACTCTCTCGACGAGGCTGACGCTCCTGGGGACGTGGAGGCTCACCTAGAGGCTGACCCTGGCGACGCGCCGCCGCGTGGTGGCGATCGTGACCGGGGCGCTCGGGGGGCGGCGGTGGAGGCGGCGCAACTGCGCTGGCACCTGCGGGCCGAGCGCAATCCGCGGCTCGCCCGCGAAGCGAAGCGCTTGCACGGTTTGAGCTGCGCAGTCTGTGGATTCAACTACCGCGAGCGCTACGGCGCCTTGGGCGAGGGCTACGCTGAGGCCCACCACCTCACGCCCTTCGCTGACTTGCAGGGTCGGCCCACGACGCTTGATCCTGCCCGCGACTTCGCGGTGGTGTGCGCGAGCTGCCACCGCATGATCCACCGCCGGCGACCACCCCTCAGCCTCGAGGAGGTACGCGACGTGCTGCAGTGATTGGCCGCCCGGCGGCTCGGCACCTTGCGCGCTCGAGGGCATCGCATCCGCGCCCTCGCTCACGACGTGTTCAGTTCGGTTCGGGAGCCCGAAGGGTCGGGTCGCCGACTCGGCCTCGGCCCCTCAGCCGGCGTGCTGCAGCTGTTCGATGTCCACGGCGTTCGCCGGCGCCGTGAGCGTGACCGGCCGGTTCCATTCGCTGAACGTGATCGTGCCGCCGCCCGCGCCGCTCTTGGTGATCTCCAGCGGGTACGCCGTCCCCGTCGTCGCGACGTAGAGGATGCCGTTCTGAGTCGTGTCCTTGACGCCCACCACCGACTGCCCGCCGACCGTGCTCGTGCCCGCCGCCACCAGCGAGCTGCTGTTCGCGCCGGTGGTGAGAGCTGCGTCGAGCAGTTTGTGCAGGTCGGTCAGCGAGGAGAGCCCCGCGAAGCTCGCGTTCGAGGTCAACGCCTTCAGCCACTTCCCGCGGAGCAGCTGCGCCGCTGCGGGGCCCGCGAAGTGGGTGTAGAAGGCGGAGCTCCCACTGATGTAGATGGTGTTGTCGATCTCGATCACTTCGAAGCTCAGCCCGTTCTCGGCGAGCCGTCCGCGACCGCCCTTGCCGGTGACGAGGCTCAGGTCGAGGGTGATTGGGCTGCCGCCCGTGACCGTGGAGCCCGACACGTGCACCGCGCTCGCGCCGTCCACCGCCGTCTTGGCCGCCGCCACGATCTCGGAGGGGGACTTCGACGCGACGCCGTTGCCCGAGGACCCGCCGCACCCTCCGAGCGCCGCCACGGCCAGCGCAAGCAAGATGCCTGTCACGGGGAGGAGCCGCACGGAGGGAAGCCAAAGAGGCACGAAACTCAACTCTATCCGAGCGCTCGGATAGCGCGGAGCCTCCACGGATCGCGTGGGTGGCGCCCTGCGGCCCGCAATTCGTCCACCGACTCCCGCCGCGCTCAAACCGCGTTCGGGGCGCGCCGAGCGCGCGAAGGAGGAACGTCGAGAACCAATGGAAATGCCCGAACGGTGGAGTAACCTCGAACGTGTGGGGAAGGGACCCGACGCCGAGGATCTGACCGGCAGCCGCCTCCGCGCGCTGCTTGTGTGGGCGCCGCTCACGGCGGTCCTGGTCGCCGCCGCCCTTGGGGCGGTGCTCGCCTCGGACCCCACCGCGGTCGCGCTCTACGCCGCCGTGCTCGCCGCCGCCGCCGGTCTGGCGGGCTGGTGCGTCGGGGAGACCCGCCGCGAGGCGCTGCTCCGCGAGATCGACGATCGCTCCGGTGAGCTGCACCGCGCGCTCTCGGAGCTTGAGATCGCGCAATCGGAGACCGTGCGGCGCCTCTCGATGGCGGTCGAGTTCCGCGACGAGGACACCGGCGCGCACATCGAACGGATCGGGCGCTTCTCGACGCTGCTCGCCGATCGGGCCGGCCTCGACCGCGAGCTGTGCGAGCGACTCGGCTACGCGGCCCCCCTGCACGACGTGGGCAAGGTCGCGATCCCCGACGCGATTCTGCTGAAGCCCGGTCCGCTGACCGCCGAGGAGCGCGCGATCGTCGAGACCCACGCCGAGGAGGGCCACCGCCTGCTGCGGGGCTCCTCCTCCTCGATCCTTGACATGGCTGCGACGATCGCCCTGAGCCACCACGAGAAGTGGGACGGCTCCGGCTACCCGCGCGGCCTCGCGGGCGAGGAGATCCCGGTCGAGGGGCGCATCGTGGCAGTTGCCGACGTGTTCGACGCGCTCACCTCCGACCGCGTGTACCGCACTGCGTACTCGGTCGAGCAGGCGGTGCAGCTGATGCGCGAGCAGCGCGGCCTGCACTTCGACCCGGTGCTGCTGGATGCCTTCCTGGAGGTGCTCTCGAGCTCCGGCCCCGACGCGCGCCCACGCCTGGCCGCCGACCCGCAGGCGCTCCTGGAGGGGGTGCTGGAGACCTACTTGGTGGCGCTCACCCGCGGCGACGCGGAGACCGCGGAGGGCGCGATCGCGCAGGCGATCGAGGACGGCGTGGCGGCGGCGGCGCTACCGGGAGAGGTGATCGAACCGGCGGCGCGCCGGATGGCGGAGCTCAGGGAGCGGGGTGAGCTCGACGCAGAGCGCGAGCGGGCGGCGGCGGGGATCGCCCACCGGGTGCTCGCGACCCTGCGCCGCTACGTGCAGGGTCGCCACGAGGAGCCCCAGGCACTGGTGCGGATCGATCAGGCGCGCGAGCGCGTCGAGAGGCTGCTGGAGCGTGATGCGCCGGCGGGCGAGTCGGACGAGCAGGCCGCAGACGTGCAAGCCGTAGGGTCGTAGGCCCCGCGGACCACATGTAGGTATGTAGGTGGCCTCAGACCCACATATAGGTGTCCTTATGGGGGTCCAGTCGTAAGCTCTCCGCCGCGCCGACCCGCCAAGAGGGTGGTGCAGGCGGCTCCAGGTCGAGCGAGCCAGGTCCTCTTTTCGAACCCCACCATATAGATCTCCGATAGATTCTCCGTCGTGTCCAACCGTGCCCTCGTCACCGGTGGAGCGGGCTTCATCGGCTCGCACCTCGTGGACGCCCTGCTCGCGGAGGGCTACGAGGTGGACGTGGTCGACGACCTCTCCTCGGGGGACGCGCGCAACGTGGCAGGGGGGGCGCGGCTGCACACGCTCGACATCACCGACCGCGCCGCGCTGCATGCGACGGTCGAGCGGGCGGCCCCCCGCGCGATCTTCCACCTCGCCGCCCAGGCGAGCGTGGTGGCCTCCGTCGAGAACCCGGGCCGCGACTGCGAGGTCAACGTGCAGGGCACGCTGAACGTGGTGGACGTCGCGGGCCGCCTTGGAGTGCCAGTCGTGTTCACCTCCACCGGCGGCGCGCTCTACGGGGACGAGGCTCCGCGGCCGACCCCTGAGGAGCGCATCCCCGCTCCGCTGTCCCCCTACGGTGCCTCGAAGTGGGCGGCGGAGGCGTACGTCAACACGTGGTCGCTCTCCACGGAAGTCCCCCACGCGGTGTGCCGCCTGGGCAACGTGTACGGCCCCCGCCAGTCTCCCCACGGCGAGGCCGGGGTCGTGGCGATCTTCAGCCACCACCTGCACGCAGGCCGCACGCCGACCCTGTACGGCCAGGGCACCCCCACGCGGGACTACGTGTACGTCGAGGACGTCGTGCGCGCCCTGCTCGCCGCGTCGGGACGCCGGGGCACGTACAACGTCGCCACGGGCGTGGAGACCGACGTGAACAGCATTTGGATGGCGCTTCGCGCCGCGGCGTTCGTTGTGGCGGACCCTGTGTTGGCGGACTTGCGTCCGGGCGAGCTGCGCCACAGTTGCCTGGACGTGGGGAGGGCAGAGCGCGAGCTCGGCTGGCGCGCGGAGGTCCCGATCGAGGAGGGCCTGCGCCGCACGTACGCTGCGCTGGTCGAGGAGTTTCGCGCGCGGGAGGGGGCGGGGTAGTGGCCGTCCCCTGAGGGGTTTCGCGACGACCTTTCGCAGGCCCTGGGCTTGGGGAGCGAGACCTTCAGCTAGCCAGGCTCTCCAAACCCTGTGGGATTCTGCAAAACCTCCCGAGTCCGGAGGTGGGCCTTCAGCTGGCCCGGCTCTTAGCTCGGTCGGCGTGCTGCTTTGTGAGTCGTCCGGTGAGTTTGTCTCACCCTCCTAGTGTCCCGCGTCGTAAGTTCCTTGGTTAAGTGTGGTATGCTGTGGTATGTCAAGAACTGGACGGCCCAAGCAGGTGTTGGAGTTGGCTGACGCTGAGCGGGATCAGTTGGTTCGGTGGGAGCGGCGACGGAAGTCTTCGCAGGCGTTGGCGTTGCGCTCCCGGATCGTTTTGCGGTGCGCGGAGGGGTACTCGAACAAGGATGTGGCGGCGGCGTGTGGGGTGTCCACGCCGACGGTCGGGAAGTGGCGTAGGCGGTTTTGTGAGCTGCGGTTGGATGGGCTCTCGGATGATCCCCGGCCGGGGCGTCCGGCCACGATTACCGCTGAGCAGGTCGAGGATGTAGTCGTTGCGACCTTGGAGTCCACGCCAGAGAATGCGACGCACTGGTCACGCACGAAGATGGCTGAGCGCTCAGGCCTGTCGGCGTCAACGATCGGGCGGATCTGGCGGGCGTTTGATCTCAAGCCCCACCGTGCCGATACCTTCAAGCTCTCCAACGACCCGCTGTTTGTGGAGAAGGTCTATGACATCTGTGGCTTGTACCTGAATCCGCCTGAAGCCGCGGTGGTGCTCTCGGTGGATGAGAAGAGCCAGGTACAAGCGCTCGCGCGCTCCCAGCCGGCGTTTCCGATGATGCCCGGCATGCCGGAGAAGCGCACTCACGACTATCTGCGCCACGGCACGACCAGCCTGTTCGCGGCGTTTAACACGGCTGACGGGACCGTGATCAGCTCAACGCACCGCCGCCACCGCACGATCGAGTTCAAGAAGTTCCTGGTCAAGATCGACAGCCAGATCCCCGAGCACCTTGATGTGCACCTCGTCTGCGACAACTACGGCACGCACAAGAGCCCCGCGATCCAACGCTGGCTCGATACTCACCCACGGTTTCACATGCACTACACCCCGACGTACTCCAGCTGGATCAACCAAGTCGAGCGATGGTTCGCTTATCTCACCGACGATCTCCTACGGCGCTCCGACCACCGCTCAGTCCACGCGCTGGAGAAAGACATCCGCGAATGGGTAGCCGCATGGAACGAAAACCCCAAACCATTCATCTGGACCAAGACCGCCGAGCAGATCCTAGAGTCCATCTCACGACTTCTAAAACGAATTAACGGCGCGGGATACTAGAGGGAGGGCCCTGACGCCGCCTCCGACGGCTCGTAACCAACCTAAGCTGCCCTTTAGACTTCGAGGGTTGTTGGGATCGATTAACTCTAATAACTCCAAGAAGAGAAAGCCCGATCTCGCACTTTTCTCCGCCTGCGGGACTTCTTCGACTTTGATTTCATCGACGCCTTCGACGCCGAGTACGTCGCACTTCGCGACGATCTCGGGGCTTTCTTTCCCCGATTTGCCGTTGGTGGTCTTGTCATTCAGGGTTTTTTCGGTTGTTTCAACAAGTTCTTCTTGCCACGGAGTATTCTTAGCTTCGACTTTCCCTATGATTTTTTCGCAGTTTTTCCCTGGTTTGCATGTGTAGGTGGCTTTTTCGAATCTGCTGTACTTCCCGGGACCAAAAGACCCTTCTGATTCCACATTGCATTCGACTTCTACCTTGATTACCGTTTCGTCGATCAGCAGGAGCGAGCCGTGGCCCACGGATTTTTCCGTTCCGGTGATTTCTGCCCATCCATATTCGCCTGAGCCGGAGGCTTCTTCGCACTGTTCGTGTTCGCCCTTTGCGTATTTCGTGCCCGACGCTCCTTTCACGCAGGCTTCCCATACTGGGCCTGTTGCGGCTGACGCGGTCGCTGTCATGGCCATGCACACGAGCATGGCCATGACGTAGAGCCCCGCCGCCTTAGCGGGTTTCATGGTGCATCACTCCTTGTCTTGTTGTCAGGCACAGCGACCGAGCTCACTCTCGGCGGGCGAGGCCCGCTCGCCGGTGCCCTGTTGTGTGCTATGCCGGGCTCCACCGGGTCGAGCGGCGCTTCGAGGTGGCCCTGGCGGGGGCCTGCTTCTCATCCGCCAGCTCCTTGAAACGGGCGAACGCCCCGTTGAGCGCGCGCCCCTTCACGGTGTAGCCCATGTCCTCGAGCACCCGCCGCAATCCATGCCGGCCCGAGTGCTCGCCGAGAAAGATCGAGTTGTTGTCCGTCCAGCCCACCGTCGCGGTGGAGGAGCCCCGCTCCTCTGGCCCGCGCCTGGGCGTCGCGAACGCGCCCGCCCGCTCGCACGCCCCCTGCCAGCGCCGCTCGGTGCGCCGAAAGGCATAGGCCTCTAACGGGGGCTTGTCGTCACGAGCCTGCATCTGTGGGGTCCAGGAGCCGCCTGCGTCGGGTGGTTTCAGCAGGCGAAGCTACACAATCCGCTCGCCCGTTAGGGGAGGCGCTCCGGCGGCCAGCTGGGCGCGGGCCGGCGGGTCTCGAGGCCGTCGTGGGAGGCGCCCGTAGATTGCGCGCTCTCCGCGAGCGACAGAGTGTCGGTCGACTCGCCCAGAGCCAGAGGCGGCATGGCCAAACAGCGCCAGTTTGTCTCCCACTCGTGTGCCGCGATTGGCATCGCCCAGAAGCTGCACGCCGTCGCTGAGCCACCACTACGACCCGGCGGGGAGAGCCCCCGCTACCGGGATCTCATTGACCTACAACTACTCCAAGCCCTGACTGGGGAGAACCTCGCGCCCGTCAAGGACGCCTGCCAGCGCATATTCGCCGCACGTGGCCAGCAACTCTGGCCACCGTATATCACGACTTACCCCGACTGGAACGACCGCTACACCACGATGGCCAGCAGCCTCGACATGCCGATCACCGACCTCGACGAAGCAGTCATCCGCTGGCGCAGAAACGCTAGGATCGGGGGTCGCGGCGAGATAGCTCAGTTGGTAGAGCATACGACTGAAAACATTTATGCCCGGAAGCCGAGTCGCGGCGGCGGCTCCCGCCGTTTTTCCTGCTAATCGCTAGGTTTTCACCCCGACCAGGCCGGCGCGGAGGACGGGGTTTGTCGGGCGTTTTCGCGCCCGCGGCACAAACCGCGGCACAAACCCCGCCGGTGTCGGGCATGCTGCCGCCTGGTGGCGGCTCCTGGCTGCCGTGTAGCCGCTCACGGGCCTCGCGGATGAGCCGGTCGAACGATGCGCCGTGCTCCCGCTTGACGCGCTGCTGTAGCTGGTTGTAAACCTCGAGCGTCATCTTCGAGTCGGCGTGACCGACCTGCTTCATCACCCATTCGAGGTCGAATTCGCTAGCGAGCAGCAGGATCGAGACGTAGGTACGCCGGAAGCTGTGCGGCGTTATGTGCGGCAGCGGGGGCATCCCCAGCTCCTGCATCCTCTCGGTAGCGAGCACCGTCGCTTCGCGAACGATCTTGCCGACAGCCTTGCGCATGACGACAATTCGATTCCGGTGCCGAGCCTCGCCCACCTCCCGGACGAGGTAAAGAGCATCCTGCGCGATTGGGAGTCGTATCGCTTCCCGCTCCCGCAAGAGCAAGCGATCGCGCAGATGATCGAAGTGACGCCAGACGCCGCGGGCTACTTCCTCGATGCCGAGTGGCAGCTTGTGAGCTTTCGAGGTCACCCCCTGCTGACGTCCGACGAGCCGATCGTGCTCGGTCGCCAAACTGACCCGGCGCCATTCGCGCTCGGGTTGGAGAACGCTGACTTCATGCTGTTCCCTATTACTCCGAGCTGCTGCCTAATGATGTTGATCGGAAACAGCGCACCGGCAAGGAACGAAAGGTCCGTGCGCGAACCCGGCTCGCGCGCGAATTCAACGACATCATGGTCGCGAACTCGTTTTGGGAGCAGCTCTACGGCCATCCCGCCGGGCCGGCGTTCCCGGCTGCACCAGCTCCCCTACCGGCGAAGCGAGTCGTGCGCGCCTAGAAAATCGATGACGCCGTTGCCGGCGGGATTCGCTGTTTGCGTGGGACTCCTGTGGCAAGTGCTGATTCCCCTCCCCCGAG
The DNA here is from genome assembly GCA_963706545.1 of uncultured Solirubrobacterales bacterium. GTDB lineage: Bacteria > Actinomycetota > Thermoleophilia > Solirubrobacterales > Solirubrobacteraceae > Palsa-744. The sequence continues at coordinate 1,533,058 of OY970161.1, forward strand.
CGATAGCGCTGCAGTTCCACCGATGACGGATTCTTGCGTTGGGGATCTAGCAGAAGGTAGGTCCCTCTTCCCCGGCGTCGCCCAAGTCCGCTACGGCTGAGGGTCGCCGGTGCGAAGCCGACCTTCGGGCTGCAAACTCTCGACAAGGTCGGCGTACACGGTCTCAAGGAAGTCGGTCTCCTCACCTGCGGCGTCGAGCTCGACCAGCTCAGCATGGATGAGTTTGCAGCCGCGCCGCACGGCGATCGCCGAGTCGAGGAATGCGTCACACCAGGCTTCGTGCGTGGTCGTCTCACTCACGAGCGTCAGGTGGCGGAGCTTGAATCCGAGGCGCACGAGGGATTCGAAAAGAAACCCATAGACGCTTACGGCGGCAGGGTGCTCGGGGAAGAACGAGCCTACGCGGAACACCAGCGTGTGGGTCGCAGCCGCGTCCTGCGCGACCCGCATGACGCCGGAAAGTCTGGAGCCGGAAAATCGGGGGTGTGTCCCCATTTCGGTGACGTGCGAGTACACGGGGTTTGGCTCGATTCCCAGTCGCCCCCTGACGGCTTTCGGAGAGAAGTCTGCCCACGGCCTCTCGGTGTTCACCCACTCGCCCGCCGCACTCGGGTCGCGCGCAAAGAGCTCAAGCAAGTCGCAGTTCTCATGCACTGGCCGCATCGCGCCGTAAGCCTGCTGCAGGTAGGCGTGACTTGCGAGGTGCCCAGCAGCGAGAAGGTCGCTGATGCTGCGCCCCGCGAGATGAAGGACCACGAACAGGAGGTTCCCGTCTACGTCAGGTCTCCGGCTCGCGTTGACGACGAGCCGATACAGTGGCTCCACGGCATCTGCGAACGCCTCAAGGATCTCCTTTCGCCGGCCGAGCGCAACGGGCAAGTCAAGCTCGGTGAGTAGATCGCTCGCCGTGAGGTTCTCGTGCTCGTGCATCGTTGAGTCGAAGGTTAGTCTGGGCAGCCTCCGGGATGTGCCGACAGGTGTGGCTCATCTGGCCTCCATCTTTCGGGCACGGTAGACGATGTCTGCGGGGATGCGTCCTTGTGTGAGTCTGCCGTGGTGTGTGCGGTCGGTGTTATAGAAGCGCAGGTAGGTATCGAGCTCGCGTTTGAGCCCTGTGTAGCGGGGATAGAGGTAGCGCGCGAACGCGGGTCGCCAGCACTCGTCGAGGATCGTCTTGTGTAGTGCCTCGACGTTGCCGTTGGTCTGCGGCCTGCCGGCGTGGATGCGGGTGTGGCGCACCTTCAGCGCGTCGACGGTCTTCGTGAAGTCGTCCTTGAACTCGTTGTCGTTGTCGCTGAGCATCCTCTCGAGCTTCCAGCCTGCGGCCTTCAGCTCCCGTGCAACACGTCTGGCGAGGACGCTGGTCTGTCGGGCGGTGGGGTTGCCTTGCTTGCAGACCACGAGCTCGGCCCAGGCGTAGGAGGAGGCGATGTCGATCGCGGTGAGCTGCCAGATTGCTCCCTCGGTGCCCCGCAGCCTGCCGACGTAGAAGCAGTCGATCCCGACCAGCTCACCGGGCCGTGAGACGTCAATGTGCTGTTCTGGGGCGGGATCGCGGGGCGGCTCATAGGGAGCCGCATAGCCCGCGATCAGCCCGAGGCGCTTCGCGCGGGTGTTCAGCCCGTGGCGGCAGAGAACCTTCCACACACCGTTCGGCGAGACGATGATCCCGCCCCACTTCTCCCTGGCCAGCTCCGAGGCGACGCGCCTGGGGCCGAGGCCGGGATGAGCGATCGAGAAGGACACGATTCGCTCCTCGATCATCTTCGGTAGCGCGTTGGGCATCTGCGGCCGGCGGCGCTCCCGGGGCCTGAGCATCTCCAGGCCGTGCCGGTCGACCTGGCGCTTCCAGTTGTAGTAGGTGGAGCGGTGCACCCCGAACGTCCGGCACGCTACCGAGACATTCGTCCTCGCTGCCTCCGCGAAAAGCTGCTGGCGGTAGCCGAACAGCACGTCATCCTTGGTCATCAGGCTCAACCTCTCTCTTCACTTGGCGGTGAAGGAGGCAGCCTGAGCCTAGGCACGGACGGGTTCCCCAGCCGGGGAACCCGTCCAAACCTCAAAGACCTATCGGACCCCCAGCTGTCGGGAGCACCCGGAGACAGCCCAGGTTAGGCCCCCGGGCCTGTGCCCGCCAACGGCGTGACAGGCGCGCTAGCGCAGCACTTCCCACCCTGCCGACGGCCGCGTGCGCCAGAGCTTCTCGGGAGTCGCCAGCGGCGGCGTCGCCAGCCATACGACGTCAACCTCCGACGGGATCTCAGGCGCCGGAGGCGGCGGCATCTTTGCCACAGCCAACTCGGCGTCCGGTTGCGTCCCGTCCAGCCAGACGAACAAATGGCACTCGCTCGCACCGTCGGCCTTAGCCCTAGCGAGCTTCTCGCGCTTGGGCTCCGCCCGTTCGGCGACCAGTCGGTTAACGGCGCCGGGGTCGCCCGCGACCCCGCGACTGATCGCGACGAACACCTCCGCGTCGCCCTCGGCCCGCGGCGCGAGCACCCGCGCCCGAGTTACCCCGCGCTCGACCATCCGTCGGGCAGCCTCAACAACCGCCGCAGGCATCTCCGAGCGCGGACTGACGTAGGCGTAGTTGATGTGCGGGTCAACATGGGCGTGTCCGTGCTCCTCGAAGACCGCCAGGATGGGCACCAGCGCGCTTATCATCTCGGCGACACGGACCGGGCGCTGCGGGATCGTCACGATCCAATCGTTCGCCAGGTCGGGAGCGGGCCAGCGCTGCGGTCGCCCTTCTCTTCCGAAAGCTGCATCCGAGAGCGCGACGGCGGCCCCGTCGATTGCACTCGTGACCTCCAGCGCGATGCAGCGTCCATCCGGGAGGATCACGTCGAAGTCGTGCATCCCCGGAGGGTCGCCCTCGCCGTCACGCAACTCCCAACGCCCGCCGAGCGCGTCGGCGACAAGGTCGGCCGCTGCCAACTCCTCGGGTGCCGGTTCTCGACCCGCCATTGGCGCGAGACTACGCGCCCGAGCGGAAGGATTGTTCCTCTTGGGCTCCGGCGAAGCGCCCCGTGTTGTGACGCGGCGGTGCTTACGCGCGTCGGCGCGGGGGCCTAGCCCAGCACGTACACGCCGCAGCGTCAGCGGCCGCCGACTCGGTAGGATCGGGTGTCGCGGCGAGATAGCTCAGTTGGTAGAGCACTCGACTGAAAATCGAGGTGTCGGCGGTTCGAGTCCGCCTCTCGCCATCGCTTCGGCTGCGATGTTGCCGGCTCGAGCATGCCCGTGATGGTCCGTGACGCTTACGCTCAGTGTTTGCTGTCCATGCCCCGTGAGTTCCTGATTGCCTCGTAGATGAACTCCCAGCGTTTGGCGGTCTGGGGCTGCTCGCCGCGGAAGCGGATCGAGGCCAGCATTTCAACGTCGGACTCGGGAATATCGTTTTCGGCGGCGAACTCGATGAGGCTTGGCGGGCGTTCGCTGTTGGGCGTGTGCAGGATCGGGCGGCCAAGCAGATCGGACATCGCAACCCCGAGGACCTCGGCGAGGCTGTACATCGTCTCCCCCGACGGTCGTCGCGAATGGGCGTCGCCGCTTTCAAGCGCGGATAGGTAGCTCTTTGCGATCCCTGCCTGCGCTGCGAGTTCTGTTGCTGTGAGGCCTGCCTCTTCCCGGAAGCGCTTGATGCGCCCGCCGATCGTGTCGTCGGCCGGATCTGCCATCAACTTCGTCTTGCCCGAATCGAAGGGGTCGTCGAGTCCTTTGTGATCATCGCGAGCACACGGTCGGGCGCACCGTACCGTCTGGCGCTGATCCGCACGGGGCCGGCATTGTCGGTGGCCAGGTCCCCGAGTGTGCCGATCTCCTCGACGAGCTCGCCGTCCAGCGCCCGGGCGAACGGCGAGCCCTCCACCGCGGACTTATGGCGGAGCGTGAATGGCCACGAGCCTTTGTGGTGGGCCCAGGCGAGGCGAGCTTCGGCTCGAACTGCTCCTCGCGGCCGGCCTCGGCGGGCTTATGGGCGACCCGAAGAACGAGCAGTAGCGCATCGTCGGGCCACAACTCGACGCCACGGACGGCTGTGGCCTCGATGCTGCCCTGATAGCCGTCAGCCAGAGCTGCGATCGGCTCGGTGCCGAAGCCGGCGGTGATTAGGTCCGGCGCGAAGCTTGCGCGCGGGAAGAGTAGTTCACTCGCGGCGTGGTCGCAGAGCTGCTCCTCAAGTGTCCGTGGCCCTGCGCAGCGATACTGGGGCGCCTCGACGTACCCAGGAAGCAGTGTGTGCCCAGCCTCGTGCAGGATCGTGAAGCGTTTCCGGGGCGGGCTGTCGCCTTCGCGAATGTAGGCGACCATCTGGCCGTTGCGGTGGACGAGCATCCCGGCAGGGCTCTGGGCGGTCTCGTGGATGTGGGCGATCCCGCGCATGGAGGCCAGCAATCCAACGTTGACGGGGGGCGCGACTCCGGATTCGGCGAGCAGGCGGTCGCAGATAGCGCGAACCGCGTCGCGGTCTGACAGGCGGGGGTTCTCGAGCTTCTCGAGCTCGAACACCGACATTTGGTTGGGGTTGGTGTTCTTCATAGCGAACTGTGGGTCTCATTTTTGCAGGTCGCCCGGCGAGGTGCTACGGTTCTTGAAAGAGAACGTGCGTCCGCTATTTGACAGTAGGCAGGGCGCGGTAGGACTATGTCAACCAGTCGATTCCCCGGCTCGGAGCCGGGAGAAAGAGCAACCATGAGCGCTCCAGCCGACCGCCTCGCCGCCGGGATCCTGCCCGACTCAGTCATCCGCACCGCGAACGCCGGCGCCAGCCTGCTGACGGTCACCCTCAACGAAGCCCTCACCGCCGAAGGCGTCCAGGGCTGGCTGACCGACGTCACCGGCCTCATCAACACGCTGGAGAGCGTGTTTGTCGAACGGGCAGCGGGCCGCAACCGTCAACATCGCCTTCGCCGCCTCGTTCTTCACGACCGCCGCCGGTGCGCCCCGCTTCGGGCTGACCGCGGCGCAGATCCCCGTCGAGCTCGCGACCCCGCCGTCGCTGCCGGCGCTGTCCGGCATCCCGGTGGTGCCCGGTGACGTCCTCTTCTACATCCTCAGCACCTCCGACGCCGCAGTTGCCGCCTTCCAGAGCGGCCTGTCCGCCACACACGGCAGCGCGATCGTCTCAGACTCGCTCGAGAACGGCTACCAGCGCCCAAATGGCCGCGAACAGTTCGGTTTCCGTGACGGGCTGCGCAACATCCCGATCCCGCAGCGCCCCGAAGTCGTGTTCCTGGATCCGGACCGCAGCCCCGAGGAGCCCGCCTGGGCCGCCGGCGGCAGCTACGTCGTCTACATGAAGATCCAGCAGAACCTCGAAGCGATGGCCGCCAAGAGCGAAGCCGAACAGGAACAGATCATCGGCAGGCGCAAGCCCGACGGCTCCCGCCTGGACCTGCCGCCCGGCACGCCGATCGCCCAGGAGGGTCCCTTCACCGGCACCGCCTGCCCTGTCTCCGCCCACATCCGCAAGGCCGGTCCGCGTGGGGAACTTACGACGGCACGCGCATCTTCCGGCGCGGTGTCCCTTATGAGGGCATGAATCCGGACGGCACGCAGAACGCCGGGCTGCAGTTCGTCAGCTACCAGCGCTCGCTCGACGAGTTCGCCGCGATCTTCGGGCGGTGGATGACCAACCCGAGCTTCCCCGAAGCAGGTGCGGGCAACGACGCGCTGCTCGCGACCGGCGTGATCACGATCCTCAAGGCCGGGTTCTTCTTCTCCCCGCCGCACGACCCGCGCTATATAGGCGCACCGATCTTCGACCCGCCTCCGCCGGACCCATGCACGATTGGGCGGGTCGTCGTGCAGAAGGAACTGCTCGGCGAAAACGGCCAGCCCGTCCTCTCAGAGCTCGGCGGCATCAGCTTCCAGCTCCTGCAAGCCGGCCAGCCCATCGGCGAGCCGTTCAGAACCGACTCGACCGGTCGCGCCGTCTCCCCGCCCGTCCCGCGCGGCACGCTCGTCCTCCACGAGGTCTCACCACCGCAGGGCTTCCAGCAGGCGCCGGACACCGAAATCAGCCTCACGAAAGCGCGAGAGCTCGTCCACGTCGCCAACCACGTCACCCCCGGCCCCGGACCCGGCCCGATCTACACCGGGTAGCCCAACGACATGCCAGCATGGCGAACATCCCCCCAGCGCCTGGCACTCCCGCCCGCGCTGGCGTGCCGTGCGCGGCACGCCGTCCATCGGGCCGATCAGATACAACTGTGGCGCTTCTGCTGGAACGCTTCGGCGGCCCGCCTGTACCCGGTCCTAACCACCCGGGTGGCGGGCCGCCAACTTTCCCTGCCGTGCTGTCCGCACCAGCTGGTTCCATGTGATGGTCGAGGGTGTGGTGCCCTCACGCGTTCTGGCAGTCAAGCGATGGAGGTTCGATGTCCAGTTTCATGACCCGTACGACCGGCACGAAGGTCCCGGTCGATGGTGTCCTTCAGGAGATCCTGAAGGAGATCGCAGTACCGCTCCCGGTCCTCGCGGAGGCCAAGCGCCGCCGCGACCTCGTGCTCACGATTGCGATGGAGCATGTAGCTGCCCGCGCTCGCTACATATCCGGTTCAGTCGCCCACGGTGTCCACAACAAGCCACTCGAAGACGCGGACTGCGGTGTTCTGATCGATCGGCGCTTCGAGGAGTTTCGTGCCTTCGGCCCCGATGCTGAGGGTACCGGCCGCGGCCCCGAGGCATTTATCCAGCTGTTCGTCGAGTTCATCACACCGCGCCTGCAGGCCCGTGGCTACCCGAACGCCCAGATCAACCTCGACGGCAATCGCGCCATCAAGTTCGAATTCAACGAGACCGTCGACATCGACGACTGGGGCCCCGTCGACCCATACGTCGACCTGATCGTTGGCCTCGCCCGCGCAGACGGCCGCGGCCTGTGGATCCCTAACCGCCGCCTGAACAGCTGGGACGCGGCCGATCCCCAGCACCACACCTGGCTGATGACCGAACGCGACAAGAAGGCGCTCCGCGTGCATCGCGCACATGTCATCCGGCTCGCCAAGCGCGCCGTCAAGTGCGATGAGGTGATCCCCGGACGGGTGAAGGTGATGTGCTCATGGAACCTCAGCGCACTCGCCCTCGAGCACATCACCGAGATCCGTCCAATCGGCGAGGCGCTCGCTGCCTTCCTCGCCGACGCTGCCGCCGCCGTCCAGATCGCGCTGACCGAGGACCCCTCGCCCGTCGTCGAGCGCCCGATCAGCCTCCCCGACGGTGTCACCGAGGCACTCGCTGCCGAGCGCCTCTACGAGATGTCCGACATCATCGCCACAGCCGCCGGCATGGCCAGCACCGCCGGTGCACGCGCCGAGCTCGAGCAGCTCTACGGCGCGGAGATCACCGCGATCCGCGAGAGCCAAAAGAACGTCCTCAACAATGCATTCAAAACATCTAATGCGGCGGCAGCAGCGGCCGCGCTCAGCATCCCGTCGCCCGCCAAGATGACCCGCTCCCACGGTGCATAGCGCCACCGCAGCGTGGTTCGAGCACACGGCCGAGCAGATCATCTTTGAGCGTCATGCCCGCCACGCGGGCATGACATTCGAACGGAAGATTTGCACCGCCCCGGCCGCCCTGATCTACCGTTTCGCGATCGACGTGCCCGTCCACGACGACCAGCGGCTGGTCACCGCCATCTTCGACACGTCCCGATCTGACCCGACGGTATTCGTCGATGGGCCCATCTGCCGACGGCACCACTGGGGTGACAACTCGCTCTGTATGTGGTTCGACGAGGATCAGTCGGACCACCGGTGGGTCCCCGACGATGGCCTGCTGGACCTTGCCGTCCACGTTGAGCAGCACACCTACTGCGAAGCCGAGTGCCGCGCAGGACACCCCTGGCCCAAAGAAGAGTCCCCGGGGCATCACCCACGACCGGCGAGGTGCCCATGCTGCTGACCGCCGCCGTCGTGACCATCAAGATCAGCGGCCCGGTCGCCGGTGCGATCATCGCACTCGCCGGGGCCCTGGTCGGCCTCTGGATCAGTGGCGATCGGGCCGAGCGCCAACGCCGCCGTGACCTTCATGCTCGCTCGCTCGCCGCGATCCTCGCCTATGCGGAGATGCCGTTCATGATCCGCCGCCGCAGGCACGAGCCCGAGCAGGCAAGTGCCGAGCGGGTCCGCCTCGCCGCACAATTCTCGACGGTCAAGGCCGAGCTGACGACCTGCCAGGTGCTGCTCGCAGCCGACAGCGAACAGCGACTCGCAGCCGCCTACGACACGCTCGTCGAGGTCGCCCGACGCACCGCTGGCCAAGAGGCCCACGACGCCTGGAAGGCCACGCCGATCGCCACTGACACTGAGATGAACATGGGCGCCTTGTTCGACAGGATGGGTGACCTCCGCAACCAACTGGACATCTTTCAGGGCGACCTCACCCACGCGACACTGCCTCGTCGCATCCGTGCTCGCCAGCGCATCAAACGGTCAGGCGCGGCGAAGAAATAAGCCCCACAAGTACATGCCTCGACAACGCGGAGAGCAGCCACAAGATGGCCAAACCGCCGCAATCGCCGCCCGCCGGCGACAGGCACGGCGGCTCTCGGTGGTCCCAGAAACTCCGATCCAGCACCCAACATAAAGTCGACCCCTGAGCCAGGAATCCGCGTAGAGTTCTGGACCACGACCCCCCGCAGTGGTCCTAAACCCAGCGGAGTCTCCCGGTATCTGAGGGTATCTCCACGGGCCAGTCGTTCGCAAAATCCCTGCAAATCGGCTACCCGCCGGACTCTGGGCATCGTCCTGAAAATCGAGGTGTCGGCGGTTCGAGATGCGCTCGTCTCGCCCCGTTTTCGTTTGGGCCGACGAACCCCGCTCGTCGGCCCAAACCCCCCGGCATCTTCGGGTATCCGCCGGTATCTCGGCAGGCCGCGCGGCCCGCCGCTGACGCCGGGGGCAGCGCGAAATGTCAGCAAACGCGGGCCTTTTTTGCTAGGTTCCGCATGACGGGCCGGGTCGATTGCCCCACCACTGAAAATCGAGGTGTCGGCGGTTCGAGTCCGCCTCTCGCCATCGCCTGGACACGAGTCGGCGGGCTCCTTGGCCCACGGCAAATTCTGCGGCGGCGAAGCAGAGCCGATTACTACACGCTTGTTCGCACCAGGCGAAGCGGGGCGCTTACGTCCTCCCGTTCACGCTTGAGATTCGCCCCATGCGGGAGGCTGGGGCTGGTGTCGGTGCGCGCCCACTCTCGCTGCAAGGCAGGAGTGCGTCTCGCCTCGCTGGCGATCCGCGATGAGTTTTGATTCATCGCGCAGTCTGTGGGGTATCACTCGTTCTGTTCAACGGAAGAATGGGTTGCTGATGGCCAGCGTTCTCGCGGGAATAACGATGTCGATCGATGGGTACATCACCGGACCCGACGACGGCCCGGGAAAAGGCCTCGGCGAGGGCGGTGAGCACCTGCACTACTGGGTCTTCGGCGGTCCGTGGACCTACGCCGAGGAGGAGCGCCGTGCGCCGACCGGCGAGGACGCCGCCTGACTGACCGACACGATGTCGAGGATCGGGGCGGTCGTCGGTGGACGCGGAACGTATGAGGCAGCTCGACACTGGGGCGGGCAGAGCCCCTGGGGGCTGCCGTTTTTCATCGTCACGCACGTCCGGAGGAGGAGCCGCCCGGCGGGGCGTTTATGTTCGTCTCAGGCGTGCAGGCGGCCGTCGAGCGCGCCCAGCAGGCGGCGGGCGGCAAGGACATCCACGTGATGGGCGGAGGCGAGATAATCCGTCAAGCCCTCGCGGCCGGGATCATCACGAGCTGACGATCATCATCGCACCGGTCGTGATGGGCGCGGGAAAGCGACTCTTCGATGGGTTCTCGCAGTCGCTCGACCTCGAGCACCTCGGTGTGCGACAGTCGCCGCACGCGACCTTTATCCAGTACCGCGTGCACCGACCATGACGACTGAGCTTGCGACGGGCCGTTCCTGCGCTCAGACCTTCCAATCGCGGGGTTCGCGGTCATCGAGGCCGCCGATCTCGAGGAGGCGGTCCGCCTCGTCTCGGGGACCCCTTGTGCGGTGGCTAACGGTGTGGTTGAGGTGTGGCCACTGAAGTTGACGCCATAAGGTTTCGCAAACGAGCGCCGAGCGATCGGCCCGGAAGGGAGCAACCATGGGACAGCCGGTCGTGCATTTCGAGATCATTGGAGCGGACCCGGAGTCGCTCCGCGCCTACTATGGCGAGCTGTTCGGTTGGGAGTTCGACTCGAGCAGCCCGGTCTCTGATGCCATCTCGGAGCCAAACGGCTACGGGTTCGTGCAGCACGACGCGAGCGACGGGATCGGAATCCCCGGAGGTGTCGGCGGAGGATCGGGCTACGACACGCACACGATCTTCTACATCAGCGTTCCCGACGTGGAGGCAGCACTCCAGCGGGCAGAGCATCTCGGCGGGACCCGGAGGCTGGGGCCCGAGCAATCCCCTTCAGGGCTTGTCATCGGCCACTTCACCGACCCCGAGGGCAACCTGATTGGGGTTGCCGGGCCCGCGTAGCGAAGCCAACAAGAAAGGCGGAGGATGGAAGCCCGAATCGACATCATCACCCTCGCTGTCGCCGATCTGGAGCGGGCGCACGAGTTCTACCGAGACGGCCTCGGATTGGAGTCGCGCGGGATCATCGGCACCGAGTGGACCGGCGACGATGTCGAGCCGGCCGGGGCGATCGCGCTGTTCGAGCTACCGGGCGGGCTGATGCTGTCGCTGTACCCCCGCACTGAGCTGGCGAAGGACGCCAAGGTCCCGCTCGGTCCGCCGAAGACCGGTGAGTTCAGCATCGGACACGCGGTGGCAAGCAAAGCCGAGGTTGACGCCCTGCTCAGCCAAGCCGAGGCCGCCGGAGCCACGCTCACAGACCGACCGCACGACCGTCCCTGGGGGATCTACTCCGGCTACTTTCGCGATCCCGACGGACACCTATGGGAGATCCTCTACAACCCACGGCTCGTCCGCCCGCAGGAGTAATGAAGCGCGACACGCGCCCGCTTGCGTCGAGCTATGGCTGAAACGGTGGCGCCTCACCCCACCCCCAGCGCGGGACTGGTGCATGCTCTACGACTTCTGCGCCGGGCTGTGAGTTGTGCTGTGCGAGCCGGGTTCCCCACTCGACATACGCCATGAACGCATTGATCAACCTCGTAAATGCGGCTTCGCCTCCAGCCCAGTCAAAGCGACCACATCGCAACCATCGTAGCGTTGGACAACAGCGCCGTTTCCATGGTGAGCGCGCGCAGGTCCCGCCAGGGTGCGCGAGTGGGGACGATCACCTACAGGACAGAACGCGATCTCGCCGCCGGAGCGCGTCGCTACGACGCTGCGCCAACCGGCGGGACCCTCGCCGCCTCCGGGTGCCTCGACGACGCCATCCAGGGTCACGAACTCGCTTACAACGATCCGTCCCATCACGAGCCTCCTTTTCCATTGGTGTTGGCCATAAGACCGACCTGGTGGGTCAAAGTCATCGGATGACCCCTTCAAGCGATCCTCGCCAGCACCGGGTTGGCGGTGGGGCGGTCGGGCAGCACGCAGACCATGCCCTGGCTGAACCCGGCTGAGCCGATCCTGAAGGCGGCGTTGAACCGGTCGAGGTTGACGACCATAAGATGCGCGGTGATCTCGACGAGCTGTTGGTCGGTGAGGTGCTCCTTGATCTGGGCGAATAGCTCGTCGGTGACCTCGACCGGAGTGCGCATCACGGCAACCGTGTAGTCGAGCGCCAGCTTCTCGCGTTCGGTGAACAGGTCGCTCTGGCGGTAGCGGGGAAGCGCCAGCAGTTCGTCGTCGGAGAGGCCGGAGTTGCGGCAGATCTGTGAGCCGAGGTTGACGCAGAACTCGCACCCGATCATCTGCGCGCCCTTCAGCTCAACCAGATTCTTGAGCCGCTCATCGACGGACTTCCCCTTGCGGACCGCCTGGTTGAACTTACCCATCCCCAGCATCATCTTCGGCTGGTGGGCCCAGATCTCCATCGGCTCGAGGCCGCTGCCGGTCTGCGGCTCGCGGCCGGTGAGCTTCTTCATCATCCTCGGCCCCAGCCTGTAGACGAGCCTGACCATCGGCCCGGCCGCGCCTTTCGATACTCCCTGGATGCGTGCCATCGGGCACCTCCTGTCACATTGGTTGCGGTTCGGGGGTCTATCCACCATGACCCGCAAGACCCCGGTGATGTGACAGGCATGAACGAACTTGAGCTGGCCAACAGATTCGACCGCCAACGGCCGCAGCTGCGCGCGGTCGCCTACCGGATCCTGGGCTCGCTAAGCGAGGCCGAAGACGCCGTGCAGGAGGCATGGCTACGACTACAGCGGACCGACACCGGGCAGATCGACAGCCTCGAGCCGTGGCTGACGACGGTCGTCGCCCGGATCTGCCTGAACATCCTGCGCTCCCGACGGACCCGAGGTGAGCAGTCACTCGACAGCTGGCGCCCGGAGCCGATCATCGATGACCCGGCGGTCGGGACCGATCCCGAGCACGAGGCGTTGCTGGCGGACGCGGTAGGGATCGCGTTACAGGTCGTACTGGACACGCTCAGCCCAGCCGAGCGACTCGCGTTTGTGCTGCACGACATGTTCGCGGTGCCGTTCGATGAGATCGCGGCGATGGTTGACCGCTCCCCGGAGGCGACGCGACAACTCGCGAGTCGCGCCCGCCGCCGTGTCCAGGAGTCGGCGCCGGCGCCGGACCCGGATCTGACGCGCCAACGGGCGGTCGTCGACGCCTACTTCGCCGCAGCCCGGGAGGGCAACCTGCACGCGTTGGCGTCTGTGCTCGCCCCGGACGTCGTGCTCCGCGCCCACCGTCGCGACGGTGACCCGCAGGAGCTGCACGGCGCCGCCCGGGTTGCGGCCGGCGCAATGAGCGCGCGGCGTTTCGCTCCTTACGTCCGCCCGGCGCTCATCAACGGTGCCGCCGGCGTGGTCGCGTTCGACGGCCAGCAGCCGCTCGCGGTGCTGGCGTTCACGGTCGTCGGCGATCGCGCGGCAGCGATCGACATATTCAACGACCCCGAGCTGGTTGCCAAGCTCGACATCCGCGGGATCACCGCCTGAGCGTCACGCTGGCAGCACCCGTAGGCTGGTGGGCGTCCGCCGCACCGCAGCACGCTCGTCAAACGAGATGGACGCGCTCAAGACCGCCATCGACATCGCCTGGGTCGTCTTCTGGGTTTACTGGCTCGCGTCCGCCTTTGGCGTGAAGGAGGGCAGAGGCAGCAGGCGTCGGATCCCGCTGAACGGTCTGACCGCCCTGTCGGTCGTCGTCCTCGTGCGCGTCTTCCGCGGCGGGAGCCTGGCCGTCCACAGCCCCGTCCTCGGAGCGATCGGGGCCGTCGTGTTCGCCGGCGGGATCGCGCTTGCGATCTCCTCTCGCGTGCAGCTCGGCCGCAACTGGGGGATGCCGATGACCCAGAAGGCCGAACCGGAGCTCGTGACCTCCGGTCCCTACCGATTCGTCCGCCACCCGATCTACTCGGGACTCCTCGCCGCGATCCTTGGCACGGCACTCGTGACCAACCTGATCGGCCTGATCATCGTCGCGATCCTCGGCGCGTACTTCTACTACAGCGCGTCCGTGGAGGAGAAGAACCTCACCGCAACATTCCCAGCGGCGTATCCGGAGTACCGAAACAGCACGAAGATGCTCATCCCCTTTGTCCTCTAGCTGAGGTGAGCAGCTACCTGAACTCCTGCTGAGACCCCTGGCTCAGCCGAAACTTATCGCTGTACCGAGCGGGGCATCACCTCTGCGATTGATCGGCCGCGATGAGTTCCGTGATCGGCGTCGGTCTCATGCTTGGAGGCTTGAAGGGGAACGTGACTTCGACGGTCAGCCCGCCATCTGGGCGCGATTGGGCGGTCAGCGTGGCGCGGTGGGCGGTGGCGATCGCGTTGACGATCGCGAGGCCGAGGCCGAGCCCGTTGCCGCTGGTGTGGGTGGTGCGGGTTCCGTGAAGACGCTGGAACGGTTGCAAGAGGCGCGGCAGCTCCTCGGGGGGGATCGTTGGGCCGCTGTTGGTGACCGTCAGGAATATGTGTTCATGGCGGGTGCCGGTCGTGATCTCGACGTGCCCGTCAGGGATGTTGTGGCGGATCGCGTTGTCGAGGAGGTTGGCGATCAGGCGCTCCACGAGCCGTGGATCGCCAGCCGTTGGTGCTGGGGCGAGCGTCGTGTGGATGTTGAGATCGCGGCCTTCGGCTTCTGCGTCGCGCGCGAGCAGGGCCCTGGAGGCGAGGGCCGAGAGGTCGAGGTGCTCGCGGCGCTGCAGCCCGGCTTGGCCGCGCGTGAGCGCCAGCAGCCCGTCGATCATCTGCTCTAGGTGCTGCTCGGAGGCGAGCACGCGCTCGTGGGCTGCGCGCAACGAGGCGAGGTTCGCGTCTGGGTCGGCGAGCGCGACCTGGATCAGGGCTCGCTGGCGGGTGAGCGGCGCGCGCAGCTCGTGCGAGGCGTTGGCGACGAACTGGCGCTGCGCTTCGAACGCGGCGTCGAGGCGCCCGAACAGGTCGTCGAGGGTGTCCCCGAGTTCCTTGAGCTCGTCCTGCGGGCCGTCGAGGGCCAGGCGCTCGTGCAGGCTGGTGGAGGAGATCCTGCGGGCCGTGCGGGTGATGGTCCGGATCGGTCGCAGCATCCTGCCGGCGACGAGCCAGCCGGCGAGGAGGGCGAGCACGGCCACGATCGCCAGAGCAATTCCCGAGTTGACCAGAAGCTGGTGTGAGTCAGCGGCGCGCTGTGCTGTTTGGACGGGCCCTACCTGCGCCAGCTGATGCACAGCGTCTGCCAGCTGACGCTGGTCCTGTGCCAACTGATGCTGGGCCTGTGTTACCTGATGCTGGACCCGTGCCAGCTGAGTCGGCACAGCCACTAACAGCCGGGGCCGAGCCTTTGCCAGCTCGTGCTGAGCCTGCCCCAGTTCATACTGAGCCTGCGCCAGCTGATGAGGATGCTGGAAAACCTGAACCACGGATTGGCCCGGAACCCGAGCGTTTGCAAGCGGACCCGGAAGCTCAAGATGCTGGATGGCGGGAGTGTGAGGAATCGTCGGTAGGTGTGGCG
The DNA here is from genome assembly GCA_963706545.1 of uncultured Solirubrobacterales bacterium. Taxonomy (GTDB): domain Bacteria; phylum Actinomycetota; class Thermoleophilia; order Solirubrobacterales; family Solirubrobacteraceae; genus Palsa-744. The sequence goes on from OY970161.1 coordinate 1,548,117, forward strand.
CTCTGTATTCGGTCGCCCGCTCAAAAAGGACGTAGGTGGTGGCGACCAGCGCGACGCCGGACACGAGGAAGAGGCCGCCGTAGAGAGCCGTGAGCCGCAGCCGGGCGGTGCGGCGAGGCAATCGCAGCCAAGAGGGTGGCGCGAGCCGGTGGTGCGCGACGCCGATCACTGGCCTGCGATGCGGTAGCCGGCCTTCGCGACGGTCTCGATTACGGGGGGATCGCTGAGCTTGGTGCGCAGCCGGCTGATGGTGATCCTCACGGCGCTTGTGAACGGGTCGGCGTTCTCGTCCCAGACGCGTTCGAGCAGCTCCTCGGCGGAGATGACCCTGCCCTGGGCGGCGAGCAGCAGCTCCAGCGCCCCGAACTCCTTCGGTGTCAGCTCGAGATCGCGGCCAGAGCGCTGCGCGCGGCGCTTGGCCGTATCGAGCACGACGTCGCCGTGCTCCAGCACCGGCGGGATGCTCGGCTGCGCGCGGCGAGCCAAGGCGCCGACGCGCGCCACCAACACGGGGAAGTCGAACGGCTTTCCCAGGTAGTCGTCGGCGCCGAGGTCAAGCCCGTCGACCAAGTCCTCATTCTCTGCCGCGCCGGTCAGCATCAGCACCCGGCTGCGCCCGCCGGCGGCGATCAGCTTCGCGCATACCTGATCGCCGTGGAGGGCGGGAAGGTCGCGGTCGAGCACGATCACGTCGTAATCATTGACCAGCGCGCGCGTCAAACCAGCCTGGCCGTCGAACGCGACATCGACCGCCATCCGCGCGTGGCGCAAGCCAGCCGCGACCGTGCCGGCCAGCTCCTCGTCGTCCTCGATCACAAGCACCCGCATCTATAGCTCCTTGTGGTGAAGGTAGCGCCGCAGTGTTTCAACACTGTTTCGCCCGCTCGATCGAACAAAACCGCTGTCTGCCTCGGAGAGCGAAACAGCGCCGAAACAACCGACCGCGTAGAACCGATCCGGGAGATGACGCAAATCCCGCAGCAGACCCCAACGGGACCAGATGCCGCACACCATCCATACCAAGAGGCTCACACCGCCGCTAGGGCGCCTGCTCACCGGTGCAGCCCTGCTGAGCGTCGCGCTGGCGGTCGCCGGCTGTGGCAGCTTGTCGAGCCCCGGCGTGGCGCACCTCTCCTCCGGAAACGGCGCCTCACCGGTGAGCTCCGAAAGCAGCGGCTCGTCGCCTGAAAGTCCCGCGAGCCTCGAGCAGGCGGCGCTCGCCTTCGCCAAGTGCATGCGCGCCAGCGGCGTGCCCAGCTTCCCAGACCCGAACGTCAGCGGCGAGTTCCGCGTGGGTGCTGGGCTGGATCGCTCATCGCCCGCGTTCAAGGCGGCGCAGGCGAAGTGCCACAGGCTCACGCCGGGCGGCGGCATCGGCTCAGGGCCCCCGCCCTCCGCACAGACGCTGGCGAAGTTTCTGAGGATCGCGCGGTGCATGCGCGAGCACGCCGTCTACGACTTCCCCGACCCCCGGACCTCGGTCCCGTCCAACCCGTTCGGCTCCGGCGCCGGCGTGATCAGCGACATCGAAGGAGTGATTCTCATCTTTCCGAGCACGATCGACGAGCAGTCGCCGGTGTTCACGCGGGCGGCGGCCGCGTGTGCGTTCCCGCTGCACAACCACTGATGCAAACGAAGGAGAGCCGCATGCCCTACAGCACCCGTAGCAGAAGGCTCACCCGGCCGCGAGCGCGGCTGCTCACCGCCGTAGCGCTCCTGAGCGGGGTGCTGATGGCAGGATGCGGGGGAAGCGCGGGAAGCGCGACGGGCGGCGTGAGCACCTCGGCGTCCGCGGCGAGTGCCGTTGAATCCGGGGTCGCGTTCTCCAGGTGCATCCGCTCGCACGGGGTGCCGAACTTCCCCGACCCGAAGGTCAGTGGCCAAACAGTCCGGATGGGCTCGGCGAGCACCGTGCAGTCGCCCGCGTTCCAGTCCGCCGCGCACTCGTGCCAGCGCCTGCTGCCGAAGGGTCCTCCGAGCTCCGAACCCCCGTCCTCGCATGTGCAGTCACGGATGCTCAACGTCTCCGCATGTATGCGCAAGCACGGGATCTCAGGCTTCCCCGATCCGAGCACCTCGCCTCCCTCGAACCCGGGCAACAGCGGGGTCATCGGCAACGGCGGGTACTACCTCGCGATCCCGAAGTCGATCGACACCAGCTCGCCGGCGTTCGAGCAGGCGTCGGCCGCGTGCAACTTCGGGCCCGGGCGGTGAGCCCCGATCCGGGAGATGACGCAAAACCCCCGAAGCAGACCAGTTGGACCCCACCCGCTGCTGTTGAACCGCACGAGGGGCGCCCCCGGGCAGGGCGCCCCCGGTGGAGCGTGCTACGCCGCGGCGAACTGCGGCGCGAGCTGAGCCAGCCGCAGCTGGTTGCCGGACGGGTCGCGCAGCCCGCAATCGCGGCCGTAGGGCATGTCGGTCGGCGCCGTTGTGAACTCCACCCCGGCCTCGCTGAGGCGCTTGTAGTCGGCGTCCACATCCTTGGTCACCAGGAACACGGTCCCGGCGAACCCCTTCGCCATCAACGAGCGCACCTGGTCGGCGGTCTCTGGGTCCATCACCGGCGGGCCCGGAATTGCCATCAGCACGACGGCGAAGTCGGGCTGGCTCGGCGGGCTGACCGTCAGCCAGCGGAAGGCACCAAGCTCGGGCATCGTGACGTCGCTGCGGACCTCCCAGCCGAGCTTGCCGACATAGAAGTCGAGCGCCTCGCCCTGATCGTGGACCCAGAGTTGTGCGTTTTGCACCTGCATCGTTGCTCCTTTCGACGGTGTGCTGAGAAAGCTAGTCCACCGCCGCCGCCCGGTCTTCTCCCTTTGTGCTGTGTTGCGGGCGGCCGTACAGGCGTATGTAACAGGCAGGGACGATCACCTGGGCGCGGGCGGGCGGGAAACTCGCGCGGTACCGCATCGGCGTCTTGCCGAAGTGGCGCTTGAAGCTGGTGCTGAACGACCCGAGCCCGACCAGGCCGACGTCGAGGCAGATCTCGCTCACCGACCGGTCGGTGTTGCGCAGGAGCGCGGCGGCACGCTCGAGCCGGCGGGTCATCAGGTACGCCTTCGGTGACTCGCCGAACGTACGGCTGAACTCGCGGCTGAAGTGCGCCCGGGACAACCCAGCGGCGGCCGCCATCTCGCCGACGGCGATCGGGGCATCACGCCTGACTTGACGAGCTCTTCGTTGTACTTCGTCATTGCCCCCAGGATCTCGGTGCTGGGCATCTCGCCCGCCTCGGACTCGGGGCTCCCGGGGACCAGAACCATGAAACGCATTGGTGCCTCCTTGTGGTAGGTGGGGTGAGTTCTACACGCACGTCGAACGAGGCCGGACGAAATCGACACCCGCCCGGGATTTTTCCTGGTGTGAACGCCCCCACCGCGAAGCCCAATCTACAACCGCTTTCCACTCAACGAGGGCGGTTTGGGATACGTGGACGGGCGTTAGCTCGGAGTTGGGAAGCGAATCGTCACGTGGAGTCCGCCCGCGGGCTGTGGGTGGAGGGCCAGCGTTGCCCCGTGGGCGGTGGCGATGGCGTGGACGATCGACAGCCCGAGGCCATGCCCGTCACCTCGATGGGTGCGCGCGGCCGCGAGTCGCTGGAAGGGTTGCTCCAGGCGGTTCAGCTCCTCGGGTCCGATCACGGGGCCGTCGTTGGCTATCGACAGGACGGCCTGTCCTGCCTCGGTCGCGGTCGTGACGTCAATCCGACCGCCGGTCAGGTTGTGCGCGATTGCGTTGTCGATGAGGTTCGTCGCCAACCGCGCGAGCAGCTCCGGGTTGCCTTCGGCGCGCGCTGGGTCGAGGGTGGCGTTGAGTTGTAGGTGGCGGCTCTCGATATCCACCTGGCGGCCGGCGATCACCTCGTGGGTCAGGGCCGCGAGGTTGACCGGTTCGCGGTCCTCGAGGCTTCGCTCGCCGCTGGCCAGGCTGAGCAGCGCCTCGATCAGTCCCTCCAGCTGCTGCTCGGAGGCGAGCACCCGTTCGTGGGTCGCGCGCAGCGACTCTGGCGTGGCGTCGGGGTCCGCCAGCGCGACCTGCACCAGGGTCTTGAGCCGGGCGAGCGGAGTGCGTAGCTCGTGCGAGGCGTTGGCGACGAACTGACGCTGGGATTGGAACGACGCGTCGAGCCGCGCGAGCAGCCCGTCGAAGGTGTCCCCGAGCTCCTTAAACTCGTCGTTGGGCCCGTCGAGCGCGAGCCGCCGATGCAGGTTCGTGGCGGATATGTCGCGGGCAGCGGTCGTGATCGTGCGCAGAGGGCGCAGCACACGTCCCGCCATAAGCCATCCAAGCCCCATCGACAGGGCCGCCATGACCACCAGCGCGATCGCGGACACGACCGCGAGCACTCGCAGGTCGGCGCCGTGCTGGCCGGGATTGAACACCTGCACCGAGGCTCCGTCGGGGCGTGCGTGCAGCGTTTGCTGCACACCCCGTTCGCCGGGCCCGGCGAGCCCCTGGGCAGGGGTGCCGGAGGGCGCGGCGCGCGACTGGGACTGTTCGAACGGGACTGCGACGGACTGCGAATACGCGCCATGGGTGCGCGAGACGACGGTGTAGGTGATCGTCAGCAGCGCCGCGCCCGAGATGAAGAACACGCCACCGTAGAGCAGCGCCAGGCGCAGGCGGATCGTGCGCCGCGGCAGCGGCAGGCGCCGAGCGAGGCTGGTCAGTCGGCGGCCGAGGCCCACGGCGGTCACTCAGATCCGGTAGCCGGACTTGGCGACCGTGTCGATGACCGGGGGGTCCCCGAGCTTTGCGCGCAACCGGCTGACGGTGATCTTGACCGCGTTGGTGAACGGGTCCGCAGCCTCATCCCACACGCGTGCCAGGAGCTCCTCGGCGGAGACGCTGCGGCCCTGCGCGGCGAGCAGCAGCTCGAGCACACCGAATTCCTTTGGCGCGAGCTCGATCTGCCTGCCGGCTCGAGACACACGGTGCTTTGCGGTGTCGAGCACGAGATCCTCGTGGCGCAGCAGCGGCGGGATCGCCGGCTGGGCGCGGCGCGTCAACGCGCCGATCCGCGCCACCAGCACGGGGAAGTCGAACGGCTTTGGCAGGTAGTCGTCGGCGCCGAGACCGAGCCCGTCCACCAGGTCCTCGACCATCGCCGCTGCGGTGAGCATCAGCACCCGGCTGCGGCACTCGCTGGCGAGGAGCTTGGCGCATACCTGATCGCCGTGCATGCCCGGCAGGTCGCGGTCGAGCACGATCACGTCGTAGTCGTTGACGAGCGAGCGCTGCATCCCCGCATGGCCGTCGAACGCCACATCCACGGCCATGCCGGTCTGGCGCAGGCCGAACGCGATCGCCTCGGCCATCTCCTCGTCGTCCTCGATCACGAGCACCCGCATCGTCACTCCTCTTTTTACGGCCGGACTTCGGTCCTGATCCGGCGTGTGCTCCAGGCTACTTCCCGGCGGTTTCAGCACGGTTTCGCCGGCGCAGAAGTCCACCGCCTGGGCGGCGATACCTTCCCGAAACCGTCGATCTCGTACAAGCGGCGCAGCGCACAATCTTTTCGAGCTGAGAAGGAGACGGAATGCAAGACGACGTCAAACACACTGATGATCGCGACGGGACTGCGGTCAGCCTGCGAGTAGTGGCCTGCCTGGCGACCGCGCTGATCGCAGCGGGCGTGCTCGTGGCGGGCTGCGGCGGCACGTCGCCGAGCGGGGGCGTGGCGAGCCTCGGGACGCACGCCTCGACGATGTCCACGACGAGCTCGACAGCGGCCGGGTCAACGGGCGGTGGCGAATCCTCGCCGGGCAGCCAGGCCGTCGCGTACTCGGCGTGCATGCGCTCGCACGGCGTGGCCAACTTCCCCGACCCGCAGATCTCCAATAACGGGAACGAACACAAGATCGCGATGAGGGTCACGCCGGGTATCACCGGCAATCCCCATTTCAAGTCGGCGCAGCAAACGTGCAACAAGCTGCTGCCGGGCGGCGGCCCCGGAGAAGGCTCGAACCACCAGATCACCCCCCAGGAACAGTCCCGGTACCTGAAGGCGGCGGCGTGCATCCGCTCGCATGGCGTGCCGACCTTCCCGGACCCGACGTTCTCGGGCGGCGGGGTACACATTGCCCATCAAGGACTGAACGAGAGCTCGCCGACGTTCAAGGCGGCGGTGCAGGCCTGCGAATCGCTGATCCCCGGGGGTGTGCACGGCGGCTCCGGCTCATCGTCCCAAGCAGCGCCGTAAACGCGTCCCGTCCTCAGCTTTCTTTCAGGTTGGCCTGTCAGCATCGGCTGATGCGTCTGTTGGTCGTCGACGACGATCCTTCCGTTCGCGAGGCGCTTGGTCTCGTGCTGGACCTCAATGGATTTGGGGTGGCGACGGCCGGGGACGGGGCTGAGGCGATTCGCACGCTCGCGGTGGACCGGCCCGATGCGGTGATCCTCGATGTGCTGATGCCCGGCCTGGACGGTCTGGAGGTCTGCCGGCGGATGCGTGCGATCGGCGATCGCACGCCCGTGCTGATGTTGACTGCGCGTGCTGAGATCTCAGAGCGGGTGGCGGGGCTCGAGGCCGGCGCCGATGACTACCTGGTCAAGCCGTTCGCGAGCGAGGAGCTCATCGCCAGGCTTCGCGCACTGCTGCGACGCACGGGCTGGGAGGGCAACGAGGAGACCATGCGCTTCGCGGATCTGGAGCTCGATCCGCTCGCGCACGAGGCGCGCCGCGCGGGCCGTGAGCTGGAGCTGACGCGCACCGAGTTCTTGCTGCTGGAGCTGCTCATGCGCCATCCCAGTCAGGTGCTTTCACGCACGAAGATCTTCGAGTGCGTGTGGGGCTATGACTTTGGTCCGGCGTCGAACTCGCTGGAGGTGTATGTCGGCTACCTGCGGCGCAAGACCGAGGCCGGCGGAGAGCCGCGCCTGGTGCACACGGTCCGCGGGGTCGGCTATGTGATGAGGTCATCCTCACGATGAGCTTTCGCCAGCGCATGGTGCTGCTGGCGGCCGGAGCCGTGGCCGCGGCGATCGTGATCGCGTCGGTCGTCGTCTATGTCGTCACGAGCAACGAGCTCCAGGGTCAGCTCGACTCGAGCCTGCGCGCAAAGATCACGCCGGGGCAGCAGGCCGCCGTCCATATCCAGATCAGCGGCACCCGCAGCCAGCTCGCCAAGCTTGCCAAGGAAGGGAAGCCGCCGCTCCCTGTCGGAGGCGTGTTCGGCTTCGCCACCGGCGCGGGCGCGTCTGGGGGGCAGGCCAGCGGTGCGGTGCTCGCCCCCGCGAACGGGCCAAAGCGCCTCCTCGCCCCCATCCGGGGAGCGTCCTCCAAGGAATCGGGCAAAGTGAACGTCGAATCGAGCGTAGTTCACGCGGAACCGAGCGCGACTCACGCAGACAACGGCGCCCACGAAACCGTGACGATCGAACGCAAGGCCCTGGCCCAAACGGCTCCGTCGCCGTCGCCGTCGCCAAAGGAATCGCTCACGCACGCTGTACCCGTAGCTGTACCGGGGAGTCCCTCGCTGGTGCTGCCGCCCACCGAACTTGGGGGACCAACCGGCTACGTGCAGCTGTTCCTCTCAAACGGGGAAATCATCCACACCCCGAGCAAGAGATTGGCCCTTCCGATCACGGCCGCAGCCCGTGCGGTTGCCGCGGGCCGCCGCGACGCCTTCTTCAGCGACGCGACCGTCTCCGGCACGCCCGTGCGGGTGCTGACCGAGCGCGCCGGCGAAGATGGGGTGTGGCAGGTGGCCCTGCCACTGAGCGACATCGACAGCACGCTCACCCACCTGCAGCTGGTGCTGGCGCTCGTGTGCCTGGGCGGGATCGCGCTCGCGGCCGCGCTCGGACTGCTCGTCTCACGGGCGGCGCTAGTGCCCGTACGGCGCTTGACCGGCGCCGCCGAGCGCGTGGCGCGCACGCAGGACCTCGGCCACCGCATCGAGGCCGGTGAGGAGGACGAGCTCGGGCGGCTGGCAGGGAGCTTCAACACGATGCTGGCCGCGCTGGAGCGCTCGCGCCTCGCGCAGCGCCAGCTCGTCTCCGACGCCTCGCACGAGCTACGCACACCGCTGACGAGCGCACAGGCCAACCTCGACGCGCTCGCGATCGGCGAGCGACTGCCCGCACGCGAACGCGCTCGCATCCTGGCCGCCGCACAAGCGCAGTTGCGCGAGCTGACGGTGCTGGTCGGCGACCTGGTCGACCTCTCCAAGACCGAGATCGACGAGGTCGAGGTCGAGGACGTGCGCCTCGACCTCGCTGTCGCCGGGGCGATCGAGCGCGCCCGCCTGCACGGGGTGGGTGGGCACTCATCTACGTTCGTGCTCGACGCCGAGCCTTGCCTTGTACGCGCCGCGCCTGCGCGCCTGGAGCGGGCGATCGCCAACCTGCTCGACAACGCATGCAAGTGGAACCCGCCCACTCCGTCCGCCGGGCAGGGAGACGATCCAATCGAGGTGCGTGTCCGCAGCGGTGTTCTGGAGGTCCGCGACCACGGTCCGGGGATCGCCGCGGAGGATCTACCCCGCGTGTTCGACCGCTTCTACCGCGCGCCCGCGGCCCGCGCGCGACCTGGGTCGGGTCTGGGGCTGGCGATCGTCAGGCAGATGGCCGAGGCTCACGGTGGAGCCGTGCACGCAACCAACGACCCCGACGGCGGCGCCCGCCTGACGCTCGAGCTGCCGGCGCTCGAGATGACCGACGCCGAGCTCGCCGCATCCCAGCGACATGCTCCAACGACGTCCGGCGTCGTTTAGGAAGTTCCTCGCCTTCTCTCAGCCAATTCTCAGGTCCCGTCCCACATGATTCTCGACATGACAAGAACGAACCTCAGCGTGGTCGTGCTTGCGAGCACCGCTCTGCTGCTCGCCGGCTGCGGCGGCGGCTCATCGAGCACGGGTGTCGCGCACCTCTCGACCGGCACATCCAGCGGCTCGCCTTCGAGCGGCGGCGGCTCGTCCTCCCCGGAAAGCGGCGCGAGCACCCAGCAGAAGATGGTCGCCTACTCACAGTGCATGCGCACCCACGGAGTGCCGGAATTCCCCGAACCGACCGAAGGCAAGCTGCTCCTCCACAGCAGCGACCACAACGGGCACGTGACCGGAGTCAATCCGCGGTCCTCGCAGTTCCAGGCGGCGCAGAAGGTCTGCGGAAAGCTCGCGCCAAACGGAGGGAAGGCTCCAAGCGCAGCAGAACAGGCCAAGATGCAGGAAAGCGCCCTGAATTTCTCCAAGTGCATGCGCAGCCACGGAGTCCCCAACTTCCCCGATCCGGAATTCCACAGCGGCGGCGGTGTCGGGATACGGATCGGGGGCAAGGGCTCTGGGATCGATCCCAGCTCGCCGCAGTTCAAAGCCGCGAATAAAACCTGTCAGTCCGACCTGCCCAGGCCACCGGGCGCCACGGGCGGGCCGGGAGGCGCGGTGAGCGACGGCGGGGGGCCTGGCGGTTCCGGCGGGGAATCGGGTCAGGCCGTGGCGGTCCCGTGAGCGCAGAGTCGTGCGAGGGGCCGGCGAAACGTTCCCGAAACCTTTGATGTCGTACAAACATAACGATGAGCGATTCTGTGCCTGGTGAGGTGGCGTCGGTGCCGCAGACGGCCGACGCGAACGGATCTTCTGACGGGCGCTCAGGGGTTGACCCGCCGCGAGGTCGCGCTCGCCGACGGCTGCTCGCGATCGTCGGGCTGGTGATGGTCGTGGCCGTCGTGGTGGTGATCGCTACGGACCCGTTTGGCGGCTCGGGGAAATCCACGGGCGGTGTGGGTGATAACGCAAGCGCCGTTTCGCTGGTGTCGGTGAAACGGCAGTCGCTCACGCAGCAGACGCAGGTGAGCGGCACGCTCGGCTACGCGGGCTCCTCGAGCATCCGCGTGCCGTCCGGGACCGCGCCCACCGCCGTCAATCAGGCCAGCCAGCAGGTCACGAGCGCCGAAACGATGCTGGCGAGCGCTAGGGCGACGCTGGCCTCCGACACACAAGCGCTCTCGGACCATCAGGCGACGCTTGCGGCGGCGCGCGCCAAGGAGCAGGTCAACTGCGCGGGCGAGGGCGCCGCGGAAGCCGCCTCCGCCAACTCCTCGCCCGGAAGCGAAAACAACTCCCCGAGCGGTGGCGGGAGCTCGTGCTCGAGCGACGTGCAGGCCGTCTCCTCGGCCCAGCAGAATGCCACCAGCACCACCGCAAAGGTCACCGCCGACCGCTCCCAGGTCTCCTCGGCCGAAAAACAACTCGCAAGCGCGCAGTCCAACTTGTCCACGTCGCGCTCCTCGGAAACGGTGTACGGGCAGACTTCGACGTTCACGAAGCTGCCGTCGGTCGGCCAGGTGGTTTCCCGCGGACAGACTCTGTACGCGATCAGCGGCCGGCCGGTGGTGCTTCTGTACGGCTCGCCGGCGACACACAGGCTGCCGCTCGGCTCGGTGGTGTTCGAGCCCGGGCCGGTGCGCGTCACGAGCGTCACCCCCACGGTCGGCCAGACGGTCATGCCCGGACCGGTGCTCGCCATCACCTCGACCGCCCGGCAGGTCAAGCTCGCGCTCGACGCCTCCCAGCAGGGGAGCGTCAAGGTCGGCGATCAGGTCGCGATCACGCTGCCGGACAACCAGAGCACGCCCGGGAAGATCACCTACGTCTCCAGCGTCGCCACCACGCCATCTTCGGGGGGCAAAGGCGGCGAAGAAGAAAGCGCCCCCACCGTCGAAGTGCAGGCCACCCCCACGAACCCGGCGGCGACGGGAGACCTCGACCAGGCGCCGGTGAACGTCGAGATCACCACCGAAAGCGTCGAAAACGTGCTTGCGGTGCCCGTTGAACGCGCTGCTCGCGCTCGCCGGCGGTGGATATGCGGTGGAGATCGCCGAAGGGGGCGTGCACCGTCTGGAGGCTGTCACCGTCGGCTTGTTCGACGACGCCGAAGGTGTCGTGCAGGTCAGCGGCCGGGGCCTGTCCGCGGGCCAGCGCGTGGTGGTGCCGGCGACATCATGAGCGAGCAGCCGGCAAACGTCGCATGGGCCGGCGGCGGCGAGCAGCCGGTGCTCGAGCTTGACGGAGTCAGCAAGGTCTACGGCGCCGAGCCGCCGGTGTATGCACTGCGGGAAGTCAGCTTCGCGGTGGGAAAGGGTGAGCTCGTGGCGATCGTCGGCCCATCCGGGTCGGGCAAGACCACGTTGCTGCATGTCATGGGCACGCTGGAGCGCCCGAGCACGGGGGTCGTTTCGATCACGGGCCTGGACGCGGCTGGGCTGTCAGATCGTGAGCTCGCGACGTTGCGCGCCACGCGTATCGGGTTCGTCTTCCAGCAGTTCTTCCTCGCGGAGCACTCCACTGCCCTGGAGAACGTCGCCGAAGGACTCCTCTACGCCGGCGTCGCTGTCGCCGAGCGCCGTGAGCGGGCGGCCCACACGCTCGCCCGGGTGGGGCTCGCCGAGCGCGCGAGCTTCCGTCCGAGCAAGCTCTCCGGCGGCGAGCGCCAAAGAGTCGCGATCGCCAGGGCGCTCGTGGGCACTCCGGCGATCGTGCTCGCCGATGAGCCCACGGGGAACCTCGACAGCGCGTCCGGTGAAGCGATCCTCGTACTCCTGGAAGAGCTGAACGCCGACGGCGCGACGATTCTCGTGATCACCCACGACCACGACCTCGCCGGCCGCCTCCCCCGTCAGGTACAGGTGCTCGACGGACGCATCGTGAACGACACCAACGCAGCAGGAGCAGTGCGCTGATGGCACCGATGAGGTGGTTGCCCCGCCGTGTTCACTGGGCGGGACTCGTACTGATCGTGGCCGCGAGCCTGGGCTCCGTGGTTGGCATGGTCGTGGGTGGCCCGGCGTTTGCCTCGGGGGAAACCGGCGGATCGCCAACCGAACCCACCGGCACCGGGTCGTCGAATTGTCCGTCGTCCAATCCGCCGAACCAAATGACGCTCGTCGCGGGCACGCCACAGACGGCGATCCTGCAGAGCGCCTTCGCGTCCGGGCTGCAGGTAGCCCTCAGTAACAGCGATGGCTGCCCCGTCACGAGCACCGCGGCGGGGATCCCCGTCACGTTCAGCGCACCCTATGGTGGCGCTAGCGGCGTGTTCTCCACCAGCGGGTCTAACACGGTCATCGTCGGCGCCGATGCCTCGGGTAGCGTGGCCGCGCCGGTGTTCACCGCCAACACTGCCGCGGGCAGCTACACCGTCACCGCGAGCTCGCAGTACGGCTCCGTCTCGTTCTCGTTGACGAACACCGCCGCGGGCGTACCGGCGAGAATCGTCGCGATCCCCCTGAAGCGCATGTCTGCCGGGGTCGCCGGTCGCTACCCGGAACCGCTGCAGGTCAGGGTCCTCGACGCTGGCGGCAACCCGGTCGCGGGCACGACGGTCACGTTCACGATCGGCTCCGCCAGCGCCAGCACCTGCGGTGCCAGCGCCACCGCCAGCGCCAGCTTCACCGGCGGTGGCGCCCAGGCCACGGCCACCACTGACGCGAGCGGCCTTGCCACCTCCCCGGCGTTCACCGCGAACACCGCCGCCGGCTCGTTCACCGCCACCGGCTCGGTCGGGGGTGGGAGCGGGAGCGGAATGGAAAGCGCCAGCAAAGGCGCGGCGCCCACTGTCACGCCAGTCAGCTTCTCGCTCTCAAACCTCGCCGGCAAGCCCACCAAGATCGCCCCCGGCGTGGGCTCCACGCAGTCCACTCCGGCGGGGAGCGCGTTCCCGATCGCACTCGCCGTGACCGTCACCGACGCCGACAAGAACCCCGTACCGGGCGCGCTCGTGACGTTCTCCGCCCCCGCCGCCGCCGGGCGCTTCACTCTGCGCTCCCACGACTCCCGCCACCACCACGCACATGTATCCTATGCCCGTACGGTCAAGGTCAAGACCAGTGGCTGCGGGGTCGCCGTGGCGCCTGCCTTCACCGCCAGCCGCCAGCCGGGCGGCTACATCGTCAAGGCCAGCGCCAAGCCGGCCAGGTCGGCTGCGTTCGCGCTCGTAAACGAAGCTCCCGGCCAGTCTCAGTGAGGGCACGGTGAGCGCCGTCGCCGACCGCACCCGAGAGCATGCCGCTGGCGCGGACCTCGCCCCGCGGAGGCTGCGGGCCTCCGATCTCGCGCGCGTGGCGAGTGTGGGGCTGCGTACCAGACGGATGCGGGCGGGCCTGTCGGCGTTGGGGATCGCGATCGGCGTCGCCGCGATCGTGGCGGTGCTCGGCCTGTCCTCCTCCAGCCAAGCAGGGCTGCTGGAAGAGATCGACAGGCTCGGCACGAATCTGTTGACGGTCACCAACGGTCAGAGCTTCGCCGGTAAGACCGCGGAGCTGCCATTGGTGGCGCCGGCGATGATCGCGCGTATCGACCCGGTCGAAACCGTCGCTGAGACGGGGAAGGTCGAAGGGAAGGTGTACCGCACGCCGCTGATCCCGACCGTCGAAACCAATGCGCTGGAAATCCAGGCGGCGAGCCTCGGCCTGCTGCACACGCTCGGCGTCCAGGTCGTGCAGGGCCGCTACCTGAACGCCGCCACCGCCACCGAGCCAGTGGGGGTGCTCGGCTCCGCGGCCGCTGGGCGACTCGGGATCGACCACATCTACCCCGGTGAGCGGATCTGGGCCGCGAACCAGTGGGTGTACATCGTCGGCATCCTCGGCCCATCGGTGCTCGTACCCGGAATCGAAAGCGCAGTGCTCGTCGGCTTCAAGGCCGCGGAACGCTACCTGCACTTCAACGGACACCCCAACACCGTCTACCTGCGCGCCCAAAACAGCCAGGTGCCGGCCGTCCAATCGGTGCTCGCTGCCACCGCCGACCCGGAAGCGCCCAACGAAGTCAACGTCAGCCAGCCCTCGGCCACGCTCACCGCACGCGCCGACGCCCAAGGCGCGTTCAACGGCCTGTTCCTCGGGCTCGGCGCCGTCGCCCTGCTGGTGGGGGCGGTCGGTGTGGCGAACATCATGGTCATCAGCGTGCTGGAACGCCGCTCAGAGATCGGGCTCAGGCGCGCGCTCGGCGCGACCCGCGGGCAGATCCGCACCCAGTTCCTCTCCGAGGCGATCCTGCTCGGGCTGGGTGGTGGCGCTGTCGGTGTCGCTACCGGCATTCTTGCGACCGCGATCTACGCCTCCACCAAGGGCTGGACGATCGTCATCCCCACCCTCGCCTGGGCCGGCGGGTTCGGCGCGGCCATGTCGATCGGCGCGGTCGCCGGCCTGGTCCCCGCGCTACGCGCCGCGCGCCTCTCACCCACCGAAGCGCTACGAACGGTGTGACGGGGCCGGCACACATCAGTCTTCGGGAAGAGCAGCAAAATCACGCTTGGCCTTCCTGTACCACCCCATTCCTGAAATGGGATGCCTCCACCTGCCCTTCATCTCCTTCAAAGCACCTTCGTGTGTTGCATCACCTTGTGCAACCGCATCCTTTAGGTGTTTGTCCTGTGCCTTGATGACCTCATCCGCGGTGTTTCCATGATGAGGAAAATCACATGGTCCACCCAGTTGCTTACATGTCATTGTCTTCACGAGTCTCGTTTCCTCTCATGGCTGCGATCGCTGGATAGCTCAGCGCATCTCGTTGATGCGGATCAGGTTGCCCGCGGGGGCGCGGTGACGTTCGTGACGGTCCACTCTAGTTGCGGCTCGTGACGCGCGCTTCTCGATTCCTGCTCGAGCAAGCGTTTCGGAGGCGGTCGATGAGTTCCGTGATCCAGACCGGTCGCGGTGAACGAGCGCGAAGATCGCCGGGTCTTTGCGGAACTCGCGCAGACCCGACCGACGGGATTTCGCTACGCGGTCTTCCAGCTGCCGGACTCGCGCCAGTTCGTACACCTGTACACCAATGAAGGCGCAGCAGCCGGTGCGCTGCAACAGCTGCCGACATTCGGAGCGTTCGTGGCCGCGGCGCAGGATCGCCACGAGCAACCGGCTACTCCAGGGGTTTTGGAGGGTTGGAGTGGTGACCACTAACGTGGGCAGCCTCCGGGATGTGCCGACAGGTGTGGCTCATCTGGCCTCCATCTTTCGGGCACGGTAGACGATGTCTGCGGGGATGCGTCCTTGTGTGAGTCTGCCGTGGTGTGTGCGGTCGGTGTTATAGAAGCGCAGGTAGGTATCGAGCTCGCGTTTGAGCCCTGTGTAGCGGGGATAGAGGTAGCGCGCGAACGCGGGTCGCCAGCACTCGTCGAGGATCGTCTTGTGTAGTGCCTCGACGTTGCCGTTGGTCTGCGGCCTGCCGGCGTGGATGTGGGTGTGGCGCACCTTCAGCGCGTTGACGGTCTTCGTGAAGTCGTCCTTGAACTCGTTGTCGTTGTCGCTGAGCATCCTCTCGAGCTTCCAGCCTGCGGCCTTCAGCTCCCGTGCAACACGTCTGGCGAGGACGCTGGTCTGTCGGGCGGTGGGGTTGCCTTGCTTGCAGACCACGAGCTCGGCCCAGGCGTAGGAGGAGGCGATGTCGATCGCGGTGAGCTGCCAGATTGCTCCCTCGGTGCCCCGCAGCCTGCCGACGTAGAAGCAGTCGATCCCGACCAGCTCACCGGGCCGTGAGACGTCAATGTGCTGTTCTGGGGCGGGATCGCGGGGCGGCTCATAGGGAGCCGCATAGCCCGCGATCAGCCCGAGGCGCTTCGCGCGGGTGTTCAGCCCGTGGCGGCAGAGAACCTTCCACACACCGTTCGGCGAGACGATGATCCCGCCCCACTTCTCCCTGGCCAGCTCCGAGGCGACGCGCCTGGGGCCGAGGCCGGGATGAGCGATCGAGAAGGACACGATTCGCTCCTCGATCATCTTCGGTAGCGCGTTGGGCATCTGCGGCCGGCGGCGCTCCCGGGGCCTGAGCATCTCCAGGCCGTGCCGGTCGACCTGGCGCTTCCAGTTGTAGTAGGTGGAGCGGTGCACCCCGAACGTCCGGCACGCTACCGAGACATTCGTCCTCGCTGCCTCCGCGAAAAGCTGCTGGCGGTAGCCGAACAGCACGTCATCCTTGGTCATCAGGCTCAACCTCTCTCTTCACTTGGCGGTGAAGGAGGCAGCCTGAGCCTAGGCACGGACGGGTTCCCCAGCCGGGGAACCCGTCCAAACCTCAAAGACCTATCGGACCCCCAGCTGTCGGGAGCACCCGGAGACAGCCCACGTTAGACGTCCGATCCTCGCTCGTGAGTATGCCCCACCGCCGTTTGTGTGCTCGTGGCAGATAGGTAGCTGGGGTGCGGCCTGGGTTCAAGTCACGGGCGAACTGGATCTCGCCACCTCGCCGCAGTTCCGCCAGAGGCTGGGAGAGGCGCAGCGCGCGGTGCGACTGGTCGTGCTCGATCTGCGTGAGCTGTGCTTCATCGACAGCTCAGGCGTTCACGTCATTCTCGACGCGGCCCGTGACTCCCGACGGTACGGAGGACGGCTGCTGATCGTGCGCGGGCCTGCCCCGGTCGACCGGGTGCTCACGCTGACGGAAATCGGCAAGCAGGTCGTGATCTTCGATCTCGCGCCTGCAGAGCTCGCGCCCCTGCCACTAAAGGACGCCGCTTAGTAGGCGGCAAAACAATGCTAGGAACCATTCCGAACGAAAGGGATCGTCATGGATCTGCTGCTACTCCTCATCGTCGCGTTGGTCGTTCTCAGCCTCGCCGGGGGCGCCTTCATAAGCCCGATTGTTTTTCTGCTTCTGATCGTGGTTGTGGTGCTGTTCATAGGTCCCTACCGCGGCCGGCGAAGCCGCATCTAGGAGGCAGAGATGATGAACCAGCATCGCGCTGGTCAGGTGGCGGCCGATGAAGCCTTCCTTGACGGTGGCAAACTGCGGCTCGTCGGTCTTGACGTGAGCACCACCGTCTTCAGCGGCGGAGCCGTCGCCCACGTCTTCGCGGCGCACCCGTGATCGAGCGCGATCGGCAACCGGGGAGCGGACGCTGTCACCTCACTGCGACTATGGCCGAGCTCTTAGCCGACCGGCGCAACACCTCGGTTGGCTCCGGCCGCATCGCTCTCCGCGCCGCGACTCCGTCCGATGCCGACCGCGAGCACGGCCACGGCGAGCACCAACCCGACGGAGATCTCGAGCGCCAGGTGCAGGCCGGGGACGAGCGCGCCACCGCTCGCGATCAGCGAGCCGAACAGGGCCACGCCGATCACGCTGCCTGTCTGTCGCGCGCTGTTCAGGGTCCCCGACGCGACCCCCGACTGGGAGCGATCGACGCTGCCGAGCAGCGAGGAGGTCATCGCGGGAACGATCAGGCCGAGACCGAAACCGATCGCGAGCAGCTGGACGACGAGCGCGCCGTAGGGCGTCTCTGCGCCGGCTCCGAGCAGCGCGCCGCAGCCCGCCGCCATCAGCAGCGCGCCACCCGCGATCATCCGCCGCGGGCCGAGCAGGCGGGCGCCCCGGCCGGCGAGCAGGTTGGCGAGCATGATCGCTCCCGTCATCGGCGCGAACGCGAGACCGGTCTGCAGCGAGGACAGGTTCTGCCCGCGCTGGAAGAACAGGCTGAGGACGAAGATCAAGCCGTAGAACGCGATGTTCACCATCAGCCCGATCGCGGTCGCGGCGCTGAATGTCGAGGAGCGGAAGAGTCCGAGCGGCAGCATCGGACGGGCCCGCTGGGACTCGATCGTGACAAACGCCGCACCCGCGATGACCGCCAGCGCAAAGCCGCCCAATACCGCGGGATCGCCAAAGCCCCTCCGACCGCCCTCGATCGTCGCGCCCGCCAGCGCGACCAGAGCGATCACGGCGGTGAGCTGCCCCGCGATGTCAACGCCGCGGTCTGTCGAGCGCGGCGTCTCGGCCGCCCACCGCGCGGTCAGGAAGATCCCGGCCAGACCGATCGGCGCGTTGATGAAGAAGATCGAGCGCCAGCCCAGCGTGGCTGTCAGCAACCCGCCGAGGAGTGGCCCGCCTGCCAGCGCGGCGCTCGCGCCAGCCGCCCACAGGCCCACCGCCCGCGCGCGCTCGGCCGGCTCGGGGTAGGCATGACTGAGCAGTGTCAGCGAAGACCCGCCGAGTACCGCGGCGCCGACTCCCTGGACGACGCGCGCGGCGATCAGCGCCCCCATGCTCGGCGCCAGCCCGCAGACCGCTGAGGCGAGCGTGAACACGACGAAGCCCGCGATGAACACGCGCCTGGCGCCGGCGCGATCGCTCAGTGCTCCCGCGGTCAGAATCAGCGCCGCGAACGCGACCGTGTAGGCGCTCACGACCCATTGCAGCGAGCTCACGCCCCCGCCGAGCGATTCGCCGATCGGCTTGATCGCCACGTTCACGACGCTCACATCCAGCTGCACGACGGCGAAGCCCAAGCTCGTCGCGAGCAGCGTCCACCGCCGCGCCGCGCGATCGTGTCTCGCCGCGGGCTCTCTCGCTGGGCCAGCCGTGAGCGCGCTCGACATCGACATTTGCGGGCGATACTCGCAGACGCGGGAGCCTTTAGTGAGGGTCCGGCGGGCGGATGGCGATCAGCTCGTGGGGGGCGACGCAGGCTTTCCTACTCCCGAGTCTTTCTTCCGCCACACAGGGCGTAGAATGCGCCTCGGGGTTTGGACCACGACCCCCATCCGTGGTCCAAAACCCCCGGTAAACCACCGGAAACAAACGGTATCTGTGGCGGAGTTGGCGGCACAAAAGCCTTGCAATGGGCCGACTGTGGGGTCTATCCCAGTACGCCTGAAAATCATGGTGTCCCCGGTTCGAATCTGGGTCTGGCCATCGGAAAATGGGCGTGTTTTCAGATGGCGGACGCTATCCAAACGGGTCCGTTTGGGCCGACGGGGGACTGTCGTCGGCCCATCGCTCGGCTCAAACCCTTTCCAATAGTGCCTGTTGAGCCCGGTCGGCGCGTCTCCAGAAGCCTTACGAACAGCTCTGCCGGCCCCGCCGGATCGCGAGGTCCCTGGTCGCGAGCCCGGCGAGCGTGAAGAACCCACCGTAGCTGACCATGAAGGCGTAATCCACGATCAGCGACACGCGCTCGCCGGGCACAATCAGGGGTGCGAGGTGGCTTCCGCTGACAGCACGGGCAGGCCGGCCGCTGTCGCCCGCTCAATAAGCTCCCCGTCGTAGGTGACGATCTCATCGGCACCGACCCTGAGCGCGACGGCGAGGTGGATGGCGTCGTTGGATCGCAGCGGCGCGTGGGTGCCGGCCGCGAGAAGATCCCCCCGTGTGAGGTCGATCAGGCTGACCGAACCGAGGACAGTCCGCACCGCCTCGAGGTCAACGTCTTTGGGGTGGCGCCCTGCGGCGCAGTGCATCTCGGTGTGCAGTAACCATGAGGAGACCAGCCGCCGATCATCCCGACCTGCCAGCTCCGCAGTCAGCGCCTCAGATTGCGGCTCGTCTAGGACGAGCTTCATCGCGGCCGAGGTATCCAGATAGCTGATCGTCACCAGCGTCCACGGACGTCGGCCACTATCGCCTGACTGTCAGCGGTGCTCTTGCGTCGAACAATCGACCGCAGGCTAGAGGTCGGGTGTCGCGCTACGCGCACCTGACCTCGAGAGACGAGATCCGCGAGCGGATCGATGCCCGGTGGCACGATCAGCGCAGCGACTTGGCCGTGATTGGTGACCTGGATGGTCTCCCCATCGGCGACATGACGCAGGATGTCACCGCTCTGATTGCGCATCTCGCGATGCGTGACGGTCCTCATGTCGCACAGCGTAGCACGCCATTCCGGTGGGCTAGCCGGCGGGCGCCGCCGAGCGCGACCGCCACGCGAGAGATAGACGGTCAATCCCATCCCGAGGAGGCTGAGGAAGTAGCCGATGAAGTCGTGATCTGCCCCTGGTTCCACTAACCCAGGGCACACCACCGCCTCCAAGGAAGCCGGTTCGCGGTAGACCGCCTTGCGAACGACGTTGGAGTAGGGCAGGCGCTCGTCGGGTTCCGGCCCGCCGTTGGTTTTGGGGTTACGCGCCGAGCTCCGAGCCGAAGCCCGCAATCATCGCGTTGATCGCCAGCCGCCAGCGCCGGTCGATCGACGCGCGCGAGCTGCCCAGGCGACCGTCACGGTCGGCTGCGGCGAGGCCCTGCACGGTCGCGACGAGGACGTGTGAGACATCTGTGGCGTCGCCCTGAAGTACGTCGGCGTCGATCGCTGCACGAACGCGCTCGACGATGAACTTGCGCACCGACGCGCCGGCCCGCAGCTCAGACTCGCCCGGGTCGAAGTCGGCAAAGGGCCTGGAGAACATCAGCTGCGCGAGCACGGGGTGCTTGTGAATGAAGTCGCGGTATGCATCGGCGAGTGCGATCAGATCCGCACGCGGGTCATCGGTGCGAGGCAGTTCGTCCAGTCGCTGGCGCAGCAGTCGGAAGCCTTCGAAGAAGACCTCTCGCAGCAGCCCGGCCTTGTCGCCGAACAGCTCGTACACGGCGGGTATGGACGTGTCGGCCTCGCGCGCGATACGCCGAGCGGTGAAGCCGGCCACGCCATCGCGTGCGAGTAGGTTGACGGCGTGGAGGAGCACGCGATCGCGCAGCTCTGGGGTGCGCTGCTTGGCTCTCGGCATCGGATCAGCCGCAGCGCTAGTGCTCAGCGGCTTGCGATGAGGCGCTAGCAGCACAGCCGCATTTGAGAACGATGTTTCGGAACACTGTTACAGTATATGGACGATCACGACCATGAGAGGGGAGACCGGTGAGCGGACTCGTCAACTATCACCTCGAGAGCGCTGTCGCGACCATCGCGATGGATGATGGCAAGGTCAACGCGCTCTCGGTAGACATGCTGGGCGCATTGCACGAGGCGTTCGACCGAGCCGAGCGCGACGGTGCGGTCGTCGTCCTACGCGGCCGCGACGGCTACTTCTCGGCGGGCTTCGACCTGCGGGTCTTCGCCAGCGGGAACGCGGAGCGGATCGTCGAGATGCTCCGCCTGGGAGCGACCCTGGCGCAGCGGATCATGGGCTTTCCGGCGCCGGTGTTGATCGTCAGCGACGGTCACGCGGTCGCGGCGGGAGCATTCATGTTGATGGCGGCGGACGTGAGGATCGGGGTCGACGGCGAGTTTCGAGTTGGCCTCAACGAGGTGCAGATTGGGCTGACGATGCCTCAGTTCGTGATCGAACTCGCGCGCCAGCGGTTGCACCCCGGTCACCTGGCGCGTGCGGTGATCAACGCTGCGATGTATACGCCCCGGGAGGCCGTGCAGGTCGGCTACCTCGACGAGGTCGTGCCAGCGGCCGAGCTTGGCGAGGCGGCACGGCGCGAGGCGGAGCGACTCGCCGGCCTGAACCGCGTGGCGCACACAGCAACTAAGCAGCGCGTACGGTCGCCGTCGCTCGCTGCGATCAGTGCGGCAATTGAGAGCGAAATGAGCGTCGAGGCACTGAGCGGGGTCAGCGCGCCAGCATAGTCCGAGCTCGAGCGGCCGAGGGTTGGTTGCCTCCGCAGCGATCACCGGGCTTCAGGTTGGGAGTCATCACGCCTGCTGCGGCATCACAGATTCCCGCGGCGGTGAGAGGCGCGAGAGGTGCCGGCGTGTCAACGCTCGACGCGGATCACGAAATAGTCGGAGCGGATCTTCGCCGTCCCGTCGCTCGCGGGGTTGAACCGGCGGACCAGGTCAGCGAACGCCCGCAGGAACTCGACCCAGCGGTCCTGCGGCTCAAGAACTCCCCGGGCGATCACGAACGGCCCGAAATCCGTGGCGTAGCGCTGCACAGCGTCCTCGACCGACGGGAAGTCGAAGTCGACGGTCTCGCGCTCGATCCCGGCCGAGGCGCCCGCCGCAACGAACACCTCCTCAACATGCTCCTCGACTCCCCACAGCGGTGGCGGCTGCACGCCTGGCGGCGCAGGCGGCATGAACGAGCCCGTCAGCTTGAACAACTCGCCGGCGAAGCCGTCATTGACCCAGGTCGTCATTGCGATCCGCCCCCCGGGCCGGCAGACCCGGACCAGCTCTGCGGCCGCGCGGACGTGATCGGGCGCGAACATCGCACCGAACGTCAACGTCACGCGATCGAAGCTCGCGTCCTCAAACGGCAGGTCTTGCGCATCGGCCTCGACCCACTCGGCCTCGACGCCTGCCGCAGCGGCACGGCGACGCGCATGCTCGAACAGCTCAGGCGTCACGTCGCAGCCCACCACCGTTGCCCCGCGCAGCGCAGCCGGGATCGCCACAGTGCCGCCGCTACCAGTCCCCACGTCCAGCAGATCCATCCCCGGCTCAACCCCGATCCGATCGAGCACGAGGCCACCAACCGGCTCGACCAGCCGGGAGAAGCTATCCCAATCACCCGCTGCCCACGTCGCCCGCGCCCGCCGACGAAACTCCTCCGCAACACCCATCAACCGATGCTACACCCACAGGCGCTAGGCGATCGCACCCGGGACCTCGTCTTTGAGCATCTGTGAGATCTGCTCGCGCAGCTGCGGCGTGTTCTCGTGCCCGTGTGCCGTCACCGCATGGGCGACGGCCGCGTTGAGGACGTGCTCGTCGCTTCCCGCCATCGCCAGATCACAGTTGTTGTCGCTCGGCATCTCGCGGCAGTCGATGTACTTACGAGACATAGCTCCTCCAGTCATCGTTGGTGGACCGCTATCCTACCTACCAATAGGTAAGAAGTCAAATATGCCTGCGAGAATGCTTCAAATGGCTGTGAGAGCACGCGACACGCGGTTCGGCCCCAAGGCGCCTGACGCTCACCAGCGGCCGGCGAACACGCGCTCGCGCATCCTCGACGTCGGTGAACGACTCGTTCAGGTTCGCGGCTTCAATAGCTTCAGCTATGCGGATGTAGCCGCCGAGCTTTCCGTCACAAAGGCCAGCCTTCACTACCACTTCCCCAGCAAGGCCGAGCTGGGTGAGGCCCTCATCGTCCGCTACGCGGAGCGTTTCGCGCAGGCGCTCGCAGCCATTGACGCAAATATCACGCTCGCCCCAGCCAAGCTCGACGCGTACGCGAACCTATACGCCGAAGTGCTGCGCCAAGAACGGATGTGCCTCTGCGGCATGCTCGCCGCCGAGTACCAGACTCTCCCAAGCTCAATCCGCAACGCCGTGGTCGCGTTCCTCAACGACAACGAGACGTGGCTCGCGCTGGTCCTCGAACACGGCCGCAAGGATGGAAGCCTGCGCTTCAGCAACACAGCCGCTGACACCGCCCGAAGCATCATCGGCGGCCTCGAGGGCGCAATGCTCGTGGCACGACCCTACGGTGCGGTCGACCGGTTCGAAACCACAGCGGCCCAACTCCTTGCAGGCCTCGCCGGCACCAAGATCACCAAGCGCTGAGTGACCTCTCCTTGCCCTGCTCGCCCGAGTGTCCCCTCCCCGGCACCGCATAAGCCCCGTCACGATCGGCAGGGGGGCGGGGGCGCGAAACCACACAGCTCCGTACAATCGTACACTCCAGATGTTAGGCAGCCCTAATTAGGGCTGCCTAAGTTGTGGTATGGTCCGCGCCGCGATACCCGAGTCAGGTCGTCGGATTTCTCTACCCGGAGGTCGTGCGATGCCTGATGACCACCGGCCCGCAAGGCGCCCCGCGACAGACATGCAAACCGACCCGTCCTCTATCCAGCCTCCAGCGGAGACGACCCCATGACACCAGCATGGTGGCGGGGAGCCGGTGCCGTGCCGCTCGCGCTGGTGGTGGCGCTGCTGGCCGGCTGCGGGGGCTCCTCGTCGGGGCAGTCGATCACGCTGTACAACGGCCAGCACGAGCAGACGACCGACTCGTTGGTCGAAGGCTTTGAAAGGCAGACGGGTATCAAGGTGAACGTCCGCAACGACGACGAGGACACGCTCGCGGATGAGATCGTCACCGAGGGGTCGCACTCGCCCGCGGATGTGATCTACACCGAGAACTCGCCGGCGCTCGAGTACCTGCAGGGCAAGGGCCTGCTCGCACCCGTCGAACTCTCCACGCTCGCGCACACTCCCAGCAAGTACAACTCGCCCCAAGGCGACTGGCTCGGCGTCTCAGCACGGGTGAGCGTGCTGATCTACAACCCCAGCCTCATCAAGGCGAGCGAACTCCCGGCCCACGTCACGGAACTGGCCGACCCGAAGTATCGAGGCAAGCTCGCGTTCGCGGCCGGCGAGACCGATTTCCAGCCGATCGTTACCTCCTACGCCCGCACCTACGGGCAGGCATCGGCGTTGAAGTGGCTTGAAGCAATCAAGGAAAACGCCGGCAGCCACGTCTACCCCGACAACGAGACGATCGCGGATGAGGTCAACCGTGGCGCTGTCGCGTTCGGTGTCGTCAACCAGTACTACTGGTATCGCATGCGCACCGAGCTCGGAGCATCGAATGTGCCGTCGAAGATCACCTACTTCGCGCCCCACGATCCTGGCTACGTGCTCGACATCTCGAGCGCTGGAATCCTGAAGTCCTCCGGGCACAAGGCTGCGGCGCAGAAGTTCCTCGCGTTCCTCGTCTCCAAGCAGGGCCAGGGAATCATCGCGCACTCGATCAGCTTCGAGTACCCGATCGACGACGGTGTTACCACCACCGCGCCGGAGACCCCGTTCGACCAGCTGCAGCCCAACCCGATCACGATCCCCCAGCTCGGGGACGGATCGACTGCGATCACGCTGCTGCGCACGGCCGGACTGCTATGAGAACCCGCCACGGAGGGCGGTGCTCGCAATGACTACAGCGCCGGCCGCGCCCAGGCCGGCGGTTACACGGGGCGCGCTCGTGCCGGCACGAGCGGCGCCTCGGCCGTGGGGTCTGCTCGCGCTCAGCTTGGCCGTCGTCGTCGTGCTGATAGCACCGCTCTGCTTTCTTTTGATCGAGGCTCACGGCGCGGGGACCTCCACGATCGTGAACCTGATCTTCCGGTCGCTGACGGCGAGCCTGTTGTGGAACACGGTCAGGTTGACCGTGGTGGTGACTGTGTTGTGCGCGGTGATCGGGACCGGGGCGGCGTGGTTCATCGAGCGGACCGACCTTCCGGGCCGACGAGCATGGGCGGTATTGGTGGTCGTGCCGCTCGCGATCCCCGACTTCGTCGTCAGCTTCGGCTGGGCGTCGTTGAGCACATGGGTGCAGGGGTTCCGCGGCGCGGTGCTCGTGATGACCCTCGCGATCTACCCACTGGTGTATCTGCCGGTCGCCGCGAGCTTCCGGGGCGCCGACCCGGGCCAAGAGGAGGTCGCGCGCAGCCTCGGCGCCGGACGCCTGGCCACGTTCTGGCGGATCACCATCGGACAGGCCCGCACAGCGATTCTCGGTGGCTGCCTGCTCGTCGCGCTCGTCATCCTCGCCGAGTACGGCGCGTTTGAGATCCTCGGCTACCAGACGTTCACGACCGAGATCTTCACCGAGTTCAACGTCTCGTTCAACGTGCCGACAGCCTCGGCGCTGTCGCTCGTGCTCGTACTCCTGAGCCTGGCCGTGCTGTCGGGTGAGGGGCTGGCACGCGGTCGAGGCCGGGTCAGCCGCTCGGGACCGCTCGCCCAGCGCGTCGCGCCCGCGCGGCGGCTGGGACGCTCCAAGCCGATCGTGCTCGCCGGCTTCGCTCTGCTCGTCGCTTTGGCGCTCGGGGTGCCGGTCGGTTCGAGCGTGTACTGGATCCTCGAGTCCGGGCGCGGGTATCTCACGGGGGTGTCGCTGCTTGACGCGGCGTGGCACACCGCCCTCTACAGCGGACTCGCCGCCGCCCTGGCGACACTGATGGCGTTGCCCGTGGCGCTGTTGGCGATCCGCCACCGGGGACGCGCCTACCAGCTGCTCGAGCGCAGCACCTACCTGGTGCTCGCAATGCCCGGCCTTGTGATCGCGTTCGCGCTCTCCTACTTCTGCGAGCGCTACGCCGACGGGTTTCTCTACCAGAGCGCTCCGCTGTTGATCCTCGCCTACGCGATCCTCTTCTTCCCCCTCGCGCTCGTCTGTGTCCGCGCCTCGGTGATGCAGGCACCACCGGCGCTCGAGGAGGTCGCCCGCTCGCTCGGCCAACACCGCCTCGCGGTGCTGCGAAGGGTGACGCTCCCATTGATCGGGCCGGGACTGGCGGCCGCATTCTGCCTGGTATTCCTCTCCGCGGTGACCGAGCTCACCGCAACGCTGATCCTGATCCCGACTGGGGTACAGACCCTCGCTACCCAGTTCTGGGCCTACCAGCAGAACCTCGCCTACGGGCAAGCCGCACCGTTCGCGCTGGCGATCATCGTGATCGCGGCCGTGCCGAGCTATGTGCTCGGGCGCTTCTTCGACCGGCTCCCGTCCAGGGCGGCGGTGGCGACATGAGCGGCCTGCAGATCACCGACCTGCACAAGAGCTTCGCAACCAACCCGGTGCTCACCGGCCTTGACCTGGAGGTGCCCGCCGGGTCGCTCACAGCCATCCTCGGGTCTTCAGGCAGCGGCAAGACCACGCTGCTGCGACTACTCGCCGGCTTTGAGACACCCGACCGGGGGACCGTCACGATCGGCGCGAGAGTGCTCGACACGGAGGGCACACACGTACACCCAGAGCAGCGCCGGATCGGTTACGTCCCACAGGAGGGCGGCCTGTTCCCACACCTCACCGTGCAGGCGAACATCGCGTTCGGGCTCCCCCGCACGCAGCGACGACAAGGCGTAGCCGACCTGCTCGACACGGTCGGGCTCACCGACCTGGCGCGCCGCTATCCCCACCAGCTCTCCGGCGGCCAGCAACAGCGCGTCGCGCTCGCCCGCGCGCTCGCTGTCAAACCCGAGATCGTGCTCTTGGACGAGCCGTTCGCGTCCCTCGACGCGCACCTGCGCGCGAGTGTCCGCGAACAGGTCGGGAGCATCCTGCGCGAGTCTTCCGCCACGACACTGCTGGTCACCCACGACCAGGACGAGGCGCTCTCCCTCGCCGACCAAGTCGCCGTCCTCAGAGACGGGCGGATCGTCCAGTGCGCCACCCCGCAAGAGCTCTACGCACGCCCGCTCGACGATCAGCTCGCGCGGTTCGTCGGCGAGGCAAACCTGATCGACGGCATCCTCGACGGCGGGCTCGTCAACACGCCGCTCGGCAGGCTCCCCGCCCACTGGCACGGCGAACCACTGCCCAGCGGATCCGCGGTCACGATCCTGATCCGACCCGAGCAGATCGAGCTGCACCCCGCAGAGCACGCGAAGGGTCTCACCGGACGGATCGTCCGCTGCGGCTACCACGGACACGACGCCATCCTGCACGTACAAGCTCATCACGACAACAGCGAATTGCTGCTGATCGCTCGCACCCCCGGAGACCTCCAGCTCACTATCGGCACCGAGGTGACACTCAGCGCCGGAGGACCCGTACTCGCATGGCCCACACCATCCGCCAGCGGAGAGCGCCCGTCCACCTCAGCGGTGGGGCCCTATGAGCGGCGGTAGTCCGACTTCATCGCTGGATGCGGTTAGCGACGTCGGTAAGCCGAGTCAGGATCACCTTGATCTTAGGATGCGGTGTGGACGATGACATCAGCGATGTCGGGGATCTGTTGGCGCAGCTCCTCCTCGAGCCGGCTGCCTAGCTGGTGAGCATCGACCAGTGAGGTATCTGCGCTGACGCCGAGCGTGAGGAAGATGACGCGGCCGGCCTCGGTGCGAAGCAGCTTTGTCCCGCGCGGCTCCTTGCCCGTCCGCTCACGGATTATGCGCTTAATCTCCCGTATCGCGTCGAGGTCCGTGCTCGTGGTGGCCGGACTGGCGCTCAGCGGGCGCTCCAGGGGCTCCAGGTGTGTCTGTACCTCGCTGACGCCGGGGCGGGCGCGGATCGCTTGCTCGATGCGCTCAGTGACCGCGAGCGCTTCTTGTAGGGCGAGATCGGCAGGGAACTTCAGATGCAAGGAGACGCTGGCTGACCCGCCGTTCTCGAAGATCGTGATGTCGTGTACTTCCTTGACCAGCGGTTCGGCTAGCGTGATTGCGAGTACCCGGTCGCGGAGGTCCAGGCCGCTGCGGCGAGGCTCGACGTGGACGACGACATCGCTGCCGGGCAGCTCGGTTTCGATCGCCGCCTCGATCAGGTTCGCGGCCTGGTGGCCCTCGACCACCGCCACGCCGGGCGCGACGGCGGCGATGACATCCGCGAAGTAACGTCCGGCGGACTCGCGCAGGCGCAGCCGCACCAATTCGATGTCGGGTTCCAGGCGCGCGAGCGCGCGCTCGGCTGCCTCTCTGGCCTCGGCCGGCGTGCGGTCCATCAGCACGTTCGCGTTCTCCGCGATCAGCCGTGTCGCGGTGGCGAGGATGATCGCGGCTATGACGAGTGCGGCGCTCGCGTCGCCCCGAGCGAACCCGGCACGTACGAGTAGCAACCCGACCAGGACAGCTACCGAGCCAGCCATGTCCCCGGCGAAGTGAAACCCATTCGCGCGCAGCGCGGGGCTCCCGTAGCGCCGTGCGGTGCGCAAGGAGATGACAGTGCGGATGAGGTCCACGGCCAGCGCGATCGCGATGACCACGAAGACGTACCAGCGGGTGTCAGGCGTGCCGCTGGGACTGATGAGGTGTCCGATCGCCTCGACTGCCACGACCAGTCCGCCTGCCAGCAGGATGCCAGCCTCGCCGAGCGCCCCAAGGTTCTCGGCGCGGCCGTGCCCGTAGGGGTGCTCGGGGTCCGCGGGCTGGCGGCCCAACCGCACAGCGAAGAACGTCAGGATCGCGGCGAGGACGTCTCCGCTTGACTCGATCCCGGCCGAGATCAACGCCAGGCTGCCCGCTATCAAGCCCACGCCGAGCTTCAGGATCACCAACAAGCTGGCCGCGGCGATCGACGCGAGCGTCGTCCGTCGCTGCACGGCCACCTGCTCGCTGCTATCGGGCTGCACCATCAGCAGAGCCTAAGTGTCTGAGGTCTCCACCAGCACCAAGGCCGACGACCCGTCGCGGTACGCAAGCGCGAGCGGTTCCGAGGGTGCTCGGAGCAGAAGGCCACGTTGGTGCGGGAAAGATCGGGAACCTCGCCGGGAAGGAATCCCGCGATGGCGGAGTCATACAGGAAGCGCGCGACAGGCGGGCCGTGCGCTGATCGCTGCGATCAGGAAACCGTCCTGTCCGATTCCCGAACCACAGGAGACACCCCAGTGCCTAGAACGTCGATCCTTGCTCTAGTTGGTGTTGCGCTAGCTGTCGCTGGCTGTGGCAGCTCCAGCAGCACCAGCAGCTCGTCCGGCACCAACTCCGCAGCGAGCAGCACGCCTGCTGAATCGACACCAAGCTCCGGCCCGTTCCTGGCCAAGTTCACCAGCGTCAGCATGGTCACCTCGACGGTTCCGGCCAACGGCGATGTGAATCCGTATGGCATCGTGTTCGTACCCACCAGCGTGGGCAAGCTTCAGGCGGGCCAGATGCTGGTCAGCAACTTCAACGCCAAGGAAAGTGCAAAGGAGAACGGTCAGGGTACCGGCACGACGATCGTGCAGGTCTCGACCGCCGGGAAGGTCTCGCCGTTTGCGACGATCGATGCCAAGACGCTCCCCGGCCCATGCCCAGGCGGCGTCGGGCTGACGACGGCGCTGAACATCCTGCCGGGCGGCTACGTCGTCGTGGGCAGCCTGCCAACGACCAACGGCAAGTCAGCGACCGCGAAGTACGGTTGCCTGATCGTGCTCGACAGCGAAGGTAAGACAGTCGAGACGATCGCCAGCAAGAACATCCAGGGTCCCTGGGACTCGACCGCTAAGAGCGAAGGCTCCAAGACCACGCTGTTCGTCAGCAACGCGCTCAATGGCGGCGCCGCGAAGGGTATCCACACGATCAACAACTCGACCGTGCTGCGGGTCGAACTGGAATCCGGCGAAGGCCAGATGCCGAAGGTGCTGGGCGAAACGGTGATCGCCAATGGCATCCCCTGGGTTGATTCAGCGGAAGCCCTCGTGCTCGGCCCGACCGGACTCGCACTCGCCTCCAACGGGACGCTGTATGTAGCCTCGACCGACGGCAACAAGATCTTCGCGATCTCCGAAGCAATGACGCGCACGACGCCCGCCGCGAAAGGCGGCACCGTCCTCACCGAAGGCGGCCACCTCAAGGAACCGCTTGGCATGGTGCTCGCGCCGAACGGCAACATCATCACGAGCAACGGTGGTGACGGCAACATGGTCGAAACGACACCCGCCGGTCAGCAGGTAGCCGTGCAGACCGCTGACAAGAAGACAGGAGCCGGGTCGTTGTTCGGCCTGGTCATAGCCCCCGAAGGCAAGGGCGTCTACTTCGTGGACGACGGCGAAAACACGCTCAACCTGCTGCATGAAGGCCAGCCGGCGACGCCGACGCCATCGAGCACGACGACGAGCGCGACGACCACGACCGCGTCTCCTGCGACGAAGTCGATCAGCCTCGCCGTCCGCACCCTGCCAACCGTCGGTGCGGTGCTCGTGAACGCCGAAGGCCACACGCTCTACACCTTCGCGCCCGACCAGCACTCCAAGGTCACGTGCGTGTCCTCGTGCGCGGCGGTGTGGCCGCCGTTGAAGCTCGCGAGCGGTGAAACTGCCGCCGGGCCGCCCCAGCTGAAGGCGTCGCTGCTGGGCAGCGACGCTGACCCCGAAGGCGGCCGTGTCGTCACCTACGCGGGCTGGCCGCTTTACACCTACGCGGCCGACTCGGCGGCCGGCCAGGACAACGGACAGGCGCTCGAAGCCAACGGCGGCCGGTGGTACGTCATCGCACCGTCCGGCAAGGTCATCACGACGAACTGAGACCGTCCCGCCGGAAGGGAACACGCCTGCGCGGAGTCTCCCTAAGTACAGGAGGCTCACGCGACAGTGCGGTGCCCCGATTTATCCATAGGAGTGAACACATGCGCCATCTACTGAAGCTGTCCCTACCGGCACTCGCCGCGTCCCTCCTGCTCGCCGCCTGCGGCAGCAGCTCATCCAGCAACACGACCAGCTCGGCGGCCAGTACACAGCCCGCTGCGCAGACGAGCAGCAGCTCGTCAAGTGCTGTCGTCGTGAAGAGCGCCTCCAGCTCGCTCGGCACGATCCTGGTGGACAGCCAGGGGATGACGCTGTATCACCTCAGCGGCGAGCAGAACGGCAAGTTCATCTGCACCAGCACGGCCTGCCTGGGTGTGTGGCACCCGCTGATCGCGCCCGCGGGCAGCGAACCGAGCGGCGAAGTGGGCTCGCTCGGGACCGTGAAGCGTCCCGAAGGGACCGTGCAGGTCACCTACAAGGGCACGCCGCTCTATACGTTCACGGGAGACCAGCAGCCCGGTGAAACCAAGGGTCAGGGCATCAAGGACGTAGGCACCTGGAGCGCCGTCACGACCAGCTCCAGCAGCACGCCCGCGCCGAGCACAAGCAGCTCATCGGAACCGGAAAAGTCTAGCGGTGGTGGCTCCAGCGGCGGCGGCTACGGCTACTGAGCCCTCCGACGGATGCGCGACGCAGCGCGCGTGGGTGTGACACGCCACACCCGCGCGCTGGCCGCCAGTTGTTTGTGCACGGTTGCGCTCGGCGGATGTGCGAGCCAAACCGGGTCGGCGCCCAGGACGCAACGTGCTGGGCGGGCAGCGATCGAGCGCTATATGGGCGAGGTCGAACCGATCAGGCTCGCGGTCAACAAGCTCCTGGAAGGGGCCGACCCGATCCTCGAGGCATTCCACGACCGACGCATCACGCCCAGCGAGGCCGCCCGGCGCATGGGCCAGCTAGAGCAGCGGTTCGCGGCCTACGCCGTCGATATCGCCGCAGTCGATCCGCCAACAGCGCAGCTACGTGCTCTCAACGCCGGCTACGCCAACACCTACGTGTTCGAGGACGCCTACCTGAGCGCGCTCGTTGCCGGCCTCGCCGACGACGAACTCACCGACCTGCCCAACACGCAGGCAGCCCAGCGCGCCGCGATCATCCGCTGGCGCATCGGCCTGACCGTCCTCGCCCGCGCCGCCGACGCGCCCCTGCCTGCAGACCTCCAACAAGCAGGCCGCGGTGAGATCGCACCTTCTCCCAACGGCAGCTAGGCGTGACACGCACCCGCCGCGACGTTTGACTCCGCGCGAGCTGTGGCGGGGGTTCAAGCGTCTGACCCAGCTCGGATGGCCAAGGAACTTCCCGATCGTTCAGTTCCCCAACGCGCCACTCATCATCGCGTTTCTCGCCGGTGCCGCGGCTGCTCGCGCGCATGACCCAGGCCACGCCTATCTCGCCGCGATCTCCTTCCTGGCATTTGGCATATGGGCTTACGAGGAGCTACTACACGGCGTCAACTGGTTTCGCCACCTGCTCGGCCTCGGATACGCGATCTCCACCGTTGTGCACCTCGCGCTCGCGCTACGCTAGGAAGCTAGACCGCCAATCGAAGCTCACTGGGAAAACGAGACACACACCGACCAGTACCGACGCCGCCCGGCGCCTGAGCACAGCGGCGCCGGGTCCTCAGCGCCAGGGCTACTTGACCGTGCCTCCGGAGGCGTTGATCGCATACCACGTGCCGCCGAACTCCTTTACGCCTACGTAGGAGGTCTTCCCTGGACCGCTATCGCCACTGTAGGTGTAGAGCGGGTGACCGGCATAGGTCACCTGATTGCCGCTGGTCGTGGACAGCAGCGAAGCCTTGACGCCCGAGCCGGCCGTCGGGCGACCGCTTGCCTTCAGCGACGGCCACACTGCTGAGCAACCGCTGATCGCCGCACAACTGTTCTTGTTGCCGTGATCCCTCGTGAACTCGTACAGCGTGCGGCCCGAGCTGCTGACGAGGATGCTGCCGAGGCTGGTGTGGCGTAGCTGCACCGTGGCAGCGCGGCTTGGGTGAGCGGCCGGGAGGTTGCTCTGTGCGCTGGCGACCGTCGCGGCGCTCGCCGCGCTTGCCAAGGCGACGGCCAAGAAAACATAGGTTCGCTTCATGGTTCCTCCAAATGTCGGGTGCTCGGGCGCGTGACTGTCATCTCTACCTATAGACACCGCCACGCCGCGAACCTTCCCGAGCGCCGGCGTGCCTGTGCTCCTCCTCACCGTCGTCAGGCCGGCGGTCGTGCATGCTCAGGAGGCGGTCGCGTCGTGATCGCTCCAGTTTGCCAGCCGTAGCAGCGTGGCGCTGGAGACGCCGCGGCCGGATACCACGCACAGGTGGCCGTCACGCAGCCATGTCACGACCGCAGCGCCGTTCTCGCTGGGCAGCGTGGTGCGCCTGGCTCTCTGGCGGCGCGGGGAGCGTCGCCGCACGCAGGGTTGACGCGGCCGCCTGGCTGAAGCTGACGGTAGGGGCGCTGCCACCACCGCCCAGGCCGACCGCGATTGCAACCACCACGACTGCGGCTGCCACCGCACCAGCGCTAGCGAGGCTCAAGGGAGAGAACCGACGCAGGCCCCGACGGGGAGAGCGCGGCGCGAACTGACTCTGGTGTGAGGCCACCAACGACTCGATCCGTCGGTGCAGCGACTCTGGCGCTGGTGCGTCGAAGGAGCGCAACAGCTCGGCGATGCGCCGCTGCTCGTCCTCGATATGGGGCGTCTCGGTCGTGGTGTTCCTCTACTAGACAAGACTCCGGTGGGCAGCGTCTCATTCCCGCGGACTGTCGGGCTTGGTGGGTGCCGCAGCGCAGAAGCGTCCGTGAAATCGGGGGAATCCGGTTCGGGAGACGCTGGCGTGAGCGAGTCGGGCGCGGGCGCGAGCTGCTTGGCGACCTGCTTGCGGGCACGGAACAGCCTGGTCGTGACGTCGCCTCGCGCACGCGCAACGCACGGGCGGCTTCCCGGTAGGAGAGACCGAGCACATCGACAGCCACCAACGCAAGACGACGATCCTCCGGCAGCGCTGCGATCGTCGCGTACACCTCCTGCATCTCCGGCGCCCGAGGGTACGCGCTGCGGACAGCGAAGCGCAGCGGGAAGGATCTCGCCGGGCCGGAGTCCTGGGTGGTGAGAGCGTGCTGCACGAGCGCGCGGGACCGACTGGGTATTCGATTGAGAGGTGGGCTGGGATTGTGAAGCTGCGTAAGCGTTACCTACCCGTAGCGGCCGTGCTCGGAGCTGCCGTCGCGATCGTGCCGGCACTCGCTGCCGGCACGCCCGCACCGTCCGAAGTCAAGCTCGAAGTCGCCGAACACTGCTACTTCAAAGAATGGCCGTGCTGGAACGTCAAGGGGAACAACCCGGAAGACATCCGCCAGATCCAACCGTTCACGATCGCGCAGGGCGGCACGATCTCCTTCGAAGACAACGAAGCCAGATATCCCACCGACGTACTTTGGAAGGAGGCCGTGCCAAGCTGCACATCCGGAGTGCCGTCCACGCCGGAAACCAGCTGGAGTGGCACCTGCACCTTCGCCAACGCGGGTGAATACGAATTTGAAAGTCAAGACCTGTTCAACGGAGACGGGTTCAACTACACCAAGTACAAGGTGATCGTCGAAAAACCCGGGGGCGGCGGTACAACCTCCACTACGCCGACCACGACGACGACACCCACCACAACAACGACCACCCCCACCACGACTACGCCGACCACGACGATGCCGACGACAACCACACCGACCCCTACAACGCCGACGGCCACGACCTCCACCCAGCCCTCCGGCGGCGGGGTCTCCACGGCCACGACGCCTGGCTCGATGGAAACGCCTCCCCCGCCGGGCGGGGGTAGCCCTCTCGCGACGCTCGCGCTGGCGAACGCTCAGCATGGTGACGCTGTGCATGGCACTGTCCAGATTCCCGCCGCCGACGGTGGCGCGCGCCTGGAAGTCGAACTGCTCGCCCAGGGCGCCTCGCTGGCCAAGGTCAAGCGAGGGGGCAGCTCGCGCGTCGGGCGGCTTGTCCGCTCATCGGCGCCCGCCGGCAAGGTATCCTTCACGGTCTCGCTCGACGCTCAGGCCAAGCGCGCGCTACGCCGCCACCATAAGCTGGCGCTCACCGTGAAGATCGTGCTCACACCCAAACACGGCGCGTCTATGACCCTCACGCGAAGCGTGGTCGTACGATGAGACCACGCACGCTTTTGAGACCACGCACGCTTGTGCTTTTCGCCCTCGCGGCGCTGATCGGGGCGGCAGTGGCCGTGCTGCCCGCCCTCGCCGCCGCTCCGTCCGAAGCGAAGCTCGAAGTCAACGAGAACTGCGTAGAGGCCAACTGGCCGTGCTGGGCAGCTCCCGACTCGGGGTCGCCCGCGAGCAAGGTCACGATCGCCACCGGCGGCGAAGTCATGTTCACCGACAAGGCCAGCACCGCGGCGACCGTTGTATGGATGGGCTCTGCGCCAGCCTGCACCGGGGTGCCTACAAGCGCCATGACCGGCTGGGAAGGCAAGTGCAAGTTCGAACAGCCTGGGACGTACAAGTTCGAAAGCTCGACGCTGTGGCCCGAATACACCAAATACGAAATCGTAGTCGAAGGCGCCGCCACCGGCACAACCCCCACCACGACGACCACAACCACAACACCGACGACCACAACAACGACCGCCCCCACGACGCCGAGCGAACCCAGCCACGGCTCGCCCTTGGAAGGAGGATCAAGAGCGCTCAAGCTCGCCGCCAGCCAACACGGATCGACCGTGCACGGGTCGATCAAGGTGTCCCAGGCCGGCGCCGGCGGGCGACTGGAAGTCGGCCTGTTTGCCACCGACGCCTCGTTGGCCAAGGCGGGGCACTCAGAGCAGGTGCGCGTCGGGCGGCTGGTGCGCTCGTCGCTGAAAGCGGGCAACGCATCCTTCTCTGTACTCCTGACGGCCAAGGGCAAGGCCGCGCTACGCCGCAACCAGCGCCTGGCGCTGACGGTGAAGATCACGCTCACACCACAACACGGCGCGGCGGTGACGCTCACCCGCGTCGTCGTCATGCACGCCTGAGCTGAGAGGACGCGCTGCACGCCCGCGACTAGGCGGCTCGAAGGAAGTGCCGCAGCGCTTCGCGGATGACCTCGGAGGTCGTCGTGGCATCGGCTTGCGCACGGTCGATCAGCTCCCGGTGATCGGTTGGCCGGCTTGGGTGTGGCCGTAGATGCGAGGCTCGCTGCTGAGCTCGTGAGTCGTCAGACTGTCGCAGAGGTGGCAGGATCCCTTCCAGTCCACAGACGCTCGGTTATCGGGCACGCGAGGCACAGCGCTCCGCTGCTCGTGCGAGGTGCTGCCGCGCTGTGGGGTGCTCGAGAGCCCGCACCGGACCGCGCCTCGTTCCGGCGGGAGGCTGGTGCGCTCCTCGCCACGCCGGTCGCCGGCCTGCACGAGCATTCGCTGATCGAGCTGCGGGCGTCGACACCGCCGTGGTCCGCGACCGGGTTGAGGCTCGAGGAGGGGGAGCGCGTGACGCTCGCGGGATGTGGGCGGTCGGATCTGGCGCCGCTGCTTGGCATCGGGCCCGGGCCAGCCCATCAGGTATGGACGCGCGTCGGTGGCCGCGGTCCGATCTCGCGTGGTCCAAGGGCCTCCCGGACGCTCACGGCGCCGCACGCAGGCGAGCTCGGGCTCGGGCTCGCGTTGCCCGGCGAGTGGGAGGACGGGGACGGTGCGGTGCGGGGTGGCCGCCTGCGCTGGCGGGTGACGCCCGGCGGTTTCACGGTACTCGCGCTCGTCTGGGAGCACGACACGGACGTGGCAGCTGAACTGCGCGCACTCGCAGGCCGTCCCGGCGTAGGTACGCTGGCCGGGCTGCTGAGCCAGGAGGCCGACGCACTCGAGCGCGGCGAGTTGCGCACTCCACCCGCTGACTGGACGCCGCACCCGGTGATCGGCGCAAGCACCGTCTATGCCGCCGACGGCCAGCAGATCGGATGCGTCACCCACGGCGACGCCGGGATCATCCGCTACCCGGCGCACATCCGCTTGGACCCCTCCACGCGGCTACGCTGGCGTTGGCGGGTGGACGAGCTGCCTTCGGTTCTGCCAGAGGACTCGCTGCTCACCCACGACTACCTCTCGATCGCAGTCGAGTTCGAGGACGGACGCGACCTGACCTACCAGTGGAGTGCCAGCCTCACACCGGGGCTCGCGTATCGCTGCCCGCTGCCATTCTGGCGTGAGCGCGAGACGCACGTCGTCGTTCGATCGGGGTTCGAGCAGCTCGGGCTCTGGATCGACGAGGAGCGCCCGGTGCTCGCCGACCATGCGGCCGCCATCGGCGGACCGCCACCGCAGTCAGTTGTAGCCGTCTGGTTGATCGCGAACTCTACGATTCAGCGCCGACAGGGCGTGTGCAAATACGCTGGCATCGAGCTGGCATCCGGGCATGAGCGGATCTTCCTGACTGGATAATCGTGCTCAAGCGGCGCCGTGCTACGACTGCGACCATGAGAGCAGCGATGCGAGCCCCGGGCCCGACGTGCGTGGAACGCCACACCGTCGGCTGGAGCGTGCCGAGGGGCCAGCCCGGATCGTTTAGGGTGGGCGTCAGACGTACCGTGACATTCGACCAAGCCACACACCGCCCAGACTGCGCGCGGGAGACACCGCGGCCGGTGTCGGTGCCTGCGCTCCCGCCGCGGTGGGACGAGTGGGAGATCGAGCTCCACGGGCGTCGCGTGGTTTACCGGGTCGCGGGCAGCGGACCGCCGGTCGTGCTGATCCACGGGATGCTCAACTCCTCCAGCCACTGGCGGGCGGTGGCGGAGAACCTCGCCCGCGAGCACACGGTGATCGCACCGGACCTGATCGGACACGGCGACTCCGCGGCCCCGCGCGGCGACTACTCGCTGGGAGCGCACGCCTCCAGCATCCGCGACCTGCTGGCCGCGGAGGGCATCGACCGCGCGAGCATCGTCGGGCACTCGCTCGGCGGGGGGGTGGCGATGCAGTTCTTCTACCAGTTCCCCCAACGCACCGAGCGGCTCGTGCTGGTGTCCTCCGGCGGCCTCGGCCACGAGGTCAGCCCGGTGCTGCGCACCGCCGCGCTGCCCGGTGTCTCCGCGCTGCTGTCGCTGACGATCAACCGACGCCTGCTCGGCGCGCTGAGCGACACTGGCCGGCGCCTGCACGAACGCGAGGTGCGCGGCGGCGTGCACCTGCAGGCGCTGGCCCGAGCGCTGCGCCCCCTGGAGAGCCCCGGAGCGCGCCAGGCGTTCCTGCAAACGCTGCGCGCCGTGATCGACGTGCACGGTCAACGGGTCTCCGCGACCGATCGTCTGTACCTGCTCGAGTCGATGCCCACGCTCGTAGTGTGGGGCGAGCGCGACCACACGATCCCGCTGCAGCACGGGCGCCGGGCACACAAGGCGATCCCCAACAGCCACTTCCAGACCCTGCCCCGCGCCGCGCACTTCCCACACCTCGAAGACCCCGACGGGCTTTCGGAGGTGCTGCGGGAGTTCATCGGGAGCACCCGGCCCGCCACGTTCGAGGACGCCGACTGGGGCGCGGTGCTCACCAGACGCTCACCACCCAGACGCGTCAGCGACGCCGCGGCGTAGGGTTCCGGTCGGCGCAGGCGCCGCAAGGCCGGGCCGCGTGTGACTAATAAAGCTGTTCCTAATAAAGCTGTTCCGGTCGGCGCAAGCGCCGCCCGGCACCGCTACCCCGAGTGCGTCACGTCCCCGTCTGCGACGCCTGCGCTCGCGCACCTAGGTCGGCGAGCGTCAGCGGCCGCGCGGGTGGGCCGTCGAGGATCCGGCGCGAGGTGACCCGGAGGGTGTGGTCAACGTGCACGAGCTCCCCCGGCTCGAGCGTCCGCCAGCGGGGGTCGTCGTCCATCCGCTCGCTGGCGAGGACGACCAGCGGCCGGCTCGCGCCGTGCTCGGAGCGGACGCGGCTGCCGAGGCTGCTCGAGTGCTCCAGCACGGCCCCGGGCTCGCGCTCGAGGAGGTGGAGCTCGTGCGTCTGCGGGTAGCGCAGCGCCCACAGGCCCTGCTCGGTGGCGAGCACCAGGTTGAGCGCCAGCACCGGCAGGTTCGCCGCGACCCACCCGCACGCCGCCGCGATGCCCGCGCTCACGTCACCCCCGTGCGTGGCGGTCTCGCGGGTTATCAGCGCGAACAGCCGCTCGGAGTCCGTGTCCCCGTGCACCGTCGCGAGCGCGTCGCCGAGGTGCGCCTCCAGCGCCGGGAGGTTCTCGATCACCCCGTTGTGCGCGAACAGCCGCCCCGCCTGCTCGAACGGGTGCGTGTTGCGCAGCTCCAGGGCACCCGTCGAGGCGAAGCGGACGTGGGCCACGAACGTGCTCGAGGAGACCTCGCGGACCTCCCGGGCGAAGTCCGCGTCACCGTACGCCGCGACCGGCTGCTTGCGCGTCCCGCTCGTCGAACCACCCCAGGCCCGTCCCGTCCGGCTCGCGGTGGCTCTGCGCCTCCAGGCTGTCCGGCGCACCCAGCAGCCAGAACGTCGCCCGCGCCCGCCTGGCGCCCGCGCTCATGCCGAACAGCCGGCACACCTCAGGCTCGCCGTGCCCGCGGGAGCGTTGGTGCAGCGCTGCCGCGTCGGGGCGCTGCCGCACACGCGCTCGGTCGCCCTGGTGTGCGAGCTGCGGTACGCGCGCTCGGTGGTCTCGGCGTGCGAGGGTCCGCCGCACGCGCTGGCGGCAGTCCCGGCGTGCAAGGGTCTGCCGCGAAGTGCCGTAAGCTCGTTGCGCCGAGCATCTCAGCGGCGATGGTAGCCGAGAAGGGAGGAGCGATGGACGAGTACCCAGTCCGGTTCTCTGTCGACCACCCCGACAGGGACCTTGACCGTCTCACGTCGGCCCTGCGTATCTTCACGGTCATCCCGATCGCGATCGTGCTCGGGAGCCTCGGCGGTTACGCGAGCGGCGCCTACGGCGGGTCGGGTCGCTCGATCGCCGTGAGCGGCGCGGGGCTCCTGTTTATCCCGCCGCTGTTGATGATCCTGTTCCGCCGCAAGTACCCGCGCTGGTGGTACGACTGGAACCTCGAACTGTTGCGGTTCGCGAACCGTGTGGGGGTGTACCTCGCGCTGATGGACGACCGCTACCCCTCAACCGACGCCCAGCAGTCGGTACACCTGGACTTCCCCTACCCCGACGCGGAGCGGGAGCTCAACCGCTGGCTGCCGCTGGTGAAGTGGCTGCTCGCGATCCCCCACTACATCGTCCTGGTGTTCCTCGACCTCGGTGTGTTCTTCGCGATCGTCGCCGCGTGGTTCGCGGTGCTGTTCACAGGTCGCTACCCGCAGGGGCTCTTCGACTACGTGGAGGGCGTGATCCGCTGGCACAACCGGGTGGTCGGCTACGCCGCGATCCTCGTCACCGACCAGTACCCGCCGTTTCGGCTGGAGCCTTGAGCCGGTAGCACCGAGCCGGTCCGCTCCTCGTAGAGCCGTTGCTTGGGGTTGCCACTCGTAACATGCCTAGTCGAGCGCGCGCACGTCATGTCCCTCTGCTTCCAGCCGGCGCCCGACCCTGGGCCCGGAGAGGTGCGCGTCGAGCAGAAGCCGCACCGGCACGGCTATCGCGAGGGTGCGCTGCGCAGGAAGGGGCATACGTTCCGTTGCCTCAGCAAGATAATGTTGACGGATGTCTCCAGGGCCACCCGAGATGGATCGCTCAGCCGCGGTGGTGGCTTTCGGCAAGCCACGCACTCGTCGCGAGTTGCAGCGACGTGTGACGGTCACACTGGTGGGCTGTGTTCTTGCTCTCGTCGTGGGCGCCACGCCGACGGCCTGTCTTGGCTCGACAACACCACCCTGCTCGACATCTCACCTGCGTCTCTCCTATGTGCGGGAATTGGGCGCCGCCGGCTCGCGCTCCTGGGACCTCGCGCTTAAGAATGTGGGGTCGGCAACGTGTCATCTGCGCGGTTATCCAGGCGTCGGACTGCTTGATCTGCACGGTCAACCGCTCTCCGTAAACGTCGTGCGGGCGACCGCTTTTCCGGTGAGGACCGTCAGAGTGCGTCACGGCCAGCGTGTGTTCTTCACGCTCATTTGGGAGTCGGCCGGCCCCTGCGAGCCACACTTCTATTCAGCCTACGGCCTCGAGGTTTACCCACCCAACAGCACACAGCGACTGTTGCTGCACTCCCGCCGGCTGGAAATCTGCGACACCTCGATAGGCGGCCCACCCCGCGTGACTCCAGTACGGCAGACACTCGATGGCTTGTAGGGCGATTACGCCCTCCATCGTCGCAGACCGCAAAGATTCGCCCACAGTCGCCGCCCGACCATGGGTCCGGAGACGTGCGCGTCGAGCAGGAGCCGCACCGACGCCG
The DNA here is from genome assembly GCA_963706545.1 of uncultured Solirubrobacterales bacterium. Lineage (GTDB taxonomy): Bacteria > Actinomycetota > Thermoleophilia > Solirubrobacterales > Solirubrobacteraceae > Palsa-744. The sequence goes on from OY970161.1 coordinate 1,589,045, forward strand.
GCTACCCCGAATGGAGGGCGCTGTAGTGCGCGTCTATTGGGATGTCTACGCTAATATCCGTTTTTTGGGATACCATCGGATACTTTCCGATAGCTTTGGTACCGTTTCCCGGTGGACCCCCGCCTTATAAGACTCTGCGCGTGCAGGATCGCTACGCCGGAGATGTGGACGATTTCATTAAGCCAAACTCGAGTAGCTACTTGGAGCCTCCCCCGGCCACCATACCTATGGGTGGAACACGCTTATTGAGGCGCGACTTGACGACCTTGCCGCTTGAGAGTCGTACCCGTCCCAAACGCTCAACATTGGGCGCGGTCGGGAGTTCGCTTACTGAGATCCATGTCTCGAGGGTCTCGTCGAGGCGAAGCCGTGCCGGCAGTGGACGAGCCGGGTTCAGGACATGGACGGGCGGATCGGTCTCGAACCACACATGGGTAATCTCGATTTCGCGGCTTCTTGACAGGTTCGTGACCTTCATGAAGTAATGCTCGGGCGAACTTGGCAGGAACACAGCCCGATGAACGAGCACCTGGACACGACGTCGCTGCTGCTGCGATCCGCGAGCTCGGTCGGCTAGCCACAAGATAAGGGCTGTCGGCTCCACGAAGGAAACTGTATCCCGTTAACGGACGCAGACGATCCCGCGTGGTCGGCCGATACATCGACTTACCGAACAGAGACGGAGGCGGATGACCGTGGCGCGAGCGCGTTGTCCTTGAGGGCGGAATGGCTAGCGCTTTCGGATAGGTGGGAGCGTCGCATCACCCGCGCCGCTCCTCTTGCTGGCCAGCACGGATGCCGTCACGGCTTGAGCAGCGGCACATACCGCTCGCGCACGATGCGACTGACCTGCTCGGAGGTGTAGGGGTTGCGTAGGAAGCGAACGCCCTGCTGCTGGCGAGGCGTGATGGGACCGGGATGCTCGAGGGTCGTGACAACATCCGTGAGGCTGTGGAGGTCTTGGTAGATGGCGGGTTGCAGTTCGCGCATGGTGGCGAGCTTGCCGTCGGTGAGATCACGCAGAAGCCGAGGGTCGAGCTGGTCGTGGAGACGCTCTGCGATGAACGCGAGGTCGGCGAGGTGCTTGTAGAGCCGGTGCGCGCACCAGCCGAGGGTCTTCTCGGCGGCGATCTCCTCCAACCGCATCACCGTGACCGAGGGGGCTCCCTGCGGCCACAGGCCCAGATCGTAGGGGTCGGTGAGCGGCCACTCCTTGCCGTCCTCAAGGACGCCGTAGCTTGCCAGGTTGACCTTGAAGCGTCGTTCGTTGTCTTCGATGGGCACGGTCAACCACAGCGGGTCGAACTCGACTGGGTCGGACTTCCATACGTTGCCCTGATCGGATGTCGGCAGCAGTGGGGCGGGTCTGATCTCGATGTCGGGGCTTGTGTAGGTGAGCAGTTGCCTGATCTGGGTTGGGGCGGTGACTGCGCGGGTCGAGAGGTCGGCGTCGTAGATGGTGAGACGGTGGCTGCCGTGGGCTCGTAGGGCCATGCCGCCGGCCAGCACGCTGTCCTTGGCGAAGAAGTTCTTTTCGCGCAGGTTGAGGATCTCCACGATTCGTGCGAGGTCGCGCACGATGACGGGGAGCGGTATCTGCAGCGCCTGGGCGCGCTCTGTGATCAGTTGCGTTGTGGGGAAGCGGATCACTGTGCCAGCCAGCCCGTCAGGGAGCGCTCGGGTACGTTGATCGCGACGCCCCATTCTGTGTCGCGGGGCCAGGCGTCTGAGCCGTAGCTGCGGGCCGCGTCCAGTAGCACCTGGTTGCGTTGTCCGCGCAGGTCGCCGAGGTGCTCAGCCGCGGCGTCGTGGTGACCGAGACGGCTGAGCATGTAGCCGGCACGGCGTGCCACGGCGATGCTTACGGCGCGCGCGCAGCGGCAGAGCACGGTCGGGTTGAGGTCCTCGCGGTGTGCGGCACGTGCCCATGCTCCGGCGATCAGCTCGATCTCGCCGCTCAGCTTGGGGCGGTAGAGGGTGTTAACAAGTGTGCGCTCGAGCGTTGAGCGCCAGTAGTACTCGCGCCTGGTGGCCCTAACCTGCTCCAGGCCGACCCAGCGCTGCGAGCCGGCGATCCGTGTCACGAGGACCGGACGCTGATCGATAACCATCTGGCTGCCCTTGAAGGTCGCGTCCTCGCGCAGCGCTACATAGACCTCCCAGCTGTCCTCGTCGGTGAGCCGGTGCTCGATCAGCGCGGAGAGGAAGCCGAGGTAGTAGGCCCCGTAGGGCCGCAGCGTGGCGTCCAGGAGCACGTTGAACGGGGCGGCGTGAGCCAGACCGTCTCCGGCCCAGGACGAGACGACGTAGCGGCCGCCTCCAAGCGGGATCAGCACGCCCTTGTCCGCCATCCGCGACAGCAGGTTGGCGTACGCGGGCGTGACGGACTTCAGAAGCGGCCGGTCCTGGCGTATCGAGAAGGTGGTGCGCTGCTCTTCGGCGAGCCGCCGCAACAAGATGGCCTCCAGCCGGCCCAGCGTACGTGCCTTCGCCTCCGCGGTCATTCCCACGATACTATCCCAAATGATAGCGGTTAACAGTGCCGACAGGGAAGAAATCATGCGCACGAGATATTATCTAGGGGTCCCGTACAACGTAATTCTACGGGAAGGTTTCATGCGGATGCCCATACTGGACGCCTCGTTATCCTCTTCTCGGAGAGTGCGCGTGGGTGACGCAGCGGCGTAGGCGTCACGTCCCCGTCTGCGACGCCTGCGCTCGCGCACCTAGGTCGGCGAGCGTCAGCGGCCGCGCGGGTGGGCCGTCGAGGATCCGGCGCGAGGTGACCCGGAGGGTGTGGTCGACGTGCACGAGCTCCCCCGGCTCGAGCGTCCGCCAGCGGGGGTCGTCGTCCATCCGCTCGCTGGCGAGGACGACCAGCGGCCGGCTCGCGCCGTGCTCGGAGCGGACGCGGCTGCCGAGGCTGCTCGAGTGCTCCAGCACGGCCCCGGGCTCGCGCTCGAGGAGGTGGAGCTCGTGCGTCTGCGGGTAGCGCAGCGCCCACAGGCCCTGCTCGGTGGCGAGCACCAGGTTGAGCGCCAGCACCGGCAGGTTCGCCGCGACCCACCCGCACGCCGCCGCGATGCCCGCGCTCACGTCACCCCCGTGCGTGGCGGTCTCGCGGGTTATCAGCGCGAACAGCCGCTCGGAGTCCGTGTCCCCGTGCACCGTCGCGAGCGCGTCGCCGAGGTGCGCCTCCAGCGCCGGGAGGTTCTCGATCACCCCGTTGTGCGCGAACAGCCGCCCCGCCTGCTCGAACGGGTGCGTGTTGCGCAGCTCCAGGGCACCCGTCGAGGCGAAGCGGACGTGGGCCACGAACGTGCTCGAGGAGACCTCGCGGACCTCCCGGGCGAAGTCCGCGTCACCGTACGCCGCGACCGGCTGCTTGCGCGTCCCGCTCGTCGAACCACCCCAGGCCCGTCCCGTCCGGCTCGCGGTGGCTCTGCGCCTCCAGGCTGTCCGGCGCACCCAGCAGCCAGAACGTCGCCCGCGCCCGCCTGGCGCCCGCGCTCATGCCGAACAGCCGGCACACCTCAGGCTCGCCGTGCCCGCGGGAGCGTTGGTGCGTTGCGCAGGAAGGGGTAGAGCTTGAGGAGCTCCTCAAGAGGGCGATGATTTTCCTCGATGAGCGGCTCGATCTCCTCGGGGAAGTGCTCTGCGTAGGCCTGTGCCGCACGCAGGCGCCGGACGTTGAGAAGCGGATGGTTTGCCAGCAACGACTCCTCATCGCCATCGTAAGAGCGCAGCATCTCGATGATCTCCCAGACGTCGAGACCGCTGCCGATCACCCACGCGCGGCGGCGCCTGTCGCGAAACGCGATGCCGGGATGCAGCCGCGTCTTGGCGGCCTCCTCGGCGAGCTCCTCCACGACGACGCTGCGTGGCGCCCGGAGCGGCGGACTTCGTCGGTGACGAGCAGGTTCGCTTGTGCGCTGAGGCGGATCGAGAAGGGCTGTGTCTTGGCGGGGTGCGCGCCCATCGAGCTACACCGTAGATACGTAGTAGCCGCTGCCGACCGCCCTCCGAGCGTATAGCCTGCCGAGCGTGATCACCGGGGATCTGAAAAACAAGATCGATCGGATCTGGGACGCGTTCTGGACCGGCGGCATTGCCAACCCGCTGGAGGTGATGGAGCAGATCACCTACCTGCTGTTCATCCGGCGGCTCGACGACCTGCACACCGCGCAGGAGCACAAGGCCAGCCGCACGGGGAAGCCGATCGAGAAGCCGATCTTTCCGCCTGGCAACGATGCGAGCGGCCGGCCGTACAGCGACCTGCGCTGGTCGCGCTTCAAGGACGTTGAGCCGGGCGAGATGTACGCGATCGTCGGCGAGCTGGTGTTCCCGTTCCTGCGCTCGCTGGGAGGGGACGGCTCGACGTACTCGCACCACATGCGCGACGCGCGTTTCACGATCCCAACGCCGGCGCTGCTCGCGCGCGTGGTGGACATGCTTGCCGACCTGCCGATGGAGGGCCGTGACACCAAGGGCGACCTCTACGAGTACATGCTCAGCAAGATCGCCACGGCCGGACAGAACGGCCAGTTCCGCACCCCGCGCCACATCATCGCGCTGATGGTAGAGATGACCCGGCCGCAGCCGGACGACGAGATCTGCGACCCGGCCTGCGGGACCGCCGGGTTCCTCGTCGCCGCGGGCGAGCACGTTCGGCGCGCACACCCGGAGCTGCTGCACGGGGCGTCCACGCGCAAGCACTACCACAACAGCATGTTCCACGGCTTCGACTTCGACTCCACGATGCTGCGGATCGGCTCGATGAACATGCTCCTGCACGGTGTCGAGCAGCCCGACATCCGCTACCGAGACTCCCTCTCCGAAGGTGCGGGCGAAGAGGAGGAGCTGTACTCCTTGATCCTCGCCAACCCCCCGTTCGCCGGCAGTCTCGACTACGAGACCACCGCGAAGAACCTGCTGCAGGTCGTCAAGACCAAGAAGACCGAGCTGCTCTTCCTCGCCCTGTTCCTGCGGCTGCTGCGCCCCGGTGGCCGCGCCGCGGTGATCGTGCCCGACGGGGTGCTCTTCGGTTCGAGCAAGGCGCACAAGGAGCTGCGCCGGGTGCTCGTCGAGGAGCAGAAGCTCGACGGGGTCGTGAAGCTTCCCAGCGGCGTCTTCAGGCCCTACGCGGGAGTCTCGACCGCGATTCTCTTCTTCACCAAGACCGAGAGCGGTGGCACCGACTACGTGTGGTTCTACGACGTAGCCGCCGACGGATGGAGTCTCGATGACAAGCGCACTCCGCTCCTCGACGAGAACAAGCTCGGCCCTGTCCCCGCCGCCGAGTTGTCCGACGAGGATGAAGAGAAGAACAATCTGCCCGATGTCCTGATCTGCTGGAAGGAGAGGGACGGCGACGAGCGCGAGCGGGCGCGGACCGAACAGAGTTTTTGCGTGCCCAAGACCGAGATCGCCGCCAATGGCTATGACCTCAGTCTGAATCGTTATAAAGAGATCGTCCACGAGGAGGTCGAGCATCGACCCCCGGCCGAGATCATCACCGAACTCGAGCGGTTGGAGGACGAGATCATGGCGGGTTTGGAGGAGTTGAAGGAGATGGCGGGATGAGCGGTGTAACCGAGGTTGCTCTTGGCGACGTTGCCTCGATTGTGAGGGCGATGATCGAGCCCAGCGAAATCGGCGAGGGCACTTTCTGTGTCGGGCTCGAGAACATTACGTCGGGGGGAGGGTTCAATGGCGTGGCGGTACTCAAGCCAGGCGAGGTTGCGAGCACGAAGTTTGTATTCAGTAAGCATGAGGTGTTGTTCGGAAAGCTCCGCCCTTACCTCGCCAAGGTTGCTCGTCCGAACTTCGGCGGCGTTTGCAGCACGGACATACTTCCGATCGCGCCCGGTCCGAGGCTCGATCGCGACTATCTTGCGCATTTCTTGTCACAGCCGGCCACCATAGCTCTCGCTGCACAGCGTGCAACCGGCGCCAATCTGCCAAGGCTGAGTCCCAAGGAGTTGGAGAAATTCAGGCTGCCTCTGCCTTCCTTGGAGGAGCAACGGCGGATCGCGCGGGTGTTGGATTTTGCGGATGCGTTAAGAGCTAAGCGACGTAAAGCCATATCACAGGTTAGGATACTTATTGGGTCGATCTTCCACGAGATGTTTGTTGGCGGGAGGGATGCATGGCCAACCGCCGTGGTGGCGGATATCGCTGCCTCGGGGTCAGGGTCTATCCGGACTGGCCCGTTTGGAAGTCAGCTTCTTCACGGCGAATTTACCGACAAGGGTGTGGCTGTCCTTGGCATCGATAATGCCGTCGAGAACGAGTTTCGGTGGGGTAAGCCGCGCTATATATCAGCTGAGAAGTATCAGCAGCTCTCGCGTTATACGGTCCACCCCGGCGACGTGCTCATCACGATCATGGGGACGTGCGGCCGCACCGCCATTGTGCCGGACGATATACCTATTGCGATTAACACAAAGCATCTTTGCTGCATTACGCTCAATAAGGCTCTATGCCTACCTGAGTACTTGCATGCCTACTTCCTTCGGCACCCGGCGGCAGCAGCGTATCTCTCGTCCACGGCTAAGGGCCTATCCCTGTAGGAGGGATTCTGCTCGGTCGTGGCGAACTGGATGTCTGATCTGTTGATCGGACATAGGAGGTTGGAGATGGGTTTGGTTGACCGCGATGATGGCTGGCGTATGCCGGAGTGGTTGTGGGAGCAGATCGAGCCTTTGCTGCCGGCTGCCCCCGAGCATCCGTTGGGAACTCACCGGCGTGGTCTTCCCAAGCGCCAGGTGATGGACGCGATCTTGCTTGTCCTGCGCACTGGCATGCAGTGGAACGCGCTCGACGCGACTGGGGTGTGCAACTCCTCTACTGCCCACCGGCGCTTTCAGGAGTGGGAGCGAGCCGGAGTCTTCCACGAGATTTGGCGCCAGGGCCTGCTCGATTACGACAAGGAGATCGGTATCGACTGGTCGTGGCTGGCAGCGGACGGCGCGATGAGCAAAGCGCCGCTCGGCGGGCCGAAGACTGGTCCCAATCCCACTGATAGAGCCAAGGGGGGGCGAAGCGCTCGCTCCTCGTCGAGGCGCGTGGGGTCCCGGTCGGGCTTGCTCACGACGGCGCGAACCGCAACGATCACAAGCTGCTGAAGGAGACGCTCGACTCGGTCCCGATCGAGCGTCCGAAACCAACCAAGGCCCACCCCCAAGGTCTCTGCCTGGACAAGGGCTACGATTTCCCCGTCGTCCGTGATCTGCTCGAAGACCGCGAGCTCACACCACACATCCGGGCGCGCGGCGAGGAGATCGATCTCAAGGCCCGCAACCCGGACTGGCGAGCACGGCGGTGGGTCGTCGAGGCCTGTCACTCATGGCTCAACCGCAACCGGGCGATCCTGGTCCGCTGGTCCAAGAAGGACGAGAACCACCTCGCTCTCCTCCAGCTCGCCAGCGGCATGATCGCCTTCAAGCGAGCCCACGCCGCGCGCACAGCAACCGCCCTACAGGGATAGGCCCTAAGGGTGCCATCATGTCTGGACTTAATATGCGCATAATCAAGGATCTGCCCGTCACACTGCCGCCTATAGAATTGCAGAGCGAGTTCGTCAGGAAGCTTAGGGTAGCGACTGGCCTGGGTGGCACCTATCGGGAGTACGACTCAGAGCTCGACGCCCTCTTCGCCTCTCTCCAAGACCGAGCTTTCAAAGGAGAACTCTGAGATGACCGAGGACGCATCGGGGGAATCGCAGCGGGACGACGCCGAGCCGCAGGCCGAGCTCGACCGACTGCGCGAGGAAATCGCGCGCGCCAGGGCCACCAGGGAGATCCGCCCGGGCGAGCACGATTACGACGAGGAAACCACCCGCGATCTCTACATCGACTTCCTCCTCAAGGAGGCCGGCTGGCCGCTCGACCAGGAGCGCGACCGGGAGTTCGAGGTCAGTGGGATGCCCAACGAGACGGAGCTCGGGTATGTCGACTACGTGCTGTGGGGCGACGACGGTAAGCCGCTCGGCGTTGTGGAGGCCAAGCGCACCCGCAGCGACCCGCGGGCCGGTCAGCATCAGGCCAAACTCTACGCCGACTGCTTGGAGCGACGGTTCGGCCAGCGACCCGCAATCTTCTACAGCAACGGCTACCGCACGTGGCTGTGGGACGACGGGCGCTACCCGCCGCGCCTGGTGCAGGGTTTCTACACCAAGGACGAGCTCGCGCTGCTCATCCGCCGGCGGATAGCGGGACCCTCGCTGGCGGGCACGCGGATCAACTCGGACATCGTCGAGCGTCCCTACCAGCACCGGGCGATCAGGCGCATCAGCGAGGCGTTCGAGCGCGAGCACCGGCGTGAGGCGCTGGTCGTGATGGCCACGGGCGCCGGCAAGACGCGCACCGTGATCGCCCTGATCGATCTGCTGATGCGCGCCGGCTGGGTCAAGCGCACACTCTTTCTGGCCGATCGGGTCGCGCTCGTCAACCAAACCGTCGCCGCGTTCAAGGCTCACCTGCCCGATGCGACCACGGTCAACCTCGTTACTGAGAGGAGCGCGGAGGGGCGGGTCTACGTCTCCACCTACCCGACGATGATGGGGCGTATCGGTGCGGCCGAGGCGGGGGAGGAGCGGCGCTTTGGGCCCGGCTTCTTCGACCTCGTGGTGATCGACGAGGCCCACCGCTCGGTGTACCGGAAGTACCGCGCGATCTTTGCCTACTTCGACTCACTGCTTGTCGGGCTCACCGCGACTCCCAAGGACGAGGTGGACCGCAACACTTACGGGCTGTTCAACCTCAAGCCCGGGGTGCCCACCGACGCCTACAGCCTCGAGGAGGCCGTCGCCGAAAACTACCTCGTTCCACCGCACGCGATAGGCGTCTCGCTGAAGTTCTCGCGGGAGGGCATCCGCTACGCCGACCTCTCCGAGGCCGAGCGCGAGCAGTGGGAGGAGCAGGACTGGGGCGAAGACGAAGAGGCCCCCGAGGAGGTCGCTCCGGAGGCCGTCAACAGCTGGCTCTTCAACGCCGACACCGTGGACAAGGTGCTCGAAGTCCTGATGCGCAAAGGGCACAAGGTCGCGGGCGGCGACCGGCTCGGCAAGACGATCATCTTCGCCAAGAACACCGACCACGCCGACTTCATCGCCGACCGGTTCAACGCGAACTACCCCGAGTACGCCGGGCATTTTGCACAGGTCATCACCTATCGCACTAAGTACGCCCAGGATCTCATCGACCGCTTCTCGATCAAGGACGAGGCCCCCCACATCGCCATCTCCGTCAACATGCTCGACACGGGCATCGACGTTCCCGAGGTCGTCAACCTCGTCTTCTTCAAGACCGTGTGGTCAAGGACGAAGTTCCTGCAGATGCTCGGCCGCGGTACTCGCCTGTGCCCCGACCTGTTCGGGCCCGGGAACGACAAGCGCGACTTCTTTGTGTTCGACTGCTGTGAGAACATCGCGTTCTTCAACCAGTCCATCGAGCTGGCGGAAAACGCCATCGGGCCGTCGCTCGGCCAGGAGTTGTTCACCGAGCGCTTGGAGCTCGTCATGGCGCTGGGCGGAGCCACCGGGAGTGGCGACGGGACGCGCAGCGAGCGAGGCCTGCGCGAAGACACTGTGGCCTTGCTGCGTGAGCAGATGGCCGGCATGAACCTCGACAATTTCCTGGTACGACCCCACCGTCAGTGGGTCGAGCGCTACCGCGAGGCCGACTCGTGGAGGGCGCTCAACCCCGAGCACGCGAAGGAGATCGCCGGACACCTCGCAGACCTGCCGAGCAGCGTGCGAGACACCGACGAGGATGCCAAGCGCTTCGACCTGATCATGCTCCGCCTGCAGCTCTCCCGGCTGCGTGAGGAGCCCTGGCGGGAGCGTTGGCGAGCGAAGGCGCAGGAGGTCGCGGCCGGGCTGCTCGAGCAGACCTCGATCCCAGCGATCCGCGAGCAGCAGGCGCTGCTGGACGAACTCGCCGGCGATGAGTGGTGGGTCGATGTCACCGCACCGATGCTGGAGGGCGCTCGTCGGCGGGTGCGTGGTCTGGTGCGCCTGCTCGACAAGCGCAAGCGGGTGCTGGTCTACACCGACATCGCCGACGAACTCGGGGAGGTCTCCGAGGTCGAGCTGCGTGGCGTCTCCGTGGGTATGGACTTCGAGCGCTTTCGGAAAAGCGTCCGGGCGTACCTGCTTGCACACGAGGACCACATCACCCTTCAGAAGCTGCGACGCAACCGCCAACTCACCCAGAGTGACCTGGCCGAGCTCGAGCGGATGCTGGCCGACGCCGACCTTGGGGACGCTGCCGACCTCGACCGTGCGAGTCACGGCGCGAACGGCCTCGGCCTGTTCGTCCGCTCGCTCATCGGCCTCGAACGCAGTGCAGCCTCGCAGGCGCTGGCAGGTTTCATCAACGGGCGTACGCTGAGCGCCAACCAGCTCGACTTCATTCACCTCGTCGTCGACCACCTGACCGAGAACGGAGCGATGGAGGCCGATCGCCTCTACGAGTCGCCGTTCACCGATATCGCCCCACGGGGTCTGGAGGACATCTTCCCCGAGGATGCCGACGAGCTCGTCGCCGCCATCGAAGCCGTCCGAGCAAACGCCGAACCAAAGGACGAGGCTGCGTAAATGTCCGGCGCCGACCCGCCCGAGTCCGCACCCACGCTCGACGAGTTGGTGATCGCCGATGAGCCCGAGCGCTGGACGGCGCTCGGCTTCACGGTCGTGGAGGGCTGCTGTCAGCTCGGCAGGGTTCGCGTGCGTCTCGCTGGGCACGGCGCCGGGCGGGGGATCGTCCGCTGGTCGCTGCGCGCAGTCGCCGGCGTCGAGCTCGATGGGCTGCCCACGACACGCTCGGAGTCGCCGCTGCCGTCGCCTGCGCCCGTGCACCCGAACGGGGTACTGGCGATCGACCACGTCGTCGCGATGTCCCCGGCGCTCGATCGCACCGTGCAGACACTGCAGGCCGCCGGTCTGGATCTGCGCAGGGTCCGCGAGCAGCCAACTCCGGCCGGGGCGCCGCGCCAGGCGTTCTTCCGGCTTGGGGCCGAGATCCTCGAGGTCGTCCAGGAGCCCGACGGTGCCGTCGAGCGTGGGGATGGCGCCGCCCGTCCCGCGCGCCTGTGGGGTCTCGCCCTGCTCGTCGAGGACCTCGACCGCGCCGTGGAGGGCCTTGGCTCCGACGTCGGCTCGATCCGGCCGGCGGTTCAGCCGGGCCGTCGGATCGCCACGCTGCGCCGCTCGGCCGGGCTTGCGGTTCCGATCGCGTTGATGAGCCTCCGGGCCGATCCCGCGACTGTGTAGGGGTTACGCCAGCCTCAGCTCTCGTAAGCGATCAGCGCGTGCGCTTCGTGTGGGGCGAGTCGCTCGCGGCCCCGCAGGAAGGCGAGCTCCACCAGGAATCCGCAGCCGACGACCTCGCCGCCGAGCCGGCCGACCAGATCGCATAGTGCGGCCGCAGTGCCGCCGGTTGCCAGCAGGTCGTCGTGGACCAGCACGCGCGCACCGGGAGCGATCGCGTCGGTCTGCAGCTCGAGCTGGTTCGTGCCGTACTCGAGCACGTACTCCGCCCTGATCGTCTCGTACGGCAGCTTGCCTGGCTTGCGCGCGAGCACGAACCCTGCGCCGAGCTCCAGCGCGAGCGCCGGGCCCAGCAGAAAGCCGCGGGCCTCGGCGGCGATCACGCAGTCGACGCTCAGCGGGCGCGCGTACTCGGCCAGACCCTGCACCGCGAGCGCGAGTGCCTCACGGTCGGCCATCAGGGGTGTGATGTCCTTGAAGAGGATCCCCGGTTGCGGAAAGTTGGGGATGTCTCGGATCAGAGCGCGCAGCCGTTCGCTCGCGTCAGTCGCAGCTCCACCGCCGTGCACGCTCCCCATCGTCGCAGACGGCGGGCGGCGCTCGATCTTCCCTGGGAGAGCCAGGTTCCTGCGCGTGTGAGCGCTTGATCTCCCCAGCAGTGAAGCCCGGCGCGTGCGTGTGCTCAAGCCCCTGGAAGAGCCCCGGCGTGCGGGCGATCGATCTCACCTGAAGAGCCGTCCCGGGCGCGAGGCAGGGACTTAACGAGCGCGCGGGAGGGCAGGCCGCGCCGGCGCGCCTGCCCCGGCGCTGCGCCACTCGGGGACGCCGAGCGCGACCATCAGCAGCTGGCGCTCGGCGGTCGCGACGATCTCGGCCTCCGCGAGGGGGTCCTGCGGCGCCGCGTCGAGGATCGCCTCGGCGATCGAGACCATCGTGTTGACCATCAGCCCGGCCAGCAGCTGGAGATCCTCGGTGCTCCAGCGGTCGAGGTAGGGGAAGCGCGCGAGGTCGATCGCGAGGTCGCTTGCGAACAGGCGAATCTCGCTGCGGATCGCGTGCCGCAACGCGGCGACTCCGCCGAAGCGCTCGCGCGCGATGAAGCGGAAGTGGGTGTCGTGCTCGTGCACGTAGCCCACGAGGATCTCGACGGAGGTGCGGATCACGTGCTCGTAGGTCCGCGGGTCGGTGCGGGCTGCGCGGATCATCGCGCGCAACGTCCGGAACGACTCGTCGATTAGGACGAGGCCCAGCTCCTCCATGTCGTCGAAGTGGCGGTAGAACGCCGTCGGGACGATGCCCGCCCGCCGCGTCACCCGGCGCAGGCTGAGGCTCGAGAAGCTCTGCCCCTCGAGCAGCTCCAGCGCCGCGTCGAGTAGCGCCCGGCGCGTGAGCTGCTTGCGCTCCTGACGTGTCGCGCTGGTCTCTGCGGCGCGACGGCGTGGAGCACGGCTGTGCACAGTCGTCTTGTGACGGGTTTTCGTGGACACCTCTGTTACCTATCCTCTGGGCAAGTGTACTGAGTGGTGTAGTCTGTGAACAGTCGTACACCGAAACCTGGAGTCGAGCGCTGCCTACCACCACCCCTACCCGCGGCTTCGGCCGCCGTCTGCTGCACTCCCCGCTGCTCGAGGCGCTCGCCTACCCGCACGGCGTCGACCGCTACGTCGAGCTCGTGCGCCCGCTGCTGCTCAAGCGCGACGTGCGCGCCGAGGTGACCGCCGTCCGCCACCAGACGCCGCGGAGTGTCACGCTCACGCTGCGCCCGAACGAGAACTGGCGTGGCCTGCGCGCCGGGCAGTTCGTCGGGGTTTCGGTCGAGATCGACGGTGTCCGCGAGACCCGGCCCTACTCCCCCGCAGGCTCCGAGCACGCCGCCGGCGGAGCGCTCGAGCTGACCGTCTCGACTCACCCCGAGGGCAGGGTGTCGCGCTACCTGCGCGACCGCGCTCGGCCGGGGCTGATCGTAGGTCTGGCCCCTGCCGAGGGTGACTTCGTGCTGGGCGACCCGCGGCCCGAGCGCGTGCTGCTGATCAGCGGTGGCTCCGGCATCACGCCGGTGATGGCGATGCTCCGCACCCTCTGCGACGAGGGCTTCGCGGGCGAGATCGGCTTTCTTAACTACGCGCGCTCGGCCGAGCTCGCGCTCTACGGCGCCGAGCTCTCCCGGCTCGCAGAGCGCCACAAGGGGCTCCGCGTCGCCCGCGGCTTCACGCGCGGAGGCGGGCTGCCGTTCACCGGGCGTTTCTGCCGCGAGCACCTACGTGCAGTCACCTCCGAGCACGCCACCGCCGCGACCTTCGTCTGCGGCCCGCCGGCCCTGATCGACTCGGTCCGCGCCGTCTGGGCGCAGGACGGACTCCCCGACCCGCTCGTCGAGAGCTTCACGCCGCCCGCGCTGCGCTTCGACACCGCCGGCGCCGTGGGCCGCGTCAGCTTCGCCGCCAGCGGACGCGAGGCGGCCAACAACGGTCTGCCGCTGCTCGAGCAGGCCGAGGACGCCGGCCTGAGCCCCGAGCACGGCTGCCGCATGGGCATCTGCAACACCTGCAGCTGCGTCAAGACGGCCGGCACGGTGCGCAACGTCATCACTGGCGAGCTCTCGAGCGCCGGGGAGGAGCAGATCCGCATCTGCGTGTCCGTGCCGGTCGGTGACGTCGCGCTCCAGCTCTGAGACCCACTCCGCTCCCTTCTCCCTACTCCCCGACCGGCACTCCCAAACCCCTCCAAGACCCCCACTCCCCGACCTTCCAAGACCCCCTCCTCGACTCCGTCCCAAGAACCTCTCCCGACCCGCACCAACCCGACTTTTACAAGGAGCCTTCCCATGTCCGCCACTCCACCAACCCTCACCTCCGAGCAGCTCGATACCTTCGGCCAGGAGCTCGACGCCATCCGCGCGCGCGTCGTCGCGGACCTCGGCGAGCGCGACGCCGGCTACATCAACAGGGTCATCCGCGCCCAGCGCGGGCTCGAGGTCGCCGGCCGCGGCCTGCTCTTCTTCAGCCTCCTGCCGCCCGCCTGGCTCGCCGGCACCGCCGCGCTGTCGCTGTCGAAGATCCTCGACAACATGGAGATCGGCCACAACGTCATGCACGGTCAGTACGACTGGATGCGCGACCCGCGGCTGAACGGCAAGACGTTCGAGTGGGACACCGCCTGTCCGGGCGAGCAGTGGCGCCACTCGCACAACTACATGCACCACACCTACACCAACATCGTGGGCAAGGACCGCGACATCGGCTACGGCATCCTGCGCATGTCCGAGCAGGAGCGGTGGCGCCCGTACTACCTCGGCAACCCGCTGTACGCAGCGCTGCTGGCGACCTTCTTCCAGTACGGCGTCGCGCTGCACGACCTCGAAACCGAGCGGCTCGCCACGGGCGAGTGGAACCTGGAGGAGAAGCGCGGCATGTTGGGAGAACTGTGGCGCAAGGTGCGCGGCCAGACGCTCAAGGACTACGTGCTCTTCCCGCTGCTCTCCGGCCCCTCGCTGCCGTTCACGCTCGCAGCCAACACGACCGCCAACCTCGTGCGCAACCTGTGGGCGTTTACGATCATCTTCTGCGGCCACTTCCCTGAGGGGACGCACGAGTTCACCGAGGAGGAGACCGCACAGGAGACGCGCGGGGAGTGGTACTACCGACAGCAGCTCGGTTCAGCCAACCTGACCGGCGGCAAGCTGTTCCACGTCCTCGCGGGCAACCTCAGCTTCCAGATCGAGCACCACCTGTTCCCCGACCTCCCGGCCCACCGCTACGCCGACATCTCCGTCGAGGTGCGCGAGGTCAGCGGGCGCTACGGCATCCCCTACAACACCGGCCCGCTGCACTCCCAGTTCGGCAGCGTGGTGCGCAAGATTGTCACCCTCGCGGTGCCGCCGCGGCGGTGGCTGTCCAAGCGGTTCGGCACTGTCGTGCCCACGACCGTCAAGTCCGTGCTGGCGCCGCTGTCCGGCCGCGGCGGCTCCTCGCTGGACGGCGAGGTGGCCACAGCCGGGGCGCCCCCGAAGGAGCTGACCGCGGCGGCCTGACCCCAAGATTTTCCGCGATCCGAGCCCCCGCCCCGGCCGCGAGGCACGACGCCTCGCGCACCCGCGCTCGGTGGCCCCCACGGCCTGCGCGGATGCGACCCAAATGACCCCTACGACAGCACCCGGCGGCGGAAGTTGTGCAGGCCGAGCGTCAGGAAGATTGCGCAGAAGCCGACCAGCACCGGGTAGACCGCGTACAGCGGCATGTGCGAGATGTTCGTCAACCCCGCGCGCATGCCCTCGGCGACGTAGATCAGCGGGTTGACCAGCACCACGATCTGCAGCCAGTGGATGCCGTCGACCTGCACGGGCGCGAGCCTCGTCCACTGGTAGTACGTGCCGCCGAGGAACGTCAGCGGCAGCACGACGAAACCGAACATGAGCCCGATGTTGCGCGGCTCGAACACGGTCCCGAGCAGCAGCCCGAGCGAGCTCATCGCCACGCACGCCAGCGGTATCAGGGTGAGGACGATCCACCACGTGATCGACAGGTGGGTCTGCACCCCGGGGGCGTGGATCACGGCGGCGATCGGGAACACCACGATCGCTGCGAGCGCCCCCTGGACGGAGCCCGACAGCACCTTCGCCACGGCCACCAGCCAGATCGGGCAAGGGGCCTGGACGCGGTCCTCGATCTCGCGCGTGTAGCCGAACTCGGCGGAGAGCTGCAGCGCGACGGCCTGGATCCCCTGGAACATAATCGAGATCGCCACCACGCCGGGCACCAGCACCGTCGCGAAGTCCGACCCGTGCGCCCCTGCGCCCCCGCCGATGCCCTGGCCGATCGAGGGGAACACGTAGAGGAACACAAACACCAGCAGGAACGGCTGGATCAACGTGCGGACTAGGAATTCGGCGAAGTTCTTGCGCAGCACCAGGAGGTCGCGCAGGATCAGCGCGCGCAGCGCCGCGCGGCTCGCCTGCACCGTGGAGCGCGTTGGAGCCAGCTCCACGTGAGCGCTGGCCGGGACCGGATGGGCGGTGACGGCCATCAGTCGCGCAGCGCCTTGCCGGTGAGGTTGATGAACACCGTCTCGAGGCTCGGTTCGGCCACCGACAGGTCGGCGAGTTCGAAGCCCGCGTTCTCGGCGGCGTTCACCACGCGCGGCACGAGCCGCTCGGCGCCCTGCACGTGGAGCTCGACGCCGCCCTCGACCACGCGCGTGCGGGTGACCCCCTCGATCGCGCCTGCCAGCCGCTGCGCGAGTGCGCTCTGGTCGCCGTCGGCCCGCACGGTGACGATCGTGTCGGCGCCCACCGACTGCTTCAGCGCCGCCGGCGTGTCGAGCGCCAGGATCCTGCCGTGGTCCATGATCGCCACCCGGTCGCAGAGGTGGTCGGCCTCCTCCATGTAGTGCGTGGTGAGCAGGATCGTCTGCCCCGCGCGGTTGAGCTCCCCGAGGGTCTCCCACAGCGCGAGACGGCCCTGCGGGTCGAGGCCCGCGGTTGGCTCGTCCAGGAACAGCACGGCCGGGCGGTGGAAGATCGCGCGCGCGACCATCAGCCGCTGGGCCATCCCCCCGGAGAGCGCGAACACCGAGGCCTTGGCCCACTTGGACAGCTGGAACTGCTCGAGCAGCTCGTCGGCAGTGGCGCGCGAGCGCGCCGCGGAGATGCCGAACAGGCGGCCGTGGTAGTAGAGGTTCTCCCACACCGTCAGCTGGCGGTCCAGCGTGTTCGTCTGCGAGACCGTCCCGAGCAGCTGCTTGGCTAGCGCCGGGTGGGCGACGACGTCGATCGTGCCCACGTACGCCGAGCCCGAGGTGGGGACCACCCGCGTGGTAAGCATCCCCGCGGTCGTCGTCTTGCCGGCGCCGTTGGGGCCGAGCAGGCCGAAGATCTCCCCCCCGTGCACGCTCAGGTCGAGCCTGTCCACGGCGGCGAAGTCGGTGCCCGCGTACACCTTGGTCAGCTCCACCGTGCGGATCACCTCGCGACCGTCCATCGAGCCCACTGTACCGGCGCTGTTGGATGACGTTCTTAAGCACGCTCGTCTGGACGCATGTTCGACGCTCCGTCCTGTGTCTCACGGGTGGGCCGGCCGTTGCCGACGTCGTTCACGCACGCGCGAACGCAGGCACACGCTTGCGTTGCAAGGTGCGTTCCCGAACCCCACTGCCGACTCGTGAAGCGAGGACCCGATGCTCAGCCGACTCGACACTCCCGACCGTCCGCAGCCGAGCTCGTCAGCGTTTGCGATCGCTCAGCGTGAGCTCGACCGCCTCACGAGCGTGGTCTCAGTTGAGGGAGAGCTCGACCTCGCCACTGCTCCGCGCTTGAAGTGGGTGCTGCTCGACGCACTCGAGACCGGCTGCACGCGGCTCGTTGTCGACCTCTCGCGTGTGAGCTTCCTCGACTCGACCGCGCTGGGCGTACTCGTCGGTGTCAAACGCAGGCTCGACCCCGACGCGCGGCTGGCGGTCGTCTGTGCGCGGCCCGCGGTGTTGAAGATCTTCGAGTTCTCCGGGATGGACGGGGCGTTCGAGATCTCCCCGACGGTGGACGAGGCGCTCGCCTACACGAGGGGGCACGCCGCTCAGGCCAGCTGACCGGTGAGCCTGCTGATGGCCAACACGCACACTCCTCCTCTGTCCCCACTACGCCGCCCGGCGGTGGTTCTCGCCCTTCTCCTCTGTGGCTGTGCGCTTGCCTTGGCGTACACCCCCACCGCGGTGGCCGCACCGAACCGCTCCCCCTCGGGTGAGCGCCAACAGGGCTCTGGGAACAACGAACAGGGCTCTGGCCACGAACCCCGTGGCCGCGAACAGCCTGACTCGGGCGACGAACAGCCGAACCGCGAACAGCCGGTCTCTGCGAGTCCCGAACCGCAGGGCTCTGGTGACGAACACGGTCACGAACAGTCGCGCTCTGAAGGCGGCGTACGGCCGGCCGCTGCGCGCCACGAACCACAGACGAGCCCCGCGCATCGGGAACCGCAGACGAGCCCCGCGCGCCGGGAACAGCAGAGCTCTGACCGCGAACGGTCGGGCGCTCAGGACCGCGGGCAGCAGGCCCCCGGGAGCACCTCGGGCGCGGCTGCGGCCGCGCCTGCGGCGGCCTCCGCTTCCGCTCCGCCGACCACCACCCCCGCGCTCGCCCCCTCGGCCGCCACGACGGCTGCGGCACCACCTGTTGCGGTGTCCCCGCCGCAGGCAGTCAGCGCGCCGCCCGTGGTCACCCGCCGTCTGCCCCAGGCGCTGACGCGCCGCGCAGCGGGGCGCCACGGCACGCTGCGCGCTCGCCACACGCGCGCTCGCGTCCCCAGCAGGGGCCTCGCGCCGCCCGCGGTGTCCGCAGGAGCGGCCGCTCCCGGGAGGGCGCTTGCGTCCACCTCGGCACGCGCTCGGCGCACGCGCGCAGCGGCGCAGCGCCACCGGCCGCACAACCGCACCTCGCCGCTGGTCACGACGATCACGCGAATCGTCGACGTCGTCCCCGTGCCGTTGCGGATCCTCCTCGGCGTGCTGCTCGCGCTCGCGGTCGCGCTGGGGCTGCGCTCGCGCCTGGTCGCGCTGCGCGCCCGGCGGCTGGAGCGCCAGCGTGCGCAGCTGCTCGAGGACGTGGGCCTGCTGCAGGCCGCCCTGCTGCCCGTTCCGCCGGCCCGGCTCGGCCCCGTGGGAACCTCCGCGGCCTACCGGCCGGCGGACGGACCCGGGGCGGGGGGCGACTTCTACGACGTGTTCGCGCTCGCGGACGGCCGGCTGGCGGTGATCGTCGGGGACGTCTCCGGGCACGGGCGCCAGGCGCTGCCCCACACGGCGCTCGTGCGCTTCACGCTGCGGGCCTACCTCGAGGCCGGCCTCTCCCCGCGCAGCGCGGTGCAGACGGCGGGAGCGGTGCTCGAGCGCCAGCTCGGGGACTCGTTCGCCACCGTCGTGGCGGCCACCTACCAGCCGCGCGAGCGCACGCTGGTCTACGCCAGCGCCGGTCACCCGCCGCCGGTCGTGCTCGGCGCACGGTCGCTTGCGCCGGTCACCCTCTGCGCCTCACCGCCGATCGGAGTTGGTATGCGGACCGGCACTCGTCAGACCGTGGTGTCCCTGCCGGGCAGCGGGCAGGTCTGCTTCCACACCGACGGTCTCACCGACGCCCGGGTGGGCACCGAGCTGTTCGGTGAGCTCCGTCTTGCGCGCACGCTCGCGGCCCTCGGTCCCCGGACGACGGCCGCGGCGCTCCTGGACCGGGTGGCCGCCGCGACCGACGCGCGCCCCGACGACATGGCCGCGTGCCTGCTGTGCGTCGAGGGAGGCGCCGGCGCGCCGGCGGTGCTGGTCGAGGAGCTCGAACTCGACCGCGAGGGCGCCGCCAGCGGGCGCGCCGAGCGGTTTCTGCTCGCCTGCGGGGTCGCCCCTGGCGAGATCCCCGAGCTCGTGTGCTCGGCGCGCGCCGCCGCGGGACGCTCCGGCACGACCCTGCTCGAGTTGCGCTTTGGCGACGGGCCGCCCGTCGTCGCGCTGCGCCGCGACAACGTCACGCCGCTCGACGCTCCCCGTGCGCTGCGGCAAGCGGGTCTCGGAGGATCGCGGTGAGCCCCGGGTCGGCACTCGCGCCCGACGCGGCGATCGTGCTGGGCATGGCCTCCACCGCGATGCCGTTCGCTCGCACTCCCACTGCCGAGGCAGAGCGCTGGCTGCGGATCCTGCGCCAGCACGGCGCCGTTGGAGCCGCGCTGCAGGGCCTCGGTGTCAGCGAGGGGCCGCTCGGCGAGAGCCCCGACCGCGAGTGGGCGCCCGCCGGCGTCGAGGACCGTGACGCGGTTGCGCAGGTCACCGCCCGCGCCGTCCTGCTGGCCGCTCGGCGAGGTGCCCCCGCCGTCGCGACGACCGACGTGCTGCTGGCTGTGATGGACGTCTACGGCGACTCCTTCGACCGAGTGCTGCTCGCCCACGGCACCGACCGCGACGAGGTGATCGAGCGACTCGGCGCCGGGCCGCTGGGGCCTGGGGAGGGCGACGGCTAGGCTACGCTCACTGGCAGCTTCGGAGAGGAGCCTTGATGAGCGCGAAGTGGACGACCGAGCAGATTCCCGACCAGACGGGCCGCACCGCCATCGTCACGGGGGCCAACAGCGGCCTGGGGCTGGTGTGCGCACGCGAGCTCGCGCGGGCGGGGGCTGCCGTGGTTCTTGCCTGCCGCTCCGCCGAGCGGGGCGCGGCCGCGGTGCAGGAGATCTCGCGGGCCGTGCCCGGGGCGCAGCTTGAGCTGGCCTCGCTCGACCTCGGCAGCCTCGCGTCCGTCGAGGCGTTCGCCGAGCAGTTTCGCTCGACCCACGACGGCTGCGAGCTGCTGCTCAACAACGCCGGTGTGATGGCGCCGCCGCGGCGGGTCACCGCCGACGGCTTCGAGTTGCAGTTCGGCACCAACCTGCTCGGCCACTTCGCGTTGACCGGCCGCCTGCTCGGCACGCTGGAGGGGCGCGCCGACGCGCGGGTCGTGACGCTCTCCTCCATCGCCCACCGGACGGGACGCATCGACTTCGAGGACCTGCAGTCCGAGCGCCGCTACTCCCGCTGGCGCGCCTACGGGCAGTCGAAGCTCGCCGACCTCCTGTTCGCCCTGGAGCTCGACCGGCGTCTGCGTGCTACCGGGTTGACCGTCAAGAGCCTCGCGGCGCACCCTGGCTACGCGGCCACTCACCTGCAGTCGGCCGCGGTGCCCACGCTCGACCGCCTCGTGATGGTCGTGACCAACGCGCTGCTGGCGCAGAGCGCCGACCGTGGCGCGCTGCCCACGCTGTACGCGGCCACCGAGCTCGGTCTCGAGGGCGGTCTCTACGTCGGGCCCGACGGGCCGGGTGAGTTTCGCGGCTCGCCGCGGCCGGTCTCGCCCAACCGCGCCGCGCGCGACGAGTCGGTCGCCGCGCGGCTGTGGGCGGTCTCGGAGGAGCTCACCGGGGTTCGCTTCGAGCTGCCGGTCTCCGCCTGATTGAGAACCGGTTTCAAAAAGATCGGCACGCCCGGATGCGCCCCTGTACGCTGCGCTGGATCGCCACGGTCCGTCTTGCCCGTGCTACCAGCACGGGCTTCACCGGCCCGCGTCGCCCAGCTTGGTCCGGGAACGCCCCGGACGCACCGCCTATTTTGAAACCGGTTCTTAGTCTGCCGGCGCCTTGCGCGGGCGGCGCGGCGCGCCCTTCGACCCGGGGCGTCGCGGGCGGGGCGGGTTCTCGGCGCGTTCCTTCTCGGTCATCTGGCGGATACGCAGCGTGCCCTGTGCCACCTGCTCGCGGATCTCCGCGAGTTTCTCGGCCCTTCGCTCTTCCTGTCGCTCCCACATCGTCTTCATGTTTGCCTTCCGCCCGTGCTGGGGGTCGGAGGCTCTGGGGCAGCGACCGGCGACCTGCACGACTTTCACCGCGGACCTCGCCGCGGCACCACTACTGAGGATAGCCGACTCTGTGGAGTTACTCGGTTGAGGTTCTCGCAGCGCGCAGGCGGGGTGGGGGGCCGCTAGCCCCCCACCCGCTCGTCGTCGCGGCGGTATCCCAGGCGCGCAGAGATGCGGTCGGCGGTGGAGATTAGGTGTGGGCCGAGCGCGTCGATCAGTTCCTCCATCGAGATCATCGAGCTGTGTGCGGTCATCGTCGTCGCGGCGATCGCCTCGCCCGTGCTGGAGCGAATCGGGGCGGCGATCGCGTACAGGTGGGGAGCGAGCTCCTCCTCGGCGACGGCGAGGTTCTCCTCACGGAACTTCGCCAGCTCCTGGCGCAGGGCGGTCTTGCTCTTGATCGTGTTGGGTCCGCGCTTGGTGAGCTGCAGGTCGGCCAGCCACTCGCGCTGCTGCTGGTCCGGCAGGTTGGCGAGCAGCAGCTTGCCCGCGGCCGTGCAGTACACCGGCAGCCGCGAGCCGGTGGCGAGGTTGAGGTCGATCAGACGCTGTCCGCGGCGGGCGCCGCGCAGCCGGTCGATGATTAGGACCTCGGGGCCGTCGAGCACCGTCGCGGAGACGGTGAAGCCCGTCCGCGCGCACAGCTCCTCCAGGTAGAAGTGGGCGTGCTCGTGGAGGTCCGTGGCGCCCATCGCGGAGATGCCCAGGTCGGTGACCCGCAGCGCGAGGTTGTACTTGCGTCTGGCGCCCTGCTCGAGGTAGCCCAGTCGTGCGAGCGTGATCACGTACCGGTGGGTCGTCGAGCGGCTCATGCCGAGCTCGTCCGCGAGGTCTGCGATCCCGAGCACCGGCCGCGTGGGCGTGAAGCAGCCAAGGATCGCGAGACCGCGCTCCAGCGACTGCGAGTAGCGCGGTTCGTTCAGGACCGGGATTGCGGGCGCCCACTTGTCGGCGGCCACGTGCGGTTGCGTTCCTAGCCTGGGCATGTCTGTGCCTGTGGGGTTCGCTTGGGCGTATCTCTGTGCTTGGGCATATCTCTCTTGGTCTTGGTCGAGGTCTTGGTCGATCTGCGCCTTGGGCGCTTGGCATATCTCTACGGATCGTTCGCTCTCTCCGTTTCGGGCGATCATGACGGCCGCTCGGCTGGATAGCCAGCAATCCGTTCCGATCGGAACAAATGTGTTCCGGTTGGAACACGTTTCCTACTGGCGACGCGGCTCTGGAGGATGACCTGCGATCCCGCGTGGGGCACCAGAATCGCGCTGCGCCACCGCTCCCGCTCGATACGGTCGCTCGCGGGCAGCACCAGTCGCTCGGAGAGCACCTCGCGCAGCACTCCCCGCATCTCCAGGAGCGCGAAGTGACGACCCACGCAGCTCTTGGGTCCCGCCCCCCACGGCAGCCACGTACGCGGCTGGCGCGCCTCGCCCAGAAAGCGCTCGGGACTGAACGCTTGTGGGTCGGGGTACAGCTCAGGGTCGTGGTGCATAAGGTAGGTGCACCCCAGCAGGCGGGCCGGAGGGTGATAGCTCCAGCCGCCGATCTCCACCGGCTCTGCGATGGCGCGCGGAATCAGGAACAGGAACGCCGGCCTGTGCCGGAGCGTCTCGTTGAGGGTCGCTGTCAAGTACTCCTCCTCCTTCCCGCCGTCGAGCTCTTCGAGCAGACGGCTCTGCACGGGGGGGTTGTGAGCCAGAAGTTGAAACGCCCACGCGAGCTCCGCCGCGGCAGTCTCGTGTCCCGCGATGATCATCGACATCAGGTTGTCGCGCACCTGCTGGTCGCCCATCGGCAAACCGTCGAGATCGTGAGCTGCAAGCAGCGTGTCCAGCAGGTCCTCGCTCCGGCCCGCTCCCCAACGCTGCTCGGTGGGGAGCGCGGCGCCCTGCTCCGTTCCCCACCGCTGCTCGGCGAGGGGCGCCCCGCCCCGCTCCGCTCCTCTACGCCGCCCGGCGATGAGCGCAGAGATCAGCCGGTCAACCTCGGCGCGGTGCTCTACGAATCGCCTCCAGGTGGCGCGCCAGCCCGGCAGGTGACGCAGCCGGGGCTCCTGCAGGACGAAGCTCGCCGTCACCGACAACAGTTCCAGCAGCCGCTCGTGCATGAGGTCCAGCAGGGGGCCCTCATCGGTGAAGACGGTTCTCAGGATGACCCTCAACGTCAGCGCGCGCAGGCGGGGGTGAAGCGCAAAGGCGGTGTCGAGCGGCCACGACGCAACCTCGCGCTCAATCGCCTCCGCGGCCATCCCCGCATGGTCTTTCACCACCTTGCGATGGAAGGCCGGCGAGACGGCGCTCCGTCCGCACTTGTGCTCGTCTTCCTCGCGCAACATAAAGGAGCTCTCGCCGATCAGCGGGGCGCTCACCGTCGCCCCCGCTCCCGGATGCAACACGGTCGGTGGGGCGGCGACCACATCCCGGATGTCGTCTGGGTCTGAAAGGAACACCAGCGGTGGCATGTCCACCGGGTAGACGGTGAACCGGTTGCCGTAGCGTGCCCGACACCACTCGAGGTACGCGTAGGGACTGCACCGACACGCAATTGTTTGAAGTGCGGCTGGGATGGGCGCGGTGGGTGGAAGCTCGCCCCTGAGACGGGCCAGAAGTGAGGTTGGGATCGTGAGTGACATGTGTCTCCTTGTCGGTTAGTTACGGCGTTGTGCGTAGGCAATTCGCCACAGTCGCAGGACTGGCAGCAACAGACGTGTCAGCGAGCCGCCGGCGCTTACCAGGCTCCCGGTCGTTTCACTCATCGGCTCGGTATGTGCGCTGTCCTTTGACAGGTACATTGCGACCATGCATGCGGCGATCACGGTGTGTCGCTCGCCGTTTTCTAGAGAGCGGGTCTCCAGCAGGCAACGTTCAACCAGTTCGCGTATGCGGGTTGCCGCGAGCGCAGGTGTGGAGTAGTGAGAGACGTAGCTGTGGTCGCCGTTCGCGAGGTCTTCTGCCTGATCTACATAGCTGTCGAGCATCGTGGTGGCGGTTGAGATCCACGGAAAGTAGGCAGCACAGACCTGGGCCAGACAGGCCTCGCCGCACGCCGGTTCTGCGCCGAGTGCGAGCAACGCATGAACGGTGAGCGATGCGCTGGCCGCACCGGTCAGCTCAAACCAGGTGGCATCCGAGGTGCTGGAAAAGCCGTCTTCTGCTGCCCACTTCCGCAGATCCGCGTCACGCCTCCCCGGGTCGAGCTCGTGGTTGATCGCGAGCACTTGGGCGCGGACTGCCTCCCGCACCAGCAGGGGGCGAATCGCCCAGTACGAGGGCAGTTTGCGACAACACTCGCGGCAGACCTCGACAAGCGTTCGCAGATAGCCGCCGTCGTCCTTGCACGGGTGGTGTCTGTAGTAGTCGGAGATCGGCCGGGTGGGATCAAGCGCGTTGACGAGCGCAAGGTGAAGTTGGCGGCCGTTGGTCTGCCCGATCGCTGCACCGCGCTCGTTGACACAATCGAGGAAGTCCCAGATGATCTCGTAGGCGACAAGGAGACGGAGGAGGTTCGGATCGCGGGTGCGAGGTATGGTCCAGAGCAGCGCCGCTCCGTCTGTGTGCCCACGCTTGCGGGTGAGGGAGCTGAGGGCATCGCCGCGAAGCAGCGGGTCTGGAATCTCGACTGCCCACGTCTTCCAGATGCGCGCCTCGTGTGCGACCGCTATCAGTCCCCACGCGAGCTCGCGCGTGGCGGCTGCGGCAAGGGCGCGTAACTGCTTTGCAGAGAGTGGCGCCGGGTCGTCTGCGCCCCGGCGGGCGCTGGCCGAGCGCCGATTAGAATGCCGGGCTGGCTGTCCTCGGAGGCACACGCACTACGAGATATCCTGGTAGGGCCACCACGGCGACGGCGACGACGCTGAGCAGCGCAAAACTTGACAGTGCCGCAAACGCTTCGACGTTGTAGGCGACCGGAAATCCAGTCACGCTCGCCAGGAAGTGACTTCCCAGCAGCTGGGCGACGAGGCCGAAGGCGGCACCGATCAAGCATCCTGTTACGAGCAGCACCGCGCTTTCACACAGCAGCCATCGCCACAGCACGCCTTTCTGGTAGCCCTGACACTTGATGAACGCGACGAGATCCCGGCGCTGCCAGATCATCGATCCCATCGCTCCGGCGACGGCCAGCACGGCGGCGATCAGTACGAGCAGCCTGATCTGTGTCAGCCGTGAGAGACCCTGGCTCGCCAGATTGTAGTGGCGTCGCTCGCGTTCAGCCGAGGTTTCCACCGTAAGACCCGTTTCTGGGCCCAGGCTGCGCTGAATGAGGCTCCGCATGGATGCGGAAGAGACACCGGGCTGCGTCTCGATCGTATATGCGCTCGGATCACTGCTGTCCCAGGCACGTGCGTAGTCGCTGGAACTGAGGACGACCGCGCCCGGTGGCCAGCCGAGATTCGTGATCAACGCGGCAATCCTCAGGCGGATCGGTTGTGGCGAGGGGAGGGTGAACATTTGACCGACCGTGAGGTGGTGCTCTGAAGCCAGCGCGCCTGAGAGCACCGCCCAGCCGCCTTGGCGAATTCTGCGGCTGGCAAGAGCGGGGCTGCCGCGCACCACCTGACTGGGCGGGACCGGTTGGAGCGCGTTGCTCGGCGGCGCCAGGACCCACAGGCGCCGATCCCCCCAGTCCAGGAAGCTGCCACGGTAGAGGCCGAGCGCGCCGACGCCTGGCAGACGAGCGAGTGACTTGGAGTCGAGGTCCCGGAAAGGCGTCGTTGCGAACGCGTTGGATTCACCCTTGGGTGTCACCCACACATCAGCGCTTGCATCGAGCTGGCGCGCGGAGGCGTCAAGGCCGCGCTCGAGGTTCGACTGCGTGCCCTGGAACTCGACTGTGCCGAACACGGCGACCGCCGCCGTCGCGGCAATCGCCAGGGAGCGCACACGCGTCTCCCGAGTCTGAAGCTCGGTCACCGCGAGCACGGTCGCCGCGCCGTTGAGGACGCGCTGGGTGCGCTCGAAGAGCGCCACGAGCCCGTCGAAGAGCGGCGGCAGCAGGCAGGCCAGCGCGACGAGGAGCGTGGCGATTCCCACGAACCCGCTGCGTGGACGAACGAGTAGGACCAGGGTCGTGACGGTGAGGCACAGGAGCCCGACGGCCACCCGTGCCTGGACCCATCTGCGGCGCCGATGCGTCGAAGACCGATCTCCCTCCAGTGGCCGTGCGAGGATGTCACGCAGGGGCCAGAGCACCCCAGCGACCGCCGCCGCGAGCCCGGCGCCGACGGCAAGCGCCACGCTGCTCCACGTCACAATCCGCTCGTTGCCCACGGGAAACGCAAACGAGAGGTAACCGGGGATCGCGCGGAAGACCGCTACCGACAGCAGTTCGCCGAGCGCGAGTCCCAGGAGGCAGGCCAACACACCGAGCACCGCTGCGTCGAACAGCAGAATCTGGACAGTCATGAACCTGGTCGCGCCCTGCGGGCGTATATCGGCGATCAGCTTGCGCCGCGAGGGGACCGTGACCAGCATTGCGTTGAGCGCGAACATGAAGCCCACCAGCGCGCTGATCGCGGAGAACAGCGTCTCGCTCTGGCTCTCGGGGGCCACCGCCACTGCGAACAATGTCGAGTCGTAGTCGCTCGGCTCGACGTTGACCGGGGCGGTGGGGGCGAGTTGCTGCAGCCCTGCGCGCACTTCGCGCTCCCGCCCAGGCTTGGACTGGACGAAGATCCTGGTGATCCTGCCGGTCGTTCCAGTCAGGCGCTGTGCGTAGCCGACGGGCGCGAGCGCGACGGGGCTGTGAACCAGTCCGCCGATGTCCCCTTCCCCGAGCGTGGCGCCCAGCAGCGTCTGTACCACGCTCGCGCCGATCTGGATCTTGATCGTTTCCAGCGGGCCGGCCCCGATTTCCTGCGCGAGCGGGGCAGGGAGGGCGATCGCCTGCTGCGCGGCGAGCTGCTTGGCGGAGAAGCGTCGCAGCAGCGCTCCGGCGAAGTGCGCAAAGCGCGGGTCGGTGCCGATCAGATCGACCGATCGCTGGGTGCCCGTGGGGCCGATCACGCTCGCCTGCTGCTCGAGCACGGGTTGGGCGCTCAGCACCCCCGGCACAAGCCGCACTGCTCCGAGCAGGCGTTCGTCGAAGCCGCCGGGGCCGCGCGCGTCGAGCTGGAACTGCGTATTGCCGACCAGCTGGCTGTTGAGCTGGGAGACCGAGTGGGTGAGGCTGGTGCTCGCGACCTGGGAGGCGAACAGCAGGGCCACCCCGATCGCGATCCCGAGGATCGCGAAGCACTCCTGCACGAGCACCGCCCTCGCCCGCAGGCGCGCTCGGTAGAGCCAGAGGATGTCTGAGAAGCTCATCCGCGCCATCTCACACCAGCTCTCGCGGCGAGACGGTCGGACTGGGGGTCCCCCCATGGTCGGGCCTGTACTCGCCGAGGCGCCCGTCGCGCAGTTCGTGCACCTGGTCGGCGTAGCCGGCGCCCAGCGGGTCGTGCGTGGCGAGCACGATCGCGGCGCCACGCTCGCGGCAGAGCTCGCTCAGTAGCGTCAGCACCTCGCGGGTGCGCTGTGTGTCGAGCGTCCCCGTGGGCTCGTCCGCGAGCACGAGCTTCGGGTCGGTCGCGAGCGCCATCGCGATCAGCACGCGCTGACGCTCGCCCATCGAGAGCTGCTCGGTGCGGTGCTGCATCCGCTCGCCGAGGCCCAGGCGTTCGAGCAGCGGTTCGATCTCCTCCCGCGCCCCGCGCTTGTTGGAGAGCCACAGCTTCAACGAGGCGTTCTCGATCGCTCGCGCCCCCGGGATCAGGTTGTGGGGCTGCCCGATGATGCCTAGGTGACGTAGCCGGTACTCGTCGCTCTCCCGGGGCGACATCGTGCAGACGTCGCGGCCGTCCACCAGCACGGTGCCGCTGTCGGGCTGGGAGAGCCCGGCGATCAACTCCAGCAGCGTCGTCTTGCCCGAGCCGGAGGGGCCGTAGAGCGCCACGAACTCCCCCGCAGTGACCCTCATCGAGACGCCGTTGACGGCGCGAATCGGCTCGCCTTCCCCCACGCGGTAGTGCTTGACGAGATCCCGGAGCTCGAGCACCGGCGTGGACACTAGCTAGCTACCGACCCCACGGGAGCTGTGGCTCTGACGAATACCGCTGGGGAAGTCGATCACGTCTGCCTGTTCGCTCTCCCGCTCGGAGAGCACGCTCAACCGCCCGCCCTCCAGCGACCACACGCGGTCGGCGATCAGCGCTGCCTCGAGGTCGTTGCAGCTGATCAGCATTCCGCACCCCAGCTCTGCCCCCAGCGCCAGCAGCAGCTCGCCCGCCTCGCGCGTACGACGCATCCCGAAGCCGTCCATCAGGTCGTCCACCACCAACAGCCTCGGCGAGCCGGCGATTCCCCGCGCGAACCCGACCAGCAGCCGCTCCCAGTTGGAGAGCTCTGCCCAGTGCTGCCCCGCGCAGTTCGCCGCCCCGACCCGCTCGAGCGCCTCCATCGCCAGATCCTGCGCCTCCCGCTGACGGCGGCCGCGGCCGATCGCCAGTGGCAGCCCGACGTAGTCGAGCACCCTGAACTTGACCCCCGTGCCCTCGCGGTTGGTCCACGCGATCTCGCGCCCCAGCAGTCGCGAGCGCTCCTCGTCGGATAGCCGAGCGAGATCCAGATCCCCAAGCCACACCTCCCCGGCGTCCGGTGTCTCGATGCCGGCGGCGATCTTCAACAGCGTCGTCTTACCCTCCTCGCGCGCCCCGACGACCGCTGCGATCTCCCCCGGGGCGAGCGCCAGCGAGGCGTCCGCCAGTACCCGCATCGTGCGCTTACCGCGCGCGTACCCCTTACAGACCCCGCGCAGCGCCAGCAACTCACTCATCGCCGTCGCCCGGGGGCTCGTCCTCTTCGGGGTCTTCGAGCTCGCGCCGCAGGCGCCGCAGGCGCCGCGCCCGCATGCCCCACAGCATCGCTTCGTCGGTCATCAGGGCGCTCTGTACCCTGCCCCGCAGGTCCGTGCCGCTCGGTGGGCCGAGGCGTTTCAGCTGCCACTCAAGGTTCAGGCGCGAGCTCGCGGCCGCGAACTCCAGCGCGCATGCGCGCTCCTCCTCGCGGATCGCGAGGATCAGATCGGGCACGTCCTCTTCTCCGGCGAGCTCGAGCTTGGCGTGCACTGCGTCGCGCAACGCAAGCGGCGCCGCGGAGGAGGTGCGTAGCCAATCGCGAAACTCCTCGACGCCATCGGGCGTCGCTTCGTAGCGGTCGAGCGCGCGCTCGGCGCCCTGCGCGACCATGCGGACCAGTCCTTGCTTTTCAAGGCTGGGAAGGCTGTTGTGCGCGACCGATCGCGACCACTGTGCGTGGGGGAACCGTTCGACCAGCCGCGTCCCTAGCCCGTTGATGGTGTCGGTCTTCTGGACCACCAAGCCGAGGATCGCCATGCTGGCGGTGAGGTCGCCTCTACGGGGTGGTGCCATCGTCGTGAGAGCTTATTCGATTTCGAGGTCGGCGTACTTCTTCCTGAACAGTCCCGATCCTCCGGACCGAGAGACAGTTGTCAGCGTATCAGCTGAGGGCTCCGTGCGCAGTGCGGAGGGGGTTGGCAAATGGGTAATCGTGACGGCCGACTGGGCCTGCGGAACGGCGGAGCGCACGTGAACGACTGGGCCTACGGGCGGTGGAGCCCATCAACGTCGGGCCTCACCGTCCGCCCTGGCTGGCTTCGGAAAATCGATGATTTCCGCTTGGGCGAGGGGCTGCTCGGAGAGCACGCTCAACTGTCCGTCCTCCAGCGACCACACGCGGTCGGCGAACAGCGCTGCCTCGAGGTCGGTGCAGCTCAGCAGCACCCCGCACCCCAGCTCTGCCGTCAGCGCGAGCAGCAGCTCGCCGGCCTCGCGCGTGCGGCGCATCCCGAGACCGTCGATCGCGCTGTCAAGGACCATCAGTCGAGGCTGGCAGACGATTCCCCGTGCAAACCCCACCAGCACCCGCTCCCAGTCGGAGAGCTCCGACCAACGCCGCTGCGCACAGCCGGATGCCCCGACCCGCTCGAGCGCCATCCTCGCGAGGCTCTGCGCCTCGCGCCGCCCGCGGCCGCGACCCATCGCCAGGGGCAGCGCGAGGTAGTCGAGCACCCCGAGCTTCACGCCCGTGCCCTCGCGGTTGGTCCACGCGATCTCGGACCCCAACAGCCGCGAGCGCTCCCCGTCAGAGAGCGCGGCCAGGTTCAGATCGCCCAGCCACACCTCGCCCGCGTCCGGCTGCTCGATGCCCGCCGCGATCTTCAGCAGGGTGCCCTTGCCCTCATCGCGCGAGCCGACGACTGCCCCGACCTCTCCGGAGGCGACTTCCAGAGACACGTCCGCCAGCGCGCGCAGCCGTCGCCCCCCACGTCGGTAGCTCTTGCCCACCCCCTGCAGCGCCAGCAACTTACCCATCCCACCCACAAGCATGACGCATCGGCGCCCTTCGCGGGCTACCCGCCCCCGGCGGAGCCGGCGGTGTTCATCTGAAGTGCTCCTGCGCCGAGCGAGCGAATGCTGACGCCCAGGAGCCGCAACGGCCGCCACGTCTCCCGTCTGGTCGCGCGGTCGCCAACCGAGCCGCATAGACGTACGGTCGCTCCCGTCCGGGATAGGGTCGGCCGATTTATGGCGCACAGGGAACAAGTTGGGGACACGAGCCCCCTAAACCACCATGACTCGTGAGCCAAACCCCCCAAAGCCCTGCAGATCAACACCATGCGGCGTCGGGGACAACGTCGAACCCCGACATGCTTCTGGAGGATCTCATGGAACCGATAGGAAGGCAGGCCCGGCGACGGGGCTCTAAAGGCGATCTGCGCAAAGGCAGGTCGAGCTTGAGTGCAGTGCACAGCGCCTAACGCTCGAACTGGAACGGGAGCAGGCTGCGCAACGACCTCCCGCGGCCTTTGATCGCGCCATTAGGCTTGGGGAGCTGTCGGACGCGCACGTAGAGCGGGGTGGCCATGACGGTAGTGCGGTGGTCGCGAGCGGCGATCAGCGAGACTTCGGCGAGCCCTTCGCAGGGACGACGGTCGAGGAGTCGGGGCAAACCCGGATTTCCCATCCAGTCGTGGCGCGCGAGGAGACTGTACATGCTGTGCGGTGCGTCGGGCGATTCCAGCGAGAGCCCGTCCCGCAGCTCGTTGAGATCTGTCTGGGGGTCGGCTTCGAGTGATTTGCGGGTCGTCTGGAGCCAGCGGAAGAGCGTGCCCGTCGAGGAGCCCGTTCGCGCGCCGGGACTCCTGTCGAGCTCCCCCGAGCGGTAGGGCGGACGGAGGTGCTCGGGGGAGCCGAACATGAGCAGGCCGGGAACTAGGCTGTAGTCCGCGACGGCTTCGCGGTCCGTGCACGGCGACCGCCGCCGTATGCACTGGGGAGCGGGTGGACGGATGGGTGCCGGGGGCGGCGGCGCGCGCTGAGCAGCAGCGGGCGGACCCGAACTCGCCCGACGCGAGAATCTAGCTACCCGCAGGCTGTAGCTCGCCGGGGCGGGCTACGCGGAACTCCTCGGCGGCCGTCTCAGGGCTGTTTGCCCGCGCCGCCTTGTCTGCCGCGCTGCGCCGGACGGCCAGACGACATGCGAGTGGCGCGACCGTGCCAACGTCTACGATCGTTGGCACGGTAAGGCACGGGTGAGCACCACGACCAACAGGCACTTCGACATACCCCTGTATACGACTGCCGAGGCAGCGCGCTTCCTCGGTGTGCCAACCTCCACGTTCGCCACGTGGGCGAAAGGTTACGTCCGCCGTCCGCCGGGGCGCCCCGCGGTGATTGGCGAGCCGATCGTGGCCTGCAAGAGCGCCGAGCAGGGCTACCCGACGGTGCCGTTCGTGGGGCTCGCAGAGGCGATGATCATTGCCGCATTCCGCCGGGCGGGTATCAGCCTGCAACACATCCGCCGAGCGGTCGGCGTCATCCAGCGGGAGATCGGTCTGGATCATGCACTCGCCTCCAAGCGCCTGTACACCGACGGTGCAGTCATCCTGTTCGACTATGCCGAGAGCGAGCGCGACCGCGAGCTTGGTGGCCTGACGGAGGTTATCTCCCGCCAGCGGGTATTCGCGCCTGTCATCGAGGAGTACCTGAAGCGGATCGAGTACGGGGGCGATGGCTGGGCGGCGCGGCTGGTCTCTCCGACTACCGACCAGCCCGTCGTTGTCGTTGACCCCGAGCGGTCGTTTGGCCAGCCCATCTTCATCCATGGCGGGGTCAGGGTCGAGGATGTGCTCGACCGATGGCGCGCGGGCGAACCGCTGAGTGAGGTCGCGGAAGACTTCGGCGTTCCTCCCAAGGACGTCGAGGACATCCTACGTGTCGCGCTCCCAGCGGCCGCTTGAGTTCTTCGTCGATCGAAGCCTAGTATCCCGCGCCGTTAATTCGTTTTAGAAGTCGTGAGATGGACTCTAGGATCTGCTCGGCGGTCTTGGTCCAGATGAATGGTTTGGGGTTTTCGTTCCATGCGGCTACCCATTCGCGGATGTCTTTCTCCAGCGCGTGGACTGAGCGGTGGTCGGAGCGCCGTAGGAGATCGTCGGTGAGATAAGCGAACCATCGCTCGACTTGGTTGATCCAGCTGGAGTACGTCGGGGTGTAGTGCATGTGAAACCGTGGGTGAGTATCGAGCCAGCGTTGGATCGCGGGGCTCTTGTGCGTGCCGTAGTTGTCGCAGACGAGGTGCACATCAAGGTGCTCGGGGATCTGGCTGTCGATCTTGACCAGGAACTTCTTGAACTCGATCGTGCGGTGGCGGCGGTGCGTTGAGCTGATCACGGTCCCGTCAGCCGTGTTAAACGCCGCGAACAGGCTGGTCGTGCCGTGGCGCAGATAGTCGTGAGTGCGCTTCTCCGGCATGCCGGGCATCATCGGAAACGCCGGCTGGGAGCGCGCGAGCGCTTGTACCTGGCTCTTCTCATCCACCGAGAGCACCACCGCGGCTTCAGGCGGATTCAGGTACAAGCCACAGATGTCATAGACCTTCTCCACAAACAGCGGGTCGTTGGAGAGCTTGAAGGTATCGGCACGGTGGGGCTTGAGATCAAACGCCCGCCAGATCCGCCCGATCGTTGACGCCGACAGGCCTGAGCGCTCAGCCATCTTCGTGCGTGACCAGTGCGTCGCATTCTCTGGCGTGGACTCCAAGGTCGCAACGACTACATCCTCGACCTGCTCAGCGGTAATCGTGGCCGGACGCCCCGGCCGGGGATCATCCGAGAGCCCATCCAACCGCAGCTCACAAAACCGCCTACGCCACTTCCCGACCGTCGGCGTGGACACCCCACACGCCGCCGCCACATCCTTGTTCGAGTACCCCTCCGCGCACCGCAAAACGATCCGGGAGCGCAACGCCAACGCCTGCGAAGACTTCCGTCGCCGCTCCCACCGAACCAACTGATCCCGCTCAGCGTCAGCCAACTCCAACACCTGCTTGGGCCGTCCAGTTCTTGACATACCACAGCATACCACACTTAACCAAGGAACTTACGACGCGGGACACTAGGTCGCCATCGCGTCCCGGAAGCTTTGCGCAGAGCTGGCTGGGCGCTGCGCACCCATCACGAGATCTACGGTGAGCGCGACGAGCAGGTGCCGGATGTCGAGTGGCTCGAGCTGTGCGGCCGTCTCAGACTGCCCGTCCTCAGCAAGGACAGGCGGCTCCGCTACCGGCCGGCCGAGATCGAGGCAATCCGATGCTTCGGCGTACACGCGTTCCTGCTCACCAGTGGCAGCCTGCTTGCCGCCGAGCAGGCTGCACGTTTCGATCGGAACCGGAGGAGCATCGAAGAGAGATGTGCGGCCGATGGACCCGTCATACACGCCGTACAGGCATTGAGAATCGTGAGAGTGTTTCCGCCGTAGACCGGAATGCGCCGTGCGGGACTCGAACCCGCCCCACCGGATTAAAAGTCCGGCGCTCTGCCCGATGAGCTAACGGCGCGCAGCGAGACAGTCTGGCACATGGGTGGGCGCCCCCGCGTGGGCCGGTCCCCCGCGAATCCGGGGGACCGGCCCTCTGTGCGGGATCTGCGCGCCGCCAGCGCGACTACGCGAAGGTAACGGTGACCGTCGCAAAGGAGCCCGAGCCGGCAGCGGGCTTGAAGGAGGCCGTGAGCTTCACGGCCAGCCGGTGGCGGCGGCTCCTGCGCAACGAGGCGACGACGGCCCGTGAGAGGCTCACTCTCAGCGTGAGGCGCCCCGCCTTCGCGGCGTGCGCGCCGGCGGAGCGCACACCAACGCCGGCGAGGAGGACCCGGCCAGCGGAGGGGACCTGGAGCACGAGCGTGGCCACGTGGCCACTGACCCTGTGGCTGAGGATGCGGACCTTGCCGGACGTGTGCTTCGTGGCGGCGCTCGCAGCCTGGGTGGAGGAGGGCACGGAGGAGAGGGTCACGAGGATCGTCGTCCCACCCGAGGAGCCTCCCTGGCCACCGTGACCGCCTTCGCCCGAGCCGCCTGGACTGCCGCCGCCGCCCGCGCCGTTGCCGCCCTGACCCGTGCCGCTCCCGCCTTCACCGGAGCCTTTGCCGCCTTCGCCGGTGCCACTCCCGTTGCCTTCGCCGGAGCCTTTGCCGCCTTTACCTTCGCCTGTGCCTTTGCCGCCTTCGCCGGCGCCCGCGTCGCCCAGCAGGCCCATGGCCAGGCCTTTGAGTGCAGGCGCCACGCCCACGAGTCCGCCGGTGGTGAGGGGCGCTGTGAGCATCGTGGTGGTTTCGGACAGCGGCGGGGTGGTCTGTCCGAGCGCTTCGCTCACCGCTGTCGGGGTGCTGTGCAGTTCTTCCGCGACGGTCCGCTCAGTCTTCGCGGCGAACCCGCCGGTGAGCGAAGAGCCGAGCAGGCTGGAGAGTTCGCCGGAGCCCAGCTCTCCGAAGAGCCCCCCCGCGAGGGTCGAGAGTTCGCCAGCGAGCTGTTCGGAGGGTTGCGCGGAGCCCAGCAGCGAGCTGGTGAGCTGGTCGATGTCGAGCGAACCGAGCGCGTGTTCGAGGGCCGCCTTCTGTTCGGCGCTGAGCGGGGAGCCGAGCAGTTTGAGCAGGCCAGCGAGCCGACCTTCCAGCGAGGGGAGCAGCGCCTTGACGTTGGCGAGTTCTCCAAGCGTGGCGGAGGGGTTGCCGAGCTTTAGCTGCGCGATCGCTTCGGCGAGCGCCCCTTCCACGCTGGCGGTGCCCAGGTCGTGGCCGAGCAGCCCCTGCAGGCCGGCGAGCGTGCCCACGCCTTCCAGGCCCGCGAGGTAGTGGGCGAGTTGGGTGGCGCTGAGGCTGCTGAGCGGCAGCCGGGCGAGCAGTTCTTCGAGCTTCCCCGCAGACAGCAGTTCGCCCGGTGTGGTCTGCGGCCTGACCGCCGTGGCCAGGCGCTGCCTAGAGCCGCTCGCGCCGGAGCCGACCGGACCGGCGCTCGCGAGCGCGGTGGCGGTCGGCATCGCGGCGAGTGCTGCGATCAGCGTCGTGGACAGCGCCGTCGCGGCCCACCAGCGGACGTTGGGCCCCTTCGAGGCCCCGTAAAAGGCGTTCGAAAACATGCAGATCGCTCCCTTGTTGGAATACTCAGCCTTACTTTTCGTCTGTTTACCACGCCTGACGAACTTGGGCGCACTTATTCGAACAGATGTTTATTTGACTTTTGCGAATCTGTCCCTATAAAAGGAGTTCGGATAACGCGAGGTCGGCAACATTTCGGGTTACCAGTCGCCGCGTGGCGTGTCGTGACCGGATGCACCCGCGAGCGTGACGCGTGCGCGGCAGACGTGGCCTGCGTGAGGTGGAGTTGAGGCTGGGCCTGGGCGGGCGGCAGGCGTGACGCGGCGGCGCTCAGCCCTCGGGCAGTTCGCCGGCGGCCACGCGCAGCAGCTCCTCCAGGCGCGTGAGCTTCACGCGAGGGCGCCCCGCGGGCTCGCCGCGAGCGCGCTCGTGGCGGTCGATCTCTGACCAGCCCGCGTAGGTGACGAGCTCGGGCTGGCGCGCGCGCAGGGTCGCGAGCAGTGCCTCGGGGTCGGGGGC
Organism: uncultured Solirubrobacterales bacterium; assembly: GCA_963706545.1. Lineage (GTDB taxonomy): Bacteria > Actinomycetota > Thermoleophilia > Solirubrobacterales > Solirubrobacteraceae > Palsa-744. Next base: position 1,625,617 of record OY970161.1, read on the forward strand.
GGGGGGCTCGGGCAGCCGCCCTGCGGCGAGGTCCTCGAGGATCGCGTTGACGGTCTCCTGCGCGTCGCGCTTGTTGGTCCCGATGACCCCCGTGGGGCCACGCTTGATCCAGCCCACCGCGTACTCCCCCGGGCACGGCCCCTCCGGTCCCACCACGCGGCCGTGCTCGCCGGGGATCACACCGCGGCGCTCGTCGAAGGGAACCCCGGGAAGGGGGGTGCCGCGGTAGCCGATCGCGCGTAGCACGAGGCCCGCGGGGATCGTCTCCAACTCGCCGGTGGCCTGCGCCCCCAGGCGACCGTCGGGCCCGGGGACGAGGGCGTTGCGGGCAAAGCGCACGGCGCCCACGTGGCCGCGAGCGTCGGGGAGGAGCTCCACGGGGGAGAGCAGGAACCGCAGCACGATGCGCCGTGACCCCTCCTGCTTGCCGGTGCGCGCTGCTGCGGAGATGTCCCGCGCACTGGGGCCCTCGGTGGCAACGCCGGGGGGCTCCTCCCCCGCGGTGTCCGCGGCGGGGGCCCCATCCTCGCGGCCCCCCCGGAGGGCGTACTCGCGCAGGATCCGCACGTTGGCCTCCGCGGTACGGTCCACGGCGGGGCCGGGGACCACGAGCGCGCGCTCGAGCTCGGCCGGGTCGACCACCACCTCCGCGCCGGTGAGCTCGCGCAGCTCCAGCAGCTCGGGGTTGGTGAACGCGGCCTGCGCGGGCCCGCGGCGGCCCGCGACGAGCACCTCGCGGATCGCGGAGCCCCGCAGCGCGTGGAGGGCGTGGTCGGCGACGTCGGTGCGCGCGAGCGCCTCGTGGGAGAGCGTCAACATGCGCGCGACGTCGAGCGCGACGTTGCCGTTGCCGATCACCACCGCGCGCTCACACGAGAGGTCGAACTCGAGCAGGGGGTGGTCGGGGTGGCCGTTGTACCAGCCGACGAACTCCGTCGCGGGCCAGCTTCCGGGGAGCGATTCGCCGGGGATGCCGAGCGGCCGGTCCGCGGGCGCGCCGGTGGCGTAGACGACGGCGTGGTAGTGGGAGCGCAGCTCCTCGCGGCTCACGTGGCGGCCGAGCTCGACGTTGCCGAAGTAGCGAAAGCGGGGGTGGGCGGCGGTCTTCTCGTAGACCCGCGTCACCGACTTGATCTTGGGGTGGTCGGGCGCCACGCCGGAGCGCACGAGCCCCCACGGGGTGGGCAGACGCTCGAGCATGTCCACCTCCACGCCCCCCGCGGAGTCCTTCAGCAGGTGGCCCGCCGCGTAGAAGCCCGCGGGGCCGGCGCCGACCACGGCGATGCGCACGGGAGAGTCGGTCGGGGAGTCGGTCATGGGCAGGGAGGCGCGTGCGGAGGCCGGGGTGGGGACCAGCTAGATGCGTTCGCGCACGGGGGCCGGGCCGTCGTACAAAGGGAGGAGTTCGCGCACGGAGCGGCGGTCAGCTCAAGAGCGCAGGTGGTGAGGTAAGAGAGGTTGGTGGTGAGGGTTGGGATTTGGAGCGGGTCGCGCAGTGGCGCAAGGGGGCGCGTGGGGTGTGAGGGGCCGGTGCTTGCACCGACGCCCGTGAGCCACCCATAGTAGGACCCACAATAATCCGACGGTCCTGAGCGCCACTTCGCGGCGGTCCGCGCTGGCCGAGCTCCGATCGGTCGCGAGACTCGCAGCTCACCGCGCGAGACTCTAAGCGGGTGCGTCCCACTCGGACGCCAACACCGCGTACACCACGTTGTCGAGGAACCGCCCCCTGACCAGCTCGGCTTGGCGAAGCGTGCCCTCGGGGCGAAAGCCCAAGCGCTCCAGCACCGCCCTGCTGCGCAGGTTCTCGGGCACGACGCGAGCTTCAACCCTGTGCAGATGCCAGGTGCACAGCGCGTGGTCGACGAGCGCCCGCACGGCTCGGGTCATCGTGCCGTGGCCCTGGTGAGCCTCGCCGAGCCAGTAGCCGAGGCTCGTCTTGCGGTGAGGCCAGTCCACGGAGTGGAACCCCACGACGCCCACGATCTGCCCCGCGAAGACGACGGCCGCCTGCAAGCCGTTGTCCTCGGCGACCTGCCGGCGCGCGCCGGCGATGAAGGCCGAGGTGTCGCCGAGGCTCTCGTGTGACGCCCACGGCATCCAGCGGCTGAGGTACGCGCGGTTGGCCTCGATGAGCGCGTGTAGCTCCACCGCGTCGGAGTCCTCCAGCGGCCTGAGCGAGTGGGCAGAGGAGAGGCGCAGTGGCAGCACGTCCGAAGTCTCCTCGATCGGCGGGTACGCCGTACGGCGCCGCGCGGCCGGCGCCGGACTGCGCTCTACCAGAGAGCCTCCGGTTCGGTGGCGGTGTGCGCCGCGCGGCGCGCCGAGACGCTCGACTCATCTGTGACTGGCAGAGCCAACGGCTGTGCCTTCGGCGCGCAACGCGCCGAGCAGCTGCGCGTCGATCGAGGTGGACGGTCCCTGCACGACCAGCCACGCGCGCCCGACGCGTGTGGCCAGCAGCGGCCCGTCCGCTCCGCCGTCCTCGGCGAAGACCCCGGGGTACCCGGTCGGCGTGAGACCGGGCAGCGCGGGCGCTGCGCTGCGCGGGTCTCGCGCGCCGAGGAGGATCGCGGCCGAGGGCGCTTCGGTGAAGCCCTTGATCGAGTACCAGCTGCGCGCGCAGCTGAAGAGCACGTTCGCCGTCACGGTGGAGCCCAGCGTCGGCACACGTGTCGCGAGGACACCCCACGAGGCCGTCACGTCGGGGAGGCGCGGTGGACGGATCAAGCACGGGCTCGACACGGCGCGGCTGCCGGGCCCGACGGAGCGTGTCGGTGCTCGCGTAGTCGTCGGCAGCCCGCCGCCTGGTGGTTCGCGGAGCACACTGCCGGCGCTGTCCAACGCCACCGGGTCGGTCTGCCCGGACACAAACGCGATCACAGCCTTCCACCCCGAGGGCAGCCGGTCGTCGTCTCGCGCCACGACGACGTGCCCCGGGCTCAGGCGTACCGCTGCCACGCGCGAGGTGACGACCGCCCAGAACAGGTTCGTGTGGCCCTGCTGGGCCGTCACCGGCGTGTGCGAGGATTTCAGGAGGTTCTCCGCGTTGCTGAGCGGCTCCCCGCCCGCCAACAGGATCGGGGTGCCCGGCCGATACGACGGCGAGCAGGTCCCGCCGCCCGAGTAGGGCGAGCGGACCGTGGGGATCGAGAAGCGCGGGTCACTGCACCACCCGGCGTGGCCGGCCTCCAGGTCCGGCGTCAGGGGCACGTCGTAGTGAAGCGCGGGCAGGCTGGGCACGGTCCCGTTCAAAGGCGCCGAGTCGCGATCGGCGAGCACCACGATCGCGGTGCCGATCGCCGCGGCAGCGGTCGCGCCGACCGCCAGCGCCAGTGCCACCAACGCGAACGGAGGCCAGCGGCGCAACGACTGCACCCAGGCCCGGCGCGCCCCGGAGCCAGCGCCGCCCGCCGGGAGCAGCGCCTCCCGCCGCAGCCCGCGGCTGCCAGCGCGAGCGCTGTACTCGCGCTCGGCAGCGTCACTCAACGCCTGCTGCAGTTGACTGAGGTGATCGCTCATCGCTGCTCCTCCATCAGGGTTCGTAGTCGCCGCAGTCCTCGACTGACGTGCTGGCGGACCACCTGCTGGGAGTGCCCGAGCTCCAGCGCGAGCCGCTCGTAGTCCAGCTCGTCGAGGACCCGTGCGCGAACGGCGTCCCGCTGCGCGGCGGGAAGCTGCTCGAGTAGCTCCAGCGCCTCCTGGCCCACGCTGGCCAACTCCTGCACACGCAGGAGGTCCTCGTCGTCGAACGCGATCGCGGGCACTCCCAGACGCTGCCGGGCTTCGATCTCGACGCTCCCGCGTCGCGCGCTCTCACGCAGCTTGTTGCGTGCGATCCCGAGCAGCCACGCCACCGCCGGCGCCTCGGCCGGCCGGTAGCGCTCGCAGGCCAGCAGCGCCGCTGCGAACGTCTCGCCGGCGAGGTCGGCCGCGACCTCCTCGGAGCCCACCCGACGCACAAGAAACGCCAGCACCTCGGCGACGTGCCGACCGTAGAACGCCGCGAAGGCGGGGCCATCGCCGGTGGCTGTCGCAAGCAGCAACTCGTCGTCGCTACGAGGATCGTCGTGAGAGCCCACTACCAGTACCTTGCGCCACGTGCTCGCTTGTGACAATCCCTCTCGCCCGGAGCGCCACCTCGAAACCCCTCGCCCGGAGCGGCACCTCGAAACCCCTCTCGCTCGGAGCGCCACCTCCGCGACGACCTGCGTGTCCAGCACCACCGAGTCTGGTGGCTGCCAGCCGGGCGCGTCAAAGGCCAGCACACCGCGCGGGCGCGAACGCTGCCCTCATCCCACTGCGCGACTCGCAATCTGCCTGATGGGCGCGGCCCGATTCGAACAGGCGACCCCCTCGGTGTAAATTGAGTCGTGGCGGAGCGAGCGAGGCGGCCTTTTGGCTCTAGTACAGGGTTTTCGCTGGTTCAGCGATCGGGCGGGGACCCGAGAATAGACGCCAATTCGTACCCATATCGGGGGGTTTGGGCACAAAAATCGGGCTTGTGCCCAATCGAATCGAGCGCTCGCAGCGGCGCTCCGCGCTCGCGCCATCAGTAGCCGGCGCGACGGCGACGGGCACGGGTGCCCGCGAGCCGCGCCTGCGTTGTGTGCAGCGTCGCAGCGTTGGGCGGTAACGCGGCGAATCCGCCGTCACGAGTAACGAAGTCCGTGACATCGTTGGTCAGCAGCGTGGCGGCGTGCACGGCGTCATAGGACTGGAATCCGTATTGCTGCATCAGCTTGGGCACATCTGGCGCGACGTCGTGTATCTCGACTCGTGACCACGAAAGCGAGCCGAGCAGCTTCTCCCACGCCTGGTGGGCCTGCCCGAGCAGGCGCGCGGCGCGCGGCCTGACACGGCTGTCGTAACGGACGTGACGGAGGTTCTTGCGAGGATGGCGCTCACGCAGCGCGAGGTTGAAGGCGGTCTCCCACAGCTCGATCTCAAGCAGCCGGCTGAACAGCACGGTGCTGCCGTTCGACGCCAGGCGTTCAAGAGCGGCCAGGCAGATGGAGTGCTCAGGCTGGTTGGTGATCAGCGCCTCGGCGACGACGCTGGTGTCCAGCAGCACCATCTTGGGCGGTTGCCAATCGGGCGCATCAAAGGCGAGCACGCCGCGCGGGAGCGGTGGACGACCGCGCACGGCCACGGCTCGGTTAGTCCCGGCCGAGGGTGATCGTGTCGATCCGTGCGGTGGTCTTGATGATCGACCCCGCTTCCCTGACTGCCTTAGCTCGCTTTTGAGGATCGGTCTCCGCGGGCTTGTGTACGCGCAGGCGTCGGCCGTTGCTGGCGGCGACCCCTCCAACTCCGGAGGTCGCGCGTCTGGCGGAGTTCTGTCGCTTGGCAGCCATGATGGACTCATCCTATCGTGGCCGCGACGAACTCCCCCGCGCGCGACCGCGCACCCTTGTCGCCCTGTGTCCACGTGGCGCCGTCGAGCACGCCGACCAGCCGGGCGCCAGGGCCGCGGCGGCGCTGCTCGCCCATGACCTTGGTGTAGATGCGCAGCGCGAGCTTGGGGTCGGTGTGGCCCATCTGGTGCATCACGTAGACGGGGCTCTCGCCGCGGAGGTAGAGCAGCGAGGCGAACGTCCGCCGCAGCGAGTGAGGAGAGAGCGTGGCGGGGATCGGCGGCGTGTCCCCCTCGGCGAGGGCCTCGTTGGCGCGCTCCGCCGCGCGCTTCAGGCGCTTGGCGATGTTCCAACGGGTGTCCGCTTTGCCTGTTGCGGTGGCGAACACGTGGTCCTCGGGGCGGGAGTGCCGGAAGGTGGCCTTGTAGACGGCGAGCTCCTCGCGTAGCTCCGGCCAGAGGTCAACCTCGCGGCCCCGGCCCGCCTCGGTCTTGGAGTCGATCACCTTGAGATGACCCTGCGCGAGGTTCACGTCGCGCCAGCGCAGCGAGAGCAGCTCGCCGATGCGTAGGCCCGTGCAGATCCCTGTGGCGAACAGCATCTGCATCCGCGGGTCCGGCATCGTCCTGTCGCCGCGCAGGCCGCGCACGGTCGCGTCGAGCAGCGGCTTGACCTGCTCCGGTTCGAGCCATGTCCGGGTCGGCTGGGCGACCTTCAGCCGGCGGCGGCGCCCACGGGCGGGGTTGAACTGGATGTGCTCGTACTCCACCGCGGTCTCGAGCACCTGCGCGAGCAGGCCCAGCGTGTCGTTGATCGAGCGGTTGGAGAGCGCCCCGCCTGTCTTCGCCCGTTCGCGCTCGCGGACCTTGCCTGTGCGGTAGCGGTCCACCTCCGCAATCGTGATCTGCGAGAGCCGGTGGTCCTTGAAGAATGGGAGCAGGTGGCGGGTGAGTGCCCAGCGGTAAGCCTCTACCGAGCGCGGCGAGACCTCGTGGCGGTGGGCCTCGAACCACTGCGAGGCGAACTCGTGGAAGGCTGGGTCCTGCGCCGGGGTGGGCGTGGGCTCAGGCTGTGGCGGCTGCCAGGTGCCGCGGCGGATGTCCGCGAGGATGTTCTGCAGCTCTGTCTCCGCGCGGCGGTGGGTGTAGCCGTCCCAGGAGTAGCCGAGGGAGAGGTAGTGCCGTTCGCCGTAGGCGCGGACCCTGGCGGCGTAGGTCACGCCGCGCTTGCCGGTGCGCTCGACGACCTGTCCTGTGGCTTCGCGTGCCATCGCTACCGCCCCCTTCCCATGCGGGCGAGGCGGGCTCGTATCCCGCGTGCCCGGGGTTCGTGGATCGGCAGCAGCGGCACGGCGGGCTGGGGTCGGCGCCGTGGACGGCCGCGGCGCGGCGTCTCGCTGGCGGGTGCGGCGCTTCCCGGCGTTGGCTCGTGCAGGCTCTGGATCGCGGCGGTCGCGGTGTCGAGGTCGAATCGCAGGCGGGCCTTGGCGCCGGTGCCGAGGCGGATCGCGCCGAGCTGGTGTGCGTGTTCGTAGACCCATGTGCGGGTGACGCCGAGGTGCCGTGCGAGCTGGGTCGCGTCGAGTAGCCGCGCAGGCGCGGGCCGAGCGTCGGTGTCGTGGTGCTCGTGGAGGAGCTGCGCGACGCGCTGCGCGATCTGCTCGACCGCGTGGGGTGTGAGTTCCGCGGCGGCGTGCCGCATCCGGCCCCGGCGCCGGGCTGTGTTTGCCGGCGCCGGGGGTGTGGTGTGGGGGCGGGTTCTGAGTGTGGGGGTTGCTCTCATGTCGGGGGTGCCTTTCAAGAATTTGGGTTGGCCTATCTTCGGCAGGCTTTTGCCTGCCGAAGTGAGTGCTGAAAAGCGGAGGGGGCGGGTTCTGTCAAGGTCGGGCCGACAGGCCCCGCCATAGGCGGCCCCGAAGGGGCGACCTTTACAGGTTCCGACCCCGGAGCTACACGCGCGGTCCCCCGTGTAGCGCGTCCGATGCCGGCCGGGACGGCTGGCATCCTGGCTCCCGCGCTGTCCCTTACTGCGCTCGTCACCGCCGGCGCCCCCCGGTCTCGGGCGAGCCCTCGGCGCTCTCGCGTAGGTGCCAGCCGTCCGCGCGGCTGACGAACCGCGTGTGCTTTCCGCGGTACAGATGCGAGGAGACCCTCGCCAACGGCACCCCGAGCCCCTTCGCGATCTCTCCCGCGCGCGAGCCCGGGTGCCCCGCCAGGTACTCCGCGACGTCCCCGTAAGTGATCTGTCCCGCTGTGGTCGTCTCCCCGAGTAGGGCTGCCCGGGCGGCCTGTAGACGCTCACGCTCGGATAGAAGCTCCTCGTAGCGCGCAAGCTCAGTATCCAGGACGGCGAGCTTCTTCTCGATATCAGCGACCACGCCACGAGACGCAACGCCGAGCTCACGAGCACGATCAGCCATAGAGCACCTCCGCAGAATCGACATCGTATATCACAGGCACACAGCCTAGCATATCACTGACATGTCGTAGTCTAACATCGCGCCCCGCGGGGTTTGGGGCGTAGGCCGACGAGCGCAGCGCAGTCGGCCGGAGCCCCACAGACAAGACAACCCCACGCTGCTGCCCACCCTTCTTTACTTTATTTTTATTCTTTATTTATCCCTCTCTCTCTGATCCCTTCAGATCACCACCTCTCCTTGGTCCCCCACCAACCAACCACCACCATCACCACACCACTGTCTTCCCATCCCACCTTCAGGGTCCCGGTCCTTGACCACCCGTACTCGAAGTTGTGGGCGGGTGGTCAAGGACGCCAAGCGCAGCGAAGGCGAGGGACCCGTTCCGCAACAAACCGCACGACAGAGCCACAAACCCGGTGGTGGGCCTGTCGTGAAACCCGCCGCCGGCACGACACCCCTTGCGACGGGCACCGCGACACGCTGGCGACCTTCCCCGCGAAGACTCCACGTGCCCGGACGGCCACACGCAGGGGAGAGCTGGCGAAGCTTCTCGACTTTCAGCCGGGCCGCCCATCTGACAGCCGTTCGTGCGCCGTGCGCGCTGCTTCTGCGAGCTCCCGAAGGTCGGCTACTAGACGGTCGAGCTTCTCGCGCTCAAGCGATGAGGATTCGGCAACGTCGCTCAGCGAGCCCCCTTCGAGTCGCCAAGCGATGTTCAGGGCCTCTAGAACGGCGTGTGCGGTCTCTTCGGCCTGAGAAAACCCCTCCTTCAAGAGATCCGCGAGGTCCGAAACTACATGCTCTGTCGCTAGCGGACCCCTTCTCAAGGCATGGGCGTTCCAGGCCACCTCAAGGTCCTCCAGTATCTCCTCGGTAAGCGAAAGGATTCGATCTTCGGCATTGATGTCCCGGACGTCAACCTGGAAGCAGTGGCGAAGCTCGACAATCGCACCATTCGGAAAGATCTCAGTCCGGGCTGCCAATGGGAACCGACCGAAGATCGGCTCCTTTGCTAGTCGCTCTATGTCGTCGTCTTTGCCTGGTGGCACTACCGGTGCGAACAAGAGTCTTCCGCGAGATCGTCGCCCCTCACGATCGCGGACAAGAGCAGTATCCGCTGCGCAACTGTCGGCAATCAGGACGGCGCGGTTCGGCGCCTCCAGCTTTATGTTACTTCCTCGTGCCAGGACGGCGAAGCTGTCGGGGTGTTGACTCATCGCGGGCGTGTAGACCGGGAGCGGGTCCCCAGGGTCGATCAACTCCAGGTTGTTTCCCCGAGCAATCTTTGCCACCGTAGTGCGCTGCAATGGCTTGCCGCCGAGCGCTCGTGTCTCCGCGCCGACATGGACATCGATAAGATGCTCGCTCTGAAAGATGTCGCCGAACGAAATTCGTTCGCCGGGATCTCGATACACGTCAACGACGATGCATTGTTCCGCCCCCGCGCCACGACTGGGAGCGCAGCCCGTCGCGGAGCGTACGGATCGGCTCGCCTGACGGTTCGGGGTCATGTTGGGCGGCAAAGCTTCCGCCCCGCAGCGACTCCTTTGCTTCTGCCTCCCCGTCGATGAACCACTGTACTAGATCCGTGTCCTGGTCCTCGATATGCTCCGATCCGATCGCGAGGGGCTCAGCCTCGGCATCACAGAGGAGCGCTAGGTCGTGGGCGTCCCAGTCCCACCAGGCGAATAGGCCCCCTAGCGGCTCGCCGAATGTGACGTCGCAGGTCGTGCCAAGGGCCACGGTATAGGCGTTATATGGCAGGATCATGAGGTGGCGGACGTTCTCAAGGTGCAGGTCAGCCACGGCGCGACCCGCACGCTTGGCGTCGAAGTTGAGGTACTGCCCTCGGACGGGGGGGCAATCGGGTTGGGTAGGCTGAGCATCGTGCGCGGTCATGTAGGTCATCCGTTGACAGCCTCCTTTTCCAGCTCAAAGTACGACAGCTCCTTCTCAGCGATAAATGCCTTCAGGGTCTCGGTCTTGTCCAGCGCTCGCTTGATGATCGACTGCAGCTGTCTCAGATCTGTCTCATCCATTGAGACGAACATTAGTTCCATGCCTCCAGCGCGGCTCCACGTCTGGATCTGAAGTGTCTCGACGATGACTGCGCCATCGGGAGCCTTGGCGAGGTCGTCCTGAAACACCGGCCTCAGATCGGTGACGATCCTGGCGGCCTGGTAGTTGCGCTCATTCAGGGTCTGGAGGTCCGTCGCTACCCCCGTCGTCCCGAACACTGGCGTCTCCAGAATCGCGGCGGACCGCATGCGTAAGTTCGATCGTGATGCCTCATCGAGGTCCAAATCGGTTGACTCGCTGAGCTGCTTGGCGATGTCGTTGGTCGTCATCTGACGCAGCTGTCCCCGCAGCGCGAGGAGTGGGAGCGCCAGCCGCCGCTCGGCCGGGGACGCGGCCTCGCCGAGGACCGAGGCTGTTGCCTTCTCGATCATCGAGACCGGCGAGAAAGCGGCTAACGCACCCACTGCACCGATGAGCTTCTTGGCGTCCGCATCAGGCAGCCCCGCGAGCTTCGTCAGTGACTCACGGTACGGCGGGGGGATCCCGAAGGCAGCCACGATCGCGGTGTCAGGCCCAGCCGGAGGGAGCGGACGCGCAGTGCGCGCGCACCGACCGTGGGAACGGTGGTGTCTGGAGTCTAGGGGACAAGGTGCATGAAGATGCTGTGCGTCCGTCTAGCCTGCTACAGCAACTCTTGCAGAGCGGGCGGCGGCAACTGTACCAGGGAGGAAACGGCGCTGCGTACGGCCAGGACGCCCGTCCGCAGCCGTTTCGCTTGTAGCTGCGAGTACGCATAGGGGTCAGCGCGAACGCAAAGCACGAGAACCGGCCCAAGTGTTTCCAATCATTCGCAGGCCACCGGGAGCCGCGCAGCGGGCTCCGATGGAGGCGTCCGGCCCCATTGCGATGCGTCTGGGCCGTCCGCCGTCAATGGGCACAAATGGGCACAAATCGCGACTCGGGCCTCTCCGCGTCCCCGCTGGGGAGGGACTCCGGTGCAGAAACCCGCGATTTTGCAGGCATTTTATATGGGCGCGGCCCGATTCGAACAGGCGACCCCCTCGGTGTAAACGAGGTGCTCTGACCAGCTGAGCTACGCGCCCCGACGCGCTCCGGCGGTCGGCGAGCTCCCAAGGCTAGCGTCCTGCCGCTTCGATTTCTGCGTCGCCGAGCTCGCTCTCGTCCGCCGGCTCTCCACGGCTCCGCGCTCGCCACTCCCTGCCAAGCTGTGCCGATGCTCATTGTTCGTCGCAGGGGCCTGCGGATTGCGCTGGTGAGCACCGGTGGGGTCGTGGCGATGCTCGGGCTTGCGCAGTTGCTGCTGCCTGCGCTTGCCGCTCAGCGTGTGCGTTCCCAGCTTGGGCGGTACGGGGACGTCAGGAGCGTCGCCGTCTCGGCGTTTCCCGCCGTCGAGCTGCTGTGGGGCCGCGCCCAGTCCGCCACTGCGCGTGCGGGGAGTCTCACGATGAGCCTCGCCCAAGCGGGTGCGCTGCTGTGGGAAGGGCGAGGGGTCAACCGGCTCGACGTGAGCGCACAGAGCGTGCGGCTGGAATCGTTCGCGCTGCACGACGTGAGCTTGGTCAGGCACGGTTCGGAGCTCCACCTCGAGGGGTCTCTGACGGCTGCCGACCTGCGCGCCGCACTGCCCGGGAGCGTCGCGGTGCAGCCTCTGGGGTCCGTGCCCGGCGGTGTGGAGGTGCGCGTCACCGGGAACCTCTTTGGCGCAGCCACCTCCCTGGATGCGTTGCTCTCCGTCGAGGACGGCCGGCTCGTCGCGCAGCCCCTTGGCATCCCGTTCGCGGGAGCCCTCCGGCTAACCCTCCTCTCCGCTCCCCACCTCTACCTTCAGAACTTCGCCCTCACCTCGCTTCCGTCCGCGGGGGGGACGGGCGGGGGGTCGGCTGGGGGGCGGGGTGGGGACACCATTTTTCTCGTGACGCTCTCCGCGCGGCTGCGTTGAGATGCCGCGCCGTCGGAGCCGGCTTCGCAGACGCTCGGTCGTCCGCGCCCTGTCCGCCCGGGTCCGCCGGTCCCTGGGGCCGCGGGCGCCTACGCTGCCGCGGCGGCGAGCGCGGGGGAGCGCTCGCGCACGATCACAGGGAGGCCCTCCGCGGGGCTGATTGTGGGCATCTGGCGGATCGACAGGGTGTAGTCGCTCGGCAGCTCAAGCTCGAAGCGGCTGAGGAGTCCGGTCGCGATTGTGCGGACCTCCGTCTCGCCGAAGCGCATCCCGATGCACGTCCTCGAGCCGCCGCCGAAGGGGACGTATGCGCCCTTCGGGAGCTTTGCGCGCTCCTGCGGGGCGAAACGCTCGGGGTCGAAGCGCTCTGGTTCTGGGAACACCTCGGGGAGGTGGTGGCTTGCCCACGAGCAGTAGTTCACGTACGTGCCCCCCGGGATCCAGTGGCCCTCGAACTCGAACGGCTCCCTCGACCGCCGCGGACCGATCCACGCGGGCGGGTACTTCCGCAGGGTCTCCGCGAGCACCTTCTCCAGCTCCGGGAGGCCCTCGCTGCTCGCCAGCTGGGCGGCGGTGGGGCGCTCGTCGCGCAGCCGCTCGCGCTGCTCGGCTCTCACGCGCGCCGCGGCCTGCGGGTTGCGGGCGAGCTCGTAGCACATGAACGCCACCGTGGACGTGGTCGTGTCGTGGCCCGCGAACATCAACGTCACCACCTCGTCACGGACCTGGCGGTCTGTGAGCGCGCTGCCGTCCTCCTCGCGCGCGTCGAGCAGCAGGCTCAGCACGTCTTCGCCCCGCTCCCCTGTCGCGCGGCGGCGCGCGATCTCCGCGTACACGACCCGGTCGAGCGCCTGCGCGGCGCGCTGCATGCGCGCCCACGGCGTGCCGGGGCCGCGCAGGAACCGCGTCGTGAACTCCGTGGCGTAGAACGCCAGCGCCCGTTCGAACGTGGCCGCCGCATCGGTGTCCCGCGCGGACTCCCCGTCGGGGTCCAGGCCAAACAGCGCCCGCTCGGCGATCCGCATCGCCAGGTGCCGCGTCCACGTGTACAGGTCCACCCGCGCACCCGGCGTAAGCTGCTCCAGGGCGCGCTCGGTCTCCTGCCACATCACCTCCGTCGTCGCGGCGATCCGCTCGCGGTGGAACGCCGGCAGCATTACCTGGCGCGAGCGGCGGTGGAACTCGCCGTCGATCGTCAGCAGCCCGTCGCCCAGCAGGCCGATCAGGTCGCGGAAGTGCGACTCCCGCCACGTGAAGTTCGCTGCGTGGGACACGGTCATGTAGTGGTTGGCCTTCGGCCCCAGCATGAACACCACGTTGCCGTGCAGCACTTTGATCGTGAACACGGGGCCGTACCGCTCGTGGCACTCCAGCAGCAGCTCCAGCGGTTCCCGCGCGAAGCGTTTGGTGCGCGCCCAGCTGAAGCTCGTCTCGCCCGGGGGGTACGGCACCTTGTTCCTGCGGTCCTTGAGCACGTCGCTCACCGCCACCGCGAACGGGTTGTACGGCTTTGGGGGCGGGGGACCGGTGAGCGTCACGCGGATAGCCTACCGCTTCTCCGCCCTTTCTTGGCTGCCCGGCCAGTTTCGGTTGTGAGGGCGGCAGGGATGGGCCTCCGAACTGCTCCCTGGGACTGCCCTCCGAGACTTCCCCCGCCTTCTCCGATGATGCTTGGCATACTGTTGGCCTCGCGTTGAGCCGCGGGGGCCTCCCTCCCGCGTCCCTTCACGTTGGGGGCGTAGCTCAGTTGGTTAGAGCGCCGGCCTGTCACGCCGGAGGCCGCGGGTTCGAGTCCCGTCGCTCCCGTACTGTACACCGGGGAATCCTGACTGACTTTCAGGGTTTTCGGTCAGGGCGAGAAAGTAGGGCGCGAAGGCGGGTCGTGGTTTTACGAACACGACCCGCCCCGCGTCCTGCCATACGGTCTCAAAGAGCGTGGCAAGCAGGCGATGTCGTTCGGCCGGTGATTCCTCCCGGTCCCAGAAGCTCGCGAAGTTGGCGAGCAGGTCCTCGGCCTCGGTGAGCTGTGGGTCGGCTGGGGGCGCTAGGCGCTCCAGCTCGTCCTGTGCGGCCTGGCGGCGCATGACGTACTGCGCTTTGGTGAGGTCGCCCAGCACGTAGATGTCCTGCAGGCGACGGAGCTGGTCGACCAGCTCAGCGCGTCGGTTTGTCTTTCCACTCTGCTCGCGGGCCTTCGCGCTGATCGTGTCGAGCACGCGCTTTCGCAACTCGGCGTCGGGCTGGAACGCGCGCAGCCACTCCGTGAGCTGGTTCTCGAGGGGTTCGGCCCTGGTCATCGGCTGGTCGCAAGCCATCCCGTGCCGGCGCGACGAGCACAGATAGCGCCGGACGGGCGGGCACGATCCACGAGTGCCGTGCATCCGGGCTCCGCAACGCTCGCAGCGGAGCATCTTGCGCAGCAGGTACTCATCCGATGGCGGGCTCGGCTGCTTGACAGTTGCTCGATACGCTCGGAGTCGCTGCACGCTGTCGAATAGCTCCTCGGGGACGATCGGCTCGTGTAGGCCCTTGATCGCTTTGGAGTTATCGCGCTTCCCGGAGACATAGCCGCAGTAGGCCGCGTTGAGGAGCATGTCTCTAACGGTATCTGAGCAGAACTCGCGGTCACGACGAGTGCGTGCTCCCTTGGCGTTGAACCAGGCGGCGAGGAATTGGTCGGACTCTTGCCCGGTGTTATAGCGCTTGAACATTTCGAGCACGAGCGGCGCGCGTTCGGGGTGGGGCACCGCCAGCTTGGTCTCAGGGTCGCGCACATAACCCCACGGGAGCAGCCCGGTCAAGCGGCCCTGCCGGGCCTTCTCGTGAAGTCCGGTGCGAACCCAGAACGACAATGAGACGCTGTAATACTCATCAAACATCTCGTTGATTGACTCGGCGAGGAATGACGACGGCTCGCTCGGATCATGACCTAGAGGCTGCGTTACCGAAATGACCTGAATACCCAGGCGCTCCCGAAGTAGCTGCTTGTAACGCCGGGCCTCGGCCTGATTGCGGGCGAACCGCGAGGTGTGAAAAACGAGCACAACGTCAAACTTACCGTCCGCCGCGTCCGCCATCAGGCGCTGGAACTCCGGTCGGGCGTTTGATTTGCGCCATGCGGAATGAAGGTCACAATACTCCGTAACCATCTCTATCCCGTTGTCTTTCGCGAACTCGTGAATCTTCTGACGTTGGGCGCTGGGAGAGAATCCCTGGCCCTGCTCCTCGCTGGACTCGCGAATGTAGGCGGCGCCGCGCTTAGCCACGATCGCCTCCGGTCCCGCTGCTATCTCGGCCGCGGCGAAGCCACCAGTCGGCAAACCAGGTGGCGAATCCATCGAGGTCGCCGTCGCGGTATGTTGATCCTGCATGGGAGTCGTAACCTCCTGTGTCGGGCCGGGGGCGCTCCAACGTCGCCCGGCCGCTTTGCTTGGATGCTCCAACGATATCTCGAACGACCGCGGGACGCGACCGCCGCCGGGCGGGCCGTCCCTCGCAGGTCCGGCGCGCGCCGCCCTCATGGCCCTTATCTCGCTTGGTTGCTTGTATTTCGCTCACGGGCTGCGCCTCTCGGCCGATCTGGCCCAGTGCTTGATCCGGGCTCGGGCGATGGGAACGTAGGTCGGGTCGCGCTCGATCCCGAGGAAGTGGGCGCCCTCAAGCACGACGGCAGCGCCCGTCGTGCCGCTGCCGGCGAACGGGTCGAGGACGGTTCCGCCGGGCGGCGTGACGAGACGGACGAGCCATCGCATGAGGCCGATCGGCTTCACGGTCGGATGGGTGTTACGAGCCGCTTCGAGGCCCGCGTCGCGCTCGGTGCGGGACGCCTTGGCTGAGTAGTAGAACCGCGAAGGTGACACGCCGCTCTGTTCGTCAAGTATCCGGACCGCGCAATCGGGGGAGCACTGCCAGCAGCCGACGAGCTCCCCTGCGCTTGAACGCTCAGCAAGTCGCTTTTGGCCTCTGTGACCCGTCGTGCTCACGCCGCCCGCACCGCGGGCTGCGGGGTGATGACAATTTGACCGCACGCAGGTTTGGCCGATTCGCTGGCAGTCCTTGGAGTGCGATAGGGCCACGTTTGCCGGCCAGCGACCTGGGGCATCGTAGTTGCCACGGGCGCGCTTGTCACGCCCGTAGATTCTGTTTTTGCGCGGACCGGAGCCGAAATCGGCGTGTCGATTCTTGGGCTTGCTCTCTCGCTCGTCTCCGTGAGGCTGGAATGCGATCCGACAGCGGTCGATGTGCAACGCGCCGGTGCCGTGCCTGCAAACGTTTTCGGCGATCGTCCCGTCCGGTGGCCTGCGGGCTATGATGATCGGCTCCCACGCTGGCTTCAGTGCGGTGCCCCAGCCCTCCCACGTCGCGGCGGCTCGACTGCGCGCCTTGTATGGCTCGACCTGATTCGCAGTGAGTTTCTCTTTGGCGTAGCGGCCGCTTGGGAGGTGGGTTGAGGCAACCGGGATCGCACGGCCGCGAGGGGCATAGCCTTCGGCTTTGTCGATCGCCGCGGCGACGTTCAGCGACTTGGGGAAGCCCTGCCCGTAGAGCCAGCAGAGGCAGTCTCGGATCTCGAAGCCGGCGTCCTCAAGCGCGGTGGCTAGCCGGTGGTGGGTGCGGGTGCCGCCGAAGGCGAGCAGGTAGCCGCCGGGCTTCAAGACTCGTATCGCGGCGAGTGCCCATTCTCGGCTCCAGTTCTCGAACGCCAGCGTCGTCGGGGGGGCCGCGAATGGGTCGATCGGTTCGCGCACCCATCGAGCGGAAGGCCCGCAGGCGTGTTCGTTGCGGAACTGGTCGCGCTTCCCGCACCCGGTACACCTAGAGGTGTCCGGGCGTTTCCCGCCGCCATACGCGACAGCGATTTTTTCCCGCGCAGGGTAGTTGCCCTCGCCGGCGCCATCGGCCATCCCTTGTGAGCCGGCGCGTTCCCCGCGGTTGCGGTTCGTGCCCGGGTCATCACTGCGGAAGCTGTCCCACTCCTTGCCCATGAACTCGAGGCCGTAGGGCGGATCGGTGACGATCGCGTCGATGCTGTTGGCTCGCAGTTTCGGCAGTACCTTCTGGCAGTCAGCGTTACGAACTTCCCAGCGGCGTTTGTTGGGAAGGCAGGAGCCGTGTCGGCTGGTTCCGCGTTGACTTACCTTTGGTGATCTTGCGACGGTCATTTCGTCCTTTCGTCAGTCGGTCCCGGGCTCGCCGAGCCAGTTCGCCGCTCGGTCGGGTTGGTCGGCTGTAACAAATACGCTGGCAAACGGTCCTCTCGCTGTGAGGTCATCGAGGCTCACAAACGAGACGGGGATAGCGATGCGGTGGTCCTTGCCGGGGTCGGATTCGTAGAGCGCGAGCGTTCGTTGAATCCGTTGCTGGATGCGCTTGGGTGATTGGTCGGCGAGCACGATCAGCAGGTGCGGCCACGAGCGGTAGTAGCGGCGCCACAGTGGTTCGGCGGGTGCGTCGGGGGCAGTGGCGGATGTGGGTGTGTAATACCGTAGCCTCGTGTAACGGGTGATCTTGGCGGCTAGCTGCTCTGCCGGGCGGGCGGTCCCGCGGTCAAGCTCAATGAAGCGCTGGTGGAACACGAGCGCCCCATCGTGGGCGGCCTGTAGGTAGGTCAGCAGCGCGTCGGCGACGACGAGCTGCGGCGCCTTGCGCGCGCTCCCAGCCGATATGGGGTGTGCTATCTCGTGCCGCCAGGAGTCTGGGCCGCACTCATCTCCCCGCTCACGCGCTGCACGGGTGAACGCGATACCGACATCGTTGACGGCGATGGTGTGCGCCCTCAGGAGCCCTTCGGCTTGCGCTGGTGTGGTTACTCGCCTGCGCTGCTCGGCCCTTGGCCCGGCAGTCTCGACTGCATCGGCGCCAGCGTCGGTCACGAACCACAGCGAGAGGGTGCCCGGCCCTTGCACACGGTCCACCAGGCCGCGCGCCTTGAGCCCTTCGAGAACGCGGCGGGTCCAGCGAGGCCGTGATTGTGGGGTGTAGAGCGCGTGGAGCTGGGTCGTGGTCAGCAGCCGGTGCTGATAGAGCCCGGCGAGCATCGCGGGCGCGACGCCCGGCAGCGCACGGTGACTGGCGGCGTGAGCACTCACCGCTCGCTGTCCCGTATCTGTGGACGGGAGCCGAGTGTGCGAAGCGGTGCGGAGTGTCGCCGTCCCGGCTCCGCGCACTCGGCAGTTGTGCTCGGGGTGTTGTCGCACGCTGGCCCTCTCATTCGAGGCGCAGCGGGCGTGCTCCACGGCCGGTCGGCGTCGGCGCCCGAGCCACGGTTGCGTCCTTGCTTGGCTTCTAGGTGCTCTCTTATCCGCTGATCGAGGGTGTCTAGCTGGGTGATCGTCTCGGCGGCACTCGTGCGCCCGGACGCCGCGTCGATCGCCGGCTGAATGTCGGTAACGGCATCGGGACGATAGGAGGGTGCGTAGGCGTCCTCGATCGACTCGCCGCTGAACATGAACGGCGAGGTCAGCGCGCCCTTGTGTGTTACCTGCGCGATGAACCGCCAGCGCGGCAGGCCGGTGATCGCGCTCGCGGGCGGGTCCGCTCCCCACTCCCGCGCAATCAGGCCAGCGGCGTGCGCGTCGAGCGCTGTTGTTATCAGGTGACTGCGGTTGGTGGTGAGTGCGTTTAGCGTTTGCTTGGTCAGCCGCTCGGGGTTTTGATTGAGCAACGTGGCCCTGACCCCGTACTTCGCTGTCTGCTCCAGCAGCGCGGCGAGGTTGCCGCCAGCGGCACCGTCATAGGTTTGGACCTCATCGAGAAACAGGTGAAACGGGGGGCGCTGCTCGGGTGTGACGTTCGCGCGGCCCTTGGCGGCGTGGAGCATGTCGAACACGAGCAGGCACGCGACGAGCTTGTCCTTGGCGCCTCCGGCGCCGGGGCACGCGAGCACGATCTTACGTTCGTCCATCGCGCGGCGAATGTCATAGCTTGAGGATTGCGCGCCGAGCAGCGCTGCGAGCTGCGTCGATGACCGCAGACGGTCGATCAGGTTCGTTACGGGTGTGATCGCCTCCTCGCTCAGGCGGGGGAACCGCTCGGCGAAAAACTGGCGCCTCGCGGGTGAGAAATAGGGGAGCGCGGCGGCGAGCCAGTCGGGGTTGCCGAGCAGCGTCGGCATTTGGAAGATCGTGGGCTGTAGCCCATCGGGCAGCACGGCCGCTAGCTCAATCAGCGCGCCCGCAGCCTGGGTGGTGAGCGTAAGCGCACGGTTGTTACGCTCGCCCCACTGCAACGCGCTCGCAAATGAGTCAACGATCGCCTCGACCCGTCGCTCGGCTGCCTCGGGGTCAAGGCCACGCGCCGCGAACAAGTTCCAGCCGGGTTGGCCGTCGCGGCTGCGCGACCCGACTAGATCGAGTTCGATGATCCGCCCGGCCAGCTCGGGCTCGGTGAGACACGCCTTGACGCGCTTCACCGCGTCAAGGTGAGGGTCGAGGATCAGCCCGCCGTGCCCCGATCTAACGATGTGTAGGAATTGGTTTAGCGCTAGCTCGGTCTTCCCCCACCGTGAGCGGCCCGCGATATAGGAGAAAAATGAATCCTCGGCGCGCAGCCCGACGCGGCGCTCGCCGTCCTCGCCCTCCACCCGCCCGAGCGGTATCAAGCCCGGCTGCCCGGTGAATGTTGGGAGTGCCCTTGGCGCGGGGTAGACCGCTGGCCCGAGACGCAGGACTTCGGGTGCGGCGCAGTGAACGGTCGGAGGCTTGAGGAACCCCGCCATCTCTCGCGCGGTGACGTAATCCCTGCGGCCCGGCCGGAATAGGCCGGTGTCCATGCGCCGGTCAAACCAGGCGCGGCGGCAGGGTAGGTCCGATCCGGCGAACGCGACGCCCAGGAACCGCACGCCGACGACGCGCAGGGAGTTGGCGCCCTGCATCGCGTCAAAGCAGCCGAGCAGCCCGTGAAGACAGGAGACGGCGCTGCCTCGCTCAGGTGAGCTTGCCCGGATCAGGACTTGCAGCCGGAACAGTGGCTCGGCCTGCACGAGCTTCGCGCTCAACTCCTCGCGGGCGGCGCGCTGCTCGACCATTTCCGCAGGGCGCCGCCGGCCGACCGGACGCCCACCCCCGAGCCCGGCGCGGGGGTCATGCCCGTCACCCGTCACACCGTCTTCCAGCCGGCGTGCCTGCTTGAGCAGCCGGCGCCGCAGACGCCTACGGGTTGCCGGCACAGTCGGCAGCAGGTCAACTGCTATCTGGGCGCGGTCGCCGTGCTCGTGATTCAGACGCGAGAGCACCTGTGCGAAGCTCTGCAACGGGTCGGGCTGGAGCGGGAGCTGCGCGAGCGGTTCACTACTCGGCCGCGCGAGACGCAGCTCCGCTCGAACAACCTGCACCCTCGCCACTGGACTCGCAGGGTCCTGGGTTGGCTCGAGCTCGACCACGCGAGCCTGCACGCGGTCATAGACGCCGAGCGCTGCGCGAACCGCTGGCAGCGCCCGCTCGGGCACGCTGAGCGAGTAGCGCATCCGGCCCTCCGGGTCTGTGTCGAGCAGCACGCGCACCGCGCGCGCCCGTGGATCGAGCCAGCCACCGATGAGACGACGCACACGCGAGAACTGAGCGGCACAACGCAACACAGCGTCAAGACTTGGGTCAAACGAATCCGGGGCGAGGACAACGAGCCGCACACGCGAGGCAAGCGAACGACGACTAGCGACGACACGAGCCGCGACCCCCACGGACACGATCACAGCCACAGCAGCCAGCAGCGGGAGCAGCAGCGAAGCGGAGCCGACGGCGAGCCTTGGCAGGGACCGCACACGACTCGCGAGTGACACAGCCACCAGGCAGGCCACTACAGCCACCAGCGGTCGGGGGTCCTGGGAGCGGTTCATAGAGAGTTACCTACGCACATAGACTTCTCGCAAAAACCACAACCGCCGAAAACCGCGCCGGAGCAGGCGAAACACGGCAACCACGGCAAACCGTCAAGGAACCACAGCCGGTCCCTCAGGCGGTCCCGCAGGCGGTCCCTGAGCCGGTCCCTTAGCGGGTCCTTGCAGCTAACCGGCCGAACTCCGCACTGTGCCGCTCGTGCGCTCACCGAAGTCTCCTTCCTGCTGGTGCGCGATCGGTGCTCGTGTGCCATCTCGGCGAGCACTGTCGGCGGTCAATCCTTTCGGCCATCGTTCGAGGGCTTTGCGGCTCCAGTCGACGGGTCTTCGCGCCCGCGTGGTTGCGGGCGATGTTCGTACTGTCCGCCGACGCAAAGGGGTATCGGCTGCCAGCGAGCCGCAGGCCGCGAAGCATGTGGAGCCACACGGGAGCCGGGCCGCTGCCGCACAGTGCGGTCATCGCGGCGGCCATCCGGCAGTGCCACGTTGGGCTTGCGACGCTTCGATACTCCCTAGAGCTTCCGAGACATACCCTCGGCCACTCGCCGGCAAGGCGAATGAGACGCTGGATCGGCTCGTGCATGTGCCACACCGGGGCGCCTCGATCGCCGAGAGGCCAGGCACGGAGCAACACGTCATTTTGGCGCTCCGTGCCATCGATCACATCGGGGATTACCGCCCAGGTCGTGCGGTACTCAAGCCACCGCTCGCACCAGGCGTAGTAGACGCTCCAGTTGACCCGGCGCCCGGTAGTCCAGAACGTGAACGCCCCATTGTCGAGCATGACGGCCTGACCTAGCTCGTGGCACACCTCAACATCCCGCGGGTGCGCGAAGCTCACGCAGAAACACCGGCCCGCCAGCTCTAGCAGCTTCGGGCGAGGCGTGATCGGTGTGCCGTGGTAGTGGATCACGCCCGAACCTCCACGCGGCCCGGCCGCACCTTTACGATCACGGCTGACCACAAGAGTGCTCCGGCGGTCTTGGCTGTGAACTGGCCAACCGTCGTGCTCCACATCACTCCGCCGAACGCGAGAGTGGGGAACACAAAGCTGTCAATTCCGGCGCCGAGCCACGCTGCGGTGTTCGCCCGCTGTAGCCAGTCACGCCTTCGCAGCAGGTGATACAGGATGGCCTCGCCAGCCTCGGCGCAAGCGAATGAGATAGCCGACGCCTCGGCGATGGTCCGCGTGTCCTGTGCAACGACCCAGCTCAGCGCCGAACCCGCGAGTATGAGTGCCGCCATCTTGAACAGTCGGGTCGTGCCCCAAAAGTCGGCGAGCCGGTCCCTGGTGATTAGGTCGAGCCCGATCAGCGCAAAAGCGTTGTAAACCGTCGCGACGGGACCAAACCGGGCAGCGATAAGATTCGCCGTGACGATCGCCGCGAGGTAGATGGCAACCAGCAGGCCGACCTTCCGGGTACTCTGCGGAAGGATTGTGTTAGATATGTCAGGCATCGCAATCTTGCTCCTTGGTTGTCGTGAACATGGGAAGCGGTTGACTTGGCAGCTCGGCGCGTCTGCGGTTTGCCTTTCGCACGGAAGGAGTTGAGTTGGTTCCCCGCACCGAAGCGCACACGCAGCTCCCTGGCCGGCGCGGCGGGCGGGCGCGGGGCAGCACGGGCGCGTGCTGGCGGGCATCGCATGATTCACACAGCAGCCCGACCGACTGGCGCTTGGTGTCGGTCGCGCGGTTGCCGTCGCGGTCATATCCGCCCCAGCGGCACCACTGCAATCCCGCTGCCTCGGCTTCGGCCTCTAGCGCTTCGATGGAACTGAAAAACTCCGGATAGAGCAGTTGCAGGGTGGCGCGCTCCTCGGCTGCTGAGGCAAATGCTCCACAGTTGCACTCGCCGCTTCTGTGCATGAGCGCGGCGGCGTCCGACTCGGGCAGCTCGTGTTCTGAGCGGTAACGACGCATGTCCTCGCCGGTCCAGTCGATCAAGGGGTTTGCGAACACCGCCGCCGTGTCGCCGAGTCGGTCGATCGGCACGCGCTGGGAGCGGCGCCGGCTCTCCGCGCGGCGGATGCCTGAGAGGAACAGCACACGCGCTCGGCGGGAGTGGCCGACCTTGCTCTCACGCAAAAGCGCCTTGATCTGTGACTCCTTTAGCGCTTTGTAGGAGCGGCTGTGCATCGCTGGTCCGGGGAACCCGATCCCTTCCTCGATGGTGCCGTTCTTGCGGACGGTGCCGCCGAGCACGAGCTTGCGAAAAGCGTCCCCGGCGTGCATAACACGCAAGGGCTTGTCGATCCACTGCGCGAAGTCGGCGACGAACTCGGCGACTCCGGGGACGGCGGTCCCGGTGTCGATAAACGCCAGGCCGTCGTAGTCCTCCCGGCAGCGATGCGCGAGCACGGTCGAGTCGTTACCACCGGAGAATAGGCACCATGTCGCAACGGGTTTATGCTCAGCCTTCGCCCTTGCGACCACCTGATCGGGGTCCTCCAGTGTCGTGTTGGTGTTACTCGGGTTGCTCATCGGTTTGTCCTCCTGGTGGGGCTGACTGTGCTTGTGTGCGTGTGCGTGATGGCTCCCGGCCTCGTTTCGGCCTGAGTTGTGCCTGGTGGCTGGGCGTAGCCGTAGATCGCGGCCTTCTCACCGATCGGGCTTCCCGGCGGGAATGGACCGACGCGGCTGACCTTGCTTTTGTAATTGCCCTCGACGGTCACGATCTGCCCGTCTGCGAGGACTTGGGCGACGATCCCGACGTGTGCGCTATCGCTCGGCCCGGTCCCGTAGAAAACGGCGTCGCCGGGTGACGGCCTCGCGGTTGCCGGAAGTATCCGGCCGTGGTGTTCTCTTACCCAGGTGTAGAGCGACCCGGAGTATCCGTAGGCGGCGGTCTGGCCGGGCAGCGGCACCCCGGCGTGTTGCCAAACCCACGCGGCGAACAGCGAACACCACTCCTCGCACGGCCCATAGATTGTGCAATCGGAGCGGGGCGGTGTTGCGTCTTGGCCGACCTGGCTTTCTGCGACCTTGACGATCGCGGACGAGCTGGCGGCTTCGGGTGTGAACACGGCCGCTTCGCACCCTTGGGTGGAGACGGGCTGCGCTAGCGGTGGGCTGCTAGCGGCCGGCGCTCCGTTGCCGGTGAATCCGTACTGCACCGCGCGGGCCATCACCTCATCCGCGTAGCTGACCGTCGAGTCCGCGCACGCGCCGTAGTAGTGGCACGCCGCTTGGCGGTATTCGGCGTAGCTGCCGCCGGTCGGCGGGGCGCCCATGTCTTCTCGCAGGATGCGCGCGGCGGTGTAGATCGCGTCTGCCGGATTGTTGACTGACAGCGGATGGCCGGGGTCGGCGTTGACGGCGTAGCGTTCCCACAAGGTTGGTCCTGGGCTGAGGCTGCACGCGCTCCCTCGCACGTAGGCGATCTGCATAGGCCCGGCGCACCCGGAGCTGTTGGTGCCGGCGCACTCGCCGTTGCCGCACTCCTGCGCCCCGATCGACGCCAAGAAGCTCCAGTCAATATCGAAGCGTGTCCCGGCCTGCTCATACAGCCGCAGCCGTTCGGGCGGGATGCTCTGCACGGCGTAGGCCGATGGCGTCGGCCCGCTCATCGGGGCGGCGGGCGCGGCGCTCGGCTGGCAGCCGGTGAAGCTCGCGCCGAGGACAGCGACCGCGAGCGCGAAGATCGCCACCACCACAAGCCCGGTCACGCCGACGCTCCCGGCGAGCCACAGCCACAACCCCATGCGGGAGCGCCGCTCGCCCATCAACTCTGCTCCAGCGCGGACACTTGCAACCGCCCGCCGTGCGGCGCGAGGATCAGCCCGAGCGAGTAGTCGACCACGCCGCCGTCGTTGACCACGGCGCTCACCCCGACCTCGCCGGACGGTGCTGGGGCGCTGTGAAGTTCGACCACGCGCGGGTGCTCGGAGCGCATCGCAGGGGAGACACGTGGCGGGTGCGCCGCAAGCGCAGTAAGCAGCGCGCCGGTCGTGTCGGTGATCCGGCTGGCCGGAGCGTCGCCGCTTGTGTAGGCGAGGTAGCCAGCGAGAAACGCGCGGCTCACCGTCGCCGCGCTCGAGGACAGCGCCCCGCCCGCCGAAGGTTGGGGTGCCGGTTTGCTCGGATCGACGGTGGCCGTCGTCTTGACCGCCAGGCGAGCTTGGGTGCTGTGCGCGGGCCGGGTGTTAGCGAATAGGAGCGCGGCGGCGATCAGCACGGCCGCCGTCGCCACGAGCGCAGTGCGGCGCTCGTGCTCGGCGAGCGGCCGGTCGCGCTGCTGGCGCATCCATGCCCCGGCGCTCATCGCCCGTGTCCCTGTGCGTAGTTGAGTCGGCGGCGGGTGGCGCTCGTGCTCAACGGGTCAAGCTCGACGCCGAGAAAGTCACGCCCCCGACGAACGGCGACCGCGCCCGTGTCCGGGGTTGTGCTGAACGGGTCGATGATGAGGCAGCGCCCCCGGTCGTTGTGGTGCTGGCAGGTGGGCCGCCAGTGCCGGCCGCTTCGGGTTTCTTTGGCTGTCGGGGTCCAGGGCGCTCCGCACGCGCCGCACGAGTACGGCGCGGTGCTCGTGAGCACGCACCACTCGATCACTTCGACTGGCAGCACGCCGGCCGCGCCGGGCGATGGCACACACGATGCGCGGCGGGGCAGCGGACAGCTTGCGCAGCCGCGCCCCGGCCGTTGCAGCACCGGGTATCTAGGGCAGCCCGGCTCCTGCGACGAGCGCGTGAAACCCGCGCCGCGCCGGGGGTTAAAGAGAAACCGTTCGCTCTTGGTGAGCAGCACGACCTGGCGCGGCGTGCTGCGGGGCGCCGCTGGCCGAAGCCAAGGCGTGTCCTTGAGTGCCTGCGTCAGCCGGTGGGAGTTGCCGCCCCTGGTCAGCGCGAGCCAGAGTGTCCCGTCCTCGCGCAGCACCCGTCGAACCTCATCGAGCACCGCGATCAGATAGGACACGGGCTCGTCTCGTCTCGGGCTAGTCACACACGTTTGTGCCCACTGGCTGGGTAGCTCACTCAAAAGGGTGAGCGGGTCTGTTTGTTCGACGCGGTAGCTCATGCTGGCTCCTCGTCGGGGTCGAACTCGTCGTCATCCGAGACGGGCAGCGGCCCGCCTTCACTACCGGCGATCGGCTCGTCGTAGTCATCGCCCGGTTCGGATACGTCTGTGCCCCGTGGTGCTGGCGGACTAGGGATAGCCACGGTGGCCTCCTCATTTCTGTTGGTGGTTGGTGACGGTGAGTTGTCGCCGTGTGGCGGCGGCGGTGATGGTTTTTTGCGACCGCGCGCCATTTGTGTGAGACGGGTGGCGTAGTAGAGGGTTTGCAGTCGGTTGGGCTGCTCTTGCGCGGCGCGCGGCCCAGCGGTCGCGGCGAGTAGGTCGTGGGTGAGCCGGTTGCGCTGGATGAACACCGTCCACAAAAACGCGGCCTGCAACACAAATGCGAGCAGCCATCCGAGGTTCGAAGTCGCGTCCACAAGCGCTTGGCAGACGGCAAGCACGATCGCGAGAATCAGGCTGTAGATCACCTTTGTCGCGAGGTAACCCGCGAGCTTCGCCACCCATGAGCGAAAGAAGTCGTGGCCGCGTCCGGGAAACACCGCCAGCACGAGCGCGACCGGCGCGAAACAGAGAAGTGTCAGCAAAAGGATTTGGGCGAGGATCACCCCGAGCGCGAGCGCGCCAAGCAAAAGGAACGCTCCGATCTCCCCACCGAGAATCACGATCGACAACAGCAGCCGTTGATACTGGCCGCCCTTGCCCATCGCTTCGACGGCGGGCTCATCCGCCTTGCCCAGCCGGTAGGTGCCGCTGCTCTTGCCGGGGTCAGAGCTGGGGAGGTCCCCGGTGTTGCCTTCTTCGAGCGCTTCGTGCTCGCTGTTACGCCCGTTACTCTGGAACGAATAGGCGAGAAAGTGCGGCGCATACTTGTCGCGGTTGTTGATGCACGTCTTACCTTCCGCTTGGACTTCCACCCCGTTTTCGAGCTGCGCCGCGAGCTGACTATCACGCGCGGGGTCGCTGCTCAATGGGCGAACCGCAACCGAATGTGTACTTTGTGGGCCGGTGGTACAGTGCTCGATCCCGCCGAACTCAAGGACGGTCCACGGATTCAGCACGAGCAGGTTGAAAAGCTGGTCTGACGCGGCGCTCTTGGCCTGCCGTTCACCTGAGATGTTGCCCTGGTTGGTCAGCGACAGCAGCGCCGTAGATATCTGGTTAGACAGCTTGCTTGCAGGTGCGATCGTCCGTTCGGGCTGCGTGACAATCCCGATCGCCAGCACGCAATACAAAAGCGAGACGGCGAGCGCGCCGGCTGTCTCGGTGTAGCGGCGCTGCACGAGCGCCTTCCACATCGCCCAGCACCCGGCGCACACGACAGCGACCACCAGCCACGGGGCGCCGAACGTGCTGGCGTAGATGCTGTGGATCGCGCTCGATACGGGTGTGAGCGCACCAGAGCCGGGGCTGCCGTTCCCGTTAACCAAATCCAGGTTAAACGCGAACCCAAAGAGAGTGATCACCCCGTTCGCTAGGAACGCCGTAATCATCCAAAGAACCTGCGCGAAAAAGTAGGCGATCATCGGCACGACGCCGGACACATCCACACCGCTCGTCAATCCGACACTGATCGCGGGGAAGTATTGGTCGAGCTGATAGTTGGCGATCGGGTAGCGTCCGAAAATGCCACCGCCCGTCACCTGTGGCGCCGGTCCGATGTTGCTGTAAACGTCACCCGCGAGCGCGGGGGTGGCAGCCAGCAGCAAGGCGAGCACCGTTGCGAACGAAACTGTGAGCGCGATACGTCGGCATGTTGCGCGACGGATTACACAGAGAATGATGGTCTTCATTGTGCGGACCTCTGCTGGCCGGGGTTTGTCTGAAACGCTTGGAGTAGGTGCGGGTAGACGAGATCGACTTGCACCTCGCCGACGCGACCGGATAGGTCGCGCATCAGGCACCGGCCCGCTCGTAGTTCACGCACAAGCCCGGTCAGCTCGCGGGTGGGGTCAAGGCCGATGAATCGCAGGGCGGCGCCCGCGGCTTCGTCGGAATCCTGGCCGAATACGAGTACAACCCCGATCAGGTCCGCGAGGTCACCGAGATCACCGATCCGATGCGTCCCCAAGAGAATGGTCGCGTTAAACGCGCGACCCAACCGGACCAATCGGTTAATGATCTGGCGGCCCTGCGGGGAGGCCAAGAGAAACCAAATCTCGTCAAGGCCGACGACCTTGTGACGCGAGCGGTCGTGAGAGATCAACTGCAGCGCATACGCCGCAACCAGCGAGAGGGTCGCCACGGACACGCGCTCCGCACGGGTGTATGTGTCCCTCGCCGCTGACGGTTCGGGCAGCGACAGGCCGGGCATACGAATCGTCGTGACCGGCTTGACCGCCTGTAGCCCCGTGCTCTGGCCGTCACCGAAGCCAAGGCGCGCGAGGCCGAAGTCGCGGATTACCTCCAACGCTTCGCCAGCGTCCCGCGCACCAGCACGGTCACTCTTGAGCAGCAAGTCAACGACACGCGCGAGGCTGCGCGACCCCTCGCGTACCGTTTCCTTCACCGCCAGCGAGATGGCGTTCTCCCACGTACTCGACGGGCCGGGCAAAAGCTCAAGCAGGTACGAGCAGGCAAGCTCCTCGCGCAAGTCCTCAAGGCCGATCGCCAGCGGGTCGAGCTTGCCCTGCTGCGCGGGGTCGCCGGACAGCTCAAGCACACCAACCCGGTTCTCGAGCTCATCGAGCTTGTGCAGGCCGTGGTCGGGCTTCGGGTCGAAGTCCACAACCAAGCTGCCCCGTCGCTCGGCGGCGTACTCGATCGTCTGCGCCGCGACCGTCTTCCCTGAGCCGAGAGTGCCGATCAACAACACGGCCGACGCACGGGACTCCCTTGGTGCCTGTGTCGCGTCGAACCTGACCGGCAGCGGGGCGCCCGTGGGTGTGTAGCCGAGGTAAGGGCCGCGCCCCGAGCCGACCGTGCGAGTCGCGGTGGCGACCATGCCCCCGAACTGCTCGACCGTGAGCTGCTGCACGTAATCGCGCATCACAGCCACCCGTCCGCGCGTGGTAGATGCTCAAAGAACATCGTCCGTTGCAGGCCAGCCGGCCGGTGCAGCGTGATATCGCCGTACTGCTCTTTCAGCGCGGCGACCCGCCGCTCAAGCTCCTCCTCTGTGCTGGCGCCGACCGCGAGGCCGATGAAGGCGTAGAGCATCGGCGGGTGCCCGCCCGCCTGCAGTTGCGCCTCATACTCACGCGCGAGCACGCGATCCTCGCCCGCAAGCAGACTCGGGCCGTGCGCCGCTCCCTGGACCTGCTCGTGGTAGGCGTGCTCAACGTCAGCGATGCGCTTACGCACCTGCGCGAGCGCCTGGCGGTTGCCGAGCCAGCGAGCGTGCACGACGGCGTCGACGGGGAACCCGACAGCCTCCAGTGGTGCAAACAGCACCTCGGCGGTCGAGCCGGGAAACTCCGGTGCGTCCGCGAGCGCGCCCACGGCGAGCATCGCCTGGTAGGAGCGGCCTTGCTCGCCGTCCACCGCGAGCGTCTGCTGCTGCTCGGTGATCGCGGCGTTCGCGCACCGCGCGAGGTCGTGCCCGAGCGGCTGAAACCCAACACCGCCGCCGGGCGTTTGGATAATCAGCGCGTCCGGCTGCCAGTGACGATCAAGCTCGGGCTCCGCTAGGCCACGGCACGCCGCGCGACGCAAAAGCCATTGAAGCTCCCCGGTGCGGGCACGGCGCGCACCGATGACACCGCCGACCCGCTCAAAGATGCGCAGCTCGCGCGTGAGTAGTTCCGACAGCTCCGCGCCCGATATCGGTGACTCGTCGCCGATGCCTGCCAACTCCTCGACACGACGGCGAACACGATCGACGCTGCGCACCAGCCCCGAGCCGACACCCGTATGGCCGGGCGCGGCGAGCGACACCGCGAGATAGCACTCGGGTACATGCGACCCAAGCTGCCGCAGCCGCTCACGATGGCCCTCCAAAAACGTCTGCCACGCCTGCGCGTCCTGATGGCGCGCGTCCAACAGCCCAGCGGTGTGCTGCACGTAACGGTCAGCCGGATAGGCACGACTTACACGCCACAGTGAAAAGTCGGCGGCGATCGTGTGTGCGAGGCGCTGCAGGCGACGCTGTAGCGCCCACTTCTCCCCAGTGGGGAGATATGGGTAAGAGGTCATCGCCAGCCGGTACAGGCCGGCGGCCTCGCCACCACGACCGACGAGCAAATTGCCGTGCGCGTAACGCAAGGGGAAACTCACGGCCGCACCTCCACAACCTGCCCCTCGGACAGCTCGATCACTTCCGCGCGGCGCTCACCAGAGCGCATCCGGCGCCCCTCAACACGTCGGACTACAAACCTGCCACGTGCCGGAATCACCACGACGGGACGACCGAACACCAGCCGCGCCGGGCCGCGCACGCGACCGTGGTGCAACACGGGCGAGTGCTCATCCGGCGCCACCCACACCTGCGGCGCCCACACATGCACCACGCCCTCGACTGGGATCGGCCGGTCAAGCGAGCGACGTGCGGGGCGCAGGCGAACCGACGCCCACGAGGTCAGATAACGGTGAGCTGGACGGCCATCCGGTGACGCCTGCCCCGCGAGCGTCGCAAGCATCGCGGGCACGACGATCAGCCGCAACGGCCACGCAAGCCACCCCAACACCACCCCTATCAGCAGTGCGCCAAGGAAACCCACCGGACCGGCGAGCACCGCTCCCTTGGCGCCGCGTGAGCTTGCGCCGAGCAGGGCTCCGATCGCGCCGAGCACGAGCGCGAACACGACCTCGTGCTGGCTGAGCACGAGCACCAGCACGAGCGCACCGAACGCCCAGCCAAGCCACTCAAGCGGCACCCCACCAGGGACGGGCAGGCGTCGCCCGTCTATCTGATAGATACGCCGGTCGGGCCGAAAAATCCGCTGGTAAGAGCGGATCGGGTGTGAGCTGTCACTCATCGCCCCAGCTTTCAGCCAAATATCTGCTTGCCGATGCCTTCGGCCGCCGAGGCGATCTCAGACGGCGCGAACACCATCCACGCCACCACGATCGCGGCGAACAAGAACACCGCAAGCTCGGTATAACGACGATTCAAGAGAAACGTAAGGCTTATGACAGCGACTATCCCGCCATACAAATCACCCGCGTAACCCTTCAACAAATCAGCGACGTTCTTACCGACGTTGTTCCCTGAAGCGAAAGCGTCCGCCGGGAACAACGCCAGCGTGCACGCCGCCAATAGGCACACAAGACGTGCCGATCGTTTGCGCGACATACCGATCACCTCCCTCGCACAGCACTCGCGGGCTGCGTGACAGTTACCCCAGCGCTGCGCGTTGTCGTCACTACATGCGAGTTGGTGCCGAGGTATGAGGCGATGCCACGAATAAGCAGCAACAACACACAGCCCCACAGCAGCAGTCGCCCCACAAAACGGGCCAGATGGTTAACACCTACAGCCGATCCGGCCCGCTGTGAATTGGACTTCCCGAAAATGCTCATGCGGCGAAGGTACGTCCTGTGCCGCCCAAATACCACAAGTCCACATCACGTGAAAGTGATCGCGTACATCAAACGTGAAAGCGTCGGCTTTCATGAGCCAGCAGGGGGAGGGCGCGTCCAGAGTCGCTCAGCTCATGCGAGCCGGTAGAATGGGCCAGGTCGGGGCCGATAGTCGGCTAGGCAGTGAGCTTGACCAAATCGGCCAGCTCATCAATCTGACCCGCGATGCTGGTCAGAGTCTGATCGAGCAGACGACAAGCCGAATAGTCCGCGAGTGAGTAGTAAGTTGAGGCACCCTCTCGTCGTCGCGCCACGATTCCTGAACGGTGCAAAATGCACAGATGTCGAGAGATATTCTGCGGCGTGCTGGGCATCTGATCAGAAAGCCGCTGCACCGTTGCCTCCTGCTGTTCAAGCAGCATAAGCAACCTGACGCGAGTCGGGTCCGCGAGCAGCGACAGACGCCGAGTCACGAGATCCACAACGGGTTCAGACCACAGACGAGCCGCGTTCATCGGCGTCCGAGATAGCCAAAGTCTCGGGTTTCGTTCGCCGGTGCTTCGCTGTATGAAGCACGCGGCTGGGGGCGGACTGTATGCGCAACGAAGGCTGGCTCGTTGTGCGCGACGGGGATGATATCTGGAGCCGCACGTTCGGTCGCAACATAAGCTCGACGTCGGCGTACGTGGCGAGCCAATCCAGCAGTTCGTGTCTTGGTGTGAAAAGAGGTGACGAGCTGTCGATGTGGGACGTGCTGCCGTCGTGGTCTGCGAGGCTCTGCGATCGGTCTGAGGATGTGCTCTAGGGCTGTGGTTTGGTGAAGGAATGCCCGCGTCGCAAGCATTATGACTGCCAGGCCAAGAACTCCGCTCAGCAATAGCAGCCAGCGCATTTTTCGAGACGGCATCGTGTCGATTCGCACCGTTCTAGGGGCAAGAGATCCGTCATCGAGGCATGGATCACTGGCTGGCCGATCGAAGGGTGTCCGCTCTAGCTCATCGAAATAGTCCACGCTCCTTAATGCAAGCAAGACCCCCAAAGTCACAGCGACTTTGCCGCCGGTGCCGAACCCCTACGAGTGCGAGCGGCAGGAGCACGTCTGACACGCTAGTCTCCCTCGCATGACGAAAGGTCGATCCATTCGCGCCCGCTTCGCTCAGTTGGTTCCCCGCGGCCGAGCAGTGCAAATCGGGCCGCTGAGCATCCGCCGCCGGCAAGACGGCATCCTGATCGGACCGCGCACCGCACATCCGGTCTACGGCAGCTCCTATCGTACTGAGCAGCTGCCCGCGGGACTTACGCCAGCCGCGCTCCGCGAGTACGTCGCCCGCATGGGCTGGTATCACCAGATCGACGTTGGCGGCGGCGTGCTGACGCCGGCGATGAAGTCCAGCGCAGACATCACCCGCGAGTGGGACCTATTCAAGCTCGGCGACCTCGCCGGTAGGAGCCTCCTAGACATTGGGGGCGTCGACGGTGCCTACGCCTTCCTCGCCGAGCGGGCTGGAGCTAGCCGAGTAGCGGTGCTCGATCACTACCTATGGGCGACTGACCCCGACCACTACGGCGAGATATACCGCGAACACATTGACAAGGGCAAAACTCCCCCTGCACCGCACGAAAGCGATGCATGGCACCCTGACACAATGCCCTCCCGCTGGCGATTCGACACCGCCAGGCAGGCGCTCGGTAGCCACGTCGAGGCGATACCCCTAGACTTCATGGACTGTGACCTTGAGGAGATCGGGACGTGGGACGTAGTGCTCTATCTCGGCGTGCTCTACCACATGGCCGACCCCGTTCGCGCGCTGCGTCGCGTCGCGGCTGTCACCCGCGAGCAGGCGATCATCGAGACCGAGGCGATGTTCCTGCGCGGCCACCCCGAGGCCCTGTGGCGCTTCTTTCCTGCGGGGGAACTCAACAATGATCGCTCGAACTGGTGGACGCCTAACATCGCCGCACTCATGGCCTTGATGGGTGCCGCGGGCTTCGCCGACGCCGAGGTTCTTGCGGGCGAGCCTACCGACGATAAGCGGCCGGGCGCTGGTCCACACCATTATCGAGCGATCGTCCGCGCGATCAAGTAGCCAGACCACCCGTGTTGTCTACCGGAGCCGGTAGCGGCTTTGGCAACTCGGGCGGTTCGGCAAATCGGCCGGATCAGCTTGATTGTCAGCCAGTGCGGACGAGCACTTCACGAGAGCACCCAAAGATAAACGGATAATTGCTTTCGGCGCGCACACACGCGCGGAATGCAAAGACGCCGTGTCCCCCCAGGAAACTGTAGAACGACCTGAACTGCCCATAGGGTGTCGTGCGTGGCGTGCGGAACACTCGCCAGCTCCCAAGAAAATGCACTTGAAGTTCCACGATCTTGCCGAGTTCGGGAATGAATCCACCCAAGACTTGTCCACTCAGAATGACCGTGCCAGTAGCCGGGACGAGGGGTGGATGCGCAGTCAATCGCAAACCAGCCCGAACTCGCTGAGTGATAGAAAGTGCTGCGGCGTAAAGACCTCCCGAGAGAGGCTTGTACCGCAGGCAGATAGTCCGCGATGTACCCGGCGGAAGTTTGATCATAAACCGCCCCTTGCCGTCAGTTGTAACGCGACTAAGGAGAGAAAAACTGTCACTGCCTACAGCCGGGCGAGCGAGCACTTCGACCGGTGAGTTGACCATAGGCGTGTCGCCTAGTCCCCTAAGGTGCCCGTGTAGGGTCACATGCTGACGATAGTTGCTGACGACGAGATCGTGCGGATCAGTGACGGTGATTCCGGTGTGGGTGCCGATAGCAGCAGTGCAGGGCGGAGGGTTTACTTCTTCTGTCGGTATTGGGTTAGGGTTAGGGTTCGGGTTCGGACTGGGACTCGGGTTCGGACTTGGGTTCGGGTTATCGATCAGCACGGCATGGTCGTCCACGGTCTGTTTATTCCCAGATGCGCTGGTGACTCGCAAGGCGATACGGTGGTCGCCGTTGGGTATCGTGTCCGTGTTCAAGGTCATCGAATCAGCCATCGCTTGAGGGCAGGCGGCGAAGTCCATGTAGGGGCACTGATTGGCATAACTGTGGGTAGTAACGGGAGTCCCGTCAACTAGCAATTCGGATTCCCGCACACCGCTTTCGCTATCGGTGGCGGTGAATTGCAAAGTAGCTTTACCCAAAACCGGACCGTTGGTGGCAAGTGATCCACCGTTGATACTCGCAGTGGGGAGAGCAGTGTCTTCGAGGGTGGTGTCCATACCTTCGAGCCGCACCACAGGCGCAGTGTTTGATGAAAAATAGCAATTGGTGGAGGCGTCGTAGGAACAATAGTCCCCAACGAAAATCGTATGTGTACCATCAGGAAAATATACGTCGGCCGGGTCACTGGTACTTGCTACATAGGGAGTAGGGGCGATCAGCTCTGAGCCTGTGTCGGAAACCACCTCGGCAAACGTATCCGAGCCGCCGGTTACATGATAGACAGACCAGACCAACCTCACTTGGCGGATTGTGGTCCCTTCGGAGGGAGATGTAAGCCCAACGCCGAGATTGGTATTGAGCGTCTGCTGGTTGGCGTACCAACCGATTGCGGTACCCAAGGCGTTACTTCCCGGTGTGCATGACGCCTGAAAACCCCCCACGCTGGGTAGTGGCGCGCTGCTCCCCGATTGCCAGGGACCGGCGTCGTAATTAGGCTGTTCAGAGCCAGGGCAATTATGGATCACATACGCTCCGGCGTACGCGGTCGTGTCGGCTACGACGAGGAACACGAATGCCAGGAGGAACACCCCGATAACGAGAGCTGGCCAGCGCCTACGGGCGTGAGTAGTCATGGATGTGCCTCCGCACGTGGTCGGGTGGTGGGTACGCTTTTGGATCACGGAGTCTCGAGAATCCGCTCACGTTCGTTGATCGCTCGCGGCGGGCTGGTTTCTGCCCGGCTCGTCGTTGCGGGCGGGGTGGGCGCGTTGCCGCCAAGGCCAGGGAAGTTGGTCACAGCGGCCTTTGCTTCCGTGCTCAGGTGCGACGTGACTCCTCGTGGGTGGCGCGGAGACGACTTGCCGCCGGCCCGCGATGCGGTCGCGGCTCGCGGGCGCGAGGACGCTGCCGGAGGGGTCGTCGCGATCAAGGTCGTCACCGGGCGCATATCCTGGACATGCTCACGAGGCGCACGGTGGGGACGGTGAGAGCCGGTATCGCGCACGCCCGCGGTGAGTCCCACGACACCTGCACCAGCGACCACGATCGCGGTCCCGGCCACGGCTGCCTTCGCGGCGATGCCTCCACCGCCCAGCAGCCCAGCGGTGCGCTCCCCCGAGCCGACGCCGCTTGGCGGACGGTGGCTGGTGACGAAGGCGGTGAGACGTTCGAGCAGGCTGAGATGGCCGACGGCGAGGGGCGGCAGGAACGCGGCGCTGGCGCGGCGCCGGTAGTCCCGCTCGCGCATCTCTCGGGCCATCGTGAGGTAGGCGCTCCGGCAGCCGGCGCACGCTGCCAGGTGCGCTCTGGCCGCCTGCTCCCTCTGCGCGCTCGCTTCGCCGTGAGCGTAGGCGAGGATGGCCGGATGCCGGTACTCGCACATCCGGCCGGCCGCCGCGATGACCGCGACCTTTTCGAGCTTCTGGTCCGCGCTGCGAACAGCAGCCACGACGGCCTTGGTTGGGACGCCCAGGCGACGGGCGGCGAGCTTGACCCCAATCCCGCACGTCGCCATGAGCGTCACGACCTGCTGCTCGAACGGGTCGAGCTGCGCCATGAAGTCCGCTGCCCTGGCGATTCGCTCCCGCGCCTCGACTATCTCGGACGGCTCGCTCCCCTCCGGCAGCTTGTCGGTCACGAGTTCGAGATCCACTCGCTGGCGTGAGCCGACCCGCACCGAATGGCGTCCACTGCGGTGCTCGACCAGCAGAAGCTGCACGGTCTTCCAGAACCTACCCTCGAGGTGCTCTTCGTTGTGGATCGGCTCGCGCGACAACACGACCAAGCTGATCCCCTCGTCAACGACCTCCTGGCGCACCACCGGCGACACGCCGGCTCCATCACGACGTCGGCTGAGCACACCAAAGAACTCAGCCCGGCGGCCGTTCAGAACGTGCGCAACCTCCTCCGGTGACCAATCGCCCCGCCGCCCTGGCGCACGCACCAACCGCAGTCCGCCCCCTCGCACCCGGACCAGCGGCAGACCCGGATGGGGAGCGTCAGGCAAGGGATGAGCGCGGGAGGCCATGCCCTTAATGCGAGCTGGACCCCAGAAGTCCCAGCGGATTTGCCGAGGGCCTGCCGAGGACCCCCTCTGCCGTGTGATCCTTGCCTGCTCCGAACGGTGATCGGCCAACCGCATCAACTCCTTCGCGCTTCTTGCGCCACGCCCCCATTGGAAGCATTCCCAATCATAGGATGCCCCAGCTCACAGGGGCCGCAGGCGCACGGCACGGCGAGTCGCGGGAGAACACGGTTACTCTGTGGTACTCGTATCGGAGGTTGGTGATGGGTGAGCTGGTGTTGCGGTTGGAGGGGGTTGGGCGGGCGTATCGGCGTGGGCGTCAGCGGTGGCGGGTGTTGGTGGATGTGTCGTTGGCGGTCGGGGTGGGGGAGGTCGTGGGTGTTCTCGGGGGGCGGGGCGAGGGCAAGACGACGCTGCTCGAAGTTGCGGCGGGGATCGCGCTGGCGGAAGCAGGACGGGTTGTCTTCGAGGGCGTTGATCTGACGAGCTGCTCGGCCGAGGGGCGGGCGGAACTGTTGGGGGATCGGATTGCGTGGCTGCCTCGTGAGGGGATGGGTGATTTCGACGTGTTGGGGTATGTCGGTCTGCCGCTGGCGATGGGTCGTGGTATGAGGACGCGGGACGCGGACGATCGCGCGACACTGGCGTTGAAGCGGGTCGGTGCCGTGGAGTGCGCGGAGCGGGGTTGGGATGAGCTGTCCGATTGGGAGCGGCTGCTGGTCACGCTCGCGCGTGGGATCGTCAGCCGTCCAGGGCTGATGGTGCTCGATGATCTGCTCGACGGGCTGGGTGCGGGCGGGACGCGCGAGGCCGGCGAGCTGCTGCTGTCACTCGCCCGGGAGCTCAAATGTGGAGTGCTGCTCAGCGCGTCGGACCTGGAGGCGCTGCTGGTCGCCCACCGTGTGGTGTGCTTCGACGGTGCCGGCGGGCTCACGGCCATGTCCGAGCAGACCCCGACCAACACCCTTGACTTCCCCGACTCGGCTCAAGCTAGCGGTTAGGACCCTCTGTCTGTAGGGATCGACAGGCCCAAACAATTCAGCAAGGCCATACGCTGTCCTCAGGATTAGGCTACGATCGGGGACCGCCGATGCCACGACCAAAGGGCGACCTCTCAGCAATCATGGCGATTCTCGGCCTGCTCGTCGCCGGGCCGGATACGCAAGCGAAACTCAACGCCCGCTTCAAGCAAGAGTTCCCCGACGGAAACTGGTCGCGGTCGGCTGTGCACAGCTCCCTTACGAGCCTTGCCGAGCAGGGTCTTATCCTCCTCACCCTCGTGGGCGCCAAACCCTCCGAGAACCTCTACGAAGCGACGCCCACCGGCCTCACCGTCTTCAAGGAGTGGCTGTGGGAGGCGGTGAGGCAGCCGCCGCCGCTGCGCGAGCCGATGCAGCTCTGGCTCGAACACTCGACCGAGGCTGACCTACCCGAGATGCTCAAGCTGATAGATGAGCTGAAGCGCGACGCGACCAACGAGTTCGCGAAGGCACAGGCG
This sequence comes from uncultured Solirubrobacterales bacterium, assembly GCA_963706545.1. Taxonomy (GTDB): domain Bacteria; phylum Actinomycetota; class Thermoleophilia; order Solirubrobacterales; family Solirubrobacteraceae; genus Palsa-744. The sequence continues at coordinate 1,663,384 of OY970161.1, forward strand.
CTCCTGAACTCCACGCGGGAAGTCGGTGACCTGGGGTCAGCGGACGGCTCGGACTGGCAGGGGAGGGTGTTGAATGCCATCCTCAGCGAACGAGTGATGATTTGGGGTCATCGGGCTGTACGAGCGAAGAAACTTCGCGAAAGGCTGAAGCAGACCAGGGAGCTGCACACCCCGATCCCCGAGGACGAGGACGACGATGGGTGAGCAGGTGTTGCGGTTGGAGGGGGTTGGGCGGGCGTATCGGCGTGGGCGTCAGCGGTGGCGGGTGTTGGTGGATGTGTCGTTGGCGGTCGGGGTGGGGGAGGTCGTGGGTGTTCTCGGGGGGCGGGGCGAGGGCAAGACGACGCTGCTCGAAGTTGCGGCGGGGATCGCGCTGGCGGAAGCAGGACGGGTTGTCTTCGAGGGCGTTGATCTGACGAGCTGCTCGGCCGAGGGGCGGGCGGAACTGTTGGGGGATCGGATTGCGTGGCTGCCTCGTGAGGGGATGGGTGATTTCGACGTGTTGGGGTATGTCGGTCTGCCGCTGGCGATGGGTCGTGGTATGAGGACGCGGGACGCGGACGATCGCGCGACACTGGCGTTGAAGCGGGTCGGTGCCGTGGAGTGCGCGGAGCGGGGTTGGGATGAGCTGTCCGATTGGGAGCGGCTGCTGGTCACGCTCGCGCGTGGGATCGTCAGCCGTCCAGGGCTGATGGTGCTCGATGATCTGCTCGACGGGCTGGGTGCGGGCGGGACGCGCGAGGCCGGCGAGCTGCTGCTGTCACTCGCCCGGGAGCTCAAATGTGGAGTGCTGCTCAGCGCGTCGGACCTGGAGGCGCTGCTGGTCGCCCACCGTGTGGTGTGCTTCGACGGTGCCGGCGGGCTCACGGCCATGTCCGAGCAGACCCCGGCGAACATCATCGAGCTGGATGAGGGTCGGCGTCTTGCCGCGGGCCGGTAGGGTGGTGTGGTGCTTGAGCTGCGGGATCTCGTCAAGCACTACGCGGTCGGCAAGGGCCCGCCAATCCGCGCGGTAGACGGGGTGACGATGGCTGCCGCGCGGGGCGAGTTTGTCGCCCTGTATGGCCCCAGCGGCTCCGGCAAGACGACGCTCCTCGAACTCGTCGCTGGCACGCTGCAGCCCGATGGCGGCGCGGTATATGTCAACGGGCGGCATGTCGGCTCGATGTCAGAGCGCGACCTCGATGAGTACAGGCTGACGCAGCTTGGGATCATCGGCCAGCCGCAGGACCTGATACCGGGAGCGTTCGCGGTGGAGAACGCCTCGCTGCGGCTCGTCCTGACCAATACGCGCAAGGCGGATGAGGCGATCGTGCCGCTGATGGACAGGCTCGGCCTCGGCAGCCGTTTGGAACACCGAACCGAGGAGCTCTCGATGGGCGAGCGCCAGCGAGTGATGATCGCGCTGGCGCTATCGACCGACCCGGGGCTGGTCCTCGCCGATGAGCCGACCGGGAATCTGGACACCGACCGTACCGTGGAAGTGCTCGGCCTGCTGCGGGAGATATGCGCTGAGCGCAGCGCGACCGTCCTGCTTGCCACCCACGATCCGCAGGCAGCCGCGTTCGCCGATCAGGTTCACGAACTGCGCGACGGGCACCTGCAGGAGTACCGGCCCAACCAGCCGCTTGTTCCCGCCGGATTGCTGGGGCAGCGGGTATGAGCGTACGAGGAAGACGGCGGCGGCGGATGAGCCTGTCGGACCTCGTGTATGTCTACCGCGCGAGACTGCGCTCCCGGAACGCGGTCGTGCAGGACATCTTCGCGGTCGTCGGGATCGCGGTCGGGGTGGCGCTCCTATTCGCCTCTCAGGTTGCTTCCACGAGCCTCACTGAATCTGTGCAGAAGCTCAGCAGCCAGCTTGTCGGCAGTACGCAGTACCAGCTCGATGCCCGAGGCCCGGCGGGTGTCAGCGAACGATTGCTCGCGGAGACCGAGCGGATTCCGGGCGTCAAGGTCGCGTTGCCCGTTCTCGAGCAGCAGGCGCAGGTGATCGGCCCGAACGGCCAGGAGCGGTCGGTCGATCTGATCGGAACGGACCCTCGGTTTGCGCACTTCGGCGGGCCGCTGCTGCGACGGTTCAGCGCTGCGCAGTTGGCCGCGCAGCAGGTGATCGCGCTCCCCAACCCGATCGCGAGCGCGATCGGCGCCGGTGCGCTACAGACAATCCAGATTCAGGTCGGCGCACAGGTCATTCCCACTCTGCTCGGGGCGGCGCTGGATGAAGGCGATATCGGCAGTCTGGTCCACAGTCCGGTCGCGCTTGCGCCCGTCCGCTATGCGCAGAGCCTCACGGGCATGACCGGCCGCATCACTCGCATCTTCGTGCAGGCGCGGCCAGGACACGACCGCGAAGTCCAAGCCGGTCTGGCTCGTCTTGGTGCGGCAGAGCATCTGAACGTCGAGTCCGCCGACTTCGACGCGCAGCTGTTCGGCGTGGCCGCCCTGCCCGAGAACCAGAGCGAGACGCTGTTCTCCGCGATCAGCGCGCTGGTCGGGTTTGCGTTCGCGCTCAACGCGATGCTGATAACCGTGCCGAGGCGACGACGGCTGCTCGCCCACGTCCGCAACCAGGGCGCGAACCGCAAAATGGCCTTGCAGATCCTGTTGTTTGACGCGGCGATCCTCGGCGTCTTGGCGTGCGCGCTTGGGCTGGTCCTCGGCGACCTGCTGTCGATCTTCGTGTTTCATTCGACCCCTGGCTACCTGTCGTTCGCTTTCCCCGTCGGCAACGAGCGAATCATCACGTGGCAGTGCGTCGCGATCGCGGTGATTGCCGGCATGGCCGCCGCGGTCGCCGGAGTGCTTTGGCCGCTGCGCGATGTATTCAGCCGCCCCCGCAGGCACCGCACGATCGCTGAGCGCTCGTGGGTTCTCGGCCGCGCTGTGATCGGGGTGGCGGGCTTGGCGATCACGACCGTCATCCTCTTCACTCATCCGCAGGACGCAAAGCTCGGCAACCTCACGCTGGTCGTCGCGCTGCTATGCGCGCTGCCGGCTCTGTTCAATTGGGCTCTGGCGGTGTTCGCCAAGGCTCAACCGCTGCTGAACCGGCCATCGCCGCGGATCACCCTCACCCAGATCAGGGTCGCGGCGACCCGCGTACGGTCGCTGGCGATCGTCGCGACCTGCGCGGTGGCGACATTCGGTGTCGTTGCGATTCAGGGGGCGCAGAGCAACCTCCAGCGCGGGCTTGACGCCTCAGCACGCGGCATCGACTCCGGCGCCGATATTTGGGTTACGCCACGCGGCGAATCCAACGCCTTCGCGACAACTCCGTTCATGTACTCCGGGACGGGCGCCCTCGCGCATCTCCCCGGAGTCCGAGACATCAGCATCTATCGGGGGAGCTTCTTGACGTGGGGCGAGCGCCGCCTGTGGGTTCTCGCCCAGCCCGCTAGTAGTGCTTCGTTAGGTTGGTGGTGGGTGTGGTTGGTGGTGGGGCGGCAGTTCTTTGTGGCAGGTGGGGCAGGTTCCGTGCCAGCAGGCCAGGAGTGCTTGTAGCTCCCGGACGATTGCGAAGAGGGTTAGGCTGCCGCCCTGGCTTGAGGGTGCCGGGTTCGCTCCAGGGTGAGGAACGCGTGCGCGATGGAGACGAGGGTGACGTGGTGGTGCCAGCCGCGGTAGGTGCGGCCCTCGAAGTGGTCGAGGCCGAGTGCGTCCTTGAGCTCGCGGTAGTCATGCTCGATCCGCCAGCGCAGCTTCGCCAGTTTCACTAGCGTCTTTAGTGGCGTGTCGGGTGGGAAGTTGGAGAGCCAGTACTTGGTCGGCTCGTCCTTGCCGGGGGGCCACTCGCACAGCAGCCAGCACACCGGGAGCTCCTCGCCGTTTCGGTTGGCGTTGTTGCGCAGGTGGATGTTCGCGGGGCGGACCTTCAGCGCCAAGAACCTCGAGGTCATGCTGCCGCGTGTCCCCTCCCGCCAGGTGACTGTCTGAGCGGCCTGTTTGCCGGCGGCGAGCGCCAGCGCCTTCAGCGAGGATGGCTCCTGGCGGTAGCGCGGCTTGGGTGGCCTGCCGGTCCCTTTCCACTCCGGACGCTCGGGCTGGACTTCCTCGCTATAGGCGGACGTGGCACTTTTGACGTCCAGCACATACTGCAGCTCGCGCTCCTGAAGACCGCCGCGGAACTCGGTGATATCGCCGTACGCGCCGTCGCCGAGGATCACCGGCGCCTCGATGCCCCAGCCGATCAGCTCATCGATCATCTCGAGCGCCTGTCGCCATTTCTCGACGTGGTGCGCATCCTGCGCCAGCTTGGCTTTCTCGCGCCGCTGCTGATTGGACTCGCTGTCCTCGTCCCACTCCTGCGGGATGAACAGCCGCCAGTCAAGCGGACACGACGCCTGCCCTGACGCGGCGTTGATCGACACCCCGAGCTGACAGTTGCCGACCTTTCCCAGCGCGCCGGAATACTGGCGCGCGACCCCGACCGACATCTTCCCGAACTTCGGGAACCCGGTGTCATCAACGATCCACGCCTCGGGCTCAATCTCGGCGCTCATCCGTACCGCCAGCGCCCTGCGCACAGGCTGCCAATCCCACGGCGACTGACTCACAAACTGCTGCAAACACTGCTCATCCCCGTCCTCCAACCGTGCGGCCATCGGCTCAATCGACTTGCGCTTGCCATCCAGCATCAGCCCACGCAGATACACCTCGCCCCACCGCCGCTGGTCCTTACGGCGCATCGAGTCGAACATCTCCCCGGCAAACTCCTCCAACCGCCCCCGCACACGCGCAAGCTCACCCAGCGAAAGACCAGCCACAGCCCGCATCTTGACCTCCCCAATCGACAACAACATCGACAAGGAGATTCGAGACCCCAATCCAGAACCCTTCAACCTAACGAAGCACTACTAGCAGCCCACGGCCGATTCCCGCGAGCGAGCTAGCCGCCGGGAATCTCGCTCGCGCGGACGCGCGGCTCCGCGAAGGCGGCTGGGTCGTGCTGTCCAAGGCGCTTGCCGCCGAACATGGCCTGCACGTGGGCTCAGCATTCGTGCTGCCCTCGCCCGAACCGAGGACCTTCCGGGTAGCCGCGCTGAGCACCAACCTGGGGTGGCCGCCCGGCGCGATCATCATGGGCTCCAGCGACTACGCGCACGCCTGGGCCAGCAACGAACCGAGCGCCCTCGAGATCCAGACCGACCCCGGCGCGCAACCCCCCGCCGTGCGAAGCCTGATCCAGAAGGCGCTAGGCCCAAACACCGGTCTGGTCGCGGAAACCACGGCTGAACGCGAGCAGCGCCACTACACACTCGCGAGCCAGGGCTTGCTGCGGCTCACTCAGATACGCCTACTGGTGTTGATCGCGGCGATACTCGCAATCGGCGGCGCGCTCGGGTCGCTGATCTGGCAGCGCCGCGGCTACGTCGCATTCATTCGCGCCCTCGGCGCCCGCAAGCCAGTTCTCTGGCGCTGGCTGCTGTGGGAGAGCGCGATCCTGCTCGGCATCGGCTGCTCGACAGGCGCAATCTTCGGGGTGTACGGACAGCTGTTGATGAGTCACGCGCTGGCGAGCGTTACGGGGTTCCCGATCACTTTTGGCGTCGAAATCCTCGTCGCCCTCACGACGTTCGCGGTGGTCAGCGTTGCTGCCGTTGCGGCCATCGCCGTGCCGGGATATCTCATGGTGCGTGTTCGGCCACGAGCGGCCCGTCCGGCCAGCTAACCCACACACCCACCGACCGACTCCCAAACCGGCTCCCCTCTCGGTACGTCAGCTGCGCGTGCTCGGCGAAGCCGCTGCGCGAGAGCTGACCTGGACGCTGCCCGCCGTCGCCCGTGAGGTGCGTGCGTGGCGCGGGCTGGCAAGCACGATCCCATCCGGGGCGATCCGCCACGACGCCTTGAGCTCACTCGCCCGCAAGCGCGGTCACACCGACGGCGCCGCGCTGTTCTGCATCCTCCCCCGAGCCCGCGAGCCGGCGCTGCTGCGGCTGCTCGTCGCCTACGAGATCATGTGGGACTTCCTCGACTCGGTGAACGAGCGAGGCGCCGCGCAGGGTCAGGCCAACGGCCATCAGCTGCACCTCGCACTCGTCGACGCCCTCGCCCCCGGCCGGCCGACCGTCGACTACTACAGCCATCACCCTTGGCGTGAGGACGGTGGCTACCTGAACGCGCTTGTGTGCGTCTGCCGAGACGCCTGCTCGGAGCTGCCGTCCTACGAGGCCGTCCGGGCACTGCTGATCAACGAGGCGTGGCGGGCGCAGGTGCTCGCGATCAACCACGACCTCGATCCCGTCCGTCGAGACGAGGCGCTGCGCGAGTGGGGACGGCAGGAGTGGCCCGGCGGACACGAGGCGACCTGGTATGAGCTGGCCGGCGCCGCGAGCGCTTCGCTCACCATTCACGCGCTGCTCGCACTCGCCGCCAGACCCCGCCTGAGTGGCTCGGAGATCACGAGCGTCAACCGCGCCTACAGCCCGTGGATATCCGCCGTGACCACGATGCTCGACAGCTACGTCGATCAGGCCGAGGACCAGATCAACGGAGACCACAGCTACATCGCGCACTACCCAACCCACGAGATCGCAGTCCGGTGTATCAGCGATCTCTTGCACCGTGGCATTCAAGCAGCGAGTCACCTGCCGGACAGTGAGCGGCACACACTGATCGTCGCGTCGATGGCAGCGATGTATCTGTCGAAGGACAGCGCCCGCGTTGCCGCCATACACCCGCAGACCCAGCGATTGATCCGCGCTGGTGGCTCCCTGACCCATCTATTGCGCCCGATCTTGCGGCTGTGGCGAGTCGCCTACGCCCAGCGTTCGACCTAACCAAGGAGAGACAATGCGCTTCACTTATTTACATTCAAGCGAACCTCGAACACGAGGTGGACTCCCACCTGCCTCATCCCTACCGGCAGTCTTGCAGACGCTCGCGTGCCGTCTCAGGCCACTGGAGTACCTTGAATGGTGCCGCGCCAGAATTGGTGCGCGATTCACGGTGAATGCGATCGACATGCCACCGCTTGTATTCCTATCCGACCCCGCGGACATTCGTGCGATTGTCACTACGCCCTTGGCCGTGCTGCCCCCGGGTGCCGGAGCGGTAACCGCACCGCTTTTGGGCGAGACATCGTTCATTTTGCGCGAGGAAGACGAGCACCTGAACGGACGCGCTGCGATCATGCCCGCGTTCCACCGCCGTATCGTCGGGGAGCACACCAAGATGGTCAACGAACTCGCGCATCTTGAGGTGGCATCGTGGCCGGTGGACACCCCTATATCAATCCATCCCCGCCTATGCGCTCTCACGCTGACCGTAATGCTAAGAGCCGTGTTCGGCGATAACGACCCAGCCATCGATACCCTACACGACCGGCTGCTCTCGATGCTGTCGGTCACAGCAAGCCTCGTGCTGCAGGAGCCACGACTCCACCACCTCCCAGGCTGGCACGCCACATGGCAGCGGTTTACCCGCAGGCGCGAGGAAGTAGACGAGCTAATCGCGAACCTCATCGGCCGCAGGCGACACACCCAGGGACGTCACGGCGACATGCTCGACATGCTGCTGGACGCAAGCCGCGCAGACGGGACGCCCATGACAGAAACGGAAGTCCGTGACAACCTGGTCTCGGTCATCATCGCTGGACACGAGACGACGGCCTCTGCTCTCGCGTGGGCGTTCCAGCTCATCGCGCACCACCCCAGCGTACAGGATCGACTCATCCGCGAGATCGACGCGGACAGCAGCGAGCAGTACCTGACGGCCGCGGTCAACGAGGTCCTGCGCCACCGTCCCGTGTTCCTGTTCACCGCCCCACGCATGGTCGTCCAGCCAATCGAGATCGGCGGCTGGACCCTCCACCCCCCTGCTCACCTGCTGGCCTGCATCTACCTGATGCACCACGACCCTGCACTGTTCCCCGATCCGCACGAGTTCCGCCCCGAGCGCTTCCTAGACTCCCGGGACGCTATCCGAACATGGCTCCCGTGGGGCGGCGGACGACAGCGCTGCCCCGGCCGCCACCTCGCGCTGCTGGAGCTACGGACGGTCCTCCGAGCCACGCTGTCAACACGGCGGGTCCTGGCGGCGGCCAGCACGATCGAGCGAGCACGATGGCGCAGCGCGATCGTCACGCCCCACGCCGGGTCGATCGTCGTATTGCGCAAGCGCCGCCGCGACCACAATCGGCACTATTCGTCACCAGCGGCATCCAACAGGCACGACCAGGGCCACGGGCAAGGTGTCGCGCCGTTCTCTGCATAACGCCTTTGTTCAGCACAGAACACTGTTGTTCTTATCAGAACGCCACTCTGGAAAAACAGTGTGCCAGTAGTCAAGATACTTCGTTAATGGCGTATAAGGATCATATCCGGCCGGGGTCCCCCGAGGTAGTGCATAGGCTGATACTCGTGGTCCGGTCCCGGCCCGGCTCGTTGTGTAGAGCTCGGCCCCAGGGTCTGACTAATCGCGATGCTGCCTTGCGCGCGATGAGGGAGGGGTGCATGTGGGTGCCTGCCGTGAGGGAGGCGGCAGGCACCCGGTGCGAGGGACGCGCCATTCCGAGGGCTGATCCTGGTCCTTGCGCTGTCGGCGGGAAGTCGTCTTCGATTGGCTGGCGAGCACTTTAGCTGTGGATGAGGAGCGGGTGTCTCTGCCGTTGACTGCCGAGCAGGTGGAGCTGGTAGTGCGCAGAGCGCAGGAGGGTGGGGTGGCGGGTCTGGTGGCGCTGCTGTCGGGGTTGATCGCGAGCAGGGAGATAGCGCCGATTCATGTGTGGGAAGAACGCTCCCGTGAGGCTGCCGCTGGGTCTCAGTTCTCCGTGTCGCTGGTGAAGGGGATACTCATACTCGCGCACATCGTGGGCGGCGAGCTTATGAGCGTCAACGATGTGGCCGCAGACCTCCAGATGAGTGCTAGTACCGCACACAGGTACTTTCACACGCTGCGCATTCTTGGGCTGGTCGAGCAAGATTCCGTCACCCGCAAGTACCGGCTGGCGGCGTAGGCGCGGGCAAGGTGTCGAGACCGAGAACCAAGACGCACAGGGTTGGTGAGGACGGGGAATGGGTCCCGTCGGTCCCGATGCTGACGGAGCCGCGCTTCTCGCAGTCGCTGGAGCAGGGTCTGGCGATCCTCGGGTGCTTTACGCCCGCCCGCCCGGTCTGGGGGATCATCGACCTCGCGGAGGAGTTGGGGATGTCCCGCTCAAGCACCCACAGATACGTTCTCACGCTCAAGAAGCTCGGCTACCTGGTACAGGGCGCCGACCGAAAGTATCGCCTCGGCTTGCACGCCACGGCCCTGGGGATGTCGGCGATGAGCAGCACGAGCCTCCAGGAGCACGCGAGGTCCTACATGGAGGAACTGCGCGACCGGGCGGGGTTCACCCTTGCGGTCGGGGTGCTCGATGGGCCGGAGGTGCTGCTCGTGGATCATCTGCCCGGTAGGCGTCGTGACTTGCGGCGGATCGAGCTTGACCAGGCGTCCGGGGTGAGGCTGCCGGCCTATTGCACCGCGATCGGCAAGCTGCTGCTCACTCACCTGCCAGAGTATGAGCAGCGTGCGGTGATCTCCGAGTTGAAGCTCACAAGGCGCACACAGAGCACGATCGTGAGCAAGAAGGCGTTGCGGGCGGAGTTGAAGGGCATTGGGCAGGGCCTCGTGTTTACCAATGAGGAGCTAGCGCCTGGCTTGTATTCGATCGCGGCGGCGATCCGCTCGGTCTCCGGGGAGACAGTCGCGGCACTCGGCATGGATGCGCATAGCTCGATGATCTCGCTGGAGGAATTGGTCGAGGCGCTTGGACCGCATCTAATCGCAGCCGCCGATCGGATCTCTGCCCGGCTAGGATACAGGCGCGCAGACGAGAGGCAGCACAGCCCAAGCGTCTATGCGTCGGGGCTGGTCGAGGCGCACAGGGGACGGCCGGTGGGCCGAGTGGCATGGGGGCGCAAAGGATGAGCGTCCGCATGACTGGTGGGCCTGACTTGCGTGTGGGGAACGTCGTGATGTTGAGGCCAACGCAAGATACGCGGGCGAGGTCGCAGACTGTTCGCGGGTTCGCCAAGCAGTGTTTGCGGCGAGTGGGTGCTGTGGATGTAGGGCGCGACCCGTGGTGTCCAGGTGACATTGTGGGCACGGCGGAACACCCTCGGCTGGTGGCTGCTCGTCTGGTGGGTCAGCGGTCTCCGATGGTGAAGATGGAGAATTGGCACTGGCGGGGATGGGTGCACGAGATGACGAGGGGATGCTTGTACGTGTACCCGGGTGGTGGGAGTGCGCCGGTTGACCCCGTGGAGGATGTCGCGTTACACCAGGCGTTTCGTGACCATTGCAAGGGTGTCGAGATTCGTGGGGTCAGTACCCGCTCTGCTCGACTGCAGCTCCATAGCCTCACAGAATACGAACTTGAACATTCCTTGTTTAGCGATGACGAACTGCGGCTCGCCAAAGCACTTGGGCTCCCGACGTTTCGCTCTGAAGGGCAGTGGTTTTACGCGCGGCTGATCGCAGTCATCAATGCTGGTCGGATCGCCCGGGTCTTTTACCCCGTTGATGATGTGAACTGTGTCGCGCAAGCGTCGGCGTGGTTGATTGGGAGGCCGCTGCGCGATGCCTAAAGTCAGAGAGCCCAGCTCATCGTCTGCGAGGGAGCGTGCTCCATCGTGTCTTGGCCGGCGGCTAACCAGTGCGCTCGAGCCACACGCCGCACGGTTCGAGCGACATCCACCGGCATGATCGAGGCCGGTGGGACGGGTGTGAGGCGCAGTCAGGTCTCGGGCAAGCAGTCGTTGGCGCACCAAGCAACGGTTGGCACTTCGCTTCACGTCGTCGGCGAACTCTCAGATGGTGCCGGAAATATCGCCGTCGTGTTCGGTCACTTCGATGCGCTGCTGAGTAGTGGGCTGCAGCAGATCCTGAGCGAAGATCAAAACCTTCAGATCGTTGGCACCGATTTGGATTGCACTGCGCTCGAACACACCATCGCGCGGGATACGCCGCGGGTCGCCGTTCTCGATGAGGCGGACGTAGCCGAGCCCTCTCTCCTTGAGGGCCTGAGGGCCGCGCGGCCGGCAATCGGAATCGTCGTGCTGGTGCATCGTCCGACAGTCGCCTACGCAATGCGCCTGATGGCGAAGGGAGCCAGTTGTCTGGCCAAGAACGTCCACGCTGCCGACATTCTTGCTGCCGTCTATATCGCGGCGGACGGTCGATGCGTGTTCGCGGATGGCGGTCATCTGGTTGAGCGGAGCTGTCCTGCAACCGCGGTGGCTTCTCTGACGCCGCGCGAGCTGGAAGTGCTGGAGTTTCTCAGCCGGGGCCAGTCCCACCCCGAAATCGCCCATGCCTTGCAGCTCGGCGTGGAGACCATTCGCACGCACTCCCGCCATATTCGCGATAAGCTCGGCGTTCGAAGCAAGCGGGAGCTGGTCGGCCTACCGATCCCGGTCTTGGATGCGACCTGACGACCATTTCGAGTTGGTGGCGGTCGAGGTGGTTGGCAGAAAAGCCACGACCCATTTGAGTGCGCTTTATGTAGTCGTTGGGCTGCTCTGCTTTCCAATCTCGCTGTGTCGGTGAATGAAAAGCTCGCCACGTTGCTCGCCTTCGAGTCCAAGCGCGTCGATGGCCTCGCGCACGCCGGGATAGTCTGGGTGGGCATAGTCATCGAAGATCATCGGCGCCCCTGGGCGCAGATACGGTCGCCACGCCTGCACCTCTGCGATCGTCTCCTCGCGCATGTGTGACGAGTCGATGTACAGCAGATCGACCGGCTGCTGAGTCCGAGGGCCTGCGGAGCCTGGTGCAACCACCAGCTCGATTCGTTCTTTAACGTCTGGACCGACAAGCTCCAGATAGCGCTTCGCCTCCTCGCGTTCGAACACGTCGTAGGTGACGACCCGGCGCCGACAGTCATCAAGCGCGAGCGTGATAGCTGTCCATGCGGTGGCCGTGCCGAGTTCAACGACTCGGCTACAGCCACTTGTCAACTCAAGCAAGGTCCGCATGTCTGCGGGGCGCGTGACCGAGGTCACGCTGAACAGGTCATTTGTGCGCCACGCCAGGCGCCGAGCGCGCCAGTGAAACCAAAGCACGCGCGGTTGAAGCCCTCGCAGTCCCCACATCCAGTCCAGGTCTCGTTGCAGTCTTCCCAGCCATACCCGCGCAGGATGGGAACTCATCGTGCCGGCCACTTTGGGCTGTAGCAGGACGGGTATCGCAGTAGGGCAAGGGGTCCAGATCGCATCGCCCAAGGAATGTTATCGCAACGGCCCGCGCGTCGGTCTATCCCCCGAACTAACCCAAAGATCACCTGTTTTAGGGGATAGACAAGTCCAATGAGCCTAACTAGCGTGATCGCCACGGTCTAAATGGCATCTGTCGGGCACCTGCTGTTTGCCCATTGAGGAGAAATTGGTCAGGCGCCAGATAGGGCAGCATGGATCAGGGATATGAAAGCGAGGAGGCGTGAATGTCACACTACGGGCGGCGTGCAGCAGACGGAGCGGGCTGGAGCGAACAGAACAGCGGGTCTTGTGGGAATCTAGCGACCCGTTGCGGAAAGCTAACTGGCATTTTGTTTTTGGTTATCGCGTTCGTGGCTGTCCACGTTGCTGTGGCCGTGGCTGGGCCTCCGTCGGGTAACTGGACGCAGACCTTGAATGAAGAATTCAGCGCCAACGGTCTCAACACTGCCCTATGGACCCCCGAATGGCCGAGCGGAGCGGTGTCCGGGCAGTGCACGTCGCCGAGCCTTGTATCCCAACCGGGTAACGGCTACCTGTACTTGCAGGTCAGAGCGCAAGAAAGCACGTGTGGTGGCACTAAACATTCAGACACCGGCGCGCTGGTCGAGTCGAATCCGGCTGACGGCAAGTCCGGACACACAGGATTCCTCTACACCTACGGCTACGTCGAATGGAGTGTTTACATAGTCGGCTGGGGTGGGGAAGCACAAGGATGTCCGAAAGGGGGGTGCATACCGGACTGGCCGGCGCTATGGAGCTTCCCCGAGAACGAGGAAAACGAGATTGACACAATGGAGGGCCTGCACGGCAAAGCCTGCCACACCTGGCATCACCACGTATCTCCGATAGAAGAAACACAAGGCTGCCAATCTGGCAGCTACGCAGGGTGGCACACCTACGGTGTGGATTGGGAGCCAGGCAAGCTTACGTTCTACTACGACGGGGCAAAGGTCGGCGAAGAAGTCAAATCAAGTTACATCAATTCCACACCGCAGTATCTAATCATGGACGACACTCCCCCAGGCAGCTACGGCGGCGAACTAGTCGTCCCTGACGAAATCGTCATCGATTACGTGCGTGTCTGGCAACACCTTCCGATCGTGACGACGAGCGCAGCGACAGGGAAGCAGCCGCAACAGGCAACGCTAAACGGAACCGTCAACTCCAACGGGACAACGCTGAGTAACTGCCACTTCGAATACGGGCCATCTACGTCTTATGGCTCCAGCGTGCCGTGCTCCGGGCCAGAATCTGGCGAGAGCGCAACCGCTAGCCTCTCACCAGGCACGGCTTATCACTTCCGTATTGTCGCGACTAACGCGAGCGGCACCGCTTACGGCAACGACGAAACGTTCACCACCCCCGGCCCGGTCGAAGCGGTTACTGAGGTGGCCACGGGCGTGCAGCAGACAGAAGCTGTGCTGAATGGCACAGTGAATCCTCGCGGCTATGACGCCAAATATTATTTCCAATACGGCGAAACGACGGCCTACGGTGCGTCAACGCCGGAAAGCGACGCGGGGGCGGGCTCGGGCTCTGAGCCAGAGAAAGCAACCATCACTGGCTTGGTGCCAGGCACTATGTATCATTATAGGCTCGTAGCGACCAGCGGAGGAGTTACAAATTATGGGCTCGATCAAATTGTCGCGACTGCGGAGACGAGTTCGACTGTGGAGTACAAGCCTAACGGTGAAACGCTTGTTTGGTACGTCAACTCAAGTAACGCAATCGCATACTGGTTGAATTCTGGTGAAAAATGGTACCCCGGCGAATTGGGTGGAAAAGTTGCCGCTGGTACAAGTCCCGCCGTGGAGTATAAGCCTAACGGTGAAACGCTCGTCTGGTATGTGAACAGTAGTGGCGCGATCGCGTACTGGCTGAATCCGGGTGGTGAAAAATGGTACCCTGGCGAATTGGGTGGAAAAGTTGCCGCTGGCACGAGCCCAACCGTCGAGTATAAGCCTAACGGGCAGACTCTCGTGTATTACATCACCAGCACTAAAGGTGTGGCATATTTGCTGAACTACGCAGAAGGCAAATGGTCAAGCGGTGAATTTGGCGGCAAAGCTGCTGAAGGCACCAGTCCGACGGCCCAGTACAAGCCTAACGGTGAAACGCTCGTCTGGTATGTGAACAGTAGTAACGCGATTGCATACTGGTTGAATTCTGGTGAAAAATGGTACCCTGGCGAATTGGGTGGAAAAGTTGCCGCTGGCACGAGCCCAACCGTCGAGTATAAGCCTAACGGGCAGACTCTCGTGTATTACATCACCAGCACTAAAGGTGTGGCATATTTGCTGAACTACGCAGAAGGCAAATGGTCAAGCGGTGAATTTGGCGGCAAAGCTGCTGAAGGCACCAGTCCGACGGCCCAGTACAAGCCTAACGGTGAAACGCTCGTCTGGTATGTGAACAGTAGTAACGCGATTGCATACTGGTTGAATTCTGGTGAAAAATGGTACCCCGGCGAATTGGGTGGAAAAATTGCCACCGCAGGGACAGTACCCGCAATGGAGTACAAGCCGAATGGGCAGACCCTCGTGTACTACGTCAGTAACAGCACAAAAGTAATGTCATATTGGCTCAACTACGAAGAAGGAAAATGGTCGAACGGCGAACTGTAGACAAAAGGTCAGGATGCCAGCCGGAGGTTCCAATGATTAGTGCCGATCACCCGAGCCGCGGCAGCGAGCGCGCCGTCGAGCGTGGCCGTGTGCTAGTTGAAGATTACTCTCGTTGGGAGTCACTCGACAACCAGCACTTCAACACAGAACACATCTCCGCTGCAGGCAGACTGATCGCCGACGTGCTTATGTATGCAGCCACGTTCCCGGGCACTGCGCTGTCGGCCGACGGCTACCCCAAGGAGCAGATCCCACTGCTGGCCGCCGCCGCCGTGAGAGGGGTGTCGGCCGCGCTCTCAGATCATTTATCGGATCAGAACCTACTTGGGAGTTCGGGACCAGGCCGAGACGAGTTGCGAACGGTGGGCGACTCGTTTTGTGACTACCTTCGGCTGTACCTGCAACTTGAAGCTCGGGCAGCAACGGCATCGAAGCGGCGCGATTGTTAGCCCGAATGCCTACATAGCAGGGTACTAATGAAGCGTTACTGCGGCTCAGTGCCTAGATGGGTGCTGGTGCTGGCCTTCTATTCTCTGTTGGGCCTCGTCACCATCGGCCGTCACGTCATCGCTCATCCGCGCACCGTCAGCGCCTCAGTGGGCTCTGCGGACCCTGCGCAGTACATGTGGGCGATGTCTTGGTGGCCACATGCGATAGCGCATGGACTGAACCCATTTGTTACTCACTATCTCTGGGCTCCCGCGGGCGTCAACACGGCACAGGCGGCATTGATCCCCACCGCAGCTATCTTCATGGTCCCGTTTACTGCCCTATTCGGGCCGATCTTTTCTTATAACTTGCTTGCAGTTATTAGCTGCACGCTTAGTGCTTTTACTGCATATTGGTTGTGTTGACGTTTGGTTCATAAGGAGTTGCCGGCCATAGTCGGCGGATATCTCTTTGGCTTTAGCTCGTATCAGTTTGGCCAATTGACTGGACATCTCAATCTAACTCTTGTATTGCTGATTCCCGTGATGGTCCATGTCGCGCTTCGCCGCGTTGATCGTGAGATCACGAGACGGTCATATATCGCCATCATGGCGCTTCTTGTGGTGCTGCAGGCCGGGCTTTCGACCGAATTGCTTGCTGAGTGTGTGGGCTTTGGGGTCGTGATACTGATTTGCGGGCGCTTCTTGTCATCTGATTCCCGACGAGGCCAGATTGACGGCCTCATGCTCGAGACGGTCGGGGCGGGTGTACTTGCCTTTGTAGTAGCCTTTCCCTTCTTCTATTACGCACTATTCAGTGGCGAATTCCCCAAAGGTGTTGGACCGTATTGGGATGTATACGCACAAGATATACTCAACGTCGTCTTCCCTACCGAGGCGACCTGGTTAGGGCATAACGATTTCAAATCACTGAGCGCTACGTACGTTGGCGGCGGGGTCACGGGAGATGATGGCTACCTGAGCATCCCGCTCGTGATCGCCTTTCTCGTGTGGGCTCTAGGCGTAGAACGCCGAAGCCTGCTAACACGCCTCGCATTGATTGTTGCGGCACTGAGCTTCCTCGCCGCGCTCGGCGCGCACCTGCATATCGCCGGTAAGCAGACCGTGACACTACCGTTTGACTGGCTTCAACACCTCCCGATTATGAACGATCTGCTGCCTTCGCGTATCGCTCTATTTACTTCCTTGGCTATTGCAATTGGCATCGCTGCCTGGCTGGCCCGGCCAACCGGCCATGTGGCTGCCCGCTGGCTGGTTGTAGCGCTGGCCGTCGTGATGCTTTTCCCTAATGTCACATCGTCTCTCTATGGAGTGACGCCACGCAATCCCAAGTTCTTCTCCACAGACCTTTATAGGCATTATTTAGCGCCTGGTGAGACAGTATTGGTGCTGCCCTACGGCTATAACGACGTGTTGACCCTTTGGCAGGCTGAGGCCGGATTTGACTTCTACATGCCAGAGGGATATGTAAGCCAGGTTGTGCCTTCGCCATTCAACACTGAAACCACTACCGCTGAGCTCACCGCAAATGTCCCACCCTCAACCCCAGCACTCGAATCCTTTATCCGACAGCATTACGTCAGTCACGTTGTTGTGGATGTCACAGCACAAAACACATGGCAAAACGTTCTAGCTGGCGTGGGTCTGCACGGTGAGCGAATTGGAGGAGTGCTCCTTTATACTGTTCCCCGCAGTTGGGTCAGGGCAGGCAGGCGGGAAGCATGATGCCTCGGACAAGGGTTGGTGCCGGGCTTTCGTCGTGAAGGCGCTGGGTAGGCTGCGAGCACATGATTCGAGCGCCTGTGCTGTCGGGGATGCGAGCACGCTTGACTCCGAAGGTGCCGCTCGGCGTTCCGCGCAGGCGGGGTCAGACGCGGGCCTCTGAGCCAATCGACCCGCTGGGTCTGGCATCGACGGCCCGCTCGCGTGCCGCGCGACTAGCCAACGAGCCTGTGGCGGCTGTCGGTGGTGAACGCAAGGCTTTACGCTGATCGATTTACTTTAGCCAGGATGAAGGCCGAATTTGCCCGCGAGCTGCGCTGCCCCGCCTGCTACAGCGACCGTATGCTGGTGTTGCACGAGCAGACCTGCAACGCCTGGGAGGTGCGCGAGGGCTCGCTGCGCTGCCGGGTATGTGCGCGTGAGTTCGCCGTGCGCCGCGGTGTGCCCGACCTACTGTTCGAGCCATCGGCGGACATCCTCGCCGAGGCCACGGGTCTGGAGCGCTTCGCCGAGTACATGCGCGCTGCCGGCTGGGATCGCGAGCTGCTGCGGCGGCTACCTGATGTGGAGTATGGCTACTGGTATGTGCAGGCGCGTTCGATGCACCAGCTACTGACGACTGTGCCGTTCGCAGCCGGCGAGACGATCGTGGACGTGGGTAGCAATACGTGTTGGGCGGCCAACCACTTCGCGCAGCGCGGCCTGCGCGCGATCGCGCTCGACATCGCCACCGTCGAGCTGCAGGGGCTGTATACCGCTGACTACTTCATCGATGACGGTGAGGTCTTCTTCGAGCGCGTGCTCGGCACGATGGACGCGATGCCGCTGGCGAGCAGCAGCGTCGATTACGTGTACTGCTGCCAGGTGCTGCACCACAATGATCCGGTCGCGCTGCGCCGCACGTTCGCTGAGATATTCCGCGTGCTGTGCCCCGGCGGGCGCCTGCTGATGGTCAATGAGACACTGAAGACGCTGCGCGATCCCGATGGCGTGCATGTCGAGGGGGTCGAGGAGTTCGAGGGCAACGAGCACGCGCACTGGGCGCTGCGCTACCGCACGGAGGCGATCCGTGCGGGGTTCTTCACGGAGGTCACCGAGCCGCACTACCTCGCATTCTTCGGCGACGCTGAGCTTGCGCCGCGGACTGGCGGCGGGGCGCTGGTGGGCAGTGAGAAGCCCGATGGCGGTGAGGCGTCGGTATTGCGGACGCTTGGTTGGCGGATCGTGGACGTGGTGCGCCGCCGCGGCGTCGTGCGGCGGACCTATCTGGCGTGGTTGAACAACGTGCAGGGCGGGGTCTCGATGAACATGATCGCGACCAAGCCGTTGCGCTATGTCAATCGCCACAAGGGCATGGGCGTGGCCGAGCGCCTGCTGCGCTTGGCTGGCGCGGGCGCGCGCCTACGTGGCGACCGCCGACGCGGCGAAGGGCCGGGGCGTCTGCCGCGCACCCCCGAGCAGGCGGCGGCGCAGGCTGCAGGTTCTCCGCCCCCAGTCGCGCGGGCCGGTTGAGGCGAAGCGCGGAGAGCGGGCCGAAAGCGGCCAGCGAGCGCCCGAGCAGCCACGGGCGCCGCTGAGCCGATCGGCCGGCCACACCCGTAGTCCCCCGCGCCCCCAGGCCGTCTGTGGCCCCTCAGCGCGTCCCTACGGGGCTGAGCGCTTGCCGGGCTCGCGCTACCGATGCGAGCCCGACAACGCCCCTACTACAAGCGGATTCCGATGCGGTGTACAGACCGGGACCGACCCCCGTCGCTCCCGTCCCACTGCAGCAGGGACATCGCGTTCTTCCTGCAAATGGGCCGCTTTGGAGAATGATCGACGGGTTGATGGACTGCTATTGTCCCGCGCACGGAGTTAGAAGCAACACGTCTTCCCTGCAAAATGGCCGTATATCAAGGTCGCGGGTTTGACGCCCTTGATCCCGCGACCCACTCGGCAGACCGGCGACATCTGAGGATCGCGGTCTTACGCGGGAGTGCGTGTGGCCTCTCGTCGCTGCACTGCAGACGGCGGGTCATGGCAGATCATTTAAGAGTCTCGATGTCGATCGATTCGTTAGGTGCGACTGGCCTGTCAGCATCGGTGTCGGCCCATGGGAGGTAGCGGCCTCGTCTCTGCCCCCAGTTGACAAACCAGTCCGCGAACGCCTCAACGTCTGGGTGTAGGCCTCGGGCAGGTGGTACACCACGGCCATCATTGGTGTCTTGCGGAGTGCGGCCTGACCTAGAAGTTCGCATATCGCACCAGCACTTGGGCGGGAAGAGCGGTTATCGTGCGTCGTCGCCTTGACCCGCTCGGGTCGATCCCTGTCGTGAGGGCGAGCGGTCCGACATCCAACGTCGTCAAGCTATGGGACATGGTCGGTGGCTTCGTCCCTTACGTCGAGCAGCTCGAGAGCCTCGCGGCGAGCCGGCACGCTTTCATTGATCCTACCGAGTTGAGCGTACACCTCGACGGCGAGGCCGGCCGACGGCTGCGAGGTGTCGTCACGATCGAGGAGCTACGCGAGCTGGGGGCGTTCTTCACCGGCGAGCTGCTCGCGAAGCGGCTCGTGGACCTCGTGCCGCATGACCGTCGGCGCTACGTCGACCCGGCCTGCGGATGCGGCGATCTGCTGCTCGCCGCGAGCAAGCGTCTGCAGGTCAACTCCTCGCTGGAGAAGACGCTTGCGCGCTGGAACAGGCACCTGCTGGGACGGGATCTCGTGCCGGCCTTCGTGCGGGCGGCACGGGCTCGCCTCGTGCTGGCGGCGCTGAGCCGCGGGGCGGTGCCGGCCGCGGATCTCGATCGGCCAGCTGAGCTGCTCACCAATATCGCGGTCGCGGACGGGCTGACCGTGCGGCCATTGCCCGGCGACGCGGTGCTCCTCAACCCGCCCTACGGGCGCGTTCCGGCGCCGACCGGCTGCGGGTGGACCTCTGGCATGACGACCGAGGCCGCACTGTTCCTCGACCGTATCCTTGACGCGTGCAGTCCCGGCGCCCACGTGGCCGCGATCCTGCCCGAGGTGCTGCGCGCCGGCTCGCGGTACGAGCGCTTCCGATCGCTGGTCGAGCGCCGCTTGGCGGTGGGGACGATCCAGCCGGCCGGAGTGTTCGATGCGCTGACCGACGTCGATGTCTTCCTGCTCACCGGCGATGCCCGTCGAGCTGGGACGGCCGCCCTTGCCCGGTGGACCCCGCGCATACACGGAGCCCGTCTGGGAGATCTGTGTGAGGTATCCGTGGGCGCACTCGTGGACTACCGCGACCCCGGCCTCGGACCATGGCATGCCTATCTGGACGCTCGCGGGCGCGGTGGCATGCGTGAAGCGGTCCCGAGGCGGCGGCGGCGCTTCCGGGGCACCGTGGTCAGGCCGCCCTTCGTCGTCATCGCACGGACTAACCGTCCCAACCAGGGCGCCGGGCCCCGTATCCGGGCCACTATCGTCCGGGGCAAGCGGCCAGTCGCGGTGGAGAACCACCTGCTGGTGCTGAAACCGTACGACCACACCGTTCGCGGCTGCCAGGCGCTCGTAAGGATGGTCGAATCGGCCCGTACGAGCGAGTTCCTCGACGAACGGCTGCGCTGCCGGCATCTGACGGTGGGCGCCGTGGAGGAGATCCCGCGGTGAGCGAGCATCTGCGTTTTGCCCCTGACGTGCTGCGACGCTTGGGCGAGGAGCTCAACCCAAGCCCAGAGCAGGGCATGCTGGAGCTCGTCCGTAACGCCTACGACGCCGACGCGGGGAGCTGCACGGTCGAGCTGGTCAACGTCTCGGCGACCGGTGGGCAGCTGATCATTACCGACGACGGCCTCGGCATGACCATCAAGCAGCTGCGCCACTCATGGCTGGTGCTTGGGCACTCCTCGAAGAGCCGGCACGAGCGCACCGCCACGTTCGACCGGCTGCAGGTCGGGTCCAAGGGGCTGGGCCGCCTGGCCGCACTGCGACTCGGACCCGTCGCGAGGCTGCGTACCCGCCCCGCGGTCAAACCTGGCACCGAGTACACGCTGGTCTTCGATTGGGCGCGGTTCGATGACGCTGAGACCGTCGACCTCGTCGATCTGAAGCTCGTGACCGGCAAGACCGCCCAGTCGCATGGGACGACGATCGAAGTTCTGGATCTGCAGCGCAAGTTCACCACCGCCGAGGTAACCCGGATCGCGCGCGCGCTGCTGCTGCTGTCGAGTCCCTTCGAGTCCGGCGGATCCTTCGACGCGCGCCTGATCGCGCCCGAGTACGAAGCGCTCGAGCAACTGGTGCGGAAGGGCTACTGGGATCAGGCGGCGTATGAGTTGCGCGCCGGCATCGACTCCGACGGTCGAGCCTGGGCCAAGATGATCGATCACGAGCGCGACGAACGCATCGCAGAGGCCGAGCACGAGGATTTGCGTCGTCGGGTGAAGGACAAGCCGGCCTATACGGCGCCCGAGGCCACATTCGAGCTGTCCGTATTCCGGGTCGGAGGAGACGGATCGACGCGCGGGCGCACCAAAGGGGTGACGCTGGGCGCGCTGCGGGAGTGGCTGAAAATGGTCGGCGGCGTCCATCTCTATCACCGGGGACTGAGGGTGCATCCCTACGGCGATCCTGGGCAGGATTGGTTGGATATGAACCTGATGCGCCTGCGATCTCCCGAGGAGAGGCCATCCACGAACAACAGCGTCGGACGTGTGCTAGTCCTCGACGAGGACGCCATTCTGCAGCAGAAGACCGACCGGACCGGGTTCATTGAGACACCGGCCTTCGAAGATCTGCGGACATTTGCGCAGGACGTGTTGGACTGGGCCGCTGGGCGACGCCTAGACGAAGCGGAGGCACGTAGGCGCAAGGAGCGGACTCGCGCCCGTAAATCGCTCGAGGGCGCGCAGACACGGATGGCTCTGGCGATCGCCGCGGCGCCTGCGGAGACCCGGAAAGTCCTCCGGCGGGCCGAGCGCGACGTGCGGCGAGCAACCAGTCGCGAGCTCGACGCGGTGGCGGGAGACCTGGAGCTCTACCGCACGCTGGCGACCATCGGCACGATCGCCGCCGTGACGGCGCACGAGGCCACCAACGGACCAAACACGATCATCAAGATGGCCAAGTCTGTCCGCCGGCGCGCCCGCAAGCTGCTCGGTGAGCACTACAGCGAGCTGGAGGAGCCCGTCGACCTGATCGAAGGAAGCGCGCGGCGGATACAAACGCTTGTGGAAGTGCCGCGCCGCCTGATGGATCGCGGAAAGCGCCGCCGCGGTTCGCAGTCGCTCAACGCCGTAGTCGATGACGCGGTGAAGCTTCTCGAGCCACTGCTCGAGGAGCACAAGGTCACGATCGACCGCGATCTCGATGTGAGCGAGCCGCAGTACCTCGGCACTGTCGCTGCACTCGAGTCGGTGCTGACCAATCTCGTCATCAACGCCGTCAACGCTCTCAACGCCAGTACCGGGTCCGATCGGGTGATTAGAATCCAGACCGTGGCCGAGGGAAGGAGCATCACGCTGGATGTCGCCGACAATGGCCCCGGTATCCCGCGGACGATCGAGCTCGAGGAGATCTGGCTGCCAGGTCGCGGTACCACTGAGAGGGGTGTAGGGCTCGGGCTTACGATCGTGCGCGACATTGTCGCCGATCTGGACGGAAGGATAAAGGCGAACGCCAGCGGCGAACTTGGAGGCGCACAGTTCACGATCGAGATTCCGCGTGAGGAAAGAGATCCATGACTACTGTCCAGGCAGAGGCTCCGGCGAACTGGCCGGACATCGGGACCGTGGCGGTGCTCGACGACGATGCCGACCAGGCCAAGGTGGTGAAGCTGCAGCTTCAGGACGTCGGCGTGGAGACGGTCATCGCCAGCCTCGATCAGGTGCCTACGCTCGAGCGGGCGATCGATTGGATCGCCAGCAACGCTCAAGCTGTGATCTGCGACGTTCAGCTGAACCATCTCCACAGCGGCGTGGACTACAACGGCGCGCAGCTGATGTCGGCTGTCATCGGTGATCACAAGATTCCCGGTGTGCTTACCACTGGCTTCAAGGACGACGTAGGCATGTGGGTCAGGCCTCACCGCCGGCGCATACCGGTGCTCGTAAGTCGCGACGAAACGGAGGAGCCGGAGGTGCTCGTCAACGGCGTCGAGACCTGCCGGGCCGAGATCGTCCACGGACGAGCACCCGACCGCGAAACCCACCGCGTGCCGCTGTATGTCGAGAAGACCGGGATCACCAACGACCGCGTCGCGCTCGACGCGCGTGTCGGCGGTTGGTCGCGGAAAGCGTCCATTCGCTTCCCCGCGGACATGCTCGGCGAGCGGTACAACACCATCGAGGCTGCGCGCGCGATCGTCGGCCAGGTGTTCTTCGCTCGGGTGAACCTTGGGGCTGGACACGAGACCGATCTGTTCTTCGAGGATCCCGAGCCCGAGTTCGTGGACCCGACTGCGCTACCGCTGCACTTCGATGCCGGGACGCCGTGATGAGCGCACCCGGCAACGGCTGCACGGCGGTGACTGCATCGGAGATGGGCGCATCGGCGAAGACTGCGCTGCACGTGATCGATGTCGGCCATGGGAATTGTGCCGTGGCTGTCGGCGACGGTTGGGCACTCATGGTGGATGCCGGCGCGAGCGTCGCGGTGGTGCAGACAGTTGCACAGCTCGAGCTCAGTCGCTTGGACGCGGTTGTCATCTCTCATCGTGACGTCGACCATGCTCGCGGGCTCGTGCAGTTGCTGGGCCGGGAAGACCTCGAGATCGGCACTGTCTACATTGGGGCGGACGCCGCGAAGAACCCGAGTTCTCCGGAGACCGCGACGCTGCTGGTGGCACTTGCCGATGCAAAGCGCAGCGGTCGCTGTGCAGTTAGTCGAGACCTCGATGACACGCTCACCTCTGCCACCCTGAGCGGTGGCGGGCTGTCAGTCGAGGTGCTGGCGCCAACCTTCAACATGGCGATGACAGGACCTAAGGGGAAGAGCCAGAGCGGCGCAACAATGTCCAGCAACTCTCTCTCGGCGGTGCTGCGAGTCACGTTGAGCAGCGGGCTGAGAGTGCTGCTGCCAGGTGACATGGACCAGATCACGCTGACTGAGTTGGTCGCTGCGGGCACCGACCTGTCCGCCGACGTGCTTGTCTTTCCTCATCACGGAGCGATCAGCGCCGTCGCGGACGAACGGGTTTTCGCCTCCGAGATGACGCGCGCCGTCGGCGCGCATACAGTCCTTTTCTCGGTGGGACGCGGAGCTAAAGCCCGTCCAACCGAGGCGGTGCTACAGGGGGTCTTCGACGAGAACCCAGACATGCTGATCGCCTGCACGCAACTGTCGAGCGGCTGTTTGGGCACCGACGCCGACCTCCCCGGCAAGCTCAACCATCTGACGGATCTCCCTGCCGCCGGTCGTGCGGACTGCCATAGCTGCGCAGGCTCGATGACGCTAGGTGGGGCGGGCTTCGAAGGCCCTAGTGTCATCGCGCATCAGAGCTATATCGTTGCTGTCGCTAAGACGCCTATGTGTCGCATGGTTCGCCCTTCGACAAGCCGCGCTTCGGCACCAGGGTTTGAGTGAACGCGACTGTAGGCCTAGCGGTTTCTAGCCGGACCGGAACTCCCGTACAAGCCATACTGCCCGTCGCCGCGGCCCGTCCAGTCATGGCGGCATACGCCAGACCTTTATCTCGTCGTCTTGTTCTGGAGGTTTATAGTCCGGGTCCGACCCCCGTCGCTCCCGTAGTTGCTCGGTTTTGCGTGTGCTTTTGCCCTGCAAAATCGCTGGTTTCTGGGTTGGGTGCTCTGCCTATTGGTGCGATGGTGTGGAGCCCGCTTCAACGAGCGTGTCTGTTTTTCCCTGCAAATCCGATGTTTTTCGTGAGGTCGCGGGTTTGAGGGGTCAAACCCGCGACCTCACGTCTCAACGAGGAGCGACTGCGTCGGTCTCAGTGTTTGTCGTGATCTCGGGCCGCTTGATTGCGACCGCGGCGTAGCCACCAGTCGGCAAACCAACTCACGAAGCGTCAACATCGGGGTCCGGGTCTGCCGTGGCGCGTCGGGTGTCTCGCTGACGGTGGTCTTCTGCGCCTTGTGCGAGTCGGGTGTCGGCAGAGGGCGATCTCGGTCAACACAGTCGTCCGGCCTTATCCTCATTCTGGGGGGGCACACCTGGGATTCTAGCTGTACGAACTAACGGCGGGTGATCGGCGGGTGGCTCCGCTGGAGGATGATCCAAGTCGAGCGTGGGTCGCCGTTCTCAGTCGTATTTGGCGGGTTGCAGAGGCGACCATGGGTCGTCGTTCGGTCCCGAATTTCGTCCGTAGCGAGCATGGGCGCGGCCTTTGCCCGGACGCTCGCTCGCCCGCGTGAGCGGGAGCCCAGGCGCCGAGTAGCGTGACCGACGGCTCCCGCCTGCGCCACGGGGTGGGTCGGGGTGGGCGCCCGGGAGGCCATCTTGCGGGAGGAGGGCAGACCCCACCCCGCGGTACGCTCGGGTCCGATGCCGGACTCCGAAGAGATGATAGGTATGCGGAAGCGACGCACGGTCGTGCGCCCGCCTAAGTTGGATGCCACGCCCGCCCCCCTGGCCGGCGACATGGTATGCACGTGGTGTACCGAACCCGCGCTGGTGCTGGCCGCAGGGAAGCCACTCCCGTCTACGTCGCCTCGGCCGACCGGCGGCGCCAGCACCTGGACCACCATCCTGTGGACGCGCCACCGCCCGTAGAGCTGGGGCGGCCTTCAGGCGGCGAACCGCTGGGCCGCCCGCGCGCGTGCCTTGGCAGCTTCTACCTCGCGATCCTTCGCCGTCGCGGAGGTCACAAGCGCGTCGAGCAACTCCGTGGAGGTCGCCGCGACGGCGTCAACCGCGCGCGTGAACGCGTCGGTGTTGGCGTGCGAGGGCCGCGCGAAGCCGCTGATCTTGCGGACATACTGCAGCGCGGCCGCGCGTATCTCCTCCTCGCTGGCGGGCGGCTCGAAGTTGTAGAGCGTCCGGATGTTCCTACACATGGCCAGATCGTAGCCGCTTACTACCTGAAGGAGCCCGGCGACTCGGCGCGTCATCTACGCAGTTGGCCGCATGCCTGGGACGACACTGGTAAGCCGCCGCCTCACGATGGGCCGAAGAAGGAATCTTGTCCGAAGCCACGCGACGCGCCGCCCTTCACGCAAAAGCAGACTTGCATGGCCAACGACACCGTGAGCCATGCCGGGTCAGATCACAATGTGGCGGTCGCGGTTTGTCAGAGCTCGGGTTTTCACGACTGCCTTCACACGTTCCTGCGCTTTACTGGGTAGTTGCATCGACAGCGTGAGTCGCGCCGCCTCGCTGTCCAGCTTCTCCAGCACCTGCTGGAAAACATGGCCCTCTGGCGACTGCTCGCCGGGGAGAGAAAAGATCCTCTCCTCCACATTCTCGCTGTGTTACCGCCTTTGCGGGCCGGAGGCTGGGTGCTGATGCACGCTCGGCGGCTTGTCTGCCCTGTGGGAGTCCGATAGTTTGTCCTTGTGAACAAGTGGCGCTTTTGGCTGGGGTCCGGGATGGGAGAGGTCATCTCCCAGGAGCTGGCGACCGCGATGGTTGGCTTGCACGGTCCCGAAAAGCGGCGCGGGAGGCGGTTGGTGCGGCGCGGCGAAGCCGCTGACGACGTGGTCGTCGCGCGCTACGCCATCGCGCTTGCCCGGGAGCGGCGGCGTCGCCTAAAGCGATCGTCGTTTCGCTTTGTGATTGCGCTAGGCGTTGCCCTTGGCCTTGCGGGGATCGTGGTTGCGGTCTTTTGGTTCAAACGTGCGGTTGACGCGAAGGCTGTGGCTATGGTTGGATTCGGGGTCTTTTTCCTGGTCAGCGGCTGGCGCAACTGGCAGCGAGGTTGACCCGTTCGACGTCCTCGGGCCGGGCCTTGGCATGCATGTAGCGCTCCGTGGTCCTGATCCTCGAATGCCCGAGGAACTCCTGGACGAAGCGGGCGTCCGCGTGTCGGGCGATGAGGCTGCCGGCGGCGTGGCGCAGGGCGTGGAAGCGCGTGGGACGCAGGCCGGCGGCGTCGGGAGCGGAAACCAGCTCCAGCCTTTACGCCACCTGCGTGGTGGCCGACAGCCGGTCGACCTCCGCGGGCGTCAGCTTCAGCGTGGCGGCGGACAGGATCTGGTCGAGCTGCTCTGTCGTCCGCGCGCTGGCGATCGGGGCGATGACCTGCGGCTGGGCGAGCAACCAGGCGAGCGAGACGGCGGCCACCGTCGTCTCGTGGGCCGCCGCGACCTCGTCGATGGCCTCCAGTACCGCCGCTCCCCCGCTGTCGAGGTAAGCACGGGCGGCCTCGGCGCGCGCGGACTCCACGGCCTCGCCGCCAGGCCGGTACTTGCCGGTCAGAAAGCCCTTGGCCAACGCGAAGTAAGGCAACACGGCAAGGTCCCAGGCCTCAGCGACGGGCAGCAGCATGCGCTCAAAGTCGCGCTCGACGAGGTTGTAGTGCGGTTGCAGGACCGTGAACTCTGCAAGCCCATGCGTGCGCTGGAAATCGAGTGCCGCGGCGAGCCGCTGCGCCGTGTAGTTGGAGGCGCCGATGTAACGGACCGTGCCCGCCTTGACGAGTGCGTCGAAGGCGCGCAGCGACTCCTCCAGCGCCGTCTCCTTGTCGTCGACGTGCGCATAGTAGAGGTCGATGCGGTCGGTCTGCAGGCGCTCGAGCGAGGCGTGCGCCTCGCGCTCGATCGTGTCCGCCCGTAGGTTGCGGACCGCTCCGTGGCCGCCGCCGACCTTCGTGGCCAGGACGATCTGGTCACGGTTCCCGCGAGCGGCGATCCAGCGCCCGATGATCGTCTCCGAGCGGCCGTGCTCGATCAGGTAGGAGTTCGCGGTGTCGATGAAGTTGCCGCCCGCGCCGGTGTACGCGTCGAGGATGGCGTGAGACTGCGGCTCGTCGGCGGTCCAGCCGAACACGTTGCCGCCGAGGCAGATGGGGAACACGTCGAGGTCGGTGCGTCCGAGAGCGGTCATGCTCCCCCACGGTAGCCGTTGCCGCGGTGCAGCGATGCTACGACCTCGGCCTACCCACCATCCACCAAGCGTCAGCCCTGGCGCGGTGCAGCTTGCCCGCGGCCGGCGTAAGCAGCGCTCTACGCGAGGGCAACCCCCAGGCCAGCGCACCCACACGGGTGATTAAGACGGTGGACGCCAACCTCTGGCCAGCGTCGTTTGACCCACCTCGATGATGTAGCCGTCGGGATCGCGGATGTAGCAGCGTATCTCGGTCTCGTGCTGCTTGGGCGGCGTCAGGAATCGGGCGCCCCGCGCGCTCCACTCGGCGTACACCGCTTGGATGTCCGCAACCCGTATGTTGAGGAAACTGCTCACCCGATCTGGGTTGGGCTGCGTCTCGAGCGTGACGGTCGGCTTGTCGTCCGTCGGACCTCCTCCGACGTTGATGATGATCCAGCTGTTGGCTAGCGCGACGTACGTCACCTCGTCATTCGCCTCGCCGGAGATGACCGCCTTGCCGCCCAATACCTCGGTGTAGAAGCGGCGGGAACGCTCGACATCATCCGAAACGATGAAGTGGGCCAAGACCATCTGCTCGTCGATGTTGCTCATAATGACCTCCGTTGTTGGAATGGCCCCAGTCGCGCCTTACATCACGCATCGCGCCTGTGTGTGCCCCTGGTCCGATGCCCGGTCGCTGCGCGGTCGCGGCCGCGCGTTCGCCTCGCTTCCGTCACGACCTCCCGTTCTGAGGAGCACGATGGGGTGTCGCTTGGGGACGATAGCCCCACGTCAGTGTCCCGCGCTTTGGCCGCCGTAGACCTTCCTCAGGCGAGGGTCCGGAAGCTGGCCGCTCATGGCTGGCTCCTGTCAGCGGGCGAACAGGCGAGAGCGCGGCGGAGCGCGAAGCAAGTCCGAGAGGAGGCTTCAAGCATCTCGGTCGAGGTCACATTGCTCACAACGATGCTGCTCATGTTGGCATCCGCAGGTCGGTTTCGGTTCCTGGCATCGATCCAGCGTCGCGCGCATGCCTGGCGAGGTGGCCACAAAGCGGTTCGCTTTCAGCGTCGCCGGACTCGCCATGCGCCGCGCGGGACAACCTTGACTTCTACTCGGATGAGAGGAGTATGCGTGACCCGACGGGATCGTGGAGGCGATATGACCAGCGACTATGACGTGATCGTGCTCGGCGGCGGCTCCCCGGGCGAGCACTGTGCGGGCGCTCTGGCGGAGGGCGGCCTGCGCGTTGCAGTCGTGGAGCGCGAGCTTGTGGGCGGGGAGTGCTCTTATTGGGCTTGCATTCCGTCCAAGACGCTGCTGCGGCCGGGCGAGGCGGCTCACGGGGCGCGCGAGGCAGCCGCTAGCGCCGAGATCGATGTGCAGGCTGCGCTTGCCTGGCGTGACTCCGTGGTCTCCGACTATTCCGACGCTGGCCAGGAGCGCTGGCTGGCCGATCGGGGCATCGACCTGTTGCGCGGCAGCGGGCGACTCGCCGGGCCGGGTGTCGTCGAGGTCAACGGTGTGCGCCACACTGCGGACCACGTGGTCCTGGCGAACGGCGCCGATCCGGTCGTGCCGCCGGTACCGGGTTTGCGCGAGCTCGACGGCGTTTGGACCAGCCGCGAGGTGACATCCATGAAGGCCATTCCGCGCCGTCTGCTGATTCTCGGTGGCGGCCCGGTTGGCGTGGAGATGGGCCAGGCCGTTCGTCGGCTCGGCGGCGAGGTGGCCGTGATCGACATGGCCGAGCACGTGCTTGGGCGCGAGCCGGCGCCGCTGGGTGAGGCGCTCGGAGAGGTGCTACGCCGCGAGGGCGTCGAGCTCGTCCTATCCGCAAACGCGACCGCCGCACGACGCGATGGCGAGGACTACGTCCTCGCCATCGACGACGGGCGCGAGCTGCGCGGTGAGAAGCTGCTCGTCGCCACCGGACGGCGTCCGCGGGTGCTCGGGCTGGGCCTGGAGACCGTGGGCGTCGAGGCGGACGCGCACGGAGTTCCGGTCGACGCGCACCTGCGCGCGGCCGAGCGTCTGTGGGCGATCGGCGACGTGAACGGCCTCTGGCCGTTGACGCACGTCGGCAAGTACCAGGGCGAGGTGGTCGCCGCGAACATCCTCGGCGAGCCGCGGAAGGCCAACTACGAGGCCGTTCCGCGGGTCGTCTACACCGACCCGCAAGCCGCGGCGGTGGGCGCTGCCGCCGGCCGTTTTAGCGCCACGGTCGCACTTTCGGAGGTGGCGAAGACCGCCACGTACACGCGCGCGTACGCCGAGCAAAACGGCTTCCTGACGCTGCTCAGCGACGGCGAGCGGCTGACGGGCGCCTACGCGCTCGGCCCCGAGGCGGGCGAGTGGCTGCAGCAGGCCACGCTCGCGATCCGCGCCCACATCCCACTCGACGTTCTCACCGACACGATCCAGCCGTTCCCGACGTTCTCAGAGATCTACGTCGCCGCGCTGAAGGCGCTCCGCGGTGAGATCGCGGTAACGTCAGAGGCGGTCGGTGCGGGACCGCCGATGACGAGCTGACGGAGAGCGCCCCGGCGGTGCGCGAGTCGATGCACGTCGACGCGAACGCCGCGTTGGACTGAGTGGCGCTCCGCGAGGCGAAGCCTTGACCTGGTGGGGGCTACAAGCGGGAGACGAGCTCGGCCACGATCTCTGCTGCTGGTTGTGGCTGTTTGGCGAGCGCAACGCTCTGCCCGGCCCACAGCGATAGCGCCTCGATCTCGCCGGTTGTGCCGACGAGCGGGGGCGCGGGGGAGTATCGAAGGATCGGTTCGCCCGAAGCGAAGTGCGCTATCACTTCGCCCTCTCCCGGTCGACTACCCGGTCCCGGCCGGCCCGCGGCCTCCCACATCTCGGCAGTTGAGTTGTGAATGGCGCGGTGCGGAGCGTCCGGCCATCCCACCTCATAGAGGTTGGCGTACCACTCGGCATCGGTCTCGGTCGCGGCTATCAGGAGGCGCCGGTATTCCTCGTGGATTGGCATCTCGTTGGCTAAGAGGAACCGAGTGCCGAGCCAAGCGGCTTGTGCGCCGAGGGCAAGCACGGCCGCGACTCCTCGAGCGTCGCCAATCCCACCGGCCGCAATGACCGGTATGGGTGCCACCGCGTCGACCACCGCTGGCACCAACGGGAGCGTCGCCACGCGTCCCCATACGTGCCCGCCAGCCTCCCAGCCCTGCGCAACGATGATGTCCACTCCACATCCGACTGCTCGCCGGGCTTCCTCGGCGCTGCCGACCGTATGCATAACAAGCCCTCCGGCGTCATGCACCAAGTCGACATAGCTCTGCGGATCGCCGAAGATGAACGACACGATCCGTAGGCCAGCAGAAAGTGCCTGATCGACTCGACGGTGCTGATCGGAGGTGAGCGCGAAGTTGCCGCCAAACGGACGATCGGTCAGCGCTGCCGTTTCACGGACCAGATCTCCGGCGTCGTCGACCCACCACAGCCCCATGGTGCCGAGGGCGCCGGCATTTGAGACCGCGGCGGGCAGCCGGGGATCTGCAGCCATCGGCGCCGAAACAATCGGGTGGTCAATCCCCAGCAACTCGCACACCGGCGTACGGGTACTCATTGCGATAGCCCCTTTCTGGCGCCCACGGCGCCGGCTGACTAGGCTCAATGTAGACCCGAAAGGCTCCCATTGCGCCCGGGACCTCACCGGTCCACCCCCGTGTCGTAGACCGGGTCCGGACCCGTAGACCACCGGGTGCGAGTGGACTGGACGGGCGGCCATCGTTCTCGTCACTCCTCAACCATGGACAGGAGCAGATCATGCGCAGCGACATCGCCCCCGGCGGCGCCTTCCCCGACTACGAGTTGCCCGATCACCAGAACCTTGCTCGAAGGCTCAGCGAGATTCAAGGCGACGACCCCCTGATCCTCACGCTCGCGCGCGGGCACTACTGCCCCAAGGAGCACCAGCAGCACCTCGAGCTCGCCGCCAACTACCCCAAGATCGCAGTTGCCTACACGAAGGTTGCCACCATCTCGACCGACACCCATCACGCGAGCCAGGAGTTCCGCGCGTCGATCGGCGCCCAGTGGCCTTTCCTCTCCGACCCGGAGCGGATCGTCCAGAAGGACCTCGAAATCCAGGAGTACACCGACCCCGAGCATGACCCGATGATTCCGTACACCCTCGTGCTGAAGCCCGGGCTGGTCATCCACAGCATCTACAACGGCTACTGGTTCTGGGGCCGTCCCTCCTTCGTGGATCTCTCGCACGACCTACGGACCGTGACCCGCGAGATCCGCCCCGACTGGGATCTAAGCAAGCCCGGGCTGCGCGAAGCGTGGGATGCAGACGACTACTCGCCATTTCACGGATGGGACCGGCGCTCCCCTCAGTCGACGCCGTCGTCTTACAATTCTTGACACACCGACCCCAAGCACGACCCGATGATCCCGCACACGCTCGTGCTGAAGCCCGGGCTGGTCATCCTCGCCTCGCTCCGCCTGGCTGTAGCGCCTAGGATGTCGAATCTCTGCACATGTAAGACGACTACTTCTGAGGAGACTCCATGCCTGGACCGGTGTTGTTCTGCTACGACGGGTCGGAGGGGTCGCGGGCGGCGATGGCCGCGGCGGTGGAGCTCGTCGCCCACCCGGCGCCTGCGGTCGTGCTGACGATCTGGCAGCCCGCGGCGGTGCTGCTGGCGCGGGCCGGGGGCTTCGGCGGCGGCTACTTGAGCGACGAGGAGCGCGTTGACGGGGAGCAGGCCCAGTTGGCCGCTGACGCTGCTGAGGAGGGTGTGGAGCGCGCACGCGCCCATGGCTATGACGCCAGCTCTCGCGTCGAGGAGGCCACGGAAGGCGCAGGACGCAGGATCATCGAGATCGCCGACGAGCTCGACGCGCGGTTGATCGTATGCGGTCGGCGCGGGCTCGGCGCGGTCGCCTCGGCGCTGCTCGGCAGCGTCTCGCACGTGGTACTCGCCCACACCGGGCGTCCTGTCCTGATCGCGCTAGAGCGCTGAGGAGGGGTCTATGACGGCACTGAACCGCCCCGGCTTCGTTGGAGGCTGTGATCTGCCCCTGGTTTGGTGGAGTCGGTGGTCTGGAATCAGGCGGCGATCACTTCCTCTCTCGAACCAGAACGAGCGCGCCAGCCGACCCGCTCACACTCCTGCTCGGACGACGCGGAGTCGCCCGCTCGCCGCCCGGCTCACTTCTGCGTTGCATGTGGGTGTCGCGCGACACCCACCGATGAGGGCGATAGAGTCTCGGGTGCGTGGCTGATGCACCCAGACCCATCACGGGCCGCTGCCTGTGCGGTGGTGTTACTTACAGCGTCAACGCCGAGCCGGTCTGGCAGGGGGCCTGCTACTGCGCGAACTGCCAGCGCCAGACCGCTACTGCGTTCTCGGTGATCGTAGGCGTACCGAGCAAGGCGCTCACGGTTGAGGGCGACACACTCGCCTCATGCAAGACCGCCAGCGAGGGCTTCCAGAGCACCACAGAGCGGCGGTTTTGCTCGGCCTGCGGGTCGCCGATATTCAGCACGATCGAGTCGATGCCGGGAGTCGCCTTCCTGAAGGCAGGGACGCTCGACGATGCATCTTGGATCGAGCCGACGGTCGAGATCTGGACGCGCTCGGCGCAGCCGTGGGCACCGCACTTCGAGAACGCCGTGCGGTTCGAGCGCATACCCGCTTAATTGACTGCTGCTTCCGCGGCCAGCGGATGGCGGGGCTTTCTTCGTTTGGGTGTAGGGCCGGATGCCCTACGCTTCCAGCGGCGGTCGTTCACCGGCTGACCGGCTTGCGGATGGGTTGGGAGGCCGGGCGGCGTGGGCCAGGCAAGGACGTATTCGGTCAAGAGCGATAGGAGGCAATGTTGGAGTTGCTGAGCGAGTGGATCGACTACGACAGTCCCGCCGGGGCGGTCGCCGGGTACCTCGCCCGGCCTCGCGCGGCGAGTGGGCCGGTGCCTGCGGTGGTGGTGATCCAGGAGGTCTGGGGGGTCGATGGGCACATCTCCGATGTGGCCGACCGCTTTGCGAACGCGGGCTACGTCGCGCTGGCGCCCGACCTGTACTCGGCGGGTGGGGGCAGGCCGCCGGCGCTTGCCGCCGAGCGTGTCGCGGCTGCCAAGGAGTTCCTCAACACGATTCCCACGGCGCAGTGGATGGCGGTACTCGGCGACGAGCAACGGCGGGCCGAGGCGCTCGCCAGGCTCCCCGCGGACGAGGCCCGAGACGTGGGCGAGACGATCGGAGCGCTGTTCGGCGGGGTTGGTGGCGACCCCGCGCGCCATCTGGGCGTCCTGCGTGGGGCGGTCGCTTTCCTGCGGGCCCACCCGGCGTGCGCTGGACGGGCGGTCGGCTCAGTCGGGTTCTGTTTGGGCGGTGCTCTCTCCGCGCTCTTGGCCGGCGCGGAGCCCGAGCTCGGCGCGGCGGTGGTCTTCTACGGCTCCTCGCCGAGCTCCGAGCAGGTCGGCTCGATCCACTGTCCGTTGCGTGGTTTCTACGGGCAGGAAGACCCTCGCATCGTCACCGGCCTGCCGGCGTTCGAGGCCGCGCTCAGCGCGGCGGGCGTGAACCACGAGCTGCGTGTCTACCCCGACACCCCCCACGCTTTCTTCAACGACACTCGCCCGAGCTACCGCCCTGAGGCCGCCCGCGACGCTTGGGGTCGCACTCTGGCGTTCTTCGCCGAGGTACTCGGGTCGGTGCCCACTGTGCCGGTGGGGGACGCGGCGCCCGCCGGCTGAGGGTCTCGCGCTCGGCGGTCGTGCCTCGCGCGGCTCAGTCGGCCTGCTCCGCGCCCCGTGGGAGCGGCTGGAGCAGACTGAGGCGGTTGCCCTCGGAGTCGTGGAAGCTGCCGTACAGGCCGACCCCCGGGATCTCCTGAGGCGGGCCCGCCACCGTCCCACCGGCCTGCTCGACGGCGCTCAACGCTGCGTTGACGTCCTGCACCGCGATCACCACCGACGGGTACTGCGACGCGGAGTCGCTTGTCTTCAGGAAGAAGCCGCCGTTGATCGCCCCTGGGGTGGTCGGTCTGCCTCCCTCGGTCTCGGTCGTGGTGACCACCGTGTAGCTGCCCATCTCCGGGCCGAGCGCTTCTGTCTGCCAGCCGAAGGCCGCTGTGTAGAAAGCGGCCATCCGCTCGCGGTCCTCGGCCGGGAGCTCGAAATGCACGACAGGGTCCATGCGCTCACCTCGCTTTTGACGTTGCGGTCGGGCGGGCACCCGAGTGTTGGCACGACGATAACAAGCGTGAGAACCTGTTTCAGAACAGGCGGTGTGTTCGGGGCGTTCCTGGACCAAGCTGGGCGACGCGGGGTGGTGAAGCTCGTGCTGGTAGCACGGGCAAGCCGGCACGTGGCGATCCAGCGCCGCGTCCCAGGGACGCATCCGGGCCTGCCGATCGTTCTGAAACAGGTTCTTAGGGCGCTCCGGGGCCCCCGCACTCTGCGTGGCTCGGCGACGCGGCTGCGGGCACGCCCGTGACCCGCGAGAGGAACGCCGTGAGCCGCTGTTCGTACAGCGCCGGTCCGACGTTCCACGATTCGGCGTGCCCGGCGCGGGGCACGCGGTAGTAGGTGACCCACCCCGGCAGCTCCTTGGCGAACTGGTCGCTGGTCGCGATCGGCACGACCTTATCTTCGGTGCCGTGGAACAGCAGGATCGGCAGGTGGAAGGCGCTTGGGTGCTGGAGCGCGTCGAGGCTGCTCCAGTCGGCGTCGATGCGGGCTCCGATCGCCCACTCGACCGGGAGCGCGGCGAACGAGGGCAGCCCCATCTCGGTCGCGTTGAAGGAGAGGATTGCCTTCCACGAGAGCGCCGGGGCGTCGAGGACGAGGCCGGCGACGTTCCTCGCCAGCGGCGAGCGCTCCATGAACTGCGCCACGATCGCCCCGCCCATCGAGGTGCCGACGAGCACCAGGCGCTTTGCCCCGTGGGCGAGCGCGTAGCGGGCGGCGGCGGCGAGGTCGCGCCACTCGGTGAGGCCCATGTGGTGCAGGCCGCCGGGACCGGCCGGGGCGCCGAGGTCCCCGCGGTAGGCGATCAGCAGGGCTGGCAGCCCCGCCCGGTGCAGGGCCGGCGCGAGGCGCAGGTCGCCTTCGAGGTCGCCGTTGATCCCGTGTACGACGATCGCCCACGTGTGCGTGCGCCCGGGCACGAACCACGCCGGCATCGGCCCGAGTTCATCGGGGTAGCTCACGTTCGAGTACGCCAGCCCCACCGAGCTCGGGGTGCCGATGTACGCGTCGGGGTCGTAGACGACTTTCATCCCCGCCACCAGGTACGCATTCGCGGTGCACAGCCGGCGCGTCACTCCCGCGGGATCGCTGCTCAGCACTTCGCCGACCACCGCGTGCCCCGTCGGCCAGTCCAGGCCGTACACACCCGGACGCTCTGTCTGTTCGGATCGTGACACGGTGACCCGCCCCGGCGCGACCCCCTCGATCGCAGTTTCGGCGGGCCATGCCGAGTGGTCGGGGACGAGCACCTCCGAGGAGAAGTGCCAGCTCACCGCCGCCCCCACCGCCACGAGGACCACGGCGAGCGCCCCGCCCACGAGGACCACTCTCCGCCGGTGGCGGCGCAGCCACGAAGGCGTCTGCCTGTTCGCACCCCTCACCGGGGGTAGGCTACCGGCGCCGGTGGGGCGTCTGGGCGGTGGTGGGGCGACCCTCAGCCCGGCGGGGACTTTGCAACCAGGGGTCGGCTCGCCCTCGCGGTGGAGGCGACTCGCTCGCGGCGGTATGGTGGGTGTGGCACATACCCGATGAGCGAAGGGGTCCCGATGGCTGAACACGGCACGGCTGTTGCAGGTGCAGAGCTCGATGACTCTCTGATCGACGCTTACGCCGACGTCGGGGGGGTCCGACTGCACTACGTCGAAGCGGGGGAGGGGCCGCTGGTCGTGCTGCTCCACGGCTTCCCCGAGTTCTGGTACTCCTGGCGCCACCAGATCCCCGCGCTGGCCGCGGCCGGCTACCGTGTGGTGGCGCCCGACATGCGCGGCTACAACCTCTCGGATAGGCCGCACGACTGGCGTCTCTACGACGGCAGCCACCTTGCCGGCGACATCGCCGGGCTGATCCGCAGCCTCGGGGAGGAGCGCGCGTACGTCGTGGGGCACGACTGGGGCGCCGCCGTTGCCTACTCGACCGCGATGCTCCACCCCGAGGTCGTGCGCCGGCTGGCGATCCTCAACGTCCCCCACATGGCGCGGATGCTCGAGGGGTTCAGGACCCCCAAACAGCTGCGCAAGAGCTGGTACATGTTCTTCTTCCAGATCCCCGCCCTGCCCGAGCGGCTGATCGCGCGCGACGGCTTCTCCTTCACCAAGCGCGGGCTGCGGGCCGACTCGCCGGGCGCCTTCACCGACGAGGATCTGGAGCGTTACGCCGAGGCGTGGTCGCAGCCCGGAGCGCTCACGGGGATGCTTAACTACTACCGGGCCGCCCTGCGCCAGTCGCCGCGGAAGGCCGCCGCGCGGCTGGTGCCGATCGCTGCGCCGACGATGGTCATCTGGGGCGAGCGCGACCGCCACCTCGGCTCCGAGCTCGCCGAGCCGCCCGCGCGGCTGGTGCCGGACCTGCGCATGGAGTGGATCCCCGAGGCGACCCACTGGGTCCAGCACGATGCGCCCGAGCGGGTCAACGCGCTGCTCGTCGACTTCCTGCGCGACGGGGACTCACCGGCCGGGGCGGACGGCGACGCGTCGGCCTCGGCGGATGACCCTCCGGCGTAGAGCCGCGTCTGGAGCTTCGCGCCCACCGTTGCGTCCGGTCTGCTGCTAGGATGCCGACATTCGTCGGGGCTTCAGGTCCCGAGTAACCCAGTGCCAGCGCTCGTAGCCTTGCTCACCAGCAATCTCCGCGTTCGCAGCACACACCCACGCAGGAGGCAACTCATGGCTACAGGAACCGTCAAGTGGTTCAGCGACGACAAGGGCTTCGGCTTCATCACACCTGACGACCAGTCGAAGGACCTGTTCGTGCACCACAGCGCGATCGTCGGCGACGGCTACCGCTCGCTCGCCGAAGGCGCGAAGGTCACCTACGACGCCGAAGCGGGCGACAAGGGGCCGAAGGCCGTCAACGTTCAGGTCGCGTAGCGACCCACGCGGAGTTCCGGCCGGCGCAGTCTGGCAAGACCAGGTCTCGCTGGCCGGCGTGACGCTTGACGCGCGGGTGGGCGCCTGCCCACCCTGGAAGGACCCGCTCGCGCCGACGCGGGGCATGGAAGCCCCGCGCACACGGACCCCGGGCGCCACATTCGCCCGCGCGGACGATCCCCCCAAATAACAGCTCTACACGGTGCCAGCTGCGGCTAGGTAGAGGAGCGTCTGAGTGCGCGCCACTGCTCCCACCGCGCTGTCGGGGGGCAGCAGCTCGGGGTGGTGCAACGGCCGGCTGCTGAAGCCCGCGGCTCCGTCGAGGCCCACGAAGGCCATCGCCAGCGGCGCCACCGCGCCGAAGAACGCGAAGTCGTCCGAGCCGCACGAGCGCCACGGCGGGGCGGGCGTGAAGCCGGCGGTCGGCAGCAGCTCGCGCGCCGCCGCGACGATCCCGGGGTCGTTCTCGAGCGCCGGCTCGCCCTCGGTCAGCTCGACGCTCGCGCGACAGCCGTGAGCCGCGGCGATCCCGGCGACGACCTCCGCCACCAGCTCGCGCAGCGCGCGGCGATCCTCGGGGCGGTGGGCGCGCAGGGCGGCCCGCGCGCGCGCCCGTGCGGGGATCACGTTCTCGGCGGTCCCTCCCTCGATCACCCCGACGCTCACGGTCGCCGCCGCAAGCGGGTCGATCCGGCGGCCGACCTGCGCGTGGAGCGCGACCACCGTCTGCGCGAGCGCGAGGATCGGGTCGCGCCCGCGGTGCGGGTACGCGCCGTGCGTCGGCTCCCCTTCGATCGTGATCTCGACCGCGTCGCACGACGCGTTGACCGCGCCCGCGTCGAGTGCGACCTCGCCCCACGGCACCTCGGGGTGTACGTGCGCCGCGACCACCGCCGCCGGTGCGAGTCGCGCCAGCTCGTTGCGCGCGAGCTGCTCCGCGCCGGAGGGGTACGCCTCCTCGCTCGGCTGGAAGACGGCCAGTAGGGGCACCGGCAGCTCCTCGCCGAGCGCGTGCGCCGCGCGCGTCAGGGCTACCAGCGCGGCCATGTGGACGTCGTGGCCGCACGCGTGCGCCGTGCCGCCCGCCGCGCTGAAGGGGGCGCCTGTGCGCTCTGCGATGGGCAGCCCGTCGAGCTCCGCGCGCACCGCCACCGCCCCGCCCTCGGCCGGCCCCACGCGCGCGATCCTTCCCGTCCCCGCGACCGTCGCGCACGCAACCGGCAGCTCCGCCGCGACCGCCGCCGCCGTGCACTTCTCCTCGTGGGCCAACTCCGGCTGTGCATGCAGTCGGTGGCGCAACTCCACCGCGCGCGGGAGCTCGCGCTCGATGCCTTCGAGCAGTCGCTCCAGCAGCTCAGTGGTCGCTGGTCTGGGCACCGTGCTCCTGAGGCTCAATATATGGCTGCATATCGTCTACACACCTCGACGACGTCCAGGTCCGCAACGGCGTCGAGCTCCGCGCGCTTGAGGCCGACGTACGCGTCGTACAGCGTTGGTCCCAGCCACGCGCGCGCGGTCCCGTCCTCGGCGAGCGCCCGCAGCGCGTCCTCCAGCGACGCGGGCAGCGCGCCGACTCCGTAGCGCTCCGCCTCGGCCGCGTCGAGTAGCGCGGGGTCGCGGTCGAGCAGCGGCGGCTGCGGCAGGTCTTCGCGCACACCGGCGAGCCCCGCGCGCACGAGCGCGCCCAGCGCGAGGTACGGGTTGGCGGCTGCGTCCGCGCCGCGGTACTCCAGGCGCAGCTGCTCGGCAGGATCGACGGCGGCGAGCGCGAGGAGCGGCGGGATCCGCAGCAGCGCTTCGCGGTTGCGCTCGGCCAGGCAGACCGCGCCCGCGCTCCAGCGGTGCGGGGTCAGGCGTGCGGAGGATACCGGGCTCGGCGCCGTCAGCGCGCTCAGCGCGCCCGCGTGGCGCAGGATGCCCGCGGCGAAGCGCCCGCCGAGCTCGCTCAGGCACGCGGGGCGCGCGGCGTCGTAGAGCAGTGGCTTTCCGTCGGCGTCGCTCAGGGAGATGTGGACGTGCACACCGTTGCCCGGCCCGGCGGGATCTGTCAGCGGCGCGAACGTGGCGCGCAGCGCGCGCCGGCGGGCGACCTCGCGCACGACCTCCCTGAGCACCACCGCACGGTCTGCGGCTGCGAGGCCCTCGGCGGCCGCCACGGGGATCTCGAACTGGTGCGCGGCGAACTCGGGGAAGAACCGTTCGGGCTGCGCGCCGGCCTCGTCGAGCGCGGCCATCGCGTCGGCGGCGAACGGTTCGGCGCGTCTGAGCGCCTCCAGCGAGAACGGCGCCGGTGGGGGCACGTCGTGCGCCGCCGGAGGCACGTCGGCGAGGAGCTGGAACTCGTGCTCGAAGCTCGCCACCACGCGCGCGCCGAGCTCGCTCTCGAGCTCCGCCAGCGACTCGCGCAGGAAGCGCCGTGGACAGCACTCCCACGGCCGGCCGTCGGTCTCCACGATGTCGCACAGCACGAAGTCCAGGGCGCTGCCGCCGTCGGTCCCGCCCCCGCCGGTGCCCATCCCGGCGTCGGCTCCCAGCTCTCCGCCGATTCCCATCCCCCCGCCGCCGTGGCCGTCCGCCTCGACCCGCACGTGGGTGTCGGGGTCCGGCAGCAGGCGTAGGTCGCCGGTCGAGCCGAAGGGGGTGTGCTCGGCGAGCGGTCCGTGTGGCGTGAGCGAGTGGTTGGCGGGCACCCAGCTCACACCGGCCTGCCAGCTCTTGTCGAGCTCCGAGGCGAACAGCGCGCGGCCGCGCACGATCGCTCCGAGGTCGCAGCACACGAGCGCGACCAGCTCGGTCGAGCTCACTGCGGCGCCTCCGTGCCCGCCGGTGGGGCCGCGCGCGTGGCATCGCAGGCCCCGGGCTCGGTCGGGTTCACCATGGCGTCTGCGGCCACCGAGCCGTTGTCCCATGCTTCTTCCACGAGGCCTTTTTCGCGCGCGCACGCGCGCACGCGAAATAGGCCCTCAAAAGCAACCACCACAACCACCCCCCCGGTCGGTTGGCCGAAACGGGGAGGCTCGCTGGAGGCGAGTGTCTCCCGGCTTCGGTCACGCCGCTCGATCGCGGCGGCAAGGCGCTCGGCCGGCTGCACGTGCACCCCGCCGTTTCCGAGCGCCGGGTACGTGTCGGCGACCCCGTACAGGCTGCCGCCGGGTCCGTGCATCCGGCCGAACACGCAGACGAAGTGCCCCACCTCCCAGTCGGGCGGCGGGCCGGCGAGCGCCCCGTCGTACAGGTAGTCGAGCAGCTGCCCCGCCTGCGGGCGTCCGCCCCACAGGTGGCGCGTGGCGAGGTTCGCGATCAGCGTGACCGGACGCTCGCTAGCCGCCGCGGCGTCGAACACGCCGCCGAGCGTCTCCGCCGTCCACGGGCCGCTGTAGGGGACCGCCGCGAGCGCGCCCCCGGAGAGCGCCTGCACCGCGCGCACCACCCCGGCCGCCGTCGTGCCGGACACCGCGGCATCCTCGACGCGCGGCAGCGCCAGCCGGTAGTCGCGCCGTCCCCGTTCGCCGTGGGGCAGGTGGCCGACGTCGGCGACGGCAGAGACGGTGCTCCCCGCGGCCTGCGCGACCGCATCCTGATCGTTCGGCTCCCCGTTGCGCTCGCCGAACCCGGCCGCGCCCAACGCGAGCGCTCCACAGAACGCGCCGCACAGGTCATCGCGCTGCGGCAGCTCGCGCGCGTGGATCGCCAGCAGCGCGCGGGCCCCCGGTAGGAGCGTCATCTCCAGCGGCGCGGGCGGGGTCATCGGGCCAATATACGGAGGGCCGTACCTCCGGACCGTTGTGAGCTGAAAGAGGGTTGGTGTTTGGGGATCGTCCGCGCGGCGGGGTGCGGCAGCCGCGCGTGTGCGCGCGGGGCTTCCATGCCCCGCGGCCCTGCGTCGGGCGTCTGCCACGGCGCGGCGCCCTACCATCACAGGCTGTGATTGACGTAGTCGTGCCGGTCTACGAGCACTACGAGCTGAGCTGCTCGTGCCTGGAGCATCTGGCGCGCCAGAGCGCGCCGCACCGCACGATCGTCGTCGACGACGGCTCGCGCGATGGCTCGCCCGAGCGCTTACGACGCGAGTGGCCGGGCGTGACGGTCGTGGAGCTGGAGTCGAACGGCGGCTACACCAGAGCGGTCAACCGCGGCGTCGACGCCGGCGACGGGGAGTACGTGGTGCTGCTCAACAACGACGTGCAACCTCGGCCGGACTGCCTGGAGCGGCTGGTCGCGCCGTTGGAGGGCGACCCCCGCGTCGGCTCGGTGGCGGCGCTGATGCTCGGTCCCGGGGAGCGCGGCGCGATCGACTCCTTCGGGGTGAGCGCCGACCCCACGCTCGCCGGCTTCGCCCGCCTGCAGGGCCAACCGCCCGCCCGGGCCGGCACCGGCGCCCGGGCGTTGACCGGCCCGGAGGGCACCACCGGCGCCTACCGGCGCGCCGCGTGGGAGCAGGTCGGCGGCTTCGACGAGACGATCAGCGCATACATGGAGATCCTCGACCTCGCGCTGCGGCTGCGCAGCGCCGGGTGGTCCACCGCTCAGGCGCCCGACGCAGTCGGCGTGCACCTCGGCTCAGCCACCTACGGCCGCCGCTCCCCCGCGCAACGCCGTCAGGCCGGCTTCAGCCGCGGCTACCTGCTGCGCCGCTACGGCGTCCTGCGTCGTCGTGTGGCCCCCCGCGCGCTGCTCACCGAGGCGCTCGTCGTCGCGGGCGACGCACTCCTCTGCCGCGACCTGCAGGCGCTGCGCGGGCGCCTGGAGGGCTGGCACGCCGCGCGCGGGTGCGAGCGCCACCCGTGGCCCCCGGCAGAGGCGATCGACCACTCGATCTCGCTGCGAGAGTCGCTCGCGCTGCGCCGGGGAGCGCTCGGGTCCGGCCGGGAAGACGGTGTATAGTCCCACGAAAGAATGGAATCGTCTCTCCACTCAGCTCGCTCGGGAAGGGGCAGGTCTGCGGCGACACCCGGGGCCCACGGCGAGCCTCGGCGGCGCTCGGCGAGGCGCGCCCGTCGCGCGACCCTTGCGCTCGCCACCTGCGCTGCGCTCGCGGCCGCCTTCACGACCACCGCCCTCGCCGGCGGCTGGCAGGCGCCGACCGTACTCACCTCGCTCGGCCACGAAGGCCGCTCTCCCGCGGTAGCGGTCGGCAGCCACGGAGACGCGGCCGCGGTATGGCTCAACCGGTACGGCTTCAACTGGGACATCGACGCGTCCGTGCGCGCCGGCGGCGGCGCGTGGCAGGAACCGGTCGAGATCTCGACACCCGGTGACATCGGGTTCGATCCAGCGGTGGCCATGAACGCGCACGGCGACGCGGTCGCGGTGTGGCGCGACGGCAACGCCGAAGAGATCGAGGCCGCCGTCCATAGAGCGGGCGGGGAATGGGAGGCTCCCGTCGTGATCTCGGCCTCCAGCGGCAATGAAAAGCCCGAGGTCGCGGTCGATTCCAGCGGCGAAGCAGTAGTCGTGTGGGAACACGACCAGAGCGGCGACAGCAATGGTGCCGTCCAGGCGGCCGTCGGCTCGCTCGAAAGCGACGTGTGGCAGGCGCCGGTCGATCTCTCCGCCTCCGGCCAGTCCAACAGTAATCCCCGGGTGGTCGTCAACGGTGAGGGCGAAGCGGAGGTCGTCTGGCAGAGCTACGACGAAGGCGTCTACTCGATCCAGGCGGCGGCCGGATCGATCGGCTACGACACGTGGGGTGAACCGGTCGTCCTCTCGCTTCCCGGGCAGGTCACGGCCAATCCAGAGGTGGCCCTCGACGACGAGGGGGAGGCGGTCGCCGTGTGGGAACGGGGAGGCGTCGAAGGGACCCCCTACACGGTCCAGGGCGCGGTGCGCCCGGCGGGCGGCCAGTGGGGTACCTCCGCCGACCTGTCGTTGACCGCCGGTCCCGGTGCCGACTTCCCGAACGTCGGGGTCGACGCCCAGGGTGACGCCGTCGCGGTGTGGGAAGTCCGTGAAAGCAACGCCGGGTACTCCCAGAGCGCCGTGTGGACGGCTGCGACTGGGGTGTGGCAGGCGCCGGTCGATCTCTCGACCCCGGGCGGGAACGCGGGGAGCCCCCAGGTCGCGGTCGACCGTCGCGGCGACGCCGTCACGATCCTGTCTGGGGGAGGAAGCATCCAGGGCGCGATGCGCCCGGCGGAAGGCGAATGGGGAGCCCTCGTCGAAGTCGGCCCCGGAAGCTTCACCCCCGCGCTCGCGGGGGATGAAGAGGGGAACGCCGTGGCTGTGTGGGAAGGCGTCCTCGACGGCGAAGGCGTCATCCAAAGCGCGAGCTACCTCACGGAATCAGAACAGCCCGGCGGCGGGGAAGAACCCCCCACCGGCGAAGGATCGGGACACAGTGGAGGCGGAGAATCGGGAGAGAGCGAACACGCCGATCCGCCGCCCCTTCCTAGCGAAGTATTCGAACCGGCCGGGGGTGGGACGTCTGGAGAGCCTGGTGGCCCGTCAGCCAGGGTGCCGTTCATCGTGGGGCACCGACAGGTACCTGCACGCGGCCGGTGCGCGACAGCGGCGTCCAAGCGGGCTGCGGGCAAAGCACTCGCCGCACGCCACCACGGCCACCGCGGAGCGCGGGGGTGTGCAGCGCGCGCACACACGGCCGACCACGCACGCGGCGGTCACTGACCCCCGCTGGCGGCAGCTGACCCCCACGCGTCGCGCGAGAGCCGCCGGCGCAGTCGCGGAGAGGCACGCTCCCAGTCGCCCGTGCGGTTGTCGGCGACGAGCAGGTTCTCCTGCCCGCCGGCGCGGTAGGTGGCGCTGCACGGCCACTCCTCGACGTCGTAGGCGCGACCGTCGCGGCCGACCACCACGGTACGCAGGCCGCGCGCTTGGGCCTGGCGGGTGACGCTGT
Source organism: uncultured Solirubrobacterales bacterium (assembly GCA_963706545.1). GTDB lineage: Bacteria > Actinomycetota > Thermoleophilia > Solirubrobacterales > Solirubrobacteraceae > Palsa-744. The sequence continues at coordinate 1,708,250 of OY970161.1, forward strand.
GCGGGCCACTCTCCAGTAGGTAGGTGGCGCGCTTGTCCGCGGCGTGCTGCAGGCTCATCTCCAGCAGCAGTGCGCGCTCGAGCATGAACGCGGTGGTGCGGATGTGCGGGTTGGGAAAGCGCGGGTAGTCGCGCCGCGCGCGGGGCAGGCCGGCGAGCTGGTAGGGCCAGTACACGGGCCTGCCGCGGATCCACTCCGCCTGGCTCTCCCAACTACCGGTCGCGCCGACCAGCCCGACCCCCGGTGCCTCGAGCGCCCGTGCGAGCACTCCGAGCCAGCTGTCGGCGAGGATCGTGCTGTACGAGTTCAGCAGGCACAGCCGCTCGTGCTCCAGTTGGAGGGCGGCGAGGCCGTAAGCGGGCAGGTCGAGCACGGGCCGCTCCAGCACGATCAGACGGTGCTCGACGCCGCGCAGCTCCGCAAGCAGCGCGGTGCGCAGTGCGCTCTGGCCGTCCGGCTGCTCGCGCTCGACGCCGTTGAGGACGACGATCAACTCGTGCTCCGCGCCGGCTGGGTGGGCGCGGTAGGAGCGCAGGAGCTCCCGCAGCGGCGCGGGGCCGAGCGGCGCCCACACCAGGTACACGAGCCCGATCACCGGCTCGAGACCCGGTGGCGCTCGCGCGACGCTCCGATCGGAGGCGACGGGTCCGCGTGGGGTCCCCAGGCGAACGCCGAGAGCAGTCGCCGGCGCTCCAGGCCGCCGACCGCGTAGGAGCGCGTCTGGTTGTCTGCCACCAGCAGGCCCTCCTGGTCGCCCTGCCAGAGGGTGCGGCTGAGCGGCCACTGCTCGCGGTCGTAGCTGCAGCCGTCGCGGGCGACGACCAGCGTGCGCAACCCCATCGCCTGCACCTGGCGGGTGAGGCTGTGCCGGCCGTTCTCCAGGCGGTAGGCGTCCATCTTCGTCTCGAGTCGGCGCGCGTGTACCCGGGCGAGCGTCGCGCGGTCGGCCATGAACGCGTTGGTGCGCAGGTGGTGGGCGGGGAACCCCTCGAAGTCGAGGAGCTGGATCGGCATGTCCGGGAGCGTGCGCAGCTTCGCCCGCAGCGAGTCGCGCAGCGTGCGTCGCGGCGGCGCGGCGGCGTCTGCGACGGGCTCGCCTTCGCGTTCGCGCTCGATCGCGAGGAACTGCTCGCGCGCGATCCTGCGCTCCGGTATGTGGCCGCGGTAGGGGGTGGGCAGGAAGTAGGAGTGCAGCACCCACGAGCGGGTGCTCGCCCACGAGCCGGTGGCGCCGACGAGCCCCGCGCGCGGTTGGTCCAGCGCGCCCTCGAGCTTGGCCAGCCAGCCGGGTGCGAGCACCTCGCTGTGGGAGTTCAGGAAGCACAGGCGCTCGTGCTCCAACCGGCCGGTTGCCTGCGCGTACGCCGCGAGGTCTTGGACGGGCGCGGGGAGGTCGAGGACCCGGTGCTCCACCCCCTCGAGCTCGGCGAGCAGCTGCGGGCGCTGCTCTGCGCTCACGTTGTTGAGCAGCACGACCAGCTCGTGCTCCGCGCTGGCGGGGTGCTCGCGGTAGGAGCGCACGAACGTGCGCAGCGGCTCCGCTCCGAACGGACCCCACACGAGGTGCACGACGGCGATCATCGACGGGGACGCCCCTCCACGGTAGGGGAGTCCTGCGCGGCGCGGCGCCGCTCGAGATACGTGCGGGGCCGGCTGCCTGTCGCTCTCAGCACGCCCACTCCCGCACGAGTCGCTCGAGCTCGCCGCCCCCGATCGCGCGGCCTCGCTGGATCTCCCGCCGAGCGCGCAGCCAGCCGGGCGCCCTTCGCAGCAGATCGACCAGCGCTCGCAGGTGGACGGTGAGCATCCCGGCGCGCGCGCTGCGTGCGAGGAGGTGCAGCTGCGCCCAGGCGATCCGGGGCGAGTTTGCGACGAGGAAGTGGATTGGCAGATCCTTCAGCAGCAGGGCCAGCAGGTTGCGGCGTTGCAGCAGGAGATAGAAGGGATCGAGCTCTCCACCTGTGGTGGCGCTGCCCATGTGGTAGGCGACCGCGCTCGGCACGTAGCGACAGCGGTGGCCGAGCAGCTGCGCGCGCAGCCCCCAGTCGGCGTCCTCGTAGTATGCGAAGAAGGACTCGTCGAACGGCCCCACGGCCGCGAGCGCGGAGGCCCTGTAGAGGGCGGCGCCGGCGGTCGGTGCGAACACGTACTCCTCGCGGTCGAACTGGCCGCGGTCGGGCTGGCCGTGGCCGCGTCTGCCGGCGATGCCGTCGCGGGTGAATACGTCCCCGGCGCCGTCCAGTTCCTCGCGGCGCCAGTAGTTGAGCAGCTTGCACGAGGCGGAGCTCGCCCCGGGGTCGCGCTCCAGCGCGCCAACCAGCTCGCCGAGCCAGTGCGGGTCGAGCTCGACGTCGTTGTTCAGCAGCGCCACCAGCTCGCCGCGGGCGCTGCCAACGGCGATGTTGAGGGCTCGCGCGACGCCCACGTTGGCGGGGCCGGTGGGCACGACGCGCACCTGCGGCCACTGCTCGCGCAGGTACTCAATTGAGTCATCAGTGGAGCAGTCGTCGATCACGACCGTCTCGAAGTCGCGGTGCTTCTGCACGGCGAGCGAGGGCAGGACGATCTCCAGCAGGTGCTGGCCGTTGTAGTTGAGGACGGCGACGGTCACAGCCGGCTTGCACGTACCGCTCTCGGGCTCCGGCGGCGTCATCGTCCGGCGAGCACGATCCCGCGAAGCCCCCTCAGCAGCTCCCCGAGCTCCGGTGGCAGGCGTTTACAGGCCAGGAGCACGAGCCCGTACACGCCGCTGGCAAGGACCACGCCGATGATCGGGTGGACCGGCACCAGCAGGCCGACCGTCACCGCAACCACCGCTGCGAGCGCTGCCACCGGGACGACGCCCAACGGCAGCCGTCCGTGGGGCAGGGTGCGCGCCAGCAGCAGCGCGGAGACCAGCGCGAGGCCCGTCTCGCCGCCGACGATCGCGAACGCGGCACCGCGCGCTCCCAGCGAGGGAGCGAGCAGGAGCGTGATCGTAGCGGAGACCACGAGCGCCATCAGGTTGGCGATCAGCACCTGCCGGTGGCGCCCCATGATCAGCAGCGGGAAGCCGCAGGCCATCGCCATGAAGTTGCCGACTAGCGACAGCGCTTGGATCCGCAAGACGACGATCGCCGGGTCTGCTTTGGCGCCGCCGAGCACGTGAATCCCGAATGCCGCCCCGACCTCGACGCAGACCACGAGCCACGTTGCCATCAGCAGCGAGAGCTCGAACAGTCGCCCGCTGGTGCGCGCGAAGCGGAGGCTGTCTTTGTGATGGGCGCGGGCTAGGATCGGGAAGACGGGCGCGATGACCATCCCGGGGATCCCGATGAGGACTTCCATGATCCGGAAGGAGATCGCGAAGTACCCCGTCTGCACAGCCGCCGCGATCAGCGACATCAGCACGATCGCGACCCGCAGATAGACGATGTTGACGGCGCTGATCACCGCCCACGGGATCGATTCGCGCAACAGTCGCCACCAGTGCCTAAAGTGGAAGGACGGCCGCAGCGAGGTGTAGCGGGCGACGAGCGGGATAGTCACGGCCAGCGACACCGCGGCCGCGGGAATCGAGATCGCCAGCAACGGCACAAGGCCGGCACCGGCGAGCACGAGTGCGACGATCAGGGCGACGCTGACCACCTGGCGCAGCAATTCGACCGCGGACGCCCAGCCGAAGCGCAGCCTGCTCTGGAGGTTCATCGAGAGCAGGCTCTGCAGCAGCTGCAGCACGAGACCCGTGCCGGCGAGGATCGTCCCGATCACCATCGCGTCGCTGTAGCCGACGGCGGCCGCGAAGGCGACGGCGCAGGCCACCCCGGCAAAGGTCAACACCAGGCGGATGCCAATCGCCGAGCGCATCATCGCGCGCCGCTGCTCGTCGCCGAGCGTGGAGGCGCCGCGCAACACGACCGTGTTCAGCCCTCCCTCGGTGAAGCCGGCGATGATCGTGACCAGCGCGGTCACCGTCATGTAGTGCCCGAATTCGACTTCCCCGAGGTGGCGGACCAGCAGGGGGGCCGAGATCAGCGAGAGCATGAGGCCCGCGACGTACGCCCCGGTACGCAGCGTGCTGCCCCGCAGCGCGGCAGGGCCGGCCTGCGGGGTGTCAAGGACCTCATTCGTCGTTGTCGCCGGCTCGGCGGCCACCGTGGGCATCCCTCAATCTTGCAGCTTGGCGCGGCGGGGCGCCTCACGCAATGATCTTCCTCGAGTTGTAATCAGCCTCCCGCTTTGGGTATTACCTGGTTATACTTCCTGGGGTGAAGACGGCGATCTCCCTTCCGGACGACACCTTTCGTCGCGTGGACAAGGCCGCAAAGCGGCTGGGTGTCTCACGCAGCGAGTTGTTCGCGCGGGCGGCGGAGAATTGGCTGGATGCCTTGGAGGACGATGGCACCACCGCGGCGATCGACCGTGCGCTCGCCGGACTCCCAGCCGATCATGGATTCACCGACGTGGCGGCTGCGGCGTTGGCCGCTGGCGATCAGAGCTGATGCTGCGGGGCGAGCTGTGGTGGGTCGATCTCGGCCTGCCCAGGGGCTCGGCGCCCGCGCTGCGGCGCCCGGTGCTGGTCGTCAGCGCCGACCAGTACAACCGCTCCAAGCTACGCACCGTGACCGTGGCCGTGCTCACCGGCAACGCCCGGCTCGCGGCGCTCCCAGGCAACGTCGCGGTGCCGGCCGACATCGCCGACCTCGAAGCCGACTCGGTCGTCAACGTCACCCAGATCGCCACGGTCAACCGTGGCGCCCTGGAGGAGCGCATTGGTGCGTTACCGGATTGGCTGATGGCCCAGGTCGATGCGGGCCTCGGTCGCGCGCTCGCGCTTGCCAACCTCTGACACCCCGCAAGTCCGCCAGATCAGCAGCCTCGTCGCCTGGAGCCTTCTGCCTGCTGGCGATGTGTCAGCGGCGGGCGAGTCGGCGTCCACTCTCGGTCTTGGGCGGCGTGTAGTTGAGCTCGAAGTGGTGGTACAGGCTTGACTCATCAGCCTGGGAGAGCTCCTCGCCGTGCTGTTCAATGTTGGGGGCGTCTTCGACCTGCGCCTTGGAGACCGCCGCCTTGAGGCTATCGGGCCCGACCGTGATTCCACCGAGCGGCACAAAGGTCAAGTGGCGAGCGATAAAGCCCTCCTTGATGGTCGCGAACTGTGGCTCGTCCGTCTCGACGTTGACATAAACGTCTTGGAGCTTGCCGATCTTCTCGCCGTAGCGGTCTACCAGCATCTTGCCGTGCCACTCGGCGACGCTCCACCTGGCATCCTCCTGATGCTCGGAGACATCCAGTTCAGCGTCTTGCTCGTGCTCAGCGGGATCGAGCTCGGGGTCTTGCTGGTTCTCGGTCATCGTCTTACGCTCCTCGTTCCTGTCGGCCTTGGCTGTCCCCTCCACGAAAGCAGAAGCGCGGCTCGTGGCCGGCCACACTTTTGCTGCTCGCGCAAAGTGATATTGCGCTCGGTCTCCGCTGAGATTATTGCTGCGCGTCCATCTCGAGGATGTGCAGGTCTGACCCGCAGATCGTCGAGGTGTCGATTCGCACGACGATGTCGGTCGGGTCGATGATCTTGGGGTCGGCCACGGTGTCCCAGCCGCGCTGGCCGGGACCGTGGTAAACAAGAGCCTTCATGTCAGGCGCCAGCGGCCGCCGGGTGGCGGTCTCTGAGGTTGATCTGCCAGTTGGCGAGTGGGAGCAGGAAGAGGACTCCTCCGAGCAGGATCAGGATGAATCCGGCGAGGGTGGCGATGCTGCCGATGACCGACCAGCCCCAGGCATTGAGCAGTAGGCCCCTCAGCGTCTCTCCCATGAATAGGGTGGTGCGCTCACCTGCGAGCGTCGTGTTCTTCATGCCGCCGGCGATCCACTCAGCGCTGATCTGGGAGTAGGTCTTGCCGCCCGCGACCTTGGTCAGGTCCACGCCGATCTGGTCCTGGGCGTAGAGCTTTGCCTGCTTGCCGGTGAGCACCTGCTGACCGGCGTAGGACGCGAGGGCCGGGTTTGTCGCGGGCTTTGGGAAGAAGATCTTCTGCGGAGCCAGCTGGTCGTGAACGACCTGCTTGTCGTAGTGGCCGCCGACAACGGCGAGTGCGCCGACGACGATCATGCCTGCCGCGGCGACGGTGGCGATCGAGGTCAGACTGGTCAGTTTCGCGAGCAGTGGGTTGCGCGGCGCGTGATCGGGCTGTGGATTCTGGTGTCCTCCGTTGGATACGGGGTCGGATACTGGATCCGCGATCTCGTGAGGCGTTACGCCGTTGCCGGTGGTCGGAGCGGGCGGATAAGGGATTACTGAGCTGGGCACGATTGGCCTCTTTCGTTGGGTGTGCGCATGGGCGCCAGCGACCTGAGCAGCACCGCGGACCTGAACAACATAGCATGAAAACAAAGTCTAGGAAAAATATATCTAGACATGCTAATCTTGCTTCTATGGCTGAGGGCACGATCCCGCGCTGGAAGTTCCTGACGAACCACGCCCAGGTCCTGGTGTGCATCGCCGATGATCCGGGCGTGCTTCTACGGGAGATAAGCCAGCAAGTCGGTATCACCGAACGCGCCGCCCATCGAATCGTCGCCGAGCTCGCGGCCGGCGGCTACATCAAGCGAGAGCGCAACGGCCGCCGCAACCAGTACACGATCCAGTCCGGGGTTGCGCTTCCCGACCGTCTCGGCCGCGCCAAGCGGGTCGGCGACCTGCTCGCGATTCTCGCCGACACGAACGGCGGGTCTCCCGGTCCGGCGGTCCCGCTGGCAGTACCGAACGGGAAGGCCGGTCGGTAGTCGTGTCCAGCAATCCCAGCCCCGAGGCAACAACTGGCTCGCATTCCGACAAGCTCCGCGTGGTAATCGCCGGTGGGGGAGTGGCCGCCCTCGAGACCGCGCTGGCCCTAGCCGATCTTGCGTCCGACCGCACTGACGTGACCGTCATCGCGCCCAACACCGAGTTCGTCTACCGCCCGATGGTCGTCCGCGAGCCATTCGCCTACACCTCTGCACACCGCTACCCGCTGGCGCCGATCGTCCACGACGCCGGGGCAAAGCTCATCACAGGCGAACTGGGCTGGATCGACCCGGTCACGCGGACGATCCACACCAAGGCCGATGACTCGATCGAGTACGACGCGCTGATGCTCGCGCTCGGGGCGACCGTCACGAAGCGCTACCCGCACGCTCTCACGATCGACGACCGTGATCTGGAGGAGACCATGCACGGGCTGATCCAGGACGTCGAGGGCGGCTACGTCCACAAACTGGCATTCCTCGCGCCCGGACGCATGGCCTGGCCGCTGCCGCTCTACGAGCTCGCGCTGATGACCGCCGGACGCGCCTACGACATGGACATCAAGCTGGAAACGACAATCGTCACCCCCGAGGACAGCCCGCTGGCGATCTTTGGATCGTCGGCGAGCAGCGCCGTCGCAGAGCTGCTCACCCGCGCAAACGTCAAGACGGTTACCTCCGCCTACGCCGAGGTCCCCAGCTCCCGCGAAGTGGTGATCAACCCCGGCGAACGGCACCTGGAGGTGGATCGGGTGATCGCATTGCCCGAGCTCTGTGGCCCCGTCGTGCGCGGCATTCCGCTCGGCGAGCACGGCTTCATCCGCGTGGACCCGCATTGCCGAGTACCCGATGTCGAACGCATCTACGCAGCCGGCGACGCGACCGACTTCCCCATCAAGCATGGCGGCATCGGCTCGCAACAGGCCGACGTTGCCGCGCAATCGATTGCGGCCCTAGCCGGAGCATCCGTGACGCCTGAACGCTTTAACCCCACGATCCACGGCATGCTGCTGACCAACGGAGAGCCTCAATACCTCACCGCTCACATCACAGGCGGGCACGGATTCAGCTCGGAAGTCACCGACACACCGACCTCCTCGTCGCCGAGCAAGATCGCCGCGAAATACCTCGCGCCGTACCTGGAGGAACGCGACCGCGAAAGCACCCCGACATAGTGCAGACGGGGGTCAAGATATCGACTCCCGTCGGTGGGTCATCGACCGTCGGAGGGTCATCGAGGACACCAGGGCGCTTGCGCCGTCGGTGGCGGCCGTGACAGAGGGGTGCGGTTTCCCCTCGACCTGGCGCATGGTGCGCAGGGCACCCGCGATCATCCTCGCAGCGGTGGCCTCGTTGAGGCCCACCCTGCGGGCGGCCTGGCGGCGGTTGTGCTCGCCGAACAGGATCAGCGCCAACAGATCCCGTTGGGAGCGGGGCAGGAGGGCGAGGTCAGCGAGGGCCGGTGGTTGCGGTTCGCGGTAGGTCTTTGCGCACTGCCCCGGTGTGCGCTCGCGCGTCTCACGCACCTGTGTGCAACTGGTGTAGACCTCGCCGGCCAGTGCGGCGCGAAGGCTCTGCTCCTCCAGGTAGATGCTGGTGGGGGCTCGCCAGAGGGCGATGAAAGCCCGAGCGACGGCGTCTCTGGCGAGTTCCGGATCCTCAGCGGTGAGTAGCGCAAGGCTACAGAGAGCGGTGGCGTGCCGGTCGTAGGTCTCCTCGACTGCCTCGACACTGAGCGCAGCGACTGCGGCAAAGAGCGCGGCGTCGTCAGCTGCGGCGAGTGCGGAGGTCCTCCGCCTTGTGGCGAGGACGCTCATGAGTGGCTGGCCACGATCTGTTCGAAATCGGGGTTGAGCAGCCGCTGCGACTGTGGACGCGGGGAGCGGATGCTCAATGAGCCACCGTGCGACCCAGTCGCAAGCGCTGCATGTCCACCGGCGGGTTGGGGCCTGTGCTCGACTCGCATTACGCTCCAGAAATCGGTCCTGTAACCAGCAACGCCACCGAGGTCTGGAGCGACGCAAAAGCGGATCTAACCGCTGACCATAACTATTCTAGCACTTCGATAGTATTCTGGTCGTCTGCCCCGAATGGAGTCCTTTCCGGGGAGGGAGTGTCAACGTTCAGGCGTCGAGGCGCCGAGCGCGGGGTCGCTGAGCGAGGCGGCGTCGAGGTGGCCGTCGATAAGCTCGCGGGCGACGTTGCTAAGGCGAAGGTTGTGCGCTCGCGCGTACGTGCGCATCCGGGCAAACGCTGCGTCCACGCCGATGTGAGCGCGCTCGGCCAGCACACCCTTGGCCTGCTCGATGATCACTCGGCTGGTGAGCGCGCCCTGGAGCTGCCCGACCACGCCATGCGCCTGGCGTACGGTGCGCTCCTGCAGCAGCGCGATCGCGGCGATGTCAGCCATCCCCTGCCCGAGCGGCATGTCCTGCTCGACCAAACGCCCCGTCACCGCGCGAAACAGGTTCAACGCCCCGACGGTCTCGTCGCGCACGCGCATCGGGATCGCCTGCACGGAGCGAAACCCCATCTGTACGGCCGTCGGCGCGAACGTCGGCCAACGACCCGCATCGGCCGTGAGGTCCTCGCTGAACACCGACACTCCGCGGCGGTAGCACTCAAAGCATGGCCCCTCCTCGTTCTGGGACTGCAACAGGTCCAGCGCGTCGGAACGCTCGCTGGAGGAGGCCATCACTCGCAGCACGCCAGCGGCGTCGGCAAGCAGCAGCCCCGCCTCGGTGCAGTCCAACAGCTCTACGCAGCGCTCCGACAGACGGTGCAGGAACTCGACCACGTCGAAGTCCTCGACCATCGTGTCGGCCAACTCGACGAAGGTCTCCACAATCCGCTGCTCTCGTGTCACGATTCGATCCCGATCTCGCTCGCCCATGGCGTGACTATCGTCATTATGCAGCAGCGACGTTTGCGTTCGCTCTTCACGCCGTCTCCGTGAGGCGCAGGCGGCGCATGACGATCTCACGTGCGACGGCTCGCAGCGGGAGGCTCTCTGCGAACGCGTGGGCGCGCAGGCGGACGAACGCCTCGTCCAGGGAGACGCCAAGCTGAACCGAGACCATCCCGGTCGCCTGATGGATCTCCGCCCAGTGCGACGGCTCCCTCGCCAGCAGCTCGTGCAACTCGCCGGCCGGGGCACCGGCCTGCAGGCCGAGGACCATGTGGGTCGCCACATCGGCCAGCACCAGGCTGTAAGCCAGCTCATCCGCGCTCAACTCGCCCGAGCGATTGCGATAGAGCACCAGCACTCCAATCCGGATCGCCCCTAGAGCCAGCGGAAAGGCGAACACCGCCAGGACGCCGGCGTCCACCCCGGCCTGGGCGAACACCGGCCAGCGCACCACCGCAGGATCGGCCAGGTCCGACTCCAGCACCTGAGCCCTGCTCGTCCATGCATCCACGCACGGTCCCTCACCCAGCGTGAGCTGCAGCTCCTGCACCACCGCAATGCCCGGATCGGACACCCCAGCGGTCCCACGCAGCTCCCCATCCACCATCAGCGAAAGCCCTGCCCCCCTCAGCGAGAGCAGTACCACCGCCGCCACGCACACCCGGTCAATCGGCGAACCCGAGCTGCCGCCATCGGCCGCCGCCATCGCCCTCAGCACCTCGCCTAGCCGATCGGTCAACACCTGCCTAACCCTACGCCGATCGGCCCCCGGCTACGTTGGGAGATCGACCTCTCTCATAGGGGCTTCAGACGGCTACCGGGGGGTTGGGTTCCGACTAATAGACATATGTCGGGTTACTGATTCTTGGCTAACGCTAAGGCAGCGAACTGTCGGTCTACATAAAGGTCGAAGAGACTGGGGAGCTATCCCCTTCTATCGCGGTGGTTGACGCCGCAGCGAGGAGACGCCTATGAGCGGTCTGTCTGCCAATGTGCAGGGACTGTTGGTGTTGCTGGGCGGGACGATCGTGAGCTTCCTGCTGTTCGCGCTGGTATTGCTACTGACGCGCTCGCGCGAGCGTGCTCTGAGGATGGTCGAAGAGAAGACCGGCCAGCTTCGCCACCAGGCGCTGCACGATGCCCTCACCGGCCTGCCCAACCGGGTCCTGGCGCTGGACCGCGCGGAGCAGATGCTCGCCCGCGCGCGGCGCCAGCACCTTCCGGTGGCGGCGCTGTACGTCAACGTCAACGGCTTCAAGCAGGTCAACGACACCTTCGGTCACGCCGCCGGCGACGATCTGCTGAGGATCGTCGCCACGAGGCTTGCGGGTGTCGTCCGCGAGGGCGACACGGCGGCCCGCCTGAGCGGCGACGAGTTCGTCGTGCTAGTAGAGGGCTCCGCGCTCGACGCTGGTGCCGAGCTCGTCGCCGAGCGCCTGCTGAACGTCCTGCGTCAGCCATACGAAGTGGATGGGGAGAGCGGGCGCCAGCTCTCTCTGACCGCGAGCATTGGTGTCGCCTCGGGCCTGCGGGGCAGCGCCGCCGAACTGCTGCGCGACGCGGATGTCGCCCTGTACGAGGCAAAGATGGCAGGCAGTAACTGCTATGTGCAGTTCGAGTCAGGAATGCAGACCGCCGCGCAGGACCGCCTCACGTTCGAGATGGACCTCGCCGAGGCGCTTGAGAACGAGCAGTTGTTCCTGCTCTACCAGCCCACCTTCGACCTGCAGTCGGAGAACGTGATCGGCGTCGAGGCGCTGCTCCGCTGGCGCCACCCCACGCGCGGCGTCATCCCACCCGTCGAGTTCATCCCGATTGCCGAGGAAAGCGGACTGATCGTGCCGATCGGCCGCTGGGTGCTCGAAGAGGCCTGCCGGCAGGCCGCGACGTGGCACGAGCGGGGCCACCGGATCGGCATGTCCGTGAACGTGTCCGGACGCCAGCTCGATGACGACGAGCTGATCGAGGACGTGGGCGACGCGCTCGAGCACAGTGGATTGGACCCGGAGGCGCTGACACTCGAGATCACCGAGACCACGCTGATGCGCGACGCCGAGGCCACAGCCCTGTGCCTGCGGGAACTCAAGGGACTCGGAGTTCGCATCGCGATCGACGACTTCGGCACCGGTTACAGCTCGCTGGCCTACCTGCGCCAGTTCCCCGTCAACGCCTTGAAGATCGACCGCTCCTTCATCGGCGGTATCGCGGCCTCCAAGGAGGCGACGGCCCTGATCCGCACGCTCGTGCAGCTCGGCAAGGCGCTCCAGATCGAGACGCTCGCCGAGGGCATCGAGGACCAGGTCCAGCTCGAGACCCTGCAGCGCGAACACTGCGACCACGGGCAGGGCTTCCTGTTCTCGCGCCCGCTCGACGTCAGCGCAGTCGAGGCATTCCTACAGGCCAGTGACTCCTCGACGCAGCCGCTTTCGACACGCTAAGAAGGCGGTCGGTGCTACTCTCTTCCTGCTAACGGTCAAGATCCGTGAAATGGAATCTGAGTCCAAGGATGGTCGTACCGTGGGGAGTGACGTAGAGGCTGCCCTCCTAGCCCGCTCGCAGGAACTGGCGGCGCAACTAGAACTTGCGCGCGACGCGATTTTCGCGCGCGACGCCAAGCGCCGGATCACGTTCTGGAACAAAGGCGCCCAAGACATCTATGGCTTCCCGTCCGCGGAGGCCCTCGGCAAGACCCCGCACGACTTACTGGGCACCGAGTATCCCGTGTCCCTGGGGGAGATCGAGCGGATCGTCACCGAGACGGGCGGCTGGGAGGGCAATCTCGTGCAGCACACCAAGGATGGTCGTCGTGTGGTCGTCGAGAGCCGCTGGGCCGCGCAGTACGACCCGGGGGGAGGCCTTGCGGGCTTGCTGGAGGTCAACCGGAACGTCACCGTGCGGCTGGGGATCCAGGCCGCCCTGCTGGAGCTCGCCCCCGACGCTTTTGTGGGTGTTGGGCGCGATGGTCTGATCGTGCTGGTCAACGCCCAGACCGAAGCGCTGTTCGGGTACGAGCGCGGCGAGCTGTTGGGGCGATCGGTGGAGCTGCTGGTACCCGAGCGCTTTGGCGCAGCGCACTGCTCACACCGGGCGGGATACTTCGAGGATCCGCGCCCCCGGCCGATGGGCGCCGGGCTGGGGCTGTTCGGGCGGCGTCGCGACGGCAGCGAGTTCCCGGCCGAGATCAGCCTGTCGAGCATCGAGACCGAAGACGGCCTGCTCGCGATCGCCGCGATCCGCGAAATCAGCGAGCGGGTGGCCGCGACCCAGGAGCATGAGCGCCTGCGGGCCGACGCCGAGCGTGAGAAGCTGCACAGCCAGGTGCAGCAGGCCCACCGTCTGGAGAGCCTTGGGCAGCTCGCGGGCGGGATCGCGCACGACTTCAACAACCTGCTGGCGGTGATCATCAACTACTCGGCCTTCATCGCCAACGACCTGGAAGCAGCCGCCGGCATCGATGGCGACGAGCGCTGGCGGACGACGTGCGAGGATCTGCAGCAGATCCGCGTCGCGGGGGAGCGGGCCGCGCAGCTTACCCACCAGCTGCTCGCGTTCGCCCGCCGCGACGTCGTGCAGCCAGAGGTCGTCGATGTCAACCACGTGGTCGGTGACATCGAGCAGCTCCTGCACCGCACGCTCGGCGAGCACGTCGAGCTCCGCAGCTCATTGACCGGCGACCTGCGCCCCGTGCTGATCGACCCCGGGCAACTCGAGCAAATCCTTGTCAACCTCGCCGTCAACGCTCGCGACGCGATGCCAGAGGGCGGCATGTTGAGGATCGATACCGCCAACGTCGAGATCGACGAGGACTACGCCTCTTCGCGTCCCGGGCTGTCTCCCGGATCGCACGTCCGCCTGCGGGTCAGCGACACCGGTGTGGGGATGTCCAGCGAGGTGCTCGAGCGGGTGTTCGATCCGTTCTTCACCACCAAGCCCCTGGACCACGGGACCGGCTTGGGGCTGGCCACGGTGTACGGGATTATGCAGCAGGCCGGTGGGCGCGCCCAGATCTACTCCGAGCCGGGCGTGGGCACAACCTTCACGGCGCTGCTGCCCGCCACCCAGCAGGCCCCCTCACGGGTCGAGCGGCGGCCCGACCCTGTACAGCCAAAGGGTGACGAGACGATCCTCCTGGTCGAGGACGAGCAGGCTCTGCGCGAGGTCATCCGTCGCATCCTCGAGGGGGGCGGCTACAAGGTGATCGCTGCGTCCAACGGCCCCGAGGCGCTGGCGGCCGCCGAGGGCTACGCCCGGCCGATCCACCTGCTGCTCACCGACGTGATCATGCCGCAGATGCCCGGTCCGCAACTGGCCGAGCGGATGCGGCGTGCGCGCCCCACGGTGCAGGTCCTGTTCATGTCGGGATTCGCCCAGCCGATCCTCGACTCGACCGAGAAGCTCAAGGCTGGGGTGTCGCTGATCGAGAAGCCGTTCTCAGGCCCAGCGCTGCTCACCAAGGTCAACCAGGTGCTCGACCGGTGACAGAGCTTCTGATCGTCGACGACGAGCAGGCGCTGCGGCGTTGGGCCGAGCGGGTGCTGAGCGACCGCGGCTACACCTGCGACGGCGCGGATGACGCGGTGACCGCACGGGAGCGTCTTGCGCTCGCGGCCTACCAGCTCGTGCTGCTCGACGTCAACATGCCGGGTGCGTCGGGCATGCAGCTCCTCTCGCACATCCGTAGCAATCACCCCGCCTGTGCGGTGGTGATGGTCACCTGCGAGGACAGCACCGAGCTGGCGATGAGTGCGATCGAGCTCGGGGCCTACGGCTACATGATCAAGCCGGTCGCGGCGGGCGAGCTGCTGATCAATGTCGCCAACGCCCTGCACCGCAGACGTCGGGAGCTTGAGAGCCGCCGCCTGCTGCAACGCCTGCGGGTCGCCGTGGCCGAGCGCAGCGCACAACTCGATGAGGCCCTTCAGGATCTGAAGCTCTCGGAGAACAAGGTGTGGGCCTCCCAGGCAGAAACGATCTTCCGCCTGGCCCGCCTGGTCGAGTTCCGCGACGAGGAGACCGGCCAGCACCTGCAGCGCATGAGCGCCTACTGCGAGATCCTGGCGCGCCGGATTGGGCTCTCCGAGCAGCAGTGCGAGCTGATCCGGCTCGCGAGCCAGCTACACGACGTGGGCAAGGTCGCGGTCCCGGACAGCATCCTGCTCAAGCACGGCAAGTTGACTCCCGAGGAGTTCGAGATCATCAAGGACCATGCCGAGACCGGCTATAGGATGCTCGCGGGCTCGGCCTCGGAGGTGGTCCAGATGGGAGCCTTGATCGCCCGCAGCCATCACGAGCGCTGGGATGGTACGGGCTACCCTGGGGGGCTGGCGGGCGAGGCGATCCCCCGCGAGGGCAGGATTGCGGCCGTGGCCGACGTGTTCGACGCGCTCACCAGCGACCGCGTGTACCGCTCCGCGTTCCCCGTCACCACTGCGCTGGAGATGATGCAGGCAGACCGTGGCAGTCATTTCGAGCCGGCGCTGCTCGACGCATTCATCGCCTCGCTGCCGGAGGTCGAGGCAGTTCGCAACGCCTACACCGACTGAGCGTGCTCAAGCACGCCGCGCAGCAGCTCCCGCATCACGGCGTCGTCGTCTACCACCAGGATCCGCGACCGGCTCATACCGCTGCCAGCACGCGCGCTCGCCCGGATGCCTTGGCGCGATAGAGGGCCTCGTCCGCCGCACGCGACACCGCAGTGAGACTGTGCCCGTCGAGCGGATACTCGGCGACGCCTGCGCTGAAGCTCACCTGCACCGTCCCCAGGCTGCCTGTGAACTCCTCCTTGCCGAACCGCTCGAGTGTGTTGGCGAGGCGCTGCACGCCGTTCTCGCGCGTCATGCCGTACATGCCGACGATGAACTCCTCGCCGCCCCAGCGTCCAACGATGTCGGTGCCGCGAAAGTCGCGCCGCAGGTGCTCGCCGAGGCGTCGCAGCACGCTGTCACCGGCGGCATGGCCGTGACGGTCGTTGACGAGCTTGAAGCCGTCGATGTCAAGCATGGCCACTGACAGGGGCTCTGAGAAGCGATCGGCGAGAGCGGCGAGCTGCGTCAAATCCTCATCTGCCTTGGCCCGGTTGGCCAAGCCGGTGAGATAGTCCGTCTCCGCCTGGGCGCGAAGGAGACGGACGCGCTCCAGGCGATTGGCGACTCGGCTGACGAGCTCGGGTCCGATGATTGGCTTGGCGATGTAGTCATCGGCGCCGGCATTGAACACCTCCTCGACGGTCGCGGCATCGGTGCGAGCGGTGGCGAAGATCACAGCGAGGCGGCTCCAGCGTGGATCGTTGCGCACGGTGCGGCACAGCTCGGGGCCGTTGACGCCCGGCAAGTCGACATCGAGAATCAGCAACTCGGGCGCCACCTCCTCCAGCGTCTCCCAGAAGCGAAGCGGATCGGCGAGGGTCGACACCTCCAGATCATGCGGGCGTAAGAGCGCGCGCATGGCGTCGAGCGTGGCGGGATCGTCGTCGACGACGAGCACTCGCGTAGCCGCGAGGCGATCGCGTGCAAGGAACTGCTCCACTGCGTCCAGCACCTCGGCCGGCAGCAGCGACTTGGGCAGGAACGCGCGGCTGCCGCGCCGCACCGCCTCGACACGATCGGTGAAAGCGCCGGTGCCGGTGAGCACGAGCACGGGGATCGGCGGCGTCGCTGTGCTCAGCTGCGACAGCAGGGCGTACGCGTCCGCCATACCGTCAGGCGGGAAGGTGAGATCGAGCAGGACGATCGCTGGAGGGCGCTCGGCGCACAGCGCCCGCGCCTCCTGCGGGCTGGCGGCCACGTCGCAGCACACCTTTCGCGAGGCCGCCTCCGCGGCGACGCGCTCACACAGCGCGCGATCGTCGTCGACGATCAGGACTCGCAACCGATCGCCGGCGGGCTCGGTGCGCTGTGCGCGCGGAGCTGCGAGCGCCTCGCCCTGCAGCTCGCGATACACAACGGCGATCAGCGTTGACATCGCCGCCGCGCGCTGTGGGGCAGGGTCGGCGAGCTCGAGCTCGAGCTCGCGTGCCGCCTCCGAGGCGCGGATGAAGCCGAATGTCCCCACCGACCCGATCAGCGAGTGCGCGGCTCGCTGTGCTTCGTCGCGCAGTTGCCCGTCGAGCTCCCCCGCGGCCAGCGCTGTCACGGCACGCTCGATCAGATCCGCACGCTTCAGGACCCCCGCGCGATGCTCCTGCCAGATCGCGCGCAGGGCGTCCTCGGACGACCTCGTGGTGGGAGCGCCCGGGCTCCCACTAGCCGTCGCAGACGGCGAGAGCCACCGCGCACCGTGCTCTGGATCGGGCCTTACGCCGGCCATCCCAGGAGTACGGCGACTTGTCGGGAGAGATCAGATATATCGAATGGCTTTCCAATGACACCGGCGACCGGGACGCGCCGAAAATGCTCGCTGTCCTTGAGCCGATCGTGTGCCGTCAGCAAGAGGATCGGAAGTGAGCCCGTCGCAGGAATCGCATGCAGGCGCTCGGCGACGGCAATGCCGTCCATGCCGGGCATCACCACGTCGAGCAGGATCGCGTCGAACCGCTCTGACACAGCTCGCTCGATCCCCTCCTCGCCAGAGACCGCCGTGATGACCCGCCACCCGCCGATCGTGCCCAGCGAGATCTTCGCGGCCTCGCGGATCAGCGCCGAGTCGTCGATCACGAGGACCTTGCGGCTGGGTGCGGCCGCAAGGGTCTCGGCGGGGGAGGCGTCAGCAGGGAAGGACATGGCTCTCGAGTTAGTCTTCGACAGCGAACGACATCTTGACAAGAGGGATCCGTCTGTTGCTTTGGATATGAGCGGGAAGTGCCCGAAAAACTGGCACTTCGCAACTGTGAGATGTTCGGAAAACCCGCAATGGCCTTCCGTTGAAGCCCGCGCTGGGCTCGCAGCGTTACAGCTAGGCCACGCAGCGACCGATACAACGCACATGCCTTCGACCCTCGGTGAGCGGCTGGGTCCGACGCGGCGGATCGCGCTTGCCGGTGCGCTGATCGTCGTCCTGGTCGGCGTGGCGATCGGCGTGACGCTGTGGCGCTTTGGGGCCAGCACGGCAAGGTACGAAGCGACGCTGCAGAACACCGCCACCGTCGCCGAGACGGCCGCAGCGCGAACGGCGGTGTACGACGTCCTGAACGGCGCACGACCGCTCACGAGGAGCGGGAGCGCCGCGGACATCCCAACGCTGCGCGAAGACTACGCCGAGCTCGATCCCACGCTGGTCTCGCTTCAGCGCTCCACGACCGATACCCCGCTCGAGCAGACGGCATTGAGCCGCGCCCGAGCGAACGCCGCCGCGCTGGGAACCGCAGTTGCCGCACTGGCGCACAACGCGGGGACGCCCGGCGCTGCCGCGGAGGTCGACCGCATCGCGCGTCTGCTCGACGGCGTCGACCACCAGCTCGACGTGGTGGTCGCCCAGGAGGACACCCAGGATCAGAGCGACCAGCGCTCGGCACAGGCCACGGCGCACTCCGCACTGCTGCTCTCGCTCCTCGCCGGCGGGCTCGCCATGCTGTGCGCCGCGCTGCTCACCGTCTACACCGTACGCCTGACCCGCCGTCTGCTCACGCAGATACGGGCGACGTCGGGCACCCTGACCGAGGCCACCAACGAGATGCGCGCGGCGACACTCGAGGCGGCCGCCGCCACCAGCCAGCAGTCCGCGGCGATCTCCGAGGTCGCAGCCACGCTCGAGGAGCTCAGCGCAAGCGCGGCAACGATCGCCGATAACGCTCAGATCACCGCGACGGAGGCGCTGGAGACCGGCGAGCGCAGTCAGCAGATCGGTCAGGTGCTCGAGCTGATCAACGGAGTCGCCGAGCAAACCAACCTGCTGGCGCTCAACGCGGCGATCGAGGCAGCGCGGGCCGGCGACGCGGGCCGTGGGTTTGCCGTCGTCGCCGGCGAGGTGCGCAAGCTCGCCGAGCGCACGGTGCACTCGACGGAGTCGATCCGTCAGATCGCCACTGGCATCCAGGAGAAGAGCAACTCCACGATCCTCGCCACCGAGCAGAGCATGGCGGCGACCGACAACCAGAAGGACGCCGCCGCGCAGGCGGCGACGACAATGGTGGAGATCCGCCGGGCGGCCGAGCAGCTGGCGGCCGAGCAGCAACTGCGGGCGGGCACCTCCGAGCGCGTTGAGGAGCTCGTGCGCGGCTTGGAGCGGATGCTCGACCGCTATGGAATGCAAGCCGCAAACGGCCATGCGGACACGGCGGTCCACTAGCAGGCGTGTCCGGTGAGCGGAGCGCAAGTGCGGGTGCGGGTGGGCGGCGAGCAGTACGCGCTGCCGGTCAAGCACGTCCACGAGGTCGTCGATCTCGGCGAGCTGACACCCGTCCCGGGATCGGCCGACAGCGTACTCGGTTTGTTGAACCTGAACGGCGAGATCGTCCCGACTTTCGATCTCGCGAGAATCCTCCAGATCGAGCGCGAGGGCAGGCCACGGCGTCTGCTCGTCACCGAGTGCGATGGGCAGCGCGCGGCGTTCGCGGTGGATGACGTGATCGACGTAGGCCCGCTGGCCGGCACGATGCAGGAGTCCGAGTCCCGGCATCTGCTTGCGAGCACGGTCCTCGACGGGGCGATGGTCGGCGTGCTCGCAGTGGACGCCTTGTTCGACTCGATCGCCCCGGAAGATGAGCGATGACCGCCGCCGAGGTTCCCGCGGATCTCGTTCAGATCTTCCGCGAGGAGGCCGCTGGGCACCTGGACGGAATGGTCGCCTGCCTGCTCGCCGTCGAGGCTGGTCAGGCGTCGGGGCAAGTGACGGACGCGCTGTTCCGTCACGCGCATTCGATCAAGGGCAGCGCCGGCATGGTCGGCCTGCACGAGGCCAGCGCCATCGCCAATGCGATCGAGGACGTGCTGGAGACGGCGCGTAAGGTCGATGCACTCTCATCCCTGCTGGTCGAGCCCCTGCTGCACGCAACAGACGCACTGCGCCGCGCGGTCGCCGGCGAGCGCGGGGTCGCGCCGACAGCTGTCGAGGCGCTCGCCACCGACACCTCGGAGAACGGGTCGCCAACAGCGAAGAGCGAGTCAGCAGCGAAGAGCGAGGCAGCGGCGGAGAACGGGTCATCCGAGCACCGGGCGGTCAAGCACGACAAGGAGGCGGGCGACACTCCAAAGGACGTGGTGAGCACCCGCTCGATCCGAGTCGCGGCGCACAAGGTTGACCGCATGCTCGACGCGGTCAGCGAGACGGTCCTCCACCATCGGCGCCTGGAGCACATGCTCGACGGCGCTCCGCGAGGAGCCGACGAAGTGCTCGAGCAGGAGGTGGACCGTGGGGAGCGCCTGCTCGACAAGTTGCAGGAGACGGTTCTCGAGCTGCGCATGGTGCCGCTGAGCTCTATCACCAGTTCGTTGCCGCGAGCCGTGCGCGACCTTGCGGCCGCCGAAGGCAAGCAGGTCGCCCTCGAGATCACCGGCGCAGATACGCAGCTCGACCGTGTTTTGCTCGACGGTATGTCCGAGGCGATCAACCATCTGCTGCGCAACGCGATCGCGCACGGCATCGAGCTGCCCGATGTGCGCGAGCGCGCCGGCAAGCCGCGCCGCGGAGCGCTCGAGCTGCACGCCCAGCCGCGCGGCGGACAGGTCGCCATCGAGGTGCGCGACGACGGCGGCGGCGTCGTCGTCGCCGCGCTCGCCGAGGGCGCCCGCCGCGGTTCGCTCGTCGACGTGCTCGCCGAGGCCGGGTTCTCAACAGCCGCGGACGTCAGCGAAATCGCCGGTCGCGGCGTCGGGCTCGATGCGGTCAAGCGCCAGGTCGAGTCGGTCGGCGGGAGTCTTGCCATCGACACCGTGCCAGGCGTGGGCACATCCGCGACGTTGCTGCTGCCGGTCACCCTCGCGCTGCTGCGTGTGTTAATCATCAAGCGCGGTGCTCAGCGGTTCGGACTTCCGCTGGCGAGTGTCACCGAGGTGATCGCGGTAGAGCAGGTGATGATGCTCGGTGGACGGCCGTCGATCCTGGTAGGAGAGGAGTCCCTGCAGCTCTCTGATCTGGCGCCCGTCCTCGGCATGGTCGCACCCGATCTGCTGGAGGTCTCCCGGGCGCTTGTGGTGGACGCGACCAACGGGCGCCTTGCCGTCGCCTGCGAGGAGGTGATCGGTGAGCAGGAGGTCGTCGTCAAGCCGCTCGGCCGCTCACTGGCCGGGATGTCGGGCTACCTCGGCGCCGCGATCCTCGGTGACGGGGCGGTCGTGCTGATCCTCGATCCGGCCCACCTGGTTCGCCAAGCTCCGCGCACCTCGGCCGCGATCTCGGTCGGCGGCGCCTCCGCGCTGCGGGCGAGGCAGGCGCCGAAGGTGCTCGTCGTCGACGACCAGTTCACGGTGCGCGAGCTGCAACGCAGCATCCTCCGCGCGTCTGGATATCGCGTCGAGGTCGCCTGTGACGGCCGCGAGGCACTCGGCGCGCTGAGTGCCGGCGGCGACTTCGACATCGTCGTCACCGATCTGCAGATGCCCGAGATGGACGGGCTCGCATTGCTGGCGGCGATTCGAGCCGACCCGGATCGTTCGTCGCTGCCGGTCGTCGTCGTCACCTCGCGCGGCAGCGAGGAGGACCGCAAGCGTGGTGCCGAAGCCGGCGCGGATGCCTACATCGTCAAGGACGAGTTCGACCAGCAGGCGCTGCTGGAGACGGTCAAGCGCCTGGTGGGAGCGCAATGAGCAAGCCCACCTCCGGCGATCTGCGAACCCCGGATCGTCACTCCTCGGGCTCGGGCAACCCCTTTACCTCGCCGCGCAGCGAGGTGATCGGCATCTGCGCCTCGACAGGTGGACCGCGAGCGCTGACAGAAGTCCTCAGGCGACTCCCGGCCGACTACAGCACCCCGATTCTGGTGGTCCAGCACATGACCCCGGGCTTCATCTCCGGGCTGGTGGCCTGGCTGGGCAGGGAGCTCGCGCTCCCCGTACACCTGACGAGCGATGGCCAGCAGCTTGCGCCGGGTGTCTGGTTTGCACCCGACGGGGCGCACCTGAAGCTCGAGGCGACCCGCCGCCTGAGACTCGACACCGACACGATCGCCGGCAATCACTGTCCGTCGGGAGACGTGTTGCTCTCCAGCCTCGCCCGCGTCGCGGGGGCCAAGGCGGTGGCTGTGGTGCTGACTGGGATGGGACGTGACGGCGCGGAGGGCCTCGCAGCCGTGGCTGCCGCCGGCGGACGGACGATCGCCCAGGACGAGCAGAGCTCGGGCGTCTACGGGATGCCACGGGTCGCCGCGGAGCGCGGAGCCAAGACGGTCCTTGCCCCGGCGGCGATCGGCGACGAGCTCGCAGCGCTGGAACGAATGAGGGCCCGGCCATGAGCGTCGCGCTGACCGAGGTTGCGCGCATGATCCAGCACGAGAGCGGGATCGAGCTGGGGCCATCTCAGCTCCCCTCGCTGCAAGCCGCCATCACCAGGGTCGATCGCGACCTTACAGCCGAGACGCTGCTGGAGCGGGCTGTCTCGACAGAGACCCTGCAGCGGCTGATCGACGAGGTCACCATCCGCGAGACCTTCTTCTTCCGACATCGTTCGGAGCTCGACGCAATCGAGTGGTACTCCCTGCTCGACGCCGCCCGCGCTCATGGATCGAACGTCGTGCGCGTATGGGTCGCCGGGTGCGCCTCCGGCGAGGAGGCCTATACGGTGGCGATCCTCGCATGCGAGGCGTTTGCATGCGCTTCGCCGCCGGTACGTGTGCTCGCAACCGACATCGCGCCTACAGCGCTCGAGCAGGCGGTTGCAGGTCGCTACGGCGAGCGCTCTGTGCGCACCCTGCAAGCAGGCGTCCGTGAGCGCTACTTCTCAAGCGTACACGGGCTGACAAGCGTCGGCGAGCGGCTACGCGCACTCGTCGAGTTCCGCCGACACAATCTCGTGCGCGACCCGATCCCCCCAGCGGGCGAGCAGCAGTTCGACGTCATCCTGTGCCGCAACGTCATGATCTACTTCGACCGACCGACGGTCGAGCGCGTGCTGGGGGCGCTCGAGAGCGCTCTGACCCCGGCCGGCCTGCTCTTGCTGGGTGCCGCGGACCGGCTCTCCGGTCAGAGTCTCCCGATCGCACAAGTTCGACCCAGCGTCCTTGGCCCACGGGCGTCACGTGCGCATGAGCCCCGCCGCAAAGCCCTCGTACGCCCCTCCGCGCAGAATGGAGCAGGCGCAAACCTCGAGCGCTCGACGCCGCTCGGGGCACCGAAGCGGGTGCTGAGTCACCCCCGGCCAACGCCCGCCGACGCCATGCAGGCCGCCGATCGCGGCGAGCTCGACCTTGCGGTGCGGATCGCTCAGGATGTGCTCGCAGAGGACCCCCTGGACTCCCAAGCGCACTTCATCCGCGGCGTTGCCGAGCTCGCGCGCGACGACGCCCGAGCCGCGGTGGAGCCGTTGCGACGCGCACTGTACATCGACCCCAACTTCGCCCTCGCCGCCTTCAAGCTGGCATGCGCACACGACGCGCTCGGCGAGATCGGACCGGCACAACACGCCTACCAACGCACCCTACGCACACTGGACCACTGCGCGGTACAGCAAACGGCACGTTCAGATCAACTTGACCTACTCGATATGGCCGCCGCCTGTCACACGCGCCTCCGGGCGATCTCCGGACAGCGGCATACCCGATAAAGCGACTCAGCGGCAGCGACGGCTGGTCGGCTTGGTCAGCGACCGTCCAGCAGCATCTTTACTCTCTTGTGCTACTCATTGCAAGTCGATTGCGCGGACTCGGCTGAGACGAGGATCGGCGCTCGCTGAGCGAAACGAGCTGCTATACCCGAGCCTGTGCTACGACGCTTCCAGCCGGTCCCGCACGCGCACGGACGAGACGGAGGGATGCCATGAAGGTGCTGGTAGTCGCGACCGAGCCGATCTCCGCCGATCGTTTGCGCACGGCGCTTGGCGCCGCGACCGACGACGCCGAGATCATGGTCGTCGCGCCGGCGCTTCACCGCTCGGCCCTACGCTTCTGGCTCTCCGACGCCGATGAGGCCATCCGACGGGCAGAGCTGGTACAGCGCGAGACGACGGAGGGCCTCGATGACGCCGGGCTGGACGCACGCGGTGACACCGGTGAGGGCGATCCGGTCAAGGCGGTGGAGGATATTCTCGTGACCTTCCCAGCCGAGCGCATCCTGCTCTTCACGCGCCCCAGCTCCGAACAGCGTTACGGCGAGGGTATCGACGCTGACGCACTGCAACGACAGTTTGGCTTGCCCGTCCAGCAGGCCCAATGAGCACCTGAGCGGCAGCGTACGTGCGCTCACCGAGCGCGATCCCAACCGGCTCCCTACTGCTACCCGCGGCGTCGTCCACTGCGCCCACGCTAGTCTCTCTGCGAGCGCAGCGTGACGTGGCCAATACCGCACGGGACCTCGATGTCCGCGTTGGGGCGCCCGGGGTGGAGGTCGAGCAGCGTGCTCAACAGCAGCAGCGGGGTTCCCGCGGCCCATGCCTGGGGACGGGAGGCCGTCGGGAACGCCACGGGGACCGACGTCACCGACGCGGGGTAGCCGGCGAAGACCTCGGGCAGGCGGTGCTCGAAGTACGGGGCAGCCTGGAGGATCGTGGAGGCGATGGTGCTCGCCGCTGCGCGGTAGCCGTAGCGCGCCAGGCCGGCGGCGATCAGCGAGTTCTCGTGGGGCCAGACGGTCCCGGTGTGGTAGCCGAGCGGGTTGTAGCCGGCCTCGTGGGTGCCGAGGGTCCGCACGCCCCAGCCGGAGTAGAGCTGCTCGTCGAGCAGTCGCTCGGCGGTTGCGGCCGCCTCGTCCTCGTCCAGCAGGCCCGACCACAGCAGATGACCTATGTTGGAGGTCAGGCTGTCGACCTGGCGCTTCTCCCCGTCCAGCGCAAGCGCGTGGCAGCCACGCTCGGGCATCCAGAAGTCGCGGTGGAAGCGCTCGCGCAGGACGGCTGCCTGGCGCTCGAGGCGCTCGGCGAGCGCCGGATCGCCCCATACCTCGCGGGCTAGACGGGCGCAGCGGCGCCGTGCGTCGTACACGTAGCCCTGGATCTCGCAGGTCGCGATCGGGCCCCGGGCCAGCGTGCCGTCGGCGTGCTGGATCGCGTCCCAGCTGTCCTTCCAGCACTGGTTGACCAGCCCGGTGGCCTGGTTGCGGCAGGCGTACTCGACGTACCCGTCGCCGTCGGCGTCCCCGCTGTCCTCGATCCACGCAAGGGCGGCACGGGCGTTGGGCTCCAAGGTCCGGACGAGCTCCGCGTCGCCCGACCAGCGGTGGTACTCCTCCAGGAGGACGAGGAACAGGGGTGTGGCGTCGGCGGTCCCGTAGTACGGGGAGTGCGGACGCTCCCCGCGTGCGGTGAGCTCGCCGAAGCGCAGCTCGTGCAGGATCTTGCCTGGCTCCTGCTCGTGGAAGTCGTCGCGCTCCTCGGCCTGACGGGCGGCGAGCACGCGCAGGGTGGTGGCGGCCAGCCCGGGGAGGTAGGGCAGCGCCTGGAAGCTGGTGATCAGGCTGTCGCGGCCGAAGAGCGCCATGAACCATGGCAGCCCTGCCGCGGGAAGGGTCGCGCCCTCGCCGAGGTCGGGGTGCAGCCGCAGCGCGCCGAGGTCGCTGAGGCTCGCGCGGTACGTGCGCGCCAGCGCCGGGTCCTGGGTCTGCAACACCGGCGCCCTGGCTAGCCACTGCTCCAGCTCGGCCGACTTGGATGCCCTCAGCTGCGCGAGGCTGCCGCGCGGCTCGCGCTGCGCGAAGGCGACCCCCGGCTGTGCGGCGTGGGGGGTGAGGGTGAAGGTTGTCGACCACTGCTCGCCGGGCGCGAGTCGTAGCGAGTAGACGAAGCCCTGGCGGGTGACCGCCGCCGTGCGGCTGGTGGCGATCGTCACCGAGCGCTGGAAGCCTGTGCGCTCGTAGGCCAACGTGAGGGTCCCGTCGTCGTGGCGGCAGCTCACCTCCCGCTTGGCTACCACGCCGTCCTTGACCTCGAATAGGTCGGCGAAGTCGGCGTCGACCTCCAGTGCCACCCGCACCTCGCTGTGCTCGTGGCGGTGGTTGGTCACCGTGACCTCCTCCACCCATACGTGGTCGATGAGTCGCCGGCGCATGATCGAGCACGGCGCCTCTTCGTCCGGCCCCACGCGGGGGGTCAGGAAGAACTGCGCTGCGAAGTGCGCACTCTGGTCGAGGCCGAGCAGTTCCAGCGGCGTCTCGCCGACGTGCAGGACCCAGCGTGAGAGGAAACGGGTGTCGTCGCAGAAGAAGCCGTGCTCGCGGCCCGCGTCGATCCGCACGTCGCCGTGGCGGTCCCCGACGACGAAGGTGCTGCCGTCCAAGACGCTCAGGGTGCGCTCAGACAAGCGCGGCGGCCTCCGCGACGCGCCGGTGCATCACCGACCGGTAGGTCTGCTCGTAGGCGGCGGCGACCACGTCGACGTCGCAGTGCTCGGCGACCCACGCCCGGCAGTCCCGCGGGGCGATCCGGGGCAGCCGACCGACCGCCGCGCCCATCTCCTGCTCGTCCTCGACGAGGAAGCCGGTTCGCCCATTGCAGACGAGCTCGCGGGCGGCGCCTTCTGCAAACGCGATCACAGGGGTCCCGCACGCCAGCGCCTCGACCATGACCATCCCGAAAGGCTCCTCCCAGCGGATCGGCATCAACAGCGCGCGGGCGCCCGCGAAGGCCTCAAGCTTGACCGACCCACCGATCTCGCCGACGAAGCGAACACGCTCGCCGTCGATGTGCGGCGCGACCTCGCGGTCGAAGAACGCCTGCTGGCCGGGCTGGATGACCCCAGCCAGGACAAGCGGTACGCCCGCGGCACGGGCCGCGGCAATCGCGCGGTGGGGACCCTTCTCGGCCGTCATCCTCCCGACCCACAGCAGGTAGTCGTCCTTGTGCTCACGCAGCGGCCAGGCCCGCACATCGATCGGGTTCGGGATCGCGCCGACCGGTTCCAGGCCCCCCGGCGCCGATGCGAGCTGCGCCCGGCTGATGCCCACGAGCGCCGCCTTGTGGCCGTGGCGGGCGTAGAAGGCTGCGGTGCTGGCGGTGAACTGCCCGTGCAGGGTGTGCACGAGCGGCGTGTCGAGGCGGTCGGCCATCGCGAGCGCCGTGAAGCCGCAGTGGTCGTGAACCACGTCAAAGCGCTCCTCGTAAGCGGCGAGGTCGATCTCCTCGAACGCCCGCGCGACGTGGTCGACCTCATACAGCGAACGCTCAATCTCCTCGGGGTGAGACTCATCGAGCAGGGGCACCACCTGCGCGCTCGACCGAGAGCCCGGGGCGCAGAAGAGCGTCACCGCGTGCCCCTGCCGGACTAGAGCGTCCGTCAGCACGCCGACAACCGACTCCACGCCCCCGTACCCCGGCGGGGGGACGGAGATCCAGGGTGGGGCGAGCATCGCGACACGCAGCGACACCCCGGCCGGCCGGTAGGACCTCCCGGCTACGGGATGCTCCGGCGGGCGCCCTACAGACCAACGACGCGACCTGCGCTTAGGCGATGCGGCCACTACATTCACGGGCGCTCCTCACGAAGCCTCTCAGGGGCTGCGGTCGCGAGGCAGAGAGGTCAAGAAGGACCGAGCGAACGCACAATCGCCGACCCACGAGGAGCGCGATGGACTCCTCCACCCTAACAGCGGGCGGCCCCCACCCTGGGCGCACGCCAAGCATCGCTACCACCAACCGCTCGGGCGAGACCTGTAGCCGCCCACGTTAGTGGCTGCCGATGGCCTGCCTTGGCGGGGACACCCAGTTGCGTAATGTGATCAGCGCGATCCATCTCGCCTCGAGTGCGTTGGCTCAATTCATCGATATGTGTCCGGCCGCTCCCGCGCGGCTAACGCTGAGGCGGTGAGCTGTCGGTTGACATAACAGGTCGAAAGAGACCGGGGAGCCATTCCCCTTCTATCGCGGCGCATTAGACGCCGCAGCGAGGAGACGCCGATGAACCAAGGCGTCCCACCGAAGGACGAGTCGCCTTCCAGCGACTCACTCGCCGTAAGCCGGCGTTCCGCCCTCCGAGCCGGCCGCAAGACGTTTCGAGCAGGGCTCCTCCTGCTCGGATCGCTGTCCACTCTGCTATTCGCCAGCAGCGCCCTGGGCGCCACCGCAACCGTGGGCCTGGGAAAAGCTGCCAGCTTCTCTGTTCTGGGCGGCTCGACCGTCACCAACACAGGCCCGACGACGATGTTCGGCGACCTGGGGCTGGCTCCCGGCTCGTCGGTGACCGGCGCTCCGCACGTGCTCGGCCAGACATATGTCGACGATGCGGTGGCGACCGAAGCCAAGAACGCCCTGACGAGCGCCTACAACGGAGCGGCCTCTCGTCCGACCACTGGCTCGGCTGGGACGGACCTCGCTGGGCAGACGTTCTCGCCAGGCGTTCGCACCGCCAGCAGCTCGTTGCTGCTCTCATCGGGGAGCGTCACGCTCAACGCCGAAGGCAACCCCAACGCGGTGTTCATCTTCCAGATTCCGACCACGCTGATCACGGGATCGAATACTACTGTCTCGCTGATCAACGGTGCACAAGCGTGCAACGTCTTCTGGCAAGTCGGCTCCTCGGCGAGGCTGGGGACAGGCACCCACTTCGTCGGCACGATCATGGCCGCGGCAAGCATCACCGCGAATACGGACGCCACGATCCACGGCAGGCTGCTGGCACAGACCGCCGCAGTGACCCTGGAAGCGAACACCATCACCACCTCCAACTGTGCGTCCAGCGTAAGCGGCAGCGGTGGCGGCACGGAAACGACCACCCCTGAAGAAACGAAAGCGCTCGAAGGAGCGACCACCGGCGGAGAAACGACCACCACCGGCACAAAGGTGACTACCGCCTCCGGGACGACCACGACCACGGGCACAGGAGCCACCGCGGGCACGGGCCTCACCACTGCCCCCCGGCCGATTGGATCGAAAAGCACTTCGAAGCACCACAAACGCCACAAACACCATCGCGCACGGAAAGCATCCAAACCGCACTCGCCCGCACGGCCCGCGCTCCCGCATAGGAGGGGCACATTCACCGGCTGAGTGTCGCGCTGGCGGTCTGCCTACTTGGCCTCACGGCCGGGTCGGCCGCCGCCGCCGGCATCCCGCCGCGTGTGCAGGCAACTCAGCAGCTCGCGGTCCTGCTCACCGCGCACGCCGCGCACCAAACGCCCGCAGCACGATCCCCGCAGGTCGCGCTCGTGCCCGCCCATAGGCCAATCACCGGCGAGCAGACCACCCTGCCCGTGATCGGCCACTCGAGCGGTCCCGGCGGGGTGCGGTGGCTGCAGGTGATGCTCCCCGGTCGCCCCGACGGATCGACCGGCTGGATCGTCCAGAGCGCCACCCGCAAACTCACAACGGGCTGGCGCATCCTGGTCGACCTTACCGCACGGCGCGTCAGCGTCTACCGCGACGGGCGCACCGTGAGAACCTTTCAAGCGGTGGTGGGCAAGCCCTCCACACCGACGCCGACCGGCCAGTTCTTCGTCGAGGAGACGGTGCAGATGGAACCCGGCCAGGCCGGCGGCCCGTTCGCGCTTGCGCTCAGCGCGCGCTCCAACGTGCTGCAGGAATTCGAAGGCGGCCCCGGCCAGATCGCGATCCACGGACGGAACAACCTCGGAGGAACGCTGGGCGCCGCCGAATCGCACGGCTGCATCCGCCTGGCCACCGCGAGCATCGACTGGCTGAGCGCCCGCATCGGCCCGGGCACACCGGTGAAGATCTACGGGGCGTGAAGCCCAGCCCGTAGCCTACGCGACTCCGGTCAGAGCCAGACACCCATGCCAAGTCGCCGGCCCGCTTGGTCAACGGCCCAGCGTCCGGGCTCCTGTGGTTCTGCTCGTCCAGCAGTGCGCTCCGCACGCTGTCGAGCTCAGACTACGCTGAGGAGCTCGTTGCGATGGGAGATGCTTTGCGGCGTACCGAAGCCAGGAGGGGTGGTGGTAGCCGTGGCGCTGGTGGGACCAAGTTCTATGCGTATCAGGGCTGTCTTGAATGCAGCGACGAGCTCGCTGGCGAGCTCGAGGGTTTGCGCGATCTCGGGGGCGGAAACCTGGCAGGCCTCGAGGAGACGCTGGACCTGGACTCCGGTGAGTGCTCGGGCGTCCACCTCCAGCTCCTCCAGCTGTGTGCAAGCGCGGCGGCTTGTCGTTTGTGATCCAAGGATGCACGCGGCCATGTCGTCGGGGGTGGCCAGGGCGCTCACTCGTACCCGCTCGAGCAGATCTGCTGCCACCGGTCGGGGGCCGAGCTCGTCGAGGATCTCGCTCAGGCGCTCGCGTCCCAGCAGTCCGTCCTCGCAGCGGGCCTCGATGAGGCCGTCGCTAAAGAAGCACACCTCGGCGCCTGCGGGGAGCGAGATGGTGCTCTGGCGACGTCCCGTCGGTACGCCCCAGCCAATCGGCGGAGAGGAGCAGATCGTCGAGGGCTCGTGTGCTTGTACGCCGCGCAAGATCGGGGGAGGATGGCCGGCGAGGGCATAGGTGAGCTGGCTGCCTCGCGTGTCGTAGACCCCGACCGCGACGGTGGCATAGCGCTCACCTGCCGGATCGGCCAGGACTCGGCCGGCCAATGCAAGTGCTGCGCGTGGCTCCAGTCCTGCCTGGAGATAGGCCCGCAGGGTGTAGCGCGTGAGCGCGGCGTGGGTCAGCGCTTCATGGCCGTGTCCAGCGACATCGCCGAGGACGATTGCGACCTTCCCGGGTTCGGGGACGAACAGGTCGTAGAAGTCCCCGCCGGCGGCTGGACCCTCGGCGGGCCGGTAGGCCACAGAGGTCGCCAACCCGCCGAGACGGGCGGGAACTTCGGGTACGAGCGCCGTCTGCATGAAGCTCAGATCCCGGAGCAGCGTGACACGCTGACCTTCCAGGCGCCGAGCGCGAAGCGCCGCCAAGCGAGAGCGAACACCGAACCAAATCGCCAGGAGCAGCAGCGCCACGATGATTGGCTTGCTCCAGTCAGGAACCGGTATCGGCAGGGGTATGTGCCTGCCGATCGTGTCCAGGGGATTATTCGAGGCGTGCGCTGTTGCGCCAGGATGCGAGCTTGACGCGCGAACAACGCCCTGGGAACTGTGGCGGGAGGAGCCGAGAGCGGTCCCTCCGGACGCAGAGAAGCTCGCAATCGGAGGGTTGCCCGGGTGCCGTCGATACCGGTCACCTCGTGCCGAGCGGCGAGCGCGCGAGCGCCGCTCCCCGGCGGAGGGCGGGTTTGACTGGCTGTGCGTGCCACCCGGTGTCTGCTCGACAGCCGCGACGCTGCGTGAGGAGGAGGGAGCCGT
Source organism: uncultured Solirubrobacterales bacterium (assembly GCA_963706545.1). GTDB lineage: Bacteria > Actinomycetota > Thermoleophilia > Solirubrobacterales > Solirubrobacteraceae > Palsa-744. The sequence goes on from OY970161.1 coordinate 1,739,158, forward strand.
GGCGGAGCCGGGCGCGGGAGTCGTGCCCGAGCTCCCAGAGGTCTTGGCCGTCGAGGAGGGCGGCCCACCGGAGAGCGTCGAAGAGCCGCTCGCAGAGGGCGCTGAAGGAGGACTGCCGGCAGTGGATTCCGGGGGACTGCCGGAGGGAGAAGCCGGGGGATTGCCGGAGGAAGAAGCCGGTGGACTGCTGGTGGGAGGCGCCGAGGCGCTGCTGGTGGAAGTGCCCAGCGACACGCTGACCAGCGGCGCGCCCGACGAGGACGTTCCCGGCACAGACACGCCGATCGACGGCGCGACAGACGAGGACGTTTCCAGAGACACACTGACCAAAGGGGCGCTCGACGCGGATCCTTCGGGCAGCGACAGGCTCACAGAGGTGCCTAACAGCGACACGCTGACCAGCGGCGCGCTCGGCGAGGATGCCGCGGAGGAGCTCGGTGGGTCGGGCGTTTGGGCGTTGGCATGGCCTGCGCCTGCGGTGAGCAGTGCGGCGCACAGACCGGCGAGCAGCCCCGCCGCTCTCGTCCCTGCTGCGCATCGAAGTCGCAGGCGCGCGATGGTCCGACTGTGCCTTCCCTTGTGGGGCGTGTAGTTACGCACGAGTCTTGGAGAGGCGGACGATGGTGCTGCCAGGTTTGATGTGCAGCTGGATCTCATCCATGACGCTGGCCATCAAAGCGAGCCCTCTGCCGTGTTCGGACCCCGTGTTGGTGTCCAGGACGGGCATCGCGAAGGTTCCACAGTCGCGGACGACGAACGTCAAGCGGTCAACGTCGGCAACGACGCTCAAGGAGATCGATCCCTGCTCGTCGGGGGCGCCGTGCCTGATCGCATTGGTCACCGCCTCGTTGACGGCAAAGACGAGCTTGAAGCAGCTGTCGGCGTCGAAGCCAAACGCTGCCGCGGCCTCCTCGACGTACCGCCGTGCCACGCCAAGCGCCGACCGTGAGGCGGGTAGGCGCAACTCGCTTGCAGCAAAGCTCGCGGTGTCCTGCTCGGCCGAGGCCTGCACTTCAACCAGCCACCGCGAGAGCGGAGAGGGCCTCCTCGCACGAGCTGTACAACGAGATCATGCTCTCGAGGCCGGTAATCTCAAAAATCTGCAGCACTCTCTGATGCGTGCAGACGACCGCCAGCGGTCCGCCGTCGGCTTCGTGCAGTTTCGTGGCGGCACCCGTGAGGACACCGATCGCCGTCGAGTCGATGAAGGTCGCCCATGAGAGATCAAGCACCAGACGCCCGCTGTTGGCCTTGATATGGGCGAACATGCGCTCCCTGAGCTGCGGGCTGGCCTCGTAATCGATCTCGCCGCCCGCAACCAGCACAACAACGCCATCGCGTGTCGTATCGTCGCTGATATAGAAAGAACTCATACGATCCCTCCAAGCCTGAATTGATCGAGAGTTGCCGAAACTGTCCAATCTTTCGATCGTGCAGAGCTATCTCTGTAGCCAGCTCCCAGCGCGTAGACGGAAAGACGACGTGCGGCCCTACCGCTCGAACACCCCCACCATGTTTGAGGTCCCGGCCGCGAACGGGAAGTCGGCTTCCGGTTCGCAGAGGACGCGGAACTGGTAGTGGGCGGGGCCGGGGAGGCGGAAGCGGTAGAGGTAGCCGAAGCGTCCGTGGGCGCCGGTGCGCACCACGTGGAACTCCAGCCAGCGCCCGCCGGGGGCGCGGGCCTCCAGCACCAGTTGCTTGCCGCCTGCTGGGAGCGGCCCGCCGAGCAGCCGGCCGCTGAAGCGGATCGCGCCTTCGGAGGGGACGGTGCGTGGGGCGAGGCGCAGCGGCAGTGCGGCGGGCACGGTCAGCGTGAGCGTGCGGGTCACCTCGGGGAGGGGGTCGAGCGGGGCGGCGCGGTAGTCGAGGCGCAGAACGCAGGAGGGCAGGTCGCGGGGCAGCGTGAGGCTCCAGTCGCCGTCTGCGGCGGTGCGGGGGGTGGCGAGCAGGCGGGCGTGGGCGCCGGTGAAGTCAGGGAGCTCGCAGACTTCCAGGGGCGCGTCCGCGAGCGGTGTGCCCGTGGGGTCGGTGAGCCGCCCTTCGATCACGTGCGCCGCGCCGTAACGGCCTCGCAGGCGTGGGCCACGCAGGGGTGCGCTCCGCAGACGTGGGCCTGCTGGGGAGCCCCAGCGCGCGGTGAGAGTTACGGGGGCACCCCCGACACCGCCGGTGGTTGCGCCCGCGCAGGCCTCGGGGGTCGCCGGTAGGGGGCCGGGGAGCGGTCCGCCGGGCGTCAGCGGGTTGGCGACCGTGATCTCGCGTTCGAGCACGGTGGCCGCGTTGCCGGCGGCGTCGGTGACGGTCACCACCAGGTGGTGGACGCCGTTGGTGAGCCCCGTGGTGTCGAACGGCAGGTCGGCGCTCACCGCGGCGGGGCAGGGCTGGGGGTAGAGGAACGCAGGCAGCCCGTCAGTGGTCCCGCCGACGTTGCGGCAGCGTCCCCCGTTTTCGTTCAGGACGGTGTGGCTGACCAGGTGCCCGTCCACCTGGATGAGTGCTTCGTAGACCCCGGAGCCGGAGTCGGCGGCGTGGAAGGCCACGTCGGTGGTGCCCTGCACGGAGGGGTCTTCGGCGAGGCCCCCGCTGACGGCGGATACAGTCGGCGGCGTGGACTGGGAGAGGATTATGTCTGCGGCGAAGAGCTCGATTACGGCGGCGTAGGTGATTGTGCTGCCTTCGTCGCTGGGGCATGACGTCTCGATGAGCGAACCACAGTAGGTGCCCATCGCAAGATATGGGCTGTTCAATGCCATGCTTGGAGTGATGACACGATTCTCTTCTGCCATTGGATTTGTAGTACTGCCCTCACTTAGGCATCCTTCACCAGCAGCACATCCATCGAAGATATGCGTGCCTAGCGAGGCCGTTCCCGAAAACAAGAAGACGTACGAGGCGGCTCCGGCTGCTCCACCCAGCGTGTTGCCAGTGCGCCACAAGGTCGCTTCTGTGATTACCTCCCCCGCGGGCGCTTCGAACACCCATGTCGCTCTATCGGTTGCGGAGTCTGAGATGTGAGCAATGCCTGCATCCAACGCAGCCACGAGTCCACCCCCGGTTTCACATGTGTTCGAAGTTGGGTCGTAGACGGGATGTTCCGGTGAACTCCACCCATCCGTGGGCGCGACGAGCCCGGCCGGCGTGCGACAGGAGTACACGTGGTACTCACCGGCTGGCGCCGAGGCGGCGGTAGCGACAGGAGTGGCCGCCCTGGGCGCGGCGAGGGAGGTGGGCGCGGAGATCCCCGCCGCGAGAACCGCGAGCGCGAAGCCCATGACGAGGGAATCTTTCAAAGCACGCAAAGCCATCTCCTCTCAGTCGGCCGGGGGCCGGCAAAGGCCCCCCTCCCAATTGTGCCACGGAGAGATGGAACGCTCCGAGTAAACGGATGGCGATAGGCCTGACGGTGAGCGGACGGGGAGCTACCCGAAGCGCAGGGACAGCTCGGCGAGGCCGTAGATGCCGGTGATGCCCTCGAATATAGGCTCGCCGTCGAGACGTAGGCCGGGCATGCGCGGCGCCAGGAAGGTGAGCGCCTCCTGGAGCTCTACGCGGGCCAGGTTGGCGCCGAGGCAGTAGTGCACGCCGGCGCCGAAGGTCAGGGCCCGCGCGCGGCCGCGGTCGGCGGTGATGTCGAACTGATCGGGGTCAACGCTCGCCCCGGCTGCCTCATCGCCGTCCTCACCGGGGAGGTCGCGGTTGCCGGTGAACGCGCAGACCATCACGATCGTGCCGGCGGGGAAGACGATGTCGCGGAAGGTGAGCTTGTCCACGACGATGCGCGCGGTGAAGGGAGTGATCGGCTCAAAGCGCAGCGCCTCCTCGACCGCCTGCGGGACGAGCTCGGGGCGCTCGGCCAAGAGCGCCCACTGGTCGGGGTGTTCGGCTAGCAGCCGCACGGCGTGGGCGAGCTGGCTCTGGGTGGTGTCAACGCCGCCGATCAGGACGTTCAGCACGAGGTTGACGCACTCGACGTCGGAGAGCCGGTCGCCCTCCTCTTCGGCGGCGATCAAAAGCGAGATGAGGTCCTCGCCGGGGCTGGCGCGGCGTGCGCGCACGAGCTCCCAGGCGTACTCGTAGAACTCGGCGACGGCCTGTTCGATCGCGGGTTTCTGCTCGGTCATCGAGATCGCGTCGAACTGGCGCTGGATCCACGTGGACCAGTGGTGCAGGCGCGGGGCATCCTCGGACGGCGCCCCCATCACGTATGCGATCGCCTGCGAGGGGTAGGGCTTGGCGAAGTCGCCGACGAACTCGCAGTGGCCTCCGTGCAACAACCCAAACAAATCCTCCAAAAAACCGCGCAGGACCGGTCGGTAGCGCTCGACCGCGCGCGGCGCGAGGGATGGGTTGACGAGGCTGCGCAGGCGCGCGTGGTCGGGGCCATTGAGGTGGAGGATGTTGCGGCGCATCTCCTCGTAGAGGGGCCCCTCGCGGACGTCGAAGATCTCCGCGATCGTCATTCCGGGGAAGACCGCCGAGCGGGTGCGCAGGAAGAACTCGGCCGACTCGCGGTCGAGCACAGCGTACCCGTAGGGCCCCGCGGCGAGCCAGCCGTGCGCGCGCAACTCGCGCATCGCCGCGTGGAAGCGCTCCCCGCGCAGCGTGGGGTCGGTGTAGTCGAGCGTGGGCAGCTCGAGCTCTTCGACGCGGGGCATGGCGCGACGCTACCACGCGCGCGCCTCTGGGCGCGCGCGGCGAGGTCGCATCCCTCGACTCCTCCTGTGACTGAACTATTCGAGCCTGGCGGCCGCCCCCGGCCGCGGCACGGGTCTATTTTTTCGGGTGGACGATGTGCTTGAGGCCGGCTCCGGGAGTGAACTTGGGGGCCTTGGAGGCCTTGATCTTGACTTTCTCCCCGGTACGCGGGTTGACGCCCTGGCGCGCGGCCCGTTTGACCACGGAGAACTTGCCGAAGCCGGTGATCACGACCTCGTCGCCTTTCTTGAGCGCCTTGCCGACGGTCGCCACGAACGACTCGAGCGCGCGCGAGGAGTCGGCTTTGGAGAGGCCGCTGTCGGCGGAGAGTGCGTTGACCAGCTGTGTCTTGTTCATAGGTGCTTCCTTTCGAGTTGGATTCCAAGCAGGCGCGCAGACTAGCGCGCCGGGCGGAAAGACCGCTTGCCAGAAAGGGATGGACGCCTAGCCGGGCAGCCGGGCGAGCTTCTTACCGGGGTTCATGAGCCCCGTTGGAGAGGCGGGAGGGAGGCAGGCCCCCCTCCCGACCACCCCCCGTCAGCGTGGTCAGGGCAGCCGCGCGAGCTTCTTGCCTGGGTTGAGCAGTCCCTTGGGGTCGAACGCGTGCTTGAGCTCTTCGTGCAGGCGCAGCGCGCCGTCGGGCCACTGCCGCGCGAGCTGGCCGCGCTTGAGCCAACCGACGCCGTGCTCCCCGGAGATCGAGCCGCCGAGCTCGACGGCGAGCGCGAACAGCTCGTCGGTGGCCTTCGCGGCGGCGGCGCACTCCGCCTCGTCGCGGGGGTCGAGCAGTAGGTTGGCGTGCACGTTGCCATCGGCTCCGTGGCCCCACGCGCAGGAGCGCAGCCCGTGGCGCGCGGCGATCTCCGCGAAGCGCTCGAGTGCCTCAGCGAGGCGCTCCACGGGGACGACGACGTCCTCGGAGACCTTCCCCCCGCGCATCGCGGTGACGGCGCCGGGGACGCGGTCGCGCCACAGCCACAGCGCCTCGCGGTCGGGGCGGCGCAGGTCGATCGCGTGGGCACCGAGCGCGGCCGCGAGCTCGACGTGCGCGGTGCGCGCCTCCGCGACGGTGCCGTCGACCTCGGCGAGCAGCGCGAACTCGGCGTGCAGCGGCAGCCCCCCTGGGTAGGCGCCGGCGGCGATCCGCAGGGTGTCCCCGTCGAGGAAGTCGAGCGCGGCGGGCACCACCCCGGCGCCGAGGACCTCGAGGATTGCCGCACAGCCCTCCGTGCGGGTGGCGTGGAAGGAGAGCAGCGGCAGCGCCGCGGCGGGGGCGGGCACCAGCCGCAGGCGCGCAGCGGTGATGATGCCGAGCGTGCCCTCGGAGCCGACGAGCAGGCTCTTGAGGTCGTACCCGGCGACGTCCTTGCGGTAGGGCCCCCCGAGCGTGAGTGTCTCGCCGGGCGGGATCACGGCCTCAAGGCCTGTGACCCACGCGCCGGTGGTCCCGTACTTGAAGGCGTGCGGCCCGCCGGCGTTGGTCGCGACGTTGCCGCCGATCTGCGACTGCTCGGCGGCCCCCGGGTCGGGCGGGAAGCAGAGCCCGTTCTCACGCGCGAGGCGCTGCACATGGCGGGTGGGCACACCGGCCTCGGGGTGGATGCGCCACAGCGCGGGCTCCAGTTCGCGGACCGCGCGCAGGCGCTCCAGCGAACACACCACCCCGCCGCCGAGCGGCACTGCTCCACCCGCGAGGCCGGTGCCGCCCCCGCGCGGGATCAGGGGCACGTCGCGCTCGTAGCAGAGCGCCACCACGGCGGCCACCTCGGCCGTGCTGCCAGGGCGCACGACGAGGTCGGCGCGGCCGTGCAGGCCGCGGCTGCGGGTGGCGTCGTGGTCGTACGGCGAGAGCCTGGTGAGAGCCCGCTCGCCGCGCTCGTCCCGTCCCTCCGCAGGCACGAACGCGTGCTCGGCTCCCACCACGCGCGCGAACTCGCCCTGTAGCAGCGCGGCGTCCTCGAGCGTTCCGTACACGGTCTCAGCCTAGTGCGCGTTGCGAGGGGTCGCCGCGGGGCGCACCGTTTGCCGAGGAGGCGGGCACGGGGGCCGGGTGCAGTGGCCCCTCCGGGCCCTGGGGGAGGGGAGCGTCGGTCTCCGTGTGGAGCGGAACGCCCGGAGGATCGGTACCGGCTGGTCCGAGCCACCCGAGCAGCCGCTCGAGCTCGCGGCGCATCAGGCGGTGCCCCGTGAACGGGTCGGTGGCAGGACGGCCGAGCACGAAGCTCGCCTTGTCGTCGCACAGCGCGGTGTTGGCGGGCAGCACCACGTCCGGTGGCTCGCCGCAGGCGCGCAGGAAAGCGGCGGGGGAGCCCTCCTGGACGAGCTGCAGGTCGCACTCGAACGCGCGCGCGAGTAGGCGTAGGTGCGCGAGCCGGCCGAGGATCGTGGGGCCCGCGGTGTTGTAGACACCCTCGCACTCCTGGGCGATCAGCTCGCAGACGCGCTGGGCGTAGTCCCACGCGTAGGTGGGCGAGCGGCGGATGCCAGCAGGCGCCGCGAGGGGCCGCCCGGCGCGCAGCCACTCAACCCACCGCAAGGGCAGGCCGGAGCGCGCCCACACGTGGCGCTCGCGCGCGAGCGCGGTGGCGGCGCGGCTCGGCCCCGCGGGGAGGACGGGCGAGAGGCCTATCCAGCTCGCGCCATTCCCGTTCGCGGGGAGTCCGAACCCACCGGCTGTGCCCACCCGCTCCCCGCGCGGGGAGCCGGGCATACCCGAGCCGGCGCCCCGGCCGCCCGCGGATGGGTGCGAGGCGGCGGCGGGGATCGAGAGGTTGAGCCCGTACACGTCGGCGGGGCGGGTAATCAGCCAGCTGCCCTGGTAGCGCTGGGCGAGTCGCTCGCAGCCGATCAGCGAGCGCCCGAGCGCGCCGGCTGGCTCGGCGGGATCCTCCTCGTCCCAGCACAGCCCGGAGGGCCGCAGCCCGCTGAAGACTAGGTCGCAGGAGACGAGCACGTAGCGGGCGCGCACGGCGCGCGCGGCGGCGAGCGTGTTCTCGGCGCCGAGCACGTTCAGCTCGGCCAGGCGGGGCTCGCGCTCCAGGCGCCCCGGGGAGCTCTCGGCGGCAGCGTGCACGACCACGTCGGGTTCGAGCTCTTCGGCGAGCGCGACGCAGGTGTGGCGGTCGGTCACGTCGAGCTGGGCGGTGCGCGCGCCGAGCACGCTCACGGGCGTGTCGCGCCAGGTGCCGAGCACGCTCCAACTCTGCTGCGCCGCGGCGGCGGCGAGGTTGGAGCCGACCAGCCCGCTCGCGCCTGTCACGAGCAGCCGCATCGCAGCCTCCCGTCCCGGGCCTTCAAGTCAAACCCTCTGCCCCGCTCCTCTCCCTGCCAACCCTCGCGGCGTCGCATTCCCCTGCCACGCATCGCACTCGCCATTATACATCTATGTACGTCCTTATCAAGGACTTGTAAAAATACCACATAGCGAAAAATGCCCAGTCTATGTGGGGTATCCGGCGCGGGGTTCTAGCCGGGCAGGAACGCGTCGCTGCCGTAGCGCGCGAAGGGTATCGGCGCGGCGATCAGATGGTTGGCGAGCATCCAGCTCGACAGTTCCGCGACGTGGGCGGGCTGGATCGTCCCAAGCGGTACGCCGGGGGCGGCGAACAGGGGCAGGTAGGCGCGCAGCGAGGCGGTGGTGAGCGCGTGCGGCAGGGAGGGGTTCAGGCGCAGCAGGTCCGCGAGCGAGCGCGCGGGGTCGCGCAGTGTGTCTTCGTAGCCGTGGACGGTGGCGGCGAGGAAGTCGCGCACGAGCGCGGGGTCTGAGGCGGCGAGGTGGCGCGTGGTGAACGCCACGAGGCCGGGGTACGCGGGCCCGCCGTTGCGGTCCAGCCAGAAGGGGGTGATCGGATGCCCTTCCACTTCGAGGCCCACGCCGTCGTCGGGCACGAAGCCGGTGAACGCGGCGAGGCGGCCCGCGACGAGTGCCTGGGCGCCGTTGAAGCCGACGGTCACGACGTGCACCCTGGCGGGGTTCCCGCCGGCGTGGCGTACCTCGGTATCGAGCACCGCGCGGTCGGAGGGCACGCCGGTGATCCCGACGGCGCGGCCCTGCAGCTGCGCGGGCGAGCGCAGATGCTCGGAGGCGAGCGCGATCAACCCCCCGACGGGGCGCTGCACGATCGCCATGACCGCCTCGTCGTGGCCGCCGCTGTCGATCTCGGCGGCGACATCGCTGCCGTCGGCAAGCCCGAACTGCGCGCGGCCGGCATCTACAAGGCTGAGCGGTTCGATGGTCGCGCTCGGCTGGACGACCTGCAGATCGATGTTCTCCCGCCGGTAGTACCCCGCGGCGAGCGCGCGATATATCCCGGCATGGACCGCGTTGGGCGTGAAGTCGAGGATCAGCGTCGCGTGGGTCATATGGGGCAGGGCCCCGGGGAGCGTCCCGGCCGTGGCGCCGCCCGTCTTACCTGCCACCGCGCCGGTCCCCCCGCCGCAGGCGGCGAGCGCGAACACTGCAGCAAGCCACGCTGCGGTCGCCGCCCACCCCCTGATCATCGCAGCGCGCCCATAAGAGGCTCGGCCCCGAGACGTTGAAGCATCACGTCGTATGCCTCGGGGCTGGAGTCGATCAGGACGAAGCGTCGCCCCAGTTTTGCGGCTGCCGCACCAAGCGTGCCGCTGCCTGCGAAGAAGTCAAGGCACCAGTCGCCCTCGCGTGTCGATGCCTGCACCATCCGCCTCACGATTCCCTCGGGCTTCTGCGTTGGGTAGCCCGTCTTCTCGCGCCCATTGGTGGGAACGATCGTGTGCCACCAGACGTCGGTGGGGAGCTTGCCCTTTGCCGCCTTCTCGGCGGTGACGAGTCCCGGCGCCATATATGGCTCGCGGTCTACAGCCTCGGCGTCGAAGTGGTAGGCCTTGGGGTTCTTGACGTACACGAGGATCGTGTCGTGCTTGGAGGGCCAGCGGCTCTTTGAGCGGGCACCGTAGTCGTAGGCCCAGACGATCTCGTTGAGGAACGACTCTCGACCGAAGATCTCGTCGAGGAGCAGCTTGCAGTAGTGGGCCTCGCGGTAGTCGATGTGGAAGTACAACGTGCCGCTCTCGGCGAGGAGTCGATGCGCGTGATCGAGCCTTGGCTTGAGGAACGCGAGATAGTCCTCGAATACGTCCCCATACGACGATTCGGCCAGGAGTCGGGTCTTGAACCGTCTGCCTTGGAACCCGACGCGGTCACCGGTCTCGTCGGGCACCGTCTGAAGGGTTTTGCGTGTCTGTGCCCTGCCGGTATTGAACGGGGGATCGATGTAGATCAGCTGGAAGGTCTCATCCTCGAAGCGAGGCAGCACCTCCAGGTTGTCTCCCAAGATGATCTCGCTGGTATCGAGCATGTCGGCAATCTAGGCGACGAGTCGGCAGATGCTCCAGACTCTCCAGAGACCCTCGCCCCTATGATCGGTGCTGCGATGGCGGTGCGCATAACCCCAACTGCGCAGGACAAGGAGGCGGAGCCCCGGGCTGCCGATTTGACCGAGGCCCGTGCGGCCGACTCGCGCACGCTGTCGGGGGAACCGATCGCGGAGCTGTATACCGAGGCGGATGTAGGAGTGGAAGCCCGTCCACCCGGCGGTCTTGAGGATCCGATCGGCCGCCCGGGGGAGTACCCGTTCACGCGGGGGGTATATGGGTCGATGTACCGCGGAAGGCTGTGGACGATGCGCCAGTTCGCGGGGTTCGGGACGAGCGAGGAGACCAACGAGCGCTTCCACTATCTGCTGGAGCACGGCCAGACGGGGCTCTCCACCGCGTTCGACATGCCCTCGCTGATGGGCCACGACTCCGACGACACACGCAGCCTCGGGGAGGTGGGGCGCGAGGGGGTGGCGGTGGACACCGTCGAGGACATGCGCACGCTGTTCGGGGGGATCGACCTCGGGGCGGTCTCGGTGTCGATGACGATCAATGCACCGGCGGCGATCATGCTCGCCTTCTATGTGGCCGCGGCCGAATCGGCCTCGGGAGTGGGCGGGCTGGCTTACGATCCGGGTGTCGAGCCGAGCGGGATCGTGGCTGACGGATCGGCGGCAGGGGTGTCGGCGGCGTCGGGCGGGCGGCTCCTGGAGCAGCTTTCGGGCACGATCCAGGCGGACATCCTCAAGGAGTACATCGCGCAGAAGGAGTGGTGCTTTCCGATCGACCCCGCGATGCGCCTGTGCGGGGACATGATCGAGTGGTGCACGCACCACATGCCACGCTGGCACCCGATCTCGATCTCCGGCTACCACATCCGCGAGGCGGGGGCTACAGCGCAGCAGGAGCTCGCGTTCACGCTTGCTGACGGCCTCACCTACGTGCGCCAGGCGGTGCAGCGCGGCCTCGACGTGGACGAGTTCGCACCGCGGTTGTCGTTCTTCTTCAACGCCCAGATCGACCTCTTCGAGGAGGTCGCCAAGTACCGCGCGGCACGGCGGATCTGGGCGCGGGAGATGCGCGAGACGTTCGGCGCGAAGAACCCGCGCTCGTGGCTGATGCGCTTCCATGCGCAGACCGCCGGGGTAAGCCTGACAGCCCAGCAGCCGTTGAACAACATCGTGCGCACCGCGGTGGAGGCGCTCGCGGCGGTGCTGGGGGGCGCGCAGTCGCTGCATACCAACAGCTACGACGAGGCGCTCGCGCTGCCGACCGAGGAGGCGGTGCAGATCGCGCTGCGCACCCAGCAGGTGATCGCGCACGAGACGGGCGTGGCGAGCACCGCGGACCCGCTGGGGGGCAGCTACTACGTGGAGGCCGCGACCGACCGGATGGAGGCGCGCTGCTACGAGTACTTCGCGAAGATCGAGCAGCTCGGGGGGATGGTGGAGGCGGTCAAGCGCAACTACCCCCAGCGCGAGATCGCCGACGCGGCCTTCGAGTTGCAGCGGGAGATCGACGCCGGACAGCGGATCGTCGTGGGCGTCAACAGCCACGTGCTCGAGGACGAGCAGCCGCCGCCGATCCTGCGCATCGACCCGGCCCTCGAACGTAAGCAGCTCGGCCGCCTGCAGGCCGCCCGCGCCCGCCGCGACGGCGCCGAGGTGGAGCGCACCCTCGCAGCGCTGCGCCACGCGGCGGCACAGCCCGAGCGCAACCTGATGGAGCCGCTGCTTGACTGCGCGCGCGCGTGCGCCTCGGAGGGCGAGATCATCGAGTCCCTGCAGCAGGTCTTTGGCGACTACACCGAGACGCCTGTTTTTTGATCTTAACCAGACCTTTGCCCGCACAAAGGACGCGGTGACGTACCTTGGCTGGCGATGGCTGAGCGACAGATCGACAGGCGCACGTTCCTGAAGGGTGGACTGCTGGCGGGCGGGGCACTGCTGGGCGGGGGTGCCGCGGTCGCGGCGATCGCCAAAGAGGTCGAGGCGCCTGCGACGCCGGCGCCCCCCGCGCGCAGGCGGACTCCCCACCCGGCGAGGCAGCCGGCGGGGACCACCGCACAGCAGGGGTCCCCACTGCCGCGGCAGACCGGTGGAACGGGGGTCAGCGGGTCGCCGAACATCCTCGTCATCGTGGTGGACCAGCTGCGCGCGCCGCAGTGGTTCACGGCCTCGCCGACGCTGGCGCGGATGCTGCCCAACATCACCGGCCTGCGCCGCGAAGGGGTCTCCTTCGAGCGCCACTACACGGCCTCCAATGACTGCACGCCGGCGCGCTCGACGCTGCTGACCGGCCTGTACACGCACCAGACGGGGTGCATGATCACGGGCGGCAGCACGCTGAATCCGGGCTTCCCGACGTGGGGGAGCATGTTGCGCGAGCACGGCTACGCCACGTGGTGGTTCGGCAAGTGGCACCTGACGCACGGGGACAACCACTGGAGACTGCCGCTGGACGCTGGGTCGCTCGAGCCGTACGGGTTCTCGGGCGGCACGTACCCCTCGCCGGACGGGGGTCCGGGCCAGGGTTGGCGCGTGGACCCGCAGATCGCCGACCAGTTCGAGCAGTGGTTCGCCGAAGACGGCGACTCGCCCGAACCGTGGTGCACGACGGTGTCGTTCGTGAACCCGCACGACATCGCGTGGTGGCACAAGTGGACCGAACGCGTCCCGGCGGAGCGCAGCGCGCCGGCGCTGGTGCAGGGGCTGCCCCCGAACTACGAGACGCCGGAAATGCTGGAAGCCCACAACAAGCCGCTGTTGCAGCTCTCGCTGCAGCAGACCGCGGCGAACTCGTTTGGCCCGGTGCCGTTCACGGGACCCAACGTGACGGAAGCGTGGACGCCGTTCTTCGACCTGTACGTGAAGCTGCAGCGCACCGTGGACGCTCACGTGGGCCGGGTGCTGCGCACCCTGGAAAGCCGCCCGGACGTGGCGGCGAACACGGTCGTGGTGTTCACCTCCGACCACGGCGAGTACGGCGCCTCGCACGGCCTGCGCGGCAAGGGCGGGGGAGCCTACGAGGAGGCAATCAGGGTGCCGCTGATCGTGAAGGACCCACGCGGCGCGCTGAGCACCGCGACGGGCCGCCCGCGCACGCAGCTGACCTCGAGCGTGGACGTGGCGCCGCTGTTGCTGAGCGTCGCGAGCGGGTCGAACGCGTGGCGGCGGGAGCGGCGCTACGCGCACCTCGCCCACCGGGCGGACCTCGCCGCGATCCTCGCCAACCCGCGCGCGCGGGGGCGCCCGTACGCGCTGCACACTACCGACGAGATCGTCACGGAGTTCGCGACCGAACTGTATGCGGCGAACGCGCCGCTGCACGTGGTGGCGCTGCGTACGGCCGCCGCGAAGTACGCGACGTACTCCAATTGGAGCGAAAACGGGGTCGTCCCCCTGCGGGAAGGTCAGGAGCGTGAGCTCTACAACTACCGTACGCGCGCGGGGCGCATGGAGCTGGACAACGTCGCAGCCGCTCGGAGCTTGGCCAGCAGCCGCCTGGAGGCGTCCCTGCAGCGAACGATGGGGCGGGCGCTGCGCGAGGAGCTGCGCGGCCCGCTTCCGCGTCATCTGCAGGAGGCGCAGGGGCTCGGTTTCCAGGACTACCTGCTGACTGCCACCAGAGCCGCGCGCCTCGCGACGGCCGCGAGGCTGCGCCGCGTGGAAAGCGAACGCGGGCCGCTGACCCCGTTCGGGGCGGGCGAACAGCAGTTGCGCTCGCCGGCGGGTCCGCGCGGGGCGCACCCGCACCTCGACCGATCGAAGCAGGCCCGGCGTGGGCTTGGGGGCGAGGCTCGCCCGCCCGGTCCCTTTAGCCGCTGAGCGCGTTCGGCGCGGCCTTCAGCGGTCCGCCGCCTGGGGGAGGTCCCCTAGCGCGGGCCACTCCACGAGCGCCTCGAGCGAGGAGTCCACGACGCGGTTGAGGAGCTCCGCGCCGGCGCCCACGTGCGGGAAGGGGACGCTGGGGAGGGGGAACCCGAGGAACTCGCAGAGCGGCTCCCACCCTTCGCTGGCGCTCCACACGAGCAGCCGCCCGCGCGGGACGCCGCGCCGGACGGCCTCGTTGTGGCGCTCCATCCCCTCGACCAGCCGTGCGAGCGGCTCGCGCGCCCCCCACGCGGTTTCGCCGATCGCGCGGCCCCAGCTCTCGGGGTCGCGCACGCTGAGCAGCACCCTGGCGTTGGGGTAAGCGCCAATCAGCTTCTCCCAGAATCCACTCGCGGGCGGGCCGACGGCGGAGTGGTAGCCGTCGAATATCTTCGCCCACCGCCCCCTGCCGTCGAGCGCCTGTTCCCACAGCCCGGCCCGGTCGGGGTCGGCGAGCAGGTCAGACATGTGGTACGTCGGGCCGAGCCCGAGCAGGTCGAGGGCGCTCTTCAGTGAGAGAGTGCCAGTGCGCGGCAGACCGGCGCCGATCACATTCACGGTCTCTCTCCCCTCCCAAGGTGTGGGTGCTGCCCGTGAACTGACAGGGGCGTGCCGTCATCGACGATTGGCGGTTTGTGGTTGGAGGTTTTGATTTTTTTTGATTAAGAGAGGGGTTGCGTAGTGGAGACCCCGAGCGTCTGCCCGGAGGCCGAGAGTGCGCGCACGGCGAGGTCTGGCTCGGTGGTGCTCACGTGGATGGTCGTCTCGAAGCCCTGGCGGGGCGCGGTGGCAACGGGCGCGAGGCTTTCGGCCGAGGCACCGGCGAGCACCTGCCAGGAGGCGACGGCGGTGGCACCGTTCCAGCTCGCCTCCACGGTCGCCGTCCCCGCACCACCCGTCCCTGCCTGCACGGCGATCGCGGGCGCGGTCGTGGGGGTGGCGCTCCACGGCGAGAGGTAGGTGCGGAAGTCCTGCACGTTCTTGCCGAGTGTGCCGTCGAGCAGCAGGTGGCCGGAGGCGTCGAACTCGGTGAAGTTGGGCAGCCCCCCGTAGCCGAGCAGCCAGTCGCCGCCGGGCAGGCTCAGCGTGTCGCCCTGGCTGGAGGCCAGCAGCGTTTTGCTCGGGTTGACGAAGCGTTTGACGAGCGTGACGGTGTGGTTGGAGAAGTCGGGGCGCAGCAGCAGGCCGCTCGATTCCCGTTCCTTGGGCGGGTCGGAGGCGTTGTTGAACAGCGAGATCAGCCCGCCGGGCTGGAACTGGGCGTCGTGTTGCCAGTAGAAGCGCACGCCGGGGCCGAGCTTGAAGCTGGAGTGCCCGCCGTCGCCGAGCACCCAGTTGTAGCCGCCGGTGTGCAGGTTGACGTCGTACAGCGTCCACGTGTTGCGCGAGGAGAGCAGCACGTCGCCCGAGGTCCCCGGTGAGATCGAGTTGACGTGCACGTAGTCCCAGGGGTATTCACCGGAGGAGACGTGGTTGAGCGAGTCGCTCAGGGGGATGTGCCCGAGCGCGTGCCACTCCCACATCACCAGGCCGGTCTTGATGTCGACCTCCTCGATCACCGAGTCCAGGAGGATCCCGTGGGGGGAGCCGTGCACGGAGGCGAGGTTCATGTGGATCGGGTCGAACGCGTCGATCCACGCGGTGCCCTGGGGAGTCAGCAGGATCTCGTGCAGGTCGGCGCGGTAGCCGTTGCCGGCGCGCACGGTCGCGACCTGGTGGTAGGCGTTGTTGTAGATCACGTCTTCGCCCTCGCCGAAGCCGACGCGGATGATGCGGCCCTGCCACCACGTCAGCGCGGGCTGGCCTTCGTAGGTCTGCACCTGGAAGTTGGTCGCCGACTCGCCGGGGGGCAGCGGGTGAAACCACACGAGCGCGCCGTTCTGTTCGGCGATCATCGGCCCCGCGGAGCCCACGCCCTGGTAGGGCGCTAGGAACAGGTCCCCGCTCGCGGCCCCCGCCTTGGCCGGCGTGGTGATCATCACCGTGGAGGGGGTGAGTTCCGGCGCGGAGAGGTAGTGCTGCACGGCGTGGGGGTCGCCGGGGTTGGCGGGGAACTCTTCCTGGCTCACGGCGGCCTGGTGGGCGACGGTGAAGGCGGTGGTGACCGCCTGCGTCGGAGTCCCTGTGCCGGTCCCCACGAGCGCGCGGACGCTCACGCGCTCCCCGGGCACGAACGGCCGGGCCGGCAGGAAGCTCTCGCCGGTGCCGGTGGAGTACGCTTCCAGGCGCCCGGGGTGCACGCCGGAGCGCGACCCGACAACACGCACGTTCGCGACCTGTGTGCCCGCGCTGCCGAGGAAGCTGATCTGGGTGGCGGGAGAGGCGTCGGGGGTGCCGGGCAGCGGTGAGACGGTCACCGCGTTGGCGGCCGCGGCTGCCACGTCGGCGCTATCGCCGAACGCCACGGAGGCAGAGGACGGGTCACTTTCCCCGCAAGAGGAGAACGCCACCGCGAGCAGCGCGGCAGTGAGCAGGGGGAGCGCGCGCCTCAACGCCTGTGCTCCGCGTGGAGGCCGTCCGGGCCCTGCTCTGGGTGAGGGCCGTCGGGGATCTGCTCCGCGCAAGGGCCGCCGGGGACCTGCTCCACGTGAGCGCCGGTTTCGATCGCCACGGTCATCGAGCCGCCGCCGGCGTGAATGGCTTGGAGGTCCCGATCACCCGACCGGCGGCCGCGAGCGCCTGCACCTCGAAGCTCGTGTAGCTCTGTCGCATCGGAATCGCCGTCTCGAACCCGGACTTGGCAGTGGTCGCCACGGCGGTCATCCTACCGGCGCCGGCTGCGGCCATGACCCGCCAGGAGGTGACCCGGGTGGCCCCGTTCCAGCTCGCGTACACCGTGGTCTTGCCGTCCCTTTGACGGGCGGCGCCGACGGGCGGGTAGAGCGGCAGGCCGACCCACGGATCGAGCGTCTCCCGGTAGCTCAGGTCGGAACCTGGGAAGTTCCCCTCCAGGAGCCGCTGGCCTGAGGAGCTGTACTCCGAGAAGTAGGGTTCCGAGCCCCAGCCTACGAACGTGTTGCCGTTGCCCAGTGGCTGGGTGTCCCCCATGTATTCGGTTTCGAACTGGTTGCCGCCGGGGTACTGGGCCACGAGCGTGGCTGTGTGCGTCTGCTGGTCGAGCTTGAGCACGAGCCCGCGAGAGGGCCCGGTTGCTGGGACGGAGGTGCCGCCACCGGTCAGCTGGCAGCAGTGATCGTCGAACATGCTGACCGTGGAACTGGACTGCAGCTTCACGTCGTGCTGCCACTGGAAGGCGGCTCCCGGGCCGAACTCGAAGCTCGAGTGTCTGCCGCCGAGCGTCCACTCGATCTTGCCGGTGCCGGCGTCGACCAGGTAGGCGGCCCACGTGTTGCGCATCGAGACGAGGAACGTTCCGTTGGCGGTCAGATCGATCGCGTTGACGTGGTAGGCATCCCAGGGGAAACCGTTGGTGGGCACACTGGCGTACGAGTCGCCCAGCGGGATGTGGTCGAGCGCGTCCCAGGTGCGCAGGAGCTTGCCGGTCTTGAGGTTGTACTCCTGCACCGCCGAGTCGATCAGCGCCCCGTTGTAGGCGCCGCCGTAGCTGGAGAGGTTCTTGGCGATGTTCTTGTTCGCGGTCACCCACGCGTCTTCTCCGTTGATCAACAGCTCGTGCAAGGTGAGGACCCAGCCGTCTGCGCCCCTCAGCCGCGCGACCGTCTGGTAGTGCTGGTTGACCACGACGTCTTCGCCACTCTCGGTCGAGCCGGTGTTCGTGACCACACCCTGCCACCACGCCAGTGCCGGCTTGCCCGCGTAGGTCTGCAGACTCAGGTTGGAGGCGACGAGCTTTTCCGCCACCGGCTGGAACCAGACCGGCTGCAGGTTGCTGTCGAGGATCAGCGGCCCGCTCTGGCCGACCAGCGGGGGGTAGTTGAGGTTGTAGAAGTTGGCGGTGAAGATGAAGCCGGGGGCCAGCTTGCCGGCGAGGGTGGGGCTGTCCCTGTTGAGCACGGGCGGGTGCAGCGTCGGCTCGGTGACGAAGCTGTACGCGCCGCGGGTCGTGTACGCCCCCACCGGAGCGCCGTGCGAGCCAGCGAACGCCGTGTCGATCGCGATGAAGCCCACGACGACCACACCGATCGCGACCGTCAGGCGTCGCGCCGCTCCTCTGAGCGCGTCGGCGGGGGCGGGCAGTGCCGTGAACGTGACGAGCGCCGCCGCCGCAGCCAGGCCGCCGCCGATCAGGTAGGCGAGGCGGAAGCCGTCGGTGAGTGCCTGCGGCACCTGCTGACCGGTGCCGATCAGGTGGCTGGAGCGCTGGGTCGCGAGCGTGACCAGGACCGCCAGCCCGAGCCCGCCGCCGATCTGGCGCGAGGTGTTGACGAGGCCGGAGGCGAGCCCCGCCTGCCCCTCCTTGGCGCCCTGGGTGGCGGCGATCGTCGAGGGGACGATCGACATCGCGATCCCGGCTGCCGTGAGCAGTCCGGGGAGCATGATGTACACGATCGGGCTGCCGCTGGCCCCGATTTTCGCGAGCAGCAGCATCCCGGCCGTCAGCATGACGAGGCCGCCGCCGAGCACCGGACGCACCCCGAAGCTGCTTACGAGCCTGCCGGTGCGCGAGGCGACCAGCATGATCATCAACGTCATCGGCAGGAAGATCAGGCCGGTGTGCAGCGGCGAGAGGCCCAGCACCTGCTGCAGGTAGAGGGAGCTCACGAACCACATCGGGAACAGCGACGCGCTGAACAGCAGGACGATGTTGTTGGCGATCCGCAGCGGCTTGGTGAGCTCCTTGAAGGGGATCAGCGGTTCGGAGGCCACGCGCGTCTCGATCACGCCGAACACTGCGAGCAGCGCCACGCCGCCGATGATCGGGCCGAGCGCGGCGAGCGTGTCCCAGCCCTTAAGGCCCGCTTCCACGACCCCGAACACCAGCACCATCTGACCGACCGTCAACGTCAGCGCGCCGGCGATGTCGAAGCTGCGGGGCGGGTGGGATCCTGATCCTCGGCGGCGCTCGCTTACGACTGCGTACGCCACCACCGCGGCCGCGATCGCGATCGGGGGGTTGATCAGCAGCACCCAGCGCCAGCTGAGCTCCTGGGTGATGATGCCTCCGAGCAGCACCCCGGCGGCGCCGCCGAGTCCGTTCATCGCCGCCCACGCCCCGATCGCGCGATTGAGCTGCGGACCCGGCGCGAACGACGCGGTGATGATCGCCAGCGAAGACGCCGCCATCAGGGCGCCGCCGAGGCCCTGCGCGGCGCGAGCGACGATCAGCATCTCCCGGCCCTGTGCGGCGCCGCCGGCCAGTGAGGCGAGCCCGAACAGAACGAGTGCCACGACGAACGTCCGGCGCTGTCCGAAGTGATCGGCTGCGCGGCCGCCGAACATCAAAAAGCCAGCGAACGTGATCGCGTACGCGTCGACGATCCACTGCAGTTCGGGTGCGGAGAACCCCAGGTTCAACTGGATCGAGGGCAGCGCGACGTTGACGATGCTTAGGTCGAGGATGACCATGAACTGCGCCACGCAGCACACGACCAACAGCCACCCGAAGCGCGAGCCCAGCCCGCCCTCGACCGGAGGGGACTCCACCGCCCCCGGGCTCGCTGGTGCCCCTGGGCTGGTCGTAGTCTCGACGCTCACGGCCTTCCTACCAACCGCGACCGGTCGCCAGGCTCAGCCGCCGCGAACGCCTGGTAGGGTGCGCGCGCGAGCCCTCGAGCGACGATTGGAGCCCGGCCGATGAGAAGAACGCCACTGACCGCCATGCTAACGCTGGTGGCCGTCCTGGCCGCCGCTGTCGCGCTGGCGGGGTGCGGCGGCAAAGGGGGGAGCTCCTCCTCCACCAAGCCGACGACGAGCCCCACCACGACGGCCCCGCACAAGCACTCGACCAAACCGGCCTACTGAGTCGCCGACCCCTGAGTCGCCGACCCCCGCGGCCACCGGACTGCGTTTCCGCCAGCCCGCCGCGCACCGCTCTCGCCCCGCTCGCCCGGGGCTCGGGAGCGAGGCGCACCGCCCTCACCCCGCTCGCCCGGGGCTCGGGAGCGAGGCGTCGAAGCTGATCGTTTTGACCGTTCGCGAGGTGCCGAGCACGTGCCCGGCCGAGTCGAGCGCCTGCACCGCCGCGTAGGTGTACTTCTTGGGCAGGGTCGTCGAGCTTTCGAAGCCGCTCGTCGGGACCGTGGTCTGCGGCTCGAGCGCTTCGGGGTGCTGCCCCGCGAGCACCCGCCACGAGACCACTTCGGTCGCGCCGTTCCAGCTCGCGTGCACGATCGTCTCTTCGCCGGTGTCGTTGAGGCTGGCGAGCGCCGCCGGCGGGCTCAGCGGGCGCCCGCTCCAGGGGTGGCGGAAGGCGCGGTAGAAGGTCATGTCGAACGGCAGGTGGGCGTCGAACACCAGCGAGCCGTCCTGCGCGTACTCGCTGATGGCCGGCACCCCGCCGTAGCCCACGACGGAGTTCCCGTCGGCCAGCGTCTGCATGTTGCCCTGGCTTGGGGCCAGCAGCGGCGGGTCGGGGTGCGTGTAGGCGGAGACGAGGCGCGCTGCGTGGGTCTTGAAGTCGAGCGCGATCCGCAGGCCGCGCGACTGGCGGTGGATCGGCGGGTTGGCGCCGTCGTCGAAGAACGTGACCTCGCCGTTGGGGAGCACGCGGCCGTCGTGCTGCCACGCCGTCTGCGTGCCCGGCCCCATCTTGAAGGAGCTCGCCAGGCCGCCGAGGCGCCACAGGATCCTGCCGCTGCCCCCTTCCAGCTGGTAGCCGGCCCACGTGCTGCGCGCCGAGATGAACAGGTTCCCGGATGTGGTGCCAGTCCCCTCCACGTCGATCGAGTTGAGGTGAAACCAGTCCCACGGCGTCGTCGTGCTCGGGGTTTCGGTCTCGGTCTCCGAGACGGGGACGTGGTCGAGGCTGTGCCATTCCCAGCGCACGAGGCCCGTCCGCACGTCGATCTCCTGGATCGCCGCGTCGACGATCGCCCCGTCGCGTGGTCCTTTCAACGGCGTGAGGTTGCAGCGGATCGGGTTGTACGCCGTGATGTAGGCGACGTCGTGGGGGGCGAGCTGGAACTCGTGCAGGTCCGCCTTCAGACCGTTGCCGCCCTGCACCCTGGCGACCGTCTGGTAGCGGGAGCTCATGACGACGTCTTCGCCCTGCCCGAAGCCCAGCGAGAGCACCTTGCCCCGCCACCACGTCAGGTCGCGCCGCCCTTCGTAGCTCTGCACGTTCAGGTCCTCCGCCGCTTCGCCCACCGGCAGCTCCTGAAACCACACGAGCCGGCCCTGCGGGGTGTAGATCAGCGGCCCGTACTGGCCCGGACCGGGTCCGTTGGTCGTGAGGACGTCGCCGGCCGCGGGGTCGCGATCGGGCACGGTGACGCTCAGGGTCGGGGCCTGCACGCCCGGCAGGGTGTAGAAGCTCTGGTAGTCGGCGGGCGCCGCCGGCGGGCTGGGGAACTCCGGGACCGTCGCCGTCGGGTAGGGCGTGTCGACGCGAAAGCCGAACGTGACCCGCTTGGCGTCGATCGCGGCCTGCACGCTCACGCGCTCGCCGGGGTCGAACGGGGTGTCGGGCACGAAGCTCGCGCCGTCGCCCTGCGAGTAGCCGTAGAGGTGGCCGGCGTGCGGACCGCTGCGCTGGCCTGTGACGGAGACCTCGTGGATCGCGGTGACCGGTGCGCCCAGGAAGCTGATCTGGGTGTGCGGATTCGCTGTGACGGTGCCCGGCGCCGGCGAGACGTCAACGGGCAGTCCTTCGAGCTTGGCGCTGTGGCCCACTGTGGCCGGCAGGCACGCCGGCGAGGCCGCGCTGTGCGAGCCGGAGGACCCGGACCCGCACGCGCCCAGCACGAGGGCGAGCGTCCCCCCCGCGAGGACTGCGACGAGCAGCGCGATAAGTCCGTTACGGTTCATCTGGACGCGGGACCTTAACATCGCCCTAACACGGGAGACGCGGTGCCCACCGGAAGGCTTCGGGGGGGCGGGAGCGAAACTCGGAGGGTCCGGCGTTGTCTGAGGCTAGGATCTGCGACTTGGTGCAAGAGGAGAGCTGGAGAACCGATGAGCCACTCCCCGTGGCGGTCAAGGACATTGTGAGCAGGATGCAGCACCGCCCGCCGGGCCGTGCCGAGGGCTCGTGGACGCCCGTCCGCGTCTGGAAGGCCGCCCGTCTCACCGCCCGCGCCAGACGCAAGGCGCACCCCTACCACAGGTGGCTGCGCTTCGTGCTGGTGTTCGGGGCGGTGCTGGTGTTCGGGGCCAGCGGCGGCGCGCTCGCGCTCGGCGGCAAGCGCATCATGGCCGAGGAGGCCGCGTTCCGCGGGCCTGCGGCGCCCGGGTGTGTGCCTGCGACGCTCGACCTCAGCGACCTGTTGCCTGGCACCACGCTCCGAGTCTCGCCGCTGCCGGACTCCCTGGACGCCACGCCGCACACCCAGATCAGTCTGCTCGGCGTCCCCCGTTCGCGGCTCGCGCAGATCAACGTGAGCGGGTCTGCAACCGGCGGGCACCCCGGCCGCGTGGACGCCTACTCCCAGGGGGACGGTGCGAGCTTCGTGCCTTCCAACCCCTTCCAACCGGGGGAGACGGTCACGGTGCGGGGAAAGCTGCTCGCGAACGGGCGCTGGCAGCCGTTCGCGTTCCGCTTCACGATCTCGGTGCCGGACCCGATCCCGTGGGAACCGCCGGGTAAAGAACCGGCGGGTGCGTCCGCCGAGGTCCAGCACTACCACTCGGCGCCGAGCCTGGACCCGCCCTCGATCCAGGTCACGACCGGCTCCGGACTGAGCCCGGCGGGGGACATCTTCACCGCCCCCTACTCCGGCCCGGGTGGGGACGGCCCGATGATCGTCGACGGCACCGGGCAGCTCGTGTGGTTCGATCCGCTGCCCAGGGGGGTCTTTGCGACCAACCTGCAGGTGCAGACCTACGAAGGCCAGCCGGCGCTGACGTGGTGGCAGGGGCACATCCCCAAGCAGGGGTTCGGCGAAGGGGAAGAGGTGATCGCGAACAGCTCCTACAAGCAGATCGCGCACGTTCACGCCGGCAACGGCCTCAAAGCGGACCTCCACGACTTCCACCTCACCGCGAACGACACCGCGCTGACGACGGTGTTCAACCCGATCCACTGCAACCTCACCGGCATCGGGGGCCCTCAGGACGCGGCGGTCAACGACAGCGTCTTCGAGGAACTCGACCTGCGCACGGGGCTCGTGCGGCGCGAATGGACCAGCCTTGACCACGTGGCGCTCAGCGAATCCTACTCCACGCCGTACGGCTCCAGCACGGAATGGCCGTTCGACTACTTCCACATGAACTCGCTCGACGAGGAGCCCGACGGCGACATGCTGATCTCCGCGCGCAACACGTGGGCGCTGTACCAGCTCAACGAACAGACCGGCCAGGTGCTGACGCGCGCGGGCGGCAAGCACTCCACGATCAAGATGGGCTCGGGCACGCTGACCGCCTTCCAGCACGACGCCACCCTGCTGCCCGACGGCATGATCTCCGTCTTCGACAACGGCGGGGTGCCGACGGTGCACCCGCAGTCGCGCGGGATCGTGGTGGCGCTCAACCAGCAGACCGACACCGAGACGCTGGTGGCGGAGTACGAGCACCCCTCGGCGCTGAAAGCGGGCAGCCAGGGCGACGTGCAGGGCCTGCCCAGCGGCAACCTGTTCATCGGCTGGGGCGCGGAACCGTGGTTCTCGGAATTCAGCTCCTCCGGCCAGCTGCTGTGGGACGCGCGGATGCCGCCCGGTGACCAGTCCTACCGCGCGTACCGCTTCCCCTGGACTGGCACCCCCTCGGGGGCGCCCGCGATCGCGGCGAGCGCGAGCAGCAGCTCGAGCCCCGTGACGGTTTACGCGAGCTGGAACGGGGCCACGGAGGTCGCCTCCTGGAGGGTCTTGGCAGGCCCCTCCACCCACCAGCTCGCCCCCGTGGCCACCGGGGCGCGCAGCGGCTTCGAGACGGCGATCACCACCCCGGGGCCGGAGCTCTACGTGCAGGCGCAGGCGCTCTCCGCCTCCGGCGCGGTATTGGGGACCTCAGCGACCCTTAAAAGCTGACCCGTGAGCCCGGGTGGGCGCGCCGGCGAGCTGGCGACCCTGGCGAAGGAGATCGAAGGCTGCCGGCGCTGTCCGCGGCTGGTGGCGTGGCGCGAGCAGGTGGCGCGCGAGCGGCGCGCGGCGTTCGCGGGGGAGCGCTACGCCGCGCACCCCGTGGCAGGCTTCGGGGACCCCGCGGCGCGGGTGTTGATCCTGGGGCTGGCTCCCGCGGCGCACGGGGGCAACCGCACGGGGCGGATCTTCACCGGCGACCGCTCCGGGGACTTCCTGTTCGCCGCGCTGTTCCGCGCGGGCTTCGCCAACCAGCCGACCTCGACCCACCGAGATGACGGACTGCGGGTGCGGGATGCGTGGATCACCGCCGCCGTGCGCTGTGCGCCCCCCGCCAACCGCCCCACCGGTGGCGAGCGTGACGAGTGCCTGCCGTGGAGCGTGGCGGAGCTGCGCCTGCTGGGAGACATCCGCGTGGCCCTCTGCCTTGGGGCGTTTGCGTGGGATGTGGCCCTGCGGCTGCGGGCGGTGGTCTCGCGGCAGAGCGCCCCCCGGCCACGTCCGCGCTTCGGCCACGGGGCCGAGCACCCCGGAGCACCGTTCCCGTTGCTCGGCTGCTTTCACCCTAGCCAACAGAACACGTTCACCGGCAGGCTCACCGCGCCGATGATCGACGCGGTCCTCCAGCGTGCGCGGGAACTGGCCGGGTTGGGTTGAGTTGACGTCTGCCAGCAAGTTATCTCACAAGTGAAAGAACTAGGGTTGTCTTTATGTCACGAGACAGGTATCGTGATGACGCTTGTGTAAGGGTAAGGGTAGTGGCTCTTTGCGTTGCGGGTAGGTCCTCGGCGCAAGGCTGACATCGGCAGGAGGTATCGGTATGCGCGGTGGTATGCGTGCGGGCACTTGCGCTCGCTCGTTCCTGGGTTCAAGTTCCGCGCGTGCGGTGTTGCTGGTCTTCCTGTTGGCATTCGTGGCCCTCGCCGGCCTTGCGAGCGCTGCGAGCGCCTCGACGACCGATGAACTGCGAGGTGAATGGGAGCTTACGTTCACCTGTCCAGAATGCGAGTTCGTCATCGGCGAACCGCACACACTGCACGGAGTGTCTCTCATCGACACGATGGAAGCCTCGAGCGGCGACTTCTCGGGCGGTGTCGTCCTGGAAGACGAGCGAGGACTCCCGGCGACCATCACCGGCAGCCTCTCCGGCAGCCAGGTCTCCTCGCTGGTGGTCGAAGTCATGCTCCCGACGGGTACTCCCTACGACTTCACCATGACCTCGGGGTCGGTCAACGGCGCAGAAAACGAAATCTCAGGCTCGGGAACCTTTACCGCCACTGGCCCAGGCGGTCCCCCGGCGGGCACCTTCACCGCAAAAAAGCTCCGCTCCTACAAGGAAGTGGAAGAAGAAGAAAAGAGACTCAAAAAAGAAGCGGAAGAACGCGCCAAGAAAGAAGCAGAAGAACGCGCCAAAGCCAGGGAAGAAAGAAAAATCAAAGAAGCCGAAGAAGCCAAGGTCGAAGAAGCTAAAAAAGCCGAAGAAGCCATCAAGGCCAAAGAACGAGAAGCGCAGGCGCAAGCAGAACAGGCGAAGGCACAGAAAGAAAAGGAAGCTCAGGAAGCCAAAGCAGCTCAAGAAGCCAAAGTGGCTCAGGAAGCCAAAGCGGCCCAGGCGGCTAAGGAAGCCCAGGCGGCCAAAGAAGCTCGGGAACGCGAAGAACGCGAAAAGAGCAACAAGCCCGCCGGCCTGACCGGCAAGACGTTCACGGTCGGCGCCTCCGGGCTCGTCTCGCTCGGCCTGTCCAACCCGGACGACTACTCGATCTTGGGGAAGGTCACACTGACCGAGGCCTCCGCCGGCAAGGCGAGCCGCGGCAAACCGAAGGCGACGATCCTCGCCTCTGCCTCATACACGATCGTCCCCCTCGGGAGCGGGGCAGTGAAGCTCAAGCTCTCAAAGGGGACGCTCGCTGCGCTTCGGTCTCACAAGGTGTTGCACGTCGTGGTCACCATCACCACGAGCGCCACCGGCCGCGCGACGCTCACCGAGACCGACGACCTCACGCTCGAGGATCCCTCGGCTCACGGACACCGCTGAGTGCGACGCCGTCGCCGGGGCCCGCGCCCCGGCGGCTGGCGGCAGGTCCCCGGCTTGGCGAGCCAGCGCCGCGGACATCTTCGGCCCACGCGTCGCAGCGGATTGGGGCGGTGTGAATCGCGTATAGCGCTGCACGCTGTTAGTAGCCTCACCCGTCATGCACGTCGGACTGAACCTGATCTACCTCGTGCCCGGTGAGACCGGTGGGATGGAGGTCGTCGCGCGCGAGCTGATCCCCGAGCTGCTCGCCGCCGCGGACGAGTCGGGCCGCGAGATCCGCTTCACGGCCTTCGTGAACCGCGAGGCTGCCGCGGCCTCCGACGGCCCCTGGGGCGAGCTGCTGCCGGCGGTGACGGTGCCGGTCCACGCCCGCCGGCGGGCGCAGTGGGTGTTCGGCGAGCAGGTGCTCCTGCCGGCGCTGGCGGCGCGCACGCGGGTGGACCTCATGCACTCCCTCGCCTCCACCGCGCCCGCGTGGGGCCCCTTCCGGCGGGTCGTGACCGTTCACGACCTGATCTACGCGCGCTTTCCCGAGGCGCACTCCGGCCTGCGCGACCGCGGCATGCGCGTGCTGGTGCCGCTCGCCGTGCGCCGCTCCCACCGCGTGCTCGCCGACTCGCAGTCCACGCGGGAGGACCTTGTCGAGCTGCTGGGCACTCCGCCGGGGCGCATCGACGTGGCGCCGCTGGGCTTCGGCGTCCCGCCGCGCGTGCGGGCGCTCTCCGAGGACCGCACCCGCGCGCGCTTTCGCCTGGGCACCCGGCGTGTGGTGCTGAGCCTCTCCGCCAAGCGCCCCCACAAGAACCTGCTCGCGCTGCTCGACGCCCTGGAGCGTATCCCCGCCGAGCGCCGGCCGGTGCTGGTGCTGCCCGGCTACCCCACCTGGCACGAGGCCGAGCTGCGCGAGCGTGCCGCCGCGCTCGGGGTCTTGGAGGACGTCCGCTTTGAGGGCTGGGTCACCGGGGAGGAGCTCGAGGGCCTCTGGGCGCTCGCCGACGCGTTCGTCTTTCCCTCGCTCTACGAGGGGTTCGGGCTGCCGGTCCTGGAGGCCATGCATCGCGGCGTCCCAGTCGCCTGCGCGAACGCCTCCTCGCTGCCCGAGGTCGCCGGGGACGCGGCGCTGCTGTTCGACCCACGCGACGTCGCTGGGATCTCCTCCTCGCTCGAGCGGCTGCTCGGGGACCCCGCGCTTGCCGATGACCTCCGCGCGAAGGGTCTCGCCCGCGCGGCCGAGTTCACCTGGGCGCGCACCGCGCGGCTCACGCTCGACTCCTACGAGCGGGCGTTGGGTCGCGCATAGCTCCCCAGCACCGTGCGCAGCGAGGACTCCAGCGACAGCCGCTGCGCGTTCTCCGCGAACCACCGCGCCGTGCTCTCGCGCAGCGCCATCCCCGCCTCGTGCACGCGCACGATCGCCTGCGCCACGGCCTCAGGCTCGGCGCTCGCCGCAACGAACCCGTTGACGCCATCCTGCACGAGCTCCACCGCCGCGTTGTCCTCGCCGGCGACGACCACGCTCGGGGTGGCGTGAGCGGATGCCTCCACCACCACCATCCCGTAGCCCTCCCGCCGGGAGGTTGAGAGCATGCACTCCGCTCGCATGAGCGCCGCGTCGAGCGTCGCCGCCTCGACGAAGCCCGGCGCGCTTGCGATCTCCTGCACGCCGTGCTCGACGATCGCCCGTTGCAACGCCTGGCGCTCGGGGCCGTCGCCGTAAAACTCACCCTGCAGTCCCTCTATGCGCCGCGCGGCGAGGGCGAACGCAGCGACTGCCAGCGGCGCCTGCTTCTCCGGGATCAGCCGCCCCGCGAACACCACCACGGGCTCCGCCGCCTGCGCTGTTGGGGCCTCCAGCGAGCCCGCGTACTCTCCCTCGAGTACGGTTGGCTCGCCGCGCAGTCCCTCGGCGCGCAGGCGCCTTGCGTGCAGTCGCGAGAAGCAGAACGCCCGCTGGGGCAGGCGCGCGCACAGCAGCTGCACGGCGTAGCCCACGGCTCCGCCGAGTCCGCCGAGATACTCGCGCCAGTACGCACGGCTCCACACCTCATGCCAGTCGACGACCAACCCATACCCGCCTCTCGGCCTGGCTGCCGCTGCTGCCAGCAGCGAGAAGTACGGGAAGGAGCAGGTGTGCACCACCTCGTAGCGGCGGCCGCGGCGCAGCAGGTGCCACAGCACCCCCCACCCGAACACCAGCGGCGGGGCGATCCGCCGGCGCCCCTCCTCGGTGTACAGCGCCATCCGCGGACCCACCGCCACCACTCGCACCCCCTCGATCCGCGGCTCCGCGCCGCGCTCCCACTGGCGCAGCGTCAGGTAGGTGACTTCGTGCCCCGCCGCTGCGAGGCGCTCGGCGAGGTTGCGGTACCAGCGCTCGGCGCCGCCCACGGTGTAGGGGAAGAGGCAGTCGTATACGAGGCAGATGCGCATGCGCGTGAGGAGAGTGCCACAGCCTGCGGTAGCATCCCCTCTCGGTGTCGCGCCACTTTCCGCCCCCCTGCGCGTTATAACCGCTTGACTCAGCTCTCGCCCGGACCACGTCGCGGTGCGGGAGGACGGGTCTTCAAGCCATGAGCACAGTCGAGCAGACAAGGCCCATCCTCCCCGCGGACGTCGTAGGCAGCGCCCCCGGCGGCCCCGACACGACATTGGTCTCGGTCGTGATCCCCTGCCTCAACGAGGCCGAGAACATCGAGCGCTGCGTGCGCGCCGCGCTGGAGGCGCTCCGCGCAGGCGGCCTCGACGGCGAGGTGCTCGTCGTTGACAACGCCTCCGAGGACGACTCCGCCGCGCTCGCCGCCGCGGCCGGCGCGCGCGTGGTGCACGAGCCGCGCCGTGGCTACGGCTCCGCGTACCTTGCCGGCTTCGCCGCGGCGCGCGGGCAGTACATCGTGATGGCCGACGCCGACCTGACGTACGACTTCAACGAGATCCCCCGCTTCGTGGCGGAGCTCGAGCAGGGCGCGGAGCTCGTGATGGGCGACCGCATGGACAACATCCAGCCCGGCGCGATGCCGTGGCTGCACCGCTACGTGGGCAACCCCCTCCTCACCGGCCTGCTCAACGTGCTCTTCGACACGGGCGTCAAGGACGCCCACTGCGGGATGCGCGCGCTGCGTCGCGACGTGCTGCCGCGTCTAGACCTGCGTACGACCGGCATGGAGTTTGCTTCGGAGATGGTCATCCGGGCCGCAAAGGCTGACCTGCGGATCGCGGAGTTCCCGATCGAATACCACCCCCGCGGCGGGGAGTCCAAGCTGTCGAGCTTCCGCGACGGCTGGCGCCACCTGCGCTTCCTGCTCGTGCACTCCCCTACCCACCTGTTCATCGTGCCCGGCACACTGCTCGCCGGCCTCGGCACGTTGATCGTCGCACTCGTCAGCGGCGGTCTGGACTTCTTCGGGCGCTCGTGGGGCATCCACGCGCTGATCGGCGGGGCGCTGCTGATGGTCGTCGGCACCCAGGTGCTCGCGCTCGGCCTCTGCGCCCACGCCTACGGCACCTACTTCATGGGTGAGCGCGACCCCTGGTTCGACCGCGCGAGAGCGCGCTTCAGACTCGAGCACGGACTGCTGCTCGGCGGCACGTTCGTGCTCGTCGGCACCGCGCTGGGCGCGGTGATCCTCGCGACTTGGATCTCCCACGGCTTCGGCTCGCTCGCCGACGAACACCTCGCCGTGGTCGCCGCCACCTTCCTGATCGTCGGCATCCAAATCTTCTTCTCGTCGTTCCTGCTCTCGATCCTTGGCTTGCGCCGCCGCTAGGCCCTGAGCGTGAGGCGCATCCGTCGGATGCCGGCGGCCACCCTCGCCGGGGACCGCCGCGTGGGGGCACTGCGCCGGATCGCGGCAGTCGTGTTCGCCGGCGACGCTCGCACCTGGAAGATCGCCGCGGTTACAGCCTTGCCGTTAGTGGCGATGACCGCGTTCCACTCCCTGCGCCCACGGTTCTACTACACGGGGACGGACTCGGTCAACGAAGCGAGCTACATCCAGACCCCCGCAGGCACGCCGCTCTGCACGCCCTCTGACCTGGAACTGCCGGCCGGGACGGCCTTCGTGCGCCTGCGAGTCCGCTCTCCGACGCGCGTGCGCCCGCCGCTGCGTCTGGTGCTGCACGTGGGCGCCCGCACGATCTACTCCACCCTGTCCCCGGTGCACGTGCAGCCCGATCGGATCAGCAACGCCGACTTCCCGATTCCTGCGACGCCTGCACAGCCGGCTGTGCAGAGCGCCTCGCTATGCGCCCAGGGGAGCGAAGGAGCGTTCGAATGGGCGGGCGCGAGTATGCCCTCAATCGCCACACAGTCCGCGATCGTCAACGGAGCGCCGCAGGCGTCGCAGGTGGCGGTCTGGTTCCTGCCCCCCGCGGGCTCGCGACGCAGCTACGTGCAGCGCGCCGGCGCCATCTTTCGGCGCGCCGCGCTGTTTCGGCCGGGCTTCGTCGGCGCCTGGACCTACCCCGTGCTGTTGTTCCTCGTCCTGCCCGCGCTCGCGCTCCTCGCGGTTCGCTGTCTCGCGCTGGCGCTCGCTCGCACCGGTTGGAGCGCGCGCCGAGCGGGCGCGTGGCTGTTCGCGATCGCCGCGGTCAACTTCGCCTGCTGGGCGCTGATCACACCGGTCTTCCAGTCGCCCGATGAGGTCGACCACTTCGCCTACGTGCAGTCGCTGGTCGAACGCGGCGAGGGGCCCAGCGCCAGCCCCGCCACACCGTTCGAGCGGTGGTCGAACGCGGAGAGCCTGGCCCTGGAAGTCACCGACTTCATCACCGACCACGAGGTCGCCGGTACGAGCCTGCCGTGGTCCCAACACGCGCAGGCTCGCTACGCCGAGCTGAAAGCGATCCAGCATCCGCCCGCCAACAACGGGGGCGGCTACTCGACCTCGGCCGCCCACGGTCCGCTCTACTACCTCGCGCTTGCCCCCGGGTACCTGCTGACCCGGCACGACACGGTGTTCGCGCAGCTCACGCTGATGCGCTTGATCTCAGCGCTGCTCGGCGCGCTGGCGGCGCTGTTCGCCTTCCTGCTCGCTCGGGAGCTGGCGCCCGGCAGGCCGTGGTTGGCGGTGCTCGCGGGCCTGCTCGTGGTGTACGAGCCGATGTACGGCTTCATCTCG
Organism: uncultured Solirubrobacterales bacterium; assembly: GCA_963706545.1. Taxonomy (GTDB): domain Bacteria; phylum Actinomycetota; class Thermoleophilia; order Solirubrobacterales; family Solirubrobacteraceae; genus Palsa-744. The sequence continues at coordinate 1,770,329 of OY970161.1, forward strand.
GGCTCGGTCAACAACGACGTGGGGGTCAACGCGGCGGCCGCGGCGCTCGCGTTCCTGCTGATCCGCCTGCTGCGGCGCGGCCTGACCGTTCCCTGGGGGCTCCTCACCGGTGTGACGCTGGTCGCGGTTCCGCTCATCAAGGAGACGGGCCTGTCGCTCTATCCGGTGGCTGCGCTCGTGCTGTTGGCCGGGCTCTGGCGCTACCATCGCCGCACCGACCTGGCCGGTTGGATCGCGCTACTGCTCGGTGCGGTGTTGATGGACGAGCTCTCGGTGCACGTGCTGAGCAGCCTGCAGCCCCCGGCCGCCGCGAACGGGCTCTCCGCGATCGGCTCGAGCACCTCGGCGGCTGCTTACGCGCTGCACCACATCCCCGAATACCTCTCCTACCTGTGGCAGCTCTTCCTGCCGCGACTTCCGGGCATGGCGCCGCACTTCTCGATGTCGTTACCGGGGTACACGATCTTCGTTCAGCGTGGCTGGGGCGCCTTCGGCTGGTACGACATCTTCTTCTCGCACTGGATCTACGTCGCGATCCTCGTCGGGATGCTGCTGGCGATCCCGCTCGGCGTGGTGGCAGCCGGTCGCGAGTGGGCCTGGATCCGGCGCAACTGGGTGGAGACCCTGACCGTGGTGCTGATCCCGCTGGCGGTGATTGCGGGCTTCGAGGCCGCCTACTACAGCCCGGGCGTGCAGACTTCGATCCCCACGTTCGGTCGCTACGTCTTCCCGGCGATCGCGCCGCTGGCGGTGATCGTGGTCGGGGTCCTGCACGCCTTTGGGCACCGCACCATGTTGTATTGGGGTGTTGTGCTGCTCGTCGGGATGATCGCACTCAGCTACAGCGCTCAGGTGCTGGTGCTGACTTCCTTCTATGCCTGATCTCTTTGCCTGACCTATATATGGACGACCAACAGACATCTCGTCGGTTTGCGCTGTGAGCGACTACCTCATCGCCGTGGTCGGCGCGCTGGCGGTCATGTGGCTGACCAGCCTCGGCTGCGGTTTGGCGCTCGAGCGGCTCCTGAAAGTGCGCCTCTCGAATGCGCTGCTGCTGCCGCTCGGCCTGTGCGTGTCGATCGTCGTGATCTTTCCCGGGTACGTGGCCGGCGCGGGAGACGTCCTGGCGATCGTGCTGCTGGTCGCGGTCACGCTCGGCGGCCTCGTGTTCGCTCGGGGCGGGCTGCGCGCGCGCCTGAACCCGGGCTGGCCCGGGGCGGCGGGCCTGGCGGCCTACGTGCTGTACATGCTGCCGGTGATCGCCTACGGCCACTGGACGTGGTCGGGCTACGACTTCGTCAACGACTCGGCCTTCGAGATGCTGCTGGCGGAGCACATCAAGGGGTTCGGCACCACGCTCGGCAACATCCCCCAGAGCACCGACCGCGAATTTCTCAAAGAGTACCTCAGCACCGCGTACCCGCTGGGCTCGCAGGCGCTGCTGGGCACGTTCAGCGGCCTCACCCGAACCTCGGTGGGCGTCCTCTACCAGGGCTACATCTCAGGCCTGGCGGCGGCGGCCGCGGTCGCCCTGGCCACGCTCACCGGGCGGGTGCTGACGCCGCGCCGCGCAGCGCTGGTCGGGTTCGTGGCGATCTCCGCCAACCTCACCTACCAGTACGCGCTGCAGGGGGGGATCAAGGAGATCGCCCTGCTGGCGACCGTGTGTGCGACGGTGGCCTTTGCGCGGGAGGCCGTCACGCTGGAACGGCCCTACACGGGCGCCGTGCTCCTCGCCGTCCCCGCCGCGGCGGCGCTGGCGGTGTACAACGCCGTGGCGGTCCCCTACCTCGGCGCGGTCGTGCTGTTCACGGCCGTGGGCGCGCTGCTGCTGCACCGCGGCTGGCACCCGCGGCGCTGGGTCGGGCCGCTCGCGGCGGGCGTCGGCCTGACCGCGCTGCTGGCGATCCCCTCGCTGAGCACGTTCTCGACGTTCTTCAGCGTCGCCCAGACCGGCCAGGGCTCCTCGGGGGTCGGCGCGACCCAGTTCGGACAGCTGCTGCGCGCGCTGCCGCTCAGCCAGGTCAGCGGTGTCTGGCTCGCCGGCGAATACCGCTTCCCGGTTATCCCCGAGCCGGCCGCGACGCTGACGGTCCTCGCGACCGCGGCGCTGGTGGCACTGCTGATCCCCGGCGTGGTGTGGGCCCTGCGGCGTCGCGAGACCGGCCCGCTGCTGCTGCTCGGCACGATGGGGTTGGTGCTGTTGGTCGTCTACCCGAGGGTCAGCCCCTACGCGCAGGGCAAGCTGCTGGCGATCGCGAGCCCGGCGGTGGTCCTGGTGGCGCTCGCCGCGCTGGCGGGCGTGCGCGGGCGCCTCGCTCCGCTGGCGCTCGTGGCCGGGTGCGGCCTGGCGCTGGCGGTGTGGGCGTCGGACCTGCTTGCCTACGGCTACGACCGGGTCGCGCCCACCAGCCAGGTCGAAGCGATCGAACAGGTCGGCGCACGCTTCAAAGGCGAAGGCCCGGTGCTGTGGAACGAGTTCGAGGAGTACGCCAAGTTCTTCGCCGGCGCCGCGCGCATCTACTCGCCGTTCGAGGCGCTGACCCCCCAACAGGTGCAGCTGCGCGCGCCGACGTACTTCTACGGGCACAGCTTCGACCTCGACCAGGAGCTGCTGTCGTTCGTGGAGGCCTACCCGACCATCGTGACCCGTAGGGGGCCGTCGGTCAGCCGCCCGCCCGCCAACTACCGGTTGGTCTACGAGAACGCGTACTACCTGGGCTGGCGGCGGCAGGCGCGGCCGCGGGTGCTGCGCCACCTGCCCGAGCAGCAGCTCTACTCCTCCGCGGCCACGGTGGCGTGCTCCGCTATGCGCAAGCTCGTCGCGGACGCCCCGTCGGGCACGCAGCTGGTCGTCGCCCACCCGCCCACGCTGCGGTGGTACGAACCCCTGTACTCACCCGACCGGTCGTTCGGCTGGGGTCTGGTGCCCGCACAGCAGGGTGCGATCATCGCCAACACCCCGGGTCACGCCAGCGGCGTGCTGAGGGTCCCCACGAGCGGCCACTACGCGGTGTGGGTGCAGGGCGACTTCCCGCGCTCGATCCAGGTCTCGCTCGACGGCCGGACGGTCGGCTCGGTATCGGGATCGAACACGCCGAGCCAGTGGCTGCAGGCGGCGCGTCTGTACCTGCGCGCGGGTCCTCACCACCTCAGGGTCCTGAAGGCCGCGGGGCACCGGCACTTCGGCCCGGAGGAATGGGGCATCGGCATCATCGGCGCCGTCGCGCTCCAGGCCGAAGAACCGGAGCGGTTGCAGACGCTGGCGCCGAGTCGCTGGCGGAGCCTGTGTGGAACCGAGGCCGACTGGGTCGAGCTCGTGCGCCCATGAGCGACGTCACGGTTGCGATCCCCGTACGTGACGGCGGCGAGCTGTTCGTCCGCACGATGCGCGCGCTCGAGCGCCAGACCGTCGCCCACGAGTTGCTCGTCTGCGACTCGGGATCGCGCGACGGCTCCCGTGCGCTGGCACGCGCCCACGGGGCGCGCGTGTTGGAGATCGAGCCGGACGCCTTCAGCCATGGCGGGACGCGCAACCTGTTGATGCGCGAGGCGTGCGGCGAGCGCGTGGCGCTGCTTACCCAGGACGCCGAGCCCGCCGACGAGCGGTGGCTTGAGTGCCTAGTGGAGGGCTTTGCGCTGGCAGAGGACGTGGGGATCGTCTTCGGCTCCTACCGTCCCCGTCCGCAGGCCTCGCCCGCCGTGAGGGCCGAGCTGGAGGGTTGGTTCAGTTCGCTCTCCCCCGACGGAGAGCCGCACGTCGAGCGTCTTGGGGAGCGGGAGCTTCAGCTGAGCGCCGGGGAACTGGTGCGCAGGCACGACTGGGAGTGGGTCGGGCGCAGGGGCTTCTTCACCGACGTCAACGCCTGCCTGGCCCGTGCGGCCTGGGAGCGGGTGCCGTTTCGCGAGGTGGCCTACGCCGAGGACCGCCTGCTGGCGCTGGACATGCTGCGGGCGGGCTACGCCAAGGCCTACGTTCCGCACGCCGCCGTGCTGCACTCTCACGACTACACCGCGCGCGAGCACCTGCGCCGCTGCTTCGACGAGTGGCGGGGCCTGCGCGAGGTGTACGGCTGGCGTGAGCCGGTCAACCCGCGGCACCTGGTAGGGCAGCTGCGCGGGGCGCGGACTTCTCACCCTATGCTGCGCTTGGCCGGTGCCGTGCTCGGCTCGCGCGCGGACCGGCTCCGACCGGGGTTGCGCCAGCGACTCTCGCTGGAGCGCCGCGCGGGCTTCGTGCCGGTTGACCTCGACTCCGTGGACTTCCCTCGCAGACAGGAGCCCAAGTGACCTGGGAGCGGTGCATCGACGCTCTGGGGGCATTCCTGGAGGATCGCGCCGCATCCGATGCGATTGTCCCGATCGGGACAAGGCGAGAGGATTCGGATACCCATCCTTCTCGTCCGAGAGTTGATAAGCTCGTCCGAGATATGGTGCATACTGAGCTGGCTGCCAACGACGTAAGGATCCCCGAGCCACAGCGGGGAGTGGCGACCCTCATCACCCGCTATGGCGAACTGCACGCTGTGATCCTCCACCCGGAAGACTTCATGAGCATCGAAGAGATCATCGACACATACCTCGCGCGCCCGCCGTACGAGCTTGTCGCATCCAACGCGGCAGTCGAGGCGCACGCGATCGTCGAGACGCCCGGAGCCGAGACGTACTACGACCTGGAGGACCTCGACGCGGCACTCAGCGAGTGACCCCGGCCGCGAGGTGGCTCCCTGGCGATCAGGGGGCGCTCTACATGGCGGTCGTGCCATACGCTGCCGAGCCGCCCTTCCGTCTGGCCCAGACCGACGGGTCCGAGCACACTTATGAAAATGCCCACGACCTCGCCGTCGCGGTCAGGCGCCAGGAGGAGCCGATCGACTTCTCGATCACCGTGCAGGCGAAGATCCGGCCTGTCCTGCTCTTGCAGGACAGGCCGCTTGCACGGTTCCACGAGTATGCGGCGCTCCAGATCACGAGCCTTGCCAACCTGTCAAGTCAAGTCGCGCAGCGCGTGCGCAACCAGGAAGAGCAGTCGCTGTTTCACCTCGACACTCAGCGCCCGCGCTATGGCCTGCGCAACGAGTCGGTGATCGACCTGCAATCGCTGGTGCGGGTTCGCAAGGCCGGTTTGGTGGGCAAGAAGCTCGGAAGCGTCGACGAGGGCGAGTTCCGCACGATCTGCGAGAGACTCGTCGCGGTGACCGATCTCAACCTCAACAACCTCATTGTGCGGGAGGCCGGCGAGCTGATCAGACGCGTGCAAGGGAGTGGTGGGCGACCATGACGAGCCTGCGCAGGCGCATCTACCTGACCTACCGCTACCTCGGCTGGCGCACGGTGCTGTTCCGCGTGGTCACGTTCCCCCTGCGCGCCACGCCGCTGAAGCGGTACCTGCGGCTGCAGGGAAGGGGCACCGAGAACGCCTATCACCGCGCGGTGGCGTGGTATCGCGAGCACGGAAAGCCCGTCGACATCGTGATCCCAAGCTACCGCGACGCTGAGCGCGTGGCGACGCTCGTGGCGAGCATCCGCAAGACCGTGCCCGCCGGGGCGGCACGGATCATCGTCGCCGACGACGCGAGCGGGCCCGAGCACGTCAAGGCGCTGCGCGCGATCGCGGGGATCGAGGTCCTCGCCGGCGAGGAGAACAAGGGCTTCGCCGCCAACGTCAACCGCGGCCTGCGCGCGGCAGACCCCGCGCGCGACGTGGTCGTGCTGAACTCCGACATGGAGGCGCGCCCGGGCTGGCTGGCGTGCCTGCAGTACGCGGCCTCGCAGGAGGACGACGTGGGGGTCGTCGGCGCGCGGCTGCTGTACCCCGACGGGCGCATCCAGTTCGCCGGCACCGTGCGCAATGCGGGGGCGCCCGAGTGGTTCGACCACCGCTACCGCTTCAAGCCCGGCGACTGGGGCCCCGCTGCGCTGGCCAGCCCTGTGCTGGCGGTGACGGGCGCATGCATGTACCTCACACGGGAGGCGCTCGAGCGCGTCGGGCTCTTCGACGAGCGCTACCCGATGGCCTACGAGGACGTCGATTGGTGTCTGCGCGCGTGGCAGGCCGGCCTGCGCGTGATGTACTTCCCCGCCGCGAGCCTCTACCACCACGAGTCGGTCACGCGCGGCACCGAGGTGGGCGAGCGCGAGCGCACCTCCCAGCGCGTGTTCTGGGAGCGGTGGGGGGAGTTCTTCGACGCGCGCGAGGTGCGCGCGGAGAACGGCAGGCTGCGTGTGGTGTACGTGACCGAGGACACCGGCATCGGCGGCGGACACCGCGACATCTTCGAGCACCTCAACGGGCTGCTGGAGCGCGGCCACGAGGTCGCGCTGTACACGCTCGGCGAGCCGCCGGACTGGTTTGCGCTGCGGGCGCCGGTGCGCACGTTCGAGTTCTACGACGAACTGATCGAGGCGCTCGCTCCCCTGGATGCGGTGAAGGTCGCGACGTGGTGGAACACCGCCGCGCCGGTGTGGCGCGCGAGCGTGACACGCGGCGTGCCGGTGTACTTCGTGCAGGACATCGAGACCTCCTACTACCCCGACGACGAGGTGGTGCGCCACGCGGTGCTCGATTCGTACCGCCCCGAGTTCCACTACATGACGATCTCCGGCTGGAACCGTGAACGCCTGCGCGAGCTGGGCCTCGACGCCGAGCTGATCCCGCCGGGGATCGACCTCGACACGTTCCGCCCGCGCCCCGAGGTGCAGCGCCGCGCCGACATGGTGCTCGCGCTCGGGCGCTCCAACCCGCTAAAGAACCTGCCGCTCACGCTCGCCGCGTGGCGCGCGCTGGCAGAGCCCCGCCCGGAGCTGTGCCTGTTCGGGATCGAGCCACAGCTCGCCACGGACCCCGGGATGCGCTACGTCGAGTCGCCCTCCGACGAGCAGGTCGCCGAACTGCTGGCGCAGGCGACGGTGCTCGTGCAGACCTCCACCCACGAGGGTTTCTGCCTGCCGCCGCTGGAGTCGATGGCCACCGGTGGCGCGGTGGTGTGCACCGACGCCCACGGCAACCGCGACTTCTGCAGGGACGGCGAGAACTGCCTGGTGCCCGCGCCCGAGCGCGACGCGGTGCGGGATGCGCTCGCGCGGGTGCTCGGAGACCCTGAGCTGCGCGCGCGCCTCGGGCGGGCGGGCGTCGAGACGGCGCAGGAGTACGCGTGGCAGCGGCGCATCGACGCGCTGGAGGCGTTCCTGGAGGGAGTCGCGCGGCCGCGCCAGGTGCTGGCCGAGTGAAGCAGGAGTTCGCCCAACAGCTGCGCTGCCCGGCGTGCCGGCGCGAGGGCACGCTCGAGCTGAGCGCGCAGGCGAGCGACGAGCGCGAGGTGCGCGAGGGCACGCTGAGCTGCCGCGCCTGCGCGAAGCGCTTCGCGGTGTCCCGCGGCGTGCCCGAGCTGCTGTACGACCCGCCCGCGCACATCCTCAAAGAGGCCGCCGGGCTGGAGCGCTTCGCCGAGCACATGCGCAGCGAGGGGTGGGACCGCGAGCTGGTGCGGCGGCTGCCCGACCTCGAGCACGGCTACTGGTACGTGCAGGCGCGCTCGATGCACCAGCTGCTGACGACGGTGCCGTTCGCGCCGGGCGAGTCGGTGCTCGACGTCGGTTCGAACACGTGCTGGGCGACCAACCACTTCGCCGAGCGGGGGCTGCGCGCGGTCGCGCTGGACATCGCCACCGTGGAGCCGCAGGGCCTGTACACGGCTGACTGGTTCATCGAGGACGGGCACACGTTCTTCGAGCGGGTGCTCGGCTCGATGGACGCGATCCCGCTCGCCTCGAGCAGCCTCGACTATGTGTACTGCTGCCAGGTGCTCCACCACAACGACCGGGCGAGCCTGCGGCGCACGTTCGCCGAGGCGTTCCGCGTACTGCGCCCCGGCGGGCGGCTGCTGATGGTCAACGAGACGCTCAAGACGGTGCGCGACCCGCACGGGGTGCACGACGAGGGCGTCGAGCAGTTCGAGGGCTACGAGCACGCCCACTGGGCGTGGCGCTACCGCTGGGAGGCCACGCGCGCGGGCTTCCTGACCGAAGTGACCGAGCCCCACTACCGTGCGTTCTTCGGCGACGCGACGCTCGAGCTGGCGCCCGGCACGCCACTGCTGAAGGGGGTGGCCCGCAGGGGGGGCTTTGCACTGCGCCGCTACGGCCCCGCGCGGCGAGCGTACCTGGCGTGGTGCAACCACGTGTGGGGGGGAGTCTCGATGAACATGATCGCGACCAAGCCGCTGCGCTACGCCGGCCGGCGCGAGAACCTGGGGGCCGCCCAACGCCTGGCGCGCGTGCTCGCCGACGCGGCGCGCCTGGGCAAAGATCGCCGCGAGGGCCGCGCCCCCGAACCCCTGCCGCGCACACCTGAGCAGGCGACCGAGGTGCTGCGCCGCGCAGGCTAGAGGTTCTCCGCGACCTGCGGCGCCGTGCGGTTGAACACCCAGAAGCCCAGCGCGAAGACCGCGACCGTGACTCCGATCGGCCCCAGCAGCCCGGCCCAGCTTCCGATCGTCGCGCCGATGCTGGGCGTGGCGTGGGTAACCATCGCGTGGCGGAACTGCTGGAAGACGGCGACCAGGGGGTTGAGCGTGTAGAGGTGAAACAGGAACGTGTGGTGGGGGACGAGCTTTTCGCGAACCGTCAGGACCGGGATGATCAACGGAGAGCTGTAGAAGAGGATCTGGCTGAAGACTTCCCAGATCGGCTGGATGTCGCGGAAGCTCACGAACAGCGAGGCGAGCAGCATCGCCATGCCGGTCGAGAAGACGATCAGCATCGCGAGGATCAGGGGCAGCTCGAGCCAGCTGAGCATCGGGTGGACGCCGGAGATGAGCGCGAAGATCAGCACCACGATGAGGTTCATCATCAGGTTGAAGAAGCCGAGCAGCACGATCGCCAGCGGGATCACCATCCGCGGGAACTGGATCTTGCGCACGAGGTTCTCGCGGTCGACGACGCTGCGCACCGCTCCCGCGGTCGCTTCGCCGAAGAAGGTGAACAACACGATTGAGCCCAGCAGCTGAACGCCGTAATACTTTTCGCTGGGCTTGCCGCCGTGGCCGACGTGGCTGATGACGACGAAAAACACATACAGCACGCCGAACAGCAGCAGCGGGCGCATCACCTGCCAGACGTAGCCGAGCATCGAACCGAAGAACTTCAGCTTGAATTCGTTGCGCGCGATGTTGTAGGTCAGGTGCCAGAAGCGCACCCAGTCGTCGGTGAGCGCGCGCGGGCCCCTGATTGGCTGACCGAGCCCCGCGTAGGGCGGAGCTTCGGTACTCACGCGCCCACCCCTTCGGAGAGCGCCGCGGCATCACGGCTGACGGCGACCTCGACGGGCAGGTCGACCAGCCCGCCCATCGCTTCGGGCCCGGTGACGACGAACGAGAAGGAGCCCTCGAAGCGGTCCATCAGGTCGAGGCCGGTCCCGCGGTGGGCGAGCGTGAAGAGCGGGCTGTAGCGGCCGGGGGCGAGCACGTTGTCGAAGGTGAACGAGAACACGACCTCCTCGCCCGCGGCGAAGCGCCCGGAGCGCTCGTGCTCGCGAGCGGTTGTGGCGACGAGGACGGCGACGTGCTCGTCGTTGAGAACGTACACGCTCGCCGCGGGGTCCTCGACGTCGACCATGAACGAGACGCGCGCGCGCAGGGTGATCCGTTGCCCCTGAGGCAGCGAGCCGGGCCGCTCGCCGTGCTCGTCCTCGATCCAGGCGTCGAGGACGCGCGCCTCACCGTCACCGCCCCGTCCCTCGGCACCCGCGGCCTCGGGGTCGCGCCCGAAGTTGATCTCCAGGTAGCGGTCGGCGACCTCGTGGGGCTCGCCCAGGTGCACCGGCGAGCCGCGCTCCAAGAGCAGGGCGTGGTGGCAGAAGCGGTTGAGCGCACCCATGTCGTGGGTTACGAACACGATCGTGCGGCCCTCGTCGCGCATCCGGTTGAACACGTCGAAGCACTTCTGCTGGAAGGCTGCGTCGCCGACCGCCAGCACCTCGTCGACGAGCAGGATCTCGGCGTCGACCTGGATCGCGACCGAGAACGCCAGGCGCACGTGCATCCCCGAGGAGTAGTTCTTGAGCTTGAGCTCCTCGAACTCGCGCAGCTCGGCGAAGTCGATCACCGCGTCGTAGCGCGCCCGTGCCTCGCGCGGGGAGAGGCCCATCATGATCCCGTTGAGCACGACGTTGTCGCGCGCGGCGAGATCCTGGTTGAAGCCGACGCCGAGCTCGATGAACGTGGAGAGCCGTCCGTTGCACCAGATCCGCCCACAGTCCACCCCGTAGATGCCGGCCAGGCACTTCAGCAGCGTCGACTTGCCGCTGCCGTTGCGCCCTGCGATCCCAAAGAACTCGCCTTTGCGCACGTCGAAGGAGATCTCCTGCAGCGCTTTGAAGGTCTCGTGGCGCGTGCGGCGCAGCGGGTGCAGCGCCCGCTCCTTGAGCGTGTGCGTGCGCTCCTCGGGCACGCGGAACGTCTTGCTGATCGACTCGACGACGATCGGCGGCGGGCCGCTGCTGGAGGGTCTTGGCATCCCGGGGAAGGGTATCGGGCGCGCCACCGCCGGCCGCCGCATTGCATTGAGTGTTCCGTCAGCAGTCCAGGCGAAGTGGCTTGGACGTAGAGGGCGCGGCGAGACATGCTAAGTTGTGCCGTCAGATACGTTTTTTGACGGCAAGGAGTAGGCGATGGCCGGTGCCGCGTCACCCAAGTTCACTCTGCGCTTCGAGCACCCGCAGACCCATGAGCTGCTGCGCTTGGTCGCGGACCACTTTGGAACGTCGATGAACGCGCTCGCCGAGGATATGATCTCGCGCGAGCTGCAGGCGCTTGGCCTGACGATCGAGCACGATCTGTACGGCACGCTGGATCTGCTCCAGCGCTACCGCTCGGAGGATGTCGAGGCTGGGCTGTCAGCGTTCGCTCGGGCTGAGGTTGAGCAGGCCGATCCGCTGCAGGCGCGGATGGTCTCCCAGCCTCAAACCGTGGATGCGCTTGGAGTGGCCGAGGCGTTCCGTTAGCGGATGGCGGTCGCCTGGAACGACGACCCGGCTGGCAGTGGGGCTCGGATCGCGGCCAACATCCGTGCCGTCGGCGCGCAGATCTACGCCGACGCGCCGCGTCGCGAGCAGCCGTCGGTCGCCGCCGCCCAGGATTGGCACCGGGCGCTCTACACAGGCGTACCGCTGCCGGTGCCCTACTACGCGGGCGAGGTTCGCGACAGCGATCCGCGCTTCCCGGAGCTGATCGACTACGAGGTGCAGGTCGGCCGTCTGCGCGGCGTCCCTGCAGCGCAGGTACCCGCCGAGCTCGAGATCCTGCAGACCCGCGCGCGCAGAGCGATCGCCGGGCCAGACGGCGCCCTGCCCGTCGGTTGCAGACCCACGACGGCGCTCGAGTTGCGTGCGGTGCTGCTGCTCGCGGCCAACCTGCACGGCGAGTGGGTGCGCATCCACCCGTTCGCCAACGGGAGCGGGCGCATCGCGCGGTTGTGGGTGATCTGGGTGGCTGCGCGCTACGGCCTGCCGCCCTTCATCCGTCTCAAGCCACGGCCTGCCGGGCTGCCCTACGCGGCGGCGGCGCTGGCGTCGATGTCCGGCCAGCACACTCCGATGGCGACCCTCCTCGGCCAGATGCTCGGCGACTATCTCCGGTAGCTGCTGCAAGGCGCGGGGGTGCCACACCCTGAGTCGTTGGCTTCGCGACATGCTCTAATTGGTTGCATGCCGTCGCTGGGCAACGCGTCGTTGGGCGCCGCGGAGCGAGCGCTGCTGGAGGGCTTTGTCGCGGAGCTCGACGTCCGTCTGGGCGATCGGCTGCACGGCGTATGGCTGTTCGGCTCCCGTGCCAGGGGTGAGCGCCCGTCGCAGGAGTCGGACGTCGATGTGCTGGTGCTGGTCGAGGACGCGTCGTGGGAGCGCAAGACGGCGATCCACGACACTCTCCAGGAGGTGGCACTCGGTCTGGGCTTGCAGGCCTTGACGTGGTCGTTCTCGGTCCACATCAACACCCCGGCATGGTTGGCGCAGCGCCGCGAAGTCGAATCGTTCTTCATCGCCGAGGTGGACCGCGACAAGATCGTCCTCGGCGGCGCGGCATGAGTCCACGCTCAGCCGAGTTTCTCCAGGCCGCGCGGCGCCGACTCGCCGCGGCCGAGGTGGTTGCGGGCGAGGACCCTTCGACGGCGCTGAGCGCGGCCTACTACGCGATGCTGTATGCCGCTCGGGCGGCTCTCAGCGAGCGCGGCGTCACCGCCAAGACCCACCGGGGAACCTGGCACGAGTTTCGCGTTGCCTTCGTGGAGAGCGGCGAACTGGATGCCGAGTTGGCGGCTTCCGTGCAGAAGGTTCAGCCAGAGCGCGAACAGGCCGACTACGACGCCTGGTCGGCGCCGGCTGAGGACGCCAACCACGCAATCGAGATCGCCCACGACCTCCTTACGGCGATCGAAAAGCTGGGCAGCACAGGCGGCGTGACTGAGCCGACCCACGCCGGCAACAGGCCGGCTGGTCGCGGCTGGACGCGCGACGAGCTGCATGAGCGCTGAGCGCTACGTCAGCAGCCCCTGAAAGGGTTCTCGACTCGCACCCCGGCGTAATTCTGGCCGTCGCTCAGGTCCTCGGATAGGACGATCTCGCAGCCCAGCGTGCGGGCGGCCTCGAGGATCGCTGCGTCCCAGTAGGAGATCCCGAATCGCTGCCTGGTGGCCATGGCGGCGAGCACCGTCCCGATCGTGGGCTCCTGAACGGGGAAGCGTCGGAAGGAGTCGACCAGCGCGGCGGCCTGCTCGTGGGTCAGGCGATCCGCTCCGCTCTCGCGGGTGGCCTGGACGTAGAACTCCTGGAGCACCTGAACTGAGAGCCCCACGTCTCTGCTGGAGAGGAGCTCGTTCGCGCGCACCGCCTTCTCGCGCTCATCGGCGTCGCGCGAGATCGTATAGAGCAGGACATTGGTGTCAACGAACCGCACGCTCGTGGAGCTCCTCGCGGTCGAGGTGGTCGCGCGCGCTGAAGCGATCGATCTGGTCCTGGATGCTCCTCTGCTGGGCCTCGAGCCGCGCGAACTCGGCCTCCTGCTCGGAGAGCGAGCGCAAATACTCGGCGACGAGTGCGCTGACGGAGCTGCCCCGCTCCGCCGCGCGGATCCGCGCGGTGCGGTAGATGTCGTCGGGAACGGAGACGGTGATGTTGGGCACTGTGAAGCACAGTATCACAGGGACTGTGGATTATCGCGGCGGGGTGTGTGGTCAGACCCGCCGTATACGAGCGCGTCTGCCAGACGCGTCGAGCAGATGCCCGATGTCATCGGAATCGCTGGTCAGGACGGTATCGCCGTCCTCGACGAGGAGCGCGATGGCGGCGTCGGCGAGGTCGCTCGTGCGGGCGCGTGCCAGCAGACGGCCGCAATCACGGGCGGCGGGCGGGTCGAGCGACCGCTCGACGAACCCCGTGAGCGCGCGGGCGAGCCTGGCTTGGCGTGCGGGATCTCGCCACGCCTGGGCGACGCAAGCAGAGGATGTGACCGCCTCGACGCCACCGTCGGCGGCGACGGCGAGAAGCGCGCCGACCTCCCGATCGCCGCGATCCAGGGCGATCAGCCCACCGGCGTCAAAGACGATGGCAGCCACTCGCGGGCCCTGCCGAGCTCCTGTGCGGTATAGGGGCCGCCCGTCGCCTCGGCGATCTCCGCGGACACGGCACGCAGAGCATCGGCCCGCAGACGGGCGCTCGCGGCGCCGGCCAGCCATCCGGATACGCCATCTGAACCGGCGGCATCACGCACGCGCTGATATAGGTCGTCCTCGAGGCTGATGCTGATCTTCGTCATCGACACATGGTAGCACCGTTGGTAGGAGCCACACAGCGTTGTTGAGCGGCACGGCGACCGGCGCCCTTCGATCGCCGTACGGCATGAGCAGTGACTGGGCTCGGGCTCTTCGGCGGTGGCACTGCGTTTGCACGCGGGTCGCCTGAGCCCATCGCTAGCATCCCGGGCCCGCGACGTAGAGTGCAGACCGAGCGTATTACTCAGCCGCGCATCCGAGAGCTTTCTCGCTTGCACGATTTGCGGCACGTGCGCGGGCGGAGTGGTGGAGTTCCCGGGGATCGACGGGACGGTTGGGAGCATTTGTGATCGTCCACGTGTGGGTGGGGGGCGCCACCGGGCGTGTGTGCGCGGAGCCTCCGTGCTCCGCGGCCGGGCTGGCCACGCTCGCCGGGCGGAAGACGACGCTCGCCACGCGCAACCCCAGCGACTTCGTGGACACCGGGATCATGCTTCTCGACCCCTGGCAGCTGTAACGACGCCCAGTGCCCGCAACTTTGGAGTTGCCCTTGTGCTCATGGGGGTGGTTCCGAACGTCCAAACTGCGTGGAGAAGGGGAGGGCATGAGGTCAGCACTACGCCGTGGGGCTCTATTGGCGACGATCCTGTCCATGAGCGTGTCGGGCTCGGCGGCGGCGCTCACGTTCGTCGAAGCTCCCGGATCGCCCTACTCCACGACCGACCAGCACTGGGTCCCAGACAGCGGTGGCTTCCTCGGTGGGGCGGTCGCGGGCGATTTCAACGGGGACGGCACCTCGGACCTGGCGGTCGTCAACGCGACCGGCCTCCCCGTCTTCAATTCCGGTGAGAGCGTCACGATTCTGCTCGGCCACCCCGACGGTGAACTGACGATTGCGCCAGGCTCACCGGTTGAACTCTACTCCGGGGGTATGTTCGCCTCGAATGGAGCCATCGCGGCGGGCGATTTCACCAACGATGGCCACCTCGATCTGGCGGTGGTGGACGGCATACATGAAACCATCTCGATCCTCCTCGGAGACGGCACGGGTCGCTTCCGGCTGAACGGCGCCCCGATCCCCTTCTCCGGCGGAGAACCCAAGGACATCGCGGTCGGGGACTTCACCGGAGACGGCCACGAGGATCTTGCGTTTGCCAGCGGCGGCAACGTCAACGTGTTGCTCGGGGATGGCTCGGGTGGGTTTGCGCCCGCCCCCGGGTCGCCGTTTGCGGTCGCCGGCGGTGCAGATTCGGTCGTGGTCGGGCATTTCAACGCGGACGGCCTTTCCGATCTCGCTGTCACGACGTACTCAGGCCAGCTCGCGATCTACCTTGCCACGGGCGAAGGCAGGTTCCAGGAGGCCGCGGGATCGCCTCTGGCGGCCGGCGAATCCCCCGGCTCCATGGTGGCGGCCGACCTCAATGGCGACGGGAAGGCCGACCTGGCGATCGCGAACGAAGGCAGCGACACCGTGACCGTGCTGCTCGGCGATGGCTCGGGTGGGTTCGCGCCCGCGCCGGGCTCGCCCTTTGCGGTGCCCGGCGGGCCAAAGGCGTCCCCGTCAACGCCCGGCTTGCCCGACTCGATCGCGGCGGGCGACTTCAACGGCGACGGCAACGTGGACCTGGCCATGGCCAACTTCAACGGCAGCAGCGATGACGTCGCGGTTCTACAGGGGGACGGGCACGGTGGCTTCACCAACGCCGTCGGCTCGCCGTTCCCAGCCAATGGAAACCCCCGGCCGCTCGTCGTGGGCGACTTCAACGGCGACGGACTCCTCGATCTGGCGGTCGTGAACTCCTTCCAGGGAGTCGTGACGGTCCTCGATAACACGACCCATGAAGGGCAGGAAGGCACGACCCATGAAGGGCAGGAAGGGCCGCCCTCCTCGCCGGGGCCGATCACTCCCACGCCACCCCCCGTTACCTACCCCACCGTGCCGACTCGCGCCCAGATCCTGGCGTCGCTCGCTCAGCCGCCGGGGCCCTTGGGCGATTGGCTCGGGCTTCGTCCGCCGGTCATGGGCAAGAGCTACGCGTTCCCGTTCAGGGCGCTTGAGGCCGGCACGGCCACCGTGGATTGGTACGCGCCGTCGCCCGCTCGTCGTCGTGCTCGAGACGCTCACACCAAGCCAGTGCTCCTCGCGTCGGGCGAGCTAACGTTCTCGACCGCCGCCACCGAGACGATGAGGATCGGCTTCACCAAGGCCGGCATGATCCTTCTGAAACGAGCCGCGCGGCTGCAGCTGACCGTGAGGGAGTCCTTCACGCCAACCGGCTCGACGACGCCCATCACCGTCGCGAGGACCGTTGTCCTAGAGGTACGCCGAGCTCGATGAAGATCGATAGGCGTCCCGTTGCGCCCGTCCCGGGGAGGGTCTCGTGGGTGGCACGGGCGACTGTGGCCCGTGGCTGCGCGTGGGTCGCCTGGGCCCATCGCTAACATCCCGGCCCCGTGACGCAAGACCGCAGCGCCACTGACATATCGGCCGAGGCGAGCACCGCGGAGGGTGACCGAGCGGCTCTCGTCGCCGGTCGGCTCCGGCAGAATGCCGTTCGCTCCACGTCGCTCGATAGGCGCCTTCCCTCGTTTGCGCTCGAGCACGCGGTGGCGGGTGATCTTGGGCATCTGCATGCAGCCCACGATCTTCGTCTGCTGCCGATTCCCTCGCGGCGACGGTTGGCCAAGCCATTGGTCGTGCGGCTGCGGCGCGCTCTGCGGCAGGGGCTGTACCCGCTGCCCGAAGCCCAGTCCGTCTGGAATGGCGCCAACGCGCGCGTCGTCACCTTCCTGTTGCGTCAACTCGCGGCTCAGGCGCGGGCCATCGAGTCGCTCGAACAGCAGGTGTCGGCACTACACGACGAGCTGCATCGATGACGCCCGTTGTCGCGCCACGTGGCCGAGGCCATAGCTGTCCGTGAGGGTGCTCGTCGCCAGCACCTACGTGCCGTTCATCGAGGGCGGAGGGCGCATGATCGTGCGCGATCTCGTCCGTGCCGTGCGCGAGCGGGGCCATGAGGTTGACACGATCGAGATTCCCTTCGTCTCGGTCTGGGACACGATGCTCGAGCAGATGCTGGCGATCCGTTTGATGGACGTCAGTGACGCCGCGGACGTGCTGGTGGCGATCCGTACGCCCAGCTATCTGCTGCGCCACCCCAACAAGCGCCTGTGGTTCATCCATCATCACCGCGGCGCCTACGACCTGTGGGGTACCCCCTACCAGGACATTCCCTCGACCCCCGAGGGCTTGGGTGTGCGGCACGCCGTGGTGGCGGCCGACGACCTCTATCTGCGGGAGGCTCGGCAGATCTTCACCAACTCGCAGATCGTCGCCGACCGCCTGCGAGAGTTCAACGATCTCGAGGGTCACGTCCTATATCCACCCTTGGGAGAACCTCAGCGGTTCGTGCCCGGCCCGGCTGAGGACTTCGTCTTCTACCCCTGCCGCATCACGGGCCACAAGCGCCAGCACCTGGCGGTGGAGGCGGCGGCCCATCTGGCCACCGACGCGCGCGTGGTCATCGCCGGAGCGGCGGACAGTCCCGAGCAGCTACGTCCGCTGAACGAGATGATCGCCGGTCACGGGCTGCGGGATCGAGTGCAGCTGATCGCGCGCTGGATCAGCGAGGAGGAGAAGGCGGAACTCATCGCGCGGAGCATGGGCGTGCTCTACATCCCGTTTCTGGAGGACTCCTATGGGTATGTCACGCTCGAGGCGTTCCACGCTCATAAGCCGGTCATCACCTGTTCGGATTCGGGCGGCACGCTCGAGATCGTCGAAGATGGAGAGAATGGTCTGATCGTTGCCCCCGAGCCGATCGCTCTGGCCGCAGCGATCGATCGTCTGCGTTCCGATCCACAGGCGGCGGCCGCCATGGGAGAGCGCGCCAACGAGACTCTCATAGCCAAGGACATCAGCTGGGACCGCGTGGTGACGAGCCTCCTCGGATGAAAGTGGCCATCGTCAACAACCAAGCCCCGTTCGTGCGGGGTGGCGCCGAGCTGCTGGCCGAGTGGCTGCACGACAAGCTCGAGGAGTACGGTCACCAGGCCGAGATCGTGAGGATTCCGTTCCAGTGGAACCCGCCCGAGCGGATCGTCAACCACATGCTCGCGGCCCGGCTCGTGCGCTTGGCGAACGTCGAGCGGGTGGTGGCGCTCAAGTTCCCAGCCTACTACGTGCCGCACGAGAACAAGGTGCTTTGGCTGCTGCACCAGTTCCGCCAAGCGTACGACCTATGGGGCACTCCTTACCAGGATATACCCAACACTCCGATGGGCCATCGTATCCGCGAGGCGGTCATCGACAGCGATCATCGCCACCTCAGAGAAGCCAGGCATATATACACGAACTCGGAGATCGTCGGACATCGGCTGCTGCTCTACAGCGGGTTCGAGTCGGACGTGCTGTTTCCTCCGCTCTTCGATGCCACTTCCTATCGCTGTGAGGAGTATGGAGATTATTTCTTCTTCCCCAGTCGGATCACCGCAGGCAAGCGCCAGCATCTGGCGGTGGAGGCCATGGCGGGCGTTAGGAGCTCGGCTCGGCTGGTGATCGCCGGGCAGGCCGAGACGCCCGAGGACCTGAACCGGGTGATGTCGATCGTTCATGAGCACAACCTGGAGGGTCGGGTCGAAGTGATCCCAAGGTGGATCACCGACGAGGAGAAGCTGCGTCTGCTGGCTGGCGCCAGAGGCGTTGTTTATCTGCCGTTCGGTGAGGACTCCTACGGCTATGTGACGCTCGAGGCATTCCACGCTCGCAAGCCCGTCATCACGCTCGCTGACTCCGGTGGCACGCTCGAGTTGATCGAGGACGGTCGCAATGGGTGTGTCGCACACGGTGTGGACGAGCTCGCCGGCGCGATCGACGATCTTGCTGACGATCGTGCGCTGGCTGAACGCCTTGGTCAAGCGGCGTACGACACGATCGACGAGCTCGGGATCTCATGGGATCGGGTAATTCAATGTCTGACGAAGTGACTGCACGATGAGGATTGCCTGGTTTACGCCGCTTTCGACTCGCAGCGCCATCGGAGAGTTCAGCTGCCATGTGACCAATATGCTCTCGGACTCCGCCGAAGTCGAGATCTGGACGTCCGACGAGCCGCCCTATCACCCGACTGACCTCCCCGTAATCACATACTCGCGCGACTCCGATGACCTGGAGCTTCTCCCCACGAGAGACGCGATCGTCTACAACATGGGGGACTATCTGCCCTTTCACGGCCACATGCACGCTGTCGCGCAGCGCGATCCCGGTGTGGTCATTTTGCATGATCGTGTCCTGCACCACCTGTATGCGGGACTGTGGCTGATGGACGCCGAACCTGCACGCGAGACCTATGTCGAGCGGATGCGTTCTTATTACGGTGAGGCTGGCGCCGAGGCGGCCCGCGCGTCGTTGGAAGGCGAGCGTCGGCCGGTGTGGGAGTCCGATGAGGAAGTGCTTCGCTATCCGCTCTATGAGGAGGGAATCCGCAGGGCCCGCGGAGTTGTCACGCACTCCGAGAGCCAGGCCGCGGATGTCCGCGCTCGCTGGCTCGGGCCCGTCAGGGCTCTGCACCTGCCGTGTTACAGCGACATCCTGCGTCGGGTCAACGGTGCGCCCCCGCAGGAGTCCGACGGACCCGTGCAGCTGCTCACCGTGGGGCATCTGAACCCCAACAAGCAAGTGCATCGCGTAGTGGAGATGCTCGCCGCCGACCCCGAGCTGGCGGCACGCGTGCACTACACGGTGGTGGGTCCTGACGACGGCTTCGTGGCCTACGTGAGCGATCTCCGTCGCTTCATAGCTGGTCACGCCGACCAAGTAAGCGTGGAGCTTCTTGGATGGCAGCCAGACGAGGAGCTCGACCGCCTGATGGCGCAGGCCGACGTGTTCGTCAACCTCCGTTATCCGGTGATGGAGGGCAGCTCGGCGTCGCTGATGCGCCAGCTCGCCTACGGACGGCCGATCCTATGCTTCGAGTCGGGCTTCTTCGCAGAGCTGCCGGAGGGGGCCGTCGAGCGGGTCCCCACAGGGGACTTCCAGGCCGCCGACGAGGCCCTGCGTCAGCTGATCGGAAACCCAGACCATCGGCGGGCGCTGGGAGAGAGGGCGCGTGCACTCGCGACCTCCTACAGCGAGCACAGCTACGCTGAGGGGCTCCTGCAGCTGATCGAAGAGAGCCGGCGGGCTGGGCCGGCCCTCGGTTGCCTGGACTCGGTCGCGCGGGAGCTCGGCCACATGAACGTGGACAGCGGACTGCCCATCTTCGATGAGATCGCGAAAGACTTTGCCCGTATCCTCGATGTCTGATCCCGGACCCGCGCTCGACGTACGGCCCGAGGAGCTGCATTTCGCGACGGTCGGCCCTGAGCACGCCGACGCGCTGGTGGCGCTGTTCGAGCGCAATACGGTTCCCGCGGTCGAAGAGATGTTCGACCCCTTCTCGTTCACGGCCGCCGAAGCGCGACGGATCGCGCTCGAGCCACGCCAAGACCACTACTACATCGCGACACGCGGAGAGGACGTGCTCGGCCTCTCGATGCTGCGCGGATTCGACGAGGGGTATGAGATACCCAGCTTCGGCATCTTCATCGACCACGAGAGCCACGGCCAGGGCATTGGGCGCCGGTTCACCGCCTGGACGATCGAGCAGGCCAGCGGGCGGGGCTGCCCGGCTGTGCGCCTGACCGTGTACGCCGACAACGCGGCCGCGCTCGGCCTCTACGCGTCGCTGGGCTTCCGCGAGCAGGAGCGCGGGCAGGTCGAGCGCAAAGGCCAACCCGCCGAGAAGATCGTCATGCGCCTGGAGCTCGGTGGCTGAGGTGGCACAGCGGCGCATCCCGGTAGCGGCGCCGGCGCTCATTGGGCGCGAGCGCGAGTACGTGCTCGACTGCGTGGACTCGACCTGGATCTCCTCCAGCGGCAAGTACCTGGGGCGCTTCGAGTCCGCCTTCGCCGAGTTCTGCGGCGTGCGCAACGCGGTGGCCTGCTGCAACGGGACGGTCGCTGTGCATCTCGCACTGATGGCGATGGGAGTGGGGCCCGGCGACGAGGTGATCGTACCGACGCTCACCTATGTGGCGACCGCCAACCCGGTGGTCTACTGCGGTGGACAGCCCGTGTTCGTCGACGCGGAGCCGCGCACGTGGAACATGGACCCCGAGCGGGTGGCGGAGGCGATAACGCCGCGCACGCGGGGAATCGTCGTCGTGCACCTCTACGGCCACCCGGTAGACATGGACCCGATCCTGGAGCTGGCCGAGCGCCACGGCCTGTGGGTGATCGAGGACGCCGCGGAGGCGCACGGCGCCACCTACCGGGGTCGCATCGCCGGCTCGATGGGCTCGCTCGCGACATTCTCCTTCTACGGCAACAAGATCATCACCACCGGCGAGGGCGGGATGGTGGTCGGCGACGACGACCGTCTCACCGCGGTCGTGCGCCAGTTACGAGGCCAGGGCCAGGACCTGCAACGGCGCTACTGGTTCCCGATGGTGGGGTTCAACTACCGGATGACGAACATCGAGGCCGCGATCGGCCTGGCGCAAATGGAGCGCATCGACTGGCATATCGGGCGCCGGCGCGAGATCGCCAGCTGGTACCGCGAAGAGCTCGCCGCGGAGGAGGGGATCGAGCTCTCGCCCGAGCAGCCGTGGGCCCAGAGCGCGTTCTGGATCGTATGCGCAGTGCTCGACGAGGACCGCTTCGGCCCGCGCGACCAGGTGATGGAGGCGCTCGACGGCGCCGGGATCGAGACGCGACCGTTCTTCTACCCGCTGCACACGCTCCCGATGTACCGGCAGCTGAACGAGGGCAAGGAGTTCCCGGTGGCCGACGACCTGGCCCGCCGAGGCGTCAACCTGCCCTCCTCGGCGACATTGACGCGCGAGGACGTTGCCTACGTCTGCGCGCAGCTGCGAGACCTGGCGCGATGATGGATCGTGATACGCCCGCGGTCGAGCTCGCCGGCTACCTGGATGCGGCGGTCGGCGTGGGCGAGGCTGCGCGGCGCTACGTCGCGGCACTGCGCAGCGCCGGCGTCCCGGTATTGGACCGCGACGTTCCCCTACCGGGCCGCGACGCGGCGGATACCAAGCTGGTGGACGGTCCCCGTCCGACGCCCGACGAAATCTCATTCAACCTGCTGTGCCTCAACCCCGAGCAGATGGTCCCGTTTCTCAATGGTCCCGACGCGCCGCCGCGCGATGGTCGCATCACAATCGGGATCTGGAGCTGGGAGGTGGACGTGCTGCCGCCGGGCTGGCGCGAGGCGGGGGCTTATGTGACCGAGGTATGGACCTATTCGCGCTTCGGGGCGGGATTGATCGGCGCCGGGATCGATACTCCCGTGCTCGGCTTCCCGCCGCCGGTGTCGGAGCCCTCCGCCTCCTCGCAGCCTGCACCGCAGTTGCCGCCTGGTTTTCGGGTGTTGGCGATGTTCGACTTCCTATCGACTTTGGAGCGCAAGAACCCGCTCGGCGCGATCGAGGCGTATCGCCGCGCCTTCGAGCCTGGCGACGGGGCTGTCCTCGCTATCAAGTCCGTCAACGGACAGCACCGACCCGAGCGCATGGCGGAGCTTTTGGCCGCCATTGATGGACGTGCAGACATCGCGTTGATTGATCGAACCATGTCCGGCACCGAACGTGACGCGCTGATCGCCGCCTGCGACTGCTATCTGTCGCTGCACCGCAGCGAGGGCCACGGTCTGCCGCTGGCCGAGGCGATGGCGCTCGGTAAGCCAGTCGTGGCCACCGCCTATGGTGGCAACATGGAGTTCATGAGCGAGATGAACTCATACCCCGTGGCCTGGGCGCCCGCTTCTGTGGGCGACGGGGTGGAGCACTACCCGGCCAATGCGAGCTGGGCCGAGCCGGACATCGAGCACGCGGCGCGATTGCTGCAGGCCGTCCACCGCGACCCCGAGGGCGCAGGCCATCGTGCACAGCAGGGAAGGCATGACGTTCAGGCGCTGCTCGCGCCCAAGGTCGTGGGGGCAAATATGCGTGGTCGCCTCCAGGAACTGGTTGTGGCGTAGCTCCATCAGTCCTGATTGCAGCGGGTTTCTGGACGACGTCCTTGACGGTGGTCGAACCGCTGCCGAGAACGAGGATGTCCGTGCGATACTCAGAGCATGACCAAGGCTGAGCTGCACGAGCTGGTGGACCGTTTGCCGGACGGCGCGGTCGATGGCGCCGCGATCCTCCTGGGAGAGATCGGCGACGGTCGCATCGACCCGGAGCAGGCATGGTTCTGGACGCACGAGTGGCAGACGAAGGAGCGCGAGGCAGATGAGGACCTCGCCGCGGGCCGCGTCACGCACTACGAGAGCGACAAGGAACTCCTAGCGGCCCTGGACGCGCACACGAAGCCGCTCGATGCCGACACGTGACATCCTCGCGTCGTTCTGGCGCGACTGGGACAGGCTCACCCCTCAACAGCAGTGAGCCTTCCGCCAAGCAGTAGCGCAGTTTGTCGCTGGCCTTGCCGGTGGCAGCCGCAGCTTCCATCCACGTTTGCGGGTCAAGTGAGTGCAAGGCCACCCCGACGTGTGGGAGATGACCTGGGCGCCGGACGGCCGCGTGACCTTCGAGTACGGCGCAGAGGTTCGACCTGGCGAGCCACACATCATCTGGCGGCGGATCGGAACACATTCGGTCTTCCGCCGACCGTGAACGACGATCGCCGACGCGATTCGTCCGCACTACGCTGAACCCTGGGCTGCGCGGCGATGGCGCTCTGTGGATCAAGATTTCCCAGCTTGTATGCTTTGATGCGCAGTGGCGCTCAGGCCGATCACCGACGGTGAGCAGCTCGGGCTCACGCGAGGCGCGGCGGTGGTCTGCATTCCCATTGGAGCCGCGGATGCGCAGGCGCTCGCCACCGTAAGGAGCGTCATGGAGCACTCCGAGGGATCGACTCCGGTGATCGTCGCGGGACCCCCGGCCGCGGTGGAGCGGATAGCAGAGGAGCTGACCGTCGCGACGGAGGTGGGGGTGCTGTTGGGCTTGACCGTCGCCTGCGACACAGACGTCGCGGCGCTCAACGCCGCGGTGAAGACGAGCTTCCCCGGCGACGTGGTCGTGGTGGCGCCGGGTATGCGCGTCACGACCGGCTGGTTCGAGGGCCTCCGCGCCGCGGCCATCAGCGATTCGACCGTGGCGAGCGCCACGCCGCTGTCATTGGGCGCCGGCGCGACAGAAGATCTGGACGAGGCCGCGGGCCGTGTCCGTGAGCGCGCCCTGAGGCTATATCCCCGTACGGCCACGATCGGCTCCAGCTGCGTCTACATCCGTCGGGCGGCGCTCGAGCTGGCGGGCCCGCTCGATGACTTGCTCGCTCTCGATGGGGCGCTCGCCCGCTTTGCGCTGCGCGCGCTTGCCCTCGGCATGGTCCACGTGGCGGCAGACGACGTGCTGGTCGAAGTAGCTTCCGCGGGGAGTGGAGCGCAGGGTGAGCCGAAGGCGCACGACGAGCCAAGCGTGCCCTCGGGGCAGGCCAATGACCCCATACAGGAGACGATCGCCGCCGATGAGCACGGGCCGCTGCATCGCGCGCTGAACCGGGCGCGCGGCGCCTTGAGCGCTCTCTCGGTGACGATCGACGGGCGCGCCCTCGTTTCGGCGGTGGGCGGCACCCAGACCTACATCATCGAGCTGGTCCGGGCATTGGCGCGCCAGCCGGCGGTGACCGTGCGGGTACTGGTCCCTCCGGATCTCTCCGATCGAGCCGCCGACGCCTTCAATGCCACCGGCGACATCGAACTGCTCTCCTACGAGCAGGCGATCGGTGGCGCCCCGCTCACCGACGTGATTCACCGCCCGCAGCAGGTGTTCACCCCCGACGACCTCGGATTGCTGAGATTGGTCGGCGAGCGGGTGATCATCGGACAGCAGGATCTGATTGGCTACCACAATCCCTCTTATCACCCGGATATCGACTCCTGGCGCGGCTACCGGCGCACCACGCGGCTCGCGCTCGCCGGAGCCGACCAGGTGGTCTTCTTCTCCAATCACGCCCGGGACGACGCTCTCGCCGAGGACCTCCTGCCGGCCGGCCGCACGCACGTGGTAGGCATCGCCTCAGCAGCTTTGGGGCCCGCAAGGACGCCCGATAGGCCGCCTGAGGGACTATCGGAGGACGGTCCCTTCCTACTCTGCCTGGGCGCGGACTACGCCCACAAGAACCGCCCCTTCGCGATCGAGCTGCTCGACGCCCTGCGCGATCTGGGCTGGCAGGGACGCCTGGTGCTGGCCGGCACCCACGTGCCCCACGGTTCCTCGCGCGAGCGCGAGCGGGAGTTGCTGAACGGGAGCCCCGATCTAGCCGAGCTCGTCCACGATCTCGGGAGGGTTGACGAGCCATGCAGGCGGTGGCTATATAGGCACGCAAGCGCCCTGATCTACCCCACGACCTACGAGGGCTTCGGCCTGCTCCCGTTCGAGGCCGCTCAATCGGGTCTGCCATGCCTATTCGCCGCTCAGGCCTCCCTTGCCGAGCTGGCAGGCGACGCCGCAACCCTCATCCCATGGGACGCCCACGCCAGCGCTGTCGCGGTCCTGCCGCTGCTGACTGACGGACCGGCGCGCGACCATCACCTATCGCAGCTGCACGCACTACCGATCCCCGGCGCAGACGATGTCGCCCAGCAGTTGATAGTCGTCTACGAACAGGCCTTATCCGACCCGCCCTCCGAGGCGGCCCCCCGCATCTGGCAGGAGCTCGACCGCGAGCGCTACATCGTCAGGCTCGATCGCGACATCGATGATCTCAAGCGTATTGCGCAGGAGTATCAGGATGCCTACCACGCCCTGGAGGACCGTGTCAAAGTCGGCCTCCCCTTGATCGACAATGGCGGACTACTTACCCCCGCCCAGCAGCGCGGCCTGATGCGCGTAGCCGCCCGGCGGCCATTCGGCGCGATGTTGCTTGCGCCCCTGGGTCTGTTGGGGCGCGTGGGGGACGACAGTGGGAGGGACCCTCATGGCGTCTGACGTCTCCACTCCACCGGTCGCAATGCCTCGTTCTGCCGGCTCCCAGGCTGCACCTCAACGATCGTCGAGGCGCAGTGTCGCCGCGATACCGACGTGGTTGCGGGTACTCGCCTTCTACCTGATCATGGGGTTGCTCACGATCGGTTGGCACGCGATCGGTCACCTTCGGACCGTGTGCGCGTGTGTAGGCACATCCGACCCTGCGGCGTATATGTGGGCGCTGTCCTGGTGGCCACACGCGATCTCCCACGGGATCAATCCATTTGTCACCCACTACCTCTGGTCGCCCACCGGCGTGAACGTTGCCCAGGGGGCGATGATTCCCACTGCGGCCATCATCATGGCGCCAATCACCGCCCTGGTCGGACCGATAGCCTCCTATAACATTCTGTCGATCCTAAGCCCGGTGCTCTCGGCATTCACCGGCTATCTGCTCTGCCGCCGGATCGTCAAGCGAGAGCTGCCAGCAGTCGCAGGTGGCTATCTGTTCGGGTTCAGCGCATACGAGTTCGCGCAGCTCACCGGGCATCTGAACCTGACTCTCATCTTCCTGATCCCGGTAATGGTGCACGTCGCGCTTCGCCGCGTCAACGGCGAGATCTCGCGGCGCGCCTATCTGATAGGTATGGCGCTCCTGCTCGTTCTGCAGGCGGGACTGTCGACCGAGTTGCTCGCCGACAGCGTTATGCTTGGGGCTATCGCTCTTGTGTCCGCGCGCTTTCTGGTGCCCGCCGCACGACGATCGCAAATCGACGCCCTGCTCGCCGAAACCGTCGGCGCAGGATTGATCGCCGCAGTGATCGCGTCTCCCTTCATCTACTACGCGCTCTTCAGCGGCAGTTTCCCAAAAGGACCCGAAGGCATTGCGGATACATACGGACTTGATCTGCTGAACCCCTTCTTCCCAACATACTCAACGTGGCTGGGCCGCCATGACTTCCTCGCGCTGGGTCTCACATACGAGGGCAAAAACATATCGGAGGCCGATGGCTACATGAGCCTGCCGATCATACTCGCCTTCGTGCTGTGGCTGCAACGCGCGCACAAGTCGGTGATAGCCAGGCTGCTCGCGATCATGGTCGGGGTGAGCCTCATTGCCGCTTTGGGGTCGCACCTGCACATAGCTGGAGTACAGACGGTGACACTACCCTATGACTGGGTGAGCAGCCTACCTGTGTTCAACAACATCATCCCGTCCCGCATCATTCTGTTCACCATGTTGGCCATATCGATCGGCGTAAGTGCGTGGCTCGCGATGCCCGCCCCTCGGGTGTGGGGTCGATGGCTGCTGGTCGTCGTAGGCGCGGTTGCGATCTTCCCCAATCTCATCGCCGGTCTATATGGCGTACCGCCCCGCAATCCCCGTTTCTTCTCGACGAGCATGTATAGTCACTACCTGGCTAGGGGCGAGACGGTTTTGATGTTGCCCTTTGGAGTAAACGATGTGTCGATGCTCTGGCAGGCAGAGACAGGCTTCTCCTTCTACATGCCCGAGGGATACGTGTCGGGAGTCGTTCCATCTCCCTTCAACGCTCAGCCCACCGCTGGGCAGCTCGTGGCGAACTCCCCGCCCTCAGCGCTAGCGCTGAAGGGGTTCATCTTGGAACACTACGTCAGCCACGTCGTGGTGGACCCTGCCGCGGCCGGTCCGTGGCCTGCTCTTCTGGCCGATGTGGGTCTGCGCGGCCAACGGATCGGGGGAGTCCTTCTCTATGATGTCGATGCTCGATCGTCTCCGGTAAAGCTCCGCAGCGCTTCTGGGCCACGGTCGCGCGAGAACCCAACGCCTCTTGACAAAGACCAGGCTTGATGGGCTTGATGGAGCTGCTCGAAGAGAGTCAACCGCTGTCACCCCCGAGGTTGGAGGGCCCGACGTCGACGCCCGCGATTGTGCACCGCGATCAGTTCGTTATTGCGGTCGTATTCGTAGCCGCCGTGGCGTTGGTGGGTACGATGCTCGTCGTCGCCAAGCCGCTCAGCGATCTCCTTCTTCCCACTGGCGGTTTCCGGTTTCTGCCCACCATCGTGGAACGCCATCTCATCTACCCCAAGCCTGCAGTGGAGATGCGATACCTGCTCGCGGTTGCGTTCGCGCTAGGGCTGGGGCTTGTCTTCGCACGGGTTCACCTTTCGCGTACCCTGTCGCTTGAACGGACAGTCCGTATCACGGTGTTCTTGGCGAGCGTCGGAGGGCTGATCGCGATCGTCGGACTCGCCGCGTGGGGTTGGTGGGCACAGTTCCGTTACACCGCCGGCGAGCTCCCCACCGCACATTTCGGCAACGGTGACCTCCTCGTGGCTTTCGTCGTAGCAGGTACGCTGGCTTTACTCGCGCGAGTTCGACCCCGCTGGTTCGATGTGCGGCCCCTTACCCAACCGCGCCCGCAGAGCTGGATATGGTTTGCAGTTGCAGCACTGCTTACCGCGTGCTGGCTACTGCCCGCGGTCTTCAGGAATCAGAACCTCGGGGCCGCTTCGCTGTCCGTGACCTATCACCTGCGGTTCACGTTCGATGATTTTGCCGCGGTGGTCAATGGTCGCACACCATTGGTCAACTACGCCGAGCAGTACGCGTCCCTACTTCCTTTTCTAGTCTGGCCCGTGCTTCACTTTGGTGGGACCCAGGTGGGCACGTTCACGGTGACGATGTGTTTTTTGACTTTCCTTAGTCTACTGGCTGTTGAGCGAGTATTCGTCCTAGTTACACACAGCGAGCGGCTAGCGCTGGTGCTCTATGTGCCGTTCCTCGCGACAAGCCTGTTCTTCATCGTGCGGATTGGAAGTGAACTGTTCGGCTGGGGGAGCTACTACGCGGTGTTTCCGATGCGCTATGTCGGCCCATATGTGCTCCTCTGGCTATGCGCACGCCACCTGCGAGGGATGCGACCGCGGAGCGTGATTGTGGTGTTCGCATTTGCCGGCCTGGTCGCGCTGAACAACATCGAGTTCGGAGCCCCGGCATGCCTTGCTGCGGTTGCTACGGTCGCGGTGGGCGCCGAGCCGATGCCGGGCCGTTCGAAGCGCCTAGTCAAGGATCTCGCTATCGGATTCGCATGTGCACTGGCTGCCGTGGCCACGCTAACGCTATTGCGCGCGGGCGAGCTTCCCAACCTGGGCCTGCTGACGCTGTATGCACGTATATTTGGCGAGGGTGGCTTCGGTTTGCTACCTACACCGATCCCAGGCCTGTACCTAGTGGTCTATATGACGTTTGCTGCAGCGGTGCTTGTGGCTGCCATTCGGTACCGCGACGGGGCAGTCAACCGTGTGTACACGGCAGCGCTCGTTTACAGTGGTATCTTTGGCCTTGGCGCTGGCGACTATTATATGGGTCGCACCCAGCCTGGCGGACTTGTCGTACTCTTCTCGATCTGGTCGCTATGTGTCGCGCTGCTTGCACTGCTCTCCCTGCGCGCTCTCGCGTCATGGCGTGGCCGGCCGAGGGCAGCTTGGCTGGTTCTCGTTGGCGGTGCGCTTGTCTCCCTGGGACTTGTGAGCACCACGATCGCACAGTTCCCCGCACCGTGGACGCAGCTTCGCCGAATCGCGGCCAGCTCGCCGCCCGCGCCGCCGTATGACCTCTCGGCAGCTATAGCCTTCCTGCGCCGAACTGCGAAACCCGGTGAACCGATCGTATTGCTCGCACCGCTAGGCCACGTGATCGCACTGGACTCCCATGTCGAAAACGTCTCGCCATACAGCAATCAGGAAGACATCCTCACCTATCAACAGATCAATGAAGAGCTCGCCGCACTACATCACGCTGGTGGTACCCGGTTCTATGTTGAGGAAGTCTTTCCGGAGATTCCGCGTACGCTCGCAGACGATGGCTTCACGCCGACGACGGACCCCGCAAGCGGGATTACTGAGTGGCGGCGTTGAGTTTTGCCACACCAGATGACCTACATCCCCAACTAGGCGAGATGCTCAACACGATCCTGCGAGCACAGGCTGTGGAGCGGCCACCGAACCCGGAGCGGCGGCTGCGAGTCCGGCCATGCGGAACGCCTGTAGGCCCTGCGCGTCGGCGTCTATCTCCTGCAGCGTAAAGTGACGTCGTAGCAACGTTAAAGTATACCGCTGGATCGGCAGTAGATGTCCCGCATATTGTGGGGCCGTACTGACAACGACGATCCCGCCCGGCCGCAACAAGCGTACCGTTGCTGCCACACGCCCGGGTCCCTGCGCCGATATCGATTCCTGACATGGCTGGCTCGACCCGACTGCATTTGCTGTATTAAGGCGCAAGAGGGCCTCTGTCTCGACGCTCGGCGTCAGCAGGAGTGTCAGGCCGCCACGCGTGGATCCGAGCGACGATACGAAGGTGGCGACCTGAGCGGCGGTGGGATCGACTACCGGGTTGTGCCACAGCGTTCGCAGCTCGTTGCCGAGTGGCGGCCCGCTCCCTAGGACCGCGGCGAGTGCGGAACTCGGGTACTTCAGGCCGATGTCTTCTCCCTCGCTCGCGACGATCATCGCGCCAAGGAATACTGCCGTAGCGCTCGCAACCGCCACCGCGACGCGGCTGTCGAATGTCAGACGAGCGATACCGAGCCAGACGAACAGTAATGCAACGGCTGGCGGTGAGATGTGGGTGAGGTTGTCGGGGTGGGCACGATCGAGGTAGTACGTGTAGACGAGCACTCCAAACACCGTCAGGCCGGTGGCGGCGCGAAATGCGACTGCGCGCTCGCGCAAAAGCGCCGGCCGCGTCACTGCGAGCAGCACGATGACGGTGGCCGAGACCGTGTACATCGCCCCGAGCGCAAGACCTGCCGACCAAGGTTCAATCGGCAGTGCGCCGAGTCCACCTGTGGTGTACAGGCGGATGTAGTCGAGATATGCGCCCCAGTCCGGCCACGCGCCGGCCGCCGCGCGGGTCAGCAGCGTGAACGCGAGCAGGCCGAAGAGGCTCGCCGCGACCAGTTGCGCGATACGGCGAGCGGCTATGCGCAGGCGCTCCCGTCCGCTTACCTCCGAGATCATCGCATCAAGGCACGCAATTGCGCCCGCGGTTCCCAGGCAATAGACGCCGGTCTCGCCGCTCCAGACCGAGGCGACGGCTACCGTCGTCAGCACCAACACATCGAATAGCCGTTTGTGGCGCGTCGTCCTCGCCGACGCGAGCGACCAGAGGATTACGAGCCACGGTAGACCAAATCGCAACACGCCGGTGCTCGGGAAGTAGATGTAGGAGAAGGGTTCCTCGAAAACGTAGAGGGACACCGCGACAGTCAATCCAACCGTCGCGATGAGCAGCGATTCCGTGCTCCAGCGCAAGATGATGTAGATGACGGCGGACAGCAGCACAGTCAATCCTGATAGCAACAGGATGAACGTGCCGTAACCAATTGGCACGACTGAGGAGACCGCCGCCAGCGCGTCGAACAGGCCGACCCCGTACTGCGAGAATGTGCCGACCAGCATGGGGTGTCCGTGGAGTACGTCGGTGGCCGGTCCGAGGAAGTAGTTGATATTGCTCACCAAACCGAGTTCGGGAAGCCCGACGTAGGGCACCACAAGCGCGCAGACGACGAGGACGCCGACGTCGATCGCTTGGGTCCACGCGCGCGATGGGCCGCGACGACCCCCAAACGCTCTGACCAGGTCGAAGGCCGCGAGCCCGGCCGTGAGCGCAACGGCGACATCGACCACGCTGAGCGTGGCGGTGGGAACGAACGGCGCCGTGGCCGCCACAAGTAGTAGGGGCGTTGTCGCAACCGCCGCGCTCGCCGGAAACCAGTACGGCCAGACCGTTGGAACAAGCCGAGCCGAGAGCGTAATCGCGACGCGGGCCGCAATGAGTGCGAGCAGAACGAAGAGCGATGCGTCGAGCGTGCCGGCGGCAGGAAGCGCAAGCAGCCTCGCCAGACATAGCACGCTCGCGGTCGCAGCAAGCGTCGCGAAGGCGAGGAGTTGCTGACGCTCGCCCGTCGCGCCCGCGCGCTCACGTCGCCATGCGAGCGTGACGCTCAGGGGCACTATGACGAGGATCGCGAGGAAGTAGCCCAGGCGTTCGATCGGCTTGGCTTGACCAAACAGCACGATCACAGCTGCTGCGGTGATCGCAAACATCATCACGCTATCCGCGATCGCCCCGCTCAGCAGCGATGCGAGGCTCCCATCTACCTCGTCAGCAAGCGACGTGCGACGTGCGCTCACGATCAGTCCGGCGATGATCAGGTCGCAGCCGACGATCAACAGCGTCGCCTTCTTCCAGCCGAACGCGGAAGAGGTCGCAAGACCTAGCACGTTGGCGGCTAGCGCCAAGACCACCGCTATGCCGCCGATTACAAACAGGCTAGCCGCAAGCCGTGAAAGCTCGCCGAGCGCGGCAGCAAGCCTCTTCATCGGCTGCCGGCGATGAGGTCGTCTCTGTTTAGCCCTCCCAGTGGAGTCCAGATCACGGATCGTAGTCTACAGAGCCGAGGTGTCGTGCGGCTCATTTCTCCAGGGAGGTTTGGAGTGCTTCGCCTCCCATACAGCGCGCAGCCATGAATATGCGCCTGGCTCGGGCCAGAGTCACCACACATCCTACAGGGTACCGTTGTACCAGGCTCCCTGAGTTGTGTTGAGCCAGTACCAGACACTGTTTTCGGTGTCGTCAACGTAGTAAACTAGGGTTTCGCCGTTTGGCTTGTACTCGACGATGGGGCTAGTATTACCGGCTGCGTGGGCTTCACTACCGAGAGTGCCGCCGGACCATTTTTCTTCCGAGTAGTTTAGGAAGTACCAGATACTGCCAGTTTCGCGATTGACGTAGTAGACGAGACTTTGACCGTTAGACTTGTACTCCGCGACGGGGCTACTACCAACCGCGGCTTCGCCTCCCAGTTTGTGTTTTTCCCATGCTCCCGCAGGGGTGTTCTGCAAGTACCAGATACTGTTATCACTGCGATTGACGTAGTCGACAAGGGTTTCACCGTTAGGCTTGTACTCGACGGTCGGGCTAGTTTTTGCCGCGACTTCACCACTTAGTTCGCCTTTCGACCATTTTTCTTCCGAGGAATTGAGGAAGTACCAGATACTGTTATTTTCGCGGTTAACGTAGTAGACGAGACTTTGACCGTTAGACTTGTACTCCGCGACGGGGCTACTACCAACCGCGGCTTCGCCTCCCAGTTTGTGTTTTTCCCAGGTCCCTGTTGTGGTGTTCTGCAGGTACCAGATACTGTTATCACTGCGGTTGACATAGTATACGAGGGTTTCACCGTTAGGCTTGTACTCGACGATCGGGCTGGTGTTAGCCGCGACTTCACCACCAAGTTCGCCTTTCGACCACCCCCCTTCTGAGTAGTTGAGGAAGTACCATATACTGTCATTTTTGCGGTTGACGTAGTAGACAAGACTTTGCCCATCAGCCTTGTACTCGGCGACGGGGCTGGAGTTAGCCGCGACTTCACCACCGAGAGGGCCACTATACCACTCTTCTCCTGCATTGAGCCAGTATCGGATGCTGTTATCGCTACTGTTGACATAGTAGACGAGGCTTTGACCGTTTGGTGTGTACTCCACCGATGGGGTAGTGTTAGCAGCGACGCGACCACCGAAGCTAGTTTCGTACCAGCTTTCTCCGATATTGTGCAAGTACAGTACGGTGGTGTCGCTACTATTCACATAGTACACCCATTGTTCCCCATTGCTGGTGCTCGCTTCAGCCAGCGCAACGGGGCTTGTGTTTGTTGCGACGTGACCCCCAAGGCTCCCGTTGTGCCAGGCTCCCTGAGTTGTATTGAGCCAATATGAGAGCGTGTTTTCGCTGTTAACATAGGAGACGAGAGTTTCGCCGTGTGGCTTGTAGTCAACGGTCGGGCTAGTGTTAGCCGCAGCATGGGCTTCACTACCGAGGGTGCCCCCGGACCATTTTTCTTCAGAATAGTTGAGGAAGTACCAGATACTTTTGTCACTGTTGTTGACGAAAAAGACGAGACTTTGCCCATCAGGCTTGTACTCGGCGACAGGGCTACTATTAGCCGCGGCATCCCCTCCTATTTTGTGTTTTTCCCACGCCCCCGCAGGGGTGTTTTGCAAGTACCAGATACTGCTGTCACTGCGGTTAACGTAGTAGACGAGACTTTCGCCATTTGGCTTATACTCTACTGTGGGGCTAGTGTTAGCCGCCACTTCTCCACTTTCGAGTTCGCCATTTGACCATTTTTCTTCTGAGGAGTTGAGGAAGTACCAGACACGGTTATTACTGCTGCTGACGTAATAGACTAGAGTTTGACCATTTGACTTGTACTCTGCCGTTGGGTTAGTTTTGGCTGCGGCATGACCACCAAGACTCTTGTTTACCCAGCCATTGTTTGGAGTCCACAACCAATACCAGATGGCACCGTCGGTGCCCTGATAGAAAACCCACTGATCGCCTGTGTTAACGTTGCGGATAACAGTGGGGAGCGTTCCGGATGCGATTGCCTTACCGCCCAGCATTCGATAGGTCGTTCCTGAGGGGGTGGATTCCCAGTATGAAATGGTTCCTCTACCATTTACAAAGTACACCCACTGATCGCCGGAAACCGGATCCCGCACCACCCAGCGAGAGCTAACTTCGTTAGGTGTCGCGAACCCCTCGTCTGACCCGTAGCTTGTTCCCCACACGTTGCTGGCAACCAATCGGTAATGATAAAGCACCCCTGGTTCAAGGCCCGTGATGGTGGTGCTCCCCAAAACTGATTCTTTGCCAGACCCAGCGTTTTCTTCATGGGTAGACGAGCCATAGGAGGTGGTCGTGCCATACTGGAAATAGTAGTGCGTTTCTGCTTCGTGAGGGTTGATACTTCCGTGCAGCGCGGCTTCCGTCTCAGTAACGCCTGTCGCTGGTTCGGCGGTCACCGTCGGTGGGCCTGGAGTCATAAATGTATGGTCTTCCCCTTCGACTGTGCCTCCTCCGCCGGTCGCTACCAGACGGTAGTGGTAGAGCGTGTCTGGTTCCAAGCTTGTCACAACGGCGCTTGCGGGCACCGAACTCATACCCGAGCCGGCATCGGTCGAAGGCGTTGACGAGCCGTATTCTGTGGTTTTACCGTACTTGAAGTAGTAGTGGGTGTCTGTGCCCTTGGGGTTCACGGTCCCGTTCAATGTCGCCTGCGTCGGCTGCACCCCAGACGCAGCATTCGTAGTAGCTTCGGGTGGTATGGGCGTGTATTCGGTCCAGAGCTGGAGGTTCGAGTCACTGGCACCGATCTCGCTGAGGCCTCCGCCCTCTACTCCTTGCTCGATGCCAATGAGCGCGTAGTTTGCGGGGTTGGTAGATAGGCTTCGTCCGCAGCCTTGTTCAGACCACGATCTTTCACCTTTCTCAGCTTCTTCCAGTTCTTTTTTGCTGAAGGGGTGGTTGCGCCTGTCGGCGGTGATCGCGTTTTCCAGGTCGGTCTTTGTGATGCGCGCGCTGAAATCACGCCATTCCTTTTTCGATTCTTTGCTCGGTTCAAAAACCAAGGTTGTCGATGATCCAGTATTTTCCGCAAAAGAGGTGCCCGACGCGAATTGCGTGATCGTCTGGTCGAGGTTGTGTGCGGGGCTCCCAGCGGAAGCGCACGCCGATACGACGTCAAAGTGTTCGTTGGTGCTGGGAAAGCCGGACCCTACGCGCCACTCCTCGAGGCAGGACTCCAAGATGTCCCCTGTCGTTTGGTCTTCAAACAGGGGGCAGAGATAGCCCCAAGCGCCTCCGTGTGTTCCAAGGGAGTACGGAAGGACATCGTCGGAGATGACGAGCGATGGTTCGCCGAACGAGCTGCCCCACGGCCGATCGTTGCCGCCCTGTTCGTGAAGCGAGACGTAGTGCTGCATGCCACACGGCGGTCGGGTTTCGCATTTGCTGTTCCCCGAGCCTTGAAGCACCTGGCCCCAGAAGGTTTCGTACGCTTGGCAGACGTTGGGGGAGCTATATTTATCGCCCTCCTGGTAGGAGCTCAGTGGGCTGGGCGGTTCGTATCCCGTGTCTCCGCTCTGTTTGTTTGCGTTCGTGGTGTCGAGGCCTTCGCCGAGCCTGTAGTAGTTGCAGTAGTCGCCACTTGGAGATATCTGGAAGTCTTCACCGACGCCCTGTTCGCTGACTTCGTGCATGTGCGGTCCGTTGGGAAGGTAGGAGGCGCCAACGGAGTCGCAAGCATAGGAACTTGCCCCCAGCACTCCCGTCTGCCAACAGTTCTCTTTGGGTTCTGTTTTCGTTTCGAACAAGCTGTACCAATAAAAGCTTTCCCGTGAACCTGGTGTTTGCACAAGCGGAGCCAGCCCGGCTGAGAGACCTGCCGACGCACTGGGCAGGGCCTGCATAACCGGGCGGGCACCAGGTTCGAGGGCGAGTGGGGTAGACGCGCTCGTGGGAGTCGGGGTGGTGGTGTAGCCGTGACATTCAGTGGCGCCAGCAGCCTCCAGGGCAGGGGGTAGAGGCGCACCGGTCCCCGCGATGCATTCCGGAGCAGAGGTGCTCGCGGCCTGGGCAGTACCCGAAAGACCGCTGGCGCCAAGTACCAAGCAGGCGACAAGCAACGCGATCAACAGCGTCGCCGCCGACACCATCTGGCGCACCGGATGAGCCATTTGGTGCCGGCCATTCGGCTCGCGCCGATTCATTGTCGATGCTGCAAGCCCCTGACCTGACATCCCTGCCTCCCCTTCGTATTGGTCTGCGCCGGGATGCGACTTTCCAAAGGCGGTCCCAGTGCTGGTCTTTTGACTGGCGATAGCGCCGCAGGAGACTTCTATCCGACCGACGTGATAAAGATCAAGGGTTGATAGCAGAAAGTTGTCTGCTGCTCGATAAACAACTTCAGGGGAAGCAGGGGGCGAACGGCAAGGCCGAGGGCCAGGACGAGGAGGAGCAGCAAGGCCGCGATCCAAAGGTGGCGGGCGGATCTGACGTCCAGGACGATCGCGGCGATGGCCGTGCAGACGCTCACGACGCCGAGCGCGCCGAGGTCGAACGTGCCGGAGCGGGCCACCTGTGTTTGCAGCTGACTCTCGGCCAGCGAACGCAGGCTATTGGCGAGCCGCGGCGCGCCACACCGGCGTGCTACGCGCCGACGCGGGGCACGGAGGCTCCGCGCGCACATCGCCCGGTGGCAGCCGCCAACCCACCCGGACGATCCCCTACTTCAGGCACCCGTCTCTTGCTGCGCTTTGGCTAACCCGTCGTCGTCGAGTCTCGTTGCTCCGAAACGAAAATGGCACCTCGACCCGCGGATCGGGTCGCCCATCGGCGCTGCGGGTCCCTAGATCTCCAGCTCGGGACGGCGGAGGCGATCAGGCCCGCCCGCCAAGCGCCATCTGATCGGCGTTGCGAGCGAGCTGCGAGGCGCTGCCTGAATGCGTCAGGTCTTGGCGCCGCGCTGGAACGGTTTGCGCAGCCAGGCGATGAAGGACGGGACCGAAAACAGTTCGGGCAACATGAGCGATCCAAAGTGGAGCTCGCTCCGCTCATCGGTATCGGTGTTGGTCTGCGTGGGACGTGGGTCTGTGGGTGCCGGCTGGCTGGCGTTGGGTTGCTCCATGCTGCTCATTGTACTCATATCAGCTCGAGAGCGATTGCGAGCACGAGCAGAGTCACCGCTCCAACCAGCAGCGGTTCCTTGCGCGCGAGGACTCGCTCGTTGGAGAGCGATTCCGAGGCGAGGTCTTCGAGCAGCCACCCTTCGATAGTCTCATCGTCGCTGGTGGTGCGGGCGTCGAGCAGGCCCGCCACGGGTGGGCCGATCTGCGCTGCCCCCGGGAGAAGCAGGACGCGCACGGCAAGGCCGAGGGCCAGGGCGAGGAGGAGCAGCATGAGCGTCTCGATCCAAAGGTGGTGGGCGGATCTGGCGTTCACGATGATCGCGGCGATGGCCGCGCAGACGCTCACGACGCCGAGCGCGCCGAGGTCGAACGTGCCGGAGCGGGCAACCTGTGTCTGCAGCTGACTCTCGGCCAGCGAACGCAGGCTGTTCGCGAGCCGCGGCGTGATCGCTTTTGTAAGCATGTCGAGAACGCTATGCAGCGACGGCGATGGAACTCTCGGCCGTGACCCGGATCGGCCGTGTTTCCGGGCCTAGCGGCTCGAAACCTGGCGCGAATTGGTCCTTGTGCCTCTATGGAACGTTGCGAAGGCGGCTCACGTTCGGCACTGCTGGGATGGAGCCGCGGTGAGGCTTGTGATGTCGCTGATGACGTCAACGTCGTCGGTGGTGCGTGTCGCGGGCGCGGCAGGGTCGCTTAACCATAGGTGGATGCTGGCGCCACCGAGGAAAACAACCCATTCAGGAGCGGCCCGAGGGCTGTGGCGGCTGTCTCGAGTTGCTCGGTGCTCACGCGGCTGTCCGATGGGGTGGCGCGGGCTGGCGGAGTGTGTCGCGTAGCGCTGTTGCGGCTGCCTCGCGGACACAGAGATCGCCGGCGCGCAGCGAGTCGATGATCGATAGGAGCCTCGCGAGCTGCGGTGCGTCGCGGCTCGCGAGGGCAGCGGCCGGGTGCAGTGGCTGGAGGGCCTGGCCGCGTACCGCGCCCAGGGGGTCGGGCCAGACTGGCGGGGGCTCGCTCTCGGGCTGGTGAATGATCGTCGAGATGGGCTCCGTGGCCCACGCCGCCGGCACGCCGCGCGTGAGCTCGCCGAGTCGCGCTGGTGCGATGAAGCGCACCGCGTGGATTGTCAACTCCTCGAAGTTCGCCAGGTTGACCTGCCTTGTGCTCGCCCTGTAGAGGCCCGCACTCTCGGCACGTTTGAGTGCGCGGTGCACGAGCGTGTGGTCGATATGCAGCATCGAGGCAAGCTCTCGGAGGGTCCACTCGCTTTCCTCGCTGGAGAGGGCGCCGGCAAGGATGTAGAGGTCTGTGGGGCCAAGCACCCCACGATTGTATCGTGTTGCGCAACGTGCAACATAGTTTTGCTTTGACGCGGGTCAGCGATCGAGCGGTTGACGTGGGTATTTGCGGCGTACGAAGTCGCCGAAGAGAGGGGCGGTGTAGGCGTAGACGCCCTGACTGACGCGGTAGATGTGGTTGCTCTTGAGCAGGCGGTTTGCGCTCTGTTGGGTGGCGTTGGCGTTACGGCTCTTGAACTGGGCAGCGAGCGTTGCGATCTCGAACCGCTCGTCGCTGAGCGCGGCGGCGACGCGGAGCGTGAGTTGGTCCGCGCGCGGAGCGTCCAGGTAGCGGTTCTCGAAGAACTCGGCATCGAGCGCTTCTTGGACGCGCGCGCGTGTGTTGGCATAGAGCTTGGCATTGACTGAGTTGAGGTTGGCGGCGTCGGCTGCGTCCCAGAGAGCCTCGCCATACTTCTGTATGAAGTAGGGGTAGCCATCGAGATCGGCGGCGACCTGCTCGGCGACGGTGCGCTCGAAGCGGATCCCGGTGTCTGCGGCCGGCTTGATCAACGCTAGTGCCGCCGGACTGGGCTCGCCGCGATGTGCGGGTGTGAGGGCTAGGTTGCGGAGCTCCTCGACGCGGAAGAGCCGCTCGGTGTGGCTGCGTGCCGCCTGCAGGTTCTGGACGAGCGGTGGCAGGCCTGAGACGACCAGCATCACTGGGAGTTGGGGTTCATCCTCGTCCTGGGCTTGCACGAACGCGCCGAGCAATGCGCTGAGCGGGTATTGCCGGCGGCGCGGCTGGTCGTGCAGCGTATGTGCCTCGTCGTAGAGGAACACCACCCCACGCCCGGCCTTGGCCGCCAGCCGCCCCACGTGGATCAGTGCCTTGGCGAGACGATCCTCGAGGATCGAGGAGCTCCTCGGGCTACCCGCGCTCACGCTCACGCTCGCCCCGCCCGGCAGCCCGACAGCGATCTCGCCGATCGCCGCGCGAGCGCTGGCAAGCATTGCCTTCAGCTTGGCTGTTGTGGAGAAAGCCCTGATCGCGGTGTCGAGGTCCTCGGCGATCGCGATCGCGAAGTCCTCCTCTTGACAGAGCCGAGCGGCCAGGTCGCGGCGGACGACGACCCAATCTCGCTCGCGTGCCGCCGCTCGGTACTCCTTCAGCAGTACGGTCTTGCCTACGCCGCGCAGGCCGCTGAGACGGACGTTGCGACGCTTCTCGGGGAAGTCGCGCAGGTAGCCGCTAAAGCGCTGCAGCTGCTCCTCACGGTCGGCCAGGTACGGCGGGGTCGTGCCGACGCCCGGCTGGTACGGGTTGCGTGCCACGCGCCTGAGCTTACTATTTCTTACGGTCCCTTACGAGAAGCCTGTAAGAACTCGTAAGGACTCGTACGGTCAGCTGGGATAAGCAGTGCGCGTTGAGCCTTTGGTCTCGAGGAGCCACTCGACCTTCCAGAGAGCTGGTGAAGGCGCCACGCCGCCGCGCTACGCGCCGACGTGGGGCGGGGAGGCTCCGCGGCGCAGCGCCTGGTGGCGGGTCGGGCAAAGCCGAGGGCCAGGGCGAGGGGGAGCAGCATGAGCGTCTCGATCCAAAGGTGGTGGGCGGATCTGGCGTCCACGATGATCGCGGCGATGGGCGCTAAAATCGTGGGTGTGACCGCCAAAGAGCTGCTGCTGCAGGAAGCGCCACGCTGGAGCGAGCAAGACGCCGAGGTCGCGTTGCGGGCCGTTGACCGCGAGCACGCCTCTGACCAGCAGCGACGCGAGATCGATGCCGCGATCATCGAGTCATACACCCGGATACCCCAGGAGGATCTCGGCGCCAGTTGGGTGGCACGGCAGTCCATACGAGAAGAACCCTGGGATCGCGCTCGGTGATCCGCGGCGAGGTCTGGTGGTACGAGCTGCCCGACGAAGATCGCCGACCCGGCTGCATCCTGACACGCTCTGCCGCTATCCCGGTCCTCAATTCAGTCCTCATAGCGCCCGCCACACGGACGCGGCGCAACATCCCCACACAGGTCAACCTTGACGTCGACGAAGGGATGCCCTACCCGTGCGCATTGAGCTTGGACAATGTAATCACCGTTCCCAAGACGCTGATCGCTGAGAGGATCACCTCTCTCGGGCCGGCCAAGCTCATCGCGCTCTGCAGAGCGCTCAACACAGCCGTCAACTGCTGAACTTCACGCATAGGTGGATGCTGGCGCCACCGAGGAAAATAACCTCATTCAGGAGCGGCCCGAGGGCCGTAACGACGTCCCCCGTACCGACTGATGGCCTCCAAGTGGCCAGCCCGCTGGGAGTGAATCTCGTTGCTCTGAGAGTACCCGTGCGATCTCTTCGCCGCGTGGCGTGAGTTGCCATGCGTAGCGCTTGCCGATGCCATCCGAGCGCTTGGTCGCGAGGTTCTCGCGGGCGAGGTGGGCCATTAGCCTCGAGATCTGCGACTTGTGGGGGATGCCGATACCCGTGGCGATCTCGCGGTTGCTGGAGTCTGGATGCTCGGCGAGGAAGAGCAGGCATTCACGTGCGCGGGGGGCTTTGGGAGCGTGGGGTATCGGGGGATGTATCGGGCGGGGCCCCGGGTCCAGAAGGGCCGCTCGTGCCGGTGGTGCCCAGCGGGGGTCGCCGGCTGCGATCTCGCGTGCGAGTTGCGCTCCCTTCTCGATTTCCCGCGTGAAGCCTTGCGTATCCAGGGAGGGTGCGGTGACGAGGCCCATGAGTGGGCCGAGCAGGTCGATCAATGGCGTGGGCTGCTTGGTGAGCAGGTGGGTGTGGATGAGCCCGAGGATGGATGCCATGATGCCGGCGACGATCAGCGGCTCGGGTTGCTTATCGCGCGGTGTCGGCCAGAGACGCTCGACAATCATCGACCTGAGCAATGCGATGTTGTGCGCGCGCCGTTCGAGCGCCCAGGAGCTGGCCGCCAGGGCATCGACAAACCAGATCCGCGCCAGCAATGGCTCGGAGTCGAAGAGCACGAGCAGCGACGCCAACGCGGCCCGCGCCCTGTCCTGCCAGTGGTCCTCTCGCTCGAACGCTTCCGCGATCAGCTCTTTGGCGCGCTCGGTCCCCAGGTCCAGCAGAGTCGTGAAGCAGTCCTCCAGGTTCCCGAAGTGTTCATAGAAAGCGCGGGTGGAAACTCCCGCCCGCGAGGTCACCAGCTTCAACTTGGTGCGCGCATACCCGTTCTCGACGACGATCTCCGCCATCGCATAGAGGATCCGTGCGCGTTGCATCTTTGGTCCTGTTCGCGGTGACGATATAGTTGGTCGCGGACCTTCGCGTAGACGATTGTACTCATCTGGCGATCGGGCCGGGGGCCGGAAGCATATATCGAGCCCGGTTCATCCATCGGGAGGCCACTGGGTATGGGGACGAGGATCGTGAGGCGTAGAAAGTACGCAAGTCGGTGGTCCAGTGCCGAGGTCAAATTTCCAGCGAGTGCGCGACGTCGGTGAGTCTGCGCCAGAGTCGGTGGCCGTCGAGGTCGTGAAAGCCGAAGTGGCGGTAGAAGGCCGCGGCCTCGGGTGAGATGGCGTCAACGACGACCGCCCGAGCGCCGAACTCGCTGCCACCTCGTACGCACCTTCGTAGGGCGTCCACGAGCAGATGGCCACCGAGCGACCGGCCGTGCTCGCGGCGGTCCAGCGCGAGGCGGGCGAGCAAAACCACGGGCACCGGATCGGGCATGCCCCGTCGTAGTCGGGAAGGCGCCTGCTCATGCCAGACGGCGCTCATCGCCAGGACGTAGTAACCGACAACGTGCTTGCCGCGGGACAGCACATATATGGCGGCGGTGCCGCTCGCCGCTGCGACCCGCGCGGAGCGTTGCAGCCATCGATCGAGAGCTTCGACGCCGCAATCGAACTCTTCGAAGTGGTGCCGGTCCCCAAGCGGTTCGACGGGACCGAGGGCGCCGGTGCTCAAGAGTGTGGGATCGGGCTGCGCTTGCGGGCGTAGCGGCGCAGCGTGGGCATCGGCTCGGTTGGTGCGTCCAGCGCTGCGAGGAAGCGCTTGAACGCCTCGCTGGCGAGGTCGATGCGGTGGGCTCGTTCGAGCACCTCCTGGGCGCGCTCGGTTGCGACTGAGAGTACGAACCCGGTGAGCGTCTCGCCATTCAGGTCGGCGGCGGCCCTGAGCACGCGTTCCTGATTCGCGCTGACGCGCATGTTGAGGCGTCCTTGGCGTGCTGGATCGGCCAATCCCATCCCATCATGGTACAGCTTCGGTACGTACATCTCCCTCTCGCACGCCGTAGCGCTCCCACAGCTGCGGCCTCGCCCGTAGCCACTCGGCTGTGTGGGCGAGGCCGTCGTCGGGGGGGGTGCTCGCCCTCCAGTCGAGCAGCTCGCCTGCGGCGCGCGGATCGGAGACCCACACGTTCGTGTCCCACTTGCGCTGGCCCATCGTGCCCCACTGCGGGGCTGCTGTGACACCCAAGGTGCGGCGGGCAACCTCGACGAGCTCGTCGAGGCGTGTCTGGGTGCCGGAGCCGATGTTCAGCGTTGCACCGGGGCCGCCGGGCGCACCGCGCTCTGCCGCTCGTAGCAGCGCCGCGCAGCAATCCTCCACGTACACGAAGTCGCGGGCCGTCTGCGGGCCGACCAGCGGCGGCAGCTGCCCGCGAGTCGCCTCGCGCACCAGCGCCGGGATCAGGCGGCCCGGGTCCTCCCAGGGGCCGTAGACCGAGTACAGGCGCAGCGTCACCGCCGGCAGGCCCTGCGCCGCGGCGAGCGCGGTGAGGTGGGTGCCGGCGGCCTTGGTGACGGCGTAGTGGCTGTTCGGTGCGAGCCACTCGTCCTCGCGCGGAGGGTGGCTCTTGAGGCCGTACTCCGAGGACGAGCCGGCGTTGACGAACGCCTCCACGCCGGCGGCGCGCGCGGCCGCGAGCAGCGTCGCGGTGGCGGCGACGTTCACGGCGACCATCGCCTCGAGGTCGGTCTGCCACGAGTACGCGCCGTGGGCGGCGAGGTGGAAGACCCACTGTGGCTTGGTCTCCTCGACGGCCCGTTCGATCGCGTCGGTGTCGCGGAGGTCGAGCTCGAGCACGCGCACCTCGGGCGGGAGGTCCTCCAGTCGCCACGCGCCCTCGCGCGAGCGCGTGAGGGCGATCGGTTCGTGCCCGGCAGCGGCCAGGTGGCGCACGAGGTTTGCGCCGAGGAAGCCCGCGGCGCCGGTGACGAGCGCTCTCACCGCGGCTGCACCCTGTGTGCGTCGAGGAAGCCCATAGGGTCGATGGCGGGCGCCCGCACCGCGCCGGTCAACCCGGCTTGCGCGCGATCAGGCACAGGTTGCCGAGCGGCACGGTCACGCGCAGGCGGCCCGCCGGGCCCGCGCGCAGTGCGGGTAGCAGCCGGGACTTCAGGCCGGCCGGCAGGGGTAGGAGCTGCGTGAGGTACGCCACGCTGTAGGTGTTGCGCACGCTGCGCACCTGCGGGTCGACGAAGCCCGCCTTCGTGAACAGGCGGCGCATCGTCTCCGGCGAGTACAGGTAGGTGTGCTCGATGTCGACGATCGGGCTGCGCTCGCCGAGCAGCCGCGCGGACCAAGCGCGGACGTTGTGGTTGAGGGCGAGCACGTGCCCGCCGGGCCGCAGTACCGCGAGGCA
Source organism: uncultured Solirubrobacterales bacterium (assembly GCA_963706545.1). Classification (GTDB taxonomy): domain Bacteria; phylum Actinomycetota; class Thermoleophilia; order Solirubrobacterales; family Solirubrobacteraceae; genus Palsa-744. Next base: position 1,814,483 of record OY970161.1, read on the forward strand.
CTCTTCGAGCAGCTCGACGGGGCCTGAGATGTGGTCGAGCACCTGGAACAGGCACACGGCGTCGAAGCTCTCCGGGGCGAACACCCCGGGGCGCATCACGTCCTGCACGATCGCGCCGTCGAGCTCGGGCGGGGCCTTCGCGACGGCGTCGGCGCTCGGCTCCACACCGCGCACCTCCCCCCAGCCCTGCCGGCGCGCCTGCTGTAGGAAGAAGCCGTTGCCGCAGCCGATCTCCAGCAGCGCCTCGCGCCGCGGCGAGCGTGTCTCCAACCAGCCGAGCGCCCGGCCGTAGGTCGCCTGGATCGAGGCGACCTCCTCGCCGTAGTCGAAGCTGCTGGACGCGTAGAGCTCGGCGAGCAGCGCCTCATCCGCAACCGGGTCCGAGCGCACCAGGCCGCAGGTGTTACAGGTGACCATCCGGTAGTGCACCCGGTCGGGCAGGCGCCGCGCCGAGAAGACGCGGGCGTTGAACGCCTCGGGGTCAAACGTCGCCCGCCAGCGCTCCGCAGCCCCGCCCTCGCGCTCGCAGATCGCGCAACGGGTGGTGCGCATCTGCGGCAGCGCCGTGTCGAGCACCTCGCTCACGCCCGCGGAGCCCGCTCGTTGACCTTGCATACAGCCATTGCGGCTGAGGATACCCGCGTCAGGAGAGGTGTGTTAAGCGACGACGGGCGCGACCGCGGCGGGTGCAGTGCCAGCGTTGCGAGCTGGCCGAGCTGTGTACCTGAACAGCGCCGGCGCAGGCGCTGGTTATAGAGCGTCATGTTGAAGAAGTACAGGCGTCCGTCGGCGCTCACGAGTGGCCTGACGCCGAGCGCGCGCGTCAGCGCGGGGATCAGCGCCGCCCCGCGGTGGGCGTAGCCGAACGTATCGACGTACACGCCTCTGAAGCCCGCCGCCGAGACCTCGGCGAGCATCCGCGCGAGCGGTTGCTTGACGACCGCCGACTCCCACTCGGAGGGCAGGCCCTTGAGCTGGCCATAGCTCCACCGCAGACGGCTCGAGTGCACGTACCCGATCAGCTCCGCGTAATCTTCCATCCGGTGCACGGGCGGGTTTTCCGGGAACGGCACGTACGGCAGTTGGAACACGTCGGCGCCGGCCGGCAGCTGACGCTGGATCGCGTGGACGAAGCGGGCGTCGGTGGCGTATTCGGCGTCCTGCGCCCTGTACGGCGGCGCCACCGACGAGCCCGTCTGGTCGAGCACGCCGACGGCCAGTACGACCGCTAGGCAGGCGGCGAAGCCCCAGCGCCGGCGGGGCGAGCCGCTGCCGATGCGCCGCCGCAGCGCATCGAGCCCCAGCCCGACTCCCATCAGGGCGAAGAACGCGATGAACACCGAGATGCGGTTCCAGGCGCGCAACTGGGGGCTCACGACGTAGGCGAAGATCGTTCCCAACCCGCCGACCGTCCCGATCAGGAAGGCGAGGCTGGCGCCGAGCGCGGCGTACGCCCAGCGTGGATCGGCGACCCGCAGGCGGTCGGCGCGCAGGCCGCGCACCGCGAACGCGCCCGCCAGCCCCACGAGGCCGAGCGTGCCGATCAGCCCGAGGTTGGCGCTGTGTCCCTCGCCGATCGGCGCGGTGGCCGTCGCCCGGTACTCCTTGGCGAGTTGCGACAGCGGCGCGATGCGGTTCCCTGCGATCGGCAGCACCAGGTCGGCGAGTGACAGCGCGAACATGTCGCTTTCCTTCGGCTTGCGCTGTGTGACGGCCGGATCCCCGCCGTGCTGGGAGGTGTAGATCAGCGTGGGCAGCCCGTTGAGCGTCACCGTGGCGAGCACGAGCGCGGCGAGGACCGCCCCACTCACCAGTCCGCGGAGCCTGCGGTTGGCGAGGACCGTCACCGCTCCCGCCAGGAGCACTAGGGCCGCGGTGAAGGCGGCGTAGTAGTTGTCCGAGCAGCCCACGACGACGCAGGCCAGCACGGTCGCGCCGGAGCGCCACGTCAGATACCTCCGCACACCGTTCCTCTGCGTGTTGCGAGTGAAGAGGGCCCTGCCGCAGAGCACGGCGATGACGAGCAGGCACGCGAGTGGGACGGTGAAGTAGGAGCCCTGGAAGATGTGACTCTCGCCGTCGAAGAAGTGGTAGGGCAGCAGGGTGAAAAGGACGGCGCAGACCACCGCGGGGCCGACTGAGATCCTCACCACCCGCAGCCCTGTGTAGGCGCTCACCGCAATCACCGGAAAGCAGAGCAGAAAGAAGAGATTGTCGACCACGGCTGGATTGCTGAACGGGATCCCGATGACCTTGACGATCAGCAGGTAGAGGCTGTCGCCGCTGAACACCGGATAGTCGTAGAGGCGTTGGCCGGCCGGCGCGCCGAGGCTCGAATTGGTCAGATACCAGCCGTGTTCGAGGATGCCCTTGATCACGGCGAGGCCGTAGAGCCCATCGCCACCGGGGCTCGAGTAGAGCGGCACGCTGAAGTTGACTCGCCACAGCTGCAGCAAGACGACCGCGATGGCGCTCGCAAGCGCCGCCGCGGCTAAGGTCCCCGGCAGCTCGGATCGCAGGCGGGCCATGGTGCGCTGGCCCGCGGCCCCGGCCCCGCTCAGGCTGGCCGTCTGGCGAGCACGGTGTAGCCCAGGCAGTCCTCGCCACCGTCTCGCAGCAGGGACACTCTGCCCACGACGACGCTTGCTGCAAGCAGGGGTGATAACGCCAGGCCGCCGACACGCGAGGCCAACCTCCGCAGTGGTCCCTCCCTGCGGGGCATCAGCAGCGGCAGGATTAGCACGATCACCTTGTAGCAGGCGACGGTCAGAGCGTTGCCACGTCGGTACACCTCAATGTCCGTGAACCCACTCTCACTCAACAGGTGCTTGATTCCGGAGGGGGTGAACCGCCAGTAGTCGAACGGGACGTAGTGCCACCGTGCCGCGAACGGCACCGTCAGGATCAGCTGGCCACCCGGCCGCAGCGAGCGCTTCGCTTCCGCGAGGAAGCCCGGTGGATCGAGCACGTGCTCCAACGTCTCCGTGCACAGCACCGTGTCGGCAACGACGTCCTCCACCGGCCACCTGTCGCCTGTGAAGTACTCCGTGTCGGCCATGTCGTAGCAAAATCGCTCCTTTGCGTTGACCGTGTCGATGCCGATGTACTTCACCCCGGCGGGTACGAGCGTGCGGTACGGCTGCGCGCCGCAGCCGACGTCCAGCAGCGTGCCGCGAACGGTCTTCAGCTCGCCGGCGAGATCGTTCCAGATCGTGCTGGCCTGTAAGTCGAAGAAGCGACGAGCGCTCGCCACGACTTGACTGGCGGGGCCGTCGAGTCGGGTGAAGGGCAGTGGTTGCCAGTGCTCGTCGCGCTGGTCGCCGACGTCGGTCCGGCGCGGGGAGGTGGAGACGCTGCCGCTCACGGCTGCGGGACCCGCTCGGTGATCCGCGAGCTTCGCGGGAGCTGCTCGGGTGACTCCAGCGGCCCCGCCTCGACGGTGGCGGCCCCATTCTCCGGGAGGGCCTCGGTGGGCGCCTTGGTGGGGGCGTTGAGGACGCTCTCGACCAGGTACGGCGGGCGGTGCTTGCTCTCCTCGTAGATGTGCGCCACGTAGGAGCCGATGATTGCCAGGCACAGCAGCTGGATGCCGCCGATGAACAGCATCCCGACGATCAGCGTGGTGAAGCCCTTCGGGGCGAGGTTCGGGTCGGTGAAGTGCAGTACCAGCTGCGCTACCAGCGCGACGAACGAGACGCCGACCGTGACCAGCGCGAGCCACGCGATCAGGTCGAGCGGGACGTAGGAGAACGAGACGATCGCGCGGCGCGCCCAGCCGACGTTCTTGACCAGGGAGTTGGTCGTTCTGCCGAACATGCGCTCCGGCCGCACGTAGGGCACCCCGACCTGGCGGTAGCCGACCCACGCGCGCAGACCCCTGATGAAGCGGTGGGACTCGGGCAGCCCGTTCAACGCGTCCACGACGCGGCGGTCGAGCAGCCCGAAGTCGCCCGCGTCGAGTGGGATGTTGATGTAGGAGAGCCGGCGGAACAGCCGGTAGAAGAGCTTGTACGCGCGGCGCATGAACGCCGTCGCCTCGCGCTCGACGCGCACGCCGTAGATGATGTCGAACCCCGCCTGCCACTGCTCGACGAACTTGGGGATGATCTCGGGTGGGTCCTGCAGATCTCCGTCGAGCAGCACGACTGCGTCTCCGGTCGCGATTTGCATGCCGCTGGTGAACGCGCTCTGCGACCCGAACGCCCGCGTGTGGTTGACGACCACCACCTTGGGGTCGCGGCCGGCGAGCTCGGCGAGCACCTCGCGTGCGTTGTCGGGGCTGCCGTCGTTGACGAAGATGATCTCGTAGTCGGCGCCGATCTCGGCGAACATCCTGCTCAGGCGCTCGTGCATGATCGGCACCGCGGGGGCGTCGCGGTAGCAGGCGATGACGGCGCTCAGCTTCACGCCGTCGCGGTGTCGAGCGCCGCTTGCGCCGTGGCCGCGAGCCTTTGCGCAGAGAGGCCGTGGCGATCCTCGAGGAACCGCTGGCTGCCCGCGAGTCCGCTGGGTGTGCTCTGCACGCCGGCGCGGATCAGGCGGCAGCTCAGTCCCTGCTCGGCGATCGTCTCCGCGACCAGCGAGCCGAGCCCGCCGTTGAGGTAGTGCGTCTCGACGGAGATCGCCAGCGACACGCCGCCCAGCAGCTCAGCGAGATCCTCGACCGGCGAGGGGTTGAACGTCGAGACGACCGCCACGGTCGCGTCGATGCCCTCTTCGGCGAGCATCTCGGCCGCCTGCTGGGCCTCGCGGGCGATCGAGCCGATCGCGATCAACGCCACGTCCTGGCCCTCGCCGATCAGCTGCGCTCGGCCGGTCGCGAAGCGACCGTTCAGGCCGGGCACCGGCGCGCCCTGCTTGGCGATCCGCAGGTACACCGGCCCCGGCAGCTCGCGCGTGGCCTGCACCGCGGCGCGCGCCTGGGCGCTGTCGGCCGGGGCGAGCACCGTCATGCCCGGCTGGACCCGCATCAGCGCGTAGTCCTCCAGCGCGAAGTGCGTGATCCCGTTGTGGCCGTAGTCGAACCCGCCGCCGACGCCGACGACGCGGACCGGCAGGTTGTGGAGCACCGGGCCGTTGCGCACGAACTCGTAGGGGCGCATCGTCGCGAACGTCGCGATCGAGTACACGAACGGCACGTACCCCGCCTCGGCGAGGCCGGTCGCGATCCCGACCATGTTCTGCTCCGCCACGCCGACGTTGAAGAAGCGCTCAGGGAAGCGGCTCGAGAAGACGTCGAGCACCATGTAGCCGAGGTCGCCCGTGAGCAGCACGACGCGCTCGTCCTGCGCCGCCAACTCGGCGAGCTCGGCGACGAAGTCGTCTCTCATGCGGCCGCTGCCTCCAGCTCGCTCAGCGCCTGGCTGTACTGCTCGTCGGTCATCGGCAGATAATGCCAGTCGATCGTGCTCTGCATGAAGCTGACGCCCTTGCCGAACGTCGTGTGGGCGATGAGCACGTGCGGCGCTCCCGCGGTGCAGTCCAACTCCCGGATCGTCGCCTGCATGGCCGTCGTGTCGTGCCCGTCGAGCTCGTGCACGTCCCAGCCGAACGCGCTCCAGCGCTGTGCCGGTGCGCTCAGATCGAGCACCTCCCTGGTGTAACCCATCGCCTGCTGCCCGTTGAGGTCGAGCACCACGACCAGGTTGGCGAGGCCGTGATGCGCGGCGAACATCACCGCCTCCCACACGGACCCCTCGTTGAGCTCCGCGTCGCTCATCACGACGAACGTTCGCCGTGGCGATGTCTCCAACCGCGCCGCCAGCGCCGCCCCCACCGCGATCGGCAGTCCGTGGCCCAGTGAGCCCGTGCAGAAGTTGACCCCGTCGAGGTCACGCTCGGGGTGCACCCCCAGCAGCGTGCCGTCGGCACAGTACGTGCCGGTTGTCCCCGGGGGCATGTGTTCGGTCAATTCGAGCGCCGCGTAGAGGGCCAACGCGGCGTGGCCCTTGGAGAGGACGAGGCGGTCTCGCTGGGCCCGATCCCCGGGCAGGTTCAGAGCGCCGCCGTACAGCGCGGCGAGGATGTCCGCGATCGACAGCGCCGAGCCGATGTGTCCCACGTTCGCACGCTTGGACTGCTCGATAACCGTGCGACGGATGCCGTCGGCGAGAGTCGCGCTGTCGATGTCGCTCACCGTTTCCCCGCAGTAGGCAGCGCTGGGCCTTGCCGGGTTCGGCTCGAGTGCTGCAGGGCCTGTGTCGCTCGATGCCGACCCATCCTGCGCCCGAAGGTACCACACGGCCTCCCGGGCTTTGGCTCTATGTCTCCCGAGTTTCGGCCACATACAACCCCTGGCTTCGACATCTCGTGCCCTCATGCCGGTCCGCCCGTTTGTAGATGCTCTCCCGGACAGTTAGGCTGATCGAGATGCCCGAGACCGACCACAGCGTCGTCTACCTCGACGCCGCGGCGAACCTTGCGCGGGCCGTTGACCCGGCCGCGCTCGACGCAATGGCGCTCGGCCTTGCGGGCGTGCGCGAGCGTGGGGGGCGCCTGTTCATCCTCGGCGTCGGAGGGGGTGCGGGGCACGCCTCGCACGCGGTCAACGACTTCCGCAAGCTCTGCCGCCTGGAGAGCTACGCGCCGACGGACAACGTCTCGGAGCTGACCGCGCGCACGAACGACGACGGGTGGGAGACATCCTTCAGCGCCTGGCTCGCCGTCTCGCGCCTGTGCGCGCGCGACGCGCTGCTCGTCTTCTCGGTCGGCGGCGGCTCACGCGAGCACAACGTCTCGACGAACCTCGTCGGCGCGATGGAGGCCGCGCGCGAGGTCGGCGCCTCGATCTACGGCGTCGTCGGTGCGCCCGGCGGGACGCTCGCAGAGCTCGCGGACGTCGCGATCCTGCTGGAGCCGCCGCCGGCATTGCGCACGCCGCTGGTCGAGTCCCTGCAGGCCGTGGTCTGGCACGGGCTCGTCTCGCACCCGGCGCTGGCGATGCAGGCCGGCCACTGGGAGTCGCTCGCGGCGCGCGCGGCCTCGTGAGCAGTGCATGAGTAGTGCACCCGAGCGCCGCCCGCTCTTGTACGGGTTAGTCGCGCGCGCGATGGGGGCGGGCAGCCGGACGGCCATATTCCTCGACCGGGATGGGGTCCTCAACGGGGGCGTCCCCGACCCCGACTCGGGCGCGCTCGAGTCCCCGCTGACGGTCGCGGACGTGCGCCTGCTGCCGGGCGTTGCGGCGGCCGTGCGCCTGCTCGCGGACGCTGGTTTTCTGCTCGTCTGTGTCTCCAACCAGCCCGCGGCGGCGAAGGGCCGCGCGACTGTGGAGGAGCTGCTCGCGGTGCACGAGCGAGTGCTCGTCCTGCTCGCGCGCGAGGGTGCGCGCCTCGATGCCTCATACCTCTGTTTCCATCACCCCGACGGTGTCGTTCCCGCGCTCTCGGGACCGTGCTCCTGTCGCAAGCCCGCCCCGAGGATGCTGCTTGAGGCCGCGGACGCGCTGGGCCTCGAGCTCGGCGCCTCGTGGATGATTGGAGATACCGATACTGACGTGGGGGCGGGCCTGGCCACGGGCTGCCGGACCGTGCTGCTCGCCTACCCGGGCAGCGCCCACAAGCGTTTGGGCGGTGCGCGGGCGGACCTGGTCGCGCCCGACCTCCCCGGCGGAGTCGCTCGGCTGCTCGAGGAGTGCGCGTGAGCGGCTTGCGCGTCGCCGTCGTCGGCTGCGGGCTGATCGGGGCCAAGCGCGCCGCGGCGCTCGCGCCGGACGACGAGCTGCTCGGCTGCTACGACGTCAACTCCGAGGCGGCTGTATCCCTGGCCGCCCGGCACGGCGGCCGCGCCTGCGCGACGCTCGATGAGCTGCTCACGCTCGGCCCCGACGTCATTGTCGTGGCGACCGTCCACGACCGTCTCGCGCCGCTCGCCGAGCGGGCGCTCGCCACCGGCGCGCACGTGCTCGTGGAGAAGCCCGCGGGGATCTCCGTCGCGCAGATCGACCGCCTGCTCGCGGCCCAGCGCGAGAGCGGGCGCCTCGTCAAGGTCGGGTTCAACCACCGCTTTCACCCCGGGCTCGCGCGCGTCGCCGAGGAGGTCCACTCCGGGCGCCACGGCGAGCTTCTGCACCTGCGCGCGCGTTACGGGCACGGGGGGCGCCCCGGCTACGAGCGCGAGTGGCGCGCCGACCCCGCGTGCTCCGGCGGGGGTGAGCTGATCGACCAGGGCATGCACCTGCTCGACCTCACCCACTGGCTCGCCGGGCCCTTGCCGCTGCACTCTGCGCTGCTGCGCACGCACTTCTGGGAGACCCCCGTGGAGGACAACGCCGCGCTGCTCCTCGGCCGTGGCGACTCGCGCACTGGGCCCTGGGCGATGCTGCACGTCAGCTGGACGGAGTGGCGCAACCTCTTCTCGCTGGAGGTCTTCTGCCGCACCGCGAAGCTTCGCGTCGACGGGCTCGTGCGCTCCTACGGCCCGCAGCGTCTGCGCATCTACCGCATGTCGCCCGCCCTCGGCCCGCCCGAGCTCGAGGAGCTCGCCTTTCCTGATGCCGACCACTCCTGGGAGCGCGAGTGGGCGAGCTTCGCCGCGGCCGTTGTGGCTGGCGATCCGGGCCTGGTGTGTGGCGACCTGGGGGACGCGCGCTACGCCTGGGCGCAGGTCGAGGCGGCCTATGCCGATGGGCCCTTCGCGGGGATGCGCGAGGTGGCGCTCCGTTGAGCGAAGGGCTGCCCTCGGTGTGCATCCTCGCCGGGGGCTTGGGTACGCGCCTGGGTGGGCGCGTGCGCGACACACCCAAGCCGCTGCTCGAGGTCGCCGGTGAGCCGTTCCTCTTTCACCAGCTGCGGCTGCTCGCCGCTCACGGCGCCCGCGAGGTGGTGCTCTGCGTGGGCTACCTCGGAGAGCTGATCGAGCGCCGCGTCGGCGCCGAGCGCTTTGGGCTGCGGATCGCCTACAGCTACGACGCCCCTGGTCTCGACGGCACGCTCGGGGCGATCCGCCGCGCGCGGACGCTGCTCGGCGAGCGCTTTCTCGTGCTCTACGGGGACACCTTTCTGCGCCTCGACTACGCCGGTGCGGCGCGGGCCTGGCAGGACAGCGGCCTGCCGGCGCTGATGTGCGTGCTGCGCAACGACGACCACTGGGACACCTCCAACGTGCTCTACGCCGACGGGCACGTCGTCGCATATGACAAGCGCGCTCCGCGCCCCGACATGCGCTGGATCGACTACGGCCTCGGCGGCCTCGCACAGGCGGCGCTCGACCGCGCTGCGCCTCCCACGTGCGACCTCTCCGAGCTCTACGCCCAGTTGGCTCGCGAAGGGCTGCTCTGCGGCTTCGAGACGCACGAGCGCTTCTACGAGATCGGCACGCCGGAGGGACTCGCCGAAACCGAGGTGTTTCTCGACGTACGCTGATTTGTGGACCCTCACCTCAAGCGCAAGGAGGCGCTCACCGAAAGGGATGGTGAGGCCGGTTCTTCGATGCTGCCACTGCTCAACTCCTCTTCCGCTGCCGCCCCTGACGGCGTCTCGCCGCCCCTGGCGGCGTCCTCGATCGCTCGTGTGCTCAGCACACTTCGCTCCCTGCGTCCTTGCCAGGAACGACGATCCATCCGTCAGGAGGATGGGTTCGAAACCAGGTATTCGACCGGCCCTCGCGCGCTGGGCTGCCTCGCGGCGGCGTTCGCGCTGACGCTCGCGCTGCTGCTGGGCGCCTCCGAGGGGGCGCGGGCCGCGACGATGACGTTCGGCAGCTCCCTCTCCGTGCCGGCGACCCTCGACACCGCCACCGGCCTCGCCTACCCCGGCTACGGCATCCCCACCATCTCCGAAGAACGGTCGGTCGTCTTCCACGTCAACCACGACGCCGCCGACACCGCCCTGTGGAACGCCACCCTCGCAAGCGGCTCGCCCACCGCTCCGGCCTCCGGTCAGGTGCTCAGCGTCAGCCTCGAGGGCTGCGCCCAGCCCGACCCTGGCGGGCCGGCGCCGCTCACCCAGATCCACTTCCAGGACCTCACTCCCCAGGCCGGTGGCGGGGCCCAGGTGAACGTCACCACACAGGCCTTCGAAATCCCCGTCTGCGGCGTCGGCGGAGCCGACGGGAGCACCGTGAGCACTTACCAGCCGACCGACTTCTGTGTCAGCCAGGGCGACTACGTCAACTTCAACGACGAGGGCGGGTGGGATCCCACCGACCCCCTCGCCTACCCCTCTGGCGTTCCCTACGAGGTCATCGGCACCGTCCCCGGCTCTACGGTGGACTCCTTCGTCGCCAACGACGGCACCGGCAACGGGGCGACGTTCTCGCCGACGGTCGCCACCGAACGCAACGGCTTCGCCTCCACCCCCAACGAGGAGCTGCTGCTGCAGGCGACGCTCGGCACCGGTCCCGACGCCGTGCCCCTGTGCTCCGGGGGGACCGAGGGCCAGCCCCCCCCGGGTGTGGCCATCCCGGGGTCCGCGGGGCCCTCCTGGCACGGTCACATTCCGACCGTCACACTGCCCCGGCAGGCCGACGGCGTGAACCGGAAGGGGGTGGTCACGGTGGCGCTCTACTGCCACCTCGCCCTCACCTGCACAGGGACCCTCGCGCTCCACCTCCACGGGGGTCGCGCGGTTGACGGACGGGCCGCCTTCTCGGTGCCCTCGCTGCACACCGGCAAGGTCGTCGTGCACCTCGACTCGCTCGCCCAGCGCCTTGTTCATCGCGCCGCGCGCGATATGGCCGTAGCGGTCACCCTGACTCCCTCCTCGGGCGCGGAAACGCACCCGCTGAGCGCCTCGATCGACCTGCTCGGCTGGCGCGCGGGGTGAGAGCCCCGCCGGGTGGGGCGGACCCCCGGATCGAGTACCGTTTCCCCGCGTGAACGCGATCGCCCTTCCCCGCCTGCAGGGGCCGGTGGTGCTCGAACCGCGGGTCTTCCCCGACGAGCGTGGCTTCTTCTGCGAGACCTACCGGGAGGAGTGGCACCCCTCCGCCGGGATCACCCCGCGGGAGCGCTTCATCCAGGACAACCACTCCCGCTCCACCCGGGGGGTCGTGCGTGGGATGCACTTCCACATCGGCTCCGGCGTCGCCAAGCTCGTGCGCTGCTCTCGCGGGCGCATCCTCGACGTGGTCGTCGACCTGCGCCGCGGCTCCCCCACCTACGCCCAGTGGGAGGCCGTGGAGCTCGACGACGACGGTATGCGCGTGCTCTACGTGCCGGTCGGCTTCGCCCACGGCTTCTGCGTGCTCTCCGACGTCGCCGACGTCCTCTACAAGCAGACCGCCTACTACGACCCCGCCGTCGAGCGCGGCATCGCCTGGAACGATCCCGACGTCGGGATCGTCTGGCCGGCTGAGATCGAGCCCGTCGTCTCCGCCCGCGACGCCGCCGCCCCCGCGCTGCGCGAGGTCGCTGACGAACTGCCGTTCGTGTACCACGACTGAGGGTTCGCCGCTCCCAAGCTGGCAAACTTTCAAGCCATGGCCCCGGCCTCCCGCCTAGAACGCCTGCGCGAGTGCACCCACGGTTACACCGTCACGCCTCGCCAGTACGTCCTCCTGGCATACGTCGCCCTCGTCGCCCTCACACTGATCGTGCTCACCGGGGCCGCCGTGCGGCTCACCGGCTCCGGTCTCGGCTGCCCCACCTGGCCGAAGTGCTACGGCAACCTCTACCCGCCGCTGAAGACCCACGCGGTGATCGAGTTCTCCAACCGCGTCATCTCCGTGCCCGTCGTGCTCGCCGCCGGTTTCGCCTGGCTCGGGGCGCTGCGCCGCCGGCCCTACCGCCGCGACCTCGTAGGGCTCAGCGCCCTGCTGCCCATCGGGGTCGTCTGCCAGGCAGTGCTCGGCGGGCTCACCGTGCGCGGCAAGCTCGACTACGGCTGGGTCATGGCCCACTTCTCCCTCTCGATGCTGATCCTCGTGGCCGCTGCCGCCCTGGCGTGGCGCGCGCGGTACGAGCCAGGGGAGCGGCCCCGCAGCGGCGACCGCACGCTCGTGTGGTCCACCCGCGCGCTCGTCGGCCTCGGGGCTCTGACGATCTTCGCCGGGACCGCCGCCACCGCTGCCGGTCCCCACGCCGGAGGCAACCCCGGGGAACGCATCAACCGCCTCGACTTCGACGGGCGCGGCACGATGGACTTCGTGATCCACCGCCACGCCGAGATCGCCTTCGCGTTCAGCCTGCTCGCCGTGCTCGTGTGGTGGTTGGCCCGCCGGCGTGGTGCCGATCCGCTCGTGCGTCGCTCGGCCACCGTGCTCTGCGTGCTGCTCGCGCTCCAGGGGGCCGTCGGCCTGGACCAGTACGAGACCCACCTGCCCACCGAGCTCGTGTGGGTGCACGTCGGCCTCGCCTGCGCCTGCTGGCTCGCCGCGCTCTGGACTGCGTATGCCGCCGGGCGCCTGCGGACCGATCGGAGATTGGCCAGCGCCGTGGGGGCGCGGGAGGGCGTGGAGAGCGCTCCGCGGGAGGGCTTGGAGGCGTCTGCGCCGGTGCGCGTCCCAGTATGAGGAACGTTGCGTCGCGCCATGCCGTCCTGGCGGGGCGCTACTCTGCTCGCTTTAAGCAATCACACCCCACCAACGGGAGGAGTGCCGACATGACCAAGAACGATCTGGCCGAGAAGGTCGCAGAGCGCACCGGACTGGCTCCCAGCCAGGCCCGCCAGGCGCTGGAGGCAACGATCGAGACTGTCGCCGACGAGCTGGCCGCCGGCGGCGAGGTCGCCCTCGCCGGCTTCGGCAAGTTCAGCGTCAGCCACCGCGCCGCCCGGCAGGGACGCAACCCGGCCACTGGTGCGACGATCAGCATCGCCGCGAGCAAGGCCGCCAAGTTCTCCGCTGCGAGCGCGCTCAAGGGCCGCCTCAACTGATCGGGTAGGCGCTGGACAGCGAACGGCTCCATACCCGCCGCGAGGCCCGCCGCCGCCAACTGGCGAGGCGTCGGCGGAGGCTGGCCGTAGGGGGGTTGCTGGCAGGGTTGGTCGTGGTCCTCGCCGTGGTTGCGCTCGTCGGGAGCGGCTCCTCGGGGATGTCCTCGCGCCATCGGGCCTCCCCCGCGAGTGTTGCCGGGGGCGCGGGCTCTGTGGGTGGCCGGACAGGCTCCGGGGCCGATCGGCGTGGCGCGGTCGGGTCGGCCGGGACAGGCGGGCGGACGGCGGGGAAGGGGGTCAGGGCCCAGGCGATCCCCATCCTCATGTATCACGTCATCAACCCCCCGCCTGCGGGGGCCCCCTTCCCTGGTCTCTACGTGCCCTCCGCAGAGTTTGCCGAACAGATGCGCGTGCTCGCGCAGGCCGGCTTCCACGCGGTCACGATGGACCAGCTGTGGGCCAACTGGAAGGAAGGCGCGCCGCTGCCGCCCGGCAAGCCGATCGTGCTCACCTTCGACAACGGCTACCAGTCCCAGTACACCAACGCCCTCCCTACCCTGCGCCGGCTGGGGTGGGTCGGCGTCGAGAACATCCAGCTCACCGGCCTGCCCCCCTCCCAGGGCGGGCTCTCACCCGAACAGGTGCGCGGCCTGGTGTCCGGCGGGTGGGAGCTCGACACCCAGGGCTTCAGCCACGCCGACCTCATCACGCTCGATCCCTCCGAGCTGCACTACCAGGTGGCCGTCGCCCGCAGCGAAGTCCAGCGCCTCTACCACGTCCCCGTCAACTGGTTCTGCTACCCCTCCGGCCACTACGACGCCGCCGTGGTCGAAGCTGTGCGGACGGCCGGCTACCGCGGCTCCACCACCGTAGTCCCCGGCTGGGCCCAGCCCGGCTGGGACCCCTACCGGCTGCCGCGACTGCGGGTGCTCGGGGGGACCACGGGGCCGCAGCTGCTCAGCGAGATCGCCGCGATCCGGGGGAACGAACCCCCGCCGGCCTCTTACGGAGGCACCTGAGAATTTTGCGCAACGCCCCTGAGGTCCGAGAGCCAAGCAGATCAACAATTGAAGGCCCGCCCACCCGCGAAGTGTGCTCTGCACACGAGCGACCGAGGACGCCGACCGATCGGCGATCAGATGCGCTCGCCAGATCGGCCAGCGCAGGCTGTCGGACCTCAGGATCGATAGGATGCCGCGCATGATCCTGGCGACCGTCCCCGGCTGGGGCTCGTGGACCTTCAACCCGATCGTGATCGCCGGGCTGCTGCTCGCCGCGTGGCTCTACATGCGCGCCTACCGCCGCGCCGCCACGAAATCGAGCGCGATCGGCGCAGGGCACTGGATCCCGTACATGACCGGCCTGCTGGTGCTCGCCGTGGCGCTGCTCTCCCCGCTTGACCCGATCGGCGATCGCTACCTGCTCTCCGCGCACATGGCCCAGCACGTGCTGCTCTCCGACATCGCCCCCGCGCTGCTCGTGCTCGGGCTGCGCCGCCCACTGTTGCCGCTCGGCCTCTCCCGCGAGGCGCTGCTCGCGGTGGCGCCTCGCGGTCGCTTCGGCCCCGTGCTCGCGCGGCTCACCTCTCCCTGGCTGGCGATCCCCCTGTGGGTGCTGGCCACCTGGGTGTGGGCGATCCCCGCCATCTTCGACTTCGCCGCCCGACACCCCACCGTGCACGCGTTCGAGCACGCCACGCTCTTCTACACCGGCCTCGCCCTCTGGTGGCTGATCATCGACCCCCTGCCACGCGCGCGGATGCGCCCCGGCGGCGAGCGTCTAGCGCTGCTCGGCTTCTCGCGCCTGGCGAGCGCGGCCATCTGCGTGCCCCTCACCTGGCTTGCGCGTACCCAGTACCCGCTCTACGCCGACGCCCCGCGCGCCTTCGGCCTCTCCGCGATCAACGACCAGCACCTCGCCGGTGCCGGCATGTGCTTCATCGAGTTCCTCGTCTTCGGCATCGCCTTCGCCGCGGTCTTCATCTCGATGCTGGGGCGTGACGAGAGTCGTACCTCGGTTGCCGAGCGCGCGGCTGGCTTTTAGCCGCAGCCTTTGACCGGACATAAGTGCGCCGGTAAGCCTGGCAACATTGGTCCTATCCGGTCATCTTCTTCAGGATCGGCTAGAACGCATGAGTACGACTACTCTCGACCTTCATTCTCCTGCTGGGCTCCTGGCATTGCAGGCGGTGCCGGGTGTTGGTCCTGTGACCGCGCTCAAGACGGCGCTGCAATCCGTTCATCGCCCCGAAGTCCTCGCACGCTTCGATGAGCAGCGGCTCTCCGAAGAGTATGAGCACGCGGGCGCCCAGCTGGAGCGCTATCAGCAGTCAGGCGTAAACCTGATTACGTTCTTCGACGCGGGCTATCCAGACTGCTATCGTCACCTACCCGACCCGCCGCCTGTGCTCTTTGTGCGAGGTCGGGTCGAGCTGCTGGCGCGCGAAGCGCTTGTCGCGGTAGTCGGTACACGCGAGCCCACGGTGTTTGGCGTCAGCGCAGCTGAGCACTGACAGGTGCGCTGGCTGACGACGGCTGGGGCATCGTGAGTGGGTTGGCCAAGGGGATCGACACGGTCGCGCATCGCGCGGCTCTTGCGCGCGAGGCGCCTACGGTGGCTGTCATGGGTGGAGGTCTGGACAAGATTTACCCCAAGGAGAATGAACGGCTGGCTGACGACATCCTCAATGCAGGTGGGGCTCTGATCTCTGAGCAGCCGTTCGGGACGCCACCCCGACCTAATCACCTCGTCGCTCGCGACAGGCTGCAGAGCTCACTGTCCCTGGCTGTGCTGGTCGTTCAGTGCGGTATCAAGAGCGGGACGCTGCATACCGCTCGCTACGCTGCCGCACAGGGTAGACCCATCTTTTGCCCGATCCCGCGCAAGGAGAATGGATCCAGCGAGGGCCTGAGGATCCTGCTGGAGCATCCGGCCCGGACCTTGTGCTCGGTGCTCCCGGCGTGGCGCGGACATGCTGCGCTCTGTGCTCGGCTGAGTGATAGGCCCATCGCCTACCCCGTCAGCCGCGACGACACCGAAAGTTTCCTGCGCGACATGCAAATGCTCAAGGAGTGGCGCCAGACACGCCAGGAGCCCGACCAGCTATTTGGACCGCTCGACGCGGATTAGTCGGTGCGGCGCGTTAGGAGATGTTGCGCTTGAAATCGCATTGACCGGCAAACCAAGCAGTGCAACGCTGGAAGGGCGAAATAGCGCCCAGCGGCAAACACCCCCTCTCCGAGTATTGCCATCGAGCCCCAGTGCCACTTTGGCTTGACCTTTGCCAAGACAGCCTCAACGAAGGGCCGCATCGGGTCGGGGTTCTCCAGTAGATCGAACAACTGGTCCGGTCGGGCGATGGCAACATCTGGCCAGTGGCGCCGCCAACAGGCAGGGGCCTTGCGTGACCATGCCACTCCCACCGACAAAACCCCAGCCGCTGCGGCTGCCCCGGTATCGCGGTTATCGTCACCCACAAACACTGCTTCGTTCGGATCGACGCCCAACTCGTCAAGTAGCTGTCGCATCCCCTTGGGACTTGGCTTGGGTGCCACTGCGTCCGAGCCGCTTACCAGGGCGTCATAAGGAAGATTGTGAAGGTCCAGCAACTCGCGCGCGTAGCGGCTCGGGCTGTTGGTGAGGATGCCCACTTGATAGTTCATATCGGCGAGCCTGCTCGGCAGCTCGTGCACCTGTACGGGCGAGTCATGGTGGTAGCGACGCACATCCCCGAGATGACGGAATACCCACCCCCAACGGCCAGGCGTGCGGCTGTCACGCAGCATGCTCGTGTCCAGCAGGGTTTCGTCGAGATCGAAAATTACGGCGCGCATCATCCAAGCGGCGCCTCCGACGACGTCGTCCAGCTACGACTCAGCCACAACCCGTGTTATTACCGCAACTGGAGCACGTGTAGCAAGACCCCGTGCGCTGCATCATCCCCCCGCACTGGCTGCAGGCGGGACCGAGGTCGAGGCCCTGGAGCCTGGCCGGTACGACCGGCGGGGTGTCGGTGAATGAGGCGGCGGGCGCGCTCACACCGCCACCGCCGTTCCCTTCCGCGCTGGGCCCCGCCGTGTCGGAAGCGATCACCGACTGGGCGGCCTCCTGGGCGGCCTTGCGGGCGCGGACCTCGGGGGTGAGGATGCCGAGCTCCTCCTGGACGTCGGCGTCGAGGAAGCGCGAGGCCAGCCAGCGCATGATGTAGTCGGGCATCGACTTCGCGAACGGGATCTCCGGGTTGGTGGTGATCCCCTCGGGGTCGAAGCGCATGTAGCAGAACTTCTGCACCAGTGTCTCCAGCGGCACCCCGTACTGCAGCGCGATCGAGATTGCGGTCGCGAACGAGTTCATCATGCCGCGCAGCGTCGAGCCCTCCTTGCCGATGTCGGTGAGGAAGATCTCGCCGATCGAACCGTCTTCGTACATGCCCGCGGTGATGTAGCCCTCGTGGCCGCCGATCGAGAACTTGTGTGTGATCGACTGGCGCTCGCGGGGCATCCGCTTGCGCTTCGGCCCGACCTCCGCAAGCGCCTTCGCCACGGCCTGCTCGACGATCTGATCGACGTCGGCTTTCGCCGCCGGCTCGCCCTGCTGCGCGTCGGTGCGCAGCGCCTGCGCGGTCTTCGAGCCGTCGCGGTAGATCGCCAGGGCCTTGATCCCGAGTCGCCACGCCTCGGTGTAGGCGTCCTGGATGTCCTCCACGGTCGCGCTCTGCGGCAGGTTGACCGTCTTTGAGATCGCCCCCGAGATGAACGGCTGCACCGCGCCCATCATCTTCAGGTGGCCCATGTGCGAGATCGCACGCTCCCCGACTGCCACGTCGAACACAGGCAGGTGCTCGTCCTTGAGGGCCGGGGCGCCGATGATCGTGCCGTGCTCTGAGAGGTAGGCCTCGATCTGCTCGACCTGCTGCTCGGAGTAGCCGAGCCTTGCAAGCGCCGGCGGGACCGTGCGGTTGACGATCGTCATCTGCCCGCCGCCCACAAGCTCCTTGAACTTGACCAGCGAGAAGTCGGGCTCCACGCCGGTCGTGTCGCAGTCCATCAGGAACGAGATCGTCCCCGTGGGGGCCAGCACGGTGGCCTGCGCGTTGCGGTAGCCGAGGCGCTCGCCCAGCTCCACCGCCTCCTCCCACGAGCGGCGGGCGGCCGCCAGCAGCTCGCGGTCGGCGCAGGTCTCGTCGGCGATCGCAAGGGCCGCGTCGCGGTGCATCCGCATCACCGCGTTGTGCTCCTCGCGGTTCTCCGCGTAGCGCTCGTAGGGGCCGAGCGCCCCGGCGACCTCGGCCGAGCGGCGGTACGCGCGGCCGGTCATCAGCGCCGTGATCGCCGCCGCCGTGCCGCGGCCCTCCTCGGAGTCGTAGGGCATCCCGTCTGCCATCAGGTACGCCCCGAGGTTCGCGTAGCCGAGGCCGAGCTGCCGGAAGGCGCGCGCGTTTACGCCGATCTCCTCGGTCGGGTAGCTGGAGGGCCCGACGACGATCTCCTGGGCGAGCAGCATCACGTTGACGGCGTGCTCGAAGGACTCCACGTCGAGCGTGCCGTCGGGGCCGCGGAACTTCATCAGGTTCAGCGAGGCCAGGTTGCACGCCGAGTCGTCCACGTGCATGTACTCCGAGCACGGGTTCGACGCGTTGATCCGCCCCGAACGGGGGGAGGTGTGCCAGCGGTTGATCGTCGTGTCGTACTGCACCCCCGGGTCCGCGCAGCGCCAGGCGGCCTCTGCGATCTCGCGCATCAGCTCGCGCGCGGGCACCGGCTCTCCCACCGGCTCGCCGGTCACGCGCGAGGTCAGCCGCCACTCGCGGTCCTCGGCGACGGCCTGCATGAACTCGTCGGTGACGCGCACCGAGTTGTTCGCGTTCTGGTACTGGATCGACTTGAAGCCCTCGCCGTCGATCGACATGTCGAAGCCCGCGTCCCTGAGCGCCGCGGCCTTGTCCTCCTCGTTGGCCTTGCACCAGATGAACTCGCGGATGTCGGGGTGGTCAACGTCGAGCACGACCATCTTCGCCGCGCGGCGGGTCTTGCCGCCGGACTTGATCGTGCCCGCCCACGAGTCCGCGCCGCGCATGAACGACACCGGCCCCGAGGCGGTGCCGCCCTTGGCGAGCTGCTCCATCGAGCCGCGAATGTTCGACAGGTTGATGCCTGACCCCGAGCCCCCGCGGAAGATCATCCCCTCCTTGGTGTTCCAGTCGAGGATCGACTCCATCGTGTCGTCGACGGAGAGGATGAAGCAGGCGCTGCACTGCGGGTTCTCCTCGAAGCCGACGTTGAACCACACCGGCGAGTTGAACGCCGCCAGCTGGTGCAGCAGGATGTGGGTCAGCTCCGCTTCGAAGGCGTCGCCGTCCTCCTCGGTGGCGAAGTAGCCGCGCTCGCGCCCCCAGTTGGCGATCGTGCCCGACACGCGGCCGATCATCTGCTTGACCGAGTGCTCGCGCGCGGGACTGTCGAGCTGTCCGCGGAAGTACTTCTGCGTGACGATGTTGGTCGCGTTCTGCGACCAGCTCTTGGGGAACTCCACCCCGCGCTGCTCGAACGCCACGCGGTCCCCGTGACCGATGCGCGCGTCGCGCAACTCCCACTCCACCGTGTCGAAAGGGTGCGTCCCGGGGGACGTGAAACGACGCTCGATCGACAGCGCCTGCCCGGGCGTCGTCTCCTCGATGGTGGGGTGGGACATCGTGCTCATATCGGCCTCTGCTCCTTCTTCTCGGGGCCGAACAGCATCCCGCTCAAGCCGGACGGAAAAACCCGGGGAAGTCCCTCAATTGTAGGAGGCTCAGCGGCCCAATCTAAGCCAGTCGGCAAACTCCCCCCAGGTGCCCCCCAGGCGCCAGCTGGCCTCCGCGAGCGAGTGGCGCAGGGTGACCGTCCAGTGGGGCTCGTACGCAAACCAGCGCGCGACTCCCCACGCGAGGCACACGACGATCAGCAGCGCCGCCACCACCACCGCAACGATCGCCCACGCGGAGAGTCTCGTCGTGTGCGGGGTCGTCTGGCGGACCACCACGAGGGCGAGCGTCGCTGCCTGGGAGGAACCTTCGAGGATGCTGTGCACCGTGTGTCCCATGGTAGTCAGAGCAGGTCCTCGATCGCCGCCAGCGCGTCGCGCAGCACCGCCTCTGGCGGGCGCTCGGCGTCGAGCGACGCGATCCGCCGCGGTTCCGCGCGCGCAAGGTCGCTGTAGGCCGCCGCGATCCGTCCAAAGAACGCCTCCCCCTCCAACTCCAACCGGTCGGGATCGAGCGCGCGTGTCCCCTGACGTGTGCGCCCAGTCTGGGGGGAGATGCACAGCAGCAGCGTGCGATCCGGCTGCAGGCCGGCCGTGGCGAAGTGGTTGATCGCGCGGATCTGCTCGACCCCCAGCTCCCGGCCGGTGCCCTGGTAGGCCAGCGAGGAGTCCACGAAGCGGTCCAGCAACACCAGCGCGCCCGCGTCGAGCAGCGGGAGCAAACGCTCCTGCACGAGCTGGGCGCGCGCCGCCGCGTACAGCAGCGCCTCCGCGTGTGCGCCCACCGTGAGGGCGGGGTCCTTCACAAGTTCGCGGATGCGCTCCGAGAGCGCCACCCCGCCGGGCTCGCGCAGCAGCTCGACGGAGCGCCCGCGCGCCGCGATCTCCCGCACGAGTCCCTGCGCGAGCGTGGTCTTCCCCGCGCCGTCGAGACCCTCGATCGTGATCAACGCGCCCCGCGGCATCGCCGGAGTATCGCCTCTACGATGGGCCGCGTGAGCCTCCCCGGCGTCAACGCCCACCCGCACGCCCGCGCGCTGCTGTTGCCGGTGCTGCCCCGCGACGGCGAGCAACCCGTCCGGGCACCGTCGCACGCCTATCTCTTCCACGGCCCTCACGGCGCGGGCAAGCGCACCGTGGCGCGCGCGTTCGCCGCCGCGCTACTCGCCGATGGGGCGCGCGCGCCGGAGGCGGTCGCCGGGCGGGTGGCGCGCGACGCCCACCCCGACCTCACGTGGGTGACGCCCTCGGGGGCGGGGGAAATGCTCGTCGCGGACATCGACCAGGCCGTGGTCGCCGCGGCGGTTCGCACCCCCTTCGAGTCGCGCCGGCGGGTGTTCGTGATCGAAGACGCCCATACGCTCAACGACCAGGCCGCCAACCGCCTGCTGAAGACGCTCGAGGAGCCCCCGCCGTTCGCCCACCTCGTGCTGCTCGCCCCGAGTCCCCGTGAGGTGCTCCCGACGATCGCCTCGCGCTGTCAACTCGTGCGCTTCGACCCGCTCCCCAGCGCCCGTATCGAGGAGCGGCTGACGGCTGCCCGCGAAGGCGGCGCGCCAGGTCTCGGGTCGGTCGGCTCCTCCGACGCCGAAGCCGGGCTCGTCGAGGCGCAGGCCGGGCGGCGGGGGGTCGAGCCGCAGGCCGAGGTCGAGGCGCTCGCGGCGTGCGCGCGTCTCGCCCTCGGCGACGCCCGGCTCGCGGGCCGGCTTGCAAGCGCGTGGGGCCGCGCGCTGCGCGAGCGCGTGGAGGCGTTCGTGGGCGGCGCGCTGCGCGGCGAGACCGCGGAGCGTCCGTGGGTGGGGCTGCTGGAGGTCGCGAAGGACGCGGGGGCAGAGGTCGGCGAGACGCTCGCCGCGCGCGTGGCGCAGGAGCTCGAGCTGCTGCCCGCGAAGGAGCGCAAACGCCACGAGCGTGAAGCGGCCGACGCGCAGCGCCGCGCGGAGCGCCGCGCACGCACGGGGGCGCTCGATCTCGCGCTGCGCATCGCGGAGCTGTGGCTGCGCGACGCGTGGTGCGTGGCGGAGGGGGCGGGCGAGCTGGTGTACGCAGTGGACCGCCGCTCCGAGCTCGAGCGCGATGCGGCGGGCCGCCCCCCCGCGCGGCTGCGCGAGGGCGTCGAGCTCGTGCAGGACACGCGCCTGCGGCTACCGCTCAACGTCTCCGAGGAGCTTGCCCTGGAGGCGCTCGCGTACCGCCTGCAGACGCTGCTCGCTACGGGCTGAGTCCGAGGCCGGGGGCGGCTATGGGATGAGGTCGGGCAGGCGCCCCTGCCGGTCGAAGAGGCGCCCCTGCCGGTTGGCGCAAAGCTCCGAAGCGGCGATCAGCGGCACCACCCGCTGCGCGATGGCTTCGCGGAGGGCTTGCACGGTGGCGTGGTAACGGCGCGCCCGCGCGGGGAGCGGCTGGCGTGCGAGGTTGACCGAAGCCGGTAGACACTCGCCTTTGACCGAAGCCGGGGGACACTCGCCTCTGACCGAAGCGGGGAGACACTCGCCTCCGGCGAGCATCCCCGTTTCGGCCAGCTCGAGGTGGCGCAGCGCGGCGTCGGTTTGACGGGCGCGCATGGCGGCCTCGGCCCAGATGACCTCCAGGTAGGCGGTCGCCGCGGGGAGCTGCTCCTCGGGCAGCCGCTCGCCGGTCTCGAGCTGGCACACCACGGGGATCACCTTGCTGCTCAGCAGGTGCTGCTCGGAGTGGGCCAGCAGCAGCAGGGAGACGTCCGGCGGGGACTCCAAAAGGGGTGTGCGATTTCGGTCTTCGGACATGCACTCACGTGGGCCACCGCGAGGGATGGCTGTCGCGGCCCACAAGTGGACTCGGCGGGCGCGGCCGGGTGCTTTAGGAGGCTCGCGCGCCCCCCAACGGATTTCCCGCAGATCCCCGCAATTTGGAGCAAATTCGAACCACCCGTCCACCCTAAAGCCGCGCCGGTCGAGGACCGATGTCGAACAGAGTGCCCCTCGAACGCGACCCCATGGCCCGGGCGCCCGGGCAGTACACCCGCTCGATCGTGCAGCGGCTGCGGATGCGGACGCTGCTGATGCTGGGGGGCCTCGCGGTGGCGACGACGCTGATGGGCCGGCGCTTCGGCTGGCAGGACCCCCGCTTCCTGGCGGCGGAGGTGGCGATGCTCACGGGGATCTTCCTGATCTCCCACTTCGTGCTGCCGCAGGTGGACCGCCACGACCGGGGCGCGAAGGGGGAAGAGCAGGTGGGGGGGCTGCTGGAGGGGCTGGTGGGTCAGGGGTGGCACGTGGTCCACGACGCGAGCCTCGGCCGGGGCAACGTGGATCACATCCTGATCGGCCCCGGAGGGGTGTTCACGGTCGAGACCAAGAGCCATCCGGGTCCCGTGCGGGTCGGCAGGTTGCACGGCGCGGTGCTGAACCAGGCGCAGGCGCAGCGCAAGGCGATCGAGGAGATCGTGGGCGAGCACGTGGAGCCGCTGGTGGTGTTCAGCCGCGCGTGGGTGGACCGGCCGCTCACGCGGCGCAAGGGGGTGCGGGTGGTGCCGGCGAGGATGTTGCTGAGCTACGTGGACCGCCAGCCGGAACGTCTGAGCGCCGAGGCGATGCAGCGCGCGCAGGAGAAGCTCGCGCGGGCGCTGGCCGAGCACCTCGTGCGCACGCGCTCGCGCCCGCGATATAGGGCCCCAAAAACAAACACACAACCCCCCGGCCCCTCGCGCGCACGCACGATATAAGGGCCCGAAAAACGAAGACATAAACCCCGGGGCCGCCCAGGGCCGCGCTGAGCGAGACGAGTGGCCAGGTGGGTGGGACCTTCAACAAAAAAGACCCCATATATCGCGCATGTCGCGCGCGTACGCACGCACCCGCGAAATAGGGCCCCAAAAAACAAAGACAAACCACCGGGCCCGCCCCGCAGGTCGCCCCGCGCCGCGCTAGCCTGGGGAGCGTGGCGAGCGCAGCAGGCACGATCCCCGCGGCAGAGCAGCCGAGAACGACAACGACACCAACGACCTCGGTCCCCCCGGGCCCGCGGTGGCCGGCGGCCGTGCAGACCGTCGTATGGGCGGTGGCGATGCCGTGGATGCTCGACTACTGCAGCAAGCGGTATGGCGAGGAGTTCACGGTGCGGTTCTTCCCGAGCGGAAGAAAGATCGTGGTTGTGAGCGGGGCGGAGCGGGTCAAGCAGGTCTTCACGGCATCCCCGGAGGTCGCTCCGTCGGCGGCGGGGATATCTCCCGTGGCCCCGGTGATGGGGCCGAGCTCGGTGCTGACGCTGATCGGCCCGGAGCACATTCGCCAGCGGCGCCTGCTACTGCCCCCGTTCCACGGGGAGCGGATGAAGGAGTACGAGGAGGTGATCGTGGAGGCCACCAAGCGCGATGTGGCGACGTGGCCGGAGGGGACGCCGATGAGCCTGCAGGAGCGAACGCGGGCGATCACGCTGGAGGTGATCCTGCGTGCAGTGTTCGGAGTGGAGGCCGAGCGGATGGACCCATTGCGCAAGGCGATCGGGGGGCTGTTCGTGCCGCTGAAGCTGCCGATGCTGCTGCTCGTCGCGTTGCGGGCACCGTCGATGGAGCGCCCAAAGGGGGCGTTCGGGCGCGCGCTCGACCACCTGGACGAGGTGACATATGCGGAGATCGCGCGCAGGCGCGCACAGAAGGATCTCGGCGAGCGCAAGGACATTCTGTCGCTGCTGATGCAGGCGCGCGACGAGGAGGGCGTCGCGATGACCGACGCGGAGCTGCGCGACGAGCTCGTAACACTGTTGCTGGCGGGACACGAGACGACCGCGACGTCGGTGGCGTGGGCGATCGAGCGCCTCGTCAGGCATCCCGACAAGCTGAGGAAGCTGATCGCGGAGATCGACGCGGGCGAAAGCGAGGAGTATCAGCAGGCGGTCGTCAACGAGACGATGCGGGTGCGCCCGGTCGTGCCGATGGTGGTGCGGATCCTCAAGGAGCCGATGCGAGTCGGCGAGCACGAACTGCCGAAGGGGACGCGGGTAGCACCGTCGATCTGGCTGACGAATCGCGACAAGAAGGTGTATGAGGATCCCGAGGAGTTCCGCCCCGAGCGCTTCATCGAGAGCCAGCCCGAGACGTTCTCGTGGATCCCGTTCGGCGGCGGGATCAGGCGCTGCATCGGCGCGTCGTTCGCGACGCTCGAGATGAAGCTGATAATGCGCACGATCCTCGAAGAGCTGCAGCCAAAGCTCCCGCCGGAGCGCCCAAGGCGCAGGCGCACAGGCGAGCGGATCCACAGGCGCGCGATCACGTTGGTGCCCGCGGAGGGCACGCGCGTGGTGTGGAGCAGGCGCGAATTTTGATGAGGACCCCCACAAGGGGGGTCGGGGAGCGGCGTTCGCAGTGAGGACCCTGGCGTAGGGCAAAACCCGAGCGAGCGTACCGGCCGGAGCAGGAGCTACGGTCCATCGGGATGAAGGAGATCCTGGCGGCGATCGAAGGCGCAAGGCAAGAGCTCGAGGCGAGCCCGGGCGACCGGTTGGCGTGCGCCCGAGCGCGCGGCGTGTTGAGTCAGGCGCGGGAGATGTGGGAGGCGCTCGACGCCGAGCAGAGGGCGGCGGTGAGGGGCCCGGCGGGCGAGCTGCGCGAGCTGGTGGACAGGGAGGCAGAGAGCGAGAAGGCCCCGCCGGCTCCCGAGGAGCTGCTGAGGCGCTTCGGGCTGAGCGAGTTCCGCGCCGGCCAGAGGGAGGCGGTGGCCGCGGCGCTGGAGGGGAGGGACACCCTCGTGGTGATGCCGACCGGCGCGGGAAAGTCGCTGTGCTATCAGCTACCAGCGCTCGCGGGAAGGGGGCTCGTGGTCGTCGTGAGCCCGCTGATAGCGCTGATGAACGACCAGTGGAAGCGCCTCGCGGAGACCGGCGTGAATGCGGTGATGCTCGCCTCGGGGATGGAGGAGGGGCACAACGGAAGAGCGCTGCTCGATATCGAGTCGGGGTGGGCACAGCTGGTGCTGGCGGCCCCCGAGCGCTTCGGATCGCGAGCGTTCCGTGAGGCAGTGGGGACGCGCAAGGTGGGATTGTTCGTCGTCGACGAGGCGCATTGCGTGGCCGAGTGGGGCCATGATTTTCGCCCCGACTATCTGCGATTGCACGGGGCGATAGCGGCGCTGGGCCGCCCGCCGGTGATGGCCGCGACAGCAACAGCGACCCCAAGAGTGGCGAAGGAGATCGCCGCGAAGCTGGGATTGCGGGAGTGGGTCTCGGTGAGCTCCGGCTTCGATCGGCCGAATATCGCGTTCGACGTGGTGAGCGTGGAGGGCAAGGGGGCAGTGGCGCGCAAGCGGGCCGCGCTGATGCACGTGATCGAGAACCCAGAGGCCCGCCCGGCGATCGTGTACTGCGGAACGCGAAAAGACACCGAGGAGGTCGCGGAGACGATTGCCGCGAGGGGAATAAGGACGGTCGCATACCACGCGGGAATGCGCCCAGAGGGGCGCCGCAAAGCGCAGGAGGAGTTCATGAGCGGCGCGGCCGAGGTGGTGGTCGCGACGAACGCGTTCGGGATGGGGGTCGATAAGGCGGACGTGCGAACCGTGGCGCATTGGGCGCTGCCGACAAGCCTCGAGGCGTACTACCAGGAGGCGGGCCGCGGAGGTCGCGACGGAGAGCCGGCAAGGGCGATGCTGCTGGCATCGAGGATGGACCTGGGAAGGCTGATCCGCTTCAACACCGAGCGCCAGACAAGCGTGGAGGAAGTGCGCGCGTACACAAATCGCCTGAATCGCCGGGCGAGCGGGGGCGTAGTGGAGATCGCCCCAAGGGAGCTGGATGACACCGAGCGAGTACTGCTGTCGATCGCCGAGCGAGCGGGCGCGGCCGAGCTGCAACCGGGCGCAAGAGGAGTGCTGCAAGTGCGATTGACGGGCGACATGGACGGCCGCGCGGCCTATCAGGCGATCAAGGCAGCGAAGGACCGCGGCTGGGAGTCGTATAGGGCGATCGAGCGGTTCATTGCCAACGGAGAGGAGTGCCGAAGGCGCCAGATCCTCGAGCATTTCGGCGACAAGAAGGAAGGAGCGAGAGCGGGCCGCTGCTGCAGCGTGTGCGACCCCGACAAAGAGCTGGAGCGAGCAGTGGCCGCGGGCGCAAGCACCAAGGCGTCTCGCAGCGGGCGAAGCGCGCGGGCAGGCGCGAACGGCACCGGCAGAAACGGCGGCGCGCCAGGGCTGGCGCTCAACGGCTCGGCGGGATCTGCGCTCAACGGGTCTGTGGCCGCGGCGCACAACGGGTCGGCCGGATCGGCGCCCAACGGCGCGACGGAAACCCCCGAACCGGTGAACGAGGAGCAGTACGAGAAGCTGAGGGAGTGGCGCCTCGACCAGGCAGAAGGCAAGCCGGCGTTTACGGTCGCGGCGAACACAGTCCTGGAGGAGATATTGCGCCGCCGCCCAAGGAGCAGCGAGGAGCTGATCGAGATCCGCGGAATCGGCCCCGCCTTCTGCGAGAAGCACGGTGAATCATTGTTGGAGGCGCTGGGAGCGCTGTAAGGGGCGCTGGAAATCCTTGTTGAAACGCTGCGACTATCACCCCAACTCCAGGAGACCCGTAAAGATCTCTGCATACTCGTACCCGTACTCTTGGAACTGGTTGTAAGCCTCGATTTGCTTTGCCTGGGCCTCTTGCTGCGCCTGTATCTGGCTGTTTGTCAAAGTCGCAGTCCTCCAGTCACAACTCTCCGGGGTTTGCTCTTGTATCGTAGTCGGTTGTTGGATACCCACGAAATCATTCCAAGTGATTTTTAGAGTCGCCAGCTGCACGGTTCCCGTATCCCCGGAGAGCGGGAGTGAACTTGGTAGGCACGCCCCAAGGGGGACGCCGTTCCCGTGCCACACGCAGACCACGTAGGGCAATTGGGTTGGTGGTGGCGAGGTAGAAGGAGACGGTGGCAATGGCGGTCCCTCGCACCGCGTTTCGCCGGGTGCCAGCGGACCGGCCCCAAAGAGGCACTTCGCCATACCGGATGGATCTGTCCCGGTGAGCGGGTTATCCGTTACATACGTATATGGACTCCCCGTCGTTGCCTCAAGCGGATCACGAGTCACGAACTGCCCAGATGTGGGATCGTAATACCGAGCGCGGAGGTAATACAGTCCACTCTCGCTGTCGCGGTATTGGCCTGCAAAAAGCATTGGTGTGGAGTCAGGTCCAGAAGAACTCGACAAGACACCGTATGGTGTAAACGCATATGTAGCCACTGTCTGACCGCTTGCGTCGGTTAGTAGCCGTGTACTACCAAGCTGATCGTGGTGAAACCACAGAGCATTATTGCCGGTCACCTGCTCCAACGGGAGTCCACCGGGACCGTACACGTAGGCATTGGTGCCGTCTTCGAGGATGAGCGGTAGTCCGCCAGACACGTCCCACGTGAACGGTGTCGTCGTAGTACCTACAGTCTTGGACATGCGCAACCCTTCTCCGTTGTAGGTGTACGACACTTCACCGCCGATACCGATCAACTCCAGAGCTTGGTTATAGGAGTAGGTTTGGGATGCACCACTGCTAGAGCTCACGCCGGTTCGATCGCCCTCGGCGTCATACGAGAACGTGCTGGTTTCGTTTCCAGAAGGGCTCGCAAGCGGTTGAGCTCCCCCTACAGCGGTATACGCCGGGGACGCAAGAGGCGCCAGGAGGGCGCTTTGCCCAGCCGAAAGGCCAGCTCCGAGTGGTGGCCCAGCCCGACCAGCAAGTTGCGCCGCAACAGCAGAGCGCTCCTGGATGGTCACGGCGCCAAGCGCCCAATTGGATGAGTGTGGCGTGGAATCGCCGATCACCAACCGCCCGGTCGATAGAGGAGCGCCGGTCTGTAGCCAGGAGACGGCGCCGCCCGGAGCGTTGACTTTCGTGACGACCGTCTGCCCGTGCAGCGGTTTGAGCTTGGCATGCCCGAGGGCGTCCTGCCCGACCGCCCACACAATCGCATCGGCGGGGACGATCGAAGTGACGTGCGTGGCGCCGGAGTGTCGACTTGCTCGCGCTACGTTCGCCACAGAGGCCCCGCTGTCAAAGCCCACGACGGCGAGCACGATCGGAAGTCCAGCCGTGCCCATTTTGACGGTGACGCGCGTACGCTTGAGCGGCCGAGAAACCTTGGCCTGCCAGACAGAGACGTAGCCACTGGAAGACGACTCGCTTGTCACCACATGCCACTTGAGCCTACCGCCTTTGATGCTGGCGACGCGCTGTCCGCCCCGTCGTGGCTCCTTCGCCGACACGAACGCAAGCAGGAGATCGCCAGCAGTGCGGGTGGAGACGAGCTGTGAGACCTTTCCGCCGCGTCCGCTGGTGTGGGCAAAAGTGACCCTGCCGCTGGTAACGGTCGGAAGGGCTCGTTCTTGGGTATAGGCCAATGTACCACCGTGTGGATGTGTTTCGCCGTTTACGTTTTTCACTTGTTCCCCAGCACCGGGGGAACTCCCCCCAGTTTGATTGATTTCCCCAAGTTCATTGCCTCCGCCGGGTACACCACCGCTGGACGGCGCGGACGTGCTCGTAAGCTCATCCGCGGCGTCAAAGGTCTGTGTCGTGGCCCCCATCCTCGTGAGGTTGCCCGCGCTGTCGTACTGGTACTGAGCGGCACCCGATGGCGGCGAGGTGCAGGCCCCCGTGCCGGTGCCCGCGTAGCAGAGTTGGTTGAGCGCGGTGTATCCATACCCGCTTTCGGATTCGGGCTGCGAGCTGTCGCCTGTGAGCTGCCCGTCAGCATCCCGCGAGTAGCTGGCCGCAAACAGAGCGTCCGCACCGCGCATGTCGCTGATCGAGCTGAGCGTGTCGTCGTCGGCGTACGTCGAGGTGTCCGTGATGCCCGTTGCGCTCGGCAGCGTCTCCGTGGTCAGGTTACCGTCGGGGTCGTAGTTGAAGGTCGTCGTGTTGCCCAGCCAGTCGGTCACGCCGGTCCAGCGACCGGCGGCGTCGTAGTCCCGCGTGACTGAGTGCCCGTCGGGGTAGGTGATCGTCGTTGGGTAGTTGCGCAGGTCGTACTGGTATTTGACCGTGCCGTTGTTGCCCTCAGTGACGCTTGTAAGGCGGTGCAGGGAGTCCCACGTCCACGACCATGTGCCGCTGCCATCTGTCATCCCGACCCGCTGACCGTCGGCGTCGTAGGCGATGCCGGTGACGTTCGGGGTCTTGCCGTCGCTGTACGTGATCGAGGTCGGCTCGTTGGCTGCGTCGTAGGTCGTCGTGGTGACCCGCCCTTCGGGATCGGTGACCGTGATCCTGTTGCTGGCAGGGTCGTAGCCATAGCGCGTGGTACGCCCCAACGGGTCGGTGACGGCGGACACGCGGCCGAGCGGATCGTATTCGTAGAGGGTGGCGTGGCCGGCGCCGTCGATCTGTTCCTTGACCGTGCCGTCGGGCCAGTAGGTGGTTTGCAGCGTCGTACCGTCAGCACGGTGGACAGCGGTCTGCTCGTCGGCTGCATCGTACGTGTAGGTCGTCGTGTTGCCGTCGGCGTCGGTGGAGGCGATGAGATTCTGATCCGGGTCGTATTGGCTGGTGGTCCTGTGCCCGAGCGGGTCAACGGTTTCGGTTGTCTGGCCGAAGTCGTTGTGGGCATACGTTGTGGTGAAGCTGGCGGGGTTTGCGCCGCCGGCGTGTCCGCGCGGACTCGTGGTGCTCATCAACCAGCCGATGGCGTTGTAAGTGGAGGTCGTTGTGTCCCCGAGAGGGTCGGTGGTCGATGTACTATCGCCGTTGGCATCGTACGTGTATTTCCATGTGTCGCCTTCGGGATCGGTCATCGCCATGACATCGCCTGGGTGCGACGAGTCGCCGTAGGTGTAGGTCGTCGTCTGGACTTCGGAGGTCCCGGTGAGTGGACGCGAGGTGCTGAGCAGGTTGCCGTGCGCGTCGTAGGTCATCGTCGTCGTGACCCCGAGCGGGTCAGTGGTTGTCAGGAGGTCGTTGAGCGAGTCGTACGTGTTCGTGGTGGTGCGGCCGAGCGCGTCGGTCGTCGTCAACGTGTTGCCTTCGCTGTCGAAGGTGGATGTCGTTGTATGGCCGTCGGGATCAGTGACGCTGGTCATGCCGAGCGTCGCCGGGTCGTAGCCGAACGTCCAAGTCGCGGCCTGCGGCGTTCCGTACCCCTTGGTCTCTGACAAAAGCTCGCCGTATTGGTAGTTCTGCACGGTCACGTTGCCCTTGGGATCGGTGATCGTGGTCGTTCCGCCGGCTTCACCGAGCGGTTCACCGCTGTATGCAAATTTCGTGGTCCGCCCGAGCTGGTCGGTCTGTTCGATCACCCGTCCCTGAGCGTCGTACGTATTGCTCACGACCGCGCCCGTCGAGCCCGTAACCCCCGGAGCCTGGTCCGGGAATCGCATCGTGAGCATCCGGTGTTCCGAGTCGTAGGTGAAGTGCGTGTCGCCGCCGTTGACATCGGTAACGTCAGTGAGATTGTCTTCCCCGTCGTACGCATACCTCACAACCCGCCCAAGCGGGTCTGTCGCAGAGCTGATGTGGTTTCCAGTGTATGCGAAGGTCAGCTTTCGGCCAGCCGGGTTGGTGACAGTGGCGAGCTGACCGGACCCGTTGTACGCCAGGGCGGTCACGTAGCCGTTGAGGTCCTGCTCCTGCGTCAGCCTGCCACTGCTGTCGAAGGAGAACGTGTCCGCGTGCCTGCGCACGAACGTCCACGAGCCGTCTTCGTTGTGTACCAAGGTAGCGGTGACCCGTGGCGGCGCCGTGTACGTGCCGCCGGACTGTTCGGTGAAGGTGACCTGCGAGCCGTTTTCCTGATTGACGACTACATGAGTCGCGTCAGGGAAGCTGAGCGACATGTCATACGGAAACGACCACCCAAAGCCAAACGGACCATCTGTCGCAGCTGACATCGAGTTGTACGTGCGCGTCAGATCGAGCGGGATGCCACGGCTTGGAACACTGAGGTCTTCAAAGGTGTGCCAAAAGTTGCCGGTTGGGGCATCGACCGGCGAAACAAACGAGATAAGTCTCCTGAGGAAACACATCGGGCAGAACTCCGATAGGTTGTCACCGCCCGCAGCAAGTTCGTAGCTGGTGAACGGTCCGCCGTCGGGGGGGCGGGAGTAGCTTGAGCGAACCACGGTGGCGGTGACCGCATGAGCCGTATAGTTGATTCTCAGGACCGCGTATTCGTTGGTACAGTACCCGTCTTTTTGTTCGACTGTACTTCCATTTGGCATACCGCCGAATGTGCCCGACACTAAGCCCGATGTGCTGACCAGCGTGTACACTTCGCCAGGTGGGGGGCTGCCACACGCGTCAGCAGGCAGCGACAGCTCGGCGTTCCCCAGTTTGACGTTGCCGGTAGCGGTGAGCTGCGAGCCGAGGCGAAGCTCCAACTCACTTGCTGGGTCGAGCGTTACACCGCCCGCGACGGTGAGGCTTTCCTCGATGTTGACCAGCCCTCCAGTTGACGTCAACGGGCCAATATCGCCGGTGAAACTTGAGAGAGATACATCGGTGATGTTGACAGCATTCTTGTCGGTAGCGTTTAGGAAGCTCGAGGGGGATGCGTTGGCAGCGTGGACAGCGCTTTTGTTACCAGTGGCTCGCTCGGATCGAGCTTCGGAGCTGCCGAGTGTCACTTCGCCGTTGAGACTTGCTTCGACCCCTGAGAAGCTCGAATTGGCGCCAGTAATCGTGATAGGGCCAGCCTCCATGTCGCCTTCCTCAATGCGCAGGGCGGCCAACGAGCTAAGGTGAACGGCTAGGGACTCGGCCGGCCCCTCGATTCTACCTCCATCTGCAATCTTGATTCCGCTGTCGTTGTTGTTGCCGTCTATGGACCACACCTGCGAGGCGCCAAGCGTGATCGGAAGGGCCAGTGTGGCGTACCCTACGCCGTCGCCCGAAGTCATGGCCGCGGTTAGACCGCCTGCGCCGAGCGTCAGTGCTTCACCGCCGATGGTGTACTGAGCACTGATGTCACCTCCAAACGACATCGTATTGACGTCTAGGCTGGGTATATCATTATCGCTCTGGTAGCACGTACGGACAAGTTCCAGGCACGGTTCGCCAAAGAGGCCGGGGAAGGTGAGTGTGCCGACGCTGCCGACAGGGGCGACTCCCCCTTCCCAGTTGCCTCCATGCGACCAGTTGGGTGTGCCAGGCGGTTCGTTGCCGGCCCACGTGAAGTCGGCTGCGACCGCCGAGCCGGCTGTGAGCAGAGCACCGGACAACCCGAGCACGAGCACCAGCGCGAGCACGACGACCCGCGACCGCGCGGACCATTGTCGCAGCCACGACCGACTCGCGAGACGTGCGTCTAGCGGTCTATATGGGTGGCCGCAGGTGGCTCCCCCCACCCCCAAGTCTGTCGTCCTCATCAGTGCGGGGCGGCACCATACCAACTTGCAGGGGGACGTGCAACCACGAGCGCCAGCCACGGCCAGCACGGCCTAGGCACAGTCGGCATCCCATAGAGGTTCCTGCGATACTTCTCGTTGCAGCAAAGGCCGACAGAAATCGCACCGTGGAGCCAAACGCCGACGTAGCTCAGCTGGTAGAGCACTTCACTCGTAATGAAGGGGTCCGGGGTTCGAGTCCCCGCGTCGGCTCTGCTCGCGCAGCAGGTCTCGTTGGTGGGGAGTTCATGGGGGGAGCCTGCTCCCCCCATGCTCAATGTTGGGGTCTGGGGTTCGAGTCCCGCGTCGGCTTCGCCCATACAGCGGATCTTGTTGGTCGGAGGTTCGCGGGGGAGCCTTGTAGACGTTACGCTACATGCCGAGCGGGAGAGCCTACACGCGGGCGCTGGTGCGCTGGTAGAGTACATTCCCGAAGTTCGGATTTCCGCGCAAGGTGGAGGAGTGACGAGTGGCTGGCCTACGAACGAAGCGACGGTGATACGAGAATGCGAAACCATCGACATCCAGATCCACACCTCGGCCCTCGCGGCCTCGGCTCCCGGGATGGAGTTCTTCGCGGCTCCGGTAGGGTCCCGACCCCGCAGCTGGTGGGCTTGACGCGCGCTCGTCAGAGACGCGGGCGGGGGCTCGGGGTGGCGCTGGTGGCCCTCGCTGTGGCCGCGGGCCTCCTGGGGGGCGCGGCCTCGCTCGCGGTGGGCGCATCCGCCGACGGCGGGACACACGGCATCGCGGTGGCCGGCGCTGCGCAAGCGGATGCCGTGGGAAGGGTGGCGCACTCGGTGAGCGTCCGAGACGAAGGGCACCTGCACATGGTGAGCAGCTCCGGCTCTGACCTGGTCGAGGAAGGCGCAGTCTCGGGGACGATCCCGGGCACGGTGCGGGTGAACTTCAACATCGGCCCCACGGTGTACGCCTCATTCACGATCTACGTCCACGGGGGCGGCTCGATCGGCGGCAGCGGCCACGGAGCACTGCACTCGACGAGCGCCTACTCGACGTTCGGGGGCTCCCTGACGGTCACCCGCGGCACCGGCCGCTACGCGCACGCTCATGGGACCGGCGGCCTGTACGGCGCTATCAACCGCCGGAGCTCCACCTACCCGATGACGGTGCAGACCACCGGCACGCTGTACTACTGAGCTTTTCCACCAGGCTCGGCCTGCCAACCCGGGGCGGTCCCGACCGGCGAGGCGGCTCACCCCGCTGGCGAAAGCGACCGTACGGCAGCGGGCGTGGCGGCGGGCAGCGTGAAGCGGACGTGCGTCCCCCCGGCGGCCTCGGCGAGCCAGATGCGGCCCCCGTGGGCCTCGACGATCGCGCGCGCGATCGCCAGCCCGAGGCCGCTGCCGGGGCCGCTGCGGGCGGCCTCCTCGCCGCCGCGGTAGAACGGCTCGAACACGTGTGGGCGGTCCTGCGGGGCGATGCCCGCGCCGGTGTCGGCGACCTCGACCTCCAGCGCACCATCCGCCGCGGTCGCCCGGATCGCGACGGATCCGTCCGGGGGCGTGTGGTGGATCGCGTTCTGCAGCAGGTTCAGCAACACCCGCCGGAGCTTGTCGGGGTTCGCCTCGGCCGCCACCAGGCTCGGGGGGAGCTCGGCGCTGAGCGCGACGCCTGCGGCCTCAGTCGTGGGGCGCACCAGTTCGCACGCCTCTCCGACCAGCTCGGCGAGGTCCACGGCGCCGGTGCTCCACGCCACCTCACCCGCGTCGAGGCAGGCGAGCTCAAAGAGGTCGTTGACGAGCGTCCCGAGCGCGCGCACGTGCGCGCCCGCCGTGTGCACGTAGCGGCGCGCGGTGGCGGGGTCCACGAGCTCGTCCTCGAGCGCCTCAGTGAGCAGCCGCAGCGCGCTGAGCGGCGTGCGCAGGTCGTGGGAGACCGCGGCGATCACCTGGCGGCGGGCGGCGTCGGCGGTATCGCGGGCGCGCTCCTCGGCGGTGAGCGCCGCGACCATGCGGTTGGCGGTGTGCGCGAGGTCCTCGAGCTCGCGGCCGGAGTGGGCCTCGATCTCGATCTCCCGCTCGCCGCGCTCCAGCGCGTGCAGACCGGCGCGGAGCGCGCCCACGTCGCGCTCGACGCCGCGCAGCAGCAGTTGCGCCGCGCGGGTCGCCACGACCGCCGCGAACAGCAGGATCGCGATCGTCATCCACGCGTCGTGCGGTGAGACGAACATCACGGCCGCCCCGACCGCGACCGCGGCGAGGAGCTGCCCGAGGGCCAGGACGACGCCCAGCTCGAAGCGGTGCTGCAGCGTCGGCAGGCGCAGGCGGCCGCTGTCGGCGAGCCCCGCGAGCGCCAGCGCGAGCAGGCCGACGGGGAGGAGGATCTCGACGGTCGTGAGCACCGAGCCGCCGATTGCGGCCATCACCGCGCAGGCCGGGGCGAGCGCCAGCGCCAGCACCGGGATCGAGCTCCACACCGAGCGTCTCATCGGCGCTCCTGACCCATCGCGTCGCCGCTCATACCTCCACCGCACCCGCTCTTGGCTCATCGTGTCGCTTCTGGCTCGGTGTGCCCACGGGCCGGAACCGGTAACCCACGCCCCACACGGTCTGGACGTAGCACGGGTGCTCGGGATCGGGCTCGAGCTTGGCGCGTAGGCGACGGATGTGGACCGTGACGGTGGAGGTGTCGGTGTAGTCGGGGAGCTGCCACACGAGCTCCATGAGGCGGTCGCGCGAGAAGACCTGCCCGGGGTGTGAGGCGAGGAACGCGAGCAGGTCGAACTCGCGCACGGTCAGCGCGACCTCGCGCTCGCCTGCGCCGCGGGCGTCCCCGGACCGACCGCCCCCTTCGGGCGCCGCCTCTCCCGCGCTCGCGTCTCCCTGGCCTCCACCCGCCGACCTCGGGCCGCGCTCGCCCACCACCACTGTCCGGGTCGCGGGCTCGATGCGCAGGCCCTCGAACTCGAGCGCCGGCGCGCGCGGCGCCGTAGGGCGCTCGCGGCGCAGCACGGCTTCCACGCGCGCGACGAGCTCGCCGGGCGAGAACGGCTTGACGACGTAGTCGTCGGCGCCGCGGCGCAGCCCGACGATTCGCTCGGACTCGCGACCGCGGGCGGTGAGCAGGATCACGCGCACCGGCGAGGGCTGCTCGCGCAGGCGGCGCATCACCTCGAGGCCGTCGAGACCGGGGAGCATCACGTCGAGCACGACGAGGTCTGGCGCGCTCTGGGCGCAGAGCGCGAGGGCATGGGGGCCGTCGCCGGCGACGCGCGTGCGGTAGCCGGCGCGCTCGAGGTAGCGCGCCACGACCTCGCCGATGGTGGGCTCGTCGTCGACAACCAACACCGACGCGCGCGGCTTGGGCTCTGCGGGGGGGTGCATCGTTACGGCGATCATGACACCGCCTGCCCCGCCCACTCAGTCGAAGGTGAAGTCGTAGACTCGCTCACGTCGCGCCCACCTGCTCAACCGAAGGTGAAGTCGTAGACGGTCACCCCCGGCGGGAACTGGACGGTGAGGGTGTGGGTCTGCACCGAAGGGAGGTCAACCAGGTTGTAGACATCCTGCATCTGCACCTGGGCGGTCCCTGCGCGCACGGCGGTCCCGGCGAGCCCCTGGGGGATCGGGCGCCCGTCGAGCAGCACGCGCACGGGGCGGGGGTGGCCGGGGGAACCCATCACGAGGTACACGCGCCGCGCCCTGAAGCTCAGCTGCACCGCGCCGGCGGTGGCGCTCGCCGGGGCAGTACCCCACGCGCTGACGTTTAGGGTGCCCGCGAAGCGGAGGTAGCTCAGCGGCGGAGGCTGGGCGGGGAGCGAGCCGAAGTCGTGCACCCCGGGGGTGAGGGGGCCGGAGGTGAAGCGTTCCCCCCGTTCGACGCCGAGGTAGGACTCGGGCGTGACTTCCGCTTCGGAGGGTTTGAGGGCGTTGACGTGAGCTGGCCCGCTGAGGTCGGTGGCGCCGGCTTCGACGAGCAGGCTGCGAATCGCGCGCTCCTTGGTGGCGTATTCGCCCTCGCCGAAGTCCTCCAGGCGGATGCGGCCCTGCGCGTCGATCAGGTACTCGGCGGGCCAGTACTGGTTGTTGTAGGCGTTCCACGTGCCGTATTCGTTGTCCTGGACGACGGGGTAGTGGATTCCGTTCTGGGCGATCGCCGCGGCGACGTTGGCGGCGGAGTGCTCGAACGGGAACTCTGGGGTGTGGACTCCGACGATCTCAAAGCCGTCGCGGTGGTACTTGGTGTACCAGGCGTTTAGGTAGGGGAGGGTGCGGATGCAGTTGATGCAGGTGTACGTCCAGAAGTCCACGAGCACGACGTGCCCGCGCAGGCTCGAGAGCGGCACCGGCCGGCCCCCGGGGGTGTTGAACCACTTCTGGGTGTCCACGAATTCGGGCGCCGTGCCGAGCACGGGCAGCCGCAGCCCGGCGTCGGCCTCATGCAGGCCGGCGTCCTGGCGCGCTTTGCGACCGCGCAGCGCGGCGAGCTGCACGGTCGCGGCGTGGCTTTCCTCGAGGCTGTGGGTGGGGTCGACCAGGAAGGACGGCAGGTCGCTCGCGATCGCGGTCTCAAAGCGGGTGTCGTAGTTGCGCAGCATCGCGAACGCGATCAGCACCATCACGGCGCCCATCGCCATCTGAAAGCGCGCTGAGCGCCTGGCGAGCGGAGCGGTCAGCCGCCGCCCGCCGAGCATCAGCGCGTAGAGCACCACGGCCGAGCCGATCCCGTAGGCGAGCGCCACCGCGAGGCGCCCGGCGGTGAAGGTCTGCGAGGCGGAGACCGTGATCACTCCCGCGAGGATCGGCCCGGCGCACGGCGCGTACACGAAGCCGAGCCCGCCGCCGACGAGTAGCCCCGACCAGAAGCCGTCGTGCCGGCGCCCATCCGGACTCCCCCCGGCGCCCACCCCGCCGCTCGGGCTAAGACGGCTCAGGCGCGCCTCCAGGCGGTCGCCAAGGGGAGGCACGAGCAGGCAGATCCCGAAGCCGGCCAGCGCGAGGATCGCAAGCGTGCGCAGCAGGGAGTCGGGCAGGCCGAACGCGGAGATCGCATACACGAGCGCGACGGTCGCGAAGGTGAAGGAGAGCGCGAGGCCCGTGACCACGCCCAGCGGGCGGCGGCGCCCGCCGGTCACACCGGCCGAGAGGGCGACCGGCAGCACCGGCAGTACGCAGGGGGAGACCGCGGTGGCGGCGCCGGCGACGAACGCGAAGACGATCAGGACGAACACGTGGTCATCGTGGCAGGTAGATATTGCCGATCCCTTACAATCGTCTGCTGCGGGCGTAGGGCCTATCTCGATTGGGTGTGCGGCTGGGGCGGTCGAGGGTCGAGCGAGGCGCGGGACGCAAGGGCGAAGGCGTGGTGGGCCCACGTCGAGCCCCGCGGTGACGGGTCCCGGAGGGATAAGACCATCGGCCGTATCCAGTGTGCGACCCAGTCGGGATAGGCCCGTAAGGAACCCGTAAGAGGTGTCCGCTGTACTGCACCGCAGTCGGGCAGCGGCCCGGCGCACTACCCACTACTCCCAACCGGAGGAGACATGCACACCACTCGTTCCACGCACAGGCTCATCGCGCTCGCCGCGTCGCTGCTGGCCCTCGCCGCCGTCCCCGCGGCCGCCCAGGCTGATTCGCACCCGGCGATGATGAAGCACCACCCAGCGATGAAGCACCACCCCGCGATGAAGCACCACCCCGCGATGAAGCACCACCCGGCGATGAAGCACCACCCGGCGATGAAGCACCACCCCGCGATGAAAAAATAGTCAGACCGGCGAAACGCTCCTGGGCAACGCCGTCAGTCAAACCCGCGGACCGACTAGGTGACAGTGGCGGCGACGATTCGCAATAATGGACCTCTTGGCCCAGTGAGAAGGAGGCGTGGCGGATGTTTGAGGAGCTCGAGGGCCCTCCGGCGCACCGAGGGACCGGTAGTACCCCGGGAGCCGCGGGAGCTCCTGATGATCTCGCTCGGTACGGGCTCGTGGGAGCGGCCGCTGAACTACGGCGGGGGCGGCATCGCCGGCTGGCTGCGCCCCCACAAGGACGGGGAGGCCCTGCCCGAGGCGATCCGGAACGAGCAGGCCGACAGCACGACTGAGTCCGCGCACATGATCCTCAACGGGTGGACGCCACCCGGTGGCCAAGGGTGGTCGGAATCGACCCTGCCCGCGTCCTGGTGAGACGGACTGCCGAGCCGCTCGCCGCGATGGGTGATCCGTCGCCGCGGCTGTCGCGTAAGGCTTCCGGGAGAACGAGAAGATCGGTCGTGCTCCTCGATGAGATTGCCACAGGCCAGGACACCACTAAACGAATGGAGCAGGAAATGTATAACCAGCACGACGATCACGAGGTCGATCACGTGGGGCGGCAAACGTCGGAGGACCTTTGG
This sequence comes from uncultured Solirubrobacterales bacterium, assembly GCA_963706545.1. Classification (GTDB taxonomy): domain Bacteria; phylum Actinomycetota; class Thermoleophilia; order Solirubrobacterales; family Solirubrobacteraceae; genus Palsa-744. The sequence continues at coordinate 1,853,715 of OY970161.1, forward strand.
ACAGCACCCACAACGCGCAAGAGCTTCCTCAAGGGCGCAGTCGTCGCGGGCGCAGGCGCGACCAGCCTGGGGGCGTTCGCGCCAGCCGCCGCAATTGCCAAGGCCAGAAAGAAGGGGCCGACCCACGGCGATCTGGCAATCCTGAAAGCCGCCCAGATCGCGGAGGCGTTGGCGGTTACGACCTACACGAACATCATCAACACCGCGCCGTTCTTCAAAAACATCCCCTCCGACGATCAGGGCTACCTGAAGGGAGCGCTGCAGGAGGAGATGTCTCACTACCTGCTCGAGGAAAGCTTGACCGGCAAGCCCTCTGCCTTCACGACGTTCTACTTCCCGCCTACGATGTTCGCCAACGCGCAGACGACGCTCAACATCCTCGTGACGCTCGAGGACGCGTTCATCGCCGCCTATCTGGTTGGGGTCCGCGACTTCAGCACCCCCGACCTGAGGGTCACGGCAGCGCGAATCATGGGGATCGAGTCCGATCACCGCACCCTCGCACGCGTCGTGGGGCCCGATGTGGCAGGCGGGGATGGCGGTCCCATCGAGGAAATCACCGGGATTCAGAAGACGGCCGAATCGGTCGCTCCGCCCAACAACAACGGCTACGAGCGCACTCTCCTGTTGACCCACATCGAGCAGGCGGTCGAAGCGTTGCTGCCATTCGCGGAAAAGGGGGCTGCCGAAAAAGCAGGTTTCGACACCTCGAAACCCTACCCGTTCGTGCCATTCACACCAACGCTGCCGAATCCCCTCGGTGAATTCCACTCGCTGAAGGGCTAATCCACAGAGCCCTCGCGGTGTGGAGGCTCTGATTCGCGATCTGTGACACGGGAGTGCCGCAGGTCGCGAACAGCAGCCTCGAGCGCTTGGACCCAAGGGCTGCCCGAGAACTCGCCGGAGCCGCCGGCGGGGAGGCGCGGCGATGATCAACTGCCACGCAGGCGCGGCAGTGTGCATAGGGGTCGCTACTACGCGGTGATCGTCCAAGCCGCGATCTCCGAGCAGCGCCTCGTGGGCTACCATGAGCCCACAATGCTGGAGTCCCGGCGAGCCATCGCTATGCGTGCCACCCGACGCCACGCCGCCGTGATCGCCCTCGCCAGTACTATCGCCGCGGGGGCGCTGGGGCCAGGCGCCCTCGCGAGCACTGCGATGCCGCCACACGCGTCGGTGCTTCCCAGGACCCCTCAGCTCGAGGCCGTCCTTGCTGTGCTCGTGACGAAGCGGACGGTGATCCCCAAGGTTCAGCGGACGATCGGGTTCACCGGTTACGCGATGTACACTTTCTCCGCTCCCAGGGGTGGGCGGATCGTAAGCGCCTCCGCGCGGATCGTCGGCGCCGCGGCGCACGCCGTCGCAATCCGCCGCAAGGCAATCTCGCACAACCGCACGCGCTACACCGTCAGCCTCGTCTTCCCCGACGAGCAGGGCAAGACGGGCAAGATGGTCGTCCGCCTCGGTACCGTGGGCTGACAGCAGCATTCGACCCCGACCGCCGGGTGTCGCGTCTTGACCGGCGAAGAAGGGCCGTACTCGCGCGACCTTGGGGAGCCGTGCTAGCGGGAGAACTGCCCGGTCAGGCGACTTTGAGGTAGTCGCGCAGCGCCTGGCGGATCACAGAGGAGGTCGTCTCGTGATCGCGCTTGGCACGGTGGGCCAGCGCCTGGCGCAGCTCCGGCTCGAGCCGCACAGACTCGACGCTGGCCGGCCACGAAACGGTCGGCACAGCGGCCAGGCTCTTGCCCATCTGGCGGGGACGGAGAGGGCGGGATTCGAACCCGCGATGGAGTTTAATCCCCATACTCGCTTAGCAGGCGAGTGCCTTCAGCCACTCGGCCACCTCTCCCGGAGGTCGGGGGTCAGTGTAGCCTGAGGATCGCAGCGCGGTGGCTTGGCCGCTCGGCGCAAGACCGCGAGGCGCAGCTCAACCGTCGTAGCATCTGGCGGGACACCATCGAGGACAGGTACCCCGGAAGGGTGGCAGAGCGGTTGAATGCGGCGGTCTTGAAAACCGTTGGCGGCGGCAACGTCGCTCGGGGGTTCGAATCCCCCCCCTTCCGCTGGAAGCCCACGTGGCGAACCCCGGCCAGTGTGCGCAGGTCGTCCCGCGCGACCGCTGAGAACGGACTGTGCGCGGGCGGCGAAGCCGCGACCCCGCCTTACGCTCGGGAGAAGGGCAGCGCGTAGGCGGTCTTGCCGTCGCCGCGCCGCTTGACCTTCGTGATCGCGCCGTGCCCGGTGAGGTGGATGAGGCCGCCGCGGATCTCGGGGGTGCCCATCGCGGTGACCATCACGAGCTCGTTGGCGGTGTGGGAGCCGTGCTCAAGGGCGGCGAGGATCGCCTGGCGGACGGCGGCGGGCGAGGCCGGCTCGCGGTCGGCGGCGGGCGGGGATAGCTCCCACGTGTCCTCCTCGACGGCGGGCGGGGCGGAGGTCGGCCGCTCGAGAACCTGCGTGGCGCTCGGCGCGCCCACCGCCGGGGTGGCGGCGGGCCTGGGCGTCGGTCGCTGCAGCGGGGTGGTGCGCAGCGACATCGCCAGTTTGACGCCGCCGTCTGAGCCGCGCAAGGGGTAAGCGCGGCGGAGGGCCGGGGTGGGGGGCTCTTCCGTGGGGTCCGCGGGAGCTTCCACGGGGAGCAGCGGAGCCTCTGGGGGGAGCCGCGGCGCGTCTGCGGGGAGCCGCGGCGCGTCTGCGGGGAGCCGCCGCGCGTCTGCGGGGAGTCGCCGCGCGTCTGCGGAGGGGGTCGGAGCCTCCACCGCGGGGAGCTCCGGAACGGCCTGCGCAGGGGGGGCGTAGGGGCTCTTGGTGTAGGGGGCCTCCACGGAGGAGGTCTCGGTTGCGGTGTCCACGCCACCACGCGGTGCGGCGTCCATGGCGCGGCGCGGTGTGATCCCCACGGCGGAGAGCGGTACGGCGCCCACCCCGGCGAGCGTCTCGGCGGCCGCGGCCAGGCGCTCGTACTCGCTCAGCAGCGGGCGCAGCTGCGCAAGGCGCTCGTCGAGTTCGCTGCGTATCCTCTCCAGGAGATCAGTGGCCACTGCGGTCCTTTCGGTTCAAGTGCACTTCCACGACTTACCCTAAGGGCACAGCCCAGAATAACTGGCGGCCCGAGGCAATTGGTGGGAGTGTCGCGCCTCGCGCCCGCCGGTCACTGTTTGGGGTCGCGCGATCGGAGTGTTTTGTTTCTAGCACGCTCACCGCTCCCTCGACGACTCTCACCCGCGCACGAGCTCGCGAGCGGGCAGCACGCGGCGCCCCCCCGCTGCCGGCGAACGCCGGGCGCTACGCCTCAGGCTCCTCGGGGGGCGAGACGGCAAAGACGATGTGAGCGCGGGCAACTACGAGGAAGGCGTGGCTCTCCGCGGGCCCACCGTCGAGCGGCTGCAGGGAGACGTCGGTGAGCGTGAGGAAGTCGCGCTCGGAGGCGTTGAGCACGTCGGAGACCCGCGAGCGAAAGCCGTCGCGCGCGAGCGTGACGAGCCCTTCGATGCGGTGGCGGGGCGTCTCGAGACGCACGCGCTCCCGGCGGTGCTCGGAGAGGTGGGTGTCCTGCGCCGGGGCGTCCCCGGCGTGGGGGGTGTGACTCATGTGAGCCGCTCGCGCGCCCGCGCGGGCAGGCCGGCGCGCGCGACGGGGGCCACGGGGCCGCCCAGGTCCTCGGGGCGGTTGCGCTCCTCGCGCACGATGTAGAGCGGGCGGTGCTTGACCTCGTCGTAGATGCGCCCGACGTACTCGCCGATGACCCCGAGCGCGATCAGCTGGATGCCGCCGAGCAGCAGGATCGCGATCGTCAGCGAGCCGAACCCTGGGAGGTAGGAGCCGGCGAAGTGCAGGCCGAGCACGACGGGGATCGCGACGAACGCGAGGCCGGCGGAGAGCAGCCCGACGTAGGTGGCGAGCTGCAGCGGCACGTGCGAGAAGGACGCGATGGCGTCGAGCGAGAAGCGCAGCATCTTGCGCAGCGTGTACTTGGTCTCGCCGGCGTGGCGGGGGTCGCGCTCGTAGGAGACGGCGGTCTGGGTGAAGCCGACCCACACCGTCATGCCGCGCAGGAAGCGCGAGCGCTCGGTCATCGTCAGCAGCGCGTCGAGCGCGCGGCGGTCGAGCAGGCGGAAGTCACCGGAGTTGGGCTCGAGGTCGACCTGCGCGAGCTTGTCGAAGAGCTTGTAGAACCACGAGGCGGTGGCGAGCTTGAAGGCGGTCTCGCCCTCGCGCGCGCGGCGCACGGCGTACACCACGTCGGAGCCGGCTTCCCAGCGGGCGACCATCGTGGGGATCAGCTCGGGGGGGTCCTGGAGGTCGGCGTCGATCATCGCCACGACGTCCCCCACGGCGTGCTCCAGGCCGGCGGTGAGCGCTGCCTGGTGGCCAAAGTTGCGGGAGAGGTGGATGACCCTGACGCGGGGGTCCTCGGCAGCCATGCGGTCGAGCAGGGCGGGGGTATCGTCGGTGGAGCCGTCGTTGACGAGCACGAGCTCGAAGGTGTAGTCGGCGACGGCAGCGCAGGCGCGGCGCACGAAGCGCTCGACGAGCTCCTGCTCGTTGTAGACAGGGGCGACCACGGAGAGGAGCGTGGGGGAGCGGGGCGAGGAGTCGGGCACGGGGCGGGGCAAGCTGGTTAAGTAGCGGGCGTGGAAAACGTAGAGGAGGGCAGGGGAAGAGTAGAGGACGCGCCTAAGTCCCGGCTCAACACCCCGGTGGCGGTGCAGTTCGTGAAGTTTGGGCTCGTGGGCGTGTCGAACACCCTGCTGAGCCTCGCGGTGTACGCGGTGCTGCTGAAGGTGGGCGGGGTGGCGTACCTAGCGGCCTCGGCGCTCGCGTTCGCCGTGGGGACGGTCAACGGCTTCCTGTGGAACAGCCGCTGGACGTTCCGCGAGCACGTCGGGGACGCGCTGACGCCGGTGCGGTGGTTCGTGGTGCAGGGCTGCGGCCTCGCCGTGAACGAGGGGCTGGTGTACGTGTTCGTGCACGACGCGGGGCTGGACAAGCTCGTGGGGCAGGTGTGCACGACGGCGATCGTGACGGTGTGCACGTTCGTCGTGAACCGCGCGTGGACCTTCCGCATGCACCCGGCGGCGGACTCTGCCCTGTAGACGAGGCCCGCCACCTCCGGACTGGAGCGCGGTGCCGGCGAGGAGGTTCAGGGGGGATCGTCCGCGCGTGTGGGTGCGCCTCCCGAGGCGGTGTGGGCTGGCCGAAACGGGGATGCTCGCCGAAGGCGAGTGTCTCCCGGCTTCGGTCCTCCGTGCCCCCGCCGCCGCGGTGGTGATCCAAGAAGAGGGGCCCGGCTCGCCGGCCTACGGCCGACTGCGCCACCCTCTTAGCGCAGCACGGCGAGCAGCGAGAGGCCCGCGGGGATCGTGCCGCCGCGGCCGATCAGGGCGGCCTCGAGGTTCAGCGGCTGCTGCAGCAGCCAGTTCAGCGGCGCGGGGGGCACCCACAGGTCGAGGCTCGATTCGGTCGCGCGGGCGTGCAGGCGGTCCAGGGCGCGCAGCGCGACCGCCACGGGCAGCAGCAGCGAGTTGAAGTGGGTGGTGCGCTCACACTCCCAGCCGGCGTCCTGCGCGGCCTGGCGGAGGGTGGCGCGGGAGTAGCGGCGGTGGTGTTGGTTGACCACGTCGTGGCCGCTCCACAGCCACTGGTAGGCGGGCACCGTGACCAGCAGCGCCCCGCCGGGAGCGAGCACCCGGCGCAGCTCGCGCAGCGCCGCGCGGTCGTCCTGCAGGTGCTCGATCACGTCGAGGCACACCACGAGGTCGAAGGAAGCGGGGGCGAAGGGCATCTCCAGCACCGACCCCTCCACCACCTCGCCCACGTGGCGTCCCCGGGCGGCCTCGGCGGCGGCCTCGGAGAGCTCGACCCCGGTGACGGTGCCCCAGCGCGCGAGGTCCACCATGTTGCGCCCGGAGCCGCACCCCGCGTCGAGAACACGCGCGCGGGGGGGCAGCCCGAGGCTGTCGATCGTGCGCTCGAGCACCCGGCGGCGTCCGCGGTACCACCAGTGACGGTCCTCCACCCGGTGGGTCTGCAGCTCAAAGTCGCGGTTCACCGGACGCATCTTTCCTAAAAGTCGCCCTCCCGCGCGGTGCGCCTGCCGCCGCGGGCCGTCGCGGGCCTTCGGAATCGCCCACCGCGCCGGTCTCGCGAGCGCTCGTCAGGCGGGCGACTCCCGCACTAGAGGGGTCCTTGCCCGTCCCTCCCGGAGAGGGGTCCCCCGTCTGCGGGAGGGGACCCCTCTGCCCGGGTGGTCCCCCGGGCTTGGGTGCGCTCAGCGCCGGTGGTGGCGGTGGTGGCGGTGGTGCCTCGCCCGGTGTGGGCGGACCGTGAGGTTCTGGGCGATCACCGTCGAGCGGTGGCCGGCGCTCAGCTGGACCACTGTCAGGTGGACGGGCAGCACCCCGAAGCGGGCCAGCAGGCTCTTGCCGGCAGCGTTGAGCTGGACCGCGATCGTCACCCGCTGGCCCACCTGGAACGTCACCTTGGAGGAGCCGACGGAGACCTCCTCCGAGCGGGTCTTGGAGTGGTGGCGCCTGGCGAGGACCGCCACGGCCCTGCCGTTGCGGGTCTTCTCGAACGTGGCGAGCGCCGCTTCGACTTCGCAGCTCGTGCCCGCCGAGCCGCTGCATTCGAGCGTGAAGGTGACCTCGCCATTGGCGCCGCTGGCTGAGCCCACCTGCCTGGCGTGCGCGACCGGTGGGATCGGTTTGTAGGTCACGCTCACCGTCTTTTCCGTGGACAGGCCGGCCTGGTCGGTCGCGAGCACTTTGATCGTGTTGGCGCCCTCGGCCAGCGGGACGCTCGTCGACCACGCCCCGCCGGTGCCCACGCTCACCGGCTGACCGTCCACCGTCAGCGAGGTGATCACCCTCGTGTCCGAGATGCTCCCCGACGCGGTGACGTTGGGCGCGGAGACCGTGCTGCCGTTCGCGGGTGAGGCGATGCTCAGGGTTGGCCCCGGGCTTGCGGGGAACTTCGCGAGCACTTCCGAGGACAGTGCTTCGACTTCAGAGAGCTTGTAGGCCTGGACGAAGGCCATGTTCAGGGTGTAGGAGCCGCTCGCGGGGATCGTGGCCTGGTAGGGCATCTCGAAGCCGTTGTATTCTGAGGCTGCGGTGCCCTGGTACACCGACAACGGTCCGCTGGGCGGGGTGTCGTAGACGATCGCCCCCTGCGGGTGCTTGCCGTCTCCTTCGCCGGGCGTTTCGGCGTCCTCCTTGTAGAAGATCCGGCCGAGACCCGGAGGCAGCGTCACCGACTCGCCCCTGGTGGTGGCGGAGAACACGTTGGTGCCCGGGAACTGGTAGGCCCCGCCCGCTTTACCTCCATTGACGGTCGTCTGGTTGTAGAGCGCGTTCAGCGAGTGGGCCGCTCCGTCGGTCGAGCGCCAGGTGTCGGTCATCGTTGCCACCTGATCGGCGTTGCTCGTCTGCCAGGTGCGTTCGAGCTGCACGCCGGCCGGGACGAAGCTCGTGCAACTGGTTGAGGTCGGCGGGAAGGCGGTCGACGGCGAGCACTTGACGATCGGGTCGACCTCGGTGATCTTGACAAGGCCGGTCAATGGTTCGAAGACCTGCGAGACCGTCACCTGTGGGGCGCCGGGAACCGGCCTCAACGGTTCTTTTTTCGATTCCAGTTCTTTTTGAATCGCTTCGTTCACGTAGCCTGCCGTTGCAGGGCTGTACGCGTTCGCGCCGTCGATCTGTAGCTCCGAGCGAGTGGATTTTTCCGACGATGGGGGGGAGTTGCTCTGAGCGAGGAAGGCGTTGCAGTCAAACAGGTGTTCACTCGGCGTGAGCGAGTCCTGGGCGTACAGGTTCGAGAAGTCCAGGCCGCAGTCGCCCACGGACTCGATCTGAAAGTCGTCGGACAGCGAGTTGGCTTCGAATTCGTAGTCGGACGGCGCTTTGTTTTCGGGAAAGAGTTCGAACCGGGAGCCGATTATCCGCGGTCCCTGGAACGGGTCTTTCGCTTCTTCGGCCGGCGTGCCCGGAGGGTGTGCTTCTTCGATGCCAAACGGCACGGCCCGCAGCACGCAGGGGGCGAAGTAAAGTTCCTTGGCTTCGACTTCCACGGAGAAAGCACTCCCGCTTGGTTCCACTTTCTTGACGAGGGGTTTGTATTCCGTGGGTCCCGGCCCGTAGTAGCAACGCAGGGCAACGTTCCCGCTGCCGGTGGTCGTGCCGGTGACCGTGAAGGCGTGCTGGGGGGGCAGTGTCTCGTTGTAGAGCGCGTACGTCGGACCGGCGGGTGAAGTGATCTGCGAGGCTTCGACTTCGGCGCTCGCCGAGGCGACGGGGCCCGTCAGGGCGAGCAGGGAGAGCGTGCCGGCGAGCATCGCGGCGCGCCGCAGGGGATTCGGTAGCACTGGAGCCTCCTGGGGTGTGGGCGTCGGTTCGCCGGCCGGACGGCCGTCTTGCGGGCTACGACACGGCAGCATAGGGTTAGTTGCGGTCGAGCTTGTGCGCTTCGCCAGTCCCGGGGGCGGGGTGCGGAGGACGCCTGGTGAGCTTCGTGCGCTCGCACTCGGTCCTCAGCGCGCCCGACGTGGCCTCCGGGAGCTACGGCCGACCGTTCGCGTGGGGCTCAGGGCGCTGGCGCCGAGGTGGCCTGAGCCAGCTTCGCCCGCTCGCGCTCGGGGGTGACCCGCACTACGTCCCATGCGAGGCCGACCTTCGCCATCGCCAGGATCAGCCACCCCGAGGGGTCGAGCTCGTACCAGCGCAGGCCGTGGAAGGCCGAGCGGGGGAACGCGTGGTGATTGTGGTGCCACGCCTCTCCGAGCGAGGGCAGCGCCAGCCAGAACACGTTGGTCGAGCGGTCCCCCGTATCGAAGCGCCGGCTGCCGAAGAAGTGGCAGATCGAGTTGATGCTCCACGTGATGTGGTGCACGAGGAAGATGCGCACCAGCCCGCCCCACACCAGCGCCGCGAGGGCGGCGAGCCACGAGCCCCCGCTGAGCGCGAAGCCGAGCAGGAAGGGGATGCCCAGGGAGGCCAGCGCGATCCACGGGAAGGAGCGGTTGATGCGGCGCATCCCCGGGTCCTCCACCAGGTCCGGGGCGAAGCGTTTGGAGGAGGCCTGGCCGTGGGTGGAGAACAGCCACCCCACGTGCGCGTGCCACAGGCCGCTCACCATCCCTCGCAGGCCCGCGCCGCGCCCGGCGTGGGGGCTGTGCGGGTCGCCCTCCTCGTCGGTGAACGTGTGGTGCTTGCGGTGGTCGGCGACCCAGTCGATCACCGGCCCCTGCAGCGCCATCGAGCCCGCCACCGCAAGCGCGTAACGCAGCGGGCGGTGCGTCTGGAAGGCGCGATGGGTGAGCAGGCGGTGAAAGCCGACCGTGATGCCCACCGCGGTCAGCGCGTACATCGCCGCGAAGATCGCCAGGTCGCGCGGGCCGAGGAAGTGGTTCCACAGCAGCGCCGCCGCGGCGACCACGCCGAGCAGCGGCACCACCACGGCGGCGATGTTCACGTTGCGCTCGAGGCGGGTCACTGCTTGGAGATACCCCCCGTCCGGCGGCGGTTACAGGGTCCTCGGGAACGTAACATCCCGATCCTCCCCAGCTCCTCTCCATGCGCCGAGAGAGCGCGACCACCTAACATCGCCGGGCACCGACACACGAGCGAAGGGGGTTCCGGTGGAGGATCTGCGAGGTCGCACCGCACTAGTCACCGGGGCCTCCGGGGGGCTCGGGGCCCACCTCGCCCGCCGCCTGGCGCGCGAGGGGATGGACGTCGCGCTCACCGCGCGGCGCGAAGCCGAGCTCGCGGCGCTCGCGGCCGAGCTCGGTGCGCTCGGTGTGCGCTCCGCGGCGCTGCCTGCAGACCTCTCCGACCTCAGCCAGATTGACCCCTTGCTCGAGCGCGCGCAGGACGTCCTCGGGCCACTTGACCTGCTGCTCAACAACGCCGGCGAGGAGCTGGCCAGCGCCTTCACTGCCCTCACGCGCGAGGAGCTCACCGGCATGGTCGACCTCAACCTCACCGCCCCCCTGCTCCTCACCCACCGCGTGCTCGGAGGGATGCTCGCCCGCGGCCGCGGCCACGTGGTCTTCATCTCTTCGCTCGCCGGCAAGTCTGGCCCCGCCTATGACGCGTCCTACGCTGCGACTAAGGCCGGATTGATCGGGCTCACCCAGTCGCTGCGCGCCGAGTACCGGCACGAGCCGGTCGGCTTCTCCGTGGTCTGCCCCGGCTTCATTCGCGGCGACGGGATGTACCAGCGGATGGTCGAGGCCGGCCTGCGCTCCAACCGCCTGATGGGCGAGACGACCCTCGAGCGGGCCGCCGACGCCGTCGTACGCGCGATCCGCCGCGACCTGCCCGAAGTGATCGAGCGCGGCGCCCTGCTCCGCCCCGCGTTCGCGCTCGCGCAGCTCACCCCGGGCCTCGCCGAGCGCGTCGCGCCGCTGTTCGGGGTCAACGAGCTCTTCCGGCGGACCGCCGTCTCGCGGGGGCGCGGGGGCTGAGGACATTCTTTTTGGGCCTATATCTAGGCAGAGTAGATGGTGTCTCCCGCGTGCTGGCTGGGGGGTGATGACACTCTTTTTGGGCCTATATATGGGCTATATATAGGGTCTTCTTTTCCCTCTCGTGTGGGCTCGGGGCCGTGTGCCTGCGATCGCCGTCGGTTTCATACCGTGCCCGATTATGCAGGTGAGCGACGCCCCGCCGGAGAACCCGCCATGGGCTCCCCACGTGCGTCCTCCGCGACACTGCGAACGCCACTGGCGGCCCCGGAAGGGGGCCGCTCATCCCACTTTTATGACGCCTCGGAGTAGGCGGGCTCTCCGGTCCGCTCGTGCTCCGCTTCGTGCTGCCCGCTCATCTGGCGTTCGGGCACCAGCACCGTGAGGGCGACCGCGAGCGCGGCGACGATCAGCCCCGCTCCGACCGTGAACGCCAGCTGGTAGCCGCCCGTCAGCGCCGCCGCGTGCGAGTGCCCGCTCGCGAGCAGGTTGTTGGTGCGGGTCGCCGCAAGCGTCGCCACCACCGCCAGGCCCAGCGCGCCTCCGACCTGCACGGTCGTGTTGACGAGGCCGGACGCCAGGCCCGCATCGGCCGGTGTGGCGCCCGACATCGCGAGCTTCATCAGCGCGGGGAACGCGCTGCCGATGCCGGCGCCCATCAGCACCATCGTCGGCAACACGTCGCTCACGTAGCTGCCGTGCACCGGCGCGCGCGTGAACAGCGCGAGGCCCACCGCGATCGCCACGAGCCCCGGCACCAGCGTGCGCCGGGCGCCGAAGCGCATGATCAACGGTTCGCTCAGTCGCAGCGACATCGCTCCCATCACGACCGTTGTCGGCAGGAACGCGAGGCCGATCTGCAGCGCGTCGTAGTGGAGCACCTTCTGCATATACAGCGCGCCGAGGAAGAACACCGAGAACATCCCCGCCACCGTCAGCGCCTGGATCGTGTTCGCGCCGCTGACGTTGCGCGAGCGGAAGATTCGCAGCGGCATCAGCGGCGTGCGCGCTGTCGCCTCGCGCGTTACGAACGCCGCCAGCAGCGCTACCGCGAGCGCGCCGAGCTCGAGCGTGCGCGCCGCGCCCCACCCCTGTTCGGCCGCCGGCTTGACGATCGTGTAGACGCCCACCATCAGCGCGCCGGTGACCAGCGTCGCGCCGGGCACGTCGGCGCCGGCGCGCCAGCCGATGCCCCTGTCCGCGGCAATCAGCCGCCGGGCGAGCACCGCCGTGGCGATCCCGATCGGCACGTTCACGAAGAAGATCCAGTGCCAGTCGAGCGCCTGCGTGATCACGCCGCCCGCGAGCAGCCCGATCGAGCCGCCCGCCGAGGCGACGAACGCATATACGCCGATCGCCTTCGCCTGCTCGTGCGGCTTGGGGAACATCGTCACGATCATCCCCAGCCCCACCGCCGAGGTCGCGGCGCCGCCCGCCCCCTGCACGAACCGCGCCACCACCAGCACCGTCTGGTCCTGCGCGAGGCCGCACACGAGCGACGCGGTCGTAAACACCGCCAGGCCGCCCACGAACACACCCCGGCGGGAGGTCAGGTCGCCGAGGCGTCCTGCGAGCAGCAGCAGGCCGCCGAAGGCGATCAGGTACGCGTTGATCACCCACGCGAGCGCCGACTGCGTGAAGCCGAGCTCGCGCTGGATCGTGGGCAGCGCGACGTTCACGATCGTGCCGTCCAGCACGATCATCAGTACCCCCGCGCACAGCACGTACAGCGCCAGCCACCGGGCGCGGTCGGCGTGCTGACCGATCTCCGACGACCGGTCGGCCACGACAGGGGTCTGCGACGTTGCTGTAGGGGGCGGCGGCTGGTGGGTCTCGGTGGCTGTCGTCACGTCGTCGAGCATCGCGCCCGCGCTCCTTGCTTGGGTTCGGTCCACTCCGCCGGTCCCCGGGGCGGAACCACTACAGATAGCAGCCGGCTCGGCGTCACCTGTGCGCAAGGCCTCACCGGTCCGGTGGAGGGTCGCAGACGGCCTCACAGGCACGACGAGTGCGTAACGCGCGACGGGCCTAACGCTGGCCGTCGCACTCGGCTTGGCGTGGTCGGCGGCGGCCACCGCAGCTCGCGAATGCTAACGATGTGGTTCGGCGGCGTCGGGTACGGGCCTTGGAGCCGGCCGGACTGCCAGTCGTCGTACGTTTGAAGACGGTGTAGTCCTGCGGTGGCCTCAGGTGCGCTGTGGGGTCCAGGCGGCGACCGTGGGGGTTGGTGCGATGTCGCTCGCCAGGCGCGGGTCGGGCACCGGGGCGCCGGCGTGGGTGTGCAGTGGGATCACGCCCGCCCACGCGTCGAGCGCGTAGTCCTCCTCGTCGTCGACTGGTGGCCCGGTGCGGATCTTCGCCGAGGCCTCGTCGAGGGGGAGGGCGAGCACGTTGATGGCCTTCAGCTCCTTCTCGGTGGGTGGGCGGACCTCCTGCCAGCGTCCGGGCACGAGCCGTTCGGTGAGCGCCTGCACTGCCTGCCTGCGCTCGGAGAAGTCCTTGATCGGGCGGGCGGTGCCGAGCACGACGACTGAGCGGTAGTTGACGGAGTGGTGCTTGGCCGATCGGGCGAGCACCAGCCCGTCGAGCAGTGTCACCGTCAGGCACGTCGGCGCACCAGCGGCAAGTGTGCGGATCGTGCGGCTGGCGGCGGAGCCGTGGAAGTACACCTCCTCGCCGACGCGTGCGTGCAGCGTGGGGATCACGTACGGCTGGCCCTCATGTGCGTAGCCGAGGTGCGCGACCACCGCCTCGTCGAGGATCGCGTCAATCGCCTCGCGGTCGTAGCGCGCGCGAGCGGGCTTACGACGGACCTTCGTGCGCGGGGACGGAGCTGTGGACACGCCCACAGGTTAGGCCAGCCCCGATGTGTCAGGTGGTGCGGTGAAGCGCTTCGGCAACTGGGGCGACCACCGGTTTGGCATAGTGATCAATATCTGTAATACTATCTACTATGTCAGATGCCGCTCCCCGTCCGTCCTTGCGTGATGCCCAGAAGGCGCTGACCCGTCGCCGCCTCCTTGACAGCGCCGAAACCGTGTTTGCGCGAAGCGGCTTTCACGGTGCCTCGGTTGAGGCGATCGCGCGCGAGGCCGGTGCGACCAGCGGCGCGCTGTACTCGAACTTCGCCAGCAAGGAGGACTTGTTCCTGGCTCTCTTCGAGGAGCGGATCGCCACCGATGTGGGCGACTACTCGCAGATCGTCGCTGATGGAGCGACAATCGAAGAGCAGGCCCGTGGAGCGGCGGATCACTGGATGGTGATCCTGCGCGAGCGTCCCGACTACTTTCCCCTGCTGATCGAGTTCTGGGCTTACGCGATCCGCGAACCGGGGCTTCGGGAGCGTTTGGCTGGACGGTTCGCGGCCCTTCGCTCGGCCAGCGGCCGCCTGGCCTTGGAGGGAGCGGAGCGGCAGGGTTATCCACCGAACGCCGATGCGGGCGAGTTCGTGGGACTGCTGATCAACGCGTTGGCCAACGGTCTGGCGTTGGAGAAGCTGGTCGATCCCGACGCTGTTCCCGATGGGCTGTTCGGGGACATGCTCGTGCTCATATTCCAGGCGTTCGAGGCGCTCGTGCGCGAGAACCCGAGCATGGCCGACCAGGGGATCGCAGGCACCTTGCAAGAGCCACCAGCCGAAAGGCAAGCGGCGCAGGATGAGTGACAGCTCACCAACCGCTACCGGTGACGCGCCGCCGCGCCGGCTCGCCGCTCCCGTGCTGCGCCAGGCGACCGCGGAGGACGTCCGACGCCTGGCGACCGTGCTCGCTGATGCTTTCTTCGACGATCCGGTGTTCGGCTGGTTGATGCCCGAGGACAGCAGGAGGCGTGCGCGCCTGCGTCGCTACTTTGGGATCGAGCTGCGCCACTACACGCTGCCGCGCGGGTGTGTGTGGACGACGAGCGATCTCTCCGGCGCCGCGCTGAGCTTGCCGCCCGGCGCGTGGCGTGCGCCCCCGCATGTCACCTTGATGGAGGGCGGCGCCTTCGGGCTTCACCTGTCCAGGGCGGCGAGGATAGGAGCCGCGATGGAGTGGCGTCACACACGCAAGCCCCGTGAACCCCACTACTACGTTCGAGACATCGGCGTGCACCCGGACATGCAGGGCAGGGGTCTCGGCAGCGCACTGCTGCACCCAACGCTCGAGCGCTGCGACCGGGAGGGCCTGTCCGCCTACCTGGAGGCTTCCAGCGAGCGCAGCGCCGCGCTGTACGAGCGCCTCGGCTTCCAGCTCACCGGTGAGCTGCGCGTCGGTGGCAGCCCGCCGCTGCGGCTCATGCTCCGCCCCCCACACCCCCACGAGTAATGCGATGAGCACACACGTGACGCGACTGGTTGGAATCGCTGGCAATCGAGGTTAACGCTAGAGTCCCGGCCCGGCAGAGGTAGGTGCGTCGCCGGATACCGAGACTGAGTGTGGAGGCCAGATGCGGGGTAGCCTGATCAGAGCATCGTTACTGGCGATGATCGCGACCGCGGCGCTGGTGCCCGCGGTCGCGTCAGCCGGGCAGATCGTGTTCGTGCGTCAGGCGGGCGGCGGCTCGAGCGAAACCCACCTGTGGGTGATGAACGAAGACGGCAGCAATCAACGCATGCTGCTCGCGCAGAACCAGAACGGCGACGGCGTCAGCAACCTCAACCAGCCGAACCTCCTGCCGACGGGCGTCAACCTCGCCTTCCAAGGGTCGAGCGAAGCCCCCGGCGGGGGCTGCGGTGTGAACTGCGTGGGTGTCTACACGCTCGTGGACGGCGTCGTCACCCGCGTCTCGGCCTCCGTGGTCCCATGTCATACGTTCGTCAACGGGTCCTGCAGCCTGTCCGACATCGACAACGGTCCGACGCTCACCGACGAAGGGCGCGTCCTCTACCTGCACACCGGCGCGGGGGTGGGTGTCGAATGCGGCTTCTTCTGCGGCATCTACGCGGCGACGGGCAACTCCTACATCGTCCAGCCGGTTCTCGGCGGCAGCCCCAACCAGTGGCCGACGTCAACCAACCGGACCGAACCTCCGGCCGAACAGGGCGGGTATGCGGCCTCGCCCGTGGCCGACCCCGCGAACCCGGGGCTGATCCTCTACGCGGGGCTCGAGGACAACAGCTGCGGGATCCCCGACGAGTGCCATCCGCTCGTCGTCGACAACGCGTCCGGTGAAAGCTACATCGTCAGCGACGACGACGAACGGCAGTACACCTACGCGTGGAGCCCCAACGGCGAATACATCGCCGACATCGAGGGCGGCACCGAACCCGGCATCTGGGTCTACAAGAACGTCAAGGAGCCCGCTCCCGACGCCGTCGAACACGGGTGGTACGCGATGCAGGGGGCGCAGTCCGCGAACGGCCTCGGCTACAGCCTGTCGGTGACGAACGCCGGCAAGATCATCTTCAGCTACCAAGGCGACATCTACTCGCTCCCGCCAACCTGCTGGGGCCCGCCGCCCGCGCATGAAGCGACCGAACCGGAAAAGCCGAACTGCACGCTCGCGAACACCACGCAGCTGACCACGGGTGGCGTGGACAGCGACGCGACGTGGACCGAATCGACCCAGCCGATCGTCGTCAACGCGCCCCCAGCAAACGCCCCGGGTCCCGGTCCGGCCCCGGGCCCCGGTCCGTCGAGCACGCCGGTCGCGGCGACGCCCGCGCCAGCCGTGAGCGGCGTCTCGCAGACCAACACCACCTGGCGCGAGGGCAACGCACAGGCGACGTTCACGCGCAAGCATCTGCCGCCGATCGGCACGAGCTTCTCCTTCGGTCTCAACGAGCCCGCGAGCGTCGCGCTCGAGTTCACCCAGTCGCTCAAGGGGCGCAAGGTGGGCAAGAGCTGCATCGCGCAGACCAAGAAGAACGAGCACAAGCACCGCTGCGCACGTACGGTGATCGCCGGCACCCTGACGTTCTCCGCTCACGCCGGTGTCAACACGGTGCACTTCGACGGCCTGGTCTCGGCGCACAAGAAACTCGAGCCCGGCATCTACACGCTGCTGGTCACCGCTACGGCATCGGGCAAGCAGTTGACGCCAAGCTTACTGCACTTCACGATCGCGAACGGATAGGCAACGTCGGGCTTCGGCTCGAGTCGGGAAGCAGGGCGCGGCGAGCCGCGGTCGCGAACGCCGTGCGATCCGTCCGCTGCATGCCGCAGGATGCCGAGCTCTTTGACGCCTTCCCAGTCGACATCCCTGCGCACATGGCAACACCGTGCGCTCGACCGCATGGCCGACTGGCGAGAGGGCCCGTTCCTGATCTCCGCCGCGCCCGGCGCCGGCAAGACACGCCCTGCGCTCGAGCTCGCAAAGGATCTGCTGTCGAAGGGGATCGTTGGGCACGTGGCGGTGCTCTGTCCGACGACGCCGCTCACCCGTCAGTGGGCGACCGCCGCGGCGCTTCTCGGGGTGCAGCTGCAGCCCGACGCCAAGGGCCCGAACCCACCACGCGACTTCCACGGCGTCGCCGTCACCTATGCGCGCGTGGCGAGCGACCCGCGCGGCTGGGCGGCCAAGGTGCCCGCGGACACGCTCGTGATCGTCGACGAGGCGCACCACCTCGGCGAGGACCTGGCGTGGGGCACCGGCTTTCAACGGGCCTTCGCCGCGGCCCCGCGCTGGCTGCTGCTGTCAGGGACGCCGTTTCGCTCTGACGCCACCCCGATCCCGGGCGTGCGCTACGACCACGACGGATTGGTCGTGCCCGACGTCTCCTACACCTACGCGGAGGCGGTCGCCGAGGGAATCTGCCGCCCGGTGGCATTCGTCACGTTCGACGGGACCCTGTCGTGGCGCAGCGGCGAGGACGTGGTCGAATCCTCGTTCGAGACGGTGCTGAGCGCGCGTGAGGCAAGCCGCCGCTACCGCACCGCCATCTCGACCGATCTGCCGGAGGGGCTGCCGCGGATCCTGGAGGAGGCCAACGCCAAGCTCAGGGCGCTGCGCGCGGAGGGCCACCGCGACGCGGGCGGCCTCGCGGTCGCGGCGGACGCGACGCATGCCCGGCGGATCGCGAAGCTGCTGGGCGAGACGACGGGGCGGGCGCCGGTGGTTGTGCTGCATACCGAGGCCAACGCCGCGCGCAAGCTCGCGGACTTCCGCGGCTCGCGCGAGCCGTGGGTAGTGGCGGTGAACATGGTCTCCGAGGGCGTGGACATCCCGCGGCTGCGCGTGGGGGTATATGCGACGGCCGCCAAGACGCCGCTGATCTTTCGTCAGATCGTCGGGCGGTTCGTACGCACGATCCCGACCGATCGAAGATCGGCCAGCGGAGCCGACCCGAGCTGGCTGTACCTGCCCGCCGACCCCACCCTGCGCGCACACGCCTCGGAAGTCGAAACCGAGCTGCGCCACGCCCTCCACCGCGACGAGCCCGAGGAAGGCTGGGACGAGCCGGTGCAGCGGCGCGCAAGCGAGCCGTCCCCCACCGCGGAGTTCGTACCCCTGAGCGCCGAGTTCGCCGCCCAGATGACCCTGTTCGGCGCGCCCCAGAGAGCGCACTCTCCCTCCCCCACGAGTGCTGCCAAGGAGGCTCCCGAGCCGACCCCGGTGGCCGCGTTCGAGCGTCAAGCTCACCTGCGCCAGGAGCGCAGTCGCCTAGTGGCGGAACTGCACCGCCACGACGGGCGCAGCCACCGTGAGATCAACGCCTGGGTCAACCGCACAGTCGGACTCGAACGGGTCGAGACCGCCAGCATCAAACAGCTAGAGCGATCGATCCATGCGCTGACGCGGGAGCTCACGCGCGGCAGCCGACCGTCGCGAACATAATCACGCAAGCCCGCGCATCATAGAGAGCTCCCCGTTGGATAACGGCACCGTTGACCCACTGGGCCAATCAGACCGCCACGTTGCATGCAGGCGCACCACTGGCCGCTCACTCGTACTGGCCAGTTTCATATGAACCACGATGGCCTCGTCACGACGACCGAGCTTGATGAGCGCATGCGCCTTGCGGCGAAGAGCACGCGCCGCGCACTCGCGCAGCTCAGCCTCCTCTGCTTGCGCGTACTCCGCGACCACCCGCTCAAAGCACGCGATGGCCTCGTCGTACCGATTCAGATCGATCAGGGCATTGCCCTTGTTAACCAGCGCCTGGGCGACCCGGATGCACGTCTCAGGATCCACGGACCCAGAATCGCGCGAGATCGCGGCATCAAAGCCAGCCAACACCTCCTCACCGGCCATCATTGGTCTCCCTGTGTAGTGCTCCCGAGGTGGTCGTCAGCGAGATAGTCACAGGTGTCAACGCGGCCTCAATGGGCTTCTATAGCTTGTGTTCTCGAGCGCGGCTGAACAGCAGCGGCAGGAGGTGCTGCTCGGTTGCGGATGGGACCGGGCGTGAGACACCAAAGGCAGTCGGACTGATTTCGACTGGACCGGAGAGGAAGCCAAACACGTCTATGTAGACGCGAGTCCGGATCTCGCCGCCACGAAGGTTCCGTCCGATGACGGTTGTGGTGAGACGCAACCCGAAGACCCTCTGACCGCGGCTAGGGCACGATCCGCTGCGATGGCGCTCATGCGGCAGCACGCCTTTGGGCGAGTTGCAGGAGCGCCCGGACGGGCGCCTCACTTGGATCGAGGTCGACGATCAATACTTGGCTGGGGACACCGGTGAGAGTCAGTGCGCGGTCGACCTGGACGGGGCCGCGCACCACGATCAACCGGCCCTTTCCTGGCCGCACGTTTTCCGCGGCGTCGAGGATCACATGGACGCCGGCGCTCTCGATGAAGGTGACCTCGCGCAGGTCGAGCACGACCATCCGGGCATACAGCTGCGCATCACGCAACGCCCGCCTGAGCTCGGGCGTGTTCGCGAGATCCAGCTCACCGGCGACGTGAACCCACGCCGCACCAGAACCGCCCCGCCTCCACGAGCACTCAAACGGCGATGGCGGCGCGTAACGGCTTACTGCTATGGAGCTGGTAACGACCGAAGCTTCGGGCACGTGGACCTCCTCGCGGGCTTGAATAAGCGAACGCCTGAAGTCACGTCATGTTGCCCGTCCCCGCTGGGACCGACCACAGTGATGCCCTCTGCTGGAGAGCATAGCGCCGACCGCAGACGCAGATGCGATTCGCCTACGTGACCCGGCTTGCGCCGGGAGGTGAGGAGCACGCATGGCGATGTGCTCACGGCGATCTCCGACGGGATGGTCGCTCTGCGACCGGGCGGGCCCCACCGACCTCGTCGACGAGCACGAGTGGGGCGACGCATCTGGTGGATCAAGCCTCACCGCCTGACCAGAGCTAGCGATCAGCACGCCTGTGGGCGCGTTCGACGTGTGCGCGACGAAGCTCGGAGGCGTGCGTGTTGGAGGTCACGCGTTCGCTGAGAGTGTGTGCGGCTCTGGCCCCTTGGTGAGCTCGCCGGTCCTGACCATGTTCGACACCTCCGCGGCGATCGTGCCCCGGTCGGCGTTCAGTCCCTTGGCCATATCGCCGGTGGTGCTCTGCGGGTGCTCCTTGACGTATCCGATGATGCGCCCGTCGATGTCGTCCTTGTGCTGACGTGCTGTGGCCCGGCGGTCGCTCGCGCGACGCGCCGTTGCGCGACGTGTCGAGCGCTGCGGGACTACTGCTGGCACGTGGGGCGTCGGCTCCGGTGAGGACGCCGCGTCCACAGTTGGTGGAGTCTGCATTACTGAGAACCTCCTGACCCTCATGGAGGTGCCGCGCGAGAGGAAGAGGGTTCGAGACCCGACGCGTGGATCAATGAGCTAGGCCCTCAGGGTCAGCTCAACCACCCCTGCTATCCCCTTTCCAGGTTCCGCGAATCGTAGTCAGCGACCATGCGACCAAACGCCCCGTCCCCGTCGTCCTCCTCGTCGAGCTTCTCGCGCAGTCACCGATGGTCGTCGTTGGTCAACTCGCACCAGACCGGGTCGAACTGACACGCAAACACGACCCGCTCTGCCGCGAGCCCGACGCCGACACGTCGAGCAGGCCAGAAGCGTCTGCGGGACGTGGGGTGAGAGGAACAGGGGGCCCGAGCTCCTCGGAGGGTGGCTGATTGCGACGCCTCCTCATGTGCAGCGCCGTGAGGATGCCGACGAGCAGTAGGAGGACGAGGAAGCCCGCGATGAGGCCGTACGGCGGTTGGGGTGTCCCGGTTGCGGAGAAGTTGATGGTGGCGCGTGCGCTGCGTTCGAGCAGCCCGCTGCGGAGGGTGACCAGTGCGTGCCACGGGCCGTCGGGTATCTGTTTGTCCAGCACGATCGTGATCGGCTCGGTGGCGCCGATCGCCAGGGTGGTACCGAGGTTGGCGGGGAACGGGCCGGCGCTGAGCCCGCCGGGGCCGGCCGAGAGCTGCAGGGTTCCGCTCATGTCGAGCGCTCGTCCGCCGGTGTTGTGGACGCTCGCGACGAGCACTGGCTGGCCGTCGGGTGAGCGTTTGCCGGTCAGCGAGTCGATCGTGAACTCAGAGGGGCGCGCCTCCGGGACCGATGGCGAGGTAGAGGCGGATGCCGACGCGGCTGACTCGGGTGATGCCGCCACCGGCGGGCGCGGCGGAGCGTGTCTCGGCCCACACGAAACCGTACTGTTCCCCGGGGGGCGCGTCGCGAGGAACAGCGATCCTCACGGTGACGATCGCGTGCCCGCCGGAGGGGACCTCGGAGAACCGATGTCCAGGTCGACAATTCATTGGCGGTGTGTGCGGCGGCGCCGACGAACGCGCCCTGGCTGATCGCGGCGGCGGCAGGGTAGGCGACGATGTGCAGGCTCGAGGCCGTCGTGTTGGAGATCTCGATCCGGCGGTGGATGGTCGTCCCCGGGTGCAGGTGATCGATGATGTACAGGCGCGCTCTGGGGTCCTCCGCTTCGGCGAGCGGGACTTCGAGCAACTGCACACCGATGCCGCCGGCCGTGAGTGCCCGCGCCGTCGCGACCGGGGCCGCGGGGGACACGCTGACAGGTGCTCCAATCGCGGCGGTAAAGGCGACGGCGGCCAGGGCCCCTCGCGTGAGATGGCGCAAGCGCTCGGCGGCCGATCCGCGCGGTTGCCCGGACGACCGAACGCATGACTACGTAACGGATTGCGTGATGGTTCCGGAATAGACGCCGGCGGCCATGCCTCCCGCGACGAAGACGTTGATCGTGGGGTCCCAGGTCGCGGGGTTATCGCCCGTGACCCCAGTCGCAGTGACGGCCGGTACGACACCGGTGAGGTTGGTCGGATTGTTCGCCGTGAACGTCGCCGTTCCAACCTTTGTGATCGCCCCGGCGGTGTAGCCGACCGCGGCGGCGCCGATCGTCGGCCCCGAGGGCGGCGTGAAGGCCGTGCAAGCAGAGCGCGTCCTCGCTTACTTTTCATGGTGATCCCGTCTCCGCAACCAAGCGGTGAGGCTGTGGATCCAGAGGAGTGGAGACCGCGATTCTTGGGCGCCGCTCATCGGAAAGAAGAGGAGGGCGCTGTGCGAAGCCTTGAGCCTCGACGCATCGTTTCCCGGTTCCTGCCATCAGTATCGTCCCAAGAACTGCTGAGCATTAGCGGATGTGGCTTTCGCGGACTGCTGACCGGCGCATGCTGCCGTATCGCCCCAGCCGTTCCACGCCAACGCTGTTCACAAGGACCTTTCGCAAGTAACGCGAACACCCTATTGCCTTGTTTCCCCAGCGCAGGAGCCAAAAACTTTTTTGGGCCCGCCAAGGGCCCCTGTGGGGGTGTCGGGGGTCTGATTTTCCATGGTGTTTTGTCGAGCTTCGCGTCCGAGATCAGGCTTGCCATCCTTGGCCTGTTGAGCGTCGCTGAAGCTGCTGATCGGCTGGGCAGGAACCCGGAGACGGTCCGCCGGTGGATCCGCTCGGGGCGTCTGCCGGTGCGACGTGTTGGCGCCCGGCACACGATCGATGACCGGGATCTGCGCGTGATCGAGGACGAGCTGCACCCGATGTCCGAGCTGCCGGACGAGTGGCGGATCGGCGACGATGGCAGCCCGGCGCCCAACTGGGTCGCCGCGTTGCACCGCTCACGCAGCGACCATTGACCGAGGTTCTGGTCCTTGGACGAGCGGGAGCACCGACGTACGACACTGCCGCATTGCGTCACGTAAGCAGGCGTATGCCGGCCGACGAGATCGAGAATCGTCCAACTCAGGCGTCTCGCTGGCGGCGCGGGGCGCGCTCCTTTCCGCGCTTTGGAGGGCGGCAGTGGGGTGTGTTGGGATGCGCGCCACGGTGGAAGCAGGTCTCCCCGGGCGCTGAGACCACGCGGGCGCCCTTTACTGCTAGAGTAAAGGAATGGCGCGAATCTCGACCAAGAACCAGATCACGATCCCCGTCGCGGCGCTTGACGAGGTCGGGCTGCACGCCGGCGAGCGAGTCACGGTCGAGCCGGCCGGCGACGGGGAACTGCGGATCCGCCGCACGACCACGACCTTCGAGGATGCGTTCGGGACGCTGACGGGCACCTACCCTGCTGGCTATCTCGAGCAGCTCGACGCCGAAGATGAACTGCGGTGAAGCTGCTCCTCGACGCGGACGTCCTAATCGGAGCGCTTGACGGCAGCGACTCGCATCATCATCGCGCTCGCGCGCTGTTCACCAAGTGGCGCGACGACCAAGACGCTCGCGCCGTCAGCGTCGTGAACCTGACCGAGGTGCTGATCGCTCCCTCAGCAGACGTGTCGAAGCTCGCCGCCACCCGGGAGGCGATCGCCGCCCTCGGCATCACCGTGCACCAGCCGAACGAGGCGATCGGGGTCGAGGCCGCGCGCCTGCGACAACGGCACCCGATCAGCCTCCCCGACGCCTACTGCCTCGCGACCGCGAAGCACACGAGCTCGGCGGTCTCGTCATTCGATCAGAAGATCCTTAAGGCCGCCGCGCGCGAGGGGATCAAGGTCGCCTAACGCCAGCAGGCGCGAGCGAGACAGCCGTCCGAGCCGGCCGTCCGCGCTTTCCGGGTCTCTGGGCGGATTCGGTACAAACGCACTTGCGCTCGATCCCCCGCGAAGAGCGTTCGCCCCTCGCGTAGGCGTAGAGCAACAACGAGACCATCACGACGGCTCGAACGCCGCCCGACCCCAACCATCCGCGCGGTAGGAGCCGTAGAACGCGGAGAGATCCATCTGCTCCACCGACGCCAACACAAACCACGCCAAATGACCCTCCGGCAGCCAATCCCGCGGATCCGGAGGCATCAAAAACACCTGCTCACGATCACACTCAAGAAAGTTCTGGGGCATACCCAGAATGGTCCCCAGCCCCCCGGACAGACCCCCGGTTTACGCGACACCCACGACGAGGAGCAAGCGCTTAACAGAGGCCGTTCCGCAGCTCGTGGCGTCCGCGTGGGCGGTTAAGAACGGCTCCGGGGCTGTCGGCGGCGTTTATTTACCTCACCGATCGTCGCACGCGTCGGTGCTGGCGCTCCCGCTTATGCGCCTGTGAACCGATACTCAGTCTGCCAGGCGTCCTTCGAGTCGGTGTGGGCGGTCCAGAAAAGCTCGGCGATGTTGTCCGGATCGAAGTCCGTCCCCGGCTTGACGGCACCGGCGATCGTGACGGTCGCGGCGTGGATGCCGTCCTCTCGGACGCCGGCAGCGATCAGCGTTTGCGCCGAGCGCAGGGCGGCCTTCCCCATCGAGAGGCTCGCCAGTGCAGGCACTGGATTGTCGGCGAAGCCGCCGCTGGTGACCAGCAGGGTGCCGCCGCCAGCTGCTCGCAGGATGGGCGCGGCTACCTGTGCCGCTACGACGGCGCCGAGGACATCGACGTCGTGGGCGGTTCGGAGCCGCTCGACGGTGGTGTCGAGGATCTGGCCTGGATCTGGTAGGGCAGCGTTGTACACGACGACACCGGGCGCCCCGGGGGCGCCGAAGATCCGTTCGAGCGTCTCGCGGTAGCCGTCCAGATCCTCGATATCCGCGCCGATCGCCTCTATCTGAAGTCCGTCGCTGCGCAGTTCAGGGGCGAGCTGGTCGAGCGTTTCGCTGCGGGAGATGAGTGTGCTGCGGAAGCCCTCGCGGCCGAAGCGTCTAACCACACCGGCGCCGACTCCTGGTCCGGCCCCGATCAGCAGGAGATGATGGGGGTCAACAGGCTCGGGCATATACCACCTCCGGGTAGAGCTTTCGCCCGGCTGTCAGCCTGGGCCGCTGTCCTTGGTGTCGAATCACCAGACGAACGTTTTACCAAGGTTCGCGCAGTGCGCATGTACCGCACCTACGCCAAAGGAGGCGTCTCCACGCCCCTTTGCCACGCTAGCGCGTCGGGAGGAGTAGGAGCCCTGATGGGCCTCGACGCCGACACTTTCGCATTCGCAGCGCCGGCGAGCGTCGGCTGATCGTTGTCGTGCTGTCGCGGCTCGTCCGCCCCGCGGCGTCTCGCGCCGATGCTGTGCGTGTGCTGGAACTCGATTTCGTTTAGCGCGAGGACGGTCTTCAGGCGCTTCTCGACGGCCTGCTGGACGTGGAAACCAAACGGGTCGTCCGGTACGTCGTGGTCGTCGAGGAGCCGCTCGAGGATCGCTTCGTCGCCAGCGACCTCGCGCGCAGGCATTTCCTGTATGGGCACGGGTGGTTTCGAACCACCGACCTCTCGCGTGTGAATAGGTACCGCAGGGTGGGGCGGATACCGGGTTTTCCCTGTATCCGTGCGGGAAAGTGGGGATTGTGCCGATTGGCATTTTCGGCTGATTTCGGCCCAAATCGGGGGGGGTTTAGGCCCATGAGAGGCTCCATGGGCCTAAACGTTTTGGTGTGCGCGTGTCCTCAGCGCGGAGATCTGTAGCCGTGCAGCCAGCGGGCCTTTCACGCGAGTGGATTGCTACCGAGATCCCCCGCGGAGAGCCGTTCGCGTTCGTAGAGAACGGCGGGACGTTCTCCCTGGCGGTTGGCAATGTTGGTGATGAAGGTCCACGGATCCTCGGGCGGTTTTGCCATCGTGCGCAGGCGCCAGACCTGCGGAGTTTCGGGACGGGTCTGACTGCAGATGCTGCTGATGTGGGCAAGCACAAGGCCAGTCGCCTTGATCGGATCGTGCCCTGCCGCGACCGCGATCACGAGGCTGAGCCGGCTTTGGCATAGGACGGAGAGCTCCTTGGGGAGGCTGAGCATGTCGTGGTCGGTGGTGATGAGGCCATCCCAGCGGCGCTCGTGAGCGTGGAGCGCGTGAAGTACCTGCCAGTCCTCGTACGTGGGCAGGCGTCGGTCGATGTCACGGATGGGGACGAGCTCGACATCGTCCTCGAGGTATTTCTGGAGCGCCGCGACGATCGGCTCCGGGAAGTTCTGGTCGAGCGCAAAGAGATGCGGCATGGCCGCGGCGGTCAGGCCGCCAGTGCGAGATCCGGCTGAAGCTCGCACTCCAAGTCCAGCGCGTCCTCGACATCGGCAATATCGATTGCGGGGTAGAGCGCGGTGATCTTGCCAACGGTCATCCCGCGGCGCCGCAGGGCGGCGAGCGCCTCGGTCTCGATGCGGGTGCGGTGGACGTGGGGCGCTCCGGCGAGCTTTCCCGGGACGATGCGCAGCCGCGGACGCGGCGTCACAAGGTCGGGCCCGCGTACCAGGCGCCCGATCGCCAGTGGGCGAAGCAGATCAAGCGCGTCTGCGTCGAGGACTGCCTGCCCGTCGGGGTGCTCGGGCGATGGGGTTGCGTTGAGGACGATCCTCCCGCCGCGGTCCACGGCGATATTCGGGCTGCCCTCCTCGGTCCACAGGGCAAGGTCGATGTGGGCGAGCTCGCGCAATCCGGTGCGCACGGCAGCCATCGTGGTGGGCGCGATGGCGTGCCCGTCGGGCGCGGTCTTAGTGGCGCGCAGCCAGGCGATGACGCGCAGCGCGAGTAGATCGCTGTAGGACCAGAGCCTTATGCGCTCAGCCGACACGCTCGGGACGAGGATCTCCTTGCGTGCCCAGTAGTGCACGGTCGACTTCGGCACGCCCGAGAGGGCAGCCGCACGGTCTGCGCTGTAGGCGCCACGTGGGTCCATGGCTCAAGTATGGCCTTCGGGGCCGACGGATGCCATCATCGTCAGCCCCTCGTAGAGCCTGCTCGGCCGATCCTATACCAGGTCAGGGATCTCAAGCACAACGGCCCGGCCGCGGGTAACTGCCTCGTAGCAGAGATGGGCTAGCGGGGAGCCGCGATGGATGCGCACGGTGCCACCACTGTCGAGCGCATCGAGCCCGGCGATTGAGGTGTCGTGCAGCTCTACCGACGAGCCGCGCGGCGGGCGTCCTAACTCCCAGCGAGTGGGTGGGCCATCAATCGGCACAGCCTGGAGGAGCGGTATCTGCAGCTCCTTGCGGTCGACATGAAACACCTCGCCTGCGTCATCGACGATCCACTCCCAGAGCACGCCGGCCTTTGGCGGGATGCTCTCATGTGCCCTCTCAAGTGCGGCGGCGCTCGCTGCACCGCGGTCGAGCCGCCATGAGAGCACGCCACCGTGCGACGCCACCAGGTTGCCGACTCCCCCTCCACGGAGTAGCGCTGACGCCGGCCCTGCGACACCCTCCGTCAGAAGGCCGTCGGCAGTGCAGAGTGTGGCGCCCGCCACCACGGGCTTGATGTATTGCTGGATCACAAACGCCTCAGCACGCGCCGCCTCGTCCAGGCTGGCAAAGAAGGCGCTGATGTCTTCCGGGATCCATGGCCCTTGAGCGTGTCGGTAGCGTGCGGTTGGCTGGTCGGCGAGTGAGCGCACCCACCAGCGTGTTGCTGACTCAGGCTGTAGCGTCTTGAAGCTGTCGTAACCCTCATAGGTCGCGGGCACTCTGTCGGTGTGTCTGGCAAGCTCGCGCAGCCGGTGCTGCTTCTCGCTCACCAACCCGAGTGCTCCGGGAGCAGGCCCAGCTGGTGGGAGTTGACCGCAGGACCGGCTCGCTCCGAGAGACGCTGAAGCCCGACCGGATGCGAGACTGGGAAGATGCTCATCACCTGATCCAACGGGGCATCGCCCTGACAATTACCCAGCTCGAAGCCCTCATCGAGCCGCCGGGCTAGCTGCCGCTGTAGCCAGGCCCAAGCATTCGCGGGCTGGCTGAACCGCGTCACACGCTCGCGCTTAGCCTTACGGCGATCGCCGGTAAAAGCGCGCTGAACCCCGAGTCCAAACCGCCCGAGCAGCAAGAGGTAGTCGACGCGATGGACAGTCGTACCGTGGTCGTCGGCGCGAGTCAGGCTGAGCGAGAGTCGGTGTTGTGCCGTATCCGCGTGAGATCGTCCGCGGAGGTGATCGAGGATATGGACTGAGGGCTCGAAGAGTGGCTGGGGCAGGTGGCTGAGCGGGAAGAAGCGCAGGCCCGTGCATCGGTCGGGCTCACGAATCTCCGGCTCGCCGTGCCAATCTAGGACCTCGACGGCGATCTGCACATAATGCGTCTGCTTGTAGGGCGTATTGTGTGGGAGGACCGTGCGCAGCTCGACCGCATGGAGGCCGCACTCCTCGGTGAGCTCCCGGGATGCCGCGTCCTCGAAGGACTCCCCGAACTCCAAGTGCCCGCCGGGGAGGCCCCAGGTGCCAGCACCGAACACGTTGGCGCGCTGCTGTAGTAGCACGAGGCTGCCACGAAACACAGCGGCCTGGACGCCGACCGTCGGGCGCTGCGATGTCTCGGCTGCGTGGATTCCGCTCATGCCCGACTCCGCAGTCGGTCGCCCGTGGCCTTCGCAAAGGCCTGCGCTGAGTGTGCCAGGTCGATGCGGTCAAGAGCCAGGGCAAGCTCGGCGATTAACAGATTCGATTCCTCTATGCCTCGGAGCCACCCAATTAATGCGGCGTCCGCTGCTGCGCGCTGGGCGACTTCAAGCGCCTCCTCGAGCTGGCCCAAGACGTGCAGCGCACGCGCCTCACCGATCAGCGCGACCCCCAGCTCGCGGGTGTTCGGCCTGTCGCGCGCCGCGCACAGCCTATAGACCTGGCGGTAGCCGTCTAGGCCGCGACGGACGAGGTGCTCTTGGTCGGTCGCTGTGCCCTCAGCGACGTCGAGGGCGGCCATCGCGTTGTGCAGATCGATGCTCTCGTCGGAGTCGCGGGGACCGGGTCGCAGTCCCGCGGCGCCATTGGCGTGGTGGCGTGCTCGCTCGAAGTTCCCCGTGCGAGCATATGCGGTGAGTGCCCGGCGGTGCGCCTCGAAGCGCGGGTGCCGGCGGTTCGTACCGGTGGCGAGCGCCTCCTCGGCCAGTCGCGCCGACTCAACGGGATTCTCGCGGAGGTATAGCGCCAGCCAGCTGCGCCAGACGAGCCACTCGGCCCGGACTGTAGCCGCTGCGCCCTCGACGGCCAGGACGCGCTCGGCCAAGCGGTCGGTCGCGGCCCAATGCCCGCGCTCCACGAAGTAAGAGAAGGCAGGCTGCATCATGTTGGTCATCTGCATAAGGGCCCCTTCATCTAGGGCATTTTCTAGTGCGCCCCGGACGTTCTCGACCTCGCGGTCAAGCTCGCGGAAGTTCGACCAGTCAGGGGCCGGCTGACCACCGTACCGCGCCATCCATCTCGTGAGGTGCTCCGCTGCTCGTTTGGTCTTGGCGTGGCGACTGATATCCCGCAACGACCGCACGAATTCCTTGACAAGGGGATGCGCGTACGCATAAGTGCGCGGGCCGAGCTCCGCCAGCCAGCGGCGCTCCAGCAACACCCTCAGACCCTCCTCTGCGCGGCGGAGGCTGACTCGTCCAGTGTAGGCGGCGCCCTCCGGCGTGACTGTGGCGGGAAACACCGCATAGGCCGAGAGAACGCGGCGGGCGTCATTGGGCAGGGCGGCGTGACCGTCCTGAAGCAGAAGCTGGACGAGGTCTCCGCCGCGCGTGAGCCGCTCGGCCGATACGACGGCGGCCACCGGATCGTCGAGCTGGCCGATCACGAGCATGAGCGCCTGCGGCCATCCGTTGAGGCCTTGGAGCAGCTGGTTGATCTCCTCGTCGCCGAGGGTATGCAGCCGCTCGTTGATGCGCGGTGAGGCTGCGGCGTGTAGCTCGAGAATCTCACGTAACTCCTGGGTGCTGAGCCCTTGGTGGTGGACCTCGCGGAACGCGACTGCAGCATCGCGAAGTCCCGCGGGATCCCGAACAGTCACAAGGGCGCGGCTTGGCTCCGGGAGGTCGCGGAGGAACTCGGCGAGTTCGGCTGTGATCTCGTCGAGATTATCCAGCAGCAGCAGGATTGGTTTCTCTGACAGCGCCTTGAGAGCACGCTCGCGGGCGCCGGGAAGGTCAGCGATGGGCGGAACCCCGAGGTCGCGCAGAACCGTGTCGAGGAGGGTGGCGACGTCAAGCGCGCGCCGCTGTGCCGTCAAGGCGACCGTGTACTCGAAACGCGCCGCGCACCGCTCAGCAGCGTTGCGCGCGAGGGCCGTCTTACCCATGCCCGGGAGGCCCACGATTGCGCAAATCCGCTCGGCGGTACTCTGGAGCCCTTCTTCAACACGGCGCAGGAGTGCGATCACCCGCTTACCGGTCACGAAGCGGCCGTTACCTGCCGGATGCGTCAACCTGCCGGGAACGATCGACGGGACGCGGCTTGCGGCGGCCACGCGCTCGATGACGAGAGCCGCGAACTCGTCGAAGCCTTCGATCTCGACGTGGTACGCCCACTCCTGGCCAAGCAGGCGCTCAACTCGCTCGTGCGGACTCTCGGTTGAGAGGTGGAGCCAGTAGAGCCCGAGGGGGACGTCGTCCAGCTCCTCAAGTACCGACATGATGCTCTCGTCCGTGCCGCGGTAGCCGACTATGACCAGTCCGCCGTCGGCGGCGGACTGTTGGAGACGCTCGGCCTGCTTCTTCTCGAGGGCCTCGAGCTCGCGCTCAGTGTTGCGAATCGAGTCAAACAAAAAGTCGCCGTGCAGCTTCAACAGCGTTGTGTGCCCCGGCGGCCACTCGAAGTCTCCGACCGCAGTACCGTACGCAACCTCTCGGAGTCGGTGTCCCGCGGCCCCCGCGGCCTGCTTGAGCAGATCGTCGAAGTTGGTAGTCAGGATGATGCGGAGAAGGCCCCGGCTGGCAAGCTCGATGAGGCCGACGTAGCCGGGCGATGGCCTCGCGTTGGCAAGGTATTTGTAAAGTAGTTTACGTCGCTGTCGCGGGCGCGGAAACAGCCATTCGAGGGCTTCGCTGTAGGCGCGATCGAGATCCTGTAGGCGGCCTTCGACCTTGAGCCACCGCTCGACTTCTGCGTCGTCCGTAGCGTCACGGCCGTAACTAGCGCAGAAAAGCCTACGCTTGACGTCCCGGGTGATCTCCCACGCGAGCGGGGCGCCCGAGGATCGCGATGCGCCGGCGCCGAGGAACCAGGCATATTGCGCGGCATCGGCAGGATCGGCGAGCAGGCTTGCCAGCACGCTCGCTTCCACAGGCTTGCCGGGCCAGGCTGCCACGTCAGCCTCGTCGTACCACGCGCTCATAGATGCAGACGGGCACGCGCTCTGCGGTCGCCGGTTCACCGAGGAGATCTAGGCGCGCCGGACAGCCAGCGCCCTCAAAAGCGCAGCAGACGCTGAGCTCGGTCGGCGCCGCGCGCTCGAGAAGGTGCTGACCATCCCACCGGTATGCAGCCAGCGACGGTGTATCGACCAGCAGCCCGCAGGAGAAGACCTGGCCGTCGGGCATGAACTGGAGGTTCGCCCGGCTGCGGACGGCGCACGCGCGGGGATCGATACCAGATGACCAGGGAGTCTTCGCAGGGAGCAGCCCGACCTGGCACTCGATCTCGAGGCCCGTACGGTTAGGTGTGTACTCGGCGATCCGTGACACGACTTGCTCCCAGCGCGCGGGCGGGACCGCGAGGTCTCGGTATCGCGCTCGCCCCACCGATGAGAGCCAATGCAGATTGAGGGTCGCGCACCCGCTGTCCTCGGCTAGTTGCAGGAGCTCATCTAGCTGCTCGACGCCAGCGCGGCCCAGTGTGGCGGTGATGACGAACGGCTTGCCGCGCTCATGCAGAAGGTTTATTGCGAGCATCGCGTGACGGAACGTCCCCGGTCCACGCAGCGTGTCGTTGACCTCGGCCGTCGCGCCGTCGAGGCTGACATAGGTGAGGTCGACCAGCTTGTCGAGGGGGCCAGCCAACAGGCGACGAGCACGCGGCGTGCCGTTGGTGATGAGCCGGATGTGCTGTATCCCAGATGCCCGCAGGGCCTTGAAGATGGCCACGACGTCAGGGTGCAGCGTCGGCTCGCCGCCCAGCACCGCCACGTCGCGTACTCGGGCCTTCGCGAGCCAGGCGCCGATGGCCCCCACCTCGTCTGGTGTCATAGACAGGTTCCGGTTGAAATACTCGTCGCCCAGGAAACACGTCTCGCAGCCGAAATTGCACCTGGTGTTGATGTAGATGTCCGCGCTGTTGGCCTGAATCAACGCAGGGTCGATGACGAGCTCCGCGGTGGGGTTCCCAACGAGTTCCATGGTGCCGAGCGTAGCGACGAGCCTGTCGATGTGTCAGACCAAGTGTGTTCTGGCCAGTGA
The DNA here is from genome assembly GCA_963706545.1 of uncultured Solirubrobacterales bacterium. Taxonomy (GTDB): domain Bacteria; phylum Actinomycetota; class Thermoleophilia; order Solirubrobacterales; family Solirubrobacteraceae; genus Palsa-744. The sequence goes on from OY970161.1 coordinate 1,885,588, forward strand.
GACGATGTCTACCCGCTCAACAGTCACTTGTCGAATGCTGCACTGGCGAACCGTCGAGGGAGATGGCTTGAGGTACCACGTGATACCCGAGCGGATGACGTACGCACCCGCTACGATGACCAAATGAACACAACGAGCAGCACCAGCGGTGAGGAGCAGGTACTCAACGACTTCAGGGACGCGCTCGGTGGCTGGCGTACGGCGCTTGAGGCGCATCGCATGGCGCCACCCGATCAAGGCTTCAGCGCCCGCTTGGCTAGTCTCGCGGACGCCGCGAGCGAGGAGGCGCGTGCCTGCCGGGCCGCGGACGCCGCGGGCTTTGACTGGCCGCCCCATCGCGCCGCCGACCCTCGGCCGCCGTATGAGCTGCAGCCCGGTACCGGGCGCCGTGGACCCGAGGGTCTCTGGCGGCGCTTCGATGAAGCCGTCCGGCAGCTGAACACCGCCGCGACTGGACAGAACATGCTCGATGTTGCCCGCACCTACGATGAGCTCGCCGCTGCCGCTGCGGAGCTGGCAGAGGCGGTCGAGCGCGAAGACGGCGCGAGCGTCCGGCGGCCACGCTCCCGCGCGCGTCGCTCAGCCTGACCAGAGAGAACATCGGTCGCAGTCGGGTCGGGTGGTCAGGAGCGCTTGGAGGGCAGCGCCGGAGTACCCGCCTCGTCCCACACCGATGCTGGACGCTCGGTACCGCGGCGGCGGTGTGGCAACCCAAGGGTCTCCGGCGCCCAGAGGTCGCGGCGGGTCGCCAGTGAGCTGCTGTCGGCTTGGGCGCGTGCGAGCAGCGCGTCGACGTGCTCGCGTCGTATGCGGAAGGCGCGGCCGATCTTCGCGGCAGGCAGCGCGCCGCTGTCGATCCAGTTGCGGATCGTCTGAGCGGTCACCTGGAGCTCCTCGGCGACCTGGGGCACGGTCAATATCTGCTGCTCAGCCATCGCTCAATATACGAACCATCGTTGGGGGATCGTCACCAGCGTATACGGGGTTCCGGCTCGATTTGCGCTTGAGCTTCGTCCCGCGTGATGAGCAGTCTGGTGACTCTGTGCCGCCCGCGCATAGTCAGAGTCCGATCCCGAGGTCGATGTCACGCGCTGTCACCTCACGTCCGAGGCGCCGCTCGGTGCGGTCGATCGCTTCACGGGCTCGATCCCAGTCACGCTGCTGGCCGCCGCGCTGCTCTGGCCTGGGGCCGAGCGCCTCAGCGGGGTCCGTGATCTCGTACTGCGCGCGGTAGCGCGCGGCGTGACGCACCCCGTTCTCCCATGCCTCGCGCTGCGCAGGTCGGTCGGGACGGTCGCCGAAGGTGGCCTTCACCCACGGCGCGGGGGCTTGTAGTTCGCGCTCAGCGAGCTCGTTGCGCAGCGCGGTGTGCTCCTGGGTGGCCTGGGTGATCGCGTGTGCGACGCCTTCGCGTTCGGCACGGGCCTCGACGGGATCGCCGAGCTCGCGCTCCAGACCGTCGCGCTGCGCGAGGACCGTGTCGAGCTCTCGCTCGTTGGCTTGTAGGGCAGTAGTGAGGTGGGCGCGTTCGATCGCGTGGGGGTCGTGTTCACGGCCGAGGCGCCGCTGTGGGTCGGGTAGGCCGGCGAGGCGCCCGGTGAGCTGCTCGCGCTGGGTGGTGAGAGTGAGGACGCGCGCGTCGAGGTCCTCGATGCGCTGCAGCTCGCGTGTCGGTAGTGCCGCGAGCTGCACGTGCAGCCGCTCGACGCGCTCGCGTAGCCCCCGCAACCGCGCTGGGGTCGCGGTCGCTGGCGGCGTCGGCTCGGCACGGACGGCGGCGTGCTCTTGCGGTGGCTCTGCCGCGTGCGCGCGGGCGCTGACGACGTCAGGGTCGTCTGTGCGGCCTGCGCCGGGGAGCTGTTCGATCGCGAGGTCTTCGTCGTCGCGCTCCAGCATCTGTCGGCCTACCCGCTCGAGCATCTCGTGCGGGGTTGCTGTCGGGGTTTGGTCTGTGGGCGCGAACTCGCTGCGCTCCCGTTCGAGGTCGTCGTGGTAGACGAGCAGGCGTGTGGTTTCTCTGGCGCGGGAGAGCGCGGTGTATGACCAGCCGGCGGTGAGATCCCGGGGTGAGGCGACCACGATCGCGCTCTCGATGGTGCCGCCCTGCATCCCGTGTCCGGTCAGGGAGTAGGCGTGCTCCATGTGCTCGGCGACGTACGCGGCGGGCAGCCCGCGTACGAGCCCGCCGTCGGTGTCGATCACGACCCTGTCGGGGTCGAGGTGGCGCACGGTGCCTCTCATCCCGTTGTCCACGTCGAGCTGTCCGTCGTTGCGCCGGCAGATCACCCGGTCCCCGACTGCCACGTCGATGCTGCCGTAGGTGCATTCCTCGCCGAGTACCCCAAGACCGTGCCGCAACCAGCGCGCACCCTGGTTGAGCCGGTCGCGCGTGTCGTTGTCCCTGGCGATCATCACGGTCTGCGCCGGCCCCGTCGTGGCCGCGTGCGCCCACTCGGTGAGCGCCTGCTCGCACGCGCCGGCGGCGTCGCTGAACGTCTCGATTCGCCTGTTGCGCTCGGCCCAGTCGAGGTAGCGCTGCTGGTGGCCGTCGTGCAGTGCGCCGAGCGCCCTGCGCTCCGCGGGGTCGCGCTGGCGCATTACCTCCGTCAGGCGCTGTGCGCCGAGCGCGCGACCGACTGCGCCGAGCCAGCCGCCGGCCTGCACGGATGAGAGCTGCCCCGGGTCACCGATCGCGACCACCTTCGCGCCCGCCTTTTCGGCGGCTTCCAGCAGCCGTGCGCTGGGGCGCGTCGCAGCCATCCCAGCCTCGTCGAGGATCAAGACGCTGCCCTCGGGTAGCTCGTCGCCGAGCTGCTCGAGGTCAAGCAGGAGCCGATCGAGTGTGCGGGTGGGGATGCCGGCCTCTTCGGCCAGCTCGCGTACCGCGCGGCCGGTCGGCGCGACACCGAGCACGGTGTAGCACGCGCTCTCATACACCTGGCGCAGTACCCCCGCCGTGTAAGTCTTCCCTGTTCCCGCGAGCGCCTGGATCACGCTCACCCCGTGCCCCGAGCCGGTCACGGCGCGCACCGCCGCTGCCTGCTCCGCGGTGAGGGGACGGTCAGCCGCTGCGATCGCACGCTCCGCCAGCGACGGATCGACGATGCCCGCTCCCTCGCCGGCACGGCCGACCGCCGCGGCGATCAGCCGGCGCTCGACCGCCACGAGCTCCGCGGTCGTCATCTCGCCACGACGGGTCCGGATCACGTCCGGGCGCTCCGCGAACTCCGCGGCCTGGCCGCGTACCTCGTCCACCAGCGCGCCCTCTCGCGCGGCGGCGGCGAACTCCTGCAGCACCGCGCGCTCGTCGAAGGTATTGCTGCGCTCGGTCAAACCCCCAGCGCTCGTCAATCGGGCGCCGAATCTCTACTCGTCCACGCCAGCACGCGGGGCGAGGTCGCGCGCCAGTCGTTCCCGCCCCGTCTGCAGAATCTCCACGATCCGACCCGCGTCGAGACCCTGCTCGCCCGCGCGGGCTCTCACTTCCTCCCTCCACGTGTGCGTCTCGAGCCCGAACTGCTTGCGCTCCCGGGTCGCGAGCGCCACGTGCTCGCCCGCGCTCTTTGACCCCAGGCCGATCCCGCCCTGCTCTGCCTCGCGGAGCATCTCGTGACGGCGCTGCGAGAAGTGCTCCACCACCGGCCGCTCAATCTCCGCGAGCTCCGCCGCACCGTTGCGAACCTCTCCCCACTCCAGGCCGAGACGCTCGGTGGCGAGCGCGCGGAGATGCGCCTGGTAGAGGTACCCCGCTGTCTTCGCCGCCCGGTAGAGCTCCGCGCCGTGCAGCGCGGTGAACCGGCCGTCCGGGCCGCGCGCGAGGTTCGCCGCGACGACGTGCGTGTGTAGCTGCGGGTCAAGCGCGCGGCTCATCCGGTGCCGGTAGGCCGCCGCGACCAGGCCGTCCCCGGGCTGCACGTGCTCGCCGGCGTGCCCGCGACGGACCATCACCGCCGTGTCCTCCAGGTACCCGAGCGCCGCCCCGACTGCCTCTTCGTGGCACCCCACGAGCTCACCGGAGACCTCCTCTGGCGCGATGGCAAACAGGATGCTGAGCGTCTTCGGCGCGGAGAACGTGAGGTCGTACGCTGCGACCTTCGGGTCGCGCGCGCTGGAGCGCAGTCGTGTCGCTGGGTCGCGTGGGTCGTGACCTGCGATCAGCGCGCCGAACTGCCCGGAGCCCACCCGGCCGGTGAGGCCGAGGGCCTGCGCGCCGGCGCCGACCCATTCGCCCGCGGCCTCCCCGCGGCCGGTGTAGTAGTCGTCCTGTCCCTGGGCTACTTGCTGCTCGTAGTAGCGGTGCTGACCCAGCGCGATCTTGCCGATCGAAAGCATCTAAAGCCAAAATAGCAAAAGAAAGGACCTTTAGGTGCAACTGTGTGCCGTGAGGCGGAGCGCAGCGGAGCCGAGCAGCGGGGTTGCCTTGCGGTGGTGTCGAGAGCGCGGCTGGAGAGGATGCTGCGGGGCCGGTGAGTGCGCGGTGGGAGCGCCGAGCGGAGCGAGGGCGGAGCCTTGTTAGAAGCTGGTGGCGCGTCGTGCAGTATTCAGACTCATGGCCGTGCAAGCGGGTCGGCAGCCTTGGCGGCGTTCCAGATGCTGCGCAGCTCGGCGGTGCTGCCGTTCATGTCCGCCCGCTTCACGAGGTCGGCACGGCACTCGGCGATCTGCTGCGGCCAGCCAATGAAGCCTTCGAGCCAACTCTGGCAGGTTCCCTCGAACTCGCGGGCCGATGTGTCCACAAGCCCGCGTGCGTGGGTCAAGACGAGAGGATGGCCAGGCCGCCATGGCTCGCGCATTAGCAGCGCTGCGGCTTCCCTCACCGTGTGGGTCTCAGGGCCGTGTTCGCGGTTGTGTCTCCAAGAGAGATTGGTGGCATCCCTCCTCCAGAGGCCGAGACCTTCGGTGAAGCGCGCTTCTTCCCACCAGTGGCATCCGCGCGGCGCAAGCTGTCCCTCATCAAACGAGGCCCACGGAAGGGCACGGAGCGTCGCAAGAAACACGCGGGCGTTTGCGATCTCCTTGCGTACGGCTCGCGCGCGATCGCTGGGTAGGTCCGCTTCGCCGTCTTCCTTGACAATCTGGGCGGAGGAGCGCCCGAGTAGATCAGCCCGCACCCCGACGCTGGCGAGGCGCTCCGGGTTGGCCCACCGGGGTCGCGTGGGACTGGGCGGTAGACGCTCGGCTGCCTCGGCGACCGTGAGAACAGATGCGAGGGGCGTGGAGTCTCCGCGCCAAGTCAACTTCACCCACGCGTGATAGTCCAGCGAATCACGCCAGCCCGACTCGGGCACGAGGCGAGGCACGGGGAACGAGATGGTGCCCATACTCGATAGGCGTTGCTCCAGCACAAGCCACGGCCGAACCGCATGGTGCTCGACTATCCCACCCAGGAACGCCCAGGACACAACGGTGTCGAAGAGGCAGTGGGGCCACTGCGAGGGACGGCCTGCCGGAACCAATCCCTTGAGATCGTGACCTGGCTCATCGGCAGCAACTCGTTCAATATCGCGCACCATGGCTGCATTTTCCCACGCCAGAGTTCGACTCAGCGTAACGACGACGCTTGTGCTCCCCTACAACAGGCTGCCGGGCTTCGTCTGGCCGGTCATAGGAGTCTTGGTGCTGGTGTGCGCAACTGCACTCGCGTACCGTTTCGTTGTGCATCAGATCGTGCTCGCCGGCCGCGAAATTGCCGGGCGCAGCCAAGATAGTGCTCGAACGATAATTGTCGTTAGTGCGGGCCTTCGGGGGGCCGACATAGGCACCGCCGGCGGGACTCTGCCAGCTGATTCCATCTGTCGATCGAGCAGTCGGCCGGCCCCCGGCCCGGCTCCCGCTGCACACCCTGTCACACCCCTCGTGGGTTGACAGGGTGTGCCACGCTACCCCACGGACGGGGGCCGGGGGACTGCGCTCCGCCGCGGTCGGGGCCCCCGACCAGGCGAAGCCTGGTTGGGGAGCGTCGGACGATCGACCGTGACTTGCAGTTCTTTTCGTCGCGGGGATCACGGCGCCTCGTTGAGCGAGCTGGTCATGACGTGAAAGCGTGCCAACCGTCGTGGACATCCGTGACCCACCTATGTCACTGGTCGGAACTGCTGTATGATCGCGGCTTTGTCCATTAGTGGCTCCGGGGAGGCGCAAACGCGATGGGGTTCTACGTACGTAAGAGTCTGAAGGCGGCTCCGTTTCGCTTCAACGTGAGCAAGTCGGGTCTCGGCGTCAGCGCTGGTGTACCCGGGTTTCGTGTGGGCACGGGTCCTCGCGGCAACTACGTTCACGCGGGAAGTCACGGGGTCTACTACCCGAGCATCCCTCGGCGGCAAGCAGCGCAAGGCGCCGCCAGGCACGACGCCCTCGTCGGCCAAGCCTTTCCTCCCTCCGGCCAGCAGCGAGATCGCCCTCGAAAATGTCACCGGCGCTTCGGCAGTCGATCTTGTTCCAACCGGAGGCGATGACCTCGTCGACCAGCTCAACGACGCCAACAACAGGGTGCGGCTGGCTCCCTGGGTGCTGCTCGCACGATCATCGCCGCGGTGGCGCTCCCTGCGTCGGCCGGCTTGGCGGTGCTGGTCCTCGGAGTGGGGGGCACGACATGGCTGTGGCTGCGTGATCGCGCGCGCCGCTCGGTCGTGACCTTCTACCAAGTCGAGGACGGACACGCCGAGTGGTTTGCCGGGATGGTGGAGGCGTTTGAAGCGCTCTCGGGGGTAGCGGCGTTGTGGCGTGTCAACGCCTCCGGGCGAGTCCGGACGACCTACGAGTACAAGACCAACAGCGGGGCCAACAACATCGTTTCCCGAGCAACGGCGAAGGCCGAGCTGAAGGGCCCCAAGATGCTGGAGTAACGAACATCGCCGTCCCCTCCATCTCATGCGGACGACACGCGTTGCACTTCCTACCCGACAGGCTCATCGTCCGCGATGGCAAGCGATTCAGCGACGTGCCGTATTTCGCCCTGGACGCTGGCTTCCACACGCAGCTTCATCGAGTCCGACCGGCCACCACGAGACAGTCAGCAGGTCGACACGACCTGGCGCTACGTCAACGTCAAGGGTGGCCCTGACAGGCGCTACAAGAACAACCGCCAGTTGCCGGTGATGCTGTACGGCGAGATCGAGTTCGCAACCCCTTCCGGGCTCCACTGGCAGATGCAATGCTCAAGGCCCGACGCTGCCAAGGGGGTTGCGGACACGATTCGTCGAGCTCCGGAGCCGGCCCAGGCGAACGCTCCGGAGCACTCCAAGACGCCAGCCGGCGGCTAGGATTGGGGCGCCTCGGGCGGCGCCGGTGGGCTTGTTGTGATGTCAAACGGGGTCCGTTCGCGCGCTATATGCTCACGGTCTGTGGATGCGAACGAAGGCAGTCGGCGCCCCAACCTGCCGCTGCGCCGACGGCGGAAGCGGTGGTCGGGGGGATGGAGGGGGCGGGTCGGCGCCGCGCTCGTCCTTGCCTCTGCGGCGTTGTGCGCCGGTGTGCCGATCGCCGCCGCGTCGAGTTCCGACGTCCGGGCCACGCACGCCTACCTGCTCGCCCAATACAGGCTCGGCACGGCGCTGTTGCACGATGCCCCTGCCGTGCGCGGCGCGGAGAGCACCTCGGCGACACAGATCGCTCGAGAATGCCCCGGGGTGGTGTCGGGGATGCCACAGGAACCGTCCCGGTTCCCGGTACCCCCACCCCGTGTCAGGGGCGAAAACGCCCGCCTGAGCCAGCAACAGCGGACGATCGAGGAGGAGCTCGATACGGCGGTCGACCGGCCCGGCACGAACCTGCATCGCGCGGCCGAGGAAGCCTGGGCCGCCGAAGTACGCCAGCTGTCGTGGAGCAACCCGGCGATCACCTCGGACGTACAGGCCGGGATCACGGCCAGGCTCGAAACCATCTCCGCCCCCGCTCCGCCGTTCTGCGCCGACGCGAGGGCGTGGGCCCAGAGCGGATATCGCGCCCTGTCGGCGGCCAGCCGGGAATTCGAAGCTGCGCGGGCAGCGCGGAGGAACTCCGAACGGGGGGAGGCGTCCCTGGGCACGCTCCTGAAGCCATACGAGAACGCATTGGATCGAGCGCTGATCCGCAAGACCAACGCGCTCGAAAACAAATTCCTTGCCAGCGCCTTTGCAGCCGTGCGGACGGTGTTCAGCTTGGAGCGAATCGTCGGGTTCCCCAAAGTCGGGACCGAAACCCACAAGCAGATCACTCTGGGCCACGGGCGCACCGCCGCCAGTACTCGCTTCCAGGTGAGCGGGTCCGGCCTGCTGAGCACTCCGGGCTCCTGTCATCGATGGGCGACGGTGGCATACACCCGGCCGGGCGCTCCCGAAGTGCTGATCGTGGGCGGCCCCAACAACCCCATCTGCCTCTCCCCGTCCCAGTACCGGCACCCCGCAGTGTTCTGCGAAGCGGGCATCGAGACGATCCAGACCGCGGTGCCGGCCTCGGTGCGCTCGATCAGGCTGGTGCTCGCCGACGGACGGACGATCGAATCGCGCGTGATCCGCGTACCGCGACGACATGGTGGCCCTGCCGGCATCTACGCCCAGGAGATCCGTGGCAGCACGAGCCACGCCGTGTCCCTCGTCGAGCTGAATGCCGGCGGGGGCATCGCGCTCACCGTGAAACTGCGGCAATACCGCTGTGTCAAACCACGCAAGGAACCGGAAGAGTTCCCCTTGGTTGCGGAGCTCGCCAGCGGGCGCACCACCGAAGGGGAAGCCTTCACGATCAGCGCTCTCGGCGGAGCCAGCGGCGAGCCTTTCCTCAGCGTGGACGCCGGTGTCGACCCGGAACTCAACGAACCGGCGATCGGGCTCGGCGCGAGCAAAGCGTTCCCCTGGTCGCTGTCGATCGGCTGCACCCCCCACCCCTACGCGATCCTCTACGGGATTCTCGCGCCACCGGGAAAGTCGGTGGTAGCGCAAACCCCCCAAGGCGCCGTCGCACTAAACGTCGTCCCGGTCGAACCGCGCCTGCACGCAAAGGGGCCGCTCGTCTACGGCGTGTTCAGCGCGCTGCCCTCCGAACTGACGGTGCTCGGGGCGAACGGCTCGACCGTCTACAGCGAAAACCTGCAGGCCAAGGCGACGGAAGCGGCGCAATTCTGCGAAGGCTACGCCGAACCGTGACAGACAGGGCCGCGCTCGCGTGGACCTCGCTCAATCGCCGCCGCCGTAGCTGACGCGCACCAGCGCCAGCCAGTACGCGGTCCCCGCCGCTCCGTTTGTAGTTTAGTGGTTGTTTTGCTATTTTGGTCTATATGGTCTTTCAACGGGGTCCGCGCCCGTCTGGCCGCCACCCACAGCAAGGCGAGCGGCCGTGACCCTCGACCACGACGACATTGAGGCCATCGCCGAGCGCGCCGCGCGGCGGGTCGTGCAGCTCCTCGACCACCCCGCCCCGGGGGCCTACCAGCTGCTCGACCCGAAGGAGCTGGCTCGCGCGCTCAACGTCTCCCTCGACTACGTCTACGCGCACGCCATGGACCTCGGCGCCATGCGCCTCGGCGACGGCCCCAAGGCACGGCTGCGCTTCGATCTCCACACTGCGCGCCAGGCGATGCAGGCCCGCAAGCAACCTCCGACAATCGTCTCCAGGCGCCGGTAAAGTGGGACCACCGCGAAAAAGCCGGGGCACCGCGGCTACGGCCCCCGGCACGACACCGGGAGGTTCACCCGATGCACCCCAACCGTACACACCACCACCGCCGGGGGCACTGATGCCCAGGCCAACCACCGGACAGGTCACAGAACGGCCCTGGGCTGACGGCAAGACGACCACCTATGGCGCACGGCTCTACGCCTACGGGCGCCGCCATCGCCTCGTTTTCGGCACCAACAAGCAGGGATGGAACCGCACCCGCGCGGAGATCGAACTGGAGTCGATCCAGCAGCAGGTGATCCGCGGCACGTGGGTACCGCCCGAGACCAAGACCTCGACCGTGCAGAGCGACGCGGAGCGTCCCGACGGCCGTCAGCCCTTCGGGCCGTTCGCGCGCAACGTCATCGACGCGAAGAAGAGTCACGGCCTGGACTCCGACACGATCGCCGACCTGGAATGGAAGCTCGGTTACCTCCTCGGGAACTTCGGGCGTATGGAGCTGGCGGATATCGACGTCGCCCGGGTCAACGGGTTCCGCGACGACCTCGCCGGCCGCGCGCGCGTGATCCGCGAGGCCGCCGCGCGCGGCAAGCCGCTGTTGGAGACCGTCGAGCGCAGCGAGGGCAAGCCCTACGAGCGCCGCAAGCGCCCGCTGTCGAACACATCGATCAACGGGATGCTGGCGCTGCTCAGCCAGATCCTCCAGCGAGCGGTGGACTATGGCTACATCGACCGCAACCCGGTGAAGGTCGGCGGGCGCAAGGAGCGGTTCCTGCCGACCGTCAAGCCGGCGCGGACGTTCCTCGAGGTCAACGAGCTGGCCTCGCTGCTCGACGCCGCCGGCGAGTTGGACCGCGCCGCGCGGCGCGATCACCGGATCGGGCGCCGGGCCGCGCTGGCGACGCTCGCCCTCACCGGGTTCAGGATCTCGGAGCTGTGCGCGATGCGCTGCCGGCAGGTGGACCTCGCGCGGGCGCGCTTCAAGATCCCCGACGCCAAGACTGCCAAGGGCGTCCGTGAGGTCGAGATGACGCTGTGGCTGCGCGACGAGCTCGTCCGCCACCGCGGGCAGCGCGCCGCCGACGACTTCCCGATGGGGCCGACCGACCACTTCTTCGGCACGATCAGCGGCAAGCAGCGCGACCCCGACCGCTTCCGCGATCGTGTGCTGGAGCGAGCCGTCGAGCTCGCCAACGAGCGCCGCGCCGAGCAGGGCCTACCGTCTCTCCAAGCGATAACTCCACACTCCCTGCGACGCACCTGGGCGATGCTCGCCGCGCAGGCTGGGCGCGACCCGCACTGGATCTCCGACCAGATCGGGCACACCTCCGCCGCGTTCACGCTGCAGATCTACCAGCAGACCCGCAACCGCCGCCTCACCGACCGCGAGCGCCAGGCGATTTGGGAGTTGATGCGCTTCGCCGACGAGCCCGTCGAGTGCCCCTTCACACGCCAGGTCACGCGCGGCGCGGAGGGAGAGTTTAGGCCCATGAATGGGCCCATGGACGATTTGGGCCTCTCAAACGAGCTGGGTGGGCTCGCTTGCGATAAGTAGAATCTCGCTTGAATAAACGAGATCAAGGCATGGGCACGGGTGGTTTCGAACCACCGACCTCTCGCGTGTGAAGCGAGCGCTCTCCCACTGAGCTACGTGCCCGGAGAGCTTGATTCTATTGGGCTTCGAGGGGTCACGCGGCCTTGCGCTCGATCGCGTCCGAGGCCGTCTCCGGGGCTCGTCTGCCAATATCTGCCACTTCGCGGCCTTCGATGAGGGCTCGGAGTTGGGCCTTCTCGTCCTCGCCGCGGCGCATCGACTGGCGGTAGACGCGCAGCGCGAGCCCGGGGTTGGCGTGGCCCATCTCGTCCATGACGATGCCGGGGTCCTCGCCGAGCGCGTACAGCACGCTTGCGAACGTCCGCCTTTGTGAGTGCGGCGTGATCCGCTCGGGCAGCGGCGCGAGCTTGCGCTTGGCGAGGTTCTTGTTGGCGCGCTCGACGGCGACCTTGAGCACCCGTGAGACGTGCCCGATGCTATTGGCTCTGTGCGTTGAGGTCCGTTGAGGTCCGCGACCTGCGGCACCCCTACACCGCCAGGCCGGCCGGCGGATGCGGCGCGAGCCGGGTGGCCGGGATCGAGTAGGCGTGGGCGAGGGCTTCGACCTGGCGCTGCGTGAGGGTCCTGCCGAACTCGGGGGGCCCGCCGAGCTTGCGATAGGCGTCCTGGAGGGCCTTGCCGACGAGCGAGAGGTCGTAGTGGCCGTCGTAGACGCAGTAGATGTAGAGGCCCGCGTTGGCGCGGAGGAACTGGGCGGCCGTGGTGGTCGTGCTGCCGTTTTGCCCCGCACTCTGCCGGCTGCCCCCCGCGCCGGGCGCCCCGGCTCCGATCTTCCCGCCGCTGTGCCCCGCGCCGAGCGCCGCCGCGAGGAACCGCCACCCGCGCTGGGTGAGGACGGCATAGGCCTTCAGCAGCCCTCCGAGTGTCGTGGCCGGTCCGGTGAGGCCAGCTGTTTCGGTGGTCACGTACCCGGGCAGCGCGATCGCCGCGGCGCGGTGTGTTGCGGTAGCGGTCGCGAGCTGCGTTGCGGGGGAGGGGTTGCGGGGAAACCCGTGGGCGAGGGCGGGCCACGCGGTGCGGGCGGCGGCGACCTCGCTGTTGGTGGAGGCCTCCAGCTGCCCGAGGGTGTGTGCGACCAGCACGAGGTCCGCGCGCTCGAGCCGCAGCGCGGCGGGTCTGGGTTGGTGGCCGCCGCAGCCGACCGCTCCCACGGTGGCGGCGCCCGCGGTGAGCGCCGCCACGGCGAGGCGGGCGAGGCGTGGCTTCGTGGCCCCTACTCCTGACTGGTAAAAGAGGGGCCCGACCGAAGCCGGGAGACACTCGCCTTCGGCGCTGGCCGATTCGGGGATGCGAGCGGAGCGAGTGTCTCCCTGATCGGTCCCCGTTTCGGCCAGCCGACCTTCGGCCGACTGCGCCACCCTCTAGGCCGAGAGGAGATCGACGATGAAGACCAGCGCCGAGTTGGGCGGGATCGTCGGAGGTCGTCCGGTTTTGCCGTACGCGAGTTCGGCGGGGATGATCAGCTCGCGCCGGCCACCCACGCGCATACCCGCTACGCCTTTGTCCCAGCCGGGAATGACCTGGCCCTGGCCGAGCGTGAAGGTGAAGGGTTCTTTGGTTTCCCACGAAGCGTTGAAGACCTTCCCGTTGCTGTACAGCGCGCCGACGTAGTTGACTGTCACGGAGTCGCCGTCCTTCGCTTCGGCTCCGGTGCCCGTGATGATTTCCTTGGTCACGAGCGTCGTCGGCGGGGGGCCCTTCGGGACCGTGATCTTGGGCTCGGTGGCGAGCGGGCCACTGGTGGGCGTGGTCCCGGTGGTCGGGGTGGTTTCGGTGGTGGCGGGCACGGAGGCGGACTCCTGGCCGACGCCGATCGAGCTGGAGCCGCCGGAGCCGCATCCGCTGATCAGCGCGGCGACGCCGAGCGTGGCGAGGCCGAGGCCGAGACGGCGGGGGAAGCGGTATGTGGGGAGGTCGTTGTCGTTCATCACGGTTGCGCAGCCTAACGGAACGCGACGCGCTTGTGGCGCGTTGGCGGCGCGGGCGTCACGGCGGGCAGCGAGGAGCGGTCCCCACGCGCTAGGATCGACGGTGGACCGTGCTAGGCGGGGAGGTAGCGGTGCCCTGCACCCGCAATCCGCTCTAGCGGGGCTGAACTCCCCCCCGAGGGGTGCTCGCTCCGGTCGCTCCGCCGCTTGGGGCGTCGATGGCTCGGGTCCCGCGCGGTGTCGGCTTGTGAACCAGGTCAGGTCCGGAAGGAAGCAGCCTTAAGCGATCCCCGGCAGGCGCAGCGGGCGCTCCCGATCCGGAGCCGCGGGTGGCGTTCCGGCGCCCGGAGTGGAACCTCGACGGGGGGTGCACGGTCCGTTTTGCGAGGGACGTGCACGGTCGTTTTGCGGGGCCGGTGGGGACGCCGGATCGCAGGGGCACGGAGGCCCCAGCGCACACCCGCCCGGTCGACCGTGCTCGCTCGCGCGGACGATCCCCCCTAACCACCCCCGGACGTACACCGCTGGAAGATCAGCCAGTCGCGGCTGGTGCGGGTGGCTTTGAAGCCGGGGGGTGGGTTCGCCGGGGCGCTTTCGTTGGGGTCGTTGCGGTTCAGCACATATTCGCGTCGGACTTCCTTGTTGGCTGGGTCTACGTACGTGCCGTGGGTGATGGTCCGCGCCTGGGCGCTCACGATCTGCGCGGGGGGCGCTTCGAGGCGCAGGGCGAGCAGCGGGATCGGGGCGTGGTTGGGGACGCCGACGGGCTCGCACTTGGCGGTGATGGCGCCGTCGTCCACGAGCGTCTCCAGGTCGTTCTGGATCTGCTGTTGGCGGGCGAGGGCCTGCAGTTCGTGGTGATCGAGCCGGTACTGCGACGGGATCGAGGCCACCAGCCCCGCCGCCACCAGCGCCGCGGCCGCCCTCCACCAGCGCCGCCCGCGGTGCCCTGGGGGCAGGAGCATCCACCCGAAGACCGCCGCGCCGCAGAAGACGCACCCGATCGCCGCCGCGAGGAACGCATACCGGGTGTTGATCGGCAGCCCCACGGTTGCGAACGCGGCGAACACCGCGACCGCGACGACCCCGACGACCACCCCGGGCACGGCGCGCTTACGAAGCCACACGAGGGACACGACCCCCCCGATCGCCGCCCCGGCGAGCCCGGCCGCCCCGAGGATCTCCCCGATCCGCCTTGGGACGTACTCGGGCACCTTCGCGATCCCCGTCTCGCGGCCGAGCTCTTCGGCGGTGTGGCGGGTGTTAGTCAGTGACCACACCGCGTTGCCGGTTACGAGCCAGTCGCTTGCCACCCACGCGATCGGGGCTGCGAGGGCGAGTACTGCCAGCCACGCGAGCTCGCGTGGAGTGCGCTCCACCTCCGCCGGGCGGGGGGGGCTGTCTTCTCTTTTTGGACTCCCTCTATGGGGCGCGGATTGTTCTCTCTCTGGGCCGCCTACATAGGGCTGAGCTTGCCCTCGTCGGAGACCCCCTACATAGGGCTCGGATTGTTCTCTTTGCGGACCCCATGTAGGGGGGGGAGCATGTTCTTTTTTGAGATCCCGTTTCGCGCGCGTGCGTGCGCGAGCCCACACACGCGCGCCATAGGGGCTCCAAAAAAAGAGATACCCCCAGTACCCCCCCGAGAAGACCCACGCCTCCGGCCGCAGCAGCCCGGCGAGGGCGAGCAGCGCGAGCACGGGCGCTCCCGCGCGCGGTCGGCGGGTCTCGACGACGAGCGCGCCAAGCACGAGCGCTAGGTAGGGGAGGTCTACGTACGCGCGCACCCCGTAGGAGAGGACCGGCACGCGGGTCACCAGCACCACCGCGGCGAGCGCCCCCACGGGGCGGTTGAACCAGAGCGCCCCCAGGCGGTACACAGCCCACCCGCAGGCCGACAGTGCAAGGAAGCCGAGCGCGACGGCCACCCGCTCCTGCGCGCGCGGCCCCAGCGGCGTGCTCACCACGCCGAGTGCCTCCACGAGCGGGTGGGGCGTGGGGGCGAGCGGGATTCCGTACTGGGGGGTTTCCCCGCGCGCGGCCTGCTGGCCCCACACGAGCGCGTACAACGTGTCGTAGTTGGCGAACCCCACGCCGCTCGCCACCCGCAGCACCACGGCCCCGGCGGCGACCGCCAGGGGCGCGCCGAGGCGGCGTAGGGCCGCGGGCAGGCGGGTGGAGCGGCGCTGGAGAGTCGAGCCGGAAGGCTGGGGGGGATCGGCTTGTCCTCCGCCCGACACGGGGGAGCCGCTGCGGGCGCCGTGCGCGGGGGAGGGCGTGGAGGGTGCCACGGGACCGGACGCTACCCGCTGAGCGGCGACAGCGGCCCCGGGTAGACTCAACAGGGGTGCCTGAGAGCGAGCCACAGCAGCAGTCCCAGCAGTCTCTCTACCGGCGCAACCGCCCCCGGGCGTTCGCGGATGTGGTCGGCCAGGAGGCGGTGGTGCGCACGCTGCGCGGCGCGGTGGAGCGCGGCCGGGTGCACCACGCGTACCTGTTCGTCGGCTCGCGGGGAACGGGCAAGACCTCGATGGCGAAGATCCTCGCAGCGTGCCTGAACTGTGATCGGGATCCCACCCACCCGACCGTCGAGCCCTGCGGGGAGTGCGAGTCCTGCCGTGCGATCGCCGCCGCGCGCTCGCTGGACGTGATCGAGATGGACGCGGCGTCGAACAACTCCGTGGACGACATCCGCGAACTGCGCGAGTCCGTGGCGTTCGCGCCGGTCTCCGGGCGCCACAAGGTGTACATCCTCGACGAGGCGCACATGCTCTCCACCGCGGCGTGGAACGCGTTCCTGAAGACGCTTGAGGAGCCGCCCCCGCACACGGTGTTCGTGCTCGCGACGACCGAGGCCCAGAAGGTGCCCGCGACAGTCGTGGACCGCTGCCACCGCTTCGACTTCCAGCGCCCCACGGTCGAGCAGATCGCGGCGGTGGTGCGCCGTGCGGCACAGGCCGAGGGGATCGAGATCCCTCCAGAGGCGGTCGCCGCCGTGGCGCGCTCGGCGACCGGGAGCTTCCGCGACGCGCTGGGGACGCTCGAGCAGCTGCTCACCTACTCCGGCCCGCAGCCCGCGCTGGAGGACGTGCTGGCGGTGCTGGGGGTGACCGACTCCCAGCTGCTGGAGGACACCGTCAACGCGGTGGACCGCGGGGACGCCCGCGCGGCGCTCACGGCAGTGGCGCAGTGCGCGGAGAGCGGGCGCGACGCGGGCGCGTTCGCGGCCGACCTCGAGGCGCGCGCGCGGGAGCTGCTCGTGGTCGGGACGCTCGGTGAGGTGCCCCCGGAGCTGGCGCTGACCGCGGAGGCGGACGCGCGCCTGGCCGCCCAGGCGCAGCGGGTCGCGCCGGCGACGGTGGTGCGCCTGCTGGAGCAGCTGGGCGCCGCGCTGGAGGCGGTGAAGGCCGGCGGGGAGCCGCGCACGCAGCTGGAGCTCACCCTCGTGAAGGCCGCGCGCCCGGAGACCGACAGCTCCCTCAGGGCGCTGCTCGCTCGCCTGGAGCGCCTGGAGAGGCAGTCGGGAGGGGCTTTTGGAGGAGGGCCGCCCGAGGCGGCCTCAGCGGCGTTCGTTGCACAGACCCGGGCGCCCACCCCGACGCACCCCGCGGAGGAGCTGCTGACTGTCGCCACGGCGGAGCAGCCCTCGGTGGCGCAGCGCCCGCCCGCGGCGGCGGCCGAGCAGCCGTCGCCGAGCGAGGCCCCCGCGCGGGCCGAGGACGTGGAGGAGCCCGCGACGCACCCGCCGGCGCCCTCCGTGGCCGACGGGCCGCGGGACGTGGAGACGTTCGACGCGCTGTGGCCGGCGGTGCTGGAGCTGGTCGGGGCGGAGAACAAGCTGCTGAGCGCGGTGCTCGCCGAAGCGCGGCCGGTGGCGGTGAGCGAGGAGGAGCTGACGGTGGCCTTCCCCCCGAGCGCGTCGTTCTCGAAGAAGAAGGCCGAGGACTCCGCCCACCGCGCGACGGTGACCGAGGCGCTGCGCCAGCTGACCGGGCAGCAGCGCCTGCGTGTCGCCTACGAGCTGCGCGAGGAGCTGCCACCGCCGGCGCAGGGGCACGCGGGAGCGGCGCCGCGCACCGAGGAGGAGTGGCTGGCGCGCCTGAAGGAGGAGTTCGACGCGAAGGAGCTTGACGTGGAGGAGCCCTCCGTGGAGGACCCCGGAGCGCAGGAGCTCGTCGGGGCGGGCGAGACGTACAGCGAGAGCGAGTAAGGAGCGAACCAAGGCCATGGCCCAGCAGAAGCGACCCAACATGCAGCAGATGCTCCAGCAGGTGCAGCGGATGCAGCACGAGATGGAGCAGGCGCAGGAGGCACTCAAGCACGAGACCGTGGAGGGCACGGCGGGCGGGGGCGTGGTGCGGGTGCAGGTCTCGGGCGACCTGCAGGTCCGGTCGGTGACCGTCGCCCCCGAGGCGGCGGACCCCGAGGACGTGGAGATGCTCGGCGACCTCGTCTGCGCGGCGGTCAACGAGGCGCTGCGCGCCGCCCAGGAGCTGGCGGCGGAGCGGATGGGCGGGGCGACCGGGGGCCTCGACCTCGGCGCGCTCGGCGGCGGCCTCGGCCTGCCGGGGTTGTAGGGTGTCCCCACTCCCGCCCCGTCCCTACGCCCGTAGGGCACGTCCCGAGCCGGCGGCGGTGGCGTGAGCACCTTCGCGCCCCCCGTCCAGCGGCTGGTCACCGAGCTCTCGAAGTTGCCGGGGGTCGGCACCCGCACCGCGCAACGGCTGGCCTTCCACATCCTGCGCGTCCCCGGTGAGGAGGCCACTGCACTGGCGCAGGCGATCCTCGAGGTGAAGGAACGCATCGGGCTGTGCGAGGTGTGCTTCAATCTCGCCGACGAGCCCCGCTGCCGGATCTGCCGCGACCAGCGGCGTGACCACGGGGTGATCTGCGTGGTGGAGGAGCCCTCCGACGTGATCCCGATGGAGCGCATCCACGAGTTCGAGGGTGTCTACCACGTGCTCGGGGGCGCGCTGTCTCCGATCGACGGGGTGGACCCGGAGGACCTGAAGATCGCCGAGCTTTACGCGCGGGTGGCGCCCCACGCCGCAGCCTCCCCCGACAGCCCCGTCCTGCTCCCAGGCAACGGCTTCGCCCCGCCGCTGGCGAGTGACCCAGCGGCCGCGGGGGAGGGGGACGCCCCACGGGAAGCGTCCGCGGTGCGGGAGGTGGTGCTCGCGACCAACCCCACGACCACGGGGGAGGCGACGGCGCTGCACATCGCCCAGGGCCTGCACGAGCGCGCCCCCGAGCTGCGCGTGACCCGCCTCGCCAGCGGCCTGCCGGTGGGGGCGGACCTCGAGTACGCCGACGAGGTCACCCTCGGTAAGGCGCTCTCCGGCCGCCGGTCGTTATAGGTTCAGTTCGGCTTCAGTTCGCGCTGGGAGCGGCAGCCGGCACGGTGACGCGGACACCTTCGGCCGCGCCGGAGTGGCCGTTTGCTGCCTGCACCGACGCTGCTGCCGCCTGCACCGACGCCGACGCCGGTACCTGCGTCGGCACGAGCACGGGCGGGCAGGGGTCGTCACTCACGACGGTCTCCTCCGGCTCGGGTGTGGCCCGTGGCCCGGCGCTCTGTTGACGCAGGTCGGGCACGATCGAGTCGAGCTCGAACGACGCCCAGCAGGCCCGGGCGAGCTCGTGGCCGTGGTTGGCCCACGTGGCATTGATGACCTTGAAGCCACGTGCTTGCAGCGATTCGACTGCGGGCAGGTAGTCGGTGTCGGAGGACACCAGCAGAGCCGCGTCGAACGCCCGTTCCCCGGCGAGCGACAGCAGCCCGGTGACGATCGACGTGTCGACCCCTTTCTCCGGGGCCCACCGCAGGATCTCCTCGCAGTGGGGGCATTTCTCGATGCTGTGTTCGCACGCTCTGCAGTACACCGAACGCGCCTTGGAGCGGCGCACCCGCGTGGTCACGCGGAAGCGCGGCTGCTTGTCGAGGAACGCGTCCAGCCACCCCTTCAGCTTGCGCCCGGCGTCGTCTTCATCGTAGGAGGCGTACACCAGCGTCTCCTCCAGGTGCAGCACGTCTCCGGAGCCTGCGCTCTGCAGTTGGCGTTCGCTCTCGGCGAGCAGGGCCGAGGGAACCCGCGTCCAGTCGATACGCTCGCCGTAGGCGCGGTTGCGCCACTGCAGGCTGAAGTTCCAGAAGTCGATGAAAATGCTTGTACGGTAGGCCACGCCCTACCCCCTATCGATTCGAGTTGCTCGCATACAACCACCATAGCGCCTATTCTGCCGACGTGTCGCAGATCGTCGTCATGAAGTTCGGCGGGACCTCCGTGGCGGACCCCGAGCGGATCAAGCGCGCGGCGCGACGCATCGTCGAGCGGCGCGAGGCGGGCGCGCAGGTGGTGGCCGTGCTCTCGGCGCGGGGCAAGACCACCGACGAGTTGATAGCCATGGCGCAGGAGGTCTCCGAGGCCCCGGACCCGCGTGAGATGGACATGCTGCTGTCCACCGGTGAGCGCATCTCGTGCGCGCTGTGCGCGATGGCGATCAAGGACCTCGGCCACCGCGCGATCTCGCTGACGGGCTCGCAGGCGGGGATCGTGACCGACACCTCCCATACTCGCGCGCGGATCCTCGACGTGCGCGCGGAGCGCGTCCGCGCGGCGCTGGAGGAGGACCACATCGTGCTGGTCGCCGGCTTCCAGGGGGTCTCGACGACGACCCAGGACGTCACGACGCTGGGCCGCGGCGGGTCGGACACCACTGCGGTCGCGGTCGCCGCGGCGTTGGGTGCGGACGTCTGCGAAATCTACACCGACGTGGCGGGCGTGTTCAGCGCGGATCCACGGGTTGTTTCCGACGCGCGCCTGCTGGGAACGGTCTCCTTCGAGGAGATGCTCGAGATGGCGGCCTCGGGCGCCGGCGTGCTGCAGCTGCGCTCGGTGGAGTACGCGCGCAACCACGGGGTGCGCATCCACTGTCGCTCCTCCTTCGAGGACCGTCCCGGTACCGTGGTGGTGTCGGAAGTAGAGAACATGGACCACTCAGAGAAACCCCTCATCACCGCCGTAACCCACTCGATCTCCGAAGCGATGATCACGCTGCTGGGCGTCCGTCACAGGCCGGGCGTGGCGGCGAGCATCTTCGAGGCGCTCGCCGATGCCGCGGTCGACGTGGACATGATCGACCAGAACAGGCCCCCGGGGGACGGGTTGGCTGAGATCTCGTTCACGGTTCCACGCGAGCACCTGGGCGCGGCGCGCGCGGCGCTGGGGCCGCTGACTGGCGAGCTGTTCTCGGAGCTGATCGCCTACGATGAGATCGGCAAGGTCTCGATTGTCGGCGCCGGCATGCGCTCGCACCCGGGGGTGGCCGCGAAGGTATTCAAGGTGCTCGCCGCCGAGGATCTCAACATCGACATGATCTCGACCTCGCCGATCAAGATCTCCTGCATCATCCCTCGCGACCGCGTCGAGCCGGTGGTGCGCGCGCTGCATGCCGCCTTTGAGCTCTCCGGGCCGGACACGATCCGCTCGGAGTAGCCTTCCAGCCGCGCGGAGCGGCCTATTTCACACTAAACCTGATGTTTTTTGTGAGAAAACCCCTTCCGGGATTTTCATAGAGAACACCATTTTAGTGAGGATTGCCTTTCCGCAGGACTCCTTGCAATTTGCCCCAAATTTTCGTCCAGTGTGGTAGGGTCCCGCTCAAGTGGCCGCAAATTGCGAAGTGGCCGCTGGGTGTTCTGGATCGGGATACAACGGAGGGGTTCCAGCTGCAGCATTGAGCGCACATCGACGCAGGAAGCGTCGCGCTTTCTGCGTCTCGTCGATTGACTGAGCGTCGTTTGCCGGGGTAGGGCGAGGCGGTCTCAGTCGTAGTTCGGCTGTCGCCGTCGTGCGATCGTCACGGACCGCGAGCGTGGATTTTCTACAGGTGCTTAACGTTGTTTCGGCTGAGGACAGGTAAGTTTACGGACACTACGCAGAGCTTGGCTTTCCTGTACATCGCTCGTCAGCGTTGGAAAGCCGGGAGAATCGACCGCGATACGGGGGTATCCGACAGTGCCAATGGCTATGGCAGGGGTTGACCACAGTGCAAGGATGGAGCGACCGCTCCGGCACGCCAGGTCGGGTGCGCCCGCGGTGCGCCAGGGAGAGGCCAACTCGCGCCTCGTCTCGCAGGCGATCAAGCGGGCCCAGGCCGGCGACCGGGACGCGCTCGGGTTCCTCTACGCGCGCTACGCCGACAACATCTACGGCTACGTGCGCAGCATCGTCCACAACCATCACGAAGCCGAGGACATCACCCAGCACGTCTTCACAAAGCTGATGCGGGTGATCGGCAAATACGAGGAGCGGGACGTCCCCTTCTTCGCGTGGGCGCTGCGCGTCGCGCGCAACGTCACGATGGACTACATCCGCTCCGAGCGGCTGATCCCCGTGGAGGAGATCAGGAAGGCCGATGACCGCGAGGAGGCCGACCCGGCGGCGGGCGGCAGGATGCAGGATCTGCGCGAGGCGCTCGACACGTTGCCCGTGGCCCAACGCGAGGTGCTGATTCTACGCCACGTCGCGGGTCTCTCGCCGATCGAGATCGCGAAGCTCACCGGCAAGAGCGAGGGCTCGGTCCACGGCCTGCACCACCGCGGACGCCGTACGCTCGCGGCGGAGCTGGCGAGTCGGGGCGTGGCCCCGACGACGATGGCCGCCCGCGTGCACGCCTGAGACGCCGTCCGACTCAGCCGCCGCCCAAGAGCTTTCCGAGCGGGTGTGGCTCCCCGAGCGGGTCCGGTGGCAGCCGCCGCGCGATGCGTCCGGAGTCGCCGTCCGCGAGGTAGTACAGCACCCCGTAGCTCGCGAGCTCCTCGACAGAGACCTTTAGCCGGGCGGCCTCCTGCTCGAGCGCCTCCCACGCGAACGGTTCGAGGCCGATCGTCAGCTTGCGCGGGACGCGGGGATCGCGTCCGCCGTCGGTCGCCGAGCTGTCGTCTGCGCACACGTCGATCACCACCGCCGTCGAGGTCGGTTCGTACTCCACTCTGCGACAACGTAGTACGGCGGCCAGACTTGCCGCAAGCGCCGGCCCGAGGGGTGCTGAAAAAGGTTGGTTCTCGCAGACAAGGCGCTGCTTGGAGGGCATCCAACCAATGCGGACCGTGGATGACGATCCGGCCGGCGCGAGGCGAGGCTGTCAGCGGAAGCTTGGATTTGGTTCCAAAAGGTATGAGCGATTTCTGCTCGCAGAATAACAAGCTCCCCCGACGTCATGCCTCTCCCGGCCTCGTCTCCATCGTCCCCCCGCCCATAGTCCCACCGTCTCCCATCCTCGCCACCCTCGGAGGAACTGCCAGAAGGCTCTGCCAGACCCCTCCGAGGATCTCACGACCTCCCCCGCCGGCCAGCATGACGCGCGCGGGGAGGGGCCCTCGGGTGAACCTATCAACCCCGGGCGGGGGTGGCAAGGCGTGCAGGGGCTGGTCCGTCTCTGCACGCAATCGTGGTTGGCCGGACGCGGCACAACCAACTCGCCTCTTTGGTGGGCTCTCCACGTCCAGCGCTGGATCGACGTGGACGACCGACCACGAGCGGCGCGTGGTGGCGCGGCTCGTGCGGGTGGTTGGCCTCGCATAGGGTCAACGTGCCGACGCACAAGCCACGATATCGATATCGTTCGATTGATCGACGCACCCCACGACCGGTCGCCGGCTTCCCTCGCCGTGGCGACCTGCGAGCCGAGGTGAGGATATGAGCGAAGTGACCAGCGTGAATAGCCAGACCGGTGTGGTCGTCCTGACGGCCGCCGACGTCGCAGCGGTTGCCGTGTCGGAAGCAGGGCAGCCCAGTGGCGTGGCGACGCTCGACAGTGGCGGACACCTCTCCGAAGCGCAGCTGCCGAGCGCGGCGGTGACCAGCACCACCGTCAACCACGGTGAAGTCGAAGGGGAACAGACCCCCAACCTCGCTGAAGGACGGGTCCACACCTACCTCGCCAAGGGTGCGTTCGAACTCAAGAAGCCGACGAACTGGCCTGCGGGGACGACCTACGTCAGCGTCGAGGTGGTGCAGAACTCGGCTGGCGGGCACAAAATCACGGCACCCGGACTCACCTGGATCGGCGGTCCGGCGCCAACATTCTCAGAAGCGCCAAACGCTGTGAATGTCATTCAGCTGGTCTCCTTCGACGGTGGGACCCACTGGTTCGGTGAAGCGGGGCCGGAAGGCGCGAAAGGGGAAGCCGGTCCCGAAGGTGCGGCCAGCGTCGACTACTACCTGGCGCTTGTGCGCCCCATCTGGCTGATCGACTCGATCCTTCCATTTGAAGAAGCAACGAACGCGACAGCCCTGAAGGCATACTTCAATCGCGTCGTGATCCCCAAGTCTGGTGTGCTTCACGACCTCGCCATCCCAAATGGCGGCGTTGTCAACGGCAACCACAACGTCGCTCTGTTCGATACGGGCCAAGCGACGACAGGCAAATACACGAAGCTCTGGGAATCGGGCTCCGTGGCCGCGGCGGGCGAAAAAAAATGGCAGGTCGTCGGCAGCCCCGGGGTGGCTGTGACGAAGGGCGAACAGCTCTTGTTGGCGATCATGAACAGCGGCACGACACATAAATGGGGCATCTCCAAGGCATCGATCTCCGGAGCCATAGCGGAACTGCCTGAAAACTTCGTCCCGACGACCGGCGGCGCGAAGCCCAAGGTGCTCGCCCAGCATCTCTTCACCGAACTGGCGTACGCAACGATCACCGAGGCCCAGCTTGAACCCGGAGGGCAGGCTATCCCGACGATCGCGAGGATCGCATGATTCCTCGCATGGGCAGCGGTGCCACCCGCAGGCAAAATCCGTTCTCCCCATTTGCGCCGGGCAACATTTTCGAACGCGACATGCAGAGCGCGACTCGTGCCGCTAGCCAGAAAGCCGCCACGAGTCTGTGGCGCCAGATGAACTACGACAACTTCAGCTTCTCCGGAGGGCTACCGGGCTATATCACGGGGAAATCCTCTCCCAAAACCAACATGACCTACAGCACGCCTGCGATCTACTGTGTTCTCACCTGGGCGTCTACCCAGAAGGTGACGCTCATGAACCCCGAAACGGGCAAACCATTTTCACCCAGTGGGTTACAGGGATACTGCGAAGCCGTCCCGATGCCCGCAGTCGCCAAAGTGCCCGCTGGCAACATGCTCGCCGGCGGCACGGACAAAGAGATGGTCGTCATCCGCAGCAACGCCAACGGGACTGTCGAGATGTGGGAGTTCTGGCAGGTGGAAGGCACCTCTGGGTCCTACACCGCCCACTTTGGAGGTTACATTTCCGATCTGCGGACGTTCGCTGGGGTGCTCCCGAATAATTGGGGCGCACGCGCCACGTCCCTCGCCTGCATGGGTGGCACCATTACCATGCAAGATCTCGTGGAAATCTCACTCGGGCGCACGGACATAGGTCACGCCATCGAGATCGCGATTCCCGTCACAGGTCCAAGCTACGTCGCGCCCGCGACCCGCTCAGACAAAGGCGGCGGCTACGACAACCAGCTTCCCGCCGAATACGAAGGCAAACCCAACCCCGCCGCCTCCAACGAAGACGCGATCGACGAGGGCACGTGGTTCGTGTTCCCAGCGGCCGCCCACCCGAGCGAATACGGCATCACGCAGCCTCTTGAAGTGGCGCTGTTCAATACCTTTCAGAAGCACGGGTACTTCATCGGCGATAACGCTGGGGTATCTGCTTGCAGCCTAAACGTCGAGTGCCCGATTGCGCTCGGATCGCCATACTCGTGGGCGAGGGTGGACCCCGTCTCGGGGACGCCGATGGCCACCGAACGCGGTTCCACGGGGTCGGGTGGGCCGAATGAAGAAGTGACCTACGTACCCTCCAGTTGGCGCGATCCCAGCTTGACTGCAATCATTGAGCACCTGGCCATCAGCCCGCACATACACAACACCCAGTGCTGTCTGACCAACCAGCCGTGGAACATCGGAGAAGTCCTCGAACCCTTCTCGCCGTGAGTGCTCAGCCGAGACTCCGCGCCAGCTGGCGTGCTGTGAAGTCCGCGCCGTACACGAAGCGCATGACCGGCCCGAAGCTGCCAGCCGCCGCATAGCCCACGAAGTGCAGGCCGGGCACGCTGCTCTGAAACGAGCGGTCCAACACCGGGGTGCCCGCGGCCGTTGCGATGCCTCCGCGCAGGGCGGGATCGAGAAACGACAGCCTGCCCAGGTCAACACGGTAGCCGGTGCCCGCGAGCAGGTGGGAGACCACGAGCTCCTCGTCCCCCGCGGGGCTCCGTAGGCGCAGGCGCACCTCGTCGTCCTGCAGCTCGGCGGCTTGGACTGTGCGTCCCAAGCGCACCTCGACCTGGCCCTCGAAGCGCGGTCGCAGCCACCAGGCGCCCGCGGGACCAAGCGCCGTGTAGGCGACGCGCAGCCGGTGTCTGGCCGGGGCAGAGTGCACCAGCAGCGGGTGGCCGGCGTAGAGGCGCATACGTGGACCGTCGCCGAGGCCTGACCTGGGGTAGCGGATGCGTGTCCTCAGCGGACGGGGACCGACCACAGGGTCGCCGTTCCACACGAGCTCCGTGGCGCGCGCAACCACCACGACCTCGGCTCCGCCCTCGCACAGCAGGACCGCTGCCTCCAGTGCCGATTGACCGGCTCCCACCACGGCGACCCTGCGTCCCCGCCACTGCGTGGGGTCCCGCTGGTCGTAGCTGTGTACCACCACACCCTCGGGCAGGCCGAGCAGTGCGGGTGCCAGATGCGCGTAGCCCTGTACTCCGTTGGCCGCGACCACACGGCTCGCTCGCAACGTCGCGCCCGTGCTCAGGCTCAGCTCAAAGCCGCCTGTCACGGGGCGCACGTGCTCGACCACGTCGCGACGCAGCCCGGGGACGAAGCGCTCCTGGAAGCAGCGGCCGTAGCGTTCGAAGGTCTCGAGCCGCACGGGCACGCCGACGTTGCCGTACTCGAGCGCGTGCTCCGCGCAGAACCGCTCCAGCGTGCACTCTGCGCCGGGGTCGGAGAAGTTGGAGGCAAAGCCCTCGGACTTGAGGCACATCCCCACCGGCATGTGGCCGCTCCAGGTGTCCATCGGCTCCCCGAAGCTCTCGTGGCGGACGCCACGCCCGCTCAGGTGCGAGGAGACCGAGAGGCCGTAGGGCCCCGCGCCGATCACGACCACCTCGGTGTCGAGCCCCGCGTGCCTCATGTCGAGGGAACCCACTTGCGCGCCGCCCGTCGACCCACCTTACGCACAGCGCCGGCCACCGCCTCGAGGGCCGGACGCGGGTCGTGCAGGTCCAGGTAGTCGTAGCTCGTCGGGTGCAGGAAATCCCCGAGGAAGGCGCCCACGGCCTGACTACGCGCAGGGGCGTCGGGTTGACCCTGGTTGGTCAGCACGTTCTTCAGCCACGACATATCTCCCCCCAGCCACCGCATACGCTCGCCGGTACGGTAGCCCCTCAGCTCCTCCAGGCGCTCCCCGCTGGCCCAGTCGTACAGGAGGCGAGGGAATGACAGCCCGGCGCGAACCGCGACCTCCACGGAGGCCGAGAGGCGGGGGTTGACCTCCATCAACGCCGCGTGACCCTCGGCGTCCCGCCGGAACTCCACCTCGGAGTAGCCCTCCAGATCGATCTCCATCACGAGTCGTTCGGCGTCCCGGGTGATGTCCGGCGGCAGCGGGATGCTTTCGCGCCAGACCGATGAGCCGCCGAGCGGCGGTGCGGTTCGGGTGGTGCGTTGGGCGAATCGCGCCCACACCTGCCCGCGCGCGTAGAGCAGGCTGACGGCCTGGCGCTCACCTGGAAGCCACTCCTGAACGAGGGCGGTGAGACCCTGCTCGAGCACGGCGTCGACCGCGGCGAGGGCCGCTGCGCGGGTGGTGGCGGGCACGGAGATGAGCCGTTGTCCGCTCCCGTTCTCCTGAGCCCAGGAGCGAGCCGGCTTCACGACTGCCGGCAGCCCCACCTCCTGCAGTGCACTCTCGGCCTCCCCTGCCTCAGTCACCGCCGCGCCGCGAGGGACGCGCAGACCGAGGGCGCTCGCGGTGGCGAGCGTGCGAGTCTTGTCGATCGCGACCGCCAGCGCCTCCTCGGATGCAAGCGCCAGCCCGACGGCGCGCTGGACATCGGCGCGCCTGCCTCGCAGCGCCTCGATGGCGCCGTCGTGCGAGGGAATGAGCGCCAGCGGGTGGTGTCTGGCGCACACCTCGAGGAGCGCGTCTACGAAGGCATCCGGCTGCTGGGCGAAGTCGGGCAGAACCGAGCTGACTGTGCACCAGCGCGATGTGAAGGCCGGAGCGCCGGCCTGACACTCGACCGCACACACGCCGAGGCTCGCCTTCCCCAGCTCACGCGTCGCCACCAGCGCCTGTCGTTGGGCGGCGTCGAGTACGAGCGCGTGGACCTTGCCCCTTCCGTCCTGCGGCAAGTCCGTGTTCGAAAGTCCGAAGGGAGATAATACGTTGGTCAAGTTGCGGCCCCCCACGCGCATCCATGCGATTCCTTCCCATGCTCACACTCTCGCTCAGGGGCCACACCAGGGATCGCGCCGCTCGCGTGCTCGTCAGGCTGCCGCTGCGGTCTGCGCTCGGGCTCTTGGGGAAGTGGCCGGGCGTGCTCGTGCTCACCTACCACCGCATCGGGGACAGCGAGGGGCAGCGGTGGGACCACCCGATGTGGAGTGCGAGCGCCGAGGAGCTCGACGAGCAGCTCGAGACGCTGGCGCTCTGCACCGAGGTCATCGATCCCTGCGACGTGCAGGCGGCGATGAGTACGGGGCGGGGGCGGCGTGTGCTGATCACCTTCGACGACGGCTACCGGGATAACTACGAGCTCGCCTTCCCTCTGCTGCGCAGGCACCGTCTGTCTGCCACCTTCTTCCTGGCAACCGGCTTTCTCGACAGACCGCGCGTGGCGTGGTGGGACGAGATCGCCTGGATGGTGCGCCACGCCGGCGATCTGACGCAGCGCGCCGCCGACCCGAGGCGACGAACGGCGTCGATGCCTTCACGTGACGGGACGCCGGAGGGGGCGAGCCTGCTGCCCAACGGTCTCTCGTTCGCCATCCCCCACCAGGATACAGCGATCGCCGCGCTCATTGCCCGCTACAAGGAGTTGCCCGACAGCCTCGGCGAGCGCTTCCTGGATGAGCTCGCCGAGACGGTTGGCGGCGAGCGGTGTGGCGCGGGTGAGGTCGAGGACCTGTGGATGACTTGGGAGATGGTGCGCGAGCTGCACGCCGCCGGGATGTCGATCGGCGGCCACACAGTGACCCATCCCGTGCTCGCACGACTGTCACCCGAGCGTCAGCGGGAGGAGCTCCTGGCTTGCGCGCGCCGGCTGGGTGAAGAGGTCGGGGTGGCAATGCGCTGGTTTGCGTACCCGGTCGGTACCCGCGACGCGTTCACACACCTCACCGGGGAGCTCCTTCGCGAGTGCGGAGTCGAGCTCGCCTTCAGCTTCTACGGTGGCTTGGCGCGTCCGGCACCGCGATGGGATCCCTTCGACGTGCCGCGAACCCACATCGGCCCGGCACTCGTACCGCAGCTGCTTGGGGCGACGCTCGGCCTGCCCTCGATCCGCGAGCGGTGACCCGCCTCTACCGACGCTCCTCGTCCTTGCCCGGGGCCGGGAGCGCCACGGTAGGCACAGAACAGAGGTCCCCAGTCCGCGCGGTAAGGGCGCAGAACAGAGGTCTAGTGTGCACGGTAGAGGCGCAGAACAGAGGTCTAGTTTGCGCACAGAGGCACAAAACAGAGGTCCAGTCTGAACTGGGGCTCTCAAGCCTCCGGTTGATCGCCCGACAAGCACCGCATATGAGCGTTGCACGTCGAGTTGCAAAAAAGTACCGAATCGATGGGTGTGGCGCTCTGTTAGGGGAGGCACCACCCATGAGCGCTGCACGCCGACTTGCCGACGGACTCGACGGCCTCGGGAAAACTGGGCTCTGTCTGCTTGCGCTCGCCTCGGCGCTGGTGGCCCTTCTCTGGGCGGGGTCTGGCACTGGGTTCGCCCTGGGCCGAGCCCGCCCTCAAGCGCGAAGGTCTTCCTCGCGGCAGGTGAGGTGTTCCTCGGCCTCCGCGGCCCGCCGCAGTCGCTCTCCTGGGGGCCGCCGCAGCGGGCGAAGCACCACGGGGCAGAGATGTCCCAAGCCGCATAAGAAGACCTCGGGTTCGGTCGGCTCCTCCCCCTCTACCCCCGTCGCTGCGCAGCCGGCCCTGCCGGCAGGCGCTCTGCCTTCGATCCTGGAAACCCCGGTCGGTCCCACATTGGAGGGCCCCCCGATGGTTACCGGCTCTCCCGAAGGCGCCTCGGGCTCGGTGGGGGGCTCGTCGTCTGGGGAATCTGGTGGCTCCTCGGAAGGCGTGACGGGAACGGGCTCGTCGTCGGGGGAATCCTCCGCTCCAGGGGAACCCGGTGGGCCTGCTGAAGGTGGGACGGGGACGGGCTCGTCCTCAGGGGAATCCTCCTCTCCAGGAGAATCCGGTGGGTCCACTGAAGGCCTGACGGGGACGGGCTCGTCGGGGGAATCCTCGTCGTCGTCGGGAGAATCCGGTGGGTCCACGGAAGGCGCCTCCGGTGCATCGACGGGCTCGAGCGGCTCCGGCGAACAGAAAACCCCTTTCCGCTTCTTCTCTTCAACGAGTTTTTGGAACACGCTTGTGCCGGCGGATGCGCCGCTCGATCCGAGGTCGGCTGAACTGGCGGGGGCGTTTGGCGCGGAGGCCGCCAGCGAGGTGCAGGAAGACGAAGCGGGCAAGCAGGGAGCCTGGATCAGCATCGTCACAACTACTTGCAGCATTCCGATTTACACTGTGCCGGCAGACCAGCCGACAGTACGAGTCACACTCAAAGGTGGCCAGGCGGCCGCGCTGCAGGAAGCGTGGGATGCAGTTCCACTGCCGCCCAATGCACAACCCGCAGTCGGGACGGATGGGCACCTCGTGGTGTGGCAACCGAGCACGAATCGGCTGTGGGAGTTCTGGCGGCTCGTGCACGGCACGGAAGGCTGGTACGCGTCGTGGGGCGGTGCAATGCAGAAAGTGTGGTCTAACCCGGGTGTATATGGGCCGCAGGCTTGGCCGGGCGCGGAACCCGGGTGGGGGGCGTCGGCGTCTTCGCTGTCGATCGCCGGTGGTTTGATCACGCTGGAAGACCTCAAGCTGGGACAGATCAATCACGCTTTGGCCATCTCGATTCCGGAAGTGCGTGGTGGGGAGTATGCGTCTCCTGCGCAGCGGACGGATGGCAAGTCGAGCAACCCTCTGTCGCTGCCCGAGGGCGCCCATCTGCGTCTGGATCCGAATCTGGATCTCGCGGCGCTGCACCTTCCCCGGCTGACCTTGATGATTGCCGAGGCGGCCCAGCGCTACGGGATCTATGTCCGGGACGGGGGTCCGGTGGTGGCCTTCTACGCCCAGGATCCCGTCTCCACGGGGACCAACCCCTACCTCGGACCAGACGGCTACTTCGAAGGCAAGAATCCGATGGAGTTCCTCGCCGCGTTCCCCTGGAGCCACCTGGAACTGCTCCGGATGGAACTGCACAGCGCCCCGTGAGAGCCGGTCCATGGGCCGATCTGGGTAGGCGTCGGCCTGGACTAGGCCCCATCGAATCCGACTTGCGCATAGCTGGGCTCCATCGAATCCGACTTGTGCATAGCTGGACCCATCGGTTCCAACTTGCGCGCGGCGAAAGCGGAAGCTAACATGGGTTAACCGTCTGATCTTTCTGCAACGTGCCGACTTCCTTCTCTCGATTTGCGCTTCCGGTAGTGCTCCTGCTCACCTGCGGGCTGGTCGTGAGCTGCGGTGGCACTCTTCGAAACCAGACGCTCGCGTCCAACGCTCCTGATGTTGCACCCGATCGTGCGCGCTCCTCAGCCCTGAACGAACCCTTCCGCTTCTTCTCTGCGACGAGTTCTTGGAACACTCCTATACCGGCGAATGCGCCGCTCGATCCGAGGTCGGCCGAACTGGCGGGGGCGTTTGGCGCGGAGGCTGCCAGCGAGGTGCAGGAAGACGAGGAAGGTAAGCAGGGGCCGTGGATCAGTATTGATACCACTGCTTACAGTGTTCCAATTTATACTGTGCCGGCGGATCAGCCGACGGTGCAAGTCACACTCAAAGGTGGTAAGGCGAGTGCGCTGCAGGCGGCGTGGGATGCGGTGCCGTTGCCGCCGGAAGCGCAGCCGGCGGCGGGTACGGATGGGCACCTCGTGGTGTGGCAGCCGAGCACCAATCGGCTGTGGGAGTTCTGGCGGCTCGTGCACGGCACGGAAGGCTGGTACGCGTCGTGGGGTGGCGCGATGCAGGATGTATCGTCTGACCCTGGTGTCTATGGCCCGCGAGCGTGGCCGGGCGCGAAACCCGGGTGGGGGGCGTCAGCGTCCTCGCTGTCGATCGCCGGTGGCTTGATCACGCTGGAAGACCTGCAGTTCGGACAGATCAATCACGCTTTGGCCATCGCGATCCCGGAAGTGCGGGCTGGGGAGTATGCGTTTCCCGCGCAGCGGACGGATGGCAAGTCGAGCAACCCTCTGTCGCTGCCCGAGGGCGCCCATCTGCGTCTGGATCCGCACTTGGATCTCGCGGCGCTGCATCTTCCGCGGCTGACTTTGATGATGGCTGAAGCGGCCCAGCGCTACGGGATCTATGTCCGGGATGGCGGTCCGGTGGTGGCCTTCTACGCCCAGGACCCGGTCTCCACGGGGACCAACCCCTACCTCGGTCCAAACGGCTACTTCGAAGGCAAGAATCCGACGGCGCTCCTCGCGTCCTTCCCCTGGAGCCACCTGCAACTGCTGCGGATGAACCTATATCCAAAACGGCACAAGCCGCAACGTTCAAGGCGGCACAAGCTGCAACGACGCAGATCTAAGGTCTGAGGCGGATGACCCTCTCGCGCGCCGAGCGGCAGCTCGTCCTGCTGAGCGCCGGTGTCCTCGGCCGCCGGAGGAGCATGTACGAGAGGGCCGAGCGCCTCGCAACGCACACGGACTGGTCACGACTGGCTGAAGTGCTGCGCATGCGCAGACTGCTTGCGACCCTGGGTCCGCGCATAGTGGAACTCGCCGGTGAGAGCGCCGGCGGTGAGTTCGTCAAGGCGGTTGAGCAGTCGATCGGCGCCGGGCGCAAGCAGGCCACCTTTTTGCAGCTCGTCTCGCTGCGCGTGACGGCGATGCTGGCCGACGCGGGAATTCGCTGCGCACCACTGAAGGGGCCGACGCTGGCCGAGGCCCTCTATGGGGATCCCGGCCGACGTTTCTCGAGCGACATTGATCTGCTGGTCGCGCCGGAGGACTTGGGAGCAGCCGTGGAGGTGGTGCGCACACTGAGCTACGGCGCTCCCCCCGACTACGTGGGCGAAGACGGTCTCCCTCAGCTGCACTTCGCGCTGGGACACGAGCGCGGAGAGTTGCCCTCGGTGGAGCTCCACTGGCGTATCCACTGGTACGAGGCGAGCTTCGCGCGCGAGCGGCTCCTGCCGCCGGAGGTCGACCGGCGTGGGGAGTGGCGCCCCGCTCCCGTCGACGAGCTGGCCGCGCTGCTGCTGTTCTACGCGCGCGACGGCTTTGTCGATCTGCGTTTGGCCACCGACCTTGGCGCCTGGTGGGATCGACACGGCGAGGAACTGCTGCGCGGCGCGCTCGAGGAGCTGCTGAGGACCTACCCCGCGTTCGCCCGCGTGATCCCGGCTGCGCTCAAGGTTGGCGAAGAGGTGGTGGGACTGCCGGCGTGGCAGCTCATCGGGGCCAAGCGCAAGCTCGATCTTCGCGATCGCGTGGCTGTCAGGCTCGCCAACCCCAATCCACAGGAGGGCCAGTCGCAAATTTATGCAGACATGGGCCTGATCGACGGTCTACTGGCCCCACCCGGGGGTTTTCGCTCGTTCGTGAGGCGCCAGGTGCTGTTACCCCGCGGGGTCTTGGACGAGCTCGACCGATACGCACCCAAGCGGTGGGCGAGGTCCTCGGTGGTGCGCGGCGCGGGCGTGGTGGGCCGGTACGGTCTGACGATGGCTCGCCTGGCGCGGACCCCCGAAACGTTGTATTAAGGGCCGCGCCCCGCAACGGCGCGCCGGTAGACCGCCTCGGTTTCGTCGGCGACCCGCTCCCAGTCGTAGCGTTCGCGCACCAACTGGCCCACACGGGGAGTGTCGTCCGGCAGCTGGGCACGTGATAGAGCCTGCGTTAGCTTGCGGGTGAGGTCATCGGCGTCACCGACGCGGAACACCAATCCGTAAGGTTGGTCACCCGCGAGTGTGACGGCCTCCACATTTTCAGGAATGTCGCTGACGACCGTGAATTGATCGACGGCCAGCGCTTCGAGCAGAGTGATCGGTAGGCCCTCCAGCGTTGAGGGCTGCACGTACGCGACAGCGTTACGCAGCAGCCACGCCTTCTCCGCTCCATAGCGGGGACCGAGTATCCGCACGCGGTGGTCCTGCTTCGCCAGCGCTTCCACCTCATGCAGATAGCTACTCGAATTAGACGGAGGCCCCACGATCGCAAGACTGTAGTCACCGTCGACGCCGCGGAAGGCGCGAATCAACAGATGCGCCTGCTTCTCTGGAACGATGCGGCCCAGATGCAGGATGAAGCGCCCCGGCTGAAGCCCATCGATCGCGAGCTGCTCGTCCAGGCCATCCAGGCTCACCCCGTTGGGAATGTAGGCGGCTGAGGTCTCGTAGTGAGAGTCGAGAAAGCGCGCAAGCTCGCGTGAGACAGCGATCGTACTGTTTGGAACAGTGGCCGCGACTCTGGCGGCCACGCGCAATGCACCCTTGGCCACCGGACCCCACTTCTCCCTGCGCCAATCCAGTCCATGGACAGTCGCTACGGTGGGTACGCTGAGCGCTCGGGTAATCACCGAAAGCATTGCAGGACCGGTGGCGTGAAAGTGGATGACGTCAAACCTTCTGCGGGACACCGCGTGCAAGGTCGAAAGCATCGTGTGGCTGATTGCCTCGAGGTGCTTGGTGTTGATCTGGGGAAGGGTGATTTGCTCGACACCGTCCAGCTCATGCAGCTTTGGGTCGCAGTAGGCCGATCTTCCGTAGACAGCCACCCGGTGTCCGCGCTTGACGAGTTCCCGCGAGAGCGCTTCGACGGCGACCTCGACACCCCCGTAGCTTGCCGGCAACCCTCGGGTGCCGATCATCGCGATCGACAGTGGCCTGGTTCCGTTCCCCGCGCTGGCGGATCTTCCTCTCGGCATCAGTGATCCCGCCCCACGCAAAGGCCGATCATCGGGCCGACAAGTGTTCGCAGATCACGCATGTTCGTCAGAGAGCGAGCCGACGACACGGGGTCGGAGGTGCGAAAGCGCGGCCACCCACGGGGAGTGGAGCAGCGACGTGAAGCGCGATCTCTGCGCCGGCGGGCCGTCGCCACCGCGAAACGCGATCACCCTTGATTTGAGCAGTCGATTGCCTTGAAACGGAATGCCGCGCCCCAACGATTTCAAATCCGGCGCAGCCGACTGGATATCGAGGGCGCCGAGAATACGATCCAGCACCTGATCGGGATTCGCGACGAAATCTTCGTGGTAGAGGACGAACTTCTGGTCGCTGCGATGGCTCAAGAAGACAGCCATCGACAGCAGGTGCGTAAGCCACAGATACGCGTTTGTCGCGAGCGGCGATTTACGGGACTTGGGAGTATCGCGGCGGTTGAACGACGCAACCACGCTCTGGGGGTTTCGAACTAGGTATACGAGATATATGTCGATCCCGGCGAGCCGCCGCAGCTCTCGCACGCGTAGAGGGTAGTGCGAGGTATCGACGATATGGGTTGCGCCGGCAGTGCGAGCGATCGCGCGATAAAGTCCCTCGGACACCTCCAGGTACCGTTTCCGTAACCTTCGTCGCGCCGGCCAGCGATAGAAACGGAACAGGGTCTGCGAATGTTCCAGTGCGCTCCACGCACTGTCCCCAAAGAGATCCTCCCCGCCCGTCTCCTCACGAACCGTCGTCCAAAATTGGGCTCTCTCGCCGTCGGCCTTGGTCGGCACGCCCGAACGGCGAAGCCAGGCATCGAGCTCGCCCGCGTAGAACACCTGCTCGCAGTTGCCGAGAGTCACGCCCAGGATGGTGCTCCCGCTGCGCCCCGCGCCCATGACGTAAATCACCTTTGGACGCTGCTCGGGGCCCTGCTCTGGGTCGAGCTTTGGGTCTTGCGCGGGGTCCAGCTTTGGGTCTTGCGCGGGGTCCAGCTTTGGGTCTTGCGCGGGGTCCAGCTTTGGGTCTTGCGCGGGGTCCAGCTTTGGGTCTTGCGCGGGGTCCAGCTTTGGGTCTTGCGCGGGGTCCAGCTTTGGGTCTTGCGCGGGGTCCAGCTTTGGGTCTTGCGCGGGGTCCAGCTTTGGGTCTTGCGCGGGGTCCAGCTTTGGGTCTTGCGCGGGGTCCAGCTTTGGGTCTTGCGCGGGGTCCAGCTTTGGGTCTTGCGCGGGGTCCAGCTTTGGGTCTTGCGCGGGGTCCAGCTTTGGGTCTTGCGCGGGGTCCAGCTTTGGGTCTTGCGCGGGGTCCAGCTTTGGGTCTTGCGCGGGGTCCAGCTTTGGGTCTTGCGCGGGGTCCAGCTTTGGGTCTTGCGCGGGGTCCAGCTTTGGGTCTTGCGCGGGGTCCAGCTTCGGGTCTTGCGCGGGGTCCAGCTTCGGGTCTAGCGGCTTCGGGTGCCCACTCATACCATCGCCCCGCAAGCCCGGGAGTAGGTTGAAAGCAGCCCGGAAAGGTAGGCCGCGGAGGTGTTGTGTGCGCGTGTTCGCTCGTATCTGGCGCGTCCCAGCCGCGCAGCGAAAGCGGGATCGGCGCCGACGCGACGAATGGCCGCCGCCAGACCATCCGGATCGCCCGCGGGAAAGAGCAGGCCGTCCGCGTCTTCCTCGACGAGCTCGAGCAGTCCACCGCGGGCCGATCCAATCACCGCGCAGCCGCGTGCGCCTGCCTCAAGCGCAACCATCGGGCAGTTCTCCTCGACCAGGGAGGGGATGACCACGGCCCGGGCCGTGTCCATCAGGGCGGCGATCTCAGGCCACTCCCGCCGGCCGAGATACTCGACGGCCCCGGTCCGGGCCGCCTCCCGCACCTCGCCCTCCATGGGACCACTTCCGACGACGACGACCTTGACCTGATCCGCCACCTCTCGCGCGGCCGCGAGCAGGACGCCGATTCCCTTGTCCGCTTCGAGGCGACCGACGAAGAGCACCACAGGGTCGGAGGCGACCCGCTGGTCGATGTCGCCGAAGTGCTCGTCCGCCACGAAGTTGGGGATGACCTGCATGCGATCGGCGGGCAGACCGCCCTCGATCATCGTGTCGGCCAGGTGCCTGCTGGGGACGATGAACGCGTTGACGGCGTGATAGAGGCGACGGACCTTGGTCAACAGGGTTTCGGTGGCTCCGATCGTGCTTGCGAGCACGCTGCCCTTGACGCAGCGGTGCACGATCGCATGCCCGGGATGGCTGCCGACGCACCGCCGGCACGGCTTGTCTTCGGTGTAAAGCTTGTAGTTGGGGCAGACCGGCTTGCAGTCGTGGATAGTGAGGACGATGGGGATCCGTTGCGAGCGCAGCTCATCGATCACCGAGAGGGAAAGCTGGTGGTAAACATTGTGTAGGTGGGCAACGTCGGGCGCTTGAGCGTTGAGGAGGCGCCGCAGGGCACGCCGCGCGTCGAGCGAGTAGATCGAGACCACTGCGTCTCGGGCCCGTCTCACCGGACTTTGCTCCGGACCGTAGTACCGTCCGCGCGGAAAGAACTTGGTCTCGGCACAGGGTACGTTCTGAGGGTCCTGCATGGCAAAGAAGGAAATCTCGTGGCCGTGCGCGCGCAGGAGCTCGGCGGTGCGGAACATGACCGTCTCCGCCCCTCCCTTGCCATAGAGAAACTTGTTGACCTGTAGAACGTGCATCACGTCGGCGACGGTTCGGGAGTCGGGGCCGACCGACGGTGAATTCGAGCGAGTCCGGAGAGGTAGATCGTCCACCAGGCGATGGCGAAGACGGCGAACGCTGCGGTCACACGCCCCAGCGCCACGATCGCAATGATCACAGCTGAGGCAGCGGCCGAGATCGACAAGGCGTTGAGTGCCATGAACTTGGCTTCACCGCGAGCGACGAGCATGCCCTCGACCAATCCGTACAGGACGCGAGCCGGAGCGGCGAGCAGCGCGAGCGCGAGGTAGTCGCCGCTCTTCGCGTACGCCGGTCTCCCAAGTGCTTCAAACACCCATCCGACGACCGGGGTGAAGATCAAGATGGCTGCCATGATCACGAACGGAATCGTCAGGATGAGATGCTCTCGACGCGAGATCGTGAGGCCAACCTTGCCCGCGCGCAGAGCTCGAGTGGCGTGAGGAATGACGGCCTGCACGATGACTGCGCCCACACGCTGCGGAATACCCAGTATCACGATGGCGACGTCGATCACCGCGACCGTCGAGTAGGAGTCGAGCGCCGCGGCAAAGCGCATGATGAGCGGAATAACCGAGATCCCCACCGTCGCGGCTCCCAGCCACATGGAGAAACCGAGCAGCTGGCGGTAGGTGGGGACGGCG
Organism: uncultured Solirubrobacterales bacterium; assembly: GCA_963706545.1. Lineage (GTDB taxonomy): Bacteria > Actinomycetota > Thermoleophilia > Solirubrobacterales > Solirubrobacteraceae > Palsa-744. The sequence goes on from OY970161.1 coordinate 1,923,233, forward strand.
CTCTGTGCATCCTTGGAAGGAGGCGCCGGCTCGACCACCACGTGGGGGCGAGTACGAGCAACCTGGAACAAGCCAACCAAAAGGCCGATCACGTTGCCGAGGCAAAAAATCGCGAATGCTGCCAGTGGGGTGAAGCCAGGAACCAGCAGCCATAGGAGCGCGAGTAGGCTGACTTCGCTGATGCCCGCTGTCGGCATGATCGAGGCGGCCGCAACCAGGTGACCACGACCTCGCAAAATACCTGTAGTGACCAGGGAGTACACCATGCTGGAGAGCCCGACCACCGCAAAGAGGCACGACAGCGGTGATCGCAGGACGAGACCAGCCACGACCGCGGTGATCGTTGCGGCGAGCATCGTCGGCCATATCCCTGCCCGGAATACCGACCGCACGATCAGCGGGTCGTCCGCCGGCGTGCCGAGAGCGATATACCTCGCGGCGCTGTTTGGAAGCCCGCTGGCGCCGATGATCATGACGGTGTTGTAAAGGCTGAGGATGAGCGACAGGCGACCGTAGGCCGCCGGCACCAACACAGCGATGAGGATGCTTCGAAAGAGAAGCTGGGCGACGACAATCCCAATGCTTCCCATCCCCAGCAGCGTGGCGTCCCGCCGCACGCTTCGCCAAATCGATGGTGGTTCACTCTTAGGCGAGTGAGGGAGCGCCGCGCCGTCCGCGGGCAGGGGCCTGCTCAGGATGGCTTCGCTGCCCCCCACAACCTCCGCCGGGGCGCCTAGCTCCGGCGTCCGGAAGAATCGACGGCCTCCCGCCATCTGAGCAAGTCGAGAGCCTAGCGCCATCTGGGCCTCAGGCCGACGGAGTTGCGTCTGCGCGCGGGAAGGAGTCGGTAGCCATAGCGCCACAACTGCGGCCAGGTGATGGCCGTGACCTCGGCGATCTGCGCGGGAGGCATCATCTGCTGCCACTCGTCGTCCAGGCGCAGGTCGATCCAGCCTGTCTCGGCGCGCATGGGATTGCCGGAGAACATGTGATGGTCTCCGAGGTGCACCCTGGAATCCACCAGTCGCTCGCCGCTTGGCGTGAACTGCTCCGCGGCGAAGGCACTGAGCTTGTGCAACACGGGAAGCGGATCGGCGACGAAGTCCTCGTAGTTGATCCTGGTGTAGTGGGGATTGCGCAGTGAAAGCGCGCCGAGGGCCGCATTCCAGATCAGCCATCGGGGAGCGACCGCTGTGGGAGCGAATTGATCCAAGAACCTCTGCTCGCCGATGGGACTCGGCATTTTCTTGCTCCGGGTCCACGAGTACGCGACGGCGCGACTATCGCGTACAAGGTGGACGATGCGCAGATCGAAGCCCGCCATTCTCGTGAGCAGCAGGGCGAAGTTAGGGTCCTTGCTCGTGTCTATGATGGTTTTCGCCTGCGTGACACGTGCGATCGCGGCGTACAGCCTGCTGAGCGAGGAGACGTACTCGGCGATCGACGCGGCAAAGCCGGGCCGCAGCGACGGTGCCCAGTGCAGTGGAAGCGTGCGTAGCAGAAGGATGGCGTGGTCCATCTCCGCAAGCCGAGCGGCATCGACGTTCTCCCAGCCTCCAAACGCGTCATCACCAACGGCCAGCCAGAAGGGACACGAGCGGAAGGGCTGCCCGCATCCGCACTGGACGTTGTGAAGTAGGCCCCGGCTCCAGACGTAGCGCGCCTCGCCGACGCAGACAGCGTCTGGCGCTTCGCCGAGGACACGTCCGATCAGCGTGCTGCCACTGCGACCGAAGCTGCCGACGTACAGCACCTTCGGCAGGGCACCGTTGGTGCTCGACACCGGGGTCGCCGGGCGTGGCGCCACCTCTACACGCTCCTCGCAGCCGATGGCGTATACGGACCATCGGTGGGGGTACTGAGGACGGCGGCAATGATCAGTGCGACTGCATAACCGGTGGTGCTGTAGAGGAAGGTGTTGTCGCCGGCGGCGTCAAAGAGACATCCCACCATGATGGCCATGCCAAACGCTGCCGTGTTGAGCATGCCCGCGAACCTTCTGCGGCGGGAGAGGCATCGCATTAGTAGGAAAGCGCCGCAGAGCAGCGTCGCCAGACCGAGCGTGCCGCTCTCGACGAGGTAGCGGACGTATTCGTTGTGAGGCACCTTGCCGTTGATCGCATTTTCGGATGTCCCTTCGGAGGTGATCGTCGAGCCCAAGCCTTGGCCAAAGACCGGCGCCCGTTCCCATTCGGGTATGAGCGTGCTCCACTTGTAGAACCTCCAGCCGAGCGAAGTGCTCGGGATCAGGTGTGTCCGTGCAGAGGTGAATTTGGTGGTGGACTCGTTGGCTATGCGTTCTGCGCCGAGTGGTGTCGCCAAGAAGGCGATGACAATGAGGCCAGCCGCCGCGTAGCAGCCAAGCTTGAGCTGGTAGGAGCCGGGTCGCAGCATGGCGAACGCCATCAGCATGACGAGCAGCGTTGCCACACCGCCGATGCTGAATGTGGCGATTGTGGCTGCGACGTAAAGGATTGCAAGGAGGATGTCGAGCCGTCGCCGTCCACAATCCAGGTAGTGCCACAGTGAGGCCATCACGGCGATGGCGAAGAAGATCGCCGCCCCGTTTGGGTGAGAGAAGGTGCCGTTTGAGCGTATCTCCCCGGCTACTCGCAGGCCGGTGTGAGTCGCGAACTGGTATAGGGCGATCAGGGCCGGGGCGAATGCTGCGATTTGAACCATGCGGGCCACCCTGGATATGGTCAAGACCCCACCCGAGTTGAGTACGATGACGGCGAGTGCGACAATCGATGCCTCGCGAACGCCCTCGCGAAGCGTCACTGTGGATGCCCCATGCGAGCCCACCGCGATCGCTGTCCACAGCCCCAGCCAGAGCAGCGCCAGGGTTGTCGGCCATACAGCCTGACGGCGGCGGATTATGAGTCCCGCCGCGATCAGGATGAAGAATAGGGCGATCAGGCCCAACAGGCTCAGCGATGCGGAGTGGCGAGCGTTCTGCGCGGACAGCGGTCCGTCGATGAACACGCGGACCGTGAAGATGGAGCCGACAAGTGGCACCAGTGGCAGGTCGATGGCGATTGCGACGACCAAGAGGACGAGGAGTGGAGCGGCCCATACGTAGGAGTGTGTGACCGCCAGTCCCTCGGCGAAGAGGACACAGATCAGACAGCCAAGCCACAGGAGGGCTCGTTTGTCCAACCTGGGAGCCGTCAGGGCGAAGCTCCCGACCGGCAGCGCGGGAGGGCGCCGGCGGAGGAGCGGCGTGGGTTGCGAGCGCCATGTGCTCATCAGCGCGTCTTTCGTAGGTCAGCAGGCGGTCGGCCACGTGAGCGGCGACGCGGTGGGGCCAATGGGCTGTCGCCAGGATCGCCGAACATCGCTATGCGCTGGTCGTCAACTGACTGCCTGGTCCCGTCACGACCTGACCATCGGCACGGGCTTGTCCTCTGGCGCGGCCGAACCGTTGTTCGAGGCGACAGCAGCCTGCGGCTTGGTTGCTGCCGTGGTAGGTGCGAACGTGTATGCGTCGTTGGCGGTGTTGGACTTCGCGCCGTTGGCGACGATGCCCAACAGCCGCGCTTGACTGCTGTCGAGGGTTTGGTGGAGCAGCTCCGCAGCGTCGCGTCGGCTGCGTCCCACCCAGCCGACGATCACCACGCCGTCCACCTTGGTGAGCAGCGGGAAGGCGTCCGAGACGACGGTGAGCGGGGGAGTGTCGATGATGACGAGGTCGTACGTAGAGCGCGTCTGCTCCAGGAGGGCATCCATTGCGTGGCTCTCGAGCAGCTCACCCGGGTTGGGGGGCCGCATCTCGCCGGCGCTCAGCACGTCGAGCGTGCGTCCGCGGGGGTCCTCGCCGGGAGACGCCTGGACCTCCACCGACTGCGTCGCCTCGCCGATCGGGAGCGCGCCGATCAGGACGTCGGCGAGGCCTGCGCCAGACTGGATGTCCGGCTGCTGGCCGAGCGTCGGGTGCCTCAGATCGGCCTCGACGAGGAGCACCCGCGAGCCCAGCCGCGCTGCCGCCTCGGCCAGGTGACGGGCGATCGTAGTCTTGCCGTCGCCAGGCGCGGGGGAGGCGATCACGACTGTGCGCAGGTCGCGGTCGACGTTGAAGAAGCGCAGGTGCGCGCGAATCAGGTTGAACGCCTCGGCGGCTGCCGGGGGTAGTGCCTTCCGCTTGCCTGTGCGGAGACGTGTCGATCCTGAAAGCGCGGAAGTCGTGGGGACCACGCCGAGCATCGGGAGGTTGTAGATCGACTCCAGGTCCTTGGGTCCCCGAATCCGGCTGTCGAGGCGCTCGAGCACAAAGGCCAGGCCGAAGCCGATGAGCAGGCCAAAGAGCAGACCGATGGCCAGGTTCTTCGACGTCTTCGGGAAGGAGGGAGCAGTGGGCGGGACCGCTTCTTCGGCGACCTTGATGTTGCCGTAGTTGAGTTCCGAGAGCAGGCCCAGCGTCTGCGCGCGATCCTGCAGCTGCAGGCCGTCCCCGCCGATCCGCTGCTGCGGGGTGAGCCCCGCAAGCTGCTTGTGTACGAGTGTCAGCGCGGACTTGAAGTACTTGCGGTTGGCGTCCTGCTGCTCGCTGACGAACTGGTTGGCGTAGGTATTCGCGATCTTGGCCGCAAGCTCGGGTGATGTGTCAGTCGCCGCGATCGTGACGATGCTCGATTCTCCCTGTCCGCTGATGCTCAGACTCTTGGCCACGTCTTCCTCGGTGAGGCCGTTGCCCACGAGGCTCGCCGTCTTTGCCGCCATGTCGCCGCGCCTGACGAGTTCGACATTGTTCGCCTGCTGTGCCAGCAGGTTGCCGGTGCTCGTGGGCGGAAGCCCGGCGACCTGCTGGCTGAGCTGGTCGTTGCTGAAGGCGAGCGAAGCGGTCGCGGTGTACTTCTTGGTCTCGCGCTTGGAGAACACGAGAGCGGTACCCGCGACGATCACTACGCAGAGCACGATCAGCGGCAAGCGTTAACGGATGATGCCGAGGACTTGTTCAAGATTGAGCGTGTCGGAGCCTTGCTGCACGGGCCTATCCTCTCGGGTGTCTAGGGTTTGTGGCCCAACAAACTCCGACCGCGCCGAGAAACTTTTGGTCGAGGCGACTGTTAGAACGTAAAGCGAGCGCGCGTATCGTCCGATAGGAGCACCACATCTGAGGGGACTCGATCAGGGTCCCGCTTCCCGACCGTTCAGTCCGATACCGAGATGCTGATAATCCTTGCCCTTGTATCGCTCGTGTGGCTTTCGATCGTCTGCGTGGTCCTCGCCATCTGTCGGATGGCGGCTCACGGCGATGGCTCGCTTCCCGATGGCTCGCTTCCTCAAAGCCCCCGCCGTCCGAGCACGTGCGGAACCGTGCGCAGCAGGATCTTGACGTCGCCCCAGAGCGACCAGTTGGCCACGTACAGGTAGTCCATCGCCCCCATCTCGCTCAGCGGAACGCGGGCCGGGCCGAGGATCTGCCAGGGGCCGGTCATACCCGGCATCAACTCCAGCCGCCGGCGATACCATCCCTCCACGCAGCGGTCCTCGTCGATTACGAGTGGACGCGGACCCACAAGGCTCATCTCGCCCCGGATGATATTGATGAGCTGGGGGAGCTCGTCCAAGGCGCTTCTGCGCAGGAGCTTGCCGACGCGGGTCACGCGGGGGTCGTCGGCGATCTTGAAGAGCCCCTCCTGAGCCTCGTTGCGGTCGCGAAGGGAGTCCTTGAGCGCCTCGGCCTCAGGGATCATCGTCCGGAACTTCAGCACGGCGAAGTGCTTCCCGTGCCGCCCCACGCGCAGCTGCCGGAAGAAGAGCGGCCCCCTGCTGTCCAGCTTGATCGCCACCGCGATGACCGCAAACAGCGGCGCTGTCGCCAGTAGTCCCAGCGAGGCGCCGATGAGATCGAAGGTGCGCTTGACCACCGCCGAGGAGCGGGTCATCTCGAAGCGCCTCACACCCATCAGCGTCACGCCGTGGAGATCGTCGAACTCCACCGAGGATCCCACCACCTCGAGCAGACGCGGCAGCACGCTGACCCGTACGCCCACCGCCTTGAGGGTACGCACGAGATCGAGCATCTCGCCCCCGTCGGCACTGCCCGGTGCCACGATCGCGCGGTGCACGTTGAGAGTGCGCGCCAGAGTGCGGATCTCGGAGAGCCTTTGCGTTGAGAACGTTTTCATAGCCCAGGTCGCGGCATCGTCCAGATCGAGGTGGGCTACCAACTCAGCCTTGACGCCACCGTGTCCCGCAAGCTTGGATCTGATCGTCTTCGCCGACGCCTGATCGCCGATGAACAGGCACCGTTCTGCCGGGACGATCCGCAGTGCAAGGGCTCGAGCTGTCGAGCGCACGAGTACCAGCAGGAACATCAGCACCAGCCACAGCAGCAGCGCCTCGCGGCGGTTGAGAGTGCTGCCCTCGACGACGAACCCTCCCGCCAGCCAGGCGACCAGAGCGCCAAGCGTCGCCATGTGGAACAGCTTGGGAGCCTCGTCCAGCGTTGTCTTGTGCAGCAGCACATCGTCGCGGTCGTAGAGGCCGAGGATCTTTGCTCCCAGGAGCAGCGTCAACAGTCCGCAGACGCTCACCCACGTGAGCTGCAGCGACCTCGAGGAGATCTGCGCCAGCACCACGAAGGCCCCGACGATCGCCACGATGTCGGCCACCAGCAGCGAACGGCGGAAGAGCGATTCGCGGGAGAGGTTCTCAACCAGTCCACGTGTCTCGATGGTCTGTGAGCCGCGATCGTCGGCGCCGTCGCGAGCACCCACCCCGTCGTGATCGTCCGCGCCGGGCTGGGCACCGCGATCGCTCGCGCTGTGGTGTGCGTCCGCGCCGGGCTGGGTACTGCGATCGTTCGCGCTGTGGTGTGCGCCCGCGTCGGACTGGGTACCGCGATCGTCCGCGCCTTTGCGCCTGACCTCGACCTCGGGGGTCATTGCGCCGCAGCCGGTGTCGGTCCCAGGGGCTCTCCCCCAAGCGCGAGGATGCCCATCCCAAGACCGCGCTCGGAGTCGAGGATGAGGTTGACCGCCTCGTTGCGCGAGCGTACCCCCAGCTTCCCAAACGCCGAGGAGAGGTGGCTCTTGACGGTGCTTTCCGCGAGGAACAGCCGCTCGGCGATCTGACTGTTCATATACCCCATCACCACCAAGCCGAGGATCTGCTTCTCGCGTGTGGAGAGCGCGGGCGGCTCGATCTGCCGCCAGTGCTGTCGTGGGACGCAGATCTGTCCGGCTCGCACCGCCTGCAGGCACGGCCCCAAGGCGTCTGCCATCTCATCCTCCAGCACCACCCCCGCCACTCCGCCGGCGAGGGCCGTGCGAACCTCCCACCGCTGTATGTCGGTACAGATCACCACGATCTGCGCCTGCTCGATACCCCGTCGCAGCGGCTCTATCTGCTGCGCCAGCCAGGAGGCCGGATCCTCGATCCAAAGCACGATCAATGCAGGGACGTCCTTCGTGCAGCGTGTGAGCAGATCCTCCGCGTCATCGAACGTGGTGAAAGTCAGATCGTGCTCCTCCAGGATCTCGCCGATGCTCTCCCGCGGGCCCTCCTCGGCAACCAGTGCGACGGGTGACTCGGTGTCGAGTACACCATCTGCGAGCACAGGTCGCGTCATCTGGGAAGTGCTGGATCTGGGCACGGCCGACTAACGGTGAGCCCTTCCCCAGACTTACGGTCGTGGGCGAGATACAGCTGTTACGGCCCAGCTTTTTCGACACGGTCTTTGAGAACGTCTTTCAAAATAGGCGGTGTGTCCATCCGGGCGTGCCGGTCTTTTGGAAAGCCGTTCTTAATGCACAACAGCCGCCCAAGGGCGGCTGTCAGCACCACTTGTATCGCTGTGTCTACCTGTAGGAACAGCCGATCACGGCGAAGACGTGCATTTGTATTTGAGCGCCGGAATGCTGGCGCTCACGCCGACGTATCCTCCGGCAGGCGTGAAGGCGTCCCCACCGCTGGCGCCCGCGCAACCAGCGGTCAGCTCCTGGAGGTCTCCGTAGTCAACGACCTGAGGCGTCTCATACGCTTGAAGGGTCATTCGGTCATCCATGGCAACAGGTCCTTATCGATCGTACGCCCGCCCCGCCGACGACGGAACGGCCAAACCACGACACGTAGCTTAGGGGACCGGGCCACTCCGTCAAGGTGGAAAAACGGACGGGGCGGGCTCCGCCGGCGGGCTCGGCGCAGGCCTGAGAGCGATGCGCGCTGGGCTGAGAGCGATGCGCGCTGGGCTGGCCTTCAGGGTAGTGGAGAGCGCCTCGCCCGCTCGATTCGCCTGGGCTCGAAGCCAGCACTCCGCCGTCGTCAGACGCCATAGCTGCCACATCCACTGGAACGGCCGCTCGCGGAGCTGGGACGCGCCGTCGAACAGCGCGCGCTGGACGCCGCGCAGGTCGACGTAGGCTCTCAGCTCCGCCCCTGGGTCGCTCAACAAGCTGCGCACGATGGCTTCGTCGGGACCGGTCAGGCCGTCGAACAGCACCGAGTCGAACAGGGCCTTCTGCGGGCGCAGTCGTATCGCGTCGGGGAGCAGGCCTGTCATAGCGGCGCGCAGCACGGGACGGTTTCGGTAGCGGTCGAAGGTGGCCAGCGGCGGCAGGCGCAGGCAGAGCTCCACGAGGTCGAGGTCGAACAGCGGATGACGCGCCTCCAGGCCGGCCGTGGCTGCCCGCCGGCGCTGGTGCTCGAACACGCCGATCTCCTCGACCCCGCGTGTGAGCCCATGGGCGGTCTCGGCCCACCAGCGGGGACCGTCCATGCGCTTCCACGCCAGCGGGTCTTCGGAGTCGCGTAGGTCGCGTGCGGCCTGCGGACGCAGCCAGCGGGGCGCCTCACGACGGGCGAGCGGTCTTCGCGCAACCTCGTGCAGGCGGTAGGGCAGTGCGCCGGCGAAGGCAACGTTGGCCATCACCCTGGCCAGCTCCCGCCGTGCGAGCCGGTCTCCGGCGCCGGGCAGCTCGTGGGCGAGCCGCGCCGCTTGAAGCGGGTGCCCCCCGCGCAGTCGGTCGGCGAGCAGGTGGACACGTGCGCCGAGGAGCTCATCGCCGCCGTCGCCGCCGAGCGTGACCCGCACTCCCTCCTTCGCGGCCGCGCGCAGCAGTGGCAGAGCCCAGAAGTCCCCCCAACTGAGCAGCGGCAGCTCCCAGGCTTGCGCCGACTCCAGCGCGCTCGCCACCATGCCTCCCGCCCGCACCTCGGCGGTGGTCCCACCGAGGCGCAGGGTGTCCCTCAGCTCCTGGATCAGCACGGACTCATCGACCGCCGGATGCTCCGGGAACACGGCTGAATAGGCGGACACCCGGTCCGGTGCCCGGGCCGCGGCGACGGCCGCCACCGATGCGGAGTCGAGCCCCCCACTCATCACCACGCCGGTCAAGCCATCGGAGGCGATCCGCCGACCCACCGCGCGATCGAGCTCCGCGCGCACCTGTCCGGCAAGCTGCGGTTCGGACTCGCTCAGCGGCTCGCGGAAGCGAGGAGCCCAGTAGGGCTCCTCGCGCGCACCGCCTCGATCCAGCAGCAGCATCGCGCCCGGATTCAGGCGGCGGACCCCCTCGTAGAGCGTCGCCGACCCCGGTCGGTGGCCCATCGTCAGCCAGTGGACGACGCTCACCGGGTCTGGCGCCGGGCGTCGCGGCAGGAGGGCCAGCAGGTGGCGAACCTCCGTGGCGAAGCACAAGCCCCCGGCGGCGTCGTGCAGGAACAGCGGACGCACACCCAGCTGGTCGCGCGCGAGCAGTCCCTCGCCGCGCTCACGGTCCCAGATCAGCAGCGCGAAGTCCCCGCGCATCCGGGCCGGCAGCCCTCGCCCCCAGCGCTGCCAACCGGCGGCGAGCAGCGCCTCCGGGGATGTGTCGCCCGGGAGCTCGAGCGCCGCGCTCAGCTCGGAGGCGTTGTCCAGGAACCCGTCGAGCAGGCACAGGGGAAGACGTGTGCCGCTCTCCGGCCCGCTGTAGGCCACACGCAGCGGTCCGTGGCTGACGAGCGTCGCTGCGTGGGGCTCGAGTGCGCCCGCCAGACGTGAGGGGTCCGCTCGACCGTGTGGATCGAAGAGACCGGCCAGCCAGCGGGTCACGTAGGGCTACCGAGTCGTTGCGCGACCGCGACGGCGAGCTGTGAGGCGTCCACGCCGGGGCCGAATGCGACCCGCTCGACCCGGCGGCGGGCGGCGAGCGCGCACACTTCGAGCAGGCCGCGCAGGCGTGAGGGGGTGGTGAGCACGGTGTTGAAGGTGGCGGCGAACAGCGGCTGGGGGTCGGTGGTCGGCTCGAAACGCGGCTCGCTGGGCGCATCCCGGCGGCGATCGAGAAAGAACAGCGCTGCCAGTGGCGTCGGCTCGACCGCTCCGCGCATGCGCACAATCTGCTCGCGGGAGTTGACCGCCACGATCTCCTGGCGCTGTCTGCCCTCGGTCTGTGCGAACCGCTGCACCTCGGCGTGATCTACCCCGGCCACCGGGGTGCCGGGATGTCCCAGCAAATCCTCCTGCACACGCTCCAGCGCGAGCACGTCGTCGGTCAGGAAGCCGGCTCCCCGCCGGCAGAGCTCGAGCGCCAGCGAGGTCTTGCCGGCGCGCGAGGGGCCGACGAACGCAACTGCGCCCTGCTCGGTGACGACGGCGCTGGCATGGATGATCTCGAGCCCCCGCAGGAGCGCTGCGAAGGGCAGCACCTGCGCGATCAGTAGCCGCTGCCACGTGCCGTCAGGGAAACCCGCGAAGGCGCACTGCAGCCGCCGTCCGTCGGCTGACAGCAGGAAGGCCCCGTACTGCGGTCCGGAAATAAGGTATCCGGCCTCGGGGTGCGCCTCGATCCGAAAGACCACGCTGCCGTCGGGCTGGCGTTCCTCGCAGACGAGCTCAGCGTGCTCCGGCCAGTCGAGCTTCGCCGTACCGTCGTCCTGTCCAGAGATCTCGAGCACGCGCCCGGTGGACTTTGCCGTTGACCCCTCGAGGAACGCAAGGGTGATCTCAGAGCGCACGTCGAGCCCAAATGCCGTGGCCGTCCGCTCCACGTCAGAGCTCGACCAGCCGGCCAAACGATCCGTCGCCGGGAGCAAGAACGGGATCGCCGGCGTGCTCGACCCAAGCGTGGGCGAGGAAGTCAGGGGCGGGTCGTGTCCCGATCACGAGCTTTGCCGGTATGCCCCGCCCGGCTAGCAGCCGCGTCAGCACGAGCGAGCGAGCGAGGCAGCGGGTGTCGCCGGGCACTAGGGTCAGCGTCCGGGTCACCGCGTGTCCCAGGCGGCGGGCTTCCTCGAGGGTGCCCGCGGTTGGGTGCCGGGTCGGGGAGGACTCCGAACGCAGACTGGCCACGGCCGCCGCGATCGGGGCTCGGCGCAGCGCGCGGCGCGCCTGCACGTAGGCCACGACGATCTCGGCGGCGAGTCGTACGCGCTCGGCCTGGCTCAGGCGCTCGCCGTGCGCGCGTCCCGCCACCGGCGCGGGGCAGCGGGAGGCGCCACGTGGCTCAGGGCGCGGGACTGCCATCTGTCTCGATCAAACCCCGCTCCAGCAGGGACTGGCAGAGCTCGCACAGATCCCGCTCGACGACGCTTTGGTCCAGCTCGTAGTCGCTTGCCAGCGCGGCCACCGCGTCGCGCACGCAGGCTGCCTGCTCCAGCGCCTCAAGCATCCGGCCGGCGGTGGCGTTGAGCCCGTGGTACCTCCCGGTCTCGAGGTTTAGCACGACGGTCTCCGCGGGGAAGCTGCGGTAGACGACGTGCTGGGGCACCTTGACCTTCGATGCCAGGAGCGAGGAGGTGCTGGTCGCTGTGTCGGGGGTCATATCGTCCAATCCTGGTAGTCAGTACTCGATGATCGTGCCCCGACGTTGGCCGAGGCGAATCGCGCTGGACAGCGCGAAGATGGATAGGGGCAGCAGCACGGCGGCGAACACCACCAGCCTGATGAGCGCAGCCTGGATCGAGGTGCTCTGCGGGCTGTTGACGAGCAGGTGTCGGAGCACCTCGGTCGCGGGTGTGAACGGCTGCACCTTGGCTGCCGTCTGCATCCAGTGCGGCAGCAGCGAGATCGGGAAGTACAGCCCCCCGACGATCGAGATCAGGGCGATCACCCAGGTCGTCCCGATGGCGCCCTGCTTGATCGACACAGTCAGCGCGGCGAACAGCAACCCAAACGGCAGGAACGCGAGCAGCGCCAGGCCCATCGCCGGCACGCTCAGCGGCACGGTCGACCAGTGCAGCTTGAGCCCGTACAGAGCGCACGCCATGCCGAGCGTGAGCGCGGCGAGCACGAACGAGTACAGCAGCGGGAACAGCGTCATCGCGATCACGCTGCGGATCGCACCGAACGGCGAGAGCAGCAGGCGGTCGAAGGTGCCCGCGACGAGCTCCTGGCGGACCAGTTCCGGGATCGAGAAGCACGAGTACATGATGCTCACGAGCGCGATCCCGACGACGACGAAGCCGAAGTAGGTCTGGGGTGAGCCAAAGCCCTCGACGTGCACGAGTTTCGACACGTAGTAGAAGAGGGTGATGCTGAACACCGACGTCAGTATCTGGCTGACGATGCGGGTGCGGTAGGACAGAAAGACGTGTAGGTCGCGTCGCATGACGGCCAGGAAGGCGAGCCCGGCCGCGATCGTGTTGTTCATAGGGCCACCAGCCTTCCGCGTTCGATCATCCAGTGGGCGTCGAACTCCATCTCCAGGTGTTCGCCGCTTGGCGAGCACCACAGCACGGCCCCTTCCCGGGCGAGCACCTCCGCTACGGCAGCCTGCAGCAGGACGGCGCCCTCCTCGTCGAGACTGGTCAGCGGCTCGTCGAGGAGCACGACCTCCGGGCCGGTCAGGAAGGTCATCGCGATGCGCAGTCGCTGGCGCTGACCCATCGACATGCGGTCAACACGGCGATCGGCGAGCTCACGCAGATCGAAGGTATCGATCGACCGCTCGACGGTGGCATCGACCTGCGCGGGCGCCACCATCGCGATCCGGGCCCAGAACTTGAGCTGGCGCCGTACGGTCAGCCGGGCGTACAGGCCGCGATCACCGGCGGGCAGGAACGAGACCAGCTGCTGGTAGCGCACGCGATTCTCACGGGCCGTCACCCCCCACACCTCGGCGCGACCGCTGTCGGGATCGATCAGCCCGGCGGCGACGCGTAGCATCGTGGTCTTGCCGACTCCGTTGCGCCCGCCTACCCAGGTGGTGGTCCCGGGTTCGAGGATCAGGTCGAGCTCGTCGAGCACGAGCGGCAGGTCCTTGCGCCAGCGCTTGCTGACGGCCCGAATCGCCAGCGGGTAGGCATCCGCTGCCGGCAAAGGGCTCGGCTGGCGAGCGGCCGGCTCGGCGCTGTACGTGACTGAGTCCGTCAGCGCCGGCGTCGCGACTGCCTCGAGTGAGCGCGATGTCATCACGCGCGTCCCGCAATGAGCATCGGCCGCTCCACGAGGGCCTGCTCGATCAGGTCGGCGAGGTCAGACGGTCGATCGGAGCTTCCACAGGTAAGGCGCACCAGCGAGGCCGCACTCACCAGATCGGAGTAGCGCTCGAACCTGCGACGCTCCCGCTCGATATCGCCCTCCAGGCCGAGCATGTAGGGGGCGAGCGGCAGTGGGGTGGAGGGCAAGGCCCGGCTCTCAAGTGAGTGGTCCGGCCCGCGCTCCAGCAGGCAGATCAGGCGCACCGGGCGCGACCGTTCGGTGGTCGTGTGGGCTGCCATCCAACGCTCGCCCGCGAGCCTTCCCAAGGTGGCACCGACCAACTCCGGATCGATCGCGCCGGGTGGACTCTCGGCCACGTTCATGTGCGGGGACCCGGGATACGCCTGCACGCCCTCGGGTCCGTCGCCGAATGTGAGCACGTCGTCGGCGAACAGTGGCCAGCCGCGCCCCACTAGCTCGAGCGCGAGCGTGGTCTTGCCCATGCCGCTGGGGGCAGCTATGGCCACCACGCCCTCGGGCGAGTCGACTGCACTGGCGTGCAGGGCCTCGTAGCCGCGCATCAGTGCGACGCTCGGGAGTACCCGCCCCAGCAGCGCCTGCTGCCAGTGCAGCCCCATGCGTATGGGTGCGCAGTCCAGGCGCTCCTGTGGAGCGTCGAGGCGAAAGCGGGCACGGTCGCCGTAGCTGAACAAGACATCACCGCCGATCCCACGCTCGATCGTCAAGGTGCAGCCGTCGCCGAGCTGCCCCGTCCACTCGGGTGGGCCACCTGGGCCGCTCCAAACGTCCCCGAGCTCAGCGGGCGTGACGCGTTCCAGCGCGAGCGAGGGAAGCCCATCCCCGCTCCCGGTCCGCATCCCTGCGAGCGAGAAGGAGGTGTGCAGGTCGAGACCATAGGCGACGTAGCGCGCGCGCAGCATGGTCCCGTTAACTCCACGAGCGCGAAGATTCTTCCGGATTCCAGTGGTTTAATCATCGCGTGTCTCGTGGGTGCGTTGCGGCAGCTCCGGTGGTGTACGACGCGGCAGCTCCGATGGTGCGATGTGGCAGCTCCGGTGGTGCGACGCGGCAGCTCCGCGAAAGCGCTCTCGGCGTGCGGCTCAACGGTGCCGGCGTCGCTTGGGATGGCCCAGAGGGACGCTTGCCTGCGAAGAGCCCTTCCCGCAGCTGTGGTAGGTGCGGTGCCCCGAGAGCCGCTGGTCGAGCACGGTGGTAGCCACGATCTTGATCGTGTAGGTCCCGGTGGGCAGGTTCCGCAGGAGGACGCCCTTCTTGAGCCTCGCGACGCCGCGCACATCGACCACCCGCTTGGCCCCGATCCGGACCACAACCTGCTTGAGCGGATCTCGCTTGGGATCGCGCAGCTTGAGCTTCAGCGAGCCGCGCTTGACGCAGAGCGAGGCGCTGGGTAGGACGACAGCCTTGCGGAAGCTGATCTCCTCGGCGTTGCTCTTGCCCGAGCCGCCGTTGGCGACGACCGGGAGAGGAGCTGTCGGAGCCGATTCCACACAGCCGAACGTCCAGTTGGCAGTGACGCCGCTGGGTTCGATCGTCGGCTGGGACTTGCCCGGTTCGCTGAAGCAGACCAGCAGATATCTGGATCCGCCCGGCCTCTGCAGCACCCGCCACGCCGTTGGGCCCCGTTCCGGATTCGCTGCGCACGATCCCTGGTAGAGCCACTGATGCAGGCCCCAGTAGGACCCGTTCGGCTGGAGGGTGAGGCCGGTCCACATTTCTTCGCCAGCCTTGTGCGCACATTCGGCGAATTTGGTCGGGGTCACGACGATGCCCACGAGCTTGCCGCTCAGGGAGGAGATGGCGACTTCGCCGCCGTTGAAGCTCCAGACCCGTTCGATTTCCGCGTTGGCTCCAGCTGAGGCGGTGCCGGCTCCAGCCGAGGCGGTGCCGGCGCACAGTGCCGCCAGGACGATCGCGATCGTCGCGATCGGATACAGCCTGGAGCGCCTCGCGCGGAAGATACGGTTCATAGGTCACACCCTTCTGGTCGATTCGACCTGCTAGAAGCTTCGCTGGACGTGTAAAGGCCGCCGATCGGCTTTGTTGACCCATTGGTAATCGGGTCTGCCAACTCACTGCCTTGTCGCAGCCAGTAACGGAGTCCGCGACGGCCAACTTGCGGCGGGTCCCGAGGGTCTCAGCGGATCACGACGGGCAGGCTGCGCCCCGAGACCTGAGGGCCGCCTTTGATCTGCACAAGCGCGCGATAGATGCCCGGGCCCAGACGAAGCGTACGGGCGAAGCGCGAGCCGCCGCCCGGGCGGGCTCTGATCAGGGTTCCGCTGATCAGCACGTACCGGCCATGGTCGCGCTGCTCAAACGCCACGCGCGCACCGGCCTTGGGGGGCGTAACGGTGCCGTAGAGGCGCACAAATCCCCGGCGCGCCGCAGGCCGCACGTGGAGGGTCACGTGCACGCTGACGAGCTCGGTCGTCGCGGGGCTGTAGATCGTCGGGGCCGTAGGCGTGCCGACGGTGGCTGCGCGCAGGCGGGCGCTCTGGAGAAGGCGGGGGATGGGGATTGAGAAGCTCCCGAGGGCATCCGTCGGTACCGGAGTGGTGATGTCCTGGAAGCCGTGGTTGTAGGGGAAGAGGTTGGCCTGCACGACGATCCCCACGCCGGCGTTGCCGGTCCCCGAGAGCGTGCCCGAGACGCTCAGGGCGCTGCCGAACACGATCTGGGTGGGAGTCGCCGATGCGGCGAGCGACAACGGGATCTTCTTCGTGACGAAGGTGGCGTCCGTGCTGGCCGTGGTCCCCGCGGAGCTGGTCGCGATCACGCGGAAGTGGTAAGTCGTGTAGGGCAGCAGGCCCGTGACTGGCTGAGTGAGCTTGACTTCAAGGGTGCCACTTCCCGCCGAGGCCACGGAGCTCTGCGAGCCGTAGGCGGTGGTGGGACCGTACTGAAAGTAGTATTCGGTCGCCAGGCCGCGGGGGTTGACCCGCCCTTTGAGGACGGCAGAGGAGGCGGTGACCTGTTCGACGTAGGCGGCGTAGGCGAGCGGCGGCTTGGGCGGCGGGGTGGAGGGGGTGACGGCCGGCGAGCTGGCGGGCAGTGCCAGGGCTGCGCAGGCTGCCAGCGGTCCGATCAGCATGCGCACCCGGTCGATCGCGGCTCTAGTCATCTGGTGTCCAGCACCTGCCTTTCGTGCATGAGTGTCAGAGGTTGCAACCCCATGGGCGGGCGGTCGATGCGCCGGCGCCGGCATCTGCCGCGTTGGCCTCGTGCCCGCTATAACGGTGCTCGAGTCCTATCCCTTCCGTTGGTCCTCTGCGCCTGGTGCCTCGCGGCTGTCCAGCGGGGATCTGCCAGGGTTGAACTTTGGATGAAACCATGCCCGGGCCGTTGACTTGGCGCAAGGTCCGAGTAGGTTGTGCGTCCAGCACAGACGGTGGACCGGTCGCGGAAGCACGAAATCTGCGCGTGGGGTAGCCGCCGAATGGACAACGAGATGCGAACTACGGAGGGGTGCTTCATGCTCGGACGGGCCAGCTTTCTGCAACCGGTGAATCGCGAGCGTCTGATCGTTGTGGCAATCGCGACGATCGTGGCGACGATGGCGCTGAGCGTCGGGCTGTCGGCCCTTGTGCCCTCCTTGGCGCACGCCAGTGGCTGCACCGACTCGTGGACGAACACCGAAGGAGGCAGCTGGTTTACGGGCAGCGACTGGAGCAACAACGCGCCCCCGACCTCCGAAGAAGAAGCGTGCATCACTGCCAACGGGACGTACACAGTCACGATGACCCAGGAGAGCGGCACGGTAAGCGTGAAGTCGCTGACAATCGGAGGGACGTCGGGCACGCAGACGCTGGCGGTCGGCAGCAGCTGCTCGGTGAACGCCGTCCTGACCACGACCGAAGGGATCAGCAACGGCGCGCAGGGGGCGATCACGCTGACCAACGGCGACGGCTGCGGGGACAGCGTCACGGTGATCGGGCCGATCACCAGCGCTGGCACGATCACCTCCGAACCCTCTCACGGTGGCGCTCGCAGCCTGCAGGGCAACCTCACCAACACGGGCACGCTCGCGATCAACGTGAACACCGCGTTCAATGGCACCAGCTCTCTGCTGGCCAACGAAGGCGCGATCGATGTCGCCGAAGGGATGCAGCTGACGGTCTCCGGTAAAAACTCGCTCGCCAACCGCACCGGCGGCTCGATCTCCGCAGTGGGGAGCGGCGACGTGCTCATGTCGGGCACGTCGTTCACCGAGGGCGCGGGTACGACCAGCGGCACGAAGCCCGTGATCGTCGACGACGGTGCGCTGAGCTACACCTCCAAAGGCAAGAGCCTGATCGCGCTGCGGGGGTCGAGCACCGTGAGCGGCAACCTCGCCGCGGTGCAGTCGCTGTCGATTGAGAGCACGTGCAGCGAGAACGCGGCCACTACGGCGGCGGCGAGCTTCACCAACGCGGGGACGATCACGCTGACCAACGCCGATGGGTGTGGCGACAGCGCCACGCTGATCGTCTCGGCCGGCACGTTGACCAACAGCGGCAAGCTCATCGTCGAACCTGCCCACGGGGGTGTGCGCTCGTTGCAGGGCAACATCACGAACACGGGCACGCTTTCGATCAACGTCAGCACGGCCTACAACGGCGCAGGCGCCGCGCTGGTGAACGAAGGCGCGGTCAACCTCGCGGAAGCCACCCAGCTGACTGTGTCGGGCGGCGGCTCGTTCACCAACGGCACGGGCGCCAAAATCGCCGCGACCGGCAGCGCCGATCTCTCGATGAGCTCGGGCACGTCGTTCACCGAGGGCGCGGGGACGACCAGCGGCACGAAGCCCGTGATCGTCGATGATGGCACGCTGAACTACAGCGGCGCCGGCGCGAGCGCGATCGCGCTGCACGGCTCGAGCGCCTTGAGTGGCAGTCTGTCCGCGGGGCAGTCGCTGTCGATCGAGAGCACGTGCGGCGAGCACGCGTACGCCACTGCGGCGGCGAGCTTCACCAACGCGGGGACGATCACGTTGACCAACGACGAAGGCTGCGGTAACAACGCCACGCTGATCGTCTCGGCCGGCACGCTGACCAACACCGGCAAGCTCGTGACCGAACCCGCGAACGGCGGTGCTCGCTCGCTGCAGGGCAGCATCACGAACACGGGCACGCTTGCGATCAAGGTGAGCACGGCCTACAACGGGCCTGACGCCGTGCTCACCAACGAAGGCGCGCTGAGCCTCTCCGAAGGCACCCAGCTGACGGTGTCGGGCGGAGGCTCGTTCACGAACGGCGCGGGCGGCGCGATCACGGCGCCGGGCGGCAGCAATGTCCTCATGGACTCCGGGACGTCGTTCACCGAGGGCGCGGGGACGACCAGCGGCACAAAGCCCGTGATCGTCAACGATGGCACGCTGAACTACACCGGCGGGGGTGCGAGCGCGATCGCGTTGCACGGGTCGAGCACGTTGACTGGCAGTCTGTCCGCGGGGCAGTCGCTGTCGATCGAGAGCACGTGCGGCGAGCACGCGTACGCCACTGCGGCGGCGAGCTTCACCAACGCGGGGACGATCACGTTGACCAACGACGAAGGCTGCGGTAACAACGCCACGCTGATCGTCTCGGCCGGCACGCTGACCAACACCGCCCGGATCGTCACCGAACCCGCGAACGGCGGCGTCCGCTCGCTGCAGGGCAACCTGACGAACGCGAGCACGGGCACGCTGGCGATCAAGGCGAACACCGTCTACAACGGCGTGGGCGCGGTGATGGTCAACGACGGCCAGATCAACCTCGCCGAAGGCAAGCAGCTGGCGGTCTCCGGCGGTGGTTCGGTCACGAACGCCAGCGGCGGCAACATCTTTGCCCCGACCGGCGCCGTCTTCTCCCAGTCGGGCGGGACCTTCACCGAGGGCGCCGGCAAGACGAGCGGCACCCTGCCGGTGATCCTCGACGACGCCACATTGATCTACACCGGCACCGCCTCCGAACCGGGGTCGGGCGCGATCGGGGTGCAGGGCAACAGCACCCTGACCGGGCCCATAAGGACCACCGACTCACTGCTGATCGAGAGCACGTGCAGCGAGCACGCGGTGGTAACGGCAACCGCGAACTTCTTCGTCGCCGGCAAGATCGAACTGACCAACGGCGATGGCTGCGGCAACAACGCGACGCTCAATATGAAAGGGGGAACGCTCACCAACAACGGGACGCTTGCCGTCGACAACCCCCACGGAGGCGTTCGCGAGATCGAGGGCAACCTGATCAACAATAGGAACGTGACGGTGGCCCCGGGCGAGACGCTGCAGGTCACTGGCAACTACACGCAGGGCTCTGCGGGGATCTTCACCACTCAGATCTCAGGGGCATCGTCCTTCGGATCGCTGTCCGTCACGGGCTCGGCCACGATCGCCGGCACGTTGACCGTGCACCAGGTCTCGTTCAAAGCGACGCTCGGGCAGAAATTCGCCTTCCTCTCGAGCGCAGCGTTGACGGGGCAGTTCGCCACCGAGACCGGAGACCAGATCAACTACACGACTGGCCTGTACTACCAGCCGACCTACTCCTCCACGGGAGCCTCGCTGGTTGTTGCGCAGGCCACGTTGGTGACCTCGGCCACGAAAGGGCTTCCCGGCTCGAAAGTAACGCTGAGCGGCAGCGGCTATCTGCCCGGCGATACGATCACCCCAACGTTCACTGACAACAAAGGGGTGGTCACCACCTATCCCACCGTGACCACCAACAGCAGTGGCGAATTCTCGACCGAAATCACGGTCCCCGAAACGGCCGCAGTGGGCAATGGCGCCTCGATCAAGGTGAAAAGCGCCCTCACGGGCGTGCACGACAGCCAGGCTTTCAGGGTCACCTGAGGGCCGGAGCGCCACCAGTTCGTTGCACGGACCGGTGGCGCTCGTACGGCCGGTGAGTTTCGTGCTCGGGGCGCACAAGTCTCGTGCGCCCCCAACCGTTGCTGGCCCATGCCACGTACGATGGAGCTGGAGCTGTCCGTGGGGGCCGCGAGTCCGACCGCCGGCGAGCGCGTCCTCGAGGAGCACCGGGAGGACCCCTCTGCCACCTACCGCCTCTCGCACCTGCGCGCGCTGGAGGCCGAGGCGGTCCACGTGATGCGCGAGGTCGCCGCGGAGTTCGAGCGCCCGGTGCTGCTGTTCTCCGGGGGCAAGGACTCGATCGTGCTGTTGCGCCTCGCGGAGAAGGCGTTCCGGCCGGGGCCGTTCCCGTTCCCGCTGCTGCACGTGGACACGGGCCACAACTTCCCGGAGGCGCTGGAGTTCCGCGACCGGCGGGTGTCCGAGCTGGGGGAGCGGCTGCTCGTCGCCTCGGTGGAGGACTCGATCCGGGAGGGCCGCGTGGAGGACGCGACCGGCCCCCACGCCTCACGCAATGGGCTACAGACCGTCACGCTGCTGGACGCGCTCACCGAGCACGGCTTCGACGCTGCGTTCGGGGGCGCGCGGCGCGACGAGGAGCGCGCGCGGGCCAAGGAGCGCATCCTCTCCTTCCGCGACGCCCACGGCCAGTGGGAGCCTCAGCGTCAGCGCCCGGAGGTGTGGAGCCTCTACAACGGGCGCCTGCGCCGCGGCGAGCACGCGCGGGTCTTCCCGATCTCCAACTGGACCGAGCTCGACGTGTGGCAGTACATCGCCGAGGAGGCCCTGGAGGTGCCCTCGATCTACTTCGCCCACGACCGTGAGGTGTTCGCGCGCGAAGGGATGCTCTACGCGGTCTCTCCCTTCGTCCAGCTGGGGGACGGCGAGCGGCCCTTCACGGCGCGGGTGCGCTACCGCACCGTCGGGGACATGACCTGCACGGGGGCGGTGGAGTCCGACGCGGCGACGCTCGCCGAGGTGGTCGCCGAGATCGCCGCGACCGAGGTCACCGAGCGCGGACAGACACGCGGGGACGACCGCGCCTCCGAGGCCGCGATGGAGGACCGCAAGCGGCGCGGGTACTTCTGATGGCATCCACGGACACCGAGATGCACACCAGCGCCACCACGCAGGACACCGAGGAGGTCTTCCGGCGGCTCACCGAGCGCCCAGTGGAGCTGCTGCGCTTCGCCACCGCGGGGTCGGTGGACGACGGCAAGAGCACGCTGATCGGGCGGCTGCTGTACGACTCCAAGCAGGTGCTCGCCGACCAGCTCGAGCACGTCGAGCTGACGAGTCGCCGGATGGGCCACGACGGCCTCGACCTTTCGCTGCTCACCGACGGCCTGCGGGCCGAGCGCGAGCAGGGCATCACGATCGACGTGGCCTACCGCTACTTCGCCACCGCGCAGCGGCGGTTCATCATCGCTGACACGCCCGGCCACGAGCAGTACACACGCAACATGGTCACCGGCGCCTCGACCGCGGATCTCGTGATCGTGCTGGTGGATGCGCGCAAGGGTGTGATCGCGCAGTCGCGCCGGCACGCGTTCATCGCCTCGCTGCTGGCGATCCCACACCTGGTGGTGTGCGTCAACAAGATGGACCTGCTCGACTACGACGAGGAGGTGTTCGACTCGATCGTGGATGAGTTCGAGCGCTTCGCGGCGCGGCTGGACATCCAGGACGTGACGTTCATCCCGATCTCCGCGCTGCGGGGCGACAACGTGGTGGAGCGCTCGCAGGCGATGCCGTGGTACCAGGGACCGCCGCTGCTCTACCACCTCGAGCACGTCCACATCGCCTCAGACCGCAACCTGCGCGACGTGCGCTTCCCGGTGCAGTGGGTGATCCGCCCGCGCTCCTCGGAGGGCTCGGACTACCGCGCCTACGCAGGACAGGTGGCGGGCGGGATCGTGCGGACCGGCGACGAGGTTGTGGTGCTGCCTGGCGGGCAGCGCACCACGGTGGCCGGCATCGACACCTTTGACGGGCCGGTGCGCGAGGCGTTCCCGCCGATGTCGGTGGCGCTCAGGCTCGCCGACGACGTCAACGTGAGCCGCGGCTGCACGATCGCGCGCACGCATAACCAACCGGCGGTCTCGCACAGCTTCGAGAGCCTGCTCTGCTGGATGTCCGAGCGCCCGCTCGACCCGCGGCGGCGCTACCTGGTCAAGCACACCACGCGCACCGCGGCGGTGGGCGCGCTGGAGGTGCGTTACCGGATCGACGTGGACACCCTGCACCGCGACGAGAGCGCCACGGCGCTCGCGCTGAACGACCTTGGGCGTGTGCGGGTGGAGCTGACGGCCCCGTTGGTGTTCGACTCCTACCGCCGCAACCGCACGACGGGAAGCCTGATCGTGATCGACGAGGCCTCCAACGAAACGGTGGCGGCCGGGGTCATCCTCGACACCGAGGGGGAAGCAGAGGAGGCTTCGGGGGCTGCCGGGGTCGAGACCAAGACGGAGCGCAGCCCGAACGTGCGCTGGGAGCGCGCGACGCTGACGCGCTCGGAGCGGTGCAAGGCGCTCGGGTTCGCCGGTGCGACGATCTGGTTGACGGGGCTGCCCGCCTCCGGCAAGTCGACGATCGGACGCGCAGTCGAGGAGCGGCTCGTGCGGGCGGGCCGCCCGGCGTACCTGCTCGACGGGGACAACCTCCGCCACGGGCTCAACGGCGACCTCGGCTTCGACGAGGCCGCGCGCGCGGAGAACGTGCGTCGCACCGCGCACGTCGCGCGACTGCTGGCGGAGTGCGGCGCGGTCGCGCTGGTCTCCCTCGTCAGTCCCTACGCCGCAGACCGCGAGGTGGCCGCCGCACTGCACGCCGCGGAGGGCCTCGACTTCATCGAAGTGTTCGTCAGCACTCCCCTGGCCCAGTGTGAGCAGCGCGACCCCAAGGGGCTCTACGCCCGCGCCCGCGCCGGTGAGCTCACGGGCCTGACTGGCGTTGGCGCCCCCTACGAGCCGCCGGAGCGGCCCGATGTCGTCGTGCGCACCTGCCAGGAAGACCTCGACGTTGCGGTCGAGCGCGTGTTGGCCACGCTTGCCGCTCGGGGCTGACCTATCATTAAGGCTCGCTAACCTTCTCACAATCTTTCGCAAGGTCGTGTCGATGTCAGTGACGTCCGTTCGTACCGAGCCCGACTGCAGCCCCAACGTGCTTTGGCAAAGATCCGGCCTGACCCGCGACCGGCGCTGGGAGGCGCTGGGGTGTGCGGGGGCGACGGTGTGGTTCACGGGCCTGCCCGCGGCGGGCAAGTCGACGATGGCAAGTGCGGTGGAGCAGCGCCTCGTGGAGGCCGGCCGTCCGGCGTTCCTGCTCGACGGGGACAACCTGCGCCACGGGCTCAACGGGGACCTCGGCTTCGACGAGGACGCCCGCAGCGAGAACGTGCGTCGCACCGCGCACGTCGCGCGACTGCTGGCGGAGTCGGGCTCCGTCGCGCTGGTGAGCCTGGTGAGCCCCTACGCGGCGGACAGGGAGGAGGCGGCGGCGCTGCACACAGCGGCGGAGCTGCAGTTCTTCGAGGTGTTCGTGGACGCCCCCCTGGAGCTCTGCCAGCGCCGCGACCCCAAGGGTCTCTACGCGCGGGCCCGCGCCGGCGAGCTGTGCGGCCTGACGGGGGTGGGGGCGCCCTACGAGGCGCCCGCGCACCCGGACCTGGTGTTGCGGTCGGGCAGCGAAACGGTGGAGGAGGCTGTGGGGCGGGTCATGGACCTGCTGGCGGTCCGCGGGTTGCACCCGGCGCGGGGCACGCGCAACGGCGCCTGCTGAGAGAGGTGCGGCAGGCGAGCGACGGCGTCCATCGACGGGCGTCGTGGCGGGCCGAGCGGCTGGCGAGGCTCTCTGGCCGCCCTTACATACGGCGGAGTAACTTACGCTGGCGTATGTTAGGTACGCATGGCTCGGCGGCGGGGCATGGTCGCTGCATCCTCCTTACATACGCTAGAGTAACTTACGTTGGCATATGTTATTATGAGGGGCGTGGAGGCGTACCGCTGGCCGCTGGCCGCTGAGTTCCTCGATCGGGAGGACGAGCTCGCTCATCTGGAGGAGTGGTGGGCGAGCTCCGAGCGCACGCCGGTCAACCTGTTCGGGCGTCGGCGTGTCGGCAAGTCGTGGCTGATGCGCCGCTTCGCCCACGGCAAGCCGGCCGTGGTCCTGGCCTCAGAGCGCCTCGCGCCGGGAACCCAGCTCTCGCGCTTCGCGGCCCTGCTCGAGCCGGGGCTAGGTGTGCGGCCCGAGATTCCCGACCTCGCGACACTCGTGCGCGTCGTGTTCCGGCTCGCGAGCTCCGCCAAGACGCTGGTGGTCATCGACGAGTTTCCCTGGCTGCTGCCCCACGCCGAGGCGGAGGCCGAGCGGGCGCTGAGCTCGGTGCAGGCCGTCATGGAGGAGGAGCGCGACCGCTCCCACCTGAAGCTCGTGCTGTGCGGCTCGGCGATCTCGCAGATGCAGTCGCTGATGAGCGAGCGCGGCCCGCTGCACGGGCGTCTGCGGGGGCTGGAGGTCCGGCCTCTGCGCTACCCCGAGGCTCGCGTCTTCCTCGACACGCTCGGTCCGGCGCAGCGCATCGAGCGCTTTGCCGTAGCGGGCGGGATGCCTCGCTACCTGGGCGCCCTCGGGCATGGGGAGCTCAAGTCCGTGGTCTGCTCGCGCGTGCTCGATCGCAACGGGCCACTGTGGAACGAGGCCCGTGTGGTCCTGGAGCAGGAGCTCAGACAGCCGGGTGTGTACTTCTCGATCCTCGAGCAGCTCGCCACGGGGGAGAAGGAGGTCCAGGAGATCGCCTCCGGCGCCCGGGTGGAGAACGCTACGGTGAACCGCTACCTCGCGACGCTGGCCGATCTGAGGATCGTTCGCCGCAAGCTTCCGGTAGGCGCCAGGGCATCCAGCCGCGGGGGTCACTGGGAGCTGAGCGACCCCTTCTTCCGCTTCTGGTTTCGGTTCGTGTTTCCGTTCCAGGCTGAGCTCGAGGCCGGCTTGGCGCCGTCGGACCTGTGGGAGGGCAGCGTGCGGCCGTCGCTGAGCGACCACGTCGCGCCGGTGTTCGAGGAGCTGTGTAGGGGGTGGGTGAGGACGGTGTATGGGCAGACGGCGCAGCTTGTCGGCGGCTGGTGGGGCCCCGCGCGAGACGACCTGCGCCGCGCGGGGGGGCGTACGAGCGAGGAGATCGACGTGGTCGGAATCTCGAACGGACGCGTGACGGTGATCGGCGAGTGCCGGTGGCGCAACAAACCGATGGACGGCAGTCTTCTGGGGGAGATCGAGGACTACAAGCTCCCGGCGCTGCGTCAGGCGGGCTACACGATCGCCAAGGACCTGCGAGTCCTGCTCTTCTCGCGAGGCGGCTTCAACGCAACGCTCAGGCGGGCGGCATCCGCAGACGACCGCCTGCAACTCGTCGACCTCGCCGAGGTGGCGGGTTAGGTACGGCAGGGCCGCGGTCTCGGCGGAGCGGCGTGACCCTCGACGCTCAGCCCGCAGGCCCGGTGGCGAGTGGTCCTCTGCGCCCAGCCCGAGGGGCCCCGCGGCGAGTGGTCCTCGGCGCTCAGGCCCTGGCGGGGAGTGTCCCGCTCAGGCCGCGGCGGCGAGCGGCCCCAGCCGCGGGGCGTGGCCGTAGAGCTCGAACGCCCTGAAGCCGGCGAAGGTCTTGTGCTCGGAGCCGTGGAAGTCCGAGGAGCCGGTGGTGAGCAGGTCGAGCTCCTCGGCGACGGCGCACAGCAGCGCGACCTGCTCGGCCGTGTGGGTGGGGTAGAAGGCCTCGACGCCGTCCACGCCGAGGCTGGCGAAGCGCTCGAGCATCGCGCGCACGGTGTCCGGCTCGGCCACGTCCCAGAAGGGGTGCGCCCACACTGCGACGCCGCCGGCGCGGTGGATCAGCTCGATCGCCTCGGCCACGGTGGGGCGGGTGCGCGCCACGTAGGTGGGGACGCCGGGGACCAGGTAGCGGGGGAACAGCTCGCGCAGGCTGCCGATCCCCTCGGCGGCGACGCGTTCGGCGTTGGCGGGGTGCTCGAGCAGGGCGTGCGCAAGGTGGGGGCGCCCCAGCGGGTCCCCGGCGGCCTGCCGGCGGCGCAGCTCGGTGTCGTCGAGCTCGAAGCCCTCCGCACGCAGTAGGTCTGCCATCGCGAGCACACGCCGCTCGCGGTCTGCGCGTAGATCTTCGAGCGTTGCGGCGAACGCAGGGTCGCGGTGGTCGACGAGGTAACCGAGCACGTGCAGCTCCTCGTAGGTCTCGTTGACCGAGGAGAGCTCGGTGGCGGGGACCACGCGCACGCCGGCGCGGGCGCCCTCCGCGAGCGCCTCCTCGACGCCCCCCACCGAGTCGTGGTCGGTGAGCGCGAGCAGCTCCACGCCCGCCGCCGCGGCGGCGCGCACGACGGCGGCCGGCTCCAATTCGCCGTCGGAGTGGACCGAGTGGGACTGCAGGTCGAAGGTGGGGCGCACGTGGCTCGGTGGGTTGGTCGCCCGGGGCTCCCGGGGCGGCTCGCTGGGAAGTCTGGCTCGCCCATGGGACCCTACTGGACCGCCGGTCGTGCTGGGGCGAGACGAGGCCGCGGGGCGCGCAGAGCGGCTGATGGCGTGGCCAGCGCGGTAGCTCCGTGCGTCGGCTCCGCGAGCGGCGGCCTCGCGTGCGACTTTGGTAGCAGCTCACTGCGACCTGAGGTGGACGAGCGCGCCGACCAAGATGGTTCTCCAGGGCGTTGTCGCCAAGCGCTGGACACCGTACGGTGAGCACGTGAGCGACACGCGCGCGCGGGTGGCTTTGACCAAGGTGCCCGAGATCACTGCCGTCTTCTGGGTCCTGAAGCTTCTGACCACGGGGATGGGCGAGGCGATGTCTGACTTCCTTGGCTCCCACAGCGTCCCGATCGCCGGGGCGATCGGCATCTTCGGGCTGTGGTTCGCGTTGTGGCTGCAGCTGCGCCAACGGGAGTACCGCGCTCCCGTCTACTGGTTCGCGGTGATGATGGTCGCGATCTTCGGCACGATGGCGGCCGACGGCGTGCACGACGGCGCGAGCATCCCCTACGCGGTGACCACTCCGCTGTTCGCGCTGGTCACGGCCGCGATCTTCCTCCTCTGGTACCGCTCCGAGGGCACGCTCTCGATCCACACCATCACCACCCGCCGCCGCGAGAGCTTCTACTGGGCGGCGGTGCTGGCGACGTTCGCGCTCGGCACCGCCGCGGGGGACCTGACGGCGACCACGTTGCAGCTCGGCTTCTTCCCCTCCGCGGTGCTATTCGGGTCGGTCATCGCGATCCCCGCGGTCGGCTGGTGGCGCCTGCACCTGAACCCCGTCGTCGCCTTCTGGTTCGCGTACGTCGTGACGCGGCCGATCGGCGCGTCCTTCGCGGACTGGTTCAGCAAGCCGCACTCGATCACCGGTCTCGGTCTCGGGGACGGCACCGTCAGCGGCGTGGCGCTCGTCGTGTTCACGGCCCTCGTGGCCTACGTCGCAGTCACCAAGCTCGACGTGCAGGGGCAGCGACACGCGGCGCAGCACCCCGATCCGCGTCTGCTCCTCGACGTGGTGGAAGGCCAGTCGCATCCAGCGCAGCACCGGGACCCGCGCCTGCTGCTCGACGTGGAGGTCGAGTAGTGGGCACGAGCGGGAGGCGGGGGTGCCCCCCGGCGCTCGCGGCGAGCCGGCAAGATACGTCTATGAAGGACTCAGGAGCCCAGCTGGCAGGAGACGAGCTTGCGTTGAGCCGGCTGACGCAACGCGCGCGAGGACTGGCACGCTCGAGCGCCGCTCACCCCGTGGCGGTAGATCTCGCGATCTGCCTGACGGTTGCGGCGGTGAGCGTCGCCGGTTTGAGCACCCAGCACCGTCTAACTGTACTCGCAGCGGTTTTCTGCGCCGCGCTGTGCGCCCCACTGCCGTTGCGTCGCGTGAGTCCTCCTCTGTGCTTCGAGGTGGTCGCGACCGTCGCGTTAGCGCAGTGGCTGCTCGCCGCTCCGCAGCTGGCCGACGCCGCGGTGCTCTTCGCCCTGTACTGGGTCGCCCTGGATGGCAGCCTGCTCGCCGCCGCGCTCGCCGCCTGCGTGGTCGAGGCGGGGGCTGTGATGGCGGCGGTGCGGTGGTCGCCGTCCGAGCCGCTGAAGGTGTGGGTCGGGCTCACCGGCCTCGCGACGGCGGCCGGCGTGCTCGGCGTCTCGGTGCGCCAGCGCAGGGCACTGCTGGCCTCGCTGCAGGAGAAGGCGGCGCGGCTGGAATTCGAGCGCGACCAGGAGGGCCGGCTCGGAGCGGCCACCGAGCGGGCCCGCATCGCGCGCGAGATGCACGACATCGTGGCCCACAACCTCACTGTGATGATCGCCCTGGCCGACGGTGCTACCTACACGATGGACACCGCGCCGGAGCGCGCGGCGGAGGCGACCAGGCGCGTCGCGGCGACCGGCCGGGAGGCGCTCGTGGAGATGCGCAAGCTGCTGGGGGTGCTGCGCGAGCAGTCGCCCAAGCAGTCCTCCGAGCAGCCGCTCGAACCGCAGCCGCGGCTCGACCGGCTCGACGAGCTGCTCGCGCGGGTGCAGGCCGCCGGCATCCCGGTGACGATGGACCTCGAGGGAGATCCGCACAGGCTGGCCGACGGTGTGCAGCTGACTGTCTTCCGGGTGGCCCAGGAGGCCCTCACCAACACGCTCAAGCACGCCACCCGACCCACCCGGGCGCACCTCGCGCTGAGCTGCCGGCCCGGCCGGGTCGAGCTCGAGGTGACCGACACGGGCGGGGGCCGTGGCGAGGGTCCCGCCGCGGCGGCCCCCGGCGGGCGGGGGCTGCACGGGATGCGAGAGCGCGCCGCGAACTACGGGGGCACGCTCGAAGCCGGCCCCGGCCCTCGCGGCGGCTGGCGGGTGTGCCTGCGGCTGAACCCCGACGCTCAGGCCGCCGACACCCGGGGCGCCTACGGTCAGGCCGCCGACGTACGGCCCGCCGCTACCCAGCCCGCCCACGCCCAGGCTGCCGACACCCGGACCGCCGACACCCGGGGCGCCTACGGCCAGGCTGCCGACGCACGGACCGCGGAAAGCCGGGCCGCTTACCCCCAGGCAGCCGACGCACAGGTTGCTGTGCGATGACGGTTACGACAACCGTGCTGCTGGCCGATGACCAGGAGCTGATGCGGATGGCGTTTCGGATGGTGCTCGACACCCAACCGGACCTCGAGGTCGTCGGCGAGGCCGCGAACGGCCGCGAGGCGGTCGAGGCCGCCCAGAGGCTCGAGCCGGACGTCGTGCTGATGGACGTGCGCATGCCGGAGCTGGACGGCGTGCAGGCCACCCGCGAGATCATCGAGTCCCACAGCGGCGCACGAGTCATGATCCTCACCACGTTCGACCTCGACGAGTACGTCTACGCGGCGCTGCGGGCCGGGGCGAGCGGCTTCCTGTTGAAGGACACGCCGCCGGCCGACCTGCTCTCAGGGATCCGCGCCGTCGCGAGTGGGGACGCCGTCGTCGCGCCGCGAGTCACGCGCAGGCTGCTGTCCACCTACGCCCACCGCCTACCCGTCCCCGGGCGCCCGGACCAGGGGCAGCGCGAGCGCCTGGCGCTGCTGACCGCGCGCGAGCACGAGGTGCTCCGCCAGGTCGCGAGCAGCCTCTCGAACGCCGAGATCGCCGAGCGCCTCGTGCTCTCCGAGGCGACCGTGAAGTCCCACGTGGGGCGCATCCTCGCAAAGCTCGGGCTGCGCGACCGTGTGCAGATCGTCGTCTTCGCCTACGAGACGGGGCTTGTCACCCCCTCGGGCGGCTGAGCCCATGGGAACGCGCGAGAGCCACAGTGCGGACAGCCGGCCCGGGGTGGACTGGCGCCGCGCCGAGCTCGTCCTGACGCTGCTCGCGTTCCTCGGCTTCCTCACGGTGCCGGTGCGCGTCACCACGATCTACGGCGGCCTGCCCGCGCACCCCCTGTTCGTCCACGTGCCGGTGGTGCTGATCCCGACCACGGTCGTGACCGCGGTCGTCTTCGCGTGCAGGCGGGAGTGGTTCGCGCGGTACGGGATCGCGCTGGCGGTGGTGTCGATCGTCGCGATGAGCTCGGTGTTCCTGACGATGCAGGCCGGAGCGGCGCTGCGCGCCGCGCTCGGCCTGCAGGGCCGGGCCGCCCAGCTGATCTCCGAACACTCGCACGCCGCGCACGTCCTCGCGATCGTCTACGTGGCCTTCACCGCGACGCTGATCGTCACGTTCGCCGCGCTGCGCATCTCCGGCGGCTGGCCGACTGGCCTGGGGATCGTGGACGGTGCGCTGTCCTCCCCGTCTGTGTTCGCGGCGTTGCGAGTCGTGCTCGTCCTGCTGGCGGTGGGCGCTGGCTACATGGTTTTCAGGACCGGCGACCTGGGCGCGAAAGCGGTGTGGGAGGGGCGGCTCCAGGCCGCCCACCACGGTTTCCCCGGCAGCCCGGGCGGGCCGGGGCTCTACCCGCCGCCGGGCGGCGGCGCGCCCTGAGGGCCCGCGTGCCCTAGCTCTCAAGCGAGCGCTGCAGCCGCTCCAGGACCCGCACCACGCGAAGGCCGGAGCGGCCGTCCGAGCGGGGGGTGGCCCCCGTGCGCAGGCAGTCCACGAAGTGTTCGCACTCCACGCGCAGCGGCTCGACGGCGGGGAGCTCGGGCGAGAAGATCTCCCCGGAGCGCGCGAGGTACTCGCCCCACGAGCGCACGTCCTGGTCGAAGCCCTTGTCGTAGAGGGTAAGCTTGCCCTCCAGGCGCATGTCGTCGAATGTCGCCATGCGCCGCGCGCCGACGACGGTGAGGCGGCGCTCCTTGTGGGGGTCCAACCAGGAGAGGTGCAGGTGCGCGACCACCCCGGAGGGGAAGCGCAGGTAGCAGAAGACCACGTCCTCCACCCCGGGGCGTACGTAGGAGCGTCCGTGGGCGGTGCACTCGGCGGGCTCTTCGTCGATCAGGTGGAGGATCACCGAGACGTCGTGCGCGCCGAGGCTCCACAGCGCGTTCTCGTCGGCGCGCAGCTTGCCGAGGTTGAGGCGGTTGCCGTACACGTAGTACAGCTCCCCCAGCTCCCCCTCCGCGAGCAGCGCCCGCAGGCGGTCCACCGCAGGGTGGTACTCCAGCAGGTGCCCGACCATCAGCACCCGCCCGGCGCGCTCGGCGGCGTCCACGGCGCGCTGCGCGTCGGCGGCGGCGGTGGCGAGCGGCTTCTCCACGAAACAGTGCTTGCCGGCCTCCGCGACGCGCACCGCGAGCTCCGCGTGAGTGGGCACGGGCGTGGCGAGCACCACCGCGTCGAGGGCGGGATCGGCGAGCAGGTCCTCCAGCTCCGCGGTGACGCGCGCCTCGGGGAACTGCGGCGCCACCCGCGCGCGCGCCTGCTCGGAGGGGTCGCACACCCAGCGCAGCTCGCACCCGGGGAGCGCGGCGAAGTTGCGCGCGAGGTTCGGCCCCCAGTAGCCGAGGCCGGCGACGCCGACCCGGACGGGAGTCTGCTCTGGGGTACTCATATATAGGTCATCTTTTTTATAAGCCGAGGCCCGCGACGCCGATCCGGATGAGGGTCTGCTGTGAGGTGCGCATATATATAGGTCATCTTTTTTTCAAAAGTTCATCTGGGGATCGTCCACGTGTGTAAGTACCGCACCGAGCGCGTGCGCGGCGGGCCTCCTACCCGCCGTCCCCGCGCAGCGCGCCAACCCGGCGGGCTCACGCGGCGAGCGTACCGATCGCCTGCACACAGCGCTCCGCGGCGTGCCCGTCCCCATACAGCGGTGGCCGCTCCGCGGGCGGCCTCCGCTCCAGCACGGCGAGCGCCGCGTCGCGGTCGAGGTCCACAAGCGTGTTCCACCCCGCCTGCACGGTCTCGACCCACTCGGTGGAGGCACGCAGCGTGACGCACGGCACCCCCGCAAGGTACGCCTCCTTCTGGACGCCACCGGAGTCGGTGAGCACCGCGCGGGCGTGGTAGAGCAGTGCGGTGAAGGCGCCGTAGCCAAGCGGCTCGGCGAGGTGCAGGCCCTCAGTGCCGGCAAGCTCCTCCAGTAGTCCGGCCTCGTCCAACCGCGCGCGGGTGCGGGGGTGTAGCGGGAAGACGACCGGTCCCGGCAGCGCATGCACCAGTGCGACCAGCGCACGCAGCCGCTCGGGAGGATCAACGTTGCCGGGGCGGTGGGCAGTGAGCAGCAGGTACGCGCCGGCCCGCAGCCCTTGGGTCTCCAGCGCCCGTCCATCCGCGCGGGCGGCGGGGGCGACGCGCAGCGCGAGGTCAACCATCACGTCGCCCACCACCTCCACGCGCCCGGCGACCGACTCCGCGCGCAGGTTGGCCGCGGCGGTGTCCGAGGCGCACAGCAGCAGCTCCGAGAGGTGGTCGACGACCACCCGGTTGCGCTCCTCGGGCATCGTGCGGTCGAACGAGCGCATCCCAGCCTCCACGTGCGCCACGGGGACCCCCGCCTGCGAAGCCGCGAGCGCGCCGGCGAGCGTGGAGTTGGTGTCGCCATAGACAAGCGCCACATCGGGCCGCTCCTCCCCCAGCAACGGCTCCAGTGCGGCGAGCTGCCGCGCGAGCTGCGAGGTGTTCGAGCCGCCGCCGATCCCCAGCTCCCGGTCGGGCCGTGGGAGGCCCAGCTCACGGAAGAAGACGGCCGAGAGCGAGTCGTCGTGGTGCTGGCCGGTGTGCACCAACAGCTCCTCGTGGGCCTCGCGTAGCGGCCCGGAGACGGCCGCGGCCTTGATGAACTGTGGGCGGTTGCCGACGACGGTGAGGATCTTCACGCAGCGCAGACTATGGGCTTATGTCGCTGGCCGCTTGCGAAGCTGGGTGTCCACTACCAGACGACCGGAACACCGTAGGCCGGGAAGGCGGGGTCTCTCGTGACGATCGCACAACCCTCCAGCTTCGCCTGCGCGATCAGCAGGCGGTCGAAGGGGTCGCGATGGTGCAGCGGCAGCTCCGCGGTGGCGTGGGCGTGCCGTGGGGTGATCGAGAGCAGCTCGCCGCCCACCTCCTCGATGCGCTCGATCAGGTCATCGGGCGCCTTCAGCTTCCCGATCGCCCGCTTGATGGCGATCTCCCAGACGTTGACGGCGCTGACGATCAGCTCCGCGTCAAATCGATGGATCGCCGCTCGGGCATCCGGCGAGAGTCGAATGTCGGGGATGTCGGGTGAGAGCAGCCCCAGCACAGTGTGCGTATCGAGTAGGAACCTCACTCGTCGATCATGCCGAAGGCGCGCTGGAGATCCTCGGGCAGCACGTCGAAGTCGTCAGTGATCTCGACCTTGCCCTTCCAGATACCCTCGAGCGCCAGCAGGCCACGCGGCTCGTCGTAGGGGACGATCTTGACCACCGGGCGACCGGAGCGCTCGACGATGACGTCCTCGCCGCGGCGGACGCTTTCGACCAGCCGCGAGAAGTGAGTCTTGGCTTCGTGCATTCCCACACGGGTCATGCAAGCACTCTAGCACGCCTAGCTAAGCTAGTCCGAGGTCTACGCGGCGGCGCCTACCACCGAAGTCAACCAGTCGATCACCGCGGTGGGTCGCACGATGTGGCGGCCAAGGCCAAGCTCCTTAGGCTCAACACCCAGCGCGAGGCCCACAAGCTGGGGGAGGTGCAGGACCGGCATTTTGAGCTGGCGCCCGACGACGCTTTCGGCGGCGGGCTGCTGGAGGTCGAGGTTGAGGTGACAGAGCGGGCAGGGCGTGACGAGGCAGTCGGCGTCGGCGTCCACGGCGTCGCCGAGGTGGCGGCCGGCCTGCTTGAGCGAAGCCTCCTTGTTCATCGTGACGATCGGGAAGCCGCAGCACTTGCGCGCGCCGGCGTACTCGATCACGGTGCCGCCGAGCGCGTCGATCACCTGCTCAAGGTAGCGGTCACGTGGGTGCTCGGCGTCGATGCCCAGGCGCGCGCGGGGGCGCACGATGTAGCAGCCGTAGAAGGGCCCGACCTTCAGGTTGGTGAGCGGCCGGCGGACGCGGGAGCGCAGCTCGTCCAGGCCGAGCTCCTCGACGAGCAGCCACAGGAAGTTCTTGTTGGTGAGTCCTCGCTCGTAGGTGAGGCCCTCGGGCGCGAGCGTGCGGTTGACGTGGGCGCGGTACTCGGCGCTCGCGTCCAAGCGCTCCTGGCACTCGCTCTGGGCGCCCTGGCAGGTGGAGCAGATGTTCATCATCAGCTCGGCGCCCTCGACCTGCTGGGCGAGCGCGAAGGTGCGCGCGTTCAGCGTGTCGGCGAGCTCCTGGTTGTGCTCGGCGATCACGCCGCAGCCGGTGCAGGAGGCACGGTCGAGCTCGACGAGCTCGAGGTCCAGCAGCGGCGCCACGCGCGCCATCGAGCCGTGCAGCTCGGGGGTGAAGCCGCGGCTCACGCAGCCGGGCCAGTAGGCGACCTTCATCGGGTGGTGCTCCCTTCTGGGGCCGACGCCACGGGGTCGTCCCCGCCCTCGGTGGTCCCGTTGCCGCCGCCGTCCCCAGTGCCCGCCGTGCCCGCGACTGCGCCGACGGGCGTCGCGTCGGCGTCCTCGTCCTCGCCGGAGACGTACAGGTTCAGCTCGTAGCGCTCAGGGCGGCTCTCGACCGTCTGGTAGATCCGCTGGACCGCCTTCAGGTCGGCCGGGGGGAGCTTGTGGCCGAACAGCGCCACTTTGATGCTGATCTTTCCGCGCGCGATCGCCTTGACGGCGGTGGGCAGCAGCGAGAGTAGCTCTTTGCCGGCCGCCGGATGGAATTTCCCGAACCACGAGTTGCCGCCGTAGGAGCGCGGCGGCAGTTCCGCCTCGTGGTTGAGCCCGTAGTCGCGCACGAGCGTGGTGAGGGCCGCCTCGTGGCGCTCGCCGTTGTTGGCGTCCACGATGTGCTGGTCGGAGATGGCGATGCGCCGCAGGCGCATGATCTGGCCCATCGGGTTGACGTCCTTGGGGCAGGCCTCCACGCACTTGAAGCAGTGGGTGCAGTCGAAGATTCCCTGGGGGTCGTCGGAGAGGTCCACGAGCCGCTCACGCTGGCGGTCGTCGCGGGGGTCCCCGACGAAGCGGTAGGCCTTCGCCAGCGCGGCGGGGCCGATGAAGCCGGGGTCAACCTCCATCGCCAGGCAGTCCGACACGCACGCTCCGCACTGGATGCAGGCCATCGACTGTGTGACGTCCACCATCGCCTCTTTCGGCACCACGTACTCGCGCTCGGGGACGGGCTGCTTGGCCAGCAGCCACGGGGTGACGCGCTGGATCTTCTTCCAGTGCACGGCGTCCATGTCGACGATGAGGTCCTTGATGACCGGCATGTTGCCCATTGGCTCGATCTCGATCACCCCGCCGGGGGCGCCAGCGCGGGCGTGGTCGAGGTGGGTGTGGCAGGCGAGGCCAGGTTCCCCGTTGATGCGCACCCCGCAGGAGCCGCAGATCGCGGCGCGGCAGGAGCAGCGGATGCCGATCGAGCCGTCGAAGCGGGCCTTGGCCTGCAGGATGCCCTCGAGCACCGAGCGGTGGGGCTCCAGCTCGACGGTGTGCTCGACCCAGTAGGGGGCCTCGCCGGACTCGGGGTCGTAGCGGCGCACGCGCAGGGTGAACTGCTCAGGCGGACGGTGGGTCTCGGCCATCAGCGGGACGCCTCCTCGGGGCGGGGAACGGCCATTTTTAGGAAGGGGATCGGCGTTCGTTGTGCGCGACCGGCTGGGTGGCGGAGCTCGTGGCGGAGCCTCATGGCTGGCGTTCGTTGGGCGGGACGGGCTGGGTGGAGGAACTGCACAGTCATCAATACTTGCGCTCCTCGGGCTCCCACTGTGTGATTGTCACCGGCGAGTAGCTCACCGTAGGCCCGTCGGGGCCGGCGGTGAGGTCGATGTGCTTGAGCCACTCCTCGTCGTTGCGCTCCGGGAAGTCGGTACGGAACTGGGCGCCGCGGGACTCCTTGCGCTCGATCGCCGCGACCACGGTGGCCTCGGCGCAGTCGAGCATGTAGCCGAGCTCGATCGCCCCGAGGACGTCCTGGTTGAAGACGGTGCCGCGGTCGTCGACGTAGGCGCTGGCGGCCTGCTCCTGCAGGCGCTTGACGACCCCGAGGGCCTCCTCCAGCCCGGCCTGGTCGCGGTAGACGGCGACGTGCTGGTTCATGGTGGCGCCGAGCTCGGCCTTGATCTCCGAGACGCGCCGCCCGGAGCGCTCGCGGGCGATGATCCCCGCGATCATCGCGGCGTCGTCGGCGAGCTGCCCATTCGAGGCGGAGGGCATCGACATGCTCGCCGAGCGCGCGGCGGCGTGTTCACCGGCGCGGCGGCCGAAGATCAGCGTGTCGAGCAGCGAGTTGGCGCCGAGGCGGTTGCCGCCGTGCACCGAGACGCAGGCCACCTCGCCGGCCGCGTAGAGGCCCTCGATCGGGGTGGCGCCGTTGACGTCGGTCTTCACGCCGCCCATGATGTAGTGCTGGCCGGGGCGGATCATGATCGGTTCGCGGGTGATGTCCACGCCGGCGAAGTCTTTGCCGATGTTGACGATCTCGCGCAGCGCCTCCAGCGTACGCTTGCGCGGGACCTTGGTGATGTCAAGCCAGATGCCCGAGCCGTCGGGGCCGACGCCGCGGCCCTCGAGGATCTCGGTCTGCTCGGCGCGGGAGACGACGTCGCGGGAGGCGAGGTCAAGCTTGTTGGGGGCGTACTTTTCCATGAAGCGCTCGCCCTCGGAGTTGAGCAGCACCGCGCCCTCGCCGCGCGCGCCCTCTGTGATCAGCAGTCCGTTCTCGACCAGCGTGGTGGGGTGGTACTGGACCATCTCCATGTCCATCAGGGGCGCGCCGAGGCGGTAGGCCTGGGCGATCCCGTCACCGGTGACGATCAGCGCGTTGGTGGTGGGGCTGTAGACCTGCCCGGCGCCGCCGCTGGCGAGGATCGTGTTCTTGGCGTGGAAGACCTCCATGCGCCCCGAGCGCACGTCGCGCGCGACCATCCCGCAGCAGCGGCCATCCTCGTCGCGCAGCAGGGAGGTGGCGAACCACTCCTCGTAGCGCTCCACGGTCTCGTGGTGGCGCATAAGCTGCTCGTAGAGCACGTGCAGGATCGCCTGTCCTGTGATGTCGGCGACGTAGGCGGTGCGCTTCATCGAGGCACCCCCGAACGCGCGCAGGTCGAGTAGGCCCTCCGCGTTGCGGTGGAAGGTGACGCCGATGTGCTCCAGGTGCATGACCTCGTGCGGGGCCTCCGAGCACATGATCTCGATCGCGTCCTGGTCGCCGAGGAAGTCCGAGCCCTTGACGGTGTCGTAGGCGTGCGAGCGCCAGTCGTCCTCGACGGAGATCGCCGCGTTGATCCCGCCGGCGGCGGCCACGGAGTGGGAGCGCACGGGGTGGACCTTGCTGACGATCGCCACGCTCGCGCCCCCCTGTGCGGCGGCGAGCGCCGCGCGCTGGCCGGCGAGACCTGCGCCGATGATCAAGACGTCGTGTGCTGGCATGCGGGCCGGAACTCTATATGCGCCAGCGGCCTTATGTACCCGCGGCCGGCCGCAGCGCCTGGCGGATCTGCGCGACGGTCACGACGCCGCGCAGCACCCCGTCGTCGTCGACGGCGACCATCGCGCCGAGGCGCCCGAGACCCTCCGAGCGCAGCAGCGACTCGAGCGGTTGGTCCTGCTCGATGCGGATCGGGAGGTTTTCCTCGAGCACGTCGGAGACGGGCAGCGCGGGCCGCCCGGCGGCGATCTCGGCGTCAACGCGTTCGGAGCGCACGACCCCGAGGAAGTGGCGCGCGGGATCCACGACGGCGAACCATGGCCAGCGGTAGCGCAGGAAGAAGTGCTCCTGGGCGTCGAGCAGCCCGGTCTCGGCGGGGATCGTGACCGGCTCCCGGTCCATCACGTCGGCCACCCGCAGGCGCTGAATGCGCTGGTTGACGGTGCCCTGCAGCACCGCGCCGGTGGCGCTCTGGTAGACGAACAGCCCGATGGCCGCGAGCCACACGCCGCCGACGTCGCCAAGCGTCAGCAGCGCCAGGCCCCCCGCGCCGAGCAGCACCCCGAAGCCCTGCCCCATGCGCCCCACGGCGCGCGTGGCGCGGTTGCGGTCCTCGGTGCGCCACCACAACAGGGCGTGCACCATCTGGGCGCCGTCGAGTGGGAAGGCAGGGACGAGGTTGAGGACCAGCACGAGCACGTTGAGGGTGGC
Source organism: uncultured Solirubrobacterales bacterium (assembly GCA_963706545.1). Classification (GTDB taxonomy): domain Bacteria; phylum Actinomycetota; class Thermoleophilia; order Solirubrobacterales; family Solirubrobacteraceae; genus Palsa-744. The sequence continues at coordinate 1,961,567 of OY970161.1, forward strand.
CACCCAGCTCAGCCACATCACCACAGGCGTGGTGAGCACCCCGCCGGAGCCGACGGCGACGGCGAAGAAGTGGTGGCTGCTGGCGAGCAGAGCGCCGAGGGCGACGGAGACGAGTACGACCACAAGAGTCACGAGCGGCCCCGCGGCAGCCACGCGAAACTCCACGCCCGGCCGGGGCATCGGGCCGGTGCGCGTGACGCCCCCGAGCGCCCACAACTCGATGCCCATCACGGGGACGCCGGCGCGGCGCGCGACGAGCGCGTGGCCGAGCTCGTGCAGGATCACCGAGACGAAGAAGGAGAGCACGATCGCGACCGTCACCAGGTACGCGGTGGTGGTCAACCCCCCGATCGCTTCATGGAAGTAGGGGGTGAGCGTGGCGGCGAAGTAGACGAGAATCACGCCGAGGATCAAGAACCAGCCGACCCCCACCCCGATACGGATGCCGAAGACGCGCGCGAGCTGGAAGTTCCTGCGAGGTACCACCCTTCCATGGTAGGCCGCGCGCGACCCGGTCCAGTCTTAGGCCTGCACGCCGCCGCGGGCGACGATCGCCTCGAAGTCCGTGCCCGCCGGGAGGGTGCCGTACTCGAGGCCGCCGTCGCGGCCGAGGCGAGCGGCGCAGAAGGCGTCGGCCACCGCGGGGTCGCCGTGGCGCACGAGCAGGGAGCCCTGCAGCGCGAGGGCCATCGACTCCACCACGCGCCGGGCGCGGGACTCGAGCGTCGCGGGGTCTGAAAACTGGTCCTTGAGGGCGTCGAGGTGGACGTCCAGGCGCCGGTCGGCGCCGCGGGACTGCTCCAGCTCGTGCAGGAAGACCTCCAGCGAGCGCGGGGTGCGCACCAGGGCGCGCAGTACGTCGAGGCTCATCACGTTGCCCGAGCCCTCCCAGATCGAGGCGAGCGGCGCCTCGCGGTAGAGGCGCGGCATCCCGGACTCCTCGACGTAGCCGTTGCCGCCGAGGCACTCCAACGACTCGAAGGCGTGGTTGGGGGCGCGCTTGCAGACCCAGTACTTCGACACGGCGGTCGCCAGACGCTTGAACAGGTGGGCGTCGCTGAGCTCGTCCTCTGATCCAGGGCCACCCTGGCTCGGGACCTCGCCGGCTTCGTCGTAAGCGCGCGCGAGGCGCATCGCGAGCATCGTCGCGGCCTCGGACTCCACGCAGAGGTCGGCGAGCACGTTGCGCATCAGCGGCTGGTCGATCAGCAGCTTGCCGAACGCGCTGCGGTGGGCGGCATGGTGCGTGGCGGCGACGACCCCGGCGCGCATCCCCGCGGCGCAGCCGATCACGCAGTCCAGGCGCGTGTGGCCGACCATCTCGATAATCGTCGGCACGCCGCGGCCGGGCTCGCCGAGCATCCGCGCCCAGGCGCTGTGGAACTCCACCTCGGAGGAGGCGTTGGAGTGGTTGCCGAGCTTGTCCTTCAGGCGCTGGATGTGAAAGGCGTTGCGCGAGCCGTCGGGCAGCACGCGCGGCAGCAGGAAGCAGGAAAGCCCGTCGTCGGTCTGCGCGAGCACGAGGAACAGGTCGGACATCGGCGCCGAGCAGAACCACTTGTGCCCGACGAGCTCGTACTCGCCGCCCGGTCTCCCGCCGTTCAGCGGCCGCGCGACAGTCGTGTTGGCGCGCACGTCCGAGCCGCCCTGCTTCTCGGTCATCGCCATGCCCGCGATCGCCGAGCCCTTCTCGCGGGCAGGGATCAGACGCGGGTCGTAGGTGGTGGCGGTCACCAGCGGCTCCCACTCGGCCGCCAGGGCGGGGGTGGCGCGCAGTGCGGGGACCACTGCGAAGGTCATCGTGATCGGGCAGGCGAACCCCGCCTCGGCCTGCATCGCGGTCATGTAGAGGCCCGCGCGGGCTACGTGCGCAGCCGGCTCCGCGGAGGTCCAGGGGAGCGAGTGCAGCTCGTTCTCCACGCCCATCGCCATCAGCTTGTGCCACGCGGGGTGGAACTCGACCTCGTCGATGCGGTGCCCGTAGCGATCGTGCGTACGCAGCACGGGCTTGTTCTCGTTGGCCAGGCGCCCCCAGAACTGCTGCGGCTGGCCGCCGACGAACCGGCCCAGCGCGGCGGCGCGCTCCCTGGCCCAGCCGCCGCCCTCGCGCTCCAGCGCCTCGACGAGCGGGAGGTTGCTAGAGAAGACGTCAACGCCCTCCAGCGGCGGAGCCTGGTTTGCGACCTCGTGGGTCTCCCAGGAGGCCGTCCCAGTGGCGGGCTGTGAGACGGTGGCCATCGCCTCTACAGCGTAGTCCCTCCTGTGCTCTCGCGGGCGCCCGTCTTGGCACCGTGAGGGACGCGCGGCGCTCGCGCGATAGCATCGCCGCCCCACGCGCGTCAGTTGCCGCACAAACAACTCCTCTTCTCCTCCTCTCAATCAACCCCACTCCACTACCGACCTCCGGACTCCGCATATGGCCAAGATCGAAGTGAAGAACCCCGTCGTCGAGCTCGACGGCGACGAGATGACCAGGATCATCTGGTCGTTCATCAAGGAGCAGCTGATCCTGCCCTATCTGGATGTGGACCTGAAGTACTACGACCTCGGCATCGAGAGCCGCGACGCGACCGCCGACCAGGTCACGGTGCAAGCGGCTGAGGCGATCAAGTGCTTCGGGGTGGGTGTGAAGTGCGCGACGATCACGCCCGACGAGGCGCGGGTGGAGGAGTTTGGGCTCAAGGAGATGTACCGCTCGCCCAACGGCACGGTCCGCAACATCCTCGGTGGGGTGATCTTCCGCGAGCCGATCGTGATCGCCAACATCCCGCGTCTGGTGCCCGGTTGGACCAAGCCGATCGTGATCGGCCGCCACGCGTTCGGCGACCAGTACAGAGCGACTGACATGGTCGTGCCCGGCGAGGGCAAGCTGACGCTTTCCTTCACGCCCGCGGATGGCGGCGAGCCGATCGAGCTGGAGGTGTACGACTTCCCCGGCGGCGGGGTGGCGCTGGCGATGTACAACCTCGACGACTCGATCCGCGACTTTGCCCGCACCTCGCTGCGCTACGGACTGGACCGCGGCTACCCGGTGTACATGTCCACCAAGAACACGATCCTCAAACGCTACGACGGGCGCTTCAAAGACATCTTTGCCGAGGTGTACGCGAGCGAGTTCGAGTCTGACTTCACGGCCGCCGGCATCACCTACGAACACCGCCTAATCGACGACATGGTGGCCGCTGCGTTGAAGTGGGAAGGTGGGTACGTGTGGGCGTGCAAGAACTACGACGGCGACGTGCAATCGGACACCGTCGCCCAGGGTTTCGGCTCGCTCGGGCTGATGACCAGCGTGCTGATGACCGCTGACGGCAAGACAGTCGAGGCGGAGGCCGCGCACGGCACCGTCACCCGCCACTACCGCCTGCACCAGCAGGGCAAGCCGACCTCCACCAACCCGATCGCCTCGATCTTCGCGTGGACGCGCGGCCTCTCTGCGCGGGGGCGGATGGATGGCACGCCTGAGGTGACGAGCTTCGCTGAGACGCTCGAGCGGGTCTGCGTGGAGACGGTCGAAAGCGGCAAGATGACCAAGGACCTCGCGCTGCTGATTGGTCCCGAGGAGCCGTGGCAGACCACGCAGGAGTTCCTCGGGTCGATCGATGAGAACCTGCAACGCGCGATGGTTGCGAGCACCGCGTAGGCCCGCTGCCTTGCTTTACGAACGCCGAAAGCGACGCAGCCGGCCGACTATTCCACACACAGCACCCGACAGGAGATGAACCCGTGAGCAAACCCGTACGTGTCACCGTCACCGGCGCCGCCGGGCAGATCGGCTACAGCATCGTTTTTCGCATCGCCTCCGGGCAGCTGCTCGGCCCTGAGCAGCCGGTCGACCTGCGGCTGCTGGAGATCCCCCCGGCGATGGGGGCGCTGGAGGGGGTGGCGATGGAGCTCGTCAACTGTGCCTTCCCGCTGCTCGCCGGCCTTGACCTGCACGACAACCCGGCGGACGCGTTCGACGGCACGAACGTCGCGCTGCTCGTCGGCTCGCGTCCGCGCACCAAGGGCATGGAGCGCGCCGAGCTGCTGAGCGCCAACGGGGAGATCTTCACGGTCCAGGGCAAGGCGCTGAACACCGCCGCGGCCCCTGACGTGAAAGTGCTGGTGGTGGGCAACCCCGCCAACACCAACTGCCTGATCGCGATGAACAACGCGCCCGACATCCCCCGCGAGCGGTTCACCGCGATGCTGCGCCTCGACCACAACCGTGCCGTCGCCCAGCTCGCCGCCAAGCTCGCCGTCCCGGTGAGCGACATCTCTCAGATGGGCGTGTGGGGCAACCACTCACCGACGATGTACCCCGACCTGTTCCACGCCAAGGTGGGCGACCTGGTGGCCGCGGATGCGGTCGACGACCAGGCCTGGATCGAAAACGATTTTCTGCCCAACGTCGGCAAACGCGGCGCCGCCATCATCGAGGCGCGCGGCGCCTCCTCGGCGGCCTCCGCGGCCAACGCCGCGATCGACCACGTGTACGACTGGGTGAGCGGCACCGACGGCGCATGGGTCTCGATGGGAGTCCCCTCCGACGGCTCCTACGACATCCCCGAGGGTCTCATCTGCGGCCACCCCTGCACCTGCTCAGGGGGAGAGTGGTCGATCGTGGAGGGCCTCGACCTCGATGACTTCTCCCGTTCGCGCATCGACGCGAGCGTCAAGGAGCTTCAGGACGAGCGTCAGGCCGTGCAGGAGCTGGGCCTGATCTAGGGCCCACGTCCCAATATCTGCCGGCCTGGATGCGGCCGCTCCGCGGCGGTCTGCGCCACCCGCGGTGCTCGGCGTGCCACCAGCACGCCTGCGCCCGCGTGCGTCGCATCCCATCCACGGATCGACCACCCCAGATCCGGCATCTATTGTGACGAGAGCCCTGAGGTTCAACACACCCCGGCGAGGGTTCTGAGGTGACCTCGCCGGGGCCTGTCAAATAGCTAACCCTTTGGGTGCCAACCCCTGCCCTGCTTTGAGACCTTGCGTTCCTCCTCAAGGGTGGGAAGCACGCGGTAGAGGTAGTTCTGCTTGATCCCCATGCGGGAGGCGAGCTCGGGGATGGTGATACCCGGCTGCGCCTGCACGAAGGAGAGCGCCTGCGCCGCGCGCGTGCCGCTGCCTTTGCGACGCCCGGCTTTGCGACGCGGACCTCCGCGTCCCGTCGTCTCCGTGGGTGTCGCCGTTGCTGTCGCCGTCGCCGGAGCGGCAACTGCTTTGGTTTTGGTTTTTGAGCCGCGGGGCCGGCCCGGTCCACGACGACCGGGGGGTCGACCGGGAGCTTTGCGCGTGGCTTTGGGGGCAGCTTTCGACGCGACAGGCGCAGCGGCCGAACGGGCCGACGGGCCCAGTCCGTCGAGCGCGGCAACGGCTGCTTCCAGGCGCTGGTACTCCTCCACCAGCGGCTTCAGTTCGCTCAGCCGGTCGGTGATCTCTTGGTGCTTCTCGTCGAGAAAGTCGGTCACGTTCGAATCCTGTTCACTCGGATTATGTGATGTACATCACATGGGTTGCAAGTCACCTTACAACATTCACCGGTCGTTGCACCCTCACGCAAGACCGGTGTCAAAATTGCCGGGTAGTGATGGGGACGCACCGCCTGCTCTCAAACACGTTCTGAGTGTGCGCTCGGTCAGGAGACGGTGTCGCGATCGCTGCCGTCGCGGTTCTCGAGCAGTTCGCGCAGACGTTCGAGCGTGCGCTTGGCCTCACGTTCCGGCATTCCGCCCACGAGCGCGCGGGAGGCGAGCGCCCCCACCGGCCCGAGTGGGGGGCGAAACTCATTGCGATAATCGAAGTGCGTGCCATCCTCCTCGGGGTGCATCGCGTACTCGATGTGAGCGCGTGAGCGAGCCGGTCCGCGACCCTCCCACACGGCCAGCTTGCAAGGGTGGCACTCCACCAGGCGCCAACGAACATCGAGGCTGACGCCGCGCAGGTGGATCTGCTGCTCCATCTCGTAACCCACGTGCGGAGACCCCTCGTCGGCCCACCGCAGCGCGCGGTGAATCGTGACCCACTCGCCCAGGCGGGAGGGGTCCATCACCGTCTTCCACACCTCCTCGGGGGTGGCGGAGATGTGGGTGGAAAGGGTGACGAGGCTCATCGCGCGTGTCTACCTAACTACGCCCCGATGGGCCCGTAGGTGGATCAGAGCCCACCCACCCAGGACGCACTGAGCGAAGTGTGCTTGGCTGGCCGAAACGGGGATTCTCGCCGAAGGCGAGTGTCTCCCGGCTTCGGTGAGCGAGGGAGGACGCCGATCCAGCGCCGCCATACGGGCTCATCGCGCGGCGAGCGGTTCGACCGCCTCCCACTCGCGCAACGCGCACTCGACGGCGTCGTCGAAGGAGTGCAGCTCCACGCCCAGCAACTCGGCGGCGCGGTCGGCGTCTGCCAGCAGATCGCACTCCAGACCTTCCATCAGGGGGAGGATCAACTCGGGGTCCTCACCTGTGAGCGCGGCGGCGAGGCGCGCGGTGAGCGGTGTCATCGTGACCCTCAACCCGACTGTCGGCCTCGGTAGTAGCAGCAGCTCGGCGATGCGCTGGAGCAGCTCTTCGTAGGTGAGCACCTCGGGTCCCCCGATGTCAAGCGAGCGCCCACCCGCCGCGGGGAAGCGGGCGGCGGCGGTGAGCATCTCGATCGTGTCGCGCACGTCGATCGGCTGTGTGCGGAACCGGCGCCACGCCGGCAGTGTCAGCACGGGCATGCGCTCGACGAGCCGCACGAGCAGGCGAAAGGAGCGCGAGCGCGCGCCGATCACGATCGAGGCGCGCAGCGCGACAGAATCGGGAACGTGCTCGAACAGGATCTCCTCCACCTCCGCGCGGCTGGTCAGGTGGCGCGAGACAGGGCCGGAGTGCGGCAGCGGGCCGCCGAGGTAGACGATCCGTCCCACGCCCGCGCGCTGCGCGTGTGCCGCGAAGGTGCTTGCCGCCAGGCGCTCGCGCTCGGGGAAGTCGCTCGGAGTCGAGGCGCCGGTGTGATCGCTTTCCATCGAGTGGATCAGGTAGTAAGCGACCTCCACTCCCTCGAGCGCACGCGTGAGCCCTTCACCAGTGAGGACGTCGCCACGGACCACCTCCATTTCTGGGGCGAGGGGAAACGATGGTGATGCCTCTCTCGCGCGCTGCGGATCGCGTGTCGGCCCGCGCAACACGTGCTTGGCGTGCTTGGGATCACGCGTCAGTCCGCGTAGCTCGTGCCCTTCGGCCAGCAGTGCGGGAGCGAGCGTCGAGCCGATGAAGCCGCTCGCGCCTGTGAGGAGAATGCGCATCGACCAACAATGATGACGCGCCCATCGACCGGCGATAATGAGGCGCGTGCCACCACTGGACATCGAGGTCGCCTCGGAAGCGCCTTCGCGATGCGATCTGGCGATCGTCGGCGGCGGCATCGTCGGGCTGGCGGTGGCGCGCGAGTTGACCCGCCGGCACTCGCGGCTGTCGGTGTGCGTGCTCGAGCGCGAGACCGAGCTCGGTGTGCACCAGACCGGCCACAACTCGGGGGTGATCCACGCGGGGGTCTACTACCAGCCGGGGTCGCTAAAGGCGCGCCTGTGCGTCGAGGGTGCCCGCGAGCTGTACGAGTACTGCGCTGCGCACGAGATCCCGCACGAGGTGTGCGGCAAGCTGATCGTGGCCACCGAGGACTCGGAGCTCGGGCGCCTGGAGGAGCTCGAGCGCCGCGGTCGCGCCAACGGGGTCCCCGGCCTGCGGCGCGTGGACGCCGCGGAGATCCGCGAGCTCGAGCCCCACGCGCGCGGGCTCGCGGGCCTGCACTCGCCCGCGACGGGGATCGTCGACTTCGCCGCGGTGGCCCGCTCCTACGCCCGCGACGCGCTCGGGGCGGGCGCGCAGATCACGACCGGTTGCGGCGTGCACGGCGTACGGGCCGGCGCGCGCTCGCTGCGCCTGGAGCACGCGCGCGGCGCGACCGAGGCCACGCACGCGCTGTTCTGCGCGGGCGCGTGGTCGGATCGGCTGGCGGTCGCGGCGGGCGCGGACGCGGACCCGCGCATCGTGCCCTTCCGCGGTGCCTACCTGCGCCTGGCACCCGAGCGCGCCCACCTGGTGCGCGCGCTGATCTACCCCGTGCCCGACCCCGCGCTGCCGTTCCTCGGAGTCCACCTCACCCGCCACATCGACGGCGAGGTGCTGATCGGCCCGACCGCGCTGCCGGTGCTCGCGCGCGACGCCTACCGCCTCGGGCGGGTGCGGCGCGAGGACGCGCTCGACACGCTGCGCTGGCCGGGGACCTGGCGGATGCTCGCGCGGTGGTGGCGCCCGGGCGCCACCGAGCTGCGCCACGCGGCCTCGCGGACGGCGTTCGCGCGGGCCGCGGCCCGCTACGTGCCCGAGCTGCGCGCGGGGGACGTGCGCCCCGCCTTTGCCGGCGTGCGCGCCCAGGCGCTCGCCCGCGACGGGCGGCTGGTGGACGACTTCGCGTTCTCCGCCACCGCACGCGCTCTGCACGTGCGCAACGCGCCCTCGCCCGCGGCCACCTCCTCGCCGGCGATCGCCCGCTACGTCGCCGACCGCGCCGGGGAGGCGTTCGGGCTCGGTGGGTGAAGCGCTGCGCTGCCTCCCCGCCACGTCGGGTCCCGTCTTCATGCGCAGAGGAGCGGTCCGGCCCCTCATCGCGGGCGGGCGGTGGCGTGAGGCCCAAAACCCCGGACGATGCGGGCGCGTACAGGGGATTGTCACCGGAAAGTGACATCGCGCCGGCTCTTTGCGGGTAAAAACAATTCCTCTGCGATTTGCGAGAACGCTCCTTGAGCGGACCGGCGGCAGGTGCTTTGATCCCTGCCGTAAGCGGTCCACCCCGCCCGACGTGAGGGTCGAGCGGACGAGCCATGAAGGGGAGCGATCTTGGCGCAGCGAAAGCAGAGCGGGCGAGCCGTCCGCAAGGTGACGTGCGATGAATGCTACTTCCGGCGCAACCTGCTCTGCGCGCTGGACTTACCCGAGCCGTGCGCGACCTTCCGCCCCCACGAGGCGCAGCTCAAGCCGCCGCAACAGCTGCGCTTCGTCTTCCGCCAGGAGCGGCGCACGCGCGCCGCGTGGGCGTTCCCGACCGCGCAGGAACAGGCCGCGCTACACGCAGCGCGGCCCGCGTAGCGGGGTTGTCGTCGGGCGGCGGGCGGGCGCGACGCGCCGGGCGATTGCACGACGGGCCGAGCGAGCGTATATTGGGGTGGACCCAAAGCAAAAGCTCCAGTAGAGGCGGTGGCCCGCATGGCGGCAAAGGACAGCATCAACAAGGCTTCGGCGGCGGCTCGCGCCGCTCAGCGTAACCAGTACGTCAAACGCATCCTCGAGGACGAGGAGCTGCGCGGCAACCTGCTCGCCGCCTACGCGGCCGCGCGCAGCGCGTACGGGCGGGTCGGCAACGGCAAGCCCCCCACCAAGGCGCTGTTCGAGGATCGCAAGCTCCAGCGTGAGCTGCTCGAGGCGGCGGTGGCGCTGCACGAGGTGTCGAACGCGCTCAAAGAGCCCCCCAAGCGCGAGCGTCGCAGGCGGGGCGGGCTGGGCCGCGCGCTGCTGTTCGCGCTCGTCGCGGGCGTGCTCGCGCTCGCGCTCAGCGAGGGCCTGCGCTCGAAGGCGCTCGACCTGCTGTTCGGGGCCGAGGAGGAGTTCGACTACAGCTCCACCACGATGCCCACGCAGGAGGCCCCGAGCTCCGTGGGCGCCTCCGCCTCCTGAGCGTCGCGGGGAGCGGACTGCGCGTGCCCGTGGAGGGTGCCCCGAGGGCGAGGGCCGAGCGCTCGCTCTCGGGCGAGCGCGCGCAGCGCATCGTGGAGGCGATGCGGCGCAGCGTCGCCCAGTACGGGACCGCCGGCTCGACCTTCGAGCGCGTGGCGCGCGAGGCGGGCGTCTCGCGGGGCCTGCTGCACTACTACTTCGGCACCAAGGAGCGGCTGCTCGCGGAGGCGGTGCGGCGCGACTGCCAGCTGCGCCTGGAGCGCCTGCAGCAGCAGCTTCAGGGGGCGCAGACTGCGGAGGACTTCATCGGCCTGCTGGCCCGGCACCTGCAGGAGATGATCCGGGAGGACCCCGACTTCGTGACGCTCCTGTTTGAGCTCTTCACGCTCTCGCGGCGCAACGCCGACATCGCGGTGGAGTACGCCAACCTGATGCGCACGATGCGCGAGCAGGTCGCCGGGATGCTCACCGCGGCCCAGGAGGAGGGGGTGCTGCGCCTGCACGCCGAGCCTGAAGCAATCGCGGAGATCCTCTTCTCGCTCGGGGACGGGTTCGCGCTGCGGATGCTCACCGAGCCTGACCGCGACTTCGCCGCGACGGTGCGCGCGGGGATCGCGTGCGCGCGGGCGTTGCTGGCCGATTAGGAGGACTCAAACGTCCGACAATCGGCCAATGAGTCTCCGTGACTCATCGACCGCCCGCGGCGGGCCCTTCCCTCCCCGCCCTGGCACTCCTATAATGGGAGTGCCAATGCCGATCTACGAGTACCGCCGCCCTGACGGGAGCACCTTCGAGATCGTCCAGTCGTTCTCCGACGAGGCACTCACCAAGGACCCCGAGACGGGCGTGAAAGTCCACCGCGTGCTGCACGCGCCCGCGGTGCACTTCAAGGGCAAAGGCTTCTACAACACCGACTACGGCACCCGCAAGCGTCAGCGTGAGAACGCGGCCGCCGCGGAGAGCTCCTCCTCAGACTCGGGGTCCAGCAAGGACTCCTCCTCCAGCGACGCGGGCTCCTCGTCCAACGGCAAGGGCTCGTCCTCCGAGGGCAAGAGCTCCTCCTCTGACGGAGGGTCCAAGGCAGAGAAGGGCTCCTCCGCCAAGAAGTCCGAGCCGGTCGCGGCGAAGAGCTGACGGCTCACCGCCGAGTCGACGGCCCCGCCCCCCGCCTGGGCTGAAGCCTACCCCGCCATGAACTGCGCCACGTCCGCGCGGCGCGCAGCTTCTGAGATCGTCAGGCCTTCTTCGCCAGAGGGCAGGGTGGTCTGCCCGGTCGGCAGGAGAACGCGCGTTGGGGGCGTGCCCGTGACCGCCAGCGCGGCGAACATCCCGAGCAGTTCTGGGCCGCTCATGTCGGAGATGATCGCCGGCGGGGCGTGCCAGGCGATCCACGGCAGGCGCAGGAAGCTCGTGGGGGACAGCAGCTGGGACTTCATGTCCGTGAACAGCACCTGCTGGTGCTCCTCGCGCTGGATGTCGGTCTCGTTGGGCGCGCAGAGGTTCTCGCGCGTGCGCGCCAGCGCGAGCGCTTCCTCGCCGTCGAGGTGGTGGGTGCCGGCGGGCAGGCGCAACGTGAAGCCACCGTCAGCCGAGCCGCCGTCGAGGTTCGAGACGATGCAGCCCCCGGTGTAGGTGACGCCGCCCATCGCTTCGATCAGCTGGGGGAAGTTTTCGAAGTTGACTTCGACCACGTGGTTGATGGGGATCCCGAACCAGTGCTTGATCACCGACACCGACTCGGCCGGTCCGCCGTACTCGTGGGCGGCGTTGATCTTCTGTAGGCCGTGGCCGGGGATTTCGACAACCGTGTCGCGCGGGATCGACAAGCGCGCTGCGTGCCCGCCGCCGGTGCGGATCAGCATGATCGTGTCCGAGCGCCCGAAGCCGCTGGTTTCCGCGCCCGGTTCCTTTGAGTCCTTCTGGCGGCGGTCGGAGCCCAGCACGAGGATGTTGTTGGCGGTGCTCAGCGGGTAGCCCGCGGGGTCGAGCACGCCGGCGACGTTGCTCGGGAGGGAGGTCCGCTCGAATTGGGAGGAGACCAGGAACAACACGAGCGAGAGCACGAGCCAACCGACGATCAGTCCGAGCAGGCCAAGCACGACGCGCTTAGGGGTGAGCCGGCGCCACCACCGCGCGGCGGGCCGCCCTGCGCCCGTGGGTGCCTTCGCGCCATTGCGCCCTTCGCGCAGCAGCCGCCCCGGGCCGCCCCGCGCGGGGGCCTCCGCCGCGCTCCCGTCCCCACCGTCACGCGGCGGCAGCAGTCTGCGGCCCGCGCGGTAGCGGGTGTACTGCAGCTCGCCCTCCTGCTCGGGTGGGTGGGCCCGGGCCCCGGTCTTCGAGCCCGAGGTAGCCCCCGCAGGTGCGGGCGGTCGGCGAGGACGGCGTGGGGGCACGCCGTCTGATCCATTCTCTGGAGCCACGACGCTCTCTATATTGGCCGAATGCCGGGCGAGGACGCGCACCTTGGGCGGGCGCCTGCAAGCGGGCGGCTCGTGGTGTGCCCGACCCCGATCGGCAACCTCGAGGACGTGACGCTGCGCGTGCTGCGCACCCTGGGCGAGGCCGACGTGCTCGCCTGCGAGGACACGCGCCGCACGCGGATCCTGCTCGATCGCCACGGCGTCAGGGCGGCGCGGCTGGTGAGCCTGCACGAGCACAACGAACGCGCCCGCGTCCCCGAGCTCGTCGAGCGGGCGCGCACGGGAGAGACGGTTGCGCTGGTCAGCGACGCCGGCATGCCGGTGGTGTCGGACCCCGGCTTCCTGCTGGTGCGCGAGTGCCTGGCGGCTGACATCGCAGTCGAGGTACTCCCGGGGGCCAGCGCTGTGCCAGTCGCCGTGGTGGCCTCCGGCCTGCCGGCAGCCCGGTGGTGCTTCGTCGGCTTCCTACCCCGCAAGCGCGGTCAACGCGAACGCCTGCTCGCGGAGGCCACCGAGACGCTCGTCGCGTTCGAATCCCCTAAGCGCCTCCCCGCGACGCTCGACATGCTCGCGCGGGACGACCCGCAACGCCCCGTCGCGGTCTGCCGTGAGCTCACCAAGCTCCACGAGGAAGTCGCACGCGGGCCGGCAGTCGAGCTCGCAAAGCGCTACCGCGAACGTCCCCCGAAGGGCGAGGTCGTCCTCGTCGTTGGCCCTTCAACGCCGAGCGACTGAAGCGACGGGTAAGCCAGTAGCCTGAGCGGGCCGTGCTCTCCTTCTATGTAACCACCCCGATCTACTACGTCAACGCGGCCCCCCACCTGGGGCACGCGTACACCACGGTCGCCGCCGATGTGTTGGCGCGCCATCATCGCCAGCGTGGGGAGGCCGTGTTTTTCCTGACGGGGACCGATGAGCACGGCGAGCCGGTGGCCGATGCGGCCCACGCGCAGGGCGTCGAGCCGCAGGAGCTCGCGGACCGCAACGCGGAGCGCTTCAAGGCGCTGGCCCCCCGCGTGGGGGCGAGCAACGACTTCTTCATCCGCACCACCGACCCGCAGCACGAAGCGAAGGTGCAGGAGGTGCTCGCGCGTGTGCGGGAGAACGGGTACGTGTATGAGGGGACCTACGAGGGGTGGTACTGCCCGCGGTGCGCGGACTTCAAGGCGGAGAACGAGATCGAGGAGGGCAATTGCTGCCCGATCCACCACATCGAGCTGGTGCGCGAACAGGAGGAGAGCTACTTCTTCAAGCTGAGCGCGTTCCAGGAGCGGTTGGAGCGGTTGTATGCCGAGCGCCCGGAGTGGCTCGCCCCGCGCACGCGCTACAACGAGGCGCTCGCGTTCATCCGCTCGGGCCTGCGCGACGTGCCGCTCACGCGTCATAAGCTCACGTGGGGGGTGAAGGTGCCGTGGGACGAGGAGCACGTCTTCTACGTGTGGTTCGACGCGCTGTTGAACTACTACTCGGCGCTCACATACGCTCCCGCCCCGGTGACGGCATCGGCGCCAGGAGCTGCGAATCCCGTCCCCTCGAATCTCGCGCCGGCGGTCGCAGGTTCGAATCCCGCCCCCGCTATCGACGCAAGCACCGACCTCGTGTCCACGTTCTGGCCGCCGAGTTATCACCTGATCGCAAAGGACATACTGCGCTTCCACGCGGTGTACTGGCCGGCGCTGCTGATGGCCGCCGAGATCGAGCTGCCGCACCGCCTGTTCGTCCACGGGTACCTGCTGATGGAGGGCGAGAAGATGAGCAAGTCGCTCGGCAACGTGCTCGACCCGTTCGCGGTGATCGAGCGCTTCGGCGCCGACGCACTGCGCTTCTACCTACTGCGCGACGTGCCCTTCGGCCAGGACGGCTCGGTCTCCACAACCGCCTTCGAGCAGCGCTACGAGAGCGAGCTCGCCAACGAGTACGGCAACCTCGCGAGCCGCACATTGGCGATGGTGCGCCGCTACCGCGACGGGATACTGCCCGCGGCGCCGATCGACCCCGAGCTGGCAAGCGACTTCGACGGCCTAGCCGAGGAGGTGAGCGCCCTACTCGACCGCGCCGAGTTGACACAAGCGTTGGACGCGATCTGGCAGCGGGTACGGCGCTTGAACCGCTACGTCGAGGAGCGCGCCCCGTGGACATTGGCGAAGGATGAAGATAAAGCGGGAGAATTGGATGAAGTGCTCGCTTCGCTCGCAAGCGGCGTTCGTGTGGTGTCCCTTCTGCTCACCCCATATATGCCGGCGAGCACCGAGACGTTGCTCGATGCGCTCGGAGCGGAGGATCGAACGCTAAGCGCCGCCCGCCTCGGGGCGGGCCCCACCGCGCCGGGTAACACCGTGGGTGAGCTCGAACCGTTGTTCCCCAAGGCGTAGATTTAGGTCGCCGGGTGCGCTCTCAGTTCGGCGTCCAGGTCGTGCCCGAGGCGGCGCATCTCCCAGGCGGCGGCGATGAAGACCGCGCCGCGCAGGAGCAGCACGATGCCGACGATCACCGCGAGCGTGGCGAGGCCGAGGCTGGGCCAGGAGAGAATCAGGATCCCGGCGACCATGTCGAGGATCGCGATGCCCATGTTCGCCGCGCGCCCGTCCAGCTCGCCGATGGCCTCCACGAAACGCACGACGCCGGCCACGATGAACCACACGCCGAGGATCAGCACGAACACGACGAGCGTGCCGAACGGTTTCTTGATCAGCACCAGGCCGGCGATCACGCTGAGCACGCCGATCATCGCGAGCAGGCCGCGGCCTTCGCTGCGGCCGAAGATCGATCCGAGGATCGCGATCACGCCGTTGACGAGCAGGAAGATCCCGGCGATCACCGTGAACGTGCTCAGGGTTTCGTGCGGCGAGATGACGAAGAACGCGCCGACGCAGAACACGGCGAGGCCGAACAGCATCACCAGCCACCACAGACCCGTGAGCTCCCGCAGTTCGCCAGAAGACGTGGACATACCCCGAACCTCCTCGTTGGGATGGGCGCAGGCCGACGTGACCCGCACGGTTGTATCTATTCCTACAAGCACTGTGGGCCTCCAGGTGGCTGGTGCCATCCGTGGTAACTACGGAGCCGGGTTTTACGGAGCCGGGTTTTCGTTGTCTCGCCCCACGCTGCGGACGCCGCTCCGCCGTACCGCCCCCAGGTCGTCGATCCGCTGTCTTGCCACAAGGTCGTGGACGGTCTCCGTCGTCTCCGCCCCCCAGGTCGTCGATCCGCTGTCTTGCCCGCACGTCGTGGACGGTGCTACGGCGTCTCGCCTCCACCGCTCTGCCGGCGTTGCCACACTGTCCCCTCACGCATGATCGACAGCCACACCCACCTCGACCTCTGCGAGCCCCCCGACACCGAGCTCGTCGCCGCGGCTGAGCGCGCGGGGGTGACGCGCATCCTCACGGTGGGCACCGGCGGGGCGTCTTGCCGGGCGGCGCTCGCGGCCGCGGAGGCGTTCCCGCAGGTGTACGCTGCGGTCGGGCGCCACCCCAACTACGCGACCGGCTTCGACGACGCCGACCTCGCCGAGCTGCGCGCGCTCGCCGCGCACCCCCGCTGCCTGGCGATCGGGGAGACGGGCCTTGACTTTTACCGTGACTACGCCCCCCGCGCCGACCAGGAGCGCGCGTTCTCCGCGCAGATCGCGCTCGCGCGCGAGGTGGGCAAGCCGCTCGTGATCCACACGCGCGCCGCGGAGCAGGACACGCTCGCGCAGCTCGCCGCGGAGGCGCAGGGGGTGAGCGTGGTGCTGCACTGCTTCTCGATGCCCGCCCACCTGGAGGAGTGCCTGGAGCGCGGCTACGCGATCTCGTTCGCGGGCAACGTCACGTACAAAAGCGCCGCCGACCTCGCCGACACGGCCCGACGGGTGCCCGACGAGCGGCTGCTGGTTGAGACCGACGCCCCCTACCTCACCCCCCAGGCGGTGCGCAAGCACCCCAACCAGCCCGCGTTCGTGGCCCACACCGCGGCCTTCCTCGCGCAGCTGCGCGGCGTCACGGTGGAGGAGCTCGGCGCCGCCGTGCAGGGGACCGCCGCGCGCGTGTTCGGATGGTGAGCGCACGACAATGGTGAGCGCTGACCGAAACGGGGACGGGAGCCGAAGGCGAGTGTCTCCCGGCTTCGGTCGGCGCAGCCGGGAGCTGGGCCAGAACTTCCTGCGCGACCCCAACATCCTCGGGGTGATCGGCCGCGCCGCCGAGCTCTCCGCGCAGGACGTGGTGCTCGAGATCGGCGGCGGCGAGGGGGTCCTCTCCGCCCACCTGGCGCCGCGGGTACGGTGGGTGCACGTCGTGGAGGTGGACGAGCGGCTGTGCGCGGTGTTGGTGGAGCGCCTCGCCGAGCTCGAGCACGTGACAGTGTGGCGTGGCGACGCGATGCGGGTGGACCTGGCGGGCTTTGAGCCGCCGCCGAGCAAGGTGGTTGCCAACCTGCCGTACGGGATCGCCGCGGGCGTGGTGCTGCGCACGATCGAGGAGCTGCCGGACGTGCGGATGTGGGTGGTGATGGTGCAGCGCGAGGTGGGGGAGCGGCTCGCGGCGGCGCCCGGCAGCGGGGTCTACGGGGTGAGCTCGGTGCTGGCGCAGCTGGCGGGCGAGGTGCGGGTGGTGCGGGCGGTGCCCAGAACCGTGTTCTCGCCCGTGCCCAACGTTGACTCGGTGCTGGTCAAGATCGTGCGCACCGGCGGCGCGGCGGCGCCCGAGGTGCGCCGGCTCGTGGGAGCGGCGTTCGCCCACCGGCGCAAGACGCTGGCCGGCTCGCTGGCGCTGGCGGGGGTGGGGCCCGGTCGCGAGCAGGTGCGCGCAGCGCTCGTGGAGCTGGGGCACCCCGCGGATGTGCGCGCCGAGCGCTTGGCTCCACAGGAGCTCGTGGCGCTGGCGGAGGCGCTGGGTGTCGCCGACACGCCCCGGCGGACGGCGTGCGCCCTGCCCCCGCCCACGCGTACCTCGACCCCGCCCGAGCGTACCCTGCCCCCGCCCACGCGTACCTCGACCCCGCCCGAGCGTACCCTGCCCCCGCCCACGCGTACCTCGACCCCGCCCGAGCGTACCCTGCCCCCGCCCACGCGTACCTCGACCCCGCCCGAGCGTACCCTGCCCCCGCCCACGCGTACCTCGACCCCGCCCGAGCGATGACGCGCGGCTCGGCCGGGCGCTCCGCCTCCGCGGGCGCGGCGCCCCTTCCCCTCCGCGCGCTCGCCCCCGCGAAGATCAACCTCGGCCTGTTCCTCGGCCCCGTGCGCGCGGACGGCCGCCACGAGCTGGCGACCGTGATGCAGTCGATCTCACTGGCGGACGAGCTCACCCTGCGGGCTGCGCCTGACCCCGACGCGAGTGACGATGTGGTGGTGTGTCCGGGTCTCGGGGACCCGCCCCCCCCGTCCGCCGAGAACCTCGCCGCGCGTGCGCTCGCGGCGTTCCGCGCGGCCACCGGCTGGGACGCGCCGCGACTGGAGTTGTCGATCGACAAGCGCGTGCCCGTCGCCGCCGGCCTGGGGGGCGGCTCCGGCGACGCCGCCGCCACGTTGCGCCTCGCTGCCGCCGCCTCCGGGTTGGGCGACCACGACCTGCTCGCCGAGCTCGCGCGGACGCTCGGCGCCGACGTCCCCGCGCAGGTGCAGCCGGGGCGGTGGCTCGCGGGCGGAGCCGGGGAGCTGCTGCAGGCGCTGCCCGACCCCGAAGTTCCGCTGGGGGTGCTCGTGCTGGCGCTCGCACGGCCCCTCTCGACGGCGGCGGTGTACGCACAGGCCGACCGCGCAGGCCTCGCGCGCGGGCGCTCGGAAGTGGAAGACTGTCACAGCGCACTTGCGCAGGCGCTTGCCGGGGGCGCCCCCCTGCCCCCGGTGGCGCTTCTGCGCAACGACCTGCAGGATGCCGCCCGTGCGCTCTGCCCAGAGATCGACGCCGGCCTCGCGGAGGCCCGGGGGGAGAACGCCGACGTGGTGCTCGTGAGCGGATCCGGTCCCACCGTGCTCGGGCTGTTCGCCGGGTCCCGCGGCCCCGCCCGCGCACGGGCGGCCACGCGCGCCCTGGCCGAGCGCGTGCCCGCGCCGTTCGCCGCGGAGCCGGTCACGGCGCAGTTCGCCCGCGCGACCGACCCCACCGGCTCGCCGGGGTGGTAGCCCTCCCGGTGCGTGGGCCCGTTTGCGCGAGGGACCTGCGATCGGACTTGCGGGGCTCGCCCAACCAGTCAGCCTCGCCGTAGGTAACAATTAGACGCGCCGTGAGCAACAAAGATGTCACCTACCTCGTGGCCGTCTGCGCGGCCGTGTTCAGCCTTGCGCTGTACGTCGGCCTGATCCTCGCGCCCGCGTTGTCCGCCTACTCGCGCCTCTGGGAGCGCCTGGCGGCGGGTGTGCTCTCGCTGTACGTGCTCGCGGTGCTCGTCGGCGCCGGGGTCCTCGCAGGCCTCGCCGTCGTGTACTTCTGGGTTTAGTCTCGTGGCTGAGCTCTCTGCCCTCGATGCCGTCACCGAGGCGGTCGAGTCCGGAGCGGGCCTGCCCGAGGTGGTGCGTGCCGCGGCGCGCGCGCTCGACGCGAGCCTCGCCGTGACCGACGCCCGCGGGGGGACGCTCGCGGTGGCGGCCCGCTCGCCCGCGGAGGAGCGCTCGCTGCTCGCGGGGGGCGATGGGGTCACGAGCATCCCGCTGCGGGTCGCCGACGCCGTGGTGGGGTCCCTGCAGATGCGCGCCCGCACGGAGCCCGGCGCCTCGATGCAGCGCCTCCTGGTGACGATGATCGCCTCCGAGGTGCAGCGCGTACGCGCCCCCGACCTCGCCTCCGAGTCCGCTGCCGCCGACTTCCTGCACGCGCTCTCCCGGCGCGAGCTGCACGGCCGCGAAGAGATCGTGGCGCGCGCGCGCGAGGAGCTCTCGCTCGACCTCGCTGAGGGGGCCTCAGCGATCGTTGCCCGCGCCCACCCCCAGGCGCCCACCGAGGAGGGCTGGCGCGCGCGGGTGCGCGTGGTGGCCGAGCGCGGCGCGCGCGCCGCGGTGAGCCGCTCGATCGCCGCCCTCTCCGAACGTGAGGGGTCCCCCTCCGCGGAAGTGCTGCTGCTCGTGCCCGGAAGCGACGAGTCGCTCGCCGCGCGCGCCGCCGACTCGGTGTTGCGCGAGCTGCAGGCCGGTCTCCCCGGGTGCACGTTCGCGGTCGGGCGCAGCCGCATCGCCGAGGACCCCGCCGACCTGCCGCGCGCCGCCGCCGAGGCGCTGCTCGCCGCGAACGTCGCCGAGGGAGGCACCGCCCCGGCGGGCGGGAGCGCCGCCCCCGCGGCCGGCCAGGAGGGCGCGCTCGCCTTCGAGCAGACCGGGGCCTACCGGCTGCTGCTCTCCACGATGAGCGAGAACCCCCGCGAGCTGCAGCGCTTCTACGCGGAGACGGTGGAGCCGCTGGTGGCCTACGACGAGCAGTACGAGACCGACCTCGTGCGCACCCTGGAGACCTTCCTCGACGCCGACGGCAACGTCGCGGGCACCGCCCAACGCCTGTTCACCCACCGCCACACCATCTACTACCGCCTTGAGCGCGTGCGTGAGCTCTCGGGGCTGGACGTCTCCTCCTCCGACGGCCGCGAGAAGCTCTCGCTCGGCCTGAAGGCGATGCGCGTGCTCGGCATCGCCCACGCCGGCGGCCCCGCCTCGGAGGCCGGCGCCGGCGGGGGGCGCGTTCCACGGGGGTCGCGTCGGTCCTGACAGCTACGATGGAGTTCCCGCTGGGGGGTCGTCCAATGGCAGGACATCAGGTTTTGGTCCTGAGAATCGGGGTTCGAGTCCCTGCCCCCCAATGCCTCCGCTACGCGACCCCCTCCGTCCGCGCTGCACGCGGCCGGGATCCCCGGAGGGAGGGACTAGTGTGAGTGCCCCCCACTGCCGATGGTGTGAGCTATGACCACGACGAGCGCACCGACAGTTGTCATCCTGGCTGCGGGCCAGGGTACGCGCATGCGCTCGGCGGTGCCGAAGGTGCTGCACGACCTCTGCGGCCGGCCGATGGGGTTGTGGCCGGTCGTGGCGGCGCTGGAGGCGGGGGCGGGCCGGGTCGTGGTGGTGGACTCCCCCGCACGGCCCCTCGCGGAGTTGCTGGCCGAACGGGGGATGCTCGCCGGAGGCGAGTGTCTCCCCGCTTCGGAGGGCGTCGAGCTGGTGGTGCAGCCGGTCTCCAACGGCACCGGCGGGGCGGTGCTCGCGGCCGCAGGGGCCCTCGACCCGGGGGCGCCCGTGGTCGTGCTGAGCGGTGACGTGCCGTTGGTGTCCGCGGCAGCCGTCGCCGAGCTGGTGGCGGCGCACGTCGCGGGCGGGGCGGCGGCGACGATGGCCACCACCGTGCTGGACGACCCCACCGGCTACGGACGCGTGGTGCGCGACGCTCGGGGCGCGGTGGCGCGGGTGGTGGAGACCAAGCAGGCGGGCGACGCCACCCCCGAGGAGCTTGCCATCCGTGAGGTCAACACCGGCATCTACGCCTTCGACGGCGCCGCGCTGCTGGGGGTGCTGCCGCGCCTCACCGCGGACAACGCCCAGGGGGAGCTGTACCTGCCCCAGGCGCTCGACCTGCTGCGCGCCGACGGCGCCGTGGTCGCCGCGCACGCGGTCGACGACCCGGGTCTCGTGCTCGGGGTCAACGACCGCTGGGCGCTCGCGCACGTGCGCGAGCTCGCGCAGCGCGCGATCCTCGAACGGCACGCGCGCGCGGGCGTGACCGTCGTGGACCCCGCCGCCACCTGGGTTGACGTGGACGTGCGGATCGAGCAGGACGCGCGCCTGGAGCCCGGCACCTCGCTGCGCGGCGCCACCGTCGTGGGTGCCGGGGCCGTGGTGGGCCCGCACACCACCGCGCTGGACTCGCGCATCGGCGCGCGGGCCGTCGTGCGGGTCTCCTGGCTGGACCACGCTGTGGTCGGCGAGGGTGCGAGCGTCGGCCCGTTCGCCTACCTGCGCCCCGGGTCGGTGCTCGGCGAGGGCTCGAAGGTGGGCACGTTCGTGGAGGTCAAGAACTCCGCTCTCGGCGCGGGCGTCAAGGTTCCCCACCTCTCCTACATCGGAGACGCCGACGTCGGCGAGCGCTCCAACCTCGGGGCGGGCACGATCACCGCCAACTACGACGGCCACTCAAAGCACCGCACCACGATCGGCCGGCGCGTACGCGGCGGGGTGGACACCGCGTTCGTTGCCCCGGTGACTGTCGGTGACGACGCTTACACCGCGGCGGGCTCGGTGATCACCGAGGACGTCCCCCCCGGCGCGCTGGGCGTGGCGCGCGCGCGCCAGGTCAACCGCGAGGGGTACACCCAGCGGCGCGAGGACGCCCGGGCGGAGCACGACGCCTCGCCGCGGGGCACGACGCCCCGCGCGCCCGCGCCCGTTACTCCACCCACACACGTGGACGATCCCCAAAAATCCCTCTGACCGTGCCGCGCCTCCGACGTTTACACTTCGAGGGACGATGAGCACGATGGACACGCGTGCCCAGGTCGCGGCCACGAGCCTGCCGATCGACTACAACAAGCGGCTGATGCTGTTCGCCGGGCGCGCGAACCCGCAGCTGGCGGTGGACATCGCGGGCAAGCTGGCCGTGGACCTCGGCCCAGTGACGCTGCGGACGTTCTCCAACGGCGAGGTGTACTGCCGCTACGAGGAGTCGATCCGGGGGGCGGACGTGTTCATCGTGCAGTCCACCTGCGGCAACCCCGACACGGGCGTCACTGCGAACGACTCGCTGATGGAGCTGCTGTTCATGATCGACGCCGCCGTCGGCGCCTCCGCGCACCGGGTGATCGCGGTCACCCCGTGGTTCGGGTACTCCCGCCAGGACAAGAAGTCCGCTCCGCGCGAGCCCATCTCCGCGCGCCTGGTCGCGCGCATGTTGGAGGCCGCGGGCGCCGACCGGGTGCTGACGATGGACCTGCACGCCGGGCAGATCCAGGGCTTCTTCCAGAAGCCGGTGGACCACATGACCGCGCTGTTCATGCTCACCCAGTACTTCGCCGACCTCGGCCTCTCCGACCTGGTGGTGGTTGCGCCCGACGCCGGCCGGGTGAAGCTCAACAAGAAATTCGCCTCCAAGATCGGCGCCGAGCTCGCGATCCTCGACAAGGAGCGCCCCGCCCAGCAGGTCGCGGAGATCGCCTACGTGATCGGTGACGTCAAGGGCAAGACCGCGGTGATCGTGGACGACATGATCGACACCGCCGGCACGCTCGCGGCGGCCACCCAGACCGTCTACGAAGCGGGTGCGAAGAGTGTGTACGCGGCGGCCACCCACGCGATCTTCTCCGGCCCCGCGTTCGAGAACCTCGTCGCCTGCGGCTTGAAGGAGATCGTCGTCACGGACACCATCCCGCTGCCCGCTTCGCGCCCCGCGAACATCCGCGTGCTGCCCTGCGCGGAGCTGCTCACCGACTCGATCCGGCGCATCTTCACCGACGACTCGGTGTCCGAGGTGTTCGACGGGGAGAACCAGCTGTTCTGAGACTGCCACGCGTCGTTCTCATCGCAGTCGGTGTGGTGCTGTTCCTCGCGATCAGCGGGGTGCTGGCGCGCTTCTTCTCCGCGGAAAACGTGGAACTCGACCACGAGGTCTCGCTGATGCAGGCGGAGGCGCGCGGTAACGCGCAGGGGATGCTCGCGCAGCTCGTGGGCTGTAGCGCGAGCGCGTCGTGTGTGGCGATCGTGCGTACGGACGCCGCGAACCTGCGCCGGCCGGGGTCGGTGGAAGTCCTCTCGACGCAGTCCACCACCAACCACTCCCTGACCGGCTCGATCGGCGAAACGCGCGTGGCGTGGAAGGTGCCCGGACGCTACCCCGTGGTGCAGTGCGTCCGCGTGCGGCGCTCGGGCAACTTCCTCACGGGCCTCTCCGTCTCGCTGCTGCGGGTGGGCCCGCGGATCGGGAGCACCGCGGATTGCTAAAGTCCCGACCCCGATGGCCGACCAGACCGCAACCCAGCTCGACGTGCGCCTCCGCGAGCCTGCCGGCTCGCGCGCCGCGCGACGCCTGCGCGGCACCGGCCGCGTGCCGGGGATCCTCTACGGCGGCGGGGACGAGGAGCCGCTGAGCTTCGACGTCGACGCCCGCGAGCTGCGCCTCGCGCTGGCGAGGGCGGGCGCGGTGCTCGACCTGAGAGTGGACGGGGCGTCCCCCACCCCGGTCGTGCTCAAGGAGGCCCAGCGCCACCCGGTGCGCGGGGACACCGTGCACGTGGACCTGCTGCGGGTGCGCTTGGACCGCGCGATCCACGCGGTGGTGGCGCTCGAGCTGACCGGCGCGGACGAGTCCCCGGGGGTCCGGGAAGGCGGAGTGCTCGAGCAGATCACGCGCGAGCTCGGCGTCGAAGCGCTGCCCACGGCGATCCCGGAGGCGATCGTGCACGACGTCTCGGCGATGCAGATCGGCGAGACCCTCACGCTCGCCGCGGTCGTGCCGCCCGCGGGGGTGACGCTGCTGGACGACCCCGAGGAGACGGTGCTCGCGACGCTCACCCCGCCGCGGCTGCAGACCGAGGCGGACACTGAGCTCGAGGCGGAGACCGAGGTCGTCGGCGAGGCCGAGAAGGCCGGCGGCGCCGCGGACGGCGCCTCAGCCGAGGAGTAGCGACTCCTGCGACGCCCGTTGCCGCGGCCTTTCGCTGGCAGGCGCGCACGCGGCAGCTCCGGTGGCGGGGCGGCCAACTGGCTTGTGGTGGGGCTGGGCAACCCCGGCCGCGAGTACGCGCGCACGCGCCACAACGTCGGCTTTGCGGTCGCCGACGAACTCGCCGAGCGGTGGGGCCTGGGACGCCCCAAGGCGCGCTTTCGAGGTCTGCTCGCGGAGGGCCGAGCGACTCCCCTGGGCGGGACTGCCGCGCTGGGCGGGACCACTGTGCTGGGCGGGGCCGCGCCGGAGGACCGGCCGGGTACCGCGCGTGGGTCGGTACCCGTCGCGGTGCTGTGGCCGCAGACGTTCATGAACGAGGCCGGTCGTTCGGCGGGTCCCGCGCGCGGCTCCTACCGTCTGCCGCTGGAGCGACTCGTGGCGGTGCACGACGAGATCGACCTCCCCTTCGGTGAGGTGCGCACGCGCCTGGGCGGCGGTCTGGCTGGTCACAACGGGCTGAAGTCACTCAAGCGCGAGCTGGGCGGCGCGGACTTCTGGCGGGTGCGCGTGGGGGTCGGGCGCCCCGACTCGACCGATCCCGAGATCGTCTCCGCGCACGTGCTGGGCCGCTTCCGCGAGTCCCCCGAGGAAGTCCGCGAGCTGGTCGGTCGCGCGGCCGACGAGGTCGAGCGTCTGGTGGGCGAGGAGGGGTCGGCGGGAGACGCCGGTGGCCGACAATGAGCTTGCGCTCGCTGCTGGGACTGGCGCAGGACGACCCGGGGGCTGCGCGGCTTGCGCGCGATGGAGGCCGTGCGTTTGTGTCGGCGTCGTTGCGCCCCTACCTGATCGCGGGTCTGGCGGAGAGCGACGCGACGGGCTTGGGGGCGAGGCCGACACTGGTGGTCGTCGGCGACGACCGGGCTGCGCGTGAGCTGGCGTCGGACCTGCGCGCGTGGTTGTCTCCCCGGCGGGTCCGCTACTACCCCTCGCGCGGGGTGACCTACGAGTCTCACCTCACCCCGCCGGCGCACCTGATCGGGTTGCGGGTAGCTGCGCTCGACGCGCTGCTCGCGCCGAGGGTATCGGCCGCACGGGAGGACGGCGCCCCGGCGGGACCTTCCCCAGGTGTCGAGCCCGAGCCCCCCGTCGTGGTCGTCTCCGCGGTGGCGCTCTCGGAGAAGGTGCCCGACCCCGCGTTGCGCCCGCGCTCGTTCACGCTGCGCACGGGGGAGCTGCTCGACCTCGAGGAGTGCGCGGGGGAGCTGGTAGCGGCCGGGTACGAGCGAGTGGACCAGGTGGAGGAGCGCGGGCAGTTCGCGGTGCGCGGGGGCCTGCTCGACGTCTTCCCGGCGACCGAGGAGCGCGCGGTGCGGGTGGACCTGTTCGACGTCGAGATCGAGTCGCTGCGCTGGTTCTCCACGTTCACCCAGCGCTCGCTGGGAGATGTGGAGGAGGTCGAGATCGCGCCCGCCGCGGAGCTTGCGGCCGAGCACCGCGAGCTGGCGGAGATCGCCGCGCTGGAGGACGCCGGCGAGCGCCCGGACATCGCCGAGCTGCTGCCGGTCGAGCGCTTCGGGGCGCTGCTCGACCTGTTGAACGCCGGCGGCGACGGGCAGGGCGCGGAGACTGAGGTGATCGTCGCCGCCGAGGAGGAGCTCGACCCGGTGCTCGAGGATCACTGGAGCGACGTGTGCGCGGCCTTCCACGACACCGATGCCCACCACCTGTACGTGAGTCCCGCGGAGGTGCGGGCGGCGCTCGGGCAGCGCACGCGCATCTGGCTCTCCTCGCTCGCCGCCGGCCAGGAGCTGCAGCTGCGCGCGCAGTCCGCCGACACCGCGGCGCGCTCGCTGGCAGAGGCCGAGCCGCAGCTTGAGAAGCTGGTGCGCTCGGGCTACCGCACCGTGGTGACCTTCCCTCACCGCGGCGAGGGCGAGCGCGCCGCTTACAACCTCGCGCGCTTGAAAGCGACGTGGCTGGGGGAGGCCGGTGGGCCGGCGGCCCGGACCGATTCCGCATCGGGGACACAGGGTGCCTTGACGCCGGAGTCAGCTTCGCGCATTGCCGGGGTGGATGTGGGTGCCGCGCCGCTGGAGCCCTCTCTGCGCTTCGCGGCCGCCTCGTTGCGCGAGGGCTTCATCGCCCCCTCGCTGAAGCTCGCGGTGTTCCCCGAGCACCGTCTGCTGCGCCGTCGCCGCGCGGAGCGGCCTGAGGCGAGTGGCGACGGCCGACCGCGCCGCGGCGCGCTGCGCTCCTTCACCGAGCTGCGCACCGGCGACATCGTTGTCCACGAAGACCACGGCGTGGCGCGCTTCGCGGGCTTCGAGACGCGCACCGTGGCGGGCGTCACGCGCGACTACTTGTACCTCGAATACCAGGGCGACGACCGCGTGTTCGTGCCCACCGAACAGCTCGCGAAGATCTCGCGCTACGTCGGGGCCGGCGGCGAGCACCCCCCGCTCTCGAAACTGGGGGGCTCGCGCTGGGAGGCGATGAAGGCGCGCGCGCGGCGCGCCGCGCAGGAGCTGGCGGGCGAGCTGCTCACCCTCTACGCCGAGCGCCGCCGGCGCTCCGGGTACGCCTTCGAGCCCGACTCCGAGTGGGAGCGCGAACTGGAGCAGCGCTTCCCCTACACCGAGACCCCCGACCAGCGCGACGCGATCGAGGCGGTCAAGGCCGACATGGAGGCGCCGCGGCCGATGGACCGCCTGATCTGCGGCGACGTCGGCTACGGCAAGACCGAGGTGGCGCTGCGCGCAGCGTTCAAGGCCGCCACGCAGGGCAAGCAGGTGCTGATGCTGGCGCCCACCACGATCCTCGCCCAGCAGCACTACGGCACCTTCTCCGAGCGCCTCGCCGACTACCCGGTGACCGTCGACCACGTCTCCCGCTTCCGCACCGCCGCGGAGCAGAAAGAGGCGATCGCAGGGTTCGCGAAGGGGGGTGTGGACATCCTGATCGGCACCCACCGCGTACTCTCGCGCGACGTCCGCGCGAAGGACCTCGGCCTGCTCGTGGTCGACGAGGAGCAGCGCTTCGGGGTCAAGCAGAAGGAGCTGCTGCGCCAGCTGAAGCTGCGGGTGGACGTGATCTCGATGTCCGCCACCCCGATCCCGCGCACGCTGCAGATGTCGCTGGCCGGCCTGCGCGACATCTCCGTGATCGAGACCCCCCCGGAGGGCCGCCGGCCGGTGCGCACCTACGTCGGCGAGTACGAGGAGGAGCTCGTCCGGGGCGCGATCCTGCGCGAGCACGCCCGCGGCGGGCAGGCCTTCTTCATGCACAACCGCGTGGAGTCGATCGACGAGACCGCCGAGCGCCTGCGCGCGCTGTGCCCGGGGGTGCGCTTCGCCGTGGCGCACGGCCAGATGGGCGAGGGGGAGCTCGAGACCGTGATGATGGACTACCTGCGCGGGGGCGCGGAGGTGCTGGTGTGCACCTCGATCATCGAGTCCGGCATCGACATCCCCCAGGCCAACACGCTGATCGTCGAGCACGCCGACGCGTTCGGCCTCGCTCAGCTCTACCAGATCCGGGGGCGCGTGGGGCGCAGCCGCGAGCGCGCCTACGCCTACCTGCTGTACGACTCGGCGGCAGCGCTCACGCCCGAGGCCGCCCAGCGGCTTTCCGCGCTCTCGGACTACACCGAGCTCGGGTCGGGCTTCAAGATCGCGATGCGCGACCTAGAGATCCGCGGGGCGGGCAACCTGCTGGGCGACGAGCAGTCCGGGCACGTGGCGGCGCTCGGTTTCGAGCTGTACATGCAGATGCTCGACGAGGCCGTCCGGGCCGCGGGACCCGCCGAGGGCGAGGGTGGCGAGGAGCTGCCGGAGCCGGTGCGCCTCGACGTCAACGTGGACGCGTACGTGCCCGCTGACTACGTCCCCTACGAGCAGGCCAAGATCGAGATCCACCGCCGCGTCGCCGGTGCGCTGGAGGTTGCCGACGTCGAGCGCCTGCGCGAGGAGCTCGAGGACCGCTTCGGCCCCGTGCCCGAGCCGCTCGCCAACCTGCTGGCGCTGCAGCGCGCTCGCATCAAGCTTGGCCAGGCGGGGGCGCGCGCGGTGAGCTTCCGCGGCGACCGGCTCGCGGTCACGCCGATCGACCTCGACTCCGCCCGCGCGCGGCGCCTGCGCGAGCAACTGCCCGAGGCGCTGTACGAGTCGGGGCGCTCGCAGGTCTCCGTGCGCGTGCCCCGCGAGGGCCCCGAGCGTTTCCCTGCGGTCGTGCACGCCGCGGACGTGCTGCTCGCGGTGGTGCGCGAGGCCGCGTAGGGCGCCGCGGGCGCTGCTTTCGGTGGTGGCGGGGGCGGCGTAGGGCGCCTCGGACGTGCTGTTCTCGGGGGGTGCGGGGGCCTGTGTGTGGCGGCGGCGGACGTGCTGCTCGTGTGGTGCGCGGGGCCACCTAAAGCGTAGCCCGACGGTACTTAGAAACTCCTTAAGCACGCGTTTCTGATTTCCGCTAGAGTGGCCCTCGTTGTGTCTAAGTTGACTCGTTGGATCGCGGCGCTCAGCGCCGTTTTCTTTGCCGCTGGGGGGCTTGCCGCGTGCGGCGGCATCCCGAGCGACGCCGTGGTGCAGGTCAACGGGCAGGCGATCTCGAAGTCGACCTTCGAACACTGGCTGGGAGTCGCCGCCTCCGCGAGCGCGGCCGCGCTGCCGGGCCAGAAAGCGGCCAAACCGGTGGTGCCCGACCCCCCCACCTACACCACCTGCATCGCTCACCTTAAAGAAATCGAACCGAAGCCGGCGAAGGGTCAGAAGCCGCGGACCGAAGCGCAGCTCAAGACGCAGTGCGAACAGCAGTACAAGGCGCTGCAACAGCAGGTGCTGGGCTTCCTGATTTCCGCCGACTGGGTGATCGGGCAGGCCGAAGAACAGGGCGTCAAAGTCAGTGACAAGGAAGTCGAAGCGCAGTTCAACAAGCTCAAGAAGCAGCAGTTCCCCAAGGAAGCCGAATTCCAGAAATTCCTGGCGACCACCGGCCAGACCATCTCCGACCTGCTGCTGCGCGTCAAGCTCTCGATGCTCAGCACCAAAATCCAGGAAAAGGTGACCAAGGACGCCAAGAAGGCGGTCAACGAAACGGCGGTCGCCAAGTACTACAACGAACACAAGACTCTCTACGGCAAGCCGGAATCGCGCGACCTGCGGCTGGTCCTTACGAAGACCGAAGCGGCCGCCAAGCAGGCCAAGAGCGAAATCCAGTCGGGCAAGAGCTTCGCGAGTGTCGCCAAGAGCAAATCGATCGACCCGATCAGCAAGGACAAAGGCGGCGAAACGCCTGGGGTGGTCAAGGGCCAGGAGCAGAAGGCGCTCAGCGAAGCGGTCTTCGCGGCTCCGACCGGCGTGCTTAGTGGCCCCGTGAAGACACCCTTCGGCTACTACGTCTTCGAAGTCAAGGCGGTCCACGCGCCCACCCAGCAGAGCCTCGCGCAGGTGAAGGAATCGGTCAAGCAGCAGCTCGCCGCCACCCAGCAGCAGAGCGCGCTTGCCAAGTTCGTCAAAGAATTCAAAGACCGGTGGAAGGCCCGGACCGAATGCCGCTCTGGGTACGTGGTCCAGGACTGCCAGCAGTACAAGGAACCGAAGACCACCGCGAGCGGCGCAGCCGGAGCGGCTGGGGCAGCAGGTGCCGCAGGCGCAGCCGGTGCGGCTGGCGGGTAGCGTCCCGACCCGCGGCGCTGCTGGGCAAACGTGAGCGGCGGCTGGCGGCCAGGGCCCATCAACCCTTAGATGAGCCAGATCGACCGAGTCCACGCGCGCCAGATACTTGACAGCCGGGGCAACCCGACGGTCGAGGTGGACCTCGTGCTGCGCTCCGGCGCCCACGGCCGCGCGGCGGTCCCCTCGGGGGCCTCCACGGGTGAGTTCGAGGCCACTGAGCTGCGCGACGGCGGTGAGCGGTGGGCAGGAAAGGGCGTGAGCCGCGCAGTGGCCGGCGTGAACGGCGAGATCGCCGCCGCCGTGCGAGGGCTGGACGCCGGCGACCAGAGCGCGCTGGACCGGACGCTCTGCGAGCTGGACGGCACCCCCAACAAGTCGCGGCTCGGTGCCAACGCGATCCTCGGGGTCTCGCTGGCGGCCGCCCACGCCCAGGCGGCCGATGAGGGCATGCCGCTGTGGCGCTACCTCGGCGGCCCCGACGCGCGGGTGCTGCCGGTGCCGATGCTGAACGTACTCAACGGCGGCGCGCACGCCGACAACAGCGTGGACTTCCAGGAGTTCATGGTGGTGCCCTGCGGGGCAGGCAGCTTCTCGGAGTGCCTGCGCATGGGCGTCGAGGTGTTCCACGCGCTGCGGCGGACCCTGCACGAGCGAGGTCTCTCCACCGCCGGGGGGGACGAGGGGGGCTTCGCGCCGAACCTCGCCTCCAACGAGGAGGCGCTGCGGATGGTGCTCGCCGCGATCGAGGCCGCCGGGTACGAGCCCGGTGCGGACGTGGCGATTGCTCTGGACCCCGCCACCTCGGAGCTCTACCGCGACGGTGCCTACGTGCTCGAGCACGAGGGCCGCACGCTGAGCGCCGCGGAGCTCGCCGACTACTGGGCGGACCTCGCGGGTCGCTACCCGATCGTCTCGCTGGAGGACGGCATGGCCGAGGAGGACTGGGAGGGCTGGCAGGCCCTCACCGAGCGCGTCGGGGGGCGCCTGCAGCTGGTGGGGGACGACGTGTTCGTCACCAACACCGCCCGCCTGCAGCGCGGCATCGAGCTGGGGGCCGCCAACTCGATCCTCGTCAAGGTCAACCAGATCGGCACGCTCTCCGAGACGCTCGCCGCGATCGCGCTCGCGCGGGAGGCCGGCTACACCGCGGTCATGTCCCACCGCTCCGGGGAGACCGAGGACACGACGATCGCCGACCTCGCGGTCGCCACCGGCTGCGGGCAGATCAAGACCGGCGCCCCCTCCCGGGCGGACCGCACGGCCAAGTACAACCAGCTGCTGCGCATCGAGGAGCAGCTCGGGGCCGACGCCGAGTTCCCCGGGCGCTCGGTCTTTCGCAGCTGAGCCTGGCGCAGTCGGTCGGAGGCCCCTCTCCCGGGGTTGTTCGGGCCCCTCTTGGTTCAGTCGGCAGGAAGTTCTCCGTTCGCCTCGAATGCGGAGGGGATGGGATCGACAAGGGCACACGTGCGCTGGGACCGCTTGGGGGCGATCGCGATGCTGTGCGTGCTGGGGGCGCTGCTGTACCTCTACGCGAGCGCCGGGGTCTCGGTGCTCTCCGCCTGGAAAGAGGCCCGCAGCGACAGCTCCCAGGTGGCGGCGCTTGAGCGCCAGCACGTCGCGTTGGAGGCCCAGCGCGCGGCTCTGAACGCACCGGGGACCCTCGTCAAGGAGGCGCGCCACCTCGGCATGATGCGCCCCGGTGAGCAGACCTACGTGATTACGGGCCTCCCGTCGAACTGATCCGCCCACGAGGGCACTGCTACCCTCGCGCTCCGTGCCGGGCTTCGAGAACGCGATCTACCAGTGGCATCAGGGCGAGCGGCGCCTGCAGGCCGCCCCGCCGGAGCGCCGCGTGCGGCTGGAACGGGTCGTGGACGTGCTCGTGGAGGAGCTGCACCGTCGCCTCGGTGGCAGGTTCTACTCGGAGGAGCTCGTGCAGCTCTACGAGCAGGGCACCTCGTGGTGCCTGCAGCTGGCGATGGCCACCGCCCCGGAGGACCCGTGGGCGTGGGACTCGGGCGTCGTGGTCGACGCTGCCTTCGGTCGGTACCTGCGCGAGGCCTCCGACTACGCCGGGGGCCGGCGGATCGCGGCCGAGCGGTGACGGCCGCTGCTAGTCGTCCCTGCCGACCCG
Source organism: uncultured Solirubrobacterales bacterium (assembly GCA_963706545.1). Lineage (GTDB taxonomy): Bacteria > Actinomycetota > Thermoleophilia > Solirubrobacterales > Solirubrobacteraceae > Palsa-744. The sequence goes on from OY970161.1 coordinate 1,993,040, forward strand.
CTTGATAACTATCTGCTCCTCCTCGACGAGCACCTCGACGGGGCGGTGGCCGGCCCAGTGCTCGGCATAGACCGGGTTGTCCTGGATGGCGGGGTCGAGCCACAGGCCGTAGCCCTCCTCGCCGTGCTCGAAGGTGCCTTCCAGCGGGGCGCTGCTGCGGGCGGGGGAGCGCCGGCCGCGCCCACCGCGCCGGCTGCGCCGGCGAGGTTTCTGGCCCTCCTCGTCCTCGGCCTCTCCCCCCTCAGTCGGTTCGTCCTCGGTCTCTCCCCGTTCGGCCCGTTCGACCCGCTCGCGCTCTGCCTCTTCGGCTCTGGCGCGCTCCGCTGCCTCTGCCTCCGCCCGTTCGCGCTCGGCCTCCTGGGCGGCCGCCTCGAGCTCGGCGGCGATCAGCGCGTCGTCCTCGGCGCGGAGGTCGATCTCCTCGGGGAAGTCCTTCGCCGCGAGGCCCGTCGCGGCGTCCTCGTCGCTGACCAGCTCGTTGTGGCGCTTGAACTGCTCGATCTCCTGCACCGTCACCTCGAGCTGGTGGGCGATCCACGCGTCGGTGCGACCTTGGCGCACCCAGGTGCGGATCTGGTTGAGCTGTGGACGCAGGGACTTTCGTGGCATGGGCGGCCCGGGAGACTAGCGCATGGGGCCTCTCCCGGACGCGCTCACCGGCTCCTCCGACCGCCAGGGCCCCGATTCTGCGCACGGTCGCGTTAGAAAGCCAGGCTTGGGTACGTTGTGTGGGTGAGACCGGTGTGCCGCTGAGGAGGTCACCTTTCTCCCGGCTCTCAGACTATGCTTGCTGCTGAGGCGAGGTCCGGTGGCAATCGCGCCGTTCCCATCGGCGAAAACGGAGGGTGCACCGTATGCTGGTCCTGACGCGCAAGACCAATCAGAGCATCATGATCGGCGACGATGTCGAGGTGTCCGTGCTGTCCGTCGTGGGTGAGAAGGTGCGCATCGGCATCCAGGCGCCCCCCGACGTGCCGGTCTTCCGGACCGAGATCTACCTCGAGATTCAGCGCCAGCAGGGGGAGGGCAAGCCCCCCGAGGAGGTCCGCTCCGAGGTGGACGAGGCGATCAAGGATCTAGGGGAGAAGGGCTGAGGCCCAGCGGCCGCTGGGCCGGCGTACCGCCCCCCCGCGGAGGGTCCCGACGGTGGCCGACGGCGGACTCCCGGATCAACCCAGCAGCAGGTAGAGCGTGCGGAACATGGCGACGGTGACGACCGCCGCGGTCAGGACCAGGGTGAGCACGAGCAGCGTGAAGCGGACCGTGCCGCGCTTGTTGCGCCGCTGTACCTGACGCTTGCGCGCTCGCTGCTCGGCGGTGCGCCGCAGGGAGTCGCGGCGGTGGCGGTCGAGCGAGATCTCCGCGGCGAACGCCTCCTCGATCTCCGCGACGCTCCGCCTCATCCTCTGGGCTTGCTGCTGCACCACAACCAGCCTACCCGACGGAGGCCCCGTCCTCGGCGCGCTCGTAGACCTTAACGAAGCGCAGGTAGTTCTCCGCGATCCGCTGCGCCGCGGCGCGCCGTTCGGTCTTGCCGTCCACGTACGCTTTGAGCGGGTCCCACCAGATCGAGCGCCCGATCGCGAAGCCCACGAAGCCCTCCACGGGGGCGGCCTGGGCGAGCCAGTGGTCGACCTTCGCGTCGTCGGCGCCGCGGCCGAGCACCACGCACACCACGCCGTCGCGCCCGCCCGCGCGGGCCTGGGCGACGAGCGTCTCGCAGTCCGCGCGCTCGTCCACGCCCTCGATCTTCCACACGTCCACCTCGATCCCCGCGTCCTGGGCCTCTGCGATCGTGCGGCGCATCAACTCGGGGCGCAGCTCGGCGTCGTAGCGCTCGGTGTCGCCGCCCACCGTCTCCAGCTGGGCTCCCGTGGCGGGCACGAGCAGCTCGAACAGGAACTTCCGCTCGCGTTCGTGCAGCCAGTCGGACAGCTGCTTGAGCTTCGCGCGCTGCTCGGCGTTGGCGGCGGCGTCCCCGTCGGGGTTGTAGCGGACGAGCACCTTCGTGAAGTCGGGGTTGAAGCGCTCGATGTGCTCGCCGAAGGCGTCCCCGTACTGGAAGTCGAACAGCTCCTGGCCGGAGCGCTCCGCGGGCATCGCCAGGCGCAGGCCTCTCGCGTGGGCCTCCTCGGGAACGGTCGAGCCGAACTGCTCGTCCACCAGCACCCCCGTCACGGACGGGTCGGCGCCGGCGGCCACCGCCTGCACCATGCCCTCGTACACGAGGTGCTTGGCGTCGGCGATCATCGCGGTCTGCTCGGGGTCGGGGTCGCCCTCGATGCCGAAGAACTTCTTCTGGAAGGACCCGCGGTGGTCGAACGCGAGGATGTAGAGCTTCTTGTCGTATCCGAGTTCTGTCATGGCCCGGACTTTACTCCCGCGCCCTCGCCGACGTAGTCGGGGCGCTCCTCCTCGGCTCTCGCGCTGCGCCCGCGCCGGCGCAGTTGGGGCACCCCTTCCCGGCTGCCGCGCGGCCCGATGAGGGCGCCGGTTTCGGCTGGTGTGCACGCCCGACCTGGGCCCCGTCTAGCGGGCCGCGCTCGCCCGCCGCAGGGAGGCTCCTAGAATGGGTTGGCGATGTCTTCGGGTGCCGATCTGTTCGTGGTTTGCAAGCGGTGCGGCTCGGAGGTCAGCCCCTACATCACCGAGTGTCCCTACTGCGGCAACCGGCTGCGCCGTCGCGCGCCGAAGCTGCCACGGGAGCACCGCCCTGAACGCACGTCGCACCGGCTGCCCGTGCCCTCGCTGGGCCGGCTGCGCCGGGGCGAGATCGAGGGCGTGCGGGGGGACGCGCTGCCGTACGCCACGGCCGCGCTGGTGGCGGTGAGCTGCGTTGCGTGGGTGTTGACCAACGGCGCTTACGTGCGCCTCGACCGGCTCCTCATCGTGGGGCCGCTGCAGGGGGACTGGTGGAAGCTCTTCAGCGCTCAGTTCGCTTACCTGAGCGACACCTTCGCGGGTGTGTACGCCTTCGTGGCGCTCTTCGCCGTCGCGATCTTCGGATGGCTGCTGGAGCGCCGTCACGGCCCCTTCGCGGTGCTCGTCACGTTCTTCGGCGCCGGCGCCACCGGTGCGCTCGCGGCGCTCGCCGCCTACCAGCTGCCGATCGTCAGCGGGGCCAACGCGGGCGCCCTCGGGCTGCTCGCGGCGTGGGTCGTGCCGGACCTTCAGGCCGCCCGCGCACGGCGCTACTACGACGGTGACCTGCTGGGGGCCGCGGTGATTGCCGCGGTGCTGCTTGCGATGCCCTTCGCCCGCCCCGAGGCGAGTTGGCTGGCGGGCGTCACCGGCGGGGCCGTTGGGCTCGTGCTGGGCTACGGTCTGCAAAGCACCCGCGCGCGGGCCGGCTAAGGTTTTACGCTCACTGAGCGCCGCCCTGGCAACCCGAGCGCTGCGTATCCTTCTGAGGACCGCGAGGGTTGGCCTTGAAGCGCACTCCACGCGCCCCGGGTCGCCATCCACAACCCCATCCCTTAAAGAAAAACCGAGAGTCGAGAGAGGCTGAGACATGGAGATCCGCTTTCTGGGCCACGCGGCCTTCGAGCTTCGGGACGGCGACACCTCGGTGCTCATCGATCCCTTCCTGACCGGCAACCCCCGCGCGGCCGTGGCCGCCGAGGAGTTGAGCCCCACCGCGATCCTGTTGACCCACGGCCACGTTGACCACCTCGGGGACACCGTCTCGATCGCGCGGCGCTCCGGCGCGGACGTGGTCGCGATCGTGGAGATCGCCCAGGAGCTCTCCGGGGAGGGCCTCGAGAAGGTCCACGACCCCAACCTCGGGGGCACCGTTACGTTCGACTGGGGCTGGGTGAGGCTTGTGCCCGCGTGGCACACCTCCACCACGCCGAAAGGCACCGCCAACGTCCCCGCCGGGCTCGTCGTGAGCCTGGGCGGCAAGATCGTCTACCACCTCGGCGACACTGCGCTCTTCTCCGACCTCGCGCTGGTGGGCCGGCGCGAGCCGCTCGACGTCGCGCTCGTGTGCATCGGCGGGCACTACACGATGGACCGCTTCGACGCCGTCGAGGCCGCGCGGCTGGTGGGTGCTCGGCAGGTGATCCCCTGCCACTACGACACCTTTCCGCCGATCGTGACCGACGCGCAGGCGTTCCGGGTCAACGTCGAGGCGGCCGGCGCTGGGCAGGTCGTGGTGCTTGCGCCTGGGGAGACGCACGCGCCGTGACCCTCACCGCCGTGCACCCCACCGCGGTGTCCACCGTGACCGCCACCCGGGTGCTCACGTCATGACCATGACCCACGCCGTCGTGCTGATCGAGGCCGAACGCGACGCGCTCTCCACCTTGGGGGGCGCGCTCGCGGACATCGAGGGGGTCGCCGAGGCGTACTCGGTTACGGGCGAGTGGGACTTCGTGGCGATCGTGCGCGTCCCCGACCACGAGCAGCTCGCGGACGTCGTCACGGGCCACATCACCGTGCTGCCCGGCGTCGCGCGCACGCAGACGATGGTCGCCTTCCAGGCCTACTCCCGCCACGACCTGGAGTCGCTCTTCTCGCTGGGGGAGTAGCCCTGGCCGAACGGCCAGTGATGGTGTACCCTGAGTCGGTGTCCGAGAGCGGCGCACCCTCTGTGCAGAGCGGGCCAGACCTGAACGAGCGGGAGGACTTCCGCGCGACCTCCGACCCCGCGCTCACCGCGGTCGGCGACCGCGGTCGGGTGGAGCTGCTGGACTACCGCCAGCTCTACTCCCTATGGGAGCGCCAGCAGTGGGCGGTGCAGGACCTCGACTTCACCCAGGACCGCGTCGATTGGCACGAGCGCATCGATGCGGAGGAGCGCTACGCGCGGATGTACGGGCTCTCCTCGTTCTTTGTCGGCGAGCAGCGCGTCGCCGCGGAGCTCGGGCCGATGATGCGCGCCTGTGCCGACGAGGACGCGCGCGTCTTCCTCTGCACCCAGATCGCCGACGAGGCCCGCCACGTCGCGTTCTTCGACCGCTTCTACTCCGAGGTCGGGGTGCTCCAGGCCGACGACCTGGGCGGCCGCCTCGCGGAGACCTCCGCCCACCTCAACCCCGAGTTCGGCGAGCTCTTCGACGAGCTGTTGGGCCGTCGCGTGGACCGGCTTGCCCAGGAGCCCGAGGACACCGAGGCGCTGGTCGAGGCCATCACGATCTACCACATGGTGATCGAGGGCATGCTCGCGCTCACCGGCCAGCACTTCATCATCTCCTACAACGAACGCATCGGCACGCTGCCCGCCTTCGTGGAGGGCTTTACGAACGTCGCCCGTGACGAGCACCGCCACGTGGCCTTCGGGGCGCGCTTCCTGCGCGACCACGCCCAGGCGGACGAGCGCTACCGGGAGGCCATCGGCCGCACCCTCGCGGAGGTCATCCCCGCCGCGGAGGGGGTGCTGCGCCCCAAATGGATGGACGAGTCCGAAGAGGACCTCGAGCTCTTCGGGGTGCGCATCTCCGAGACCCGCGCGTTCGCCGCGCAGGCGCTCGAACGGCGGCTGAAGGCGATCGGCCTCGGGTAGGCTCAGGCGCGGATGCCCGCGCTGCCCCTCAAGAGCGAGTACGGCCCGACTCTCGGTGAGCTGCTGGCGCCCCGCTGGCGGCGCTCCTCGCGGGCGGTGCGCGCTGGGTGGGTCGGGGCGGCCCTGCTGGTGCTCGCCGCGGTGGCGGGCACGGCGCTGACGCTCGCGAGCCCCACCGTCTCCCACGGGGGCCCGGTGCCGTTCAGCTTCAGCTACGGGGGGCTCGCTCGCACGAGCCCGCCCCCGGGGTGGTACGCGCAGGTGCAGCGCGTGCGGGAGGGCCGGCTGGAGGACTCCTTCGCGGTGGGGCCGCTCGTGCTGCCCCCCTCCCGCGGGGAGGCGCTCGGCGCGGCGCTGGCGTTGTACGCGGCGGGTTACATCCCCCGCCTCGCCGCTGCGCCCCCCCCCGGGCAGACGGGGTTCGTGCTGCGCGGGGAGGGCTCCACGCAGATCGACGCGGTCTCCACGTACGCCACCTACAACGTCTTCTACACCACCGTGGTGGGGGGGCAGGAGATGTACGGGCGCAACGTCCTGCTGCTCCCCCAACGGCCGGGGGCGCGCCGGGGGTTGCAGATCGCGATGCTCACGGCCGCCGCGGGCAACCGGCAGGTGACCTCCCCGCTGGACGTGGGTGTCAAAGGCGCCCTCGAAGAACCGCTCTCGACATTCGCGCTCGAATAGCCTCTGCGCACCCGGCGAGCCGCTGAGTGGCCTCCGTTGGGCGCGCCGGTCCCGACCGCCGCTCGTTCGAAGTGCCTCGCGACCCGCTACGGCTGGGCGGGGGGGCCGCCGCTTCCGGCGGGGCTCGCTTCGTCCCCGGCGGTGCCTACCACGGAGCCGTGATCGCCTTCTTCGGAGAGCGCCGGCGGGGTGGTGGTCACCGAGGCGGGTTCTTCGGCTGGCGGGGTGGTGGCTGCAGGGGCGGGTTCTTCGGCCGGCGGAGTGGTGGGGGTCGTGCTGGTCGTGCCCGTGGTGGTCGGGGGAGGCGTTTCAGCGGCAGGTGTCGTCGAGGTGGTGCTGGAGGGCAACTGGGTGGTCTCGGTGGTGACCTCCACCCCGACCGGCGCCGCTGCAGCCGGCTGCGGCTTGGAGGTGGGCGGCACGACGGCGGGCACGACGGCGACGGGCGGGACGTGGGGGTGGGCGGCCTCGGGGTCGGCGGTGAGCGCCACTTTGCGCGCGACGTGGCGGTGAGTGCGATGAGCCGGCGGCGGTACGCGGACGGCGACGACGGCCGTGGAGGACGGCTGGGGCGTGGAGCGCACGATCAGCGGCGGCACGTAGGCGTGGGCCGCGGGAGCGGCCGCGGCGGCTGAGGCGACCGCGCTGGTGGTGCGGTGGTGGACGTGGTCGGTGCGACCCGCCGCGACGGCGCCCGCGGTGAGGAGCGCGGCTGCAGCAAGGGTGGCGGCGGCCTTCGTGGCGATCGCCCCGGCGCCCGCGGTCACGAAGCCTCCGACCGTGCTCGCCCCGCCCGCGGCACCGGCGCCCGCGCCAGCAGTGAACAGGCCGCCCGCAGCGCCCGCTCCGGCGGCGCTCGCGCCACCTCCCGCTCCGCCTGCGGCACCGACCCCCGCACCGGCGGACCCGGCACCGGCGGCGTGTCCTGCGCCGGCGGAGGTGCCGAGCTTGCTGAAGACGAGGCGCTTGAGCAGCAGCAGGGGGCCGACGGGCAGCACGGCTGCGAGCGCGTGGTTGTTCTGCTTGAGCAGCTTGCGGAACGTGCGGCACCGTTCGCAGTCGCGCAAGTGGCGGCGCACGGGGGGGCTGATCTTGAGGAGCCCCTCCGCGACTTCGCCGAGCTCGCCGCGAACCTCGTCACAGGAGAGCTTGCGCGCCTCCGCGGCCTCCGCGAGGGAGATGCGGGCGCGTACGAGCAGAGACTTCACCGAGGGCACGGTGGTGTCCATCGCGAGCGCGATCTGCTCGTAGGAGAGCGCGTCGATCTCGCGCAGCAGCAGCGCGGTGCGCTGGGTCTCGGGGAGCTGGTGGACGTCGCCGATCAGCTCGTGGAAGCTCTCGCGGCGCAGCACCTGGTCGCCGGTGGAGAGGCCGTGCTCGGCGAAGTGCACGTCCATCGAGTCCACCCCGATCGCGGAAGCGCGGCGCAGGTGGTTGAGCGAGCGGTTGCGCGCGATCCGGTACAGCCACGGCCGCACGTTGATCGGGCGCTCGTCGGCGAGCACCGCGTTGAAGGCGGCGGCGAAGACCTCCTGCAGGACGTCCTCGGCGTCCTCGCGCGAGCCCAACATGTGCCGGCAGAAGGAGAGCAGGCGGGTGTGGTAGCGCGAGAAGAGTGTCTCGAAGGCGGCGTGCTGGCCGCGGCGGGTCAGCGCGATCAGGCGCTCGTCCGGCTGTAGGCGCAGCAGCGGGCTGGCCCCTCGCAGGCCGGGTGCGACGCCTGGTTTTAGTGCGGTGACCTCCACGGTGGTCCTTCGCGCTACGTTACGGCTTACCCCTAAGACACGGTACCAACCGCTTAGTTGCGGCCGGGGAGTCGCTGGTGGCGCTCTTGCCAGTGATACCCGTGTATCCCCAAGGGAAGATAAAAGTGCGCTGGCCGCGCTGGGCCCGCGAGGCGCCTCCTGCCGTCCCAGGCTCGTGAGGTGCTTCCGCCGTCCCACGGCCCGCGAGGCGCTCCCGCGAGGCGCAGGCCTGCGAGACGCTCCCGCCGCTCACCGCCGGGGCCCGTGAGGCGCTCCCGCCCACCGCTCCCATAGACTTGACAAGGGGTTCGTGGCAGAGGAGGCCCCCCAGCGCCCGGGTGGCGGAAAAGGTATACGCAGCCGACTTAAAATCGGTGCCCCGCAAGGGTTTGTGGGTTCGATTCCCACCCCGGGCATGGCTCGAAGCGCCTGCAATCATGCGGGTTTCGGCGTGTAGAGCTTGGCCGGGGATGGCCGGCACCGGGCCAGGTGGGCAACGGAATGGGCAACACGAGGCCCCGGGACGCTGCCCGACCCGCCACGTGGGCGGGACCTCGCAGGCATCGACACCGCTGGACCGCATCCCTAGACTTACGCCATGAGCGTCAACGTCTCCCGCCAGTCGGACGTCGTGATCCGCGAGGACCTGACCCCCTACGCCGGGAGCTGGGTAGCCATCCGTGACGGCAAGGTCGTTGCGAGCGCGCTCGACTCGGTGGAGCTGCGCGACAAGCCCGAGGTCCACGAGGATGACGTGCTCATGCCGGTCCCGGACCGGACCGAGGGCGTCTACATCCTGTAGGGCGCCCGAGCGATCGGAGATCGGTCCGTAGATGCCTGACCCGCTGGTTGTCCCCTACCGCGAGCTTGGATACGGCGGGCTTCGTCCATATCTCTTCCTGCACGTGACGGGTCTCGATGGTCGGGGCAGGGTGATCCCCGGCCTTATCGACTCTGGAGCCGACAGCAGCGTCCTACCAGCGGGCTACGCGCCGATCATGGGCTACTCGGGCGCCGACCTCGCCTTCGTGCAGGGATCGCAGGTCAGCGGCAGCGTCACCCTTCGGCGCGCCACCGCGCCGGCGGCGGCGTACGTTCCCGAGTTCCCCGATCTGGTCTTCGACATGGCGCCGTTCTTCGTGGATGGCTGCCAGCACGCTTTATGGGGGCGAGCCGACCTCATGCGGCACTTCGATGTGACGATCATGGAGCGGCTTCAGCAGTTCTCGCTCGCCCTGCCCGCAGCAGCTCCGTAGCTCAGTGGGAGATCGCTCGCTTCACACGCGGGGCGGGACTTCGGCTCTGCGGGTCGGAATCTTGCACGAACATTAGGGTTTCGCCACTCCGCCATCTTGCGACCAGCGGCCCGAATAATGGCGGATTGGGGGCGATTCCGGGCGATTGTGGCAGGGCTGCCGATTCGCCGCTGAGCCTGCCATCGTCGCGGCGCAGGCCCAAGGGTGATCGGCGCCAGCATGGAAGGCCCGAGCACCCCGCCGAACCCAAGGCGTAGGCCATGATAGCCGTGTAGTTCGCTGATGATTTGGGCAGAATGACCGCAGGCCGCGGCCGTCGAACCCAGTCCATAACGCTCCCCCGTGCTACCGCAACGAACCGTCGAGCACTTTCCTAGCCTCGACATCCGGGCGCTGTACCGCGAAGGTCTGCGGACGGGAACGTGGTCGCTGGGATGGGGGGGCACCGTCCGCGTTGACATCATCAAAGAGGACATCGCTCGGGTTTCCTGCTCGATCGGGCGCCCAGCCTTCGAGGACGTAGAGCTGGACCACACGGCTTGCAACTACGGTGGCGAGCGGCCGTGGTGGCTATGCCCGGAGTGCGGGCGGCGCTGCGCTGTCCTCTACCTTGTGCGGCTCTCGCTTCTGGACGCCAATTCTGTGTTCACCGCAGCGCTCGCGGCGATGGAGCGCGACTGGAGCGAGGGGGCGCCGGTGCTGGATGGCCGGGAGACACGTGGGCTTGTTCGGTGTCGCGTCTGTGCGGAGCTGGCCTACATAACCGCGCAGGCATCTCGTTTGGCTCGCAAGGGGCGGAAGGCGAACAAGTTACGCCAGCGGATCGACTGGCCGGACGATGCGCCCTATCCGGTGAGGCCGCGTGGGATGCACCGCCGGACCTTCGAGCGGCTTCTCGCGCAGTACCTAGCGGCGGAGCGCGCATGGGGCGTCGCCGTGCAGTCGTTCCTCGATCGAGGGAGGGCCGCGTTCGGGGTGGAGCTGGTCGAGCCTGTCGGGCGGTGGCGAACTGGCACCCGGGCGGCCGTCGTGATGGGCGCTCCTGTCGAGCCGGGGTCTATCGCCATCGAGATTGTGAACGGCAAGGGTCAGGCTCTCGATCGGCTCACGGTCAAGGATGGCGCCGTGCGGGTGCTCAATCCGCGCCAGAGGGCGAGGTTTGCGAGGACGCGGCGGGCCGCTCTGCGCGAGGCGCGGATACCGCGAGCTGAGTCATAACCTGGGGTGTATGGGATTCGGCGGGGCTGGGCAGCGGAATCAGGCTGCTGCCCATGAATGCGATCAGGGCAGTCGGCCGATCGAGCAGAAGCATCCGCCACGCATGATCCCTACGGTGCTGTCGTGGATGACCGGCTCCCACTCCCCGTCGATCCTACGCCCCAGCTCCCGGTTCACGGCCTGCTCGGCCTCGGCGAGCAGGCCGGTAAGGTGCTCGCGCCATTCGTGCAGCGTCCACGTCAGCCCCATGACGGCCTGGCCAACTATTCCCGGCGTCCCGTCTGCCGCCTGACCCAATGATGCTGCCCACCAAACTGCGCCATCGTACTCGATCGCGGGTATCGATATACCAGCCTCGCGCAACTGTTTGCGGTCGCGGTCGCCCCAGTCGTTCGTCAGACCCATTAGCGGGAGCTTGATGACGAGCCCAGCATCGGGCCAGTTGCGTATCAGGGTCTCAAGGACGCTCCGGCGAGCCCAGTCACGATGGCTGTAGAGCCCGATCAGGTATGCGTCCTCGGGGCGGAACACGGCGAACACGAGGTCATCCCCGTGTTTGGGCGTCAGATGCAGGTGATGCACACCCCAGTCAGCCAACAGCAGGTCTCTGTCCTTGCGCGCCGCCAGTGAAGGCGCGTTTGGGTCATGTCCCTGCCGGACGCGAGCGCTCAGATGCGGCCCCATATCTTCGCCAGCCTCAATCTTGGCGATCAACGTATCGAGGTCGGCTTTTCGTTTCGTGGCCTTCGGATCGGCTGCCAGTTCGGCCGAGAAGTGGCAACGCCGCGGCGTCGGCGATACGAGCCGCGCGCGCCAAGTCCCGTACTCGGACAATAAGCCGCGAAGGTCCATCGTTGCAAGGCGTCCGGCTGTGTCTGGCACGCAGGCGAGCACGTGCTCACGGATCACGGCCTCCACACGATCCATCAAGTCAGCATCGGCTACGACAATCACCCCTCACGATCCGAAGATACCGCCAGTCCGTGAGCATTGGGCGACAGACGCCGCAGCGACTGTCCGCCGAAGGCTGCTGAGACGCTTGGTCGATCGCCACAATGGGCGGATGCGTCGAGGTGATACGGCGTCGAACTCTCGGGCAGGTCGTCGTGCTGAGCCCGCACATCCGCACACCTTAAAAAGGGCGCACGGACAGGGACGTGGACGGAGGGCTTTTTGCGCGAGCTTGAGCGTCGGGGGTCGATCTCGGAGGCGGCGAAAGCGTGCGGAGTCGGCAGACGGACGGTGTATGACGAGCGCGCCCGGAACGTTGCGTTTGATGAGGCCGTGCGGGATGTTGTGGAGGGATGCATCGAAGAGGTCGAGAGCACCCTCTACGAAAGGGCGCGCTCGGGCGAGAACATCACCGCGACGATCTTCTTCCTGAAGTGCCGCAAGCCGGAGGTGTACGGGGACTACTTGACGGCGCTGAAGGCCCAGGCTATCCGCGAGCAGGCGAGACAAGAGGTGCTCGCTGAGCTACGGGCCGGGCTCAGGGAACTGCCGCCGCAGGCGCGTGAGGTGCTGGCGGCTGCGATTCCACGGGCATGACCGCGCGCTGTGCCTACCCGCTTTCGTCGTTTTCGCGTTCTTCGCGTTTGCGGCTTTCTTGTTTTTCGGCGTGCTCTCGTCCTTCGGCTTCCGGTGGATCGAGAAGGGCGAAGCCGACCTTGAGCACGACCGCGACACGGAGCTATGCACGCTATGCACCTCTTAAAAAGGCCGAAGCCGCTTCGCCGAGCCCCGGCGAGCAGTGGGTCGGTTGCTGACACAAGGCTGCATCTGCGGGCTGACCGTGTTAGGGTCTACAGCCCAACCGTGTTGCGCCATCAGGGACAAGGCTGGGCATCCGAGGCGCATTGCCCGTGCCATCCACAAACGAGAACGGGTCCACAGATGGCACCGAAGCGGTCGCCGTGGGTAATCGCGTTGGGAATCGCCGCAGTTGCACTCGCGGGATGTTCCGGCACGACGAAGCCGACGGCGGCCACTCCGTCACAGTCAGGCGCACGTGCGGACACCCAAAGCCAACGACAGGCGATCCTCGACGTGCTGAACCGCTACGCGAGCGCCTACACCAGTCACACCGCAACTGCCTTTGCGGGGTTGTTCAGCAACGGAGTCGAACGGACGAGCAACGCGACCGGCTCCTGCGTGACCACGAGAGGCCAGGGCGCCGTTATCAACGTCTACCGCGAACAGTTCGCTCACGGCACAGGGCGCTATGAACTCGACGGATTCGCTACGAAGTCCGTTGACTTCGCGCCAGGCATCACCGAACAAGGCGCCCTCGAAGCATCTGCGACGGGGCGTTATCGGATCACGCCGCCTGGGAGCCGCGGCAGCATCGCCTTCGTGCTCAGGCGCGAACCCAACGGACTATGGAAAATCTCGCGGATCGGCGCGGGCTGCCCGGTCAGGATGACTTCACCTCTGCCCGCGGAATCCCAATCAGGCTCCAAACCACCTCTGGAATCTACAAGTGGCCCCGGATTCTTGGGCGTCGAAGTAGACAACATGACCGCCCAAACGAGCGTTGGTGCCATCGTTCTCGGATCGCAGGCGTCGAGCGAGAAGGAGTACGGGTGCAGCCTTCCCACCGAAGGCGCGCTAATTGTGCGCACAGAACCTCACGGCCCGGCAGCAGAAGCGGGACTCCACGGCGCGACAGGAAAGCTCGGCGGCTATGACGTGGGTGGCGATCTCATCGTCGGACTTGATGGAGCGCCGATCCCGGACACCGACGTTCTACTTGCCGAGATGGCTGCGCGTAAAGCCGGCGAAGCCGTGCACCTCGAAGTCATCGAATGCGACGGAGATCGTGCTTTGGTCGAAGTCACGCTCAGTCCGGTCAACCACCTGGCAGAAGCAGCCACCGCAGCCGAAGCGGCGGAACGCGAGGCGCAAGCCAAGCGGGAAAGGGAAGAAACGGCAGCCAGGGCGCGGGAAGAAGCTCAGGAACGCCCGCACCGAGAAGCCAAAGAACGACAGAATGAAGCCGAAGAGCGCTTCGCTGAAGAGTGCGAAAAGCAGGCCGTCCCAGACCAATCGTGCCAGGAAGGGTACCGCTGACCGTAGCGGCCATCGTCGTCACCTTCACGGCCCTGGCGGTGGTTGGGTACATGGATGACATTGCCGCCACTTGATGCTCACTGGGGCTGCCACGCCAGGCGTCCGCCGAAGCCACGCCCGCGCAGCAGGACGGGCGCGCTACGCAGGCGGCACCAGGCCGCCGCCAAGCTGCTGTTGGCGTGCCCGCTGCGCTTCCCAGGCCGTGAGCGCGTCATACCCGAGAGAGTTCGTCGGCTCGATGAGCGGTTCAAGGTCGTATTCGGCCAGCCGCGCCTCGTACTGCCGCCTCGGCATCGCCGCAAGATCACTGCTTGATAGGCCCTCAGTCTCCGACTCGCGTTGCAGTCTGGCGGCGCGCCGTTCCTCACGGTGGGCGAGGGCGCGCATTTCCCGCCGTTCGGCCGCGTCGCGCGGCCCACACACGCGCGGAATCCCGGCCAGGTCCAGCGCCCTGCGGGCCTCGACAGTCCGACGTAGGTGCTGCGCCCAAGCTCTGAGGGACGCGGGGTCTTCATCGAGTATGCGGCCCTCGCGCTCAGCGCGCTGTAGGCAGCGGCTCATCTCCTCGGCTGCACTGTCGCGGGCAGCCACCGCAACCGCTGCGGCCCGGCGCTTGGCTGTGTCGCGCCGGGGTCTTGGTGCCCGTTGTGCTCCCTCGATGGCCTCCAGCTTGCGGAGGTCGCCCTCCAAGCGCTTCAAGCGCTTGGAACGCAGCTCATCAGTGGTCTTTGTGAGGGCGTCTTTCGGCCCCCATGCCGCAGCTAAGGCGATCGTGCGCTCATCCCATCCCTGGACACGCCATGCACGGGCCGTCTCAGCGAGGCGCAGACGCTCCACAGACATCCCAGCAGGACGCCCGCACTCACCGCTCGGCGGATAGGCAACGTCGAGTCGGACGGCGTAGTCCGCATCTGATGGCAGGCCGTGAGCGTCGCCCCAGGCAACGATAAGCCCATAGAGACGCGCGTGCGCCTCCTCTGGCGTACCCGCCGGCTGAATATAGCGACCCCCGTCGAAAGGGCTCTCCTTATTGGTAGAGATGCCAGCAGCCACACATACAGGATCGCCTACCGCGCAGACGCATGATGGCGTCTGCCGCCTGCGGGCATTACGCCGCGAGCGTGGGCTCACGGGCGAGGAGCTGGCGGCGCGCGCCGGTCTGGCGCTCAAGACGGTGTATTCGATCGAGGTCGGTCGTGTGCGTCCCCAGCGAGCGACGCTTGCCGTGCTCGCTGCTGCGCTGGATTGCACGCCCGATGAGCTGATCGACAACGAGCGGCGGCGCCCTGGCTGTGGAAACCGGGGCACCGCAGTCGAGACGTTGATCGCCGGCGGCAGGAGCCAAGACATGTCGAGCCCGGCTGGCGGGCCAGGCTCGACGCAAACGACCGCGGGCACGGCCGAGGGTGAGAACTCAGCGTAGCGCGCCTACTGGCGGCAGACACCGGCGATCCGACCCGTTTGCGCGACCGCTCGATCATGCGCTCGAACGGCTGCGAGCGCATGGCCTCCCCTACAAAGGGGATGAGCGCCACCTGTCCACTTGGCGCGCGGTCTGCCCGTTCTGCCGCGTGCCCGACTGGACGCTCACGTTGCGCGAGCCACGCCACGGCGGCTCGATCGACCTTCGGTGCGCCGCCGGCTGCGCCGAGCACGATATCCGCGACGCGCTGGAGCGCCACCCGGCTGAGGCCCGGGTCGAAACCGCCGACGCCAGGGCCGCAGAAGCGCTGGAGCTGGCCGAGGAGGCCCGCGACCTCGCTGCGCGAGCGCTGGAGCTGGCCGTCCGCGCGTACGGTGAGCCCGAGCACGCCGACCCTCTGGAGAGAGCGGCGTGAGCGGCCCGTTGATCCGCTTCCTCGACGTGCCGGCGATGGTCGCCGAGGCGCCGCCGGCGGTCCCGTGGCTCGCGCCGCCGATGCTCCCCCGCGCGGCGCTCACCGCGCTCTACGCGCCGGGCGGCGACGGGAAGTCTCTGGTCGCGCTGGCGCTCGCCGCTGCGATTGCGCACGGCGGCGAGCTGGCCGGGATCGCGTGCGAGCAGGGCGCCACCGTCTACCTCGACGCGGAGAACGGCGAGCACGAGATTCATAGGCGCGTCCACACGCTGGGCCTCCCGGCGTCCGGCGTACAGGTAGCGGACGCCAGCCGCCTCGACCTGCGCCGCGACATAGCCGAGGTCGAGGCCGTCGTGCGCGAGCGGACCCCGGACCTTCTGGTCCTCGACTCGTTCCGCTCGATGACGCCGGGGATGGACGAGAACGACACCGGCCAGACCGCTCGTGCGCTTGACCCGCTGCGCCGCCTCGCGCACGAGTCGCACGCCTCGATACTCCTGATCCACCACTCCAACAAGGCGGGCAAGGACTACAGGGGCGCCAGCTCGATCCGCGATAGCGTCGATGTCCTCTGGCACCTTGGCCGCCAGGACGGCGACTCGGACCCACGGCGGCGGTTCCTGCACAACGTCAAGATGCGCGTCGCACCGGACGGAGGGCGCCTATGGCTGCGGCTCAACGTTGACCGTGGGCGTGTCCTGATCGACCGGGCCGAGCCACCCGAGGAGCAGGCCCCACCGATCACCCAACCCGTCCGAGCGAGGCTCAGCGACGAAATCCTCGCCGGGATGGATGACCGTCCGTTGCGCCTCGCGGCGGTCGCCGAACTGGTCGGCCGCAAGCCCAAGGACGGCAGCGTCCGCAACGCGCTGAAGGGCCTTGTAGGCGACGGGCTGCTCGCCCGCCAGGGTGACGAGTACGTGAAGGTGCAAGGGGTGCAAGCCGACGGTTTGCACCTTTGCACCGGGCCGGGAGACGGGGTGCAAGGTGCAGTCCCCCTTAAGGGCGCTGCACCTTTGCACCCCCAAGAGACCACGCTCGACGCGGACGCCGAACTCACGCGCCTCGGCGAGAAGTTCGGGACGGCCGATCCGTTGACGACGCCGACGCTCGACGGGCATCAGAGTGGCAAGGCGCGGCCAGCCGAGGCGAGCCGGTGAGCGAGCACGTCAAGCTCGACCCCGCCACCATCGAGGCGATCGCCCAGCGCGCGAACGTGCTCGTCTTGAACAACCTGATCGAGCTGGGCATGGAGAACGTCGCCGAGCGCGTCGTGGAACTGCTGCGCGTCTCGGATGATCTCTCGCCGCAGCGAGGCGCACCGCGCCTTGTGGACGCGCGAGAACTCGCCGCCAGGCTAGGCGTGTCCCGTGACTACGTGTACGCCCACGCCGACGAGCTGGGCGCCGTGAGGCTCGGAGGGGGCTCGAAGCCGCGTCTCCGCTTCGATTTGGAGGCGGCGCGTGAGGCGATGTCTCGGTACGCCAGCAAGCAGTCGCAGGACTCCAACGCAAGCACTGGGGGCCTGCTCGGGCTGTCCGCAGGGGGTTCGACGTAAGCATCACCCTCGATCTCCCTGACGCGCTGGTCGAGCAGATCGCCGAGCGCGTCGCCGTCCTGCTTGCCGAGCGCGCAGAACCCAAGGCGGAGCCGTGGCTCACCGTCGAGCAGGCAGCCGCGCACTTGGGGATCAGCACGAGTCAGCTCTACACGCTGGCCTCCCGGCGGCGACGTAACGGGCTCCCGCTGACAAAGGAAGGCGCCCGCAGCTACTTCAGGGCCTCGGAGCTTGACCGCTGGCGCGAATCCGGGCGAGGTCGATGATCGGCCGGATAGGGCGGCGAGCTGCCACGCCGCGGCAGACTCGGTCAATCCTCCGCATGGTCGATCGCGTCGGCGAGTTGGCGCAGGTCGGCGTCGAGCGCACGCAGAAAGCGCAGGAGGGTGTGCCAGCGGATGCCGCGGTGGCCGTTCTCGACCTGCGAGACGTAGGTGGCGCCGATATCAACACGGCTCGCCAACGCCTCCTGCGTGAGTTCGGCCCGGTCGCGCAGCTCTCGCAGCGCTCGACCAAGGATCACGTAGGCGTCATCGTCTGGTTGACCTCGGCTCGGGTTCATCCGACCTTTACAGATAGGCTAAGTTGCGCTAGGCTCAACGCACCGAACATACAAGTTGGCGCCCGCGCGGGTAGGACCGCCGGGCGCCGTGGCACCGAGAGCCTGAACTCCCGGCACGCCAGCCAAGCTACCAGCAGTCGGGCGGCGCGGCTTCCTTGCCAGAGCAGTTCTCCCGGGGCCTCCATCCACAAGGAGGAACCGAAGATGACCAGTGAGCAGCAGGACTGGACCGACGAGCAAGTGGAGCGCGCGATCGTGTTGCAGGTGCTCCGCGACGACCACCCGGAGCGGTGGACGCTGGAGGAGGTGACGCAGGAGATCGAGGACATGCCCGCCGAGATCGTCGAGGAGGCCGTGCGGCGCCTGGCGGGTGTGGGCGTGGTCGTGCTCGGCGAGGGGGAGTGCAAGGCGTCCCTGGCCGCGAGGCGTATCGACGAGCTGGGGCTGATCTCGATATGAGCGCGCCCGATCCACAGACCGAACCCGTCGAGTTCTACAGATACGCCAAGCGGCGCCAGGCGCGCGGGCTGGGGGTGCTGCCGGCGCCGTGTGACCATCGCGTCCCGCAGGAGCGGCATGTCGAGATGCTGCGCTTGCGGCTGGTGGAGGGCCTGACGCTGCGCGAGATCGGCGAACGCTACGGCGTCACCGGGGCGAGCGTGCGGGAGGCCCTTGGGCGCTACTTCCGGGTGACGGGCGCACGGTTCCGGGCGCACGGTGGGCTCATCGTCACGGCCCCGGCCCGGTTCGTGGACGTGCTCCGCGAGGCGGTGGTCGCAATGTTCGCACGCGCCGCCGGGGAGATCGAGGATGACGGGCACGCCCACCCGAGCGAGGGCATCGACCCGGAGCTACTGGAGCCGTTCGATGCCTACCGTGCGCTGCTGGAGGTCGTGGGCTGGGGGCTGACAGTCCCCGCGGCGCCGGTGCAGGTGAACGTGTCCGCGCATCGTTGGGCGTTGGAGTCAGCGCTCGGGGAGTACCTGGGCCTACAGCGCTACTTGATGCAGGTCCCCGCGACACCCGCCGGCGCCGGGCAGCACGGGCGCGCGCAGCGCAAGGTCGAGCAGATCGAGGCGTTCCTCGCCTGCTGCGGGAGGGAGCACGACACCACGCCGAGGGGTGAGGCGTGATGGCCGCGCGTGACGCCTACACGGTCGAGCGCGCACGGCTGCTGCTCGCGCTCGGCGAGAGCGTGCGCGGCCTGCGCAAGCGGCGGGGCCTCGCGCAGGAACGGCTCGCGGAGATCGCCTCCTTGCACCGCAACGAGATCGGCGTGATCGAGCGGGGGCAGTGCGAGCCGGGTCTGCTCGTGCTGCTCGCCCTCGCCGACACGTTCGAGGACGGCTCGTTCTGGGAGCTTCTCAAAAGTCTCCCCGTCCCGAGGGAGCGCAGGCCCGCGCGCGTGGTGATGCCAGGGGGCCGGACATGACTCCACCCGCGATCTTGAGAGAACGCCTCGCCACCGCGCGACGGGACGGTGTGGGCTTCGATGAGGCGTGGCCCGTGGCGCTCGCGGCAGCGGTGAACGCCGTGCAGTGGGAGCGTGAGGAGTGGATCGACGCGCTCTCGGGCACTACCGAGGCGTGGCGCTCAGCGTGGGAGCGCCGGGACGCCTCAAGCGCGGAACGCGCGCTCCCGGCAATCGTGATGTCCGGCGGGACGCCGCTGCCGGAACGCGCGTGCGAGGGCTGCGGGCAGGAGATCCCCGCCGATCGCAACCGCAACGCGCGATTCTGCTCAGACGGCTGCCGCCGCCACACCACCCACCTACGCGAACGCGCAGCGGCGTAGGGGGGGGATGCGTGATGGCAGCGCTGAAGATGGAGAAGACGAAGACCCCGGGCGTCTTCAAGCGTGGTGGCCGGTATGTGGTCGTGTACCGCTTCCGCGGCCAGCAGCGCAAGCGCTTCGCCTACACCTACGCGGAGGCGCGGGACCTGAAGGCGACCCTACGGGCGGACATCCGCCGCGGGGAGCACCGCGAGACGGCCGTGCTGACCTTCGAGGAGTACGCGAGGGAGTGGATCGGCTCCTACACGGGGCGGACCTCGCGGGGCTTCAGGGAGTCCACCCGGGCGGGCTATCGCTTCTCGATCGAGGAGCGCGCGATCCCGTTCTTCGCCAGGCGCGGAGGGACGATCGCGGAGATAGAGCCGCGCGATATCCGCGAGTTCGTGGTGTGGCTGTTCGATGAGAAGGCGCGGGGCCGCAGGGTGGCCGTGGGCACCGTGCGCGGGCACATCGCCGCGGTCAAGGTGCTGCTGGCGACCGCTGCGGAGGATGGCCTGATCCGCCACAACCCGGCCGTGGGGGTGCGGATCGCCAGGCCCGGCACGGCGGACATCGAACCGGACGCCGGCGAGCAGCGCAGGGCGCTCGACTCCGACGAGCTGGAGCGGTTTCTACAGGCGTGCCCGCCCGAGTGGGAGCTGCTTTTCCGGCTGCTCGCCATGACCGGGGTACGGGTCGGCGAAGCGATCGAGCTGCGTTGGAAGGACATCGACTTCGGCGCGCAGCGGCTACGGGTCCGCCGGCAGTTCTCCAAGGGCGTTGTAGGGCCTCCGAAGTCGATCAACGGCAAGCGGGACATCCCGCTGTCCAAGAAGGTCACGCAACAGCTCTGGACGCGGCGCGGCAGGCCCGACGAGCTGGTCTTCACGGGACCGGATGGTTGCCGCTTGGGGCATCACTGGTGCTGGAGGAACGTCCTGAAGCCCACCGCGGAGGCCGCGGGCGTCCCGTGGGTCGGCTTCCACACCTTCCGCCATACGTGCGCGTCGATCCTGTTCGCCAGCGGCAAGAACCCCAAGCAGGTGCAGATGTGGCTCGGGCACTCAGACCCGGGTTTCACGCTGCGGACCTATGTCCACCTGATCGATGATGGGCTCGGGGACGCGGACTTCCTCGACGCTGCCGGGTGGGCAACGCCGAGGGCAACACAAGCCACGCAGACCCAGGCAGACGACGGGACCGCCGTAGCCCTGGGAATGGCTCTGTAGCTGGAGCTTCGCCGACCCCGTGCAAACCCAGGCAAGCCGCAGACCCGACTTAAAATCGGTGCCCCGCAAGGGTTTGTGGGTTCGATTCCCACCCCGGGCATGAGGCCGGCCGCAGGCCCCTCGCGGTGCGCGACCCCAGCGGGTAGAGTCGCGGGCACGCGATGGCCGCAGAGAGCACGCAGACACCCCAGCAGCGGGCGACGTTCCACGGGGGCCGTCTGGTGGCGCGGCGCCTGAAGGCGCACGGGGTGAGCCGCCTGTTCACGCTTTCGGGGGGCCACCTGTTCTCGATCTACGACGGGTGCCGCGCGGAGGGGATCGAGATCGTGGACGTGCGCCACGAGCAGACCGCGGCGTTCGCGGCGGAGGGCTGGGCGAAGGTGACGCGCGAGGTGGGGGTGTGCGCGCTGACGGCGGGCCCGGGGGTGACCAACGGGATGAGCGCGGTGGCGAGCGCGCAGGCGAACCACTCCCCGGTGGTGGTGCTCGGGGGGCGCGCCCCGGCGGGGCGGTGGGGCCAGGGTTCGCTGCAGGAGATCGACCACGTGCCGTTCGTGCGGCCGCTGAGCAAGCTCGCAGTGACGGCGCAGAGCGCCGCGGAGATCCCGGAGCTCGTCGAGGAGGCGTTCGCGGCGGCGCTCGCGCCGCACGGGGGGCCGGCGTTCGTGGACCTGCCGCTGGACTACGTGTTTCAGGAGGCGGAGGACCTCGAGGAGGGGGCGCGCGGCGGCGAGTGGGGGGGTGCCGCGGGTTCGAAGGGAGCGCCGGGGGAGGCCGTCGAGGCGGCGGGGCGGCTGCTGCGCGGCGCGCGGCGCCCGGTGGTGATGGCGGGCACGGACCTCTACTGGGGCCACGGCGAGGTGGCGCTGCAAGAGCTCGTGGAGGCCTTGCGGATCCCGGTCTTCCTCAACGGCCTCGCACGCGGGTGCGTGGCGGCGGACCACGAGCTGTGTCTCTCGCGCGCGCGAAGCCGCGCGCTGCGCGAGGCGGACGTGGCGCTGGTGGTCGGGGTGCCGATGGACTTCCGGCTGGGCTTCGGGGGGGCGTTCGGGGAGCAGACGGAGATCGTGGTGGCCGACGTGGCGGAGCCAGCACGCCGGCACCCGCGGGAGGTCGCGGTGGAGCTGTACGGGTCGCTGAGCGAGACGCTCATCGATCTGCGCGCGGCCGCGGGCGGTGGGGCGCTGCAGAGCGAGGGCTGGGTGGCGCAGCTGCGCGCGGTGGAGGCGCAGCTGCGCGAGGGCGAGCGGGCGGAGCTCGAGGACGAGCGCGCCCCGCTGCACCCGATGCGGGTGTACGGCGAGCTCCGGGGGCTGCTGGAGCGCGACGCGGTGGTCGTCGGCGACGGGGGCGACTTCGTCTCCTACGCCGGCCGCGTGGTGGACAGCTTCGAGCCGGGGTGCTGGCTGGACCCGGGACCCTACGGGTGTCTGGGCGCGGGGCCGGGGTACGCGCTCGCGGCGAAGCTCGCGCACCCCGAGCGCCAGGTGGTGCTGCTGTGGGGGGACGGGGCGCTGGGCTTCGCGGGGATGGAGCTCGACACGCTGGCGCGCCACGGCGTGAACGTAGTGGGGGTGGTCGGCAACAACGGCATCTGGGGCCTCGAGAAGCACCCGATGGAGTTCCTCTACGGGTACTCGGTGGCGGCCGACCTGCGCCCGGGTACACGCTACGACAGGGTGGCCGAGGCGCTGGGGTGCCACGGCGAGCTGGTGGAGCGCCCGGCGCAGCTGCGGGGCGCGCTGGAGCGGGCGCTGGCGGCGGGGCGTCCGGCGCTGGTGAACGTGCTGACGGACCCGACGGTGGCGTACCCGCGCCGCTCGAACCTGGGGTGAGCGCCGCGCCGCGCCGGCGGGTGGGTGGGGAGCGTCTCGCCTCCGCGCGAGGAGCGCCCTCGTGCGCCCTCGACTACCGAACACGTCAGCCGGCGCGCCCCTGCGGCCAGCGCGCCCTGGGGGAACCCCTTAAAGCGAGGAAGCCGCCCGGCAGTGGACGGCTTCCTCAGATAGGCCTCGAGGGACAGGCAGGGGTACGTTCCTCAGAGGCCTCGGGGGGTAGGGTGACCCGGGCGGCGGGAATGCCGATTGCGCGGCAGGTTCGCCCAGGTCTATGGACCGGCTAAGGAGTCATAAGACACGAGGTCTTACGCCACCTCACCGTCAGTGTATCGGATATCGGAATCCAATGCAACCCCAATCGAAAAAGGTTTCAGATCAGCCATCTGAGCCACTCTTTGGAAGGCTTCGAGGGCTGGGTTTGCCGGGCTGGGTTGCGTGGCGCTGCCCGGAAGGGCCGGCCCCAAGGAGTGCTCCGGGCGCTCCCAGAGGGGATGCGGGGGGCCGCTCCGAGGAGCATCGGTAGGGCTCAGCTCAGGGGCTCAGGGGGCCGGGGGGACCGGCGCACCCTGGCGAGCGAGCCGCAGGGCGCCGCCGCGAAGGATGTCGTGCTCGGAGACCTCGACGCGGTCGAGCTCGAAGGCGCGCATCGCCTCCCCCAGCAGAACCATCCCGGCGACGATCGTGGGGGCGCGGTCGGGGTGCAGGCCGACGACCCGGCGGCGAGCGGCTTCGTCCAGGTCGGCGAGGCGTGCGAGCAGCAGTTCGACGGTGGCGAGCAGCAGGGGGTAGCGGTGCACGCGCGCGGGGTCGTAGGGGTCGAGCTCGAGGTCGATGGCGGCCGCCGAGGTGGCGGTGCCGGCGACGGCGATGCCGTGCCGCACAGGAGCGCGCTCCTCGGGGGGAAGGCCCTCGAGGAAGATCGTGCGGGTGTCGAGCGCGAGGCTCTGCAGCTCCGCAGGGGCAGGTGGGTCTGAGTGGAGGTGGCGTTCGCTCATCCGCACCACGCCCGCTTGGAGGGAGGCGTGGAAGCCGGCGGTGCGGTGGCGCCCGACGACGAACTCGGTGGAGCCGCCGCCGATGTCGATCACGACGGTGGGCTCCGGGGAGTCCTCGCGGTCGGACATCGCGCCGAGGAACGTGAGCTGGGCCTCTTCGTCCCCGGAGAGGGTGCGGGCGTCGAGGCCGTAGTCGCGGCGCACGCGCTCCGCGAACGCGGCCCCGTTGGACGCGTCACGCGTGGCGGAGGTGAGCACGGCGAGGTTGGCCTCGCAGCCGTGGCTGTCGATCAGGGCGCGGTAGTCGGCGAGCACAGCGCAGGTCCGCTCGACAGCCTCGGGGGAGAGCCCCCCGTGCGCGTCCACGCCCGCGCCGAGGCGGGTCACGCGCGAGAGGCGCACGAGCTCGGTCACGGACCCCTCGGGTGTGACGTCGGCGACGAGCAGGCGGGTGGAGTTGGTGCCGATGTCGACCACGGCGACGCGCATGGGCGGGGATGGTATAGAGGCATCCACACACCCGTCCGCGGGGAGCAGGAGGAGGGCCGTGGCCGCAGAGCGGCCGGCCCGAAGGGGCGAGGAGTCGTCGTGAGCTCGCCGCGCGAGGTGGCGCCTCCAGAGTGGGCGAGATCGCCGGGGGACCCCGCGGTGCGTGTCGGTGGCGGCGTCGCGCGCCCTGCGCCGGGCGGCGGAGGTGGCGCCGGGCTTTGGTGGGATCCGGGGCGCTGGCTACGAACGACCACAGGGCGTCCGCCTGGTGGGTCGCGCTGGTGGAGTTGTTGCGTGGGCGTGGGCGCCCCAGGATCGTGAACGTCCAGCGGCGGAGAGGGGTCTCGGGTGGCCCGGTCGACTGGCCAGCGGAGGAGTCCTTTGCTAAACTGGCGGGTCCGCCGCGGGGTGGAGCAGTCTGGTAGCTCGTCGGGCTCATAACCCGAAGGTCGCGGGTTCGAATCCCGCCCCCGCTATAGGATAAACCCGCTGGAAACGGCGGGTTTTTTCTTTGCTCGGGGTCGGGGCTTGGTGACCAAAGTGTTCCCGGGTCAAGCTCTGGGTCAAGGTCTTGCAGACATCGCTTCGCATGGGCGGCGCAGCGCCGCTGCAGCATCTGGCCGCTCGCCGGCCCGGGCAAGAGCCGCAATTGGCTCGTCGAGGATCCAGCGCTCAACACTCGGGCGTCGTCCACTCCGGTGCGGGCAGGCCGTGGGCGCCCGCCCGGATGAGCCCGAGCGCCAGCCGGGCTGGGGTAGGGGGCTGACAGGTCAAGGTCAGCGACCGCGCGCATCCAGCCGCCGGGCGCCCGGACAGCGAACGGGAGCAAACCGTCCGGCACGCGAAAGCGGGCGCGTCGGGTGCCTCTCGACTCTCAAGCTGCGTAGCGCTCGTATCGCTGCCAGAGTCGCATCCGCTTGATTCGGTAGACGGCGAGCTCCTCGCTGCAGCCGTGCGCGGCGGCGATCTCGGTGGCGCTGCGCGTCTCGCCCACGTCGCGCTGGATGCGCTCCTTCGGAAGCAGGATCGCTGCCCCGAGGTCGTAGGCTTCGGCCTCTTGGGCGGCGTCATAGGAGCGCTCGGGGAAACCGGTCTGCGGGTTGGGGGCGATCGCGCACGGCTTGTGGCGCAGCAGGTGGTGGGAGAGCTCCTCCATTAGGGTGGCGGTTTGGCGCGTCTTGGGGCGGTGCGGGTTCAGCAGGATCAGTAGCGTCGGGTCGCCGTCGACGCAGAAGGCGAAGCCGTCCCAGTTCACCCCGCGCAGCCTTTGGGCGAGATGATCGTCTCCGAAGTCCTCCGGATAGAAGATGTGGGCCGGGATCGCATCCGCGAGGTGCCACGGGCTGAGCGTCTCGAGCTGGTCGAGCTTCAGCTTCCTCCGAACGGCCGCGGCCGACCGCTCGATGCGCCACTTGTCCCGGTAGTCGCCTCGGTTATATGACACGAGCTCACCCGCTGTCGCCCTTGGTGCGTGGGCGCCGTCCGCTAAGTGCCTCGTAGGCGAGCCGGAACATCTCGGCGAGCGCCTCGGCGTCGTCGCGGCTGAGGTTCTTATCGGCACGCAGATGTAGCTCTACCGCCTCGGTCGTTGAAGCGCCCGGGTCGTGGACAAGCGCATTGCGCGCCTGCCGCGTATCGGTGTGCAGCACGGGATCGATCCGGACGCCTGCCCAGCGCGCGAGGCGCAGAAGGTTCCGCCGGTCGGGCAGGTGGGAGCCTCGCTCGACCCGCGATACCGTTGGGGCCGAGACCCCGATCTCCTCCGCCGCCTCGCGGATGGTCAGTTTCTTGCTGCGGCGCTTGGCGCGCACGCGGTCGCCCAGGTCGACCGGGTCGATGATCGCCTCCGGGTCTCGCGGGCGGTCGGGTTTGTCAGCCATTGCGTCTCCATTCTATGCAGGCGGGTTTCATTCCTGCACCACTGTCTCAGAGGAGGCGGATGCTCTGCTATGGTTCAGCGAAGAAACATCGTTTCACAAGGCAGGTGCCGAAGTCGGCGCCATCCCTATCCCAGTCCAAAGGAGGGCTGATGACTGTTCAGGTGCAAGACCCGCAGGAGACCAAGCAGAAGTACGCCGTGCTGATCACCTACAACGGCATGAACGCGAGCTTCGACTACAAGCCGGAGCAGGCGGCGGAGTCGGTCCGCGTGCATGCGCTCAACCACTACGACATCCGTGGGCATGACCGCGAACAGGACTTCCTGTTCGGGCCAGACAACCAGACCGAGATCAAAGACGAGGCGAGTATGGGCTCCCAGGTCCAGCCCGGCTCGCAGCTCTACTTGCGACCCCGCACGGCAGGCGGCGGCTAACCCGATGACACGGATGAGAAACGGGGTGCTCGAGCAGGCGTTCGAGCACCTCCGCCGCTGCGGAGCGGGCCGCGCGGAGTGTGTGGTCTATCTGACCGGTCCGGTGACGGATCCCGCTCTGATCGACGGGGTGGCCCACCCCCGCCACACGGCGGGGGTCGGCGGATACGACCTCGACTCAAGCGCGATAGCCGAACTGTGGCGTGAGCTGGCGACGTCGCGGCGAAGCATTCGCGTGCAGATGCACACCCATCCCGGCGCCGCATACCACTCGTCGCGCGATGACGCTCTGGCGCTCGTCCACACGCCCGGGTCCCTCTCGCTCGTGATCCCCAACTTCGCGCTCGGGAACGTCGGCTTCGACGGGGCGTTCCTCGCCGAGCGCCCCGTCGCTGGCAGCTGGGTCGGCGTACCGGTCGATGAGCGTCTACAGGTCGTGCCATGAAGACGCACTACGACGCGCTACAGCGCACCACGCTGCTGCTGAACCAGGAGTGGTTCGCGGGCGAGGCTGACGAACGAGCCATCGCCGACGCGCTCCTGGCGAGCACGGTGCGGTTCAATGCGGATGAGGAGTCTCTGTGCTGCCGCGCCGGACAGAGCGCGATCGTGACGGCGTTCATGCTCACCGCACGGCTCGGGATCGGGATCGAGCTGCGCTGCCTCAACGTCCCGGTGATTGACCTGGCCGCCCCGCTGCGACTGCCACGGCTCGTCGACTCGCTCGTCGAGCTCGGCAGCGATCTGATCCCAGGCGCGCGCGTGCGCGGGAGCGCCGGAGCGGTGCAGGAGACCTTTCTGTTCGGCTCCGGCACCGTAGAGTTGCACGCGGCCGTGCGCGTGACGGCGAGCGACTTCGGCGCGCACCTCGAGCGCGGCACGGCGGGAGCACCGTGCACGGGAAAGCTCCCATTCGGAGGGTTCGCCGCAGGTGCCGCGGTCGCCGCGATTGCGTTGCAGGCCGCGTTGCCTGGGATCGAGAGGGCGACGGGCCTGCGTGCGCGAACACCTCGTCCCTCGGCCGGCCCGCCGGTCCTCATCTCGTTGGGAGAGTTGTTTCCCAAGCTCGTCGCCGGCCTCACGCTAGAGCTCGGCGACATCGACACGATCAGCGGCGGCGCGATCATCCACGCGCTCCTTTTCTGCCTGCTGAGAATCCCGGGACTGCACATACGCATGCGAGTGATCGAGCCGCAGAGGGCCGATCTGTCCAACGTGAATCGCTACGCACTGCTGCGCGCCTGCGACGAAGGGCGGCTCAAGATCGAGCAGCTTACGAGCGTCGCGACCGGTGACGTCGAGATCGAGGGCGTACCTGCTCTGTTCACGAACGAGACGCGCGAGGTGATCCTCCCGTTCGCCGAGCGCGTTGTTGTGGGCGTCGATGACGTGCAGGCCCGCTGGCGGGTGGCGGAGGAGAACCCTCACTGGCTTGCGGTGGGGGCGACGGGGAATCACCTGGCGCAGCTGACGACGCACGTGCCGGGCAGTCCCTGCGCGGCGTGTGCCCATCCGGTTCCGCTGCCAGCCCAGACGATCCCGACCATCTCGTTCGTCTCCTTCTGGGCCGGCCTGCTCCAGGCGTGTGCGCTCGTCTCTGGGTCTTCGGCGCCCCGCAACGTCAGCATTTATCCGTTCGCTCTTGGCGGGCTGGCGGCGACGGTTTCGAACGAGCCGGTACCAGACCGTGCGTGTCCGATCGGCTGCGCTGCCTCGCTGCACGCGAGTCACTTGAGCCTGCCAAGCTCGTGAGCATGCGCCTGCTGGTCATGCAGCGACCCCCTGAGATGACGACGGGCTTGTCCTGGCGTGAGCTATACGTTGGCGGCGCGTTCGGCCAGCGCGAGTTGGTCGAGGATGGCTCGCTGCGTTCAGCCGCTGAGGAGCGCGGGTTGCCGCTTGGTATCGGACGGGAGACACTGGAGTATCTGGACCTGAGCGGGGCGTTTTGCCCGGTCGGCTTCTCGGCCGGGTACATGTCGGGTTTCGAGGTGCCGGCAGAACCAGTGGACAACCTGCGCTTCCGTGAGGAGCACGGCCCGGTCGAGTGGAAGGAGTATGCGTGGGAGCAGCACGGCTTCGAGACGGTCACCGCGCTGTTCTGCCCTTGGCAACTGCTGTATCTGGACGACGTTGTGCGCGCGACCAGCGTCGAGATCGGCGTGGAGACGCTGTTGCTGCCTGGCGGTGAGCGAGATGATCAGCTAGAGCGCCTGCGTGGCCTGCTTGAGGGCCAGCTGGCGGCGCTGCGCTCGTTGCACGAGAGCTGGAGCCCTGTGATCAAGCTGCTGGTCGCGTTGCAGAACCGCTACGTACCCCAGTTCACGGGGTCTGTGTCGGTGGTCGGGGTTCCCGGTGGTGGGTGGGTGTTTGCGGGACGCGACTGGGCCGACCAGGACGCGAACTCCCTGCTTGGCCAGCTTGGCTGCACGGTGGAGCAGGCTGTTGCGCTCTACCACTTTCTCGTGGAACGCGGTCTTGCGCGTGACTCGAACGATGGGTTGACGATGCTACGTCGTGCTCGGCCGCGCGCGTTCCATAAGCGTTGGCGCGGAGAGGTGCGCCGGGCCCAGGACAACTTCGATGCAGCCCAGGTCCTCTGGGGGTTTCTGGCCGAGCTAGGCGAGTCGCCGGGGCGGCCGGACCTTTGGCCGTTGGATGGCCGGCAGCTCGAGCGAGGCGAGCTGTATGACCGTGGACCCGCAACCCCTTGGAGCCGGGAGGAGATCAAGCAGCAGCTGCAGGACGCCGAGCTGTATCCGCCGGGGGTACAAGTCATCGGCGAGGGCTCCAGCGAGGAAATCATCGTGCAGCGTCTCACCGAAGAGCTGCTTGATGGTCGGGCTGCTCACGAACTGGCGTTCTTCGACCTCGGCGGCTCTGGGTCAGCCAAGCAGGTCGGGCCGCTGTTGCGTTCCTTCTCCGATTACGCGCGCCGAGCGGTCGCGATCGTCGATGACGAGGGGGAGATGGCGCGCTACCTCTCAACTGCGGCGGCGGCCGGCGAAATCGACAAGGCGAACGTAATGCTCTTCCACGACAGCCTTGAGGGCGAGAACACCACGACGGCTGAGCTGATCGCCCTAGCGAAGCAGATCGCTGAGAGCCCACCTGCGGATAGGGAACCCGTGAGCTTTGAGCTGTCGGTGGGGGAGCTCGAGAGCGATCATGCCGATCGGCGTGAGCGGACCTCGCGCAACGGCAAGCCGGGCATCGCGGACAGCCTGATCATCCTGGTCGGGCGCAAGACCGACGGCCGCGTGCGCCTGGACAAGCTTGAGCTGGTAGAGGCGATCGCGAACATGCTGATCGATGAGTTTCAGAGCACGCCGCGGGATCAGCTACTCGCGCTGCTGGAGCGTCGTCCGGTGATCAAGTTCTTTCTCGAGCGGATCGAGCCGGTGCTCAACCGGACGATCCCGGCGGGCCGCGAGATCTGACCCGGGTTAGCGCGGGCCGCTACCGGTGCGCCAGTCGGGCGCGGCGCGTGCCGGGTCTACGCTAGGCGTGTGGACCTCGAGGAGCTTCTTCGCTCGCTTCCTTGCCAGCGCGACCGCGTTCTGCCGTTCGTAGGATCGGGGATGACCGTTGCGGCGGGCGCACCTTGCGCCGGGGTCCTCGCCCGGGAGCTCGCGCGAAGGACCGGGGTTGGCCTGAGCGGGTCTGACGGCCTGGCAGAGGTGACCACGGAGGCCGAGAACGTGCTGGGGAGGCTGGCGGTACAGCAGCATCTGGCCGAGGTGATCACGGGTTGGAGACTTCGCCCGACTCCAGCGTTGACGGCACTGTGTGGTGTCTCCACAGGGCGGGTGCTGACGACGAACTACGACGATGGGATCGAGCGCTCGGCCGAGTCGCGCGGGCTGACGTCTGTGCCACTGCTGCCGACCGACGTGCGGATGCGCGATGACCCGGGTGACGGTGAGGTGCAGGTCATTCATCTGCACGGAATGCCGAGCGAGCCCGCGTCGCTGGTGCTGCCCGGTCACACCACGAACGCGCTGACCAGCAATTCGGTGTTCACGACGTTCCTGCGCGCGACGATGGCGCCCTGCAACGTGCTGTACCTGGGTTTCAGCTTCGGTCTTGCCGAGCTTCACCTGCGTTCGATCCTGGCGTGGCTGTCGACCGAGGTCACCGGCGCGCGCGAGCACTATCTTCTCCTGCCCGCTGCGGAAATCAGCGCACGCAAGGACGACATGGTGCTGTTCGCCGGGTTCGGCTTTGTGAACGTGGTGGGCTATGAGCCCGACGCGAGCCACAGCGTGGTCGAGCGCGTGGCGGTCGCGCTGGCACCGCGTGCCGCCGGGGAGAGCGAGGACAACGGGGCGTCGAGGGCGCGTCCGACGTGGGTGCAGCCGATCATGGTCCGCTCCGAGGCGGGCGACGATCACGAGCGGCTTCAGCAGCGGGTCACGAGCTTCGACTACGGCTGGTCGGGCGGGGAGGCTGTCGCAACTCCCGAACAGGCGTTGGCGGCGAACCGGGCGATCGTGATCGGCGCACCCGGGATGGGCAAGTCAACGCTCTTGCAATACCTCCCTTCGATGGTGGGGGAGCGCTCGTGCGCGCGGGGCACCCTGCGCGACTTCGCTCCCGCGCGCCACTGGGCTCCACCGGAGGATTCGATCGCACGAATCCTGCGTCGTGTCGAGGACGATGAGCGAATCGCCGTTGAGGATCTCCGCGACAGCGACGCGATGCTGCTGCTCGATGGCCTCGACGAGGTCGACGATGACCTCCGCGAGCAGGCAGCGGAGGCGATCGTGAAGGCTGTATCGCGCTGGCCGGGGCATTGCTGGGTGGTGACCTCACGCCCGAGCGTCGCCGCCGAGACCCTCTCGGCGGAGGGGTTCGCGGCGTTTCACATCCTGCCGAGCCGACTCTGGGCGCGAAGGTATCTGGAGACGCGCAGCGTTCCGCCGGACCGCGTGGAGCAGGTGATGCTCGACGGATACGGTCTCGGCGATCTGCTGGGCGTGCCGCTGTTCGCCGAGCGGCTCGCGGACCGACTGCTCGACGGTGTTGAGGTGGACTTCAGTCCACTCGAGCTGCTCGTGGATGAGCAGTACGCCGCGACGCGGCGCGAGGCCCGCCGGCTGGGCCATGAGACGGATGACCTCGGTGGTTGGATGCGCTCGCTGGCGGTCGCGCTGGAGCTGCGCGGCCGCGCGTCGGCGGAGATCGGCGAGCTCGCCGCGGTGCTGGGCCCCGGGGGTCTCAGCGCAAGCGACGCCCGCAAGCGGCTCGTCGAGGTGACGTTGCTCGCTGACATTCCGGGCGTGGCGGCGTTTCCGCTGAAGACGTTGCAGGAGGCGTTGTGCGCCGACGCGATCTTGGCCGCGAACGATCCGCTTGCTGTGCTCGGCTACGTAGCGATGGCGGAGGTCGCGGGCGTCGATCGGCTGCGGGATGACCTCGACTTCACGCTCGATCTCGTGTTCGAGCACGCCGGCCGTGATGTGCGTCGGGTGCTGCAAGGAGTCGACGCGCCCCGCTGGGCGCGAACCGCTGTGATCCGCGGCGACCTCGACGACGCGCGCGAGGCGTTCGACACGCTATGGAGCTGGCACGCCGAGCGCGGCATCGCCTTCAGCGGCTTCGGCGAGTCGGGGTTGCGCACGTCCCGCCGGACGATCGCGGCTATCGCCCGGCGCTGGCCAACGGTCATTCTCGAGCGTCGCGGTGAGCTTGAACGCGAAGCCGGGAGCGGCCCGATGTCGGCGCGCATACGCGCGCTCGTGGCTCTCGGCGAGCTGCCAGTTGACGGCCACACCGATGGTTGGCTGTTGCCGCGCCTGGAAGAAGACGATCCGCAGATCGTGATCCAGGCCGCCCAGCTCGCGGGGCGACTACGAGCAAAGAGCGCCGAAGCCGCCCTGCGCACGCTGCTCGAGTCCTCCAACGGGCGGCTGGTGAAGGTCGCGCTCAGCGCACTCGTGGAGATCGTCGAGGTCGAGTCTCTAGCTGAGATCGGCGCGCGAGCCTCAACCCGCAACGGCCTGCAGCCCATAGCCGAGCGGCTCCTTGAGCGCCTGGATCTCGACACCGGGATCGAGC
Organism: uncultured Solirubrobacterales bacterium; assembly: GCA_963706545.1. Classification (GTDB taxonomy): domain Bacteria; phylum Actinomycetota; class Thermoleophilia; order Solirubrobacterales; family Solirubrobacteraceae; genus Palsa-744. The sequence goes on from OY970161.1 coordinate 2,025,174, forward strand.
TGATCACACGCTCCTCACAGGTCGACGGAGTACTCCCCTGGCTCACCCAGCGGCTGATCGAAACCGCGCACCCAGACGCATGGACGCAAGCGCGCGTCTCGGCGCTGATGACCGCCTGTGCTCAGACCGGCGGGCTGGCGAGGCCCGAGACCGACCTGGTGGCGGATATCTTCGCGCGCCACCCCGCCGCCGCGATCGCCGCCGTGCGTCTTCACCGCTTACCCGATGGCCCGTGGGGATCGGCTGGCCAGCTGCTGCCCCTCAGTCGCTTCGACCCCGCCCTCCTGCAAGGTGACGAGCACGCCGATCTCCGCAACGCAATCGACCGTGCGCTGCGCGAAGAGGCCGATCTGCAAGAGCGCGTCAAGGGCCACGAGCGCGAGTTGGAGCGGCTGGCGTCGGTGCTCGACGAAAAGGGAATGGCCCTCCAGCCGGCCGAGCTGAGCCCTCCCTATGGCTCGCTGCGCACGCTCGATCAACGACACCGCGAGATGCTGGGTGAGCTCGTGAACCGCTGGTGGCCAAAGTCGGGCCTCGCCACGACCGAAGAGGACGAGGGGCTCGCCGAGCCGACACGGATCATGCTCATGATCGGAGCACAGACCACGCCTGCGCTCATTCCTTCGCGGTGGCTTGAGCTGCTGGACGCGCACCTCGCCGCACACGAATGGCGCGAACGTGAGCTCGCCGACCAGGGCGTGACCACCTGGCTGGCCGCCACCTACCACGACGAATACGAGCAGCACCTCGCCTCCCGCATCGCCACCGCCCAGGACGCAACGGCGCTGTCCAAGCTCATAGCCATTTCCAGGCGAGACCGGCGCACTCCCCGTCTCACTGACCTGGTGTTCGCGCGCCTGGCTGAGCTGAGCAGCGCTACCCCCATGTGGATGAACGCCGTAGGGCTGCTCGTGGAAGACGGCCACATCGACGAAGCTCGAGCGCTGCTCGCCCCGGGCATACCGACAGCCACGCGCGAGGGAATCATCGCGCGGCTCGCTGCACATGGCGACCCCCAAGCTCAAATGCAGATCATCGACGGCCTCACCCACGCGCTCGAGCGCGGCCGGTCCCCGGAGCGCCCGCACTGGCATAGCACCGCCGACACCCCCGAGGTCGTGGCCGCCGCGTCCCGGCTCGCGGACGCCGCGCTCGCGCACGATGCCAAGGAGCTGCCCGGATTTGCACTCAGCCTGATACAGGCCCACCCCGATGAAGAGTCCCTGACACTCCTGGTCGAGCTCGCCGCCAAGCATCGGGCAGAGAACCCGTGGCTTTCAATCGCCATCGAGCAGATGGCCAGACGGATCGCGACACGACAGGTGCTGCTGCGCCTACCCGCGGCACTCGACCAAGTCGCATCCGAGTTTGAGATCCACGCCGAAAAGACACCCTCGCGCTGACCGCAGAAAGATGCGCGAGCGGGATCCACGGCGAGAGCATGCGTGTTTGACGGGCCCCGAACGAGCACACTCGTACGCTGAGCACGTAGCCCACCTGGCTACCTACGCTTCGCCGACGCGAGCCAAGAAGTCCCGAGGCGTCTGCACAAGAACGCTGGAGCCGGCGAAGTCGGTCAGGTGCCGGTCCCCCGAGACGAGCACATCGACACGTGCTGCGAGCGCCAGAGCCACGAGGTAGTCGTCGTCGGGATCGCGCGTATGGACCGCTGTGGACGGCGGGTCGGCCACGACCTCGGAGACGTCCACCAGCCCGGCGATGAAGTCCCGGATCGCTTCCTCGGTGAGCTTCGACCTGAACTTCGCTCGTCGCATCACGGTCTCCAGCTCGCTGAGCAGCTGCGGTGAGAGGACGGGCTGCCACTGGAGCTCAACCGCTGCGTCGAGTAGCTCTCGGCATGTGCCAGTGGGCTTGATGGCGGCGGCGATGAGAACGTTGGTATCTACGACCGCTCGGGGTCGCTTGCTCACTTGCGGCCCCGCCGTTCAGCGCGAACGGCTCGGACCTCCTCGACGGCAAGCTCCATAGCCTCCTCGTCGGTGAGGTCGTCGGGGTTCTGCGCCGCGAGTCGATCCAGAACCGCGCGAAGGTCGACACGGGCGGCCTCGGCGCGGCTCGTCTTGAGGTACGCCCGGAGTGCATCCTCGACAAAAGCGCTGTCGGTGCTGTGCATCGCCATCGCGGTCGCCTTGGTGGCGGTCATCACGTCGTCGTCGATGTAGAGGGTCGTCTTGCGCTTCGCCATGCCTCGATGATAATGCAATACTGCTATGCCGTCAAGCTGGTATGCGGTGGGAGTCAGGTGTGATCGCATGGTCCGACCCCAGGGGTCGGGGCACGGCGACCATGGCGCTCCCGGGTCAAGCTCTTGCATGCGTTGCTTCGCGTGGGCGGCGCAGCGCCCTCGCAGCATCCGGCTGCTCGCGGGCCCGGCATGAACCGCATGGGCCCGTCGAGGACCCCCGCGCTCACCACTCGGGTGCCGTCCACTCCGGTGCGGGGCAGGTGGCTCGCCTGGGAGCCTCACACGGCAGATGAGCCCGAGCGCAGCCGGGGCCGGGTAGGGGCTGACAAGACCTGGGTGGCGGCGCCGTATAGGCCGTCGACGATCAGCGTTCGGCTCGACGGCGCGAGCAACTCGGCGGTACGGGTGAGGCCGTTTCGGCTTGGAGCGCTGCTGGCACCTACGCCACAGCAAGCTCGAGCTCGGCGTGGCTTGCCTTGGCTGGCAGCTCGAGCAGCAACTCCTCGCCCTGCGTCTCGTCAAGCAGCCTGCGCACATCGATGAGCGTCAGGCCGACCAGATCCCCGTTTGCGTCGTAGCTGACGGCGTGACCGTGGGGCGTCTCGTCGAAGTCGACCGCGCGCGCTGGGTCACCCTTGGCCAGGTAGAGCACATCAGCGTCGTGGTCGTAGCGGACACGATCGAAGGTGTATGGGCCGATCTGGACGTTCATGGCTTGCGTCTCCTCGGGAACGCCGTTCGTACGCTCCCATTGGACTCCTCATCAAAGGCTACTACGGCCTTGAGCCACCGGCTGGGGCCCGCGTCCTCCAAGTAGAACCAGTCCTGGCCTGGGCGGGGCTGCACCATGTGCTCTGTGGGCGCCCGGACGGCGCGCAGCACATCGGCTTGATACGGCGCCATGTAGGGGTGGCCGTCGATGATGTGCTCCCAGCGATCGACGGCCACTGCGGGTCGCCCAGCGCTTCGATGTGGTTTCCCGTGAGGGTCTTGAGTCCAGCGTTCGGGATCGCCTCAGCGAGCACCTTGGGACGCACGGCCATGGATCAACCTCGCTGGCCAGGCGCAGCTCGCCGCGTCGATGCCGGCAAGCTCGTGGCCACCCACACAGACCAACAGCCCCAGTATGGATTCCAACTGACGAATCCACTGTATGCTGTCCAACTCATGGTGGCCAGGGGTGTCTTGAATGGGGCTGGGTCGCGAAGGCGGGTTGCGTTGCTGGCGGCGCTTGGCGTGGCTGTGGCCTTGCTGATCTTCTCGGGCTCTGCCGTGGCGTCATCCGCACCGATGATCGAAAGCACGTCGGTGTCTGGTGTCAGTGAACACGATGCGACGCTGGAAGCGAGCATCAACCCGGGTGGTCTGAAAACCAGCTATCGCTTCTGGCTTGGTGTGGGCTGCTTTCCCGCCAGCTGTAACGTGATAGCGGAAGTGAGGCCCAGCCTGCCTCTTGAGAGTCTCTCGGGTACCCAGGGAGCTCAGTCGGTGAGCCTTGATCTGAACAGCGTCGGTGTGACGTTGGAACCCAACCGCGACTACTACTTCTTTGCTGTCGCCGTCAACGCGGACGGTGAAAGCAGCGACGGCCACGAAGGCTACTTTCGTACGCCACCGGTCGGCGATCCTAACGGGTCCGGTGGCGGCGCCCCGTACGAAGGCAAACTTGAACCGTGGGTCAACGAAGGCGCGGAACGCGAGGCCAAGGAAGCCCCGAGGCTCGAAGAAGAACGGGAAGCCAAGAAGAAAGAAGAAGAAGAACGCCCGGTCAAGGAAGCCGCCGCCCGCGCCGCGAAGGAACGCGAAATCCGCGAAGCCGGCGAACGCGCAGGCCGAGAAGCAGCAGAGCGGGAACTACTCACAAAGCAGGCGTCCACCGCCATGTGTGTGGTTCCGTCGCTGAAGGGCGACTCGCTCGCAACTGCGCGACGCGCGCTCGGCGAGGCGCACTGCAAGCTTGGCAAGGTCTCGAGGCCGCGCGGGCATCACAAGACGCTGGTGGTCGCCGGCCAAAGCGCAAAGAGCGGCAAGATGCTGGCAGACGGAGCGGCGGTCGCGGTGAGGCTTGGGCCGATACCCAAGACGCGCCGCGGATGACGGAGATTCTCATGGTCTTCCCAGTGTTGCGGGTGATCAGAGAGGAGTGGATGGCGCGGTCTACTAGATGGGTGGGTGCCGGGTGTTGCGCGTTGGCAATGATATGTGCGCTCGCATTGCCATCTGGCGCCGAGGGATCGCCCTTCTTTTCCAGGCTCTCAGCCGAAATGAACGAAACGCGCTCTGGTCCAGTGGCCGCCTCGCTGCCTGACGGCAATGTGCTGATCGTCGGTGGATACAGCGGAAGCGAATATCTGAAGAGCGCCGAAGTTTTCGATCCGAAGACCGAAATCTTTGAAAAGCTTGCGGGCGAAATGACCGAAGCACGATACGCGCCGGTCGTTGCAGCGTTGCCCGATGGCGATCTGCTGATCTCCGGCGGTGAGAACACATGGCCATTCGTGAGGACGGCCGAACTGTTCGATCCGACGACGCGGACTTTCGAAAAGCTCTCCGCTGAGACGGTCGAAGAACGCGAGGGCGCGGTGGCTATGGCGCTTCCCGATGGCAAGGTGCTGATCGCCGGGGGATACAAACCGAGCGGAACGGTGGATACCGCCGAACTCTACAATCCGACGACCAAAACGTTCGAAGGACTTCCTGCTGTGATGACTGAGCCGCGCTTTTTTCCCGTAGCGGCTGTGCTGCCCGACGGTAAGCTACTGATCGCCGGTGGGGTCAACTCTCAGTCCGGCGTTACCAGCGAACCTCTCAGCAGCGCCGAAGTCTTTAATCCGCAGACCGAAGGCTTCGAATCGCTCGGTGCCGAAATGGCCGAACCGCGTGAAGCGGCGACCGCCGCGTCGCTGCCCGACGGCAAGGTGCTGATCGTCGGCGGCAGCGCGGAAAGGGACCACGCGGGACAGACCGCCGAAGTCTTCGACCCGACAACGATGACGTTTGAGAAGCTGGCTGCGGAAATCGACGGAGAACGCTCCACCTCAGCGGCCGTCTCGCTCCCCGACGGTAATGTGCTGATCGTCGGCGGCGACAGCACCTACGGGCCGCCCCTACGCACGGCTGAACTGGCGTCCGGGTCAGCGGCGCTCGTTCCGGCCTTCATCTGGTCCGGGCACTCGGAAGCGCTCTCCGAAAGCTCCTTCGACTGGTCGCATGGGACGAATTGGCGGGGCGGAGCAGCGCCGGTGATCGATGAAGCAATCGGAACGTTGATATTCCCCCATCTGAGCAACGACGCGTGCACGTCCGAACCGCCAACGGATACCTGTTACCAGGCCCTGAACAACATCAGCGGCCTGAGCGTCGAATCTATCAAGCTCGACGATGCGGACAACTACCTGCTGGCTGGCGAAGGGGTTATGCTGGGAAGCGGTGGGCTCACAGCCACGCCCGGCAACAGTGGCTCTGCGGGTGCGTTCCTGGAAATGCCACTACAGCTCACCGCGCCACAGAGATGGAGCATCACCAGTCGCGGTGGTGAAGTCGAGGAAAATGGACTGGCCGTGGGACAGGGCGTGACGGGCTCCGGCCAGGCACTGGGCGTTGAACTGAGCAAAGGACCTGCATTTATTCTCGCGAGCAACATGGAGGTCGGACCGCTTGCGGTCAATGGTGCGAACACCAATCAAGCCGGGATCTTCAACGGTGTCATAGATCTCGACAACGGTGAACTCAATGCCACGAACGGGCAGACGGTCAACCTGAGCCATGTTTTCTTGGTCGGCACCGGAGCGGTGGGGCAGCTGACGACAGACGTTGACGAACTCGCCATTGGCACCGGCGGCTACCCGGCCAAGGGCATTGAAGCGGCGAGCGTAAAGCTCGACTCTGACAGTCGTATCGGCTTCGAGATCTCGGAAGCCGGCGGTAGCGCTCGAAACGGCTATTCACAGTTGACCTCTCGCGGTGCCATCGCACTGGAAGGCGCCAAGTTCGAAGTGGTAGTCCGCCCGCCGAAAAAAGGCGAGTCCTGTCCGGTTCTCACCTCTGGGCAGACATACATGTTCGTGTCCACGACGGGGACGCTGTCGGGCTCGTTCTCCAACGGGCCCGAAGGAGGTCCGGAAATATCGATCAGATTCGCCGAAGCTTGCAAGCAAATATCGCAGACGATGCGGATCTCCTACCACGAGAGCGGCGGCACGGAGACGGTCACCGGAACGGTGGAAGCAGCAGTCAAGGAAAAGCAGGAAGAGGAAGCCAAAGAACGGCAGGAAGCGAACGAAAGGCAAGGAGAAGTCAAGCGTGAAGAAGCGATCAAAAAGCTGGTTGAAGAACACGCCAAGAAGGTAGGAGAAGAAGCGGCCGTCACGGAAGCAGGTGCCGCGAGGAAGCGCGCAGAAGAAGAGGTCGTCGCGGCTACCGAGAAGCGCCAGGAAGAAGAAACCGCTACTAAGAAAGAGCAGGAAGAAAAAGCGGCACTAGGTACGGGCAGCGTGTCCCTCGATGGGTCCACCATCACCGATCAGAGCAGCGGCGAGGCGACGGTCAAGCTCACCTGCACGGGCATCGGCGCGTGCGCCGGCAAGGTGACACTATCGGGCAAGAGTACGTCCACGAAGGGCAAGAAGGCGAAAACAGAGACCATCGGAACGGCCGCCTTCTCCATCTCGCCGGGCAAGACCGCGACCATCAAGCTCACGCTCAACGCGGCGGGCAAGGCGCTACTGAGCGCCGACCACGGGCGCCTCGGTGCCACGCTTTCAATCCTGAAGTCCTCCCCGGCTCCCTCGCAGACACACACCGCCAGCGTCCATCTCGTACGGCAGAAGACGCATGGCGAGACGAAGAAATAACGTCTGCTGGGTATCACGGACGTCGTGATTCTTCACTGATGCGTAAGGGTGCAAGTGCGCTTGCTGTGCGTACGCGGTTAGCGAGCGGGTCCGTTCTCGACTGGGTCCATCCAGTGGTCAGGGGGCTCGATCTTCGCCGCGATGCCCGCATGCTCTTCGAGTAGAAAGAGCAGGTTGCTCCCGCCGAGCAGCTCCAATGGCTTACCTTCCGCGAACTCGAACGATGCCTTGCCGTAGCCGCTGGTCGTGACAAGTATGCCCTTGCTGGCGCCCTCGTTCTGCATGGTGCCGAAGAGATCGCGCACGGCGCTGACGCCGACAGTGTGCTTGTAGCGCTTGGCCTGAATTACGACCTTGCCGCCGAAGATCGGGCGTGGATCGTAAGCCACGCAGTTGACTCCACCGTCTCGCGATGGCTGAGTGAGTCGCGTCTCAAGGCCCATCTTCTCGAACAGATTGGTGATGAGCGTCTCAAACTCGCCGGGGGTCAGCTCCATGAGGTTGGGGCGCTGGTCGATCGAGGAAAGGACATCGGTCTCCTCGACAAAACGCGGGTTGACCATGTTGAACTCCAGAACGGGACGGACGGGTGCGAACTCGGCGGGGCTCTTCGAGACCGACGCGTTAAGGCCCCGGAGACATGCCTCGGGCTCGACCCTAGCAAGATCGAGGCTGTCGAATAGGTCGCGTGTGGTGCGTAGCGTGATCAAACAAGGCCGGGCCGGCTTGCCTGTGCGTGGGTCGATTGTGTTGACGTGACCGTTGAAAACCACGGACTCGACATGTCCGGCCTGGTCCGACTCGAACATCTCGTGCACCGTGCGCAGCGTCACCTGCGAGACAACGCGGGTATAAAGCACCTTGCGCTGTCCAATCGGCCGCGCCTTTGCTGCGATTTCGTCCTTGGTCTTGACGTATCGATACTCGAGTGCCTCGGGAACAACATCGAAGGTCGGCAGATCCATCTCGATGACCAGTTGCTGAGACTCGGGCACATAGGCGACCTTGTGTTGCTGGGGGAACGCGTCAGGGTACTGGCTGGTCGCCAATATCAAGGAGCAATAGGTGACGATCGCATCTGGATCTCTGCCCTCGTAGCCCGAGCGGAATATATCGACCTCGTTGTGCTGGGTGGCCACGCGCTCAGCCTCAGCCTTCACCTTCTCGTCATGGTCGGTCTTGGCCTGCGCCAGCGCCGCCTCACGATCACGCTCAGCCTGCTCGAACTGGGCCTTCTCCTCGGCGTGACGCTGTTGGGCGTCCTCTACCGCCTGCGCGTGCTTGGCCTTCGCGCCTGGCACGAGCTTCTGTAGGACGCCGAGAGGCGCGGGTGGCCCATAGATCGGCGGCGTCAGCGGCTGAGCCAGCTTGCTGGGGTCGAACCGAAGTGGTTCAGGCTTCTCCTTGAGCGACTCGAAGTCGAGCTTGTGGTTGAGCGTGAGGGTCGAGCCGAGCAGACCTTCAAGTTGCTCTACCGACAAAGCGAGCTCGCGATTGAGCTGATCGACTTCTGCCGTGCGGCCCTCAAGATAGAGCCGCTTGCGCTCCTTTTCGTCATAGACACGCTGACGAGCGGCCTCTCGCTCTCGTCGTAGACGCTCGCGCTCACGGGCACGAGCCGCGCGCTCGGCATCGCGACGTTGACGCTCAGCCTCACGCTGCATCTGAACCCAATAACTACTACGACGTGCCATTTTGCTCGTTGCTCTCGTCCGGTTGCAACCCGCCGTGTGGCCTCTCCGCTCTCATCGAACTCTGATGCTCAAGGGATGCCTGTCGGCGGGAGTATTCCACGACTCCTGACTAATCGCGTCACGCGGCTTGGACACTCCCCGGACCCTGCGGCCGCGCAGCGTTCGCGGAGCGCGCCTTTGGCGGGCTCGCGCAGCAAGGGCAGACACCTCTTGTACCGAGCCTGGCAGGCCCTTCACAGCGAGCCACCGGCCTGAAATGTCGGACTATCGGGCGGGCAGCCTGCGTTCGCGGCAGGCGCGCAGGAGGTCGTCCAGTCGATGGTGACGTTGAGCTCGCCGAGCCGCCAACGCTGGGGTGTGGGGTTGCCGCGGTCGTTGACGTCGGGTTCGAAGCCCTCTTGGCGCAGGCGCCTTGAGATCTCGCTGTACTGCTGCTCGTCGAGCAGCGCGACGGCGAGGCCGATGTCGAGGTCGTTGGTACCGGCGTGTCCGGCTTCGCCCGCGGGATCGGCGTCGGCCTGGCGGTCGATGAGCAGGCTGGGGGGCGAGCCCGCCGACGATGCACAGCCGGTCCATCAGCGCGCCAAGGGTCACGGCCACCGTCAGGCAGGCGGCTTCGACCAGCGCGGTTTCCTCGCGCTGGTAGCCGCTGTGGTGTCGGGGCTTATCCGCCGGAAGCATGGTGGAGGTGGTGGTGGCGTAGGTGCTCGGCGGCCTCGTGCGCGCGCTCGGGGAGGTGCAGCAGGTCGAGGTAGACCTGCGCTGGGGAGACGCAGTTGAGTCCGTCGTGGGGGTGCTCACCGATGAAGACGCCGAGGTCGTCAGGTCCGACGAGCTGCACATTGGCACCCGCGGAGGCCTGGCGCAGCTCCAGGCGCTTGGCGGCGTCGCGGGGATCGCCCTCGACGTAGACCGTGGCGAGGCGAAAGCGGGCGAAGTGGTCGATCGCCCACGCGGCTGGGAGCCCGGTGAACGCGTGGCGGACGTCAAGCGCGCCAAGGTGCTGTGCGAGGTCGCGCGCGAGCTCGATCCCATTGCCGCTGAGGTGGCCGGTGAGGATGTCGTGGTGGGTGAAGCGGTAGTCCTGCGCCCAGGCGTCCAGCAGGCGGCCGGGGTCGTGTGGGCGCAGCTGGCGCTCGCGGCGCTCCAGTAGCAGCTCTTCGTCAAGTCGTCGCACGATGCGCGAGATGCTGCCATCGTCGAGGCCGGCGGCCGCCACGAGCTCCTTCTGGCGCCACCACCGGCCGGGGTCCTCGAGCAGAACTCGCGTTACGCGGGCGCTCTTGGGTGCGAACGGAGACGATGGCCGTCCTGGCGAGCGAAACTGGCTGGGGCGCCCCGCGACCCGCACGTAGAGGTCGTCGCTGCGGATGTGGGCGTTGCCGGAGAGGTCGATCCAGTTGAGCCCCGCTTCCTCCGCCGCGCGGGCTCCCGCAGGAGTCATGTATGGCACCACGAGGACCGGGATCGTGTCGTCACGTCGGAGGTCGCGCATTCGGCTTGCCACGTCGGCGATGCGGCCGGGCTGGCTCGATACCGTGACCTGGAAGACCCAGCGATGGCCGCGCTCGTCGTGGCCAACGAGATCGACCCCGCCATCCGCTGCGGAAGGCGCATCGAAGCGCAGCCCGGGCTCGTCAAGCAGCTCAGCAAGGATCTCCGGCAGGCGATGGGTCGCCTCCCGCTCGATCGCCAAGGCTCCTTCCTGCATTTATCGCTTCCTTGCCATCATTTCGCAGGAGTATATTATACGCAGGAAGGCTTATTTTGCTGCAAGAAATCGGCGGCGGCCGGATCTCTCGGGCCGCGCAAGTGACTGAGCTGCCCTCCGAGGGGTCCATGCTCAACACCTCCTACCGGGGGCGCGCGGTCGACTCGCTCTGCGCGAGCGTGGCGGTATGTAGAGTTCGGCGGACCGAACTCAGCGAGCAACGAGCTCGCCTGGATGCGGCGTGGCCGGCAGCAGTGGGAAGTTGACGTCGAAGCCGACCTGCAGGGCCTCGGCGACGGCCGCAAGCTGGCCGACCGTGGGATTGCCGCGGCCAGCCTCCAGCGCCGCTATGACCGGCTGGGAGACCTCCATGCGCTCGGCCAGCGCCAGCTGTGTCAGTCCCACGGTTTCGCGAGCGGCGCGGATGCGCTGGCCGATGACCTGGGCGTGGATGGCTGAGCGACGGGTGCGGGGCATGGCCTCAGCCGGGACGCCGCGCGTGCCTGTCGGTGAGAGCCGGAGCGCGTCTCGCGCGTCGCACGGAGAACTGCTTGTCTGCGGGCGCGATGATCTCCTCGGCGGTTACGCTCACGGCGCCGTTGCGGTAGGCGCTCGGTAGGTTGCGAGCCCACTCCTCGCCGTCGGTGTCGAAGTCGATCATACGGCCGTAGCGCTCGCTGTAGACGGGCAGGCCGACCTGCACGTACCGTGCGCTGCCCTCGGTGACGTCGAGCTCCTGCCCTTTTATCTGCACGGCGGCGGCGAGGCGATCGACGAGCTCCCCGCTGGGGCTGATCTCGTTGCTGAAGATGCTGAGACGGATCATGCTTGCACTCCTTTCCAAGAGAACCAGTATAGCTCAAGAAGCTATGTCTGTCATCAGAAGTCGGCCTCTCGCAGAATTGCTTGAGCGTGATCCATCCGCTCGACACGATCACGCAGCGCGTCTGCCCGATCCGCTGGCAGCAGCTGGGCAACGCCGAGCAGGCCCGTCAGGTCGGCCTTGAGGCGCGCAACGGCCACCTGCTCGTGTGGAGCGAGGCTCAGGGACAGCGCTCCGAGGCCGGTGTAGTCGAGCACCGGGCCGTGCTGCGGCGCGAAGCGACGCTGGCCGTAGCGCAACCGCTGAAAGAATCCGGCGGTCTCGTAGCCGTTGTGGAGATCGCCGGGACGCGCGAAGGTGTAGCCGTGGTCGATCAGCCCCAGCGAAGCAGGTAGCGCGGCACGAAGGTTCTCGTCGTGCCGGTCCTGAGCGCCGATTAGCGCGTCGAAGAATGCCGCGTCGGCGATGAGCTGCTCGAAGCCGACGCCTGGCTGTGGCAGCGAAGCCGAGCCGACCATGCCCAACACCACGGGCCCACTGGCACGAATGTCCATAGCGCCAGGTGGGTCCCACCAGACCGCGGGCGCCACGAGCTCGCTCCACGGCGACCCCAGCTCGCGTGCCAGCCACCAGGCGGCTATCTCGTGGATACCGATGTCGACGAGGCTGTCCTGCTGGTAGGCGTGTGCAGTGGAAAGGCTGACGCCGTTCAGAGGCTTGAAGAACAGGGGCCAGCGGCGCTTGCCATAGTCGGTGATGCCGCTGAGCACCGAGTTGACGTTGGGGCCTGCGGTAACCGAGCGGTGGGGGACATAGTCGGGCGTGGGCGCATCGAGCATGAAGCGCTCGTCGGGATGGGTCAGTCTCGCCTGTGCGCCACGGACAGCGTCCAGACGCGCCCGATCTCCAGACACGAAGTACATGCCGCAACCGTAACCACTTGCGGATGAACGCGATCGTATGGTGCGGGAGGTGCGTGGCCATGGCCGTGGGCCGGCTGCCTGGGTTACCATGGATATGTCAATAGAGATGTGGTGAGGCGGTGCTCTAATGCCCCGGGTCCTGTTGGAGCACTGCGCATGTCGGGCTCGGGCGGCGCTGCGTTTCCGGGGTGCGCGCGATAGGTCAGGAGCTGCATGATGGCGGCCAAGCTCGTCAAGACGGAAACGCGGGGCATCTATCGGCGGCATGCGAAGGACTGCGATCGAGTCGGTCGTTGTGCGTGCCCCTACGTGATCGTCTATCGCGGGAAGACGCGCACGTTTCTCCGTCTCGTGGAAGCCCGCGAGGGTAAGGCGGCCATGGAGCGTGAGGCGAAGCTGACGAGGGGGCATGCTGCCGGGCTGCACCGAGACGAGCCTCGCGATGGATGCCCCGACTGCGAGCGCGAACTTGCTGCGCGCGAGCAGGTTGACACGTTCTTCCACGCTTACGCGTTGGAGTGGGTCGAGCGCTATCAGGGCACCGGCCGACGGGGCTATCGGGAGGAAACGCGCGACGAAGATCGCCGCCTGCTGAAGCGCTACGCGCTGAAGTTCTTCGCTGCCGACCTGCGCGTCGGTCACGTGGGACCACGCCTGGTCTCCGAGTTCATCGGCTGGCTGGTCAAGCAGCCGAGCCAGCGGGGCGGCACGCTCTCGGATAAGTCCGTGAAGAACGCGCTGCAGCCTGTGTCCTCATGCCTAGCGACGGCTCGGCGCGAGGGGCTGATCGAGCACAACCCGTGTGACGATGCCGTGCTGCCTCACCGGCCGAGGATCGAGGAGGACGAGGAGGAGGATCCACGCCCGTTCCCTCGCCTCGAGCTCGAGGACGCAGACGGCGAGATCGAGATCGTCGAGAGCATGGAGCTCGTCGTCTCGCTCATCAACCCAAAGCACCGGCTGATGTTCGAACTGCTCGCGGCGACCGGGGTCCGCCGTTCGGAGCTGATCGCGTTCAAGGTCCATGATCTGAGTCTCAATGGCGAGGAACCGTCCGTAAGGATCCGCCGCCGCATCCGCCGTCGACGTGGGACGGGGTTGGTCGTGGGTGCGTTGAAGTCTCGCTACGCCAAGCGCGACCTGCCGGTTCCGGTCAAGGTGGCCGACCGGCTCAGGGCCCACATTGCTGGGCGCTCCCGGAACGACTGGGTGTTCGCCTCTACGACCGGGGCGCCGCTTGACCCCAGCAACCTCGCGAACCGGGTGCTGGCGCCGGCGTGCGAGGAGGCCGCCGTCGAGTGGGCCGGCTTCCACACCTTCCGCCATACCGTCGCGTCGCGACTCTTCGCCGAAGGGCGCAACATCCTCCAGGTCCAGCGCTGGCTCGGACACCACTCCCCAAGCTTCACGCTCGACACCTACGTCCACCTGCTCGACGAGGATCTCGGGCGGCCCCTCGAGCCGCTCCGGGTCAAGGAAAAACCAGGCCAAGGTCCGGAAAAACGCCGCAAGCGCGGCAGTCGCCGCATCCGCGAAAATGGCGGACTAGCGGGGCAAACGCCAGAGAACCGCAAAGCGCGACGCTCTGATCCCGGCTCATAACCCGAAGGTCGCGGGTTCGAATCCCGCCCCCGCTACTCAAGAAAAGGCCCGGTTTACCGGGCCTTTTCGCTGTCCGGCTTGATGTCTAGCGAGGCATCAGAGGTCTGGGTGTGAACGCAGGTGCAAACATCGGCGAGGCTGACCGCTCGGGCTTCTTGACCGTACCGGGAGCCATTGAGACGATCGACAAGCTACTCGCGCTCGTAAGTGATCGACTCCCGCTCAAGGTCGAGGGTGCTGCCGAGGAGCCTATGCGCCTCATCGGCCCAGCGCTCCTTGTGCGGGGCGCCGGTACGCTCGAGGCCATAGGCAGCTTGGCGGCGAAATGGGCGCGGCGGTTTGCGCTGGCCCCGGCGCGGCGGTGGGAATTCCAGCCAACGTCGCAACGGATGGAAGACGGGATGCTAGGGGCCAGACCATCGGAGGGGCCGCGACGCTGGCGGAGAGACCGACGCTGGTCAGTGGACTGTGCAAAGCGTCCGTCGTCGCGAAGGCCGAGTCCGTAGGACGAGGCCTGAGTGGCGATGGACGCTTTAACCGCTTCGACCGCACCCCCGGCCAAGGCCGGTGCCGCCTCCGCGTAGCACTCGGGGCGACGAGTCCGTCGATCTTCTCGGCTCGCTCCTTTGCCGGGCGTGGCCTTGTCAGCCGACTGCGAGCTCGGTGGTGAACAGGTCAGCGGGCCGGCGCCAGCCGAGGGTCCTGCGCGGCCGCTGGTTGACCTCGGTGGCGATCCGTGCGAGCTCCTCGACGCCGTGCATGGCGAGATCGGTGCCCTTGGGGAAGTAGTCGCGCAGCAACCCGTTCATGTTCTCGTTGCTGCCGCGCTGCCACGGTGAGTGTGCGTCGCAGAAGAACACGCCGGTGCCGATCGCGGAGGTGATCTGCTGGTGCATCGCCAGCTCCTTGCCTTGATCCCAGGTCAACGTCCGTCTCAGCCCGGCAGGCAGGCTCTCCAACGCCTGCGTGATCGCATCACGGACCCCGTCGGTCGTCGCGATCCCATCCGGGAATGGCAGCAGGATCAGAAACCGCGTGGTGCGCTCCACGAGCGTTCCGATCGCCGAGCGGTTCCCGGCGCCCATGATCAGATCGCCCTCCCAATGCCCAGGTTGGACACGGTCCTCCGCCACGGCTGGCCGCTCGTCGATCATCCGCATCGCGGTCAGCCTGCCGCGCCGCTGCAGCCCTTGTAGACGTCGCCTGCGGCGCCGCCGACGCGCCGGCCGGGTGATAGCCACCGCAGCGTCGTAGATCGCCTGGTAGATCGACTCCTTGCACAGCCAGCGCAACGGCTGGCCTTCGAACAGCACGCGAAGCTCATGCGCGACCTGCTCGGGGCTCCAGCGCTTCGCCAACAGCCGTTGGACCGTATCGGCCAGCACGCCGTCGCCGGCGATCCGCCGCGTACGCGGCCTGGCAGCCCGCAGCCTCGCGGCCTGCTCAGCGTGATGCGGCCGGTAGCGCCCGTCCGGGTCGCTGTTGCGAGCGATCTCACGGCTGATCGTCGACGGCGCACGGCCGAGCTCCACGGCGACCCCGCGTACCGTTGTGCCTGCCGCCAGCAGGTCAGCGATCCGGATCCGTTCCTGCTCTGAGAGATACCGCGGACTCCGCGGCCTTGATTCGGTGATTTTCACCGGCGGATAGATGACAAGCGCCCCGGCGGAATTCCGGACCCGCCGGCCGTATCGCCACCGGTTGCCCGTCTTGCGGTCGATCCCAACCAGCCGACACGCCTCGCTGTTGTTCACGCCCTGCGCGATCAGCTGCACATACCGCTGCTGCTTCTCCGCCTGAACCCCGCCCGCTCGCCGTCGTCTGTCCCGCATCGCAACCTCCAAAACCGCGTTGGTGTTGCAACGTCAGCTGGCATCCGCCCCGCCGCGCCCACCAGGCGAATCTGGCGCCAGGAGGGCCTGCGACGGCCTGTGAGGGCCCGCAAGCGCCGCCGTCTCAGTAACGGGCGAGCAGCGCGTTTGAGAGCGACCAGAGCGAACGAGGTGTGGGCTGTGGACTTCCAGTTCGATGAGACGTCCGACCGCCGCCGCATCAAGCTCTGCAACATTGTCGATGAGTACACCCGCGAGGCACTCGCGATCAGAGTCGACCGGACCTGCACCGCCGAGAACGTCATCACCATCATCGAGCAACTCGTCACCCAGCGAGGTACCCCAAAGTATCTCCGGGCTGATAACGGCCCGGAGATGATCGCGTGGACGCTGCGGGACTACTGCCGCCTGGCGGGCACTCAGACCGCGTACATCGAGCCCGGCAGCCCATGGGAGAACCCATTCGTGGAGTCCTTCAACGGCCGCCTCCGCGACGAGCTGCTCAACATCGAAGAGTTCGCCTGCCTCACCGAGGCCAGAGTCATCATCGAGGACTGGCGCATCCAGTACAACACCTACCGGCCACACTCAGCCCTCGGCGGACTCACACCCACCGAGTACGCAACGAAAGAGAACAACCAACACCAACCAGACCACGCATAAGTTCTGGACCACCTACAGGGACCCCTTCACTTGAAGTTCAGTCCGGGGGTCCGTACAATGCCGCGTAGCTCAAGGACAGCGGTCGGTGAGCGCTCGGTTATTCACGCGGAGCTGCCCCGGAATCCAAAGCGCTTGAGTGATAGCTCCGCCGACAGAGCCCAATTGGGCAGTGTCCAGGTGGAGCAGGTACATGGCCTGCCCTGTCAGGCGAAGTGCCACAAGGCGAAGGGAGAAGTCCGCGCCACATAGCGTCCAAGACGCACACCACAGACTCGGCAGGGAGGGTCGTGATGTGCGGTGAGGAATGCGATGGCCGGGCAGCAGTACAAGAGCAAGAAGCTGAGGCACAAGTCAGAAAAACTTGCGCTCGTTGAGCGCTGCGTGTTCCTTGTGATCGCCGTGGTGCTGGCCCTCGCAAGCGTAGTTAGTCCGCTCGTCGGCGTGCATGGCGTGTTTCCTGCGACCGAGGGTGTAGGAGCGGGGCTATCGACGCTGGGTGGCTACTTCAAGCGGTGAGATCGCCATGCCGCCAGCGCACAGTTCGGGTTGGGCTCGGGCGGTGGCTGGGGACGCTCGCTTGGGGCTCGCGCGCAGGCGGTTCGGGTGGTGGCTTGAGGATGACTCCCCCTGCGAGGTAGGCTTAGTCCCGATAGGTATGTCCGAGATAGAGCCATGCGCAGGAGCGACACCGTGAGCGCTGTCGCCGACGCGGAAACGATCGAGCGTGCTGGGCGTGCGTTGATCGAGGCGACGGCCGCTCCCGCGAAGGTGATCGTGTTCGGATCGCGCGCTCGCGGTGACGCCGATGATCGAAGCGACTTCGACTTCCTGGTGATCGAGCACGAGGTCGGCGACCGTTTTGGGGAGATGGTGCGCCTGGGACGGCTTCTCGGCCGGCTCTTGATTCCCGCCGACGTGGTGGTCGTCAGCGAGCAGCACGCGCGGAAGTGGGCGGCGGTCAAGGGCACGATGATCCATGACGCGATGAGCCAGGGGCGGGTAGTTGCCGAGTCCTGACGAGCGCGAGCTGGCGTCGTTGCTGGTGCGCAAGGCCGAGGGTGACGAGGCGATTCTCGACCGGCTTCTGGACGATCCCGATGTACCCGATGACGTGCTTGGCTTTCATGCTCAGCAGGCCATCGAGAAGCGTCTGAAGGCGGTGCTCGCCTTCCGTGGGATCGACTTCGAGCGAACCCATAGCATCGGCTATCTGACCTCTCTCTTGGAGCATCACGGGATCGATCTCCCCGACCGTCGCGAGCAGATCGAGGAGCTGACGCCGTGGGCTGTTGCTGCGCGCTACGAGGACAGATTCGATGAAGTCTTGGACCGCGCCGCCGTCCGGGAGCTGGTGTTGATCCTGCGCGGCTGGTCTGGACGCATCTTGGCTGACGTGGGTAGTAGGTCACGACCTGCCCAGCCGTAGCGCGGTTGTTCCAATCGTCGTTCCAATATGAGCGGATCAGGACTGAATCAAGGGCGCTAAACTCCAGCGAAATCAAGCGGATTGGACCCACATGGACGGGTCCTGGCGATCTCATAACCCGAAGGTCGCGGGTTCGAATCCCGCCCCCGCTATGAACCTGCGACGATTGGCGTCCGACGAGCGTGACGCTGCCAGCGCTCCTTGAGGATTCCGCTCGTAGAGCCAAATGCGGCTAGCTTGCTTGTGGCGGAGCGGGGCTTTTGGTGGTTGCTATTGGGTCCATAGCGGATCAATCCGCTATGGACCTGCGACGGGAGCGTTTTGCGGCTACGTCGGCGAGGAGGGCGAGGATTGCTTTGGTTTGTTCGTCCGCGAGGCGTTGGTCCCTGGGCGAACCTGGCTCGGTGTACTCGATGCGAAAGACGATTTTTTCGCCGGCGACGATTTTTTCGCCGGTTTCGACTGTCGTCTTCGTGGCCGGATTCTGGTCTGCGCTGGTACTGGGCAGCTTATCCCCCATCAAGGCATAGTAGCAAGCCAGGGTCATCTAAAGTACACTACTGTCATTACATCCTTAGTAGCGATGTCACCTCCAGACTATGTGACGGCCCCTACGCCCCCGCACTCCAGCGCTCATCCATCCTCGTGATTAGCCGTGACTCACGTTCCGCCAGCGCAAGGCAAGCTGCGAGCCGCACCGTCGTCTGGCTTGTCAGGCGGCGCTGGCCAAAGACCTCGATGGTTGCCCGAAACAGCTCTTCCTGATCGTCGACCGTGTGCCCGGCCACGAGATCGCTCATCGCGTTTACGATCTCCTCGGGCGCGACGTCGGTGAGTGGCCGGAAGATGCCCTCGGGGGTGCTGCGGTACCCCCGCCAGGTCCCTGCGTTCAGCGTTGCTGGCCACACGAACTCTCCGAGCTCAGACGTTCTGAGCAGCTCGTGCGGGACGCTTTCTAGGATGAACCGGCCTCGCCTGCTTGCGACCCGGTCAAAGCCGAAGCGCCGGCCGATGCTTCTTGCCAGCCGCGTGGTCTCAATCGGCCCCTCGATCTCCAACGTCTCACGGATAGCGGCAGCGATCGTGCTGCGCACCGTGGTCGAGCTCGTCCGGCCCAAGTCATCGCGACTTCCGAGCGCAGCCTGGCTTGCCTCGATGTACGGCGCACCGCGCGCCTCTATGTCCCGCGTCGGCGGCGCGTAGGCGCTATATGCTGGCGATTCGCCGCTGCTCGGCGAGCTTGCAAGCATAAGCTCCTCCTCCGGTTCGCGTCGCTCCTCGCCCTGGCTGGCGTCCTCGGCGAACGTGAACGTCTCCACCTCGATCCTCTGCCGTCGAGCCTCGTCGTGCTCGGGCTCCCCGCGCGCGGCCGCGGCGTCCGGGCCCTCGTCGTGGGTGATGATTGCGTGCGCGATCGCCTGCTCGCGGCCGGCGGCCCACTCGGCCTTTTCGATCTGATCGCGGTGTTCTCGATCGTGTGCTCGACTGAGCGCGTCCTCGACGCGCCGCAACGCCATCTCCGGATCGTCCAGCCACTCTGGCAGCCACAGCCGCACCAGCGCTCCCCACCGCATCGGGCGCTCGAGCAGCAGCGGCGTCAGTTCACGGTCAGTGACGGCAGCGCGCGCTGACCAGCGGGGTCCATCAAGCATAATCGCAACCTGCCAGCGCTCACTGCCAGGCTCACGCACCACGATGTCCAGCGAGAAATCCGAAAGCCCGTAGTCGCTGGCGACCTCGTAGCCACGCTCGCTGAGCGCCGCCGCGATGCGCTCGCGAACATGGTCGGTGCCGATGACAGCGCGACCGGGCGCCTCGGGCAGGCCGCTCGGCCCGTGCGCTGCCATCTCGAGGTACGAGCGCAGGTGAGCGATCCCTCGTGAGCTGGTTCGCGATAAGTCGATGTCACTCGGATCGAACGAGACGAGTACGAGCACCTTCTGCCGGGCGCGCGTGATTGCGACGTTCAGGCGCTTCTCGCCACCGGCAGTCCCCAAGGGCCCGAAGTTCATCGGCAGAGGGCTTGCGTCGTCGCGTTTTGAGAACGCGACCGAGAAGAGAATCACGTCGCGCTCGTCTCCCTGGACGTTCTCGAGGTTCTTTACGAAGATCCCCTCGTGCGCGTCCTCTCGCAGTTGCCGAGCTACGAGCGGATCGTTGCTTTCCTCGAGCAGGTTGAGCACGAGGTCTCGCTGCTGAGCATTGAAAGTGACGACCCCGATCGACTGCTCTGAGAGCTCGGGGTCGGCAAGACGCCGCTGGATCTCGGCCACGATCGCCTCCGCCTCCACGCGGTTCGTGCGGAACCCGTTTTTCTCATCCTCACGGTTGAAGTGTCCTTGTAAGCGGCGCATCTCGACCCCGGTTGTTGGATCGCTGCCCGGTGAGGGTAAGCTTGCGAGGCGGCCTTCGTAGTAGAACGCGTTGGAGAAGGCGATCAGCGACTCGTCGCGGCTGCGGTAGTGCCACGAGAGCATGCGGCGCGGCAGGCCCGACTCCACGCACTCCGTCAGGATGCTTTCGAGATCCTCGAGGACCGCGCCGTCCTCCTCTTCCGGACTCTCTGGCTCTTCCACGAGCTTGGTCTTCGCGACCGAGGTAGGCGGCATCTGCTGTGCGTCACCGACGATGACCGACGCGCGCCCGCGCCCGAGCGCGCCGATCGCTTGCGGAACTGCGACCTGGGATGCCTCGTCAAACACGACCAGATCGAATGTGACCGCGCCCGGTGGCACGTATTGTGCGAGCGACGCGGGGCTGACGAAAAAGCATGGGGTGGCCTGAAGGATCTCCTCTCCGTAGCTCTCGATCAGCTGGCGGAAGCTCATCCCACGTCGCTTGGCGTCGAGGCGGCGCCTGAGCTCCCCGGCCTTTCCGCTCAGCTGATTGGCCTTGTAGGGTCGGCGTTTCAAGAGGCTCGCGGGGAGTGCAACGGTTTGCTCGCGCCGCGATGCGTGCGCGGCGCTAGCGAGGTCCTCGATCTCCCCGTCACGCAGGGCAGCGTCGAATCCCTCGAGGCCCGCAGCGCTTCGTCGCTCGCGCAGTGAGGCTTCCGCGACGCCTCTCAGGTAAGCGACCTCAATCTCCGCCGCGTCGATCTCGCACGAGAGCACCGTCTCCCGGAACTCTTCCAGCCCGTGCTCGATCAGCGGCTCGAGCAGCGCCAGCATTCGCGACCAACGTCGGACCGCGGCGTCCGCGGCGTCCGCGATCTCCGCGTTCCATATCGGGCCGTCCTGCTCCCAGGCGAGCGTCCAGTGTCTGCCCGTTCGCCATCGTGCCCGCTCTGCCAGCCCCGATCCGAGCACGGCTGACCACTGCGCCCAGGCTCTCGCTGCGTCCTCCAGGGAGCTGAGCGGTGTTCCGGAGCGCAGTGCGCCGTCTTCGATCAGCTGCCAGAGCGTGCCGTGTTGCGCTTGGAACTCGTCGCATCGTTTCAGGCGCTGCACGACTTGGGCGAGTGATGCTGCTGCGTCCGCACGCAAGGGCGTCCAGCCCTTGGGTGCGAGTTCACCGAGCGTCTCCCGCGCCTGGGAGGTGAGCTTCTCGGCGTGCGCTCTCGCGGCCTCGATCCCGAGGATCAGCCCGGGCACCTGGGGCGGGCTCAGCTTGACGCAGTTGTTTACCAGTGGTGTGACCGCCGTCTCGAAGCGCTCCGCGCGCTTGCGTTTGCCGAACATCCCGCGTTCGGCTGCCTCGGCTGCGCTCGTGAGGCTGACTGTCTCGCCGTGCTCGAGGAATGTTCGGGTGAATGTCGAGATGACTTCGGTGTGCTGCTCAGCGAAACGCTCGAGCTCCTCGCTGAGCTCCTGGCATTCGCTCGCCCATCCGCTTGCGCGCAGTTCGCTTAGGCGTGCTGAGTCTGGGACGGGGCCGGCGGCTCGGTCTCTCAGATGTGGCAGGAGCGAGCCCAACTCGCTGGGGTCTTCGAGTCCTTCAAGCAGAGTGCGCTGGCCTTGCTCGTTGCTGAGCAACGCGCGGCACGTCTCCATCGCACGTGCGGCGTCGGCCAGTGAGTGCGGCTCGAGATCCTCCTCGACGTGTCCGACGATTGCCCAGGGGTGGCCCTTGCGCAGACCGGCTGTCCGTGCGGCGCGCGCGAAGTTGCGCAGCGCCTCCTTGACCGGCTCCTCATCGCAGTTGGCAGAGGCGACGTACGTCGCCGGTATCGGTGCGGAGGGACCATCGCCGTATTGCTGGAGGTTCTCGTATGCGCCCCACAGGGACACGCCGATCCCGTTGCGGGTGTGGACGCGTCCGGGGTACTCCTGGAGCGGCGCGTGGCGGGCGCGAAGCGTTGCGCAGGTCGCTTCCCATCCGCGCTCGTCGTAGGCAGCCATGTTGTCGATCGCTCGCTTGAGCTGCGCGCGGATCTCGGTCGGTCGCTGGCTGCGGCCATGCAGGTCGAGCGTGAAGTCTGAGAGGCCGACCTCTTCGAGGCGTCGCTTCACGACTTCCAGCGCTGCCTGCTTCTCCGCGACGAACAGCACGGTACGCCCGGTCGCCAGGGCATGTGCGATCAGGTTAGTGATCGTCTGGGACTTTCCTGTTCCAGGCGGTCCTTCCAGCACGAAGGATCTTCCGGCTCCCGCCAGCGCGACCGCCCCCAACTGTGACCCATCAGCCGGGATCGGCAGTGGCATCTCGGCCTCCTCCACGTCAACGCTCTCCAACGGGTTCTCTGCGCTCGGGTCCTTGAACGTCTCGCCGGCTTTGAGCGCCAGATGCTCGACCACAGCGTTGCGCGAGAGGATCTCCCATGAATGCTCGAGGTCACGCCACATTCCGAACGTGCTGAACTGGCAGATCGCGAGCGTCGCCACCTCATCGATCCGCACGTCCAGGCGATTCGCGACGAGCGCCGCTCTAATCGCAGGGAGCGCCGCTCCGATATCGACTCCGCTGTGATCCAGACGCGGAGTCTCGAGCGCCGGGATTTCTACCCCGTGCTTGATGCGCAGCCACTCGATCAGGCAGTGGTTTGGTGCTGCTACGCTCGCGCTGTCGACGCGCATCTCAAATGAGCTGCGTCCTGTCCCTCCCTCGATCTTCACGGGAAGCAGGAACAAGGGCGCACGAGCCTCGTTGCCGCTCGGCGTGGAGTGAATCAGCGCGCCGACGGTGAGATACAGGTTTGCGTTGCCGGTCTCCTCGAGCAGTGTGCGCGCTGTCCGCTGGAGCTTTCGCATCCGCGCGACGTAGGCTTGGGCGGTGACGCCGACGAATACCGTTTGCTCCTCGAGCAGCAGCTTGCGGACGGGTTCGGCGTCGAGGTCCTGGGCGCGGCGCGCACCCTGTAGGCGTTGCAGGTCGCTGATCTCGTCCTGAGCGACGAGCTTGATAGACGCCCCGTCGTGCACGATGTCGTCGAGCAGGCCGAGCGTGTCGGTCGGGACGTGCAGGTCGAGCACCTCGCTGGACGATCCAAGGTTCAGAAGCCGGTTACGTGTGCTCAGGTCCAGAAGTGCCCGCTTCCACTTGCGCACTCGCGCGGGTGCGTCGTCGCGTACGTCGAGCAGGACATTCGCTTCATCGGGGTGCTCGCGCAGCTCCTGCGGGAGCTCGAGTGGGTCGAAGCCTCCATCCGGCCGGGTACTTGGCTTCGTCAGGGTCGCGGGATCCTCAGCGTTGTCTCCAGGCAGTGGGCGTGTGCCCGAGCGATGCGTTGCGTGCACGTCGATCACGCCGCGCAGAGCTTTCGGGTCTTGGAAGTGGCGCTTCGCGATGCCCATCGCAGCGGTGAAGGTGCCCTCGGCCCCCTGGTCGTAGTACTTCGCCTCGACCGGCACCGCTTGCGCGGACTCGACGAGGTTGATCATCGCGTTCGCCTCAGTGAGCACGGCCTGGCCGAGGGTGCCGCCCTCGCGCACGTAGCCGCCGAATGCATGCCCGTCGATCAGCCACAGCAGCGGGTGGAGTCCAGCCTGCTCGATGCAGGCGGCATAGGCGACCGCCAGGTCGATGCACGTCCCGAAGCGTTGCTCAAGCACTTCGCTGGTCGTGCGCACCTTCTGTCCGGCGTCCTCGAACGACGCTGGCGGCACGACGTAACGGATGTCGCGTTGGCGTAGCGCCTCGTAGATGGCTGCGGCGATCTGCGAGGCTCGTTCCGGACCCTGCTGATAGCCGGCGATGCTCGCATCGCCGGTGTGATCGTGCAGCAGCTGCGACGCTCCGTCGAGCACAGAGGTGACCGCCCGGGTGTTGGGCTGTACGAACGCCGCAAGGGACTCGAAGAAGACGGGGGAGTTCAGCCATTCGTTGTGCGCGAGCACCTGCACCGCCACGGACAGGCTGATGTCGCTCGCCCACCTACGTGAAACCGTCACGGTGATGGTCGCCGGGTGGCTCTCATTCAAGCTCGCGAGGTGCTCGTAACTCGGTGCGAAGCCGGCGAAGGCGTCCCAGCGCTGGTGGCCGCCGGGTGCGATCGGTTCACTCAGACTCGCCGTCCACGGGTCCGCCAGTGAACGTCCGCTTCCGTCGAACGCCACGGTGACCCTCACATCCTCGAGAGGCTTCTCGGCGAGGTTCATCACTCTCACGGCCTGGACCAGCGGCACCTTGTTGTGCACTAGCGCAAGGTTGACGGCCGATTGCACGATCGCTTCTAGCTGCACGCCGTCGCTGTCGAGCCGATGGTGATTGGAGAAAGGCTCTCGCTCGCTCATTCTCGATTCCCTTTCCGGCGTGAAGCTGAGCCTGACGGCGTCGACGCCTTTGCGACCCCCGCAGTTCTGGGCCTGGTCGGTGATCCGGCCATCCTCTAGCTGCCCACGCTCGCGACGATCGTGCTCCGTCCTTCGCTCTTCCGTACTTCCAACCCGCTGCGAATCCTCTGCGCGAGCTCGGGTACGTGGCTGATCACTCCCACGAGCAGGTCCTCGGCACGCAGGCGCTCGAGCGCGTCGATCACGTCGTCGAGCGTGTCCGGGTCGAGCGTCCCGAAGCCCTCGTCGACGAATACGGCCTCGAGCTTCGCGCCGAGTCCGTCGCTGGCGAGGTCACCCACATGTCTGGATAGCGCCAGCGCCAGCGCGAGACTCGCGAGGAAGGTCTCGCCGCCGCTCAGGGTCTTGACGCTACGTCGCTCATCAGCGTTGGCATGGTCGATCACTTCGAAGTTCCCGTCGTCGCTAACGAGGCTGTAGCGCCCGTCGGAGATCCTCAGCAGCTCCTCGGAGGCTCGGGCCGCGAGTATTTGGAGAGTCTCCGTGACAATGTAGTCGCCGAAGCGGTCTGCGCGGAGCTCGTTCACCAGTTCCACGAGCACGGCGATCTGTGCCCGCTCCCCCTTGACGGTTTCCTCCATGTCTTCGCGCTCGCCGAGACGCCGGCTGGCCTCTTCCTCCGCGCCCTGGGCCTTGGTGGCAGCATCACGCGAGGTTCGCTCGCTCGCGCGCAGCTCACTCAGTGCACGCTCGGAATTGGTTGCCTTTCCTTCGTGCTGAGCGTTGATCATCATGATCTGTGCGTCGCACGCCTCACGAGCCTTCGTGGCCTCGCTGTGGGCCCCGCGTACCGCTGCGGCGACGCTGTCGCACCAGTTCGTGAGCTCGGCCGCGTCGGCACCCCTGCTCCCCGTCGTTGCGGGGGGAACGCCGCTCCCGTTCCCAAGCGCTAAGGACACTGATCCTGCCGTCGTCTCGGCACGTGTTCGCAGGCGGGTTAGCTCGATGTCCATCTCGGTGAGCTGCTCCTCGGCGCTGTGCACAGCGCCCCGCGCCGTCTCGCGGCCCGTGGCGCAGCTCTCTAGCTCAGAGCGGGCATCCTGGCTTGACTCGCTCACCTCGACCAGCCGCTCGCGTTGTTTAGCGATCTGCTCGGCTGCGTTCGCCGGCACCTCTCCCTTGAATCTGCCCGCGAGCGTGCTCAGAGCGTCCTGCTTGCGCTTGTGAACCTCCTCGAGCGCGGAGCTTGCCTCGTCCGTCATCGAGGTCTTGCCTTCCAGCTCCACCTGAGCTCTTAGCGTCCGTTCGTGCGCCTGCCTAGCGGCGCGCTCGGCATCTTCGCGGCGCTTGCGCGCCTCGGCGAGCTCCTCGCTGGCCGTCTCAACCGCTGTGATCGCCGCGCTCAACTCGCCCTCGAGCGCCGCCAGGTCTGCGCGTTCCTGAAGCGATTCGGTCTGGTACCGCTCCCGTTCGCCTACCGCGCGCTCGGCACTATTGGCGCTTGCCTGCGCACTCGCGGCTGCCGCCCGGGCGAGCTCGGCGGCGCTGCGCGCCTCGTGCTCCGCCTCGCGGGCGCTCGCCAGGGCCTCGGCGACGTCGCTCGCCACCACCAGGGGAGCTGCCAGCGCGACCCCGCACACAGGGCATGGATCGTCCCCGGAAACGCCCTCGGCCAGAACGGCGACCGCGCTTGCGCGCCTGTGCGCTTCGAGGTGAGCCGTCGCCTGCTCGAGCGCGACCTCGAGCGTTCGCGTCTCGCCACGAGCCGACTCTACGACTGCCGTATCAGTGCGTAGCTGCTCGCGGGCGCTCTGAAGCTCCTCGCTTGCGCGTCTGGCTTCCCTTGCGAGCTGTTCGAGCCTCTGAGCATTCTGTTTCGCGCTCTCGAGCATCGCGGCGCTTGCGCTCTCGGCCATGATGGCCTCCTGCGCGCCGGGTGTGAGCTTCGCCTCATCCTCCTCGGCGCTCGCCAGCTCCTGCTCTACGGCAACCTGGATGCTCCGTGCGGCCTCCAGCTTGTCCGCTGCCGTGCTCTCTTGCGTGCTTGCACTCGCCAGCGTCTGCGCTGCTGCCGCTGCCTGCGCGATCGACTCGATGGTTCCGGTCTCGGCTTCGAGTGTCACGACGGCCGCGTTTGCCTCGCTGAGCTGCCGCTCGGCACTCTCATACGCGGCGATCACCTGCTTGAGGGTCTTACTCGCTTCGCTGGCGCTCTCCTCCGCGATACGACATCGCTCAATCGTCTCCCGCGTGCCCGCCGCGACTCGTTCGAGCTCGTCCGCGGCCACGCCGAGCGTCTCGGCGCGACGCGTGTGCTCGACACCCTCCTGGGATTGCTTGTCGGCCTCCGCGAGCGATGTGCTCAGAGCGCTCGCGCGCTCGGCGGCCTCTATGCTCGCCACGTGCGCCTGAGCGACCACTTCCGCGCTCACCTGCCCGTAGCGCTCATTGATGATTTCCTCGGTGCGTGAGACTCTCGAGCTCAGATCAGCGTGTCTCGCGCGCGCGAGTCCTCCCATGCGCTCGAAATACGAGACTCCGAGTAACGAGACGAGCACTTTGCGCCGCTCGCCCGGCTCGCCCTTTAGAAAGCGGTGGAACTCTCCCTGTGGCAAGACCACCGCCTTGCAGAACGAGTCATAGTCGAGCCCGAGCAGCTCGCCGAGCACCCGTTCGCACTCGCGCACACCGTCGCGCTCACAAGCGGACACCCAAGCCTCTCCCTCGAGTCGCTCAAGTGTCGCCGTCTGGGCACTTCCGCGCCTCAGGCGCCGCCCGACGCGATAGCGCCCCTTGCTGTTGACCGAGAACTCGAACATGACACGGGCTTGCACGGTCCCGAGCGACACCAGGTCAGCCGTCCCCTGCTTGCCGCCCAGTCGCGGCACCTGGCCATACAGCGCGAACACCATCGCGTCCAGGATGCTCGTCTTGCCCGCCCCGGTCGGGCCGGTGATCACGAACAGCTCGAGCTCTTCGAAGTCGATCTCCTGCCTGTCGCGGAAGGCCGTGAACCCGTCGAGCTCGAGCCTAAGCGGCCTCACCGCTCACCTCCTCGAGCAGCTCGTCGAACAGACCCATAAGGCTCTTGCTCGCCTCAGCGCCGTGCCGCGTCTGGTAGTAGCGCTCAAACAGCTCGCGGGGCTTGAGGCGCCCCTGTTCGCCTGGCTCGTGCTCGCCCGCGGCTCGCTCGTAGTCCAGGCGCACCTCGAGCGCAGCGGGCAGGATCTCCCGCACCTCCTCGGCGAGTCCAGGCGCCGGCCCGTCACAGCGCAGCATGACCCGCAGAAACGCCTCAGGGTCCACCTGCATCTCGCGCAGCTCCTCGAGCGTGCCCGCTATGTCGAGCAGTTGCCGCCCTCCCGTCAGCGCAACGGTCTTCGTTTTTGCGGGCTTGCCGGGATCAACGCTCACCAGCACCACGCTCTTCTCCTGTTCGCGCTCGCCGAAATCGAGCTGCAGCAATGAGCCGGCGTAGCGTGCCGGCACGGCTGCGGCCGGGACCTCCTGTGGCCTGTGAACATGACCGAGCGCTATGTACTGCGGCGTCGTGGGTAAAGACGCCGCGGTGATTGCGAATAGATCTCCGATCGTCAGTTCGCGCTCGCCGCCACCGATTCTGGCCCCGCCGACGAACACATGCGCGGCCAGTAGGTGGACCTTCCCAGCGTCGAAGCTTGAGCAGAGTACAGTCAGCAGCCTCGGGAGTTCCTCGGCATAGGCCTTGTTCGGGTCCTCCTCGAGGCCCATCATCTCCTCGGCGCCGACCAAAGACCTCTCGCTCACCCACGGCAGCGTCGCGACCTGCGCGATCTGCTTGCCGTCCCGTGAGGGGATCTCGATCAGCCCCCCCGCCTGGGGCCGGCGGACCTCGGGAACGACCCGGATCCCGGCGGCGTCTGTGAGCTGCTCGATCGCCGCGAAGCGCTTGGCGTTGTCGTGATTGCCCGGGATCACGAGCACCTCGCTGCCGGTCTCACGCAGCTGCAGGAGCGTCTGATAGGCGACCCGCTCGGCCTCGGCCGAGGGAGCGAACTGGTCGAAGACGTCGCCGCACACGAGCACCACGTCGACCTCCTCGTCGGCGGCGATCCGTACCACGTCCGAGAGCACGTTTGCCGTCTCCTCAAGGCGAGGCCGGCGACGCAGGGTCTTACCGACGTGCCAGTCCGCGGTGTGCAGGATCTTCATCGATCAAACCGATCGAATGGGTCGTCATCGGGGTCTTCCCCAACCTCGCTGCTCCGCGTCGCCCAGGCGGGAAATGGGAAGCGAATCTGCAGCGGAACCGGGATCTGGGGCTGGGAGAGCATCATCGAACCGGGCTTGAGAATCGCCGCGCGCTGACGCGCGGTGGGGGAGAGAAACCTGTACTCGGCGCGCTCTGCCTCGGCGCTGTCCAGGCGCCCGACGACCCTGATCGCACTGTTGGAGACCACACGCCGCTCGACCTCGGAGGCTGTCTGCTGTGCGCCGATCAGGATCAGCCCGAGCGACCGTCCACGCTCGGCGATGTCGAGCAACACCTCCTTCAGCGGGCTCCATCCCTCTCGCGGTGCGTACTTGTTGAGCTCGTCGAGCACCAAGAACACCAGCGGCCGCGCGCTGCCGGCCTTCTCCTTGCTCTCGAGCAGCTTCTTCACGACGACCCCGACGACGAAGCGCTTGGCGCGGTCGTGGAGATTGTGGATGTCGATCACGCTCACCTGGTTGGCCTGCCAGTCAATCGTGTGCTCGGCGACATCCGCGGTGTCCTTGCCGCGGATCAGGTGTCCGCAGTGAAAGCGGGCGCCGTCGAGTCGTCGCAGGAACGCGTTGACGGTTCCCGCTGCGATGTAGCCCCGCCAGTTCGACGTCTCGCTTTCGAGGTGCCCGGCGATCAGCTCGCAGAGCTGGTCGAAGGAGTGCACGGGGACAGGTGTTCCTTCCGCGTTCTCCAGCCGGATCGACGCGGGGAACTCGGGGATGTCCTGGGCCAGACGGTCGAGTTGTTGCTCTATGCGGGCCACGAGGTCTGCGATCTGGCTGCGCTCGTCGCCCTCCTCCGCGAACATGAACCGCAGTAGCCGCTCGCGCACGAGGTCGCGCACGGTCCAGAAGTACGAGGTCACGCCCTGCTGCCGGCTGCCGGTGTCCGGCATCGCGACGGTGGCTCCCCGCTTGACCGGCGCCCACAATCCGACGGACTCAAACGGGCCGGCGGACAGTCCCAGTACGGCATAGTCGGCGCGGTCGTCCTCGCCCAGGCGCGCGTTCGGCTTGTCGAGGAACAGCAGGTCCTCGCCCTTGACGTTGAAGATCAGGGCCTTCGTGTTGGCGCTCTCGTTGCCCAGCACCTGGCCATGGAACAGTCCGTAGAGCAGGAAGCTCGCGTACGTCGTCTTCGTCGCGACGCCGGATATGCCTGAGATGTTGACGTGGGCACCGCGGCGCCCGTCGAGGAACGACAGATCGATGTAGATCGGCAGGTTGTCCCGGGCGATCCCGGCGACGAGCCTCTCCTCCATCGTGTCGAAGTACAGTGCCTCGTCGCGCTCGGGTCCGCTCGCTCGCGCGACGCGGTCCCCGGGCTGCGGTGGCACGTAGAGCTCGGGCTCAAAGCGCGTGCTCACGACGTGTGCGGCGCGTGCAATCTCCAGCGGCAGCAGGCCGTCGTCAGATAGAAAGACGTCGCTGTCGAAGCGGCTGCCCTCATGGTGAGCGCGCACCATGTCGACGACTCCGCTGACTTTGAGGTCGCCTGCGCCGGGCACCTCGGTTCGTACGGTGACGACGTCGTCGAGCTGTAAGTAGGCGTCGGCCTCGATGCCCACCCAGAACTCCAGGGGCGTGGAGTCCTCTGTTCCGAGCACCCGCCCGACCTTTCCGGGTTTATCCGGCACTGAGGACCTCCTCGTAGATGTGGACCTCCAAGGCGCGGCGTACGAGCGCCGGATCCCCGAGGCGATGTCGCAGCACGCTCTCGAGCGCGCTGATCGGAAACAGGTTCTGTGGGGCTCTCGAGTCGCGCCCTGGGCGCGGCGCGAATCGCGGCAGTGTTGCGCTGGTCAGCTCCGCGAGGCGCACCGCTGCCTCGAGGCCGTCGTGCGTCGCGACCTCCAGGCGAACGATCCCTGCCATCGTCCCA
Organism: uncultured Solirubrobacterales bacterium; assembly: GCA_963706545.1. Classification (GTDB taxonomy): domain Bacteria; phylum Actinomycetota; class Thermoleophilia; order Solirubrobacterales; family Solirubrobacteraceae; genus Palsa-744. Next base: position 2,055,705 of record OY970161.1, read on the forward strand.
TCGATGACGCGCTGCTCGGCGAGCCGCAGGTACCACGAGTAGCGCTCCAAACGCTGTTCACCGAGCTTGAAGATGGGTGTGCGCTCGCCTGCGGCGAGTTCGCCCAATACCTTGGCGCGCTCAGGGTCGAGGTAGGAGCGCGACTGACGCTTGATCATGCCGACGGCCGGCCCCGTGGCGAAGTAGGTGAGCGGCCCGTCGGACACCACCAGCTCGACGCTCCCGTCCACGATTACGTCGGCGGCTAGTTGACTCTCGGCCTCGCGCATCGCGTTCTGCAGTCCTTGGATCGGATCCAGGCTGCTCTCTCCGGCAACCGCCCGAGGCTCGAAGTGCATCCGCTGGCGCCCCACGGTCATCTCGATGCCCGACAGCTCGAGCCCCCCGCCGATGACTAGCTCTCGACCGACACGCACCTCGCCAATCGTTGGTGGTCGGCTCGAGCGGGCACAGCCAACCGCCCAGGAGCCTGCGAGCGCGGGTGCCGAGGTCATCTCGTCCTCGGCGAACAGCCTGGCGTCGATCCTGCGCACCCCGTCGATGAACGCGCAACACGGCAGCTCTCCCGACGCGGGCGCGGGGACCGGGGCCCATCCCCTGTCAACCTCGACATCGAGGGCGAGGCCCGCGGGGGATCCGAGATCGGGCTCAAGCTCGATCGAAGCGCCGTACTCGGGATCCCACGGGTCGATCCGCAGCCTCATCGGACCGCTTCTTCACAGGTCTCGGGATACGAGAGCATTAGCACCACGCCGAACATCGGCTTTCCGGGCTCGCCGCCGGTGAGCAGGGCCGTGCACCTTGCGCCGTCGTAGCCTGAGGCCAGCAGGGCGCGCATAGTGGTTCCGTACCGCGGCGCGTCGTCGCGGGGGAGATATCCCACGCGCCCAACGGCGCTGATGACGGCGATCGCGTGAGGGTCGTACGGGTTGTCAGGCTCGGGGATCAGCACCACTGGGAAACTCGGACGTCCTTCAGGGCCGGGGACGCATTCGCCTCGGATGCGGGATAGCGCCTGCTGGTAGTGCGACTCGCCGGCGACTGCCATGAAGTTTTCTTCGGGCAGCCCGGCAAACCGTCCCGGCGGCAACCGCGAGGGCTTTCGAAGTCGGTTGATGAGTCCCACGGCCCGCCATAGTATCCGCATGTTGGAACTCACGCGAGGACTCAGAACGGCACAACGCAGGGCGAGAGAGCGATCACGGCCTTGACGCCCCTAGTCCAACAGCTGAGCCTTTAGTGAAACTCCCCCTGTTTGCCTGCGCTCGACGGCCGAACGCCTCGCCGCTCAGTGCCCCGGCAGGGAGGTTCGAGGCGATCACGATCGCGTCAAGATCGAGCGCGTGCTCGGGCGTCAACCACCGCGATCGTAAGCCGCCGTCGCTCAGGCTCCCAACCGAGGGTGAAGAAAGGGCAGCACTTCCTGCCTGACGAGTCGTGGTGCCTACGCCGCGCTGCTGTACGTCATCGTCTCGCGCATCTGTACGCCGAGTGCAGCGGCACCAGGCCGCGTGCGCTCTTCCCATTTTGTTCATGCGGCGTCGCTGTTCCCCGAGCGCGGTGTCGATGGCTCGGGGTCGTTGGGGTCGTTGATTTTCTCGCCGGCCTCCCAGTAGTAGCGAAGGCCACCGTACTTCTCCTTCCCTCGGTGATGATCTCGTCGGTCGCTAGCCGCGTGCCCGCGTTGGTGTGGTTAATCTGGGTTATTAGCGTCTGCAGCTCATCGCAGCGGCGATCGAGCTCGGCGAGCAGCTCGTCGGGGCTCTTCCGGCGGCTCCTCGCCCTCCTGCGCCAACACGCAGGCCGACAGGCGCGGTCCTGCAGCTGTGCGATGCGCTCCTGCACGTCCGAGGCAGACATTGTCGTCGCGGTTCTCGGGTCATTCGATCTCGCGCGACTCCTGACTGCCCACCCGTTGCGGCAACATGCAGGATCGTGTATCCCGACAAATCCGATCCCCGGGAGGCGACGCAGCTGACCCTGGAGCCGGCGCTGGGGCCGTACGTCCCTACCGATGTTGACACGGCACTCGGCGACGAGGCGCTCGCGCGCCGCGCGAAGGCGATGGCGTGCACGGTGCCGCTGCATCAGCTGGAGGCCAACAAGGCCGGATGCGCGACGGCGAGTTCGGCGCGTACACCGTCTGGGGCCTCGCGTTCGTGGCGATCGACACCGTCACGGTGCAGATGGACTTTGATCGCGGCGCGGCGCACGAGGCGGTCATCGAGGCGGTGCTGCCATATGCGCGCCGCCAGGCGCCCGACCGCGATGAGGCCGAGCACCGCGAAGTTTGCAAGTGGGTGCTGGACGAGCTCATTGGCACGAGCTCACAGCGGGAGTTCACGGTCGAGTACGGCGACTGGAACGGCGAGTACGTGCGGCGCAGCTTCGGCTTCCAGCTGCTCGTCGAGCGCCTGGCGCCCGACGGCTCCGTCTACCTGCGGGCGACCGACGCGGCCATCAATGTGCTCGTCGGCGCGCTCGACACCGATGTGGAGTCGGCGCAGGCGGCCGCCGAGGCTAAGCTGGAGAACCTCGTGCGCCGCGGTCGGCTGTCGGAGGCCCAGTACGCCGCCCAGCAGGCTCGCTACCGAACGATTCAGCTCGGCGAGCTCATCCGCCAAGACGTCGTGGCTACCAGACGCAATCTGGCGATCGTCAACTGGGCCGGCGAGGTCTCGCCGCGGCTCGACAGTGCGCTGGTGCATATCGGCGAGCGCTTGGAGGTCGAGCGGCGCATCGCGGACAACATCCGCGAGACGCGCGATCGCGCGGAGGAGTCCGCGAGGCGCGCGCAGGCGGCGAGCCTGATCGAGTTGCTCGAGGAGTGTCAGAACCGCCACATGGTGCTCCAGCGTAAGCTGATGGAGGCGCGTCAGGTCTTCCTCGCTGAGCAGGAGCGTCAGGTCTTCGCGCCTCCCGCAAGCGTGCGCCTGCGCGACGTCACGAGCGAGCTGCTGCTGCCGGTGCTCTCGCTCTCGCTCGCCGACGCCGAGGCACCTGCCGTCGGCTTCTTCGAGCGTGTCCTCGGTCCACGGCCGCGGCGCATCGGGCGTCTCGCGACGATGGTCGCCCAGTTGCTGGCTCCGCCGCGCGAGCGCGACGAGCTCGGTGCCGAGCTCGTCGAACCCGAACTGCGCGAGTTGACGCCCTACGAGGCCTTCCCCGAGCCCGTGCGGGCAGCGGCCGTTGCCGTGCTCGGCGAGGTCGGCTCGCAGCCGACACGGCTGAGCGCTCTTCTCGCCGCGGCGCTCGATCACTCGCCTGCTGTGGCGCATCTTCTTGCGCTGCTTGTGCTGCACGCGTTCTCGCCCGCGCTCGAGTCGCAGCTGCGCGCCGGCGAGGAGGCACCGCTGTTGCTCGCGTGGTCGGACGGCACGCCGCTGCCGCCTGACCTGCGCCGTAGTAGTGAGGGCGCGTTCGGGCGCGTCCTCGGCGGCGTCACCTCGACTGCGGAGGACGCCCCGAGCTTCCACGGTGACGACCTGCTCGTCATCTGCCTCGACGTCGGCGCCGCAGCGCATCCCCTCGAGGGGGTCGCGTGAGCTTGGTCGAAGATACGGGCCAGGCGGCGCAGCTGATCGCCTACGGTCTGCGCCCCAAGTTGCGTCCGATCGAGGAGCCCGACTACCGCGACCTCGTGCGCCGCTACCGCCAGCAGGACAGCTTTGCGCGTGCGGTCAGCGCGGTGGCGAACGGCATGGGGCTCGACGTGCTCGACGTCACCGAGGCTGCGGGCATGGTGCTCGGTGCGCGTGAGGGTTCGGCATTCGCGATGCGGATGGAGGACTACTACCGCCGCACCCGCGAGCGCAACCCGCGCCTGCGCGTCCTGCACGGGCTCGCCCAGCTCGCCATCGCGGCGACGAGCTTTCCGCGCCCCGACGACCTCGAAGATCCCGAGCACGCGCCGCGCGTCGCCGTCAACGAAGTCAACGAGTACCTGCGCGACCTCTGCCGCCGCCTCGACGAGCGCCACTCCGAGGAGGAGCTTGATCCGCCCGCCGAGGATCCGGACCTGGAGCGCTCCTGGCGGATGTACGCGCGCCAGCCCGAGGCGGCCGCGACCGAGGACCAGCGCGCGTGGTCGGGCGCGACTCGCCAAGTCATCACCAGGGCGTTCGGCGCACTTACCGAGCAGGGGCTGATGCGCAAGGTCTCAGACGCGCTCGGCGGCACCTACCAGCCGACGTCGGCTTACCGTATCCACGTGCGCGAGCTGGCGAGCGAAGACGTCTGGTTTGAGCTCGACCGCATCACCAACCACACCGACATCGCGCGCTGGTAGTCGATGTACGAGCTCAATCGCGTGCTGCTGCAATCGATTGGCCCCAAGGGCGCCCGCTACGAGGATGTCCTGCTCGACTTCCGAGACCGCAACGCGGACCCGGCGCGCGGCTCGGTGCTGTTCCTGGAGAACGGCGGCGGCAAGAGCGTGCTGCTCAAGCTGCTGTTCTCGGTGCTGCTGCCCGGGCGCAAGCTCGTCCTGGGAGCCAACTCGAACACGAAGACGCTGGAGAACTTCGTGCTCACGGGCGACACCGGCCACGTCGTCCTGGAGTGGCGGCGCGTGACCGACGACGGTCAGGCACTGCCAGAGCGGCTGCTCACCGGCAAGGTCTACGAGTGGCGCGGGCGCCAGCACTCCTCCGACTCGCAAAACCTGCGCGAGGCCTGGTACACGCTGCGCCCTGCCGACGGCGCGCTCACGCTCGACACGCTGCCCGCCCGCGCCGAGCGCGACGGATCGCAGTTCAAGCGCCAGTTCGGTTCCTACAAGGAGAAGCTCGAAGAGGCCAACCGCGCCCATCCCGAGCTCGACCTCGTATGGACAGATGTACAGCGCAAGTGGGTTGAGCATCTCGACGCGCTCGGCCTCGACTCCGAGCTGTTCAAGTACCAACGGGAGATGAACGCGGACGAGGGCGACGCCGACGAGATGTTCGCCTTCCGCACCCACGAGGCGTTCGTCAACTTCCTGCTCGGCGCAGTCACCGACCGCGAGGGACCGAACGAGCTCGCGACGAACGTCGACCGCTACGCCGAGAAGCTGCGCGACCGCGAACGGCTGCAGCTGGAGCAGGCATTCGTCGACGGCGCACTCGAGCGACTGCGCCCGCTTGCCGCTGCGGCCGAGTGCCGTGAGGCTGCCGCTGCGAACCTGCGTGCCGCGCAGCACGCCGCGGAGGAGGCCCACGGTCTGTTTGCCGCTGCGGCGCAGGCGGCCGCCGGCGAGCACGAGCGCCTGCAGGCGCGAGCCGACGAGCAGGAGGGTAGGGCCCGTACGCTCGACACCCGCAGTCGCGAGCTGCAGGAGCAGCTGCGTGAGCTGCGCCGCCGCGCCGCGCAGTTCCGCCTGCAAGTCGCTGAGGCGGCGCTTGCCGAGGCTGAGAGCGCTCGCTCGGCGGCGCAGCGCGAGCTGGCTGCGTGGCGCGCCGCCGAGCCGCTCGCCGTACAGCGTGCCGCGGCGGCACGCGTCAAGGCGCTCGACGCGCAGCTCGCCGCAGCCGAGCGAGAGGCGACGCCACTGCTTGAGCGCCGCGCGGCCGCGGCACGCCTCTATGCCGGTGCGCTGCTGGCGCTCATCGACGACGCGCGCGCGGCGGCCCACAGCGCGGATACGGCCGCCGCGAGCAGCGCCGACGCGGCCAAGACTGACGAGATCGCCGCCGGCACGGCGCGCGAGGATGCTGGGCGCCTGCGTGCCGAGTCCTCCGCCGCGCAGTCCCTCCTGGAGGCCGTCGAGGCTGAGCGTGACCGGCTCGTCGCCGCCAAGCTCATCCTGCGTGGTCAAAGCGCCGAGGACGGACTCGCGGCACTCGATGAGCGCGAGCGGGACGCCGAACGGCGCGAGCGTCAGGCGAGTGAGCGCATTGGAGCCATTGACGAGCGGCTGCGGGAGTACAGCCAGGAGCTTGCCGACGCCGGTCTTGCGGAGGCACGCGCGACCGAGCAGGCGGCTCGCCTCGACGAGGAGCGCGATGAGTTGGGCCGCCGCGCCGCGCAACTCGCCGACTCCGAGCGGCTGTGCGAGCTTGCGTCGGTGGAGCATGTCAACCTCTGGCGGATGGCCGACCCGCTGCACCAAGCGCTCGTCGAGGCGGCCGCCACGACTGAGCGCGACATCATCATCCTAGAGCTCGAGGCCGCCGACGACCGCCACGCGGCGCGAGTCTTGGAGGAAACCGGCCGGCTGCCTGCTGCGCGCGATGCACGGCAGGCCGTCGAGGCGCTGCGCCGCGCAGGCGTTCCCGCTGTCTCCGGTTGGGACTATCTCGCCGAGTCAGTGAGCGCCTCCGAGCGTGAGTCGCTGCTGCGTCGGGTGCCGGAGCTAGTGGGTGGCGTCATCCTCACCAACTCCGTCCATCGCGAGCGTGCCGAGGCGACCCTTCTCAAGGCCGCCCTCAAGCCGACCATCGTTGTCGTGCTCGGCGACTCCTCTGAGCTCGCCAGCGCTGTCGCCGAGGCGACGCGCGAGCGCTTTGTCGTTGCCCCGCACGTCGCGCTCTACGACGACCAGGCCGGCGAGGACGAGCTCGAGCTTCGCGCCGAGCGGCTTGCTCGCGTCGCCGAGCGTCGTCGCGAGCTCGACGGCCGCTACCGCCGCGACCAGGAGCTGCGCAACGAGTTCGAGGCGTTCCTGGCCGACTGCCCTGCCGGGCGGCTCGACGAGCTCGTGTCCGCGACCGCGGAGCAGCGCACCCTGGCGGACGAGGCGGCCGCCAGGAAGGAGGCGATGCGCAACGAGAGCGCCGCGCTCACCACCGAGCGTCCGCAGCGAGAGGCCGCCGCCGGTGCCGCGCGCGCCGAGCAGCGCTCCATCGCCGCCGCGCGCCCGCGCCTGGAGGGTTTCCGCGAGCGCGCCGCTGGCGAGCGTGAGCTGCGCGAGACCGCCCGTCGCAGGGGCGAAGAGGCCGCCGCGGCCGACGGCGCGTATACGCGCCGTACGCACGCCGCGCAGGAGCACCGCGAGGCCGCGCAGGAGGCCACTCGCCTGGCCGACGAGCAGCGCCGCCGCGCGGACCGCCTCGGTGAGGACCTGCAGAGCGTTGAGGGCGCCGGCGAAGACATCGCGCGCCAGCACGCTGACGTGCCAATCGAGGAGTTGCGCGGCGCGTACGTGCTGGCGACGCGTGTGCTCGATGAAGCCACCACTGGGTCAGAGCTCGCAGCCGAGCACCGTCGGGCGCAGTCGTCCGAGGCCGAGGCGTGCGCGCGGCTCGAGGAGTACGACGCCGCTGAGCTCGCGCGCGCAGCCGAGCTGTTCGCCGACGCGACCGATCGCACCGCCCGTCGCGAGGGCGAGCGCCGCGCCCGGCGCAACGCCGAAAGTGCTGAGGAGCGCCGCGCGCGGCGCTTGGCTGAGCGGGAGTCCTGCCAGGGCGAGCTCGATCGGTCAACTCCGCGCGACGAGTCCGGTCGCGGCCCGCGCGCACAGTTGACTGGCGAGCTGATCCCGCGCGACCTCGACCAGGCGCTTGCGCTGCAGCAGCGTTTGGATGCCGAGCGCGTGCAGACGCTCGAGGACCAGCGCACCGCCGCGGATGCGGCGCGCCAGGCGCGGGAGCAAGCGACGAGGGTACAGTCGCGCGCCCAGGTCATCGGCTCCTACGCCGACTCGGTTGCAACCGCGCTCCCCCTCGGCAGCCAGGAGCTCGAGCCCGCGGCCGCAACCGGCGCTGCGGCGTTCCTCGGCGACACCGACGAGGCCAAGGCCCTCGTGCAGCAGGTGACCACCGCGATGCGCAAAGCCGACAGCGAGCTCGACGCCGCCGAGGAGCAGGTGCGCGACCTCGCGCAGCGCGTCTCGCACTTCGCCCTCGACGACGCCTTCGAGGCACTGGCAGGCGGCAACCTGCGCGAGCGGCTCGCCCGCGACGAAGCCGCGATGCTCGCGCGGCGCAGCGGCGAGCTCATCCCGCACCTGCAAGCGCGCGCCGCCGAGGTCGCCAAGGAGCTCGCCTCCATCGAGCAGCACCGTCTGCTGCTGCTCCAGCGCCTTGCCGCGCTCGTGCAGGCCGCCTTGAACGCGCTGCGCCAGGCAGGACGCACCTCGCGGCTGCCCGCCGACCTCGGTGACTGGTCGGGCAAGCAGTTCCTGCGCATCGACTTCGAGACCCCCGACTCCGAGGACGTGCTGCTGGAGCGCCTCGGCGAGGTGCTCGACTCGTCAGTCGGCAACAGCGGCGAGCGCAATCGCGACGGCATGACGATGCTGCTGCGAGGTGTCCGCGCCGCGGCCGGCCCGCGCGGCTTTCGCGTGACCCTGCTCAAGCCCGACACGGTGCTGCGCGACGAGCGCGTGCCCGTCACCGCGATGGGCGAGTTCTCCGGCGGCCAGCGCCTAACCGCGGCCATCGCCTTGTACTGCACGCTGGCGGCGATGCGTTCGACCTCGCGGGGCCGGCAGAAGCCGCGCGCCGGAGTGCTCTTCCTCGACAACCCCATCGGCACCGCCAGCGCCGAGTACCTCCTCGACATCCAGCTCAAGGTCGCCGACCGGGTGGGTGTCCAACTTGTTTACACGACCGGCGTCTTCGACACCAACGCGCTCTCGAAGTTCCCTTGCGTGCTGCGCCTGCGCAACGACCTCGACATGCGTGCAGGCATGCAACGCATCCGCGTCGCCGACAGCCTGCGTGCCGCGCTGCTGAACGGACGCTCCGCGGAGGATGAGCACGGCTACCTCGATGTCGCGCGGGTCTTGCACGAGCGCTCGAATGAGCCCAGTCCCACATGAGCGGACCTTCGCTTGGAGTTACAGCGATGGCGGTCGCGCGCAGACTTGAGGGCTGGCCGCGGCGACAGGTCAGGCTCGCTGAGCTGCAGGCGTTGCTCCTCACAGCAGAGCCGGCGCTCGAACACGCGCCCGAGCGCAGGGTCCGCCTACGCGAGGTGCTCGACGAACTGGTCAACGCCGGTCTCGTCGAGCTGCCGAGCGAGCGCGCCTATGACCGCGGTGCCAAGCCCGCGCTGCCGCGCTTCGTGCGCATCGACCGCCAGGTGCCCGCATCGCGGCGCGTCTCGGGCGCCGCCGTCGCGTGGCGTCCGGAGCTCGCCTGGGCGAGCGAGCTCTCGGTCAACGAACGGACGCTGTCGGATCTGCGCGCCATCAATGCGTTCTTCCGCGACCACGGCGGTGAGCGCCCGATCGTCCCGCTGCGCGAGCGCTCACTACAGCTCTTCGGCCACGAGAAGCGCCTGGAGACGCTGATGGGCGGCCAGCTCTTCTTCCCCGGTCGGCTCACGGAGGAGGAGTTGCGCTGCGAGGTGGTCCACCCGCCGTTCGTGTCCGAGAGCATTGGCCCGTCACCCGACGTGCTGGTGGTTGAGAACCACCACACCTTTGTCTCGCTGTGCCGTGCGCTGCCGCACAACGGCAACGTCGGCGTCGTCGTCTACGGCGCAGGTGCTCACTTCAAGGGCTCGGTCACCTACCTGGCCGACCTGCGGACGTGGCCGCGTCGCGTCCTCTATTTCGGCGATCTTGACATCGACGGTCTCGACATCCCCGTGCACGCTAGCGCGCTCGCCGCCACCGTGGGCCTGCCCGCGGTTGAGCCCGCGGCCGTGCTCTACCGCCTGCTGCTCGACCACGGCCGCCCGGCGTCGGTCGAGAATCCGCCGTCGCGCTACCGGGTGCGCAAGCTGACGCCCTGGCTACTCGATGACGTGCGCACCGCCGCGGCCGCCATGCTCGTAGATGGAAAGCGGCTCGCGCAGGAGTGGGTGGGGACCGAACTGCTGGCGGAGCACCGCGCGTTGCTTTGCTCGATATAGGCGCCGCCTTCGGGCCAGCCCTCGTGGAGCATCGGCGCGCGTGGTCGTGACCATCACGGAGACGGCTGGAGATCGCTACGCTTGGAGGGTGAGCAGGATCGACGCGGTCGACGAGTGGGACTTGGTCGTGCCAGGTGATGACGCCGAGCTGGTGGCAGAGTTCCGCCGCCACGACGTAAAGCCCGGCCAGCGAGTCCACGTCGCCGTCGTGGATCGCAATGGATCGGAGACTCCCGGTGAGCAGTTGCCGTCGTTCTTTGCGAGCTTCGACGGACCCGCCGATCTGGCCGAACGCTCCGGCGAGATCCTGCGCTCGGAGTTCCCCGGCGCTCGATGATCCTGGTGGACACCGGCCCGCTGGTCGCCGCCGCCAACCGCAACGACACGCATCACCGCGCATCCGTGCAGGCGCTCGCCGCCGCCTCACCGCCTCGGCTGGTGCCGGGCATGGTCATCGCGGAGGTTGCCTACCTGCTGGCGCGTGACGCCGGCTCTTCGGTCGAGGCCAGGTTCCTGCGGTCCTTCAAGACAGGGTTCCTCGCCATCGTGAGCTCCACCGCCGATGATCTCACCCGGGCCGCCGAGCTCGTCGAGCAGTATGCGGACCTACCGCTCGGTACGACCGACGCCTGCGTCGTCGCTTTGGCTGAGCGTCATAACATCACCGAGCTTGCGACGCTGGACCAACGCCACTTCAACGTCGTGCGTCCACGCCACATCCAGGCGCTGACGCTGATCCCATGATTCCAGGGCGCCGTCGGTGCGGCGCGTCTACAGCCCGACCTCGATTGGAGGGGGCAGTCGCAGGTTTGACCGCCCGCTCGGCGCCCGGCCAGATGAGGGCGCTATTAGACTGGGCAGACTACGGCCGTCGCTATCGCGATCGGCCGGTCGCTAAAGGGTCCATAGCGGACCCCCGCTATGCGAAGAAGCCCTGCGAGAGCGGGGTTTTTTCGTTAACAGCGCGAGTGGCTGGCCCGGGTGAGGGTTCCAATAGGGTTCCGTTTTACGCCTGTACCGGTCACAGCGCAGAGATCACTGATCTGCGATTCCCTCACAGCTGCTCGCCCCGCCGCCTACTCCGCGATGACGACGAGGACCTGCAGGTCCTCGTGCGAGGCCCTGGCGAGGTCGTCCTCGATGCCTCGCGGGTTTCTCAGGTGCCGTTTCGGGTCATAGACGAAGCACAGGAGGGCCCGGGCGTCCTGGTGCGCGCCGTAGTGCAGGATGTCCTCGCCGAGCTGCTTGCCGATCTCACGGTCGCGGAGGTTCGCTCGCGTCATCTCACCTCGACGGCGATCTGCTCGCGTTTGAGCAGGAAATCCATCCGCGTGGAGGACCCGGCGTAGGAGGGCGTGACCTCCTCGGGGCGGATGTCCTCGGCGTGCAGCTTGAGGATCATGTGCACAAGATCCTGGACGTCGTACTCACCGGTGATCTCGAAGCTGGGGCGGCCACGCCCGCGGTCCTGCAGGGCGCGCACGGCTGGCCCGAACCTTCGCAGCAGTGAGGCGATGACGATCGCCGCGTCCTGTTGGGGCTCGGCGGACGGGCCGAGCTCTGAGCTGGCGCGCAGCGCGCCGGAGATCTGTCGCGCGAGACGCTCGGCGAGCGTCATCGCTTTCTCGCAGGCGTCGATCGATTTCGCGGCGCGGGCGATCGAGTGGCGCGCCTGCTGGTGTGGGGCAAGGCGCTGGCCTTCGGCGACGGCCCGGCTATCACGGGTCATGCCCGCCGACACCGGGGTTGACAGCGACGGTTCCAGCTCGAAGCTCTCGAGGCTGTCGAGCAGCTGCGCCTCGCGGTCGAGGCCTTCGAGCTGGCGTATCGGCGCCGCGACGATAGCGACCTCGGTGATCGTCCTGCGGACGTGCTCGACCATCTGGCTCACGCGCGCTCAAGCTGAGAAGGAGTTGCGCAAGCGGATCGAGCGCGACGTGATCGTATCCGGAGCTGCCAGGCGCACCTTGGAGGAGGCCGGCAGCGCCTATGTCGATCACCTGGAGCACGTGATGGAGCGCAAGCGCTCCACGATTCAGGATTACCGCGGACATCTCCGCCGTCACCTCGTGCCGTTCTTCGGCGACCGGCCCATCGACAGGATCGATTCGGCGCAGGTGGCGCAGTACCTCAAGCGCAAGCGCAGCGACGGACTGTCCTCAAAGACTGTCCAGAACCACCTGAACTTCCTGCACGGCATCTTCTCGTTTGCGATCAAGCGCGGCTGGGCGCACAGCAACGCCGTGGCCTACGTGGACCGCCCGAAGAAGAACCGCTCACCGCACCAGCGCGTGCGGTTCTTGCAGCCGAACGAGCTGGACAAGCTGATCGACGCTGCGCCCGAGGACACCCTCGGCGGGGTCGAGCGGGCGCTGTATCTCGCTGCGGCCCTTACCGGCCTGCGCCAGGGCGAGCTGCTCGCGCTCAAGTGGCTGGATGTCAACTTGTCGGTCGGTCGCGTAAGGGTGGCCGACAACTTCACGCGCGGCCGGATGGATACCCCGAGGTCCCACAAAGGTCGCTCGGTGCCGATGGCCGCACGGCTCGCCAGGGAACTCGAAGACCTGCGCCAGCGCTCGCGCTTTCGCGCCGACAGCGATCTCGTCTTCTGCCATCCCGAGACGGGGCATGTGCTCGACCCCTCCAAGATGCGCAAGCGCTTCAAGGCTGCCCTCGCCCGCGGGGAGGTGCGGGCGATCACGTTCCATGAGTTGCGCCACACCTTCGGCACGCAGATGGCCGCAGCCGGCGCGCCGCTGCGCGCGATCCAGGAGTGGATGGGCCACGCCGACGCTAAGACGACCGAGATCTACCGGCATTACGCGCCCGATCCGTCCAACGGGGCGGCGTTCGTTGAACGGGCGTTCGGGGAGGGAGCGAACAGCGATGATGCTCCCTAGATCGGCCTGTGGGACTCGGCGGAAGGTCTCTCACACCGTGTGAGAAATGCTGCAGTCCGATATTGCAGCATGCCGTGGCTCACGTCATGCTGTTGTTCGACAAGCGGAGGGAGCCGCTTGATCATTGCCCTGAGACGAGCTAGGATATGACCGCATGGTGACCACAAAGTGCCCACAAGCTGAAGGACGAGTATGAAGAGCGTCGGAGTAAGGGAGTTCCGGGATCACGCAACGACTTATCTCTCGGGGGCCGATGCGGTGGCCGTGAGCAAGCATGGTCAGGTCATCGGCTTCTACATACCGCTTGAGCGCAACGAGGACGAGGTGCAGCGGGCTGTCGTCAAGCTGGGCGAGGCGGTTGAGCAGGTGCTCCAAGAGACGGGGATGAACGAGGAGGCGCTGTCGCGGCTCTTCGATCTGCGGCGGCCGCTTCCCGAATGATCGTCGTCGCAGATGCCAGTGTCCTCGTCGGCGAGCTTCTGCGCCAGCGAGGACGAGAGCTTCTCCTGCATACCGACCTCCGCGTGCTCGTTGCGGAGCATCAGTGGGAAGAGACCGAGCACGAGCTATCTGGCCGGCTGGAGATCCTCGTAGCAAGAGCAATCTTCACGGCCGCACAGCGCGAGGTCTTGGAGCAGTCCGTGCGCAGCCTGATCGATGTGCGAGCCATCGAGGTTGCGCCAAGAGACACGTACGCTGCTCTGGAGGCCACAGCACTGCGCCGAGTGCCGCGCGACCCGCGTGACTGGCCAACGGTCGCGCTCGCGATCGTCCTCGACGCCGCCATCCTCACCGGCGACAACGACTTCCTCGGATGCGGCTGCCCGACCTGGACGGTAGAGACGCTGCGACGTGAGCTGGAACTGGATGGGAAGTGACCTGACGCTCCGCTGCTGAGGTCTCGCGCACCATGTGCGAGACCACCCAACCTCGATCACGATCGCGAAATGCTCCAATACCGTGCTGGGGCATTGTCCGTGCTCCCTCGCCGTGACCGCGGCAGCCCCCAGGGTTCCATTCAAGGTTCCGTTTTGAGCAAATCGGACCCCATCGAACCCGATCTAACCCCAGCAAACACGGGCAACCTGACCGTACCCGATCCCCCTTGGGCGAACTCATAACCCGAAGGTCGCGGGTTCGAATCCCGCCCCCGCTATAGGGCAAACCCGCTGGAAATGACGGGTTTTTTGTAAGCGTTCAGTGGGTTACGCTCAAGCGAGTAGAGGTGTGGGGTGGCCGCGGGCGTGGGCGGTGTTGGCGTCGGTGAGGTAGGCGGATAGCGAGCGGTGTTGTAGCCGGCGGGTGGTGTGCGCGGAGAGCGGTCGTGAGTTGCGTCGCTCGCTCTCTTCAGACTGGCTGCCGAGGCAGAGCTTGCGGTAGATGACCGTGGAGCGCAGGGCGCGCTCGGCATGGTTGTTGGTTGGCTGCACACCGTCGTGGGCGGCGAAGGTTCGCAGCGCGGGCTATGCCTTCAGGAGGTTGCGGGCCATGCCCCGGCAGCGCTTGTTGCGCGCCTGTTTGGCGGCGTAGGTATGGATGATCGGCTTGTAGCGCCGCTGCAGCGAGCGGACTGTGTGCTTGAGCTCGCACCGATCCCGTGTGTGCTGGTAGATCTCCGACGCCCAGGGGATGCGCTCGCAGAGGACAAGGCCCGTTGCGTCGAACTCCTTCTCGGCGGCGAGCTCTTCGGCGTGCGCCTTGAAGTCCCGGCGCAGTTGCGCCCAGCAGAGCTGGCGCCGCTTGGAGGGCAGGTGCGCGTATGCTCACCAGCGGTCGGAGGTCACGATCGCTTCAGTGTCGCCGAGTAATTCCTTGGTGTGATCCTCGTGCCGGTCGCGCTCGATAGCGAAGTAGGCGTGGCGGGGATCGAACATCCCCATAGCGCACGACGCTCCCCGGCGGTACGCCAGCCCGTCTCGTCCATGTTCAGCGCCCGGGCGGCGCGCAGCCGGCCGAGAAGATCATCGTGGGGGTCGGCCAGCGCCTGTGCGGTCCTGGTGAGGATCGCGTCCACCGTGCCCGAGCTGATCCTGGCAGCGAACAGCTCTTCGATGAGCTCGACAGCGTCATCGCGGGAGACGCGGTTACGGACCGACAGCGTCGCTACTGCCGCTTCAAGGCGTGCGCCGAAGGAGCTGCGGGCCACCTCGCCCGGCAGCACTACGCGCGTGCGCCTGCCGCACTCCGGGCAACACACTCGCTGAGCACGATGCTCGCTCACCCCGACGTTGATCGACGGCAGCTCTTCGATCTAGCAGCACGCTGGCTCACCGGCCGCGACCCGCTCGCCCTCGCTAAAGACGTGCCGCAGCAACAGCGCTCAGGCTAGTGCTCGACGACCTCATCGACGGCCCACGCGGGCAACAGCGGACGCCCCGTGGCCTTCATGGCCATCCTGAGCGCCGCGTTTACACCCCGACCGACCCATGCTACGCGACGGCACCGAGAGCGGATCGCAGCTCGGCGGAGCGGAGGAGTTCCGCGAGGAGCGATTCAGCTTGCGCTCAACCTCAGCGATCCGCTCGTCCTGGCGCGCTACACGCTCCTCCAAACGCCGAATCTGGACCGTCCATCCACAACAACACCGCGACCACGACCTCACGGCCCTTGTCATAGATCGCCTCAGCCTCAACGCGCTCCACGCACTCCAAATTCGACGCCGTGAGACTATGCCCCCCAACCCACTGAACGCTTACGGTTTTTCTTTGCTCAGGCTCGCGGCTCGATGACCAAAGCACTCCCGGGTCAAGCTCTGGGTCAAGGTCTTGTAGACGCCGCTTCGCGTGGACGGCGCAACGCCCTCGCAGTATCCGGCCGCTCGCCGGACCGGCAAGAACCGCATCGGCTCATCGAGGACCCCGCGGTCAGCACTCGAGCGGCCGTCCACCCCTGTGCGGGGCAGGCCGTCCTCCCGGGATCCCTCACACGGGCAGATACCCGAGCGACAGCCGGGCCGGGTAAGGGCCCTAGAACCAGTCCTGGCCAGGACGGGGCTGCACCATGTGCTCTGTCGGCGCCCGGACGGCGCGCAGCACAGCTTTGGGCGCCGGGGGATGACTGCTTGGTGCGCTAGGGGAGGCTACGTCTTTATGTTCTCTTCTGGGCTGCGGCTACGGCTGTCTGGACGGTGGGGTAGAAGTGGGTGATGGTTGGGTTCTCGATGACGCTGTGGAGGATGTCGCGGACCTGCCCGATGTCGCGGGCTAGGAGCAGCCGTACATCGCGGCGGTCGAGGTCTTCTGCGAGGGCGGCGAGCATCCGGGTGGCGGTGACATCGATGAAGGGGATCGTCTCGGCGTCGAGGATGACGGCGGTGATGCTGTCCCTCTCGGCGGCGTGCATGACGCGGGTCCGAACGGCGTCGGCGTTGGCGAAGTACAGGCTGCTCTCGATCCGCAGCACGGCGACGTGCGAAGGTAGCTCGTTGTCGGGGTGGCGCTCGATGTCGCTGTAGCGGCCGTCGGGACCTGGTTCGCGGCCGAGCGTCGCGATGTAGGGCCGGGAAGCACGGTAGATCAGCAAGAGCAGCGAGATGCCGATGCCGATGAACAGCCCTGGGAGCGTGTCGAAGACGGTGACGTTGACCAGGGCGGCGATCGTGGCGATGAAGTCGGGGCGTGAGGCGAACCCGAACTCGTGTCCGAGGCGCTCGGTGTGAGCGCGGTAGAGCTCGGCTGAGCTGGTTGCCTTGGGTGGGGTTTGGAACAGTGGGTCTGCCGGGTCCGCTCTAGTCTGCTCCTTCCTGCCACCTGTGGGGACCGGGTGCTGGTTCCGGTCGCAACGGCTGGTTGGTCAGGGTGGTGCTGCTGGCAGGAAGATGCTGTTTGTAGCGCTTCCGGCTTGCCGGGTTGGGTCCTGGTTCTCGGTCGCGTTCCTCGACGAGGACGCGATGGAGATCTGGTTGCTCTGCGACTACCGCGAGACGCTCGTCAACGAGCGCACGCGTCTCATCAACCGGCTGCGGATCAACCTCGTGATCTTCGACCCAGAACTGGAGGCATCGATCCCGTCACGCAAGCTGGACTATCCAGGGGAGCGCCAGCGCGTCACGCGCCGTTTGCGGGGGATGCCTCAGACCGCGCGGTGGAGTGGCACCCGTCTGACGGCCTCTTAATGGCTTTAGTGGCTTGGACGCGAAAGGATGTCCGTCATGCCACGAACCAGACCGCTGTATCCGCTGGAGTTCCGCCGCGAGGCTGTGCAGCTGGTGCTCGCCGGCCGCAGTGTCCGCGACGTAGCCGAGAGCCTGGGCTGCAGCGATCAGTCGCTGCATAACTGGGTCAAGCAGCACCAACTTGACCTTGGCCGCATCGGTCACAGTGAGGGACTTCGAGGGCGCATGTCCAGGCAGGCCCCGCGTGATGTCGATCGCCTGGACGCCGCCGGGGATCCGCTCGGAAGCGGATCTGCGCAGCAGCCATACGACATCGGCGTCAACGCGCAGGTAGGTCGCCCCGCCTGGCGTCGCCGCCACCAACACAGTCAGCTGCCGCGTACGGCTCCCCGCGGTCATTGGCCAGCCGAACACCACAAATGCGCTCGTCTCCCGTCCGTACGTGCCGCCCGATCCCGACGTGAAGTCGCGGGACCCTGGCGGCGGATGGGTATTCACAAACGCCAGCACGGACCGCCAGGGGCCCGGGACGCGCCACCACGCGTGGCGGTCCACGAGGTCCGCATAAACTTCGTGCGGACCGCCGCTCTTGAGCACTCCGGCGTCCCCGCGGGGCTCGCGGCTTAGGCGCTGCGCACCCGCGGGCAGCACGACGCTGCGAAGCACGAAGGCAGCGTCGCGCGCGGCGCCCTGGCGGGTATGCGGTGGCGTGAACGTCGCCTTGCTGGCGACCTGGTCTGCCACGGCGAGGCCCGCTGCGACGGCGATACCGACAGGCACCGCAACGAGAAGACATCGGATGTGGACCGCGCGATCCATCTCTGTTCAAGCTAGCGCACCAGCATCGGGCCGGTGTCAGCCTGGGCTACGTTGCCGACGCCGTGACGGAGCCCGACGCAACGTAGGCGCCCTTGCTCACCTCACCAAACGCGGATGCGATCAGCAGCGTCAGGAGGCAATGTGCGTAGCCGCCGGTCCATACTGTGCCGGACTATCCCACCCGGTAGCGTCTACTCGCCTGAGCGAGTGTTCTGTCCCTTGAAGACGGGGGCTAGCGCTTTGCGAGAAGATCCGAGCGTCTCGCCGGTACCCACCCTCACGCCCGCGATGGACGATTACCAGTCGCCAGCGGCGCCGGAGGTCGCGCGCCTGCAACCGCCTACGGAAGCGAGCGTGGCCCGGTCAGCAACGCCAACCACTCCTCGTCGTCCGCTGCGTTTGTACCGGGAGTGACCAGCCAGACGCTCGCTTGCACGCCGAAAGGGGGCTTGCCTTGGCCTCGATCAACTGGCACCGTTGACCCACTGGGCCAATCAGACCGCCACGTTGCATGCAGGCGCACCACTGGCCGCTCACTCGTACTGGCCAGTTTCATATGAATGAGACGCGAACAGTCTCGTATGGATGAGACGGGGTTGTCTCACATCGGTGAGACGCCGCAATAGCGCTTTCGAAGTTGGGGCTTCCCTGCCAGGCTAGGTGTCACACCGCGGCCCGGCGGCGGGTGAGTCTAGCTGCTGTGCTTCCTACTCGGACTCGACGGTCTCTAGGCCGGGTCGGAAGCTCTTGTCGTCGAGGAACTGTTCGAGTCCGCGCTTGCGTGTGAGCTCGCCGTCCTGAAAGCGTGACTGATCGAGCTTGGCGTAGAGATAGTCCTCTGCCTGATCCCAGTCCATCCCGAGGGCGTAGCGAAAGCCGATCTTCGCGGCGCGCAAGACGATCGGGCTCTTGCCGAGCAGATCGCCCGCGAGCTCGCTCACCTCTCTGCGCAGGCGCTCACGTGAAACGCTTGCGTTGACGAGTCCCATTTCAGCGGCGCGCCGGCCGTCGAACGTGCGTCCGGTCATGATGTAGTGAAGCGCGTTACGCACACCGATCATCTCGGCGAGCGCGCGGCTCACGTTACCTCCGGGCGGGATGCCCCAGTTCACCTCAGAGAGGCCGAACGTCGCCTCGTCGGCGGCGATAGCGAGGTCGCACGAGACCAGCGGCGTGAACGCGCCGCCGAAGCACCAGCCGTTCACCATCGCGATCGTTGGCTTGGGAAACGTCCGCAGGCGGCGCCACTGCCACTGGTTCGCCTCACGCCGCACCTTGCGCTGCACGAAGTCCGGCGCCTCGTCGACCTCGCGGAAGTACTCCTTGAGGTCCATTCCAGCAGAGAAGGAGTCTCCTGCTCCCGTGAGGACGAGCACCCCAGCCTCGTCGTCGGCGTCGACCACGTCGAGCACCTCGAGCATCTCGGCGTTGAGGGTCGGCGACATCGCGTTGCGCTTCTCGGGACGATCGAGCGTCACCCAGGCGATCCCGTCCTCGACCTCCAATCTCACTGTCTGCCATTTCTGCTGCTTGGTCATACTCACTCCTCGAAGTCAATGGGCCACACGGTGACCCGGTCTGTCGCGGGCTCGGCTGATACGGTCGGATCAAGATGGACGGGCACGTGCCGCAACCGCGCATAAGCTGGGTCATCGCCCGTCTGGAGCGCGTCCTTATAGTAGAGGGATGGTGCCTCCGGTAAGTGCCACGACCGGTGATCTAAGCTGGCCGCTGGAGCGCGCGGCGCGTCTGTACGGTGGCGAGACCGCGCTGATCGATGGCGGGCGGGGCGTCACCTACGCGCAACTGCGCCGTCGGGTTGGCGGGCTTGGCACGGCGCTCGAGAAGCTGGGCGTCGCTCACGGCGGGAGGGTTGGCGTGCTCGCCTGCAACTCGCTCGCCCACGCCGAGTGGTGGCTGGGGGCGCCCGCTTTCGGGCGAGTGCTCGTAGACCTCAACTTTCGCCTGACGCTCGAGGAAGTCGCGTTCATGATCGACGACTCCGCCCTGGAGGTGCTGCTACTCGATGATGAGCGGATCGAGCAGGGAGACGCGCTGCGCGAGCGCTGCCGCTCGCTGCGCGCGCTGGTGCACACGGGTCCTGGCGCCTGCCCTGAGGGATGGCTTGCCCACGAGGATCTGATCGCGCGATCGGCGGCATCGCCGCCAGGGCTCCACGAGCATGAGCTGGCGACGATCTCATACACGGGAGGTACAACAGGGCGTCCGAAGGGTGTCATGCTCAGCCACGGCAATCTCCTGGCCAACGCCCGTCACAACCTGGTGGCGACAGGACACCGCCACGACGACCGCTTCCTGCACATACCGCCGATGTTCCACGTCGCGGGGACCTCGAACCTGTTTGCCGCCACCTGGGTCGGGGCGACCCAGGTGATCCTGCCGCGCTTCGACGCAACCGCCGTCGCGGAGACGATCCAGCGCGAGCGGATCACGCATGCCGTGCTCGTGCCGACGATGCTGGACATGCTCTTGCGTGCCTTGGACGAGCGGCCCGCCGATCTGAGCAGCCTGCGCAACCTGCAGTACGCCGCCTCGCCGATCTCCCCCGAGCTGCAGCGTCGCGCGCTCGAGCGCCTGGAGTGCGAGCTTGCCCAGTTCTACGGCATGACCGAGACTGCTCCCACGGTCACGCACTGCACGCCCGAGGACCATCGCCGCGGCGCCGCCGGCGAGGAGCCCTACAAGACCCGCCTGCGCTCGATGGGAGCGCCGGTGCCCGGTGTGCAGGTTCAAATCCGCGACCCGGACGGCGCGGAGCTGCCCGCCGGGGAGATCGGAGAGGTGTGGGTGCGCGGCCCGAACGTGATGCTCGGTTACTGGCAGCGGCCAGAGGCCACCGAGGCGGCTCTCGTCGATGGCTGGTATCGCTCGGGTGATGGGGCGTATGCCGACGGCGACGGATATCTGTACATGGTCGACCGCCTCAAGGACATGATCGTCTCCGGCGGCGAGAATGTATATTCGGTGGAGGTCGAGTCAGCGCTGCACGAGCACGACTCGGCGCTGGAGGCGGCGGTGTTCGGAGTACCCGACGCGCGCTGGGGGGAAGCAGTGCATGCAGTGGTGGTCGTCGCCGAGGGCGAGGATGTACCGGCCGCCGATCTGATCGCCCACTGCCGCGCGCGCGTCGCCGGCTTCAAGGTTCCGCGCTCGATCGAGCTGCGCACCACGGCGCTGCCCAAGTCCGGAGCCGGGAAGGTCCTCAAGCGCGAGCTGCGCGATCCCCACTGGGCGCAGCAGGAGCGGCGCGTCAACTAAGTGCTCTGGCTCGGAAGTTCGGCGACGTATTCGGCAGACGGACACGCTCGCTCTTGGCGGCCAGCAGGCGCCCGGCCGGTGCCGAGACAGAGGGCTGTCCCTTGCAGGTGCGTGAGCGGCGTCCGCTGACGCGCTCGCATCCACGCGTAAGGAGCAGCCGCACGATATTTCGCAATCGCGGGGTTGCGCGGGAACGAAGCGTGGAGTCCTTGCTGCGAGACTGCGTTCTCGTGCGTGTACTTGCAGTCGATTGGTCGGGAAGGGCGAGGTCGTCTGAGCGGTCCATGTGGCTAGCAGAGGCGCGTCAGGGGCACCTCGTCTCGCTCGAGTGCGGACGAACCCGGGAGCAGCTGGTCGGACGGGTGATCGAGATCGCCGAAGAGGATCGCGAAACCGTGGTGGGGTTCGACTTTGCGTTCTCGTTTCCGCGCTGGTGGTGCGAAGAGCGGTCGTGGTCTCAGGTTCGGGAGGTGTGGTCGGCGATGGCCCGGGAGGGGGAGGGGCTGCTCTCGCTGTGCGAGCCGCCACTTTGGGGACGCCCAGGGAGACCGCGACCTGATCACGATGGGTATCGCAAGACCGAGCTCGACGGTCGTATGGGGTCTGCGAAGTCGGTGTTCCAGGTCGGCGGCGCCGGTGCGGTCGGGACGGGCTCGATCCGCGGCATGCCCTTTTTGCTCGCTCTTGCCCACGCTGGCTTCGGCGTCTGGCCGTTTGATCTCGCGGGCTGGCCACGTGTCGTGGAGATCTATCCACGCGAGCTCACGGGCGCAGTCAACAAGAGCAGCCAGTCTGCCCGGCACGCGTACCTGAAGCAGACGTTCCCCGACCTCATGCCGGAGGCGCTAGCGACAGCCGCCGGCTCGGAGGATGCATTCGATGCAGCGGTTTCCGCGCTCGTCATGGACCGTCACGTCGACGAACTCTCTGTGCTTGAGTAGACCAGCGACCCCTATTACGCCCTTGAGGGTGCGATCTGGCGGCCTGCTCGAGACACGCAGGTCCCGCTGAGCTCACAACTCGACGCGCAGGACAATGGCCCGTTCGCACCGGGCGGCATCTCCACTGCGGGCGGCTCGCAGGGGCGTGCATGTGCCGAGCTGTTCTGCCACCTTGAGGTCACGGGGCGGCCTGCCACATTCGCTACAGCGCATGAGGCACGCTGGAGGGAAGCCGTCCGTGCGACCGTGAGGGCCGCGGGCATCACTCCGCGCTTGGATGCGTGTTTCTCCGTTCGAATCGAGTTCAGGACACCCGGGCCGACGACGGTCAACGATCGATGGGATCTCGACAATCTCGTCAAGCCGACTCTGGACGCGATGGACGGCGTGTTTGGTCTGAGGGCCTGGAAAGGCGTTCCGCAACCGAACGACGACAAGGTCGTGCACCTGGATGTTTCCAAGCGCACGGTTTTGCCCCGCCAACACACCGGCGCAACGATCGACGTTTGGCTCGTCTAATTTGTGCCTTGCGCGATGAGCCAGCGTAAGCGTTGGTCCGGCGTGCACGCGCCATCTTCGCCTGAGCATGAGCGCGAGCGACTTCTGCTGACGCGCTCGCATCCACGTCGGATGCAGGAGCCCACGCTTTTCGGCGCCACGCCCCGGCATCGCGAAGTAGAAAGAAGTCGCGTGGCGTATTATCCTCGTCACCCATAGCGAGGAGACCACAATGGCCGATTCAACTACTACTCCTACTCGCCTTGTCGGCGTCGATGATCTCGGCGAGCGACAGGTCACCGTCATCGAGACACCGCATGGCGCTCTCGCGGTCGGAGTCAGTGGTGGTGAGCCGTTCGCGGTTTCCAACCGCTGCCGCCATCTGTTCGCCTCGCTCGGCGAAGGACACGTTGCCGAGGATGGATGTCTCCAGTGCCCTTGGCACGCGGCTCGCTACGACGTGCGCACTGGCGCGATGACCCGTGGCCCACAGGGCGCGTTTAAGCCCTTGGCTGGCCTGGTGAAGGGCACGACCGGCGCTCGGGCGCTCAAGACGTTCCCAGTAGTGCTGCGCGACGGCGCGATCTGGTTGGCGAGTTAGCGACGAGCCGTCCGCCGCCCACTCGGAAACGCGGAGGGGCAGGACGGACTAATGACCGGGACTCGTCCTGAGCGCAAGCGAGCGGATGCGTTGCGTGCACTCTCGCAATTGTGCAGGAGCGGCGGCGATCGACCTCGCGTTCGAGGCTCGCGGCACGCAGGCGATTGGGCGCACCGATGACTTCGGGCAGTCGGCGGGGTCTACGAGAGATAGTCCTACGTTCTCAATGAAAGGAACTGACATGGCGGTAAAGATGCCTGTTGCAGAACTCCACGCTGGGTTCAGCAGCGAGGGGGCAACCCCGACAGATTGGGCGGAGGGACGCCGGCACATCGACGAGGCGGAGGTGTTCTGGCTCTCGACGGTGCGTCCCGATGGACGCCCACACGTCACGCCGCTGCTGGCCGTGTGGCACGACGACGCGATGTACTTTCCCACGAGCGCGTTGCCCGAGGGCAGCGAGACGACTGCTTACTGAGCGCAATGCGGCGGTCTCGGGACCGATGAGGGTCAGTGCTCCCGCTTGTCCGCAGCGGTCGTTTGCTCGGCACTGGGGCGCGACTGCATTGACGCGAGGGCGCGACGCAGGCATGAGTTCTATCGGGTCAGGGTCTCGCGAAGGCGCCGCCCGTGCCATATATGCCGGCGTGCGATTTATGGCAAGCTTTCCGACCGTGCGGGAGGCTGTGATCTGTGAGCCGCTGAGAACGGCCGTCGGCGGTTTCGGCGGCGTTTTCCGCGACGTGGCGCCCGCAGCGCTTGCAGCGACGGTCATCCGGGAGCTTCTTCGGCGGACATCGCTGCCGCCGCTGGAGATCGACGATGTGCTTCTCGGGCAGTGCTATCCGAATGGCGAGGCGCCGGCGATCGGTCGGGTGGCCGCGCTCGACGCGGGTCTGCCGATCGAGGTGCCGGGGCTTCAGCTTGACCGGCGCTGTGGCTCTGGCCTTCAGGCGATCATGCTCGGCTGCATGGAGGTCCAAACCGGTGTTGCGGATCTCGTTCTCGCGGGGGGTGCCGAGAGTATGAGTCAGGCCGAGTTCTATGCGATGGGTTTGCGCTGGGGCGTCAAGGGCGGCAGCGTGACGTTGGAGGATCGGCTGGCGCGGCCTCGAGTGACCGCCGGCGGCATCCACCATCTGGTGCCTGGGGGCATGATCGAGACGGCTGAGAACCTGCGCCGCCGGTACGGGATCTCGCGCACGGAGCAGGACGAGCTCGCACTGCGCTCGCACCAGTGCGCGGTTGCCGCTCTAGAGAGCGGCGTATTCGCTGAGGAGATCGTTCCTGTGTCCGTCAAGAGCCGGGGGGATGAGAGGCTGATCGAGCGTGACGAGCACCCGCGTTCGGACACAACGCTCGAGCGGCTCGGCAACCTGCGGGCACTGATGGCGCGCGCCGATCCCGAGGCGACGGTGACCGCCGGGAACGCGAGCTCTCAGAACGACGCCGCGGCCGTGTGCATCGTCACCCACCCGGACAAGGCGGCAGAGCTCGGCTTGCAGCCGTTGGCTCGCCTCGTGACGTGGGCAGTCGCAGGTGTGGCGCCGGCGAGCATGGGCATCGGTCCCGTCCCGTTCAACTCGGCGGGCTCTTGAGCGAGCCGGGTTGAGGATGGAGGACATGGACCTCATTGAGCTCAACGAGGCGTTTGCGGCACAGGTGCTCGCAGTCCTACACGAGTGGGATCTGCCCGACGGCCTCGAGCGCGTCAACGTACACGGGTCGGGCATCTCACTCGGTCATCCCGTCGGAGCGACGGGCGGGAGGATCCTGGCCACTTTGCTGCGGGAGTTGCGCCGTCGCGGTGGGCGCTACGGGCTTGAGAGCATGTGCATCGGGGGTGGTCAGGGAATGACCGCAATCTTCGAGAATGTTGGGCTCTAGTCGCTCGCGAGCGCGGGTGCACTTGGCCAGGAGGTGAACGATGGAGCACGATGACTTGCAGGACATGGTGCGCGCGGTAAGGCAATTCGTGCGCTCCGAGGTAGTCCCGGAAGAGACGACGATCGACGAGAGCGACGCGATCCCCGGGCGCATCCGTCAGCAGGCCATCGACATGGGCCTCTATGGGTTCGCGCTTCCCATCGAGCACGGTGGGCTTGGCATGACGATGACCGAGGAGGTGCAGCTCGTGTTCGAGCTGGGCTACACGACACCGGCGTTCCGGTCGATGTTCGGGACCAACAATGGCATCGCCGGCCATGTGCTGATCGAGGGCGGCACGGACGAGCAGAAGCGTCACCTGCTGCCCGGACTCGCCTCCGGGGCGCTGACGGCCGCGTTCGCGCTGACCGAGGCGGAGGCTGGCTCTGACCCGGCCGGGCTCGTGACGCGCGCACGGCGCGACGGCGTCGAATGGGTTATCGACGGCACCAAGCGCTACATCACGAACGCGCCCATCGCCGACCTGTTCATGGTCTTCGCCCGCACCAGCAAGGCCGAGAAGCCAAGCCAGGGGATCTCTGTGTTCATGGTCCCGCGCGACGCCGCCGGACTCAGCGTCGCTCCCAAAGACAGGAAGATGGGTCAGGCCGGTGCCTGGACCGCCGACGTGTACCTCGACGAGGTCCGTGTGCCCGAGTCCGCGCTCGTGGGCGCGAGCGAGGGCACCGGATACCTAACCGCGATGCGGTGCCTCGCGCACGGGCGGCTGCACATCGCGGCTCTGTGCGTAGGACTGTCCGAGCGGCTCGTTGACGAGTCACTGAACTTCGCGCTCGAGCGTAGGCAGGGCGGCAAGCCGATCGCAGAGCACCAGCTCATCCAGGGGATGCTCGCCGACTCACAGACCGAATACCTGGCCGCCCGCGCGCTCGTGCTGGAGAGTGCCCGCGCCTACGACAGCGGCGCGGACCGGCGCATGGCACCCGCCGCCAGCAAGTACTTCGCCAGCGAGGCGGTCGGGCGTATCGCCGATCGCGCCGTACAGATACACGGCGGCGCAGGCTACATGCGGGGCGTGCCCGTCGAGCGCCTCTATCGCGACGCGCGCCTGTTTCGCATCTACGAGGGAACCAGCCAGATCCAGCAACTTGTAATCGCTGGGCAGATGGTACGCAACGCGGCTCAGCCCGTGGGCGTATCGACCTGACCGCAGCTCACCCGCAAACGAACAGGAGGCCGGCCGCCGGCCACGCGACGCACCTCAAAGCGTCCCCGTGGTGGGGTGGCCGAGCTACTGCTCCTCGGCGTCTGAGCGCTTGAAGCGCAGATTCAGGCGGTCGGCCGGGTCTTCGTCCGCCTTGGGCGGGTCGAACCGGCCTCGGGTCAGGGCGCGGATCGTGCCATCCTCGGGATACTCCACCAGCTCGGGCATCACCTTGTTGGACACCATCAGGTACCGCACCGGCTCGTCGGTTCGATTAGCCAGCGTGTGGCCGCCCCGGCGGCCCCGGGGGAAGGCGACGATGTCCCCGGGCGCGAGCTCGGACTCGCCCTCGAGCGTCCGTAGCGTCGGCCGGCCGGAGATCACGATGGCCAGCTCCTCCATTCCGTGGTGGATGTGAAGCGGGACGCCCTCGTAGCGCGGAGCCAGCTCGTACAGCGTCCCGCCGAGCAGCTCGCCCCCCGCGGCCTTCACGACCGGCTCGGCCCGCAGGCCGGAGCGCTCCCTGCTGAACCTCTCGGCGAAGACATTCGGCCGCGTGCCGCTCACGACAGCGATCATAAGGCGCTGTGACGCGAGGTGCGAGCATTGCTTGCTCGACACCGCTTGGGCGTCCTTCACTCACCTCGCTTCGCGCGGAAAGCAGGCACCCCAGCGTAGCCAACGAGACGCCTGAGTTGGACGACAAGCAGCCCTCTGTCTCGGCACCGGAACAGGCGCCTGCTGGCCGCCAAAAGCGAGCGTGTCCGTCTGCCGAATACGTCGCCGAACTTGCGAGCCAGAGCACTAAGCTCCAGGTCAGCTCGGGATGACTCGCCCGATAGGCACCGAGAGGTCGCTAATGGGAGCGGATCGTTCCCCCGCTACCTGGGAGATTGCCCCGACCGCCCTTGTGGCGGTCGGTGTGCTTTAAGGGTGGCAGCAAGCTTGAGGGCGCGGTTGGGTTTGTCGTAGGTGGCGGTGACGTCGAAGGCGTCGAGGATTTCTGTGAGTTCGTCGGCGGTTGTTGATCTCAGCGTGTTGCGTAGGTCGGGGACGGCGTTGAGCGCGGCCTCGATCTCATGAGCGTTGAGGGCTTGAACCTCTCGGCCTGCGGTGACTCGGATGGCGTCCTCGATGGCTTTGCGGCGAGTGCTCAGCTCGACGATGCGTTCCTTTGCGAGGGCGACGACGGGGTGCTGTGGGTCGTCGTGCTCCTCCATGCGTAGCGACTGTCGATGTCGTGCCTCGTCGATGTCCTTCAACTCGCCTTGGAGACTCCAGCTCTTCGGTGTGCTGGTTGTCTTGATCGCGGCTTGGGCGGGCGAGTTCGTTACGGAGGTGCTCTAGCCGTTCGGGTCCGAAGAGCCGGTCGTCCATGAACTTGAGCACGGCGTCCAGGACGGTGTTCTCCTTGATCTGCAAGGCGCCGGGGTGTCCGGCG
Organism: uncultured Solirubrobacterales bacterium; assembly: GCA_963706545.1. Lineage (GTDB taxonomy): Bacteria > Actinomycetota > Thermoleophilia > Solirubrobacterales > Solirubrobacteraceae > Palsa-744. Next base: position 2,083,169 of record OY970161.1, read on the forward strand.
ACGCGGGCGGCGCTGTTCCCGCGGGTGGCGCTCACGCGGCAGCGGTAGTAGTTGGAGCCCTTCCGGTGGGTGCCCTCCATCCGTCGTCCGCATAGTGCGCAACGCACTCGGCCGCGCAAGGCATAGACACGGCCCGCGCGTCTGGTGCGGAACGCGAGCCCAGCGGCCAGCTGCAGCTGGCGGCACTATGCGCCGCCGTCTCACGGCCAATATAAGAATTGCGCAACTCGCCAACCTCCGGCCAGTTAAGAGGGTGGCACCTATATATGGCCCCTGCTGATGGCATTCGCACCAGCCGGGCACTCGGTAAATCATGTCTATCGTCCAAGCCATCTCAAGGCCCGGTGTTCGGCGATCCAGGCCCTCGTCGGCTGCGGATGCCGAGCTCGTCGGGCGCGTGCGATCAGGCGACGAGCGCGCGTTCGAGGCGATCTTCAAGCGCCACCATGCCCCGCTGCTGTCTTACGCGCGACACATGCTGGCCAACCAGGATGAAGCCGAGGACGCACTGCAGCACGCCTTCATCAAGGCTTACAGGGCGCTGCTCGGCGGCACCGTGCCCCGAGAGCTGCGGCCGTGGCTGTATGCGATCGTGCGCAACTGCTGCCTTTCGGCGATCGCAGCCAGACGCCACCCCGTCGAGCTCGACGAGCACACAGCGAACCTCGCCGGGCTCTCCGAGGTGGTGCACGAGCGGGAGGACCTTCGCGAGCTGCTGGCCGATATCGGCCGACTGCCGGAGGACCAGCGCAGCGCGCTGCTGCTGGCGGAGCTCGACGACCTCTCGCATCAGTCGATCGCGACGATCGTGGGCTGCCCGGTGACCAAGGTCAAGGCCCTCATCTACCAGGCGCGCAGCACCCTGATCGCCGACCGCGACGCACGCAGCGCCTCCTGCCGTGACATCTGCGAAGAACTGGCGGTCGCGCGCGGCGGCGAACTGCGGCGCGGGCCGCTGCGCCGCCACCTCAGCCTGTGCGTCGGCTGCCGCGACTTCCAGAAGGCGCTCGCGGCGCAACGGCGCTCGCTGGCGGTCGCGCTGCCGGTGCTACCGAGTGCGGGCCTAGCGGCGAAGATCCTCTCCCACGGCGCCTTGCGGGCGGCAGGCGCCGCCGGCCGAGCCGGTGGCGCCGTTGGATCCGCCACTGCTCCAGCCGGCGCCGCCGCGGGCGGGGGAGCGAGCGCCGGCACTGCGGCCGCGACGGGAGCTTCGGCCGCCGCAGGCAGCGGCGGAACGGGTGCTGTGGTAGGCAGCAGCGTGCTCGCCAAAGTAGTGATTGGTGGGGCCGTCGCCGCGCTCGCCACAGCCGGCGCTGTCACTACCGTCCACCACTTGGCCCATCCGTCCCGTCGGTACTTGGCGTACGCACACGTCGATCGTGCTCACCGCTCCCATCGGACGCCGGGCGCCGAACCGGAAGTGCAGCTGTTGACGGCCCCACGGGTACTGAGCGGAGGTGTGAGCACCGCCGCGAGCGATGGAACGGGGAGCGGGCGCGAACCGGCCGCCATTGCTACGACCGACGCGGTCCTGTCGAATCCGCTCTCACAGACTCCCCAGAGCTCGCAAGCGCTGACGCTCACGTCTGCGCTCCTGTCACCGCCAGCCACGAGCGCCGCTACGACACCGACCGGTACGCAGACGCCAAGCGGACAGGGCACCCAGCCTCACGACGGCTCGGGCGGTCCTACCGCTCCGGTCATCCGCCACCGCCGCCGACTGGGACGGCAGCGGCGCGGGCTGCAGAGGCAAGCCGAGCGCAAGCGGCTGCAGGCGGAACGCCGCGAACGGCTTCGCGAAGAACGCCAGCGCAAAGCCCAGGAACTCAAGGAAGCGAGGGAACGCCGCGAACAGCTTCGCGAAGAACGCCAGCGCAAAGCCCAGGAACTCAAGGAAGCGAGGGAACGCCGCGAACGACTTCGCGAAGAACACCTGCGCAAAGCACGGGAACTCAAGGAAGCAAGGGAACGCCGCGAAGTGGAAGTGCAGCGCCAGCGCGAACAGCGCGAAGCCGCCGCCACTACACCGAAGCCTTCGACTCAGACCACGCAGAGCACGCCCCCGGTCACTACCACCACACCCTCGACCGAAGCATCGAGTACCACGGGCACCGAAGCGACCGGCACCGACGGCAAGCACAAACGCAAGAAAAGCTAGCCGCGCACGAGTCCCTGCCAGCTTTCCCCGCAACCTTCCAACTTCTTGCCCCGGCGAGTGGTCTCAGTAGCAGATGTCCACACCCCCCGACAAGGAGGACGACGCGTCATGCGTTTTCTAAGGCTCATCCCAGCCGTTGCGGCCCTGACGGGAGCGCTCGCGATAGCGCCACCCAGCGCATTGGCCTTCAGGCATCCGAGTCCGCTCGGACGTTGCAGTGTAAGCATCAACCTGGCACCGAGGGTGATCGTCGCAAATGACCCGATCACGATCTGGGGTCGGCTTTCGTGCCGGCGTCCGGCCGGCGCGGCGGACAGGACGGTTAAGCTTTTCCAGCACGTGCGCGGCACGCCGGGACTCACCTATGTTCAGAGCGTGACCACCGACACCAACGGCTTTTACGAGATCGAAAAAGCCGGCGGCGACGTCACCACCAACCGATTCTTCGTGGTTCGCTCCCACGGCGCGCAGAGCGCCCCCCGCGGGGTGCTGGTCGAAGCGGAAGTCAACCTCTCCGGCCCCGCGGAAGGCACGGAGCTGTATACCGGACCAGCGAACGCCGTAACGTTCACCGGAACGGTCGACCCCGCGGATGCTGGTGCGCGCGTGGTCCTGCAGCGCCAGAATGCGCTCACCGGCGATGAATGGCACGCCATCGACCGCGGGGTGGTGCAGAGCGACGGGACGTTCTCGATCACGCACGCCTTCCGCTATCCCGGGGACGCGGACATCAGGGTACTGGTGCGCAGCGGCGGGGTCAACATCCCGAGTCGCTCCAACATCCTCACCTACGAGATCTCCCAGGCGCAGAATCCGGCGCTTACGATCAACTCCTCGGCCGATCCGATCACCTTCGGGCAGTCGATGACGATCTCCGGGGCTCTCGCCGGACCGGACAAGCAGAGCCAGCAGGTGACTCTGTACGCACGTACCGCCGGCCAGCGCTATGCGCCGATCGCCCAGACCATGACCAACGCCGAAGGCGTCTACAGCTTCGGTCCCGAGAGCCCGGTCAACAGCACCTTCTACCGGGTGTGGAGTGCGGGCGAGCGCTCGGCTGCGCTGTACGAGGGCGTCAAGTATCTGCTCACCGCCCAGGTCTCCCAGACTCAGGTGCAGGCCGATGCGCCGGTGACGTTCTCGGGTGCCGTCGCTCCCGGGCATGCTGGAGGGATCGTCTATCTGGAGCGCAAGGACGCAAAGGGCCCCGGCTATCACGTCATTCAGGTGGCGACGATCACCGCAGGCTCGACCTACGCGATCGAACACCGCTTCTATGACGTGGGTACCAAGACCGTGAGGATCTTCGTACCGGGCGATCCTCTGAATGCCGCCGCCGCAAGCCAGCCGTTTGTGGTCGAAGTCACACCGGCTCCGATCGCGGCGCTGGTGCCGGAAAACTCCACCAACAGCTCCCAGTCCTCAGAAGGGCAGGCCACGGGCACAGGCGGTGAAGAATCGACCAGTGGCTCCCTGGAAGCCGAAGCTCCCGAAGTGCCGGGTGCCGCCGGCGGCTCCGGCGACTCACACGAACACCACAAGTCCACCGAAACACCGTCATCTGGGGAAACACCCAACGCTTCGGAAACACCCAACGCGTCGGAAACACCCTCTAAGGAAACGGCGAAGGAAAGGCACCATCGTCGCTTGCGCTCAAGCGGCGACGCTGGACTGAATGACTAATAACGGCCTGTTTCTGTAGCCCTCGGCAGTTGAGGGTGTGAGAGGTCTTCGAGGTCACAGACGGGTCCCGCTGGTCGGCGGGACCCGTCTGGGCCGTGGCTCGGTGTTATGCGGGTTCGGCGACGTCTATCCCTAGGGTCGGATCACCAAGGCGCGCCTCGGCGCCGGCGTGAATGATTGAAGGCCTGGGAATGGGGTAGAAGAGTCCCTGAGCAATGAGACTGCAACGAAAGGGAGCCGATGGCTACGGATAAGAATGTGGATGAGGGCAAGGGTCGCCTGAAGGAGGCGGCTGGCAGCCTCACGGCCGATGAGGACCTCAAGCGCGAGGGCAAAGCCGACCAGGCAAAGGCGTCGGTCAAGGACAAGATCGATAAGGCCACAGAGAAGGTCAAGGATGTGCTCGACGGGGACAGGAAATAGATCATGGATCTGCTTCTGCTTTTGATCATCGTATTGGTGGTTCTCAGCATCGCCGGCGGAGCGTTTGTGAGCCCTCTTGTGCTGCTCCTGCTGCTCGTGGTGCTGGCGCTGTTCCTGGGCCCCTACCGCGGGCGGCGAGGCCGTATCTAGGAGACAAAGACATGAATGATCCACAGCCGGAGGCCGAGTGGAACGTTGCGGAGTGGCACGGAAAGACGTTGGTCGATCGTGACGGCGAGAAGATCGGCAAGCTCGAGGAGGTCTACGTCGACGTCGAGACCGACGAGCCGCAGTTCGCGACCGTCAAGGAGGGTTTGATCGGCCGTCATCTGACCTTCGTACCGCTCGGCGGGATCAAAGTCGGTCCCGACGACCTGCAAGTCGCGGTCACCAGGCAGCAGGTCCAGGACGCGCCCAACATCGAGCAACACGGTGAGGAGCTCTCCCAGGCCGACGAGTCAGCTCTCTATCACCACTTCGAGCTCAACTACACCCCACCGAACATCGAGAGTGGCCGGCGGCTGGCCCGCCGCTGACCGCTGCTGAGCTGCTCTCGCTGGTCGCCTCGCAGTACCGAGGCATGGGCGCCGACGCTCACCGATCGCGTCGGTGCCCGTCGAGCATCCACAGCCTCCTTAGCGGCACCGCGAACCACAGGACAGCGAACGGGATGGCGCCGAGGCTCGCTGTAAGCACGCCCGCGCTGAGCCCGAACAGCTTGGTTGTGACGAGCAGCAGACAGCCGCACATCGCCAGCGCCAAAAAAGCGAGGCCCGCGATCACCACACGGTTTGAGCTGAACACGAGGTACCGCTTGTCGTCGTGGCGGAACAGGAAGCGGTGCTCCGCGGACGGCGCGATCGTGCACACCGCTGCGAGCGCCGCGAAGATCAGCGTGACGAAGTACACGGTGCGCTCGAAGCTCCCCACATGCGCGAAGCCGGTGTTGAACGGGACGATCAAAAGGAACGCGAACAGAACCTGCACGCCGGTGACGACGACGCGCAGCTCGCCGGTCATCTCCTCGAGGTTGCGGTCAAGGCGCTCCAGCTGCGTCTCGTGGCGGGCCTCGTCATCCACGCTCTGCGCGTCCGGCATACCGATCAACGGTAGCTACATCTGGCTAGACGAACCCGTGTCGGTCTCGCGACGCATTGCTCCCTTGCCTACCTGCGCCCCCGAATGGGGAAACGCCGCTCAGGCTAGCGCGAGCGCGGCGCCGATCACCGCGAGCCCCGCTACGAGCCACGCGATGTAGTCGCTCACGCACCTGGAGTGCAGGCGCCACCGCGCAGAGCACCTCCGCGGTCGAGACGGTATCGACCAGCAGCATCCACAAACCGCCGAGCACGCCCCACCACGCGAGCACCAACGCGACAGCGCCGGGCGGCGTCGCTGTTCGTTGTTAGCGCGAGCTTTCATGTGGCGGTCCACCTACCCTGCTTGCCGGTTTGCTGCTTGCCGGTTTGCCAAGCGGGTGGCCCCGCTACGGTTCGACAACAAGAAGCATCAGTGGGTGCCGGCCGCCACATGTGGCGGCCGGACGGACGGCCGCATGCGCCGTCCGTAGACCAGGCCGCATGCGGCCTGGTTCCGGGGCCGCACATGTGCGGCCCCGCAGCAGGCCCACATGTGGGCCTGCTGGGACGGCCACATGTGGCCGTCCGGAGCCCGCACATGTGCGGGCTCACCAGCAGGCGCATGCGCCTGCCGGCACAGCACCTCGCAGGCGCTCGCCGCTGCCCCACAGCCTCGGCTGGTGACGGGCAGGGTGATCGCCCCGCGGACGCCGTTGACCAAGGCTTCGAAGATGCAAGTCGGGGAGTGGAGCAGGGCTTTCTGGGGTACCTGCCTGACATGTCCTTTCGATCATTGGGGTCCTTAGATGCGAGCGACGGTTGGAGAGCGCTCGTAGCCGTCATTGCGGGCACGTTGGCCGGGGCGGTCGTGTGTGCGTCGCCGGCAAATGCCCTCGCGGCTGCTGGAGGTCTCGACCCGAGCTTCGGCAGCGGCGGGCAGGTCTCGTTCCCGTTGAGTCTGCGGGGTGCACAGCAGAACGGCAGGCCGACCGCGCTGATGTTCACCGCCGCGGGGGACATCGAGGTAGCGGGCACCGCCTCACCGCCACACGGTGGCGAATGGCGCGCCTTCGCGGCCGGGTCCGGGAAGATGGGACGCTGGATCCTTCGTTTGGGACCGGCGGGAGCGTCGTGACAAGCCTGCCGCCTTCCGATGAAGGCTCCGGTGTGTTGCCCGACCACTCCGTCGAAGCTGGCGTCTTGAAAGGCGATGGCGCCCTGGTGCTGGCGGGTCCGCGAACACAGGGACGGCTCACCCCCGGCGGTGTGTTCGACAGCTCGTTTGAAGCCGGCAACTCGCCGTTGAACTCTTTCGCTCTCGCGTATCTGGAGGTGACGCGCTGGCGGCGCCTCTGGACAACCTCGTAGGCCACGACCATCGCCGCGGACAGCAACGGCAATCTCTACATTGCGGTCGACCAGGAGTCCCAGAATCAGCCCTACCATCCCGGCTCGTTCGTGACAGGCCTCACACCGTCCGGGCAGCCGGACTCGTGCAGCGAGCGAGTCAGCTGCAACCGAGCCCCGCGCGCGGTAGGACACCGGCGAATCGAGCTATGCACCCTGACCCTGTCGTACCTACCGGGACAATGGAAGTCAGTGCTGGTGCGCATCCGCAGAGGACACCGACTGATCGCACAGAGAGCGCTCAAACCCCTACGCACGTCCGTCACATTGAGGTTCCAGCTGCCCGCGAGCAACCGCAAGACCAACTGGACAGTGACCCTCATCAACGGCCAGCGCCACGTCACCATCACCCAGACCGTCGCGCCCTAACGCAGGCTCGCGAACGTTCCCCCCCTGCCAGGGCGGAACACGGTCTCGTGTACTGGCGCCACGTTCGCAGCGGATTGATCCGGATGACAGGCGGGTAGCCCTTACCTACTGAGGTCTACCGGACGTTTCGAGGAGTAACAGAATGCACACGAGCAAGAGCAGTGCCGGGGTTCTCTCCGAGGAAGCCCGCGAGGAGCGCGAGCGGATCGTCGAGATGCTCACCAAGGCTTACTGGATGGAGATCGAGACCGTGAGAGCTACCTCGCCAGCTCGGTGAACCCCGACGGGGTGCGCGCCCAGGAGATCGTCGCCTCGCTACGCGAGGACATTCAGGAGGAGCTCGGGCACGCCACCCAGTTCGCCAACCGCATCAAGGAGCTCTACGGGATCGTGCCCGGCTCGATGGACTTCCGAGCCGAGCAGTCCTACCTGCAGCCGCCCGAGCGCCAGACGGACGTCGTGCACGTCATCAAGGGCGTGATCGAGGCCGAGACCGGCGCGATCGACTACTACAACCAGATCATCGAGGCCACCGGGGAGTCCGATCCCGTCACCAACGACATGGTGATCGCGATCCTCCATGACGAGGAAGGACACCGCCGCCTGTTCGAGGGAGGCCGCTCCTCGAACAGATCCCGTTCAGCGCCGGCTACGGCGTGGAGATAGCGATGCTGATCGACTGCTGGCGAACCTGCGGGCTGGACGCGCTCGCCCAAGTCGATCTCGGCGAAAGGCAGAACCGCCACCAGTCCCTGCGAGACCTCTCAGCGATGGCCTACGCCGTGCTCGTTGCTGCCCAAACCCGCTTCCTGGGCGCAGCGTTCGCTGACACGCACGCTTGCAGCTCCATCATCCTGCCACCCACCAGTAGCGCCCCCGAGCTGATGGAGACCCGCCAAGTCACCGTCGAGGAACGCCCACCGCTCGCCGAGCACCGCAACCGCGAACGCGCCGACGCGCACACCGCGGCAGCTGCCGCCAATGGTTTTAGCCGTCAAGGATGGGGTAGATCAGTGCGTGTCAACTTCGAGGAGGGACGCAAACAAATGGTCGCACTGGTCATATTGGTATTGCTATTGGCGATCCTGGGTGGGTTTGGGTTTGCCGCCCATGTGCTCTGGTACGTGCTCGTGTTCGCTGTGCTGCTCTGGCTGATCGGGTTCTTCGTCGGCGGCGCCCCCGTCGGCGGTGGGCGCAGGCGCTGGTACGGACGCTGGTGATGTCCACGTCCGGCGCCACCACGGGCGAAGAAGCCGCCGTTTGCTCTCACGCCGACGCGGGTAACCTCCGCATAGCTCGCCGAAAGGGGGTGGGCGGATCGAACTGATTTGCGAATGGCGTCCACAATCACCATCCACAACCAGTCGCCCTGGGGCGAGCGCACGCCGTCGGCAAACGCACGCGCGATACCCGAGAACCGGCTGCTGAAAGCGCACGGCGTCTCGGTCCAAACGCTGTTCGCGCGCTGGCACGACGGGGATCGCGTCGCACGCGAAGCGCTCGTCACGAGATACATGCCCCTCGCGCGCAAGGTCGCGCGCCGCTACTGGACCTCCTCACTTCCACACGAAGACCTCACCCAGGTAGCCTACCTCGCGCTTGTCAAGGCGATCGACAGGTTCGACCCCGGCCGTGGCCGCCCGTTCGAGGCATTCGCGATCCCCACGATCCTCGGCGAGCTGCGCCGCTACTTCCGCGACAGCTCGTGGGCGGTGCACGTCGCCCGCGGTGCCCAGGAGCGCTCCAAGGCTGTCCAAGGCGCCATCGAGCTGCTCTCGCGCGAGCACGGCGGGCCGCCAACCGTCCATCAGCTTGCCCTTTATCTCGAGGTCTCTGAGGAGGACGTACTCGAGGGACTGCAGGTAGCACATGCCTATACGGCCGCCTCGCTCGACGCGCCCGTACAGAACGGCGAGGACGACGAAGCCACGCTCGCTTCAACCCTCGGCGAACAGGACGACGGCTACGAGCACGTCGAGACCGACATGTTGATCGAAGATGCGCTCGCCGGCTTGACCGACCGTGAGCAACGGCTGATGGAGCTGCGCTTCGTCCACGAGCTGACCCAGGCACAGATCGGCAAACAGCTCGGCGTCTCCCAGATGCAGGTCTCACGGCTGCTGTGCTCCACGCTCGCAAAGCTGCGCCAGAACATCGGCGCGCCAGCCACGGCGGCGTAAAACCGAGCGGCCACCCTCTCGGCGATCTGCATCGCACTTGGAGGCGGCTCTGGTTCAGCCCACCGAACCACGGATTGATCCTCGGCAGTTTGGGTAGGAGAACTACTGCGCCTGTTGACCTGAACGAACCCGAGGAGGCAGTCATGAGGATCGGCTATTGCTTGTCGAGCGAGGAGTCCGACCCGCGCGAGCTTGTCCGACAGGCGCGCATGGCAGAGGAAGCCGTCCCCTGCGGCCTGGACCTCGACCTGCACCTGCAGGCGATCAGACGCTACGAGGGCGCCGGTTTCGACGAGCTCTACATCCAGCAGATCAGCCACGACCACGAGCGGTTCTTCGAGACCTACGCCAGGGAGATACTGCCCCAGTTCCACACGGGCCCGCAACAACCACAACTCTCAACGGTGGGAGGTCACTGACGTGCCGCCCCGTGGTGTGAAGAAAGGCAGCAAGCGCGAGCGCCAGTACGAGCACATCAAGGACAGCGAGCGCGAACAGGGCGCCTCGCTCAAACGTGCCGAGGAGATCGCGGCGCGCACCGTCAACAAGGAGCGCGCCCGCAGCGGCGAATCGGAGACCAGCTCGCGCACGTCCACCAGCGACATCTCCTCCGGCCGGCGCGGTGGCCTTCGCTCCGGCAAACCAGGGCCACGCGGACGCACCCGCGAACAGCTCTACCAGGAGGCCCGCAGCCTCGGCGTCAAAGGCCGCTCCTACATGAACAAGGCACAGCTCCAGGGGGCCGTCGAGAACAAGAAGCGCTGACCCGAGGCCGGTTTCGATCCCGCCGGGGCGGGTAAGCCAAGCCTATGAGCATCGGTAGCTCCGTCTTCTTCATCGCGGTAGGCGCAATCCTGCGCTACGCAGTCACCGCAACGGTCTCCGGCATCTCCATCCAGACGATCGGCCTGATCCTGATGCTTGCCGGCATCCTTGGCTTGGTGCTCTCGCTGTTGTATCTATTCGCCTGGCGGCCAAGAGGCCCCGGCGGCGAACGGATCGTTGAGCGCCCGCCCTACGATCCGCCCGAAACCTACTGACAGCAGCCGCTGGGCTCACTGGCGAGCCGCGTCGAAGCCACCCCGCCCAAACAGGAGCTCGGCCACGCCGCCGAGGACATCATCACCGCGCCGAGGCCGAGCGCGAGGCGAAAACGGCGGCGTCAGGGGTGTCGATCGTCTGCAGGTGCTCGTCCAAACGTGTGAGGCTGAGCAGGCGCTGGACCTGCGCTGAGCCTTGGGTCACGGCGAATCGGAGACCGCTCTCGCGTACCAGGTTGCGAACCCTGAAGATCGCTTTCAAGCCCGTCGAGTCCAGGAAGCGCACGCCACGCAGGTCGAGCACAACTGCCCGCGACCCCTCGAGGTCCGCGCTAGCCAGGGCTTCCTGCAGCAGGCCAGAGCTGACAATGTCCAGTTCGCCGTCGAGCGCAAGGATCACGCGGTCTGGCCCCTGCGTCGTGGCGATGTGGAGCTGCTCGTCAGCGCTCATCGCCCCGCTGTGGGTCTGCTCATCCGTGCTCATGGCTCCGGTGTGGGTCTCGCTCGCCAGCGCTCATCGCCCGCTCGATTCTACCCCTCTGGGAGCCCGCGAGCCGGAGTCCGAGGAGAGCTATGTCATCCTGCGGGTGCCCGCCAGCGCTCTGGATCGCCGCGGTCTCGATCTCCGCAAGCATGACCTGCAAAGCTAGGCCGCCCACTCGCGCGCTCAGGCTCTCCAAGGTGGGTGCGGACCGCGCGTCCCCACGCGCTGCCTCGGGCACTCCATCGGTATAGAGAAGCAGTGTCTGTCCTTGGCAGAGCTCGGCCGAGACCTCGCTTATCGTGATCGGGTTGACGATCCCCAGGACGGTGCCGGGCTCGCCGACAGCGGATGCCGTATCGCCAGGGCCCACGATCAAGGGTCGGGGATGGCCTGCGAGAGCCACCGCAAGCTCCAGCTTGGCTGCGGGTGATCCGACGAGCACGAGGCAGACCGTGCACATCTGGCCTTCGGGCTCCTGCTGTCGAAGCGTGCGATGGAGCAGCTCCAGCATCTCAGTTGGAGACATGTTGAGCATCGACACGGCTCGTAGCGTGTGACGCGCCAGCGCCGTCACGCTCGCCGCTTCGGCGCCTTTGCCGCAGACATCCCCGATCACCAACATCCAGCCGTCGCCGCACGGGAACACGTCGTAGAAGTCGCCGCCGACCTCGTTGAGCTCGCCCGCGGGGCGATAGGACGCCGCGATCTCGAAACCTGGCATGTCGGGCAGCGAGTCCGGCAGCAGCGCTCGCTGCAGTACGCGCGCGATTCGGCTGCGCTCGGTGTACAGCCGCGCACTTTCCACAGCCGTGCCCGCGCGGCGCCCGAGACGTATGGCGACGTCGAGGTCCGCTTCGGTCAGCCGCCGTCCGGTACGCGAGGACACGAGAGTAATCGCACCGAGTGTGCGTGTCGGTGCGGCGAGTGGCACGATGATCACGTCCCGCGCGGCGATCTGGCGCAGCAGCCGCAGATGCTCGGCGTCGCGGGCATAGGTCGCCAGCGCCTCGGTGGGGATATCGTTGAAGATCCGCGCTACGCCGGTACGGATCACGTCGGGCACGCCGGCGCTCTGATCGAGCGTGGGACGGTAGCTTCGGTCGAGCTTTTCGGCGAGCGCGAGCATGTCGGGGTCGTGGTGATGGACGGCCACCCGTTCGAGCTGGCCCCGCTCCCCGAGAACGTTGACAGTGCACCAGTCGGCCAACTGGCCGGCGGCCAGTTGCGCGACCCGCTGCAGAGTCTCGGCATAGTCCATCGACGAGGCAAGAACGCGACTGGCTTGCGCCATGAACGCTTCGGCGAGCTGCGCGCGCTTGACTTGTGTGACGTCCTCGAACACGTTCGCCACATACATCACACGGCCAATCTCGGGGGCGAGGATCGGGGATGCACGGACCACGACCCACCGCTCCTCGCCGGTTGCGCGCACGATGTTCCTCACCAGCAGCGCGGGTGCGGGCTGCCCGCGGAACAGACGTCTCGCGGGCATCGAATCGAGATCCAGCTCCTCGCCCGTCTCACTCAGTACGATGGACCGCGACATGATCTCCCCCGGCTTCGCTCGCGCGAGCTCCTCAAAGGATTCGAAACCCAGCAGATCCAGCGCCGCCTGGTTTGCAAACACGGTCCGCCCGGCGTCATCGACCACGGTAATCGCCTCGGCGAGATTTCTGAGCACGGCGTCCAGTCGCTGCTCGACCGTCTGGACGGCGCTGAACAGCTGGGCGTTGTCGATCGCGAGCGCGGCGCGGCGGGCGAGCTCGCACACGAGCTCGAGATCGCCTTGGTCGTACGGCTCGCTGTTCGCGAGCCTGAGCGCGGACAGAGCACCGAGAGTCCGGCCCCGAACGGTCAGGGGCGCAACGATCGCCGAGCGATAGCAGTTGGCGATCATGAACCGCGCATGCTCAGAGCCCTGCGCGAACGAGCGCAGCAGCTCCTGGGTCATCTCTGCCAAGAGCTCGGCTTCGCCGCTGCGGATCACGCGCGCTACTGGATGCGCCCCTCCGGGATCGAGGGGGAACTGCGATCGCAGCTCTTCAAGTCTCCTCGCGAGCTCAGGGTCTGCTGAGGCTGCTGCGAGCTCGCTGATCGCCCCCTCCCGATCGCGAAGATCGATCACGCACAGATCTGCGAGCGCGGGGATCGTAAGCTGCGCTACACGGCTCATCGTGGTCGCCAGGTCGAGCGAGCTGGACAGCACCGCGCCCGTCTCGACCAGCAACGCGATCGCCCACGGGCGCCGCTCGACTCGCGCATCAGCTGCCGTCATAGCCCGGTGAGGGTTCGTTTGGCGTTGGGCGTGCTGAGCGCCGAAGTCGGTGATCGATCGAGATGCAACACAAGTCGCTGAGGCCTGCCGGCAAGACGCTCCGCCGCGACGCGGAGGTTGGGTTCTGTCGCGCACGCCGCAACCACGACCCTCGCTACATCCTCCTCGGACAACGGGCCGACCGCGACCTCCAGCGAGTCATCGCCCGCGACCAGACGAGCATGCACACCCGACGCGGACCACATCGAAGGATCGGCGAGCAGCACAACCGACCCGACCCGTTGAACGTCTGCGTGCCTCTCGATGGAGAAGTGAGCGCGGGCCGCCATCGCTCGCAACAGACGAGGCAGCACGCTCTGCGCGACCGACAGCGGCGCCATCCCCACCTCGATCGCCTCGGCAAACCGACGGGGCTCGGGGAAGAAAGGCTCGGTGAAGGCGTAGCCCGAGCCAATGCCCTCCCAGGCGAGCGAACCCGTCGAGAACGTCATCTCAACCTCGGTGCCGCCACCGGCCGGCTCGCTCCATCGCGCACTCCCCGCCAGAGCCTTGATCGAAGGCACTCCGATCCCGGCGAGCTCACCGTCGACGTCGCTTGGGAACTCGACTCGAGCGCCACCGTCGAGCGCCAGCCCCACCCCTCGGTCACGTACGGTCACGACCATCGTCGCGTCACGGGCGAACAGCTCGACCTCGAGCGGTCCCTCTCTGCCGTCGTAAGCGTGCACCGAAACGTTGTTGCACGCCTCCGTCACAGCGGTGCCAATGTCGTTCAGGTCGGCGGGGGAGAGGCCAGTTACATCGGCCAACCCACTGAGCGCCTGACGCACCACCGGCACATTCTCGGCTCTGCTCGAGATCCCCAAGCGGACGTGCGCGGTCCGATCCGTGGCGTTCATCGCGATCACCACGCTCATGGGCAGCTTCGGCTGGATCGACCACGAGCGTAAACCAAATGATGGCGGCGACGAACTACGGCACCTCAGCGGGCAGCCGTGTGAGCGCCCGCAGGCGATCGAGCGACCGTCGCAGCAGCCGCGAAACCTGCATCTGGGAGATGCCGATCCGCCCCGCGATCTCCGACTGGGTGAGATCCTCGACGAAACGCATCCGCAGGATCAGACGGTCGCGCTGCGGCATCTCGGCGAGCGCCGCGCAAAGCGTTGCGTCATCCTCGATCAGCTCGAAGCGTTCGTCGTCGTCGCCCAAAGTATCCGCGTAGCTTCCGCCTTTCCCGTCCTCGCTAGGCCGCGGCGCGTCCAGCGAGCACGTCTCATAGGCGGCCATCGCGGCCATCGCGTCCAACACGAGCTCGAGGTCGCCTCTGCCCGAATCGCAGCGGTCTCCGACGGGGAGAGAGCTTGTCGGTGCAAGCTGCATATCCTGGCTCCTTTCCGGCTTACTCCGGCTCGCTTCGCCATACCGATACCAGCGGTCCGATACGGCCCTAACGTGGGTCCTACCCGGTCTTTCTCGACGCTAATCGCCACGGCGTGCGGCTGGGGCGCTCAGCTGGACCAGAGCAACCTGCCGGGGACCTGCGCGTCCTCGTCGACCCGGTAGGCGGCCGATGCGCGGTGATACCCGTCGCCGATGACCAGGTAGTCCCTGATCCCACCGATCAGGAGGACCGGTGAAATAGGGATGCCGTTCTTGATCTTCTTGAGCTTCTCGGCGACCTCAGCGCTCTGCTTTGGCTTCAGGGGCGGCAGTCCTGCCGCGCGCAGCAGGTCCTTGGCGGCCCAGTGGCCGAGAGGGGCGGTGCGCAGGGCGGCGATGGTCTCCGAGAGCGAGGAGGGCGCGAGCACCATGCTGAGAAAGCTGTGGGCGGCCAGGTAGTCCTTCTCTTCGGGCTCCTCGAGCCAGCGGATTCTCGGAGTGCTCGGCACCAGCCGAGTCTAAGGGCTTCGCGGGGTTGGAGGTGGTGCTGCTCCTTAACACTGGATCCTCAAGCCGTCCACGATCGGCGGCCCAGGCGCGCATGGCGTCTCGTTTGCGTTTGCGGTGAAGACTCGACTGGTCCCCCTTTGTGCAGCGGACGCCCTCGACCCAAAACGCTTGACCTGCAGGTAACTGCCTCGAGCGGTGGGCTGCGTGGCGCGTCGGCCGGTGCGTGAACGCGATGGCGCCGGGGTAGGGTTGTAGGTAGTGGGTCGGGTTCTCGTCATCGGAGGCGGACACAACGGCCTTGTGGCAGCGATCCATCTCGCTCTCCACGGCCTCGACGTGATCGTGGTGGAGCACGCGCCCCAACCCGGCGGCGCGACTGTCTCCACGCAGCTCACGCTCCCCGGCTTCGTGCATGACCATTGCGCTGCTTTCGTGCCGATGGCCGCCGCATCTTCGGCAATCCGAGAGCTTGACTTGGAGCGCGAGGGCCTCAGTTGGATAGACCCTCCACACGTGCTCGCGCATCCGTTCGCTGACGGCAGCGCGATTGCATTGCACCGCAGCGTGGAGGCGACGGTCGCTTCGCTCGGCCCGGCCGGCCCGGGCTGGGCGGCAGCGATGAAGCAGATGCTGCCGCTCGCGGATCCCCTCGTCCAGAGCGTGCTCTCGCCGCTGCCGCCGCTCCGACCCGCGCTGCGGCTCGCCGGAGGGCTACGCGGCGAGTTGGCGGAGTGGACCCGTAAACTACTCGGCTCGGTCGAAGCGCTCGGCCTTGACCTGTTTGACGGCGACGAGCGTGCTACAGCGTGGCTCTCGGGCTCTGCGCAGCACTCCGGCCTGCCTCCCTCTACCACGCTCAGCGGTGCGTTCGGCTTTCTCCTTCAGCTGATGGGGCACAGCCACGGCTGGCCGCTGCCACGGGGAGGGATGGGCGAGCTCGCGAAGGCGCTCCTCCGGCGCGCAGAGAGAGAGGGCGTGACGATCCGCTGCTCGGCGACAGTCCGCCAGCTGCTTGTGAGCGGCGGTCGGGTGGCTGGTGTGCGGCTCGCGGATGGCGAGCAGATCGCGGCTGAGGCAGTCATCTCGACGGTCAGTGCAGGCGTTCTCGCGCGACTGGTGCCGGACACCGCGCTGCCATACGGTCTGGAGCGCCGGCTGCGACGCTGGAGGTACGGAACAGGTGCGTTCAAGCTCGACTACGCGCTTTCAGCGCCAGTGCCCTGGGCTGCCGCGGAGGCCCGCGAGGCGGCCGTCGTCCACGTCGGCGGAGAGCTGCACGAGCTGACCGCAGCCGCCCAGGCTGGCGCTCGTGGCGAGATGCCGCCACGGCCGGCGCTCGTCGTCGGACAGCAATCGCTGTATGACTCCTCGCGTGCACCCACAGGCCAGCACACCCTCTATGTCTACGCACACGTGCCTCCCAAGCACAGCGAGGACGATGAGTACGTCGCCGGCTTGATCGAGAAGCAGCTCGAGCGCTTCGCACCCGGCTTCGGGGGGGTGGTGCAGGCAAGGGCGATGCGCCCATTGGCGCAGACCGAGAGGGAGAACCCCAGTCTCGTCGGTGGGGATCTCGGCGGCGGTTCCTACGAGCTCGATCAGCAGCTCGTCTTTCGCCCTACTCCGCGGCTCTCGCGTTACCGGACGCCGCTAAGGGGGCTCTTCGTCGCTGGCGCATCCACGCATCCGGGCGGCGCCGTGCATGGCATCAGCGGCCGTGGGGCAGCACGCGCGCTGCTGCGTGAGAGCCGGCTGTTGCCGTGGCGCCGGGCCCCTACGCGCGGCGGCCGCTAGCTCGCCGCCGGGCCGCTACGGCCCGTGACGTGGCCCTCGGCGCCGCCGTCACGCGGCGGCAGAAAGCCGCTGGGGATCGGCTCGGTCCCCTCCGACAGGGCCCTCAGTCGTCGGAGGGACGCGTTGTTACGCAGCCGCACCAGGGGATCGGTGAAGGGGTTGAAGAGAAGCCGGCTTCGCGCATCGGCGGCGATCTCGTCCATGCTCACGCGCGTACCTTTGCCTATCGGCCGCAGCCGAAGCGTCACATTAGCCCTTGAGAGCGGACGAGCCTTGACGAGCAGTCTCAGCAGCCGGGGCGCCTCGCACTCCATCACCTGGGAATGATCGGAGAGCACGATCGGCCAGATCCCGACCGTGTGGTCGAAGACAGTCCCCACTGCGGGCCAGTCCGGGTCTGCGCGCCGGATCTCCCTTGAACCGACTACCCAGCGGGCGAACGATCGCGGTTCGGATAGCACCGCGAACACTCGCTCTGGCGGCGCGTCTATGTGGATCTCGTTGTGCGCCATGTCTCCGTTATGCCCGCTGGCGTTCACCGTAAACCGTTGGGCTCGGTCATGGCAGCGCCACCGACGTCGTCCTGGCGTACACCGTGGTGCGAGCGAGATCGTGCATGGCCGTACAAGGGTCTCGCTGACGACTGTCGGTCTGACTCTCATGATCGTTGATGTCCTGGGGTTTGGTGCTGTCGATCTTCTATATGCTGGCGTGGAGTCTGCGATGCGGTCGGGTGGTACGAGATTCGGTTATCGAGTGCAACCCTACGAAGGTCCGCCCATTCGGCCCTGATCTACTTGGAGCTGCGCAGCGTCCGAGGTTCTTGCAGGCGCTGATCAGAGAGGATGGCGACGAAGATGAAATGGCGCAGAAGGATCTCACGCTTGCTGGTAGTCAGCCTATTGAGGTGGGCTTGGCGGCATCGGCGCTGGGCATGGCAGCATCGGCGAGCGCCGTGGCGGCATCGACGCTGACGTTGAGCGCGGAGCACCTCCACCATAGTAAGAGTCGATGCGATCTGGTTCCCGGAGCGACCGACAATGCGTGTCTTGACGTGGAATCTTTTTCATGGTCGCTCGTTGCCGCCCGCGGGACGCGCGCTGGCCGCGGAGTTCGCCGTGCGGCTCGGGGGGTGGGAGTGGGACGTGGCGCTGTTGCAGGAGGTTCCGCCGTGGTGGCCGCTGCTGCTCGGGCGCTCTGCGGGGGCGGAGCAGTGGACGGCTCTGACCTCGCGGAACGTTGGCCTCACGTTGCGCCGCGCGCTCGCCGAGCGCTGGCCGGACTTGATCAAGTCGAACAGTGGCAGCTGCAATGCGATCCTCGCTCGGAGGACGATCGCCGAGCACCGCGCCGTGCGCCTGCGCATCTGGCCGGAGCGACGCGTGGCGCAGCTTGCGAAGCTTCGCGACGGGACGTGCGTGGTGAACTTCCACGGAAGTGCGCGCGTGGCTCTCGCCGAAGCGGAGCTAGAGCGCCTATGGGAGCTCGCGCTCGCATGGGCAGGCGAGGCGCCATTGATCGTCGGCGGCGACTTGAACCTGCGCTCGCCCCGCGCTCCCGACAGCTCCATTGTCCATGTCGCGCGCCGGGACGTCGATCATCTTTTCGTGCGTGGGCTTGAGCTGTCCACCGAGGCGAACCTGCTCGACCGCCGCGTCGTGCTAGATGAAGATCAGCCGGTCGTACTGTCAGACCATGTGCCGCTCGTGGTGAGCTTCCGCGAGGCTTAAAGGGCGCTCACACGACGGCCAACACATTGTCCTCAGCGGCGGGCGAGCCGGCGTTCGCTCCTTCTCTTGTTTTGCCGGCTGGAGGTTTTTGCGTGACTTCACCTTACGAGTGGCGCCTTGAGCAGCCATCGCAAGGCCCAGCACCTCTCCTAGCTTGCGCTCGAGCTTTGTCAACTCATCCGTTTCGTCTCCTTGGTTCGGGGCGGGTCAGATGGGGGGCGGCAACTCGGTCTGAAGTCTGTCTATACACAGGATCATTGAATGACTCTCCTAGAGTGTGATTTGGTGTATCGGAGCCAAGCATTTCCAAACCTTGCATGAGACGTTGCCTTTCGTGGCTCCTACCCCTTGGCGAGCTCGCGATCAGAGGCATCGATGACACCTGATCGGTTCTTGTGGGAGCGCTCGTAAGAGCGCACGCGCGCAGCGCGATCCTCGTCGCCTTCCTGCAGCACCGTGCGGATCTCGCTCACGCTGAGCTCGTCATATCCCGGCCACGGCTCATCGCTGCGCAGGCTGGTAATCCGGCTCAGGATGGTCGTACGGTTTTCATTCTTGCGCTCATAGGAGTCGATCTTCGCGAGGTCTACCTGGGAAAGGTCGGGGAGCTTCTCGATGATCTCGGCAGCGGTCAGCTTGTTGTAGCTCGCTATCGCCAGATCCTTCTCCGAGGCTATCGCTCCCTTGATCTGACCCTCCGCCTGTGCGACTCCGGGCACCTTGCGCGCTTGGCGAGCGCTGCGCTTCGCGCCTGCAGCAGCTTCACGCGAGGCCCTTTTTACCTTCTCGGATGCGGCGCGAGCGGCGTCGGCGGCGCCGGTCTTGGTGATGTCGTAAGAAGGGTTTCCGTGGATCTCAGACTGCACGACTGCCTCGGTGAGCTTGGGGATCTCTGCCAGGACACGCTCGAGCATCCTCTGCTCATCAGCCAGAATGGAGCTCGCGAGGGCCTGCGTATCTTTGTCGCCTACAGAGCTCGCGAGACGCTCGATCGCGGTGTAGGTCGCGATCTCGAGTGCCTCGCTCGCGCACGCGTCCTTCGCGTTCTTGAGGACCTTCTCCTCACCTCCCGAGCCACGCACGAGATCGAGCGGTGTCTTCGCCAGGGCGAGTGCCTGCCCAAGGAGTCCCTGGATGAGTCCTATCCCGAGATCTACTGGGTTGCGACCTCGCCCGAGTTCGCCTAGCCGGCGCTGCACTCGAGATGCGTGGTCACGCGTCTCTTCGAGATGGGATTCGAGTCCGTCGCGGTAGCTTCCCCTGGGGGTCATCGCGATCTGCGACTGCAGCACGCTTACCAGCGCCCGCTCCGTGGCGTGCGCCTCGTTTAGGGACTGTGCGATCTTCCGTTCAGCGTTATCCATGATCTCCATCTTTCTTTGAATGGTTGCGCCTGCGTAAGCGCCACGGATCTGCTGCCTCGGCCCTCGCGCAAAAGGCTCGGAATCGGGCTTGCTGAGAGGCCGTCGCGACCCTGACTGATCCCGTAGCCCCGACGTTTATTGAGACGCACAGTCATATCTGTGAGCCGGCCAAGTCGTCGAGCTGGTTGCAGCCCGCCATGACTCAGGCCGATGGACCGGGGATTCCGGTGAAGAGCGGCGATTAATCACAAAGAACGCGCTGGCCTGGGACGAGGCTGTAGTATCTATCTGTATGCGACGGGGGGTCCGTATCAAGATGCCCCTCTTTTGCTACCCTGAACCCGGCAGAGCCAAACGTGAGCCTGCGAGAACACCCCGATGTTGGTAGCTGCTCCGGTCGCGCGCATCAGTTGGGCGCGGGAGCGAGCATGAACAGCTCTCGATGTCGGAACCCGAAGGTCGCCCGGCTATAGCCTATGCGCGCCTCGCCGTGGTTCTGTGCCTCCTGCCGTCCGCTGGCCGTCTGTCCGGGCGAAATCTACGGACCTACTCCGCTCCCAAATGCCGGACGAGCGCGACTCGACATCGTCCCGGCTGCCTGATCTGTAGGCTCATCTGCGATCAGAGCAGAACTCGCAACGATTCGCAAGGCCAACTTGCTTGTGTCTGTGGCGATGCGCGTCGATTCCGGCTTCCGCAGAGCATCGCGTGGCTTCATGACCTACACGCTCATGCATATATCCGACCCACACAGGGCCAAGAGCGACCCGATCGGCAATTTGAGCCATCCTGTGTTTGACGGAGATGATCTGCCCTGGCTTTGATGGAGTTGGGTTTCTACTTCGGAATGCGCACCCCAGCCGAATACGAGAAGCTCCACCACACTACCAACCAAACCGCCTGACTCCAGAACCACGACTCCACCGAACCAGGGTCAGAGCAGACCGTCACAAGCCAAAACGCCGTCATCCAGTGGCTCGTGAAGATCGCAAGCATCAGCCCACACAGCACGAGCGCCACACCGAGGCCGCTCTCGACGAGGACTACGACGGTGGGAGGACGGTCGCCGGGGCTCATTGTTCGTTTTTGCTGATGAGCAGCACCGGGATGCTCGTGGCTTCCAGCAGGTCGTGGGTTACGCCGCGCAGCAGCAGCCGGCCGGCGCGGCGGCTGTGGTGATGGCCGCAGACAATCAAGTCGAACCCGTGCTCGTGGGCGTAGTCAACGAGCGCCTTCGTCGGCGTGTCGCCCTCGATGATCTCGTGCCTGACCGTCACGCCGGCGCGCTCGGCGCGGTCTTGAACCTCTTGGAAGGTGCTCGTGAGGTAGCGGTGTGCAGCATCGGTTGACTCCTGGCGGTCGGCGTCGGTCTCCGCGTGCGCGGGGGAGTAGGCGATCGAGATGGCCACGAGGTCGCCGTCATAGCGGCGGGTGAGGTCGATGGCGAAGTCGAATGCGCTCAGCGCGACATCCGAGCCATCCCAGGCGAGAAGTATCTGTTGGAACATCAGCTCAAGATCGGGACGAGGGACAGGGCGAGGATCAGCGCGATCAGCATGTAGAGCAGGTACGAGGACAACCGGCCGGACTGCAGCGCGCGCACCCGCTGCGCGACCGCCAACGCCAATGCGGCCGCCCGCTCATACACGAAGCGGTCGATGACCAGCACGACCCGCGTCTGCAGCTGCAGAGACGCGCTTGTGTTGGCTTCGGTCGCGGTGGGCACGAGCCGGCTGCGGTAGCCGAGCGGGCCGCGCAGGATCACCCGCATCGGGTTGGAGTAGGAGGAGGGCCGGTACTGCACCCGCGCCAGCTCCGCGCCGCTGCCCGTGACCCACACGGGCGCGCGACGGACCCGCCGCCGGCGGTCTGCGCCCAGCGCGATCGCCAGAGCGATCAGCGCGTAGGCAGGGAGCACGATCGACAGCCACGTCGGCGCGAGCACCGAGAATTCCTTGAACACCGGGCCAAGCACGAGCGGATGGCTGAGCGTCGTGCTGGCCGCGTCGAACCCGAGCAGCCCCTGAAGCCCCGAGCCGATCGCATGGATCTCCCACGGCGCGACCGTGCCCAGGAGCAGGACGACAAGCCCGAGCAGCGGCGCTAGCGGCCAGCGCGAAGGTTCGCGCAGCGCACCCAGCCGCTCCCGTGTTCGCGCCAGGAACGTGAAGGCGTAGAACTTGGCGAACGCGAGCAGCCCGAGCCCGGCGGTGAGCGCGAGCGCCGCGGCGGCCAGCGCGCACAAAAGCCGCGAGAGCAGGGTCGGCATCCGAAAGCCCTGCAGCAGCGCCTGGAAGGTAAACCACTCGCTGACGAACCCGCCCAACGGTGGGATCGCCGCCAGCGTCAAGGAAGCGACGCCGAGCGCAGCCGCGCTGACCGGCAGAGCGCGGGAGAGTCCGCCGAGCGGGTCGATCGTGCGCTCGCCGGTCGCCTGCTCCACCCGGTCGACACCGATCAGCGCCAATGTCTTTGCGAGGTTGTGCGCGACCACATGGAGGGTGGCGGCGAGCAGTCCCACCGCGGCCAGCGTCGGCTTGTGTGCAGCGTGTCCAAGCAGCGCGACCGCAAAGCCGACGAGCGCCACCCCGGCGTGCTCGACCGTCGAGTAGCCAAGAAACCTTCTGAGGTTGTTCTGCGTCAGCGCGTAAGTGATGCCAAGCAGTGCCGTGGCGGCGGCGAGGATCAGCAGCGCATCACCACACCACGAAGGAAGCGGCCCGAGCACCCCGAACTCGAACCGCCACAGCCCATAGAAGCCCGCGCACAGCGCGACCGAAAGCGAGGCGGCACCCAGCCGCGGCGCAGCCCCGTAGCCGGCGGGCAGCCCGCCCTGCAACGGGATCACCCCGACCTTGGTCGCAAAGCAGGCCAAGAACAGCGCGAACAGAACCCCGCGCGTGCCGGCCGGCAACGTTGCGTGTGCCCAAACGGCAAGCGAGAAGCTGTGCGTGTGCGCGTAGAGCAACCCGAACGCGGCGAGCAGCGCAGCACCGCCGATCTTCGCCAAGCCCCCTGTTAGATACCCGGCGCTCAGCTCCTCGCTGCCACGTCCCGCGCTCACGATCAAATACACGCAGACGGTTATCGCCTCCCACGCCAGCAGGAACAGGAAACCGTTTTCGCTGCCGATCACAACGGCGACGAACAGCACCAGCGCGCAGCCCAACGCGGTCAGCCAACGACCGGGCGGCAGCTCCGCATATGCCAACGACACCGCGCCGCCAGTCAGCCCCGTCAACGCGAGGAAGATCCCGGCCAGCCCGTCGGCGCGCAGCACACTGTCACCGAACCCGAGCCAGCTCCCGAGGTCAAGGACAGGATGGGCACCGCCGAGCGCGGCATCCAGCCCGACGATCACCAGCAGCACACAGCCCGCCGCCGAGCACAATGCCGCACCTCGGCGCAGCCGCTCGGCGCGTGCGAGCAACGCCAGCAGCGGGGCGAGCGCCAATGCGCCCATGCCGATCGTGAACACGACGCTCACGCCGCTGCCTCCGTGGGGATAAGCAGGCCGGTGGCGAGCAGCAGCGCGTGCATAATCGCGATTGGCGCAGGCGGCGATCCCGGCACATACACGTTGACGCTCAGCACCTGATCGACCCCGCCGGCAACGAGCCCGCTATCCCTGGCGAGCCCGCCCGAGCAGGCGTCAGTACCGACCGCGACGAGCGCCTTCGGTTCGGGCATGACGTCCCACGTGCGCTCCAGCGGGGCGCGCATCGGGCCGGTAACCCCTCCGGTGACAAGCAGGATGTCAGCGTGCCGCGGCGCCGCGGTGAGGAAGAACCCGAGCCGCTGGATGTCGTAGTAGGGGTTCCACAACGCCTGGATCTCCCACTCCTCTGCGCCGTCGGAGCCGCAGTCGATATGGCGGATATGGATCGAGCGGCGCAGCATCCGCGCTTGCTCGCCCAGCGTCCTGCGCGCAGAGGGCATGTCCGTGCTCGCGTGGTCGTCGACGACGAGCGCGGCGCGTGTGCGCGCCGCCGTCTCGTAGCACTCGCGGAAAGCGAAGCGCTCAGGTGCCGCTCGCACGCACTCCCCGCACAGGATGCAGCGGCCCCGGTCGAGCGTCAGCCAGCGCGAGCCGGTGGTCGCGATCGCGCCCGTCGGGCAGACCTCCGCGATCCCGGATGGTGGATCGGCCGGCTCGATCACCTCGACGCTGCCGTGGAATCCCGGTGGCGCGGGCTCGGGCCGCCGCGGGTAGCGAGTTGTGATCCGGCCCTGGCTCAGTCCACGAACGATCCACTCAAGCATCAGCGATCCGCTCCTGCCGGGGTCAACCCAAAGCTGTGCTCGATGAACGCGAAGTCGGTCAGCACGTCTTTGGGGAAGGCGTGGTTGAACAGCGCCCAATTACGCAGTGACGGGGAGGCGATGTGAACGTTTGCTAGTAGCCCCTCGCGCAGCTCGACCCACACCAGCAGCTCTCCCTGCGGCGCCTCGACCCAGCCGACCGCTGTCCCCTCACCGGCCTGCGGCAAGGCGGCCTGCAGTTCGCCGTCGCGGCGGCGCAGATGGTCGATCGACTGGCGCAGCAGGCGCAGCGACTCCGACAGCTCGCCGAAACGAACATTGACCCTGGCCATCGCGTCGCCGTCGCGTTCGCTGACGACTCGCAGACCGAGCCGCTTGTAGTTGCCGTATGGGCGCTCGTGTCGCACGTCGGTCGATAGCCCCGAGCCCCTGGCGAGGGGACCCACCGCCCCGTAGTTCTCGACCAGCTCGCGCGCAAGGCGCCCGGAGCCGATTAGCCGGTCGGTCATCGAGGCGGTGCCGAGGAACATCCGCCGGTCGCGCCGCAACTGTCGCTCGATCTCATCCAGCTCTTCCAGCAGCTCATTCAGGCTCATCATTCCCTCGCCGCGCACGCCCCCCGGCACGATCGAGCCCCGGCCAAAGCGGCTGCCCGTCAGCCGGGCGCGGAGCCTCTGCACTCGCTCCTTGAGGATCTGAAACCGCGCCTGGCCCACATACAACGCGGTCGTTTCGGCCTGCTTGGCGATCACGTCCAGGTGGCAGGCCATCCGCTCAAGCTCGCAATGAACGGCGCGCCAGCGCTGCGCCCGAGGCGGCGGCGTGACGCCGAGCGCGCTCTCGACGGCCTGTGAGAACGCGGCCGCGTAGGCGCAGCTTGCGATCCCCGCGACCCGCTCGGCGACATGCACAGCAACGTCGGTCGTAAGACCTGTGAAACGGTTCTCCATGCCGCGGCGCTTGAAGAACGGCCGAGTCTCCAGGCGCGGCACGTCCTCGCCGCCAGTCTCGATGTGGAACTGGATCGCCTCGAAGATGCCCGAACGCACCGGCCCGTAGGGGATCGAGAACACGTCCAGTCCCTCGACGCGCCGGACGGTCACATCAGCGTCTGGCTCGGTGAGTGCCCGCCGCGGCGGCACCCCCTCGAACTCGACATTGTGCAGCTCGGCAAGCTCCCGCTCTGGCCAGCGGGCGGCAGGCCACCACTGCCCGATCGACTGCACCCGTGCTCCTGCCACCACAGGGCTGCGCAGCAACACGAGCTCTCCACGCAGCGCGAACGCGCCAGTCAACGACGGCTCGGGTGTTTGGGCGAGGAACAGGGTGGCAAGCCGCGCACCCGCGTCGCGCATCATCCGCGCGGCAGGCACGAACTCTGCGGGCTCCACGCGCAACCTGACCTCACCCTCGGGTGCGCTCTCGCGTGCCGCGCCGAGCTGCTCTGGCGGGTAGCTTGCGGCTGGCTTGGTGTGGGGGGCGACGCTCATGGCGCTGCCAGCCTCTCGCGCGCGTTGTCGAGCAGCGCAGCCAGATCGCCCGGCAGGTGGACGCCGAGCGCAACCACGACAAACAGGCAGCCGAGCATCGCCGCGATCATCCACACGCTGCGCTCGCGCACAGGCTCGCCCTCCACCGCTGCCGCCCCGCCGCCCGGTGCGATCACCATTCGGGCCGAGTGCCAGATGACCCCGAAGAACGCGAGGTTGACGAACACCAGCAGCAGCGTCACCCCGACGTACTGCGAGCTGGCAAAGCCGCCGGTGACGATCTGAAACTCGCTGCGAAATACCCCTGAGAGCGGCAGGCCGCAGAGAGCTAGCGCGGCGGCGAGGAACATCGGGCCGGTCCAGGGCATCCGCCGGCCCGCGTCGGTGACACCCTCGACCTCCTTGGTGCCGTAGCCACGCAGCAGCGAGCCGGTGCCGAAGAACGCAAGGCCCTTCGCTGAGGCGTGGGTGATTACGTGAAGCAGAGCGCCAGCGACCGCCAACGGGGCGCCGAACCCGACGCCGAGCGCGATGATCCCCATGTGCTCGATCGACGAGTAAGCCAGAAGGCGCTTGAAGTTGCCCTGTCTGAGCACGAAGAAGCTCGCGGCGACGAGCGAGACGACACCGAAAACGATCAGCGCGTGCTCTGCGAACGCCCGATCGCCGGCCGCGACCGCAACCTGGAAGAAGCGCAGGATCGCGTAGAACGCCGCCGCCAGCAGCGACCCTGACAGCAGCGCCGAGACCGGGGCGGGCGCCTCCGAGTGCGCGTCGGGCAGCCAGGTGTGGACGGGCACGAACCCGACCTTTGTGCCGAACCCGACAAGCGAGAGCACGAAAGCGAGACGCACTGCGTCGGGTGAGAGTCCGTGCGCGTGTGCGATGAACCGCGTAAACCGCGGGATGTAGGCGCTGCCGAGGGCGTGTGTGCCGGTCGCGTACATCACAATGATCGACAACAGCGCGATCCCCAAGCCACTGGAGGCGATCAGCACGTACTTCCAGGACGCCTCCAGCGCCGCGTCGGTGCGGTCAATCGCGACCAGCAGCGCGGAGATGATCGTCGTCAGCTCGACCGCGACCCACAACGTCCCGAAGTCCGCCGCGAGCGGGACGAGCAGCATCGCCCAGCCGAACAGATTCAGCAGCGCGTAGTAACGCTTCGCGAACCCCGGGAAGCCGGGACGGGTCTCCTCGACGCCGAGGTAGCCGATCGAGAACACCCCCGCCATCGCGTACAACAGCCCTGTGGCCAGGAGGAAGACCGCGCCGAGCGAGTCGACCCGCAGCCATCCGTCGGCGGTGTCGAGGACGCGGCCGTGCTCGACGGTGATCGCGATTGTGATCGCCAGCCCGAGCGAGACCAGGCCGGAGACGAGCGTCGCGGCGCGCGCCAGACGCCACCCATCGGCGAGCGTCAGCAGCACCGCTAGGAGCGGTATGCCGAGGATCGTGTAGAGCGCCCAGCTCATCCTGTCAGCCTGTTCAGGACGTCGGTGCGCACAGCGGTGCGCTCGACCGCAAGGTACTGGACGAGCACTATGAATACGAGTACTCCGATCAGCACGTCGAACAGGAGCAGCAGCGCGAGGATAATCGGCAGGCCGGGGGCGATCACGAGGCTCGCAACGGACACCGCGTTCTCCAATACGAGGAAGCCGAGCAGCTGCGAGGGCGCGTAGGGGCGCAGCACCATCAGCAGGAACGCCGTGAACACGCCGCCGACGGCGATCGGCAGCGCTGAGAGGGGTAGCGCGTTCTCGGCGCCGATGTGGATCGGACGCAGCGCGATGAACGCGAACGCGCACAGGCCGATCGCGATCAGGATCGCGCTGGGCGCCCCGATCACCGACGGCACACGCGGTTCGGTTCCAAGGCGCCGCAGCACGAACCGGATGCCTCCGGGAAACAGGATCGCCTTCAACGCGATCGTGACCGCGCCGAGGACGTAGAGCGAGCTGTTGCCGTGCCCGGTGGCGGCGGTCGTGATCGCAAGCGCGGCCATCACCAGAGACCCCAGAGAGTAAAGGCGTAGCTGCTCCCACACGTCCTGGGAGCGCAGCATCCCGAACTCCAGCAGCAACACGCCGACCGCGGTGATCGTCGCGGCTGCGCCGAACACGCTCAGGTGAAGCTCGCCGAACGCGGGCTCGAACAGGAAGATCACGACGGCGAGCACGGCGAACATGAAGCTCGCGACCGTGAACTCGGGGATCTTGTAGAGACGCAGCTTGGCGAAGCTCGACTCGATCACCACCACCGCCGCGCCGACCACGAGCGCCTTGCAGAACAACAGGCCGATTGCGACCAGCACTTCCCCAAGGTTGCCGGTAGAGGCCATGCCCCACGGTACGACGAGTACGTTCATGAAGATCGTGAACAACAGCAGCTGCTTGATGTTCGACCCCCAGCGCAGGAACGCCAGCCCAGGCCCAGAGTGCTCGGCCACCCGACCCTCCTCGATCTGCCCGAACTCGAGTGTGCCGCCGTGGTTCTCCACTGGGATGCGCCCGGTCTCGTTCAGCACGAGCATGAAGAAAGCGGCGATCATCAACAGGTGGCTCGGGCGCACGACCTGCACGGTCGCCGAGCGGATCGTTGCCCCAAACGCATACGGCAGATCGGTGTGAGTGGTCAGCGCGAGCACGAACGTGACGAAGATCACGGTCGGCTCGTTGAACGCGCCGAATGAGCGCAGCCGGCTCGACCCCAGCTGCGCATACGGGCTTCCGCTATCGACCGCCGCGACCGAGATCGAGAAGCTCGCCAGCGCCAAGATCAACCCGACGCCGAAGAAGTCCGCCATGTAGCCGAGCGGCAACGGAAAGGTGGTGAGCACCGGGATCAGCAGCGGCACCGTCGCATAGGCCGCGAAGCTCACGTACGGCGCGGCGCGGAACACCGGCCCCGCCGGGGCGGGCAGCACCGTCTCCTTCTGCAGCAGCTTGAAGATGTCGTAGTAGGGCTGCAGTACCCGCGGCCCGGTGCGCTGCT
Source organism: uncultured Solirubrobacterales bacterium (assembly GCA_963706545.1). GTDB lineage: Bacteria > Actinomycetota > Thermoleophilia > Solirubrobacterales > Solirubrobacteraceae > Palsa-744. The sequence continues at coordinate 2,111,795 of OY970161.1, forward strand.
GAATGATGGCCTCGACTCGGGCGATGATCCCGCTCACCAACGGCGCGAGCACAAGGATGCTCACCACCTGCAGAATCTGGATAGCCCAGTCGGGAAGGGTCGGCACTGCCGTCGATTACTCCTCTCGCGTTCGAGTGGTCTTTCGCGAAAGGAGCCATCAGCCCTTGTGCTGGCCTGGGCAGTTCGAGCCCCCGATCTCGCCGGGCGACCCGCCAGGACTCCATCTGGCACTCACAACATACCGTACCGCCACGAGTGGCCCGCCTCCTGTACCTAGGCGTTCTCTGATTGCCGTAGAAGCCATCAGCCGCGGAGGCGGCGGTTCCCGCAGACCACCGCGGCAAGCTCGAAGACGACCTCATGCGCGTACACGACATCCTCCAGCGAGCCACCACACGCACGATTGTCGTGATGAACGAGAGCTTCACCTCGACCACGCTCAACGATGCCCGATTCCTCGGCGCCCAAGTGCTCGAAAGGATGATTGCCCTCGATGTGCTCGGCGTGTACGTCACCTTCGTCAACGACCTCTCCCGACTCCACGAAAGCATCGTCAGCGTCACGAGCACCGTCGATCAGAACGACCCGGCGATCCGCACGTTCAAGATCGTCCGTCAGCCCGCGAACGGCCTCGCCCATGCAGCAGCGATCGCCGAAAAGTACGGCCTCACCTACAAGCGCCTCAGAGAACGACTCTCGCCATGAACGTCCATCTCATGCACCACGACCGGGACTTCGGCCCCGACCGCGAACTTCCCAGCAACAGCGAATCCCTCACCGCCGACGGGGTCCGAGGTTCGAGTCCCCGCGTCGGCTTCCCCTCAGTGGATGCCCTTGAGCAGTTCAGCGGGCGAGGAGAGTCCCAGACCCTGGGCAAGGATCACGAGCGTCTCCAGGCGGGGTGAGCGCTTGCACCGCTCCAGGAGACTGATCTCGGTGCGGTGCAGGTTGCACGCTTCTGCGAGGGCCTCCTGGGAGAGGCCAGACCGCTCTCGGTGGGTGCGCAGGTTGTGCGCGAATTGGGTGCGGATGAGCTCAATGGACATTCTGGACATGCGCTAACTCTCGCGGGTCGCAGACGAGAGGTCTACAGACGTGTGTCTACAACTCAAATTGCGCCTCGCGAGGCTCCCTTCGGGAGCAGCCGCCAAATTATAAACATCAATGAGGTCTAAACACAAGCCAGACCCCTGCCGTCTGCGAGCGACGGGCCCGCTTGGCCACGCACGTGGCGTGCGCGGCGGGACCTTCCAGGGACCGGCGGTCACCGGTAGGCCCCACCCGGGTGCTGGCCCCCACCAGCAGGCCCCCCCAAGGCCTGTCCAGGGGCGTGTACCCTGCGAGCGTGCGCGTGCAGGTGTCCGAGGAGGCCGTCGAAGTGGTGCTCGCCCGCTGGGAGAAGGTGGTGGGCCTGCTCGGAGACATCACGGTCCCGCGCACCGACGTGAGCGACGTGCGGGTGCTGGAGGAGCCGATGCGGGACGTGCTACGGACCGGCCTGAAAGCCGGGCTGCGCCTGCCGTGGGTCTACTACGTGGCGCGCACGATCCGCCTAGACGAAGCGTGGCTGGTGCGCCGCGGCGTGCCCGCGCTCTCCTTTGCGGTGCGCAACAAGGGCGCGCTGCAGCGCGTGGTCGTGAGCACTCCCGACGCGCAGACGCTCGCGCAGCGGCTGACAGGGTCGGTCGTCGCGCCGGAAGACTGACCTCGGGGGAAGGCGCCTCGCCTCGGCGGTGCAGCTCTTTGTCTGTGGATTTGCAGACAGAGAGCGGCGAGAGTGCCGGCTCGTGGGTACCGACGAGACCCAGCAAGCCCGCTTCGATGCCGAGCGAGACCGGATCCTGCAGCAGTTCGGTGTGGGCCTCCGCAAGCTGCGCGGGGACCTCACCCAAGAGGACGTCGCCTTCAAAGCGAACCTGCACCCCACGTACATCGGCAACCTGGAGCGCGGCGAGCGCGAGCCCAAGTTGTCGATCTTGATGGTCCTTGCCGAGACCTTCGAGGTCTCGCTCGACCGCCTCGCGCAGGGACTCCCGATCCCAAGGGAGCGCAAGCCCCCGCCCGGCTCCAAACGCAGGGCCTCCCGCAGGTAGCGCCGCGCTCGCCCGGCTCAGATGCAGATGAACCCGAGCGCGTCCAGGTGCCGGGCGCACGGAGAGGCCCAGAGCTGCTCGCCCTCGCGGTGCACGACGCCCTGTTCCTCGAGACGCTCGAGGGCCACCCCGATCGCGTCGGGGTCCACGTCGTGGAGCTCGCGTTCAAGCTCCTCGCGCGACCAGGGCAACTCGTGGTCGCTGCGCAGCACCTGCAGGACGACTACGCATTGGGTGCCCTCCTCCTGTCGCGGGTTGGGGTGCTCACCGGGCATGTGAGCACTTTCGGTCCGCGGCTCCGAGAACCTTCGGCTCGCAGTCGAAGTTGGCGGGAAATGGGCCATCGGTGTGACCGCGGAACCGGTGAGCCGGGGGGGACTGAGGCGCTGTCTGGGCGGAGCCTCCGCCAGCGGGCTCAGCGCGCGTTGAGAAAAGTGGTGGGGGCAGGATTCGAACCTGCGAAGGCAGAGCCAAGGCGTTTACAGCGCCTCCCCTTTGACCGCTCGGGAACCCCACCGCGGGGGACGGCGATGATAGCGGTCGCCCTGGGTCGCAGGACGCTAGCGGCCCGCCGCAAGGCCCGTGGCGCTGAGCTGACTTGCCGTGCATGCACCAAACATACGTTCGGCGCAGGACGGAAAGCGAAGACCTTGGCTCCGACGATCTGCTCCCCGGGGGACCCGGCTCCCTGCCCCGAGGATCCGGCTCAGGACGCCTCGCGCAGCAGCTGGGCCTCGGGGAGGGTCTGCAGCTTCTTGAGCGTGCGGTTCTCGATCTGGCGGACGCGCTCGCGGGTGATGTTGAAGGCGCGTCCCACCTCCTCCAGGGTGCGCGAGCGCCCCCCCGTGATGCCGTAGCGCATCTCGAGCACCTCGCGCTCGCGGCGAGGCAGGACGGCGAGCACGCGCACCACGCTTTCGCGGCGCAGGGACTCCGAGGCGGTCTCGAACGGGGACTCCGCGGCGAGGTCCTCGACGAAGTCGGCCAGCGCGGAATCGTCCTCGTCGCCCACGGGCTTCTCCAGGGAGATCGGCTGTTGGGCCATGCGCAGGATCTCGCGCACTTCACCGATCGGGTACTCGAGCTCCGCGGCGATCTCCGCGGGCGTGGGGTCGCGCCCCAGTTGCTGGATCAGCAGGCGCTCGGTGTGGAGCACCTTGTTGAGCTTTTCCGCCATGTGCACGGGGATGCGGATCGTGCGCCCCTTGTCGGCGATCGCGCGCGTCACGGACTGGCGGATCCACCAGGTGGCGTACGTGGAGAACTTGAAGCCGCGGCGGTAGTCGAACTTCTCCACCGCTCGGATCAGTCCCAGCGAGCCCTCCTGGATGAGGTCGAGGAACGTGAGTCCGCGACCCATGTAGCCCTTGGCGATCGACACCACCAGGCGCAGGTTGGCCTCCACCATGTGCTGCTTGGCGGTGACGTCCCCGCGCTCGATGCGCTTGGCCAGGCAGACCTCTTCGGCCGCGCTGAGCAGCGGCACGCGCCCGATCGAGCGCAGGTAGAGGCGCAGGGAGTCAACGGAGGAGTCGGCCCCCTCGAGGTCGAGCTCGGCGGAGTGCAGTTCATCGAGCGCCGCGCCGATCGTCTCGGAGGTCATGAACCCCCGTTCGTGACCCTCCGCGATCAGCGCGCGGAGCTCATCGAGCTCGACCAGCGCGACCTCTGCGACGGCCGACTCGGGCATTCCTGCGAGACCCGTGTCATCAAGCCCTGCGACCTCTGCGACTTTCTCGCTCAACGTGGACCCCCAGGATCCAAACGGCTTCCCCGTCGCGGTAAACGCACCCGCCGCGACCTCCCCTACCTGTGTGCTCCGCGCCTCCTACGCGGTCTCCTCGGTGATCGGTGCCACCAGCTGCCTACTCCTCTCCTGCCTAAGCGTCCTCCTGCTACCTCAACCCGGCACGCCCCCCTACGTTGCGGCTTTCCGTGCGTTGCGGCTTCGACGCTGGTGCGCGGATTGATACCAGATATCAAGGCCCCTGTGCGCGGGTTCTCGCGGAAGGAGCATTTCGCGGGACCGCAAAGGGCCCTAGGCGGGTGGCCCGGTGTTAGGCTGGTGGCCCGACGGAGCAGGCGGGCCAGACCGACCACACCAGCACGTGACACTGAACTCGCTCACCCAAGGAGCCGCGGACGACGTGCAGGCCCGTGTGCCGGCGGTCCGGGTGGGCCTCTCGCGGGTGGGAGTCACGGGGGTGGAGAAGGTGGTGCGCATCCGCGACGAGCTGTTCTTCGCACGCCTGGAGTGCTTCGTGGACCTCAGCCACGACCAGAAGGGGGCGCACATGTCGCGCTTCGAGGAGGTCGTCAACGAGGCGATCGGGGAGGTGGTGCTCACGGAGTCCCCGTTCCGCGCGGAGACGCTCGCGCGGAACATCGCGGAGCTGGTGCGCGACCGTCAGGGGGCGGGTCGCGCGGAGGTGACGGTGGAGGCGCGCTATCCCGAGCACAAGCCCGCCCCCGTCTCGGGGGTCTCCACGCAGGAGATCTACACACTTCACGGCCGCGCTGTGGCGCTGGAGAGTGGTCGCACGCGCCACGTGGTGGGGGTGTCGGCGACGGGCATCACGGCGTGCCCATGCGCCCAGGAGCTCGTCGCAGCCCGTGCGCGGGAGCGGCTGGCCGAAGGGGAGGGGGGGTTCACGACGGCGCAGATCGAGCGGATCCTCGCCCAGGTTCCCGTCGCGACCCACAACCAGCGGGGCCTCGGGACCCTGCAGATCGGGTGTCTGGAGGACTGCGAGGCAGAGATCGACGCGAAGACGCTGCTGGGAATCGTGGAGGGGTCGATGTCCTCGGAGATCTACGAGCTGATGAAGCGCTCCGACGAGGTCGAGGTCGTGGAGAAGGCTCACCGCCGCCCGCGCTTCGTGGAGGACTGCGTGCGGGAGGCGGTGGCCGGGGTGGTGCGCGCCTTCCCCCAACTGGACGGCAGGAGCTTCGTGGCCGCGCGCCAGGAGAACCTGGAGACGATTCACCAGCACAACGTGGTGGCCGAACGCCACGGCCTGCTCGCGGAGCTGCGCGGGGAGCTCGAGACCGGGCGCCCCGCGGCGCACCAGACCACCCTTGAGGAGTGGCTGCTTGAACCCGTGCCCGCCCACCCGGGCAGGCGCTGAGCCCGTGCCCGCCCACCCGGGCAGGCGCTGAACCCGTGCCCGCCCACCCGGGCAGGCCCGGGAGGGCGGGCCGTCAGACCCCCTCCCGAGCAGGAAAAGGGCAGGCCCTCCCCCGAAGCCCCTCCCCCCCTTAGCGACGAGGCGTGAGTGCCTGCGCTTGGGTCTGTGCCTGCGCGAGGCGGCGGCGCAGGCCGAAGAAGTAGTCGAGGCCGGAGAGCACGGTCACGAGCACGGTGGCGTACAGCAGCAGCGAGACCCACAGGGGTTCCCCGGGCACCGCGATCACGGCGAGGATGGCGGCGATCTGCAGGCAGGTCTTGACCTTCCCGAACAGGCTCGCGGCCATCACCACGCCGGCCTGGGTGGCCCCGAGGCGCAGCACGGTGACGGCGAGCTCGCGGGCGATGATGACCATCGCCACCCACGCGGGCAGCCGCCCGAGGGAGACGAGCGAGAGCAGGGCGGCGATGATCAGAAGCTTGTCCGCGAGGGGGTCCATGAGCTTGCCGAAGGTCGTAACGGACCCGCGCGTGCGCGCGAGGTAGCCGTCCGCAAAGTCCGTGAGGGAGGCCAGCGCGAAGACGACCGCCGCGAGCACGTCCCCCTCCGGAGTGTTTCCGAGTAGCGCGACCACCAGCACCGGGACGAGCATGATCCGCAGCACGGTGAGGACGTTCGGTAGGTTCAGGGGGAACATGGTTGACTTGGGGGCTCGGCTCGCCGGCGGCGCCACCCTACGCGGCATTATGTCGGCAACAGTTCCACCGCGCCCGTCGCGGTGGGGCGTGATCCGCTCTGGCCGCGCGGCCAGAGCGCGCAAAAGGCAAAGGAGCGCAGACCGCGATGAATAGGCGCACATTGGGGCCGGGCGGCCCGGAGGTCTCGGAGATCGGGCTGGGTTGCATGGGGATGTCGGCGTTCTACGGCGCCACCGACGAGCGTGAGGCGGTCGCGACGATTCACCGCGCGCTGGAGGAGGGGTGCGACTTCCTGGACACGTCGGACATGTACGGCCCGCACACCAACGAGGAACTGGTGGGCCGCGCCATCGCCGGCCGCCGCGAGCAGGTGTTCCTCGCCACCAAGTTCGGGATCAAGCTCGAACTCGGCCCCCCGCCCCGCCGGGCGGTGGACGGCAGCCCCGCGTACGTGCGCGAAGCGTGCGAGGGCTCCCTGCGGCGCCTGGGCGTCGAGCACGTCAACCTCTACTACCAGCACCGCGTGGACCCACGTACCCCGATCGAGGAGACGGTGGGGGCGATGGCGGAGCTGGTCAAGGAGGGCAAGGTCCGCCACCTCGGCCTCTCCGAGGCGAGTGCGGAGACGATCCGCCGCGCCCACGCGGTACACCCCGTCACGGCGGTGCAGAGCGAGTACTCGCTGTGGAGCCGCGACGTGGAGGAGGAGGTACTGCCCACGCTCGAGGAGCTCGGGATCGCGCTGGTCGCCTACTCGCCGCTCGGCCGGGGCTTCCTCGCCGGGCGCTTCGACTCGCGCGAGGAGATCGAAGAGGGCGACTTTCGCCGCTACGGCCCGCGCTTCAGCGAGGAGAACTTCAAGCGCAACCTCGTGCTCACCGAACGCGTGCGGGAGCTGGCCGCGGAGAAGAGCGTCACCGCAGCGCAGCTCGCGCTGGCGTGGGTGCTGAGCCGCGGCGAGCACGTCGTCCCGATCCCAGGCACCAAGCGGCGGACGTACCTGGAGGAGAACCTCGCCGCGGCAGAGGTGTGCCTCACCCCGGAGGAGTCTGAGCGGATCGCCGCCGCGGTGCCGCCCGCGAGCGGCGAGCGCTACGACGAGCAGGGGATGCGGACGGTCAACCTCTAGGACTCCGCCCTAGAAGCGTCGTGCGCCGTCCCGGCGCCCGGCGTCTCCGCGGGCGGCCCGCTAGGGTGCAGCCATGCCACTCGTACCGATGGTCATCGAGCGCACCGCGCGCGGGGACCGCGAATTCGACATCTACTCGCGGCTGCTCAACGAGCGGATCATCTTCCTGGGCACCCCGATCGAAGACCAGGTCGCCAACCTGGTGGTCGCCCAGCTCCTGCACCTGGAGGCGGAGGACCCCGAGAAGGACATCTCGATCTACATCAACACCCCGGGGGGCTCGATCTACTCGGGCCTGGCGATCTACGACACGATGCAGTTCGTCAAGCCGGACATCGCAACGATGTGCGTGGGCGTGGCGATGTCGATGGGCTCGCTGCTGCTGGCGGGCGGCAAGAAGGGTAAGCGCGCGGCGCTGCCGAACAGCCGCATCCTGATTCACCAGCCCTCGGCTGGCTTCGAAGGCCAGTCCACGGACATCGAGATCCACGCGCGCGAGATCCTCAAGGTGCGCGCACGGATCGACGAGATCTACGCCGAGCACACGGGCCGCACCCCGGAGGAGGTCCGCAGGGACATGGAGCGCGACCGCTTCTTCACCGCCGAGCAGGCCCGGGAGTACGGCATGATCGACAGAGTGCTCGAGAGCCACTGAGCGGGCCTCCCGCGCCCGTGGGCAGTGGGGCAAGGGGGCGCCTCGACTTGGTCTCAAGCCACCCCGTGCTCGATCGCGCCGAGCCCCTCGATCTCGATGCGCACGACGTCCCCGGAGGAGAGGAAGGCAGGTGGGTCCTGGCCGAGGCCGACGCCCGAGGGGGTGCCGGTGAGGATCAGGTCGCCGGGGTAGAGCGTGCAGGTCTCGCCGATGAAGGCCACGAGTTCGGGGACGGTGAAGATCAGGTTCGAGGTCGAGGAGTCCTGGCGCAGGGCGCCGTTGACCCACGTGCGCAGGCGCAGGCGGTGGGGGTCGGGGACCTCCTCGGCGGTGGTGATCCAGGGGCCGTAAGGGCAGAAGCCGTCGGCCCCCTTCGCGCGGGTCCATTGGGGCTCGCGGCCCTGCAGGTCGCGCGCGCTGAGGTCGTCGGCCACGGCGTACCCGGCGACCCGCCCACCGGCGCCCATGACCACCGCGAGCTCCCCCTCGTAGTCGAGTCGGCGCACCACCGCCGGGCAGCGCACCGGCGCGCCGGGGGGAGCGGCGGAGGAGGGGAGCTTCATGAACACCAGCGGCTGCGCGGGGCGCTCGCCGCCGGTCTCGGCGACGTGGTCGGCGTAGTTGAGGCCGATCCCAAAGATCGTCCTGGGCGCGGGCACGGGCGCGAGCAGCGTGACCTCCTCCAGCGGCCACGAGCGGCCCCCAGTGCCCCGCTCGCCCCGCGCAGCGGTGCCCTGCTGCGCGAGCGCGGGGGATCCCAGGACGTCGAGCACAGTGAGGCGCTCGTCGGCGAAGGCCGTCACCCGGCCGTCTGCGACGGTGCCGGCGCGCGGGTCCTCGGCGTCGTGGGGGATGAACGTGGCGAGGCGCACCGCCGGAGCGTATCCGTCGGGCCGCAGGCTATGCTCGCCCGGCCCCATGGCAGGCCTGACCAAACTGGAGCGCGTCCTGGTGGCGGCGGTGGCCGTGGTGGTGGCGGGGGCGGGCGCGGCGAACTACGGCGCGTGGGCCCCCGTGCCGCGCTTCGCGCTGGCGACGGTGGCGCTGGCGGGCCTCGCGTGGGTGGTGGCGCTGGGCACCGAGCAGCTGGGCGAGCACGTCGGCGCGGCGGCGACCGGGGTGCTGCAGGCGACGCTCGGCAACCTGCCGGAGCTGCTGGTGGTCGTGTTCGCGCTGAAAGCGGGCGACCTCGTGGTGGCGCAGACGGCGCTGGTCGGCTCGCTGCTGGCGAGTGCGCTGCTGGTGCTGGGGCTGACGATCGTAGCGGGCGCGCGGCAGGCGCCGGACGGGGTGATGCGCTTCTCCTCGCGCCTGCCCAACGATGCGACGACGCTGCTGCTGGTGACGGTCTTCCTGATCGTGCTGATCGGCCTCGCGCTCAGCTCGGGGAGCGCGGCGGGCGCGCACGTGGACACGATCTCGGTGGTCGGGGCCTGCTGTCTGCTGGGGGTGTACGGAGCGTGGCTGGTGCCCTACCTGCGGCCCAAGGCGTCCGCCACGGGCGCTCGCGCCGCGCAGCCGCCGGGGGAGCAGGCGCGCATTTCCCTGCGCGCGGCGCTCGTGCTGCTCGTCGCGGCAGGCGTCGGCGCGGGCTTCGTCTCGGAGTGGTTCGTGAGCGCGCTGCGCCCCGCGATCGAGGTGCTGCACATCTCCACCGCGTTCGCCGGTCTCGTGATCGTGGCGATCGCCGGCAACGCGGTCGAGCACTTCGCGGGCATCACGCTGGCGGCGCGCGGCAAGGCGGACCTCGCGATCGCGGTCGTCAAGAGCTCGGTCGCGCAGATCGCCGCGTTCCTGTACCCGGCGCTCGTGCTGATCTCCCTGGCGCTGCCGACCCAGCTGACGTTCGAGCTGCAGCCGGTCTACATCGGCGCGCTTGGCCTGATGACGATCGCGGTGTGGCAGGTCACGGCCGACGGCGAGGCGGCCGCCTTCGAGGGGTGGGCGCTGGCGGCGATCTACGCGATCGTCGCGGTGGTTGCGGCCTACCAGTAGCCTGCGCTGGTCATGCCCTCAGCAGCTCGTCGGCCGGGCGAACGCCTCCGCAATCGTCTCGCCGTGTTCCGCGATCTCCTGCTCGTCAAGTCGGGCAAGTTTGCGCGCCGAGTCTGCCCGTCGCATAGCTGACAAGTTCCCCCACTCGTCGACGATGTCTCCGGGCCTCACGGCTTCGGGGTCCGCCTCCCCGGCCTCTCGCTGCGAGGCCACGTACCGCAAAGCGTCGTCGGCCTCGGCCTCGCTGAGCTCGTCCACGAGCTGGTGCAGGCGTTCCTTGGTCGTCACCGGTCGGATTGTAGTTGCCACCTCTCTCTGTTCCGACCACCCGGCGCAGGTGGGACGGCGCTCGCACGCACCCGCGCGGACGCCCAAACCGGCGCTACGACCCCTACCCCCGGGTGAGCCCCCCGATCAGCGCCCCGGCGAGCCCGCCGGCGGTGGCCGCCTGCGCGTTGCCGCCCGCGTCCTCGCCCTCGGCGGGGGAGATGAACATCGTCTGGATCGCCAGGCGCCCGGGGCCGGTGAAGCGGTTCCAGGTGAGCTTGCCACCGCCCCCCATGAGCCCCGTCTTGAGGCCCATCGTGACGGCCTCCAGGGAGACCGTTGGGTCCTTGTAGAGCCAGGCGCCGGCCTCGACGTCGAGCTGCTCGCCGGCGCCGAGGTCGACGAGGAAGACGTTGCCGTGGCCGTGCAGCCACACAAGCGCGTCGCCGGAGGTCGCGCGGAACTTGTCCATGAAGATGCCCGAGCCCCCCATCAACATGTTCTGCACGCCCTTGATGCGTTCGAAGGAGTAGTCGAGGTTGTCGGTCGCGGCGAGGAACTGGTGCTCGCGCACGTCGAGCCCTTCGCCGGCGCGCAGGTGCATGGGGATGCACTGCCCGGGTGAGTCGCGCGAGAACGCGATGTGCCCGGCGCCGGAGGTGCGCGTGACGAAGAACTCGAGGCCGGCGATCTTGCGCTTCACCCCGCCGGGGAGCTTCTTCAGCTCGACGTTGACCTGCGTCTCCTTCCACAGCAGCGTGTGGTGCTCGAACATCACCGCCGCGGCGCCGACGACGACCTGCAGCTCGGGGACGAGCTCCCCGCGGACGTGGTAGGTGACCCCCGCGAAGCTCTCGTCGCGGACGGCGGTGGGGATCGGCTCGGGCAGCTGCATGGCGGGGCCTCCTCGTGGCGGGCTGGGTTGGGGGGGTGCGCGACGGCGCGATAAGGATTGCGCAGCCCCCGGCGGATGTGGCACGCGGGGGCGGGTGAGCGGGTTGGGATGAGGGCCGCCCCGAGGCGGCCCCAGCGGCGTTCGTTGCGCGGAGGTCGGGGGGAGTGCACGCCCCGGGGTCCGCTCGGGGCGGCTTCGCGTGTGCGGCGTTCGTGGCGCGGAGCCTCGCGTTGGGCATGGCCGGAGGACTTCTCGACAGGGGGGACTTGACAAGTACCCCTCACTCTGCTTATAGTAGTCCTGCCCCGCTACCCAACGGTGGGTGGCCAGGTCAGAGTTTCACCAAACATATCGGTCTCGGTTGGGGGTCGGGCCTTCTGTGGCGACCTTCGATACAGCACTGGCAGGTTGGTCTCTGCCTGGGGAGAGGGATCGGGTCTATCGATGAGGGAGCTGTATTCAGCGTGAGTGAACGTTGTGCGCCGCTGTGCGCGTCGTCATGCAACAGGCGGGGGGTCGTCCCCTCCGATCTCGAGGAGGGGATGTTTCGATGAGCTCGCGCAACCTGTCACCGACCGTCGGGACCGCGCTAGCCGCGCTCCTGCTCGCCGCGCTCGCGATCATGCTGGAGGCGTTTGCTCCGGCGCCCGCGAGCGCGAACGTGGAAGCGTGTCCGAACGCGGCGGAGCGCTTCGGCGCGTCAGCGACTCTCCCGGATTGCCGCGCCTATGAGCTGGTGACGCCGATGGTCAAGGAAGACAACAGTTTCTTGACTGGCGCCCTCGGGTTTCCCGATGGCGATCATGTGTCCTTCACCTCGTTCCTGCCGTTGCCGGGCGCGAAGAGCGGTGAGCCGGAGGTCGCATTGAGCTCGAGGACCGAATCGGGGTGGGTCACGACGCCTATCACGCCGCCGCAGGGCCCGGGGGAACTCGATAATATAAATGTCCGGGGCACCGGCGATAGCTCTTTCCGCGTGTCGTATACGAGCGATTTCTCGGCGGCGTTTGTGAATACGCCGTTTGCCTCTGACCCGTTGGATCAGAATCTCGTCTCCGACGTTTATCGTGTGGATATTCCCGGTGGGGAATCCTCGCTGGCGTCGCTCCCCGATACGGGCCCGATGACGGAAGCTCTCTATAACCCGCCGGGCATCGACGGGAATGAAGAACCGGGCTCGTTCCTGGCCGGTAATTCCGCCGACGGCAGCCATGTCTTCTTTGCGACCCGGGTGCAGCTGCCGACCGCGCCGGGTACGCCAGTCGACACGCACATTGTGGGCTACAACGAGGCATACGAACGGTACGCCGGTCATACGTATGTCGTCGGGGTCCTGCCGGATGGGAGCGTCTCACCGTGTGGCGCGGAAGTCGGCAACGGTGGCGAGACGGGCATTAACTACTACGACTTTGTGCGTTACGGAGCGGTCGCGCCCGACGGCTCGAACGTTGTGTTCCACACCTCCGCCAATGGAGCACAGGGCGACCCTGAACCTTGTCCGGATGATGGCTTCCAGGTTCCTGAAGGCGGCCCGGAAAACGGCGCGCTCTATCTCCGGGAGGACAGCGGCACGCCCGAGGCGAAAACGGTCCAGCTTCCCGGGCAGTACTTCCTCGTGAGGACGGCCGAAGGGTCGAAGGTGCTCTCGACGGGCGGCCCGGGAGAAAACGCTGAAGGCGAGCCGATCTACGAGTATGACATTCCCACGGGGCAGACGACGACGGTCGGCCACGGCGCGCTCGTGGCGTACTCGGACGACGGGTCCGTCGTCTACTACATGACCCATCCCGCCAGATTCAGCAGCAGCGAACAGCAGCTCGAGGTCTACGACGAAGGCGTCACAAAGACGGTCCCGAACGCCGGCCCAGCCTATGCCGGGCGGTATTACGAAAGCAGAGAAGCCTCTCAGCCGGGATTCATCGGAAATCTAGCTGTCACCACCCCCGATGGCTCGAAGCTCCTGTTTTTGGACAGGGCCAATCTGACGAGCTACGACGCTCACGGTCCGAGCTGCAGGGGAATAAATGATGGCCAGCAGCTCGGACGCGAACCGGTGGACATCGAAAACTGCGCTGAGGCGTATGTCTATGATCTCGACACCGGCTCGTTCACGTGTGTCTCGTGCAATCCCAGCGGGGCGCCGCCGGTGGACGATGCGAACCTCGCCGGCACCATAGGCGGCGCCAACTCCTTCTTCCCGCAGACGACGCCGCTGCTCTCTGAAGATGGGTCGCGGGCGTTCTTCCAGACCGCGGAAGCGCTTGTGCCACAGGACACAAACGGGGTGAACGATGTCTATGAGTGGGAGAATGGGCACATCTACCTGCTCTCCTCGGGACAGGGCGGGATCTACGGACAGGAAATCAGAAGCTCGGGGGGCGGTTTCAGCGGTATCGCGGGATCGCAGTTGATTGGTGTCAGCAGCGATGGCGACGATGTCTTCATCCTGACGACCGATCATCTGTTGCCGCAGGACATCGAGAACTCGGAGCAGATCTATGACGCGCGCGTCGATGGTGGGTTTCCCTACACGCCGCCGGTGTATGGATGTGACAGCGGGCAGTGTCAGGGTCCGCAGACGCCGGCGCCGATCTTCGCGCCGCCCGCGAGCTCGACGTTCGTCGGCGTGGGTAACCCTGTGTGGGAAGAAGCCAAGCCGGCGGCTTCGAAGCCTGTGAAGTCGAAGCGCAGCGCGAAGCGCAGGAAGGGGAAGGGCAGGGCGAAGGGGAAGGGCGGGAGTGGCAGCCGTGCTAAGGCAAAGAGGAGGAAATAGTGGTTCGTCATGTCTTGATTCGCGCGGTTGAGGTGTCGGTCGTCTCGATGCTGGTGTTCGTGTCGCCGGCGTTCGCGTCGTTCGGTATCCAGACGTCTGGCCCGGAAGCCCTGTCGGCTACGGTGAGCAACTCGTCCATTTCCGACCCGTTCCCCCAAGCCGAAGGTTTGCAGATCGCGAACCCGGGCGACCTGGATACGCAGGCCGGCTCGCACCCGTTCGATGTGACGACGAGCTTCTTCTTGAACACGAACGCGCAGGGTGCTCTCACGAGCGAAGACTCCGCGAAGGACATCAGCGTCAATCTGCCGGCGGGGGTCTCCGGGAGCATCACCTCGGTGCCGGAGTGCCCGATGTATCTCCTCGCGACGGAGGGGTTTGGCTGCCCCACGAGCTCGCAGGTCGGGATCGTCGTCGTGTATTTGGACTCAAACACAGGAGTAAAATCTGGGTTCAAGGCGCCGGTGTATAACATGGTGCCCTCCGATGGGGGTACCGCGGAGATCGCATTCCCGGTCATCGGCGTGGTGCAGCCGGTGATCATCAAGGTGCGGACCGACGGCGACTACGGTCTCACCGCGCAGACGAAAGAGATCACGGAGTACGCGCCGTTTCAGGGTTTGACGTTGACGTTGTGGGGCGTGCCGGCGGACCCCAGGCACGACAGCGAACGGTATACGCCGCAGGAAGGCGCGGTCAACAGCGAGAAAAAAATTGGTGGTCCCAATGGTGAACCGTTGCCGGACAGCGCGCCGTTGACGGGGTATGTGACGAACCCGACGGAGTGCACCGGCCCGTTGGACGTGACGATCACGGCGGATTCGTGGGAACACCCGGGCCGCTTCGGCTCGGATGGTCGCCCGGATCTGAGTGACCCGAACTGGGTGACGGTAAGCAAGCCGGTGTACCCGGATGGTGTGACGGGCTGTGAGAATATGCGGTTCGGCCCGTCGGTGGAAGTGACGCCTGATACCAGCGAGGCGGATTCCCCGTCGGGCTATGAGATTCATCTGCATGTGCCGCAGAGCACGAACCCGAACGATCTCGCGACACCCGCTTTGAAGACCGCGGTGGCGACGCTGCCGCAGGGACTGGCGATCTCGCCCGGCGCGGCGGATGGTCTTGAGGGGTGCACGGATAACCTCTCTGAACCGCCGGGGAGTGCGGGGAACGAGATCGGGTTGACCTCGCTTGAACCTGTGGAGTTTGCGGATGTCGAAGTGGCGTGCCCGGCGGCCTCGCAGGTCGGGACGGTCGAATTGAAGACCCCGTTGCTGCCCGAAGTGCTGTATGGGCAGGTGTATCTGAACGCGGACCACTCGGGGGACACGTATGGGGTGTTCGTCGTGATCCGTGGTGAGGGTCTGCTCGTGAAGTTGCGCTCGACGGTTGTGGCGAACCCGGTGACGGGGCAGTTGACGGCGACGTTCCTGAACAACCCGGAGCTGCCGTTCAGCGACTTTGCGCTGCATTTCTACGGCGGTCCGCGGGCGGTGTTCGTGAATCCCGAAAAGTGCGGGCCGGCGACGACCTCGCTCGATCTGACGCCGTGGGCGGCGGGCCCGGGTGGCCTCGGGGACGCGACGCCGTTCAGCACGTTCGACGTGAGCTTCAACGGCAAGGGCGCGCCGTGCCCGGAACCGCAGCCCTTCGAACCGTCCTTCGCGGCCGGTACGACGAGCATCCAGGCTGGGGGTTTCAGCCCCCTGACGACGGTCTTCACGCGCCCGGATGAGGACCAGAAGGTCAACCACGTGCAGCTCACCGCGCCCCCGGGGCTCCTCGGGACCTTGGCGAACGTGCCGTTGTGCCCGGAACCGCAGGCCTCGCAGGGAGACTGCCCTGAATCCTCGCTGATCGGGCACACGATCATCGGTGTCGGCTCCGGTGCGGCCCCGTTGTACCTGCCGGTTCCGGGGCAGCCGCCGAACCCCGTGTATGTCACGGGCCCGTACCGAGGCGCCCCGTTCGGGTTGACGTTCGTCGTGCCGGCTGTCGCCGGCCCGTATAACCTGGGGACGGTCGTGGTGCGCGCCGCGATCACGATCAACCCGACGACAGCACAGTTGACGGTCACGAGCGACCCGCTGCCGACGATCATCGACGGCGTCCCGGTGCAGGTCAAGAGCGTGAATGTCGTGATCGACCGTCCCGACTTCGTGTTCAACCCAACCAACTGCGAACCGATGCAGATCGCCGGGTCGGCGACGAGCCTGCAGGGCGCGACGACCACGCTCACCTCGCCGTTTCAGGTCACCGGCTGCGGGGACCTCAAGTTCAAACCCGAATTCAAGGTCTCGACCTCGGGGCATACCTCCCGCGCGGACGGGGCGAGCCTCGACGCGCGGCTGAGCTTCCCCGCGGGGGCTCTGGGGAAGCAGGCGAACATCGCGCAGGTCAAGGTCGAACTCCCCAAGAAGCTGCCCTCAAGGCTGACGACGCTGCAGAAGGCGTGTCCGATCGCGGTCTTCGAAGCGAACGCCGCGAGCTGCCCCGCGGCGTCCGCGATCGGTGTCGCGAAGGCGACCACGCCGGCGCTCCCGGTCCAGTTGAGCGGCCCCGTGTACTTCGTCTCGCACGGCGGCGAAGCGTTCCCGAACCTCGTCGTCGTCCTGCAGGGCGACGGCGTGCGAGTCGATCTGACCGGCGCCACGTTCATCAGCAAAGCGGGGATCACGAGCAGCACGTTCAAAACGATCCCCGACGTGCCTGTGAGCTCGTTCGAGCTGTACCTCCCGGAGGGCCCCGACTCCGCCCTGGCGGCGAATGGGAACCTCTGCCAGAGCAGCATGACGATCCCGACGACGTTCACCGCGCAGAACGGGATCGTGCTGCACCAGTCCACGCCGATCGCGGTCACCGGGTGCCCCAAGGCGAAGGCCGCGAGGGCTCACGGAGCGCGGGCCGCCGCCACGCGCCGGCACCGTAGGCGTGTCCGGGAGGCGAGGGTCCAGGCCGGCCGGTCCGGCAATCACGAGAGGAGCGGTCGATGAGCACGCACGAAACGATCCGGCGAACCGTCCTGGTGGGTGTGACGGCGCTCGCCGTGCTCGGCTGGCAGATGGTGTCGAGCAGCCGGTCCGCCATGGCGCTCACGCTCCATCCGAACACGCCCAGCGCGGTCTTCGGGAGCGCCGGGTCCGGCGACGGGGAGCTCTCCGATCCCCTTGGCATGGCGGTCGAGGAATCCAGCGGCGACGTGTATGTCGTGGACTCGGGTAACGACCGCGTGGAGGAGTTCGACGCCGAAGGGAAATATCTGGCGCAGATCACCGGCAGCGAAACCCCCGCAAAATCTTTCTCCGGCCCCCGCGAAGTGGCTGTGGACAACTCGTCGAGCCCCGCCAAAGGCGACGTGTACGTCGCCGACCCCGGTCACAACGCGATTGACGTGTTCAACTCCAGCGGCAAATACCTCTCACAGATCAAGCCGTCCTCCCCGCTGGAAAACAGCGAACCGCGCGGGGTGACAGTTGACGCTTCGGGAGACGTCTGGGTTCGCGAGGAGGGCAAAGACTATAACGGGGTACGCACCGAAGTCATTGAGTTCAGCGACACGGGTGAACTCATGAGCAGACTCAACTACGGCGAAATTTTCCAAAATGCGGGACCTGGGGATGGCATTGTGGTCCTCTCCAACGGCCTTATCGATCTTATGAACTCATATGGACAGATCGAAGCGTACAAGCAGGCAGGGGAAGGTGGTGGAGAGTTGAGCTACAGTGCGGGACACTCGGCGATTGCCTTGGACGACGTGACCGAAAGTGTCTTCACGGTTTGGATGAGCGGACGTACCGAAATGACGTCCATCGAAGAGTTCCAGCCCTTCAATGGACCTCCTGTCGATGATTTTGGAGAAGGCAGCCTGTCGTCGTCCGCCGAGGGGATCGCGGTGAACGGCGGGAGCGGTGTGGTGTATGCGTCCGAGGGTGAAGCGGACACGGTCGCGGTCTTCGAGCCGTACGTGGTTCCCGATGTGACGACGGGCGGCGCCGGCGAAATCAAGCGGACGAGTGTGAAGGTGGAAGGGGTCGTTGACCCCGACGGGGAACATGTCACCTCGTGTGAGTTCGAATACGGTGAAAGCGAAGCGTATGGGCATACCGCTGCGTGCGTGCCGGCTCCCGGGTCCGGTTTGAGCCCGGTGGCGGTCAGCGCGGAAGTGAGCGGCCTGACCCGTGCGAGCGCCTACCATTACCGGCTGGTCGCCGCTGACGCGAATGGGGTCAACCGGGGGGCCGACGCGACGTTCACGACCTCCCCGGCGGTGGACGAGCTGCAGACCGAAGCGGCGACGGGCGTCGAAAAGTCCGGGCCTACGATCGTCGCGACACTGAACGGGTCGCTCGCCCCGGACGGGGTGGACGCCCGCTACTACTTCGAATACGGCGAAAGCGAAGCGTACGGTTCGACGAGCCCCGCGCCCCCCGGCACCGACGCCGGCGAAGCGAGCACCCTCGAACACGTGCAGACCGTGGTCAGCCTGAAGGGGGGCATCACCTACCACTTCCGTATCGTCGGCACGAACTCGTTCGGCACCAGCTACGGGGCGGACATGACCTTCACGACGCCCGCGGCCGTCCCGATGCTGACGACCCAGCCCGCCACGGAAATCCAGGGCACGAGCGCGACGCTGGGCGGCATCCTGACACCGGGCGGCGTCGACACCCACGACTGGTTCGAATACGGCTACACGGCGTCCTACGGGTCCAAGACCCCGCCCGAAGACGCGGGAGACGGCAACGAAGTCGTGGGCGCCGCCAGGCCCGTCACCGGCCTGGAACCGAACACCACCTACCACTACCGGTTCCTCGCGGAAAACACCTACGGCGTCACCTACGGGGCCGACGAAACGCTCACCACGCAAGCGATCGTGCCACAGTTCGGCCAGCCACAGCCGGTCAGCGCGATCACGCGCACCGCCGTGACCGTCTCGGGGAGCATCAACCCCGAGAAGAGCTCCACTACCTACCGCATCCTCTATGGCGAAACGAGCAGCTACGGCGATTACTCCGCCGAATTCCAAGCCGGTGAAGGCCTCGGCGAAAAGGCGGTGCAGGTGGGGCTCCTCAGCCTCGAGCCCGGCAAGACCTACCACTACGCGGTGCAGGCGACCAACCAGGCCGGCACCGCCACCGGCCCCGACGTGACGTTCACCACGGCCCCACCGACGCCGCCCACCGCGACGACCGGTGGCGCGTCGAGCATCGCGCTGACCACCGCGACGGTGTCGGGGATGATCGACCCGGAAGGCCTCGAAACCTCCTACGAGCTCGACTTCGGGACCAGCGCCGAATACGGCACGAGTATCCCCGGCGAAGCCGGCGCGGGCACCGAACCGATCAACATCGAAGTCCCCATCCAGTATCTCGCGCCGGGCACCACCTACCACTACCGGATCGTCGCGATCAACAGCGACGGCCGCACCTACGGCGCCGACGAGACGTTCACCACGCCGGCGTACTCCGCGCCGATCGTCCTGCCCTCCACGCTCCCGCTGATAGCGACCCCGGCGATCGCGTTCCCCACCGAAACCGCGCCGACCCAGAAAGCCGCCAAGAAGAAAACGACCAAGAAGAAGCACAAGAAGGGCAAGGGCAAGAAGAAGGCCGGCAGGTCTACGAAAGCCGGGCACAAGGGGAGGAAGAAGGGGTAGGACACGATGGCCGCGCCGATTGCGGCGAGCGGAGGCGTGATGGGTCGCGAGCAGGTGACCGAGCTCCAGCGCGCGCGGATCGTCGCGGCGATGATCGAGGTCGCACGCGAGCGCGGGGTTCCCAACGTGACGGTCGCGCACGTCGTGGCCCGCTCGGGCGTCTCGCGGCGCACCTTCTACGAGCAGTTCGAAGACCGCGGGGGCTGCCTGCTCGCCACGTTCGAGCACGGGGTCGAGCTTGCCGCGGCGGCCGTGCTCCCCGCGTACCGGGCCGCGGGCGCGGAAGGGGGCGCCTGGGAGGAGCAGATCCGGGCGGGCCTGCGGGCGCTGCTCGAGCTCCTCGACGGGCAGCCCGCGCTGGGCGGCCTCTGCGTCGTGGACGTGCTCGCCGGGGAGCGCCGGGTGCTGGAGCGCCGCGCGCAGATCGTGGATGCGCTGATCCAGGTCGTGCACCAGGGGGGACGCGCGCAGCGGCTCCCCAGCGGGGGACGCAGGGCCGGCGCCACGCGGCGTGGGAGGACGGGCGCGAGCGCGAACGGCGGGCTCTCCCGCCAAGCCTCGCTCGGCCGTCCTGGACGGATCGTCGCCGAAGGCGCAGTCGGCGCGGTCCTCGCGGTGGTCCACGCGCGGCTGTGCGCGCCGAACCCCAGGCCCTTGAGCCCCCTGCTCAACCAGCTGATGGGGATGATCGTGCTGCCCTACCTCGGCCCCGAGGCCGCCGCGCGGGAACTCGAGCGCCCCGTGCCGCGGGCGCGCAGGCGCCCCGTGGCGCCGGCCGACCCGCTGCGAGAGCTCGACATGCGCCTTACCTACCGCACCGTGCGCGTGCTGCTCGCGATCTCAGATCTCGGTGCCCGGGGAGACGATCCCTCCAGCCGCGAGGTCTCCGACGCCGCCGGCGTCGCCGACCAGGGGCAGATGTCGAAGCTCCTCTGGCGCCTCGCCGACCTCGGCCTGATCGCGAACGGTTCCCCCACCCACGGCAAGGGCGAGCCCAACGCCTGGACCCTCACCCCCCGGGGCCAGGAGGTGGAGCGGGCGATCCGCACACAGACGGCCTGACCCGCGAGCACTGATGTTGCGCAGCGCGAGGCGTTGAGCGGGGTGTCGCGCCAATCCTTAGCATCATGCTGTGAGCGCGATCCAGGTCAAGAACGTTCCGCCGGATCTGCATGAGCGCCTTCGCGCTCGCGCTCGCCTGGAGGGCCGGAACCTGAGCGACTACGTGCTCGACGTGCTCGCGCGCGACCTGACGATGCCGAGTATGCGCGAATGGCTCGCTCGCCTCGCGCACGACGAGCCCGTTTCGAATCTCTCTTCTGAGGAGATCGTCGCGACGATCCACGCGGGCCGCGAGGAGCGCGATGCCCAGATCCGCGGCGCCCTCGCCGATCGCGATTGACGCCTCCGCGCTCGTCGAGCTCCTGCTGGATACGCCCTCCGGGCGCCGGATCGCCCAGAAGGTCGCCGGAGCGCAGCTGATTGCGCCGGACATCATCAATCCGGAGATCATGCAGAGTCTGCGGGGTCTCGAGCGGGCGGGCAAGGTCTCCGGCAAGCGAGCTGCGACGGCGCTCGCACGGCTGATTCACAGCCCCATCGCGCGGGTGCCCACGACTGGCCTGCTCGCCGAGGCATGGTCGCTGCGCTTCAACCCTGTCGGCATACGACGCCTGCTACGTAGCGCTCGCACGGATGCTTGGCTGTCCGCTCCTGAGCACCGACGGTCCTCTGCGCCGTGCGCCGTCGCTCGGCGTCACGTTCCTGTGATGGCGCCACGCCGCCGGAGTCCGTTGCCCTGACTCTGCGAGGTAGTTCGCTATACTACCGGTATGAGTAAGCGACTGCAGGTGGTCATCGGGGACGCTGACCTCCTCGGCTACGAGCGCACCGCGAAGGCTTCCGGGCTGAGCCTCTCCGAGTGGGTGCGCCAGGCCCTCAGGGCCGCCCAGCGCGAGACCTCCAGCGGCGACGTCGAGGCCAAGCTGGCCCTCATTCGCAAAGCCGCGAGCTACGAAATCGGCGGGAGTGAAGTCGACATCGACACGATGTTGGCCGAGACCGAGGCCGGGCGCCTCGCCGAGATCGAGGCGGGGCTCGCGGGCGCGGACGTGTGATCTACCTCGACGCGAACGTCCCCATGTACCTGGTGGGGCGGCCACATCCCCACAAGGCTGACACGCAGCTCGCCCTCGAACGGTTGACCGCTGAGCGGCGGCGGCTGGTCACGAGCAGCGAGGTCTTCCAGGAGGTTCTCCACCGTTACACCTTGACCGAACGCCGCGACAAGATCGAGTTGACGTTCGAAACACTGCGGGGGCTCGTCAACGAAGTGTTCGCCGTCGAGGAGTCCGATGTGTTCGCGGCGAAGGATCTCCTCCACGCGCACCCGAAGCTGTCCGCCCGCGACGCCGTGCACGTGGCGGTCATGCGCCGCCGTGGGATCACTGAGATCTTCAGCTTCGACCGGGGCTTCGACGCGCTGAGCGGGCTCGAGCGGCTTTCTTAGGCCGCGCTGCGCGCCGAGGCGGGGCATGGAGGCCCCGCCCGCATGCGCCCGGTCGGCGCGCCTACCCGCGCGGACGATCTCCCAACCCCACCACCCGTCCACGTGCCCGCTCCCGCCGTCGGAGACAGCCGCCGGCAGGTGGCTCCCGGTCCCAGCGGGCGCGACGGTCTGGCGTACAACGCCCGCCGATCCGCGCTAGACTTGGAGGACCTCGCGCCAGGCGGGGTTTTTCTTCGCCTGGGGCGCCCTTTCTGCACACGACGACGCTTGGAAGACTTGGACCCACAATGGCCCGCGGAGACGTTCGCATCGCTGTCACCCTCGCTTGCGAGGAGTGTAAGCATCGCAACTACCAGACCAACAAGAGCAAGCGCAACAACCCCGACCGGATCGCCCTGCGCAAGTACTGCCGCTGGTGTCGCCGGCACACCGGGCACCGGGAGACCCGCTAGCGCGGGAGCGCCTCCGTGGCCCGTGACCGCAAACGCGCAAAGCAGCGCCGCGAACGGCGCGCCCCCCGGGGCGCCGCCTCCGCAGCGCACTCCGAGCTTCACCGTGCGGACCTTCCGGGCGCGCTCGAGCACGCCTCCTCCGAGGTCGACGAGTTCGACGCCGCGCTCGTCCGGGGCGCGCACGGGGTCCCCGTGCCCGACGCGCTCCCAGAGTCGCCCGCTGCCGAGGACGACGGCGAGCTCGCTCCCAACGGCGGCACGGGGGTCGCGACCGAGGTCGGCGACGGGTCGCTGGGCGTCTCCCCCCGCGGCGCTGGCAACGGCGCGGCGCTCCCTGTTGCCGACGCCGAGGCCGAGGAGGCCTTTGGCGCTCGCGCCGACGCTGGGCGGGCAGCCGAGGCCCGCGAGCACCGCCGCTCGCTGCCCGCACGCGCCGTTGCCTTCCTGCGCGCCTCCTGGGCCGAGCTTCAGCGCGTACAGTGGCCCGACCGCCCCCAGGTCTCCCAGGCCACGACGGTCGTGCTCGGCTTCGTCGCCGTCGCCGGGGTGTATCTCGGTGCGGCCGATTGGGTTGCCCAGAAGATCATTAACTTCATCCTCTGACGTCCTATGACCTGCGCATATCGGCGTCCTCAGTCGCTCGTGTGCCGAGCACACTTCGCTCCTTGCGTCCTTGATCTGCTTGGTCCTAGAACGTCAGGGGCGTTCCACTATCCACCTGCTATCTCTCTGGCCGCGCTAGGAGCCTGAATGTTTCGCTGGTACGTCCTCAACACTTACTCCGGTCACGAGAACAAGGTCAAGCACAACCTTGAACACCGCATCGTCTCGCTCGGCCAGCAGCGCGCCGTGCGCCAGGTCGTCGTTCCTACCGAATCCATCTCGGAGATGAAGGACAACCAGAAGATCCTCGTCGAGAAGCGCACGATGCCCGGGTACGTGCTCGTCAACATGGAGCTCAACGAGGACTCGTGGGGCGTCGTCAAGGGCACGCCCGGCGTCACCGGCTTCGTCGGCGCTGCCCAGGAGCCGGTGCCCCTCACCCAGATCGAGGTCGACCGCCTGATGCACAAGGAGGTCGCCACCGCGCCGCGCACCCGCGCTCAGTTCGCGATCGGCGAGACCGTCAAGGTCGTCTCCGGGCCGCTCTCGGACTTCTCCGGGGAGATCTCCGAGATCAACGACGACGCGGCCAAGCTCAAGGTTCTGGTATCCATCTTCGGCCGGGAGACCCCGGTCGAGGTAGGTTTTGATCAGGTGAAAAAGCTCTAATGGCCAAGAAGGTCCTCACAACCATCAAGCTGCAGGCGCGCGCTGGGCAGGCTTCTCCCGCCCCGCCGGTCGGTCCTGCGCTGGGCCAGCACGGCATCAACATCATGGAGTTCTGCAAGTCCTTCAACGCGCAGACCCAGTCCGAAACCGGGACCATCGTGCCGGTCGTCATCACCGTCTACGAGGACCGCTCGTTCACGTTCGTCACGAAGACCCCGCCCGCTGCTGTGCTGATCCGCGAAGCGCTGCGCCTCGAGAAGGGCTCCGGGGAGCCTCACCGCAAGAAGGTCGGCAAGCTCTCCACCGCCCAGCTGCACGCGATCGCCGAGCGCAAGCTGCCCGACCTGAACGCCCACGACATCGAGCACGCCTCGCGCATCATCGCGGGCACCGCCCGGTCGATGGGTGTCGATGTGGAGGTCAAGGGGTGAGCACCCACCACTCCCGCCGCCACACCGAGGCTCGCGCCAGGATCGACCGCGAGCGCGAGTACGAGCCCGCCGAAGCCGTCGCGCTCGTCAAGGAGCTCGCTGCCGCCAAGTTCGACGAGTCCGTCGAGGTGCACGTCCGCACGGGGCTCAACGTCCGCCACGCCGACGAGCAGCTGCGCGGCACCATCGCGTTGCCCCACGGTCTCGGGCGCGACGTCAAGATCGCCGTCTTCGCCCAGGGCGCCAAGGTCGCCGAGGCCGAGGCTGCCGGCGCCGACGTCGTGGGCGCCGAGGACCTCGCCAAACGCATCGAGGAGGGCTTCGACGAGTTCGACGTCGCGATCGCCACCCCCGACCTGATGTCCGTCGTCGGACGCCTCGGGCGCATCCTCGGGCCCTCCGGCAAGATGCCCAACCCAAAAGTCGGCACCGTCACGATGGACGTCGCCCGCGCCGTCACGGAGTCCAAGGCCGGCAAGGTCGAGTACCGCACCGACCGCACCGCGATCGTGCACCTCGTGATCGGCAAGGTCTCCTTCGAGGCGTCCCGGCTACTCGAGAACTACGCCGCTGTGATCGAGGAGCTGATCCGCGCCAAGCCGTCGGTCGCCAAAGGCCGCTACCTGCACACCATCACGCTCGCCTCGACGATGGGGCCCGGCGTGAAAGTCGATCCCTCCCGCACCCGCGACATCGTTGAGGAGGCGCCTGCAGCAGTTGCTGCCTGAGCGTTTCCCAACGGCAACCTAAGACCCCCGGCCGCTGTCGCAGCAGAAGTCCGGGACAGGAGCCACCATGAACCGAGACCAGAAGGCCGTGGCGATCGCCGAGATCGCCACCGACATCGAGCAGTCCCAGGCCGTCTTCGCGGTGGACTACCGCGGCCTCTCGGTGGCCCAGGCCGCCGAGCTGCGCGCCAAGCTGCGCGAAGCCGACGCCACCCTCCGCGTCGTCAAGAACTCGCTCACCGAACGCGCCGCCGACCAGACCGGCGCCAGCGAGCTCAAGCCGCTGCTGCAGGGTCCGACCGCACTCACCTTCGTGCGCGGCGACGCTGCCCTAGCTGCCAAGGCGATCGCCGACTACGCGCGTCTCACCCAGCTGCTGCCCTTCAAGGGCGGCCTGATGGACGGCGCCGCGCTCGACGCCGACCAGCTGCGCGCGATCTCCCGGCTGCCCTCCCGCGAAGTGCTCTACGGGCAGCTCGTCGGCGTCGTCGCCTCCCCCATCACCGGACTTGTGCGCACCCTCGGCGCGCTCCTCGGCGGTCTCGCCGTGGCGCTCGGGCAGGTGCGCGAGAAGAAGGAGTCTGGGGAGCTCCCCGCCGGCGAGGCGCCCGCCCCCGCGGTGGAGGAGACACCGGCCGAGGAGGTTGCGGTGGAGACGCCGGCTCCCGCGGTGGAGGAGACCCAGACCGAGGAGGCTGCGGCGGAGACGCCCGCTCCCGAAAACCAGACTGAGCCGGCCACGGAGCCGGCGACAGACGACAACCAGGCGGACGCCTCGGTCGAGACCGAGACCGCCGAGGCGACCCCCAAGGAGGACTGAAAGATGGCAACCAGCACCCAGGACTGGATCGAGGAGCTCAAGGGCATCTCCGTGCTCGAGCTCGCCGAGCGCATCAAAGCGCTCGAGGAGGAGTTCGGCGTCTCCGCCGCGGCCGTCGCCGCGCCGGTGGCTGCCGCAGGTGGTGGGGGCGGCGAGGCTGCGGCCGAAGAGGAAGGTCCCTCCACGGTGGACGTCGTGCTCACCGGCGCCGGCGACAAGAAGATCCAGGTCATCAAGGTCGTGCGCGCCGCGACCGGCCTCGGCCTCAAGGAGGCCAAGGCGCTCGTGGACGAGGCCCCCAAGCCCGTCAAGGAGGGCATCGAGAAGGACGAGGCCGACAAGCTCAAGCAGGAACTGGAGGAGGCCGGGGCCTCGGTCGAGCTGAAGTAGCCCGACGCGATGTCGCGTGGGCGTCTTTACCCGCGCCTAACAAATCGGCTGATTTTCAGGTAGAATCGCGCTTGCTGGCCGATAGCCGCAGCCGCTTCAGAGGCATGGAGACCGCGCTTACATACGCGGTTCTCCGAAGCGGGGTCCGTGAGCGCTGGCTGCCTACTTGAGGGTGGCGTCGGCGTGTGCTATCTTGATGGGTCGCGCTTGCGCCTCGTGGTTTTGCACTCGTCGTGTCGTCTCTCTCCTCGAAGGAGTCTTCCTTGGCTGCTGCTGATGCTCTCCGGACGCGCCGGACTTTCGCGCGTCTGAACAAGTCCTGCGACGTACCCAACCTGATCGACATTCAGCGCCGCTCCTTCGAGTGGCTCACCGGCCCGCAGAAGGGTGGCCTGCGGGAGACGATCGACGACATCTCGCCGATCGAGGACTACACCGGCAACCTCGCCGTCCAGTTCGGCGAACTCTCCTTCGACGAGCCCGTGGCCTCGCTCGAACAGTGCCGCGAGAAGGACCTCACGTTCGCGCGCCCGCTGACGGTTACCGTCGCGTTCATCAACCGCGAGACGGGCGAGATCCGCGAGCAGTCGGTCTTCATGGGCGACTTCCCGTGGATGACCGAGCGTGGGACGTTCGTCATCAACGGCACCGAGCGCGTCGTCGTCACGCAGCTCGTGCGCTCCCCCGGGGCCTACCTGATGGAGCCCAAGGACCGCGAGAAGCAGGTCTTCATCGCCAACCTGATGCCCGCCCGCGGCTCGTGGCTGGAGCTCGAGATCGACAAGAAGGGCAAGGTCTACGTCCGCATCGACCGCAAGCGCAAGCTGCCCGTCACGGTGCTGCTGCGCGCGATGGGCTACGCCGCCGACGAGGAGATCCTGCGGATCTTCGAGGACTCCCTCTACATCCGCAACACGCTGGACTCCGACACTGAGGTCACGCGCACCGAAGAGGGCGCGCTGATCGAGCTCTTCAAGAAGCAGCGTCCCGGCGAGCCGCCCTCGGTGGAGAACGCCAAGGCGCTGCTCAACCAGCTGTTCTTCGACCCCAAGCGCTACGACCTCACGCGCGTGGGGCGCTACAAGCTTAACTCGCGCCTCGGTCTCGACATCGACATCGACACCCGCACCCTCACCCACGACGACATCCTCGCGCTGGTCAAGGAGCTCGTGTCACTGCCCAAGCGTCTCGGCCTGCCCGAGCATCCCGAAGGGGAAATCAAGGACTACGCCGCTGAGGCGCTCTCGATGCCGCGCGAGCCGGTCGCCGACCACCTCGACGAGTACGAGCACTTCGGCAACCGCCGCCTGCGCACCGTCGGCGAGCTGATCCAGGAGGCGTTCCGCATCGGCCTCTACCGCATGGAGCGCGTCGTGCGCGAGCGTCTGACGACCGAGGACGCCGACACGATCACTCCGCAGACGATCATCAACATCCGTCCGGTGGTGGCCGCGCTGAAGGAGTTCTTCGGCTCCTCCCAGCTCTCGCAGTTCATGGACCAGACCAACTCGCTGGCCGGGCTCACCCACCGCCGGCGGCTCTCCGCGCTGGGCGCGGGCGGACTCACGCGCGAGCGCGCGCCAATCGAGGTGCGCGACGTGCACCCCACCCACTACGGGCGCATGTGCCCGATCGAGACCCCCGAGGGGCCGAACATCGGCCTGATCGGCTCGCTCTCCTCCTTCGCGGAGGTCTCCGAGCACGGCTTCGTCACGACCCCCTACCGGGTGGTCGAGGACGGCGTGGTGACCGAGAAGGTCGTGCACCTCGACGCCACCCAGGAGGAGGAGCAGCTGATCGCCCAGGCCAACACCCCGGTCGATCCCAAGACCGGCAAGCTCAAGGGCACGGAGATCCTCTGCCGCACCCAGGCCGGGCAGTACGTGACGGTGGGGCCCAAGGACGTCGACCTCGTGGACGTCTCCCCCGAGCAGATCTGGTCGGTCGCCACGGCGATGATCCCGTTCCTCGAGCACGACGACGCCAACCGCGCGCTGATGGGCTCGAACATGCAGCGTCAGGCGGTGCCGCTGCTGAAGGCCGACGCGCCGCTGATCGGGACCGGCATGGAGCGCCGCGCGGCGCTCGACACCGGGGACGTGCTGCTGGCGCGCTCTGCGGGGACCGTCGAGTTCATCGACGCCAACCAGATCGTGGTCGAGACCACCGATGGCAAGAAGGACGAGTACGAGCTGCAGAAGTTCATGCGCTCCAACCAGGGCACCCTGATCCACCAGAAGCCTCGCGTGAATGCCGGCCAGAAGGTCAAGGCGGGCGAGGTGCTCGCCGACGGCTCCTCGACCGACCGCGGCGAGATGGCGCTCGGCAAGAACCTGATGGTGGCCTTCATGTCGTGGGAGGGCTACAACTTCGAGGACGCCATCATCCTCTCCAAGCGCCTCGTGCAGGACGACGAGCTCACCTCGATCCACATCGAGGAGTACGAGATCGACGCGCGCACGACGAAGCTCGGCGAGGAGGAGATCACTCGCGACATCCCCAACCGCTCCGAGGAGTCGCTGCGCAACCTCGACGACCGCGGCATCGTGCGCGTCGGCGCCGAGGTTCAGTCCGGCGACCTGCTCGTCGGCAAGGTCACACCCAAGGGTGAGACCGAGCTGACCGCCGAGGAGAAGCTGATCCGCGCGATCTTCAAGGAGAAGGCGCGCGAGGTCCGCGACACCTCGCTAAAGGTGCCCCACGGCGAGGGCGGCGTGGTGATCGACGTGAAGACCTTCTCCCGCGACGCCGGCGACGACCTGCCGCCGGGTGTCAACGACCTCGTGCGGGTGTTCGTCGCCAAGAAGCGCAAGATCTCCGAGGGCGACAAGCTCGCGGGCCGCCACGGCAACAAGGGTGTGATCTCCAAGATCGTGGACGTGCAGGACATGCCGTTCCTGGAGGACGGCACGCCCGTCGACGTGATCCTCAACCCGCTCGGCGTGCCGAGCCGCATGAACGTCGGGCAGATCCTCGAGACCCACCTCGGCTGGGTGGCCGCCAAGGGCTGGTACGACGATGGCACCGAGGCATACCAGGAAGCCAGCGGCGAACGCAAGAACGGCGACCCCGCGCGCGTGTACGTGTCCACGCCGGTGTTCGACGGGGCCACCGTCGAAGACGTTGACCAGGCGCTCGTGCGCTGGCAGGACGAGCACACCGGGCGGATCCGCATGGACGTCGACAAGAGCCGCCGCGCCGGCGAGCAGGCCTCGGGCAAGATGACGCTCTTCAACGGGCGCTCCGGGGAGCCGTTCGCCCAGCAGGTGACCGTGGGGTACATGTACATCCTCAAGCTCCTGCACCTCGTCGACGACAAGATCCACGCCCGCTCCACGGGCCCCTACTCGCTGGTCACCCAGCAGCCGTTGGGCGGCAAGGCGCAGTTCGGTGGGCAGCGCTTCGGCGAGATGGAGGTGTGGGCGCTCGAGGCGTTCGGCGCCGCGTACACGCTGCAGGAGATGCTCACGATCAAGTCCGACGACACCGTCGGGCGCGTGAAGGCCTATGAGGCGATCGTCAAGGGCGAGAACATCGCCGAGCCCTCAATCCCCGAGTCCTTCAAGGTGCTGCTGATGGAGATGAAATCGCTCGCGCTCGACGTCAACGTGGTCTCCGAAGAAGGCCAGCGCGCGGAGATGCGCGATGAAGACGACGACCTGCTGCGCGCCGCCGAGGAGCTCGGCATCGACCTCACCGGGGTGCGCACCCCGACGCCGGGCTCGGCCGACGAGGCGATCGAGGGCGAGGACGACACCGACGCCGTCCCCGCGGAGGCCGCCGACGAGGGCTCCGAGCAGCCCGAGGCGCAGGTCGTCGAGGACGAGCACGAGCCCGAGGACGCGCTCGAGGACACCGAGGACGATCTCGGCGTCGAGGAGCTGCTCGCCGAGGGCGCTGTGGACCTCGACCTCGAGGCGCTCGCCGACGGAGCGCTCGAGCCGGACCTGGTCGAGGAGGACCAGACGTAGAGGCTCCGGCAGGCTGCTTGGCGCTGGCCGTCCCGGCCGCGGCGCCCCGACACTGCTTTGAACGAGTCTCCTCCGTGACCTCACCGTAACGCCACCCAAAGCCACAGCCACGACACCACCGACCCAGCACCACTCCCGCCCCCCACCCCAGCCCCTTTTCTTTCACCCGCGAGCGAAAGCGCCACACATGATCGACATCAACAACTTCGACGCCATCGAGATCGGCCTCGCCTCCTCCAAGCAGATTCGCGGTTGGAGCTCCGGCGAGGTGACAAAGCCCGAGACGATCAACTACCGCACCCTGAAGCCGGAGAAGGACGGGCTCTTCTGTGAGCGCATCTTCGGCCCCACCAAGGACTGGGAGTGCTACTGCGGCAAGTACAAGCGCGTGCGCTACAAGGGCATCGTGTGCGAGCGCTGTGGCGTGGAGGTCACGCGCTCGAAGGTCCGTCGCGAGCGCATGGGCCACGTCGACCTGGCGGCGCCCGTCAGTCACATCTGGTTCTTCAAGGGCGTGCCCTCGCGCATCGGCTACCTGCTCGACATGGCCCCCAAGGAGCTCGAGAAGGTTCTGTACTTCGCCGCTTCAATCGTTACGTGGGTCGACGAGGAGGCGCGCGCGAAGGACGTGGACGCGCTGCAGAAGGAGGTCGGCAAGGTGCTCGACTCCTACGCCGCTGAGCGCGAGGAGCGGGTGCTGGAGCTGCGCGAGTCCCTGGCGCGGCGCGAGAAGTACCTGGAGAGCGGCAAGCAAACGGGCTTCTCCGACGAAGACCACCTGTGGGCCGACTCGCTGGACGTCAACCTCACAAAGCTCTCCGAGGAGGAGCGCGAGAAGCTGCTCAAGGAGCTGCGCAAGATCTTCGACGCCGACATCGCCGACACCGAAGCGTACATCGAGGACGCCGCCGAGCGGATGCGCAACGTGTGGGAGCTCTTCAAGACGATGGAACCCAAGCAGATCGAGCACGACGAGACGACCTTCCGCGAGCTCAAGGAGCGCTTCGGCTCGTCATACGGCTTCGGCGAGTACTTCCGCGGCGGGATGGGCGCGGAAGCGGTGCGCGACCTGCTCCAGCAGGTCGACCTCGAGGCCGAACGGGTCGAGCTCGAGGACCAGGTCAAGACCGCCAAAGGCCAGAAGCAGGCGCGCGCGGTCAAGCGCTTGAAGGTGGTCTCTGCGTTCATCCAGTCGGGCAACAAGCCCGAACAGATGGTGCTCGACGCGGTCCCCGTGATCCCCCCGGAGCTGCGCCCGATGGTGCAGCTCGACGGCGGGCGCTTCGCGACCTCGGACCTCAACGACCTCTACCGGCGCGTGATCAACCGCAACAACCGCCTCAAGCGGCTGCTCGACCTCGGCGCGCCGGAGATCATCGTCAACAACGAGAAGCGGATGCTGCAGGAGGCCGTCAACGCGCTGTTCGACAACGGCCGCCGCGGCCGGCCCGTGACCGGACCGGGCAACCGTCCGCTGAAGAGCCTCTCCGACATGCTCAAGGGCAAGCAGGGCCGCTTCCGCCAGAACCTGCTGGGTAAGCGCGTGGACTACTCCGGGCGCTCGGTGATTGTCGCCGGCCCCTACCTGAAGCTGCACCAGTGCGGGCTGCCGAAGATCATGGCGCTGGAGCTATTCAAGCCGTTCATCATGGCGCGCCTGGTGGAGCGCAAGTCCGCGCAGAACATCAAGGCCGCCAAGAAGATGGTGGACTCGATGATCGGCGAGGTGTGGGACGTGCTCGAGGAGGTCATCCACGAGCACCCGGTGCTGCTCAACCGCGCGCCGACGCTGCACCGCCTGGGGATCCAGGCGTTCGAGCCGCTGCTCGTCGAGGGCAAGGCGATCCAGGTGCACCCGTTGGTGTGCCACGCCTTCAACGCCGACTTCGACGGCGACCAGATGGCCGTGCACCTGCCCCTCTCCGCAGAGGCCCAGGCGGAGGCGCGGATCCTGATGCTCTCCTCCAACAACATCCTCTCCCCGGCCCACGGCGCGCCGCTGGCCACGCCCACACAGGACATGATCCTCGGCGCCTACTACCTCACGTACGGTCCCGAGGCCGAGGACCTGGCCGCCAAGCAGGAGCTGCTCGCCGCCGCCAAGTGGCCCAAGGGTGAGGTCCGCCCGCACGTCTTCCGCACCGCGCAGGAGGCCGAGCTCTCCTACGAGGCGGGCGTGGTCAAGCTGCACGACGTCGCCGAGTTCCGCCCCTTCGGGCGCGAGGGCGGCCACGTGCTCACGACGGTGGGGCGGATCATCTACAACGACCGCATCGAGCGCGCGCTCGCGGAGGCTCTCGGCGACGAGTTCGACGCCACCAAGTACGCGTTCGTGAACCAGTCGATGAAGAAGCGCGATACCACGCGTCTGATCGACGCGCTCGTGCAGACCTACGGCGCGACCACGATCTCGCTGGTGCTCGACGCCTTCAAGGACCTCGGCTTCAAGTACTCCACGCAGGCGGGCATCACGATCTCCAAGAACGACGTGGTGATCCCCCCGGAGAAGGCGGAGATCCTGAAGAAGTACGAGCACCTGGTGGCGGAGATCTCCGACCAGTACGACATGGGCCTGATCACCCAGGAGGAGCGCCACGAGGCGGTCGTGGAGAAGTGGAACGCCGCCACCGACGAGGTCGCGGACGCGATGATCGCGAACCTCGACACGCTCAACCCGATCTTCATGATGGCCAACTCCGGGGCGCGCGGCTCGTTCAAGCAGATCCGCCAGCTCGCGGGCATGCGCGGCCTGATGGCCAACCCGAAGGGGGAGATCATCGAGCGCCCGATCAAGGCCAACTTCATGGAGGGGCTGTCAGTGCTGGAGTACTTCATCTCCACCCACGGCGCCCGCAAGGGACTGGCCGACACCGCCCTGCGCACCGCGGACTCCGGCTACCTGACGCGCCGCTTGGTGGACGTCGCCCAGGACGTGATCATCCGCGAGCCGGACTGCGGCACCGAGGAGTACATCGAGATGGCGGTCTTCAAGGACGGCGGGGACCCCAACGACGACCTCGTGGGACGCGTCGCGGCGCGCCAGATCGCCACCAAGCGCGGCCGCGTGCTGGTCGAGCAGGGCGTCGAACTCGGCCGCGCGGACCTCGCGGAGATCGTGAAGGCCAACCAGGACGACCACGACCGCGGCACCCACGTTGCGGTCCCGGTGCGCTCGGTACTCAAGTGCGAGGCGACCAGCGGCGTGTGCCAGGCCTGCTACGGCCGGGCGATGGCCACCGGCCAGATGGCCCAGATCGGCGACGCGGTGGGGATCATCGCGGCGCAGTCGATCGGCGAGCCGGGTACGCAGCTGACGATGCGCACCTTCCACACGGGGGGAGTCGCGGGCGCGGACATCACCCACGGCCTGCCGCGCGTGGTCGAGCTGTTCGAGGCGCGCAAGCCGAAGGGCCTCGCGCAGATCGCCGAGCAGGACGGGACGGTCTCGATCGAGGAGTCCGAGAAGGCGCTCACGGTCGCGATCACCGACGCGGCCGGGGAGGAGCACCGCCACACCTTCCCGCGGCGCACGCGCCTGTTCGTGAGCGCCGGCGAGCAGATCGCAGCGGGCAAGCAGCTCAACGAGGGCTCGCTGTACCCGCACGACCTGCTCAAACTGCGCGGGCGCACGGAGACCGAGCGGTACCTCGTCAACGAGGTGCAGGAGGTCTACAAGTCCCAGGGTGTGGACATCAACGACAAGCACATCGAGCTGATCGTGCGCCAGATGCTCAAGAAGGTGCGCGTCGACCAGAAGGGCGACACCGACTACCTGCCGGGCCAGTTCGTGGACCGCTTCGAGTTCGCGCGGGTCAACGCGGAGGTCGATGCCGCCAAGGCGGAGACGGCGCAGTTCGAGGACATCATCCTGGGCATCACCAAGGCGTCGCTGAACACCGACTCGTTCCTCTCCGCGGCCTCCTTCCAGGAGACCACGAAGGTGCTGACCGACGCGTCGCTGGAGGGCAAGGTTGACCGCCTCAATGGCCTCAAGGAGAACGTGATCATCGGCAAGCTGATCCCGGCCGCGACCGGCCTGAAGCGCTACCGACGGATCGAGATCGAGCCCTCCGAACCGCTCCCGCGTGCGATCGACGACGTCGGTCTGCTCGACCAGGACGAGATCGCCGCGGAGCTCGGCCTGCACGGCGGCGACCCGCTGGGCGGCAGCTACGGCCAGGAGTTCGACGCGGACCTCGCGTCGCTGGAGAAGATCGGGGCCGGCGACTCAGATCCCGGCTTCGTCGAGGAGCTCGCCGAGCTCGAAGTGCCCGAGGAGCCGCTTGAGGCGCTCGAGCCACAGGAGGAGCCGGCCGAGGGGTAAGCGGCGAGGGCCCCCCGCCCAGGCGGGCTCCTGCCCCCTGCCCCAGCGCCAAGAGCTTGGCTCAGGCTCCCTGCGTCAGCGCCCACGTCCGAAGCTGGGCGGCCTCCTGCTCGGTGAGTCCCTGCTCGGCGGAGGTCTGCACGAGCAGTGTGGGTGCCTCGCGCGAGGCGGCCCAGGCGTGGCAGGCGTCGTCGAGGCAGTCGTCGATCCAGGCGAGCGGACGCACGCCGGCGTAGGCGTCGATCGCGGCGAGCTTCCAGTGGCCGTGGAGCGTTTTGCCGGCGGCCCCGCCCGAGTCGCCTCCGGACTCCTCAGCCCCGCCGCGGGCGTGGTCGTGTCCGTCGGTTAGGGTCGCCTGGCGCTCGAAGCTCAGGTGGGGCAGCCCGCGGGGGAGACCCAGCAGCGCGGGCAGGTATTCGTCGGCCCGCTCTTCCCAGCCGGAGCACCACACCAGCTCAAAGAGAGAGACAAGCGCGAGCAGGTGACGGGCGGCGGTGGACGAAAGGAGGTGGGGTATGCCATCGACGAAGTGCAAGGACCCGGCGGGGGGCGCGTGCGGGGGAAAGCCGAACAGCGAGAGGACTCCGTCGATGTCCACCATCAGCAGGGGCTTTTGGGTGGTGCGCCCGGTGCGGGCGTCGATTGGGCGCGTCCTCTGCAAGGGTCGGTCGAGAGGTTGTGCTCTGTCCACGGTCGGCGGGCGGGGTCTTGCGTGTGCTGTTAGGCGGGCGTTAAGGAGTCCAGGTGGAGCCGGCCCTTTAGCTTCCACACAGGTTCCGACGGCTAATCTGCCCGGATCGACTGAGCGCAGTAAAGCATCCATCCACCACTGCCGATGGACCTGCGCAATGTCCCCCACCCTCCACCACCAACCATGACTCTTGATCTAGGCATCCTGCTGTCGCTCGCCTGTGCGTTCGTGGCGAACCTGGGCTTCTTCTACAAGTACCGGGGGGCCAACGAGGTGCCGGCGGTGACCGTGCGCCACCCGCTGCGCTCGGTGCGGGCGCTGTTCTCCTCGAAGTGGTTCACGGTGGGGATGATCGTGGCGGTCGCCTCGTGGCTGCTGCACGTCGCGGCGTTGGCGCTGGCGCCGATGTCGGTCGTGCAGGTGGCGCTCGCAGCGGGCGTGGTGTTGATCGCGGTGATGGCGGACAGACTGTTCGGCTTCAAGGTCGGCCGCCGGCAGTGGGCAGGGCTGTGGCTGATGGCGGGCGGCCTCGTGCTGCTGGGGCTGACGCTGCCGGCGATGCACGGGGCGGACTCGCGCTTCTCCGACGCGGCGATGATCTCCTTCGAGGCGGGCCTGTTCGGCCTGGGAGGTCTCCTGATCATGGGCCCGCGGATGGGCGGCCGGGCAGAGCATCATGGCGTGATGCTGGGGGCGGCGGCCGGCATCCTCTTCGGGGTCTCCGACGTCTCGATCAAGGCGCTCACGGGGATCGTCGGCGCCCACGGCGTGCTCGGAGTGCTGCTGAGCCCGTGGCTGGCGGTCGCGGTGGCGGCGTCGATCGTGGCCTTCTACGCCTCCGCGCGGGGCCTGCAGGACGGAGACGCAGTGCCGGTGATCGCGGTGACGGGCACCGCCGCGAACATCGCCGGGATCGCAGGGGGGATCGTGGTCTTCGGGGATCCCGTCGCGGGCAGCGCGGTGGGAATCGTGTGCCAGTCGCTGGCATTCGTGCTGGTGGTGGTGGCCGCGGCGCTGATGCCCGCGCCGGTGCGCTCCGCGGGCGTGGCGCCCGCCGCGGC
This sequence comes from uncultured Solirubrobacterales bacterium, assembly GCA_963706545.1. Classification (GTDB taxonomy): domain Bacteria; phylum Actinomycetota; class Thermoleophilia; order Solirubrobacterales; family Solirubrobacteraceae; genus Palsa-744. Next base: position 2,147,733 of record OY970161.1, read on the forward strand.
GTAGGACAGGCGTCAGCCAGTTCCCAACCCCCCGCTCGGCCTCATCCGCTTCCGTTCCGTCCCGCCTGGTCCGCGCTGCTACCATCCCCGGCCGATGCCGACGACCTCTCAGCTTGTGCGTAAGGGCCGTGAAGCCCCGAAGAAGAAACTGGCCACCCCGGGACTGAAGTCGGGCAAGGGCCGCAAGAAGAAGGTCGCCGCGCCCCAGCGGCGGGGAGTGTGCACGCGCGTGTACACGACGACCCCGAAGAAGCCCAACTCCGCCCTGCGCAAGGTCGCGCGGGTGCGCATCTCAGGGTCGATCGAAGTGACCGCGTACATCCCCGGCGAGGGCCACAACCTGCAGGAGCACTCGGTGGTGCTGGTGCGGGGTGGCCGCGTAAAGGACCTCCCGGGAGTGCGCTACAAGGTGGTGCGGGGCACGCTCGACGCAGCGGGCGTCAGCGACCGCAAGAAGGCGCGCTCGCAGTACGGCGTGAAGAAAAAGTAGATGCCACGCCGCGCAGCCGCCCACGTGCGTCCGGTCGAGCCGGACTCGGTCCACCGCTCGAAGCTCGTGCAGCAGGTCATCAACAAGGTGATGCTGGACGGCAAGAAGTCGGTGGCCGAGCGGATCGTGTACGACGCGCTGGCAATCCTCGGGGAGCGCAGCGAGAAAGACCCGATCGAGACGCTGGAGGCGTCGATCAAGGCGCTCACGCCGAACCTCGAGGTCAAATCGCGCCGCGTAGGTGGCGCCACCTACCAGGTCCCGGTCGAGGTCGCGCCTCGCCGCGCCCGCACGCTGGCCGTACGTTGGCTGGTGGAGTTCGCCCGCCAGCGCCGCGAGAAGACGATGGCCCAGCGCCTCGCGCACGAGTTGCTCGATGCTCAGTCCCAGCAGGGCGGCGCGTACAAGCGCAAGGACGACATCTTCCGCATGGCGCAGGCAAACAAGGCCTTCGCGCACTACCGTTGGTAGCCCGGCTTCATCTGTGACGCATCGCACACCCGAAGGGGTTGAAGGGAAAGCTTTGGTGCCTAACCTTTAGGTACCGAATGTCTTCAGACACCGAATTCAACCCGGCCGCCTCCGATCGCATCGAGCGCCACGTGTGGGTCATCTCCGGCGTGGTGATCCTCGGGATGATGATGTCGATCCTCGACACGACGATCGTCAACGTCGCGCTGCACACCCTCTCGTACGACCTGCACAGCCCGCTCGCCCAGGTCCAGTGGGTGATCACCGGCTATCTGCTCTCGCTCGCCGCCGTGATCCCCGTCACGGGCTGGGCCGCCCGGCGCTTCGGGGCCAAGCAGGTCTACCTGACCTCGCTGGTGCTGTTCACCATCGGCTCGGCGTTGTGTGGGCTCGCCAGCTCGATCACCTCGCTCGTGTTCTTCCGCATCCTGCAGGGCGTCGGCGGCGGGATGATCATGCCGGTCGCGATGATGATCATGGCTCAGGTCGCCGGGCCGCGGCGGATGGGCAGGGTCATGGGGTTCGTCACGATGCCCATAATGATCGCGCCGATCCTCGGGCCGGTCGTCGGCGGGCTGATCCTCGAGAACCTGCACTGGTCGTGGATCTTCTTCGTCAATGTGCCGATCGGCGTGGTCGCGGTCGCGCTCGGCTGGCGGATGCTGCCCCGCACCGATTCCGGTGTCGCGGGGCGTCTGGACGTGCTGGGTCTGGCGATGCTTCCCGCCGGGTTTGCCGCCGTCATCTACGGCGTCAGCGAACTCGGCTCCGGCGCCGCCCTGGGCTCGGGCGAAGTGATTCTGCCGACGGTCGCGGGCGCCGTGCTGATCGTGCTGTTCTGCCTGCACGCGCTGCGCATCGAGAACCCGCTGCTCGACATCCGCATGTACGCCAACCGCGTGTTCGCCGGCGCCGCGTTCGTCAACTTCGGTCTCGGCGCGGCGCTGTTCGGAGCAATGATCCTGGTCCCGCTCTACTACCAGGAGGTGCGCGGGCAGAGCGTTGTCAACACCGGTCTGCTCACTGGCCCGCAGGGGATCGGCGCGCTGATCGCGATGCCCCTCGCCAGCCGCCTCACCCAGCGCTTTAGCGGCGGTCGCGTGGCGCTCGTCGGCATCTTGATCCTGTGTGCCAGCACCGTTCCCTTCACATTCGTCGGCGCGGACACCTCGATCGTGGCGATCTCGCTCGTGCTGGTCGTACGCGGCCTCAGCATCGGGATGTGCTTCATGCCCGCGATGACTGCCGCCTTCGGGGCGATGCGCCCCGAGCAGATCTCCGACGCCACCCCGCAGATCAACGCACTGCAGCGGAGCGGTGGCGCGATCGGCACCGCGATCCTCGCGGTGGTGCTGCAGCGCGCAGGCGCGCACGCACACTCCCCAGCCGAGCTCGCCAGCGCGTTCGACACCGCCTACTGGTGGGCGCTCGGGATCGCCGCGCTGTCGCTGATCCCTTGCACGATGCTGCTCCGCGCGGAGCGCCCGCGAGCGGGTGATTCGCTCGCGGCCCAGCCCGACGCTGAGAGCGCCGCGGGTCACGCCGAGCGAGTTGCGGAGCCGGTGGGGGTCTGAGGCGGGAGCGCGTATGGCGGTCTCCGTGAAGGTCTCGCAGGAGGAGAGGGCGGCGGAGCTACTGGAGCTCGGCAAGGCGTTTCGCCGGACCGTCCGCAGCCTCAGCCGCCTGCGCGGGCGCGACACCCATCTGGGGTCCACCGAGCTGAGCCATGCGCAGTGCGAGCTGCTGTTCGAGCTGGAGGAGCGCGGCGAGCTGTCCGCAGGGGAGCTCGCGGTGGCCGCGCAGCTCACTCCTGCCACGGTCACGCAGATGCTTGAGCACCTCGCCGCCAGCGGGCACGTGGAGCGCGCGCGGCTGGAGCGTGACAAGCGCGTGGTGGTCTCCCGCCTCAGCCCTCGCGGGCGGCGCGAGATCGAGGCCAAGCGCGCGAAGTGGCAGGGCCGCTGGGAGCAGGCGCTCGCGGACGTGGACGTCGAGGAGCTGCGCGTCGCCACGCAAGTGCTTACTCGCCTGCAGGGGGTCTTCGAGGACGGCGCGAGCGAGCTCGATCCCCACTCACCCCGCCTCGCCGCCGCGGGCGGGCGAGTACCTAAACCTCTGCTATAGTCGGCCTCCGCTCGGCGGGCGGCTTGGTTGTGCGAGCAGCGCTGGCCGCGGGGCGCAAAGTCAACATGAAGACCCTGAGCACATAGCGACGCGAACCGGCCTCAAACCAGCAGCGCGCGTGGGCCCAGGGGGCCCAATTTTTTTGCCCAAACCCAGCCTGTTCCGATCCCGAAGCTTTCGCCCCGACCACGCCGTCTCTCCCTGACCCGAACAGCGCCCACCACCACAGCCCACTCATGCCACGCAAGTTCACCCTCCAGAACACCCGCAACATCGGGATCATGGCCCACATCGACGCGGGCAAGACGACGACGACCGAGCGCATCCTCTACTACACCGGGCGCACCTACAAGATCGGCGAGGTCCACGACGGCGCCGCCACGATGGACTGGATGGAACAAGAGCAGGAGCGGGGCATCACCATCACCTCCGCCGCCACCACCGCCGAGTGGAAGGGCCACCGGATCAACATCATCGACACCCCCGGGCACGTCGACTTCACAGTCGAGGTCGAGCGCTCCCTACGCGTACTCGACGGGGCGATCGCGCTGTTCGACTCCGTCGCCGGGGTCGAGCCGCAGTCGGAGACGGTGTGGCGCCAGGCCGACAAGTACCACGTTCCCCGGATCGCCTACATCAACAAGATGGACCGCACTGGCGCCGACTTCGAGCGCGGCGTGCAGACGATGATCGACCGCCTCGCCGCCCACCCCGTGCCGATCCAGTTGCCGATCGGCGCCGAGGGAGACTTCGAAGGCGTGGTCGACCTCGTGGCGATGAAGGCGATCGTCTACAAGGACGAGCTCGGCAAGGAGCAGGACGTGATCGAGATCCCCGCCGCGCTCGTCGACGCCGCCGCCGCCGCGCGCGAGCACCTGCTCGAGGAGGTCTCCCACTACGACGACGGGCTGCTCGAGCTGATCCTCGAGGAGGCCGAGATCCCCGAGGAGCGCCTCAAGCAGGCGATCCGCAAGGCCACCCTCTCCACCAAACTCACGCCTGTGCTGTGCGGCTCGTCCTTCAAGAACAAGGGCGTGCAGCCGCTGTTGGATGCCGTCATCGAGTACCTCCCATCGCCGCTGGACGTGCCCCCGATGACCGGCACCGAACTCGTCAAGGGGGAGGAGGGCGAGCGCGAGGTCGAGCGCAAGCCCGATGACTCCGAACCCTTCACCGCGCTCGCCTTCAAGATCATGGCCGACCCCTACGTCGGCAAGCTCACCTACTTCCGCGTCTACTCCGGTCGCGTGGAGGCCGGCTCGCGCGTGCTCAACGTCAACAGCGGTCGCACCGAGCGCATCGGGCGCATCCTGATGATGCACGCCAACGACCGCGAGGAGGTCCCCGAGGTCTACTCCGGGGACATCGCCGCCGCGGTCGGCATCAAGCAGGTTATGACCGGCGACACGCTCGCCGCCCCCGACGCCCCGGTGCGCCTGGAGACGATCGTGTTCCCCGAGCCCGTCATCAAGGTCGCGGTGGAGCCCAAGACCAAGGTCGACCAGGAGAAGATGTCGATCGCGCTCGGCCGCTTGGCCGAAGAGGACCCCACCTTCCAGGTGCGCACCAACGAAGAGACCGGCCAGATCGAGATCTCCGGGATGGGCGAGCTGCACCTGGAAGTGCTCGTGGACCGCATGAAGCGCGAGTTCGGTGTGGAGGCCAACGTCGGGCGCCCCCAGGTCTCCTACCGCGAGACCGTGCGCGGCACCGCCGAGAAGGTCGAAGGCAAGTTCGTGCGCCAGACCGGCGGTTCGGGCCAGTACGGCGTGGTCTACATCAACATCGAGCCCGCCCCCGGCGAGGGCTTCGACTTCGTCAACAAGATCAAGGGCGGCGCGATCCCCTCGGAGTTCATTCCCGCCGTCGAGAAGGGCGTCGAGGAGGCGCTTGAGAACGGCGTCAAGGCGGGCTACCCGATGGTGGACGTGCGCGTGACGCTCGTGGACGGCAAGTACCACGAGGTGGACTCCTCGGAGATCGCCTACAAGGTCGCCGGCTCGCTCGCTTTCAAGGAGGCTGCCCGGCGCGCCAAACCGGTGCTGCTGGAGCCGATCTTTGCGGTGGAGGTCGTGACCCCCGAGGAGTTCATGGGCGAAGTGATGGGCGACCTCTCGCGCCGGCGCGGGCACCTGCACGGCTCAGAGCAGCAGGGGAACGCCCAGGCGATTCATGCGCTTGTGCCGCTCTCCGAGATGTTCGGCTACGCCACCGACCTGCGCTCCAACACGCAGGGGCGCGCCACCTACACGATGCAGTTCGAGGGCTACGAGGAGGTCCCCCCCTCCATCGCGGAGAAGATCATCGAGCAGCGCACGGGGGAGCCTGTTCCAGCTTAATCAGATAGATTTCTCGGGTTCGTCCCACGGGGCGGACAACACAAGTCGATTCCAGAGGAGCAGAGCAAAGTGGCGAAGGAGAAGTTCGAGCGCGACAAGCCGCACGTCAACGTCGGCACCATCGGTCACATCGACCACGGTAAGACGACGCTGACCGCTGCCATCACCACGGTGCTGGCGGAGAAGGGAGGCGCCGAAGCCCGCAGCTTCGAGGAGATCGACAACGCTCCCGAGGAGAAGGAACGCGGGATCACGATCGCCACCTCGCACGTGGAGTACCAGACCGAGAAGCGCCACTACGCGCACGTGGACTGCCCCGGTCACGCCGACTACGTCAAGAACATGATCACTGGTGCCGCCCAGATGGACGGCGCGATCCTCGTCGTCTCGGCCGCCGACGGCCCGATGCCCCAGACGCGCGAGCACATCCTGCTTGCCCGCCAGGTCGGCGTTCCCTACATCGTGGTGTTCCTCAACAAGGCCGACATGGTCGACGACGAGGAGCTGCTCGAACTGGTCGAGGTCGAGGTGCGCGAGCTGCTGAGCGAGTACGACTTCCCCGGGGACGACATCCCGTTCGTGGTCGGCTCCGCGCTGAAGGCGTTGGAAGGCGACGAGACCTACAAGCAGAAGATCCTCGACCTCGCTGACGCGCTGGACGACTACATCCCCGAGCCGGTGCGCGAGCTCGACAAGCCGTTCCTGATGCCCGTCGAGGACGTCTTCTCGATCACCGGCCGCGGCACGGTGGCCACTGGGCGCATCGAGCAGGGGATCGTCAAAACCGGCGACACCGTGGAAATCGTGGGCGTCCACGACTCCACCTCCACGGTCGTCACGGGCGTCGAGATGTTCCGCAAGATCCTCGACGAGGGCCGCGCCGGCGACAACGTCGGCTGCCTGCTGCGCGGCACCAAGCGCGAGGAGATCGAGCGTGGGCAGGTGCTGTGCAAGCCGGGCTCGATCACGCCGCACACCAAGTTCAAGTCCGAGGTCTACGTGCTCAAGAAGGAGGAGGGCGGTCGTCACACCCCCTTCTTCTCGGGGTACCGGCCGCAGTTCTACTTCCGCACCACCGACGTCACCGGCGTGGCCAAGCTGCCCGAGGGCGTCGAGATGGTGATGCCCGGCGACAACGTCCAGATGGAGATCGAGCTGATCCAGCCGATCGCCATGGACCAGGGCCTGCGCTTTGCGATCCGAGAGGGCGGTCGCACGGTGGGCTCGGGCGTGGTCAGCGAGATCATTGAGTAGCACCGAGGGGCGCCTCCACCGGGGCGCCCTTTTTTTCACCGGGAAGCTCCCGGCTCTGTGAAGTAAGGCAGCAAGCGCAGTCAGATACGACGATGCAGATCCGCCCGCAGCGCGGCGCGGTGAGGGGGCGGACCCCAGCATGGAGTCCGCCCCTTCGCTCGCCCCCTGCACACAGCGAGCGGGTTATGAGCAACGCCAACCAGGCCATCGTACCGGCCCGGGACGGCCGCAGACCAACAACCCAAATCCCAATTCAAAAACGACTTAGGCTTTCCAGCACCTCTCATGGCACCCGCCACCCAGAACAAGATCCGCATTCGCCTGAAGGCGTACGACACCTCCGCGATCGAGTCGGCCGCGAGGGAGATCGTGGAGACCGCCACGCGCACCGGCGCGACCGTCTCCGGGCCGGTGCCGTTGCCCACGGAGAAGAACGTGTACTGCGTGATCCGCTCGCCCTTCAAGGACAAGGACTCCCGCGAGCACTTCGAGATCCGTACCCACAAGCGTCTGATCGACATCCACCAGCCGACCCCTAAGACCGTCAACTCCCTGCAGCGCCTGGACCACCTGCCCGCGGGCGTCAACATCGAGATCCGCCTCGCGACCTGAACCTAGCGCTGCCCTTCCCACCCACCTCAACCACCTTCAGCCCCCTCCGCCACGGACCCCCACGATGCCCGCGATACTCGCCAAGAAGCTCGGAATGACCCAGCTCTTTAGGGAGGACGGCTCCGTCGCGCGCGTCACCGTGCTGGAGGCCGGGCCGTGTCCGGTGACCGCGGTGCGCGACCTCGAGCGCGACGGCTACGCGGCCGTCCAGCTCGCCTTCGGAGCCGCCCGCGAGAAGCACCTCACCAAAGCTGAGCTCGGTCATCTGAAGAAGGCCGACGCCCCCCCGCTGCGCCACCTCGTGGAGTTCCGCGACCCGCCTGCCCCCGTCGCCGAGCTGAAGGTGGGCGAAAGCGTGACCGTCGGCTCCTTCGAGGTGGGCGCCCGTGTGAAGATCTCCGGGGTCTCCAAGGGCAAGGGCTTCCAGGGCACCATCCGTCGCCACAACTTCAAGAGCGGCCCCAAGTCCCACGGCTCCCACAACGTCCGCGCCCCCGGCTCGATCGGCGCGTCCGCCACCCCCGCGCGGGTGGTCAAAGGCATCCGCGGGCCCGGGCAGATGGGCAACCGCCGCGTCACCCAGCGCGGCCTGGAGGTCATCGCCGTGGACGCCGCCCAGAACCTCCTGCTCGTGCGGGGCTCCGTGCCCGGCCCCCGTGGGGGGGTCGTGGAGGTGCGCGCCGATGCCTGACGCGGCGCTGAACGCCCCGGTGCTCGGGGCCACCAAGAAGGTCAAGCTTGACGGGGACGCCTTCGCCGCGGGCTTCCACGGTCCGCTCGTGCACCAGAGTGTGCGCGCCGAGCAGGCCGCCCGCCGCCGCGGCACCGCCGCCACGAAGACCCGCGCGATGGTCTCCGGCGGCTCGGCCAAGCCGTGGCGACAGAAGGGCACCGGCCGCGCCCGCGCCGGCTCCAGCCGCTCGCCGCTGTGGACCGGGGGTGGTACCGCGTTCGGGCCCCAGCCGCGTTCCTACACCTTCAAGGTCAACCGCAAGGAGCAGCGTGCCGCGCTGCGCAGCGCGCTCTCCCTGCACGCTGGGCGCGGCTCGCTCGCCGTCGTCGACCCCGCTGCTTTCGAGGCGCCCTCGACCAGCCGCGCGTTCGAGCTGCTTGAGGATTGGAACGAGCCACGTCCCACGCTCGTCGCGCTCGCCGCCGAGGAGTCCGACGTGGCGCTCTCCTTCCGCAACCTCGCCCGCGTTTCAGTGCTCGCGCACGAGAACGTCGGTGTCGCCGACCTCCTCGGTGCCGCCTCGGTGGTGCTCTCGCAGGTCGCGCTCGACGCGCTGACCGCTCGCGCCGGTGGGGGGGCTGAATCGAAGGAGGTCGCGCCGGCGCCGAAAACCGCCGTCAAGGACTCGGGTTCCAAGGCGTCTGCCAAAGGCGCGAGTGCGAAGGCGCCCGCCAAGGGCGCAGACGCGAAGGCCGCGGCTGACGCGCCCGCAACCTCCACCGAGGAGACTCCGAAGGATGACTCCGCCGGGGAGACCGAGGCCTGATGGACCACTCCCAGGTCATCATCCGCCCCGTGGTCTCGGAGAAGAGCTACGAGCTCTCCGCCGCCGGCCGTTACACCTTTCGTGTACACCCCGACGCGCACAAGACGCTGATCCGCCAGGCGGTCGAAGCGCTGTTCAACGTGCACGTCGTGGAGGTGCGCACGCAGAGCGTCAAGTCCAAGCCCAAGCGTCGCGTCAACACCAAGGGGCGCACCCGCACGTGGAAGAAGGCGATCGTGCAGGTTCGCGAGGGCGAGACTATCGCCATCTTCCGTAGCCTCGAGGGCGTCTAGGAGGAGCTGCCACCGTGCCCATTCGCAAACCCAAGCCCACCAGCCCCGGCCGGCGTTTCACCTCCTACCCGGACTTCGCCGAGATTACCAAGAGCGAGCCCGAGAAGACGCTCGTCGAGGGCCTGAAGAAGAGCGGCGGGCGCAACGCCCGCGGGCGCAAGACCGCCCGCCACCGCGGCGGCGGTGCCAAGCGCCTGTACCGCCGGATCGACTTCAAGCGCCGCAAGGACGGAGTCCCCGCGAAGGTCGCCGCGATCGAGTACGACCCCAACCGCTCCTCCTACATCGCCCTGCTGCACTACGCCGACGGCGAGAAGCGCTACATCCTTGCCCCCCACCGCCTGACGGTCGGCATGACGGTGAGCTCTGGCGAGGACGCCGACATCGCGGTCGGCAACAGCCTGCCCCTTGCCCGTATGCCCGTCGGCACCGTGATCCACAACGTCGAGCTGCACCCCGGACGCGGCGGGCAGATGGCACGCTCGGCGGGGGCCTCCGTGCAGCTGATGGCCAAGGACGGCGACCAGGCCACCCTGCGCCTGCCCTCGGGCGAGATGCGCCTCGTGCGCGCCGAGTGCCGCGCTACCGTAGGCGTGATCGGCAACTCCGACCACCAGAACGTGAAGATCGGCAAGGCCGGGCGCAAGCGCCACATGGGCGTGCGCCCCCAGACCCGCGGCGTAGCGATGAACCCCGTTGACCACCCCCACGGCGGCGGCGAGGGCTCCACCACCGCCGGGCGGCACCCCGTCACCCCCTGGGGGGTTCCCACGCTCGGGTACCGCACGCGCAAGAAGAACAAGCCCTCCGACCGCTATATCGTCCGGGGACGTAGGCGAGGAAAGGGTAAGAGCCGATGAGCCGCTCCAGCAAGAAGGGGCCGTGGGTGGAAGAGCGGCTGATGAAGCGCATCGAAGCGCTCAACTCAGAGAACCGCAAACAGATGCTCCGCACGTGGTCGCGCGCCTCCACGATCTTCCCCGACATGGTCGGCCACACGATCGCGGTGCACGACGGCAAGAAGCACATCCCCGTGTTCGTCTCCGAGTCGATGGTCGGGCACAAGCTCGGCGAGTTCGCCCCTACCCGCCACTTCCGTGGGCACGCGGGGTCCGGGAAGGTTCGCTGAGATGAGCGCCGAGGACGAGAAAGAGGAGCCGAAGCCGGGGGAGACCCCCCCCGCCGAGCCGGCTGCCGAGGCCCCCGAGAAACCGGGCCGCGCTCGCAAAGCTGCCGCCAAAGCTGAGAAGTCGGAGGGCACGGCCGAGGAGGCGCCCGCCGAGGACGAGGAGACCGCGACCGCGGCGGAGGCCACGAGCACGGAGGCTGAGGGCGAGGAGGCCGCGGCGAAGAAACCTGCCAAAGCGAGACGCCGCAAAGCGAAAGCTGCCAAGCCGGAGGCGGACGCCGAGGAACAGACCTCTGCCGAGGAGGAGCAGCAGGCCGCCGAGGAGGAGCCCGCTATTGAGCTTGCGCCGTCGCGTAGAGCCGCGCCGGGCGGGCGACGCGCGGTAGTCTCCGCACGAGCGCGCTACGTGCGGACCTCCGCGCGCAAGGCACGGATGGTGTGTGGGCACCTGCGGGGCAAGTCCGTGCAGGAGGCACGCGCTATCCTCGCCTTCACGCCCCGCGACGTGGCGCGCGACTGGAGCAAGCTGCTCGAGTCGGCGGTGGCCAACGCGGAGAACAACCACGAGCTGCTCGAGGACGATCTTGTCGTCCGCGAGGCCTACGCCGACGAGGGGCCGACGATCAAGCGCTTTCGGCCGCGCGCCATGGGCAGGGCGACGCCGATCCGCAAGCGCACAAGCCACCTGACGATCACGCTGACACCGCGGTCGTAGGGCCACCGAAGCCGCCACACCACGAGAGCCAGCACCCGCACCACCAAGACCAGCACCCGCACTACCGAGCACCCGCACCACCACCTACAAGAGTTTCGCCAACGACACCCGACTTGGAATAGAGAGAGAAGAAGAGAGCAGATGGGACAGAAGGTTCACCCAGAGGCCATGCGCGTGGGGTACATCCACGACTGGAAGTCCAACTGGTTCAACGAGCGCCACTTCGCCGAGTACCTCGCGGAGGACATCCGCGTGCGCAAGCACATCACTGACCGCCTCGCCCACGCGGGCCTCTCCGACATCACGATCCGCAAGGACGCCGGCGAACTGGAGGTCAACATCCACACCGCCCGGCCCGGCATCGTGATCGGCAAGTCCGGCACCGAAGTGGACGCTTTGCGCCGCGACCTGCACCGCATGACCCAGAAGCAGATCAAGGTCAACATCCTCGAGATCAAGCGTCCCGAGCTCGACGCGAAGCTCGTCGCGCAGTCGATCGCCGAGCAGCTCCAGAACCGTGTCGCATTCCGCCGCGCGATGAAGCGCGCGCTCACAAGCGCGATGCGCTCGGGGGCCAAGGGCGTCAAGGTGCAGGTCTCCGGGCGCCTCGGCGGCGCGGAGATGGCGCGCACCGAGAGCTACTCCGACGGGCGCGTGCCACTGCACACGATGCGCGCCGACATCGACTACGGCTTCCACGAGGCTGCCACCACGTTCGGGCGTATCGGCGTGAAGTGCTGGGTGAACAAGGGCGAAATCATGCCCGAGGGCTTCACCGGCGCGGACCTCACCGACATGACAGCCCCACCCCCCCCGAGCTCCGAGCGCGACGGTCGCGGAGGACGTGACGGCCGCGACGGTCGCGGTCGCGGTCGTGGCGGCGGTGGCGGCGCGGGCGGCGGACGTGGGGGCGGTGGCCGTGGGCCGGGCGGCGCGGGCGGGTCCGGATCCGGCCGCGGACCGGGAGGCGGACGTGGACCCGGAGGGCCGGGCGGCGGCGGACGTGGTCCCGGAGGCCCCGGGGGTGGGCGCGGACCTGGAGGACCTGGTGGCGGACGCGGCTTCGGTGGGTCGGGCGGTCCCGGCGGCGGACGTGGACCCGGGGGCGGACGTGGACCAGGCGGTCCGGGAGGCGGTCGGGGGCCGGGCGGAGGCTCCGGTCGCGGGGGCGGCAGCCCCGAGGTGACCCGCTGATGCTCTCCCCCAAGCGTGTCAAGCACCGCAAGCAGCACCGCGGCCGCCGCCGCGGGATGTCGCGTGGCCAGGTGAAGGTCCAGTTCGGCGAGTACGGCCTGAAGTCGCTCGAGCAGGGCTGGCTCACCAACCGCCAGATCGAGGCCGCCCGTATCGCGATGACGCGCAAGATCAAGCGTGGGGGCAAGGTGTGGATCAACGTGTTCCCTGACAAGCCCGTCACCAAGAAGCCCGCCGAGACCCGCATGGGCTCCGGCAAGGGCTCCCCCGAGGGCTGGGTTGCCGTGGTCAAGCCGGGGCGCGTGATGTTCGAGCTCGCCGGCGTGCCCGAGCCGCTCGCGCGCGACGCGATCCGCCTCGCCGCGCACAAGCTTCCCGTCAAGTCCAAGTTCGTGATGCGCGAGGACTGAGTGATGATGACGAGGACGACGACTGTGTACGAGCGCGAGGGCGGGCTGAGCTACGCCAAGTGCGACGGCGACCGAGTGATGACGAGCACGAGGGCCGAGCGGTGAAGGCCAAGGAGATGCGCGACATGCCCGACGACGAGCTCGCCGAGCAGATCGCCACCCTGCGTAAGGAGCTCTTCGGGCTGCGCTTCGCCAACGCCACCGGGGAGCTCGAGAACACCGCCGGCGTCCCCCACGCCCGGCGCGGGCTTGCGCGTGCGCTCACCGTCGCCCGCGAGCGAGAGCTGGGGATCTGACCGAGATGGCTGAGGAACAGGACAAAGAGATGACCGACGAGCAGGAGCCGCAGGCGCAGCCGTCCGCCCAGGAGCCGCAGGAGGAGCAGGCTGCCCAGGAACCGGCCGCACCCGGAACCCCGGCGGCGGCACCCGAGGCCAAGGAGCCCGCAACGCAGGCCGCGGGGCGGGCGGGCTCCGAGCCCGCCGAGCAGCTCCCGCCCAAGGAGCGCCGGCGCAAGGCCCGCTCGGCCCACACCGGAAGCGCCCGAGCGCCGCGCTCGCCCGAGGAGCGTCAGGCCGAGCGCGAGGCCGTGCGCCGGACCAAGGCGCTCAAGCGCCGTGCGCGGCGCCTGCAGGAACGGGCCAAACAGGCCGAGCGTCGCGCCTCGGCTCCGGCGCCGCAGGCGCTCGCTCCCGTCCACGCTCGCACCGAGGGCGTCCGCCGTGTCCGCCAGGGGGTGGTGGTCTCCGACAAGGCCAACAAGACGATCACCGTGCGCATCGACGTCGCCCGCCGCCACCGGCGCTACGAAAAGATCCTGCGCAGCTCCTCCACGCTGCACGCGCACGACGAGAACAACGACGCGCACGAGGGCGACGTGGTGCGGGTGGTCGAGAGCCGCCCGCTGTCGCGCACCAAGCGGTGGCGGCTGGTCGATGTGTTGGAGCGTGCACGATGATCCAGAACGAGACGAGGCTGCGCGTGGCCGACAACACAGGCGCGCGCGAGATCCTCTGCATCCGCGTCAAGGGCGGCTCCCGCCGCCGGTACGCCCACGTGGGCGACGTGATCACCGCTACCGTCAAGCAGGCCACCCCTCACGGGACGGTCAAAAAGGGCGACGTGGTCACCGCGGTGGTGGTGCGCACCAAGAAGCCCTTCGGCCGCGAGGACGGCACCTACATCTCCTTCGACGAGAACGCCGCGGTGATCATCGACGAGCAGAACAACCCCCGCGGCACCCGTGTGTTCGGCCCCGTCGCGCGGGAACTGCGCGAGCGCAACTTCATGAAGATCGTCTCCCTGGCCCCCGAGGTCATCTGAGATGGCGCGCGCTCGGGCACAGACAGGTGGATCGCGGTCTGGCGGATCGCGCAAGAAGGGCGGCAAGCAGACGGGCGGTGCACGCGCAGGTGCGAAGAGCTCGAACAAGCAGGCGAAGGCGCCCGCCCGGCGCACCATGCGGGTCCGCTCCGGCGACCGCGTGCAGGTGATGGCGGGCAAGGACCGCGGCAAGAGCGGCCGGGTGCTGCGTGTGGACCGCGGCAAGGAACGTGTGTACGTCGAGGGCCTGAACATGGTCAAGCGGCACACCCGCCCGCAGCAGATGCCGAGCGGGGGCGCCTTCGGGGGCACCACCACCACCCTGGGGGGCGGCGTGATCGAGCGCGAGGGTCCGATCCACGTCTCCAACGTGATGCTCCTGGACCCCAAAGGCGCCAAGCCGACGCGGGTGGGGGTCGAGCGCGAGGACGGCAAGCCCTACCGCGTCGCCCGCCGCTCGGGTGCGAGGATCGACTGATGGCGAGCACCAAGACACCCTCAGGCTCGGAGAGCTCCCCCTCCAAGGGGTCCCGCTCTGGCTCTGGCTCTGGCTCTGGCTCTGGCTCCCGCGCCGGCGGCGACTCGGCGGCCCCCGTGGAAGCTCCTCCGGCGCGCCTGAAGGTCCGCTACACGGAGGAGATCCGCCCGCGGCTGGTCGAACGCTTCGGCTACACCTCTTCGATGCAGACCCCGCGGATCGAGAAGGTCACCCTCAACATGGGCGTCGGCGATGCCAAGCAGGACTCCAAGGCGCTGAAGGCCGCCCAGGACCAGCTCGCGACGATCGCCGGGCAGCAGCCGAGCGTGCGCCGCGCGCGGAAGTCGATCGCGGCCTTCAAACTGCGCGAGGGGATGCCCGTCGGCGTCGCCGTGACCCTGCGCGGGGACCGCTGCTACGAGTTCCTCGACCGGCTCATCTCGATCGCGATCCCCCGCATCCGCGACTTCCGCGGCCTGTACTCCCGCTCCTTCGACGGCCGCGGCAACTACTCGATGGGGGTCCGCGAACAGATCATCTTCCCCGAGATCGACTACGACGCGATCGACCACGTGCGCGGCCTGGACATCACGATCACCACCTCAGCGCGCACCGACGTGGAGGCCTTCGCGCTGCTCTCCGCGCTGGGGATGCCCTTCTCCACCTACGGCCGGCCCGCGGAGTTCGACGAGGCCGGCGCCCCCGACACCGCCCCCGACGGCGGGAACACAGACACCGCCGACCCGGAGGGGACCGACTGATGGCCAAGACCTCGCTGCGCGTCAAGCAGGCGCGCCCGCCGA
The DNA here is from genome assembly GCA_963706545.1 of uncultured Solirubrobacterales bacterium. GTDB lineage: Bacteria > Actinomycetota > Thermoleophilia > Solirubrobacterales > Solirubrobacteraceae > Palsa-744. The sequence continues at coordinate 2,162,867 of OY970161.1, forward strand.
AGTTCAAGACGCGCGCCTATACTCGCTGCAACCGCTGCGGACGCCCCAAGGCGGTGTATCGCAAGTTCGGGCTCTGCCGGATCTGCTTGCGCGAGCTCGCCCACAACGGCCAGATCCCGGGGATGACCAAGTCCTCCTGGTAGGAGGAGGCGGGCGCGAGTTGCTTCTTTTTGGACCCTATATAGAGATACATAGGCACGCAAAACAAACACTCCACCCCGACGCCCGACGCCCACCCATCGCCACACGACCCCACCACCGACCAACACGACAAAGCCCTGATCCATGTCCATGACCGACCCCATAGCCGACTTCCTCACGCGCATCCGCAACGCGATCCACGCCGCACACGAGACGGTGCAGATCCCTGCGTCGAAGCTCAAGGCGGAGCTTGCGCGGATCCTCGCCGAGCAGGGCTACATCGAGTCATGGTCGCTCGGCCCCGCGCCCGACGGCGGCGCGGGCGAGGTGATCGAGATCCGCCTCAAGTACACCGACGACCGCCGCTCGGCGATCTCGGGGCTGAGACGGGTCTCCAGGCCCGGCCAGCGCACCTACGTCCAGGCCGGGCGCATCCCCAAGGTGCAGGGCGGGATGGGCACCTCGATCGTCTCGACCTCGCATGGTGTGATGACCGGCCACGACGCGCGCGCCGAGGGCGTGGGCGGCGAGGTCCTGGCCCAGGTCTGGTGAGCGAGAGATGACTTGCCCCATGACCTACATGCCCCGCCCACGCCTCTCTCGCGCGCGAAGGAGCGTGTAGGCCGATGTCCAGGATCGGAAGACAGCCCATCCCCGTGCCGGCCGGCGTGAACGTGACGATCGAGCCGGAGTCGGTGCGCGTGAACGGGCCCAAAGGGGAGCTCTCCGAGCGCGTCCATCGCGACATCAAGGTCGTGCAGGAGGGCGAGCAGGTGCTCGTTTCGCGCCCAACCGATCGCGGTGAACACCGTGCGCTGCACGGCCTTACGCGCACTCTGGTGGCCAACATGGTGCAGGGGGTCACCGCGGGCTACGAGAAGCGCCTGGAGATCCAGGGGGTGGGTTACCGCGCGCAGCTGAAGGGCAAGAACCTGGAGCTCGCCGTGGGCTACTCCCACCCCGTCCCGATCGCGGCTCCGGAAGGGATCGAGTTCGAGGTGCCCCAGCCCACGAGGATCGTGGTGAGGGGTATCTCCAAGCAGCTCGTGGGGGAGACCGCCGCGATCATCCGCAAGCAGCGCCCACCGGAGCCATACAAGGGCAAGGGCATCCGTTACGAGGGCGAGTACGTCGCCCGGAAGGTGGGTAAGCGCGCATGACCCTTCTCACGAAGCCCGAGCGCAGGCTCAAACGCCGCCGCCGGGTACGCGCGAAGATCGCGGGCACCACCACGCGGCCGCGGATCTCGGTGTTCCGCTCCAACAAGGGGCTCTCCGCGCAGGCGATCGACGACGTGGCGGGCCGCACCCTCGCGGCGGTCAACTGGTTCGAGCCCGAGCTGGGTAAGCTCGCCAAAAGCGAGCGCACCCCCCGCGCGGGCGCGCTGCTCGCAGAGCGGGTCAAAGCGGCGGGCGTCTCCGAAGCGGTGTTCGACCGCGGTGGGTACCTCTACCACGGCCACGTGCGCGCCTTCGCCGAGGCGCTGCGCGAGGCGGGGATCACCGTCTAGTACTCTCACCCCTTCGCCATGACCACCTTCTCAACAGATCGCTCAGTGAGCCCCGCCGGCCTGGACCTCCAGGAGCGGGTCGTCGAGATCAACCGCGTCGCCAAGGTGGTCAAGGGCGGGCGGCGCTTCTCGTTCACCGCGCTCGTGGTGGTGGGCGACGAACGGGAAGTGGTGGGCGTCGGCTACGGCAAGGCCAACGAGGTGCCCCTCGCGATCCAGAAGGGTGTGGAGCGCGCCAAGAAGGACCTCTTCCGCGTGCCCCGCCACGGCAGCACGATCACCCACCAGACCACCGGGATCTTCGGCGCGGGGCGCGTACTGCTCAAGCCCGCGGCCCCCGGCACCGGCGTGATCGCGGGCGGCGGGGTGCGCGCCGTGCTGGAGCTCGCCGGGATCCACGACATCCTCTCCAAGAGCCTCGGGACCCAGAACCCGATCAACCTCGTGAAGGCCACGGTCACGGGCCTACGCGGGCTGCGCCGACCCGAGGAGGTCGCGCGGCTGCGAGGCCTGACGATCAACCAGGTGCTGGGCCTCGCCGAGAAGCCCGTAGAGGCCGCTGCCGCAGAGAGCGTGGCCGAGACCGTCGAGGCCGCCGCCGAGAACGAGACGGAGACACTGACGGCTACAGAGACCCCCGAGGAGGGCGCGGCCTGATGGGCGCACTGACGGTCGTACAGCGCCGCTCGCGCAACGGCTCCAACAAGCGCCAGCTCGACACGCTGCGCTCGCTGGGCCTGCGCCGCATCGGACACACCGTGCAGGTCGAGGACTGCCCCCAGGCGCGGGGGATGCTGCACGCGGTGCGCCACCTTGTGGAAGTGAAGGAGGGCAAGTGAGCGAGAGCGAGGAGCCCCGCATTGGGCTACACAGCCTCGCGCCGGCCCCCGGCAGCCGCCGCCCGCGCAAGCGCGTGGGGCGCGGAGAAGGCTCGGGCACCGGCAAGACGGCGGGTCGCGGGCAGAAGGGCTATGGCTCCCGCTCGGGCGCCAAGAGCAGGGCGCGGTTCGAGGGCGGGCAGATGCCGATCCACATGCGGATGCGCAAGCTTCGCGGGCCCCACATGAAGAAGTCGATGCCGTTCGAGCCGTTCCGCACCCACACGCAGGCGGTGAACGTCGGCGACCTGGACGCCCGCTTCGAGGCCGGCGCGGAGGTGACGCTCGAGGCGATGAAGTCCAAGGGCCTCGGGACCCGCAAGGGTGTCCCCGTCAAGGTGCTCGCCAAGGGCGAGCTCGGCAAGGCGCTCACGGTCCACGCCCACGCCTTCAGCGCAAGCGCGCGCGAGCGCGTCGAGGCGGCAGGCGGCAGTTGCGTGGTCGACGAGACCACTGGCTCGTAGAGAACTTTCTGAGAAGACCTGCACGCGAGGCGCGGTGGCAGTCTAGAATCGGCGACGGTGCTCTCCACGATCCTCAACGCCTTCCAGGTGCGGGACATCCGGCGCAAGATCGCGTTCACGGCGGCGATGCTGCTGCTCTACCGCATGGGCTCTCACCTGCCCGTGCCGGGGGTCAACCTCACCGCGGTCAACAACATCCAGAAGCAGCTCGCCGGGAACAACATCCTTGGCCTGCTCAACCTGTTCTCCGGCGGGAGCCTCTCGCGGATCGCGATCTTCGCGCTGGGGATCATGCCGTACATCACGGCCTCGATCATCCTGCAGCTGCTGCAGGTGGTGGTGCCGTCGCTAGAGAAGCTCTCCAAGGAAGGCGAAGTGGGTCAGGCGCGGATCACGCAGTACACGCGCTACCTGACGGTGGGCCTCGCGTTCGCGCAGTCGATCGGCTACGTCTTCCTGTTCCACTCGCTGCAGACCGGCACGGGCGAAGCGGTGGTGAGCAAGTTCGACTTCCCCCACATCTTCCTGATCGTCGTCTGTCTCACGGCGGGCTGTGTGCTGCTGATGTGGATCGGCGAGCTGATCACCCAGAAAGGGATCAGCAACGGCATCTCGCTGCTGATCTTCGCCTCGATCGTCTCGCGGCTGCCGTCGGGGATCCAGACGTGGTGGACCAGCCAGAACCAGGTCTTCAAGGTGATGATGCCGTTCCTCGTGCTGGTGGTGGTGGCGGCGATTGTGTTCGTGATGGAGGGCCAGCGGCGGATCCCGGTGCAGTACGCCAAGCGGGTGATCGGGCGGCGGATGAGCGAGGGCGGCCAGACGTACCTGCCGTTGCGGATCAACATGGCGGGGGTGATCCCGGTGATCTTCGCGGCGAGCATCATGACCCTCCCGCCGACGATCGGACAGCTCGTCAAAACCCACTGGGGCCAGGAGGTGTCGGACTTCTTCAGCCCCAACGGCTGGCACTACCTGCTGGGCGAGTCGATCTTCATCATCGTCTTCACGTACTTCTACACCGCAGTGACGTTCAACCCGGTGGACCAGGCGGACAACCTCAAGAAGTACGGCGGGTTCATCCCCGGCGTGCGCCCAGGGCGGCCGACCGCGGAATTCCTCGACCGCATCCTCGCGCGCCTGACGTTCCCCGGCGCGCTGTTCCTCGCGGCGGTCGCGGCGCTGCCGACGATCTTGTTCGACCGCACCCACGTGCAGCTCCAGCTCGGGGGCACCTCGATCCTGATCGTGATCGGGGTGGCGCTGGAAACAATGAAGCAGCTCGAGGCCCAGCTGATGATGCGAAGTTACGAGGGCTTCTTGAAGTAGCGCCCGGCCGGGGGGTGGGCGGGAGGGGGGCCTGCCCCCTTCCCGTGTGAGTGCGAGGGCTTCTTGAAGTAGTCCCACCAGGTAGGCTGCGGGGGAGTGTCGGAGCTGAACCTGATCCTCCTCGGCCCGCCGGGCGCGGGCAAGGGCACCCAGGCTGACCGTCTGCAGAGCGACTTCGCGCTGGCGCACATCTCGACGGGCGACATGCTGCGTGCGCAGGTGGCGGACGGCACCGCGCTTGGCAGGGAGGCGCAGCGGTATATGAAGGCGGGGGAGCTCGTGCCCGACGAGGTGATCGTGGGGATGATCACCGAGCGGATCGGCGTGGACGACGCCCGCGACGGCTTCCTGCTCGACGGCTTCCCGCGCAACGAAGCGCAGGCGCAGGCGCTGGGCCGAGCGCTCGATGGCCTGCAGCGGCGCCTGACCGCGGTGCTGCTGATCGAGGTGCCCGACCAGGAAGTGGTGCGCCGCCTGGGGGGGCGGAGGGTGTGCGTGAAGAACCCCGCCCACATCTACCACGTGGAGTTCGATCCACCCAAGCACGAAGGGATCTGCGACCAGGACGGCTCGCGGCTGGCGCAGCGCGAGGACGACCAGGAGGCAACGATCCGCAGACGCCTGGACGTGTACCACGCCCAGACCAAGCCGCTGGTCGGCTACTACGAGCAGCAGGGGCTGCTGCGCCGCTTCGACGGGAGCAGAACCCCGAACGAGGTGCACGACCACATCCGCGCAACCCTCGCCACGCTGCGACTAGAGGACCAGCTCTAGCTAGATACCCTTGAGCCTGTGATCATCAAGAAGACCCCCGCGGAGATCGAGAAGATGGCGGCGGCGGGCGCGATCCTCGTGCAGACGCTCAAGCTGCTTGAGGGCAAGGTCCGCCCGGGCGTGAGTACCGAGGAACTGGACACGGCTGCCGAGCGCTTCATCCGCTCCCACGGGGCGACCCCCACGTTCAAGGGCTTCCGCGGCTTCCCCGGCTCGATCTGCGCCTCCCCGAACGCGATGGTGGTGCACGGCATCCCCGGCCGTTACCGGCTGGAGCGCGGGGACACCATCTCGATCGACGTCGGCGTGACGCTCGACGGGTGGGTGGCGGACGCGGCGCGCACGTTTGCGGTGGGGGAGGTGGGTCCCCGCGAGGAGAACCTCCTGCGCGCCACCCGCGAGGCGCTGTTCGCCGGCGTGGAGCAGTGCCGGGCGGGCAACCGCGTAGGCGACGTCTCGCACGCGATCGAGCGGGTGGCCGAGGGTGCGGGGCTGTCGGTGGTGCGCTCGCTGGTGGGCCACGGCGTGGGGCGCAGCATGCACGAGGACCCTCAGGTCCCCAACTACGGCCGCCCAGGCAAGGGCCCACTGCTGGAGGAGGGGATGGTGCTCGCGATCGAGCCGATGACCACCGCGGGGCGCCCCGCAGTGCGGGTGGGGGGCGACGGGTGGGCGATCTTCTCCCAAGACGACTCCCCCGCCGCGCACTTCGAGTTCACGGTCGCGGTCACCGCCGACGGGCCGCGGGTGCTCACGCCGTGGCACCTCCAGGAGGGCGCCGGGCGCCCCGAGCGGGAGAGCGCGAACGGGGCCGCCGCCGCGACCGTCGAGCCGCTGGCCGAGGGCGTCGCGGGCGCGGGCTGAGTGGGGCGAGACGTCGCGCTACGGGGCAATCGGGATCGGCTCGTAAAAAGTTGCTACTATCGAGCGTCCGCCCGCAGGCGAAGGCGATTTGCCGTGCGAGCGTTTACGCCTCGACCAGGTAGCGGCAGCCGTCCCGGCAGCCAGAGCCCGGTCGCCGGACCAGCCGAAAGGGATCATGAAGGTACGACCGTCGGTCAAGCCGATGTGCGAAAAATGCAAGGTCATCCGTCGCCACGGGGCGGTCCTGGTGATCTGCCAGAACAAGCGCCACAAGCAGCGCCAGGGCTGATCTGGTGGCCTCGGATGATCGCCATGCTGCGTCCTCAGTCGGGTCCGTGCGTGTGCACTGTCCCCTCCTTGCGTCCTTGCCTGACGACCGCCGAGCCTCACCAGATCAACGGTTGGTTGTGATCTAGTGGCACGCATCGCCGGGGTCAACCTGCCCCTCAACAAGCGCTCGGAGATCGGCCTCACGTACATCTTCGGCATCGGGCGCTCGACCGCCAACAAGCTGCTCGCCGAGGTGGGGGTCAGCCCCGACACGTACGTGCGCGACCTGACGGAGGACGAGGTCTCGCGCCTGCGCGACGCGATCGACGCCGGCCTCACCGTCGAGGGCGACCTGCGGCGTGAACGCTCCCAGGACATCAAGCGCCTGCAGGAGATCGCCTGCTACCGCGGCCTGCGCCACCGCCGCGGCCTGCCGGTGAGGGGGCAGAAGACGAAGACCAACGCGCGCACCCGCAAGGGCCCCAAGCGCATGCAGGTCGCCGGCAAGAAGAAAGCCGGTAAGAAGTAATGGCGGCCCCCAAGCGCGCGCGCGGGAAACGCAAGCCCAAGAAGAACATCCCCGTGGGGCAGGCCCACATCAAGACGTCTTTCAACAACACAATCGTCTCGCTCACCGACGTGCAGGGCAACGTGATCGCGTGGGAGTCCGCGGGCGGCGCGGGCTTCAAGGGCTCGCGCAAGTCCACCCCCTTCGCCGCCCAGGTCACCGCCGACGCGGCGGCCCGCAAGGGCCTCGAGCAGGGGCTGCAGAAGGTCGAGGTCTACGTCAAGGGTCCTGGCTCCGGCCGCGAGACCGCGATCCGCTCGCTGTCCGCCGCGGGCCTCGAAGTGACGGGCGTGAAGGACGTGACCCCCCAGGCGCACAACGGGTGTCGCCCCCGCAAGCGGCGGAGGGTCTAGCGATGGCACGAGACACAAGCCCCCAGTGCAAGCAGTGCCGCCGCGAGGGACAGAAGCTGTTCCTCAAGGGCGAGCGGTGCCTGACCGACAAATGCGGCGTCGAGCGCCGCTCCTACCCGCCGGGTGAGCACGGCCGCGGACGCCAGAAGCAGAGCGAGTACCGCCTGCAGCTGCGCGAGAAGCAGAAGGCGCGCCGGTACTACGGAGTGCTCGAGAAGCAGTTTCACGGCTACTACGAGAAGGCCTCCCGCCAGCCGGGGATCACCGGCGAGAACCTGCTGGCGCTGCTGGAGTGCCGCCTGGACAACGTGCTCGTGCGCCTCGGCTTCGCCGCCTCGCGGCGCCAGGCGCGCCAGCTGATCCGCCACGGCCACTGGACGGTCAACGGGCGGCGCGTGAACATACCCAGCTACCAGGTGCGCCCGGGCGAGGTGATTGCGATCAAGGCCGAGACTCCCGCCACGCAGGTGGTGCGCGACGCGACCGAGCTCACCGGGCAGATCCCGGCGTGGCTGCAGGCCGACCACGAGTCGCTCACCGCGAAGGTGCTGCGCCGCCCGGAGCGGCGCGAGGTGGCGGCGCCGGTGCAGGAGCAGCTCATCGTCGAGCTGTACTCGAAGTAAGGGCTTTGCCGGCGTCGCCCCCGCTTCAGTACGCGGCGGCGGTGCCATGGAGCGGGTGTCCAACGGACACCAGCGCAAGAACACAACGACGAGGACTCTGATGCTCGACTTCCAAATTCCCCGCATCACCAGCGAGTCGGTGGAGCAGAACCGCGGCACGTTCACGATCGAGCCGCTCGACCGCGGGTTCGGGTACACCTTCGGCAACTCCCTGCGCCGCGTGCTGCTCTCCTCCCTGGCGGGCGCCGCCGTCACGAGCGTGCGCATTGAGGGGGTGGCCCACGAGTTCTCCACCATCCCCGGCGTCAAGGAGGACGTGACTGACATCGTGCTCAACCTCAAGGGCGTCGTCTGCCGGATGCACTCCGACGCCACCGAGGTCGAGGCGCCGCTGGTGGTCAGCGGCCCCGGGGAGATCACCGCCAAGGACATCGACCTGCCCGCGGGCGTGGAGATCCTCAACCCCGACGTGCACGTCGCGACGCTGGAGAAAAAGACAAAGCTCGAGCTGTACATGACGATCGGCCGCGGCCGCGGGTACCGCCCCGCGGAGGAGAACAAGAGCCCCGATCAGCCGATCGGCGTCATCCCGATCGACTCGATCTTCTCCCCCGTGCGCCGCGTCGCCTACGCAGTGGAGCAGGCGCGCGTCGGCCAGAAGACCGACTTCGACAAGCTGACCCTCGACATCGAGACCGACGGCTCGATCGAGCCCCAGGCGGCGCTGCGCGAGGCCGCGGAGCTGTTGATCAGCCAGCTGGCGATCTTCACCGACGCCGACCGTATCCAGGAGCTGCGCGCCTCCCCCGGCGGCCAGCTCGACGGCCACGGTCTTGCGGTCGGCGGCGGGGGCGCCCAGGCGGCGCTGCAGGGCGAGGAGTGGAGCATCCTGATCGAGGAGCTCGAGCTCGGGGTGCGCTCCTACAACTGCCTCAAGCGTGCGGGCATCCAGACCGTGGGCGACCTCATCTCAAAGTCCGAGGCCGAGCTCAACGCGATCCCCAACTTCGGCAAGAAGTCGATCGACGAGGTGATCGAGACGCTCGAAGGGCGCGGCCTGCAACTCCGCCAGGACGAGGAGCGCACCGCCTGAGCCGAGCGGCCCGGGGTCTGCAACCGCGCCGGGACGAGGGCGGCCGCTGAGCCGAGCGGCGCGCCGACCGGGACTGCGAGGACCAGGAGCGGCCACTCGTCCGAGCGGCGCACGGCCGGCAGACCCCAAGCGTGCACTAGACTCCCCAAGCCCATGCGACACCAGAAGACCCGCAACAAGCTGAGCCGCGACTCCGCGCACCGCAAGGCGCTGCTGATGAACCTCACCAAGGAGGTGCTGGAGCATGAGCGCATCAAGACCACCGAAGCGAAGGCCAAGGCGGTCAAGCCGGAGATCGAGAAACTGATCACGCTCGCTAAGCGCGACGACCTGCACAACCGCCGCCAGGCCCTCTCGGCGCTCGCGCAGGACAAGTTCGCGGTACACCGCCTGTTCGTGGACGTCGCCCCCCGCTACACCGAGCGCCCGGGGGGGTACACCCGCATCCTCAAACTCGGCCCGCGCCGCTCCGACGCGACCGAGATGGTCTTCCTCGAGCTGGTCTGAGCGCTTCGCAGCTCGCGCTGCGCAACCGATGGTCACCAAGCTCACCCTCGAGTACGACGGGAGCGAGTTCGCTGGGTGGGCCCGCCAGCCCGGGCTGCGCACCGTGCAGGAGGAGGTGGAGCGGGCGCTGCGCACGGTCCTCGGCGAGCGCGGCGCCGACGGCGAGCCGCTCGTGACGGCGGTTGCGGGGCGCACCGACCGGGGGGTGCATGCGTGGGGGCAGGTCGCCTCATACGCCCACGAGGCCGTGGACCCCGTGCGGCTGGGCACGCTGCTGCCCCCCGACGTCGCTGTGCTGGCGTCCGAGCCCGCCCCCACGGGCTTCGACGCGCGCCGCGACGCGCGCAGCCGCACGTACTGCTACCGCGTGCTTGCGCGCCGCACGCGCGAGGTCTTTACGCGCGGGCACGCGCTGTGGTGGCCCCACCCGCTGGACCGCGACCTGTTGAGGGAGTGCACCCGCGTGCTCCCCGGCCGCCACGACTTCACCGCGTTCACGCCCACCGAGACCGAGCACTCGCGCTTCGAGCGCGAGGTCCTGCGCGCCGAGTGGCGCACCGAGGGCGAGCTGCTGGAGCTGTGGATCGAGGCGGACACGTTCATGCGCCACATGAACCGCGCGCTCGTCGGCACCATGCTCGAGGTCGCCGGCGGGCGGCGCACGGTCGAGGACTTCACGCGACTGCTCGAGGGCCGCCCTCGCTGCGAGGCTGGTCCCACTGCGCCTGCGCACGGTCTCGCGCTCGCGTCGGTCGCTTACGAGTAAGCCGCGCACGACTGTGCTGCTGTGTGGGCCACACCAAGGCCACACTGCTCATCGGGGGTGCGCCCTATGCTGGGGCAGTGCTCAACGTACTGCTCACCAACGACGACGGCATCGGGGCCGAAGGGCTGCTCGCGCTGCGCGCTGCGCTCGTCGCGCTGCGCGACGTGCGTCTCGCGGTGATCGCCCCCGACGGCAACCGCTCCGCGATGGCCCGCTCGATCACCACCCGCCGGCCCCTGTGGGTCGAAGAGGTCCCCTTCCCCGACGGCACGGTCGGGTACGCCACCGACGGCACCCCCGTCGACTGCGTGCGCCTGGCGAGCCTCGGGATCGTGGAGGACTTCGCGGCCGACGTCGTCGTGTCCGGCATCAACCACGGCGCCAACCTCGGCGACGACATTACCTACTCGGGGACTGTTGCCGCGGCGCTGGAGGGTGTCGTGCTCGGGCTGCCCTCCATCGCGGTCTCCCAGCAGTCCGGGGCGCGCGCGCTGGACTACCGCTTCCACGGGGGCTTTGACTTCGGCGTTGCCGCCGGCTTCGTCGCGCGGCTCGTCGAGCGCCTGGAGGTGCTGCCGCTGCCCGCGAGCACGCTGCTCAACGTCAACGTTCCCGCCTGCCCCCCCACCGGCGTCGAGGTGACGCGGCTCGGCAAGCGCATCTACCGCGACGAGCTCAAGCTCGAGCGGGAGGAGACCGGGCCCCCTGCGCGTCGGCGCTACTGGATCTACGGGGACGACCCCGGCTTCCACGACGAGCCCGGCACCGACCTCGCCGCGGTCGCCGCGGGGCGCGTCGCCGTCACCCCGCTGCACTTCGACCTCACCGATCGCCCCGGCATGGAGGCGCTGAGCAGCTTCGACCTGCACGCCCTGCTCGCCTCCGCCGAGGTGGAGGCTGGCTGACGTGGCGGAGGGCCGGAGTCCACAGCGCGGGGATAGGAACCAGCCCACCCGGAAGGCCCGCGCGCACACGCCCGGTGCGGTACTTGCCCGCGCGGACGATCCCCCCCCCACAACCGACGACCCCGCCGCGCGCGCGGCCGCCCTGCGGCGCGAGGTCGAGTACCACTCGCACCGCTACTACGTGCTCGACGACCCCGCCATTGGGGATGACGCCTACGACGTGCTGTTCGCGGAGCTGGTGGCGCTGGAGGACGCACACCCCGAGTTGCGCACCCCCGACTCGCCCACGCAGCGGGTGGGGGGCACCCCGGTCGGCAGGCTGGAGAAGGTCGCCCACCTGGAGCCGATGCTCTCGCTCTCCAACGCTCGCTCGGAGGCCGAGTTCCGCGCGTGGGTGGAGCGCATGCGCAACCACCTCGCCCGCGAAGGGGCGACCACCCCGCGCTTCTCCTACGTGGTCGAGCCGAAGGTCAACGGCCTGGCGATCTCGCTCGTCTACCGCGACGGGGTGCTCGAGCGTGGCGCCACCCGTGGCGACGGGGAGATCGGGGAGGACATCACCCACAACCTGCGCACCATCCGCGCCATCCCCCTGCACGTCGAGGACGCGCCCCCGCTGTTGGAGGTGCGGGGTGAGTTGTACATGTCCCTGCGCGACTTCACCGCGCTCAACGAGCGCCGCGCCGAGCAGGGTCTCTCGACGTTCATGAACCCCCGCAACTCCGCGGCCGGCACCGTGCGCCAGCTCGACCCCGCACTCGCCGCTGAACGACCCCTCTCGATCTGGTGCTACCAGGTCGGTGTCACCGAGGGGCTGTCGTTCACAACGCACTGGGAGGCGCTTGGCTGGCTGCGCGACCACGGGTTCCGCGTCAACTCCGACGTGCAGCTGCTGCGCTCCGAGGACGACGTCATCGCCCAGTGCCTCGCCTGGCAGAGCCGTCGCGGCGAGCTCGACTTCGAGATCGACGGCGTCGTCGTTAAGGTCTCCGACCTCGCCCTCCAGCGGCGCCTGGGCTCCGTCGGGCGCGACCCGCGATGGGCCGTCGCCTGGAAGTTCCCGCCCACTACTGCTGTCACACAGCTCGAGCGCATCTGTTGGAACGTCGGCAAGTTCGGAGACCTGCGGCCCTACGCGATGCTCGCTCCGGTCTCCGTCGGGGGCGTCACGATCAAGCTCGCCACCCTGCACAACGAGGAGGACCTGCGCCGCAAGGACCTCCGCGAGGGCGAGGACGTGATCGTGCTGCGCGCCGGGGACGTCATCCCCCAGGTCATCTCCCCGGCCCCCCACGTCGTTGAGCGCAAGGGGCGTCCCCCTCGCCCGCGGCCCCCCGCGCGCTGTCCCTTCTGCGACACGCCCACCGTCAAGCCGCGCGACTCGGTCTTCACCACCTGCCCCAACCGCGACTGCCCCGAGCGGGCGTGGCAGCTGCTCAAGCACTTCGTCTCGCGCGGCGCGATGGACATCGAGGGGCTCGGCGAGAAGCAGGTGCGGCTGCTGCAGCGGGAGGGGCTCGTGCGTGTGCCCGGGGACTTCTACCGGCTGGGCGCCCACCGCGAGCGGCTGCTCGAGCTGGAGGGCTTCGCCGAGGTCTCCCTGCGCAACCTCCTAGCGGCGATCGAAGCCTCCCGGCAGCGGCCCTTCCCGCGGGTGCTCTTCGGGCTGGGCATCGAGGAGGTGGGGGAGGTCACGGGACGTAACCTCGCCCAGCGTTTCCGCGACATCGACGCGCTGCTGGGAGCCATGGTCGAGCAGCTCGCCGAGACCCCCGGCGTTGGCGAGAAGATGGCCCGTTCGATCCGCGCCCAGCTCGACGACCCGCACATGCGCGAGGTGATCGTCGACCTGCGCCTGCTCGGCCTGCGCTTCGCCGAAGCGGGTCCGCCGCCGTCGGAGGGCCCCTTCGCAGGCTTGACCCTGGTGCTGACCGGCACCCTGCCCACCTGGACTCGCGAGTACGCCACCGAGCGCATCTTCGCCGCCGGCGGGCGCGTCACCAGTGCGGTGTCCAAGAAGACCCACTACCTCGTTGCGGGGGAGGCCGCCGGCTCCAAGCTGGAAAAGGCCCGGCGCCTGCAGGTCCCTGTGCTCGACGAGGCCGGGCTGCGGCGGCTGCTCGGTGACTCGCCCGGTCCCGGGGACCGCGGCTGATCGGAGGACCCGGGGCCGGTTGGGTGCCTGACCGTAGGTCGGCTGGGTGTCGGTGCTCTTTTTTCGACCTTTATGCCGACTTTGCCTTATGGTGATGCACGGGGACGACGACCGAGGAGGGCAAATGCCGAAGTCGAGAACTCATGTACTCGAGTCGACCGATGCGTCGGTGAGCCCGGGGGTGCTCGACCCCAGGCGGCCGGCGGCGCTGAGGATCGACTCGGGGGACATCGTGTCGTATCCGAACACCTGGACCCAGTGGGGCAACCAGGCTCACTTCGGGATGTCGTTCGCCGACCGCGAGCCGTTGCGCCGGCGTTTTCCGACGGGGCCCTATTCGAATGTTGGGCCGGTTGAGATCCAGGGGGCTGAGCCGGGAGACGTGCTCGAGAGCCGGATGCTGCGCGTCAATCCGATCGACTGGGGCTGGAACTCATTTCCGCTTGGGGTAGGAGCGCTGCCGTCGGACTTCGCGGAGCCCTACGTGCACTATTTCCGGTTTGACGAGGATCGAAAGCACGCGGAGTTCGTCGACGGGATCCGGATCCCGCTGACGCCGTCGATGGGCGTGCTCGCGGTCGAGCCGGAGGGCGAAGAGCCGGTGAGTGCGATCCTCGCCGGCCCGTATGGCGGGAATCTGGACCTCGCGGAGATCACCGAGGGGACGTCACTGTTCCTACCTGTGTTCAAGTCGGGCGCGCGGGTTTGGAGCGGAGACGCGAATGCTGCGCAGTCCGATGGCGTCGTCGATCAAACCGGGATCGAGTCGGCGATGCAGGAGCTGCGCGTCCAATATCTGGTCCACAAGGGCGTGCAGCTTGCTGGTCCGACAGTCGAGACTCCGTCGCATTGGATTGTGGTGGCGTTTGCGGACTCGCTTGACCTCGCGCTCCCCGAATGCGTTCGTACCGCCATTGGTTGGCTCAACGAGCACGGAGGGCTCGACCGCCGCGACGCCTACGCCCTGTGCAGCATGGCGGTCTCGTTCAGGGTCACGCAGTGGGCTGACCAGACCGGCTCGGTGTACACCTCAAAGCCGCCGCGGACGATCCACGCGATGATCCCAAAGGACGTACTCGGCGAGGGACTCCTCCGGCGCATCGGCGAGTCCATGCGCCCGCCCGTATGACCCTCAGCGCGTCGGATTCGATCGCGATCCTCCAGCTCGTGGCTCGAGCAGACGCGTGTGCGAGCGCGCGGGACGCCGACGGCTACGCGGCACTTTTCACCGATGACGCCGTGATGGACGGCGACATGGGCACGGTCGAGGGCCGCGGCGCGCTACGCGACGCCGTCGCGCGAGTCTGGGCCGCCGAGCCCGCCGGAACGCTCCACCTGACGCTGAACGCCGTGCTCGATGAATTCCGCGCGGAGCCGGCCGTCGATAGCGTGATGTTGCTGGTCGGCACGGGTTCCTCGCCGGGCGTCCTCGGTTCGGCTCGCGTGAGGCAAACCGTGCGGCACACGCCAAGTGGGTGGCGCATAAGCACGCGCTCGATCGGTACCCGTGACTGACCCGGTCCTCGTCCTTGGCGCGACCGGTACCCAGGGGGGCGCAGTGGCGCGCGAGCTGCTCGCGGCATCGTTGCCCGTGCGTGGGCTGGTCCGAGATCCAGGTTCCGCTCGCGCTCAGGCGCTGAGCGACGCCGGCGCGCAGCTCATCGCGGGCGACCTGCTAGACAAGGCCTCGCTGGCACGGGCGTTCGAGGGAGTCGAAGCTGTCTACGCCATCACGACGCCATTCGAGCACGGCGCAGACGAGGAGGTAGAACAGGGCGCGAGCATCATCGCCGCCGCCCGCGACGCGAGCCCGACGTGGCTGATCCTGGCGTCAGTCGCCGCCGCGGACCGCGCTCCTGTTCCACACTTCCGCAGCAAGGCGCGCATCGAGCAGCACCTGATGGAAAGCGCGATCCCCTGGACCGTGGTGGCGCCGAGCTACTTCTACGAGAACGTGCTCGGCGGCCGCGCCGCGATACGCGAGGGCCGGCTGCCAATCGCGCTGCCCGCCGACAAGCCGTTACATCAAGTCTCGCTCGCCACCCTCGGCGCTCTTGTTGCCGCCGTTCTCAGCCGCCGTGCAGAGCACATCTCACAGCGCGTCGAGGTCGCGAGCGACGCCCCAACACCCGCAGCCATGGCCGCCGCGATCGGCGTTCGCTACGAACAGACCTCCCTCGCCGAGCTGCGCCACCGCAGCGAAGATCTCGCCGCGATGTACGAGTTTCTCGCCGAGGAAGGCTACGGCATCGACACCGTCGCACTCCGCGATCGCTATCCGGACGTTCCATGGACAAGCTTCGCTGACTGGACTCGCACCATCGACTGGCGGTAACGGGCCCTCTAAGCCTGGATCCACCGTGCCCCGTCGCGGGTCAGATCTTCCGCAGGATCGGTTGCGATGGATCGACCCACGTCTGAACAACCGGTCCGATTCCCGTGACTGCGATCACCGCCGGCTCGGGTGCGTCCGCCTTGGCTCCATCGTAATGAGGCGTGTTTGCCACTCGACGCACGAAACTGCCCGGATAGGCCGGCACGGCCTGATCGGGATCGAAATCAGGGCCGCTGTTGCGAGGACCCATGCTCTGAGTCCTGGAAGTGCTTGTAGTGGCGCATGGGATCCCGCTGCGCCGGGTGGCCTTGCTCATGTGTGCTCGTCGCCATTGGTGTCTCCTCTCGGTGGGGTTGCATCGCGGGCATCATCCGTGCCTCGTCTGACACACGCGGTGCACCCGGGCCGGCACTCTGCACGTCGCGGCGGGTGATCGCCAGATAGGCGACCAGGCAGAAGACGAGGATCGTCAGTAGAACACCTCTCGACGAGGCGTGTCGATCGTAATCGCTTCCGCTGCTGAGAATGGTCCAGCGAGGTGGGGTGCTCTGGTCATCGCGCTTCTGGCAGCAGCACGAAGCCCGCGCGGCTGGCGGCTCGTCGCAGCTCGGTGTCGAAGCAGGCGAAGTGGCTGCAGTGCGGGTCGAGCTCGCGGACCGCGAGCGCGGTCGTGAGCTGTACCGCGTCATATGCGCGTAGCGCGTGGCGCGCTGCTTCTCGTGCGCCCACGACGAGCACCGGCTCAGTCGGGGAGACGATCGTAAAGCGCGAGCCCGAGCTGAGATCGCCGTGGAAGTCGAACTCGAACGCGCTGACCAGGGTGCTGGCGGCTGCATCCTCCAGCTCGCCAGTTCGGGCCTTGCGCCACAGTGCGGAGGGCACCTCCACACGCGCGAGCGCAGAGATGACGAGCGCGTCGAGCGCGCGGATCGCTCGATGCCCGGCCTCATCGGCGTAGAGCTTCACGAGCGCCGACGAATCGGCAAAGGTACTCAGCGACGACCCTCTGCGACGAAGTCCGACAGCGGCCTACCCCGCCCAGCAGCCGCGCGCGCGCGACTCAGCGCTCGGGCTGACGGCCGCTGAGTCAGGAGGCGCTCGGGGCTCAGCAGAAGCCCGGCTCGCCCCAGGCGCTCCCTCAAGCCCGTGATCTCATCGCCCGCGAGGTCTGGGTCGACCGCGGCTGAGAGAACCTTGACGGCGTAGCTGTTGACGCTCTCCTCGTGATCACGTGCCGCTCCCTTGAGCCGCTCGGCGAGCTCTTCGGGCACTCGCAGTGTTAGCTGACGCATAATGTCATGGTAGCATGCATGAGGTACACAAAATTCCTACAAACAGCAGAGATTTGATGAACTGGGTTTTTTATCGGGGCGAACGGTTAGAGAACCAGCAAACACGGAGGACTCCAGCCGCCTGCGGTCCCATTTGCGGTCCTCATACCGCGTCCATACTGGGCTTCGCGCCCGTCGAGACCCGGTGTATGCCATCCCGTACACACGTATGCTCTCCCCTCCGCGTTCCTCGTGAGCGTCGCAATCTCATGGGTGCCGTCCGGCCGTCCTCGCCTACTTCTATGCCCTCTGGACGATCGGACCGGTTTGACGGCTGACGTGACCGCCTGAGTCAGATGGGGGCGTTCAACTCGTCAATGAGCGCGCGGACTCGGCGCGCTATCTCATCGCGGGTTGTGCGGACCTTTGCGAGCGGACGGCCCTTCGGGTCGGGGAGGTCCCAATCGAGATAGCGCTTGCCGGGTATGTAGGGGCATTGGTCACCGCAACCCATCGTCACGACCAAATCCGCTTGCTCGGCAAGCTCGCGGGTCAGTAGTTGCGGCGTGCGCTCGGATAGGTCGAGGTCAAGCTCGCGCATGACCTCGACAACCTCTGGATGGACGTGCTGCCCCGGCGTTGTGCCGGCAGAAAGAGCGGTGTGCCGTCCAGCGGCTTCGCGTTCTAGTAGCGCGGCGCTCATCTGCGAGCGCCCAGCGTTGTGCAGGCAGACGAACAGCACAGTCGCCATTCATGCCTCCTGCGGCGCCGGGTGGTGCGGCACGATGACCTCCGCTGCGTCAGCCGGGGTCACATCCGGGTAGAGCGCCCTGACTGCGAGAATCGCGCAGGCGCCCCCCACGAGCTGCGCGGCGATGAAGCCGGGCACGGACGCAGGCGCGATACCGGCGAAGGTGTTGGAGAATATGCGCCCTACGCTGATCGCGGGGTTGGCGAAGCTGGCCGAGCTCGTGAAGAAGTAGGCGGCGCCGATGTAGGCGCCGACGGCTGCGGGCGCGGTGCTCGCGCGCCTTGTGCGAGCGAGCGAGAAGATCACGAGCAGCAGGCCCGAGGTGGCGATGACCTCCGAGAACAGGTGCGCGGCCGAGGCGCGATGGTGGGTGGAGATACTGATGGCCGCTAGAGAAAACATGCCGTTGGCCGTAATGGCGCCGAGGATGCAGCCGGCTATCTGTGCGGGCATGTAGGCGAGTGCGTCGCGCCAGGGGATGCCCCCGAAGTTCGCATCGGCGAGCGAGACGACCGGGTTGAAGTGGCCGCCCGATACGGGCCCAAACATGAGGATGATCGTGAACAGGCCGGCTGCGGTGGCAGCTGCGTTCTCGAATAGCTGTAGTCCGACATCGCCCGGCGAGAGGGTCTGCGCCGCGATCCCCGAGCCGATCACGAGCGCTGCCAGGAACGCTGAGCCAAGAAGCTCCGCGAGCAGGCGGCGGGTGAGTGGAGCATCCATGCCCGGATCATATTACATCGACGGATATGAGTCTTATTGATATAAGTAGATTGATGCCTGTCGATTTGGAGCTAGCCCCCAAGCAGAAGCGCGCCCACTTGCACAGCGAGTCGAGGAGATCCACGAGCTCGATTGGTTGCATCCTCAGCTTTCCGACGATTGCGGGCCCTTGGATGCTGACTGTCAGGGATAGGTGAGGGTCGAAGCCAACTGGCGGCTTCGCGTCGCCCCAGCCAAACCACGCTACAAGTGAATCCTCATCCACTGGCGCAAGAGAGACGGTGATCCTCGGTACTGGCATGTCCGAGTCGCCCCCCACCACATCTCATGGAGTTCCGCCGTCCTCGTGGTGCGCCTGGCGAAGAATCAGGGCTGCAAGAAGAGCGCCTCTCCTAGCACTGAGACCAGCTTGGCGAACTTGCCACCCGACTAAGCAGGTGCTGCGTCGAGCGTGCCGCGGTCCCAAAGCGCCTGGAGAGCCTGCGGATGTGGCTTGGCCCGCAGCGCGCTTAGATCCCGCTGAGTAATCCCGAGCTGCTCATGCGTGTAATCCCCCGTGACGGCGAGCTCCCACGTTAGGGGGTTGATTTTGACGAGCCCGCAGTCGAGGGCGTCGTGATGGTTGGCGCAGAGGGGCAGGCCGTTGCGGGGATCATTGGTGCCGCCCCTACTGTACGGGAGGAGGTGCGCGGCCTTCACGAGTTGCGGTACAGCGACTGGGCACATCGCGCAGTGGCTCCCGTAGCGCTTGAGCACCGCAAGCTTGAAGCGCTGCTGATGGGGACGAGCCTTCACGCTGACCTTCTTCTGACCGTGGTCCTGCCTTAGCTCGAACGGGTCGTCATCATTCGGGAGAGGCTGCGGATCGGCGGGCTCGAAGGTGATGAGCGCCATCTGGGACTCGTCGTCCCAGTCCTCTACCCAGCCGAGACGCAAACGTCGTGCACGGCCGTTCTCGGCCTCCGTGATCACGAACAGCGGGAGCCGTAGACGGCCGGCGTTCTTTAGAGCCTCTATCTCTGCACGATCCCGGCCCGCGGGCCGGTTTGTGCGCGGGTAGTGGTAGAGCATCCCGTCTTCGCTCAGGTCGTCTGGGTAGTGCCGGCCGGTGTGCAGGACCGCAACCGCGATGCCCTGGCCGTTCGGACTCACTGACGAGGTTGTGGCCTTATCAACCCAGATGCGCCAGCGCCTCCGTAGATCCCAAGCTTCCTCAGCTCTCCTGCCGCAGCTACAGCCGTACCGTCCGTTCCCGAGATCGCCGACCACAGTCGCTCTCGCCGGACAAGCTCGAGGCCACGTGGGGTGTCCGGGCGATGGCCGTCAAGGATGATTCTTTGCGGCGCCTGCTCGACCCGAGCTCCGGGTAGCGTCTGGAGAACTGCGCCGATGAACGCGCTGCGGTGACCAACAGTTGGTACATCGACGCGGAGTTCGCCAACTGGGAACGGCGGTCTGATCTGGCCCCGCTGCGGCGGGGCGGATGCCAGCTGACGTTGCAACACCAACGCGGTTTTGGAGGTTGCGATGCGGGACAGACGACGGCGAGCGGGCGGGGTTCAGGCGGAGAAGCAGCAGCGGTATGTGCAGCTGATCGCGCAGGGCGTGAACAACAGCGAGGCGTGTCGGCTGGTTGGGATCGACCGCAAGACGGGCAACCGGTGGCGATACGGCCGGCGGGTCCGGAATTCCGCCGGGGCGCTTGTCATCTATCCGCCGGTGAAAATCACCGAATCAAGGCCGCGGAGTCCGCGGTATCTCTCAGAGCAGGAACGGATCCGGATCGCTGACCTGCTGGCGGCAGGCACAACGGTACGCGGGGTCGCCGTGGAGCTCGGCCGTGCGCCGTTGACGATCAGCCGTGAGATCGCTCGCAACAGCGACCCGGACGGGCGCTACCGGCCGCATCACGCTGAGCAGGCCGCGAGGCTGCGGGCTGCCAGGCCGCGT
Organism: uncultured Solirubrobacterales bacterium; assembly: GCA_963706545.1. Lineage (GTDB taxonomy): Bacteria > Actinomycetota > Thermoleophilia > Solirubrobacterales > Solirubrobacteraceae > Palsa-744. The sequence goes on from OY970161.1 coordinate 2,183,097, forward strand.
ACGCGGCGGATCGCCGGCGACGGCGTGCTGGCCGATACGGTCCAACGGCTGTTGGCGAAGCGCTGGAGCCCCGAGCAGGTCGCGCATGAGCTTCGCGTGCTGTTCGAAGGCCAGCCGTTGCGCTGGCTGTGCAAGGAGTCGATCTACCAGGCGATCTACGACGCTGCGGTGGCTATCACCCGGCCGGCGCGTCGGCGGCGCCGCAGGCGACGTCTACAAGGGCTGCAGCGGCGCGGCAGGCTGACCGCGATGCGGATGATCGACGAGCGGCCAGCCGTGGCGGAGGACCGTGTCCAACCTGGGCATTGGGAGGGCGATCTGATCATGGGCGCCGGGAACCGCTCGGCGATCGGAACGCTCGTGGAGCGCACCACGCGGTTTCTGATCCTGCTGCCATTCCCGGATGGGATCGCGACGACCGACGGGGTCCGTGATGCGATCACGCAGGCGTTGGAGAGCCTGCCTGCCGGGCTGAGACGGACGTTGACCTGGGATCAAGGCAAGGAGCTGGCGATGCACCAGCAGATCACCTCCGCGATCGGCACCGGCGTGTTCTTCTGCGACGCACACTCACCGTGGCAGCGCGGCAGCAACGAGAACATGAACGGGTTGCTGCGCGACTACTTCCCCAAGGGCACCGATCTCGCCATGCACGGCGTCGAGGAGCTCGCACGGATCGCCACCGAGGTCAACCAGCGGCCGCGCAGGACCCTCGGCTGGCGCCGGCCCGCTGACCTGTTCACCACCGAGCTCGCAGTCGGCTGACAAGGCCACGCCCGGCAAAGGAGCGAGCCGAGAAGATCGACGGACTCGTCGCCCCGAGTGCTACGCGGAGGCGGCACCGGCCTTGGCCGGGGGTGCGGTCGAAGCGGTTAAAGCGTCCATCGCCACTCAGGCCTCGTCCTACGGACTCGGCCTTCGCGACGACGGACGCTTTGCACAGTCCACTGACCAGCGTCGGTCTCTCCGCCAGCGTCGCGGCCCCTCCGATGGTCTGGCCCCTAGTGTCCCGCGTCGTAAGTTCCTTGGTTAAGTGTGGTATGCTGTGGTATGTCAAGAACTGGACGGCCCAAGCAGGTGTTGGAGTTGGCTGACGCTGAGCGGGATCAGTTGGTTCGGTGGGAGCGGCGACGGAAGTCTTCGCAGGCGTTGGCGTTGCGCTCCCGGATCGTTTTGCGGTGCGCGGAGGGGTACTCGAACAAGGATGTGGCGGCGGCGTGTGGGGTGTCCACGCCGACGGTCGGGAAGTGGCGTAGGCGGTTTTGTGAGCTGCGGTTGGATGGGCTCTCGGATGATCCCCGGCCGGGGCGTCCGGCCACGATTACCGCTGAGCAGGTCGAGGATGTAGTCGTTGCGACCTTGGAGTCCACGCCAGAGAATGCGACGCACTGGTCACGCACGAAGATGGCTGAGCGCTCAGGCCTGTCGGCGTCAACGATCGGGCGGATCTGGCGGGCGTTTGATCTCAAGCCCCACCGTGCCGATACCTTCAAGCTCTCCAACGACCCGCTGTTTGTGGAGAAGGTCTATGACATCTGTGGCTTGTACCTGAATCCGCCTGAAGCCGCGGTGGTGCTCTCGGTGGATGAGAAGAGCCAGGTACAAGCGCTCGCGCGCTCCCAGCCGGCGTTTCCGATGATGCCCGGCATGCCGGAGAAGCGCACTCACGACTATCTGCGCCACGGCACGACCAGCCTGTTCGCGGCGTTTAACACGGCTGACGGGACCGTGATCAGCTCAACGCACCGCCGCCACCGCACGATCGAGTTCAAGAAGTTCCTGGTCAAGATCGACAGCCAGATCCCCGAGCACCTTGATGTGCACCTCGTCTGCGACAACTACGGCACGCACAAGAGCCCCGCGATCCAACGCTGGCTCGATACTCACCCACGGTTTCACATGCACTACACCCCGACGTACTCCAGCTGGATCAACCAAGTCGAGCGATGGTTCGCTTATCTCACCGACGATCTCCTACGGCGCTCCGACCACCGCTCAGTCCACGCGCTGGAGAAAGACATCCGCGAATGGGTAGCCGCATGGAACGAAAACCCCAAACCATTCATCTGGACCAAGACCGCCGAGCAGATCCTAGAGTCCATCTCACGACTTCTAAAACGAATTAACGGCGCGGGATACTAGCATCCCGTCTTCCATCCGTTGCGACGTTGGCTGGAATTCCCACCGCCGCGCCGGGGCCAGTACAAACCGCCGCGCCCACCAACCGCTCGCAGCGAGTCGAGCGCCTGCTGTACCCAAGCCATCGGTACCGGCGTACCTGCCGGTGAACGATCTGTCGCGACAACGACGTCCAGGTCTCGGAGCTCGAGGATCTCGTTCGACTGGCCCGAGATTGTCTGGAGGGGGCATCCAACTAGGTCCGCCAAAAGCGTGCGCGCATCACGCGTATCTGCTGCTGCCCCCGCCACACAGGTAGCCTGCGACAGCAACTACCAGGTGTAAACAGACAAGCGTCTGCTGTAGCCACGGCAGCACCCAACTGTCAGACAAGCTCGCATCTCCGGCATGTGCTGACCCGCGGAACCTGGATCCAGTCGAGCTGCAGCCTGCTGCCGTCAGCACCGGCGTATGTTCTGCCCAGACCATCTAGCTACCGCGTATGAGCGGGCAGATCCGCACGAGCATTCGTCGCCGCTCCGCGCGGCGACGTCCGCCCCACCGGTCGCCCGCGATAATGGCTGCATGGAGATACCGAAGGTCGACGCGCATCTTGCCGCTCTCGATCTCGTTCTCGATCATGGGATCAACCAACGCAGGTTGGAAGAGTGGGGTGAGCAAGGCCTCAATTGCCCGGTGATATTTGGTGGCGTGGCGGTAGCTCCACGACGCTTTTCAGCAGCCGAGCCCCATTTTGGCTCGGGAAGGCCAACCTTCTCGGCTAGGAAATCCATCGACCCGGCGGCCGAAAGCGATTTTCCTTTTTGGCCTTGTACACCTGCAAGATCTCAGGAAACTCCCGTGTGGCGCCAACCACGAAAGGCTTTTTCCCACCGTATTTTTTCTTATAGTATTTCTCCACGTCCTTGAGCGTTATTCGCTGCTGTCCTTTGCGAGGGCCCGTCTTGATCACGGTCGCCCTCATCAAAGAAGTCCCGGATGAGTTCGACACATTCGTCTGCCCACTCCGTACGAAGCGCGAGAAAGGCCCTTGGGTCGACGAAGAGCCGCGTGTCGTCCTCCGGCGCCACGTCGAGAAACTCCAAGGATGGCTGCTGCAGGCCAAGCTTGTAGTACTGCGAGACCCGCGTTCCCGTTGGAATATGCCGCGCGATCGGGATGGCATTGTGCCGAAAGTTACGCTGTCGCGTGACCTCCTCCCTCCACTCAAGCGATCCGCGGAGCTGACACTCTCCTCCACGACTCCCTGACGGTCTCGATGCCTGCGGCCGGCTTGCGGCCGGTGGGGTGCCCGCTGCGGCCGCTTTGCGGCCACCGAGACAATCGAATAGCCGCGCACCGCACATAAGCGAACCGAGCAACGCCAACGTTGCAATTTGCGCGGATCTTCGCCGCCGTTCGCCCGCCCTCGCAGACAAAATATCGGGGCGCCGAGATTCGAACTCGGGACCTCACCGACCCGAACGGTGCGCGCTACCAGGCTGCGCCACGCCCCGACGCAGGCTTCAGTATCTCACATGGAGCGATCCGTCCCACCGCGCGTGGCCATTCAGCCCGTCGCGAGGCCACTCTGACCCGCGATGAGGCCGCCACCGCCCTGCGCCGGGACCGCCCCGGGCGACTATCCTCGCCGGGTGCCCGCCCAACTCGCCGAGATCGTCGATGAGCTGGACCATCTGCTACAGCCCGAGCGCTTCGAAGACTATTGCCCCAACGGGCTGCAGGTCCCGGGGCGCGAGGAGGTGACCACGGTGGCCACCGGAGTGAGCGCGCACCTGGAGCTGTTCGAACGCGCTCGCGAAGAGGGCGCGGAGCTGGTGGTGGCCCACCATGGGATCTTCTGGGGGAGCGGGCCGGGGCCGATCGACACGGCCCTGGCGCGGCGGCTGAAGGCCCTGTTCGCGGCGGACATGTCGCTGCTGACCTACCACCTCCCGCTCGACGCGCACCCGGAAGTCGGGAACAACGCGCTGATCGCCCGCGGCCTCGGCGCACAGGAGCTCGCGCCGTTCGCGCCCTACCGTGGTCAGCCGATCGGGTGCCTGGCGCAGTTCCCCGGGGAGGGGCTGCCCGCGCCTGAGCTGCTGGCCCGCGTGCGGGAGCTCACCGCGCGTGAGCCGCTCGCCTTCGAGTGCGGGCCCCCAACGGTGCGACGCCTGGGGATCGTCTCCGGCGCCGGCGCCGACCACCTCGCGGATGCGGTCGCCGCGGGGGCGGACGCGTTCCTCACCGGAGAGCCCACCGAGCGCGTGATGGCGCAGGCGCGGGAGGCGGGCGTGCACTTCATCGCCGCCGGGCACTATGCCACCGAGACGCTCGGGGTTAGGCGCCTCGGCGAGCGGCTCGCCGAGCGCTTCGGCGTGCGCCACGTGTTCCTGGACGTCCCCAACCCCGTGTAGGAGCTGGGGCGGCAGACCACCCGCAAGCTGACCCGCTCCACGCGGCGCCACTCCGGGCGGAGCCCGCTCCACGCGCCAGCCTCCTCGCAGCACACACTCCAGGTTGCGGTCAACCCCACCCCTCGCAGACCATATGGGACACGAAGGGCTCAAGCCCGAAGGGGGCCCAGAAAGACCGCACCTTGCGGAAGCCAGCGGTTGCCATCGTCTGCCGCCCGCGGTATATGTACGCACAGGCACTCACCCCTACACGAGGAGATTCCCGATGGCCAACCACCTGACGCCCACCGAGCTTGCCCGCGAGTCCGGACTGGGGCGCAGAGAGGTCCTCTCGAAGTGCATGGAGCTGGGGGTCCCGATCTTCAAGGGCCGCATCGACAAGAGCCTCTTCCTCGCCAACCTCCGCCAGGGTGCCTCGCCCGCCCAGCGCCCCGCCGCGCTGAAGAGCTGACACCGGCCTGTCACAAGCGCGCCTCGGCCCCACCCCAGCGCGCCTCGGCCACGTCGCGAGCACGCCTCCGGCCCACACCAGTGCGCCTTGGCTGCATCGCAGCGCGCGCTGCGGCCCCCGCCGGCGGGCGACATCTGGGGCGTCAACGCTCCGCGAACACCGCGAACCCGGCTGTGGTGAACCGTCCCAGCGCCCGGCCAAGGGTCTGGGGAGTCCACCGATCCGGCGTTGCGAGCATCATCCGCAAGCCCGCGTCCCCGATGCCAGCGAGCGTGTGCCCGACGAACTGGGCGGTCCCATCGAGACGCTGCTCGGGGATTCCCCCTGCCAACCAGTTGCGAGCCGCCTCGGTGAGCTGAGCGACCAGCTGCTCTCGTCCGCGCCGGAGACGTGCGTCGATCAACTCGTTGGCATCGCCCTCGCCGAGCAGAGCGATCCTGTAGGTCTCCGGCGTATCGCTGACAGCCTGGAGCATCGCGGTGAACCCCGCGGTGAGCATGGCCTGCAGATCTTCAAGTCCTGCGCCCGTCGCAAGCGCGGCACCGAACTGCGCAAACATGCGCTGCTCCTCGCGGTCCAGCAGGGCCCCGAAGAGCTCCGCCTTGCTGCCAAAGCAGGCGTAGATCACCGGCTTCGTCACACCCGCGGCGTGGGCGATCGCATCCATCGAGGTCCCCTTGTAGCCCTGCTCCAAGAAGAGCCTGAACGCCACATCCAGGATCAACGGTCGCCGGCGTTCGGGGCCAAGGTGCGCGGCGCGGGCGCGTGGGGCCAACTGTTTCGTCGGGCTAACAGCCATCTTCCTACTTTGGTATCTTTTCCTACTTGAGTAGATTTTAGCGTGGGAGAGACTGAAGAAGGTATCGCGAGATGGACGAGTCACGGAAGCAGGTAGATCGATGATCGGCGTCAAACCACTCGGCCGCGGAGTCGTCGGGAGCGTCCCCGAACCCCGCGCCTCTCGGACACCGCCCCCCAGTCGTGGCCGCCAACGCCCCCCAGGCACCTTCGACCAGCATCCCCGTTTCGGCCAGCGTCTGCCACGGGGGGAAGATCTCCCGCGACTAATTGCCGCGCCGAAGCCATATCCTCTGTTGGTGGAAGGTTCGCCAGCCCCACCGGAGGAGAAGAGAGTCATGCAGACAAGTACCGCAGAGCAGACCGCCGGCTCGACCCCGGCACAGGTCCCGGGTGCGACCTCCGCGCAGGCTACGACCTCGCGCACGATCGCCGATCTGATCCCCGACGCCACTGCTGCGTTTCCGGACAAGGTTGCGGTGCGACACAAGCAGACCGGCGCCTGGCAGGACGTCACCTACGCCCAGTTCGGGGAGATCGTGCAGGAGATCGCGCTCGGCCTCGTCGACCTCGGCGTCGAGCCGGGGGAGCGGGTGTGCATCCTCGCGAGTACCCGCCCAGAGTGGTCCTACGTGGACATGGCTATCACCGCCACCGGGGCTGTCGTTGTGCCGATCTACCCGACCAACTCCCCCGAGGAGTGCCACTGGGTGGTCTCCGACTCGGGCGCGTGCGCGATCGTGTGCGAGAACGCTGAGCAGCTCGCGAAGGTCGCCGCGGTGCGCGAGCAGCTGCCGGAGTTGCGCATGGTGATCGTGATTGACCCGCTCCTCGCTGAGGACGGCGAGACAAGCCGTGCGGCCGGCGCCGCCGCGCGCGGCGAGGCGGGCGAGTCCCTCTCTGCAGCCCCCAGTGGCGCGGGCGAGGCCACCGGCGCTGCCGCCAATGGCGCGGGCAAGGTCAGCGGGTCTTCGATCGAGGCGATCCCGCTCGCGGAGGTGTGCGCGCGCGGGCACGCGCGGGCTGACCGCGAGGGGCCGAAGGAGCTCGAGCGCCGCCGCGCCGCACTGCGCCCTGAGGACCCCTACACGTTCATCTACACCTCCGGCACCACCGGCCCCCCCAAGGGGTGCGTGCTCTCGCACGGCAACTACCGCGACACGGTCGACATGGTGCGCGTGGTGGGGCAGATCCGCGACGACGAGGTCTCCTACCTGTTCCTCCCCCTCGCGCACGCGTTCGCGCTGCTGATCCAGCTGGGGGCGTTCGACCGAGGCTCTACGATCGCCTACTGGGGCGGGGACATCAAGCAGATCGTCGGCGAGCTCCAGGAGGTGCAGCCGACCTTCCTGCCCTCGGTACCGCGAATCTTCGAGAAGATCTACACGCTCGCGCATGGGGCGATCGAGGCGCAGCCGCCCGAGGAACGCGCCAAGACCGAGGCCGCGCTCGCCCTCGGCGCGCAGGTGCGCGACCTGCAGGCCCGCGAGGAACCGATCCCCGAGGAGCTGCGCGGGCCCTTCGAGGAGGCCGAGGAGGGGCTGTTCAAAAACGTGCGCTCGATCTTCGGCGGACACGTGCGCCAGGCCGCCACGGGCGCCGCCCCGATCGCGCCGGAGATCCTGGAGTTCTTCTGGGCCTGCGGCGTCCCCGTGCTGGAGGGCTACGGGATGACCGAGACCTCCACGATCGCCACGGTCTCCACGATCGAGGACCACCGCTTCGGCACCGTCGGCCGCGCGCTGCCCGGCGTGCAGCTGCGGATCGCCGAGGACGGAGAGATCCTGATCAAGGGCGCCAACATCTTCGGGGGCTACCACCACAACGCCGACGCAAGCTTCGGCGCGGTCGAGGACGGTTGGCTGCACACCGGCGACCTCGGCTCGCTCGACGCCGACGGCTACCTGTCGATCACGGGGCGCAAGAAGGACATCATCATCACCGCGGGCGGCAAGAACCTCACACCGGCAAACATCGAGAACGACCTCAAGCAGTGCCGGTGGATCTCCCAGGCGGTGATGCACGGCGACCGGCGCCCCTACCCGGTGGTGCTGATCACCCTCGACGAGGAGGAGGTCGCCGGCTACGCCCGCGAGCACGGCCTCCCCGAGGAGCCCGCCGCGCTCGCGCACGAGCCCGCGATCCGCAAGCTGATCGGCGGGGAGGTGGACCGCGTCAACGCCCGCTACGCCCAGGTGGAGCAGGTCAAGAAGTTCGCGATCCTCGACTGTGACCTCTCGCAGGCCGGCGGCGAGCTGACGCCGACGCTGAAGGTCAAGCGGGCGGTGGTCGCAGAGAAGTACGCCGCCCTTCTCGACGCGCTGTATGCGGAGCGGTAGGATCACCGTGAGGCGGGCGAGCCCCGGGTCCAGGCGAGCAGGTCCAGGAACGCGCCAAAACACGCTAGCTTTAGACAAGGAGGTTGAGTCGCCGTCCGTACCGGCCCGGTGAGAGAGGGGAGACCCGGCCTCCGAGAGCGGCGACCAACAACCATGCGCAGCGATCCATCTGATAACGGCGGGCTCTTCGTCGGCAGGCGACCAGGTACCGCGCCGACCCACTTCCGCAGGCTGCCCGAGCGCGGCAGCGCCGCGCGGCAGCGAATCGACGGGTACCTCGCCGGGGCGATGCTGGCGGCCATGATCGTGCTCAGCCTGCTCTGCTGGGGTCCGATCCCGATCGCGTGCCTGTGGCTCGGCTCGCAGGTCAACTACCTCTCGGGCTCCGTCAGCTTCGGCATCCTGGTCGCGTTCGTGGCGCTGTTCGTGCTGCTCTTCGGGGCGCTGAAGCTGATGCGTAGCCTCGACGAGGGGTGGATCCTCGTGCGACGCGCCGCCGGCCACGACCAGCGCGGGGGAGCCCTGGGCCGCATCTTCGCGATCACCGCCGCCGTCTGCGCGGGGCTGTTCGCGATCTGGTTCGTGCTGATCCACGGGCCCGGAGGCGAATTCTCCGGCGGCGCCTCGGGCGCGTAAGCAGCAGGCCCTCGCACAGACATGGGCCTGCTCGACTACTACCGCCAGTTCGAGGGCCTCTCCGAGGAGGAGGTCAACGGCGAGCTGCGCGAGGAGGCAGCGGAGCGCCGGCGCAAAGCGCTCACGCGCGTGCGGACGATCGACCTCTCGCAGACCACGTGGCCCGAACTGCCCCACCCGAACATCGCCAACTCGATCACGTACATCGCGCGGCGCGGCCTGCAGCTCTACCCGCACCTGCGGGGCTCCGAGCTGCGCGACGCGCTCGCCGAGCGCCATGGGGTCGATCCGCCCCGCCTGATCCTCGGCAACGGGGCCGCCGAGCTACTGAGCGCGGCCACGCGCGCCCTGATCGAGCCCGGCCAGGAGCTCATCACCACGTGGCCCTCCTACCCCCTGTTCCCGATCATGGCCCGCCGGGCGCACGGACAGGCGGTGCCGGTGAGCGGCGGGGTGGACGCCCTGCTCGAGGCGGTGGCCACACACGACACGCGGGTGGTGGCGGTGGCCAGCCCCAACGACCCCACCGGCGAGCTGTTCGGGGTCGCGGAGCTCCGACGGCTGCTCGACGGCCTCCCCGACGGCGTGGCGATGCTGCTCGACGAGGCGCTCGTCGAGTTCGCCGACGCCCAGCCCGTGGACGCCTCGATCAAGCTGTTGGAGGAGTACCCGCGCCTGCTCGTGTTCCGCAGCTTCTCCAAGGCGTGGGGCATGGCCGGGCTGCGGATCGGCTACGCCGTTGGAGGTCCCGGCTCGGAGGAGCTGCTAGCCGAGCTGGCACCGGACCTCGGGGTCAACGAGCTCTCGCAGGCGGGGGCGCTGGAGGCGCTGCGCACCGCCCAGGGGCTGCTGGACAAGCATGTGCACGCAGTCGCGGTGGAGCGCATCCGCCTCACCGCCGCCCTGCGCCGGCGCGGCTTCGAGGTGGCCGACAGCCAGGCCAACTTCCTGTGGGCGGCCCACCCCACCCTCGACGGGGGCGAGCTCGCCGCGCGGCTCGCGCGCGCGGGCGTGCTGGTCGCGGCGGGAGACGCTCTGGGCGAGCCACGGCACGTGCGCATCAGCCTGCGCAACCCCGCCGCCTCGGACCGTCTGCTCACGGCGATCGACGGCACCCTCGCGCAGCCCGAGGCCGAGCCCGAGGCCGAGGCTGACTCGCAGCCCGCGCCTGAGGGCAACTCGCAGCCCGAGCGCGAGGCCGAGCCAGACGCTGTTTAGAACCCGGGCCGCGCTCGCCGGTCGCACCCAAACCGGGGCGCAGCCCCGGGCCTAGCGGGAAGGCCTCAGGTGCCCGCGGACTCGGACTGACGCAGCAGCGCCCCGGTGGTCTCCCCGAGGATGCGCCGCCACGCGGACACGTCGTGGTCGGGCTCGGCGGCCTCGAAGTGCTCGACCACCGTGCGCAGCCGCTCGGGGGAGATCTCGAGCCCGTGGCGCTCGGAGATGAGGCGGTAGCGTTCGTATTCGCCTGCGAGGTGGGAAGCGACCGTCTGGAAGCCGTGGCGGGCGATGGCGATGCGCGAGGCGAAGTTCATGATCGAGGTCTGGAACATGAGCTCGTCGGTGGGGGCGGGCTCGAGCAGCACAATGTCCACCCCGGGGTAGCGCTCCTCCCAGCTGTGGGCGAGCTCATGCAGCCGCTGGTGGGCGAGCAGCTTGAATGCCTGGTAGCCGATCTGGGGGAAGCCCATGTCCGAGACGCGCCGGGGGCGGCGCCCGCGCAGCGTGCGCACGTCGGTGGCGAAGTCGTTGACGAACGGCACCACGGGGTTGATCACAACCACGAGCTCGGCCCCCGCCTCGACCGCGAGGTCGAGGTTGGTGGTGGACGTGATGCCACCGTCCACGAGCTCGCGGCCGTCGAGTCGCACGGGTGCGTAGACCATCGGCAGCGCCCCCGAGGCGCGCACGGCGGTGGAGATGGGAACGTGGTCTAATCCCTCCGCACCGAACACCACCCGCTCGCAGGTGTCGAGGTCGGTGGCGGTGATGTACAGCTCTCTGCCTCGCGCCAGCTCGCGGAAGTCGTCGGTGCGGCCGGGCTCGCCGAGGACCCGGCGCAGGTAGCCCTCGATGCCGGTGCCGGTGTACAGCCCGGAGGGCAGCGCCTGGGCGAGCTCCAGCACGAGGTCCAGCACGGACACCTGCCGCGGGTGGGCGATCAACCGGCGAGCGATCCCGGCTAGGTGCCACGGCAGCTGCACGCCGCGGCGCGCGAGCTCGGGGAGGTTGAGACGCAGGAGATCGCCGAGGTCGATGTCACGGAATGGCTGGGGCTCCTCGGAGGCCGCCACGCGCATCATCTCCTCGGGGGTCACGCCGTTGGCGCAGAGCGCCGCGATGAACGCCCCCGCGGAGGTCCCCACGTAGACGTCGAAGTCGTTGACGGTGGAGTTCACCGCGAGCAGGTCGAGCGCGCGCAGCGCCCCGATCTCGTACACCCCTCCAGTGAAACCGCCGCCGCCGAGCACGAGCGCGGTCTTGGACGGCTTGCGGCGGCGAGACTTCTCCTGCAAGTTGACAACGCGCCCCATACCACGCTTTATTGTAGAGCTGCGTGCCCCGGCGCCTGCTTGCACCGCTCCCGATCGTGCTCTGCGCGCTCTTCGCCGTGTGGGGGCTCGCCCCAGGCACGACCGCCTCAGCAACCGTTCGCCTCCTGCGCGCCCCGGCGCCCGATAGCCTCCTCGATTCTCTGGCGGCCGATCGCGCGAGGGCCGCCGCGCAGCCGCACCCCTCCCCGCGCGCCACCCGTGCCGCGACGGACGCCACGGCGGCGCTGCAGGGGCACCTGGCGCACGAGCTGGGGCTCGCGGGGGGGCTGTCGGGTGGCTACGTGTACGACATGACCAGCGGGCAGACGCTGTTCTCCGAGCGCGCGCAGGACCGGCGGGCGCCGGCGTCGGTGGAGAAGCTCTACACCGCGACCACCGCATTAGAGCGGTGGGGGCCGACGGCGCAGCTTGAAACGACGGTGCTCGGCACCGGCCACCTCGCCGCGGGGGGCGTGTGGGAGGGCAACCTGTATCTGCACGGCGGGGGCGACCCGACGTTCGGGACGGAGTTGTTCATCCGCAGCCACTACGGAGGCGTGGGCACGTCCGTCTCGACGCTCGCCGAACAGCTGGCGCACACGGACGGCATCCACCGCGTCACGGGGACCGTGGAGGGGGACGAGTCCTACTTCGACTCCCTGCGCGGAGAGCCCTCGAGCGGCTACGCGTGGGACCCCTTCCTGGAAGGGACCCTGAGCGCACTCGCGTTCAACCGCGGGGAAACGGGCTCGGAAACAGGCCCGCACGCGCCGGCGGCGTACGCGGCGCGACAGCTGCGAGCGGCACTACGGGCTGAGGGCATCGCGGTGCCGAGGGGAGGCGGCGCGGCCACAACCCCGGCGGGAGCGGTGCGGCTCGCGGCGGTGCGCTCCCCGACGATCGCGCAGCTGCTCAGCCTGACGCTGCCGCCGTCGGACAACTTCTTCGCGGAGACGCTGCTAAAGGGCCTGGGGGCGCGCTTCGGGGGCGCGGGCACCACCGCGGCGGGGGCCCACGTGGTGCGCGAAACGATCGCCGAGCTCGGCCTGCGCCCGCAGGTGGTCGACGGCTCGGGGCTCTCGACCGAAGACCAGACGTCCCCCTACGAAGTGGTGACCCTGCTTGACGAGCTCGCGCACACCCCGCTGGGGACGGTCTTGCGCGGGGACCTAGCCGTGGCGGGGCGCACGGGGACGCTGTCCGAACGGATGCGAGGCACCGCCGCGGAGGGCCGCTGCGAGGGCAAGACGGGAACCCTCACCGGGGTCTCAAACCTGGTGGGCTACTGCACGGCGACCGGCGGGGACGAGCTGACGTTCGCGTTCTTCACGGACGGCCTCGAACTCGCGGCGGCGCACACGCTGCAGGACAACATGGCGATCACGCTTGCAGACTACTGACGCAGCAAGCAAGCGCCCCTGGAACCATCGCGTAGGGCCCCACATTCCCACCTGTGTCCTCTCATAGAAGACCCCATAGGCCCCACATGCGTCTTCCACTGGTCTTTCTTTTGGGGCATATAGGGGTTTGTCTAGTCTTCTATCGGGGGACCAGGATCAGGGACCACCTGTACCATGGACCGCAGGTCAACAACGTGGTCCCGCCGCTATAGCCCAGTGCTCCGTAGTTTGACCGCACTGGTAGGCTGCGTCACTTGGCCAAGGCGTCATGACTCCCAACAGGGGGAGTCGGGAGGTAGACGGTGAGTAAGCCGCCAGTACACAAGTCGGCCTGTGGGATCTTCACGGCAGCTGCCGTGACGTTCGCCGTGGCCGGGCTAACGTTTGCCTGCGGGGCGCTGGCGGCGGGAGCGAACGGGAGCGCCGGACGTGCGTCTTCGGCGGCTGCGCCTGTGGCGTCAGTGGCACTCGCGAGCGACACCGGGCTTGGGGGCTTCCAGCCGCTCACCCCGTGGCGCCAACCGTCTGTCGAACTTCCGCCTCCGCGTTTGCTCGCCTACCAGCAGCTCGCCGAAGCTGGGGTTAGTCAGGCTTCGCACTGGCGCCATGGCGCCTGGTACTGCGAATACCTCCGCTGCACCCATGGGCCCTATCCACTTGTCACTATTTGGGGTGAGGTGCCGCTATTCGAGACCGCTGACGCGCTCGAGATGGCCTCGCCCTCATCGGCGCACCGAGCGCTCGTAGACCGTTTCGCGCGTGCGAACGAGCGCTACTGGGACGGTGCGCTTGGCGGCTACGCCCCTTACCCGGGAGACCGTGCAGGAAATGTTCAGGCGTTCTTCGACGACAACGGCTGGGAGGGGCTTGCGTTCTTCAACGCCTACAAGGCCACCCACGAGCGCCGTTGGCTCTTTGACGCCCAGCGCGCGTTTCACTTCATCGCCGCCCGCGGCTGGGACAAGGACGGCGGGGGAATGTGGTGGAATACCAGCCATCCCTACCACTCAGGACCCGCTCTCGCGTCCGACAGTCTTTTGGGCATTCTGCTCTACAGCGAAGACCACGAACGCTGGCAGCTGGAAGACGTGAAGATGTATGTCAACTGGGCAAACGCCAACGACAACCACGACGAACGCCAGCTCTACCTCGAGATGCCCAACCATCCGGAATCGGTGAGCGACTACGTGCAGGCTCCCCTGATCTACGCGCAGTACCTACTGTGTCAGGACGGGGAGGGAGAAGGCTACTGCGTTCAGGCGGGACGAGTGGCGGCCACGCTCGCCGAGCAGCACGTTGACGAATATGGCTACGAATACAACTACGGGCCTGAGTACGACGCGATCTTTATGCAGTGGATGATGGCCTACGGGCAGGCAACGGGCGAGCCCTACTGGTTGACGCTCGCGGAGGTCAACGCGACGGCTGCGGCCACGAACGCCGGCAAGGGGCACGGGCCCTGGCTCTCGAGTTGGTGGGGCGGGCCAATTGCTGACCCTGAAACGCACCCGAACATGCTGCGCACCATGGGTGCCACGACGAGCCTCTTTGCTTGGGTCGGGGTGTACTCGAGCGCCGGCTCGTAAGACCGGAAGATGGCGTTCTCGCTATGGTCGGGACATGCGTTCCGCCGGTCGGCTGAGGTCGAGTGTCCTTGCCATATCGGTTGCCGGTTTCCTGGCAGTCGTTGCATTCCTCGCGGTCGCTCCCGCTGCTGTCGCTGCGGCCCCGCTTGCGCTTCCCGCGTTCATCGCCGGCCCGCTGTTGAGCGGCGGCACGCTGGTGTGGCAGGACACAACAGGCCTCCAGGCGCTGTTGCCGGGCGGAGCGCCGCGCTCGCTGCTGAGCGGCGGCGCGCTCCCGGAGGTCTCGGCCGGCGGCGGCTGGGTCGCGCTCGACACCGGCCGCGCGCTGTCGGCCGGCCGGGTGGACGGGACGCTCGCGCCGGTGAGCCTGCCGCATGGCTGTCTGCCGCTCGCTGCGGCGAAGTCCCCGTCTGCGGCTGAAGGCTTCCCCACCGCACGCGCGCTGTTCGCCGTTAGCGGCCCCCGGCTCCTCGCCGTGGTCAGCCCGGACTGTCGGGTCGGCCGACGGGATCGTGGCGCCGCGACGAGGATGGTGATGTTCGGGTTGAACGGGCACCGCACCGGATTCGTGCGCCGGCTCTCGCGCCGCCCGCTCGCGGTCGCGCTCGCTGGCGCCACCGTCGCGCTCTTGGACTCGATCGACACGGGCGTGACGACCGTGACCGTCCTTCGTCCGCACGCAAAGGCTCTCACGGAGCGCGCAGGCGGTACTCAGGGCTGGCAGATCACCCCGGACGTACAGGTTGACAAGGCTGGAAACGTTCTGGCCACGGCCCTTGCCCGGACTCCCCCGCCGGGCTGGATAGCGGCGAGCGGTGTGGAGATTCCCGCCGGCGGCAAAGCGTTTGAACCCGGCATCCGGGCGATTGAACCGTTCTCCGGCCAGTCGGTCCCCGTCCGGCCTGCCGCGGCGCTCTCGGACGGCCGCTTGGCCTTCCTCACCGGTACCGACGTCCCCATTGAAAACGCGGGCGAGAGCGTCCCAGCCGCTCCACGAACGAAGATCGAGGTTCTCGATGTCACTACCGGCGCGGCCGTGGCGACAATCGACATCGCACCCGGCAACGACGTCCTCGGGATCGCCCTCGAAGGCGGCGACCTGACCTGGATCCAGCAGTCGGTCGCCGTGAACCTGGGACCGCCCACGACCAACCCGGCGCTGCCGACCTGCGGGTTCGGCGATTCGCCCACCGGTCCCCCGGTGCTTGAGCGCGTGAACCTCGTCGAACTCGCCCCCGGCGCCCCGATCACCGTCGGCGGTTCACCTGCGCCGGTGGCGTGTACCTGGGCACCACCCCCGCCGTGAGCGTCGGACGTGCCGGCTCTCCGCCGGTGTTGGTTGGCGTGATTGACACGGTCGAGGGGGTGTCGGGCCAGTTCTGTCAGGTGGGTGCGACGAACGGGTTCGTGAACACGAGCGCGCCTGAGATCAGGGATTTCATAGAAGGGTCTGAAGCGCCGCCGATCGCGCCACGCGGCGGCAAGGGCGTCGTCTTTCGGGGGGAAGGCAAGGAAGGCGCGGAAGCAAAGGTGGGTATGCCGATGACGTGCGAACCGAGCTCTTGGAGCGGCTCGCCGGCGATCACGTACGTGTTCGTGGACTCGGTAAATGGGATCGTGCTGCAATCTGGGTCCTCCCCGACATATACGCCGACGAGCGAAGACGTCGGGCGGCGGATCTACTGTGAAGTTCAGGCCAGCAACGCTGGTGGGACAGGCGTGGCGCGCACGAGCTTGGCGCGCGCTGTCTACGAACCGCCGCCGGGCGAAGCGCTGAGCGGACCGACGATCTCAGGGATGCAGTGGCTCCCGGTTGCATCGATGAACGAACCGCGTGCCGATCAGACCGCGACGTTGCTTCCCGACGGCGACGTGCTTGTTGCGGGCGGCTATAACGGGTTCACCCCTGCGGGTGGCTCTCACGTGAGTCTGCGGAGCGCCGAGCTCTTCGACCCGACTACGGGCGAGTGGGGGCAGGCTGCGCCGATGCTGGTCGGACCCTCCGGTCAGGTGGCGTCGCTGCTGGCCAATGGGGAGGTGCTGGTGATGGGTGGATGGGAAATGCCAAGGGTCGGTGAATACGTGAGGACCGCGGAACTCTACGATCCGGTGACCAATGCTTGGACCGCCGCGCCGGTGCCGGCGGAATTGGAGGAACCGTTGAGCTTGACGGCGCTGCCCGATGGGAGGGTGCTGCTGCTCGGCGTGTTCGGCACCGAACTGTTCGATCAGCAAGCCGGTGCGGCGATCTACGATCCGTCGTTGAGCACGTGGACGCGCGTGGCCTCGCCCAAGCTGTTGCGCTACGGCGCAACGGCCACCCTCCTGCCGGACGGCGATGTGCTCGTGACCGGCGGGTCGCACAGCGAACCGGCGCCGTTTCCAGTGGACAAGATCTACACCGTGCTCGCGAGTGTGGAAGAGTACGACCCGGCGATGGACACGTGGAGCGAAGTCGCTCCGATGAGCCACGCCCGCACCCAGCAGACGGCGACGTTGATGTCGGACGGCGAAGTGCTCGTGACCGGAGGGACCTATGAAGAAGCCCTCGGAATCTACGACTCTTTGAACAGCCTGCGGAGCGCCGAAGCGTACGATCCGGCCGCCAACCGCTGGAGCGCGCGGGCGCCGACGCTCCTGCCCCGCGCACAGGACACCGCGACGCTCATGCCGGACGGTGATGTGCTGGTCGCCGGCGGGTATGACTGTGGTGGCGGCAAAGGCTGTCTCGGTTACGGAGGGTCCGGCGACTGTTGCGGCGCGAGCAGCGCAGAGGTCTACGATCCCGTGTCGAACACGTGGGAGTTCACCGGTCCGGTGTTGACCGGCAACGAACACACCGCGACCCTGCTGCCCGACGGCAGCGTGCTCGTGACCGGCGGCAACGTCGGTCCCGTATCGGGATACGAGCTGAGCAGCGCCGAGCTCTACACAGACGAACCCCCGCCGTCCCCATCCGCGAAAACCGCTGGTCTTGTGCCGCCCAGTCACAGGCGAGCGTGCAAGCGCAGCGTGGTGCGCGGCGCACTCACATTCACCGGCCACACGGGCGAGAACACCGTTCTATTCCAAG
Source organism: uncultured Solirubrobacterales bacterium (assembly GCA_963706545.1). Lineage (GTDB taxonomy): Bacteria > Actinomycetota > Thermoleophilia > Solirubrobacterales > Solirubrobacteraceae > Palsa-744. The sequence goes on from OY970161.1 coordinate 2,200,452, forward strand.
GCCACCTCTCGCTTTTGGCGAAGCTCCCGCCTGGTAGCTACACGCTGCTCGCCACGGGCGTCAACGCCGCGGGTCGCAGTGCGACAGCGCCGGTGCGGTTCGTGATCGTGCGTGACAGCAGCATCTCGCCGATTCGCACCCGATAGCAGCGCGGCGATTCTGCGGTCGCGACGGCGCGCGACGGCGGAGGTCGGGGTGGCCAGGGCGTCAGGGGAGTCGGAGTACACGCGTACGCTGGAGCCCGAGACTCCGTGGCGACAGGCGCCGGTATGCGCGACAAGCTGATCCACGAGTACTTCGGCGTTGACCGAGGTCGTGAGTGCGGCCACGGCCACCGCCATACTGCCGTCGATGCTCGCCGAGCGCCTCACGGCACAGCTGCTCGCAGGAGATCCGGCCCGCGATCCGGAGGCCGTCGCCGAGCGGCTGCTGGCGGTGCAAGGACAGGATCCACGCGGCGTGCGCCTCGCGATCCGCTCGCGCACCGTGGGCCTGTCGGCCGCCGACGTCGAGCGTGCCCTGAGTGAGCAGCGCACGCTCGTGATCACGTGGCTGAACCGCGGGACGCTGCATCTCGTGCGCAGCGAGGACTACCCGTGGCTGCAGGCGCTCACCGCACCGCGCATGGTCACGGCCAGCGCGCGCAGGCTGGCCCAGGAGGGCGTTCCGCCCGACGACGCCGAGCGCGCCGTGAAGGCGATCGAGCGCGCACTGGCCGAGGAGGGCCCGCTGACGCGCCAGCAACTGCGCGAGCGGATCGCGGCCGCGGGAGTGCGCACCGAGGGCCAGGCGACCGTCCACCTGCTGGTGCTCTCCTCCCTGCGCGGCCTGATCGTGCGCGGGCCGGTGGTCGCCGGCCACCACGCGTTCGTGCTGGTGCGCGACTGGCTTGGCGAGGCGTCCCCGGTCGATCGCGAGCGAGCTCTCGCGGAGCTTGCCCGCCGCTACCTGCTCGGCCACGGGCCGGCGGACGAACGCGACCTCGCAAAGTGGTCGGGGCTCCCCCTGCGCGACGTGCGCGCGGGGCTGAGCGCGATCGCCTCCCAGCTGACACAGCGCGAGGACGGGCTCCTCGACCTGGCTGGCCGCCGGCCGCCGGCAGCACTGCCGCCGCCGCGTCTGCTCGGCGCCTTCGACCCGGTCCTGCTCGGCTGGTGCTCGCGCGAGGCGATCCTCGGCACGCACCGCACCGTGGTCACCGTCAACGGCCTGTTTCGCCCCTTCGCGCTGATCCGCGGCCGCGCCACCGCCACGTGGCGCATGCCCGCAGGGAAGGTCGTGCTGGAGCCCTTCGGCCGTCTGAGCCGCGAGGACACCGCCGCACTGGCCGCTGACGCCGAGGACGTGGTGCGCTTCCTCGCCGCCACCGTGCATTCACCCGCGGTGTGAAGTGAAGTGAACGATGGTGAAGTGGGAGCCCCGTAGCAGCTGAGCTGAGAACCGGTTTCAATAAGATCGGCACGCCGGATGCGCGTGGGGCTGCGATAGTTCGGCGAGTGGAAGGGATCGACGCTTGGTGGTCGGCGGGGAAACGCGTGGGCATCGACCTCGGCGGGATGGCTCGACAGATCTTCCTGCGGCGGGCCGGCAGCGGCCCGACGATGACTCTGCTGCACGGGTTCCCGAGCTCCTCACATGACTGGGCCGCGGTGCTCCCGGCGCTGGCCGAGCGCAACTCGCTGGTGCTGTTCGACTTTCTTGGGTTCGGCGCTTCGCAGAAGCCGGCCGAACACGACTACTCGATCCATGAGCAGGCCGACCTCGTCGAAGCGGTGTGGGTGCGCGAGCGGGTCACCGCGACGGTCGTCGTGGCCCACGACTATGCCGTGTCGGTCGCGCAGGAGTTGCTCGCACGGCGCGCCGAAGGCGCGCTGGGTGTCGATTTGATCGAGGTGGACCTGCTCAACGGCGGGCTCTACCCAGATGTCTACCGTCCCCAGCCCGGTCAGCTGGCGCTGCTGGACCCGGAGCTCGGGCCGCAGATCGGCGCGCAGATCACCGAGGAGGTGTGGATCGAGGGGCTGAAGCCAACCTTCGCCGAGGGCTTCGACGTGGCCAGCGCTGGGGCCGACATCTGGCGGGCGACGGCTCGGGAAGACGGTCAGCTGGTCATCCACCGGGTGATCCGCTACATGAACGACCGCACCCTCCACGCCGACCGCTGGGTGGCCGCGCTTGAGCAGACCGACGTGCCGCTGGCCTTCGTGTGGGGAATGCTCGACCCGATCTCCGGCGCCCACATGGCCGAGCGTATCCGCGCACGGCTACCCGCGGCGCCATTCACCTCGCTCCCGGACGTCGGGCACTGGCCCGCTCTCGAAGCGCCCGCCCGCGTGGTCGCGGCGCTACGCGACGGGCGTGAGCGCCAGAAAGGACGGCGATGAGCGCCACGGACCCACCGACACTCGCCACCGGCAAGGTCTGCTACATCGAGATTCCCGCCACCGACGTGGAGCGCTCGGCTGACTTCTACAGCCAGGCGTTCGGCTGGAGGCTCCGGCGACGCGGCGATGGCGAGATTGCCTTTGACGACACTGTCAACGAGGTGAGCGGCACATGGGTGCTCGACCGTCCGCCCTCGCCGCAGCCCGGCCTGATGATCCACATCATGGTCGCCGATGCCCCCGCGGCGGTGGAGGCGGTGCTCGCCGCGGGCGGCGAGATCGTGCAGCACGTCGACCCCGATGCCCCCGAGCAGCTCGCGCGGTTTCGCGATCCCGCTGGAAATGTGCTGGGCATCTATCAGCAGCCCGGCTTGGCCGAGGCCGAGGGGGACCGCAGGCGGGCTGACGCGCAGCCCGTCGCCCCGATTCCCGAGCACCTGTGCACGGTCACTCCCCGGCTCGTCGTGAGCGACGGCGCCGATGCGATCGAGTTCTACCGCAGCGCCTTCGGTGCCGAGGAGATCGGCGAACGGTTCACCGGGCCCGACGGCCGAGTGATTCACGCGGAGCTGCGTTTCGGCGATTCGGTCGTGATGCTCACCGACGAGGAGGGTGACGCGGCCCCGGCACGCTCGCCTCGCTCGCTCGGTGGAGCCGTCAGCGCCATCGTCGCAACCTACTGGGAGGATGTCGACGCCATCTGGGAGCGCGCGGTCGCGGCGGGTGCCGAGGTGATCTACCCGCTGGCGGACCATTTCTACGGTGAGCGCGGTGGGCGTCTGCGCGACCCCTATGGGCAGCAGTGGATGCTCAGTCAGCGCATCGAAGATCTCTCGGGCGAGGAGATCGCCCAGCGAGCCGCGCGGCTCTCCGGGTCGATCGAGTAGCCGGCGTCGTTCGGTGAGGTGGGAACCGCAGCCGCTGAGCACGTCACCCGGTCGCTGCCTCGACCGGCGCGCACAGGCTCGAGGCGTCGATGAAGAACTGCTGTGCGAGCGTGGCGATCATGCGCGCGAGCTCCTCGTGCTCCTCGGGTCGCCAGCCTTCGAGCAGGTCCGAGAGGCGCTGTTCGCCGGTCGCGGTCAGGCGCTCGAGCGTGGCGTGACCGTCGCGGGTCAGGGCCTCGGCTGAGGGGTCCTGTGGCGAGGGGCCGAGCAGACGCTTGCGCTCCAGCTCCCCGCGTGCGGCGGTGAGCGTGTCGAGGTCGATCTCGTACTGCGTGGCGAGCGTGGGGAGCGCGGGGGCGCGGTCCTCGGAGAGCCGCGCCAGCAGCCAGCACGCCGCCGGGCTGAGGTCCACGCCGGCCCGGGCCGCCACGCGCGCCACGATCTCCCGGGCTCCCTCGCGGCGGTCGAGGCGCCCGAGCTTGTTGACGATCTCCGCGAGCGAGTCCGCGTCCCGTGGCGTCGCGTAGGTGTCCCCGAGGTCGCCGGTCGCGACGGTTTCGCGCAGCGGGAGCTCGCGGATGAACCACGACAGCACGAACCCCGCCACGGCGAAGGCCGACGCGGCGAGGAAGACGGAGGACAGCGAGCTCGTGAACGCGTGCAGGTAGCCCGCGTGCAGCTCTGGCGGCAGCCGCGCGATCTGCTTCGGGTTGACCTCCCCGCTGCTGCCCGCACGCGTCGCCGCGCCCGCGGGCAGGACGCTCTGAAGCTCGGCGTGCAGGCGGTTGGCGAAGATCGCGCCGAGCGTCGCCGTGCCGAGCGAGCCGCCGATCGAGCGGAACAGCGTCGCGCCCGAGGTGGCCACGCCGAGGTCGGCGTAGTCGACGGCGTTCTGCACGGCGAGCACGAGCACCTGCATCACCATCCCCAGCCCCAGGCCGAGCACGAACATGAACACGAAGATCACCCCCACGCTGGACGTGGAGTCCATCGTCGAGAGCAGGTACAGGCCGAGCGCCACCACCGCGGTGCCCGCGATCGGGAACGCCCGGTAGCGCCCGGTGCGCGTGATCACCTGCCCGGAGGCGATCGAGGTGACGAGCAGGCCGCCCATCAGCGGCACCAGCTGCAGCCCCGAGCCGGTGGGGCTTGCACCCTTGACGACCTGCAGGAACAAGGGCAGGTAGGTCACCGCGCCGAACAGCGCGAACCCCACCACGAAGCCCACGGCGCTCGTCACCGCGAAGACACGGTTGCTCAGCAGCCGCGGCGGCAGCACGGGCTCGCGGGCGTGGCGCTCGCACACCAGGAAGGCCCCGACCAGCACCGCCCCGGCGATCCACAGACCCACGATCGTGTCCGAGCCCCACGCGTAGGAGGTGCCCCCGAGCGACGCCGCCAGTACGATCGCGCTCAGCCCCGTCCCGAGCAGGGCGGTGCCGAGGTAGTCGATCGTGTGGTGCACCCGCTCGGAGGCGCCCGGCAGCGTGGCGGCGAGCACGAACAGGGCGGCCACCCCGAGAGGCAGGTTGACGTAGAAGATCCACCGCCAGCTCAGGCTGCTCGTGAGAAACCCGCCGAGCAGCGGCCCAGCGACGCTCGCGAGACCGAACACCGCCCCGAACAGGCCCGTGTAGCGGCCCCGTTCCCGGGGCGGCACGACGTCGCCGATCGCCGCCTGTGCGCTGACCATCAGGCCGCCGCCGCCAAGACCCTGCAGCGCGCGGAAGGCGATCAGCTCGTCGAGGCTTCGGCTCTGCCCGCACAGCGCCGAGCCGAGCAGGAAGATGAGCAGCGCGGCCTGCAGCACGATCTTGCGTCCGTACAGGTCTCCGAGCTTGCCGTACAGCGGTGTGACGACCGTCTGGGCGAGCAGGTAGGCGGTGACGACCCACGAGATGTGGTTCAAGCCGCCGAGGTCCCCGACGATCGTCGGCAGCGCCGTCGCGACGATCGTCTGGTCGAGCGCCGCCAGGAACATCACGAGCAGCAGGCCCGCAAACACCAGACGCAGGTTGGTCCGCTCGCGCTGTTGCTCCATCAGCTTGGATTATGCAGCGAACCCCTAGCGGGGGGCTGTGCCCACATCCTCGCCTGCCTGCAGGACCTCTCCCAGGCCCGCACGCGGTGGGGCGCGCACGCGGCAGACGGGTTCCTCTCGCTCTTTCAGCGACGGTGGATCAGAAACATTTCCGCGGCGCTGAACACCCTTTGGCCGTTGGAGTCCGGGGCTGGCGTTGGATCGCTCTGGGTTGGGCGCGTAGCCTCCAAAGGCCATGAAACCGATAGATCCCGTATGGGATCGAGGAGTGATGAAGATGAACCGATACGGCATGATGCGCTCGGGCTTCACGGGGCTCTGCCTTGTGTGCACACTCGTCGTGGGCGCGGCGTCGGCAAGCAACGCCTCGGCAGCCGGGTGGTTAGTCTGTCTGGAAGGCAAAAACAAAGAAGTCACCAAATATACGTCGAACCAGTGCGCCAAAGCGGAATCGACTGGAGGTTGGGAATCTACCTTCCCCGAGGGGAGCGAAACCATTAAACTGGCGGTCGCTTCGTTGAGACTGGCCGACACCGGTACGCCTGGAGGGACGACGGCGATCAAATGCAACAGTGGCATGAAGGGATGGGGAACGGTCTTCGCGTCAAACGAAGGCGAAATAACGTCAGCGGAAGTGGCCAACCCCAAAACTGAATGCGAAAGACTTGAAGGACTATGTAAAAGCAGCAGTGAAATCGAAAAGGTGTCCGCGGTCAATCTGCCGTGGAAGACGGAAATTGTTGAAACAGAAAGCAAATACTCCATCAAGATCCTGAAAACGAGTGAAGGCACTGAAAAAGAACCGGGGTGGGCGGTCAAGTGCAACACAGTGCTTGGTTCGAAAACCGATACATGCACCAGCGAAGGTGAAGCGAACGCGGAAAAGCTGGAAGCAACAAATACGTCCTCCGCAGGCGTCTTATTAGTCAGCGGCACGTTCGAGAAAGTCCACAAAGGTAAATGCTCTGAAGGCGGTAAAGAAAAGGGCGAAGTGTCAGGCAAGGTTTCGATCGAAAAAGCAAACGGAACCGCGCTCAGCATTACTAAAGGCGGCGCCGTGGGCACAGACTTGGGCGCTTGCGGCGGCACCTACAGACCGATCGGTTCGGGGGCGACGATAATGTTCACCGGCGCCGAAACCAAATGTCTGAAGTTCAGAAATGGCGGCGGCACGGCTACGTGGGAAAACGAAACGGGGCCAGACATCCCTGGAGTGTTCACGGAAAATGAAGCCGGTAACTTCAGCCTTGCCAGGGTTGGTACGGCGCCGTGCGGAATGGCGCTGGGCGCGGGGCAGATGTGCGAAATATTCATTACGTCTGCGGCGGCCACCAAAAAAGGCAAATATGAACTCATATACAAATCGCAGAACGTCGATCGGACGGTGATGTTCAACCTCATGAGCTAGCTCACGACTCGAGTGGTCCCGGGGCACCCGCCACGCCGCGGGCGGGCGCCCGGGCGCCGCCGCCGCCGTTGCCAGCAGGCACATGTGCCTGCTGGCAACACATGCAACTGCTCGAGCCTGCGCTTCAAGGGGTGTTGAAGCCGTAGGCTGGTGGGCTCCCGAACCTACGCTCGTCGAAGACATGCACGCGCTGAAGACCGCCATCGCCGTCGCCTGGATCGTCTTCTAGGTCTACTGGCTCGCGTCCGCGTTCGGTGTGAAGGAGGGCAGAGCCAGCAGGCGTCGGGTCCCGCTGAATGGCCTGAGCGTCCTGGCGGTAATCCTGCTCCTCCGCGTCTTCCGCAGTGGGAGCCTGGTCGTCCACAGCCCGGTGCTGGGAGCGGTCGGGGCCGTCGTGTTCGCATCCGGGCTCACGCTGGCGGTCTGGGCGCGCGTCCACCTCGGGCGCAACTGGGGGATGCCGATGACTCAGAAGGCCGAACCGGAGCTCGTCACCTCTGGCCCCTACCGGTTCGTCCGCCACCCGATCTACTCGGGGCTCCTGGCCGGGCTGCTCGGCACGGCGCTCGTGACCAACCTGATCGGCCTGGTCATCGTCGCGGTCCTGGGCGGGTACTTCTACTACAGCGCGTCGGTGGAGGAGCGGAACCTCCTCGCGACGTTCCCCGCGGCGTACCCGGCGTACCGCAGCAGCACGAAGATGCTCGTGCCCTTCGTCCTCTGAGCGGCTCGCCTACGCAGCGCTCCCCGAGCGCCGTGAGGGCGCCGGCGCGGCGCGGCGGTGAGCGGGGTCGCGTCGCGGCGGCGCCAGGGGCGCTCCTCGCGCCGATCTGTCACGATCGTGGGCCCCGTCCGCGAAAGGAGCACCATGCCCGAGTACGCACCAGGCACCCCGTCGTGGGTCGAACTTTCCTCGCCAGACACCGACGCCGCCGCGCAGTTCTACGGCGAGCTCATGGGTTGGAGCGCAACGGAGCCCGGGCCGGCCGAGACCGGCGGGTACCGCATGTTCCAGCTGGACGGCAAGAACGTCGGCGGCCTGTCGGGCCAGATGCAGGAGGGCCAGCCCACCGCGTGGGCGACGTACGTGAGCGTCGCCGACGCCGATGAGACCGCGGCCAAGGTCACGGCGGCGGGAGGCAGCGTGGTGCTCGCGCCGATGGACGTGATGGACATCGGGCGGATGGCGATCTTCGCCGACCCCACGGGCGCCGTGTTCGGCGTGTGGCAGCCGCGGAGCTTCCCCGGCGCCGGCCTCGTCAACGAGCCCGGCTCGCTCTGCTGGAACGAGGTGCTCACCCGCGACGCCGACACGGGCAAGGCGTTCTACCCGGCCGTCTTCGGCTGGGCCGTCGGGCGCCCGTCGTTCGAGGGCGCGCCCGACACCTACACCGTCTGGGAGCTCGACGGCAAGCCCGTCGGCGGCATGATGCAGATGACCGACGCCCACTTCCCGGCCGAGGTCCCGCCGCACTGGGGCGTGGTCTTCGCGGTCGCCGACTGCGACGCCACGGTCGCGAAGGCCCGCGGGCTCGGGGCGACCGTCACGAACGAGCCGATGGACATGCCGATCGGACGGTTCGCCGGCCTGGTCGACCTCCAAGGGGCTTCGTTCACGGTGATGCAGCCGGCGCCGGCCACTGCAAGCTAGCTCTGGACGCTGCGCTGGTAAAAGCTTGGGTGCGCGCGGTCGCCGGCCACCCACGTCGCAGTGATCCGGATGTCGGCGAGGTGTGCGGGGTCGTGCGCGATGGGGTCCCGCGCGAGGTGGACGAGGTCGGCCTGCTTGCCGGGTGTGATCGAGCCCGCCTCGCGCTCGCAGCCGAGCGCTCGGGCTGAGCCGAGTGTGTAGGCGCGGAGCATCAGCTCCACGTCGACCGCCTGGTCGGCCGCGAGCGTCGCGCCGGCAGCGGTCCGGCGGGTGACGGCGGCGCTGACGGCCGCGAGCACGTCCGGCTGGGTGACGGGGTAGTCCGAGCTTCCGGCCAGCTCCACACCGGCGTCGGTGAGTGAGCGCAGGGGCAGCGTCTGGATCGAAGGGGGCAGGGGTGTGAGCAGCATGTCGTCGCCGGCGCTAGCGATGAACGCGGGCTGCACGACGGCGATCGCTCCCACGTCGGCGATCCGGCGCGGCTGGTTGGCTGCGGCGAAGACGACGTGCTCCAGCCGCGGACGCCCAGGTGCGGCGGCGAGCTGGCGCTCGTTGCGCTCCAGCGCTGTGAGCGCGAGGTCGATCGCCTCGTTGCCGATCGCGTGCAGGGCGATCTGAAAGCCTCGCTGGGCGCCGTGGGCGACAGCGTCGGCGAGGGCGTCGCGGCGCCAGAAGCGCATCCCGGTGTGCAGGTGCAAGTCGCGTCCCAGGCGGGGTCGGCCACTGCGCGAGGCCGCTCGCAACACGGCCAGTCCGCCGCCGCCGAGCGTGTTGCGCAGCAGCGCTCCGGCGACCCACGCCGCCTGACCGGCTGAGAGGCACACCGCGCAGCGGTGTCCTCCGTCGACGAACAGCTTCGCGGGTCCCGTCGGCGCGCGCGGGGGGCCCTCCCCGGTCGCGGGGCCGTCGAAGCGCGGCAGCAGCAGGCTGGTCGAGGCGACGGGCATCGAGTGGACGGTCAGGGGCAGGCGCCCCTCGGCGGCGGCCCGCCAGTACAGACGCTCCACGGAGGGAGCGACCGCGGCGTCCCCGACGCGGGTGATGCCGAGCGCGAGCAGGTCGCGGGCGTGCGCCTCGCACGCCGCCAGCCACACCTCGGGGCCGTCGGCGAGCAGCTGCTCGCGGAACGCCGCCTCGGCCATGAACGCCGCTCCCTCGGACACGACGCCCGTGAGCTGTCCGCGACGGTCGCGCAGGAGCACGCCGTTGGGTGGGTCGGGCGAGCCGGCGGTCCAGCCCATCGCGTCCAGCCCGGCGTGGTTGAGCGCCCCGTCGTGGCCGCTGGCGGCCTGCACGAACAGCGGACGCCCGGGGCAGCACTGCTCGAGCTCCGCGGCGCGGGGCGCGCGACGCTCGCGCAGGTCGCCCGCCTCGTACCCGCAGAGGTACACCCACCCCGGGGGCTTCGCGGCGACCCCGTCCGCGATGGCGCGCAAGAGGTCCTCGATCCCGCTGCCCGCGGGGAGTCGCAGGCTCGCCCCTCCGTAGTCGAGGGCGGCGTACGCCAGGTGGTGGTGAGCGTCGATGAACCCCGGCAGCAGCGCACCGCCACCGAGATCGGTCACGTGAGCCCCCTCGCCCATCGCGCCACGCACCTCAGCGGCCGACCCGACCGCCACGATCAGTCCTGCGCGAGTCCCGACCGCCTGGGCGACGGGGCGCTGAGGATCCATCGTGCGCACCACCGCCCCGTTGAGGATCTCGCCGTCCACTTCCCAGATCGTAAGTGAGCGCGGACTACAGGCACGCGGGCGATGCCGCTGACCCATCGTCGCGTGCTCGCTCTCATCCTCGCCCGGATCGACCTGGGCTCCGGCGGTCTCGCATCCTGGCTGCGATGGCTATAGTCCGCTCCGAGATGGCGAGCAACCACGTCGTGCGTCGTGTTGGACTCGCAGTCTTAGCGCTGACGCCGCTGCTGGCGCTCATCAGCGTGGCCGCCTCGGCCACCGGCTACCAGATTCAGTACTGTGCCCAGATCCCGATCGTCGGCGGGATTCCGCCGTGGGGCTTCCACACGGGTGAACCGATCACCGGGGCGAGCGGCAGCTACGCCCGCGGCCACGGTGACATCGACCTGGCCGCCAACACCGTCTCCGGGATCCTCTGCCAGGTCAACCGCGTCCCCGACCAGCCCGACCGCCTGATCATCATGACGGTCGAGCACCACCTGGTCTACCACTCGCACTACGCGGTGATGTGGGGGTACCCCGGGAACATCATGAAGATCATCGTCCGCGTGCAGAGCAGCACCGATCCGCGGTGCAAGGTCGGCACCCTCGGCCGCGCGACCCTGTTCGCAAGCTACAACGGCGTGCGCAGCGACAGCGTCCAGTTCACCTTCCCAGCCGCCTGCAAGGACCACGACCACCTGTACCACGGACCGCAGGTCAACAACCAGGTGCCGCCGCTTTAGAGCTCCGTCACCCCTTTGAAGCTGGACGCCCCGCGGTCGCCGAACGGGTCGTCGGCTTGGGTGTCGGACAGGTCTGGTGGGAAGTCGTCGGTCCACTCCACAAAGCGCGTGGTTCCCTTTGCCCATCCGGTCGCCAGCGCGCTGGCGCGCTCGCTCATGCGGAGCCTTGCGATTGGCAGGTCCACCTTGAGGTCACGCTCGGCAAACCGTCGGTGGGCCAAGGGAGCCAGCTGCTGTTGCCAGATCAGCGGCGAGTCCTTCAGCAACGCGAGCAGTTGATGTAGCTGGTCGTCGTCATCGTGACTGGCGATCTCGAGAGTGACTCCCAACATCCCGACCAGGGCGAAGGCGGTGTCGCCGTCAACCTGGCCGAGGACGTCACGATCACCTTTGATGACATAGCTGAGCCCCCCGCTCGGCAACCCGGTCGCGAACCACGGCGGCCCCGAGGCACACAGCACCGCACCGAGCTGCGCGAGCTGCTCGACCAGGGTTGCGGGGTCGGGTGCCATCCAGCGCGTGGTGTGTCCTGCCGCCGCGCGCAACAGCAGATCTGCAGCCGAGTCCCCTCCTCTCCACAGGTACAGCTGGAACATACGCATCTCGAAGAAAACCGCGGGCGGATGGTGAGCGGCCACCTGCTCGGGTGACAGCAGCCCGAGCGAGATGGCGTCGATGGCGGCATTCTGGTTGTGCTGCGCGGCCGCTTCGATGCTGTGCGCCATCGCCTGGGCTGTCGTTGCGGCTGCGTTTCTCCAGAACTGGTGGAGCTCGGACTGGTCATTCCCCGGGAGAGCCATGTCGAGATGAAGACCCACCTCCAGCAGCGCCTCGATTCGGGGGTTCGCCGATGTTGCCTCCTCCAGAATCACTTCCCTCAGCGCCTCGGCGACAATCGTCCGGTTCTCCCAGTTGACCGTGGCGAGCGCCCGGAGCAAATGCTCATCGTCGATTTCCGGATCTCCGGCGGAGCGGTCCAGTGCCTGTGACACGACCTGCTTCGTCAGGTTGGTGAGCGTCGCGGGCTCGGGGACCAGGAACGCCAGCGATCGGGCCGCAAAACCCAGGAGCTGGTAACGACCGCCGGCGTTGGGTCCGGCGGCAGCGGTAAGGAGCGACGAGAGCAGCTCGTCCACGGCCCCTTCGAGGTTGTCGTCCTGGAGCTGAAAGGCGAGCTGTGCGACGATGTCCCACTCGGCGCGTGCGATGTGTGGGACGAGCTCGGCGGCGAGGTCCTGCGGCGTGCGGCAGGTGCGGACCAGGTGCTCGGCAGTGAAGAACTCCAAGAACGTCCGATGCGTGAACTCGTAAAGCCGCTCCCCACTCGCTGTCGTGCCGGTATCGGTGAAGACCCACGCGCGCCCGCGGCAAAACTCCACGAACCGGCCGGCCTCGGCGCGGGCCTCGTCTACGTCGGGGAAGCGCTTGCGCTGCAGAAAGTCAGCCGCCTCCTGGATCAACGTGCGCTCCGAGGCGCCCGACTGCAGGTTCGGGTGGGAGTAGATCCAGTGGGCCAGGTGCTGTAGCGCCGGTCGCAGGTGGCGCTCGAAGTCGAGCTGCACGTTGATGCGCCGGCCGCGATCCCAGCGCTCGAACAGCATGACCGCGCACTTTCTGTACACCTCGGGCCGGTTGCGCGGTATGTAGCCGGCGCCACGGTAGAGGTTGCACATCAGCGCCAGCATCAGAGGATTGGAGCGCAGGTCGCCGACCTCGCCGCTGTCTGCCAGGAACTCCGAGACCTCGGATGCGAGCGGACGCTGCGTCTCGCTGGGGTTGACGGCGAACCACTTCCTCGCGTACTCCGCGACCTGCGGTGGCTGGAAGTCGCCGAGCGCCGTCGTGTCGAATCGCGCCGGGTCCAACGGCGCCTCCGAGTACCCTACGCGACGCGAGGTGACGAGAATCGGCGTCACGGGATACAGCGAGGCGAAGCTCTCGATGTCCGCGGTGATCTCGCCGCGGTAGGACGTATCGAGCAGCTCGTCCAGCCCGTCGAACATCATCACCACTCGACCCGCCCGCAGGAGGTACTCCATCGCGCCCTCGGGCACGTCCAGCTGGAAGTCGGCGTGCGCCCGCTCCTCGACGAAATCGCGGACGGACACGGCGCGCTCGCGCTTGGCGACTCCGTAGTCTCTGAGGACGATCAGCACCGGCAGCGTGCCGGCCGGGATGAGGTTTCCGTGCAGTCGGTCGCGTGCGATGTCGTGACACAGTTTGCGTGCGAGCGTGGACTTGCCACCGCCGGGGCTGCCGAGTACGACGAACCGGTGCATGTGCTCGACGAAGTCGCTCAAGCCGATCTCGTACGGCTCGTTGCTTTTGTCGTGTTCGAGCAGGAGCGTGGGCGTGACGTAAAGCTCGTCGATTGGCACCACGCGTACCGCGTCGAAGCTCGGCGGGGTGATCGACCCCAGGCGATTGGCCGTCTGGCTGCGGTAGTCCTCGGCGAAGTCGTCGATGTCTTTCTGGTCCGGTACTGCTCCGCTGCCGAGGATGAGCTCGAGCATCCTCTCAATGCCGATCAGGGCATCCATGAGGACGTTGTGGCGTAGGGAGTCGAGGGCATCGTGTGCAGCAAGCAGACCCTCGCGGCTGGCGGCGGCTAGCGCGGCGCAGGCGCCGGCGACGATCGCGTCGAACAGACGATCGGGCACGCGGCGATCCGTGCCGGCGGCGACGTGCGTCGCGTACAGGCGGGCAAAGAGCTCGCGACTGGTCGACAGGCTGTCCTCGCGGTGCAACACCTCGGCTGCGAAGACCTGCCGCGTGAGAGCTGCGACCTCGGCCGACTGGAGAAAAGCCCGAAGGCGCTCGCCGCCGATCGCGTCGTCGATCTCAGGCACCTCGAGCAAGCCATCCAGCGACCGCTGGATTGCGTCTGCGACCACCCCATGGCGGTCCGCGGGTCCGGAGGAGAGTGAAGCCTGGAGTAGGGCGTACAGTCCATGCGAGACGACTCCCAACAAGACCTCAGTCACCGCGTTCACGGCTGGAACCTTATCGCGGGTCAGACCACCGAAAAGACCCCAGAGTCTCGGATGCCCCACGGGCAGCTCCCCCGGCCTCGAACGGATCGGTGGCAGACGGAGCGCGTGAGCCAAGCGTCCGGAGCTACGGTACCGTAGTACGCGATGGGTGTCACCCGCTTCGGCCTTCAGATCCCTAACTTCACCTACGCGGGAGTCGCGGACGGAGCGCTCTTCGAGCGCGTTGCCGCGATCGCCGGCGCTGCGGAGGAGTCGGGCTTCGACTCAGTGTGGGTGATGGATCACTTCTACCAGATCGCCAACGTCGGCCCGAGCACCGACCCAATGTTCGAGGCGTACACGCTGCTCGGTGCGCTCGCGGCCCGCACGCACAGGGTGAGCCTAGGCACGATGGTCACGGGCGTGACCTACCGCAACCCCGCGCTGCTGGCCAAGCAGGTCACGACCCTCGATGTCGTCTCCGGCGGCCGCGCGATCCTCGGGATCGGGGCGGCGTGGAACGAGGAGGAGCACGCCGGCTTCGGGTTCGAGTACCCGCCGATCGGCGAGCGGATGGACCGCCTGGAGGAGGCGCTGCGGATCTGCCGCGCGATGTTCCTCGAGCAGGCCCCCACCTTCACCGGTGAGCACTACCGGATCAAGGAGGCTCTCAACAATCCCCGGCCGCTGCGCAGCGAGGGCATCCCGATCCTCGTCGGCGGCAGTGGCGAGCGGCGCACACTGGCGCTGGTTGCGAAGTACGCCGACGCCTGCAACCTGTTCGGCGATCTGCCCACGGTGCGGCACAAGCTCGAGGTGCTGGAGCGCCACTGCGAGGCGGTCGGCCGCGACCCCGCGACGATCACCAAGACCCGCCTCGGGGGCCTGGTGGTAGCCGACACGGTCGAGCACGCCGAACAGCGCGGACGCGAGATGGCAAGGGCCCGCGGGATGGACGAGGAGCGCTACCGCGGCTACGTGATCGCCGGCGACCCCGACGCCGTCTGCGAACAGGTGGCGGCCTACTTCGACGCGGGACTGGACGGGCTCGTGTTCAACATGCACGACGCCCAGGACCTCGAGCCGGTGCGGCTCGCGGGCAGCACGCTGAGCGCGGCGTTCGGCTGACGATAACCGCTCGGTAGGCTGCCAGTAGTGATGTAGCATTACATCACCATGCACCGTACCCAGATCACGCTGACCGATTCCCAGTACGCACGCCTGAGGGAGGAGTCCGCCCGAAGCGGTCGTTCGTTGGCCGAGCTTGTCCGTCGTGCGCTCGATGAGCGCTATGAGGACGTGTCGCAGGCCGATCGGCTGCGGTTGCTCGACAGTGCCTTCGGCGCGTGGGCACATCGCAGCGAGAGCGGCGCCGAGTTTGTGGACAGGGTCCGCTCGGGCACGGCTCGCAGGCTCAGCTCGACCGGGTGAGCGCGCTTGTGGACACCTCGGTGCTCATCGACTACCTGCGTGGAGTGCAGCCCGCGCGCGAGCTCTTGCGGTCGGCGTTTGAGCGGGAGGAGGTCGTGGCTGCATCAGTGCTCACCCAGATCGAGCTCTCGATCGGAATGCGCCCCGCCGAGCGACGAGCCACCGACGCACTGGTAGGGGCTCTGCGCTGGCTGGCGGTTGACGACTCCATCGCCGAGCGGGCGGACGCCCTCGCGCGGCGCTACGCCCGCAGCCATTCTGGAATCGATGCGGTCGACTACTGCGTGGCTGCGACAGCGCTCGTGAGTGAATTGGAGCTATGGACGCTTAACGTCCGCCACTTTCCGATGTTCGACGGGCTCCGGCCACCCTGGTGAGTTCGCTCCACGTCCAGGTGTCGAAAGCCTTCACGTGCGCGAGGTCTGGTGGTCCGTGGCCCAGGCGACGATTGCCCCAGAGCCCTGCACCGTCGTGTCGTCGTCGAGCACGAGAACCGGGACGTCGGACTGTCCAGTGAGCGCGACGATCTCGTCCCGCTTGCCCCTGCGGCTGAGCGGGATGTTCTTGAAGCCGCCAACCACCTTGAGGGTGTAGGAGTGCCCGGCAGCATCAAGAGCGTGGGCGGCGACACCGCAGGGGTGCTTGAGAAGCGGCGCGTTCGCTCCATGCGTGCGGGCGGGGCAAGTGTAGAGAACCATCGGCTGATTGTAAACCCGCTGAAAGCCCGCCGCCAGTACTCACCCGGGGGCGGGAGCCCGAACGACCAGCAGCAGACCCGCGCCGGTCGGCACAACGGCTTCGCTGACACGCTCGTCGGCAAGTACCAGCGCGCGGAAGTCTGCGACCTGGTCCGCGTGGGAGAGCACGTTGTTGACCGCCAGAAGACCGCCGGGTCGCAGAATGCGCACCAGGTCCGGCCAGTAGCCGGCGTAGGCGGGTCGTTCGGCGTCCAGAAAGATCATGTCCAAGGCGCCGTCAGGGGTATCGCGCAGGGTCACGGCGGCGTCTTCGACCCGCAGCTCCACCAGCTCGCGTAGACCGACCCGGTCGAGGTTCTGCGCCGCCTGGGCGCTGCGCGCCGCGTCCACGTTGACGGTGACCAGCCGGCCGCCGACGGAGCGGACGGCGTCAGCCAGCCACAGCGTCGAGTAGCCGTTGGAGGTGCCGAGCTCCAAAAGGCGTCGTGCCCCGAGCGCCCGCACGAGGACGAACAGCACCCGTGCGGTGTCGGGCTCGACGTTGCGCAGCCGCTCGAGCCGGTCGGCCAGGCCGGCGTCGTGTGCGGTGCCGTAGCGGTGCAGCTCGTCGAGAACCGTCAGCAGCGTGTCGTCCATCGTGTCCTCTCGCCGTCGCCAGGTACCCTCGGCGGAGGTAATGAAAGCAGATCGTCCGACACTCGAAACGACGCCGGGGCGGCACTCCCCGGAGCAGCGCGCTGGAGTCGCCGGCCGGCGGCGGTGAGGACAGCATGAGCGGCGCGGAGGTGGGCCTGGCGGTCTCGGTGTTCCTCGCGTGTGCCGTCGAGGCCGTCGAGGCGCTGACCATCGTCCTCGCGGTCGGCATCACGCGCAGCTGGTCGGCGGCGCTGAGCGGCGTCGGCGTCGCGGCGCTCGCACTCGCGGCGATCGTGGCGGCGGGCGGCCCGGCGCTCACAGCGCTGCCGATCGACGTGCTGAGGGTCGGCGTCGGCGGCCTGCTGCTGGTCATCGGCCTGCAGTGGCTACGCAAGGCGGTGCTGCGCGCGGCCGGCGTGAAGGCCAAGCACGACGAGCGGGAGACGTTCCGAGTGCAGACCGAAGCGGCGCGCGCCGCAGGCGCCAGGCACCCCGGGTTCGACGGCTACGCCTTCACCGTCTCCTTCAAAGGAGTGCTGCTGGAGGGCCTGGAGGTCGTGTTCATCGTGCTCAGCTTCGGCGCCAATCAGAACCGAATCCCGCTGGCCGCGGCGGCCGCCGGGCTCGCCGTGCTCGTGGTCGCCGCCGCAGGAGTGGCGGCGCGAGCACCCCTCGCGAGGGTGCCCGAGAACACGATGAAGTTCGCGGTCGGCGTGATGCTCAGCTCCTTCGGGCTGTTCTGGACCGGCGAGGGCGCAGGCGTGAGCTGGCCGGGCGGCGACGCAGCCCTCCTGGCGATCATCCCGGGAGTCGCGGCGGCGGCGTGCGCGGGGGTGTGGGCCCTGCGCCGTGGACGCCCAGCGCGCGTGGCCTCGAACAGTGGCTGAGCAGGCACCCGGGAGCGGACCTGCTTTTTGATGGCGGCCTCCGGCCGCAGCGGCGTTCGCGTGGCGAGAGAGGGGCCGGTGCACTGCCCCGCGGTACGGGGCGGGCGGTGTCGGTAGGGCGGGTGTGCCCACGGCCCGCGATAATCGTAGGCGGCATGGCTGACGCGCAAGCCACCTCCGAGGCGCAGGCAAGCTCCTACAGCGCGCGCACGGCGTGGGCGCGCAACCTTGCGGCGCCCGTGCGCGATTTCCTGAGCACCGAGACCGGCAGCGCGGTCGTCCTGCTGGCAGCGGCAGTCGCGGCGCTGGCGTGGGCCAACTCTCCCTGGTCGGACTCCTACGAGTCGCTGTGGCGCACGAAACTGTCGATCACGCTCGGCGGCGGCGGGGTGAGCGCCGACCTGCGCCAGTGGGTCAACGAGGGCCTGATGACGTTCTTCTTCCTCGTCGTCGGCCTCGAGGCCAAGCGCGAGCTCGACGTGGGCGAGTTGCGCGAGCGCAGCCGCCTGGCGATCCCGGTGCTCGCGGCGGCCGGTGGGATGGCGGTGCCGGTCGCGATCTACCTGGCGCTCAACGCCGGTGGCCCGGGCGCGCACGGGTGGGGTGCGGCGATGTCGACCGACACCGCGTTCGCCCTGGGCGCGCTGGCGCTGCTCACTCCCCGCGGTGCGACCCGCCTGCGGGTGTTCCTGCTGACGCTCGCCGTCGTCGACGACCTCGGCGCGCTGGCGGTGATCGCCACCGCGTACACCACCCACGTCTCGCTCCCCGCGCTGGCCACCGCCGTCGGGCTGTTCGGGGTGCTCCTCGGCCTCCGCTACGCACCTGCGGGGCGGCGTCCGCTCTCGCTCGTCGTCGGCGTCGCGCTGTGGGTGGCGATGTTCAAGTCGGGCATCGACCCGGTGATCGCCGGCCTCGCGGTCGGCCTCGTGACGAGCGCCTACCCGCCCTCGCGCGAGGATCTCGAGCGCGCGACCGCGCTCACGCGCTCGTTCCGCGAGCAGCCCACGCCGGAGCTCGCGCGCTCCGCGCAGAGGGGCGTGCTCGCGGCGGTGTCCCCCAACGAGCGCCTACAGTACGGCCTGCACCCGTGGACGAGCTACGTGGTCGTGCCACTGTTCGCGCTCGCCAACGCCGGCACGCACGTGACCGGCGGCCTGCTCCGGGACGCGGTCACCTCGCCGATCACGCTCGGGATCCTCGTCGGCTACGTGGTGGGCAAGCCGGTGGGCATCCTCAGCGCCTCGTGGCTCGCCACGCGTCGGCGTTTGCATGGGGTACGCCCGACGCTGAGCTGGCCCACGCTCGCGGGCGGCGGAGCGGTCGCGGGCATCGGGTTCACGGTCTCGCTGCTGATCTCGAGCCTCGCTTTCCACGGCGAGCACCTGGCGGAGGCAAAGCTCGGCGTGCTCGGCGCAGCGATCGTCGCGCCGCTTGTGGCGTGGGGCGTATTTGCCGTGGGTAGACGCCTGCCCACCAGCGTCCGCGCACGGCAGCTCGCGGGCACTGCCGAAGACATCCTCGACCTCTCCGACGACGTCGACCCGGCCCGCGACCACGTCCGCGGAGCGCACGAGGCGCTCGTCACGCTGGTCGAGTACGGCGACTTCGAGTGCCCCTACTGCGGGCGAGCGGAGCCTGTCGTACGCGAACTGCTGGCGTCCTTCGACGACGACCTGCGCTACGTCTGGCGCCACCTGCCGCTAAACGACGTCCACCCCGACGCGCAGCTCGCGGCAGAGGCGACCGAGGCAGCCGCGGCACAGGGCGCCTTCTGGGAGCTCTACGGCGTGCTGCTGGCCCACCAGGGCACGCTCACCCCGCTAGAGCTCCGCCGGCACGCGGAGGATCTGCGCCTCGACGTCGAGCGCTTCTGGGAGGAGTTGCGCCACCACGAGCACGCACAACGCGTGGCTGAGGACGTGGCCAGCGCCGACGCGAGCGGAGTCTCGGGCACACCAACGTTCTTCATCAATGGACGCCGCCACTACGGCACCTACGACATCGACACGCTCACCGTCGCCGTCCGCGCGGCGCGCCGGCGCGCCGGGCTGGTGGCGAGCGCTTGAGCTCGCGGGGCACGGAAGCCCCGCGCACACCCGCCCGGTAGGCGTCGTGCGTCACGTGGACGATCCCAAAAGCTCCCCCGGTCTCCCTCGACGCTCTACTCTCGTGCGAGTGCCTGCCCAAGGTGAGAGCGCGGCCGTGACCCCCGGCCACGAGCCCCGGCCTTCGCAGCGGCGCCCCGCGATCGTCGCGGTCGACGACGAGCCCGCGGTGCTGGCGGCGGTCAGCCGCGACCTGCGCCGCGGTTTTGGCGAGCGCTTTCGGGTGCTGCGGGCGGCGTCGGGGCCCGAGGCCCTGGAGGTCCTGCGCGAGCTGCGTACGCGGGGTGAGCAGGTGGCGATGCTGATCGCCGACCAGCGGATGCCGGGGATGCCGGGCACCGAGTACCTGGTGCAGGCGCGCCAGATCGTCCCGGACGCCAAGCGGGTGCTGCTGACGGCTTACGCCGACACTGAGGCCGCGATCGCGGCGATCAACGAGGTGGCGCTCGACTACTACCTGCTCAAGCCGTGGGACCCCCCGGAGGAGCAGCTCTTCCCGGTCGTCGAGGATCTGCTCACGACGTGGGAGGCGGGGGCGGCGCTGGAATCGGGCGGCGTGCGGGTGGTCGGCCACCGCTTCTCGCGGGAGTCCCACGAAGTGCGCGACTTCCTGGTCCGCAACCGGGTGCCCGCGCGGTGGTTGGACGTCGAACGCGACGGTGAGGCGCGCGAGCTGCTGCGGGTCGCCGGGGTGGACGCCGAGCGGCTGCCGGTGGCGCTGCTGGAGGACGGCACGGTACTCGAGCGCCCCACCATCCTCGAGCTCGCCGAGCGCCTCGGGGTCGCGGTCACCCCCGCGCAGGAGCACTACGACCTCGTGGTCGTCGGCGGCGGCCCCGCCGGGTTGGCGGCCGCGGTCTACGGCGCCTCTGAGGGCCTGCGGACGGTGATGGTCGAGCGCGAGGCGCCGGGCGGGCAGGCGGGGCAGTCGAGCCGCATCGAGAACTACCTTGGGTTCCCCGCGGGGCTGTCCGGCTCGGACCTCGCGCGGCGCGCGACCGACCAGGCGCGGCGGCTGGGCGCCGAGCTGCTGACCGTGCAGGAGGCCGTCGGCCTGCGTGTCGAGGGCGCCGCGCGGCTGGTCGAGCTCTCCGGCGGCGGCGTGCTGAGCGCGAGCTGCGTGCTCGTCGCCTCCGGGGTCTCCTACCGCCAGCTGGACGTGCCCGGCTTCTCCGAGCTCACCGGCGCGGGCGTCTACTACGGGGCCGCGGCGACCGAGGCGCGCGCGTGCTCCGAGCAGCAGGTCGTGGTGATCGGGGGGGCGAACTCCGCCGGGCAGGCCGCCGTGTACTTCAGCGGGTACGCCGCGCGGGTGACCGTGCTCGTCCGCGGGCCGTCGCTTGAGAAGTCGATGTCGCACTACCTGATCGAGCAGCTTGCTGCGCGCCCCAACGTCGAGGTGCGCACCGGCACCTCGACGCTCGCCGCGGAGGCAGAAGACGGGCGCCTGCGGCGGCTGCGTGTCCGCGGTCTCGGGGGCGAGGAGACGCTCCCCGTGGACGCCTGCTTCGTGTTCATCGGGGCCTCACCGTGTACGGACTGGTTGGAGGGCGTGGTCGCCCGCGACGAGCGCGGCTTCATCCTCGCCGGCCGCGACGCACAGGCCGACGGGTGGCCGCTGCAGCGCGAGCCCTTTGCGCTTGAGACCACGGTCCCCGGGGTGTTCGTCGCCGGCGACGTGCGCGCACGCTCGGTCAAGCGCGTCGCCTCCGCGGTGGGGGAGGGCTCGATGGCGGTGTCGCTGATCCACGAGTACCTGGGCGAGGCGTGAGCGATCACGACGCTACCTGCGCGCCGGTTGTCGTCGAGGGGACAGCGGCCGGCCACCCTCGTGGTCTTCGTCGCTTATGGCCGCGGGGGCAGCGGTGGGCGGCGTGAGCGACGCGCCGGTCACGGCGGAGGAGCTGCGCACCGTCGACCTCTTCGACGACCTCGACGCACAGGAGCTTGCGCAGTGGGTGGCGGTCGCGCACCCGCGTCACGTGGGACCGGGCGAGCTGATCGCCGAGCAGGGCGAGGAGGCGGGCCTGCAGCTCTTGTTGGAGGGGGAGGCGCAGGCGCTGCTCCTCGGCCAAGGCGGCGGCGAGCCGGTCGGCCGCCAGCGCGCGCCGACGTGGATCGGCGCGATCGCGGTGCTCACGGGCGGCTCGATGGGCGTACGCATGCAGGCGCAGACCGCCTGTCGGCTCGCGGTCGTCGCCGCGGAGGACTTCCGCCGCCTGGCGTTCGCGCAGCCGGCGATCCACCGGCGGGTGATGGAGCAGGTGGGGCCGGTCACGGGTCGCCTGACGGCAATCGAGGCGAACCGCGAACGCCTCACCTCCCTGGGGACGATGGCGGCGGGCCTCGCCCACGAGCTCAACAACCCCGCAGCCGCGGCGCGTCGCACGGCTGCACAGCTCACGGAGGCGCTGGAGGCGATCGGTGCGGCGCTGGGGTCGTTCGTGGAGGCTGGCATCGAGCGGGAGGACGCCGAGCGGCTGGTGGCGCTGCAGCGCGAGGCGGTCGCCCGCGCGGCGCAGGCGACGGCGCTCGACGCACTCGACGCCTCGGACGCCGAGGAGGAGCTGCTCGGACGCCTGGAGGCGCTGGGGGTGCACGAGCCGTGGCGCTTGGCCGAGCCGCTGGCGGCAGCGGGTGTGGACCAGGCGTGGCTTGAGCGCGTGGCAGAGCTGGCGGGCCCCGCGACGGACGCGGCGCTGCGCTGGGTCGCTGCCACGCTGACGGCGGGCCGGCTGGCGGCGGAGCTGGAGGAGTCCACGGAGCGCATGTCGGCGTTGGTGGGGGCGGTGAAGTCCTACGCCTACATGGACCGCGGCGACCTGGTGGAGGTGGACTTGCACGAGGGCCTGGAGACGACGCTGACCGTGCTCGGGTACAAGCTCAAGCACACCGCGATCGAGGTGGTGCGCGACTACGACCGCACGCTGCCGCGGCTCACGGTCCGCGGCTCGGAGCTCAACCAGGTGTGGACGAACCTGCTCGACAACGCGATCGATGCGCTGGGGGAGCGGGGGACGATCACGATCGCTACGCGGGCCGACGGCGGCTGCGCGGTGGTCGAGATCGCCGACGACGGCCCCGGCGTCCCGGAAGACCTCGCGGGGCGTATCTTCGACCCGTTCTTCACGACCAAGGACGTCGGCCACGGCACGGGCCTGGGCCTGGCCACGGCGCGGCGCATCGTCGTGGAGCGCCACGACGGCTCGCTGACGCTCGACTCCCGCCCCGGGCACACCGTCTTCCGTGTGCGGCTGCCGTTCACCCAGGCCTGAGGGGCCGTGGGCGACCGGTCAGCCGCCGGCGGGCGAGCGACGGTGTCAGCCGCCCATCGGCGAGGGCGGTATGCGCGTCTCGCCCTGCACCTCCGGGATGAGCATCGCGAGCTCGTCGAGGTAACACCACGACCACGTCTCCCCGGGCTCGAGCGAGCGGATGATCGGGTGGCCGCTCGCGTGGCTGTGGGTGGTGGCGTGGCGGTTGGGCGAGTCATCGCAGCAGCCGACGCGGCCGCACTCCAGGCAGATGCGCAGGTGCAGCCACGGGTCGCCCGTCTTCAGGCACTCCTCGCAGCCCGCGACCGCCTCGGGCAGCTGCGTGAGCTTGACGTGGTCGAGGTGTGTGCAGTTGGCCATGGCGCCCTCCGTTCGGGTTGTGTGGGACTGCCTACCGAAATATCGCACGGGACGCCGGTGGGGCCACGCTTGATCGTCTGTATCACGCGTAATAACCTGTCTGGCATGGCTCAAGTAAGCATCCGAGATCTGTGCGACGACGGCGGTGAGCTGGTTGACCGCGCAACGCGCGGAGAGAAGATCGTGATCACGCGCTCTGGCAGGGCGGTCGCCGAGCTGCGGGCGCTACCGCATCCCCCGCTCTCCGCGGAGGCTCTGTTGAGCCGTTGGCGTCCGCTACCCCCAATGGACCCCGTCGTGCTGCGTGCAGATGTCAACCGGCTGCTGGAGACTCCGGATTTCATCGGGATGGCGAGCGGCGGGCGCCGCTAGAGTCCACCACGTGACGCTCGTACTGCTCACCGGGGCAACGCGCGGGATCGGCCGCGCCGCTGCGATCGAGCTCGCCCGCGACGGGGTCGAGGTCGCAATCGTCGGCCGCGAGAGCGAGCGCGTGGAGGATGTCGCGCGGGAGGCGAGGGCGACCGGCGGGGGCGCGCCGGTCCATGAGCATGTCGCCGACCTGGCGAGGATGGCCGAGGTGCGGGCGCTTGCGGAGGAGGTGCGCGAGCGCTATGAGCACATCGATGTTCTCGCCAACAACGCCGGGGCGCTGTTCGCCTCGCGGAAGGTAACCTCCGAGGGGTTCGAGCAGACCTTTGCGCTGAACCATCTCGCGCCGTTCCTGCTCACCAACCTGCTGCGCGATCGTCTGGAGGGCGGTCGCGTGGTGACCACGGCGTCCGACGCCCACAAGTCCGGGCTGCTGGATCTCGAGGACCTGCAGTCCGAGAAGTCCTACTCCGCGATGCGCGTGTACGGCACCTCGAAGCTCTGCAACATCCTCTTCACGCGCGAGCTGGCCAAGCGCGCGCCGGAGCTGCACGCCAACTGCTTCCACCCCGGGGTCGTGCGCACCGGCTTTGGCAAGAACGAGAACGGGATCTGGAAGGTGCTCACCACGCTCGGCGGACCTTTCTTCCGCTCGCCGAGCCGCGGCGCCCGCTCGCTGGTCTGGCTGGCGACCTCGGCTGCGGCGGCCGCCCTCACCGGCGAGTACGTCCAGGACGAGAAAGTCCTTGCTCCCAGCGCCCAGGCCCAGGACGACACGCTCGCCGAAGGTCTCTGGGAGCGCAGCGCCCAGCTGGTCGGACTGTCTGTCGACACGCCCGTCTGACGGCTGACGCGCCCGCGACGGTCATCGCAGGCGAGGCGAGTCGGCGTATCCGCGTCGGCCCGGTCCGCCCGGCGAGACGCGGTCCCGACTCCCGCGCGGCCTCGGGCCTCCGTAGAGGCGGGGCGCCCAGCCGTGGGGCACTCCGCAGAGATGGATGGCGGCCTCCGGCCGCAGCGGCGTTCGCGTGGCGAGTCGGGGGCCGGTGCATCAATCAGGCGGGCTGTGGGGGCTCCTCCACGAGCCAGTTCTCGACCGCGAGGTCGGGCACGCGGGCGAAGTGGCGGACGTTGCCTGTCACGACGGTCAGCCCGCGCGAGAGGGCGATCGAGGCGATGCTGCAGGTCGGGCTCGTCCAGCCGTCTGCCTTCGCGCTCCAGGCGTGCTCGCAGCGGCCCGTAGACCTCGGCCGCATCGGAGTCGAAGGGGAGGATCGCGGTGGCGCTCGATACCATCGCTCGAACCTGGCGTGTCAACCCCTCGCTGCCGCGTCTTGCCGCTCCGTACAGCAGCTCGCCGAGGGTGATCGTCGTCGTCGCCTGCGCCGACGCCGGCACCTGCGCCAGGCGGCGGATCAGGTGCAGCGGGGGATCGCGGCGGATGGCCGCGCTCAGCGTGTCGGTGTCGCCTGCGCACACACGGCTGGCGTGGGCGTCCTGCACTACGACGGCGACTACGACCTGCTCGCCGAGCACACGAGCCTCGCGTTCCAGAGCGAGTGGCTCGCTCCGCCGGGCACGCTCTGAGCGCCGCCGTCGCGGCTGACTGGGTTTGAAGCGCTACCCCCGCCCCCCGCGCTCACCGTCGCGCACCCGCGTGGATGTCCCAACCCACACACGTGGACGATCCCCAAGAACCACCTTCCTCGACGCACCTGCGTGGGGCCTTCGTGGGGCCTCAGGGCCACGGCGCGTAGCATCTACACCGTGCCAGAGCAACCCCCGAGCGAATCCGGTGGCCTGAGAGCGAGCGAGCCCGAGACCCTGAACGCCGATCGTACTGACCGGACCGACCCGCATCCGCCGCTGCCACGCGACAAGCGCGGCTGGCAGGTTGCGCCGTCTCCCGACGGGCGCGGGATGCCCGAGCACGCTTCAACCGGCCCGCCGCCGCACCGGATGCGCGGCTTCTGGTGGTTCGTGCTGGTCTTGGTCGCGCTCAACTGGCTGTCGCTGCTGCTTTTCCAGCCCTCCGCGGGCGAACACCGGGTGACGGTGCCGTTCAGCCCGTACTTCCTGGAACAGGTGAAGGGGGGGACGGTCGGCTCGATCGCCTCCAAGGGCGACACTATCCAGGGCAAGTTCAAGACCAAAGAGCGCTACCCCGCGAGCGACAAGAAGGCGACGCCCACGAAGCTGTTTGCCACCCAGGTGCCGGCTTTCTGGAACGGCAGTGAGTTGTCGGCGCTGCTGCAGGAAAAGGGGGTGCGGATCAACGCCGAATCGACGACCACGAGCGAGTCGCTGCTCGAGGAGTTGCTGCTCGGGTTCGGCCCGACCCTGCTGATCGTCGGCCTCTTCATCCTGATCTTCCGTCGCGCCGCGAAAGCCGGCGGGGGCATGGGCGCGCTCGGCAACTTCGGGCGCTCGCAGGCGCGGCGGGTGGACCCGGAAAAGATCCGCGTGACCTTCGACGACGTCGCGGGCATCGACGAGGCGAAGTCCGAGCTGTCGGAGATCGTGGACTTCCTGCGCAACCCCGAGCGCTACGGCAGCCTCGGCGGACGGATGCCCCACGGGGTACTCCTCTCAGGTGCGCCCGGCACCGGCAAGACGCTGCTCGCCCGCGCGGTGGCCGGCGAGGCACACGCCGCGTTCTTCTCGATCTCCGCCTCGGAGTTCATCGAGGCGATCGTGGGGGTGGGCGCCTCCCGCGTGCGCGACCTGTTCGCGAAGGCCAAGGAGGCCGCGCCGGCGATCATCTTCATCGATGAGCTCGACGCGATCGGGCGCTCGCGGCAGGGCTCGGTGTCGGTGACCGGCGCCAACGACGAGCGCGAGCAGACGCTCGACCAGATCCTCACCGAGATTGACGGGTTCGAGTCCTCCGAGGCCGTGATCGTGCTCGCAGCGACCAACCGCCCCGACGTGCTCGACCCCGCGTTGCTGCGCGCCGGGCGCTTCGACCGTCGAGTCACGGTGCAGGCCCCCGACCGCAAGGGGCGCGCGGAAATCCTTGCGGTCCACACCCGCTCGATCCCGCTCGACGACGACGTCGATCTCGACACGCTGGCCTCGAGCACCCCCGGGATGGTCGGCGCCGACCTCGCCAACCTCGCCAACGAGGCCGCGCTGGTGGCCGCCCGGCGCGGGCACCAGAAGGTGCAGATGCCCGACTTCACCGACTCGCTGGAGAAGATCATGCTCGGCTCCCCGCGCGGCATCCTGCTCTCCCCCGCCGACCGCGAGCGCACCGCCTACCACGAGTCCGGCCACGCACTGGTGGGGATGCTCACCCCCGGCGCAGACCCCGTGCGCAAGGTCTCGATCATTCCGCGCGGCATGGCCCTGGGAGTGACCCTCTCCACGCCCGACTCTGACCGGGTGTCCTACTCGCTGGAGGAGCTGCTGGCCAAGATCAAGGTCGCGCTCGGCGGACGCGTCGCCGAGGAGGTCGTCTACGGCGCGATCACCACGGGCGCGGAGTCCGACATCCAGCAGCTCACCCTGATCGCGCGCCAGATGGTCGGCCGCTGGGGGATGAGCGAGGCGATCGGTCCGATTGCGGTGCTCCCCGAGGAGGGTCAGGGGATGTTCCTGCCCGGCGTCAGCGAGACCTCTCAGGAGACCCAGCGGCTAGTCAACCAGGAGGTGCGCACGCTCGTCGAGAGCGCCCACCAGGAGGTCACACGACTGCTGGAAGAGCACCGCGAGCAGCTCGAGAGCCTCGCCCAGGCGTTGCTGGGGGCCGAGACCCTCGACGCGCCCGACGCCTACGCGGCGGCGGGAGTACCCGGGACCCAGGCGCAGCCGCTGACGGTCTCGTAGGAGCGCGCGACCACGTGGCTCGGCGATCCAAGGCTCCCGTTCAAAGAAGCTGGTGCTCCCGTGCCGCCTGGGCCGGAGGTTTGTGCTGCGGGCGCGGGACGCCGCCGCCGGCGGCGAGCCGCGGGCGTAGGCGTGCTTCGAGCTCCAACGCGCGCGCGACCTGCTCGCGCAACAGTTTCAGCTTGCGCCGGCGCGCGAGCACGAGCACCGCGAGCAGCACCAGCACGGCGAGCACGACGAAGCTGAGCGCAACCGCGATCTTGACGCTCAGGCTGGTGACGGTGGTCGTTCCCGGTGGGGGCAGGGCGACGGTGTGCGGATTCGTGCCTGCCGCGCGCGCCGGGGTCGCCGGGGCCGCGGGGGTGCCGACGGGCCGGGTGACCCGGGCGATCGCCACCATCGCCTGCGGCGAGAGGTTGTCGGTGAGGGTGTTTTCGATCCAGTAGGCGGCGGATCCTTCCCGCCAGGCGATCGTCTTGACGTGTTCGCCGTCGTAGAAGAGGCTGTACGTGCGCGAGCCGATCTGCACGGTCTGGCTCGGATCGCTGAGCAGCGGGGGGTTGGTCCAGGTGCTGCCCTGGATGTCGTAGTACTGCCCCAGTTCGCCCTGGCCGACGACGATCGTGTAGATCGGGTGCAGGTGGCCCTGCTCGTCGCGGATGTCGTAGCGGCGCAGGGTGTCTGGGCCGGCTTCCGCGGTGGTGGCCTGGTACCGCGGCGCCTCCAGGGCGAACGGCAGCTGCCCCGCCAGCGCCTGCGCTTCTTCGAGCGTCGCGCTCGGAGTGGGAGCGAGCGACAGCGAGGAGGCGGCCGGGTGGGCGCCGTGAACGTGCACGGAGCGCACCGCCCGGTTCAGGCGGTGCTGGGGGAGCGCGGCGGTGCCCGTCAGGAACGAGTGCACCGATGCTTCGATCTGCTGGGGCGTGGCGGTGTCGTAGTTGGAGTGCAGTTCGACCTGGAAGGGCACCTGACGCACTGGCTTGCCGGCCGATTCGGCCAGAAGCTCCAGCAGCGCCAGCACTTCCGCTTCGCCGTGGAGGTCGGTTTCAACGGCCTTGCCGAAGATCCGCTCAAACTTTTCACGGTTTTCAAAGAGTGTGGCGCCGTACTGTGCCTTGACGTCCAGCAGGAACCGCTGGTCGCGAGCGTCGCGGATCAGCGAGGTGCTTTCGTGGCGGTTGGCGACGAATTCAAGCGCCTGTTTGCCGCACAGGCGCTGGTAGCCCGGCTGCAGGTTGATTTCGAAGTACTGTTCGGCGCCGAGTTCGCTGTTGTTGTGGTAGTAGCGCTTGTCCACCGTCATGTACACGCAGCCCATTTCGTCGACCGCGTGTTCGAAGCGTTTGAAGTTCGTGACGAACACGTGGTTGATGACGGGCAGGCCGAGCACGCGCTTGAGTGTTTCGACCATCAGCTTGACGCCGCCGGAGGTGGTGTCGCCGCTTTCCTCGTAGCCGAACGTGTAAGCGGAGTTGATGCGGTTTTCTTCCACTTCGCCGTTCAGCCTTGTGAACGGCACCCGCAGCTCGCGCGGGATCGAGAGCATCGAGATCGTCGGCTGGCTCGGGTCAATCCGCACGAGCAGCATCTCGTTGGAGTGCGGCAGGACCGCCCCGCCGGGGTTGTCCTTCGGAGGCGGCCGTTCGTCGTTGCCGACCAGCAGCAGCGTCTCTGGTTCACCGCTCCCGGTCGGTGCCAGCACGGTGTGGGCGAGCTGGACCGGCTTGTGCTGTCGGAGCGCGGAGACGACGCTGCCGAGCTCGCGGCGAGCCAGGAGGTAGCTCGCCGCGCCCGCGAGCGCGACGATGCCGAGCGCCGCGAGTCCCACGCGCCAGGCCATCCACCAGCTACGGCGTGGCGGCTCGGGCGGTACCGACCCCGGCGGAGCCCCACCGGGCAGGGGCGGTGGCGTGTACGGGGTCGTGACCGCGCTCATCGCTCGGAACGGCGGTCGTGCGGGCTCGCGCCTCTGCTGGCAGCCATCCCGGTATTCATGCACAGCGCGCGGCGGCGCACGCCGGCTCCCACGCCCCGCGAGCGCGTGGCGGACGGGATTTCACTGCGCTTTAGACAGGGTGGGTAGGTTCTCCCCAGAATGCAGGAACGGGTCTCGAGAGGGGGGGTCTTCGCGCGTGTACGGGTCCACCCACTAGCGTGTCTGCTCGCGCTGGCCACGCTCGCGGTCGGCCTGTTCGCCGGTTGCGGCGGTGGCTCCTCCTCCACCTCCTCGGCCTCGGGCGCCTCTGCTGCCGCGTCGAGTGCCTCCACCAAGGTCCCCAGCTACCTTGGGGCAGCCGCGCATGGCCACACGGCGAGCGTCGTGGCCGTCGCGCGGGTCTCCGACATGGAGATCGCCAAGTCGAGCTACGACCACTGGCTCTCCGTCGAGCGGGCGCTCGGCGTCACCGACAACCCCAGCCACCAGGCGCTCGGCTTTCTCATCACCTCCGACTGGGTGCTCGGTGAGGCGACCGCCAGGCACCTCGCGGTCTCCGAAGCCGAAGTCAAGCAGCGCTTCGCCCAGATCATGCACCAGCACTTTCCGAAGGCCGGCTCCCTGCAGCAGTTCCTCGCCAAGTCGGGCGAGACCGAAGCCGACCTGCTCGCGCGCGTCAAGGTGGAACTGCTCCAGTCGCGGATCGCGGCACAGGTCGCCGCCGGCAAGAGCGCCGCGCAGCGCAAGGCCCTCCTCACGAGCTTCCAGCAGGCTTTCACCCGTCACTGGAAGAGCTACACGACCTGCGAGGCGGGGTACGTGATGGGAGACTGCTCCGAGTACAGCGGCGGGCCCGAAGACCTCACGGCCCCGAACTCCTCGTCGAGCTCGTCCTCCGGAGGCTCCGCGTCCGGCTCCTCCTCCTCCTCCTCCTCCTCCTCCTCCTCCTCCGGCCGTTCCTCCACCGGGCACTCCGCATCCGGCTCCCCGGGCTCCTCCGCGGGCAGCACCTCCGGCGCGAACTCCAGCGGCGAGGTTTACTCCTCCCCTGGCTCGTTCGCGATTACGAGCCCCGCCTTCGAGCTCAACGGAGCCATCCCGGCCCAGTACACCTGCGACGGCGCTGACGTCAGTCCGCCGCTTGAATGGAGCAACGTGCCCGCCAAGGCCGCCGCGCTCGTGCTGTTCGTCATCGACGACACCTCGACCGGCCCCGCGAGCGGCATCCGCTGGGTCGTCGGCGACATCAACCCCACCTCCAAAGGCGTCGCCGCCGGCGCGACGCCTGAAGGCGGCATCGTCGGCTCCGACACCCAGGGTCACAGCGGCTACGGCGGCATCTGTCCCGCGCCCGGGAAGACCAGCGCGGTGGAGTTCGTGATGTACGCGCTGAGCAAGCGGATTCCCCTCACGCCCGGCTTCCAGCCCGACGTCGCCGAGCAGGAGTACGGCGCCGGCAAGCTCCTGCTTGGCCAGGCCGCCGTCACGTACGCGGAGTACCACCGGCCCTGAGCCTCGGCCACGAGCGCCGCACCGGCTGAGCCTCGGCCACGAGCGCGGCGGCATCTCCATCCGGGTCGCGCCGCTGCGCAATGATGCGTGCGTGACGCCGTCGCACCCCGAGGTCTTCGTGAGGGCTCCCTGCGCCGGTGTGGTGGTGGCGCTCGCGCACCCGCCTGGTGGGCTGGTGCGGGCGGGCGAGGCGGTGGTGGTGCTGGAGGCGATGAAGATGGAGCACGAGGTGCTCGCCGAGGGCGACGGGATCGTGCGCCGCGTGGAGGTCGCGGTCGGGGACACGGTCGCGGAGGGCGAGGTGCTCGTCGTGCTCGGTCCGGGCAAGGGAGATGCCGCCGCGCTTGGCTCCGGTGAGGAGGAGGCTGTTGTGCCGGCTCCCGGCGAGGGCGGCGTGGTTGGGGAGCGTGACGGGCAGCGCCCCGCGGCGCCCGGGGCGCTCGACCTCGACGCACCCCGTGCCGACCTGCAGGCGGTGCGTGAGCGCCACGCGCTCGGGTTGGACGCCGCGCGGCCGCAGGCGGTGGCGCGCCGGCGGGAGCGGGGCCGGCGCACCGCGCGCGAGAATCTCGACGACCTCCTCGACGAGGGCACCTACGTGGAGTACGGCCCGCTGCAGTTCGCCGCCCAGGAGCGCCGCCGCGCCCGCGAGGAGCTGATCGCCCAGACCCCCGCCGACGGTCTCGTCGCGGGTGTGGGGGAGGTCGAGGGCAACCCGTGCGTGGCGGTGTCCTACGACTACACCGTGCTCGCCGGCACCCAGGGCGCGCGTGGCCACGCCAAGAAGGACCGCCTGTTCGAGCTCGCCGAGCGCCGCCGCCTGCCGGTCGTGCTGTTCGCCGAGGGCGGCGGCGGGCGCCCCGGGGACGTGGACGTGCCGATGGTCGCAGGCCTCGACTGCCGCGCGTTTCACCTCTTCGGCCGTCTCTCCGGCCGCGTGCCGCTCGTCGGGGTGGCCTCGGGCTACTGCTTCGCGGGCAACGCCGCCCTGCTGGGCTGCTGCGACGTCGTGATCGCCACCGAGGACTCCTCGATCGGGATGGGCGGCCCCGCGATGATCGAGGGCGGCGGCCTCGGCGTCTACGACCCCGCCGAGGTGGGCCCGATCGACGTGCAGTACGCCAACGGCGTCGTGGACCTGCGCGTGGACGACGACCGCGCCGCGGTCGCGGCCGCCAAGCGCTACCTCTCCTACTTCCACGGGCCCGTGGAGCGGTTCACGGTGCCCGACCAGCGCGCGCTGCGCCACGCCGTGCCCGAAGAGCGCAAGCGCGCCTACGAGGTGCGCCGGGTGATCGAGACCCTCTGCGACGAGGGGACGGTGCTGGAGCTGCGCCGGGGCTTCGGGGCGGGGATCGTCACCGCGCTCGCGAGGGTCGAGGGCCGGCCGCTGGGGGTGATCGCGAACGACCCCGCCCACCTGGGCGGCGCGATCGACGCGGACGGCGCCGACAAGGCGGCGCGGTTCCTGCAGCTCTGCGACGCGTTCGCGCTGCCCGTGCTGTTCCTCTGCGACACGCCAGGGTTCATGGTCGGCCCGGAGGCCGAGCGCACCGCCACCGTGCGCCACTTCGCGCGGCTGTTCGTGACGGGAGCCAACCTCGAGGTGCCGTTCGGCACCGTGGTGCTGCGCAAGGGCTACGGCCTCGGCGCCCAGGCGATGGCCGGCGGCTCCTTCAAGGCTCCCCTGTTCACCGTCGGCTGGCCCACGTCGGAGTTCGGCGGGATGGGCCTGGAGGGCGCGGTGCGCCTGGGGATGCGCCGCGAGCTCGACGCGATCGCCGACCCCGAGGAGCGCGAGCGCGTCTTCCAGGCCACCGTCGCTGCCGCCTACGAGCACGGACGGGGGCTGAACATGGCCGCGTACGGCGAGATCGACGACGTCATCGACCCGGCAGACTCGCGGCGGTGGATCGCCACCCTGTTCGACCCCCCGGTCGAGGACTGGCGCCGGCGCCCGGGCAAGCGGCGCCCCAATATCGACGCCTGGTGAGGCGCCCGGTCGGTGCATACGTCCCGTCGAGTGGACTACTCAGGTGCAGCGATAGGGCACCGGGTGGTGCTACGAGATAGCACCAAAAGGTGCTGAGAAAGGCACCAGGTGAGAGTGCGAGAGGGATGAAGAGCGAGCTCCGCTCGCAAGCGGCGTTCGCGTGGCGTCCCCGAGCCCGCCCAAAACAGGCCGGTGAGCACAGAGAGGTCGCTGGGCTCGAATTGGTGCGGAGGATCGCGCTCAGAGCCGCCCGCCTCGGCGGGCCCAACGCGCCGGGTGGGGCCGTGGGTGAGCTCGGACCGTTGTTCCACGAGGCGTGGCGGGTCTCATAGACACCGACGGCGTGCGGCGCCGGGGGCAGCGGGAGTCCGTCGCGACGGGCGGCGCGGGAGCGGGTCGGATATGTGGGGAGGAGACCGGGCGCTTAGTTTGCATTAGCAAGTCGAAGCCCAAATGCAACCGGGTCCTCTTCATTGTTTGGAACAGGCGCCCACAACCCGATGCTCTCCCCGTACTCCTGGCGAGCCTGCTCCTTAGCCTCCTCGATCGACTGATGCCACGAGTCGCCCGCGTCGGCACCCGTCTCGTCGAATCGCTCAAGAAAGATACCGCCTGGCCTGATCGATACCACAATGATGAGCGGGATCGGCAAACGCCGCCGCGTATCGGGCTCTCCCGGCTCCATGGGCGGCAAACCTACAAAGTTGCGGGAAGGCTGCCTTACATCCTCGCGCCTAATCACTGCGACCAATCTCTTATTCTGTGTCATGATGTACCTGTGATTTTTCGGTTCTCCGGGTAGAGCTGCGTTGATCGCACCACATACAGCACTCGATCTGCCCCTACTACTGCCATAGCATGGCGAGTACCCGGTCATAAGTCGCAAAGTTGAGTCCGTGGCCATCCCCAAGACCAGCCAAGCAATTTGTATCAAGCATCCAGGCTTGCAGGCTGTCAGACGGTGCCGACAGAGGCGCGTCGGAGGTAATCCCCAGATCCTTTGGCTTGCCTGACGCCGGAACTTCGGCAAACAACCAGATCTCATCAAAGCCTGTTAGGAATTGACGCTCGTCGATTAACACCATGAGCGTTGGTCCATCGACCAGCACGTCGTCGTCAATCACTGTGTAGGGGGCGCCCAGTTCCTTAAGGAGTGGAATAAGACTGGGTAGGCGGCGTACCTGTGGTGTGCTATCGATCATCGACACCAGAACCAGCAATCCGCGGAGCTGTTCAGACGGCAATCTCCGTATCGCGGTCGGAACGTCGAGATCGGGGGTCCAACCGACGTGCAGGGTTTCGGACATAGCCATCGCGTTGCGTCATCAAGTAGGTTTGTATTCCGACTCTTTGCTGAGGGATTCATCGATCGTCTTGGTGATCCATTTTGGCACCGTGGTGGGGTCCACCACCAGGCGACCTTCACGTGCGACGTAGAAGAACACGATGTCATGCACATCATGGTCGGGATACCTCACGATAGCCTCGATAAACGATACGTAGCTCGACCCACTGCCCGAGCGAGAGATGGGATCGAGTTGAACCCGCAAACCGGCGTCACGAAACTCGGTGCTCTTAGCGTCGAATTCATGTTTAAGAACGCCATAAAGCGCCTCCTCGACGTCGTGAATTTCGTTGTATTCCCTACTCGTCAACATTAGGAAAGAAGAGGTCGGAATTTGGGAGTGGACCAAACTTCACGTCCTGGTGAATGACACGGGTGCCACCACCGGGGAGTGGCAGTCCCACCTGATGAACGATCTGGACGGTGTTGCCGTTGGGATCCACCTCCCTAATGATACCGGATTCTGCACCATCCGCCCCGGGTTCGGCCCTGCCCTTGTAGAAAACACTGTTCGCCTCCTCCGCCACGTCCTCTGCGCCCTCTACCCCCTCTACGGCCAGCTCCGCCTCTGTCTCGCCGTCAAACAGGCCGGCACCGAGCGCGATCCCTGCGCCGACTTTGCCACCCGTGCCGAAATTCGCGCATTCTGAGTCGAAGCCAAAAGCTTCGCCGGCCAGTTCGGTGCTGACGCCGAATGTAGCGATGTTGAGCGCTTCGGCTGCCGCGTTGGAGACTTCGCTTTCCTCCAAGCCGTTGCAGACGGTCGAGATAATAAAGGTGCTACCGCATCCAGAGAGCCCGCTTGGATCGATGGCATTGAGGGGATCGTCATATGTATAGTCGTAGGGGGCTTCGGTGATCGCCTCCATCGGATCGACGCTGAGGAACTGGTCGGTCGCCGGGTCGTACTCTCGCGCGCGGAGATAGATCAAGCCCGTATCGGAGTTGGTGTACTGGCCGTCGTAGCCGAGCGGGGTGGTCTTGGTGCCCGAGCTGGCGAGCAGGTTGCCATAGGGGTCGTACGTCATGGCACCTTCCACTATACCGGTTGATCCAGTCAATAGTCTGGTCGAGCCCTGCTGGTCGTGGTGGAGGTATAGCGCCTTGCCTTCGCTGTTGATCTGCTCGATCGGGAGGCCATCAGGCCCGTAGATGTAGCTGTTCTGGCCGTCATTGAGGATCTGGGGGGTTTCTTCGGCCATGTCCCACGCCATGTACTTGGTGCCTTCGCTGCCGATGGTTTGGCTGGCGCGTAGGCCGTTGCCATCGTAGGTGTATGTGTCGCTGATGCCTTTGGTGCCGCCTTCTTCGGGCCGACTGACGGATGTCAGGTTGCCGGCCTGGTCGTAGCCGTAGGTCGTCGCGGGGGCTTTGGTGGGCGTCGTCTTGGTGAGCTCGCCCTCTTCGTTGTAGGTGTAGCTGTTGCGCGTTTCGAGCTCGTCCGCCGCGTTATAGGCGTAGGAGCGGGTCCCTATTCTGGTGGGGTTGTTTGCGTCGTCGTATTCCCATTCGTGGGTGCCGCCGGCTTTGACGAGCCGGTTGTTTTCGTCGTAGGTATAGGTGTGCTTTTCTTCGTTGGGGAGCCCTTTTTCGGTGTTGGCAGTGACCTGGCCGTCGCTGTCGCGCGTGTAGTAGATCTGCGCGAGCGAGAGGGTGCCCTTGGTCATCTTGACCTGGGTCATCTGGTCGGCGTTGTTGTAGGTGTAGGCGTCTTCGGTTTTGGCTTCGCCTTTGGTTTCGGGGTATGTTGTGGTTGTGAGGTCGGAGTCGGGGTCGTAGGCGAATGTCGTGGCGCGCGATGACCAGTCTGTTATCTTCTGCAGCCGCCCGTCGTTGTCGTAGGCGCGGGTTACGGTTTTGCTGTTGGGGTAGGTGATTTTCGTCTGCTCGTTGTCGAGGTTGTATTCGTACTCGATTTTGTCGCCGTGGCCGTCTTCGCTTTCGGTGAGGCGGTCGAGCTGATCGTACGTGTAGGTGGTGGTCCCGGTCCCATCGACCATGCTCGTGCGGTCTCCGTCCGCGTCGTATTCGTACTTGACCGAGTGCGTTTTCCCGTCGGAGTATGTGATTTCTTTGAGGCGGTTCGCTGGATCGTAGGTGTATGTCGTCGTGCGCCCTTCGGGGTCGGTCAATTTCGCCAGGTTCCCCGCCGCATCGTATTCCTTTTTCGTCTTGCGTTTGAGCGGATCGATCGCTTCGGTGACCTCACCGACCGCGTTGCGGATGTATTCGGTCGCGTGTTTGTTCCCGTCGATCTGCTTGATTACGCGGCCCTCACCGTCGTATTCCGTTTCGGTTATCGTCCCATTGGGCTCTTTGACTTTGGTCGGCTGGTTATCCGCGTTATAAGTGTATGTCGTTTTGTGACCATTGCCATCGGTAATCGTTTCGGGGTTCCCATTCCCGTCGTAGGCGTATTTACTGGTATGCCCGAGTGGGTCGGTGATCTTCAAGGGTCGGCCCTGTTCGTCGCGTTCGATACTGGACATGTACTTTGTCAGTTCGCCGCTGGAATTGCCCCGCGGGCTGACCGTCCAGACCTCCTGCGAGTCTTCGTTGTACCCGAACGTCCGCTTCTCGGTTTCGGGGGTGGTTTCCGCCGCCAGATCCCCATCGCTGTCATACCCGTACGTCCAAGTGTGTTCCAAAGCGTTTGTGACCTTTTCCACTTCCCCGTGGCTGCCGTATTTATATTTCGTGATCTGCGTTTTGCCACCAGGCGCCGGCCGTTCGATCGTTTCCGCATTACCATTACTACTGTTGCGTTTGATAGTCGTCGTCTCGCCCTTCGGCGTCTCCAACGTCAGAACGTCGTGGGTACTGTCATACGTCCATTTCGTTTTGTCTTTGTCGGGGTTGATCATGCTCGTCCGATCCCCAGCGCTGTCGTACGTGTATTCGGTCGTGTGCCCATTGCCATCGGTGACGGTCAAAGGCTCGTTCATGCTGTTGTACGTGAACGTCTCGGTCGTCGCGCTCGATGTGCCGTAGCCGCGGGTGACCGCGAACGGCAGACCATTGCTGTCGAATTGCTCATCGATCACGTCCCCCGTCGCTTTGTTCGTGATCTTCGTCTGAAACGGTTCGTATTCGAACGTCGTGATATGCCCCGCCGGATCTTCCTGTGAGGTCACCTGGTTGGAGCCATTGTATTCGTTGACAGTTTTCCCGCCACGGCCATCTGTCATTGTCGTGATCTCGTGCGAACCGTTGTATTTGAACTGCCATCGCGCGCTCGATTCCCCAGGCTCCGTGACGCTCGCCAGCTCCCCCGATTCATACGTATATTTCACGGTATGTCCCATCGGGTCTTTCGCGTTTTCCACCAGGCCTTCGCTGTTATACGCAAGCGTGATCTTACGACCAGCGGGGTCTGTGATTTTTTCCAAGCGTCCCGCCCCACTGTACGTGAGCGTGGTTTCGTTCCCATTACGTTCGATCACACTTTCCAGCCGCCCACTCCCATTGAATTTATACATCGTCTGGTTGGCGAGCCTCAGCGTATACCCGGCGCTCGAGCCACCGAACGTATCCTCCGACCATTCCGGGGCAGTATATTTCCCGCCGCTTTCCGTGAATGGCACCGTGCTCCCATCCGCCTGATACAGAACGGCTTTTGCATTCGGTTTTTCAGTGCTCG
This sequence comes from uncultured Solirubrobacterales bacterium, assembly GCA_963706545.1. Taxonomy (GTDB): domain Bacteria; phylum Actinomycetota; class Thermoleophilia; order Solirubrobacterales; family Solirubrobacteraceae; genus Palsa-744. Next base: position 2,238,232 of record OY970161.1, read on the forward strand.
CTTTTTCGAACACAAGATGATCGCTGAACGAGCTACTCCACCCATATCCGAACATACCCTTGGTATTGGCGGCCGCCGCGGCCTGCGAGTTGTAGTAGCGCGTCCAAGCCAGTCCCACCCCGCGCCCGCCGACAGCGAGAGCGGTCTGCTTCTCCGAGAAGTTCCCCGTCGCGCAATCCACCGGGTCCCCACATTCCGGCAGCGGCGTCTGCCCCGGCGCCGATGGGTTTTCTGAACCGCCGTACTGCGACGTCGGTTCAGCCTTCACCGGGTTCATGAAGACAAACTTGCCGGTTTCTTCCTTGATGCTCCCGAGATTCTCAAAGTCCGGTTCGACTTCCGCTTTACCCGTACCCGATGTTTTCTCGAACACCCCGCTGTTGACGATTCTGGGAGTGCCACCTTCCGCCCCGATCCGGAAGTCCGGAGGGGTCGATTCCGCATTCGCCTTGAACGTCGCCAAGTTCTTCACCTCGGCCGTCCCCGACATCGAGAAGTCCCCGCTGCTATACGTGGTCGTGCCTTCATTGACCAACGCGCGCGCTTCTTCCAGATACGTATTACCGAGCGTCGCAGTCGCGCCCGGGAGGACCACGGTCTTGCCGGACCCCTTCATCACACCGTAGTTCGTCGTAAGCGACCCAGACACATCGACCGTGCCCGCACCCGTCAAAACGCCGCTCGCCGTAGTCAATTCCAAAGTCCCAATCGTGGCCGTGCTCCCACCCTGCACACTGAACGAGCCACCAGCCAAGATCAACGTCGCGTTCGATGCTTTCAAGTCACCAGCGGTCGTCGTAGCGAAATTTTCGATCGAGCCTTCGAGCACGCTTCCACCAAGCGCCACTTCCGTGCCGCTGAAGAAGCGCAGCTCGCCGCTCGCGCCGTCGATCGTCCCGTCGCTTTCAAACGGAATCCCAATTTCTGTCGTCCCGCTCCCGGTGGTCTTCTCAAGCAACCCCGTGTTAACGATCTTCGGCGTGCCGGTCCGCACCCTGAACACCGGCGGAGAGCCTTCAGCGTTCGCCTTGAACGTCCCCGCGTTATCGAACACCCCGCTTTCCGACATCGTGAAGGTATTCGAGCCGTACGTCGCCGTGCCTTCATTGACCACCACACGTGACCCTTCGATATACACATTGCTCAACGAAGCAGTAGCGCCGGCGTCGATGACCGTCGACCCAGAGCCTTCCATCCCCCCGCCTTCCCACGTCAGCGACCCGGATACGTCCACGGTCGCCGTGCCGGTCAGGGTGCCGCCGCTGAGGCTCAGCCCGTGCAGACTCGACACTTCCAGCGCGTCCGACACTTCAAGGGACCCATCCCCGATCACCAGCGTCCCTTCGCCCTGCACCACACCAACATGGTTGACACCTTCGATGACTCTGGCCGTCTTCCCCGACCCGATACACGCCACATCGCTCGACCCCGGCACCCGCCCTTCCGACCAGTTGGCCGCCGTCGTCCATTCCCCTTCGCTCACGTCAAACGTATCCGTGCAGAGCGATTCCGCCGCCGCCACATCGGGCACCACCATCCCCGACGGCCCCACCGCCAGCACTACCGTTTGCGAGACCGTCAACAGCGCTGCTTGGGAAGCCGTCAGCGCAACCACGCTCCGCACTGATTGGGGGCACGCACCCCGATCCCGCCGTCTCGGACGGATCGCCCACAATGTCAACGCTAATCGCACGACGCCCATCGCGCCCTCCAATCCGTTCGCGGAGTCGCCAAAGATCCTACGCGGACAAGACGGAAGATTCAAACGGTCATGTCAATAGGTCGAGCGCGCTCATACTCCCGTCCAGCCCGCTGTCTCCTACCTCCCGCCGAGGTCACCCCGCGCCGGCGCTCGGCCAAGCGGTGCTTCGTCGATGCCTGGTGGAGGCGCCTCGCCCGCGCGCCACGCCCTGACGCGGGGCACGGAAGCCCCGCGCGCACACGCCCGGTGGACACGCTCACCCACGCGGACGATCCCCCCTGAACCCGACTGGTGTGCTCCTACTCTGGTCACAGATCTGCCCGAGGTGGAGCTACATTGGAGGAGCCGTGGCTGATCGGGGGAGCAAGACTGGGACCGCGGCGCTCCGCGCCGTCGTGCGCGGCGGGGTGCAGGGCGTCGGGTTTCGCGCAGCGACGGTCAGCCGAGCGGGTGAGCTCGGGGTGCGGGGGTGGGTGCGTAACGGGCAGGCCGGCACCGTGGAGGTTCACGCCGAGGGCCCGGCCCGGGCGATCGAGGAGCTCGCGGCCTTCCTGCGGGTCGGCCCGCCGCCGGCGCGGGTCGCTGAGGTCGCGTGCGAGCGGGTCGCGGTCGAGGGCCACGAGCAGTTCGCGGTCCGTGGCGTCCCCGCCGGGGTCTTCGTCGTCCAGGAGCACGCGGCGCGGGCGCACCACTTCGACCTGCGCCTGGAGGTCACGGGGGTCATGCGCTCGTGGGCGGTCCCCCGGGGGCCCTCGCTGGACCCCGCCGTCAAGCGTCTGGCCGTCGAGGTCCCCGACCACACCCTGGAGCACAACTCATTCGAGGGACCGCTCGGGACGGGCGGGGTGATCGTCTGGGACCGCGGTACCTACGAGCAGGGCGGGCGCGTCGCGTGGCCGCAGGCGCTCACCCGCGGCCACGCGGTCTTCGTGCTGCACGGGGAGAAGCTGCGCGGCGGCTTCGCCCTGCAGCGCACCCGCCCGGGCGCCCGGGCGCAGTGGCTGCTGATCAAGCGCCGCGACGCCTCCGCGCAGCCCGGCTCGGACGTCGTCGCCGAACACCCTCGCTCGGTGCTCAGCGGTCGCACGCTCGAGGAGCTCCCGCGCCCGCCAGGCGGTCGGGCCTAGAAGCACCTCATGATCTTGGTCACCAGGTCGACGCTGCCAGGTCCCAGTGCGGCTGTCAGGGCCTGCCTGAAAGCCTCCGGCCCGCGATCCAGGCTGGGGAGGCATCGGACGATGGTGGGGAGGATGTTCGCGCCTCCGTTCGCAACGATGCACCCAACGTCGATGCGAGCGTCGCGGAGCTGCTGGGACGCCGTCGCTGAGACCTCGCGCGCCGCGAGCGCGTCGGCGAGTAGGTCGATCAGCTCGCCGGCACGGTCGATCGCGCGGTCGAGCAGCAGGAAGCCGTGCGGCTGGTCCGCGGCGTGCACGTGCTCCACCGCGACCCCCGCGGCGGCGAGCCGCTGCGCGTAGGCGATCCCCTCGTCGCGCAGCGGGTCGAACTCGGCGGTCATCACGAGCGCTGGCGGGAGCCCCGCGAAGCCCGAGGCGGCGAGCGGGAAGAGGTAGGGGTCCCGGTGGGAGTCCGCGAGGTCTCGGTCGAGCGGGCGGTAGTTGTCGATGAACCAGTGCACCTGCGGGCGGTCGAGCGTGTAGCCGGTGGCGCGCTCCTCGTGTGAGGGCCACCGGCCGGGCACGTCCGTCACGGGGTAGGCGAGGACCTGAAACGCGGGCTGCGGGGCGCCAGTGTCCCGCAGCAGCAGCGTGAGGGCGGCGGCGGTGGTCGCACCCGAGCTCTCCCCCACGAGCGCGGTCAGCGAGGCGTCGCCCTCAAGCCGGTCGGCGTGCTCCAGCAGCCAGGTGTACGCCAGGCGGGCGTCCTCGAGGGCCGCGGGGTGGCGGTGCTCGGGGGCGCGGCGGTGGTCCAGCGAGGCGAGCAGCCACCCCGAGCGCCGGGCGAGGCGCCGGCAGAGGCGGTCGTGGGTGTCGAGGTCGTTGAGCGTCCAGCCGCCCCCGTGCAGGAACAACGCGATCGGCAGGACGCCGGCGCGGGGGCGGTAGAGGCGCAGGGTCCGCGCGCCGTGGGAGTCGGGCAGGCGGAGGTCCTCGACACTGTGCAGTGCGAGCGGCTCGCCACGAGTCAGCAGCGCCGCGCGCACCTGCTCTCGCGCCTGCTCCACGGGGAGCGTGTGGAGCGCCGGGGCCCCCACCGCCTGCATCACCTCGAGCAGCGCCTGGGCCTGGGGGTCGAGCTGTCCGGTCGTCACGGTGAACCGGGAGGCTAGCCGACCTTCGGCGGAGCGAGTGTCGCCCTAATCGGTCCCCGTTTCGGCCAGCATCCCCGTTTCGGCGAGCGGGGCGGGGCCTGCGGTCAGCCGGCGAGGGCGGGGGCCGCAAGCGGGTCGCCGCTCACCACCACCTCGGAGCTCTGCGTGGCGGAGGAGGCGGCGAGCGGCCGCGCGAGCACTGTGCGGTTGCGTCCCGCGCGCTTGGCCTCGTACAGCGCCTCGTCGGCGGCCTTGAAGAGCGTCTTGTAGGCGACCGCCTCCCCGGAGGCGACGCTCAGGCCGAGGGAGATCGTGACGGGGATGCCCGTGGGGCGGGACTGCTCGATCGTCGCGCGCAGCCGCTCGGCAACCTCGAGGCCTTCCGGCTGGGAGACCCCGGGGAGCACGATCAGAAACTCCTCGCCCCCGAGGCGGTACGCAAGCTCGAAGGAGCGCAGCCGCTTGCGCAGCTCGTAGGCGACGTCACGCAGCACCGCGTCGCCGCGGTCGTGGCCGTAGCGGTCGTTGATGTCCTTGAAGGTGTCCACGTCGCAGAGCAGCAGGCACACGGGCTGGTGGGTGAGGCGGGCCTGGTGGGAGATCTCGGTAAAGCGGGGGCGCAGGGCGTGGCGGTTGAGCAGGCCGGTGAGCGGGTCGAGGATCGCTTCGTCGCGGTGGTGCAGCTCGGCGGCCTGCAGCGCGAGCACGATTGAGATGACCACCGCGAGCAGCGCCAGCGTGGCGATCACCGACACGGGGTCCGCGAGCGTCGCGCCGGGGTCGACCCCGAGGGTGGCCACCACCACCAGCAGGACGGTGAGCACGATCCCGACGGCCACGACCTGCGGGCGAAAGCGCGCGGCCACCATCGCGCCCGGCAGCACCATCCACGGCAGTGCGGGCGAGCGAGGCCCACCGCTGAGAGCTACCCCCGCGCCGATCAGCAGCAGCGTGAGGACGATCGCGGTGAAGCTCACGCGCTCGGGGTGGGGGCTCGTGGGCAGGCGCCGCTCGACGGACCAGAAGTTGAGCGTGCAGAGAGTCAGCAGGATCAGGGTCCACCAGCCGATCCAGGGCGCAGAGGCCAGCAGCGCGAGCCCGATCGCACCGGCGCCGACGAGGCGGATCGTGCGCACGCGGTCGTTGGCGTCAACGATGCGCGTACGGTCGAGCTCGGTGGGGCACAACCATGAAGATCCCGCTCTCATGAACCATGAAGATCCCGCTCTCATGAACCAGACTTCGGCCGTATGGAACGCTGGCTTGAGCGCAGGGGACGGTCGGCAACACGTGTAGTATGCAGACAGACGTACCCAAAAGTCCGTGTCGCGGGTGGGTCCGTCAGCCGAACGAGCTACCGTCCTGGAATGCGCTTCCACACTCCCCCAGGCTCGGATTCGGATCCCGCGGCGGGGGGGCCCGAGCGCGGGGAGACGCCGGGCGAGGGGGGTCGGGACGGCGAGGGTCGAGGCGAAGCGCCTCGGAACGAGTGGGTCGAAGGGGGAGGACGTCGGAGCGAGGAGCTCGAAGACAGCGGGGGTTCGGGCGAGAGGGAGGCGGACACATGGGGTGGAGGAGACGAGGGTGAGTGGGTTCCTCAATCCATGGTCGAGCTCGACCTCGCGCTCGCTGGCGAGGCGGGCTTCTCGGTCAACCCGGTCACCGAAGCGCGGCGGCTCGCGGCCTTCGACGTGCTGCGTGTGCGGGCTGACAACCCGGGACCGCTGACGCTGTCGGGGACCAACACGTGGGTGGTGGACCGCGACCCGGCGTACGTGGTCAACCCGGGCCCGGCCCTCAGACAACACCTCGAGCGGGTGCTGGCGGCGGTCGATGCACGCGGGGGTCTGGGGGGGATCGCGCTCACCCACGACCACTCCGACCACGTCGAGTCGGTCACGGCCCTGCGCGAGCTGCGCCGGGCGCCGGTGGCGGCGGCGCAGGGGGAGGGCGTTAACGTGACGCTGCGAGAGGGGGTGCGGTTCGGCCCCCTGACAGCGGTGCCGACGCCGGGGCACTCGCCCGACCACTACGCGTTCGTGGCCGACCGCGTGTGCTTCACCGGAGACGCGGTGCTGGGAGAGGGCAGCGCGTTCGTCGCACCGTACGAGGGCGCGCTGAACGCCCACCTGAACGGGCTCGTGCACCTGTGCACGCTGGAGCTCGACGTGTTGTGCCCGGGCCACGGCCCGGCGGTGTGGGAACCGGTGGCCAAGCTCCAGGAGTGCATCGGCCACCGCTACGACCGCGAGCACCGCCTGTTGGCAGCGCTCGCCGAAGGCGCCCGCACCGTCACGGAGCTGCTCGACAAGGCGTGGTGGGACGTGCCCGCGGAGCTGCGTCCGGCGGCGACGCTCACGCTGGCGGCCCACCTCGACAAGCTCGAGGAGGAGGGCTCGCTGCCGGCGGGGGTGGAGCGCCCGTACTGGGACGACGCCGTGTGGGAGGGCGTCTCGTGGGGCGAGCTGCCTGGAGAGGACACCGGGCTGTAGTGCTCGCAGCGAGGAGGGCCGTGGGGGCCCCGACTTGCCCGCTGGTCACCGACCGCGGCCTGCGCGGGCGTGGCTGACCGTGGAGGACTCGCCGTTCCCACCGATCGCGGACTACGGCTTCTTGTCGGACTGCCACACATGCGCGCTGGTCGCCTCGGATGGCTCGGTGGAGTGGATGTGCCTGCCGCACTTCGACTCCCCGAGCGTGTTCGCGGCGATGCTCGACCGCGGTGCGGGGCGCTTCCGCGTGGGGCCGTACGGGGTGTACGTGCCGGCGGGCAGGCGGTACCTGCCGGGCACCAACGTGCTGGAGACGACGTGGATGACTCCGCAGGGGTGGGTGCGCGTGGTGGACGTGCTGACGGTTGGGGAGTGGCACGACAACAAGGAGGGCTCGAGCCACACGCGCCCCCCGACGGACTACGACGCCGACCACCTGATGGTGCGCGTGATCGAGTGCATCCAGGGCCAGGTGCAGGTGGAGGTGGTGTGCGAGCCGATGCTCGACTACGGCGCGACGGCGGCGCGGTGGACCACGGTGCAGGAGGACTCGGCGCAGGCGGGGGAGACCGCGGGCGCCGGGGCCGGTGGGGAGGCCGCGGGAGCCGAACAGACCGCAGGGGCCGGACAGGCCGGGGAGGCTGCAGGGACCGGACAGGCCGGGAGGGCCGGGGAACCAGCGGGGGCCGCGGGGGCCAGGGGAGCCGGCCACCACCAGGCGCTCGACGCGAACGATGGCCGCACGGTGTTCCGCCTGTTCTCAGACATGCGCGCGGGCATCGAGGGCAACCGCGTGCACGCGCGGCACACGCTGCAGGAAGGCGAGCGGCGCTTCTGCGCGATGTCGTGGACGGAGGGGCTGGGGGGTCCGCGCACGGTGGAGCAGGCGGAGGAGTACGTGGAGCGCACGTGTCACTTCTGGCGTACGTGGCTGGCGGAAGGGAACTACCCCGACCACCGCTGGCGCATGCAGCTGCAGCGCTCGGCGCTGGCGCTGAAGGGCCTCACGTTCATGCCCACGGGGGCGCTGGTGGCGGCGGCGACGACCTCCCTACCGGAGACCCCGCAGGGGGCGCGCAACTGGGACTACCGGTACTGCTGGATGCGTGACGCGACGTTCACGCTGTGGGGCCTGCACGCGCTGGGCCTCGACTGGGAGGCGGACGACTTCGTGGAGTACTTGGCGGACCTGGAGCGCAACGAGGACGGGTCGCTGCAGATCATGTACGGGATCACGGGGAACAAGGACCTGAAGGAGCGCACGCTCGAGCACCTCAAGGGCTACGAGAACGCGCGCCCGGTGAGGGTCGGAAACGGCGCGTACAACCAGCGCCAGAACGACGTGTACGGCGCGGTGCTCGACTCGGTGTACCTGCACTCCAAGAAGCGCGACCACATCCCGGAGCGGCTGTGGCCGGTGCTGATCGACCAGGTGCACTGCGCGGAGCGGGTGTGGCGCGAGCCCGACCAGGGCATCTGGGAGGCGCGCGGGGAGCCGCGCCACTACGTGTCTTCGAAGTTGATGTGCTGGGTGGCGATGGACCGCGGTGCGCGCCTGTCCGAACGGCGCGGGGAGGACGAGCACGCGCGCCACTGCCAGGAGGTGGCGGACGAGATCAAGGCGGAGATCCTCGAGCGGGGGGTGGACAGCCGGGGGGTGTTCCGCCAGCACTACGACACCGACGCGCTGGACGCCTCCAACCTGCTGATCCCGCTGGTGCGCTTCCTGCCGGCGAGCGACGAGCGGGTGTGCGCGACGGTGCGGGCGATCAAAGAGGAGCTGACGGAGAACGGCCTGGTGCTGCGCTACCGCACGCAGGACACCGACGACGGCCAGGAGGGGGAGGAGGGGACGTTCCTGATCTGCTCCTTCTGGCTGGTGTCCGCGCTGTCGGAGATCGGGGAGCTGCGGGAGGCTGAACACCTGTGCGAGCGGCTGCTCACGTACGCCTCCCCGCTGCACCTGTACGCGGAGGAGCTGGAGGCCTCGTCAGGGCGGCTGCTGGGCAACTTCCCCCAGGCGTTCACGCACCTGGCGCTGATCAACGCGGTCACGCACGTGGTCGAGGCCCAGCAGGCCGACTGACGATGGACGGCGGCGCCCCCCGGTGGAACCCAGCGCTACGGTCTCGCTGGGGGTCGGGCACCTCCGCGGCGGGTCGCTCACGGCCGCGCGGGGCGGGCGTCAGTACCCGGGCTCGCCGGGGAGCAGCACGCGGGCGACCTCGCCCTCGACGATCACGCGGGGCTGGACCGCCTGCACGGTGCGCCCGCGGGCGTGGGCCAGCACCTCGTCGGCGGTGGCGAAGGCAGAGAGCTGCTCCAGGTGCTTGATGGTGGGGAACACCAGCAGGATCTCGCCCGCGCGGTGGGCCTCGAGCGCCCCGGCGGGGGTGAACCAGCCGAGCTCGACGCACTCCTCGCCGTCCACGTGCGGCGCCTGGCCGGGGGGGAGGGAGGCAAGGAAGAAGTGGGTGTCGAAGCGGGTGCGCACGGCGGCGGGGGTGATCCAGCGGGAGAACTTGACGAGCGCCTCGGCGGAGGGCAGCGCCACGCCGGCCTCCTCACGCAGCTCGCGCACGGCGGCGGCGCGGTGCGCGCGGTCGTCGTCACCCTCGGCCTGCTCGACGGCACCGCCGGGAAATACCCACACGCCGCCCATGAAGCGCGCCTGAGGGTTGCGCTGGACGAGCAGCAGTTCGAGACCCTCGTCCCCACCGCGCAGCAGGATCACGGTGGCGGCCTGACGGGGGGTCGTCGGGGGGCCGGGGTTGTACTCCTCGCCGGGACCGGGTTGTGTGTCGGAGACGGGGGGGTCCTCTGGAGAGGGGGTGGTCATTGGGGATCGTCCACGTGTGCGTGTACCGCACCGAGCGTGTGGGCGCTGGGACTCGTGCCCAGCGTTGGCGCGTGGGGTGTCCTGCGACGCGTCGGAGTGGCGGGTGCCGGTCCGGAGGCGCTCATCCAGTGACCCTACCCGGTGGGGAAGCGGAGCGGCACACCAATCGGGAGATGAGCCGGACCACGGCGTCAGGCAGGGGCTGAGTCCATCTCACTGGCCTGGACTCCGACCACCGCTGTGGCCAACGACCGATGTGGGAGGTGCGCAAGCTCTAATAACCGCCAGGCACAGCACGTCTAGCCGATATATCGTGATATGATCGCGACTGATCGAGGACACCACCTAGGAGGTTGCAATGTCACGACGGTATGATGTCCTGTACAGGCTCAAAATCACCCCGTGGGACCACGACAGAGTCTCTGAACGACTCAAGGACCTGATCGCAGAAAGGGGCTCCCCTCCCGGACACGCGCTCGATATCGGCTGCGGCACTGGCCGTGATGCGGTCTACTTGGCACAGCATGGCTGGACGGTCACTGCGGTGGATGGCGCCAGGCAAGCTCTCAACACCGCGCAGCAACGTGCCGACGCGACCGACGTCGAGGTCAACTGGGTGCGAGGAGATATCTGTCGGCTGGATCGGCTCGGCATCAGAGACGACTACGACCTGGTGCTTGATCGTGGGTGTTTCCACGACCTCACCGATGAGCAACGCGACGAATGGGCAAGGGGAGTGAACGCTGTGACAGCCTCCCAGGCCGGACTCCTGATGTCTGCGTTCGAGCCGCGCCGTCGTGGACCAGGTCCACGCGGCGTGGCCGAGGAAGACCTCATGCGCCACGTCGGTCACACCTGGGAGATGCGCTCCACCATGCAAGATCTCGAGGGACGGGCACCGTGGTGGCTGGGTGGTAGTCGGCTGAGGTGGTACCAGTTGCAACGACGCCCATAGACCTCTTCCACTGCAGAACGAGGTACCGATCTTCTCGCTGCCCGTGGTTCGACAACCTGCCCTCTAGTACTCTTAGGCGCGATGACGACTCAGACGCTACAGCGGTGGATCTGCGAGTCCTGCGGCTATATATACGACCCCGAGGAGGGCGACCCGGACGGCGGGATCCCCGCGGGGACGGCCTTCGAGGACATCCCGGACACGTGGTTCTGCCCGGTGTGCGGGGCTCGCAAGCGCGACTTCACTCTGTACGAGGATTGAGCTGACCGACGACTGGGAGGCACTGCTCGCGAAGGACCGCGAGTACGTGTGGCACCCCTACGGGGGCCTGCCCGCGGCGCTGGGAGCCCTGCCGGTGGTCTCAGCGGAGGAGGTGCGCCTGCGCCTGGCCGACGGGCGGGAGCTCATCGACGGGATGTCCTCGTGGTGGTGCGCGGTGCACGGCTACCGCCACCCGGCGCTTGACGCGGCGGTGCGCGAGCAGCTGCAGCGGGTGGCGCACGTGATGTTCGGCGGGCTTACCCACGAGCCGGCGGTGCGCCTCGCCGAGCGCCTGGTGGAGTGGACCCCAGCGGGCCTGGAGCGGGTGTTCTTCGCGGACTCCGGCTCCGTGGCGGTGGAGGTGGCGATCAAGATGTCTCTCCAGTACCAGCGCGCGCGCGGCCGCCCACGGCGCACGCGCCTGCTAACGGTGCGCGGTGGCTACCACGGCGACACGGCCGGGGCGATGGCGGTGTGCGACCCGGTGGGGGGGATGCACAGCCTGTTCACGGGCCTGCTCGCCGAGCACGTCTTCGCGGAGCGCCCCCCCGACGGCTTCGACGCGCCCCAGGACGAGCGGTGGGAGCGGTGGGCGGCGCAGGTGCGCGAACTGGCGGCGCGCCACTGCGACGAGCTCGCGGGCGTGATCGTGGAGCCGGTGGTGCAGGGCGCGGGGGGGATGCGCTTTCACTCCCCGGCGTGCGTGGCGCTGCTGCGGGAGGTGTGCGACGAGCACGGCCTGCTGCTGGTGGCGGACGAGATCGCGACGGGCTTCGGCCGCACCGGCGCGCTGTTCGCGTGCGAGCACGCGGGGGTGAGTCCGGACGTGATGTGCGTGGGCAAGGCGCTCACCGGCGGCTACATGACGCTCGCGGCGACGTTGTGCACAGCGGAGGTGGCGAGCGCGATCTCCGCGGGCGAGGGCGGCGGCTTGATGCATGGCCCCACGTACATGGCCAACCCGCTGGCGTGCGCGGTGGCGCTCGCCTCGCTGGAGCTGCTCGCCACGGGGGAGTGGCGGGAGCAGGTGGCGCGCATCGAGCGGGGCCTGCGCGAGGGCCTCGAGCCGGCGCGCGGGGCCCCCGGCGTGAAGGACGTGCGCGTGCTCGGCGCGATCGGAGTCGTGCAGTTGGAGCAGGAGGTGGACGTCGCGGCGGCCACGACGGCGGCGGTCGAGCGGGGAGTGTGGCTGCGGCCGTTTCGGGACCTCGTCTACACGATGCCTCCGTACGTCACTGCCGACGACGACGTAGCCACCGTGTGCGAGGCTGTCCTCGCTGCGGCACGGGCAGGTTAGTGTCCATGGGCCGTGTCGGCCACCCACGGGAGGATGCAATAGCGCCGCCGGCGCGCATCCCTCAGAGCAGACCCACCGCACGATCGCTGATCTCTACGGTTGCGATCTGCCCGGTGGGGGGCTAGACTTTGCTTCGGTTAGAGCGTTGACTGCGTTCAACGTCCTCCGAGGGGCCCGGGCAACCGGGCTCCCTCCGGTTAAGGAGTCCCTGGCGGCTGCCGGGGCCGTCCGTGCTGCAACCGCCAGGGCACCCTTGCTACCGCGTCAGCCGGTCAATGACCAGCAGTACGACAAGCAAGGCGGTGGTTAGAGCGTTGATCGCGTACATCTCTCCTCCTTTCTCCGGGGATACGACCCCGGAACCACGCGGAGGGGAGGAGCATCGCGTCTCGGTCTCAGGCCACGGTCCTGATCGTAGGCTCAGCTTGGGACGAAACGCTCGCGCGCGAGCCACTGCCGCCACGGCAGGGTCTCCCCCGCGCGGGCCAGTGCGGCGAGGTCGGGTCCGGACATGGGGGGTAGGCTCGCGACCTCGACCTCGCCGAGCCGGGCGAGGGTCTCGCGGTTGGAGCGCTCCACGACGGAGGGCTCGGCAGGCCACGGCGTGAGCACGACTGCGCGGACCTCGAGCCCGGCAGCGCGGGCGGAGTGGAGGGTTAGCAGCGTGTGGTTGATCGTGCCGAGGCCGGGCGGGGCGGCGACCAGGAGGGGCAGCCCCAGCGCGGCGGCGAGGTCGCGCACGGTGTAGTCGTCGGTGAGCGGCACGAGCAGCCCGCCGACGCCCTCCACTACGAGGGTGTGCCGCTGTCCGGCGGCGCGGGCGGCGGCGAGCAGGAGGGCGGGGTCCAGCCGCCGGCCGGCGAGGGCAGCGGCGAGGTGCGGAGACACGGCGGGGCCGTAGCGCTCGGGGGCGACCTCCTCGGGTACCTGCCCGGTGGCGCGTGCGAGCAACTCGTGGTCGGGGGGCCACTCGCCGGGAGGGTCGTCGAGGCCGGTGACCACGGGCTTGTGCGCTCGCACGGGCTCACCCGCGGCGGCCGCCGCGGCCAGGAGGGCGGCCGAGAGGATGGTCTTGCCGACGCCGGTGCCGGTGCCGGTGACGAACAGCCCTCGCACGGCGAGCGCTCAGGCCGCGCGCGTGAGGGAGTCTTCGCGCTCGATGTCGAAGGGCGCGGGCGAGGTGGTGCGGTCAGCGGCACGCGCGCGTAGGTGCTCGTCGTAGACCTCTTCGACGCCCTCCGCCGGCTCGTCCTCCGACGACTCGTGGCGCTTGGGGTGGGTCTCCGCGCGGCGCGCGGCGGGCGCCAGGAGCTCCGCGGGCTCCAACCCCTGCGCGCGGGCGGCCTCGCCAAGGACGCGGGCGGCGCGGCGCAGCTCGGCGGGGGTGTGGGAGGCCATCGCGGTGAGGCGCAGCCGGGCGGTGCCCGCGGGCACGGAGGGGGGGCGGATCGCTTGGGCGAAGACCCCGCGCTCCACGGCGCCCTGGCAGAGCGCCACCGCGTCGCGCTCGTCGCCGACCAACAGCGGGACGATGTGCATGTCCCCGTCGTGCACGGGGAACCCCTCGGCGGCGAGCGCGCGGCGCAGGGTGCGGGCGTGGGCGCGCAGGCGCTCGACGCGGTGGGGGCGCTCTTCGACGAGTTCCAGCGCCGCGAGCGCGCCGGCCGCGGCCGGGGGGGCGGGGGCGGTGGAGAAGATCAGGGGGCGCGCGGTGTTGACGAGGTAGCGCACCACCTCCTCGGTCGCACACACATACGCGCCGTAGGAGCCGAGCGCCTTGCCGAGCGTCCCCACGAGCACGTCGACCTCGCCCTCCAGGCCGGCCTGCGCGACAGCGCCGCGTCCGCCAGGGCCGACCGCGCCGGTGGCGTGCGCCTCGTCGACGAGCACCCGCGCGCGGTGGACGTGGGCGAGCTCGACGATCTCCTGCAGCGGCGCGAGGTCGCCGTCCATCGAGAAGACGGAGTCGGTGGCGACCAGTCGCCGGCCGTCGCCCCCGTGGCGGCGCAGGCTCCAGGCGAGGTGCTCGGTGTCGAGGTGGCGGTACACGTGCACACGCGCGCGCGAGGCGCGGCAGCCGTCGACGATCGAGGCGTGGTTGAGCTCGTCGGAGAAGACCGCGTCGCCGGGTCCCGCGAACGCGCCGATCACGCCGAGGTTGGCGAGGTAGCCGGAGCCGAACAGCACGCAGCTCTCGGTGCCCTTGAACGCGGCGAGGCGCTCCTCCAGGCGGCGGTGGACGGTCATCGTGCCGGAGACCAGTCGCGAGGCGCCGGCGCCGACGCCCCACCGCATCGCGGCCTCGGCAGCGGCCTCGCGCACGCGGGGGTGGTCGGCGAGGCCGAGGTAGTTGTTGGAGCACAGCAGCAGCACGGGGCGGCCTTCGAGCAGCACGCGCGGCCCCTGGGGCCCTGAGATCAGTCGCAGCCGGCGGCTGAGACCGAGACGCTCGAGCTCCTCCAGTCGCTCTTCGATCTCTCCCACGCTCGCTCCCCTCAGCCCGCGGCCACCATCGTGGAGGGCTTGTCTTCGAGGTCTTTGGGAGGAGGAGCTTCCGCTCCGCTCCAGCTGAGCGGGGCCGCGTTGGGCGCTCCGTCGGGGCGCGCGGGGACCTTGCGCTTGGGGTGGTAGCGCAGCTGGGTGGAGGGGTCCCACAGCCGCACTTTGAGATCGACCTCGCCCGCGTCGGCGACCTCTGGCTCGACCGCTCCCGGGCCGTGCCCGCCGTTGGCGCCAATCGCGCCGTTTGCGCGCCCGCCTGCGCCGACCGCGGCGAGGGCTCCGAGGTGCTCCTCGACCACGTCCGGGGTCTGACCCTCCAACCACCCCGCGCGATTGTCGGGCCGGGGGTTGGCGCCGTTGTCGGGCTGGCGGGCCGTGTTGAGGCCGAGCTCCTCGAACATCGCGCGGTCCTCCTCGGGTTCGGCGCCGAGGGTGGTGAGGAAGTTGCCCATCATCACCCCGTTCAGCCCGGCCTTCACCGCGAGCGGCTGCAGCTCGCCAAAGTTCTCCACGCGCCCTCCGCACACGCGGAACAGCGCTTCGGGCAGCACGAGACGGAAGATCGCGATCCACTTAACCGCCTCCCAAGGATCCATCAGCTCGCGGTCGCCGAACTTCGTGCCGGGACGGGGGTTGAGCAGGTTGATGGGGACGCTCGTGGGGTCGATCGCGGCGAGCTCGAAGGCCATCTCCACCCGCTGCTCGCGGCTCTCGCCGAGGTTGAGGATGCCCCCCACGCACGTCTCCAGGCCCGCCTCGCGCACCGCGCGGATCGTGCGCAGGCGCCCCTCGTAGCGCACGGTGGTGGAGACCTCGTCGTAGTAGCTCTCCGCGGTCTCCACGTTGTGGTGCACGCGCTGGATGCCCGCCTCGCTGAGAGCCTTGGCGCGCTCGGTGGACATGTGCCCGACCGACGCGCACCGCTTGAGGTTGGTGTGCTCGGCGACCAGCCGCGCGCCTTCGAGGATCTTGGCGAAGTCGCGCTTTGAGAGCCCCTGGCCCTGGGTGACCATGCAGAAGCGGTGCGCGCCGGCGGCCTCGGCGGCGCGGGCGTGTTCGAGGATCTGCTCGGGGTCCATCATCGGGTGCATCGGGGTCTCGGCCTCGGCGAAGCGCGACTGCGCGCAGAAGCCGCAGTCCTCCGCGCACCCGCCGGACTTGGCGTTGACCAGCGAGCACAGGTCGGTGGAGTCCCCGAAGCGCTCCCTGCGTGCCTCCCACGCGCGCTGCACGAGCGCTTCGATCTCGGCGTGGTCCTCGATCTCGCCCAGGCGGCGAGCCTCCTCGGGGGTGATGAGCGGCGGCATCTGCGGCGCGACCTCCGTTGTGGTTGACGGTGGATGTTAGGGAGCGCTGGGGACGGTACGTATTATCGCCCCATGAGCTCACCGGGGGGGCGGGGCCCTCACCTGCTCGCGATCAGCGACCTGCACATCACCTACCCCGAGAACCGTCGCGTGGTGGAAGGTCTGCGCCCGCGCTCCCCGGGGGACTGGCTGATCGTGTGCGGGGACGTCTCCGAGACGCTCGCCGACGTGGAGTGGGCGCTGGGGCTGCTGCGCGACCGCTTCGAGGTCGTCCTCTGGGTGCCCGGCAACCACGACCTGTGGACCGTTCCCGAGGAACCCCCCGAGCTGCGTGGGGTTGCGCGCTACCTGCACTTGGTGACTCTCTGCCGGCGTCTGGGGGTGCTCACTCCGGAGGACCCCTTTCCGGTCTGGGACGGGCCGGGCGGTCCTGCGACGGTGGCGCCGCTGTTCCTGCTCTACGACTACTCCTTCGGCTCCAACGTCGCCCCCACCAAGCGGGAGTCGCTCGCGAGGGCCTTCGCCGCGGGGGTCGTGTGCTCCGACGAGCTCGTGCTGCACCCCGACCCCTACCCCACCCGCGAGGCGTGGTGCGCCGCGCGCCTATGCGAGACCGCCGCGCGCCTCGACGTACGCGACCCTGCGCTGCCGACGGTGCTCGTCAACCACTTCCCCCTCACCCGCGACCCCCTGCAGGTGCTGCGCCACCCCGAGTTCGCGCAGTGGTGCGGGACCGTGCACACCGCGGACTGGCACGTGCGCTTCGGGGCGCGCGCGGTGGTGTACGGGCACCTGCACATCCCGCGGGTGACCTTCCACGACGGGGTGCGCTTCACTGAGGTCTCGCTGGGCTACCCGCGCGAGTGGCACCGTCGGGACCCCGCGCGCGTTGTACTGCACTCTGTGTTGCCCGTCGGGGAGGAGTGGTGATCGGGGGTCCCCTCGCGTGCGCCCGGTGTCGGCAGTCTCCCGCAGGGCTGCACTCGGGGCCAGCCGGGAGACGGGCGCTGATCGGGGAGGTCTCCCCCTTCGCGGTGTGCCGTGCGCTGCCCGATGGGGATGAGTTGTGATCGAGGAGCTCCTGCCCCCCGAGGTGGTCGCAGTGGACACCCGCGAGGAGCGGCTTGTCGAGCTCTTCCCCGAGGAGCGCGCCGCCCTGGGACAGGCAGTCGAGAAGCGCCGGAGGGAGTTCGTCACTGCGCGCGCGTGTGCGCGAGAGGCGCTCGCGCGGCTCGACCTGCGGCCCTCACCGATTGCCTCCGGGGAGCGTGGAGAGCCCCGCTGGCCGGCGGGGGTGGTGGGCAGCATCACCCACTGCGCGGGCTTTCGTGCGTGTGCGCTTGCGCGTGCGACAGACCTTGCGGGGCTCGGCATCGACGCGGAGCCCCACGCGCCGTTGCCGGAGGGAGTGCTCGGGGAGGTGGCCCGTGCCGAGGAGCGCCCGCTGCTGACGCAGTTGGCGCACGTCTACCCCACGGTCCACTGGGATCGGCTGCTGTTCAGCGCGAAGGAGGCGGTGTACAAGGTGTGGTTTCCGATCGCGGCGTGCTGGCTGGGCTTCGACGATGCGGTGCTCACCCTCGATCCCGTCGAGCGTACTTTTCAGGCCCGTCTGCTGGTCCCCTGGCCGGCAGAGGGGGACACGTGCCTTCCCTCTGTGCTGCAGGGCCGGTGGCTGGTGCGCGAGGGGCTTGTGCTGACAGCGATCGTACTTCCACATTCTGGGCAATCCTGAGATTTGATCAAAAATCTGTTTGAAAAATTGGCTTCTTGTCGGAAGGGCGATTTTGGTGCGGAATTTTCACCTCTGAATTGCGAAACCGGGCAGATTTAGCCTACGATTCGCGACGTCTAAAAAAACGGTGCCGAGTTGAAAGGTCCAGCCAACTCGACGAGCATCCAGACGGAGGGGTGGAAGTCTCAGACGATGCAGCTCACGATTGCGCTCGCCGGCGAGGAGGCTGCGGGAGTCCAGGCGCTGCGGCTGCTCGCGCATCGCGGGCATCGAGTGGTGGCGGTGTTCACCGGCTCCACCGAGGGGGGGTCCTCGGCCTCGCCGGCGAGCACGGCCGAGTCGCTGGGTGTGCCGGTGCGCGCGGCCTCCGAGGTGCGCGAGCCCGCGCTGGCGGGTTGGCTACGCGAGCAGCGAGTCGAGCTGCTGCTCAGCGTCCACTCGCGGCACCTGATCGATGCCGACGTGCTCGCGGCGCCAACGCTCGGCGCGTACAACCTGCACCCTGGCCCGCTGCCCGAGCGCGCGGGTTTGAACCCGCAGAGCTGGGCTCTCTACGAGGGTGCGGACCGCCATGGGGTGACCCTGCACCAGATGACCCCGGTCTTCGACGCGGGCCCGATCGCCTTCACCGACGCCTTCGACCTACAGGTGAGCGACACCGGCTTGTCGGTCCTGACGCAGTGCGTTCGACGAGGGCTGGGACTGCTCGAGCGGTTGCTCGAGCTCTTGGAGCGCGGCGAGCCGGTCCCCGCGCACCCCCAGGACCCTGCTCGTCGGCGCTGGTTCGGCGCCGGACCGCCGGACGACGGTCGTCTCGACTGGCGTCGCCCCGCCCGCTGCGCGGTGGACTTCGTGCGTGCCTGCGACTACAGGCCGTTCCACTCTCCCTGGGACTCTCCTCAGTGCACCGCGCACGGCCTGGACGTCGCAGTGCTCGGAGCCTCGGTTGACCTGGGTCTGGCCCCCGCCGCTCCTGGCACGGTGGCGCACGCGGAGGGCGGCGCCGTGCTGGTCGCGGCCGCGGACGCCTGGGTGCGAGTGACACAGGTGGAGGTCGAGGGTCGAGAGCTCCCGGCTGCGGACGTCTTTCACGACGGGGAGCGGCTGGCTCTCCTCGGACGTGACCCCGTCCACGTCGCGTCATGACGAGGGCACCGCGGGTGCTCCAGGACTACCTGACGCGGGCGGCCGAGCGCGATCCGGAGAAGGTCGCGGTGGTGCTGGGGGAGGAGCGCCTGACCTACGGGGAGCTCGCGCTGGAGAGCGACCGGCTCGCCTGTCTGCTCCTCGAAAGCGGCTGCCGCGGAGGGGACCGTGTCTGCCTGCTGCTGCCCAAGTCTCCCGCTGCGATCACGGCGATGCTCGGCGTGCTGAAGGCCGGCGCCGTCTACGTGCCGCTCGACGTCTCCTCCCCAGCGCCACGGGTCCAGAGCATTATTCGCGCCTGCGAGCCGCGGCTCGTGTTGGCGTGCGAGGAGACCGCAGAGCTCACGCAGGAGCTCTCGCTCGGCGGTGCGCTGAGCATGGGAGTCGGGCTGCTCGACGACTCCCCCGGGCCCGCCTCGCTCGAGCCGGTGTTCCGCCGGGCGGAGTGGGCGGCGGCCAGTGTCGACTTGCGTGCACTGGGAGGTTCCTCGGAGGAGCTGGCGCACATCCTGTTCACCTCGGGCTCAACCGGTGTGCCGAAGGGGGTGACAATAACTCACGCGAACGTCATCCACTTCGTGGAGTGGGCCACCTCCTACTTCGGC
Organism: uncultured Solirubrobacterales bacterium; assembly: GCA_963706545.1. GTDB lineage: Bacteria > Actinomycetota > Thermoleophilia > Solirubrobacterales > Solirubrobacteraceae > Palsa-744. The sequence continues at coordinate 2,257,345 of OY970161.1, forward strand.
ACTGCCCCCTCCGACCGGATCTCCGGTCACCCGCCGCTTCACTTCGACCTGTCAACCTTCGACATCTACGGGACATTCCTCGCCGGGGCTGAGCTCCACCTCGTTCCAGCGGCCGCTAACTCACAGCCCGACGCCCTCGTGGATTTCATCCGCGACGGCGAGCTGACCCAGTGGTTCTCGGTGCCCTCCGCACTCACTTTCATGGTCAAGTACGGCGCGGTGCACCAAGACGATTTCCCGCACCTGCAGCGGCTCATCTGGTGTGGCGAGGTGATTCCCACTCCCACCCTGATCGAGTGGATGCGCCGGCTTCCGCACGTTGAGTTCACAAATCTGTACGGCCCCACCGAGGCGACGATCGCCTCGAGCTACTTCAGAGTACCCGTCGCTCCAGAGGATCCGACGGCTCCCATACCCATCGGTGTGGCCTGCGCGGGTGAGGAGCTCACGGTGTTGGACGACGAGCTGCAGCCGCTGCCCCAGGGGGAGGTCGGCGAGATCTACATCAGCGGCGCGGGACTCAGCCCTGGGTACTGGCGTGACGCAGAGAAGACCGCCGCCGCCTTCCGGTTGCGCGATGGCACGCGCGGAAGCGGAGCTCGGTTGTATCGCACCGGCGATTTAGGGTACCTCGGCGAGGATGAGCTCATCTACATTCTCGGTAGGGTCGACTCGCAGATCAAGAGCCGTGGCTACCGGATTGAGCTGGGAGAGATCGAGGCGGCGCTCAACGCACAGCCGGACCTCAAGGAGTGCGCCGTCGTCGGCTTGGACGTGGGGGGTTTCCTGGGAACGGCGATCTGCTGTGCCTACTCCCCCTTGGACGGCTCTGCCGTCTCGCATGAGGAGCTCAGGGGTCGTTTGGCCCAGCAGCTCCCCTCCTACATGCTGCCCTCGTACTGGCTTTCGCTGGAGGCGCTCCCGAAGAACCTGAACGGCAAGATCGATCGGCGCGAGCTCAGGGAGCGCTTCGAGCGCGAAGCTGCGGCTCCCGCGGAGGAGGAGGAGCTTGCCGCGTCGGTCCGCTCGGAGGAGGAGGAGCTTGTGGCGGCAGCCTCCACGGAGGGGGAGCTTCACCCCGAGCGGGGACTCCGGACCCCACACGGACTGCTGGAGGTGGTCTGGGAGCAGGCGAGGGCTCTCCTCGTGCACCTGCCCGCGGAGTTCTCGGAGCCTGACCGCGCCTTCAGGGATCTAGGCCTCGACTCGCTGGGTGCCGTGGAGCTGAGCATCCGCCTCGCCGAGGCGACCGGGCTGCGGCTGTCCCCGACGCTGATCTTCGATCACCCCACGCCCGCGGCGGTGGCGGAGTTCCTGCGCTCGAAGGTGGAGGGGGTAGAGCGTGGGGGGGTGGAGCGCGGCGCGGCGGCTGCACCGCGCGCCCGGGCGAAGGTCAACGAGCCGATCGCGATCGTGGGAATGAGTTGCAGGTACCCGGGCGGGGTACGCTCACCCGAGGATTTGTGGAGACTCCTCGCCTCCGAGCGCGACGCGATCGGCGAGTTCCCTGACAACCGCGGCTGGGATCTGGAGGCTCTCTACGACCCCGACCCCGACCACCCGGGTACGAGCTACGCGCGTCACGGCGGCTTCGTCTTGGATGCCGGGGAGTTTGACGCCGGGTTCTTCTCGCTCAGCCCGCGCGAGGCGCTGGCGATGGATCCCCAGCAGCGGCTGCTCCTGGAAGGCGCGTGGGAGGCGTTTGAGGACGCCGGAATCGACCCCTCCTCGCTGCGTGGCAGCCCGACCGGGGTGTTCGCGGGCGTCGTCTCCGTCTTTACCCCCGACAGGCGTCAGTTCATGGGCCCCGACGACCTCGCGGGCTTCTGGCTGACCGGGAGCGGGGCCTCCGTTGTGTCGGGACGCGTGTCTTACACCCTGGGCCTCGAGGGCCCGGCGGTGAGCGTCGACACAGCCTGCTCCTCCTCACTGGTGGCGCTGCACCTGGCCTGTCAGGCGCTGCGCTCCGGCGAGTGCTCCTTGGCGCTGGCGGGTGGGGTGACGGTGCTCGCGACCCCCGACGTGTTCATCGCCTTCAGCCGTCAACGCGCGCTTTCGCCCGACGGGCGCTGCCGATCCTTTGCGGCCGCGGCCGACGGGACGGGTTGGTCTGAGGGTGTGGGTCTGGTGGTGTTGGAGAGTCTTGCGGACGCTCGGCGCAACGGTCACCGGGTGCTCGGGCTGGTGCGCGCCAGTGCGACCAACCAGGACGGTGCGAGCAACGGGCTGACGGCGCCCCACGGCCCCTCTCAGGAACGGGTCATCCGTCAGGCCCTCCTGAGCGCGGGTCTCTCGGCGTCTGAGGTGGACGTCGTGGAGGCGCACGGCACCGGCACCACTCTGGGCGATCCGATCGAGGCTCAGGCGCTGCTAGCAACCTACGGGCAGGGCCGCCCCGAGGGGCGCCCCGTGTACCTGGGCTCTGTCAAGTCGAACCTGGGCCACACGCAGGCCGCGGCCGGTGTGGCCGGGGTGATCAAGATGGTGCAGGCGCTACGCCACGGCGTCCTGCCGCGAACACTGCACGTGGACGAGCCCTCCCCCCACGTGGACTGGTCGACGGGCGAGGTCGAGCTGCTGCGCGAGGCGGTGCCCTGGCCCGCCGGTGAGCGTCCGCGCCGCGCTGGGGTCTCCTCCTTCGGCGTCAGCGGCACCAACGCCCACGTGATCTTGGAGGAGGCTCCGCGTGCAGGCGGGTCGGGCGTGGAGGGCCCGGCTGTGCTGCGGCCGGCTGTGGAGGGGTTGGGTGTGGAGGGGTTGGGTGTAGCGGGGCCGGGCGTGGCGGGCCCGGCTGTGCTGCGGCCGAGCGTGGAGGGGCGGGGTGTGGAGGGGCCGGGTGTGGGGAGCCTGGGTATGGGCCCGCTGGCGACCTCCGGGCTGGGGGTTCTGCCGTTTGTGGTCTCGGCCTCGAGCGATCGAGCGCTTGCAGCGCAGGCCGAGCGTTTGCGCACACACCTGGAGGCCCAGCCCGAGCTCGATCTCTACGAGGTAGCTCGTACGCTCGCGCTTCACCGCGCTTCGCTCGAGTGTCGAGCGGTGGTCTCTGCTGCAGGGCGCGAGCAGCTGCTGGCCCTGCTCGGGGCGCTGGGGCGGGGGGAGCCCGCCGACGGGCTGGTTCGGGGTGTGGCTCGCCGTGGGGGCAGAGTGGTGTTCATGTTCTCAGGCCAAGGCTCCCAGTGGGCCGGGATGGGCCAAGGGCTGTGGGAGGCGTTCCCGGTTTTCACAGGGGCCCTCGACGAGGTTTGCACTGAGTTTGACGGGCACTTTGAGCTCGACGGGCACCTGAAGGGGGGGTTGCGGGCCGTCCTGTTCGCGGCGGAGGGTTCACCGCAGGCCGCGCTGTTGGGGCAGACGCGGTTCACTCAGGCTGCGCTGTTCGCACTCGAGGTGGCGCTCTTTCGGCTCCTCGGCTCCTGGGGGGTCGTCCCCGATTATCTGATCGGCCACTCGGTCGGGGAGCTCTCGGCGGCGCACGTCGCGGGGGTGCTCTCGTTGAGGGACGCGTGTGCGCTGGTGGCCGCGCGCGGGCGGCTGATGGACGAGCTGCCGGTGGCGGGCGCGATGGTCGCGGTCCAGGCTTCCGAGCAGGAGGTCCTCGAGAGCCTTGCGGGGTTTGAGGGCCGCCTGTCGCTGGCAGGAGTAAACGGGCCCGCCTCGGTGGTGGTCTCCGGCGAGGAGCAGGCGCTCGAGCGGTGGGCTTCGGCTTGGCGGGAGCGTCAGCGCAAGACCACCCGTCTGCGGGTCTCGCACGCTTTTCATTCCCACCTGCTGGAGCCGATGCTCGACGAGTTCAGAGCGGTCGCTGGGGGCCTCTCTTACGGGGAGCCCCGGCTCCCGATCGTCTCGAACGTGACGGGTGCGCCGCTGTCTGCGGATGAGGCCGCGTCGGCTGCTTACTGGGTGCGCCACGTGCGCGAGACGGTGCGCTTCTACGAGGGGGTGCAGTGGCTGCAGGGGGCGGGAGCCACCCACTTTTTGGAGCTGGGCCCCGACGGTGTGCTGAGCGCGATGGCCGCGGAGTGCCTTGGCGGGGAGAGTGAGCAGGAGGTTCTGTTGGCTGCGTGCCTGCGTGCGCGCCGTCCCGAAGTCGGGGCGCTGATGAGGTTCCTCTCGGAGGCCCACGTCCACGGTGTGGGCCTAGACTGGCGGGCGCTGTTCCCTGACGCGGGCGCGATGCTGGTGGAGCTTCCCACCTACGCCTTCCAGCGCGAGCGCTACTGGCTGCGGGACTCGGTCGGCGCGGGGGACGCCGGCTCCCTCGGCCAGTCCTCGGCCGAGCACCCTCTGCTTGGCGCGGCTGTGGGCCTGGCGGGGGAGGAGGGCTGGCTGTTCACCGGGCGCCTGTCGCTGCAGAGCCACCCGTGGCTTGGGGACCACACGATCATGGACACGGTGCTGTTTCCCGGCACCGGCTTCGTGGAGCTGGCGCTCGTCGCCGCTCAGCGGACCGGCGCCCAGGAGCTCGAGGAGCTCACCCTGCAGACGCCGCTTCAGCTGGACGAACGGGGGGCCGTGCAGTTGCAGCTCATGGTCTCCGAGCCCGACGCGTCGGGGCGCAGGGAGCTCGGTATCTACTCTCGTCCAGAGGGAGGCTCTCAGGAGGGGTCGGCTCGGGAGTGGACGCGCCACGCCAGTGGCGTGCTGGGTGGCGGCGGTGTGGACCCATCCGGGGGGGAGGAGCTCGGGCGGCTGGCCGCGTCGGATGGCGAGCTGGAGTCGCTGGCCACGGGAGCGTGGCCGCCCGCCGGCGCCGAGCGGCTTGACACGGAGTTCTTCTACGACCGCCTCTCGGAGGCAGGCTACGGCTATGGGCCTGTCTTCCAGGGATTACGCGCGGCGTGGAAGCTAGGGGATGAGATCTTCGCAGAGGTCGCCCTGAGCTCCGAGCAGGCCTCTGGGGCGAGCGGCTTCTGTGTGCACCCGGCGCTGCTCGACGCCGCGGCGCACACCCTGCTGTTCGGAGTACTGGATGCTTCACAGGCCGGCGAGGTCGGGATTCCCTTCTCTTTCAGCGGCGTGCGCCTGTCCGGCGCAGGCGCCAGCGCTTTGCGCGTGCGCCTTGGTGTGGGGGTGGGTGCAGGGGTAGGGCCGCAGGCGGGTCCAGAGGCGAGCACCGGTGCGGGGGCCGGGGTGAGCCTGCTCGCACTCGACCACGCGGGTGCGCCGGTGCTCGCCATCGACTCGCTGTTGGTCCGCCCGATCGATCGCAGCCAACTGCACAGTGCCCAGCGAGGGGCACGGGATTCGCTGTTCTCGCTCCAGTGGGTGCAGGTTCCGGCCCGCGCTCCCTCCGGCTCGGCGCTGCGGGTGGCGGTGCTCGGCTGTGGTGAGGGCGCCGCCTTGGAGGTGGCACCGACCGGTGAGAGCCCTGCCCTGGAGGCGGCACCGACCGGTGAGAGCCCTGCCCTGGAAGCACCCACCGGAGGGGGTCTGGCTCTGGAGGCCCCGGGGATCGAGGCGGAGCGCTACTCGAACCTGGCCGCGCTCACAGCTGCGCTCGACGCCGGCTCAGAGCCGCCGGACCTGGTGCTCGTGGAGGTCTTCGCGCGGGCCGGGAAGCTCTGGGAGGCGGGTGAGCTCTCAGAGGCGATCCGCGCGGGCACCGAGGGCACGCTTGATTTGTTGAAGGCGTGGATCGCCGACGAGCGCGTAGCGGGCGTCAAGCTGGTGGTCCTCACCAGCGGCGCGGTGGCTCCCGCCGAGGATGAGGCGCCCGACCTCGCTACGGCTGCGGTGTGGGGCCTGCTGCGCAGCGCTCAGGCGGAGCACCCGGGGCGCTTTGGCCTGATCGATCTCGATCGCAGCGAGGCCTCCCGGGGCTTCCTCCACGGCGCGCTCGCCGCCGAGGAGCCCCAGCTCGCGCTGCGCGAGGGTGTCGTCTATGCCCCGCGGCTCTCGCGCGCGGGATCCACCACATCGCTCGTGCCGCCGCGAGGTGAGCGGGCGTGGTGTCTGGGTGCCGAGTCTCCGGGGCTGCTCGAGAACCTCGCGCTACGCCCCAACCCGCGGGCCGCAGGGCCGCTTGGTGCTGGGCAGGTGCGTGTTGCGGTGCATGCCGCGGGGTTGAACTCCCGGGATGTATTGATCGCCCTGGGGGTCTATCCCGGTGGAGGGGCGATCGGTGGCGAGGGCGCTGGAGTCGTTGTGGAGGTCGCGCCCGACGTTGGTGACTTCGCCGTGGGAGATCGCGTCACGGGCGTCTTGACCGACGCGTTCGGGCCGGTTGCGGTGACCGATGCGCAGCTGCTCGCGCGGATTCCCGAGGACTGGTCCTTCGCCCAGGCTGCGTCGGTGCCGATCGTATTCCTGACGGCCTACCACGCGCTGGTCGAGTTGGCGCAGCTCGATCGCGGGGAGGCGCTGCTGCTGCACGGCGCCGCCGGAGGAGTGGGGATGGCTGCGTTGCAGCTGGCCTCTCATCTCGGCGTCGAGGTGTTCGCGACGGCTCATCCTGAGAAGTGGGAGACCCTCAGAGGGCTGGGCTTGGACGATGAGCACATCTCCTCTTCGCACAGCCTGGAGTTCAGGGAGAAGTTCCTGAGTGCGACCGGGTCCCGGGGCGTGGACGTGGTGCTCAACTCTTTGGCTGGCGAGTTCGTGGACGCCTCGCTCGAGCTCCTGCCGCGGGGTGGGCGATTCATCGAGATGGGCAAGACCGACATCCGCGATCCCGATGAGGTGGCTGACCAGCATGCCGGTGTGCGCTACCGGGCGTTCGACCTCCTGGAGGTGGGGCCGGCGCGCGTCCACGAGATGCTGGTCGAGGTGATGGAGCTCTTCGAGCGTGGTGTGCTCAACCACCTGCCGATCAGCACCTGGGACGTGCGGCGTGGGGTGGAGGCCTTCAAGTTCTTGCGGGACTCCCGGCACGTCAGCAAGATCGTGTTGAGCATTCCTCAGCCGTTCGACCAGCGGGGCACGGTGCTCATCACCGGTGGCACCGGCGGCCTGGGGGGGTTGCTGGCGCGTCACCTGGCGGCCGAGCACAGCGTCCGTCACCTGCTGCTCGTCAGCCGCCGTGGCGCAGAGGCGGAGGGGGCGGGGGAGCTCGAGGCCGCGCTCTCAGAGCTTGGCTGCGAGGCGCGGTTCGCCGCATGTGACGTGACGGAGCGCGAGGCGCTCGCTACGTTGCTTGCCTCGATCCCCTCGGAGCACCCCCTCACCGCCGTCATCCACGCCGCCGGGGTGCTGGACGACGGCGTGATCTCCTCGCTCGACGGTGAGCGCCTGCAGCGCGTCATGGCCCCCAAGGTCGACGCCGCGCTTCACCTGCATGAGCTGACCGAGCACCTGGAGCTCTCCGAGTTCCTGCTGTTCTCCTCCGTCTCGGCGACCCTGGGCGCTCCGGGGCAGGGCAACTACTCGGCCGCCAACGCGTTCCTCGACGCCCTCGCGGCTCACCGCCGCGCTCGTGGTCTTCCCGGTAAGTCTCTGGCGTGGGGCGCGTGGGCCGTGGCCACCGCGATGGCCGGTGACCTCAGCGAGATCGACCGCGGGCGCTGGGCGCGCCTGGGCGTCACCCCTCTCTCGAGCGAGCGGGGCCTCGAGCTGTTCGACGTCGCGCGCGGCGTCGACGAGCCGCTGCTCCTGCCAGTCGGTCTCGACGTGGCCGCGCTGCGTGCCCAGGCCAGGACGGGGACGCTGCCGGCGCTCCTGCGCGGGCTCGTCCACACCGCGACCCGCCGTGTGTCCGAGGCGCAGGGCTCGCTGGCGCGAAGACTGGCGGACACGCCGGAGACCGAGTGGGACGCCACCGTCCTCGAGCTGGTGCTGAGCCACGTGGCCGTGGTGCTCGGGCACGCCTCGGGTGCGGCGATCGACGCCACTCGTCCGTTCAAGGAGCTCGGCTTCGACTCGCTCGGCGCGGTGGAGCTGCGCAACCGCCTCGGCGAGGCGACCGGGCTGCGGCTGGCGTTGACGTTGATCTTCGACCACCCGACGCCCGCGGCGGTGGCAAGGCTCCTGCGCTCGAAGGTGGAGGGCGTGGAGCGCGGCGCGGTGGCTCTGCCGCGCGCTCCGACGCGCGTCGGCGAGCCGATCGCGATCGTGGGGATGAGCTGCCGCTACCCCGGAGGGGTACGCTCACCCGCGGACCTGTGGGAGCTCCTCGTCGGCGCACGCGACGCGATCGGCGAGTTCCCGGAGAACCGCGGGTGGGACCTGGAGTCCCTCTACGACCCCGACCCCGACAACCCGGGTACGAGCTACTCACGTCACGGCGGCTTTCTCTACGACGCCGACGAGTTCGACGCCGGGTTCTTCTCCGTCGGCCCGCGCGAGGCGCTGGCGATGGACCCTCAGCAACGGCTGCTGCTGGAAGGCGCCTGGGAGGTCTTCGAGGACGCGGCCATCGACCCCGCGTCGCTGCACGGCAGCCAGACCGGGGTGTTCGCGGGGTTGATGTACCACGAGTACGGCGTGGACCTGTCCGAGTCGGCGCTCAGGGACCTCGTGGGCTACCTGGGCACGGGTGGCGCCGGGAGCGTGCTCTCGGGGCGGGTGGCCTACACCTTCGGCCTGGAGGGTCCGGCGGTGACGGTGGACACGGCCTGCTCCTCCTCGCTGGTGGCGATCCACCTGGCCTGCCAGGCGCTGCGCACCGGCGAGTGCTCGCTGGCGCTCGCCGGCGGGGTGACGGTGATGGCTTCGCCGAGGACGTTCGTCGACTTCAGCGCGCAGCACGGCCTGGCGCCCGACGGGCGGTGCAAGTCCTTCGCGGCCACAGCCGACGGCACCGGCTGGTCTGAGGGCGTGGGCGTCGTGCTCCTGGAGGCGCTCTCCGACGCTCGGCGCAACGGCCACCGAGTGCTGGGCCTGGTGCGCGCCACGGCGACCAACCAGGACGGCGCGAGCAACGGGCTGACGGCGCCCAACGGGCCCTCGCAGGAACGGGTCATCCGCCAAGCCCTCGTGAGCGCGGGCCTGTCGGCCTCTGAGGTGGACGTCGTGGAGGCGCACGGCACGGGCACCACCTTGGGCGACTCGATCGAGGCTCAGGCGCTGCTTGCGACCTACGGGCAGGGCCGCCCCGAGGGGCGCCCCGTGTACCTGGGCTCTGTCAAGTCGAACCTGGGCCACACGCAGGCCGCGGCCGGTGTGGCCGGGGTGATCAAGATGGTGCAGGCGCTGCGTCACGAGGCCCTGCCGCGGACGCTGCACGTGGAGGCGCCCTCCGGCGAGGTGGACTGGTCGGCGGGCGCGGTCTCGCTGTTGACGCAGCCAGTGCCGTGGCAGCGCGAGGAGCGGCCCCGGCGGGCGGGGATCTCCTCGTTTGGGATCAGCGGCACCAACGCCCACCTGATCCTCGAGGAGGCCCCGCCGGAGGACGTGCCCTCCGAAGCGGCCCTGTCAGGTGGCGCGCCCCCCGGGGTGGCCCGGTCGCAGGACGCGCCCCACGAGGCGGCCCGCTCCGTCGAGGCGGGGCTGCCGCCGGACGGCGCGTCCGTGGTGCCCTGGGTCGTCTCGGCCAAGGGGGCGTCGGCGCTGCGCGCCCAGGCGCAGCGGCTACGGGAGCACGTAGCGGGCAACCCCGACCTCGGTGTGGGCGACGTCGGCTTCTCACTGGCCGTCTCGAGGTCGGTGTTGCCAGACCGTGCGGTCGTGGTGGGCGACCGCCGGGAGGAGCTGCTGGAAGCCCTCGACGGGCTGGCGCGGGGGGAGTCGGCAGCCGGCGTCGTCCAGGGCTCGGCGGGCGTCGGCGGTGGGCGCCTCGCGTTCCTGTTCACCGGTCAGGGCGCCCAGCGCGTGGGGATGGGGCGGGAGTTGTATGCGGCGTTCCCGGTGTTCAGGGCCGCGCTTGATGAGGCGTGTGGGCACTTCGACGTGGCCCTGGGGGGCTCGTTGCGGGAGGTGATGTTCGGGGAGGGCGATCGCGGTGGCGAGCCCGCGGGTGGTCTCGGCGTGCGCTCCTCCAACGGGCGGCGGCCCGGTGGCGAGGCTCTCGATCGGACGACGTTCACTCAGGCGGGGCTGTTCGCGTTGGAGGTGGCGCTGTTCAGGCTTGTCGAGAGTTGGGGGGTGCGCCCGGACTACGTGATGGGCCACTCGATCGGGGAGCTGGCGGCGGCGTGTGTGGCGGGGGTGTTCTCACTCGAGGACGGGTGCCGGCTGGTCGCGGCTCGGGGCCGGTTGATGGGGGAGCTGCCGGCCGGCGGCGCGATGGTCGCGGTGCAGGCGTCCGAGGAGGAGGCGCTCAGGTCGCTGACCGGGTTGGAGGGCCGGATCGCCCTGGCGGCGGTGAACAGCCCCGGTTCGGTGGTGTTCTCGGGGGACGAGGACGCGGTCCTGGAGCTCGCGGAGGTGTGGCGGGAGCGGGGTCGTAAGAGCCGACGGCTGCGGGTCTCGCACGCGTTTCACTCGCCGCGGATGGACGCGATGCTCGAGGAGTTTGGGAGGGTCGCGGAAAGCGTCGAGTTCGGTGAGCCGCAGATCCCCGTCGTGTCCAACTTGACTGGCGCGGCGGCGGCGGCCGGGGAGCTGTCCGAGGCGGGGTACTGGGTGCGTCACGTGCGCGAGACGGTGCGGTTCGCGGACAGCGTCGGCTGGCTGGGCGGCGAGGGCGTCAGGAGCTTCCTCGAGCTCGGCCCGGACGCGGCCCTCGGCGCGATGGTGCACGAGTGCCTTGCTGCCGGCGGGCGCGACGGGGTCGGCGGGCAGGACGGGACGGGTGGGGGTGGACCCGGTGAGCCGGGGGGTGCCGGCGGGTGGGGCGGGGAGGGGGAGACCCGAGTCGGGTCGGCGCTGCGCTCGGGGTGGGGTGAGGCGCGGGCGCTCCTGCGTGGGTTGGCGGAGGTGTGGGCGGCCGGTGCGGAGGTGCGCTGGGAGAGGGCGTTCGAGGGGACGGGCGCCCGCCGGGTGGAGCTGCCGACGTACGCGTTTCAGCGCGAGCGCTTCTGGCTGCAGGGTGGCGGCGGGGACGTGGGCGCGGTCGGCCTGGTCTCGGCCGACCACCCGCTGCTGGGGGCGGCGGTCCCGATGGCCGGGGGCGAGGGGTGGCTGTTCACAGGTCGGCTTTCGCTGCGCGACCACGCGTGGCTGGCGGATCACGTGGTGTTGGGCAGCGTGCTGCTGCCCGGCACGGCGTTCCTGGAGCTCGCGCTGCACGTGGGCGGAGAGCTCGGCGTGGGGTGCGTGCGAGAGCTCACGCTGCACGCGCCGCTGCTGCTGGAGGAGGGTCGCGGCGTGCAGCTGCAGCTCACCGTCGGGGAGGCGGACGACGCCGACCTGTGCGCGCTGAACGTGTACTCCCGTGCGGAGGGCACCGCGGACGGGGGGTTACGGGCAGGCGAGGAGTGGGTGCACCATGCCGAGGGGGTGCTCGCCTCCACGCAGGCGCAGGCGGCGCCGGCGGGTGACGCCGCGGCGCTCGCGGGTGACGCCTGGCCCCCCGAGGGTGCGCGCCCGGTCGACGTGCAGGAGACCTACAGGGAGCTGGCCGGGTGGGGCTTGGAGTACGGGCCCGCGTTTCAGGGGTTGCGGAGCGTGTGGCGACGCGGGGACGAGGTATTCGTGGAGGTGGCCTCGGGGGAGCGGGAGCTGGCGGGCTCGTTTGGGGTGCACCCCGCGCTGCTGGACGCGGCGTTGCACGGGATCGGCGCTGGTTCGTCGGGGATGGGGGGCGACCAGGGGGCGGGCGGGGTGCGGCTGCCGTTTGCGTGGAACGACGTCTCACTCCTCGCGGCCGGCGCGTCGGTGCTGCGTGTGCGCCTGGCGCCGGCGGGTGACGGCGCGGTGTCGCTGGTCGCGGTCGACGGGGAGGGCGGGCCGGTCCTCTCCGTGGGCTCCCTGGTCCTGCGGGAGCTGTCCGCAGAGCAGCTCGGTGGCGCCGGGGGTGGCGATCGAGACTCGCTGTTCGCTCTGGACTGGGTGCCGGTGGCGGTGAGCTCGGACGGACCGGCGCTCGCCGCTGGGGGATGGGCGCTGGTGGGGGAGGCCGGTACGGCGCTCGCGGACGCGCTGGGCGCGCCGGCAGGGCATCCGCGGGTCTACCAGGATCTCGCGGCGCTCCTCGGGGCGCTCGACGGGGAGGACGGCGTGGTGCCGGACGTGGCGCTGCTCCTCTGCTCGCCGGCCGGCGGGGGCGAGGTCGCGCGGGGCGCTGGCGGCGGGTCTCTCGACGGGGCGTTCGGTGTCGTTCCCCGTGGGGTCGCGGGTGGGGCTGCCGGTGGGGTCGTGGACGACGCCTCTGGCGCGGTCGCGGGTAGGGCTGCCGGCGAGGACGAGGGCGACGTCCCCGGCGCGGTGCGGGTCGGCGTGCGGGGTGTGCTGGGTGTCCTGCAGGCGTGGCTCGCCGACGAGCGGCTCGATCGGTGTCGGCTCGTGGTGGTGACGTGTGGGGCCGTCGCCGCGCGAGCCGGGGAGGCGGTGTCGGACTTGGCGGGTGGCGCGGCGTGGGGCCTGGTGCGCTCGGCGCAGTCGGAGCATCCGGGCCGGTTTGTGCTGGTGGACGTCGACGGCGCGCGGGGCTCGTGGGAGGCGTTGCCGGCGCTGCTTGCGGAGGCCGAGGGCTCGGAGGTCGGCCCGCAGGTTGCGTTACGCGAGGGTGAGGCGCTGGCCCCGAGGCTGGCACGGTTGGGCTCGAGCGGTGTCCTCGTACCGCCCGCGGGGGTCGAGGAGTGGCGGCTGGAGGCCGGCGGCGGCGGGACCCTCGAGGACCTGCGTCTGGTGGCCTGTCCGGATGTCGGCCGTCCGCTCGGCGTCGGCGAGGTTCGCGTCGGCGTGCGTGCGGCGGGCGTGAACTTCCGCGACGTGCTGATCGCTGTGGGCGTGTACCCGGGCGAGGGAACGGTCGGCTCGGAGTGCGCGGGCGTGGTGTCGGAGGTCGGCCCGGGGGTCGAGGGGCTTGCGGCGGGGGACCGTGTGATGGGGTTGCTCTCCGGCGGGTTCGGGCCGGTCGCGGTGGCCGACGCGCGGCTGCTCGTGCGGATCCCCGAGGGCTGGTCCTTCGCCCAGGCCGCGTCGGTCCCGCTCGTGTTCTTGACCGCGTACTACGCGCTGGTTGACCTGGCCGGGCTGGAGGAGGGCGAGCGGCTGCTGGTGCACGCCGCGGCTGGCGGGGTCGGCATGGCGGCGGTCCAGTTGGCGAGGGCGCTTGGGGCCGAGGTGCTCGCGACGGCGAGTCCCGGCAAGTGGGGTGTGCTCGAGTCGCTGGGGTTGAGCGGGGAGCGTGTCGCGTCCTCTCGCGAGCTCGGATTCAGGGAGCAGTTCCTGCGCGCGACCGGGGGCCGTGGCGTGGACGTCGTGTTGAACTCGCTTGCGGGGGAGTTCGTGGACGCCTCGCTGCAGCTGTTGTCGGGGGGCGGCCGGTTTGTCGAGATGGGCAAGACCGACGTGCGCGACCCCGGGGTGGTCACGGAGGCCCACCCGGGTGTGCGCTACCGGGCCTTCGATCTGCTGGATGCCGGGCCGGAGCGCATCCGGGAGATGTTCGCCCGGCTGCTGGAGCTCTTCGAGCGCGGCGCGCTGGAGCCGCTGCCGCTGCGGGTGTGGGACGTGGGGCACGCCCGGGAGGCGTTCCGGTTCATGAGCCAAGCCCGCCACATCGGCAAGAACGTGCTGAGCCTGCCCGCCACCGCTGCCGCGGGCGGTGCTCGGGGCACGGTGTTGATCACCGGCGGCACGGGGGGCCTGGGGAGCCTCGTGGCGAGGCACCTGGTGGCCGAGCGCGGGGCGCGCCGCCTGCTGTTGACAAGCCGTCGTGGGCTCAGGGCGCAGGGCGCATCCGAGCTCGTGGCGGAACTCTCGCGGCTGGGCGCCGCCGTGGAGGTCGTCGAGTGCGACGTGGCCGACCGTGGCGAGGTGCAGGCGCTGCTCGAGGGGGTGGCGCCAGAGCACCCGTTGAGCGCGGTGGTGCACACCGCGGGGGTGCTCGACGACGGTGTGATCGACTCGCTCACCGGGGAGCGTGTCGAGCGGGTGCTGGCGCCGAAGGTGGACGGGGCGTGGCACCTGCACGAGCTGACCAGTCACATGGACCTGCAGGCGTTCGTGTTGTTCTCCTCCGTCGCGGGCGTGTTCGGTGGCGCGGGGCAGGGCAACTACGCGGCCGGGAACGCGTTCCTTGACGCGCTTGCGACGTACCGCCGCGCACGTGGGCTGCCGGCCGTCTCGATGGCGTGGGGGCCGTGGGCGCAGGCGAGCGGCATGACCGCCGGTCTCGGCGAGAGCGACCTGGCGCGGATGGCGCGCGGGGGGATGCTCCCGATCCCCTCCGAGCAGGGCCTGGAGCTGTTCGACGCGGCTGTGCTCGCGGGTGAGACGGTGGTCCTCCCGGTGCGGCTGGATCGGGCGGCGTTGCGCGCGCAGGCGCGGGCCGGAGAGCTGCCGGCGCTGCTGCACGGCCTGATCCGCAGGCCCCTGCGTCGCAGCGAGCTCGCGGCGAAGGGGTCGCTGGCCCAGCGCCTGGTCGGGGTGCCCGAGGGCGAGCACGAGCGGGTGACGTTGGAGCTCGTCCTTTCTCAGGTGGCTGCCGTGCTGGGGCACTCCTCGGCGGAGAGGGTGCCGGCGGGGCGGGCTTTCAAGGAGCTCGGGTTCGACTCGCTCGCCGCGGTGGAGCTGCGCAACCGTCTGAGCGTGGAGACCGGTCTGCGGCTGCCGGCGACGCTCACGTTCGACTACCCCACGCCAGTGGCTTTGTGTGGGTACCTCCTCGGTGAGCTGGCGGGCGCCGGCGCCGCGAGCCGTGCCGCGCTTCCGGCGCGGCGGATCGTGGCGGTCGATGAGCCGGTCGCGATTGTGGGGATGAGCTGTCGTTACCCGGGGGCTCGCTCGCCGCGGGAGTTGTGGGAGCTGCTTGCTGCTGGCGGGGACGCGATGGGTGGGTTCCCGGTTGACCGGGGGTGGGAGCTGGATGCGCCGTACGACGCCGGCGGTGACGGTGGCGTGGACGCCGACGGCGGGGGTGTGGGGTATGCGCGGGAGGGTGGGTTTTTGTATGACGCGGGTGAGTTCGACGCGGCGTTCTTCGGGATCGGTCCGCGGGAGGCGCTGGCGATGGACCCGCAGCAGCGGCTGTTGTTGGAGGTGTGTTGGGAGGTGCTGGAAGACGCTGGGCTTGACCCCCACCGGTTGCAGGGTTCCCAGACGGGGGTGTTCGCTGGGGTCGCGTCCTCGATGTATGGGGTGGGTGCGGCGGGAGTCTCTAAGAAAGACCTTGGGGGGTACCGGCTGACGGGTAGTACCAGTAGTGTCGCGTCGGGCCGGGTGGCGTATGCGCTTGGGTTGGAGGGCCCGGCGGTCTCGATCGATACGGCGTGCTCGTCTTCGCTGGTCGCGTTGCACCTGGCGTGCAACGCGCTGCGCTACTCGGAATGCTCGCTGGCGCTGGCGGGCGGGGTCGCGGTGATGGCTACGCCTGAACTGTTCGTCGAGTTCAGCCGCCAGCGGGGCCTCGCCGCCGATGGGCGCTGCAAGTCTTTCAGTGATACCGCGGATGGGACGGGTTGGAGCGAGGGCGCTGGTGTGCTGCTCCTCGAGCGTCTTAGTGACGCGCAGGCTAATGGTCATCGGGTACTGGCGGTGGTGCGTGGCAGCGCGGTTAACCAGGATGGTGCGAGTAATGGGTTGACGGCGCCGAATGGTCCTTCTCAGCAGCGGGTGATCTTGCAGGCGCTCGCGAACGCTGGGCTTGCTCCTGGGGAGGTGGATGCTGTCGAGGGGCATGGGACGGGTACGAGGCTTGGTGACCCGATCGAGGCGCAGGCGTTGCTGGCGACCTACGGGCGGGGGCGTCCGGGGGACACGCCGTTGTGGTTGGGGTCGGTGAAGTCGAATATCGGGCATGCCGCGGCCGCGGCGGGTGTCGCGGGTGTGATCAAGATGGTGATGGCGCTCCAGCGCGAGCGGCTACCGCGCACACTGCACGTGGACGAGCCCACCAGCGAGGTCGACTGGGACGCGGGCGCGGTCGCGTTGTTGACCGAGGAGGTCTCGTGGCAGCGCATGGATAGGCCGCGTCGCGCGGGGGTTTCTTCGTTCGGGATTAGTGGCACTAACGCGCATGTCATTCTCGAGGAAGCGCCCCAGGGTGCTCCTATGTCAGGAGGGGTATCCACTGGTGCGCCCGTTGGGGAGGGTGCGTCCAGCGGGGATTCTGTTTCCACGCGTGACCGCGGGTCTGTGCCTGTTCTCTCGGTTGCGGGTGGTGTCGCGCCGGCCAGTTGTGTGTTGGGTGGTGTGGTGCCGTGGGTGTTCTCGGGTCGGGGTGCGGCGGGGTTGTGTGGGCAGGCGGGCAGGTTGGGGGAGTTTCTTGTTGGCTCCCCGGAGTTGGGGCTGGTGGATGTCGGGTTTTCGCTTGCGGGTCGGGCGGTGTTGGAGGATCGCGCGGTGGTGTTGGGGGAGGGGCAGGGTGAGTTGTTGGGGGGGCTTGGTGCGTTGGCGCGGGGTGAGAGCGCACCGGGTGTGTTGCGGGGTACGGCGGGTGAGCGCGATGGGCGGGTTGCGTTTTTGTTTACGGGTCAGGGTGCGCAGCGGGTGGGGATGGGCCGGGAGTTGTATGAGGCGTTCGGGGTGTTCCGCGCGGCGTTCGATGAGGTGTGCGCTCACCTCGACCAGCGCCTGGAGCGCTCACTGCGAGAGGTCGTGTTCGGCGGGAGTAAGCCCGCCGGGGAGCGCGCCGGTGAACCGGTCGGCGCGGGCGCCGGTGAGAGCCTGCTCGATGACACGGTGTTTGCGCAGCCTGGGTTGTTCGCGTTGGAGGTGGCGTTGTTCCGGCTGGTGGGGTCGTGGGGTGTGTGTCCTGATTTCGTGGTGGGTCATTCGGTGGGGGAGCTCGCGGCGGCTCATGTCGCGGGGGTGTTCTCCTTGGAGGATGCGTGTGGGTTGGTGGCGGCCCGCGGCCGGTTGATGGGGGGCCTGCCGGGGGGTGGTGCGATGGT
Source organism: uncultured Solirubrobacterales bacterium (assembly GCA_963706545.1). Taxonomy (GTDB): domain Bacteria; phylum Actinomycetota; class Thermoleophilia; order Solirubrobacterales; family Solirubrobacteraceae; genus Palsa-744. The sequence continues at coordinate 2,274,219 of OY970161.1, forward strand.
CGCGATCGGCGCCTACGAGGAGCAGGTGCGGGGGTCGTTTGAGGTGTTGGATGGCTGGGAGGGCAGGGTCGCGGTCGCGGCGGTGAATGCTCCGGGTTCGGTTGTGGTCTCCGGTGATGAGGACGCGGTCCTCGAGCTTGCGGGTGTGTGGGAGGAGCGGGGTGTCAGGACCAAGCGGCTGCGGGTCTCGCATGCGTTTCATTCGCCGCGGATGGACGGGATGCTCGAGGAGTTCAGGGGGGTCGCGGAGGGCGTGGTGTTCAGCGAGCCGCGGATCCCGGTCGTGTCGAATGTGACTGGGGAGGTCGTGTCGGCTGGGGAGCTTTGTGACCCGGGGTACTGGGTGCGGCATGTGCGCGAGACGGTGAGGTTCGCGGACAGCATCCGGTGGCTTGCGGGGGAGGGTGTGGGTTGTTTCTTGGAGTTGGGCCCGGATGGGGTGTTGAGCGCGATGGTGGGGGAGTGTGTGGATGGCGAGCAGCCCGCTGGCGAGTTGGGTGTGGTGGCGGGGCAGGGGCCGGTGGCGGTGGCGGTGTTGCGTAGGGGGCAGGGGGAGACGCGGTCGGTGCTTGCTGGTGTGGGGGAGGTGTGGGTGCGTGGCGTCGCGGTGGATTGGGCACGGGTGTTCGAGGGTTCGGGGGCTGTGCGTGTGGGGCTGCCCTCGTACGCGTTCCAGCGTGAGCGGTACTGGCTCGAATCGGGGCGTGGCATAGGGGACGTGGGGGCGGTGGAGGCTGGTTTTTGGGAGGTGGTCGAGGGTGGGGACGTGGAGGGGTTGGCGCGGACGCTTGGGGTTGGTGGTGAGGAGGAGCGTTCGTCGCTCGAGCATGTGTTGCCGGTGTTGACGGCGTGGCGGCGGAATCGTGTGGAGCGGGGTGTGGTGGATGGGTTGCGTTATCGGGTGTGGTGGAGGCCGGTTGGTGGTGTTGGGGCGGGTGTGTTGGGGGGTGTGTGGCTGGTGGTTGTGCCGGCTGGGGGGTGTGGGGGTGGGTTGGTCGAGGGTGTGGTGGGTGCGCTGGTGGCGCGTGGCGCGCGGCCGGTGGTGGTCGAGGTCGAGGACGGTGTGGATCGTGAGGGTTTGGCCGGGCGTTTGCGGGCGTTGCTCGATGGTGAGCTTGAGGGTGTGGGGTGGGGTGGTGTTGGTGGTGTGGTATCGCTGCTTGCTGTGAGTGGGGCCTCGGCGAATGGCGGTGTGGGTGTTGGTGGTGTGGGGGGGTTGCTTGTGTTGGTGCAGGCGTTGGGGGATGTGGGTGTGGCGGCGCGGTTGTGGTGTGTGAGTGTGGGGGGGGTGTCGGTGGGTGTGGGGGATCGTGTTGTGAACCCGGCGGCCGGGTTGGCGTGGGGGTTGGGTCGGGTCGTTGGTTTGGAGGAGCCGGGGCGCTGGGGTGGCTTGGTGGATTTGCCGGTGGAGTGGGACGAGCACGTGTTGGAGCGTTTGTGTGGGGTGCTTGGAGGCGGTGGTGAGGATGAGGTGGCAGTGCGCGCCGGGGGCGTGTTCGCAAGGCGTTTGGTGCGTGCGCCTGTTGAGGGTCGAGGGTCGGAGGGTCAGTACCGGCCGCGGGGTACGGTGTTGGTGACGGGTGGGACGGGTGCGTTGGGGGGGCATGTCGCGCGGTGGTTGGCGCGGGGGGGTGCTGAGCATGTGTTGTTGGCTAGTCGTCGTGGGCTTGATGCGCCGGGTGCGGTGGAGCTTGTGGGTGAGCTTGAGGGGTTGGGTGCGAGGGTGAGTGTGGTGGCGTGTGATGTGGCTGATCGTGTGCAGTTGGAGGGGTTGCTTGGGTCGGTGCCTGTGGAGTGTCCGCTGTCGGGGGTGTTTCACGCGGCGGGGGTTGTGGATGACGATGTGATTGATGGTTTGACGGTCGAGCGGCTTGGGGGTGTGTTGGCGGGGAAGGCGGGTGGGGCGTGGTTGTTGCATGAGTTGACGGAGGGGCTGGATTTGCAGGCGTTTGTGTTGTTCTCTTCGATCGCGGGGGTGCTTGGTGGTGGTGGGCAGGGTGCGTATGCGGCGGGGAATGCGTTCTTGGATGCGCTTGTGGAGTACCGGCGTGGTGTGGGGCTTGCTGGTAGCGCGGTGGCGTGGGGTGCGTGGGCTGGCGAGGGGATGGCGGCCGGGGTGGGTGAGCTCCTGGGCCGGCGGGGGATTCGTGAGATGCCTGCTGAGCTCGCGCTTGAGGCGTTGCGGGGGGTGCTTGGGCAGGGCGAGGGTTGTGTGGTGGTAGCGGATCTCGATTGGGAGCGTTACGCGTTGACGTATAGCGCTGCGCGGGAGCGTCCGTTGATCGGTGATTTGCCGGAGGTCCAGCGCGTTTTGGGAGAGGCTGAGGGGGATCGTGGTGCTGTGGGTGGGGGGTTGCTCGCGGAGCGTCTGGTGGGTGTGTCGGTGGGTGAGCGTGAGCGGGTGGTGTTGGGGTTGGTGTGTGGTGAGGCGGCGGGGGTGTTGGGGTATGCTTCGTCTGAGGCTGTGGCGCCTGAGCGGTCGTTTAGGGATCTTGGGTTCGATTCGCTGGCGGGGGTACAGTTGTCTCGCAGGTTGCGCGAGTTGACGGGGGTGCGGCTGCCTGCGACTACGGTGTTCGATCATCCGACCCCGGTGGCGCTCGCGGGGTATCTGTTGGGTGAGGTCGAGGGCGAGCGGGCGGTCGTGAGGGTCACCGCGGGGGCCGCCCTGGGTGTGGGTGAGCCGGTCGCGATCGTGGGGATCGGCTGCCGGTATCCGGGTTCGGTCTGCTCGCCGGGGGAGCTGTGGGAGTTGCTGGCCGCTGGCGGGGACGCGATTGGGGGGTTCCCGGCTGACCGTGGCTGGGATCTGGAGGGGTTGTATGACCCCGATCCCGATCGTCCGGGGACGAGCTATGCGCGTGAGGGCGGGTTTCTCTATGACGCGGGGGAGTTCGATGCCGCGTTCTTCGGGGTCAGCCCGCGGGAGGCGCTTGCGATGGACCCGCAGCAGCGGTTGCTGCTCGAGGTGTGTTGGGAGGCGTTGGAGGACGCGGGTCTCGACCCTGCGACGCTCAGAGGCACCCCAACCGGGGTCTTCACTGGTGTTGGCTCCAGTGGTTACGGTGGCGGGTCTGGCGGTGGGGAGGGTCTCGAGGGCTACCGGCTGACGGGGAGCATCGCGAGTGTCGTCTCGGGGCGGGTTGCGTACACGTTTGGGTTGGAGGGCCCGGCGGTATCGGTGGATACGGCGTGCTCGTCTTCGCTGGTCGCGTTGCACCTGGCGTGCAACGCGCTGCGCTACTCGGAATGCTCGCTGGCGCTGGCGGGCGGGGTCGCGGTGATGGCGTCTCCTGAGGCGTTCATCGAGTTCTCACGCCAGCGCGGCTTGGCGCGCGATGGGCGCTGCAAGTCTTTCAGTGATACCGCGGATGGGACGGGTTGGAGCGAGGGCGCTGGTGTGCTGCTCCTCGAGCGTCTTAGTGACGCGCAGGCTAATGGTCATCGGGTACTGGCGGTGGTGCGTGGCAGCGCGGTTAACCAGGATGGTGCGAGTAATGGGTTGACGGCGCCGAATGGTCCTTCTCAGCAGCGGGTGATCTTGCAGGCGCTCGCGAACGCTGGGCTTGCTCCTGGGGAGGTGGATGCTGTCGAGGGGCATGGGACGGGTACGAGGCTTGGTGACCCGATCGAGGCGCAGGCGTTGCTGGCGACCTACGGGCGGGGGCGTCCGGGGGACACGCCGTTGTGGTTGGGGTCGGTGAAGTCGAATATCGGGCATGCCGCGGCCGCGGCGGGTGTCGCGGGTGTGATCAAGATGGTGATGGCGCTCCAGCGCGAGCGGCTACCGCGCACACTGCACGTGGACGAGCCCACCAGCGAGGTCGACTGGGACGCGGGCGCGGTCGCGTTGTTGACCGAGGAGGTCTCGTGGCAGCGCATGGATAGGCCGCGTCGCGCGGGGGTTTCTTCGTTCGGGATCAGTGGTACTAACGCGCATGTCATTCTCGAGGAAGCGCCCCAGGGTGCTCCTATGTCAGGAGGGGTATCCACTGGTGCGCCCGTTGGGGAGGGTGCGTCCAGCGGGGATTCTGTTTCCACGCGTGACCGCGGGTCTGTGCCTGTTCTCTCGGTTGCGGGTGGTGTCGCGCCGGCCAGTTGTGTGTTGGGTGGTGTGGTGCCGTGGGTGTTCTCGGGTCGGGGTGCGGCGGGGTTGTGTGGGCAGGCGGGCAGGTTGGGGGAGTTCCTTGTCGGCTCCCCGGAGTTGGGGCTGCTCGATGTCGGCTACTCGCTTGCGGGGCGTGCGGTGTTGGAGGATCGCGCGGTGGTGTTGGGGGAGGGGCAGGGTGAGTTGTTGGGGGGGCTTGGTGCGTTGGCGCGGGGTGAGGCGGCGGCCGGCGTGATGCGGGACACCGTGGCAGCCGATGGGCGGGTTGCGTTTTTGTTTACGGGTCAGGGTGCGCAGCGGGTGGGTATGGGCCGGGAGCTTTACGACGTTTTCCCGGTGTTCCGCGAGGCGTTCGACGAGGCGTGCGCTCACCTGGATGGGCATCTTGGGTGCTCTTTGAAGGAGGTCGTGTTCGGGGGGAGTGAGCGCGCCGGTGAACCGGTCGGCGCGGGCGCCGGTGAGAGCCTGCTCGATGACACGGTGTTTGCGCAGCCTGGGTTGTTCGCGTTGGAGGTGGCGTTGTTCCGGCTGGTGGGGTCGTGGGGTGTGTGTCCTGATTTCGTGGTGGGTCATTCGGTGGGGGAGCTCGCGGCGGCTCATGTCGCGGGGGTGTTCTCCTTGGAGGATGCGTGTGGGTTGGTGGCGGCCCGCGGCCGGTTGATGGGGGGCCTGCCGGGGGGTGGTGCGATGGTCGCGATCGGCGCCTACGAGGAGCAGGTGCGGGGGTCGTTTGAGGTGTTGGATGGCTGGGAGGGCAGGGTCGCGGTCGCGGCGGTGAATGCTCCGGGTTCGGTTGTGGTCTCCGGTGATGAGGACGCGGTCCTCGAGCTTGCGGGTGTGTGGGAGGAGCGGGGTGTCAGGACCAAGCGGCTGCGGGTCTCGCATGCGTTTCATTCGCCGCGGATGGACGGGATGCTCGAGGAGTTCAGGGGGGTCGCGGAGGGCGTGGTGTTCAGCGAGCCGCGGATCCCGGTCGTGTCGAATGTGACTGGGGAGGTCGTGTCGGCTGGGGAGCTTTGTGACCCGGGGTACTGGGTGCGGCATGTGCGCGAGACGGTGAGGTTCGCGGACAGCATCCGGTGGCTTGCGGGGGAGGGTGTGGGTTGTTTCTTGGAGTTGGGCCCGGATGGGGTGTTGAGCGCGATGGTGGGGGAGTGTGTGGATGGCGAGCAGCCCGCTGGCGAGTTGGGTGTGGTGGCGGGGCAGGGGCCGGTGGCGGTGGCGGTGTTGCGTAGGGGGCAGGGGGAGACGCGGTCGGTGCTTGCTGGTGTGGGGGAGGTGTGGGTGCGTGGCGTCGCGGTGGATTGGGCACGGGTGTTCGAGGGTTCGGGGGCTGTGCGTGTGGGGCTGCCCTCGTACGCGTTCCAGCGTGAGCGGTACTGGCTCGAATCGGGGCGTGGCATAGGGGACGTGGGGGCCACGGGGCAGGTCGCGGTCGAGCACCCGTTGCTGAGCGCCGCGGTCGCGTTGGTGAACGGGGAGGAGTGGCTGTTCACTGGTCGCCTCTCGTTCGAGAGTCACCCGTGGCTCGCCGATCACGTTGTGTTGGGTTCGGTGTTGCTGGCGGGCACGGCGTATGTGGAGCTTGTGTTGTACGTGGGTGGGCGGCTTGGCTGCGGGAGTGTGAGGGAGCTCGTGTTGCAGGAGCCGCTCCTGTTGGGCGAGGGCGAGCGGGTTCAGGTTCAGGTGGTGGTGGGAGAGGCAGATGCGGAGGGGCGCCGCACGGTCGGTGTGTACTCGCATGCGGAGGGTCTTGCGAGCGGCGAGCTGGGGGGCGGCGTGGAGTGGGTGTGTCACGCGAGCGGGGTGCTTGGCCCGGTGGAGCCGCTCGGCGGCGCGGCGGTCGACGGCGAGGTGGCGTCGCTTGGTGGTGTGTGGCCGCCGGCGGGCAGTGTGGCGGTGCCGGTCGAGGATCTGTATGAGCGCCTCGCGGTGGAGGGCTTGGAGTACGGTCCGGTGTTTCAGGGTTTGCGGGGTGTGTGGCGCCGGGGCGAGGAGGTGTTCGCGGAGGTCGCGCTCGCGGAGGGGCAGCGGGCCGAAGCCGGCTCGTTTGGTCTACACCCGGCGCTGCTTGACGTCGCCTTGCATGCGTTGGCCGCGGGTGGACTGGGAGAGGGCGTTGACGGTCGGTCGGGTGAGGGTAGCGGCGGCCATGAGGGTGGTCCGCGGCTGCCGTTCTCGTGGAGTGAGGTGGTGTTGGGCGCCACGGGAGCGGTTGTGCTGCGCGTGCGTTTGACGCGGGCGGGGTCGAGCGGGGTGTCTGTCGTGGGGGTGGATGAGAGCGGCGCGCTGGTCGTGTCGGTGGGTTCGTTGGTGTTGCGTGAGGCGCCGGAGCGGGTTGGGGCTGGGGGCCGGCAGGACTCGTTGTTTGGTGTGGAGTGGGTGCCGGTCGTGTCTAGTGAGGGCTCGGGTGGGGTCGAGGGTGTGGGTGCGGGAGGAGCTGAGTGGAGCGTATTGAGCTGCACGGGTGTGGATGGGGCGCCTCGTGGTGGTGAGGGTGTGACTGGTGTGGTGAGTGGTGTGTTGGGTGAGTTGCAGGAGTGGCTTTTGGATGAGCAGTCTGTGAGTAGTCGCTTGGTGGTGGTGACGCAGGGCGCGGTCGCGGTGTCCGCGGGGGAGCGGGTGTCGGATCTTGCGGGTGGTGGTGTGTGGGGGTTCGTGCGCTCCGCGCAGGCGGAGCACCCGGGGCGGTTTGTGTTGGTCGATGTGGATAGTGAGGAGGATGCGCGGGACGGGGTGGTGAGGGCGGTCGGGTTGGGTGAGCCTGAGGTGGCGGTGCGTGGGGGCGAGTTGTTCGTCCCGCGGCTTGAGCCTGTGGGGTCGCGTGGTGAGTTGGCGATCCCCGAGGCGAGTGCGGGGTGGCGGCTGGCTGTTGGCGGGAGCGGCAGGATCGACGATCTGAGGGTGGTCTCGTCTCCGGCGGGGGAGGTGCCGTTGGGGGTTGGGCAGGTGCGTGTGGGGGTGCGCGCGGCTGGCTTGAATTTCCGTGATGTGATGGTCGCGTTGGGTGTGTATCCGGGTGACGCGACGGTTGGTGGGGAGGGCGCGGGTGTGGTGTTGGAGGTCGGCCCTGGGGTCGAGGGGTTGGCTGTGGGTGATCGTGTGATGGGTTTGTTGGATGGGGCGTTTGGGTCTGTCGCTGTGACTGACTGGCGGCTGGTTGTGCGGATCCCGGAGGGCTGGTCGTTTGTGCAGGCGGCGAGTGTGCCGATCGTGTTCTTGACGGCGTACTACGCGCTGGTTGACCTGGGTGCTCTGAAGGTCGGGGAGCGGTTGTTGGTGCACGCCGCGGCGGGTGGCGTGGGCATGGCGGCGGTGCAGTTGGCCGGGTTGATGGAAGGGGAGGCGTTCGGGACGGCGAGTCTGAGTAAGTGGAGTGCGCTGGAGAAGTTGGGACTGGATGAGGCGCACTTGGCTTCCTCCCGGACGCTCGAGTTCGGGGAGGAGCTCCGGCGGGCGACGGGCGGGCGGGGTGTCGATGTGGTGTTGAACTCGTTGGCGGGCGAATTCGTGGATGTCTCCCTCGGGCTGCTGGCGGGGGGCGGGCGCTTCCTGGAGATGGGTAAGACCGATGTGCGCGATCCCGCGGAGGTGGCGGATGCCCACCCGGGTGTGGTCTACCGGGCGTTCGACTTGATGGAGGCCGGGCCCGAGCGCATCCAGGAGATGCTGCTCGAGCTGGTGGGGTTGTTCGAGCGGGGCGCGCTCGAGCCGCTGCCGGTCACGGTGTGGGATGCGAGCCGGGCGGTGGAGGCGTTGCGGTTCATGAGCCAGGGCCGGCATGTCGGTAAGAACGTGTTGAGGGTGGACCGTCCCTCGATCGGCGGGGAGGGGACGGTTCTGCTCACGGGCGGCACGGGCGGGCTTGGCGGGCTGCTGGCGAGGCACCTGGTGGTCGAGCACGGTGTGCGGCGCCTGCTGCTGGCGAGCCGTCGGGGGTTGGGGGCGCCGGGTGCGAGCGAGCTCGCCCGGGAGTTGGCCGACCTCGGCGCGGAGGTTGTGGTCGCGGCGTGCGATGTCGCCGACCGCGAGCAGTTGCGGGAGCTGCTGGAGGGTGTGCCGGTGGAGTTCCCGTTGCGCGCGGTGGTGCACGCCGCGGGGGTGCTCGACGATGGTGTGATCGACTCGCTCACATCGGAGCGTGTGGCGGGTGTGTTCGCGCCGAAGGTTGACGGCGCGTGGCATTTGCATGAGCTGACCGCTCACCTGGAGCTCGACGCGTTTGTGTTGTTCTCATCGGTCGCGGGGACGTTTGGGGGTGCGGGGCAGGGCAGCTATGCGAGCGCGAACGCGTTCCTCGATGCTTTGGCGGAGTACCGGTGGGCGCAGGGGCTGCCCGCGGTCTCGATGGCGTGGGGCCCATGGGTGGCGGCGGGCGGGATGGTGGATCGCCTCGAGGACGCGCAGGCCGCGCGGATCACGCGCACGGGCATGCGGCCGCTCTCCCCCGAGCGGGGTCTGGAGCTCTTCGACACGGCGCTCGCCGCGGGCCGCGCGCGGGTGGTGCCGGCGCCGCTGGACATGGCGCGGCTGCGCAGCTACGCGAGCGCGGGAGAGCTGCCCGCGCTGCTTCGGGGAGTGGTACGCGCGCCGGCCCGACGGGCCGGAGCCGGGCCGGCGGGCGGTTCGCTGGCGGGCAGGCTCCAGGGACTGGCGGAGGGCGAGCGTGAGCGGCTGGTGCTGGAGCTCGTGCGGGGCCAGGCGGCGGCGGTACTGGGGCACGCCTCCGTGGAGGCGGTACCGGCGCAGCGGCCATTCAAGGAGCTCGGGTTCGACTCGCTGGCGGGGGTCGAGCTGCGCAACCGTCTGAGCGCGGTGAGCGGGCTGCGGCTGTCGGCAACGCTCACGTTCGACTACCCCACACCGGGAGAGCTGAGCGGCTATCTGCTCGCGCGGCTTGTGGGCGCCCCCGGGGGCGCCCAGGCCACGACGGTCCGGGTGGCGGCGGTCGAGGAGCCGGTGGCGATCGTGGGGATGAGCTGCCGGTATCCGGCGGGGCCGGGTGGGGCGGCCTCGGTCTCCTCGCCACGGGAGCTGTGGGAGCTGCTCGTCCGCGGAGGCGACGCGATCTCCCCCTTCCCGGCCGATCGCGGGTGGGATCTGGAGGGGTTGTACGACCCCGATCCTGAGAGTCGCGGCACCACCTATGCGCGGGCGGGCGGGTTCCTGCACGACGCGGGCGAGTTCGACGCCGCGTTCTTCGGGATCGGCCCGCGGGAGGCGCTGGCGATGGACCCCCAGCAGCGGCTCCTATTGGAGGTCTGCTGGGAGGCGCTGGAAGACGCGGGCATCGACCCCGCCGCGCTGCGGGGCAGCCGGACGGGGGTGTTCGCGGGGATCGCCGCCTCGGCGTACCGTGCGGGTGGGGGCGCAGGCGCGGACGATCTCGAGGGCTACCGCCTGACGGGCAGCATCGGCAGCGTCGCCTCCGGCCGGGTGGCCTACGTCCTCGGCCTGGAGGGCCCGGCGGTCTCGGTCGACACGGCGTGCTCGTCTTCGCTGGTGGCGCTGCACCTGGCGTGTGGCGCGCTGCGCGGCGGGGAGTGCGAGCTCGCGCTCGCGGGCGGCGTCGCGGTGATGGCCACACCCGATCTGTTCCTCGAGTTCAGCCGTCAGCAGGGCCTCGCCGCCGATGGGCGGTGCAAGGCCTTTGCGGACGCGGCGGACGGCACCGGGTGGGGCGAGGGCGTGGGCGTGCTGCTGGTGGAGCGCCTGAGCGACGCACGGCGAAACGGGCATCGGGTACTGGCGGTGGTGCGGGGCAGCGCGGTCAACCAGGACGGCGCGAGCAACGGGCTGACGGCGCCGAACGGCCTCGCCCAGCAGCGCGTGATCCACCAGGCGCTCGCCGAGGCCGGTCTCGCCCCGAGCGAGGTGGACGCCGTCGAGGCGCACGGCACGGGCACGAGGCTCGGCGACCCGATCGAGGCGCAGGCGCTGCTGGCGACCTACGGGCAGGGGCGCGGGGAGGATCGCCCGCTGTGGCTGGGGTCGATCAAGTCGAACATCGGGCACACCGCGGCCGCCGCGGGGGTGGCGGGCGTGATCAAGATGACGCTGGCGCTCAGGCACGAGCGGCTACCCCGGACGTTGCACGTGGACGAGCCCACCCGGGAGGTCGACTGGGACGCCGGCCGGGTGTCGCTGCTGACCGAGGAGGTGCCTTGGCAGCCCCGCGGCAGGCCCCGCCGCGCAGGGGTCTCCTCGTTCGGGATCAGCGGAACCAACGCGCACGTGATCATCGAGGAAGCGCCTCCGCAGGGGGACGCCGCACCGGCGCCGGACACGCCGCTCCCCGCCGGGGCCTCTTCGGAGCGGGACCCTGCCGAGGCTGGGGGCGTCCCCGCCGCGGCCGCAGGCGTACCCGCTGAGGTTGGAGGCGTCCCCGCCGGCGCCTCCTGGGAGCGGGACTCCGCCGAGGCTGGAGACCTACCAGCGGAGGCCGGAGGCGTACCCGCTGAGGTTGGAGGTGTCCCCGCCGCGGCACCCGGGTCCACGACGGCGCAGCGCCTGCTGGAGGCTGGCGCCCTGCCGTGGATCGTGTCTGGCAAGGGAGTCGCGGCGTTGCGGGCCCAGGCGCGGAGGCTCGCGGAGCAGCTCCAGGGGGCGCCCGAGCTCGAGCCGCTCGACGTGGCTCACTCGCTCGTGGCCTCCCGTTCGTGCTTCAGCGATCGCGCGGTCGTGCTCGGGGGCGATCACGCCGGGCTGCTGGCGGGTCTCGACGCGCTGGCGCGTGGGGAGCCCGCCGCGAACGTATTCGAGGGCGCGGGCGGGGGACCGACAGGGGTCGCGTACCTCTTCACCGGCCAGGGTGCGCAGCGCGCCGGGATGGGTGGGGAGCTGTGCGCGACCTTCCCAGTCTTCGCGGGCGCGCTGGCGGAGGTCTGCGAGCAGCTGGACGCCCACCTGGAGCGCCCGCTGCGCGAGGTGCTCCTCGCACGCGCGGGCTCGCCGGAGGCGGAACTGCTGGATCGCACGGAGTTCACCCAGGCGGGGCTGTTCGCGTTGGAGGTCGCGCTGTTCAGGCTGCTCGAGGGCTTCGGGCTGGTCCCCGACCTCCTGATGGGCCACTCGATCGGCGAGCTCGCGGCGGCGCACGTGGCCGGGGTGCTCTCGCTGCCCGACGCCTGTGCGCTGGTGGCCGCGCGCGGCCGGCTGATGGGCTCGCTGCCGCCGGGCGGAGCGATGGTCGCGGTGCAGGCCACCGAGGAGGAGGCCCTGCAAGGGCTCGCGGGCCACGAGCACGCGGTCGCGGTCGCGGCGCTCAATGGGCCCCGCTCGGTGGTGCTCTCCGGCGACGAGCAGGCGGTCCTCGAGCTCGCGGGCGCGTTTGCGCGCGAGGGGCGCAAGACCAGGCGGTTGCGGGTCTCCCACGCCTTCCACTCGCCGCGCATGGACGCGATGCTGGAGGAGTTCGCGGCGGTGGCCGCGGGGATGACCTTCTCCGAGCCGCGCATCCCGATCGTCTCGAACGTGAGCGGCCAGTTGCTCGAAGCCGAGCAGGCCTGCTCGGCGCACTACTGGGTGCGCCACGTGCGCGAGACCGTGCGCTTCGCGGACGGAATGCGCCTGCTCGCCGAGCGGCAGGTGGGCAGCTTCCTCGAGCTGGGCCCCGACGGCGTGCTGAGCGCGCTCGGGCAGGAGTGTCTGCTCGAGTCGGGCCACGCGGCCGGTGAGCCGCAGACAGCCCTGTTCGCGCCGGCCCTGCGGGCGGAGCGCTCGGAGGCGCAGAGCCTGCTCGGAGCGCTCGCGCGGCTGCACGTCCGCGGGGTGGACGTCGACTTCGGCGCCCTGTTCGCGGATCGGCCCCGCCGGCTGGTGGAGTTGCCCACGTACGCGTTCCAGCGCGAGCGGTACTGGCCGCTGGAGCAGCCTGGCGGGCCCGGGGACGTGGGCGCGGCGGGGTTGAGCGCGGACGAGCACCCGCTGCTGGGCGCCACGCTCGCCCTCGCGGGTGGCGAGGGGCGGCTGTTCACGGGCCGGCTGTCACTGCGCTCCCACACCTGGCTCGCGGACCACGCCGTGATGGGGGTGGTGCTGCTGGCAGGCACGGCGTTCGTGGAGCTTGCGCTGCACGCAGGCCGGCAGGTCGGCTGCGAGCTGCTGCGGGAACTCACGCTCCACGCGCCGCTGGTGCTGGGTGAGCGGGAGGAGGTGCAGCTGCAGCTCACGGTGGGGGAGCCGGACGAGGCCGGCGACCGTACCGTGGATGTCTACTCCCGCGTGGCGGGCGGCTCGGCCGATGCGGGGATGCTCCCAGCGCAGGCGTGGACGCACAACGCTGGCGGGATGCTCGCTCCCTGGACCCGGGCCGCGGAGAGCTCGGCGCCTGCCGGGTCGGGTGGGGCGCCCGCCGGGTTCGAGGGCGCGTCTGCGGGGTCGAATGGTGCGTCGGCGGGGTCGGACGGGGCGCCCGCCGGGTCGGGTCCGGCGTTCGCCGACGAGCAGTGGCCGCCGGTGGGGGCGGTGGAGGTGCCGCTCGGGGACCTGTACGAGCGTCTCGCGGCGGCAGGCTTCGACTACGGCCCGACGTTTCAGTGTCTGCGCGCCGTGTGGCGGCGGGAAGAGGATCTCTTCGCGGAGGTATCACTGTCCGAGGAGCAGCGGGAGCAGGCGGGCGGGTTCGGCCTGCACCCGGCGCTGCTGGACGCCGCGCTGCACGCGCTCCTCGCGAGCCCGCTCGGAGAGCCCGAGGACGAAGCGGCTGGGCCGCGTCTGCCGTTCTCCTGGAGCGAGGTGAGCCTGGGTGCCGTGGGTGCGTCGCGGCTGCGCGTCCGCCTCTCTGCGACGGATGGCGGCGGGGTGTCGCTGCAGGCCGTGGACAGCGCCGGCGCGGGCGTGCTGTCGGCGGGGTCGCTGGCGATGCGCCCGGTCTCCGCGGAGCAGCTCGGCGGGATGCACGACGCCCGCCGGCAGGTGCTGTGCGTCGATTGGGTGCCGGTCTCCGGCGGAGCGCCCGTGGAAGTGGAACGCCACGTGCTGCGCGGAGCGCGCGACAGCGGTGCGGCGGGCGCCCACACGTGCGTGCGGGAGACGCTGAAGATCGTGCAGGAGTGGCTTGCCGACCAGCGGTCCTCGGATGCGCGGCTTGCGATCGTGAGCTCGGGTGCGGTGTCGGTGGGCGCGCACGAGGATGTGACCGATCTGGCCGCGGCCGCGGCGTGGGGCCTGGTGCGCTCGGCGCAGTCGGAGCACCCGGGACGCCTCGTGCTGATCGACGTTGACGACGAGCCGGCCTCCTGGGAGGCAGTGGGCTCGGCGGCGGGCTGCGGGGAGCCGCAGGTGGCGATTCGTGGCGGGGCGCTGCTCGCGGCGCGACTAGCGCCGGTCGGCTCGACCGGCGCGCTCAGCATCCCGGAGGGGGCTTCGCGGTGGCGGCTGGACGCCGGAGGCGCAGGCACGCTGGAGGACCTTGCCCTGAGCGCCTGCCGCGAGGAGGATGGCCCGCTCGAGCCCGGGCAGGTGCGCGTCGCCGTGCGGGCGGCGGGCGTCAACTTCCGCGACGTGCTGATCGCGCTGGGGATGTATCCCGAGGCTGCGAGCGTGGGCGGAGAGGGCGCGGGCGTGGTGCTCGAGGTGGGCTCGGGCGTGGACGATCTCCTCCCCGGCGATCGCGTGATGGGCGTGCTGCAGGGCGCCTTCGGCGCGGTCGCGGTCGGCGATCGCCGCCTGCTTGCGCGGGTGCCGCAGGCGTGGTCGTTCGCGCAGGCGGCGTCGGTACCGATTGCGTTCCTGACGGCGTACTACGCGCTGGTGGACCTGGCCGAGCTGCGGGAGGGGCAGCGACTGCTGGTGCACGCGGCGACGGGCGGGGTCGGCACCGCCGCCGTGCAACTGGCGAGGCACCTGGGCGCGGAGGTGTTCGCCACGGCGAGCCCCGGCAAGTGGGAGGCGCTCGAGAGGATGGGCCTGGAGGAGGGGCGCGTCGCCTCCTCGCGCACACCCGAGTTCAGGGAGAGGTTCCTGGAGGCGACGGAGGGGCGCGGCGTGGACGTCGTCCTGGATTGCCTGGCGCATGAGCTGGTGGACGCTTCGCTCGATCTGCTGCCGCGTGGCGGTCGGTTCATCGAGATGGGCAAGACCGACGTGCGCGATCCCGCCGAGGTGGCGGCGAGGCACGAGGGTGTGACCTACCGGGCGTTCGACGTGATGGATGCCGGGCCGCAGCGCATCCGGGAGATGCTCGGCGAGCTGCTGGTGCTGTTCGAGCGGGGTACGCTCGCCCTGCCGCCGGTCAGGGGATGGGACGTGCGTCGTGCGCGAGAGGCGTTCCGGTTCATGAGCCAGGCGCGGCACGTGGGCAAGAACGTGCTTACGGTGCCCGCCGCGGCGGAGCGCTGGAGCGGCACGGCGCTGATCACGGGCGCCACCGGCGGGCTCGGCGCCCTGCTTGCCAGGCACCTGGTCGCCGAGCGAGGGGTCCGCAGCCTGCTGCTCGTCAGCCGTAGAGGTCCGCAGGCCCCGGGGGCCGGCGAGCTCGCGCGGGAGCTCGCGGGTCTGGGCGCCGAGGTGCGGGTGCGCGCGTGCGACATCACCGACCGCGAGCAGCTGCGTGCGCTGCTCGCCGAGGTTCCGCGGGAGCATCCGCTGAGCGTGGTGGTGCACGCGGCCGCAGTGCTGGACGACGGTGTCCTCGGTGCGCTGAGCGACGAGCGGCTGGAGCGGGTGCTGGCGCCCAAGGTGGACGGGGCGTGGCACCTGCACGAGCTCACGCGGGAGCTGGATCTGCGGGCGTTCGTGCTCTTCTCCTCGGTGGCCGCCACGTTCGGCAGTCCCGGTCAGGCCAACTACGCGGCGGCGAACGCGTTCCTCGACGCGCTGGCGATCCACCGCCGCGCGCAGGGCCTGCCGGCGGTCTCGATGGCGTGGGGGCCGTGGGCACAGGAGACCTCGATGACCGGCCAGCTCGCCGAGGGCGACCTGGCGCGGATGGCGCGCGCGGGGATGGCCGTGCTGTCCTGCGAGCAGGGCTTGGAGCTGTTCGATCTTGCGTGTGGGCTCGAGCAGGCGCTTGTCCTGCCACTGCGGCTGAACGGAGCGGCGCTGCGCGCCCGAGCGAGCGCCGGTGAGCTGCCGGGGCTGCTGCAGGGTTTGATCGGCACCCCTGCCCGCCGTGCGGCGAGCGCTCCCGATCGGCCGCTCGCACAGCGCTTGGCGGGCGTCCCCGACGCCCAGCGTGAGCAGGTCGTGCTCGAGCTGGTCCGCTCCCAGGCAGCGAGCGTGCTGGGGCATGCCGGGCTCGCGGCTGTGGGAGCGCGCCGGGCGTTCAAAGAGCTCGGCTTCGACTCGCTGGCGGCGGTGGAATTGCGCAACCGCCTCGCCGCCGCCACCGGACTGCAACTGGCGGCCACGGTGGTCTTCGACCACCCCACCCCGACTGAGCTGAGCGAGCACCTCTTGAGCAGGGTGCCGGAGAACGGGACGGCGGGGCACTCGGCGGCCGCGGAGCTCGACAGGCTGGAGCTGTCGCTCTCGGAGGTGTCCGTGGGCCACGCGGAGCGGGCGGCGATCAGGGTGCGCCTGCAGGCGCTCCTGTCAAGCCTGGCGGATCCGGACGCCGTACCGGGGTTGACCGCCGAGGAGCAGAGCCTCGACTCGGCCACCGACGAGGAGATGTTCGAGCTGATCGACAGCGAGTTGGTGGGGGCAGAGTCGAGCGACAGGAGCTCTGCGTCTGAGCGTGAGGAGCGAGCCGATGGCTGACGAGGCGCAGCTGCGCGAGTATCTGAAGCGCGCGACGGCCGACCTGCGCAGGACTCGCCGACGCCTGCACGCGATCGAGGGACGCGGTCACGAGCCGCTGGCGATCGTGGGGATGAGCTGCCGCTACCCCGGGGGCGTACGTTCGCCGCAGGACCTGTGGGAGCTGGTCGAGCGCGGAGCAGACGTGATCTCGCCGTTCCCGACCGACCGGGGGTGGGACCTGGAGGCGCTCTACGACCCCGACCTGTCGCGCGCGGGGACCAGCTACGTGCGCGAGGGCGGGTTCATCGATGGTGTAGGGGACTTCGACGCGGCGTTCTTCCGGATCGGTTCGCGCGAGGCGCTGGCGATGGACCCCCAACAGCGGCTGCTGCTGGAAACGAGCTGGGAGGCGCTGGAGGACGCGGACATCGACCCCACGTCGTTGCGCGGCAGCCGCACCGGCGTCTTCACGGGCGTGGCCAGCTCCAACTATGGCGCGGGGCGGTGGAGCTCCTCCAAGGAGCTCCAGGGCTACTGGCTGACCGGGGGCGCGGGGAGCGTCGCGTCGGGTCGAGTGGCCTACGTGTTCGGGTTGGAGGGCCCCGCGATCTCTGTCGATACGGCGTGCTCCTCGTCGCTGGTGGCGCTGCACCTGGCGTGTCAGGCACTGCGCCGGGGGGAGTGCGCGCTGGCGCTCGCGGGTGGGGCGAGCGTGATGGTGGGCCCGGGGATGTTCGTGGAAATCAGCCACCAGCGTGGACTTGCGTCCGACGGGCGGTGCAAGTCCTTCGCGCAGGCGGCGGACGGCACGGGCTGGGGCGAGGGCGT
This sequence comes from uncultured Solirubrobacterales bacterium, assembly GCA_963706545.1. GTDB lineage: Bacteria > Actinomycetota > Thermoleophilia > Solirubrobacterales > Solirubrobacteraceae > Palsa-744. Next base: position 2,290,840 of record OY970161.1, read on the forward strand.
GGGCGTGGTGGTCCTCGAGCGGTTGCAGGACGCGCACCGTCACGGGCACCGGGTGCTGGCGGTGGTGCGCGGGAGCGCCGTCAACCAGGACGGCGCCAGCAACGGGTTGACTGCCCCCAACGGACCCTCCCAGCAGCGCGTGATCCACCAGGCGCTGCTGGACGCGCAGCTCTCGGAGGGGGACGTCGATGCGGTGGAGGCGCACGGCACGGGCACGGTGCTCGGCGATCCAATCGAGGCGCAGGCGCTGCTTGCCACCTATGGGTTGCGCCATACACCGGCGCAGCCGCTGTGGCTGGGATCGATCAAGTCGAATATCGGCCACACGCTGTGCGCCGCTGGGGTGGCCGGGGTTATCAAGATGACGATGGCCCTCCAGCACGAGGTGCTGCCGCAGACGCTGCACGTGGACAGCCCATCCGCGCAGGTCGACTGGTCGGCCGGGGCCGTATCGCTGTTGAGAGAGCCGGTGCCGTGGTCGCGCAGCGGCGGGGGGTCGGAGGGTGGCCGGCGGCGGGCGGGGGTCTCGTCGTTCGGGATCAGTGGCACCAACGCGCACCTCATCCTCGAGGAGGCGCCCCCGCATGTCGAGGCGGCGTCCGCGAGAGGTGAGGACGCGTCCGCGCAGGATGAGGCGGCGTCCGCGAGGGGTGAGTACACGCCCGCGAAGGACGAGGAGGCGTCCGCGCAGGACGAACCGGCGCCCGCGGCGGCCCGCGGCACGTTGGGCGCGGGAGTGGTGCCGTGGGTGGTGTCCGCGAGGGAGGAGCGGGCGCTCCGCGCCCAGGCGGGACGGATGCTCGAGTTCCTGGAGGAGGGCGCCCCGGAGGCGAGCCCGCAGGATGTGGGACGCTCGCTGCTGGGCCGGGCGGCGCTGGAGCGTCGTGGCGTGGTGGTGGGCGGCGACCGGGATGAGCTGCTCGCGGGCCTCGGCGCGCTGACGCGGGGGGAGTCCTCTGCCGGTGTGGTCGAGGGGGCGGCCGACCTCGACGGGGGGGTCGTGTTCGTGTTCGCCGGTCAGGGCTCGCAGTGGGAGGGGATGGCGGTTGAGCTGCTGGACTGCTCGCCGGTGTTCGCGGAGGCGATGCGGGCGTGCGGGGAGGCGCTCGCGGAGTTCGTGGACTGGTCGGTCGAGGGGGTCCTGCGGGGCACGCCGGGCGCGCCTTCGCTCGAGCGGATCGAGGTGGTGCAGCCGGCGCTGTTCGCCGTGATGGTGTCGCTGGCGCGGCTGTGGGGTGCGTGCGGGGTTCGCCCCGCCGCGGTGGTTGGTCACTCCCAGGGCGAGATCGCCGCGGCGCACGTGGCGGGCGGCCTCTCGCTGGGGGACGCGGCGCGGGTGGTCGCGCTGCGCAGCCGGATGCTGGCCGGCCTGGTTGGGCACGGGGCTGTGGCGTCGGTCGCGCAGGGGGTCGAGCAGGTGCGGGAGCGCCTTCAGCGGTGGGGTGGGCGGCTCGTGGTGGCGGGGGTGAACGGGCCCCGCTCGGTGGGGGTCGCGGGGGATCGTGAGGCGCTGCTCGAGTTCCTGCAGGAGTGCACGGCCGAGGGGCTGCGTGCACGGGAGGTCCCGGGAACCGTCGCGTCGCACTCCCAGTACGTCGAGGTGTACCGCGAGGAGGTGTTGGAGGTCCTCGCGCAGGTGGCGCCGCGCTCGGGCGAGGTCTCGTTCTACTCGACGGTCACCGGCGGCCCACTCGACACCGCGGAGCTGGACGCGGGGTACTGGTACCGGAACCTGCGGGAGACCGTCGAGTTCGAGCGGGTGACGCGGGCGCTGCTCGGGGAGGGGCACCGCGCGTTCATCGAGATCAGCCCCCACCCGGTGCTGAGCATGGGGGTTCAGGAGACCGCCGAGGAGGTGCTCGCCGAGTGGATGCCCGCCGAGGGGGCGCTTGCCGAGAGTGCGCTCGCCGAGGGGGCGCCGGCCGCAGAGGCGCAGAGGCGCGGTGCGGCCGGCGCCCGGGCGCTCGCGGCGCCGAACCTCGCGGCGCCGAGCGTCGCAGCGATCGGCTCCCTGCGCAGAGGAGAGGGCGGACCCCGCCGCTTCCTCGCCTCGCTGGCCGAGGCGTGGGTGCGCGGAGTGGCGGTCGATTTCAGGCCGCTGTTCGCGGGCAGGCCCACGCGCCGGGTGGGGCTGCCGAAGTACGCGTTCCAGCGCGAGCGCTACTGGCTGGCGGCGCAGGCGGGGGCGGGCGATCTCGCGGCGGCGGGGCAGGCGTCGGCCGAGCACCCGCTGCTGGGCGCAAGGGTCGCCCTGGCGGAGAGAGACGGGTGGCTGTTCACGGGGCGGCTGTCACTGCAGTCCCATGCCTGGCTTGCCGACCACGCGGCGAGGGGTGTGGTGCTGCTGCCGGGGACGGCGTTCGTGGAGCTTGCGTTGCACGCAGGTGCGCAGGTGGGCTGTGAGCTGGTGCAGGAGCTCACGTTGGAGGAGCCGATGGTGTTGGGTGAGGGGGAGGAGGTGCAGGTGCAGCTCACCGTGGGGGCGCCGGACCAAGCCGGCTGCCGCGCGGTGGAGGTCTACTCGCGTGTGACTGACGGCGCCGACGAGGGGGTGTTGGCGGGGGAGGGGTGGACACGTAACGCCGGCGGGACGCTCGCTCCCCAGGGGACGCTGGCTCCCGGGGGGGCGGGCGATTGGAACGGGCGGGTACGCGCCGGGTTGGGCGGTGACCTCGACGGATTGAACGGTGGGCTCGACGGGTCGGGCAGTGACCTTGATGGGTCGGGCGGCGTGCTTGCTGGAGGGGTCTGGCCACCGGCGGGCGCTGTGGAGGTGGCAGTCGCGGACCTCTACGAACGCCTCGCGGCGGGCGGCCTCGACTATGGCCCGGAGTTTCAGTGTCTTCGGGGTGTGTGGCGGCAGGGTGAGGATCTGTTTGCGGAGGTGTCGTTGTCTGAGGAGCAGCGGGCACAGGGGGAGTTGTTCGTACTGCACCCGGCACTGCTGGACGCTGCGTTGCACGCGTTGGCCGCGAGCGGGCTCGACGAACCGGAGGGGCTCCCGGAGGGGCCGCGTTTGCCGTTCGCCTGGGATGGGGTGAGCGTGCGTGCGGTGGGTGCGTCCACGTTGCGGGTCCACCTCTCTCCGACAGGCGGGGGCAGGGTGTCGCTGAAGGCCGCCGACAGCGCCGGTGCGGAGGTGCTTGCAGCGCGCTCGCTTGTGCTGCGCCCGATCTCCGCGGAGCAGCTCGGCCGGATGCGCAGGGACGCTCCCCAGCAGGTGCTCGGCGTCGAGTGGGTGCCGGTCTCCGGCGGGGCGCCGGTGGCGGGAGACTGCCTGGCGTTGCTTGGAGGGCAGGGCGGGGCCCTCGCGGACGGGCTGCGGGCGGCGGGGGTGGAGTGCGAGGTGTACGACGATCTCGCGTCGCTGGGTCGTGCGGTGCAGGAGGCAGCCGCGGCGCCCCGGGTGGTGCTCGTGGATGCCCGCGAGTGGGTCCGCGGTGGCGTGGCGGACGCGGTGCACGCCTCGACGCACGAAGCGCTCGCTGTGGCGCAGGCGTGGCTCGCGGAGGAGCGGCTCGGGGCGTGCCGGCTGGCGGTGGTGACCGGGGGAGCGGTGGCTGTCGGCGCGGAGGAAGAGCTGCCGGGGCTGGCCCAGGCGGGGGTGTGGGGTCTGGTGCGGGTGGCGCAGGCGGAGAACCCAGGGCGCTTTGCGCTGGTGGATCTGGATGGCGCACAGGCCTCGTGGGAGGCGCTGCCCGAGGCGCTGCTCGCCACCGGGACCGAGGAGCACCAACTGGCGATCCGCGAGGGCGGGGTGTTCGCGCCGCGGCTGGCGCCGGTTCCCGCGGCGGATGACCCGAGGGACGCGGTGCCGGCGCTGGAGGTGGACGGCACGGTGCTGCTGACCGGCGGCACCGGCGAGCTCGGCGCGCTCCTGGCGAGGCACCTGGTGGTCGCTCACGGAGTGCGCCACCTCCTGCTGACGAGCCGGCAGGGGCCGCAGGCCCCGGGCGCCGCCGAGCTCCAGGCCGAGCTGGGCGAGCGGGGGGCGAGCGTGAGGGTCGCGGCGTGCGACGTGGCCGACCGCGAGCAGCTGCGGACGCTGCTCGCCTCGGTCTCGCAGGAGCACCCGCTGCGTGCGGTGGTGCACGCCGCGGGCGTGCTCGACGACGGGGTGGTCGGCTCGCTGACGGCGGAGCGGATCGACGGGGTGCTGGCGCCGAAGGTGGACGGCGCGTGGCACCTGCACGAGCTGACCGAGCACACGGAGCTCTCGGCGTTCGTGCTCTTCTCCTCGCTCGCGGGGGTGCTCGGCGGGAGCGGCCAGGGCAACTACGCCGCGGCGAACACGTTCCTGGACGCGCTGGCGGTCGCGCGCAGGGCGCGCGGCCTGGCGGGCTGCTCGATCGCGTGGGGGCCGTGGGAGCAGACGGGCGGGATGGCAAGCACGCTCAGAGAGGTCGACCGCGTGCGGATCGCGCGCTCCGGCGTCGTCCCGCTCTCCGCGACGGAGGGACTGGAGATGTTCGACGCCGCGCACGCACTCGGCGAGCCCCTCGTGGTCGCGGCGCGCCTCAATCGGGCGGTCCTGCGGGGGTTTGCGGAAGCGGGAGCGCTGCCCTCGGTGTGGCGCGGCCTGGTGCGGGCTGCGCTGCGCAGAGGCGCCGGCGCGGAGCGCGGCTCGCTGGCCAGGCGCCTAGCCAGCGCCTCGACGCACGAGCGTCCGCGCATCGTGCTCGACACTGTGCGCGCTCACGCGGCGACCGTGCTCGGGCACGCCTCGCCCGCGGCGATCGAGGCGCGGCGGCCCTTCAAGGAGCTCGGGTTCGACTCGCTGGCTGCGGTCGAGTTCCGCAACCGGCTGAGTGCCGTGGCCGAGCTCAACCTGCCCGCGACGCTGGTCTTCGACTACCCGACACCGGCATTGGTGGCCGAGCACCTGGTGGGCGTCCTCGCGTCGGGCGCAGCGACGGCAGGGGGGTCCGTGGAGGCGGAGATGGTCGAGCTCGAGCGCAGGCTCGCGGCGATCGCGACCGACGGGGCGGCGCGGGCGAGGCTCACAGTGCGCTTGGGGGCGTTCCTCGCTGGACTGAACGGTGGGCGGGCCACGGCCGAGGACGACGAGGACGTGCGGTCCGCGACGGCGCAGGACGTCTTCGAGTTGATCGACAGGGAACTCGGAGCGCTAGAGGGCGCGGGCGGAGGCGACGGGGCGTGACCGACGACGACCACGACCACGACGACGGCGTGACCTACCACGAGGACGGCGAGCGCGTAACCGGTGGCCACGTGACCGACGACGACAACAACGACAAGAGGTACCTCGACTACCTCAAGCGGGTCACGATCGACCTGCGCAAGGCGCGGCGGCGCCTGCAGGAGGTGGAGGAGCGCCAGCGGGAGCCGGTGGCCATCGTGGGGATCAGCTGCCGCTACCCGGGGGGCGTGCAGACGCCCGAGGATCTGTGGGACCTGGTGGCCGGCGGGCGGGACGCGATCTCGGGCTTCCCCGAGGATCGCGGCTGGGACCTGGCGGGGCTCTACGACCCGGACTCCGAGCGTCCGGGCACGTGCTACGCCCGCGAGGGCGGGTTCCTCCACGACGCGGCGGACTTCGACGCGGCGTTCTTCGGGGTCAGCCCGCGCGAGGCGCTGGCGATGGATCCCCAGCAGCGCCTGCTGCTGGAGTGCTGCTGGGAGGCGTGCGAGCACGCTGGCATCGACCCGCTAGCGCTGCGCGGCAGCCGCACAGGAGTGTTCACGGGCGTGATGTACAACGACTACGGGACGCGCCTGCAGGGGCGGGTGTCGGAGGATCTCGAGGCCTACCTGGGCATGGGCAGCGCCGGGAGCGTGGCGTCGGGTCGGGTGGCGTACGCGTTGGGCCTGGAGGGCCCGGCGGTGACGCTCGACACCGCCTGCTCCTCCTCACTGGTGGCGTTGCACCTGGCGTGTGGGTCGTTGCGCGGTGGGGAGTCCGCACTGGCGCTGGCGGGCGGTGTGACGGTGCTCTCGACGCCGGGGGTGTTCGTGGAGTTCGCACGTCAACGGGGCCTGGCCCGCGACGGGCGGTGCAAGTCCTTCGCGGATGCCGCGGACGGCACGAGCCTGTCGGAGGGCATCGGCGTGCTGCTGCTGGAGCGGCTCTCCGACGCGCGCCGCCTGGGGCACGAGGTGCTGGCGGTGGTGCGCGGCAGCGCCGTCAACCAGGACGGAGCGAGCAACGGGTTGACGGCTCCCAACGGGCCCTCCCAGCAGCGTGTGATCCGCCAGGCGCTTGCGAGCGCGGGCCTGCCGGCGTCCGCGGTCGACGCGGTCGAGGGCCACGGCACGGGGACCGTGCTCGGCGATCCGATCGAGGCGCAGGCGCTGCTGGCCACCTACGGACTGGAGCGTCCCGAGGGGCGGCCGCTGTGGGTGGGGTCGGTGAAGTCGAACATCGGCCACACCCAAGCGGCGGCGGGTGTGGCGGGCGTGATCAAGATGGTGGGGGCGCTGCGGCACGGCGTGCTGCCGCGGACGCTGCACGTCGACGAGCCCTCCACCCGGGTCGAGTGGTCGGCCGGGGCGGTATCGGTGCTCTCCGAGCAGGTGCCGTGGCCGCCGGACGGCGACCGGTCGCGGGACGGCCAGCGCAGGGTGGGAGTGTCGTCGTTTGGGATCAGCGGCACCAACGCGCACCTGATCCTCGAGGAGGCGCCGCGCGAAGCAGGCGAGGACGCGGCGGCGGCGGCCGGGGCCGGGCGCTCGCCGGCCGCGCACGCGCTCGCGCGGGAGGGGTTGGAGCCCGGAGCGGCCGGTGGCGGGGTGTGCGCGTGGGTGGTGTCGGGTCGCGGCGCCGGGGGGTTGCGGGGGCAGGCGCGGCGGCTGTGGGAGCGGGTCGGGGGGGATCCGGACCCGCCCGCCCTGCGGGCGGTGGACGTCGGGTTCTCGCTCGCGGGCCGTCCGGCGTTGGAGGATCGCGCGGTCATCGTGGGGGCCGGCTGCAAGGAGCTGCTCGATGGTCTCGGCGCGCTGTCCAGAGGGGAGCCGGCGACGGGGGTCGTGCGGGGGACCGCCGCCTCGGCGCTCGCCGGTCGAGAGGGCGTGGCGTTCCTGTTCACGGGCCAGGGTGCGCAACGGGTCGGGATGGGGCGGGGGTTGTACGAGGTGTTCCCGGTGTTCAGGGAGGCGTTCGACGAGGCGTGCGGGTGCCTGGACGGTCTGGTGGGGCGGTCGTTGCGTGGGGTGGTGTTCGGCGAGGGGCAGCCCGGCGGGGGGCAGCCTGGCGAGGGGCGGCCTGGCGGGGGGCCGGGCGAGGGGCTGCCTGGCAGGGGGCCGGCGGGTGAGGGGCGGCCCGGCGAGCACCTGGCCGGTGAGGGCGTCGCTGCCGGCGGGCTACTGGATGAGACGTTGTTCACCCAGACGGGGCTGTTCGCGCTGGAGGTGGCGGTGTACCGCCTGCTCGAGGCGTGGGGGGTACGCCCGGGCTTTCTCATGGGCCACTCGGTCGGCGAGTTGGTGGCGGCGCACGTGGCTGGGGCGCTCTCGTTGCAGGACGCCTGCACGCTGGTCGCCGCGCGTGGCCGGTTGATGGGGGCTCTGCCCGCGGGGGGCGCGATGGTCGCGGTCCAAGCGTCCGAGCAGGAGGCGCGGGCGGCGCTGAGTGGACTGGAGGATCGTGTCGCGCTGGCGGCGGTGAACGGCCCGTCCGCGGTGGTGTTCTCCGGAGACGAGCAAGCGACGCTGCAACTGGCGGAGAGCTGGGCGGAGCGGGGGCGCAGGACGAGGCGGCTGCGGGTCTCGCACGCGTTTCACTCGCCGCGCGTGGACGGGGTGCTGGAGCAGTTCGCCGAGGTCGCGCGCGGCCTGTCCTTCGCGCAGCCGCGGATCCCGGTGGTGTCCAACGTGACGGGGGAGGAGGTCACGAACGAGTGGTGCTCGGCGGAGTACTGGGTGCGCCACGCCCGCGAGACGGTGCGGTTCGCCGACGGGGTGCGGTGGTTGTACGCGCAGGGGGTCCGCGGCTTCCTGGAGCTCGGGCCCGACGGGGTGCTCAGCGCGATGAGCCGGGACTGCCTGGCCGGCGGCGAGCCCTGGGCTCGGAGCGAGACCGAAACGCGCGGCGGCAAGGGCGCTGCGGCGGGAGCAGCTGCCGAGGACGGCCACGACCCAGCTGCCCAGGAGGACACGGTGGTCGTGCTGCCGGTGCTGCGCGGCGAGCGTCCCGAGGCGCGCACGCTCCTCGGCGCGCTGGGCGAGGCGTGGGCGCACGGCGTGGAGGTGGACTGGGCGGCGGCCCCCCGTGCCGCGGGCGCGCGGCGGGTGGCGTTGCCGACCTACGCTTGGCAGCGCAGGCGCCTCTGGCTGGAACCCGCCGTGGACGCTGCGCGCAACAGGGCGGCCACCCCAGAGGACGACTGGTGCTACCGGGTGGGCTGGAAGCGGGTGGGCGACCGGTCGGAGAGTGCCCAGGGGGCGCCGGGGGGCGCGTGGCTGGTGGTCGCACCGGCGGAGACGGAGGCCGACCGCGCGAGCGTGGTGGAGGCACTCGAGAGCCGCGGTGTGCGGGTCGTGCAGGTGGCGGTCGAGAACGCCGGCGGGGTGGGCCGGGAGGAGTTGGCGCGGCGACTGCGCGCGGCGCTGCCGTCTGGAGCGCCCGTCGAAGACGGCGCGGGTTTGGAGGGGGAGGGGGAGGGGTCGGTGAGTGGCGTACGTATGCGCGGAGTGCTGTCGCTGCTGGCGTGGGACGAGTGCACACAGGGCGTAGTCGGTGCGGTCCCCGCGGGAGTGGCAGCGACCGTGGCGCTGGTGCAGGGGTTGGGAGACGCGGGCGTGGAGGGGCGGCTGTGGCTGGTGACACGCGGGGCGGTGTCGGTCGGCGCCGGCGACCGGGTGCAGAGCCCGGCGCAGGCGGCGGTGTGGGGCCTGGGCCGCACGCTCGCGCTGGAGCAGCCACAGCGGTGGGGCGGCCTGGTGGATCTGCCGCAGACGCTGGAGGAGCGCGCGCTCGGGGGACTGTGCGCCGCGCTGGGAGGGATCGGCGAGGAGGATCAGCTCGCGGTGCGCGAGGACGGGGTGTTCGCGCGCCGGCTCGCGCGCGCGCCGGCGCGCCGGGTGGGGAGTGGCGCGGTGGACGGACCTGGGAGCGGCGCGTGGAGGCCGCGCGGGACGGCGCTCGTCACCGGCGGCACGGGAGGGCTGGGCGCGTGCGTGGCGCGGTGGCTCGCGGGCGCCGGAGCGGAGCACCTGCTGCTGGCGAGCCGTCGCGGCCCCGCGGCGCCCGGTGCGGCGGAGCTGGTGGTGGAGCTCGAGGGCCGCGGCGTGGGGGTGAGCGTGGTGGCGTGCGACGTGGCCGACCGCGCGCAGGTGCGGGAGCTGCTCGCGCACGTGCCGGGAGCGCACCCGCTCGACACGGTGGTGCACACCGCGGGCGTGGACTCGCCGTGCGCGGTGGACGCGCTCACAGTGGAGCAGTGCGAGCGGACCCTCGCCGCCAAGGTCGGCGGGGCGCGGCACCTGCACGAGCTGACCGAGGGCGCGGGTATCTCCGCGTTCGTGTTGTACTCCTCGTTGGCGGCGACGATGGGCTCGGGCGGTCAGGGCGCGTACGCGGCCGCGAACGCGTACCTGGACGGGCTCGCGGAGCACCGGCGTGCGCAGGGCCTCGCGGCGACGTCGGTCGCGTGGGGACTGTGGGGGGTCGTGGGCGCGGGGGTGGGAGCGGGACAGGAGCTCGCCCGCAGGGGGGTGCTGGAGATGGCTCCGGAGCCCGCGGTCGGGGTGCTGCAGCGGGTGCTGGACCGGCGCGAGACGTGCCTGACGGTCGCGCGGATCGACTGGGAGCGCTACGCGCCGGCCTACACGTCCGCGAGGGCGCGTCCGCTGATCGGCGACCTGCCGGAGGTTCAGCGTGCCTCGGAGCAGGTGGGAGGTCCCGGAGAGGACGCTCGCGGCGGTGGTCTGGCGGCGCGCCTGGCGGGCCTCTCCGAGCGCGAGCGCGAGCGGGTGGCGGGGGAGCTCGTGTGCTTGCACGCGGCAGCCGTGCTCGGGCACGGGGCGGCCGAGGAGGTGGGGGCCCAACGGCCGTTCAAAGAGCTCGGGTTCGACTCGCTGATGGCTGTGCAGCTGCGTGACCGTCTGCAGGCCGCGACCGGGCTGCGCCTGCCCAGCACCGTCGTGTTCGACCACCCCTACCCGGCGGCGCTGGCCCGCTTGCTGGTGCAGGAGACCCTCGGCGGGTCGCGCGGCGACGCGGCGCCCGCGCCGGCGAGGGTGAGAGCCGAGGAGCCGATCGCGATCGTGGGCATGAGCTGCAGGTACCCGGGGGTGGGCGGGGCCTCCGTCGCCTCGCCGCAGGAGCTGTGGGAGCTCGTTGTCAGCGGGGGCGACGCGATCGGGCCGTTCCCGGCGGACCGGGGGTGGGACCTGGAGGCGCTGCACGACCCCGACCCCGAGCGGTCTGGGCGCAGCCGCGCGCGTGAAGGGGGGTTCGTCCACGACGTGGCCGAGTTCGACGCGGCCTTCTTCGAGCTCGCCCCGAACGAGGCGCTGGCGATGGACCCCCAGCAGCGGCTGCTGCTGGAAGCCTGCTGGGAGGCGCTGGAGGACGCCGGGATCGCAGCCCTGTCGCTGCGGGGCAGCCAGACGGGCGTGTTCGCGGGCATCAACCCGACCGACTACGGCTTGCACCTGCCGGAGGAGCTCGAGGGCTACCGGTTGACCGCCGGCGCGGGGAGTGTGGTGTCGGGGCGGGTGGCCTACTCGTTCGGGTTCGAGGGGCCGGCGGTCTCGGTTGACACCGCGTGCTCGTCCTCGTTGGTGGCGCTGCACCTGGCGTGCGGGGCGCTGCGCGCGGGGGAGTGTTCGCTGGCGCTGGCCGGAGGGGTCGCAGCGATGGCCACGCCGACGGCGTTCGTCGCGTTCAGCCGCCAGGGTGGCCTCGCCGCAGATGGGCGGTGCAAGTCCTTCGCGCAGGCCGCGGACGGCACGGGCTGGTCGGAGGGCGTGGGCGTGGTGCTGCTGGAGCGGCTCTCCGACGCGCACCGGGCCGGGCACCCGGTGCTGGCGGTGGTGCGCGGCAGCGCGGTCAACCAGGACGGCGCCAGCAACGGCCTGACGGCGCCGAACGGTCCGTCCCAGCAGCGCGTGATCCGCCAGGCACTCGCCGCCGCGGGGCTCACGCCCGCGCAGGTGGACGCGGTGGAGGGGCACGGCACGGGCACGATGCTGGGCGATCCGATCGAGGCGCAGGCGCTGCTGGCGACCTACGGCCGGGGACGGGGCCCCGGACGTCCGCTGTGGCTGGGGTCGGTGAAGTCGAACATCGGCCACCCGCAGGCCGCCGCGGGGGTGGCGGGGCTGATCAAGATGGTGCAGGCGCTCCGACACGAGACCCTGCCGCGCACGCTGCACGTCGAGCAGCCGACCACGCAGGTTGACTGGTCGAGCGGCGCGGTCGCGCTGCTCACCGAGCAGGTGCCGTGGGAGCGGGGCGAGCAACCGCGCCGCGCGGGGGTCTCCTCGTTCGGGGTGAGCGGCACCAACGCGCACGTGATCGTCGAGGAGGCCCCGGTCGTCTCCGCGCCGGACGAGGGCGCTGCCGCCGTAGGTGTGCTGGGCGCCGGGGTGCTGCCGTGGGTGGTGTCGGGCCGGGGCGCGGAGGGCCTGCGCGGGCAGGGGCGGGCGTTGTTGGAGTGGGCCGAGGGCGCCCCCGAGCTACCGCTGGCGGACGTCGGGCTCTCGCTGGCGGCGAGCCGCTCGGCGCTCGAGGACCGGGCGGTGGTGGTGGGCGGTGGACGGGAGAGTCTGCTGGAGAGCCTGCGCGCGCTGGCGCGAGGAGAGGATGCGCCCGGTCTCGTGCGGGGGTCGGTGCGTGGCGCGGGAAGCGGGTTGGTGTTCCTGTTCACCGGCCAGGGCGCCCAGCGGGTGGGGATGGGCTGCGAGCTCGCCGAGGCGCTACCGGTGTTCGGGAGCGCGTTCGAGGAGGCCTGCGGGCACCTGGACGGCCTGGTGGGGCGCTCGCTGCGCGAGGTGGTGTTCGGCGAGGCGTCCGGTGGGGGGCCGGCGGGTGGCGACGGGCTGTCCGGGGGGGCTGTGAGCGGCGGCGAGGGTGCCGGTGGGCTGCTGGACGAGACGGCGTTCACCCAGGCCGGGCTGTTCGCGCTGGAGGTGGCGCTGTTCAGGCTCGTGGAGGACTGGGGGCTGCGTCCCGACTATCTGGTGGGCCACTCGGTCGGCGAGCTGGTGGCGGCGCACGTCGGGGGTGTGCTCTCGCTGCGGGACGCGTGTGTGCTGGTCGCAGCTCGGGGGCGGCTGATGGGCGCGCTGCCCGGCGGCGGGGCGATGGTCGCGGTCGCGGCCTCCGAGGAGGTGGCGCGCGAGGTGCTGGAGGGCCACGAGGCCCGGGTCGCGCTCGCGGCGGTGAACGGCCCCGAGGCGGTCGTGGTCTCCGGCGACGAGGACGCCGTGCTGGAGCTGGTGGGGGTCTTCGAGGAGCGGGGGCACAAGACGAAGCGGCTGCGGGTCTCCCACGCGTTTCACTCGCCGCGGATGGACGGGGCGCTCGTGGAGCTCGAGCGGGTCGCCGCGGGACTCACGTACTCGGCGCCGCAGATCCCGATCGTCTCGAACCTCACGGGTGAGCCGGTGTCTGCCGAGCAGGTGTGCGACCCGGGGTACTGGGTGCGCCACGCGCGCGAGCCCGTGCGTTTCCTCGACGCTGTCCGGTGGCTCGGCGCTCAGGGTGTCGGGAACTTGCTCGAGCTCGGCCCGGACGGTGTGCTCAGCGCGATGGCGCGGGAGTGTCTCGCCGGCGGAGGGGCGGGCGGTCGTGGCGGGCGGAGTCTCGCCGGCGGCGCGGTGGACGGTCGTACCGGCGCGGGCGGTGGCGCCGGCGCGGGCGGTCGCGGCGGGACGCGGGCTGTCGCGGTGCCGGTGTTGCGTGGGGGGCGCCCGGAGGTGCGCGCGTTGACGAGCGCGCTCGCGGAGCTGTGGGTGCGCGGTGTGCACGTCGACTGGAGCAGGGCCTTCGAGGGGTCCGGCGCGCGGCCGGTGAAGCTCCCAACGTACGCTTTCCAGCGTAGCCGCCACTGGCTGCAGACACACGCCGCGGGGCTCGGGGACGTTGCCTCGGCCGGCCTCGAAGCCGGTGGCCACCCGCTGCTCGGCGCGGCGCTTCCGCTGGCCGACGGGGAGGGGTGGCTGTTCACGGGCTCGCTGTCGCTGCAGCGCACTCCGTGGCTGGCCGAGCACGTCGTGATGGGCTCGGTGCTGGTACCCGGCACCACGCACGTGGAGCTCGCGCTGCACGTCGCTCGCGTGGCCGGCTGTGACACCGTGCAGGAGCTCGTGATGGAGGAGCCGGTGGTGCTGGCCGGGCGCGAGCAGGTGGCGCTGCAGGTCTCGGTGGGCGCGCCCGACGCCTCCGGCCGGCGCGCGCTCACCATCCACACCCGCAGACAGGCGCCGCAAGGGGAGGAGCCACCGCTGGAGGGGGCACAGGGCGAGCGGGTGTGGACGCGCCACGTCAGCGGCGTGCTGGCCTCGAGCGGCGTCAGCGGCCAGGACCGCCGCTACGTGCTCGAACAACGCGCGGCGTCGGCGACTGGCGGCGTGTGGCCTCCGCCGGAGGCGGACCCCGTCCCGGCCGAGGAGCTGCACGAGCAGATGGCGCGGCTGGGCTTCGACTACGGGCCGGTCTTCCTGAGCGCGAGGGCGGTGTGGCGCCGCGGGGAGGAGCTGTTCGCGGAGGTGCGCCTGCCCGAGGAGTACCACGCGCAGGCGCGCACCTACGGCCTGCACCCGGCGCTGCTGGACTCTGCGCTGCAGGTGGGCGCGCTGTACACACCGCGCCAGCAGCAGATGGTGATCCCGTTCTCGTGGACCGGCGTGAGCGCCTTCGCCACCGGGGCGTGCGCACTGCGTGTCCGTCTCTCGCCCACGTCGAGCGGGGGGGTCTCGCTGATCGCCACCGACGAGCTGGGTGCGGTGGTGCTCGCGCTGGACTCGCTGGTGGCGCGCGAGGTTTTTCGGGAGCAGCTCGAGCGGCTGCACAGCGGTGGCGGGGGGTCGCTGTTGCGCGTCGAGTGGGAGCTGCTCGCCGCCGCGCCTGAGCAGGAGAGCTCCGCGGCCCCGGAGGCGGAGCTGGTGATGGCCTGCGACCCAGCCGCGGAGACCCAAGGAGCCGAGGGGGACGCCGGTGAGGTGGCGAGGGCTGTGAGTGCCTGCGCCAGCAGGGTGCTGGGTCTGATGCAGCAGTGGCTGGCGCGCGAGGAGCCGGGTAAGTCGAAGATGGTGGTGGTGACCCGCGGCGCGGTCGCGGCGGGTGCGGGGGACGAGGTTTCGGGGTTGGCGCAGGCGGCGGTGTGGGGGCTGGTCCGCTCGGCGCAGGCTGAGCACCCCGGGCGCTTCGCGCTGGTCGACCTCGACGACGAGGAGTCCTCGCGCGACGCGCTGGCGGGTGTGCTGGCTGACGCGTCGAGTGCGCAGGAGCCGCAGCTCGCGATCCGCGCCGGCGTCGCGTGTGTGCCGCGCCTGCGGCTGGTGGCCGACCCCGTCGCCTCCACCCGGGCGGACGAGGCCGTGGGCGAGTCCGAGGCGACCGTGGAGGGTGTGGCCGGTGCGCGAGAGGCGACTGGCGAGGCCGCGGGCGAGTCCGAGGCGACTGGTGTGGGTGTGGCCGGTGCGCGAGAGGCGCTCGGTCCGCCGGGGCACGGGCGCGGGTCGCGGTTCGACGCGCACGGCACGGTCCTGGTCACCGGCGGCACGGGTGGGCTCGGCGCGCTCGTGGCGAGGCACCTCGTGGCCACCCACGGGGTGCGTCACCTGCTGCTCGCCAGCCGGCGCGGGCCCGCGGCTCCCGGTGTCACAGAGCTCCAAGAGGAGCTCGCTGGGCTGGGAGCGCGGGTGCGGGCCGCGGCGTGCGACGTGGCCAACCGCGGGCAGCTCGCCGCGCTGCTCGAGTCGGTCTCACCGGAGCACCCGTTGAGCGGGGTGGTGCACGCCGCGGGAGTGCTCGACGACGGGGTGCTCGACTCGCTCACGCCCGAGCGGCTCGACGGGGTGCTCGCGCCGAAGGCCCACGCAGCGCTACACCTGCACGAGCTGACGCGGGGCGCCGAGCTCTCGGCGTTCGTGCTGTTCTCCTCGGCGGCAGGCACGCTGGGCGTGTCGGGCCAGGGCAACTACGCGGCGGCCAACACGCTCCTGGACGCGCTGGCGGCTCACCGTCGCGCGTGTGGGCTGCCGGCGGTCTCGATCGCGTGGGGACCGTGGGCGCAGGCGGACGGCATGGCCGGTCGCTTGAGCGACGCCGACCAGGCGAGGGGGGCGCGCTTGGGAGTGGCGTCGCTCACGCCCGCGGAGGGCCTCGAGCTCTTCGACGCCGCGTGCGGGCTGGAGGAGGGGCTGCTCGTCGCGACGCGACTCGACGCCGGGGCGCTGCGCACGCAGGCCGCCGCGGGAGTGCTGGCCCCGCTGCTGCGCGGCCTGGTCCGCACCCCGCTGCGCGCCGCCGGTGCCGAGCGCGGCACGCTCGTCAAGCGCCTCGCCGCCGTGCCCGAGCACGAGCGTGGGCAGGTCGTGCAGGACACGGTGTGCGCCCAGGCTGCCCTGGTCATTGGGTACGGCTCGCCGAGTGCCGTCGAGGTGCGGCTGACCTTCAAGGAGCTGGGGTTCGACTCGCTGGCTGCCGTCGAGTTCCGCAACCGCCTGAGTGCCGTGACCGAGCTCAGCCTGCCCGCGACGCTGATCTTCGACTACCCCACCCCGCTCGCGCTGACCGACCACCTGCTGGGCGAGTTGGGGCCCGGCGGCGAGGTGGCAACCGATCCGTTCGACGCGGAGCTCGACGAGCTGGAGCGGCGGCTCGCGGCCCTGCCGGCGGACGACGCCCACCGACCGCGTGTCTTGCGGCGCCTGCGGACGATCCTCTCCGGGCTGGGGGAAGAACGCCCACCCCAGGACGGCCTCGCGGTGGCCCACCTGATGCGCTCGGCGAGCGCCGAGGACGTGTTCGACTTCATCGACGCGGAGCTGCAGAGCAAATGACAACCACCAACGGGAGCTGTGATGGCTGACGACGAGAAGTTCCTCGACTACCTCAAGCGCGTCACGGTCGACCTGCACGACGCACGCCTGCGCCTGCGGGAGCTCGAGGAGCGCCCGCACGAGCCGATCGCCATCGTGGGCCTGGGCTGCCGCTACCCGGGGTCCGCCAACTCGCCGCAGGAGTTGTGGGAGCTCGTCGCGGCCGGCCGCGACGCGATCACCGGGTTCCCCACCGACCGCGGGTGGGACCTCGAGGGGTTGTACGACCCCGACCCCGAGCACCTCGGCACGAGCTACACCCGCGAGGGCGGGTTCCTGGACGACGCCGCGCTGTTCGACCCGGTGTTCTTCGGCATCTCTCCCCGGGAGGCCCTGACCCTCGATCCCCAGCAGCGGCTGCTGCTGGAAGTGAGCTGGGAGGCCCTCGAAGACGCCGGCCTCGACCCCGCCGCGCTGCGCGGCAGCCCGACCGGCGTGTTCGCCGGAGTGATGTACCACGACTACGGCCTCGGCGCGTCCGGGCCGGTCTCGTTCGGCCAGGAAGTCGGAGTCGGCGCCAGCCTCAGCGGCAGCGTGGTCTCGGGGCGGGTGGCGTACACGCTCGGGCTGGAGGGCCCCGCGGTCTCCGTCGACACCGCCTGCTCCTCGTCGCTTGTGGCGCTGCACTGGGCCTGCCAGTCGCTGCGCGCGGGGGAGTGCTCGCTGGCGCTGGCGGGAGGGGTCACCGTGCTCTGTTCGCCGGGGGTGTTCGTGTGGTTCTCGCGCCAGCGCGGCCTCTCCCCCGACGGGCGCTGCCGGGCGTACTCCGCCGCGGCGAACGGCACTGGCTGGAGCGAGGGCGTGGGGGTGGTGGTGTTGGAGCGCCTCTCCGACGCGCGTCGCCTCGGTCACCGGGTGCTCGCGGTGGTGCGTGGCTCCGCGGTCAACCAGGACGGCGCCTCCAACGGTCTGACGGCGCCCTCCGGTCCCTCCCAGCAGCGCGTGATCCGTCAGGCACTCGCGTCCGCGGGCCTCTCGGCGGGGCAGGTGGACGCGGTGGAGGGGCACGGCACGGGCACCACGCTGGGCGATCCGATCGAGGCGCAGGCGCTGTTGGCCGTCTACGGGCGCGAGCGCTCCGCGCAGCGCCCCCTGCAGTTGGGAACGCTGAAGTCGAACCTGGGTCACACCCAGGCTGCGGCCGGCGTGGGGGGCGTGATCAAGATGACGCAGGCGCTGCGCCACGGGGTGCTGCCGCGGACGCTGCACGTCGACCAGCCCACGCCCGAGGTGGACTGGTCGGCGGGTGCGGTCGAGCTGCTGCGAGAGGCCGTGCCGTGGCCCTCGGGAGAGGGTCCCAGGCGTGCCGGAGTCTCCTCGTTCGGGGCCTCCGGGACGAACGCCCACGTGATCCTCGAGGAGGCCCCGCCGGTGGTTGCCGCGGCCGGCGCTCCCATCACGGTCACGTCTGCAGACGGCGCCCCCGCCGACGCGGCCGCCCTCACCGTCGCTGCGACGGCCGTCTCCTCCACCGCCGAGGTCGCGGACAAGGTCGGCGTGCTCGCGGGCGGGGCGGTGCCGTGGATCGTGTCGGGTCGCGGCGAGCTGGGTCTGCAAGCTCAGGCGCAGCGGCTGCAGCAGTGGGCCAGCCGGTCCGAGCACGAGCCGCGGCCGCTCGACGTGGGGCTCTCGCTGGCGCACCGTCCCCTGCTGGAGGACCGGGCTGTCGTGCTCGGGCGCGACCGCGCGGCTCTGCTGGACGGCCTGCGCGCGCTGGCGGAAGGTAGCTCGGGGCCGGGGCCGGACCCAGGACTGGTGCGCGGCGCTGGCTCGGTGCGTGACGGCGGGCGGGTCGTGTTCGTGTTCCCCGGCCACGGCTCGCAGTGGGCCGGGATGGCGCGTGAGCTGCTCGCCTGCTCGCCCGTGTTCGCGGAGGGGATCCACGCCTGCGAGCAGGCGCTCGCGCCGCACCTCGACTGGTCCCTGCTGGACGTGCTGCGGGAGGCGCCTGGTGCGCCGACGCTCGAGCGCATCGACGTGGTGCAGCCGGTGCTGTTCGCGATGGCGGTCTCCCTCGCGGGGCTGTGGCGCGCCTGCGGGGTGCGCCCCGACGTGGTCGTGGGCCACTCCCAGGGCGAGGTCGCCGCCGCGCACGTCGCGGGGGGGCTCTCGCTCGCCGACGCCGCGCGCCTGGCGGTCGTGCGCAGCAAGCTGGTGGCGGGGCTGACGGGAGGAGGCCGGATGGCGTCCGTCGCGCTGGGCGCGGGAGCCCTCGCTGAGCGTCTCGAGCAGTGGGACGGGCGGATCGTGGTCGCCGCGGCCAACGGGCCCTCCTCGACGGTGGTCTCCGGGGAGCCCTCCGCGATGGACGAGCTGCTGGCGCAGTGCGCCGCCGAGGACGTCCGCGCCCGCGAGATCCTCGGGGCGGTGAGCGCCGGGCACTCCCCGCAGATGGAGACGGTCCGCGAGCCGCTGCTGCAGGCGTGCGCCGCGGTCGCCCCGCGCACGGGCGAGGTCCCGTTCTACTCGACCGTCACCGCGGGCCTGCTCGACACTGCCGAGCTCGACGCCGCCTACTGGTTTCGCAACGTGCGCGAGACCGTGCAGTTCGAGCAGACGGTGCGGGCGCTGCTGGAGTCCGGGCGCTGCACGTTCGTGGAGATCTCACCCCACCCGGTGCTGTCGTTCGCGGTCCAGGAAGGTGTCGACGCCGTGCGCGAGGAGGGGCGGGACGACGGGGTGCTCGGAACGCTGCGTCGCGAGGAGTCCACGCCCGAGCGCTTCGCGGTCTCGCTCGCGGAGGTGTGGGTGCGCGGGGTGGACGTCGACTGGCTGGCGCTCTTCCGGGGCGCCGCCGCGGAGCGTGTGTCCCTGCCCACCTACCCCTTCCAACGCGAGCGCTACTGGATCGACAGCTCGGCCGCCGGCGCGGGCGACGTAACGGGCGCCGGCCAGGACTCCGCGGAGCACCCGCTGCTGGGCGCCGCCGTGACGCTCGCCGAGGAGCGTGGCGTGCTGTTCACCGCCCGCCTCTCGCTGCAGACGCACCCGTGGCTCGCCGACCACCAGGCGGCCGGCGTGGTGCTGCTGGCGGGTACGGCGTTCCTGGAGCTCGCCCTACACGCCGGCGCTCGCCTCGGTTGCGGGCAGGTGCAGGAGCTGCTCCTGCAGGCACCCCTGGTGCTGAGCGAGGAGGGTGGGGTGCAACTGCAGCTCTTCGTGGGCGCGCCCGACGAGTCCGGTCGGCGCTCAATCGGGTTTCACTCCCGCCCCGAGGGCTCCACCGGGGACGGACCCTCCGAGCAGCAGGAGTGGACGCGCCACGCCGAGGGTGTGCTCGCCAGCGAGGAACCCGCGGCGCCCGACCAGCTCGCCGCGGAGCAGCCCGGGGCGCTGGCCGAGGGTGAGTGGCCGCCGGCGGGCGCCGAGGTAGTGGACGTCGAGACCCTCTACGACCAGGCCGCCGCGCGCGGCCTCGAGTTTGGGCCGGCGTTCCAGGGTTTGCGGGCGGCGTGGCGTGTGGGCGAGGAGCTGCTCGCGGAGGTCGCGCTGCCCGCCGAGCAGCAGGCCGACGCGGAGGCGTTCGGGGTGCACCCGGCCCTCCTGGACGCGGCCCTGCACCCGCTGGGGGCGTCGCTGCTCCTGCAGCGAGAGGACGCGCCGGGCGACGGCGAGGGCGAGGGTCATGGTGAGGGTGAGGGCGACGAGGCGTGGCTGCCGTTCTCGTGGAGCGGCGTGGAACTGCACGCGGCTGGTGCCGACTCGCTGCGGGTGCGGCTCTCGCCGGTGGGTGCCGGCGCGGTGTCGCTGGCGGTCTCGGACCCCTCCGGCGCGCCGGTTGCCACGGTGCGGTCGCTGGTGATGCGTCCGCTCTCCCTGCGCCAGCTCGCCGCTGCGCGCGCGGGCCACCACCAGCGGCTGTTCCGGCAGGAGTGGGTTGCGCTCCCCGGGGGTGTCCCCGAGTCCCACCGGTTGGGGGCGGGGGTGCTCGGAGGGGAGGACTGCCCGCTCGCGCGCACGCTGGCCGCCGCGGGAGTGCAGGTGCAGGCGCACGTCGATCTGGAGGCGCTGGGCGTGGCGGTCGACGCGGGCGCGGAGGTGCCCGAGGTGGTGCTGGTGGAGTGCTCGCCCGACGGTGCACAGAGCTCCCTCCTCGCGGCGACCCACGCGGTTCTGGGGCGCACCCTCGAGCTCCTGCAAGCGTGGCTGGCCGACGAGCGCTACGCGAGCTCGCGGCTGGTCCTACTCACGCACGGGGCCGTCGCCGCCGGCCCCGAGGAGGACGTGCCGAACCTGGCGGTTGCGCCGGTGTGGGGCCTGGTGCGCTCGGCGCAGTTGGAGAGCCCCGGCCGCTTCGTGCTGGTGGACATCGACGGCGAGGAGGCCTCCTGGAACGTGCTGCCCGCGGCGCTCGCCCACGACGACCGATCGGAAACCAGCCAGCTGGCCGTGCGCAGGGGTGAGGTCCTGGTGGCCCGACTCGCGCGGGCGGCGCACGCGGAGCCGCCCGTTCGCGAGAGCTCCACCCTCACAGACTCCGACGCCACGGACTCCGACGCCACGGACTCGCCGGCCGGCCGGCCCTCGGCGTTCGACCCACAGGGCACGGTGCTGATAACCGGCGGCACGAGCGGCCTGGGGGCGCTTGTGGCCAGGCGCCTGGTCGAGCAGGGGGTGCGCAGCGTGCTCCTCGCCAGCCGGCGGGGGGCGCAGGCGGAGGGGGCGCTCGAGCTTCAGGCCGAGCTGGCGGAGCTCGGCGCCGACGTCGTGCTCGCCGCGTGCGACGTGAGCGACCGCTCGCAGCTGCAGTCGCTGCTCGCGTCTGTGCCTGCGGAGCGGCCACTCCGCGGGGTGGTACACGCGGCGGTCGTGCTCGACGACGGCGTGATCAGCTCGCTCACGCCGGAGCGCCTCGACCAAGCGCTGGCCGGCAAGGCGGACGCGGCGTGGCACCTGCACGAGCTGACCGAGCACCTGGAGCTGTCAGCGTTCGTGCTGTTCTCCTCGCTGGCCGGCATCTTCGGCGGTCCGGGCCAGGGCAACTACGCGGCGGGTAACGCGTTCCTGGACGCCCTCGCCGCGCACCGGCGGGCGCAGGGGGCGGTCGCGACCTCGATCGCGTGGGGGCTGTGGGAGGAGATCAGCGGTGTCGCCACCACCCAGCAGCTGAGCGCGGTCGACTTGGCGAGACTCGCGCGCTCGGGCGTCGCGCCGCTCTCGATCGAGGAGGGCCTTGAGCTCTTCGACCTCGCCTGCGGGCTGGACCAGGCGCTGACCGTCGCGGCGCGCTTCGACGCCGCCGCGTGGCGCGCTCTGGCCAGAGCCGGCGCGCTGCCACCGCTGCTGCGCGGTCTGGTGCGTGCGCCCCTCCGCGGTGCTTCACAGAGCGCCGCGGGCTCGCTGGCGCGGCGCCTGCGGGCGGCGCCGGAGGGCGAGCGCAGGCGCGTGGCGCTCGACGTGGTGCGCGGGGAGGCGGCCGCCGTGCTGGGGTACGCGTCCGCCCGAGCGATCGACCCACAGCGTGCGTTCAAAGAGCTCGGGACCGACTCGCTGACCGCGGTGGAGCTGCGCAATCGGCTGAGCGTTGCCACCGGCCTGCGTCTCCCCGCCACCCTGATCTTCGACTGTCCGACCTCCGCTGCGCTCGCCGACCGCCTGCTCGCCGAAATCTTTCTGGACACAGCCGCGGAGCGGGACCTGGAGCCCGGTGAGACGGAGGTCCGCCGGGTCCTCTCCTCGATTCCCCTAGGTCGCCTGCGGGAGGCGGGGCTGCTGGACTCGCTGCTCGAGCTCGCCGGTGGCGAGAACGGTGGCGCACAGCCTGCCGGGGAGGCTCAGGCGGACGCGATCGACGCGATGGACGTCGAGAGCCTTGTCGCGATGACCCTGAATGGTGCGGATTCGACCAGCGAGAGCGGAGTCGCGCTTTCCGCGGGCGAGGGTGAAGTCGTGGATTCTGCCGGCGCAGAGGGAGTCGTGGACTCTGCGGGCGAAGGGGGAGTCGCGGTTTCCGCAGGCGAGGGCGGAGTCGTCGATGCCCCAAGTGAGACCGGGGCGAGGAGCTGACCATGTCTGTTGCCGGGGACCGTGTGGTGGAGGCGCTGCGGGCGTCTGTGAAGGAGACGGAGCGGCTGCGGGGCCAGAATCGGCGGCTGCTGGACGCCTCGCGCGAGCCGATCGCGATCGTGGGGATGAGCTGCAGGTATCCGGGGCCTGCCCGCTCGCCGCAGGAGCTCTGGCAGTTGGTGCGAGACGGCGTCGACGCGATCTCAGACCTGCCCACGGACCGCGAGTGGGACTTCGAGCCGCTGTACGACCCCGAGCCCGGCCGGCCGGGGTGCAGCTACGTGCGCAACGGCGGCTTCCTCGAGGACGCCTGCGAGTTCGACGCCGAGTTCTTCCGCATCAGTCCCCGCGAGGCGCTGGTGACCGACCCCCAGCAGCGCCAGCTGCTGGAAGCTGCGTGGGAGGCGATCGAGGACGCCGGGGTCGATCCCCTCTCCCTGCACGGCAGCCGCACGGGAGTGTTCGCCGGAGCGATGTACCAGGACTACGGC
This sequence comes from uncultured Solirubrobacterales bacterium, assembly GCA_963706545.1. Classification (GTDB taxonomy): domain Bacteria; phylum Actinomycetota; class Thermoleophilia; order Solirubrobacterales; family Solirubrobacteraceae; genus Palsa-744. The sequence continues at coordinate 2,313,348 of OY970161.1, forward strand.
CTGGGTCTACAGCCCCCCACCGGCGGCGGGGACTCAGGGACCGAGGAGCTGGTGGTGGCGCCGATGGTTGGCGCCAGCAGCAGCCTGGTCTCTGGCCGCATCGCGTACACGCTCGGTCTGGAGGGGCCGGCGGTGACAGTGGACACGGCGTGCTCCTCCTCGCTGGTGGCGCTGCACCTGGCGTGTCAGGCGCTGCGCGCGGGGGACTGCTCGCTGGCGCTGGCGGGTGGCGTGACGGTGCTCTCCACCCCCGCGATCTTCGTGGAGTTCAGTCGTCAGCGCGGGCTTGCGCAGGACGGACGGTGCAAGGCGTTCGCGGAGGCGGCCGACGGGACGAGCATCTCCGAGGGCGTCGGGGTGCTGCTGCTGGAGCGGCTCTCCAACGCGCGGCGGGCCGGCCATCGGGTGCACGCCCTGGTGCGTGGCAGCGCGGTCAACCAGGACGGTGCGAGCAACGGCCTGACGGCGCCCTCCGGCCCCTCCCAGCGGCGCGTGATCGGCCAGGCGTTGGCCAGCGCTGGACTGCAGGCGGGCGAGGTGGACGCCGTGGAGGCACACGGCACCGGCACCGTCCTGGGCGACCCGATCGAGGCGCAGGCGCTGCTGGCGAGCTACGGGCGCGACCGGCCGGCGGACCGTCCGCTGTGGCTGGGCTCGGTGAAGTCGAACATCGGTCACACCCAGGCCGCCGCGGGCGTGGCGGGTGTGATCAAGATGGTGATGGCCTTGCGCAACGGCGTACTGCCGCGAACGCTGCACGTGGACAGGCCGTCCACCCGGGTCGACTGGTCCGCGGGCGCCGTGTCGCTGCTCACGGAGGAGGTGCCCTGGCCGCGCAACGGCGGCCCACGGCGGGCGGGCGTGTCCTCGTTCGGGATCAGCGGGACGAACGCTCACATGATCCTCGAGGAGGCCGGCGAGGAGGATGACAGCGCCCCCCTCAATGGTGCCCCTCGCCGGCAGCGTGACGTACGGGCGACGGCCCTCTCACCAGCGGGCGGCGCACCGCACGAGGGTGCCACCCCGCAGGAGGACGGCGGGGCTCCACAGGAGGGTGCCCCCCCAGTCAGACTCCTCGGCGGGGACACGGTGCCGTGGGTGCTGTCGGGTCGGGGGCAGGAGGGCCTGCTGGGGCAGGCGCAGCGGCTGTGTGACTTCATGCGCGCCGAGGAGGGAGTGGCGGTGACGGACATCGGGTCCTCGCTCGCCCGCCGTGCGACGCTCGACGGCCGGGGGGTGGTGCTCGGCGGGGAGCGGGCGGAGCTCCTGGCGGGCCTGGACGCGCTGGCGGGCGGCGAGCCGGCCGCCGGAGTGGTCCGGGGCGTGGTCCCTGCGGGCGGCGCCGGCGGAGTGGTGTTCGTGTTTGCGGGTCAGGGCTCGCAGTGGGCGGGGATGGCGCTCGAGCTGTTGGAGAGCTCGGTGGTGTTCGCAGCGCGGCTGCGGGAGTGCGCCGCGGCGCTCGCGCCCCACGTGGAGTGGTCGCTCGAAGACGTGCTGCGCGGCGTCGACGGCGCACCGCCACTGGAGCGGGTGGACGTGGTGCAGCCGGCGCTGTTCGCGGTGGCGGTCGCCCTCGCGGAGCTGTGGGGCGCGTGCGGGGTGCGCCCGGACGCGGTCGTGGGCCACTCTCAGGGGGAGATCGCAGCGGCGTGTGTGGCGGGCGGCCTCTCGCTGCAAGACGCCGCGCAGGTGGTGGCGCGGCGCAGCCGCGCGCTGCGGGCGCTCGCGGGTCGCGGCGGGATGGCGTCGATCGCGGCCGGCGCGCAGGCGGTGCGGACACGGATCGAGCGGTTCGAGGGCCGCGTCTCGCTGGCGGCTGTGAACGGCCCTGGCGCGGTAGTGGTCTCCGGCGAGGTGGAGGCGCTCGAGGAGCTGATCGCGGAGTGCGAGGGCGAGGGCACGAGGGCGCGGCTGATTCCCGTGGACTACGCGGCTCACTCCAAGCAGGTGCAGGAGATCCGCCAGGAGCTGCTCGAGGGGTGCTCCGGGATCGCGCCGCGCTCGAGCGAGACGCCGTTCTACTCCGCGGCGAGTGGTGGGCAGCTCGACACCGCCGGGCTGGACGGCGCGTACTGGTACCGCAACCTCAGGGACGCCGTCGAGTTCGAGCAGGCCTCGCGGGCGCTGCTGGCGGAGGGTTACCGGACCTTCATCGAGCTCAGCCCCCACCCGGTGCTGACGGTGGCGTTGCAAGAGACGATCGACGAGGCGCTTGGGGAGGGCGATCCCGACGAGGCGGGCGTACTCGGTTCGCTGCGCCGCAGGGAGGGCGGCTCGCGGCGTTTCCTGCACTCCCTCGGTGAGGCGTGGGTGTGTGGCGTACACGTGGATTGGGACGCGGTATTCGACGGCGCCGGCGCACGCCCGGTCCGGCTGCCGACGTACGCCTTTCAGCGGCGGCGCTACTGGCTGCAGGCCGCCGAGCAGGGCGTCGGGGATCTCGCCGCGGCGGGCCAGACGCCGGCCGAGCACCCCCTGCTGGGGGCGGCCGTGGCGCTGGCCGAAGGGGGGCGGCTGTACACGGGCCGCCTCTCGCTGCAGACGCACCCGTGGCTCGCCGACCACGCGGTGGGGGGTACGGTGCTCCTGCCCGGCACCGCGTTCCTCGATCTCGCGCTGCACGCCGGCGGGGAGTTTGGGTGCGAGCTCGTGGAGGACCTCGCCCTGCAGGCGCCGCTCGTCCTGGATGAGGGAGAGGAGATCCAGATCCAGGTTCTGGTGAGCGAGCCCGATCAGGCGGGAGCCCGCGCGGTGAGCATCCACTCACGGCCCGCGGAAGGAGGGGACGGCTCCGAAGGCGGGCACGGCTTGAAGGGAGGGGACGGATCGCAGGGCGCCCACCAGACCGGGGAGGCGTGGACGTGCCACGCCAGCGGGACGCTCACGCCACGGGAGCAGAGCCCCGAACAGCGGGACCGGCTGGACGAGCAGCTGGCTGTGCTCGGCTCGCCGGAGTGGCCTCCGCCGGGCGCGGTGCCGCTGGACATCGAGAATCTCTACGGCCGCTCTGCCGAGGCGGGATTCGAATACGGGCCGGCCTTCCAGGGGCTGCTGGGGGTGTGGCGGCGGGGACAGGAGGTCTTCGCCGAAGCCGCTCTGGCTGACGAGCAGCGCCTGTCGGCGACCTGCTTCGCTGTCCACCCCGCGCTGCTCGACTCCGCGCTGCACGGCATCGGCGTGGTGCAGCTCGAGGGAGACGGAGCGGGCGGGCTGGGCGCTGTGGGTCTGCCGTTCTCCTGGAGCGGCGTGCGGCTCTACAACACTGGCGCGCACTCGCTGCGCGTGTGTCTCTCCTCCGTCGGGGAGGGCGCTGTAGCGGTGGCGGTCGCCGACGCCGTCAGCGGCGCGCCGGTTGCGGCCGCGCGGTCGCTTGTGATTCGCCCGCTCTCCGCCGAGCAGCTGGAGGGCGCGCGCAGGCGCCGGGGCACGTCCCTGCTGGCGCTGGACTGGGCTCCAGTCACGGTTGACCCGCACCAGCCGGAGGGCGGATGGGCGACGCTCGCCGGGGTACCCGAGGGCGCCCTTGCGGGCGCGGCCCAATACGCCGATCTGAGGACCCTGTGCGAGGCGCTCGACGAGGGCGCGGCGGTCCCCGAGGTCGTTCTCGTCGGCTGGGGGCTGGATCTGGGGGCGCGGGTGAGCGCCGAGGCGGGTCCCCTCCGCGGGGAGCTGAGTGAGGACCTATATAGGCAACCGAGCGGGGGCCTACACAGGGACCTATATAGGGAGCTGAGTGGGGGCTCGTCCCAGGAGGCGGCGGGCGAGGGCGTTGCCGAGCTCGCGCACCAGGCCGCGCTTCAAGCGCTCGAGCTCGTGCAGGCGTGGCTCGCGGAGGAGCGGCTGGCCGCTGCGCGACTGGCAGTGCTCACCCAGGGCGCGGTGGCGGTGCACGCGGGCGAGGAGGTGCTCGGCCTGGCGGCGGCGCCGGTGTGGGGCCTGCTGCGCTCTGCCCAGTCCGAGCACCCCGGCCGCTTCGTCCTCGTGGACCTCGACGGCGAGGAGGCGTCGTGGCGCGCGCTGGCGGCGGCGCTCGCGAGCGGGGACCGAGCGGAGACCGGCGAGCAGCTGGCTGTGCGCGACGGGGTGGTGCTCGCCCCGCGGCTCACACACGCGGGCGGGAGTGGCGTGCTGGCGGCGCCGGAGGGGGTCTCGCGGTGGCGCCTGGCAGGCGGGGACAGCGGCACCCTCGAGGATCTGCGCCTGGTCGGGTGTCCGGAGGTGGACGAGCCGCTGGCGGAGGGGCAGGTACGCATCGCGGTGCGCGCCGCGAGCTTGAACTTCCGCGACGTCCTGAGCGCCCTCGGCCTGGTGCCCCTACGCGGCGCGTGGGACGCGATCGGCAGCGACGGGGCGGGCGTGGTTATGGAGGTCGGTCCGGGGGTGAGCGGCCTGCAGCCCGGCGACGGCGTGATGGGGATGCTGCTCGGAGCGTTCGGCCCGGTGGCCGTGAGCGACCACAGGGCGCTCGTGCGGATACCCGCGGGCTGGTCGTTCGTCGAGGCCGCGTCGGTTCCGGGGGCGTTCCTGACGGCGTACTACGGCCTGGTTGATCTCGCACGCCTGCAGGGGGGCGAGCGGCTGCTCGTGCACGCCGCGGCCGGCGGCGTGGGCATAGCCGCGGTGCAGCTTGCCAGGCACCTTGGTGCCGAGGTGTTCGGGACGGCGAGCCCCACTAAGTGGGGCGCCCTGGAATCGATGGGGTTCGACGAGGAGCACATCGCCTCCTCGCGGGACGCGGGGTTCAGGGAGCGGTTCGCTCAGACCACCGCGGGGCGGGGGGTGGACGTAGTCCTGAACTCGTTGACGCGCGAGCTGGTGGACGCTTCGCTCGATCTGCTGGGCGAGGGAGGCCGCTTCATCGAGATGGGCAAGATCGACATCCGCGATCCCGAGCTCCTCGCGGTGGAGCGCCCCGGGGTCGCTTACCGCGCGTTCGACTCGATTGAGGCCGGACCGGAGCGCGTGCAGGAGACGCTGGAGGAGCTCGTGACGCTGTTCGAGCGTGGTGTGCTAGAGCCGCCGCCGATCCGCGCATGGGACGTGCGGCGGGCCCCGGAGGCGTTCCGCTTCATGAGCCAGGCGCGGCACGTTGGCAAGATCGTGCTGACCTTGCCGGACACCCTCTCCCTCGGCGAGCTCGGCAAGGCCCCGATCGCGGGCGGCACGGGTGAGCTCCTCCCGGGCGGCTCGTCGGGGGAGCACGGCACGGTGCTGATCACGGGCGGCACGGGCGAGCTCGGCGCCCTGGTGGCCAGGCACGTGGTGGAGGAGCACGGGGTGCGCAGCCTGGTGCTGGCCAGCCGGCGCGGTCGGGAGGCTCCCGGCGCGGGCGACCTGGAGGACGAGCTGACGGCGCTCGGCGCCCAGGTCGCGATCGTGGCGTGCGACGTGAGCGATCGAGCGCAGCTGCAGTCGCTGCTCGCCTCCGTGCCGACGGAGCACCCGCTCAGCGCGGTGGTGCACACCGCGGGCGTCCTCGACGACGGGGTGATCGGCTCGCTGACCCCGGAGCGCGTCGACCGGGTGCTCGCGCCGAAGGTCGACGCGGCGTGGCACCTGCACGAGTTGACCCGGCACCTGGACCTGCGGGCGTTCGTGCTCTTCTCCTCGACCTCAGGAACGGTGGGCGGCCCGGGCCAGGGCAACTACGCGGCGGCGAACGTCTTCCTGGACGGGCTGGCCGCCCACCGGCGGGCGCAGGGTCTGCCGGCGGTCTCGATGGCGTGGGGCTGGTGGGAGCAGGCCAGCGAGATGACCGGCCACCTGCGCGGGATCGACCTGGCCCGCATCAGGCGCGTTGGCTTCGAGGCGTTCTCCTCGGCGGAAGGCCTCGAGCTCTTCGACGCGGCGCTCGGAGCGAGTGAGGCGCTGACGCTGCCGGTGCGCCTGAACGCGGTGGCGCTGAACGCTGCCGCGCGGGCCGGGGCGCTGCCGGCGCTGATGCACGGCCTGGTGCGGACGCCCGCTCGGCGGACGTCGCGGGGCACGGGCGCGTCGCTGGCCAGGCGCCTGGAGGGTGTCTCCGGGGAGGAGCGCCGGCGGGTCGTGCTCGGCGTGGTGCGGGGCGAGGTGGCGGCGGTGCTGGGCTACGACTCACCCGAGGCGGTCGACGTGCGGCGTGCGTTCAAAGAGCTCGGGTTCGACTCGCTGCTCGCGGTCGAGTTGCGCAACCGGCTGCAGGCGGCGACGGGGCTGCGCCTGCCCGCGACGCTGGTCTTCGACTACCCCACCCCGGAGGCGCTTGCGGTCCACCTGCTGAGCGAGGTCGACGGCGTGCGGATCGAATCTGCCTCCCCGGCGGCGCGCACCGCGCAGCTCGACGAGCCGATCGCGATCGTGGGGATGAGCTGCAGATATCCGGGCGGGGTGCGCTCACCGCAGGAGCTGTGGGGGCTGCTCGCAGGGGGTGTCGACGCGATCGCGCCGTTCCCGACCGATCGCGACTGGGATCTCGACACGCTCTACCACCCCGATCCCGACCACCCGGGCACCAGCTACGTGCGCGAGGGGGGGTTCATGCACGAGATCGCGGACTTCGACGCGGAGTTCTTCGGGATCAGCCCCCGGGAGGCGTCGTCGATGGATCCCCAGCAGCGGCTGCTGCTCGAAGTCTCGTGGGAGGCGTTCGAACGTGCGGGCATCGCGCCGAGCTCGCTGCGCGGCAGCGACACTGCGGTGTTCGCGGGGACGAGCTCGCAGGACTACGCGTCGCGCTCGCTGGCTGCGATCGACAGCTCGGAGGGCTACCTGCTGACGGGCACCTCGGCGAGTGTGCTCTCGGGTCGGGTGGCGTACGCGCTGGGGCTGGAGGGGCCGGCGGTGACGATCGACACGGCCTGCTCGTCCTCGCTGGTGGCGCTGCACCTGGCGTGCGGGGCGCTGCGCGCGGGCGAGTGCTCGCTGGCGCTCGCGGGCGGGGTGACGGCGCTCTGCACGCCGCTGCCGTTCGTGGGCTTCAGCCGCCAGCGGGGGCTCGCCCCGGATGGGCGCTGCAAGTCCTTCGCGGCGGCTGCGGACGGCACGAGCATCTCGGAGGGCATCGGGTTGCTAGCGCTCGAGCGTCTCTGCGACGCGCGGGCGCTGGGCCACCCGGTGCTCGCGGTGGTGCGCGGCAGCGCGGTCAACCAGGACGGCGCGAGCAACGGGCTCGCCGCGCCCAACGGCCTGGCCCAGCAGCGCGTGATCCGCCAGGCGCTTGCGAATGCGGGGCTGGCGGCGGGTGAGGTCGACGCGGTCGAGGGGCACGGGACCGGCACGACCCTTGGCGACCCGATCGAGGCGCAGGCGCTGCTGGCGACCTACGGGCGGGACCGTCCGGCGGAGCGCCCGCTGTGGCTGGGGTCGATGAAGTCCAACGTCGGGCACACCCAGGCCGCCGCCGGCGTGGCCGGGGTCATCAAGATGGTGCAGGCGCTGCGGCATGGGGTGCTGCCCAAGACGCTGCACGTGGACGAGCCGTCGGGCCAGGTCGACTGGTCCGTGGGTGCGGTGTCGCTGTTGAGCGAGGCGCGGCCGTGGGAGCCGAACGGCAAGCCGCGGCGGGCTGGTGTCTCCTCGTTCGGGGTCAGCGGGACGAACGCGCACGTGATCCTTGAGGAGGCTCCTCCGCTGGACGTTGTCGCGGTCGCGACGGAGGCGCCCGCCGGGCTGGGCGCCGGGAAGATGGCCGCTGCGGCCGATGGCGTCGTGGGGGATGGCGCTGCGACGGATGTCCTCGTGGCTGACGGCGCCGTGGTGGACGGCGACATCTCGGGCGCCGGTCTGCTCGGCGCCGGCGCCATCCCGTGGGTGCTCTCGGGCCGAGGGCGCTCCGCGTTGTGCGCCCAGGCGGAGCGGCTGCGCGACTTCGCACTGGCTGAAGAGGACGCGGGCGTGGGCGACGTCGGGCTCTCGCTCGCGGGCCGCGCGGCGCTCGAGGATCGCGCGGTCGTGCTCGGGGCCGACCGGGAGGCGCTGCTCGCGGGCGTGGCCTCGGTGGCGGCCGGCGCGCAGGCTCCGAACGTGACCGAAGGCGCCGCGTGGGACACGGGGCTGAGGACGGCGTTTCTGTTCACCGGCCAGGGCGCCCAGCGCGCGGGTATGGGCCGTGAGCTGTACGGGGCGTTCCCATCGTTCAGGGTCGCGCTGGACGAGGTCTGCGCCGCGCTCGACGAGCACCTGGAGCAGGCGGTGTTGGAGGTGCTGTTCGCGCAGGAGGGCACCCCCGCGGCGGGCCTCCTGGACGACACGATGTTCACCCAGGCGAGTCTGTTCGCGCTGGAGGTCGCCCTGTTCCGGCTGCTGGAGAGCTGGGGGGTACGGCCCGACTACCTCGCCGGCCACTCGATCGGCGAGTTGGCGGCGGCGTTCGTGGCGGGGGTCTTCTCGCTGCAGGACGCCTGCCGGCTGGTGGCGGCCCGCGGGCGGCTGATGAGCGCCCTTCCCGAGGGCGGGGCGATGGTCGCGGTACAGGCCTCACGCGAGGAGGCGCTGGAGTCGCTGGCCGGCTTCGAGGACCGGGTCTCGCTGGCGGCGGTGAACGGCCCCGCCGCGGTGGTGCTCTCGGGTGACGAGGACCTGGTGGGGGAGCTCGCGCGGGCGTGGGAGCGCCAGGGGCGCAAGGTCAAGCGGCTGCGGGTCAGCCACGCCTTTCACTCGCCGCGGATGGAGGGGATGCTCGCGGAGTTCCTCGAGGTCGCCCGGAGTGTCAGCTTCCGCGCGCCTCAGATCACAGTCGTGTCCAACCTGACCGGGGCCCCCGCCGGCGAGGAGCTGTGCGCGCCGGAGTACTGGGTGCGTCAGGTGCGCGAGACGGTGCGCTTCGCCGATGGTGTGGGCTGGCTCTCCTCCCAGGGCGTGCGCGGCTTCCTGGAGCTCGGTCCCGACGGCGTGCTGAGCGCGATGGCGCTGGACTGCCTGCGGGAGCGCGACGCCGGCGGGAAGGGCGCCGGTGGCGAGATGGGCGCGGTGGCCGCGACGGACGCGCCGGCCGCGGCTGCGGTGCTGAAGGGGGGGCGGCCGGAGGCGCTGTCGCTGGTCGGCGCACTGGCGGAGATGTGGACGCGGGGAGCGTCGGTCGACTGGGCCGCGATGCTCCGCGAGTCGGGCGCACGGACGGTGGAGCTTCCCACCTACGCGTTCCAGCGCCGGCGCCACTGGATCGAGGGCGCGCCGCTCACCCGGCCGCGGCAGGGCTGGCGCTACCGGGTGCAGTGGAAGCCGATCGCGCTCGCGCCGGCGCCGGCGCTCTCCGGGACGTGGTTGGCGATCCTGCCCGCAGCGGCACACGAGGAGCCGTGGATCGCCACACTCACAGATGCGCTCGAGGCGCGGGGCGCCCACCTTCTGCGAGTGCCGGTCGGTGGGGTCGAGGTCACGCGCGAGGAGCTGGCCGGCTCGCTGCGTGAGGCTCTCGAGATGCCGCCTGACGCCCTATATGAGTCCGAAAGTATTGATGGACCAGAACCCCTATATAGGTCCCAAACTATTGGTGGACCCGACGTCATATATGGGTCCGAAAAAACCAAAGGTAGACCGCCCGAGGCTACCCCGATCGCGGGCGTAATATCGCTGTTGGCCCTGGAGGAGAGGGCCCTTCCCGCCCATGCGAGCGTTCCCGGCGGCATGGCCGGCACGGTGGCGCTGGTGCAGGCGCTCGAGGATGCTGAGGTCGCAGCTCCCATGTGGCTGCTCACGCGGGGCGCGGCGTCGGTCGCCCCCTCCGAGCGCATGACCGCTCCGGTCCAGGCGCAGGTGTGGGGTCTCGGCGCGGTGGTCGGCCTGGAGCATCCCCGGCGGTGGGGAGGCTTGGTGGATCTGCCCGAGGCGCTCGACGAGCGCGTGCTGGATCTCCTGGCCGGGGTGCTGGCGGAGGCGGGCGGTGAGGATCAGCTGGCGGTGCGCGGCGCGGGGGTGTTCGCGCGGCGACTGGCGCGCCCGCACGAAGGCGAGCAGGCGCCCGCCGGCGACTGGACCGCGCCGCGGGGCACGGTGCTGATCACCGGTGGAACAGGTGAACTGGGGGGGCATGTCGCGCGCTGGCTCGCCCGCGGCGGCGCGGAGCATCTGCTGCTCGTCAGCCGCCAGGGAGCCGAGGCGCGTGGCGCGCCGGAGTTGCGGGCGGAGCTCGCCGACCTCGGCGCCGAGGTGACGGTCGCGGCGTGCGACGTCGCGGATCGCGAGCAGTTGGAGGCGCTGATCGCGTCGATCCCCGACGAGCGCCCGCTACGGGCGGTGGTGCACGCGGCCGGGGTGCTCGACGACGGGCCGATCGATTCTCTGACCCCGGAGCGGATTGAGCGGGTGCTGGCGCCGAAGGCGCACGCTGCGCTACACCTGCACGAGCTGACCAGGGGTGCGGATCTCTCGGCGTTCGTGCTGTTCTCCTCGATCGCGGGCACCTGGGGCAGTGGCGGTCAGGGCAGCTATGCGGCGGCGAACGCTTTCCTGGATGCGCTGGCGGCCGACCGCTGCGCACAGGGCCTGCCCGCCACCTCGGTGGCGTGGGGAGCGTGGGCCGGGGAGGGCAGGATCGCGGGGACGGCTCGGGAGGCGGGGGAGGCAGGGGAGATCCTCCGTCGGCACGGGATCGGCGCGATGGCGCCGGAGTTGGCGATCGAGGCGCTGCAGGGGGTGCTGCTCCGCGAGGAGACGGCGGTGGCCATCGCGGATATCCGCTGGGAGACCTTTGCGCCGGTCTTCGCCCTCGCCCGCCCGCGCCCGCTGATCGAAGACCTGCCCGAGGTCGGAGCCGTGCTGGGAGCCGCGGGCGGACACCGCGACGCGGCCGCGGCGAGCGAGATGCGCAGGCGCATGGCCGACACGCCGGCAGAGAAGCGCGGGCAGGCGATGCTCGGAGTGGTCCGCACCGAGGTCGCACGCGTCCTCGGCCACCCCTCCGCCTCGGAGGTGGACGCCGGCCGCACGTTCAAGGCGCTCGGGTTCGACTCGCTGCTGGCGGTCGAGCTTCGCAACCGGCTCGACGGGGCCACCGGCCTCGGACTCCCGGCGACCCTGATTTTTGACTATCCCACCCCGGCGGTCCTGGCCGAGCATCTGCTGGGCCAGCTGGCGGGCGACGGGACGTCGAGTGAGGCGCCCGTCGAGATCGAGCGTGGGCGACCGCGCGCGCCCGGGCGACACGGGAACGAGCCGATCGCGATCGTGGGCATGAGCTGCAGGTATCCGGGGGGCGTGAGTTCGCCGCAGGGGTTGTGGGAGCTCCTCGCCGCCGGCGGCGATGGGATCGGGGAGCTCCCGCGGGACCGCGGCTGGGATCTCGAGCGGCTGTACGGCGAGGAGTCCTGTGTGCGCGAGGGCGGGTTCGTGTATGACGCGGCGGAGTTCGACGCGGGGTTCTTCGAAATCAGCCCGAAGGAGGCGCGGACAATGGATCCCCAGCAGCGGATCCTGCTGGAAGCGAGCTGGGAGGCGCTGGAGGGCGGGGGGATCGACCCGCGCTCGCTGCACGGCAGCCAGACCGGTGTGTACATCGGGGTGAGTCCGGCGCTCTACGGCACGCAACTGCCACAGGACGGCTACCAGGCGACCGGCAGCCTCCCCAGCGTCGTGTCGGGACGGGTGTCGTACGCGCTTGGGTTCGAGGGGCCCGCGGTGTCGGTGGACACGGCGTGCTCTTCCTCGCTGGTCGCATTGCACCTGGCGTGCGGGGCGCTGCGCCAGGACGAGTGCTCGCTGGCGCTCGCCGGCGGCGTCGCGGTGATGGCCGCGCCAACCGGGTTCGTGCAGATCGGCGGGCTCGGTGGGCTGGCCCGCGACGGCCGCTGCAAGTCCTTCGCGGACGCCGCCGACGGCACCGCGTGGGCAGAGGGCGTGGGTGTGCTGGTGCTGGCGCGGCTCTCCGACGCGCTCCAGGACGGCCACCCCGTGCTCGCGCTAGTGCGCGGGAGCGCCGTCAACCAGGACGGGGCGAGCAACGGGCTGACGGCCCCGAACGGCCCATCCCAGCAGCGGGTGATTCGCCGGGCGCTGGCGAGCGCCGGGTTGCCGGCGGAGGCGGTGGATGCGGTGGAGGCCCACGGCACGGGCACCCGCCTCGGCGACCCGATCGAGGCGCAGGCGCTGCTGGCCACCTACGGGCGCGAGCGGCCGGAGGGCCGTCCGCTGTGGCTGGGATCGGTGAAGTCGAACATCGGCCACGCGCAGGCCGCCTCCGGTGTGGCGGGCGTGATCAAGATGGTAATGGCGATGCGCCATCGCACGCTGCCCATGACGCTGCACGTGGACGAGCCCTCCACGCAGGTCGATTGGACGCAGGGAGCGGTGTCGCTGCTGAGGGAGGCGGTGCCGTGGTCGGCCAACGGCCAACCGCGCCGCGCGGGCGTGTCGTCGTTCGGGGTGAGCGGCACCAACGCGCACGTGATCCTCGAGGAGGCCCCGTCGGTCGAGGAGGTCCCGTCGGTCGGTGAGGCCCCGGCGGGCGGTGAGGCCCCGAACGAAGAGGAGACATATATGGAGGCCGCGGCGACAAATGGCGCCACGCCCGCTGTGGGCGCGCCCGCCGCCGTCCTCGACGTCGGCCGCGCGGTGCCGTGGGTCGTATCCGGGAAGAGCGAGCGCGCGATGCGGGGGCAAGCCGCGCGGCTGCACGAGCACGTGGCAGGCGACTCCGGGCTGCGCCCGGCCGATGTCGGGCTCTCGCTGGCCAAGGAGCGCTCAACGTTCGCTCATCGCGGGGTGGTCGTGGGCGAGAGCCGGGAGCGGCTGTTGGGGGGTCTGGAGGCGCTGGCCAACGGAGCGGTCGCAGCGGGCGTGGTCGAGGGAGTGGCCGGCAGTGGCAGCAGCTCCAGTCATGGCGGTGGTGGCGGCAGGACCGTGTTCGTGTTCCCCGGCCAGGGTGGCCAATGGGCGGGCATGGCAACGGAGCTGCTCGAGTGCTCGGAAGTGTTCGCCCAGTCGATGCGGGCATGCGAGGAGGCGCTCGCCCCCCATGTGGACTGGTCGCTGGCGAGCGTGCTCAGGGCCGAGAACGGGGGCGAGGGCGAGGCGAAGTCGCTGGAACGCGTCAACGTGGTGCAGCCGGTGCTGTTCGCGATGATGGTGTCGCTGGCGCGAATGTGGGAGGCGTGTGGGGTGCGCCCGGACGCGGTGGTCGGACACTCGCAGGGTGAGATCGCCGCGGCGCTGCTGGCGGGCGGGCTCTCGCTGCATGACGCCGCGCGGTTGGTGGCGCTGCGCAGCCAGCTGTTGAGCGAGCTGGTCGGCGCCGGCTGGATGGCGTCGGTCGCGCTGGGCGGCGAGGAGCTCGCGGGACGCCTGGAGCGGTGGGACGGGCGGATCGTGATCGCCGCGATGAACGGACCCGTCGCAAACGTGGTCTCGGGCGAGCGCGAGGCGATCGAGGAGCTGCTCGCGGAGTGCGAGGCCGAGGGCGTCCGCGCGCGCGGGGTCGCCGGTGCGCTCGGCGCCGGGCACTCCCCGCAGGTGGACGCGCTGCGCGAGCGGATGCTGGCCGCCTTCGCCCCCGTCGCTCCCAGGGTGGGCGCGATCCCGTTCCACTCGACGCTCATCGGCGGGCCGTTGAGCACCGCGGAGCTGGGCCCCGAGCACTGGTATCGCAACGCACGCGAGACGGTGCGCTTCGCCCAGGCGGTGCGCGGGCTGCTGGCGGAGGGGCCATGCACATTCATCGAGATCAGCCCGCATCCGGTGCTGATGGGAGCGATGCAGGGGGTCGTCGAGGACGTGGGGGGGGATACGGCGGCCGAGACGGGAGTGGTCGGGACGTTGCGCCGCGGGGAGGGCGGCTCCCCACGCTTCCTTACCTCGGTGGCTGAAACGTGGGTGCGTGGCGTGAACGTGGGGTGGGGCGCGGTGTTCCAGGGCTCCGCCGCCACGCGGGTCGGGCTGCCCACGTACGCCTTCCAGCGCCGGCACTATTGGGCAGGCGCGTTCGCGCCCGATGAGACCCCGGCGGAGACTCCGCTGCCGGACGACACCGTGGGCGGCCAGCTGGCAAGACGCGTGGCCGCGGCCCCAGAGGGCGAGCGCGAACAGATTGTCGTGGAGGCGGTGCTCACCCAGGTCGCCGTGGTATTGGGGCACGAGTCGGCCGAGGAGATCGACCCCCGCCAGCCGCTGCTCGAGCTCGGGTTCGATTCGGTAACAGCGCTGGAGCTCCGTAACCGCGTACAGGTGGCAACCGGCCTGGAGCTGCCCGCGACGCTCCTGTTCGACCACCCAACGCCGGCTGCGCTGGCCGCTCGCCTGATGCACGGGTTGGCTCATCCGCAGGAGGGCGGCGAGCAGCCGGACGGCGCGGAGCCCTCCGGCACGTTCGTAGCGCTGATGCGCGAGGCGGGCGACCGCGGGGAGCTCGGCGAGTTCATGAAGTTGTTGAGTGCCGCCTCCGCGTTCCGCCCGACGTTCGACGCGCACGTGGACCTGCCCAAGGCGCCCGAGCCCGTGTGTCTCTCGACGGTCCCTGGGCTGGCATGCCTCGTCTGCCTGCCGACCGTGCTCGCGACCGCGGGGCCCCACCAGTACGCGAAATTTGCGCACCACTTCCGCGGCGAGCGCGGTGTCGCGGTGCTGCCGCTTCCGGGGTTCACAGACGGGGAACCTCTGCCGGCAAGCGTGCGTGACGTGGCCGCCGTTCACGCGGAGGCGATCGGAGAGCTCGCGCTCGAGGCCCCGGCCGTGCTCGTAGGGTACTCCGCTGGAGGTGTCCTGGCGTACGCGTTGGCCGGCTACCTCGAGAGCGTCGGCTGCCCGCCGGCTGGCGTCGTGTTGATCGATACGCTCGCCCTCGCGCCCGACGCCGCGGCGGAGGTGCTGGGCGAGGTGACGTGGGCGATGTTGACCCGGGAGGACGTGCGCGTGTCGGTGAGCGACGCCGGGTTGACGGCGATGGCCGCCTACGGCGAGCTACTGAGCGAGTGGGATCCGATCGAGGTGGCGGCGCCCACCCTCGCGCTGCGGGCCGATGTGCTCACTCCCGACGTGTTCACGCGGCCCGCGTGGGTGGCCGCCCGGGGCTTTGCGCACGAGACCGTCGAGCTCTGCGCAAACCACATCGCGCTGATGGAGGAGGACGTGGACTCCACGGCGCAGGCGGTGAAGAACTGGCTTTTGACAACGACTACCGATGTGCGCGGGAGGTGACGAGTAGATGTTGACGGAGGATGTGGAGACGGAGATGAGCAGAGAGAAGGTGGAGAGGGAAGTGGGCGGTCTACTGGACGGCGAGCCGCCCGCCTCCTACCTCGCCGCGTATCTAGCGCGCGAGGACGAAGGGATCTTCGCGGGGGTGAAGGACAAGGACGTCCGCCGCTCGCTGCGGGTCGGCGAGGTGCCGATGCCGGAGTTGGCCCCGGACGAGGTGCTGCTCGCGGTGATGGCGAGCGCGGTCAACTACAACACGGTGTGGTCGGCGATGTTCGAGCCGATCCCAACCTTCCGGTTCCTCGAGCAGCTGGGGCGCCGCGGGGGGTGGGACGCCCGCCACGACCTGCCTCATCACGTCTTGGGGTCGGACGCCGCGGGGGTCGTCGTGCAGCGGGGCGCAGCGGTCACCAAATGGTCGATCGGCGATCGCGTGGTGGCGACCCCGATGGTCATCGACTCCCAGGATCCGCTCTCCCAGGTCGACGGGATGCTAGCCGCGGATCAGCGGGCGTGGGGCTTCGAGACGAACTTCGGAGGCCTCGCCCACTACGCGCTCGTGAAAGCCACCCAGCTGCTGCCGAAGCCCCGCCACCTGACGTGGGAGGAGGCGGCGTGCAACACGCTCTGCGCGATGACCGCCTATCGGATGCTGGTCAGCCCGCTGGGGGCGCGGTTCAAGCAGGGCGACATCGTGCTCGTGTGGGGCGCCACTGGGGGCCTCGGCGCGTACGCGGTTCAGCTGATCCGCAACGGCGGGGGCATCGCGATCGGAGTTGTGGGCTCGGAGGCGAAGGCGCGCCTGCTGGAGCGGCTCGGCTGCGAGGTCGTGCTGCGCCGCGACGAGCTGGAGCTCGACGGCCTCGGCGAAGTGGAGATGGGCAAGCGCGTGGGAGGCGAGATCCGCCGCCGGCTGGGGGAGGACCCGCACATCGTCTTCGAGCACGTTGGGCGGGAGACGTTCGGGGCCTCGGTGTACCTGGTGCGGCGCGGCGGGACGGTGGTCACGTGCGGATCGAGCACCGGCTACCGCCACGAGTACGACAACCGCCGCCTGTGGATGCGACTGAAGCGGGTGATCGGCAGCCACGGCGCCAACTGGCAGGAGGCGTGGGAGGTCAACCGGCTGATCGAACGGGGGGCGATCGTGCCGGCGCTCTCGTGTGTGTTCCCCTTCGAGCAGGTGGGGGAGGCGACGCGGGAGGTGCAGCTCAACCGTCACGTGGGCAAGATCGGGGTGCTGTGCCTCGCCGAGCGCGAGGGGCTCGGCGTCGAGGATCCACAGCGGCGCGCCGCGATCGGCGAGGAGCGGCTCGGGCTGTTCCGGGAGTTCGCGTGAGCCCGGGGCTACTCCCCCCGCCAGCGCGGCGCGCGCTTCTCGGCGAAGGCGAGCATGCCCTCGCGCAGGTCGTGAGAGTCGAAGGAGGTGCGGCGCAGCTCGAGCAGCTCGGCTTCGACCTCTTCGGGCAGCTCGCCCTCCGCACGCAGGAGGGCGGCGATCACGCGCTTGTTGCCGGTCTGCGCGAGCGGCGCGTTGCCCGCCAGTTCGCCCGCGAGCCCCAGCGTGAAGCGCTCGAGCTCCGCGGCGGGCACGACGCGGTTGACGAGACCCCATCCGAGCGCGGTGGCGGGGTCGATGTAGGAGCCGAGCAGGAACAGCTCGCGGGTGCGCGCGGCGCCGATCGCGTCGAGGAAGCGGCGCAGGCCGGTGTGGGAGTAGACCAGCCCCAGCTTGGCGGGGGGCATCCCCAGCTTGATGCCCTCCGCGGCCACGCGCAGGTCGCACGCCAGCGCCAGCTCGAGGCCTCCTCCGATCGTGTGCCCGGGCAGCGCCGCGAGCGTGGGGTAGGGGTGGGATTCGAGCGCCCCGATGGCTTCGTTGAACGGATGCGCGACCAGGCGCTCGGCCTCCTCCTGGAATCTCACGTCGGTGATCTCGCCGATCTCGTAGCCCGCCGAGAACATCCCGTGGGATCCGGTCACGATCACGCAGCGGGTTTCGTCCTCGGCCGCGAGCTCGCGGAGCGTCGCCGCGATCGCGTCGAGGATCGCCTGGTCGAGGGCGTTGCGCTTGGCCGGGTTGGCGATCGTCAGGCGCGCGACGCGCGCGACCGGCCGGTCGACGAGGAGCTTGCCGGCAGCGAGCTCGCGCGGGGGGGCGCTGGGGGGCATGGGCGAAGCCTAGTGGGTCCGAGACACGGCTCGATTGGGCTTGACGGCCAACTACCAATCAACTAGGGTATCGTCATGCCACTCGAAGCTCCCGCTCCGCTTCGACATTCGCATCCGTTGGCCGTGGCGATCAGCGATCTGCGGCAGGAATGGGTCAACAAGTCTCCCTATCCTCCCGGCGAGACCCGCTTCAGTCTCGCGCGGACGAAGCGCTTCATCGAGGATCCGCGTGGGGTGCTGCTCGACGCCTACGAGCGGTTCGGCCCGATCTTCACGTTGCGTATCGCTCACGGTAATACTGTTTTTATGATTGGACCGGCGGCCAACCATTACATGACCGTCTCCAGCGCCTCCAACTTCACCATCCGCGAATCGCACTTTCGTCCTATGGTCGACATCCTCGGCGAGGGCTTTTTCGTGACCGATGGCGACTACCACCGCGACATGCGCCGGCTGGTGCTTCCCTCGCTTCACAACAAGAGGATCGCGTCCTATCTCGACATCATGGTCGAGGAGACCGAGCGGGCGCTCGAGAGCGTTGTGCCGGGGAGGACCCTGAATGTTTACCTCTGGGCGCGCTCGCTGGGGCTGCGCATCGCCGCGAGGACGCTCTTCGGTTTCGACCCGGAGACCGAACGGGCGCGCACCGCTGACGTGGCACGGGTGCTCGACCAGATGGGCACCCTGCCGCTCGTGTCGGGCTCGCTGCGCGGCCCCTTCACCCCCCACGCGCGCATGATGCAGAACATCGACAGGCTCAACCGCGTGCTCCACGCGGCGATCTCCGAACGGCGCGCACGCGGCGGCGGAGGCGGGACGGACGTCATGAGCCTGCTGATCGACGCGCGCGACGAGGAAGGCGAGCCGCTCAGCGACGCGCAGATCCGCGATCAGGCCAAGACGCTGCTGCTGGCGGGCCGCGACGCGACGGCTCTGTCGTTGACCTTCCTGCTCTACGAGCTGGCTCTCCACCCGGATGTCGTCGAGCGGGTGGTCGCCGAGCAGGAGGCCTGTCTGGAGGGCGGTGTCCCGAGCGCCAGTCAGTTGCTGAACGGCGAGCTGCTCGAGCTGGAGATGGCGCTCGACGAGAGCCTACGCATGTACCCGCCGGTCTGGATCGGCACGCGGCGTGCCACGGAGAGCTTCGAGTTCGAAGGCCTCACAGCGCCGGCGAACGCCTACGTCGACTACAGCGTGCTCGCCTCGCACTACCTGCCCGAGGTGTTCCCCGAACCCGAGCGCTTCAAGCCCGAGCGCTTCAGCACAGAGGCCAAGGCTGCGCTTCCCAAGGGCGCCTACCTTCCCTTCGGCGGCGGCTCGCGCACCTGCGTCGGGATGCGTTTCGCGCAGCTGCAGATCCGCACGATCGCGACCCTCATGCTCAAGCGCTTCGAGCTGGAGCTGCCGCCCGACTTCTCTCTGAAGATCAGCCTGCTGCCTGTGTTGGCGCCCAAGGACGACGTGCCGCTGATCGTGAGCAGGCGCGTTGCACGGAGCGACCGCGTGCCCGTCGTCGCCGGCCGCTGAGCGTCCGCACGTACGCCGCGCCCTCCGTTCGCGCGCCGCCGGCGGCTCTCGGCGGCGATGCGCCCCGCCTCAGCGAGCCGGCAGGCTGGCAGACACGAACTGCCCCAGACCGGCCACGCGCTGCTCGACGCCGGTCAGGCCGCGGGCGCGGAGCGCCTGCGGGAGCTCGTCACGAGCGAGGGGCCGCATACCGAACACGAGGTGGAAGATCCGCCGGAGCGCCCGCAGCCGTCTCCCCTCGTCGAGCTTGGAGCGCACGACCAGGAGCGCCACGCGGCCGCCCGGGGCGAGGACGCGGACGATCTCGTCGAGCGCCCGCAGCGGCTCGCTGAACAGGTGCAGCGCGCCGAAGCAGCAGATCGCGTCGAAGCTCTCCTCGCGGAAGGGCAGCGCGCAGGCGTCGCAGCGCACGTAGGCGGTGTTCGCACTCGCGGTGTTGCGAACGGCGAAGGCAAGCATCGGCCGGGAGGCGTCGATGCCCACGACCAGCCCGTCGCCCGCGGGGGGTCCGAAGTCGCGTGTGAAGTTGCCCGGCCCGCAGGCGACGTCCAGCACCCGCGCGCCGTTCGCGAGCGACAGCATCTCCAGCGCGAGGCGGTGCTCCCCGCGCATCCCGGGACCCCCGCGGCCCATCGCCAGGCGCCCGACGAGCGGCCGCGTGAAGCGCTCGTAGATCGGCGGCACGAGCCTGTTGGCCATCGTCCGCTGGTTGGGGTGGCGGGAGATCGCGTCCTCATCGCCGAGCAGATCGAGGTAGCCCTCCTGCAAGCTCAGCTCGGCCGGCCGGCGGTCGGGCTCGCACAGCTCAAGTGCCCGATCCAGAGCGGAGGTGGGCGAGGGTGCGAGCGAGGCCATGACGCACCCCGAATCATAGCCAGCTTGCGGAGCCATTGTCAACCCCGAGACCGCCGATCGCCAGTGCCGGATGCGCCGCGGGAGCTACTCGAGCACGACGAGCGTGTCGCCCTCGCTGACCGCCTGGCCCTCCTCGCAGCGGATCTCGACGACGGTGCCGGAGTCCTCGGCCTCGACGGGCATCTCCATCTTCATCGACTCGAGGATCGCCACCGTGTCGCCCTCCTCGACGCGGTCGCCGACGGCGCACTCAATCTTCCACACGGTGCCGGTGATGTGGGCCTCGACCTCAGCCACGCGCAAGCCTCCTCTGGATGTCGATCAGCACGATCGGGGGACAATAGCCTGCGAACCGAACAGATTTTTGATGGCGGCCTCCGGCCGCAGCGGCGTTCGCGTGGTGTCCCCGGGGTCGGTGCAGAGTCGGTCTGCGCCAGGGGCTTGACATCGCGTCACAGGTGTGGTTATATAGTGCGGTCGCGGTGTCCACTCGGGTGGAGCCGGGCATACATAGGGTCTGGTTTGGGTCAGCCCGTCTTGTGGTTGACGTCCAAGCGCTTGCAGGAACTGGGTTTGGGACGAGGGACTGGGTCACAACGCATGAGGGAGAGGATTCAGCGTGGTTTCGAGAGGGAATAACGTGCCGGATATGTGCGCGGCCCCGGATGGGGTTCTTGCTAGATGCATCAGCGGTCTGATGCATCTCTCTCTCTCTCTCTCTCTCTCTTCGGCTTCTCGGTCTGCAGCTAGCCGGCCGGTAGCGGCCGGTTCGCGGCGCCAGGGCTCCCCCGTACGCGGGGGTTTGGGTCTCCATGCGCTGTTCGGGGGGGTGCTCTGATGCCCGCGCGGGCGGTGGCGGTGCGTGCCCCGAGCCCGGGTGCCACGCATGAGCAGATCATCGAGATCCAGCGCTCGCGGTTGTTCGCGGCGGCGGTCGGCGCGGTCGACGAGCTCGGCTATGCAGACACCACGGTCGCGGACATCACGAGCCGCGCGCGGGTGTCGCGTCGCACGTTCTATGAGCTGTTCGCGAATCGCGAGGAGTGCCTCGCTGCGGTGCTGGAGGACGTCGTCACATTGGTCGAGGGTGAGGTCGCGGTAGCAGTCCCGGATGGTCTTGGGTGGCGTGAGCGAGTGCGTGGGGGTCTGTGGACGATCCTGTCGTTCCTGGATCGCGAGCCGGCGTTGGCGCGGGTGTGCGTGGTTCAGGCGTTGCGCGGCGGAGCGGAGGTGTTGGGGCGTCGCGAGGAGATACTCGCGGGCCTCGCGGCGGTCGTGGATGAAGGTCGTCTGGTGGGTGCGCGTGGAGCGGGTTGCACTCCGTTGACCGCTGAAGGTGTCGTGGGGGCGGCGTTCACGATCGTGCATGGGCGGTTGTTGCGGGGTGAGCGTGCGCCGATGACGGGCTTGTTGGGTGAGTTGATGGGAATGATCGTGCTGCCCTACATGGGCGCCGCGGCGGCACGCCGCGAGCAGGCGCGGCCTGTGCCCGCGGGTTCCGTAAGCGCTGGAGTCGGACCCGACGTGCCCGGGCGCGCCGTGGGCGATCCGCTCGAGGGCGTTCCGATGCGCTTGACGTACCGCACCGCGCGAGTCCTTGAAGGTGTCGGGGAGCGCCCGGGGGCCAGCAACCGCGAGGTCGCGGAGCGCGCAGGGATTCACGATCCCGGGCAGGTCTCGAAGCTGTTGGCGCGTCTCGAGCGTCTTGGGTTGCTCGTCAATACGGGTGAGGGTCACGCGAAAGGCGAGCCGAACGCGTGGAGCCTCACCCCGAAGGGCGAGCGGGTCGCGCAGAGCATCCAACTGCGCGCGCTCCCGCGGCGGGAGGCGGCGTGATGTTTCTGGTTTGTCTGCAGGGTTTTGTGGAGTGCCGCGCCCGTGGGGCGTGTGGTCCTCGTCATCGCCGGCGGGGGCCGGCCGTACTCGTGGAGGGGTTTGCCTCATGATCGTCGTTCATCGTTTGGTAGTTGGTCGCTCGTGGTTCGGCTTGGTGCGTCGGCAGCGGGTATCTGTGGTGCTCTGTGTGTTGGCTGGTGCCCTGTTGAGCGCGAGTGCCCCGGCGTTCGCGGCGAGCGCGCCCGCCGTCGAAGAATCGTCCATCCTGAACGTGGCGTCGGGCAGCGCGACGTTCTCCGCGCTGATCAACCCGGAGGGCGAAAGCACGGTGTATGACTTCGAATACGGCCCGACCACGGCGTACGGCACGAGCGTGCCGATCCCGGACGGGAGTGTCGGCGCGGGCGGTGCGGCCCTGGAAGTCCAGGCGCACGTGCAGGATCTGCAGGCGCACACGACCTACCATGCTCGGGTCGTCGCGCACAACGCGCTGGGGACCACGGACGGTGAAGACCTGACGTTCACCACGCAGCCCGGCGGCGGCGAACTGGCGCTGCCGGACAGCCGCCAGTGGGAGATGGTCACGCCGCCAGAGAAGGAGGGCGCTAAGTTCTTCAACGAGGTTGGAGGGGAACAGGCCGCGGCGAGCGGGGATGCGATCGTGCTCGATTCCAATACGGCGACGGAAGCCGAACCGCCGGGCAATAATCCGCCGAATCGGGTGTTCCTGCTCGCGACGCGCGGCTCCAGTGGGTGGTCCTCACAGAACATCATGCCGCCCACCCAGGTGCCGAACGGCGTCGATCCCTACTCGACAATCGGGGAATATGTGCTGTTCTCGGAAGATCTCTCGCTTGGGTTCGTCAACTATTTCGGGGGGCCGCCCTCGCTGCTCTCGCCGGAAGCGACCGAAGCGACGCCGTTTCTGCGGACGCTCTATGAGCATGGGGACGTCAGCGAACACTGCTCGAGCTCGTGCTATGAGCCGCTGGTCACGGCCGCCGACGTCACCTCGCCGGGCACCAAATTCGGTGCTGAGGGTAAAGCTCTGTTGGAAGGAGCCACACCGGACCTCAGTCATGTCGTGATCAAGTCAACGGTGGCGCTGACATCGACGCCGATCGAAAGCGGGGGCACCAGCGGCGCTCTCTACGAGTGGGCGGGGGGACAGCTGCAGCTTGTCAATGTGCTGCCCGAAGCCGAAGGCGGCGGGACGCCGATCGCCTGGCTTGGCTCTGGTCCCGCTAGAGACGAAGGTAGTGACCGGAATGCGATCTCCTCCGATGGCTCGCGCGTCATCTGGTCAACGTATACAGGAGGGCTGTACCTGCGCGAGATGCCCAATCCCGATCTGCCAAAAGGTGAAACGATGAAGATCAGCAACGAAGCGAGGTTCGAAGCGGCCAGCAGCGACGCTTCGAGAATCTTCTTCGTGGAAGGAGGGGAAGGCACCTACAGGGGAGTCGGAGGGGGGGATCTCGATGAATACAACCTGAACGCTCCGGCCGGCAGCAGGCTGACCAAAATCGCTGAAGGCGTGAGCAAAGTGGTCGGTGTCGGCGAAGATGGCTCGTACTTGTACTACGCCGCGGCCCCGCCTGAATGCACCGGTGCGATGTGCCTCTACGAGTATCACGGTGGCGTTGTGAGGCTCGTCGCGGTGCTTGCGGAAGAAGACAGCCCCGATTGGCGATACGGGCTCAACCACTTGACTGCGCGGGTGTCGCCGGATGGCCGCTGGCTGGCGTTCCAGTCCTCGCGTGACCTGACTGGCTATGACACGCGGGATGCGGTCACCGGCAATCCCGACGAGGAGGTGTACCTGTACAACGGGGAAACCAGCAAGCTCGTATGTGCATCTTGCAACCCGACGGGCGCGCGGCCGATCGGGGCCGCATACAATGAAGAAGAGGTAGAACACGGTCCTGCTGAGCGCTGGAACGAAGGACAGGGCGTCGCGGCGGAGATCTCTGGATGGAACTACATCAACGGCGAAGTACCTCCGCTCTACGGGCCGCGCTATCTGTCCGATGGCGGCCGGTTGTTCTTCGACAGCCATGAAGCATTGGTGCCCCAGGATGTGAACGGCACCCAGGATGTGTATGAGTACGAGCCGGCGGAGGTGGGGAGCTGTGCGGTGTCGAGTGTGGCGTTCAGCGAACGTTCGGGTGGGTGTGTGGGGTTGATCTCCTCGGGTACCTCGGCGCAGGAATCGGCGTTTGTGGACGCGAGCGAAACGGGCGGCGATGTGTTCTTCCTGACGAACGCGAGTCTGGCCCCGCAGGATGTCGATACGGCGGGAGATGTGTACGACGCGCATGAATGTACGACGCTGGTGCCGTGCTATGCGCCCGCCCCGGTTACGCCGCCGCCGTGCGATACGGCTGACTCGTGCAAAGCGGCGCAGTCGCCGCAGCCGCCGATCTTCGGCGCGCCGTCGAGCGAGACGTTCTCCGGCGCGGGGAATATCACCCCAACCCCCTCGGTTTCGGCGGCGAAACCGAAGGCGAAGCCCGCGAAATGCCGGCGGGGTTTCGTGAAAAAGAAGGGCGCATGCGTAAGGAGGCCCAGGTCCAGGGGGAAGAAGGCCAGGGTCGTCAAGTCGAGCCGCGGGGGTAGGTCATGAGCGTGTTCCGGTCAAATGTCTTTCGCCGCGGCCTTGCTCTTGCCGCTACCGTCTGCGCTGTGGCGCTGGCGGCGTTCCTCGGCAGCGCCCCGGCGTCAGCCGCGTCGCCGTGGTGGCATCTGGTGTCGTTTACCAAACCAACGTACATACAGCCGGGGCATACCGGTACACTGGTTCTGTATGCGACGAACCTCGGCGACGAGACCCTGAACGCCGAGGGGACCCCGGTGACGATCACCGACGTGCTGCCGCGTGGGTTCAAAGTCGTCGGCATAGGAGGCCAATATGGCGAATTCCAGGGTTACCGAGGTGGAGAGGGATCTGATAACGAAAAAGAAGAAGAAATCCTAAATCCGTCGTGTTCGGAAGTATCGGTGAGCTGCACATGGACAGGGTTGATCCCACCATTTGAGCAGCTCGAAGTCAGCGTGCAGGTCATGGCTGAACCGGGCGCGGAATCGGGAGAGATCAATGAATTCCGTGTCTCTGGTGGAGATGCGCTGCCCGCGGCGATCAGACGGCCGGTCACGGTGAGCGAAGCCCCTTTGCCGTTTGGGGTCGCCCAGTATGAATGGGACCCCGAAGAAGAGGGCGGGAGGGCCGCTACGCAGGCAGGCTCTCACCCGTTCCAGTTGACGACGACGATCAGGCTGAACGAAAACTCTGAAGGCGAACCGCCCGCGCTGCCGAAGGACCTGCACTTCAAGCTGCCGGCGGGCTTCTTCGGCAACCCAAGCCCATTCAAGCTGTGCACCCTTCAACAGTTCCTCGCAGTGAGAGAACTGCGTGTCAATGAATGCCCTCCGGCGTCGGCCGTGGGAGTCGCAAAGGTCTGGTTGAAATTCACTGAAGGCTTCTTCGGGACGACCCCGTACCCGATTACGAGTCCCGTGTACATTCTGGAACCGGCATACGGAGAACCCGCGCGGTTCGGTTTCGAGGTGGAGGGGGCGCCGGTGTTCCTCAATACCGCGGTACGGACGGGTGGCGACTACGGTGTGACCGTGAACGTTGTCAACGTCACCCAGGCGGTGGCGTTCGACGGCAGCCAGCTGACGCTCTGGGGCGTGCCGGGCGACCCACGCCACGACAATGTGCGTGGCAGCAACTGTCTGGATAATCAGCACTGGGCCGATGGGGAACGAGAACTTTACCCCTGTCAGCCTCTCGGCCAGTCGTTCCCGCCGCCGCTGCTGTCGCTGCCGACCTCGTGCACGGGCCCGTTGCAGACCTCCGTGGAAGCGGACTCATGGAGGCAGCCGGGGGTCTTCCCCGCGGCGACGCCGACGATCGAACCGCCGGCGGCGCAGGATGGTTGTAACCGGCTGCCGTTCAGCCCGTCGTTGAGCGTCTCGCCGGACGGGCAGGCCGGGAGCACCCCAACGGGCCTGACGGTCGATGTGCACGTCCCGCAGACCGTGGATCTGTCCAGTGAAGGGTTGGCGGAGTTGACGGTGAGGAATACGACGGTGACGTTGCCCGAAGGCGTGACGCTGGCGGCCGGCGCGGCGGATGGTCTGCAGGCGTGTTCGCAGGAACAGATCGGCTTGGAAAGCCCGGCGCTGCCGTCGTGCCCGGATGCCTCGAAGGTGGGGACGGTGACGATCACGACGCCGTTGTTGCCGAACCCGCTGGAAGGCGAGGCGTATCTCGCCTCGCAGGACGCGAACCCGTTCGGGACGCTGGTGGCGATGTATATCGTCGCGCGGGATCCGGTCTCGGGTGTGCTCGTGAAGATCCCGGGCGAGGTCGTGCTCAACCAGGTCACGGGCCAGTTGGTCTCGACGTTCCCCAACACGCCGGAGCTGCCGTACGAAAACATCGCGCTGCACTTCTTCGGCGGCGCCCGCGCACCGCTCGCGACACCGGCGTCATGCGGGACGTATACGACGACGTCGTCGATCGAAGGGTGGGCGGGCAACCCGCCGTCGAGCCCGTCCTCGAGCTTCGAAATCACCTCGGGTCCGAATGGCGAGCCGTGCGCGGACCCGTTGCCGTTCGCGCCGACGTTGGCGGCGGGTACGACGAGTATCCAGGCGGGGGGTTATACGCCGTTCACGATGACGATGTCAAGGGAAGACGGCAACCAGAACCTCCAGGCAGTCCAGCTGCGGATGCCGGAGGGCCTGGCCGGGACGCTCTCCACCGTGAAGCTGTGCGGGGAACCGCAGGCGGACGGGGGGACGTGCGGCCCGGAAAGCCTGATCGGGCATACCACGGTCAGCGTCGGTCTGGGCGGCGACCCCTACACGGTGACGGGTGGGCAGGTGTTCATCACGGGCCCGTATGAGGGCGCGCCGTTCGGGATCTCGGTCGTGGTGCCCGCGAAGGCCGGCCCATACAACTTCGGGACGGTCGTGGTCCGCGGCAAGATCGAAGTGAACCCGACGACCTCCGCGCTGACGATCACGACGGACTCCACGGGCCCGTACAAGATCCCGACGATCCTGGAAGGCATCCCGTTGGACATCAAGCACGTGAATGTCACGATCGACCGGCCGGGGTTCGTGTTCAACCCGACGAACTGCAGCCCGCTGCAGATCACCGGCAGCCTGACGAGCACCGAAGGCGCGACCGATGCGTTGGCGGTGCCGTTCCAGGTCACCAACTGCGCGGTCCTGGCGTTCAAGCCGAAGCTGGAAGCTGCGACGTCGGGGAAAACCTCGAGGGCGAGTGGTGCGAGCCTGACGGTGAAGCTGGGGTACCCGGCGGGGCCGTACGACGCGAACATCGCGAAAGTCAAAGTCGAATTGCCCAAGCTGCTGCCCTCGCGGTTGACGACGCTGCAGAAGGCGTGCAAGGCTGTGGTCTTCGAAGCGAACCCGGCTGGGTGTCCGGCGGCATCGATCGTGGGACACGCCACAGCGGTCACCCCGCTGCTCCCGGTCCCGTTGACGGGGCCTGCGTACTTCGTCTCGCACGGCGGGGAAGCGTTCCCGAGCCTCGTGATCGTGCTGCAGGGCTACGGCGTCACGGTCGATCTCGTCGGTTCGACGTTCATCAACAAGGCGGGGATCACGAGCAGTACGTTCAAGACGATCCCCGACGCGCCGGTCGGCACGTTCGAATTGACGCTCCCGCAGGGGCCCTATTCGGCGCTCGCCGCGAACGCTGATCTCTGCAAGGCCAAGAGCCTCGCGATGCCGACCGAATTCATCGGGCAGAACGGCGCGCTGATCAAGACCAGCACGAAGATCGCGGTAACCGGCTGCGGCAAGACAAAGAAGACCAAGCACGCGAAGAAGCGCACCAAGCGCGGGACGAAGCGGAAGAAGAAGTAGCGACGCGCGGACGCGGGGCACGGAGGCTCCGCGCACACGCACCCTGGGGCCCCGCACAAACACGCGTGGACGATCCCAAAATACCCCTACCGGTACGCTCATACCCGTGGTCCTTGCGATCGACCAGGGTACGACGGGTTCTACGTGCATCGTCTTCGACGAGCGCATGGAGGTGGTCGGGCGCGCGTATCGGGAGTTCGCGCAGCACTTTCCCCAGCCGGGGTGGGTGGAGCACGATCTGGGGGAGATCTGGGAGGTGACGCGTGCGGTCGCGGGCGAGGCGCTGAACGGTGCGGGGGTGCGCGATGGGGAGCTCCTGGCGGTGGGGATCACCAATCAGCGCGAGACGGTCTGCGTGTGGGACCCGGCTACGGGGGAGCCACTGCATCGGGCGATCGTCTGGCAGGACCGCCGCACCGCCGCGCGCTGTGAGGAGCTGCGCGAGGCGGGGCACGAAGGGCTGATCCGCGCGCGTACGGGTCTGGTGCTCGACCCCTACTTTTCGGCGAGCAAGATCGAGTGGCTGCTCGAGCATGTGGAGGGGTTGCGCGAGCGCGCGCGCGATGGCCGCGCGGTGTTTGGGACGGTCGATTC
Source organism: uncultured Solirubrobacterales bacterium (assembly GCA_963706545.1). Taxonomy (GTDB): domain Bacteria; phylum Actinomycetota; class Thermoleophilia; order Solirubrobacterales; family Solirubrobacteraceae; genus Palsa-744. Next base: position 2,341,341 of record OY970161.1, read on the forward strand.
GTGGCTTATATATAGGCTCACCGGCGAGCATGTGACCGACCCCTCGAATGCGTCGCGGACGATGCTTTTTGACATCGCGGCGGGGCGTTGGGACCCGGAGCTGCTGGAGCTCTTCGGGGTGCCCGCGCGCGCGCTGCCCGAGGTGCGCGCGAGCGCGGGCGTGCTGGGCGTCACGCGGCCCGAGGCGCTGCATGGCCACGCGGTTCCGGTCGCGGGCGTGGCGGGCGACCAGCAGGCGGCGCTGTTTGGCCAGGCGTGCACCGACCCGGGGATGGGCAAGAACACGTACGGGACAGGATCGTTCGTGCTGCTGAACGCCGGCTTCACTGCCCCGGCCCCGGCGCCGGGGCTGTTGAGCACCGTCGCGTGGGGGATCGGGAATTTGTCCGGCCATGCCCCGCCCAGCCTGGCACTCACCTACGCCCTGGAGGCGTCGATCTTCGTCACCGGGGCGGCGGTGCAGTGGCTGCGCGACGGCCTTGGGATCATTGCGCACGCGGCCGAGACCGAGACGCTCGCGGCCTCGCTGCAGTCGAACGATCAGGTGTACTTCGTCCCCGCATTGACGGGCCTCGGCTCCCCCCACTGGGACCCCCACGCGCGCGGGACGATCGTGGGCCTCACGCGCGGCAGCACCCGTGCGCACCTCGCGCGCGCGACCCTGGAGGCGATCGCCTACCAGACCGTGGACGCGGTCCGCGCGATGGAGGCCGGCGCCGGCGAGCCGCTGCGCGAGCTGCGCGCCGACGGCGGCGCGACTTCGAACCAGTGGCTGATGCAGTTCCAGGCGGACATCCTCGGCGTTCCGGTGCTGATCCCCGAGATAACCGAGACAACCGCGCTGGGCGCGGCCTTTCTTGCGGGCGTGGGCGCGGGCCTGTGGACCGTCTCCGACGTGCGCGTGGGTTGGCGCGAGCGCGCGCGCTTCGAGCCGCGGATGGGCGAGGGAGAGCGGGCGTGCTTGCTCGCGGGGTGGCACGGCGCGCTGGCGCGTGCGAGGTCCGGGTAGGAGAAAGATCTTGATGGCGGCCTCCGGCCGCAGCGGCGTTCGCGTGGTGTCCCCGGGGTCGGTGCAGAGTCGGTCTGCGCCAGGGGCTTGACATCGCGTCACAGGTGTGGTTATATAGTGCGGTCGCGGTGTCCACTCGGGTGGAGCCGGGCATACATAGGGTCTGGTTTGGGTCAGCCCGTCTTGTGGTTGACGTCCAAGCGCTTGCAGGAACTGGGTTTGGGACGAGGGACTGGGTCACAACGCATGAGGGAGAGGATTCAGCGTGGTTTCGAGAGGGAATAACGTGCCGGATATGTGCGCGGCCCCGGATGGGGTTCTTGCTAGATGCATCAGTGGTCTGATGCATCTCTCTCTCTCTCTCTCTCTCTTCGGCTTCTCGGCCTGCAGCTAGCCGGCCGGTAGCGGCGCTAGCGCGCCGTCCGGGTTCTCCCGCACGCGGGGGTGGGCTTCACGTGGCTTCGGGGAGGGTGCTCTGATGCCCGCGCGTGCGGTGATGGTGCGCGCTCCGAGTGTGGGTGTGGTGCATGGGCAGCTCGTGGAGATTCAGCGTTCGCGGTTGCTGGCGGCGGCGGTTGTGGCGGTTGATGAGCTCGGCTATGCGGATGCGACGGTCGCGGATATCACGGGCCGCGCGCATGTGTCGCGCCGCACGTTTTATGAGCTGTTCTCCAACCGCGAGGAGTGTCTCGCGGCGGTGTTGGAGGGTGTGGTGGCGCTGGTTGAGGGTGAGATCGCGGCGGCGGGGCTGGGGCGCCTGCCGTGGCGTGAGCGGGTGCGCGGGGGGCTGTGGGTGATTCTGTCGTTTCTTGAGAGTGAGCCGGCGCTGGCGCGGATCTGTGTGGTGCAGGCGCTGCGCGGGGGACCGCAGACGCTGGAGCGGCGCGAGCAAGTTCTGGCGCGCTTGGCGGGGGTGCTAGATGAGGGGCGCCGGGAGGGTCCGCGTGGTGCGGGGTGCACGTTGGTGACCGCGGAAGGTCTCGTGGGTGGGGCGTTCGGTGTCGTGTATTCGCGGTTGCGGAGCGGTGGGGGGGAGCCGTTGACGGGGCTGTTGGACGAGTTGATGGGGATGATCGCCTTGCAGTATCTGGGGTCGCGGGCGGCGCGCCGTGAACAGCAGCGCCCGGCGTCCGCGCCGCGTCCTGCTTCGCGTACTCGTGGGGGTGTGGGGCAGTCGGTCGAGCGGGACCCGTTGCAGGGGGTCCCGATGCGTTTGACGTATCGTACGGCGCGGGTGCTGAGGTGCATCGCGGAGCGTCCGGGTGCCAGTAATCGCGTGGTTGCCAGCCATGCCGGGATCTTCGATCCGGGTCAGATCTCGAAGTTGCTTAAACGCTTGGAGCGCCTGGGTCTCGTGAGGAACGCTGGTGGGGGGCACCTCTCCGGCGAACCGAATGCGTGGAGGCTGACGCCGCTCGGCGGCCAGGTCGCGCAGCGGCTCAGTGCCCTCGCTTTCGATTGGACTGAGGCCGCGTGATGTGTGTCCGTACCGGCGATCGCGTGGAATCTCTCGCTGTCTTTTTTTGCGGAGAGGGAGGGGGAGCGATTTTCGTGTGTTCTTTTGGGGATTCTGAGGAGGGGATGACTTAGATGCGTGTCCGTGGGCTTGGGTTGGTTGTGATGTTTGTGATCGGGGTGTCGGTGTTTGGTGTTGGGTCCGCAGCTGCGGCGACGGGTTATGGGGACGTGTGTTCTTCGTTGTTGACCGGTTCGTTTTGCACGGCGGGGTCGTTTAGTTTCCCGGCGGGTGTCGGGGTCGATAATTCTGCGAGCTCGGCCAAAGACGCTGCCAAGGGCGACGTGTATGTGGTCGATCTCGATAAGAGCCGTGTCTTGAAGTTCGACGAGTCGGGGGAACCCGCGAGTTTCGAAGCTACGGGAACCGACGAGCTGGATGGCAGCAGCACTCCTGCGGGATCGTTCTCGACTCCCGCGTATATAGCGGTCGGTCCTTCGGGGGATATTTATGTCGAGAACGTCGGGGAACCCGTGATCGACGTGTTCAACTCTAAGGGGGAATACGTCTCCCACGCTTCCGGGGCGTTTGTCGCTCCGTCCTTTGAAGGTGGCTCTTACGCCCCGGTTGGTGTTGGGGTGGACCAGGCTAACGGTGATGTGTACGTCTCCGACCGCCAGGACGGCGGGGTGATCGACGTCTTCGAAGAAGACGGCGCTTGGGTGCGGACATTTCCGACGGGTGCTGGTGGCGGCGACAGCGTCGCGGTCAACTCTTCCGGGGATGTGTATGTGGACAACGAAAACGCGAGCGTGACCGAGTTCACGGCGACGGGCACTCCGTTGGGCACGCTGGACGCGGTGGCACCGCAGGCTGTAGCCGTCGACCCCGCCAACCAGAGCGTGTTCGTCGGGGAGAACGGTGGCTCATCCAGCTACCAGATCGCGGAGTACGCCGCTCCAGCAGCACCCGGGGAAGCTCCCGTGGCCGTGTTCGGGAACGGGGCGTTCGCCTCCAACGGGTCCTACGGTATCGCGGTGAACAGCACGACGGGACAGGTGTATGCGTCGAACGCCGCCGGCGAAGACGGGTTGATCTTCGAAGAAGGACCAACACCCGAAACGCCGGTTACCGAGCCTGCGAGCGAAGTCACGCCCACCACCGCGATGCTGCACGGCGAACTGAACCCTGCGGGCAAGAGCAAGACCGGATACTACTTCGAATACAACAAGAGCGGTAGCTGCACTGGTCCCGGAGCGACCAGGACCATCGCCGTCGCGGAAGCCGAAGTCGAAAAGAAGGCCGTCACGACCGAAGTAAAGGGCCTCGAACCGTCTCAGCACTACACGTTCTGCCTGATCGCCACGACCGCGTACGGCAGAGCCGAAGGATCAGGACAGCCCCTCACGACCCCCGCCGTCAGGCCGTCCGTGGACAGCGAGAGCGCCTCGAGCGTGCATTCCTTCGGCGCGAGCATCGAAGGGCAGGTCAACCCGAACAACCAGCCCACGAAATACTCCTTCCAGTACGCCACCAGCAAACAACTCACGGGCGCCACCACGATCGAAGGCTCGCCCCCTGCACCAACCTTGGAAGGCTACGGCGACCAGCTGGTCTCCACCACGATCCCGACGGGGATCCTGAGGGCGAGCACGACCTACTACTACAGGGTGATCGCCGAAAACGCGACCGGCACGACCGAAGGGACTATCCAACGCTTTACGACGCTCCCTCCTATCCTGATCGACAGCGAGTCGGTGGCCAACGTGACGTCCACGAGCGCCGAACTGCAAGCAGAAATCAACCCGCAGGGTACAGACACGACGTACTATTTCCAGTCCGGGACGACCAGCTGCACGGAAAACCCGGTGGCATGCACGAGCATCCCCGCCCCGCCAGGGACAGACATCGGCTCCGGGGAAACCGACCAGCCAGCCAGCGTGCAGATCCGGGGACTGCTGCCGAGCACCGTCTACCACTATCGCGTCATCGCGACCAACACCCTCGGGACCGTCGAAGGACCCGACCAGACATTCACGACCCAACCGGCCGTCACATCCTCGACGATACTCGACGGACGCGCCTGGGAAATGGTATCCCCGCTCGAAAAGAGCGATGCGCTGATTACCGGTATCGATGGGGAACCGGGCCGCGTGGGTGGCATGCCGCAGGCCGCGGCGGATGGTGAAGCGATGGCTTATGGGTCGCAGGGTGCGTTTGCGGGCCCTGCCGGTGCGCCGCTGTATGGCCAGTATCTCGCCAGACGTGGCGTGGGTGGCTGGTCAACGGTGAACATCATGCCGCCGGTCGTCTCTGAGGATTACACTCTTGAAGAAGCTCCCTACCATGCATTCTCGGGGGAACTCTCGAGTGGGCTGCTGCTGGACGGCGGTAAGAGTGGCGAGCCTGGCCCGGTCGAACATCCGCCTCTGACCGAAGGCGCGCCGGAAGGGTATCCAAATTTCTATGTGCATGAACTCGACACAGGCACAGACGGCTATCGGCCTGTGCTGACAAGCACGCCAAGTGAACCAGCCTCGGAATTCAATCTGGAATTCGTGGGTACGACTCCCGATTTAAAGCACATGGTGTTCTCTACGGGTGCGGCGCTTACTCCCGAAGCGGTCCGTGGTGAAGCCAGCTTCGATGATCGCAATTTGTATGAGTGGTCTGATGGTCAGTTTCAGCTTGTAGGAGGGCCGAGAGCAATCCTTGGTGGGGACGATGTCGGTAACCCTGTTGGTCTGAATGCTATATCGGATGACGGTTCACGCGTGTACTTCACACGCGAAAGATCCGCCTTTGTGCGTGAGAACATCGGAACGCCTCAGGCAAAGACGGTTGCGGTCCCCGGCGGGGAATTCCTGGCAGCCAGCGGTGATGGTTCTGAGGCATTTCTCACCAATAGCGGCATCAATGATCAAGGTGGGGATCTCTACGAGTTCGATCTCGAAACCGAACAGACGGTCGATCTGGCGCCGGGCGCCGAAGTGCAGGGTGTGCTGGGCGTCAGTGAAGATGGCTCCTATGTTTATTTCGTCGCGAACGGTGTTCTCGCGGAAGGCGCCTCTCGAGGAGAGTGTCGATACCGCGAAGAATTCGGTGGTCCTCAGACGTGTAACCTTTATGTTTGGCATAGGGGCACTCCGGCTGACACGATCAAGTTCATAGCCACCCTCTCTGAGGATGACAACAACGAAGTGTCCGAGAAAAACCAGGAATACCACGAGACGCCTGATGATTGGGCCCCCGACCTCGAAGATCTCACTTCGAGGGTCTCTGCGGATGGGCTGAACGTGGTGTTCATGTCGGACGGACACTTGACTGGCTATGACAATAGGAATAGTGAAACCGGCCAGCGCATGCAGGAGGTGTATGACTATAATGCGGGTACGGGTGTGCTCAGCTGTGTATCGTGTGATCCCAGTGGGGCACGGCCGAGGGGCGCCTCGTATATCCCCGCGGGTACAGGGTTTGGAGGTTTCGAGGCGACCTATCAGTCTCGTGTGCTGTCTGATGTGGAAGGTCGTGCTCGTGTGTTTTTCGATAGCAGTGATGCGCTGGTGCCGCAGGACACGAACGGTGAGCAGGATGTGTATGAGTGGGAGGAAGACGGGAGGGGTAGTTGCCGGGTGGCGGCTGGGTGTGTGGGTCTGATCTCCAGTGGCACGAACAGCGAAGCGTCCGCGTTCTTGGATGCGAGCGCTGACGGCGATGACGTGTTCTTCCTGACGGAGTCGAGGCTCGTTGCGCAGGACACTGACAACCTGTTGGATGTCTATGACGCTCGTGCGCCGCATGTGCCCGGGGAAGCGGTCGGCTCTCCGGCGGCTGTCCCGGTGTCGCCATCGTGCAACAACGGCGATTCGTGTAAGCCTCCGCCCTCAGCGCAACCGGCGATCTTTGGTGCTCCCGCGAGCGCGACGTTCACGGGCGCGGGTAACGTCACGGCGTCGTCGGGGTCGGTGGCGCAACTCAAGTCCAAGCCGTTGACCCGGGCACAGAAGCTCTCGAAGGCGCTGGCGGCTTGTGGGAGGAAGCGAAAGGCCAGGCGAGCGTCATGCAGGGCGCAGGCGCGAAAGCGATACGGGAGCGTCAGCGGGCTCGGTAGGGATAAGACCGCGAAGGGGAGGAAGTGATGATGATCAAGCGACTGCTGCCTTTTCTGCTGGGGTTGAGCGTGCCGTTGCTCTTTGCTGCCCCGGCGCTGGCAGAATTTAGTTTTCTGCCTGGCAAGGCGGGCTTTGATGTGACGGCTACCAACGCGGATGGCTCTCCCGATCTGCAGGCTGGTTCGCACCCCTACGACCTTACGACGACGTTCAACTTCACATGGGTGGCTAACTCCGAAGGGTATTATCTCTCGGATGGTGGGGATCTGCGGGATGTCGCGGTGGAATTGCCTCCGGGACTTGTGGGTAACGCCAACGCGGTGCCGCAATGCTCCCAGCGACTGTTCTATAAGACCCCAAGTGAACAGGAACTCGAAGAATACTATCTTTCGAAGGATTACACGAGTTGTCCTGCCGCGACGGCGGTCGGAGTCGAGAAAATCGGGGTCGGGGGCCAGACGGCGCAAGAAGGTGAGGATGTGAATATTTATAATCTTGTGCCTCCGCCGGGTGTGCCGGCCCAGTTCGGGTTCGACGCGGGTGGTGCGGGGCCGGTTGTGCTCACGCCGAGGGTGCGCACGGGCCGGGACTATGGTTTGACTGTGGAAACCCGTAACACCACCCAGGGCGTGCCGATCACTGGTGTCAGCACGACGTTCTGGGGTGTGCCCGCCGATCCCCGCCACGACGATGAACGCGGGCGTACATGCCTGATCATCAGAGGCCCGGGCGGCAACCTGTGTCCCGCGGGCACCGCGGAAGTGCCGTTGTTGACGATGCCGAGCTCGTGCGGCGCACCGCTGACGTTCGCGATTCACGCCGACTCGTGGCAGGGAGGGGAAGCGAACGCGAGTATGCAGAGCGAAGACGCCCAGGGCGAACCCGTGGGGTTGGATGGGTGTAACCAGCTGCCGTTCGCGCCATCGTTGCAGATCGTGCCTGATGGGTCTGCTGGTAGCACGCCGACGGGGTTGAATGTGGATTTGAATGTGCCTCAGGAAGAAGATCTCAACCCGACCGGTCTTTCTGAGGCGACCGTGAAGGACACGACGGTAGTGTTGCCCGAAGGTGTCGTGTTGAATCCTGCGGCGGCGGATGGGTTGCAGGCGTGCTCTGAGGAACAGGCTGGTTATGAAGGCGTCGAGGCTGGGTCTGGGCTACAATTGTTTTTGCCTGGTCCTGTGTCGTGTCCGGAAGCGTCGAAGGTTGGTACGGTGCAGATCAGGACTCCGTTGCTGCCCGGCATGATCGAAGGCGCGGTGTATCTGGCGGCCCAGGAAGCCAACCCGTTCGACTCGCTCGTGGCGTTGTACCTGGTTGCCGAAGACCCGAACGCGGGTGTCCGTATCAAGCTCGCGGGGAAGGTCACGCTCGATCAGAAAACCGGTCGAGTGCTGACGACGTTCGAAAACACTCCCCCCCTCCCGTTCGAAGAATTGAAACTAGAGTTCTTCGGGACCGATCGGGCGCCGTTGGGGACCCCCGCGTTGTGCGGGACGTATACGACCGAAGCGTCGATCGCGCCGTGGTCTGGGAACGAGCCGGCGAGCCTGCTCGCGCCGTTTGCTGTCAGCACGGGCCCGAACGGTAGTGCGTGTTCTGACCCGTTGCCGTTCGCGCCGACATTGACGGCGGGGACGACGAACATTCAGGCTGGCGCGTTCAGCCCGTTCACGATGACGATGAGCCGCGAAGACGGGCAGCAGGCGTTGAGCACGATCCAGTTGAGCATGCCGCCGGGCTTGTTGGGAACGCTCTCCTCGGTCAAGCTGTGCGGCGAACCGCAGGCCGATCAGGGCACTTGTGGGCCGGAAAGCTTGATCGGGGAAACGATCGTAAGTGTGGGGTTGGGCGGGGACCCGTTCAGCGTGACCGGCGGGAAGGTCTACATTACGGGGCCGTATGAGGGTGCCCCGTACGGCCTATCGATCGTGAACCCTGCGAATGCCGGCCCATTCCATCTCGGGAACGTGATCGTCCGCGCGAAGATCGAAGTGAATCCGGTCACCGCGGCGCTGACGATCACGACTGATAGCACGGGCGCGTATAAGATCCCGACGATCCTGGACGGTATCCCATTGCAGATCAAGCACGTGAACGTCACGATCAACCGGCCCGGGTTCACGTTCAACGCGACGAACTGCAGTCCGCTGGCGATCACCGGCAGCCTGGCGAGCACCGAAGGATCCACCAGCGCGCTATCGGTGCCCTACCAGGTCACCAACTGCGCGGTCCTCGCATTCAAGCCCAGGCTCGAAGCGTCCACCTCCGGAAAGACCTCCAGGGCGAACGGTGCGAGCCTGACCGTGAAGCTGTCCTATCCCGAGGGACCGTACGACGCAAACATCGCGAGGGTCAAAGTCGAACTCCCGCGGGCGCTGCCCTCCAGGCTCACGACGCTACAGAAGGCGTGCGCCGCCGCGACATTCGAATCGAACCCCGCTGCTTGTCCGGCGGCGTCGATCGTGGGTCACGCGACGGCGAGCACCCCGGTGCTGCCGGTTCCGTTGACGGGCCTGGCGTACTTCGTCTCGCACGGCGGGGAAGCGTTCCCGAGCCTCATCATCGTGCTGCAGGGCTACGGCACGACCGTGCACCTCGTCGGCTCGACCTTCATCGACAAGGCCGGGATCACGAGCAGTACCTTCAAGGCGGTCCCCGACGTCCCCGTCGGCGCGTTCGAACTGACGCTCCCGCAGGGCCCCTACTCTGCGCTCGCGGCGACCGGGAACCTCTGCAAGAAGAGCCTCGCGATGCCGACCGAATTCGTCGGGCAGAACGGCTCGCTGATCAAGACCACCACGAAGATCGCGGTCACCGGGTGCCCGAAGACCAAGAAGACCAAGCACGCGAAGAAGCGCACCGAGCACGGGAAGACGAGGAAGAAGAGGTAGGGCTGGGTGACGGGGCGCAGGGTCACTGGCCGCTCTGCGCATCGACGTTCGTGCGCATCTGATGCGCGTGCGTGCTAGCATCAAGCATCATGCCGCGTACGACGCTCGACCTCGACGCCTCGGTATTGCGCGAGTTGCGCCGGCGCGGCGCGCGGGAGCGCAAGAGCATGGGGCGGGTGGCTTCTGAGGTGCTCGCCGCGGGTCTGCGTGAGCGGGCGCCGCGGGAGCAGGCGCCGTTGCACTGGCCGAGCAGGCAGATGGGCAGGCCGCGGGTCAACCTCGATGATCGGGAGGCGTTGGGTCGGATGCTCGACGGGGAGTATCTGCGTAGGCTCGAGCGGTGAGCCTGGCGCTCGACGCGAACGTCCTGCTCTACGCGTCGAACGCCGACGATGATCGCAACGAGCGGGCGCGGGAAGTGCTCATCGGTCTGGCCGAGGGGCGTGAGGTCGTCTATCTGTTTTGGCCTGTCGTGATGGCCTTTCTGCGGATCGCCACGCGAGAGAGCGTCTTTCCCAACCCGCTGACGCCCGCTGAGGCGCTGGCGATGGTCGGTTCCCTGCTGAGCCGCGATCACATCTATGCGCCCGGCGAGGACGATCTGTTCTGGAGTGCCTTCCGCGAGATCGCCGAAGAGCAGCGCCCGCGAGGCGACCTCGTGACCGACACCCACATCGTGGCGCTCATGCGCCGCCACGGCGTTCGCACGATCGTCACCCACGACCGCGACTTCCGCCGCTTCGACGGCATCCGCGTGCGCGACCCGTTCGCATAGCGCGGGGTGCCTGTAAGGCGGCAGGCGCGGCCGCGGACCAACGCCCAGCTCGCCAAAGCACTGAAGGTGTGCGTAACCTTGGCGCCCCCGTGAGGTAGAAAGGCCATGGAGCACAACGAGCGCGAGAGCCCCAACGGGGCAGGGGAGAGCAGATGAGCGAGCTGGCGCCGATGCGCGAGCAGGTGTACACCGACACGCGGCCGAAGGAGTACTTCGACCGCTTTCACGAGCGCGCCCGCACGCGTGAACCGGACTGGGCCTACGAGCTGACGCGCCTGGTGACCTCGCTGTACGCGTACGCCGGCCTGCGCGCGCGCGCGATCTCGGTGGACAACGTGCCCGGCAGCGGTCCCGTGATCCTCGCGCCGAACCACTTCTCGTTCATGGACCACTTCCTGATGGGCTGCTACATCCGCCGCAAGGTCCGCTTCATGGCCAAGTCGCAGCTGTTCAAGCGGCCGATGCAGTTCATCTACACCCACGGCGGCGTCTTCCCCGTGCGCCGCGGGGCGCGCGACGAAGACGTGTTCACCACCGCGCAGGCGATCCTCGCGCGCGGCGGCGCGATCACGATGTACTGCGAGGGGGGGCGCTCGCGCAGTGGCAAGCTCGCCGAGCAGGCCAAGCGCGGGATCGGCCGCCTGGCGCTGGAGACCGGCGCGCCGGTCGTGCCGATTGCGATCCACGGCTCCTCGCGGATCCGCAACTGGCGCCGGCTGCAGCTGCCGAAGGTCACCGTGCAGTACGGTCAGGCGCTGCGCTGGGAGCGCGTCGCCGACCCCACCCGCGAGCAGCAGCAGGCGGTCGCCGACGAGATCCTCACAGAGATCAAGCGCCTCTACGCGGGCCTAGAGGAGCACGGGCGCCGGGGGGTGCTGCGCCGCGAGCGTGAGCAGCGCCGCGCCGCGAAGGCGTCGGGCGCGTCGCGTACCGTCAGCCAGGTCGGCTGAGAGGGCCGCGGGCCCGGCCGCCGAGGTGTCGGGCGCGTCCCCGGTAATCAGCCGGGTCGGCTGTGGCGACCTGCGCCGCGAAGGCGTCGGGGGCGTCGCGTACTGTTAGCCGGTCGGCTGAGGCCCCTGGCCCCAGACTCTGGGTAGGCGTGAGGGAGGCGAGGACAACTTGAACGAGGGCATCGACGTGGGCGCGATCATCCGCCGCACGTTCCAGATCTACGTGGACCAGGCCCCCGTGCTGATGCCGGCGGCCGCCGTCGTGTTCGCGATCAGCGGCATCTTCGGCGTGCTGCTGATCGCGGCCTCGCCGGGGCTCGCGTTCATCGCGCTGATCGTCAGCCTCGTTGCCACCACGCTGTTCACCGGCATGGTCGTCGAGCTGGTCGCCGACGTCCAGGACGGCCGCCGCGACGCGAGCGCCGGCCAGCTACTGCGCGCGGTCACGCCGGTGCTCGGCCAGCTGATCCTGGTGGGCATCGTCGCCGGCGTCGGCATCCTGATCGGCTTCATCCTGATCATCATCCCCGGCCTGATCCTCGCCACGCTCTGGGCGGTGGCGGCGCCGGTCGTGGTGCTCGAGCGCCCCGGCGGCCTGCGCGCCCTCGGCCGCAGCCGCGAGCTGGTGCGCGGCAACGGCTGGAACGTGTTCGCGGTGATCCTGCTGCTGGTGGTGTCAGTCGGCATCGTGGGCGCCGGGATCGAGTTGGCGGCCGACGCGGCGGGCACCGGCGTCGGCCTCGTCGTGCGGGTGGTCGTCGGCATCCTCACCGCGCCGATCTCCGCGCTCGCGGCCGCGGTCCTCTACTTCGACCTGCGCCGCGCCCACGGGGGCGCCCCCACGATCCCGGAGCCGGAGCTCCCCTCCTTCCAGACCGGCCCGTTCCCGCCTGCGGAGCCCTGAGCGAACCTTATGGTCACGGTGTCGTGACCGTGACTCGAGCATTCACGCTGCTGCGCCCCGGCCTCCTAGAGGGCGTCTCGGTGCTGCTCGCCGTCCCGCCAGGGCCGCCTTCGGAGGGGGCGTTGGGGGCCGCTGTGTCCGATGCGTGCGCGACGCTGGGAGCGAGGGTTTCCAGTTGTTGCCCCGAGGCTGCCGAGGAGGCCGCGCTTGATGCCGCGGTCGGGGCCGTGGTGGGGGAGGCGGGAAGAGTCGATCTGCTCGTGGTGGACGGCACGGGCCTCTTCGCCCACGGCCTCGCGCGGGGCGGGGACGGGCACTCCGCGCTGCGCACCTGCATGGACGCCGCCTGGAACGCCACGCGCGCGGTCGTCAACGGAGCCTTCCTGCCCGCCACCGAAGGCGGAAGGATCGTCTACCTCGCGCCCGCGCCCGACGCGGGCGCGCACGCACCCGCGGCGTGCGCGGGCCTGGAGAACCTCGCGCGCACGCTCTCGATCGAGTGGGCACGCCACGGGATCACGACAGTGACGGTCGCCCCTGGCGTGCGGACCCCCGCGGGCGAGGTCGCGGCGCTGAGCGCCTACCTTGCCTCCCCCGCGGGGGCGTACTTCTCGGGGTGTCTGCTGGACCTGCGCGGGCCGTGAGGGAGGAGGCCGGGGCTTCACGCCCCCTGTGGTGTCGCCCCGCCCGCCCGTTGCGCCCACTCCCCGCGCCCGGCGGCCCTCAGCCCGTCATCCCCCCGAACATCCCGCCGGTGATGTGCAGCGTCTGCCCGTGCACGTAGTTGGACCAGGGGGTGCACAGGAAGAAGATCCCGCCCGCGGCCTCCTCGGGCGTGGCGGCGCGGCCGAGGGGGATCAGCACGGAGGCCATCTGGCGCAGCTGCTCGGGGATGCCGAGCTGGATCTGCTCGCCGTCCTTCTCCATCGTGTTGTCCTCGACCTTCGCCTGGGTCAGGCGCGTGTTGACGAAGCCGAACGCGACGGCGTTGACGTTGATCTTGAACTGGCCCCACTCCTTGGCGAGTGTTTTCGTCAGGCCCACGACGCCGGCCTTGGCGGCGGAGTAGTTGGCCTGCCCGGGGTTGCCGAAGGTGCCGGAGGTGGAGGAGACGTTGACGACCTTGCGAAACACCTCCTTGCCTTCCTCGCGCTCCTGCTTGGCGGGCTCGCGCAGGTGCGGTGCGGCCGCACGCAGCACGCGGAAGGGGACGACGGTGTGGATGTCGAGCATCGCCTGGAAGTGCTCGTCGGACATCTTGTGGACCGGCGCGTCGAGCGTGTAGCCAGCGTTGTTGACGACGATGTCGAGGCGGCCGAACGCGTCCACGGCGCTCTGCACAAGCTGGTCGGGCACGCCGGGCTTGGTCAGGTCGCCGGCGAACACCGCGTGCTCGCCCGCGATCTCCTCAGCGGTCTGCTTGGCGACGTCGGCGTCGAGATCGTTGATGAGCACGCGCGCGCCGTTTGCGGCGAGCAGCTCTGCGGTGGCGCGCCCGATGCCGCGCGCGGACCCTGTGACGATGGCGGACTTTCCGTCGAGTACTCCCATTGTGTGCGTGGCTCCTCTGCTCGCTGGTTTGAGCGGCGGAGGTTATCTGTCGGGCGGGCGGGCCGCCGAAGTCCCCGGCGGAGCGGCGCGCGGAGCGCCCGGGCGGGACGACGGTGCCGAAGTCCTGGGTGTAGAGCGCCCCGGCCTGCCCTTCGGCGAGCGACGCGGGGGGGTGCGGGGAGACCCCGACGCCGGTTTCGCGGTAGGCGGCGTCGAGGATGTTGGCGCGGTGCCCGGGAGAGGCCATCCAGGCGGAGACGATCGCCTGCGGGGTGGCCAACCACAGGGTCCCCCATGCGATGTTCTCGCCGACCACGTACCCGTCCTCGGAGCTCGGGAGGTAGCCGCTCGCGCGCATCCGCTCGAGCGGGGTTTCGCCGTTGGGTGCGTAGTGGGAGAAGTAGTCCTGTTCGGCCATGTCGCGGCTGTGGCCCTGCGCGGCGCGCGCGAGCGCGGCGTTGGGCTGCAGCGCGGGCTCGCCGTGGCTTTCGCGTTCCTGATCGACCAGGCACAGCACCGCGGCGCGCACCAGGCCGAGGTTGCTCGGCTGCGGGGTCAGGTTCGTGTTGGCGCAGCCGTCGGCCGCAGCCGAGGAGACCCCGCCCACCAACCCGGCCGTCGCGATCGCGCACAGGCAGGCTGTGAGCGCGAGCAGCGGTGTGAGTCGGGCATGGGCCACGGCGGTTGCATCGACGCCCGCGCGCGCGGGCATGAGCCGGGGCGGGCAGGTTTGGACACTTTTCGGGCATCACGCGCACGCGCCAACCCGGCCAGGGACCGAGCCGACGCGTGCGGCAGTTCCCCATCGGCAGGCCCGCGCGGGGTGTGGTGGGGTGCAAGCGGGGCTGCAGGTCCAGCCGCTACAGCGAGAGCAAGCGCCCGAGGATCTCGCGCATGACCTCGTCCGTGCCGCCGCCGATCGGGCCGAGGCGGGCGTCGCGCGCGGCGCGCTCGACCCAGTACTCCCGCATGTACCCGGCGCCGCCGTGGATCTGCAGGCAGGCGTCCATCAGCTCGTAGGAGGCGCGCTGGGTGAGCAGCTTGGCCATCGTCACCTCGCGCAGCGGTTCCTCGCCGGCGACGAAGCGCCGCAGCGCGTCGTAGGTGACGCAGCGGCAGGTATATACGCTGGTGGCGAGGTCGGCGAGCTTGTGGCGGGTGACCTGGTGCTTGGCGAGCGGCCGCCCAAAGACGTGGCGCTCGCGCGCGAACGCAGCGGTGCGCTCCCACGCGAGGGCCATCGCGGCGGACGCCCCGAGCGCCATCGCGAGGCGCTCCCACTGGAAGTTGGCCATGATCAGCTTGAAGCCCTCGTGCTCGGGGCCGAGCAGGTTCTCCGCCGGCACGAACACGTCCTCGAAGGCGATCGTCGCCGTGTCCGACGCGGCCCACCCGAGCTTGCGGAGCTTGGCCGAGCTGACGCCCTCGCCCCGCTCGACGATCAGAAACGAGATCCCGTGGTGGCCGCCCTCCTCGGTGGTCTTCACGGCGGTCACCAGGAAGTGCGCGCGCACCCCGTTGGTGATGTACGTCTTCTCGCCGTTCACCACCCACCCGCCGTCCACCGGCACCGCCCGGGTGCGCAACGCCGAGACGTCCGAGCCGGCGCCGGGCTCGGTGATCGCGAGCGCTCCGATGCGCTCCCCGCGGATCGCGGGCACGAGATAGCGCTGCTTCTGCTCCTCGGTCCCGAACTTCCAGATGGGCGGCGTGGCGATGTTGACGTGCGCCCCGATCCCCGCGGCGGTCCCGCCGGAGCCGGTGCGTGTCAGCTCCTCGATCAGCACCGCGTCGTGCAGATAGTCCCCGCCCTGCCCGCCGTACTCCTCGGTGTACTTCAGCCCGAGGAACCCGTGCGCGGCGAGCTTTCCGAAGACCTCGTCGGGGAACCATTCCTCCTCCTCCCATTGTTGAGCATGGGGCGCGAGCTCGTTCTCGACGAAGCGCCGGATCGAGGCGCGCAGCTCCTCGTGCTCGTCGGTGAAGGGGGGCGTGGGGTTACTCATCGCGGGGTCTCTGAGTAGTTCCTGTCGGCACATGTGCCGACAGGCAAGGCCGCACATGTGCGGCCTCGGGCAACGCCACATGTGGCGTTGCCGACCGGGCCACATGTGGCCCGGTCCACAGCAACACCATCAAAGCCCGTACGAGCGCCCGATGACCTCCAACATGATCTCGTCGGTCCCCGCGCCGATGCGGTTCAGGCGCATGTCGCGCCACGCGCGCTCGACGCCGTACTCGCGCATGTAGCCGGCGCCGCCGTGGATCTGGATGCACTCGTCGGCGACCTCGCACGCGATCCGCGCGGCGTACAGCTTGGCCATCGAGATCTCGCGCACGGGATAGTCGCCGTTGTGGTGGCGCCACGCGGTCATGTACACCATCTGGCGGGCGGTCTCGATCTTGGTCGCCATCTCGGCGAACTTGTGGCGGGTCACCTGGAAGCTGCCGATCGCGCGGCCGAACGCGGTGCGCTCTTTGGCGTACTCGAGCGTGCGGTCGAACACGCGCTGCGCGCCCGCGACGCACCCGGCGGCGCCGATCAGCCGCTCGCCCTGGAGCTCCCACATGATGTGGTAGAAGCCGCGGCCGACCTGCCCGAGCACGGCGGACTCCGGCACGCGCACGTCCTGGAAGGCCAGTAGCGCTGTGTCGGAGGCGTGCATCCCCATCTTCTTGAGCTTCTGCTCGCGCAACACCCCCGGGGCGTCCATCGGCACGAGGAACAGCGTGAAGCCGTCGTACCCGGCGTCGGGGTCGGTCTTCGTGACGAGCACAATCACGTCCGCGCGGTGGCCGTTGGTGATGTACGTCTTCGAGCCGTTGATCACGTATTCGTCGCCATCTTTGACCGCGTGCGTCTTGATCCCTTTGACGTCGCTGCCGGCGTCGGGCTCGGTGATACCCAGGCACAGGATCTTCGTGCCGGCGATCGCCGGGGCGGCCCACTGCTGCTTCTGGGCCTCGGTGCCGAACGCGAGGATCGGGGGCATCGCCATGTCGGTCTGCACCGCCACCCCCATCGCCAAGCCCCCGGAGTTGGCGTGCCCGATCTCCTCGGCAAGCACCAGCGCGCTGTAGTAGTCCCCCCTGCCCCCCGTACTCCTCGGGCTTGTCGAGGCCAAGGAAGCCCAGCTCGCCCATGCGCGTGAACACGGAGTCGGGGAACGTCGTGTCCTCCCACTCCTCCGCGTGCGGCGCGAGCTCTTTCTGCGCGAAGCTGCGAATCGACTCGCGCAGCTGTTCGTGCTCGTCGGTGAACAGGAAGTGTTTGCGCTTGGCGTGGTGGTCGGGCTTCAGGACGGGCTCGGCGGTGGCGGCCATCGGGGGGGGCTCCTTATCTAGTGCGGTCGCGTCGGGGGCGCCGCGGGCGTGGGTTCGGTTCGGTCGTGCGATCTCTTGTGCCCGCAGAAACTAGCGCTTCAGCCAGGAAAAGGCCAGCGGGCGGCGAGGGTCGCGAGCGTTCCGTCCCAAGCCGCGCGTAGCCTGACGACAATGAGCTGCACAAGTCAACATGCCGGCGTGGCGATGCGCGATTCAAGGGCGGTAGAATTGCCCAATGCCGACGGTGATTCTCGATCCGCTCCCGGTGGAGATCGATGAACTGCTGGATCGTCGCCGGCGGCTCGGGCTGGACAAGGCCGACGAGGTGTGGGAAGGGGTGCTGCACGTGAACCCCGGGCCGCACGGCCGTCACGGTCTCGTCCTGCAGCAGTTGGCGGTGCTGCTCGACGGTCCCTCGCGCGCGGCGGTGCTGGTGCCCGTGCTGGCCGATATCAACGTCGGCGCCGAAGGCGACTACCGCGTGCCCGACGGCGGCATCCTTTACCCCGGACCCGCTCGGCTCTACTACCCCACCGCGGCGCTCGTGGTCGAGATCCTCTCCCCCAAGGACGAGAGCTGGGCCAAGCTGCCCTTCTACGCAGCCCACGACGTCAACGAGGTGTTGATCGTGGACCCCAAGAAGCGCGAGGTCCACTGGCTCACGCTGCGCGGCGACCGCTACGAGCCGATCGAGCGCAGCGGGCTGATCGACTTCGGTCCCGCGGAGCTGGCCGAGCGGATCGTCTGGTCGTAGCTCGGCGCTCGTAGTCGTAGAGCAAATCTGCTCGCAAACGTAGAGCAGACGTGTTCGCAACCTAGAGCAGGTTTGCTCGCTGTCGGCGAGCGGTATCGAGCTTCAGGCGCCTGGCCGGCTGGCCAGCGATCGAGCGCCGCGACGCCGCGGCCGGGTACGATGCCGGGCGTGTCCGAGCAGGTGGTCCTCTACGAGGTGGCCGACGGGGTGGCGACGATCACGCTGAACGATGCCTCGACGCGCAACGCGCTCTCGGCGGATCTGCTCGGCGGGCTGATCGGGGCGCTGGAGAGCGCGCGCGAGCAGGAGGCGGTGCGCTGCGTGGTGCTCGCGTCCTCGCACGAGACGGTGTTCTCCTCGGGCGCCAACCTTGGGGGCTTCGCGGGGGAGATACCGCTCGTCTACAAGCACTTCGGCTCGGAAGCCTTCGTCGGGCTGTTCAAGTTGATCGGCTCGCTCGGCAAGCCCACGATCTGCGCGGCGCGCGGGCACGTGCTCGCGGGGGCGCTCGGGATCGCGCTGGCGTGCGACCTGATCGTCGCCTCCGAGCAGGCCACGTTTGGGACGCCCGAGATCAACGTGGGAGCGTTCCCGTTCATGATCATGGCGCTGATCTACCGCAACGTGCCGCGCAAGCGAGCCAACGAGCTGCTGCTGCTCGGCGAGCGGTGGTCCGCGCAGGAGGCGCTCGCCGCGGGGATCGTCAACCGGGTTGTGGCCGCAGAGGAGTTCGACGCGACGGTCGGCGAGTGGGCCGCGAAGCTCGCCGCGAAGTCGCCGCTGATCATGCGCCTCGGCAAGGAAGCCATGCGCCGCCAGCTGGACATGCCGCTGGACGACGCCCTCGACTACCTGCGCGCGCAGCTCACCCTCGCGCTCTCCACCGAGGACATCGTGGAGGGCGTCAGCGCGTTCTTCGAAAAGCGCGACCCCGTGTGGAAAGGCCGGTGAAGAGGCCGTGGCTGACCACGACAACGCGCCTACTCCCGCGGGCACTCCGCCGACCGCCGCCGCCGCGGCGACGCCCGGGGACGGTGCTGCGCGGCCCAACCCATCCCCTCCCTCACGACCTCCTGACGGCGACCCCCCCACGTCCCTGCTGCGACCGCTGGTCGAGGACCTGGAGGCCCGTCGCGCGAAGGCCCGGATGGGCGGCGGCGAGGAGAAGATCGCCAAGCAGCACGAGCGCGGCAAGCTCACCGCGCGCGAGCGCCTCGCGCTGCTGATCGACGCCGGCACGTTCGTGGAGCTCGGCATCCACGGCCGGCCGCACTTCGCCCAGCGCGCGATGGACGGGGTGGACGCCCCCGCGGACGGGGTGCTCACCGGCTACGGCAAGGTGGACGGGCGCCTCGTGGCGGTGTGCGCGTACGACTTCACGGTGATGGCCGGCTCGATGGGGATGACCGGCGAGATCAAGACGACCCGCCTGCGCGAGTTGGCCTTGACCAAGCGCATCCCGTTCGTGTGGCTGCTCGACTCCGCCGGCGCGCGCGTGCAGGAGGCGGCCGGAGCGATGTTCGCCGGCTCGGGGCACCTGTTCCGCGAGGAGGTCGTCGCCAGCGGGGTGATCCCCCAGGTCGCCGCGCTGATGGGGCCGTGCGCCGCCGGCACCGCGTACATCCCCGGCCTCGCGGACTTCGTGCCGATGGTCCGCGGCCGCGGCTCGATGGCGCTCGCCGGCCCCCACCTCGTGCGCGCCGCCGTCGGCGAGGACGTCACCCAGGAGGAACTGGGCGGCTCGCGCGTGCACTGTCGCCGCTCCGGCGTCGGGGACATGGAAGTAGACAGCGACGAGGAGTGCGTGGCGCGCATCAAGGAGTACCTCTCCTACTTTCCCGCCAACTGCGAAGAGTCCCCGCCACTGCGTCCGGTGAGCGATCCGATCGACCGCGCCGAGGAGGCACTGCTGGACGTGCTGCCGGAGTCCAACCGCAAGCCGTACGACATGTACGACGTGATCCGGCTCGTCGTCGACGACGGCGAGTACCTCGACATCAAGCGCCAGTGGGCGCGCACCATCATCACCTGCTTCGCGCGCTTCGGCGGGCGGCCCGTGGGGATCGTCGCCAACCAGCCCCGCCAGCTCGGGGGCATCCTCGACAACGACTCCTCCGACAAGGCCGCGCGGTTCGTGAACCTCTGCAACGCCTTCGGCCTGCCGCTCGTGTTCCTCCAGGACGTCCCCGGCTTCATGGTCGGTACGAAAGTCGAGGCCGAAGGCATCATCCGCCACGGCGCCAAGATGCTCTACGCGGTCGCCAACGCCACCGTCCCCAAGGTGACCGTCATCACCCGCAAGGCGTACGGCGCCGGGTACTACGTGATGAACGGCCGCGCCTACGAACCCGACCTGATCGTCGCGTGGCCTTCCGCGGAGATCTCCGTGATGGGCGCCGAGGGCGTCGTCGAGATCGCGTTCCGCAAGGTCGTCGAGGAAGCCGAGGATCCCGCCGCCAAGCGCGCGGAGCTGATCGAGGGGTTCCGCAAGCAGTTCGACGTGTACATAGCCGCCGGCAATGACCTGATCGACGACGTCATCGACCCCCGCGAGACCCGCGCGACGATTTGCCGGGCGCTTGAGATGGCGCAGAGCAAGCGAGTGGAGAGACCCTGGAAGCGTCATGGGGTCGTACCGGTATGAGAGGAGCCGATCGGTGAGCGTTGAGGACCCCGTAGTCATCACCTGCGCGATCTCAGGCGTCCTGGCCAACCGCGAGCAGTGCCCGGCGATCCCGTACACCCCAAGGGAGTACGCCGCCGAGGCCCGGCGGATCGTGGACGAGGGGGGGACGATGATCCACATCCACGCGCGCACCCCCGACGGCCGACCGAGCTTCGAGGTCGAGGACTACCGGGCGATCGGCGACGCGATCCGCGCGGAGGTGGGGGACGCGGCGATCCTCAACTTCTCGACCGGCGCGGCGGGGGTGTCAGTCGAGAAGCGCGTGGCGTACCTGCGCGAGTGCCGCCCCGAAGTCGCGGCGCTCAACATGGGGTCGATGAACTACGCGAAGTACTCCCGCTCGCGCAAAGACTTCGTGTTCAAGATGGTCTTCCAGAACCCCTTCGAGGAGATCATCGAGCTGCTGGGAGCGATGACCGAGCTCGGCATCAAACCGGAGCACGAGTGCTTCGACCTCGGCCACGTCGGCAGCCTGGAGCCGCTGATCGACATGGGCGTGCTCGAGCCTCCGCTCCACGTGGACTGCATCATGGGCGTGCTCGGCGGGGTCCCCCCGGGCGCGCGCAACCTCGCGGCGATGGTCGCCAACATCCCCGGGGTGGACGTCCCCAGCGCCCCCGTGGCCAGCGGCGCAAAGTCCCACTGGGCGGTGATCGGCATCTCCCGCGAGCAGTGGCTGCTGGTGGCTGCCGCGCTGACCCTCGGCGGCTCGGTGCGCGTGGGCCTGGAGGACAACCTCTACCTCCCGGACGGCGCCATGGCGCGCTCCAACGGCGAGCTGGTCGCCAAGGCGCGGCAGATGACCGAAGACGTGGGCCGCCGCCCGGCGAGCGTGCGGGAGGCCCGCAGCCTCTTGAACATCCCGCAGCGCGATGTCTAGCCTGCCGCTGGCGGGCATCCGCGTGCTCGACCTCTCCCGTCTGCTGCCCGGCGGCTTCTGCTCGCTGCTGCTCGCGGACTTCGGCGCGGAGGTGCTGAAGGTCGAGGACACCGGCCTGGGCGACTACATCCGCTGGTCGCCGCCCTACCACGAGGGCGCCGAGGACAGCGCGAAGTCCGCCCTGTTCCTCGCGCTGAACCGCAACAAGCGCTCGGTTCGCGTCGACCTCAAGCACGAGCGGGGCCGCGAGGTGCTGCTGCGCCTGGTGGCGGCCCACGACGTAGTACTCGAGTCCTTCCGCCCCGGCGTGCTCGACCGCCTCGGGGTGGGCTACGAGCGGATGCGCGAGGTCAACCCCGGGGTCGTGTACTGCGCGATCTCCGGCTACGGCCAGACCGGCCCCAAGCGCGAGTCCTCGGGCCACGACATGAACTACCTCGGCCTCGTCGGTCTGCTCGGGCTCACGGGTGAGAGCGAGGAGGTGGGCGGACATCCGGTACAGGCGGCGGGCCAGATCGCCGACCTCGGCGGCGGCGCGCTGATGGCTGCGTTCGGCATCCTCGCGGCGCTGCGCGAGCGCGACGGAGGACCGGGCCGTCCGGGCTCGGGCGAGGGCCAGGTGGTGGACGTCTCGATGGCCGACGGCGCGCTCTCGTGGCTGGCGATGGTCGCCGGCGCGTACTTCGCCGACGGCGTCGCCCCCCGCCGCGGCGGCCTCCCGCTCGCAGGCTCGCTGGTCTGCTACCGCCCCTACGCCTGCGCCGACGGCTGGGTCACGCTCGGCGCGCTGGAGCCCAAGTTCTGGCAGGCGTGGTGCCGGGGCGTCGGGCGCGAGGACCTCGTCGAGCGCCAGTTCGAAGCCCCGGGCTCTGAGGCGCACGCGCAGGTCGTGGAGCTCTTCAAAGCCCGCACACGCGCGCAGTGGCAACAGTTCGCGACCGAACACGACTGTTGCCTGGAGCCCGTGCTCGAGCTCGACGAGGCCCTGGACTCCGAGCTCGTGCGCGCCCGCGAGATGGTCGTCGAGCTCGAGCAGCCCGGCGTCGCGGGCGGCGTACGCCAGCTCGGCCTCCCCGTCAAGCTGACCCGCACCCCCGGCGCTCACAACCGCCTCCCCGGCCCCGCGCTGGGCGAGCACACCGAGCAGGTCCTCGTCGCCGCCGGCTACGCCCCCGAGGAGATCGCGGCGCTGCTGGAGTGCGGCGCGGTTGGAGGCCCCGCCCACCCGGCCGCCACGGTGGGGCAGGGGGCGACGTTCCGGGCGTGATCCGCCCTACCACCGCGCGCGGTGGTGCTCGACCACACCCAGGCCGTGCGCGAGCTCGATCCCGCCGGGCAGAGTGCCGGCGAAGGTCCCGAACGGCGCGCGGTACTCGCTGCGCACCACCACCAGGTTCTCGCGTCGGCTGCGCTCGGCCTCCGCGGTGAAGCGCAGCTGCGAGCCGTCGGCAGCCGAGAGCGTGGTGAGGTCGGACGCGAAGCTGACGGGCGCGACCTCGTGCGGCTCGCCCGCCACCCACACCGCGCGCTCGCTGCCGACGGGCGGGTCGTTGACGCCCTCCACGAGGTTGAACGCCAGCGGCGTCCCCGCGGGGTCCACGCCGACGCCGGCTGCCCACCGCCACTCGGTCACGCGCGCGTGGTAGCCCGCGGTGTCGTCGACGACCGCGAGGGCCTTGACCGCTTTGGGCCGCCCGCCGTCGAGCGCCACCGTCACGTGGGCGGGGACGCCCGCCTGCTTGCGCGTCCACACGTAGCCTTCGCCGTGGGGGCACACCGCCTGGATGCCGGCGCCCTCCTCGAACGCGACGTCGAGCTCCACGCCGCCGTCGCGCACCCGCAGCCGCCCCGACGCGAGCTCGACGGCGCCGCGGTAGATGAGCGAATGGGTGCGCTCCCGCAGGCTGGGGTCCTTGCCGCGCGAGAGGACCGCCCAGAAGCTCTGGCGCGCGGGGCCGACGCGCACGATCGCCGCGCACGCCGCCAGCTCCTCGCAGAAGACAGCCACGTAGCGCCAGCGCTTGAGCGGACGCGTGCCGCGAAACGGGGGCATACGGGCAGGAGGCACGGGCCCCGCCGGCGCTATGCTTGGGGTCGTTGACTGACTAGTCAATCTATTCTGTGGGGAGACGCTCATGGAAGGGAGTGCGCTTTTGAGAGTCGCCGCGGTCCAGCTCAACTCCACGGCCGACAAGGCTGCGAATGTGGCTGCTGCCGACCGTCTCACGCGCGCCGCGGCGGCGGATGGGGCGCGACTGATCGTACTCCCGGAGAAGTGGAGCGTTCTGGGGGCCGACGAGGATCTGCGCGCGGGCTCCGAGACGCTCGACGGGCCCGCCGTCTCGTGGGCGCGCGCGATCGCGCAGGAGCTTGCGATCGATCTCGTGGCGGGGTCGATCGTGGAGTTGCGGGAGCGGCGGGAGAGGCTCGCCAACACCTCCGTGCACATCGATCCGCACGGGGAGGTACGGGCGGTGTACCGCAAGCTGCATATGTTCGACGTCGAGGTCGAGGGCCGCGCCTACTGCGAGTCTGCGGTCACCGAACCCGGCGATGAGGTCGTTCTGAGCGCCACTGCCGACGGCGTAGAGCTGGGGATGTCGATCTGCTACGACCTGCGCTTCCCTGAGTTGTTTAGGTCGCTCTCCCTGCGCGGCGCTCGCGTGGTCGTGTTGCCCTCCGCCTTCACGCTGCCCACCACCCGCGACCACTGGGAGGTGCTCGTGCGCGCCCGCGCGATCGAGAACGAGGTGTTCGTGCTCGCCGCCAACCAGGTTGGCGCCCACCCCGGCGGGCACCGCTCCGGGGGTCGCTCGATGATCGTCGATCCCTGGGGGGTCGTGCTCGCGGAGGCCGGGGACGGCGAGGGCTTCGTCGCGGCCGACCTCGACCTGGACCGCCAGCAGGAGATCCGCGCCCAGCTGCCGGTGCTCGCCCACCGCCGCCCGCAGGTGTACGGCCGGGCGGAGGAGGTGCGCGCGTGAGTGTCGCTCGACCCAAGGCCGGCCCCGACAAGCGTCGCATGATCCTCGACGCCGCCGTGCGGGTGTTCGCGCGCCAGGGCTTCCACGCCTGCCGCGTCTCGGACATCGCCGACGAGGCGGGGGTGGCGTACGGGCTCGTGTACCACTACTTTGCTTCCAAGGACGAGATCCTCGACACGCTCTTCCTGGAGCGGTGGGCCGTGATGCTCGAGACGATCCGCGCCGTGGACGCGCAGGAAGAGCTGGGCGCGCGCGAGAAGCTGCACGAGATCGCGTCGTTCATCGTGGACTCCTACCGCCACGACCCCGACCTGATGAAGGTCATCATCGTCGAGGTCACCCGCGCGGCCAACTCCTTCGGGCAGACCCACCTCGCGCAGATCCGCCAGGCGTACGAGCTGATCGCCGCGATCGTCACCGGCGCCCAGGCCGACGGGACGTTCAAGGCCGAGATCGACGCCCCCTTCGCAGCCCTGTCCTTCTACGGCGCGATCGAGCAGATGCTCACCGGCTGGATCTTCGGGCTGCTCCCCGATGGGGAGGACCAGTACGAGCGCGCCCCGTGGCTTGTGGTCGAGACGGTGTGCGGCGGTTTGGAAACGACCACCGTGAGCAATACACTCTCTGGATGATCGAGAACGAGATGGTCAAGCGGCTGCTGTGGTCGGGCCTGCTCACCGCCCTCGGCGCCCTCGCGAGCGTCCTCGTGCAGCGCACCGCCGGCCTGGCGTGGCGGCGGGTGTTCGACGAGGAGCCTCCCGAGTGAGCGCGGCGCCGGGCGGAGACCCGGGCGCCGGGCAACGCACTGGACCCGAGGCCACCCCGCCTCTGAACATCGCCACCGCGCTCACCGACGTCTCCGAGCGCGTCGCGGTGCTGGTCCGCGAGGAGGTCGAGCTCGCCAAGGCGGAGGTCACCGAGAAGGCCTCCCGGCTCGCGCGCGGCGCGGTGGTCGGGGTGGTCGCGGGCGTCTTCTTCCTCACCGCGCTGTTCTTCGTGCTGATCGGGTGTGCGTGGCTGCTCTACTACGAGCTCCCGATCGGCAACGAGTTCACGTACTTCTGGGGCTTCTTCGCGATGGCGCTCATCCTGGTCGTGCTCGGCGCCCTCGCCGGGCTGCTCGCCGGCCGGGCGCTCAAAAAAAGCGCCCCGCCGGTGCCCACCCAGGCGATCGAGGAGGCGCGCCTGATCCGCGAGACGATGAGTGCGAGCTACGCCGAGCAGGGTGCCGCTTCGCCCGGCGCCGCGAGCGCGAGTCCGTACAGCGCAGCTGGTGCGGCGCGCGCGGCGGGCTCGAGCCCCGCGGCCAGCTCGGGCATCTACCGTGTCCCCTCCGACGGCGGGGGGTCCTGATGGCGCAGCGTTCCCCTGCAGAGATCCGCAGCTCGATCGAGGCCAACCGCGCGGAGCTCGCGGTCTCGATGGAGCGCCTGCACGGCGAGGTGACGCGGCTCACCGACTGGCGCGGCCACGTGGAGCGCCACAAACGCGAGCTTTTGATCGGCGCCGCCGTGGTGGGTCTCGCGCTCGGCATGCGCAGCCGCCGACGCCGACGCCGCTGAGCGCAGTCGCTCAGGCCACCAGCGCGCGGGGGAGCCCGCCGACGCCGACCAGGCCCGGCCCGACGTAGGTTCCGATCACGGGTCCGACTTCGGAGACGAACAGCGGCTCGGAGCCGTAGATCTCGCGTCCGCGGGAGATCAGGCGTTGGGCCTGCTCGGTGGCCTGGATGTGCTGTACCACCCACGCGTCGGAGCCCGCCTCGTGCAGCTCGTGGAGGTACTGCACCATCCGCTCGAACGCGCGCCCCGCGGTGCGCACGCGCTCGACGGGCGTGATCTCGTACCCCAGCGTGAGGATCGGCTTGATCCGCAGCGTGCCCCCGATCCACGCCTGCGCCTTGCCGACGCGACCCCCGCGGCGCAGGTACTCCAGGGTGTCGATGCAGAACCAGATGCGCAGCGCCTCGCGCGCCTCGCGCACGCGGGCCACGACCCCGTCTTTGTCCGCTCCCCCGCGCGCTGCCGCGGCAGCCGCGAGCACGAGCATTCCGAGGCCCCCGCAGGCGGTCTCCCCGTCGAGCACCTCCACGCGCTCGGCCAGGCCGCGCTCGGCGAGCACGCCGCGGGCCTGGCGGGCCGCCTCGCAGGTGCCGGAGATGCCGCTCGAGAGGTGCACGGACACCACGTCCTGCCCGGCCTGGAGGAGCGGCTCCCACACCGCGAGGAAGTCTCCGATCGAGGGCTGGGAGGTGGTGGGCAGCCGCGGGTCGGAGCCCAGGCGCTCGTAGAAGGCGTCGAAGCTCTCCTCCTCGGTCTCCCGCCGGCGTTCGTCGCCCCACCCCACGTACAGGCTCACCTGGTGCACGCCTTCGCTGTCGGCGAGTGCGCGGGGGAGGTAGTGGGTGGAGTCGGTGACGACCGCTACGGAGGGCATGGGGCGAGCACCCTAGCAACGCCCGCCCTCGGTGGGGTCGCTGGATGCCCCGCCCTCGGTGGGTTGCGGCGCTCTGGCCTACCGGGGTGGGCCGAAAAGCTCCGCGAGCTCGCCGGACTCGTACATCTCGGTCACGATGTCGCACCCGCCGACCAGCTCGCCGTCGACGAACAGCTGCGGGATCGTCGGCCAGTTGGAGATCGCCGAGAGCTCCTGGCGGATGCGGGGGTCGGGCAGCACGTCCACGGCGGCGAAGGCCACGTCGAGCTCCTGCAGGGCCGTGACGGTGCGCCGCGAGAAGCCGCACGCGGGCGCGTCGGGGGAGCCCTTCATGAAGAGGATCACGGGGTTCTCCGTGATCGCCTGCTCGATCGCCTCGCGGATCGGGTTGGGCTCGCTCCCGGCCGGGGGGGCCTGGGTCGCGGGGTCGCTGCTGGCCATGGGCAGCGTCTGGTCTGTGGGAAGCGTCTGGTTTGCTGACACGTGAGGCTCCTGGTTCTGGTTCTCGCGGGGTGGGGATTGTGGCGGTTCGGCGTGGGCGGGGTGGTCGGTGTCTGGTGCGGGGTGGTCGGGGTCCGGTGTGGGGGGTCCAGGCGGCTCAGTTGACGTGGGTCTTCAACGACAGCGCGTGTATCGCCCCGCCGAGCTCTTCGCCGAAGACTGCGTAGACGAGGCGGTGCTGCTCGATGCGACTGCGCCCCGCGAACGCCTCGGCGGTGACGGTCGCCTTGAAGTGGTCGTTGCCGCCGCTGACCTCGGCGCGGGCGCCCGGGATCGCGGCCTCGATGCGCTGCTTGATGTCCTCGGTGGTGGGCACTCACCCAAGGATAGCCGCTGTCGGCGCGGCGCTATACTTTGGATAGCAATGGTTGCGTTCACCGACAAGGGAGCCGAGAAGGTGCGCGAGTTCCTCACGGGCCAGAGTGGCGACGTGGCTCTCGCGGGGCTGCGCGTCGGGGTGCGCGGTGGCGGCTGCTCGGGCTTCCAGTACCAGCTCGCCTTCGACGAGCAGCGCGAGTCCGACGCCGTCTTCGAGAGCCACGGCCTGAAGCTCCTGGTCGACCGCGCCTCCCTCCAGTACGTGGTCGGCTCGGAGATCGACTACGAGGAGAGCCTCCAGGGGGCTGGCTTCAAGGTCAACAACCCCAACGTCGTCGCCGCGTGCGGCTGCGGCTCGTCCTTCCGCGTGGCCGAGGAGGAGCAGGTATCGGCTGTTTAGGTAGGTCGTTGTTCGGATGAGGCGTTCTGCCTTCGCCGCGGCCGTCGCGCTGGTGGCTCTGCCGACCACTGCCGAGGCCTCCTCGCACGCGGTCAACTTCCTGACAAAGACCACGGACGTGGTGTGCGGCGTCGTCGCCTCGGTTCCCGGGACGGAGCTCGATCCCGGTACAGGCGCCCCGCTCAACGGCGACTACCCGGGCTTGCAGTGCTCGGCGGCGGGCATTCCCAAGCCCGCGCACGGCTTCGGTGACCCCTTCGTGCAGCTCGGGCAGGGGCACGCCGGTCGCGCCAAGCTCGTCGACGAGAGCCAGGACGACCTCGTCTCGAGTGCGAGCTTCGTGACACTCGCGCCGGGCTCGACCTGGCGGCGCTACGGCATCGCTTGTGGTTTGTCCGCGTCCTCGGTTCGCTGCACGAACGGGGCGGGCCACGGCTTCAAGATCTCCACCGGCCACCTCAGCCTGTTCTGAGGAGGAGCACGTTTCAGCCATCTAAACCAACCAGCCCGGTTGGACGTTCGTTGACCAAGCGATGCAAGGACGCAGGGAGCGAAGCGTGCTCAGCACGCGAGCGACCGAGGACGCCGCAGCGCGCAGCGTCAACGGGCGTCCAACGAGCGCCACAGGTAGCGGCACGCTAGCGTGCGGTGCGGGCGCCACGGCTGCGCGATCCGCTCCATCTCGGGGGCGTCGGGGAGGGCGTCCAGCCCATAGGCGCGCTCGATCGCGCGGCGGATGCCGAGGTCGCCGACCGGCAGCACGTCGGGGCGCTCGAGGTGGAACATCAGGAACATGTGCGCCGTCCACACGCCCAGGCCCTTGACCGCCACGAGCTCGGCGATCACCGTCTCGTCGTCCAGCTCGTCGAGGCGCTCGAGCTCCAGTTCGCCGGAGAGTACGTGTTCGGCCAGCGAGCGCAGGTACCCGACCTTCGCGCGCGAGAGCCCCGCGGCGGCGCGCAGCGCTTCGGGCTCGTCCGCGAGCACCTGCTCCGGTGTCGGGGTCTGCCCGTCGAAGCGCTCGGTCAGGCGCGCGTAGATCGAGCGGGCCGCCTTCGTGGAGAGCTGCTGGCCCACGATCGCGCGCACGAGCGCCCCGTAGTGGTCGGTGGGGCGCCCGGCGCGGGGGTCGCCCAGCTTGGGGCCGACCGCCTCGATGACGCCGGCGAGCACCGGGTCCGCCCGGCGCAGGTGTGCCAGCCCCTTAGGCAGAGGGCAGCGCCGTCGTCTCGAGCGCGACCGGCTCGCCGTCGAGCGCGTTCAGCGCGCGGCCCAGCGAGGCGGCAAGGCAGGTGAAGCTCGGTGTGTCCCTGACCGTGTAGCGGGAGGCCTCCGTCGTACGCAGGCGCTGCACGAGATCCAGGAACGTGCCCACGTCGTCGGTGTCGAACGCCACCACGAACTCCTGGTCGTCGAGGCCGAAGGAGTAGGTCGTGTGGTTGTCCACCCCCGGGTACTCGCGCCCCACCGCGATGTGCCCCTGCATGATCCGCCACCGCTCCTCCGCGGGCAGGGCGTACCACTCACGTGACTTCACGAACGGGTAGACGAACACGTACCGGCCGCGGAAGCCCCGTGGGGTGGTGCGCACGTCTTCGGAGTACTCCGAGCTCTTGCGCATCCCCAGGAACGAGTAGGGGGTGTGCGCCCACTTCATCAGCCCGCTCTGCGCCAGCACCACGTGGAACTCGTGGATGCGATCGAGGTTCTCGGCCTCGGCGATCAGCAGCAACTCCGCGTCGCCGCGGGTGCCCACCAGCGAGAAGGACTGCAGCAGGTGCCCGTCGGCGAAGTCCTCGCACGCCGCCGCGAACTCTCGCTTGTCCTGTGCGCGCTGTTCGGAGTCCCGTCGCCGCCACGCCGGGTCGAGCTTCAGGAACGTGTACTTAACGAAGTGGCGCTCGCTCACGCCTCACAGGCTACTGGCCCTCGACACTCCCCCTCCCGCCGGCCGACGGGACCGGCCGATGCCGCGGGTGGAGACCGGATGGCCGAGCTCGCCGGCGGAGACCGACACCGGTGCTCCGGGCGTGTCGGACAAGGGGAGACCGAAGGGGCTAAAGTTCAAGCGTGCGGATCGCGCTCGTCTCGCCCTACTCGTGGACGTACCCGGGGGGAGTCACGCGCCACATCGAGGCCCTCTCCCATGAGCTCCAGGCGGCTGGTCACGAGGCGCGCATCCTCGCGCCCTTCGACCCCGACGACGCGCTCGCGCGCAGGATGCACCGCGGGGCGCGCCCGCAACGCTGCACTCCGCCGGAGGGCTTCGTGGCGCTCGGGCGCTCCATGGGGTTCCCCGCCAACGGGGCGGTCTCCAACCTCGCGGCCACGCCGGACTCGTTGGTGGCCCTGGCGCGAGAGCTGCGCGGCGGGGAGTACGACCTCGTGCACGTCCACGAGCCCGTCGTGCCCCTGGTCGGCTGGTACGCGCCCGGCTGCGCCGGGGCCCTCCCGCTTGTGGGCACCTTCCACAGCTACTCCGAGAACACGCTCACCAACGGGATCGGGGTAGCGCTCGGGGCGCGGCGGCGCATGAACCGGCTGCACGCCCGCATCGCGGTCTCCGAGGCCGCCGCGTGGACCGCGCGGCGCTTCTTCGGGGGGCGCTACCGGATCGTGCCCAACGGGGTGCACCTCGACGAGGTCGGTGGCGAGGCCCCCGAGCGCGCGGGTGAGGGCGAGGGCCTGCGCATCCTCTTTATCGGCCAGGCCGTCGAGCGCAAGGGGCTGCCCGTGCTGCTGCGCGCCTTCGAGGCGCTGCGCGAGCACGTGCCCGCCACGCTCACCCTGCTCGGGCCCGCCCCGGAGGAGATCGCGCCGCTGCTGCTGGACGACCGCGGCGTGCGCTCGCTGGGCAAGGTCTCCGAGGAGGAGAAGACGGCCGAGCTCGCGCGCGCCGACGTGCTGTGCGCGCCCTCGCTCGGCGGCGAGAGCTTCGGGATGGTGCTCACCGAGGCGTTCGCCGCGGGCACGCCCGTGGTGGCCTCGGACATCGCCGGCTACCGCGACGTGGTGCGCGACGGCCGCGACGGCCTGCTCACCCCCCGCGGCGAGGCGCGCGCGCTCGCGGAGGCGCTGCGAGTGTTGGCGCTCGACCCCGCGCGCCGCGCGGGGATGGCGGCGGCGGCGCGCGAGCGCGCGGAGCGCTTCGCCTGGCCCCACGTCGCCGCTGAGGTGCTCGAGGTCTACGAGCAGGCGCTCGTTGTGAAATCGGCCCCCACCCGCAGCACCCGCGCGGCGGTACGGCTTGGCGTCGCGCCCGCCGACCTGCTGCCCCGCGTGCGCGCCCAGCGTCTGCCGAGCCTCGAGCCCGAGCTCGCGCTGGCCGCGCCGCGCCGCGCGCTGCGAACGGTCCGCCGCGGCGCGCTCGCGCTCGCCTCGCTCGCGGGCCTGGCGCTGGCGCTGGACGCGCTCTCGCGGATCGGGGTGGGCCGCGTGCTCGCCAGTCTCGTCGCCTCCAGCCCCGGGCTGGTGGCTGCCGGCCTCGCGCTGATGTGCGTCTCGATGGTCGTGCGCGGACTCGCCTGGTACGCGATCCTCTCGGCGGCCCCCACGTGGCGCCCGGCGCGGCGGCGCGACGCGCTGCAGGGCACCTTCATCGGGGTGCTGATGTCCGCCACCCTGCCCGCCCGCCTGGGGGAGCCCTCGCGCGCGCTGATCGTCGCCCGGCGCATCGGCCGCCCCCGCGAGACGCTGCCGGTCGTGCTCGGCACGATGGTCTCCCAGACGCTCTTGAACCTGCTCGCGCTCGTCCTGCTCGGGGCGGCGATGCTCTCCGGCGTGCCGCTCCTGCACGGCCACGACGGGGCGCTGGCCGTGGCCGCGCTCGTACCCATCGCCGCACTGGCGGCCGTGCTGCTCGCCCCCGTGTTGCTGCCCCGCTCGGCGATCTCTCGCTTCGCGCGACTGCACGCCTTGGTGCTCGGCTTGCGCCGCTCGCTGCTGCGCGTGCGCGAGGGCCTGCGCGTCTTTCGCCAACCCCGCCGCGCAGCGGTGGCCACGACAGTGCAGCTCTCCGCCTGGGCACTGCAGTGCGCCTCCTGTTGGCTGTTGCTGATGGCGCTCGGCCTCGACCACCGCGTCGGCTTCGCGGGCGCCGCGGGCGTGCTGTTCGCCGTCAACGTCACAGCGGTCGTGCCGGCCACACCGGCCAACGTCGGCGTCTTCCAGGCTGCCTGCGTGGCCGTGCTCGCCGGCGCCTACCACGTCTCCACCCCCGACGCCGTCGCCTACGGCATCATCCTCCAGGCCGTCGAGGTCGCCACTGCCGTGATCATGGGCACGCCGGCGCTCGTCAAGGAGGGCCTCTCCTGGAAGGATGTCCGGCTGCGCACTTTGCACGCCACGCCAGTCCGCCTGGCGCCGCTGCCGGGGGGAGGCGGGGTCGCGTCGCGGGCGTAGTTGCACCCACGACCCCCTTAGAGGGTCGTGGACCAAGCGGAGCAAGGACGCAGTGAGCGAAGTTTGCTTTGGCACACGAGCGACCGAGGACGCAGACCGATCGGAAGATCGGCCAGCGCCGTGTCCACGGCTCTCTAAGCCATAGCGGGTTCGTCCTCCGACTCGACCGCGCCATCCGGTGGGTCCTCGTCGCCCAGCTCGGGGGAGCCCTCACCGGCGCCGAACAGCGAGGGGTCCCGAGGGGAGCCCTTGATCAGGTCGTCGGGGGAGCCGTTCTCGAGCAGGCGGCCCTGGCGGGTGCCGAAGTAGATCGCCTGCGGGTGGTGGGCCACGAGCGCGAGTGTGGACTGCTCGGGTTCGGGGGCGTAGCCGTCGGTGATGCGCATGCCGACGTCGGAGAGGCCCAGCAGCCGCTCGACCTTCAGGTGCTCTGACTGCTCGGGCACCGCTGGGTAGCCCCACGAGTAGCGCCGGCCCTGCGCGGCGGGGATGCCGAGCATCGCGCGGGCCTCGTGGTGCAGCCACTCCGCGAGTCCCTCCGCGGTCTGCACGCCGAGGCCGTGCACGTACAGCTGCTCGGCGTACTCGCCGTCGGACTCGAGCTTCGCCATCAGCTCGGTGACCTCCGAGCCCACGGTCACCGCCTGCACCGCGATCACGTCGAGCTCGGCTGGTGGCGAGCCGTCCTCGGCTGCCGGGCGGAAGAAGTCGGCCAGGCAGAGGCGGGCGCCCTTCGGCTGGCGCGGGCACACGAAGCGCGTGAGCTCAGTCGTGCGGTCCTCGGGGTCGAGCACCACGATCTCGTTGCCCTTGCTGTAGCAGGGGAAGAAGCCCAGCAGTGCGCGCGGGTGCAGGTAGGTCTGCTCGCGCCACATCCGCTCCAGGCGCGGGCGGAAGTTCTCGTCCACCAGCTCGCGCCACGCCTCGCCCTTTACTTTGCGCCCGCCCCAGTGCAGCTTGAACAGCACGTGCGTGTCGAGGTGGCTGTAGACCTCGTCGAGGCTGACTGGGATCTCCCTGACGCCCCAGTACGGAGGTTCCGGGATCGGTACGTCGGTGCGCGCGGCCGAGCGCACGGAGTCGTCGGCGAAGTTGAGCTCCTCGACCGGCTGCTCGCCCTTGGCGCGGAACTCCGTGGCGCCCGCGCGCAGCTTCTCGAGCAGCGCCTCGTGCGCGTCGGTGTCGACCAGCTGGTCCATCACCGCGAGACCCTCGAAGGCGTCCTTGCAGTAGAAGACACCCGGCTCGTACACCTCCTCGGATTCTTTGCCGCCGGGGTACAGCGCGCGGTAGCCGAACGCGCGGTTGATCGCCGCCCCGCCGATCAGCACGGGGAACTGAAGGCCCTTGGCGTGCAGCTCGGCGATGCACGCCGGCATCTGCTTGGAGGTCGAGACCAGCAGCGCCGAGAGGCCGATCGCGGTCGCCTCGTGCTCCTGTGCGGCGTCCACGATCGTCTGGATCGGGACCTGCTTGCCGAGGTCCACCACCGTGTAGCCGTTGTTCGTAAGGATTGTGTTGACCAGCGACTTGCCGATGTCGTGCACGTCGCCGAACACGGTCGCGAGCACCACCGTGCCCTTCGTGTAGCCCTCGATCCGGTCTAGGTATTTCTCCAGCTGCGCGACCGCTCGCTTCATCACTTCCGCGGACTGCAGCACGAACGGCAGGATCAGCTCGCCCGCGCCGAATTTGTCGCCGACCTCTTTCATTGCGGGCAGCAGCACCTCGTTGAGCGTGGGGACTGCGCCGATCTTCTCCACCGAGCGGTCGATCCACGCCTCGACGCCCTCCTTGCGGCGGCGCAGGATGTGGAAGTGCAACGCTTCCTCGGGCTCCATCCCCTCGGTGGGGTCCGCGGCGCCCTGGGCGGCGCTGTCGTCCTCGCCCTTCGACTCGAAGTGCGCGATGAAGCGCTCCAGTGCGTCCTCGCGGCGGTTGAACACCAGGTCGTCGGCCAGTTCGCGCTCGACGTCGGGGATCTCCCCGTAGGGGGTGATGTGGTTGGGGTTGACCATCGCGAGGTCGAGGCCTGCGCCCACGCAGTGGTGCAGGAACACCGAGTTGAGCACCGCGCGCGCGCGGGACCCAACGCCGAAGGAGACGTTCGAGACCCCCAGCGAGGTCTTCACCTGTGGGATCGCCGCCTTGATCGCTTTGATGCCTGCGATCGTCTCCACCGCCGACGGGCGCCACTCCTCATCGCCGGTCGTCAGCGTGAACGTCAGGCAGTCGAAGATCAGTAGCTGCGGGTCCAGGCCGTGCTCCTCGCAGCACAGTTCGTGGATGCGCTTGGCGACCTCGACCTTGCGCTCTGCCGTCTTGGCCATCCCGACCTCGTCGATCGTCAGTGCGATCAGCGCCGCCCCGTGCGCGAGTGCCACCGGCACCACGCGGTCCAGCTTGGCGCGGCCGGCCTCGAGGTTGACCGAGTTGACGATCGCCCGGCCGGGGATCTGCTCGAGTGCGCGTTCGATCACCTCCGGCTCGGTGGAGTCCACCTGGATTGGCGCGGGCTGGGTCAGCGAGACCTTCTTGGCCACCAGGCGCATCTGTTCGTCCTCGTCGGAGCGCTCGGTCAGTGCCACGCACAGGTCCAGCACGTGGGCGCCGCCGGTGACCTGGTCCTCGGCGATCTGCACGAGCCCGTCGTAGTCCTCGGCGAGCAGCAGCTCCTTGGCCTTACGCGAGCCCTGCGAGTTGACGCGCTCGCCGACCATCGTCGGCGCCGGCTCCTGGGCCAGCGGGGTCGCGGCAATCATCGAGGAAAGGTGGGGAGGACGGGGGGCGGGGCGGGGGCCCACGGGGCGTCCCTCTGGACGGCTCGGCGTCCGTCCGACCCGCTCCACGATCGCGGCGACGTGCTCGGGCGTCGTGCCGCAGCAGCCGCCGACGATCCCCACGCCGTAGCGC
The DNA here is from genome assembly GCA_963706545.1 of uncultured Solirubrobacterales bacterium. Taxonomy (GTDB): domain Bacteria; phylum Actinomycetota; class Thermoleophilia; order Solirubrobacterales; family Solirubrobacteraceae; genus Palsa-744. The sequence goes on from OY970161.1 coordinate 2,376,589, forward strand.
TCGACGAACTCCTTCAGCGCCTCCGCCAGCGGCTCGGGCTGCTCGGGGAAGATCGTCTCGCCGTCGGGGCCCTGCAGCGGCAGGCCAGCGTTGGGGATGCACGCGACCGGCACCGGGCAGTGCTCGCCGAGGAAGCGGATCGCGTCACGCATGTCCTCCGGGCCGGTGGAGCAGTTCAGGCCGATCACGTCGACCCGCAGCGCCTCCAGCGTGGTCAGTACCGCCGAGATGTCGGTCCCCAGCAGCATCTTGCCGCCGTTGGGCAGCAGCGACACGGAGGTGTGCACCGGCAGCGTGCGCCCGGTGGACTTGAACGCGGCGCGCGCGCCGAACACGGCGGCCTTGACCTCGAGGATGTCCTGCGCGGTCTCGATGATGATGAGGTCCGCGCCGCCGTCGATCAGCCCCTCGGCCTGCTCGGTGAAGACCTCCACCAGCTCGCCGAAGCGGATCTGCCCGAGCGTCGGGTCCTCGGAGGCTGGTAGGTAGCCGGTCGGCCCGATCGAGCCGGCGACGAAGCGGTGCTCGCCGGCGGCCTTGCGCGCGAGTTCTGCGGCCTTCGTGTTGATCTCGACGGTGTAGTCGGCCAGGCCCCACTCGCCGAGCTTCAGCCGCGAGGCCTGGAACGTGTCTGTCTCGACCACCTCCGCGCCCGCGTCGAGCATCGAGGCGTGTACCCCTTCGATCACGTCGGGGCGGTGCAGTACGAGCGCCTCGTGGCACTTGCCCTGCAGGCCGCCGTAGTCCTCGGCGGTCAGCTCGAACTGCTCCAGGGTCGCGCCCATGCCGCCGTCGTAGACGACGACTCGGGTCGAGATCGCCTGCCGGAAATCACGCATACCCCGATGCTACCGGCCTCGTTACCGCTCTCTCATGAGGTTCGCATGGGAGAACGAGAGCGGCGGCGGTTGCCTGGTTGTTCTCGGCCCACAACGGGCAGCCCTGTCGTCCCTTCCGGACGACACACCCGTATGACTCTTTGGGACTTCGCTCAACCACTCGTCCAGCGGCCGTGAAACCGCGCCTGCAAGCGGCCATTCTGCACGGCCACTACCCAGCCCTCTAGCCAGGAGAGGACCCCTGATGCCACAGTCCGCAGCCGCTCTGTCCGCGCCGCAGCCCACCGCTCTGAAAGCTCCCCCACGGTCTACCCGCCGCCGCGCTGCCGTAAACCGCTCCAAGCGGGCCGGGCACACGGTGGTCGCCGTCGTCGGCCTCGGCTACGTCGGTCTGCCCACCGCGATCGCGCTGCGCAACGCCGGCTGCCGGATCGTCGGGATCGACGTCTCCGGCCCCCGTCTGAGCGCCATCCGCAGCGGCGACGCCGAGCTGCTGGAGAGCGAGCAGCGCGACCTGCGTCGCCACCTGGCCAGCGACGGGTTCGTGCTCACCAACCGCGTCAAGGCGCTCGACGCTGCCGACCTGGTGCTGATCTGCGTGCCCACCCCCGTCGACGAGCGGCTGGCGCCCGACCCGCGGATCCTGCGCGAGGCGTGCGCCTCCGTCGTGCGCCACGCCCGCCCCGGCCAGACGCTCGTGCTGACCTCGACCACCTACGTCGGCACCACCCGCGAGCTGCTCGCCGAGCCGCTCGGCGAGCGCGGCCTGCGCGTCGGGGAGGACGTGTTCGTCGCGTTCGCCCCCGAGCGCATCGACCCCGGCGTCAGCGCGCACGAGCAGCTGCAGACCCCGCGGGTGTTGGGCGGCGTGAGCGAGGAGTGCGGCGCGCGTGCCGCTGCCGTGCTGCGCCACACGTGCAAGCGCCTGCACCACGTCTCCTCCCCCGAGGCCGCGGAGCTCGTGAAGCTGTACGAGAACACCTTCCGCGCGGTCAACATCGCGCTCGCCTTCGAGCTCGCCGAAGCGTGCGGCACGCACGGCCTCGACGCGATCGAGGTCACCGAGGGCGCTGCCACCAAGCCCTACGGCTTTATGCCCCACTACCCCTCCGCCGGCGTGGGGGGGCACTGCATCGCCGTGGACCCCTACTACCTGCTCACCGACCTGCGCGAACGCGGCCGCCCCGCCACGGTCGCCGAGGAGGCGCTGCGCAAGGTCTCCGGCCGCCCCCGCCACGTCGCGTGGCGCGCCCACGAAGTGCTCGTGCAGCTGGGACAGCCGCTGCCGCACGCACGCGTGCTGGTGGTCGGCGCCTCCTACAAGCCCGGCGTCGCCGACACCCGCGAGGCGCCCGCCCTGGAGATCATCGCCCGCCTGCGAGCCGAGGGCGCCCGGGTCGACTACCACGACCCGCTCGTCCCCAGCCTCGAGGTCGACGGCGTGCGCTCGCGCGGGGTGGCCGCCCCGGCTGCGGTCATGGCCGGCGCGGCGGACGCGGCGAGCGAGAGTCGCCGGCTCAAGCGCCCGGTCGGCGGCCCTGTCCTTGACCCCGAGAGCTACGACCTCGCGATCCTCACCACGCTGCACCCCGGCCACGACTACGACTGGCTGGAGCACTGCCCGGCGGTGCTCGACTGCACCTACCGCCAGCACTCCGCCGGACGCAAGCGCTTCACGCCTTAGCCGATGTCCCACCGCCCCATCACGACCCACCGCATCTTCAAGGCGCTGGCCGGCCTCTATCTGGTGCTGCTGCTCGCCGCCGTGATGGCCTACAAGGCGGCGTTCGCCGGGCTGCTGTTCTCCAACGTGTTCTTCGGCGTGTACTCAGTCACGGTCGCCTGCTATATCGTCTCGCGCTTCCTGTTCAGCCTCTTCTACCGCAGCCGGCCGGACGCCGGGGTGGAGCCGCACATCGCGATCGTGATGCCCGGCTTCAACGAGCAGGAGGCGATCGCCCACTCACTGCGCTCGCTGCTGGCGCTTGACTACCCCCGCGAGAAGCTCGAGCTCGTGGCCGTCAACGACGGCTCTACCGACGACACGCTGGCGGAGATGCAGCGCGTCGCCACCGAGTCGCGCGGGCGCGTGCGCGTGATCGACTTCCCGGAGAACCGCGGCAAGCGCGCCGCGATGGCGGCCGGCATCCGTGCCACCTCTGCTGAGGTGATCGTGTTCGTCGACTCCGACTCCTCGGTGGAGCCCGACGCGCTCAAACAGCTCGTGCAGCCGCTCGCCGACCCCCGCGTGGGGGCCGTCTGCGGGCACGCCAACGTGCTCAACGTGCGCGACACGTGGATCACCCGCATGCAGGCCGTGCGCTACTTCGTCGCCTTCCGCGTCGTCAAGGCCGCAGAATCGGTGTTCGGCGCAGTCACGTGCTGCTCGGGCTGCTTCTCGGCCTACCGCCGCGCCGCGATCCTGCCACGCCTTGAGTGGTGGGAGAACCAGACGTTCCTCGGCGTTGAGTCAACCTTCGGCGACGACCGTTCGCTGACCAACTGCGTGCTGCGCGACTGGCGCATCCTCTATGAAAAGCAGGCCGTCTCGCACACGATCGTGCCGACCACGTTCCGCGCGTTCATCAAGCAGCAGACCCGCTGGAAGCGCTCGTGGACGCGCGAGTCGCTGCTCGTCGCCAGGTTCATCTGGCGCAAGCACCCCGTCGCCGCGGGCTTCACCTACATGAGTATCTTGCTGCCGCTGCTCGCGCCCGTCGCCGCGGTGCACTCGCTTGTGTGGGGGCCGCTCACCCACCACGGGGTGCTACCGCTCACCTACCTCGCCGGGATCTACGCGCTCGCGCTCGTGTACTCGTTCTACTTCCTGCTCTTCCAGGACCGCTACAACGTCCTGTGGCTGTACGGGATCCTGTTCGTGTTCTTCTACCTCGGCATCATGCTGTGGCAGACCTACTACGCGATCGCCACCTGCCGCACCGCCGCGTGGGGTACGCGACCCGCGACCGCCGGCCTCGGCGCCGGGGGAGAGGGGGGCTAGGTGCAGCCCACGGTTCACCGGCTCTCGCTCCGGCGCGCGCTCGCGGCGCTGCTGCTGCCCGCCTCGCTGTTGCCCGTGGTGCTGCTCGCACCCTCGCTCGCACGCGCGCCGGCCACGCTCGTGCTGCGCCTGGAGCGGATGGTCGTGCCGGCGCAGCGTCCCGTACACCGCGCGCCCTACGAACCCGCGCGCTACCCGCCCGGCGCCTCGCGCTTGGAGCGCGACGTCTTCGCGCCTGTCGCAGGTCCGCTCACCCCGCAGGTCGGCGTGTCGGTGCTCGCCGAACACGAGACGCGCGAAGAAAAGGCCTACGCGCCAATCGTCCTGATCACAGGTGAACCGGAGGGAGGCGCGCCGTGAGCGGTGTGTTGATTGCGGCTGTTGCCGCGGTCTCGCTTGCTGCGCCGGGTCCGGTCGCTCCTGGCCCTCTCGCCCCCGGCGTGGTCGTGCCGGGCCAACCTGCTCCCGCCTTACTCGACCGGGCCCCAGTCGCTCCTGGTCCACTGGCTGCTCCCGGCCCGCTCGCGCAGGGTCCGGTCGCGCGCTCCTCCTCGCACGGCCGCCCCCCCGCGAGCGTCACGGCCTGTGCCGGGCGGGTGCCGCGCGCGGTGCGCCTCACGCGTCTTGCCGGCACGCGCGTGCGGCTCAGCTGGCGGGCGCCCGCCGCCGCTCCCGCGGGCGGGGTCGCCTACCGGGTGCTGCGCTCCGGGCGTACCGTCGGGCAGACCGCGCGCACCGCGATGGTGCTCCCCGTGGTACCCGGCCGACCCACCACGTTCACCGTGCAGGCCCGCTACGCCCGGACCCCGCGAGTCTGCGCCGCCAGCCTCCACAGCGCGCTGCGCCTGCGCCCCCCCGGGCGCGTGCGGAGGCTGCGCGTGCTCGCCTACACCACGACCGGCGTGCGCATCGGGTGGGGCCGTGCGGCCCGTGGCGACGCGCCCGTCGCCAGCTACCGGATCGTGCGCGACGGCGCGGTTGTTGGGCAGACCAGCGGGCGCGTCTACGCGCTCAAGCTGAACGCCGGGCGCGCTCACACGATCACGGTCGCCGCGGTGGACACCCGCGGGCGCGTAGGGCCGCCGAGCAGGGCGTTGAAGATCGCAGCCGGCTCGGGCTCCCCGCGCGCCGCGCGTCCCCGTGCGGCGGCGGGCAACACGCCCCCCTCCACGCCCGACCGGGTGAGCGTCTCCGAAGTGAGCGAAGCCGGCGCGACCGTCTCGTGGCTGCCCAGCCGGCCGGGCTCCGCGCGGATCGTCGGCTACCGCGTCTACCGCGACGGGGCCCTGGTCGGCCAGAGCACCACGGACTCGATGCGCCTCACCCACCTCTCGGCGATCCGCACGTACCTGGTGCAGGTCGCCGCCGTCAACGCCGCGCACCGCGAAAGCCCGCGTACCCAGCCACTGCGCCTGACCACCACTCACGTCCCGCCCCAGGGCCCCGCGGTGATCTCCGCGTCGCGCGTCACCGACACCTCCGCGACGCTCGTCTGGCAGGCCGGCGCCGCCAACAGCGGCAGCCTGGTGGGGTACCTGCTGTACGAGAACGGCGTCCCCGAGCGTGTCGTCAACGGACTGACCACAACCGTCACGCTCGCCTCCGAGCGCCACTACACGTTCACCGTGCGCGCGCTGGACTCCTACGGCTACCTCTCCGCCCCCGCCCCCGAAGTGGCGGTGTTCACCACCCACACTCCGCCCTCCACGCCGACCGGCCTCGCGGCCACCGAAGTCACCGCCAGCTCCGTCACGCTCGCCTGGTCGCCTTCGACGCCCGTCAGCGGCACCATCGTCGGCTACCGCGTCTTTCGCAACGAAGTCCCCGTCGGGCAGACCTCCACCACGGGGATGACGCTCGCCGACCTCGCGCCCTCCACCAGCTACCAGATCACCGTCGTCGCCGTGGACTCGCTCGGGGCGATCAGCGCGCCCACGACGCCGCTGAGCATCGAAACCTCCGACCCCCCGCCCACGCACGGCAACGTCCAGGCGTTCCTGCTCGCGTCCACCGACCAGAGCTTCTTCGACCTCGAGGCCCACTACCAGCAGATCGGAGTGGTGTACCCCACGTACTTCACCTGTGGCCCCGGGGGCACCATCGCCGGCAGCAACTGGCCGCTCGTCACCGACTGGGCGCGCGCGCGCCAGGTCGCGGTGATGCCGCGCCTGAACTGCCAGAACCCCGAAGACGAGGACCAGATCCTCAACGAACCCGCCGCCGGGGAAGCGATGATCGGCAAGCTCGCCGCGCTCTGCTCAGAAGACGGCTTCCAGGGCGTCCAGATCGACTTCGAGGGCGCCCCCCCGGCTGAGCGCGAACCGTTCACCGCGTGGATCACCGCGCTCGCCGCGCGTCTGCACGCCCAGGGCGACAAACTCTCCACGGTGGTCACCGCCAAGTACTACAACATCATGTCCGGGCGCGCCGCGATGTACAACGACGCCGCGCTATCGGTGCCCTCCGACTACGTCTTCGTGCTCGACTGGGGTCTGCACTGGACGACCTCCACGCCCGGGGGGATGGCCGAACTCGCGTGGTTCACGAAGGTCGCCGACTACACCGCCACGATGCCCAACAGGAGCAAGTTCGTGCTCGGCCAGCCGATGTACGGGATCGACTGGCCCAACGGAGGCGGCGCTGCCAATCCTGGCACCCCGCTGGAGTTCGACAACGTCACCGCCTTGGAGAGCGAGGTCGGGGCCACGCCCGAATGGGAACCGGTCGCCGCCGAACCCCACTTCTCCTACACCGACGCCAGCGGCGTGCCTCACTCCGTCTGGTACACCGACCAGCAGTCGGTCGCCGTGCGCGCCCAGCTCGCCGAATCGCTCGGCCTCGGCATCGGCCTGTGGCACCTGGGCTCCGAGGACCAGAGCATCTGGGAACTGCCACAGCTGGGGGGCTGAGGCGGGCCCGCAGCTCGTCCCGCAAACTCTTCGGTTGTGGAGATCCTCCGTCGTATCGTACGAACGCTCGCGGTCTCTGCCGCCGTGCCGGCGCTCGCCGTGGCAGCACCACCCGCATGGGCGGGCCGCCCGCACTCCGATGCCCCTCGGGCCGCCCCCGAAGGGGGGAAGGCCAATCAAAACCCTTCCCCCTCACCCCTGCAGGCCTTTCTGCTGGCGAGCGCGCCGGACTCCTTCGCCGACCTGCAGGCTCACGTCGGGGCGATCGGCGTGGTCTACCCCACTTACTTCGAATGCGCGCTCCCCAGCGGGGCTGTCGTGGGTGTCCCCAACCCTGCGGTCGACGCCTACGCCATCGCGCACCAGCTCGTCGAGGAGCCCCGCTACAGCTGCCAGGACGGCGCTGTCGTGCACCGTCTGCTCACCCAGCCAGCCCTACGCGCGCGCACGCTCGCGCAACTGGTCGCGCTCGCCGCGGGGCCCTCCTACGCGGGGCTCAACCTCGATCTCGAGAACGACGGCGCCCGCGACCGCGGGGCGCTCACCTCCTTCGTGCGCGCGCTCGCCGCCCGCCTGCACGCACTCGGCCGGCGGCTCTCCGTCCACGTCGTCGGCGTGACCCGCGAAGACTCGCGGAGAGCCACCTATATATATGACGACCGCGCGCTGGCCGCTGCCGCGGACACGGTCTTCGTGGAGGCGTGGGGCGTCCACTGGGAAGGCTCCGCGCCAGGGCCCCTCGCGCTGCTGCCGTTCGTGCGGGCTGTCGCCCGCCGCCTCGCCTCGCTGCCGCACGCTCACCGCTTCGTGCTCGGGGTGCCGATGTACGGGCTCGACTGGCCCGTCCCCCGTGGGCACCCGCGCCGTGCCACCGCGCTGGAGTACGCCGGCGTCCTCGCGCTCGCTCGCTCCGTCGGCGCCACCCCGGTGCGCGACGCTGCCTCCGGGGAGCTGACCTTCGCCTACACCCGCGCGGGCGTCCCGCACCGCGTCTGGTACATGGACGCCCGCGCGATTCTCGACCGCCTACAGATCGCTCGCCGGTACGGACTGGCCGCCGGAGTGTGGCGGCTGGGCGAAGAGGACCAGGCGCTGTGGTCCTCGCCCGGGCTTACTTAATGAACAGCATCTCCGAGTACTTCGGCAGCGGCCAGAGGTCGTCGGGCACGAGCCCCTCCAGGCGGTCGGCGACCTCGCGCACGTCGTCCATCGCGGGGACCACCGTGTCGCGCATGTAGAGCGCCCACTTCGCCGGCGAGGAGTCCGGCTGGTTGTCAGCGAGGTTCGCGTCCTCCAGCTTCAGCAGCGCGTAGTGCAGCTCCTTGACGAGCGGCTCCAGCTCGCCGATCAGCTCTTCGAGGCCCGTGGCCTTCAATTCGTTGAGGTACCGCACCGCGGCGGGCAGCAGCGCCGTGCGCGCGATCGCCGCCGCGGTCTCGGCCTCGATGTTGAGCTTCACCGCGTACTGCTCGGTGAACACCTCGTAGCGGGACTCGAGCTCGCGCTTGGAGAGCACTTTGTACTTCTTGAACAGCGCGACAGTGCTCTTCTCGATGAGCCACGGCAGCGCGTCGGGGGTCGAGCGCAGGTTGTAGAGGCCACGTTTCTCGGCCTCCCGGTGCCAGGACTCGGCGTAGTTGTCCCCGCCGAACACGATCTGCTTGTTGGCCGCGTAGCTGTCCTTGACGACTTTCGTCAGCGCCTTCTCGAGGTTGGCGCCGGAGCCTTTCAGCGCCGCCGCGAGCTTGCCGGCGAGGTCGTCGATGGCCTCCGCCACGATCGTGTTGAGCACCGTGTTGGGCAGCGCCAGCGACATGCTCGAGCCGAGCGCGCGGAACTCGAACTTGTTGCCCGTGAACGCGAACGGGGAGGTGCGGTTACGGTCGCCGCCGTGCAGCGGCAGGGCCGGCAGCACCGGCGTGCCGAGGCCGAGGAACGAGCCGGGCTTGGAGGTCTGCGCCTTGCCCGCCTCGATCGCGCCGAACACCCGCTCGAGCTCCGAGCCGAGGAAGATCGAGATGATCGCCGGCGGCGCCTCGTTGGCGCCCAGACGGTGGTCCTGGCCGGGGCTTGCGATCGACGCGCGCAGTAGCGCCTGGTGGGTGTTGACCGCCTGGATGACCGCCGCGCAGAAGAACAGGAACTGCAGGTTCTCGTGGGGGGTGTCGCCGGGCTCGAGCAGGTTCGCGCCCGTGTCCGTGCCCATCGACCAGTTGTTGTGCTTGCCCGACCCGTTGACTCCTGCGAACGGCTTCTCGTGCAGCAGGCACACCAGGCCGTAGCGGCGCGCCACGTTCTGCATCACCTGCATCGTCAGCTGCTGGTGGTCGGAGCCGACGTTGGAGTTCTCGAAGATCGGCGCGAGCTCGTACTGGTTGGGCGCCACCTCGTTGTGGCGCGTCTTGACCGGCACGCCCAGCTTCGCGAGCTCCTGCTCGGTCTCCAACATGCACGCGAGGATCCGCTCGGGGATCGAGCCGAAGTAGTGGTCGTCGAGCTCGTGGCCCTTGGGGGGCTTGGCCCCGAACAGCGTGCGCCCCGTGGTCAGCAGGTCGGGGCGCTCGAAGTAGTACTGCTCGTCGATCAGGAAGTACTCCTGCTCGGGGCCCACCGTGGTGAACACCCGCCGCGCGTCCTCCACGCCGAGCAGCTTCAGCGCCCCGACGGCCGCTCCGGAGAGCGCGTCCATCGAGCGCAGCAGCGGGATCTTGTGGTCGAGCGCCTCACCGGTCCACGAGGTGAACGCCGTGGGGATGCACAGCAGCGCGCCGTTGGGGTTCTCCAGCAGGAATGCCGGCGAAGTGGGGTCCCACGCGGTGTAGCCGCGCGCCTCGAACGTTGCACGGATGCCCCCGGTCGGAAACGACGAGGCGTCCGGCTCGCCCTGGATCAGCTCGCTGCCGGAGAACTCGGCGATCGCCGTGCCGTCTCCGACTGGGGCGTAGAAGGAGTCGTGCTTCTCCGCGGTGGAGCCCGTCAGCGGCTGAAACCAGTGCGTGTAGTGGGTCGCGCCCTTCTCCAGCGCCCACTCCTTCATCGCCTGCGCAACCGAATCCGCCAGCGAGGTGTCGAGCGCCTCGCCGCGCTCCAGTGTCCGCTTGAGCGCCTTGTACACGTCCTTGGGCAGGCGCTGGCGCTGGACGACCGGGCTGAACACGTTGGACGCGAACACCTGGTTACCCGGCAGTGTCAGGTCGGGCGAGCCGAGCGCCGTGCCGTTCGCGCTCCACTGTGCTGCTGTGACGTTCTGCTGGCGTGTCCTGGGCATGGGGGGCTTCTGTCCTCCTCGTCTGGGGCTGGGGCGTCCGCGCGGCCCGCGCAGCGACAGACTAGCCGTCCCTAACGCGGGCCGAGCAGCATCGTAGACCCCTCCCCGTCCCCCCGTGTCGCACCCGTGGCGAAAACGGCGGGCCGATCTTTCGACACCGGGCCAAATGACGACGGAGCCGAGGTACGGGCAGGCAGAGAGGGGTGGGGAGGGGGATCGTCCGCGTGAGTGGGTGCGCCGCCCGGGCACGTGTGCGCTGGGGCCTCCGTGCCCCCGCGTCCGCGGCTTGTGCGCCCGCCCTACGCTTCCGAGGGCACGTACGGACCGGGCACGACCTTGCCCGTCTGCGGGTCCACGTGGGTCGGCGGCGGCTTGGGTGCGATGTACACCGCGAAGCTGCCCGCGGGAGCCGCGCCGTCGGCGAGCTGCGCCTGGGCCTTGCCGTTGAGACCCGCGTACACCCTGTAGAAGACGCGGTGCAGGCCCGGCTTGACCGGGGTCACCTGCCACACGAAGCTGCGCGTCGCCCCCGCCGGCAGCGAGCCGAGCGCCCAGATGTTGTAGTTCGACGTCGTACCGCTGCCCGGCGGGTCCACCTGCACCGTTTCGACCGGCGGGTTGGGGACCTGCCCCGGGCCCTGGTCCACGACCCACACCGGGCGCCGGCGGTCCGCGAGGTTCGGGTAGTCGCTGAGGTAGTCGAACGACGTCACCGCCACGGTCACGTTGGGCAGCGCGCGCGCGCCCGTGTTGCGCACGCTCACCACGAGCCGCACCGGCCGCGCGATCGACTGGTGGGCGGGGAAGCTCGCCTGCGCGACGCTCACCGTGAAGTGACCCCGCGGTTCGTGTGCGTCCTGCGGCGCTGAGCTTCCGCAGCCGACCGCCACAGCGCTCGCGAGCGCTCCGCAGACACCGAGCAGCCCGATTTTGAGCACGACTCTAGACACGCGACCCCCTCACTGCGTCGCCACGATACCAGCGGCTCAGGCTGGAGGGGTGGCGCTCCGCCTGCGGCTAGCGTGGACGGGTGGCGCTCCGTCTACAGAGGAGTAGACGCAGGGTGGTGCTCCGCCTGTGGCTGGCGTGGGCTGGGTAGGTGCTCGGTCCCCGGAGGAGTAGAAGCAGGGGTGGCGCTCCGCCCCCGGATCGCGTAGAGTGTGCGTGTAGCGGCACACTTGCGCCGCTGTGTGAGCCGAGGAGGAGGTAGGAGTGGTTCGTAGCGCCGCCGAGCGGGCGTTCCTCCCGACGAGGAACTTCATCGAGGAAGTGGGCGACATGATGATCCTGACGGCCAGGACCATCGCCTCCGCCCTGAAACCCCCCTACCCCTATGGCGGGGAGTTCGTCTCGCAGTTCCTCTTCGCGCTGCGCCTCTGCTGGTTTCCGCTGCTGATCTCCACCGTCTGCATCTGCTACGCCGCGCCCGGCCTGCAGGCCGCCAACTTCCTTACGCTGTTCGGCGCGCTGGACCGCCTCGGCGGGATCTTCGTGCTCGCTGCGATCCGCGAGATCGGCCCCAACGTCACCGCGATCGTGCTCGCCGGCGTCGCCGGCACCGCGATCACCGCCGACCTCGGCGCCCGCAAGATCCGCGAGGAGCTCGACGCGCTGCAGGTGCTCGGCGTGGACCCCGTCAAGAACCTCGTCGTCCCCCGCTTCCTGGCGCTGATGCTCGTCACCGGCCTGTTCAACATCTACGCGATCCTGTTCGGCCTGTTCGGCGGCGTGCTCGCCGAGCTCGTCTACCACCAGCCGCTCGGGCCGTTCTGGGACAACCTTTTCAACAACGCCTCCACCACTGACCTGTGGGGCTCCGCGCTGAAGACGGTGCTGTTCGGCGCGATCATCGCGATCGTGTGCTGCTACAAGGGCATGACCGCCTCCGGGGGCGCCGAGGGCGTGGGGCGCGCGGTCAACCAGGCCGTCGTCGTCGCGTTCCTGGCGATCTTCGCGTTCGACTACGTCTTCACGCAGACGCTTCTGGCCACCCACCCACAGATCCTCCAGATCAAATGAGCCCGCGGATTACAGATCAACCGTTCCGGCGGATCGATCGTCGTTCCTGGCAAGGACGCAAGGAGCGAAGTGTGCTGGCCGAAACGGGGATGCGAGCGAAGCGAGTGTCTCCCGGCTTCGGTACACGAGCGACTGAGGACGCCGCCAGGGGCGGCGAGGCGCCGCCGCGATGAACGAATGGCTCGCAATCCCCAGGGAATGGGTCGGCTCCGCGGGGGAGATCGCCAGCTTCGCCGGGCAGATCATGCGCAACGTCTACGACCTGCGCGTCTTCCGCTTCTTCGGCGAGGGGCTGCGCCAGTCGGGCATCCTGATTATCTCCTCGACGCTGATCATCTGGTCGCTGATGTTCATCCTCGGCCTGGAGTGCGGCATCGAGGGCGCCTACTTCCTCGAGGCCCAGGGCGCCCCCGCGTACTCCGGGGTGTTCACCGCGTGGTGCGACCTGCGCGAGATCATCCCCTACGCCTTCGGCTACATGATGGCCGCCAAGGTCGGCACCGGGATCGTCGCCGAGCTCGGCGCGATGCGCATCTCCGACGAGATCGACGCGCTCGAGGTGATGGGCATCGACTCCGTCACGTTCCTCTGCGCGACCCGCCTGCTAGCTGCGTGGCTGGTGCTGCCGTTCATGTATCTCGCCGGCATCGGCGGCGCGTTCCTCGCCTCCTACATCGCGGTCGTGCAGCAGGTGGGGGTGGTCTCCTCCGGCGGGTACCTGCTGATCTTCTGGCAGTTCCAGAACCCCCCCGACTTCCTGTTCAGCCTGATCAAGGCGATGTTCATGGCCACCGCGATCGTGCTGGTCGCGTGCTACTACGGCTACAACGCCTCCGGGGGCCCGGTCGGGGTGGGGACCGCGACCGCCAAGTCGATGGTGCTGAATCTCGTGCTCGTGCACCTCATCGGGATGCTCGGCACCCAGATCTTCTGGGGGGCCAACCCCCGAGCTCCGATCGGAGGGTGAGGGTGTCCGTACGGGCCCGCACAGTCCACGTCCACGGCTGCGGCGCCCCCCGCGCCCCGCTCGGAGGCTGACGGTGGCGCTCGAGCCCGAGACGGTCAACCCGGCCGACGAAGAGACCTTCAAGTACCACACCGGCGCCTCCCGCCCTACCGAGGCCCCCGACGCGATCGAGTTCATCGACGTCCACAAGGCGTTCGGCTCGAACCGCGTGCTGCGCGGGCTGAACCTGGGCATCCCCGAAGGCCAGGTCTCGATGATCCTCGGGCCCTCCGGCACCGGCAAGTCGGTTTGCATCAAGCACATCGTCGGCCTGCTGTACCCCGACCAGGGCGACGTGATCGTCGCCGGACACTCGATCCCCTCGCTCTCCGACGACGACCTCTTCGAGCTGCGCAAGAAGTTCGGGGTGCTCTTCCAGGACGGCGCGCTGTTCGGCTCGCTCAACCTCTACGACAACGTCGCCTTCCCGCTGCGCCAGCACACCGAGAAGGGCGACGAGGAGATCGCCGAGATCGTCAACCGGCGCCTGCGCGAGGTCGGCCTCGGGGACGCCAACGAGAAGATGCCCAACGAGCTCTCCGGCGGGATGCGCAAGCGCGCCGGGTTCGCCCGGGCGCTCGTGCTCGACCCCGAGATCGTGCTGTTCGACGAGCCCGACTCGGGCCTCGACCCCGTGCGCACCGCGCTGCTCTGCGAGCTCATCAAGGAAGTGCACGCCGAGAACGGCGGCACGTACGTGGTGATCACCCACGACATCCTCTCCGCCCGCCGCGTCGCCGAGCACATCTCGATCCTGTGGCGCGGACGCATCGTCGAGTCGGGGCCCGCCGAAGAACTGTTCGCCTCCGAGAACCCCTTCGTCCGCCAGTTCCTGTCGGGCGACTCAGCGGGTCCTCTTGGGATGGAGTAGCCCCGGCGGCGCCTTGTCGCCTTCGGTCGCCAGCTTCGCCGACGATCCCTTGTCCTCGATCGCCCATGTACCGATCGTCAATCAGATGCGATCGACTGATTGGCCAGCACACTTCGCTCACTGCGTCCTTGCCAGGAACGACGATCCATCCGCCGGGGTGGTGAGCCTCGCCAGCAGGGCGATTCTTTAGCCTCCTGATTTAGCCTCGTGACTGTGTCCACCGCACGACTTCTATCCGCTCTCGCCAGCGGGGCGGCGCGTCGGCCGCTGCTGGTGGTCGCGCTCGCCGCGGTGCTCGGCCTGGGCGGCGCGGCCCTCGCGCTGCGGCTGCACCCCTCCGCTGCCGCCGACACGTTCGTCGGGAGCTCCAGCTCCACCTACCGCGCCACGCAGGGCTACTACCGCGCCTTCGGGGAAGAGCCGGTGGACGTGATGGTGCAGGGCAACCTGCAGCAGCTGCTGCTCAGCTCCGACCTCGAACGCCTGCTCGGGCTGGAGGGGTGCCTCTCAGGCAAAGTCCCGCGCGCCGCGCTGCCCCACGAGGGCGGGTACCAGGGCCCCTGCGGGCAGCTCGCGCGGCTGGGCACCGTGAAGGTCGTGATCGGCCCCGGCACGTTCGTCAACGAGGCCGTCCTGCAGATCGACGAACAGCTCGCCGCCCAGAGCAGCCGGGCCGAGACGCAGGCCCGCCAGGCCGAACAGACCGTCCGCGGCGCGGCGCTTGCCCACGGCCGCTCCGCCGCCGACGCGCACCAGCTCGGCGAAGAAGCCGGCAAGGCCACGCTCGAACACTACGTCCAGGAGATCGCGCTGGTGGGGGCGGAGTACGGCCTCTCTTCGCCACCCTCCCTCAACGACCCGAGCTTCGTCGCCACGCTCGTGTTTGACAACACCGCCAAGGTTCCCGGGACCCCCAAGCAGCGCTTCGCCTACCTCTTCCCGAGCCGCGAAGCCGCGCTCATCTCGGTGCGCCTGAAGGCTGGCACGAGCGAAGCACAGCGGGGGCACACGATCGCCCTCGTCCGCCGCGCGCTTGCGATGCCAGAGTGGCACCTGCAGCACGGCGAGCACTACCTGCTCACCGGTGAGCCTGTGGTCGTCTCCGAACTGACGAGCTCGATCACACGCTCGCTCGAGCTGCTGCTCGTGGCCGTGCTGCTCGTGATGGCTGTCGTGCTCAGCCTCATCTTCCGCGGTCGTCCCCGCCTGCTGCCGCTGGGGATCGCCGCGCTCGCCGCCGCGCTCACCTTCGGGGGACTCGCCGCTGTGGGGGCGTCCCTGACGGTCGCCCAGGTCGCCGTACTGCCCGTACTGATCGGCCTCGCCGTCGACTACGCGATCCAGTTCCTCTCGCGCGTGCAGGAGGCCCGCGAGGAGGGCGCCGAGGACGTCCGGGTCGCGATCGGGCGCGCCGCCGCGGTCGGGGGACCCACGCTCGCCGCCGCCGCCGCGGCCGGGGCGGGGGCGCTGCTCGTGCTGACGCTCTCCCCGGTGCCCACCGTCCGCGGCTTCGGGCTGCTGCTCGTCGTGGGCATCGCGGTGGCCCTGCTCTGCGCCCTCGTCGTGGGCTCCGCCGTGCTCGCGCTCGCCGCGGACCGCCGAGGCAGGCAGGCGGTCGGAGCGGGAGCAGAAGCGGGAGCGAGCGATCGAAGCGCGGCCGGTCAAGAATCGGCCGGCGGGCAGGCGGCTGCCGATCGAGCAGCTGCCGGCGGACGGCTCGCCTCCGTCCCGCATCGGGCGGCGGCGCCCGTGCTGCGCGCCGGTGCGCTCCTGGCCCCCTCCTGGCGCGGGGCGCAGGAACTGCTGCGCGGGAACTTCCTGACCCGCTTCGTCTCCAGGGCGGCGCTTGGGTACGCGGTGCGCAACCCCGGGCGCGTGCTCGGCGTGGGCCTCGTGCTCGCGGCGCTCGGGTGGGGCCTGGACACGCAAACGCACGTGGAAACCAACCTCGAACGACTCGTCCCCCAGAACCTGGCCTCGCTGCGCAACCTTGACGCGCTCGAGCGCGCCTCCGGAGTGGGCGGGGAAATCGACCTGGAGGTCTCCGGCGCGAACCTCGCCACCCCGGCGGCGATCGAATGGATGAGCTCCTACCAGAACGCGGTCCTGAAGCGCTTCGGCTACACCTCCACGCGGGGCTGCGGGCGTGCGCTGCTGTGCCCGGCGTTCTCCCTGCCGACGCTCTTCCAAGGGGGAGGGCTGGCGGGCGGCGGGACCACCACGGGCGGCGGGACCACCACGGGCGGCGGGACCACCACGGGCGGCGGGACCACCACCGGCGTGGCGAGCAAGCTCACCCGCGCCGAGGTGGACGGCCTACTGCGGGCGATCCCGCCGTATTTCTCCCAGAACGCGATCACCGCCAACCGGCGCGCGGCGACGCTCGCGTTCGGCATCCGCCTGGGACCCCTCGAACAGCAGCAGCACGTGGTCGAAGCGATGCGCGCGAGCCTGCACCCCCCGCGCGGGCTGAGCGCGCAACTGGTCGGGCTGCCGGTGCTCGCAGCGCAGTCGGGCGCGCAGGTCGCCGCTCCGTGGCGGCGGGTGCTGACGCTGCTCGCCGGGCTCGCCGTGGCCGCGCTCGTGCTGCTGGCCGCCTTCCGCGGGGACCGCCGCCGAGCGCTAACGCCGCTACTGCCGGTGACGCTCGCGACCGGGTGGTCGGCGCTGGTGGTGTTCGTCATCCGCGTGCCGCTGAACCCCATGTCGGTCACGCTCAGCGCGCTGGTGATCGCGATCTCCACCGAGTTCTCCGTGCTGCTCTCCGAGCGCCACCGTCAGGAGCGCTTAGAGGGTGGCGCAGCCGGCCGGAGGCCGGGGAGCCGGGCCCCTCTTCTTGAATCAGAGGGTGGCGGCGGCCGGGCCTCGGGCGGCCGCTCGTTCGAGGAGGCGCTACGCCGCACCTACTCGCGCACCGGCGCCGCCGTGGCGGCCTCCGGCATCACCGCGATCGCCGGCTTCGGGGTGCTCGTCCTCTCCGACATTCGCATGCTCCGCGACTTCGGCGTCGTCACGCTCGTCGACCTCTCCGTCTCGCTCCTCGGCGTGCTGGTCGCACTGCCCGCAGCACTGCTGCTCGCGGAGCCCGGCGAGCTCGCCCGCCGTAGACACGCTCTCTCCCGCCCCCTGGCGGCGCTCCGCGCCCGCGTGCGCCCGGGCCATGAGCCCGTCTGAGCGGCCCGCGGGGGGGGCGGGCCTCTATTCGTCCGCGCGCTACGGTCGGTGGGTGGGTGCGCTGGCGCTGGTGATCCTCGGGCTGATCACGCTCAACACGATCCTCACCCCGTCCAACGGGGCGGTCGGGCTCGCGCCGGGGGAACGGCTGCCGCCGTTCGCCGTCCCGCTCGCGAGCGGCAACCTTCAGGGGGCCGCCGACGTCGCGACCCACCCCAACGACGGCTCCGCCGGAAGGGTGCCGGCGTGTGCGGAGCGGGGCCCGCAGATCCTCAACATCTGCCAGCTCTACGAACGGAGCCCGGTGGTGCTGGTTCTGTTCGTGGACTCGGGCGGCTGTGAGGCGGTCCTCGGCGACCTGCAGACGCTCGCCCCCAGCTTTCCCGGGGTACGTTTCGCGGCGGTCTCGATCAAAGGCGACCGCGGGCAACTGCGGGCGCTGGCGCGTTCCCACGGCCTGAGCGGCGTCCCGATCGGCATCGACAACGAAGGCGTGCTGGCAGCGCTCTACAAACTCTCGACCTGTCCCCAGCTGACCTTCGCGTACCCCGGCGGGGTGGTGCAGAGCAAGGCGCTGCTCTACCGTCCTCCGCTCGCCACCCTGCGAGCCCGCCTCGAAGAGCTCGTGGCGGGCGCCCGCGCGCGGGGGTGGAGGCCGTCGCGGTGAGTACCGAGCCTCCCTCGCCCTCGCTCCCGGGCGGGTCGCGACCGGGGGAGCCCGCTGCGGGAGGGGCCGCGGGGGCAGAACCCGCGCGCGGGTGGTGCGAGCGCGAGGTGGAGGAGGAGCTGCCGGGACTACGCCTGGTGCACCTCCCCGCGGTCGTCGCGCACACTGGCCGAGGCTCGCCGCCGGCGGTGCGAGCGCGGCTGCGGGAACTCTCCAACCGCTGGGCGGGGCCACACGCGGTCAACCTGCGCCAGCGGGCGGTGCCGGCGGCCTACCGAGTGTTCTACAGACACATCGGCCTCGACCCCGACGTGGTGCGCACCCCGATCGAGGAAGCGATGCTCGCGCGCATGTTTCAGGGGGGCTTCCACTCCAACCACCTGCTCGCGGACGCCCTGCTGATCGCGTTGGTGGACACTGGCGTGCCGGTGTGGGCGCTCGACGCCGCGGTCGTCGAGGGCCCGCTCGGCATCCGCGCAAGCCGCGAGGGGGAAAGTCTGGGAGGCCCGCCCGCCCGCCCACACGCCGGCCTGCCTGCCGGACTGCCCGCTGGCTCGACCCACCCACCGGCCCGCTCACCCGACCTCGGGAGTCCGCCCGACGCGCCCCCCCTGCCCGCAGGGCAGCTGGTGGTTGCCGACGCGCGCTCCGCCGTGGCGGTGTTGTTCGGGGAGATCGCCCCCGGTTACCTCCCTGCGTCTGGAGTGGGCGACGTCGAGCTCTTCACGTTGCAGGTCCCCGGGGTGTCCTCCTTGCACGTCGAGGAGGCGCTGTGGATGTGCCACGCGATGCTCGAGGGACCTTGGTAGGAGTCGGTGAGCGCTGATAGAATCGCTCCAGCGGCAGCACCCGAGGAGGAGAAGCTGGGCGATGGTCCCAACTGAGCAGCCCGTCATCGATCGTGAGGCCCCGCGCCTCCGCGTGGGTGTGGAGGCCGGTCGCGGTCCGGCCGATCAGAGGGCGGCCACCAGGGCGGCCGAGCGCGCCGCGCGGGAGTCGTTGAGGGCGCAGGTCGCCAAGCTCGAGCGCGAGCTCTCCGGGATCGTCGCCGGCCGCTTCCCGTACGTCCACCCCGGTTCGGACTCGAGTTCCGCCCACCCTGGCTCCTGCCACGCCGCTCGCCCGACCACGCGCCGCGGTCCTCGCCTGCTCTCGCTGGCGGAGCTCGAGCGGCTGCGCGATCGACTCGTGGTGCGTCTGCGGGCGGCCCAGCTCCAGGCAGGGCAGCGCTCGGAGCTCGAAACGCGCTCGCGCGAGTTGCTGGAGCGGATGCGGGAGGAACCGGGCCGCTACAAGTTCATGCGCCTGCCCGTCACCGACCTCGGCGAACGCGGCTGCGGGGTGTGGGAGGTGCGTCCCCGCCTCGGCCTGCTCGGGATGCTCGCCGGCTGGTGGCAGCTGACGCTCTCCTCGGGCTGTCCGTTACCCCGGCCGCGCGCCCATGGCGCGCGGCTGAGGCTCCGCCTCCCCCCGACCGACCTCCCCTGGAGGCTCCGCCTCCACTCGCAGCCGCTCAGCTCGCTCATCTGCTGAGCGCCCCCACCGGCGTCTGCTCCTGGCAGGCCGAGGCGAGCGTGCGACGTTGACGCTCGGTCAGCGACCCCACGGTCTTGGCCTCCGAGAGCTGCAGCTGGTAGAGCAGCTTGCGGCAACGGCTCGCTCCCCATCTGCGTTGGCTGACCAGCAGGTCGGCCACCGTCATGCTGTGCGCCTCCCAGGGGCACTCGAGGATGACCTCGGCAGCGTCGAGCTCCCCGGTAGCCACCCGCCGCTTGAGCTCGGCGCGGGCTAGTCGCACTTTGTTGGCACGCTCCAGGGCGCGCATGTACTGAGGGCCGGCAGGGGCAATCGTCGCTGTCGCGTTCATGTGTGAGCTCACTCCCCGTTGCCGCCGCGGGCGCTCGCCGCGACGCAACACCTTGCTTGGTTTTTTGACGAAGACCGCGCTCGCACCGTCGCTCTCAACTCGCCCACCGGACGTCCCTTCCGGTCTCGGCACCCCTCTACCTGTGACGCGGAGCGAGTTCCGAGCGTTGATGCAGTGGCGCCCCTTCAAGCTATCCCGCGGGGGGGTCGCGGTCAACACCGCCCGGTGTAGATCGTGCGCAAGAAGCGACCTTTTTCTTTTCTCACAGACCCTCTGAGGAATCTCAGTCGAGTCCCGGGCCGGGCAGCGGTCCGTGCTCGGCCTCGAAGGTCCGCTTGACGCGCGCGAACGCGTCCAGCGCGCGGTCGATGGTGGCCTCGTCGTGGGTGGCCATCACGCTTGTACGCAGCAGCGCTCCGCCCGGGGGCACGGCGGGGTGCAGGACGGAGTTGACGAACACCCCGGCGTCGTACAGCGCGCGCCACAGCAGCGCGGCCTTCCAGTCGTCGCCGACGAGCACGGGCACGATCGGGGTCACGATCGTGGGCGCCCCGCTCGCGTCGGGGCGCACCCCGGGGGCGGCGGCCACGCTCGGCCGCATGGGCAGCCGCTGGGGGGCGAGGACCGCGAAGCCGAGCTCCGCCAGGCCGTCGCGCAGGCGCCACGCGTTCTCGAGCACCCGCGCGAGCAGCGGCCCGCCCTCCTGCGAGCGCAGCACGCGCAGCGCGGCGAGCGCAGCGCCGAGCGCCGCGGGCACCCCGGAGGCGGTGAACAGGAAGGGGCGCGAGTAGATCCGCAGGTACTCGATCACCTCGGCGGGTCCCGTGACGAAGCCGCCGCAGGAGGCCAGCGACTTGGAGAAGGTGCCCATCCGCAGGTCGACGCGGTCCTCGACGCCGAGCAGCTCCGCGGTGCCGGCGCCACGGGCGCCGAGCACCCCGGCGCCGTGCGCCTCGTCGACCATCAGCCGCGCACCGTAGCGCTCGCACAGCTCGCAGACCTCCACGAGCGGGGCGACGTCGCCCTCCATCGAGAAGAGGCCGTCGAGTACCACCAGCACCCCGCCACCGTCGCCCTCGGCGCGCTGGAGCATCTTCTCGAGCTTCTCCAGGCGGTTGTGGCGGAACGGGCGCAGCTTCGCGCGCGAGAGCACGCAGCCGTCGAAGATCGAGGCGTGGTCGCCGGAGTCGGCGATCACGGTGTCGCCGGGCGCGAGGATCGTGCCCAAGGTGCCGAGGTTGGTCTGGTGGCCGGTGGTGAACACGAGCGCGTCCTCGGTGCCCATCCACTCCGCGAGCTCGCGCTCCAGTTCGAGGTGCAGCGGGATCGTGCCGTTCAAGAAGCGCGAGCCAGTCAGACCGGTGCCGTAACGGTGCAGGGCGTCCTGCGCGCCGGCGAGCACGCGCTCGTCCCCGGTGAGGCCGAGGTAGTTGTTGGAGCCGAGCATGATGCGCTGCGCGCCCTCCATCTCCACGACCGGCATCGCGGGGGAGGTGAGCACGTGGAAGTACGGCAGCACGTCCGCGGCCCGCGCCGCCGCGAGCAGCTCGGCGCGCTCGTGGTGGCGGACCTTGGCGAAGACGTCGGTCGAGGTGGGCGTGCCGTCTGTCGAGGTGGGCATATAAAGTGGCGCGCGATGGCAGTCGAGATCCGGCCCGTAACGTCCAAGGGCGAGCTGAACACGTTCATCAAGCTGCCGTGGCGACTGTACCGGGCCTATCGTAACGAGCCCAACTGGGTGGCGCCGCTGCTGATGGACCTGAAGAACCGGCTGGACCAGCAGAAGAACCCGTTCTTCAAGCACGCCGAGGCGCAGTACTTCCTGGCGTGGCGCGACGGGCGGGCGGTCGGTCGCGTCAGCGCCCACGTGGACCGCAGCTTCAACGAGTTCCAGGGCAACGCGTGGGGCCTGTGGGGGTGGTTCGAGTGTGAGGACGACCCCGAGGCCGCCCGTGCGTTGCTCGACGCCGCCGAGGCGTGGCTGCGCGAGCGTGGTCGCGACCGGGCGGTCGGCCCGATGGACTTCACCACCAACGACGAAATCGGGCTGTTGGTCGAGGGGCACGAGCACCCGCCGATCATCTTGTGCCCCTGGCACCACCCCTACTACCAGCGCCTGCTCGAGCAGGACGTGGGGCTCGCCAAGGCGATGGACCTGTACATGTGGAGCCTGTACGTGGACAAACGCGAGAAGGTCCACCCCGCGATCTGGGAGGCCGCCGACAAGCTCGAGTCCGAGCACGGCATCGTCTGCCGCAACTTCCGCAAGAAGGACCTGCACGCGGAGGTGACCCGCTTCCTGGAGGTCTACAACGCCGCGTGGGAGAACAACTGGGCCTCGGTGCCGCTCAACGAGGAGGAGGTCCGCCACTACGCCAAAGACCTCAAACCGGTGCTCGACGAGAACTGGGCGATGGTCGCCGAAAAACGCGACACCGGCGAGGTCGTGGGCGCCGCCCTGACGCTGCCCGACTTCAACCAGGTGCTGGCGAAGCTCAACGGGCGGCTGCTGCCCTTCGGGTGGGTGACCGCCCTGCGCGAGAAACGCAAGATCGACGCGGTGCGGGTGTTCGCGCTGGGCGTAAAGCCCGAGTACCAGCACACTGGCGTCGCGGCGCGCTTCTACCAGATGCACTTCGACGCCGCCGAACGCACGCCGCAGAAGGGCGGCGAGATGGGGTGGATCCTCGAGGTCAACAAGCCGATGAACCGCGCGATGGAAGGCATGGGCGGCGAGATCAAGCGCCGCTACCGGGTGTACGAGCGAGTGTTCGACTAGCGGTCTGGACCGCTCTCTACACTCCCGCGGGTGGGCGAACCGCTTCAGAACGACGGGCCGCAGGCCGAGGGTGGCGACACCGAGGAAGTTGACGCCGTAGTCGTGACGCCCGCGCCGCGGGCGCTCCCGGCGCGCCGGGCCGCCGAATCGGTCGTGCCCGCGGTGCAGGCCGCGGCGGTGGCAGCCACGGGCTTCGTCGCGGGGGCGGCCCTGGTGGGCCTGGCGCACCGCCGCCAGCACCGCCGCGAGCTGATGCGGGTCGGCTCCGCACGGCGCCTCGGCCGGCGCACGGGCGGGGGCCGCGGGCGCGGGTCCGCGAAGGGCGGTGCGGAGCTCGTCAAGATCGTGGGCAGCCGCTCGCTGCTGGTGGACGTGCACCTGCTCGGTGGCCACGACTAGCGCAAGCCCCGCGAGGAGTGTGCCGCCGCGGCGGCGTTCGGCGGCGACGCGCCTTGACGCGGGCGCGTCTCTGGGAGTGCAGGCGCGCGTCGAGGTGCGGCCCGCGTGGCCGTGGCGCCTCCCCGCGCATGGGGGAGTGGACGGGGTCCTGCGCCACCGGAACGGAGTGCTCGAACGGCTGCTGCACCGAGGGGAGGAGCCGGTGGTGGTGCGCGTCGCCCAGGCGGCCCCCGACCGCGTCGTGTTCGGGGCGTGGGCGCGCACCCAGGGGGCGGCGGAGTATGGGATCGAGCGGATGCGCTTCGCGGTGGGCGTGGACGAGGAGCTGCGCGCCTTCCACACCCGCTTCGCGCGGGACCCCCTGATCGGCGCCTCGGTGCGCCGCCGTCCGTGGCTGCGGGTGCGCCGGCGCCCTGAGCCGTGGGAGGCGCTGGCGTGGGCGGTGTGCGAGCAGCTGATCGAGTTCGATCGCGCGGCGGCGATCGAGCGGCGGATCGTGGCGCAGTTGGGGCGGCGCTGTGCGCCCACGAGCCCCGAGGCGTCCACCCTCACCGGCCTGCACGACCGGTGTGACCCGCGCGGTCGGCACGACCCTCGCTACGGTGGTGGCGGCCTGCGTGGGCGCAGCGATCTAGGCGGCGGCGGAGGCGACCTGCGCGATGTGCCGACGCCGGAGGCCCTCGCGGGGGTGACGCCTGCGCTGCTGCAATCGCTCGACCTCGGGGGCGCCCGGGCGCGCACGCTGGTGCGCGTGGCCCGCGAGGTGGCGCGTGGACGGATCGACCTGCACTCCCCCGACCACGAGCGCACGTGGCGGCGCCTGCGCGCGATCCCGGGGATCGGTCCGTGGACGGTGGAGATGTTGGCGCTCCACGGCCAGGGCCGCCACGACCAGGTGCCGGCAGGGGACGTGGGCCTGCTGAAGCTGGTGGGGCGGAAGCTGAGCGGCGGCAACCCCCACGCACGCGCGCAGGAGCAGGAGGTGCGCGCGTTCTTCGCCCCCTACGGGGAGTGGGCGGGATTGGCGGCTACGCACATGATGAGTGTCTGAACCTGCGGGGCGGCTGGCAGCGCTGCAGCGCACGGTCCTGCGATCTACATACAGCGAAACGCTACAAGACTACGGCGAAGCGTTGTGTCGCCCCTGCGCGACAAGCTCGTTGGAGTTGGCCATGATCTGGAACAGCCCGATACACAGCTCCAGCCCGATGCGGATAAATCCGAGCATGAACAGCGAACTGACCGGCGCGAGGATGAAGAGCACCAAGAGCCCGACTGCGGGGCTGGTGTGAAAACCCAAGAATATGTAGAACACAGCGGTTAGTCCGATCCAGATCATCGCCAGGATGTAGAGTAGCCTGACGAGCTTGGTGGTCACCAGGGACTTGAACGACACGTCGAAAAGTGAGTAGAGGACGCTTTTCTGAGTGAGCGAAGCGAGATCCTCACGCGGCGAAAGTGGTGGCGCTGTGGGCCGCGGCGGCGCGCCGGGCGGCGGCTGCATCGAGGACCGCAGAACGGTGTTGTCCGTCGCCTGTGCGCTCGGTGACATCGCGACGCCGCAGTGAGCACAGGCGGCCGCGTTTGGATCGTTGGGTTCCCCGCAGAGCGGGCAGCTCACGGCTGTGTCGGTCATTGCTCCCCCTTTGTCATCGCGTTGATCCTAGGTGGTCGATCCAGACAGTCGGGCTGAGTCAACCTAATTTAAACATACAGTAAGTGGCTCGTTGGAGACGCGGGGCCCGGCAGCGATCTGCGGGTCGCAGTTCACCTTCGTAGCCGCTGGGCGACCGTCGGGCAGCAGCTCGACGTAGACCAGCTCCGTGCTGCGCAGGCCCCTCAGTTCCCCGGGCTTGACAACTGCCTCGGAGGTGAGCTCCTCGCTCTCGGTGTACTCCGCGCTCTGGCCGGAGGACTCGCTGTAGGAGCGGCTGGTTGTCTTGGACACGCCGAAGGTCACCCCGAGGGGTAGGCCGCCCCCCGCCGAGACCGCGGTGGACTCCGCCCAGCCGGGCGTCTGGGTGTGCGACCTGCCCGCGGTGGCGGCCTTCCGGGCCAGGACCCACGCCTGCTTGGTGCCAATGAACTTGCTGGCCTCCTGCGCCTCCAGGTGGTTGCCCAACGCAAAGAACGCAGCCGCGGCTCCACCCGCGCCGGCGATTTCGACCACGTGCTGCCTGAGGTGCTCAAAGAACAGCAACACCCTGATCCGCTCGCGTTCTGCGACGGTGATCAGTGATTTCAGATCATCGTAGCCGATGCCCTCGGCGCCGAGGATCACCAGCACGTCGGCCTGAGCCTGGCCCAGCCGGATCTGGCTCAGCAGCAGCTGAAAGAGTTGGTGAGAGCACCGCTTGTGCTCGGAGTTGTCGGTGTGCTTGTCGACGCCGATGACCTCTAGCCGCGCCTCGCTGTTGGTGAGGAGCGGCTGGAGCCCGTCCGCGAATACGGCCTCGGTGACCGGGACGCCGGCGCTCCCACACAGATCGCTGAGCTCGTGCGTGGTGAGGCGCTGGGAGAGGTCGCCGATCGTGAGACGGGCCCCGGAGCCGAGCAGCGAGGCTCCAAGCGTCACAAGCGCCGCCGTCCAGGAGTCCGCTCCGCCGCCGAACACGCAGGTCGTCCGCGCGGTGTCCGAGAACGGCACGGGATACCACACGTCGGCTGCCTCGAGGCACTCTTTCTCATTCGCGTCGAACCGCGCGATGCGCTCCTTCCAGGCGAACACCGCCTGCCGGTGCTCGTTCTCTGCGAGCGCGGCCTCCTTCGGATCGGGAACGAGGTCGTCCTGTCCCAGCCAGATGCGACGCCACGCGACGACTGCCTCGACCGCCAGCACGAGGTAGGGCAGGAAGAAGCACACGAACGCGATGAATGCGGGCAGCAGGTCGCGTTGGACGGGGTTGAGCTGCTCGCCGGGTCGTCGCTCGGAGGAGTGCTGCCACACCCGAGCGACCCAGAACGCCACCGCCGCGGCGAGCAGGTTAGTGAGAATCGCCGCTGCCTCTCTCACCGTGCCCCGCGCGCCACCGATCGAGAAGACCCCAAGCGCCGAGTCCAGGGTCAGGATGACGACGGTGCCCGCCGCCGCCACCACCGCCGCCTCCCACAGCCCGTTCGCACGCGCTCGCGGAATCGTGCGCACCTGTTTCAGCTTGGGCGGATTGCCGCGCTCCGGGCTCTCCGCGGTCGCCGCCGGCTCGACGTACTCGTAGCCCCACCGCGCCGATCGCGCAAACAGGGGCGAGGAAGTGGCGGTCCCCAGCAATTTCGGAGCATGGTACCGGTTGCAGTATCTGGGTTGTCGTTCCTGCGGGCACGTCTTGCGCGCGCGAAGCCAGCGGGCACCGGTCACGCTCGAGGCAGCGGCAGCCTGAGCGTGTCCTGTCAGGACAGCGCAAGCACCCCGGCCCCAACGAACCGCCCGGCCCGCAGATCGCCAAGTGCCCGGTTGGCCTCCTCCAGCGGGTAGACGGTGACCTGGGTTTGCACCGGAACCAATGGCGCGAGCGCAAGGAACTCCTCGGCGTCAAGGCGCGTGAGGTTGGCGACCGAGCGCAGGACACGCTCCTCCCACAGGGTGGAGTAGGGAAAGGAAGGGAGGTCACTCATGTGGATGCCGTCGCACACCACGACCCCGCCGGGCGCGACCGCGCGCAGCGCGAGCGGGACGAGCGCGCCGACGGGGGCGAAGAGGATCGCGGCGTCGAGCGGCTCGGGGGGAGGCTCGTCCGAGCCACCGGCCCACACGGCGCCGAGCTTCAGCGCGAAGGCCTGGGCGGCCAGGTCGCCGGGGCGGGTGAAAGCGAACACCCGCCGGCCCTGCCAGCGGGCGACCTGCGCGAGAAGGTGCGCGGCAGCGCCGAACCCGTAGAGACCGAGGGTGCGAGGGTCCCCGCAGAGGCGCAGCGCGCGAAAGCCGATCAGTCCTGCGCAGAGCAGGGGGGCGGCCTGCTCGTCGGGGTAGCCGGGGGGAAGGTCGAAGCAGAAGCGCTCGTCGGCCACGACGTACTCGGCCATGCCGCCGTCGAGGTCGCGCCCGGTGAAAAGCGCGCGGGGGCAGAGGTTCTCACGGCCGGAGCGGCAGTAGACGCACTCGCCGCAGGTCCACCCGAGCCAGGGCACCCCGACGCGCCGCCCGACCACCGCCGCCGCGCCCTCGCCCGCGGGGCCCGTGCCGCGCTCGGCGGCGCCCGTGCCAGTCTCCTTGGGGCCCGTACCCGCCTCCACGGGGCCCGCGCCGCGCGCCTCGACGGTCCCGACGATCTGGTGCCCGAGGACGCGCGGTGGGGAGGCGACAGGCACCTCGCCGTCGAGCAGGTGCAGGTCGGTGCGGCAGATCCCGCAGGCGTGCACCCGCAGCAGCAGCTGCCCGGGCGCGGGCACGGGGACGGGGAGCTCCACCGCCCGCAGCGGCCGGCCGACCTCCTCGAAGACCATCGCGCGCATGGGTGTGAAGATAGAGGCCCGGCTTACCGCCCTGAAGCCGACTGCGCCACCTTGACTGGAGGGGGGTGCCGGCCCGCCGACCGGCCGCGCCCCCGGCTCACCCGAAGAACAGCTCCGCGGTCGCGTACAGCTCCGGGTCGAGCAGCTTCGGCGCGGAGAGCGCGAGCGCGAGGTCAACCTCGACGATCGAGGTACCCCGTAGCGCGACCATCGTTCCGAAGTGCCCGGAGGCCACCCCGTACATGGCGGCCACCCCGAAGCGGGTGGCGAGCACGCGGTCGAAGGCGACGGGGGTGCCCCCGCGCTGCACGTGGCCGAGGATCGTGACGCGGGTCTCAAAGCCGGTGCGGGATTCGATCTCGCGCTCGAGCGTGACCCCGATGCCGCCAAGGCGGGCGTGGCCGAAGGCGTCGGTGGCGTCGCCCCGCACGACCTGCAGCGTCCCCTCGCGCGGAACGGCCCCCTCGGCGACGACGACGATCGAGAAGGAGCGCCCGCGGGCGTGGCGGCGGCGCAGGTGGGCGCAGACCTCCTCCAGATCGAACGGTCGCTCGGGCACAAGGATCGCGTCCGCGCCCCCCGCGAGCCCGGCGTGCGTGGCGATCCACCCTGCGTGGCGGCCCATCACCTCGACCACCATCACGCGGTTGTGCGACTCCGCGGTAGTGTGCAGGCGGTCGATCGCGTCGGTGACGATCTGCACCGCAGTGTGAAAGCCGAACGTCACGTCGGTGCCGCCGAGGTCGTTGTCGATCGTCTTCGGCACCCCCACAAGGGGGACGCCCGCTTCGTGCAGGCGCAGCGCCACCCCGAGCGTGTCCTCGCCGCCGATCGGGACGAGCGCGTCGACGCCGCGGCGCTCGAGCGTGGCGCGGACAGCCTCCAGCCCACCCTCGCCCTCGGCGAACGGGTTGGTGCGCGAGGTGCCGAGGATGGTGCCGCCGCGCGGAAGGATGCCGACGGTGCTCTGCAGTGTGAGCTCGACGGCGTCGTCGGCCAGCACCCCGGCCCAACCGTGGCGAAACCCGACGAAGGAGTGGCGCCCCTGCGCGAGCCCACTGCGCACGGCGCCGCGGATCACAGCGTTCAGCCCCGGGCAGTCCCCGCCGCCGGTGAGCAGTCCCACGCGCGCCATGCCCCACAGATTAGGCACGACCTCAGGGGAACGACGACCGCTCACAGCTGCCGTGTAAGGGGAGATCAGGGGGGATCAGGGGCCAATCACCCCGGGCAGGCGATACGCGCTCACCCGCTCCGCCGCGAGATTCGATAGGAACCTGTCACCGCTGTCGAAAAGAACGGGGACGGAATGAACGCAACCACAGCCAGCACACCCACCACCACAGGCGCGCCCACCTCCGAGGAGCCGCGACCCGCCGACGTGTTCGTCGTGTTCGGTATCACCGGCGATCTCGCCAAGGTGATGACCTTCCGCTCGCTCTACCGCCTGGAGCGGCGCGGCCTGCTGGACTGCCCAGTCGTCGGGGTCGCCGGCGACGACTGGACGCTCGAACACCTGCGCGCGCACGCCCGCGAGTGCATCGCGGGCACCGGCGAGACTGTGGATGAGAGCGTCTTCGAGCGCTTCGCCGCGCGGCTGTCCTACGTGAGCGGCGACTTCACCAACGCCGCCACCTACGAGCGCCTCGCAGCCGCGGTGGGGGAGGCGAGCAGCCCCGTGTACTACCTGGAGATCCCGCCGTTCCTGTTCGGCCCGGTGATCCAGCAGCTCGCCGCTGCGGGCCTCGTCAAGAGCGGCCGCGTGGTCGTGGAGAAGCCCTTCGGCCACGACCGCGCCTCCGCGCGGGCGCTGGCCGCGGAGATCCACCAGTACATCGAGGAGCCCCAGCTGTACCGGATCGACCACTTCCTGGGCAAGATGGGCACCGACGAGTTCCTGTACCTGCGCTTCGGCAACACCATGATCGAGCCGATCTGGAACCGCAACCACGTCGCGTGCGTGCAGATCACGATGGCCGAGTCCTTTGGCGTCGAGGACCGCGGGCACTTCTACGACCCCGTCGGCGCGGTGCGCGACGTCGTCGTCAACCACCTCATGCAGGTCGTGGCCGTCGCTGCGATGGAGGCGCCCGCCGGCGACGACGCCGAAACGTTCAAGGACGCCAAGTACGCCGTGTTCCGCTCGACCGCCAACGCCGACCCCGCGCACTACGTGCGCGGGCAGTACGACGGCTACCGCGACATCGAGGGCGTCGCCAAGGACTCCACCACCGAGACCTACGCCGCGCTACGCCTGGAGATCGACAACTGGCGGTGGTCGGGCGTGCCGTGGTTCATCCGCACCGGCAAGCGACTGCCCGTCACCCAGACCGAGCTGCGGGTCGTGTTCCGCCACCCCCCGCGCCTCGGGTTCATGGAGCACGGGCACCGCCGCCCCGAGCCCGACCAGCTGGTCGTCAAGCTCGACCCCTCGACCGGCACGCAGGTGATCCTCGACGCTCACCGCGCCGACCGCGGCGGCCCCCAGGCGATCACGCTCGACATGGAGTTCGCCGAGGAGGGCGGCGAGGCCCCCACCCCCTACGAGGTGCTCCTCCTCGACGCTCTGCGCGGCGACAGCACCCGCTTTACCCGCCAGGACTCCGTCGAGGAGGCGTGGCGCATCTTCGAACCCCTGCTCACGACCCCCCCGCCGGTCCACCCCTACGCCCCGGGGTCCTGGGGCCCCAAGGAGGCCGATCGCCTGGTGGCCGGCTACGGCGCGTGGCACGGCCCGTGGGTGGCCAGGTGAGAACCCCCGGGACCTGCCGCCTGTTGCTCCTATGTGAAGCGAGATCCGCACTTTGCGGAGATTGCTTGGTCGTAAGGCTTTCCAATCCGGAGACTCCCCAGCGTCCACGTTGACCCGTCGAGCATCTATGCGTGGGCGGTTCCAGAGGGCCTGAACCGTCACAGCGGCAGCCATCAACCCAACAACACCAAAGACCCAAGTACACGCAATGGCAAAGGTCTCCAGAGCTGTGCCACTCGATCAGCCAGGGTGTTTCGCGTCCTATTTGGCCGGGGCGAGGCCCGGGAAGTACTGCCCGGCGATGCTCCTCAGGAAGGCGATGATCTGTGCCGCCGACGGCGGCGATGCCGGGTCGCTCAGCTCGGGCGGGATCGTCATTCCGGATTGCCTGGCGTGCTCGATCAGTCCGCCGCCCATGGATTTGCCGAGGGTGCTGAGTGCCTTGCTCATCAGTGCTTCGTCCATGTGGTATGCCGGCACCGGGAGCGGGTGCATATCCGGCCAGGTGGCGGGGTCGCGCGGGCTCTCGCGCGAGAGCAGATGGTCGAACGGGGCGGCGGCGGCGTCTCTGGCACTGAATGCGTCACCGAGGTTCCACACCTTTCGCAGCGTGGCGATCATCGACGTGTGCCGGTGCTCCTCGTTGATCACGATCCCCTCGTCTACCCACGGGGAGACGATGATCGCCGGCACACGGTAGCCGGAGCGGTCGAATTTGAAGCCCATCTCCCCCGCGGGCGCGCTCGGGTCCGGTGGGGGCACCGGCCCTGGGGGCACGTGGTCGTAGGTGCCGCTGGGCTCATCCCAGCCGATGAAGAACATCGTGTTGTAGGCACCGCGCCGGGCTCGGGCGCGTTCCATGGCTCGGTGACCTGATCGCCGACCTTGAAGCGGTTGTGCTCGTCGAGGACGTTGAACAGCTGGACGTTGGTGTGGAAGTACTCCTCGCCCGAGTCCGGGTTCGGAGCGTCCATGTCTGTCCCGACCGTGTAGGGGACGGTCTTGCGCTCGGCGCCGTGCTCGGCCCACTCAGGGATCGGGTTGCTCAGATCCTTGCCGATCACGCCCTCGAAGGTCTTGCCGTCCTCGGGACCGTATAGGTGGCCCAGGAGATTGTCGGTGGATCGGTTCTCGAACAGCACGAGAACGACGTGATCCAACGCGTGCGAGCGATCGGGGCTCATCTGGCTCCTCCTTTAGCGGGTCGGTTCCTGAGTGGTGTGCCGGTCATAGTCGACCCCTTCGTGGCGGCTGGGAGTCGGTGGCAGCAGAAGAATCACCATGACCCAGCTAGCCAACGATCTCGCCGACCAGGGTGATAGGACCTCACCCCAAGCGGGGGGTATCCCTCGATCAGCGACAGCAGCAGTCAAAGGCTGAGCGTGACGCGGCAGAGCGATCACCTTGGGACCTCGGCACCACGTAGTCGTCAGCCGTGTCAACGTGTAAGCGGGCCGCCAGACGCTCCGTGGCCGCTCTGCGCCAACTACCGCAGGCATCCCGCCGTGGGGTAACGCGCTGCTCTTCCGGCCCAAGCTGACCGTAGGCTGCCGTGTGTGACAAGCGAGTGTCGCGAGACAACAGATCCCGACGGCCGGCCGGTTGCCTTGGATGAGCGCACCGAGGGGCACCTGGCGAGGCGTTGACCGCAGATGCTCGCCCACGGTCAGGCGATTCTCGATGCGGTGAGCCGGCCCGACGTTCGCGAGGACGATCCCGTCCCTGGCCGTGAGCGGTTCTATCGCCGGGATCTCGATTCGCGACGCTGGTTGAGGGTCGTCGTAGACTTCAACGAGTCCCCGGGCTTCGTGGTCACCGCCTTTGTCCACGATCACGGGCCGGAGAGCTCATCGTGACCCTGACCATTGCCGGCATCAGCTTCGACCAGCACGAGTACGACGAGCGCGGCGACGTGCTCTATCTCAGCGTGGGGCCGCCGCGGGAGGCGTTCCGGACGATCGCGACACCCGAGGGTCATGCGGTGGACTACGACGAGTCCGGCGCAGTGATCGGCATGGTGTTGGTCAACGTCCGGTTCCTGCTTGACCGCGATGGGGCGGTCACTGTCACGATTCCGCCGGACCGGGTTGTCCTTGCGCAGATCGAGCCGGCGCTGATCGCGGCCTGAGCGGCGCGCAACTGCAGTCTGCCTCGGTGTGCGTGACCCGAGGTACGCGGCGGCTGGCCGCGGCAGGTCCGACTCGGGCATGATTGGCCCGTGAGGGCGCTCGACCCGAGGCTGCTCCATTACGCGCGCGCGACCCGGACGTTCCTGTTCGTCTCGGTTGGCCTGGGGGTACTCAGCGCGCTGTTGATTGTCTCGCAGGCGTGGCTGCTCGCGGATGTCGTCGCCGGGGCGTTTCGCCATGGGAAGGATCTCGCGCAGCTGCGCACGCCGCTGAGCGTGCTGCTGTGCGTCGTCCTCGCCCGCGCCGCGGTCGCGTGGGGGGCCGAGCTCGCGGCGAGCCGGGCCTCCGCGCGCGCGAAGTCCCAGCTGCGCGGGGCGCTGCTGGAGCGTGTGGCGGAGCTGGGGGCCGACAGTTCCCGTGAGGAGCGCACCGGGGCGCTCGCGGTGCTCGCTACGCGGGGGGTGGATGCGCTCGACGGGTGGTTCTCGCTGTACCTGCCGCAGCTGTTCCTCGCGGTGATCGTGCCTGTCGTCGTGCTCGCCGTGGTGCTCTTCGAAGACTGGATCTCCGCGGCGATCATCGCCTTCACGATTCCACTGATCCCGCTGTTCATGGCGCTCGTGGGGGCCACCACGCGCGAGCGTATGGACCGCCAGCTGCGCGCGCTGGAGCGGCTCGGCGGACACTTCCTCGACGTCGTCGCCGGGCTGCCGACGCTAAAGGTCTTCGGGCGCGCGAAGGCCCAGACCGCCGCGATCCGCGAGGTCACGGAACGGTACCGCCGCACCGCGCTCTCCACGCTGCGGGTCACGTTCCTCTCCTCGCTGATCCTGGAGCTCGTCGCCACGGTCTCGGTCGCGCTCGTCGCCGTCGCGATCGGCCTGCGCCTGATGGCCGGGCACCTCGACCTGCGCACCGCGCTGTTCGTGCTCGTGCTCGCCCCCGAGGCGTACCTGCCGCTGCGCCAGCTGGGTGCCAACTACCACGCGAGCGCTGAGGGCGTGGCCGCCGCCGAGCAGGTGTTCGCGGTGCTGGAGCGGCCCCCCGTGCCCCGCGGCACGAGCGCCGATGTGCCCGACCTCTATGGCACGAGCGCTGACGTGCCCGACCGTGGCGCGAGCCCCGACGTGCCCGACCCTGCTGTCGCCGACCTCACCGTCGAAGGGCTGCGGGTCGCCTACCCCGGTCGCGCAGTCCCCGCGCTCGACGGCGTCTCGCTGACGGTGCACGCCGGCGAGGTGCTCGCGCTTGCCGGCCCAAGCGGGTGCGGCAAGTCCACCCTGCTTGGGGTGCTACTCGGACTGGTCGCGCCCCAGGGCGGGTCCGTTCGCGTCGGGGGGTGCGACCTCGCCGAGCTCGACCCCGACGCGTGGCGCGCGCGCCTGGCGTGGGTGCCCCAGCGCCCGCACCTGTTCGCCGCCTCGGTCGCCGAGAACGTGCGCCTCGGGCGCCCCGGCGCCTCGGCCGAGGAGGTCCGCGCGGCGGTCTGCGCCGCTGGGCTCGACGGCGTGGTCGCCGACCTGCCTGAGGGCCTGGAGACCCAGCTCGGCGAGCGGGGCGCGGGACTCTCCGCGGGCGAGCGCCAGCGGGTCGCGCTCGCGCGCGCGTTCCTGCGCGACGCGCCACTGCTGCTGCTCGACGAGCCGACCGCCAACCTCGACGGCCGCACCGAGCGGGAGGTGTTGGAGGCCGTGCGCCGCCTCTCACGCGGGCGCACCGTAGTGCTCGTCGCGCACCGCCCCGCGCTGCTGGCCCTCGCCGACCGCGTGCTCTCGCTTGCCCCGGTGGAGGTCGCGGCGTGAGGGACGACGACCACGGCCCGCAGGCCCCGCTGCGACACACGTTGGCGCTCGCCCGCCCCGCGGCGGGGCGGTTGGCGCTCGCCACCCTGCTCGGCGCCGGGGCCGTGGGCGCCGCGATTGGCCTGATTGCCACCTCTGCTTGGCTCATCTCCCGCTCCTCGCAGCGCCCGGAGGAGTCCGCCGTCGCCGTGGCGATCGTCGGCGTGCAGTTCTTCGCGCTCTCGCGGGGCCTGTGCCGCTACGGCGAGCGGCTCGTCGGCCACGACGCGGCCTTCCGCGTGCTGGCCGACCTGCGGGTGCGCATCTACGAGCGCCTGGAGCGCCTCGCCCCGCTCGGCCTGCCCGCGTTCCGCAGCGGCGAGCTGCTCGCGCGCCTCGTTCACGACGTGGACGCCCTGCAAGACCTGCTGCTGCGGGTCGTGCCCCCGTTCGCCATCGCCGCGCTCGTCGGGGCGGGCACCGTCGGCGTCGTCTGGTTGGTGCTCCCCGCGGCGGGCGCGATCCTGCTCGTCGCGCTGCTGCTCGCCGGGGTGTGCGTGCCGTGGCTGACGGGGACGCTCGCCGCGCGCGCGGAGGCGCGGCAGGCCGCGGCGCGGGGGGAGCTGACCGCGTCGGTCGTTGACCTCATCGAGGGCGCCCCCGAGCTGCTCGTCAACGGGGCCGCCGCGGCGCAGCTGGGGCGCGCGATGGCAGCGGACAGCGAGGTCACAAAGATCGCCCGGGCTACCGCGCGCACAGCGGGAGTCGGCCAGGGACTGACAACTCTCTGCTCGGGGCTCGCGATGTGGGGCGCCCTGCTCGTCGGCGTAGCTGCGGTGCGCGCGGGGACCCTGAACGGCGTGTGGCTCGCCGGGCTCGCGCTGATCCCCCTCGTCGCGTTCGAACTCGTCACGGGCCTGCCGGTCGCGACCCAGACCCTCCAGCGCGTGCGCCGCGCGGCGGCGCGTGTGTTCGAGGTGCTCGACGCCCCGCCGCCGGTGGTGGAGCCCGCGCACCCTGTGGCCCTTCGGCCCCCGCCACTTCCGCCGAGCGCCCAGCCCGATGCCTCGCTCGCCTCCAAGTCGAGTGGCGGGCTCGCCGCCCTACGTGCTCCGCCCACCTCTCAGGGGCACGTCCTGCGGGTCCGGGGTCTGCGCAGCCGCTACCCGGGCGCCGCCCGCTGGGCTCTCGACGGGATCAATCTAGACCTCGCTCCCAGCCGACGCGTAGCCGTCGTCGGCCCCAGCGGCGCCGGCAAGTCCACGCTAGCGGGGGTGTTGCTGCGGTTCCTGCCCTACGCGGGCGGGTCCGTCACGCTCGACGGCGTCGAGCTCGCCGAGCTTGCCGGCGAGGAGTGCCGCCGCGTGGTTGGGCTCGTGGCCCAGGACGCCCACGTCTTCGACAACACGCTCGAGGAGAACCTCCGCCTAGCGCGGCGTGAGGCCACCCGGGCGCAGCTCTACGAGGTCTTGGCCAGGGTCCGTTTGCTCGACTGGGTAGAACAGTTGCCCAAGGGCTTGAACACCGAGGTCGGCGAGCGCGGCGCGCGCATGTCCGGCGGACAGCGCCAACGCTTGGCGATCGCCCGCGCGCTGCTCGCCGACTTCCCCATTCTTATCCTCGACGAGCCCGGCGAGCACCTCGATACCGAGACGGCCGACGCGATCCTCGCCGACCTGCTGGCGCTCACGCAGGACCGCGCGACGCTGCTGATCACCCACCGGCACGCCGACCTGGCGGAGATGGACGAGGTGCTGGTGCTCGACCGCGGCCGGAGCCGGGGGGCGGCGGTATGGGAGCGCGCGTGAGGGGCGGGGGGCGAGGCGCACTCCTGGGAGGCAAGGATCGCTCGTGAGGGGTGAGGGCCGCTCACCCGACCCGTCGCGAGGATGGGGCGGTCCATTCCAGCCGACGCGTGGAGGATCATCGACAGGTGACCAACGACCTGGCACGTTGGCAGTTCGCCACCACGAGCATCTACCACTTCCTGTTCGTCCCCGTGACGATCGGGCTGTCGTTCCTCGTCGCGATCCTGCAGACGTCCTGGCACCGCAACGGCCGGCCGGAGTACCGCCGCCTGACGCGCTTCTTCGGCACGCTGCTGCTGATCAACGTCGCGGTCGGGGTCGTGACCGGCCTCGTGCAGGAGTTCGAGTTCGGGATGAACTGGTCGGTGTACTCACGCTACGTGGGCGACGTGTTCGGGGGGCCGCTGGCGATGGAGGGGCTCGCGGCGTTCTTCCTGGAGTCCACGTTCCTCGGGCTGTGGCTGTTCGGCTGGGACCGGCTGCCCAAGCGGGTGCACCTCGCGTGCATCTGGCTGGTCTCGTTCGCGACGGCGCTCTCGGCGCTGTTCATCATGGCCGCCAACTCGTGGATGCAGCACCCCGTCGGCTACACGCTCAACCACTCGGGCCAGCCTGAACTGAACAACGTCGGCGCGCTGTTCACGAACCCCACGTTCCTGTGGGGGTACGTCCACGTGCTGCTGGCCTCGCTGGTCACGGGGTCGCTGATCATGCTCGCGGTCTCGGCCTGGTACCTGCACAAGCGGCGCGAGGTCGAGGCGTTCCACCGCACCGCCTCGATCGCGTTGTCGGTGCTGATCCCCTCGATCGTGCTTGCGCTGTTCGTCGGCTCCGAGCTAGGGGTCGTGGAGGCCCGCTACCAGCCGATGAAGATCGCCGCCGCGGAGGCGCAGTGGAGCACCTGCCAGCCGTGCTCGTTCTCGCTGTTTCAGATCGGGGGGGGCAACAACGACGAGACGCCCTCGCAAATCATCGAGGTGCCGCACGTGCTCTCGCTGCTGGCGACGAACTCGTGGAACGGCAAGGTGATCGGGCTCAACCAGCTGCAGGCCGAATACGAAAAGAAATACGGACCGGGCAACTACGTGCCGGACGTGTTCATCCAGTACTGGTCGATGCGCGTCATGGCCTACCTCGCGGGGCTCATCTTGCTGCTTGCCCTGTGGGGCGCGTGGCTGCTGCACCGGGGGACGTTCGACCGCTCGAAGTGGTTCTTGCGCTGCTCGATCTGGGCCGTGGTCACGCCCTTCCTGATGAACACCGCTGGCTGGATGCTGACCGAGAACGGGCGCCAGCCGTGGATCGTGCAGGGGTTGATGAAGACCGTCAACGCCTCCTCGCCGTCAGTCACCGCGACCGACATCTGGATCAGCCTGGTCGTGTTCGCGCTGCTCTACCTGGCGCTGGGGGCCGCCGACGCGGTGCTGATGGTGCGCTACGCGCGCAAAGGGCTTGACTACGGGGACGAGGGCGCCGAGGGGGCCGGGGGCGCCGACGGGCCCAGAACGGCGACGGGAGGGGCCGGGGCGATCCCGGCGCTGACGTACTGATGCACCTGCACACCCTCTGGTTCATCATCCTCGCCGTCGTGTGGGTCGGCTTCTTCGTGCTGGAGGGGTTCGACTTCGGCGTCGGCGTGCTGCACACCGTCGTGGGCCGCACCGAACTCGAGCGGCGCGTCGCGCTCAACACGATCGGGCCCTTCTGGGACGGCAACGAGGTGTGGCTGATCATCGCCGGTGCCGGCACGTTCGCGGCGTTCCCCGGCTGGTATGCGACGATGTTCTCGGCGCTGTACCTCGCGCTGCTGCTGGTGCTCGCAGCGCTGATCGCGCGCGGCGTGGCGTTCGAGTTCAGGGGCAAGAGCAGCGATTCCCGCTGGCGCGCCACGTGGACGTGGTGCACGACGGTGGGCAGCCTGCTGATCCCGCTGCTGCTCGGCGTCGGGCTCGGGGACCTGCTGCACGGCCTACCGATCAACGGGCACCACGAATACACCGGCAACTTCTTCGACCTGCTGACGCCCTACGGCCTGTGGACGGGCGTGACGCTGCTCGGGCTG
This sequence comes from uncultured Solirubrobacterales bacterium, assembly GCA_963706545.1. GTDB lineage: Bacteria > Actinomycetota > Thermoleophilia > Solirubrobacterales > Solirubrobacteraceae > Palsa-744. The sequence continues at coordinate 2,414,369 of OY970161.1, forward strand.
TGCCTGCTGCACGGCGCCACGTTCCTGGCGCTCAAGAGCACCGACGGCGTGCGCGCCCGCGCCCGCGCGGTCTCCAGGCCGCTGGGGTGGGCCGCCGTCGGCCTCGTGGTGGGCTTCGTGGTGTGGACGCGCGTCGTCGTCGGCCACACCCAGGTGCCCGGGCCGGTCGAAGTGCTGGCCGTGATCGCGGTGGCGTTCGCCGCCCGCCTGGCGAGCTCCGACGAGCACGAGGGGTGGGCGTTCGCGGCCTCCGCGACGGCGATCGCGGCGACGGTGGGGTCGATCTTCATCGACCTGTACCCCTCCGTGATGGTGTCGAGCACCTCCGCTGCGTACAACCTGTCCGTGAACAACTCCGCCTCGGGTCACTACGCGCTGGTCGTCATGACGATCGTGGTGGTGCTCTTCCTCCCGCTCGTGCTGGCCTACCAGGGCTGGTCCTTCTACGTGTTCCGCGCCCGCGTGCAGGCCCCGCCGCAACAGGACGGGCCTCCCGCGACCGCTGCGCCCTCCGCGCCGCAGGTCTCGTAGTCTCCCGGGAGAGGAGCCCCCAGCCATGTCCCTGCCCGCCATCCGCCTGCTGCTCTCCGACGTCAACGGCACGCTGGTCAACTCCGAGAAGGCGCTCACCGCGCGCTCGGTCGAGGCCGTCCACAAGCTGCACGACGCGGGGGTGCTGTTCGCGGTCACGAGCGGCCGCCCGCCGCGGGGGATGGAGATGCTCGTCGAGCCGCTTGCGCTCAGCACCCCCGTGGCGGCGTTCAACGGCGGGCTGCTGGTGGACCCCGATATGACTGTGATCGAGGAGCGGGCGGTCCCTGAGGAGCTCGTCGCGCCGGTGCTCGAACTGCTGGAGTCCTTCTCGCTCTCCGCCTGGGTGTACCGCGGCGCCGACTGGTACGTGCGCGACCTGCACGGGCCCCACATCGAGCGTGAGAGCTTCACCGTCCAGTTCGCCCCCACGCTCGTGGAGAGCTTCGAGGGCATCGTCGAGGACGTCGCCAAGATCGTGGGCGTGAGCGACGACCACGACGCCGTCGCGCGTGCGGCCACCGCCGCCGGCGAGCAGTTCGGCGAGCACGTCTCCGCCTCCTGCTCGCAGCCCTACTACCTTGACGTCACCCACCCCGAGGCGAACAAGGGGTGCGTCGTCCGTTACCTCGCCGCCAAGTACGACATCCCCACCGAGGCCGTCGCCACGATCGGGGACATGCCCAACGACGTGCTGATGTTCGCCCACTCCGGGCTCTCCGTCGCGATGGGCAACGCCGGGCGTGAGGTGCAGCGCGCCGCGCGGCGCGTGACCGCCTCCAACGACGAGGACGGCTTCGCTCTTGCGGTCGAGCGGTTCATCTTGGCCGCCGCTTGATCGAAGTCGGGTAGGCGGTGCGTGTCGAGAGCCGTGAGCGCCGACGCTGGGCACGGAGGCCCAGCGCACACGGCCGTGTCGCCCGCACTTCGCCACGCGGACGATCCCAAATGCAAGACCTGGCCTACCGCAGCGCTCGGTAGCGGCGGATCAGCGCGTTCGTCGAGCTGTCGTGGGCCAGCTGCGGCTCGGTCTCGCTCTGGAGCTCGGGGACGATCCGCTTGGCGAGCGCCTTGCCGAGCTCCACGCCCCACTGGTCGAAGCAGTCGATTCCCCACACCGTCCCCTGCGTGAAGACGCTGTGCTCGTACAGCGCCACCAGCGCGCCGAGCGTGTGGGGGGTCAGGCGCTCGGCGAGGATCGTGTTCGTTGGGCGGTTGCCCTCCATCACCCGGTGGGGCACGACCGCCTCGGGGGCCCCCTCCGCGCGCACCTCTTCGGCGGTCTTGCCGAACGCGAGCGCCTCGGCCTGCGCGAACACGTTTGACATGAGGATGTCGTGGTGCTCGCCGAGCGGGTTGAGTGTCTGCGCGAAGCCGATCAGGTCCACGGGGATCAGCTTCGTGCCCTGGTGGATCAGTTGGTAGAAGCTGTGCTGGCCGTTGGTCCCCGGCTCGCCCCAGTACACCGCGCCGGTCTCGTGGTCCACCGGCTGGCCCTCCAGCGTGACGTGCTTGCCGAGCGACTCCATCGTCAGCTGCTGCAGGTACGCGGGGAAGCGCTTCAGGTACTGCTCGTAGGGCATCACCCCGTGCGTCTGGGCGCCGAAGAAGTTGCCGTACCACACGGCCAGCAGGCCCATCAGCGCTGGCAGGTTGCGCTCTACGGGGGTCTCGCGGAAGTGCTCGTCCATCGCGTGGAAGCCGGCCAGCATCTCTTTGAAGCGCTCCGGCCCCACTGCGAGCATCGTGGAGAGGCCGATCGCCGAGTCCATCGAGTACCGGCCTCCTACCCAATCCCAGAAGCCGAACATGTTGGCCGTGTCGATCCCGAACTTCGCGACCTCCGCGGCGTTGGTGGAGACCGCCACGAAGTGCTTGGCGACCGCCGCCTCCTCGCCCAGCGCCGCGAGCGCCCACTCCCGTGCGGAGCGTGCGTTGGTCATCGTCTCCAGGGTGGTGAACGTCTTCGAGGAGATGATGCAGAGGGTCTCGGCCGGGTCGAGGTCGCGCGTGGCCTCCACGAAGTCGGTGCCGTCCACGTTCGAGACGAAGCGGAACGTCAGCTCGCGCTGGGTGTAGTGGCGCAGCGCCTCGTAGGCCATCACCGGGCCGAGGTCCGAGCCGCCGATGCCGACGTTGACCACGTTGCGGATCGGGCGGCCGGTGTGGCCCCGCCACTCTCCCGTGCGCACGCGCTCGGCGAACGCCGCCATCCGCTCGAGCACCTCGTGGACCTGCGCCACCACGTCCGTGCCGTCCACGATCAGCGATGCGCTCTTTGGCATCCGCAACGCCACGTGCAGCACCGCCCGGTTCTCCGAGACGTTGATGCGCTCGCCGGCGAACATCGCCGCCCTCCGCGCCGCGAGGCCCGACTGCTCCGCCAGCGTCACCAGCAGGCCGAGCGTCTCGTCGGCGACGCGGTTCTTCGAGTAGTCGAGGTACAGGCCGGCGCCCTCCGCCGTCAGCCGCTCGCCCCGCGCGGGGTCCTGGGCGAACAACTCGCGCAGATGCGTCCCCCGGATTGCCTCATGGTGTGCGGTGAGCGCCGCCCACGCGGAGCGCTCGCGCAGGGGGGTCGGGGAGGTGGCAGGGGTGCCCATCGCCATAGTCAATCACCCGGTGGGGATGACGCCCGCTCGCCCGCCGGTTCATTAGACATCCGAGATGTTCGAGAACGTCGCCCTGCTCGGGCTCTCCTGTGCATTCAACCCGGTGCTGATCGCCGTGGTGCTGCTCACGCTCGCCTCAGAGCGCCCCAAACGGATGCTCGGCGCGTATACCGCCGGCGCCTTCACGTGGAGCGTGGGCCTCGGCATCGGAGTCGTCGCGGTCGCCACCGACGCCGAAGTCTTCGGCTCGTCCTCCTCGTCCTCACGGCCGGGCGCCGACCTCGTGCTCGGCGTGCTGCTGCTGGTGGGGTCGGTCTGGTACGCAACGGGGCGCGCCGAAGCCCGCAAAGCGCGCAAGGCGGCGCTCGCGGAGGCCGAGAGGGCCAAGGACGGCGGGCCGCAGAAGCCCCCGCTCGCCGAGCGGCTGCTCTCGGGGCCGCCCGCGCTCGCGTTCTTCGCCGGCGTCGTGCTGAACTTCCCGAGCGTGCGCTACATCGCGGCGATGAAGGAAATCGTCGTCGCCGACGTCGCCGAGCGCCAGCAGGTCCTCGCGATCCTGGTCTTCAACCTGCTGATGCTCTCGCCCGCGATCGTCCCGCTCGCGTTCCTCTCGTTCCGCCCCGAGGAGACCCGGGCCACGCTCAAGCGGCTCGACGCGTGGATGCGCCGCCACTCGCGCACGCTGATCTCCGGCGTGCTCGGCGCGCTGGGGCTCTACCTGTCCGCCAAAGGCATCGTGGGGCTGGCCTGAGCGGCACGGCGCAGGCGCGGGGGGTTCGGGGGCGCCCGGCCCTGTCACCCGGGGGCGTCCGGCCCTGTCACCCCGGGGGGGTGATGCCGCCTCACCCGCGGGCGGGAGATGCTCCGTCCCGACGGTGCCCGGGATGCCGGACCGTCCACAGCTTCCAGTCCTGCCGCCCGTGCGGGGCGGCGCAACCCCGCAGTGAGGAGGGACCGTCATGTCCAGCACCACTTCCGATCCGAGCGCCGCCGGCGAGCGCTACGACACCCGCTACGGGGCCCCGGGGCCGATCAGCGGCTGGATCGTGTTCGCCGGCGTGCTCATGCTGATCGAGGGCTTCCTCGACGCGATGTGGGGCCTCGCGGCGATCATCAACAACGAAGTGATCACGGTCGGCGGCCACGGCGTGGTCGTGTGGGACATCACCGCGTGGGGCTGGGGGCACCTGATTCTCGGCACGCTGGTCGCGCTCACCGGCCTCGGCCTGCTCGCGCAGCAGAGCTGGGCGCGCTTCGTCGGCATCTTCTTCGTCTCACTGGACATGCTCGTGCAGTTCGGCACCTTCACGCTCTTCCCGCTGTGGGCCATCATGATCATCGCGATCGACATCGTGATCCTCTACCACCTCTGCGCGCGCTGGGAGTCAGCTCCCCGCTGATCCACTCGCTCTCCGGGGGTCTGAGGATGACCCCCGGGGGGCGAACCCAAGCGCACCACGTCGTTAGCCGGGCGCGGCTCAGGGCCTTTTGTGGCCTTGGGTCGCATCCGCGCAGGTGCGCTCAGGACCGAGCGCGTAGGCGCGGGGCGTCCGTGCCCCGCGTCGGTGCGTCGGGCCCCGAACGTGGCGGGTCGCGCGCGAGGCGATGGCCCCTGACGGCGTGGTTGAGCCTCGCGTCTCTGGGGGCCCGCACACTCTCCAGCTCTGGCCCCGCAATGGTCCCACGCGCCCGCGCGAATCAGGACTTGACAAGTGCCTCGCGGTGTGGTTATAGTAGTCTTACCTTGTTTCCCCAGGTGGGGCGACGGGGCACCGTTTTGAACATATTGGGTCTGGTCAGGGTCGGGCCGCCTGCGGTCGACCTTTCAGCAGCACTGGCAGGGTTTCTGCCGGGAGAGGGATCGGGTCTCAGGATCGATGAGGGAGTCGAGTTTCAGCGTGAGTTCGAGAGGGACATACGTGACAGGAGTTCCTGGCGCCCATTTGGGTGGAATACCCAGATGCATCAGCAGTCTGATGCATCTCTCTCTCTCTCTCTCTCTCTCTTGTGCCGCCAGCCTAACCGCTGAGGCCCCTCATCGGGCGCAATTGCGCCGTCCCGCAGGGTCCCCCGCACGGGGGTGGGTATCACATGCGCGCGTGAAGCGTGCTTCTCGGGGCGCGTCATGTTCGTCGTGGTCCGCGGGGGGCTGTGCGCCCGCCGCGGCTGTGCGCCGCCCACGATGGGGCGGCTCTCGTGTGGGTTGTCCTCTCCGGGAGGCGAGCTGGTCACGCCACCCTACAGAGAGCGTCTTCAGGGGAAGGGTCTGGCCCGTTGGGTCGGGGCCGGATCAATCACGCCCCGGGTGGGGTTCGTTTAGGGAGGTCTCATCGTGCTGAGTAGAGTTAGGGTTTCGCGCTGCAATCTGTGCGCGGCGGTGTTGGGGCTCAGCTTCCTGGGTTGGCTTGTGTTCGCCGGCCCGCCGGCCTCAGCGGAGGTCGTGCACAATTACCTCTCGCGGATCACCGAAGTGCCCGCGAGCTCCGGCGCCCCTATTACCGGCCGGTTCAGCAACGAAGTGCGTGCCCTGGGGCTCGACGGCAGCGGCGACCTATATGTCGTGGATCCTCTCAACAGAGTAATTGACGAGTTCAGCCCCTCTGGTAGTTTTCTCTCGCAGTTCGGTGCCGGAGGAAGCTATCACGGCGAAGTAGGGTCAAGCGTCGCTGCGAACACTGCGGGCAGCGAAGTGTATTACGCGGAAGACGGCAGCGAAGTCGCCGTGTTCAGCGCGGCGGGCCATCTTCTTGAAGAATGGAAAGGCGAAGACACCCCGAGCGGGTCCTTCAGCGGCGCGCTTGTCGCGGTCGATCGCTCGACGAGTCTCTCCGACCCAGCGGCGGGGGATGTGTATGTCGCCAATAGGTTCGGCAATGCGGTGGATGTCTTCAAGCCCGAAGCGGGAGGTAAGGAGGAATACGTGACCCAGTTGACCGGAGAAGGCGCACCAAGCGAACCCTTCCAGCCGATCAATGTGACGGTCGATGAAGCCAACGGAGATGTGCTAGTCGTCATCAATAGCTCCATAATTGCAGACAGGTACTCGTATGCGGTGGATGTCTTTGCGCCGACGGCGCTGGGCGGCTATGAATACGTGCGGCAGATCACCGGCCCGTCCGGCGGGTCATTCGGCGAATTCGGCGACGTCACCGGTGTGGCGGAGGAAGGCTCAAGCGAAGGGAACATCTATGTCTCCGAATACGGCGAAAACGAAACGGACGCTCATCCCGCAACCGGCGGCACAGTCTATGAGTTCAGCGCGACGGGCGCCCTCCTTACGCGGATCAAGGGTACTCCAAGCAGCGCGTTTAGTCAACATGTGGGTGGTGTGGCGGTCACTGGGAGCGGGGATGTGTATGTCGCCGACGAATACGGGCAGGCGGTCGATGTGTTCGGGCCGAACGTCGTGCTTCCCGATGTCGCGATTGGGGCTGTGTCGAACCTGCAGCCGCGCAGTGTGACGCTGAATGGGACGGTCAACCCGGATGCTGTAGGGAACGCGACGTGCCGCTTTGAGTACGGGACGAGCACCGCCTACGGCCAGTCGGTCGCCTGTTCGAAGGAAGTGCCGTCGGGCAGCAGTCCGGTGGCGGTCTCCGGGGAGGCGAGTGGTCTTCAGCCGGGTACCACCTACCACTTCCGGCTGGATGCGAGCAACACTCACGGGACGGACACGGGCCAGGAATCCGGGGAATTCACAACGCTCGGGCCGGGGGTCGGCAACGAGTCGGTCGTGGATGTCGCGTCGAGCTCGGCGACGCTTCAAGCGCAGGTTGACCCGCATGGCGCCGACACGCACTACTACTTCCAGTACGGCACCAGTGCGTCCTATGGCAGCGATGCTCCTGTGCCGCCAGGTACCGACATCGGCTCGGAATCCGGCGAGCAGAGCGTCAGCGTCCCTCTTCAGGGTCTGCAGCCGAGCGCCGTCTACCACTACCGGGTCGTGGCGAGCAACGAAGTGACCACCGCCGAAGGCCCCGACCAGACGTTCACGACGCAGGCCCCGGGCGGAACGTTGACGCTGCCGGATGGGCGCGACTGGGAACTGGTCTCGCCCGTCGGGAAGCTCGGCGCGCAGGTAGCTCCTCAGCGGGGGTTGATCCAGGCGTCTGAAGATGGGGGTGCGATCGCTTACCCCATGGGCGCGCCGTTTGTCGCAAACCCCCCGGGAAACGTCCAGGTGTCGGACGCTCTCTCGAGGCGTGGTTCGGGTGGGTGGTCTACGGAAGATATCGCAACGCCTCACACCGAGCCGGCGAGCTTTTTTGCCTACGGTGAAGAGTATCAGCTCTTTTCGCCGGATCTTTTGCACGCGTTGGTGGATCCGCTCGGTGAAACGCCGCTGTCCCCGGAAGCGACTGAAGAGACGCCGTATCTGCGTGACGACGACACCGCGACATGTGAACCACCGCCGAAGACCTGCTATACGCCACTGGTTGACCCCGCGGATGTCCCGCCCGGCACAAAATTTGGTTCTGAAGAAAAGCCTGGAGAAGTGGTGCTAGAAAGAGGACCGCGACTTGTGGCCGCGACTCCTGACCTGAGCCATGTCGTGCTGCACTCTAACGTGTTGGGCGAAGTAGAGTGGTCGGTGGGCCGGTTGCAGAATGTTCCCGTTCCAGTCGGGAATCAGAACAATGTGAGGCGTGCGATCTCCGACGACGGTTTGCGTATCTTCGGGAACGGTACCGTGACGGACATGACTGATGGTGAAGTGTTGCACGTGGGCGGGGAATTTCAGATCGCGAGCAGCGATGGCTCGCTGGTGTTCTCGAGCTCTGGTAGTGGCCTGTATGTATATGATGTTGAAACGGGCAAGCTGACACTCGTGACGGTCGCTGTCAACAGCGGTGAAGAACCGGGTGTTCAGGGCTTGGTGCTGGGGGCGTCCGAAGACGGCTCGTATGTCTATCTGGTGGCCAAAGGCCTGTTGACCGAAGCCTCGAACGCCGAGCAGGCTAAAGCGGTCGCGGGCGCAGACAACCTGTACGTGCTCCACCGTGAAGCGCGTGGTTCGGTGGAAGCATGGAAGCCGTCGTTCATCGCGACCCTGTCCGCTGATGACGAACTAGACTGGGAACCGCCGGGGCGGAACATAAAAGAACTCGAGATGGCCCGCCAGACCGCTGAGGTATCGCCCAACGGACGGTACTTGGCGTTCATGTCTGATCGCAGCCTCACGGGATACGACAACAGGGATGTGAGCAGCGGTGAACCGGACGAGGAGGTTTATCGCTATGACGCGGCCAACGCGGGGCTTGTGTGCGCATCATGCGATCCAACCGGCGCGCGACCGGTGGGGTGGCTCGAGCCACTGGAAGCATACTCCGATATTGCGGAGGCGTGGGTGGGTCGGTGGGTAGCCGGGACAATCCCGGGCCCGATCGGCGTGTTCAACGAGCGCACGTTCTACGAGCCGAGGTACATGTTGGACAATGGCCGGTTGTTCTTCGACAGCCGTGACGCGCTTGTCCCGCAGGACGTCAATGGTGTCGACGATGTGTATGAGTACGAGCCTGGCGGGGAAGGTAGTTGCGCGGCTGCGAACAGCGGTTGTGTCGCGCTGCTCTCGGACGGGACCGGCGCGAAGGAATCGGCGTTCATGGATGCGAGTGCGAGCGGGAACGACGTGTTCTTCGTGACCGCGGACCGGTTGGCGCCGCAGGATGTGGACACGGCGTATGACATGTATGACGCGCATGTGTGCAGCGTCGAAGCTCCCTGCTCGTCATCTGTGGTGGCGTCGCCGCCGTGCACTACGGCGGACTCGTGCAGAGGCGCGCAGGCGCCGCAACCGGGGGTGTTCGGCGCGCCGGCGAGCGCTACGTTCAATGGTGCGGGGAATCTCTCGCCGACGACGACGGGGACCGTGAAGCCGAAGAAGACGACAGCTTCTGCGGTAAAGGCTGAAAAGCTGGCGAAAGTGCTGAAGGCGTGCAGGAAAATGCCAAAGAAGAAGCGACCTACATGCGAAAAGCGTGCGAGAGCGCAGTACGCCCCCACAAAGAAGAAAGGCAAGTGATGAGCATCGAATGGCGTAGTTTGATCGCACACCCGCTCTTGACCTTTGGTGCCTTGGTCGTCGCTGGGGTTTCGCTGCTGGCGCTGGCTGGTGCGGCGCCGGCTGTGGCCGATGTGCCTGTGTGGAGTGTGCGGTCGATCGTCGCGCCCACGAACCTCTCGTCTACATCCGGGTCCGGGTTGGCGGTGGCGGCGGACGAGGTACAGGAAATCAAGGTCCTCGCGGCCACAACTGAGTTCGTCGTATACGAACCGGTTGCGATCGGAAAAGGCGAACTCTTCAACGAAAAAGGAGAACCGGAGTTTGCCGAACTGCCGTTCAACACGACGGCGCTGAAGCTCGAAGAAGAACTGCAGAAGCTCTACGGCGCGGGCAACGTCAAGGTGACGGGCGACCCGGGCGAATACACCATCACGTTCACGGGGGAACTGGCCGATCAGCGCGTCGGGCTCATCGGCACCGAAGGCGCAACGGTAACGCAGGTGACGAGTGGCCAGTCTGCCCCGAATGGCGAGGTGATCGTTACGGTCACGAATCTCGGTGACATTACCGCGACTGCGAGCAGCGCGGATCCGGTCGAGATCTCCACGAGGCTACCAGCCGGCGTGACAGCCATCTCGATCAGCGAACCCGAAGGACTGGGATCTGGTCATCGGCTGAGCATGATCTGTAAACTGGCCTCGCTTACGTGTGCAGGGACGGGCGGTGGCTCTGGAGGGCAGGAAGCGGGTAAGGTGCTGCCGTATGAATCGGTGGAGATCGTGATCCCTGTTTTGGTCGCTAAAAATGCACGGAGCGGCCCGGTCAGGATGTCGGTGTCGGGTGGGGGCGCCGCACCGGTGTCCGTGAGCGATCCCTTGACGGTGAGTGAAGCTCCGACGAAGTTCGGGATGGAAAGATTTGAAATGCTGCCGTTGAACGCGGACGGTTCGCTTGATACGCAGGCCGGTTCGCACCCGTTTCAGTTCACGACGACACTCGCGTTCAACCAGGGCGTCGCAGAGCAGGTAGCCAATGAGGGATCGACGCAAGAACTGGTTCCCTTGCCGTTGGCGTTGCCGAAGGATCTGATGTTCAACCTGCCACCTGGTCTGATCGGCGACCCGGCTGCTGTCCCGCAATGCCCGCTCGGAGAGTTCCAAGTCACCGATGAGCTAGCCAGCCAGTGTCCGCCGGACACTCAGGTCGGCGTCGTCTCTTCGGTTCTCTCGACCTATGGTAGTCCGTCGCAAGGTCAGAGTGTGCTGCAGCCGTTTATAACGGTCGCGCCCGTGTATAACCTGGAACCGTCGGTTGGTGAGCCCGCGCGATTCGGGTTTATCGCCCCGGCGCTCGGGCCGGCGGTTTCGGTCTTTCTCGATACGTCGCTGCGGACGGGCGGTGACTATGGTGTCGTCGTGAGCGTCCACAACATCAATCAAGAGGTTTTTTTCGTGGGCTCCCAGTTGAGCTTCTGGGGCGATCCGGGCGATCCCCGGCACGATCTCGCCCGCGGGGCAGAGTGCCTCGAGGTCGGGGAATTCGTCGCTGGAACCGAATGCGAAGAAGGCCCCGCGTTGAAGCAGGCGCCGTTCCTGACGCTCCCGGCGTCGTGCAGCGGCCTGTCGGACCCGTTCACTGCGACGATGGAAGCGACGTCGTGGGGGCAGCCTACGGTCCCGGTCTCGAGCACGTACGTGTTGCATGAAAATGGGGGCGAACCGCTCGGGCTGACTGGTTGCAACCGACTGCCGTTCGACGCGTCGATCACTGCGGCACCGGACAGCCAGAACGGGAGCACGCCGACGGGGTTGACGGTCGGTGTGCGCGTCCTGCAGTCCCCCGCGCTCAACCCGACGGGGCTGACGGAGGCCGACGTGAAGAATACGACGGTGGCGCTGCCCGCGGGGGTGCAGCTGAGTCCGTCGGCGTCGGATGGTCTGCTGGCGTGCTCGGATGCGCAGATCGGCTTCACGGGCGTCAACCCGTTGACCGGTACGGACGAATTCACGTCCGCTCGTCCCAGTTGTCCAGATGCGTCGAAGATCGCGACGGTGAAGATCAAGACGCCGTTGCTGCCCAATGCGCTTGAAGGCGCGGTGTACTTGGCGGCGCCACAGAACTTTGCGGGGCCGCTTGAAAACCCCTTCGGTTCGCTGGTCGCGATGTACATCGTCGCGGAAGATCCGGTATCGGGTGTGCTCGTGAAGCTTCCGGGGAAGGTTGTTCCCAATCCGGAAACAGGCCAGCTCGTCTCGACCTTTGAAGATACGCCGCAGCTTCCCTTTGAAGAACTGGAACTGCATTTCTTTGGTTCGGCGCGCGCGCCGCTTTCCACCCCGGCGGTGTGCGGAACGTACACGACGCAGATGTCGAGCACGCCATGGTCTGGGAATCCCCCCGTGATGTCGTCCTCCAGCTTCGAAATAACCGCGGGCCCGAACGGCGTGCCGTGCTCTGACCCGCAGCCGTTTACGCCGGGGTTCCAGGCGGGCTCCACGAACCTACAGGCGGGCGCGTTCACGCCGTTCACGCTGACGATGACTCGCCCCGACGCGGACCAGACGCTGGGTCGCATCGAAATGCAGATGCCGCCGGGATTGTCGGGGACCCTCTCGGGTGTGAAGCTCTGCGGCGAACCGCAGGCTCAGGAAGGCAGGTGTGGTCCGGAAAGCCTGATCGGAGAAACGGTCGTTTCGGCTGGCCTGGGCGGCGATCCCTACACGGTCACCGGCGGGAAGGTCTACATCACCACTGGGTACAACGGCGCCCCGTATGGCCTGTCGATCGTCAACCCCGCAGCGGCGGGGCCGTTCGTCCTGAACGAAGGCAGGCCGGTCGTGGTGCGCGCGTCGATCTACGTCGATCCGCATACCGCTGCGCTCAGGATCGTGAGCGACCCGCTGCCGACGATCCTGGATGGCATTCCGCTTCAGATCCAGCACGTCAACGTGACCGTGGATCGCGAAAAGTTTACGTTCAACCCGACGGATTGCAACAAGATGGCGATCGATGGGAAGCTCGCGAGCAGCGAAGGCGCCACCGCGGCGGTCTCCACGCCGTTTCAGGTGACGAACTGCGCGTCGCTGACGTTCGCTCCGAAATTCGCGGTGTCGACCTCGGGGAAGACCTCCAGGGCGAACGGGGCGAGCCTCGCGGTGAAGCTCACCTACCCCAATGGGCCGCAGGGGTCTGAGGCGAACATCGCGAAGGTCAAAGTCGAGCTCCCAAAACGCCTCCCATCGCGACTGACGACGCTGCAGAAGGCGTGCCCGAGCGCGCAGTTCGAAGCCAACCCCGCGGGCTGCCCGGCGGCGTCGATCGTCGGGCACGCCAAGGCGAGCACCCCGATCCTTCCCGTCCCGTTGGAAGGCCCCGCGTACTTCGTCAGCCACGGCGGTGAAGCGTTCCCGAGCTTGATCGTCGTGTTGCAGGGCTATGGCACCACCGTGGATCTGGTCGGCTCGACGTTCATCAGTAAAGCCGGGATCACGAGCAGCACGTTCAAGACGGTTCCAGATGTCCCCGTGGGCTCCTTCGAACTGAAGCTCCCACAGGGTAAGTACAGCGCACTTGCGGCGAACGGGAACTTGTGCGACGGCAGCCTCGAGATGCCGACCGAATTCGTCGCGCAGAACGGCGCCGAAATCCATGAGAGCACGAAGATCAGCGTCACCGGGTGCCCCAAGCAGGCCAAGAGGGCGACGCACAGGAAGAAAGCGAAGGGGAAGCATAGGAGGAAGAAGTAGAGGCGGTGGTGAAATGGCTGTGTCGCGTAGTCGCAGTGCCGAGAGGGGGGAGGGTCCCGCCCCCGCGCAGGTGAAGCCGGGGCGCCCTCCTCGGGTGCAGGTGAAGCTGAATGGCGCCGCTCTCGCGCAGGTGAAGCAGGACCCCGCTCGCTCGCAGGTCGCGCACGCCCGCCCGGGTCGTGCGGGCGTGGGGGAGATCCAACGCGCGCGGATCATTGCGGCAATGGGCGAGCTGGTGCGCGCGCGCGGTGTGGGCGGGGTGAGTGTCGCGCATGTCGTGGCCCGCTCGGGGGTCTCGCGCCGCACGTTCTACGAACTCTTCGACGATCGCGAGGACTGCTTCCTCGCGACGTTCGACGTGGCGGTAGCAAGGGCCGCGGAGAGCGTGATCCCGGCCTACGAGGCAGCGGGAACGTGGCGCGAGCGCGTGCGCGGCGCGCTGGAGGCATTGCTCGTCTTCCTGGACGCGGAGCCCGAGCTCGGCTACCTATGTGTCGTCGGCGCGCTCGGCGGCAGTCCGCGGGCGCTCGAGCGCCGCACACAGGTCGTGCGCGCGCTCGTGGATGTCGTGCACGAGGGACGCCGCGAGAGCGGGGCCGCGCGGCGCCCGGATCGCCTCGTCGCCGAGGGCGTCGTCGGCGCGGTGCTATCGGTGATCCATGCGCGGCTGGGTGAGCAGAGCGCGACCGCGCCGCGGCCGTCCAAACCCCTGGTCGGGCTGCTCAACCCGCTGATGGGGATGATCGTGCTCCCCTATCTCGGCGCCGCCGCGACCGAGCGCGAACTGCGCCGCCCCGCGCCGAGGGTGCGCCGTCCCGCCGCGCCGCGCACCGACCCGCTGCGCGAGCTAGACATGCGCCTCACCTACCGCACGGTGCGAGTGCTGCTCGCGATTGCCTCCCAGCCATCCTCCAGCAACCGCCAGGTGGCAACCGCCGCCGGCATCGCCGACCAGGGCCAGATCTCAAAGCTACTCGCGCGCCTATATGCGCTCGGATTGATCCAAAACGCCGGCGGCGACCACGCAAAAGGCGAGGCCAACGCCTGGTCCCTCACCCCGCGCGGCAACGACATCACGCACACCATTCAGATCCAAACGAGTTGAGGCATACGTCGGCCTGGGCGACGCCGTCGCGGGCGGAGCCGCGGCTGGTGCTATGGACGCGGCTGCACAGGACCGACAAGCTCAGCGGGGAGTCCGCGTTCGCTTAGCAGCGCTGCCTCGTCGGGGTTGCGAGGACGCTCTCGTTGATACGGGCCGGGGAAAGCGGCGTCGACGAGACGCACGCGTTCGAGCGCACTGGCACGCTCATTGAGCCAGATTTGCCAGCTGGAGGGCACATTCTCATTCGCCTGGGTCACAGCTGCATTCTAGGTCCGATTGGACCATTCGGCAAGCAGTTTGTCTGCAATGCGATGGAGTTCGTCCGTTTCTAGCCGCTCTCCGGCTTCGACCCGTAGCGTCAGTTCGCGAATGGCGTCGACCGCGTGGTCGTGGTGCGAGGCGGCGGCCCGGTCACGAAGGCGTTCCTCATCAAGCCCGGGGTGCAACATCAACGCAATCGCCTGGCGGGCCACGTCGATGTGACCGGTGGCGACGAACTCTTCAACGCGATGCGCGAGGATGACCTCCAAGCGCAACACGAGCACCTTTCTGCCACCCGGCAGCGCTACCTCGGTCGCGGTGTCAAGTGCGTCAAGGAAGTCTCCTGGCATCTCCCAGACCACATCGGTGTCGGGCAGTTCCCAAGCTCGCCCTCGACTCCGGAAGCCGAGTGCTTCGAGCCGATGCTTCACGTCGCTGGTGCTCGCGGTAGCAGTGTGTCGGTCGCTCTTGTCGTCGGCACGTCCCATATGCCGATCCCTCAAATCCCTTCCCCCGGCAGGTACTCGTTCGTGAACGGCGGCAAACCGGCCGCGTTGGGGTTGCTCTTGAGTAGGCCGCGGGTGTACATCCACTGCCCGAACGCCGCCCACTGCGCGGGGTCCTGGTAGCCGTACGGCCGGCCCGCTTCGGTGGGCTGGGCGGCGGGCAGCGTGCGCTTGATCGATTCCAGCTGGAGGCGTTCTTCGAGGCTCGGGTTGGCCGCCATGATCAGCTTCGCCGCCGCCACGGGGTTCGCGCGCACCGCGCGCTCGCCGCGCGTCAGCGCCTGCATGAACGCCCGCAGGTCCTGGCCGTCGTGGTGCGCCTCTTCCTGGCGTACCACGAGCACCAGTTCGTCGTAGTTGGGCACCCCCGCTTCGTTGATCGGGATCACCGTCGGGTGCTTATGGAGCAGCTGCAGCTGGATCGCCTCGTAGTTCCAGAAGCCCCCCAATGTCGCGGCCACCTTGCCCGAGAGCATCGCCGGCACGAGGTTGAAGCCCACGTTCACTTCCTGCGTCTTCGCCGCGTTCACGCCCGCGTTCTGCAGCGCCGAGCGCAGCTCCGCCGCCTGGTAGGGGATGCCGGCCGTGCCCACCTTCTTGCCCGCCAGGTCCGCCACCGTGGTCACGTGCTGCTTGGGCAGCGCGATGATCGACGTCAGCGGGCGCTGCACCAAAGCGCCGATCGACACCAGCTTGAGGCCCTGATCGCGCGCCAGCAGCAGCTCCGGCTCGTAGGAGATCGCCGCGTTCACCTTCCCGGCCGCGAGCAGCTTCAGCGGTTCCGCCGATTCGGCGGGGACGACCGGCTGCACGTCTAGGCCGACCGCGCGGAAGTCCCCATTCGCGATCGCGGAGTAGAGCGCCGCGTGGTCGGCGTTGGGGAACCAGTCGAGCATCACCGTGAAGCGCTTCAGCCCTGGCGGGTTGATCGCGTCCTGCTTGGCCCCGCACGCTGCGAGGGTCAGGGCGCACGCGAGGGTCGCCATACCCAGCACGGCGCGCTGGCCCGGGCGCGGGAATGTGCGGCGGGCTGGGCGCAGAGGCGCGAGCGCGCGGCGGGACGGTGGCTGAGAACGGCTTTCAAAAAGACCGGCACGCCTGGATGCGCCCCTGGGACGCGGCGCTGGATCGCCACGTGACGGCTTGCCCGTGCTACCAGCACGGGCTTCACCGTCCCGCGTCGCCCAGCTTGGTCCAGGGACGCCCCAGACGCACCGTCTATTTTGAAAGACGTTCTTGGTCAAGGTCGAGCTCCTCTTGTTCGATGGTTCCAGGGGTTCAGCTTGCGTTCGGCGAGCGCCAGTGTGTAGAAGCACGCGATTGCGAACAGGCACAGCACGGTCGCTGCCGCCCACGCGCGGGGGTTCTGGAAGGCGTCCCCGTCGGTGACGATCTCTCGTCCGAGGCCGCCGTACGGCCCGACAGTGGCGGTCTGGGACTCTGCGATGAAGGCCGCGATCACGCCGACCGCGACGGCGATCCGCGCGCCGCTGAGCGCCGCCGGCAGCGCGGCCGGAAGCTCTGCGAAGCGGAACGCCTGCCAGCGCGAGGCGTCCAGCGTGCGCAGCAGCTTGATCTGGTCCGGGTCCACCGCCGCCAAGCCGTCGACCGTCGTGACTACGACCGGAAAGAAGCAGATCAACCCGATCACCACCAGCTTGGGGAAGATCCCGAAGCCCCACCAGAACACCAGCAGCGGCGCGATCACCGCGATCGGCACCGCCTGCGAGCCGACCGCCAGCGGGTACGCCGCGCGGCGGAAGGGGGGGGAGAGGTGGATCGCCACTGCCATCGCGAAGCCGCACGCCAGTGCCACCCCCAGGCCGAGCAGCACCTCCCTCGCGGTGATCGCGAAGTTCCTCCACAGGATCCCTGTGTTGTCCCACAGCGCCGTGGCGATCACGTGCGGGGCCGGCAGCAGCGACGGTTCCACACCTCCCACCCACACGTAGAGCTCCCACGCGCCCAGCAGCACCGCCACGAGCAGCAGCGCGGGCAGGACGTTGACGACGCGGCGCCTCACGCTGTGCCTCCAAGTCCGAGCGCGATCAGGGCCCGCTCGCGCAGCGCCGTCACCGCCGGGTCCGTGCGCGCGCGGGGGCGCGGGAGCTCGATCTCGAGCTCCGCGACCACGCGGCCGGGGCGCGCGCAGAGCACCGCCACGCGGTCGGCCAACAGCACCGCCTCCTCCACGTCGTGCGTCACAAGCACCACCGTGCGCGGCTCCTGCGCGAGCGCCCGGGCGAGCCACCCCTGCATCTCCGCGCGGGTGATCGCGTCCAGCGCCCCGAACGGCTCGTCCAGGCACAGCACCGGCTTGCCCGACAGCAGCGTGCGCACGAACGCCACCCGCTGGCGCATCCCGCCGGAGAGCTCATGCGGGTGGGCGTGCTCGAAGCCCGCAAGCCCCAGCTCCGCGAACAGCACCGCGGCCCGCTCCCGCGCCTGCGCGCGGGGACGCTTCGCGATCCGCAGTGCCAGCGCCGCGTTGTCCACCGCGCTCAGCCACGGCAGCAGCAGATCGCGCTGGGGCATCAGCGCCGCCGGCTCGCTGCGCACCGTGCCCGCGTCCGGACTCTGCAGGCCGCAGACCAGCTCCAGCAGCGTCGTCTTGCCACAGCCGCTCGGGCCGACCACCGCCAGCAACTCTCCGCGGTCCGCGTGCAGAGTGACGTCCGCGAGCGCCCGTACGGCGCGCCCGGCGCCGCCCGCGGTTACGCCCGCTGCCACGTTCTCGGCCGAGCCCCTCGCTCCGCTCGGCGTGTAGGTGCGGCTCACTGCGCTGACGCTCACCGCGCACCCCTGCGCGGCCGTCTCAGACGGTTGCGGTCCGGCTCTGAGTCCTATCGACACTCACGCCACTCCCTCCGCGGGCATTACCCCACAGGTTCGAAGGGTCGGCGCCGGGGAATCGCTTCCAGTGCGCCATCTCAGCCGGCCATCCCGCCAGCCCCCCTGGTGTTTGTCTTGTCTTTGTAAAGCCTATCGTGGGCTGCGCGAGCAAAGAGCGACCCTGAAGCGGGTGTTACGGTCGCGTCGCGTCCCTAAAGGATTTGGGCTTGCGCGTTAGGGACGTCGGGCCAGCTCTGGCCGCGCCAGCGCGCGCACGAAGTCCTCCAGCTGGGCGGTCGTCCAGCACTCGAATGCCATGCAGTGCTGCTCGTAGGCGGCGATCACCGAGTCCCCGTAGTTCCAGTACAACCGCGGCTCGGGGTTCAGCCAGAAGGTGCGCCCGGCGCGCGCGGCGATCGCCGCGAAGGAGTCGGCACGCGGGTCGCGGCCGTTGGTGCGTGCGTCCCCGAGCACGATCACCGTCGCCCGCGGGTTCAGGTCGTCGCCGATCTGTTCCAGGAACTCCGACCACACGCGCCCGTAGTCGGTGTAGCCGGAGATGTCGGCCACCCCTGCGTCGGAGGCGATGCGCTCGTTGACCGCCTTGAAGTCGCGCTCGCGTTCGAAGATGTCGGTGACCTCGGAGATGCGCTCGATGAACACGAACGAGCGCATCTTGCGGAAGGAGTCGTGCAGCGCGTGGAGCACGGAAAGGAAGAAGACCGACGCGGAGGTGACGGAGGTGGAGACGTCGCACAGCACGTACACCTCCGGGCGGCGCGGACGGCGCGGGCGGTACTTGAGCACGACGGGTACCCCGCCGGTCTGTAGCGACGCGCGCATCGTGCGGCGCACGTCCACGTGGGCGTGGTGGCGGTGCCCGCGCGTCTGGTGACCCTGCGTGGCCAGGCGCCGGCGTAGCTGCGCGACCACGCGGTGCACCGCCGCGAGGTCCTGCAGCGGGCCGGAGGGCAGCGCGCGGTCGAGCTCGCCGAGCGGGCGCGCGGGGGGGAGGGTGCCGGTGCGCTGCACCTGCGCGCGCTCGAGCTCGCGGCGCAGCAGCGCCTCGAAGCGGCGCAGGGCCTCGCGCGGCAGGCCCTCGCGGCGGGGGTCGTCCTCCGGTAGCTCCGGCTGGGGCTCTGCGCGCAGGCCGAGCGCGCGGCGGATGCGCTGCACGTCCACGCCGATCACCCCCGAGCCCCCGTCGCGGCGGGCGAGCGCGGCGATCGCCATGCGCGCGAGGTCGCGCATCGCGCCGTCGGCGCCGTCGCGCAGTGCGGCCGCGATCTGGCGGCGCAGCGCGTCGAGCTCCTCCTCGGAGAGCTCTTCGAGGTCGAGCTCGCCCGCGTCCCCATCGTGGGGCTGACCGTCGCGCCCCTCACGCACCCCCTCTTGGACGGCCGCGAGCTCCACCGCGCGGAAGAAGAAGCGGTCGAACACCAGCTCGAAGATGCGCCGGTCCTCCTGGCTCTTGGCGAGCGTCGCGGCGAGCGCCTCGCGGAAGTCCGCCTGCGCGGTCCACGGGACCTCGCGCAGCACCGCGAACGCGTCCAGCAGCTCCGAGGTGCCGACCGCCACGCCCTCGGAGCGCAGCTCCTCGCCGAGCTCCAGCAGGCGCGCCGCGAGTCCCTCAGACTTGGCGGCCGCTTTCGAGATAGGGCTAGGTGGGTCGGTGGTATGCGTTGGCCTGCGCCCCCGGGCGTGGTGGATGGCTGTGGCCTGTGTGGGCTTGCCGGCCGAGGTTGGTGGCTGCTCCTCGCCAGGTCAAGTTTGCACAGCGGAAGGTTGTGTGGCCCAGTTTAGGTCGAGCCGGCGACGGCCTGGTCCCTCCCCAGCTTCAGGCCCACCCGCTCGGCCACCACGTCCATGTCGGAGCGGTGCTTGACGATCACCGACATGGTCTCCAGGAAGGTCTCCGAGTCGATGTCCTTCGCGCCCAGCAGCAGCAGCGCCCGCGCCCAGTCGATCGACTCGGCGATCGAGGGGGGCTTCTTGAGGTCGAGCTCGCGCACCATCCCCACCACCTCCACGAGCCGCCGCGCGACCGTCTCGGCCAGCTCCGGGGTGTGCAGGCGCACGATGGCGAGCTCGTGCTCGAGCTCGGGGTAGTCCAGCCACAGGTACAGGCAGCGGCGCTTGAGTGCCTCGGTCAGCTCGCGCGAGTTGTTGGATGTCAGCAGCACCACGGGGTGCGTTCGCGACTCCACCCGGCCCAGCTCGGGGATCGAGATCTGGAAGTCCGAGAGCACCTCTAGCAGCATCGCCTCGAACTCCTGGTCGGTCTTGTCGATCTCGTCGATCAGCAGCACCACCGGCTGCTCGGAGGCGATCGCGCTCATCAGCGGGCGCGCCAGCAGGAACTCCTCGCCGAAGATGTCCTCCTGCACCTCCTCCCAGCCGGCGTCGCCGCCCTGCGCCTGGATGCGCAGCAGCTGCTTGCGGTAGTTCCACTCGTACAGCGCCTTCGCCTCGTCGAGGCCCTCGTAGCACTGCAACCGCACGAGCTCGCGCCCCAGGTAGCGCGCGAGCGCCTTCGCGAGCTCGGTCTTGCCGACCCCCGCGGGGCCCTCGACGAGCACCGGCTTGCCGAGTCGCACCGCCAGGAACGCCACGAGCGCCGTGGACTCCCCGGGGAGGTAGCCGACCCGGCGCAGGCCCTCCGCCGCCTCGGCTGCGCTCGCGGGTGCGTCTGGGGAGTCGGGGGGCGTCAGCGTCATCGTAAGGGTGCGTCCGGGTCCTCGAAGGACAGCTGCTCGGAGGGAGCGCCCGCCCGGCTAGGGGCTGGAGGGTATCGCCCCCGCCTGCTCGCGGGTATGGGAGCCCGCCCACCCCGCCCGCTCGCGGGGACTGGAGCAGCTCTCGGTATGGGAGCCTGCCCACCCGCCCTCGGTGCCTCCTCCCGGCGGGAGATTACGACCGTCTCCTGCGCTTCAGGCTCGGGCGGCGGCTGCGGTGGGCGCCGCGGCGTCGAGCGGCGCACCACGGGAGGCTCGGGCCGTTGCCCAGCGCGCATTCGCGAACCGGCGTAGGCGAGCAGGCCGGCGGCGGCCAACGCGAAGAAGATGCCCCACTGCACGCCGACGTTGGCGGCGACTCCGTGCTGGGTGACCCCGGGCTTGTCGAACAGCCTCAACACGAGTAGCAGGGCGCTCCACAGCCCCGCAGCGAGCACCACCGTCCCGTCGCCGCCCGGCAGCTGGAACCTGCCTCCCTCCGCACGCGCGTACAGGAGGAACAGCACCGCAGCTGCCACCAGCAGCACGGCGGCCTCCACGAACGAGAAGACCTGGAAGGCGTTGAGGTTGCGGCTCACCAGCGGCGCGGCCCGCCGAGCGGTGACCACCGCGTTCTGCTGGTACCACGGCAGGAACATCGTCGCGAACAGCGCGACCGCGGCGACGGCCGCGAGGCGCCGGTCGCGATCCAAGGCGCCCCAGGTATGAGCGATACCCGAGCCCGCGGAACGGCCCCCGGGATCGGCGCCGCCACGGATGCTGCTCGCTTCACTCGGCACACCCCGATTGTACGGACGGCTCCCCGGGCGCCCCTGACCTTCCTCGCCCGGCGCCCGGGTCCGGCGACCTCAGTGCGTGCGGTGCTTGACCTGCTTGGCCGGGGCACCCAGCGTGACGGTGCCGCTCGCAGCGGCGGTGTTGCCCGCGAGGTCCACGGCGCGGAGGCTGACTTCGTACGTGCCGGCTGTGCTCGGCGTGACCCACAGCAGCCGCGGGTCGCCGCGTTCCAGGAGCGCGCTGTTGCTCCACACCACACGCCCGCCCCGGCGGACCGTGAGGCTGACGGTAGCGACCTTCGAGAGCGACAGCTGGACCCCGGCGCGCGCGCCCTCGGGCAGCGTGTGGCTCAGCAGCACGATCGCCGGCGGCGTGTGCAAGTCTGCGGTGAAGCGCTGCGCGGTGGTGCAGTAGATCGCGTCCCCGGGGATCGCCGTGCTCGCCTGGGCCGCCGAGGCGACTGCGCCCGTCGGGGATCGGCCACTGCCAATCGCCTCCGCGGCGCGGCTGGCCGAGGCGGTGGCGCCCCCCGTCGTGGACGCCGGGGTGGTGGGCGCCGTGGTGGTGGGAGCCGGCGGAGCGGCGGGGGCCGGAGGAGTGGCGGGGGCGGGCGGGGGCGCGGGGGCCAGCGGCTCGCCAAGCTGGGTGCGCTGGCAGAGCCCCTGCAGGAATTCGGCGAGCAGCTCGTGGTAGTTGAGGTTCGATTCGGAGTACTGGTCGTACTTCGACCAGGCGCCGGTGTCGTACGTCGGCACGATCGCGCGCGCCTCCGCGTCCCCCGCTTCGAAGAGCTGCTGGCCGAGCGGGTCGCCGGTCAGCTTGGTGTAGTCGTAGAGCCCGTTGAGGGCCTGGATGAAGCCGTTGAGGATGTGGTCGGTGGGAGCGTAGGTGTACTCCGCGTAGAGCGTGCCGGCGGGCCTCGCCACGCGCACGCCCGCCGGTGGCGGGGTCTCGAAGATGCCGAGCGCCTGGTGGGCGGCCGTCAGGAACGCCTGTTCATGCAGGCGCGAGTACGCGCGGGCGAGCGCCTGCAGCGCGGTCCCCTGGGAGAGCCCAGAGGTCCACGGCGGCGCCCCGCCGTCGAAGTGGAAGAAGTACTCCCACGCGATGCCCCCGGCTCGCTGGGTAGCGAGCGGGATCGCTTCTTCGAGCACTTCGCGCAGCTGCGTGTTCTCGTGCCCGTTGTCGTAGTAGCCGTTGGCCTCCCCAAAGGTCGCCAGCCATTGGATCTCGAGGCCCTGCCCGGGGTAGTGCTCCCACACCAGGTGGCTTTCCGGGAAGCTCACGCGCTGGTCGGCGGCGAGCAGCGGTTCGGTGGTCCACCACTGCACGTTGCGTTCGAGCGTGAGGAACAGCGCGGGCAGCCGCGAGGGCGTGAACTCGCCGGCGGCGGCGATCTGCTGCACGTTGGCGACCACGCTTTCCAATTCCGCGCGGCGCGTGCCGCTCAACCGCGCGACGGCGTGCAGCGCGGCGGTGTAGGCGGAGGAGTCTTCCCCGTACGCTTCGGCGCTCAGCGCGCCGCTGCTCCGCAGGCTCTGCAGGGCGCCGTACACCGTCGGCCCCCGCGCCTGGGCCGCCGCGGGGAGGGCGAGCTGGACGAGGACGAGCCCGCTCAGCAGCCGGCTAGCGATCACACCGAACGGCTTGGAGCGCACCGAGGGAATGCTACGACGCGGCGGCGCCCGGGGTGCCGGTTCGTTTGCAGCGCCGGAGTCAGGCGTCCAGCTCGGCGAGCGTCCGCTGCACCTCGACCTCGACGTCCAGCACCTCGAGCCCCCGGCGTAGGCGGCGTTCGTTGCGGGCGAGGACGAGCTGGCGTACCTCCGCGGTCAACCCGGCGTCGTGCGAGCCGGCCACGCCCGCGCCACCGCTCGGCTCGAGCCGGGCGAGCTCCGCGTCGATGTCCAGGGGCGCGTGACCACCGCGCACCAGCCGCTCGCTGCGGGCCTCGAGCAGCTGGCGGATTTCGCGCTCGCGCTCGCCGCGGGCTCCGGTCCCGCCCGTCCCACCGGCCCCGTCCTCCGTGCCCCACCCGCCGGTCGCACCCACCGCGCCCGGGCCGCCCAGCGTGCTGGAGCCGCCCGACCCGAAACCGCTGAAGGAGTCTTCGCCGGTGAAGAGGCCGCCCTGGCCGATCTGGTCGTGGAGGTTGCGGTGGCTGAACATCGAGAGCACGCCGAGGAGGACGAACAGCCCGATCGAGCCGAACAGCACCAGGGGGAAGGCGGCCTGCATGAGTGGATTGTTGCTCAACCGGCCGCGCTTCGCTACCCTCCCCGGTGGCCAGCGTTGACTGACCAGTCAATCTATTGCGCGACGAGCGGCCCGTCCGCCGGGCGGTGCGCCTCGCGCCAGCCCCGAGGAGCCCGTGGAAGACATGGTTGAATTCACGCTCACAGACGAGCAGAAGAACCTGCGCGAACTGGCGCACGACTTCGCCGAGAAGGAGATCCGCCCGGTCGCGTGGGAGTACGACAAGGACGGCACGTGGCCGCAGGAGATCCTCCAGAAGGCGTGGGAGGTGGGGTTGATGAACACCCACATCCCCGAGGAGTACGGCGGCCCGGGCCTCGGCTACCTCGACGGGTGCCTGATCGAGGAGGAGCTCTCGTGGGGCTGCTCGGGGATCCAGACGTCCCTGGGCTGCAACGGCCTGGCGACCGCCCCGATCACCCTCGGCGGCTCGGAGGAGGTCAAGAAAAAGTATCTGGGCGCCGTCACCGAGGGGCTGAAGCTGGTCTCCTTCTGTCTGACCGAGCCCGACGCCGGCAGCGACGTGTCGGGGATGCGCACGACCGCGGTGCGCCACGGCGACAAGTACGTGCTGAACGGCTCGAAGTGCTTCATCACCAACGGCGGCTACGCCGACTACTACACCGTGTACGCGAAGACCGACAAGGAGGCCGGCCACCGCGGCATCTCGGCGTTCGTGGTCGAGCGCGAGTGGGGCGTCGTCGTCGACAAGAAGGAGGACAAGCTCGGCCAGCGCGCCTCGAACACCGCGACGATCTCCTTCAACGACGTCGAGGTCCCCGCCGAGAACCTGCTCGGCGAGGAAAACAAGGGCTTCAAGCTCGCGATGATGACGCTCGACCGCACCCGCCCGGGCGTCGCGGCGATGGCGACCGGGATCGCCCGCGCGGCGCTCGAGTTCGCCACCGACTACGCCAAGGAACGCACCCAGTTCGGGGTCCCGATCGCGATGCACCAGGCGATCCAGTTCATGATCGCCGACATGGCCACCGACGTCGAGGCGGCGCGCCTGCTGACGTGGAAGTCGGCTTCGATGCTCGACAACGGCGAACGCAACACGCTCGTGTCCTCGCACGCCAAGCGCTTCGCCGCAGACGCCGCGATGAAGGTCGCCACCGACGCCGTGCAGATCTACGGCGGGTACGGCTTCATCAAGGACTACCCCGTGGAGAAGCTGTTCCGCGACGCGAAGATCATGCAGCTGTACGAGGGCACCTCGCAGATCCAGCGTCTGGTGATCGCCCGCGAAACGCTGCTGCCGCGCCGCGTCGAGATGGCGGAGACGGTCGCCGCGTAGGACGACGGTCCCGGACCGCGAACCCTCAGCAACCACCTCCACCATCTCCGTATCCCCGCGAAAGCGGGGATACGGGTCCGAGGGTCAGCGGATGAAGAGAGGCTCGCTGTAGTTGGAGGTCTGCGCGCCGTTGGTGACTCTCACCAGCACCCGGTAGACGGACCTGCGGTGGACCCGCACCACGCAGCTGAAGCGCGACGTGGTCGCGGTGCCGTGGCGCAGGGCCGTGCCCGCGACGAGCTGGTTGGCCCCGCCGGTGATGCGCATGACCGCGACTTCCGCGCCGTCCACGGCGGGGCTGACGGTCCCGTAGACGCGCACGTCGTGGCGCCGGTGCCGGTGGGCCCGCCCGACGTGAGCCACGACGTTGACCGCCACGCCCTCGATCGCCACGGGGCTGACGACGGGTACCCGGGTGGTCGTCACGACGCGGAACTGCGTCGCCTCGGTGAGGCCGAGGACGGGGAACGAGAAGCCGCCGGCGGCGGTGGTCAGCTCGGGGTTGCCGGTGTTGGCAAAGCCCTGGGTGTAGGGGAAGGGGTTGGCCTGCAGCACCACGGGGACGCCCGCGTTGCCGGTGCCCGAGAGCGTGCCTTGGACCGTGACCGGGCCTCCGAACAGGGTCGGGTTCGGGGAGGTGAGGATCGCTAGCGAGAGCGGCACCTTGATGGTTTTGAACGCCCGCCCGACGCCCGTCGTCGCCCCGACGCCGTTGACGGCGATCAAGCGAAAGTAGTACGTGGTGAGCGGCTGCAGCCCGATGACGGGCACGCTCACCCGCACGACGCTCAGGCCCGCCCCGGCGTCGGCGATCGCGGTCTGCGCGCCGTACCCGCGGGTGAGCCCGTACTGGAAGTAGTAGGACGTGTTGCTGCCGTGCGGGTCGATCGACCCGGTCAGCGTCGCCGAGCCGTAGCTCACACTCCCCGCGGTCCCGGTGAAGACGCTGGGTCGGGCGACCACCGCCTGCGCCGCCACGGGCAGCGCGAGCAGCAGCAGCGAGACGAGCGCCACCGCCAGCACCGCCACAGGCGCGGGTAGCCCTGCTGCGCGTACATGCCGTGTCGCCTCGGGCGCGGGCAGTTGGCGCCCGCGCGTCATCTCGACCTCGCCGGGTAGGCATCCGCCCGCCCCGAGTGTGTCGCACGAACGCCGCTGGCCGGCCCGAAGAGGCCGGCTACTCAAAAACTCTCCCCCCGGGTTCACCGCTCTCTGCTCGCTGCTCATCGCACACCCACCTTTCGTAGCGAAGGTTCTCATCCGTAGAAACCCGCGAGCGCGTCGAGAGGTGCGCTGCCGCGCGTGCCTCGTTAGGCTGCGGCGACCCTACAAGGACCACTCCCGAGCGGGAGGCAAGCGAGGAGGCCGGCGTGTTCGTGTTCAAGGCAGCGGTGGTGGGCGCAGGGACGATGGGTGGGCAGATCGCGCAGACGATCGCCGCCGCGGGGTTCCCGGTGGTGCTGAAGGACATCGACGACGCGCTCGTGCAGGCCGGCCTGGAGGAGGCGCGCTCGGTGACCGCGGGGCAGGTGGCCAAGCTGGTGGAGCGGGGCAAGCTCACCGCCGAGCAGGGCGAGGCGCAGGTCGCCGAGGTCGTGGGGCGCATCGAGGGGACCACCTCCTACGCGGCCTTCGGCGACGTGGACTTCGTGGTCGAGGCCGTGCCCGAGCGGATGGAGATCAAGCAGGCGGTGTTCGCCGAGCTCGACGCGGCCACGCCCGGCCACGCGGTGCTCGCCTCGAACACGTCCTCGCTGTCGATCACCGAGATCGGCGAAGCCACGCTGCGCCCCGAGAAGGTCGTGGGCTTCCACTACTTCTACCCCGCGTCGGTGATGCCGTTGATCGAGGTAGTCGAAGGCGACGAGACCGCGGCGGAGACGGTCACCGCGGCGGTGGCGTTCGCGCAGGCGATCCGCAAGCAGCCGATCACGTGCGCGGAGGTGCCGGGGTTCGTGGTCAACCGGATTCTCAACGCGGGCACCTCTGAGGTGTGGCGCGCGCAGGAGCAGCAGGGCCTCTCGATCAAGCTGATCGACGAGGGCGTGGGGTCCGCGAACGTGGTGCCGATGGGGCCGTACTTCCTCGTCAACCTGCTCGGCCTCGACACGGTGCTGCACGTGGCAGAGCACCTCGCGGAGTCTTACGGCCCGGAGCGCTTCTACGTCCCCAAGGGGATGCAGCGGCTGGTCGCGCAGGGCAAGCTGGGGGCGAAGACCGGCGGCGACGGCTTCTACTCCCCGGACGGAACCCCGAACCTGGAGGGCGAGGGCGAGCCCGACGTGCAGGCGCTCGTGGAGCTGCTGACGCTGAAGACGTTCGTGGAGGCGTGCCTGGTGCTGGAGGAGGGCGTGGCGGTGCACCGCGACATCGACTTCGGCCTGATGGCGGGCGCGGGCCTCGACCCGCGGCGGGGCCTGATGCCGCCGTTCATGAAGGCCGACGTGGAGGGCCTCGACACGGTGCTGGAGCGCCTGGAGCGTCTGCAGGAGCTCCACGGGGAGCGGTTCGCGCCGCCGCGCATCCTGCGCCGCCTGGTCGCCCAGGGGCGCCTCGGGCAGAAGTCCGGCCAGGGCTTCTACGCCTACCCGCAGCCGGACGCCGGCGACTCGGCCCCACCGACCGAGGTCGTGAAGTTGGAGACGGTCCGCGGCGACGCGCGGGGGGGCGCCGGCGGCTCCACCGACGCCGGAGCGGTGGCCATCGCGTGGCTCGCCAACGGTCAGATGAACTCGATCGCGCCGCAGGTGATCGACGACCTTGCGAAGGTGTGGGCCCACGTGAAGTCCTCCGGCGTGCGCGCCCTGGTGATCGCGTCCTCCAACCCGTTCCTGTACTCCGCGGGAGCGGACATCAAGGCGTTCACGACGCTCGACGCCGCCGGGGGCGAGGCGATGGTCAACAAGGCCCACGCGCTGTTCCGCGAGCTCGGCTCCGCCGGCGTCGCGACGATCGCCGCGGTCAACGGCCTCGCGTTCGGCGGTGGCTGCGAGCTGGCGATGGCCTGCGACGTGCGCGTCGCGGCGCGCTCGGCGCTGTTCGGCCAGCCGGAGATCAAGCTGGGCATCATCCCCGGCTTCGGCGGCACCCAGCGCCTGGCGCGCCTGGTGGGCCAGTCCAAGGCGCTGGAGATGAACCTCGTCGGCGACCCGATGCAGGCGAGCGAGGCGTACGAGTACGGCCTCGCCAACGCGGTCGTGGACGACCACGAACTGCTCGACACCGCGCTTGCGTGGGCGCGCCGCCTGGCCGGTCAGGCCCCGCTGGCGGTCGAGCAGATCAAGCGCGTCTCCGCGGCGGGCGACCTCGACGAGGGCCTGGAGGCCGAGAAGCGCGCGTTCGCCACGGTCTTTCAGAGCGCCGACGCGCGCGAGGGCATCGCCGCGTTCCTGGGCAAACGCGCCCCGCGGTTCACCGGCAAGTGAGCGTGCCCGGCGGGCGCGGTCCCGTCGGGAGCTTTTTTGGAAGAGCGGCCTCCGGCCGCGAGCGGCGTTCGTGGTGCGGACCTGGGGTGCGTGGATGCCTACGTGGCGCGACCGGCTGGGCAGGACCTCACGTCAACCTCCCTTACCACCCATATCACATTTTTTGTGATATGGTATCACGAAATGCGTGATATGGCGCGTATCGGCAGCGCGGTCCTGTTCCCGACAGATCATCCGGTGGCGCCCGAGGAGATGATCGGGCGCGAGGTGGATGTCAACCGAGTGGCGGTGACGCTGTTGGGTGGCGCCAACGTCATTCTGGCAGGCCCACGCCGGACCGGCAAGACCACCGTTGCCGACGCCGCGCTCGCGATCTGCGCGCGTGAAGGCGCCTACGTCGCCACGGTGGATCTCTTTCAGGCGTCCGACGCCGCGGCGCTTGCGCACAGGCTCAGCCTGGAGCTGCTCGCCAATCGCCCGCGCCTGAAGCGCGCGATCGGCGAGGCGACCCGGGCTGGGCGGAGCGTTCTGAAAGCCCTGCGTACGACGACTACCTACCGAGCGCGAGAGGATCTTGGCGAGGACGTCGAGATCACGCTCGAGCTTGCCCTCGCGGAAGAGGATCCGAGTCGCGCCCTGCTCACGGCGCTCGAGCTCCCACAGCGACTCGCCGACGCGGACGACCGCCACGTCGTGGTGTTCCTCGACGAGTTTCAGGACATCGCCGGCAAGCGCTTTGGGGACACGGACACCGTGACTCGCCAGATGCGCGCGGTGCTCCAGCGCTCGCCGCGCGTGAGCGTGCTGTTCGCCGGCTCGATCGAGCACCTCATGCGCGACCTGTTTGCGCCGAGCGACCGTGCGCTCAGCCAGTTCGGGGGCTTCTACGAACTGGCCCCGATCACGCCGGAGCAGTGGTCGATCGGACTGCGCGGTCGCCTGGCTCTCGACACGACGGAGATCGCGGCCGACGCCCTGGTGCGCCTCATCGAGCTCGGCGAAGGGCACCCGCGCGTCACGATGCTGCTCGCTCAGCAGGCGCACCTGACGAGCATCGAGGAACTGCGTCACGAGATCGACAACGCGATGGTCGTGCAGGCGCTCGACCGGGCGCTCGACGTGGAGCGCCTGCGCCACGAGCAGCAGCTCGAGCGGATCCGCGCCAGCGGGCGTAACGGCGAGCGCATGGCGATTCGCGTCGCGGCCGGTGCCGAGCTGTACCATGGCCTGCGCCCGCAGCAGGCCGCCCGTGCGCTCGGGACGCTCCGCGACATCGGCATCGTCGACCGGCACGACGAGCGTGGACAGTGGTACGTGGTGGACCCGCTCTTACGACGCTACCTCGCCGGACGCCGTGTGGAGCCGCTGAGCTTCGTCGACTGAGCGCGTGGTCCTCCGTACCCCCCCGGGTGGGTGTGTGTCGTGGGCTGGTTTGTTTGGCTATTGACAAGCTGGCGGCGGTCGTATATGGTTGCCCTTGTCACGAGCATCCTTGTGTGGTGACGTGATGACATAGGATCGGGTTTGGGTCGGCGCGCGTGTATGGGGTGGGTGGCGTGATGGCCGAGTCGGGTCTCTCGCGCGCGCGTCGGACCCCTCCGCGCGAGACTCCGCGCGAGAGGGCCGTTGGAGTCACGCGGGCGGCTGCTGTGAGTGCGGCGGCCGCGGTGAGTGTGTCTGCGGCGCGTGTGGAGGTGAGCGACATCCAGCGCTCGCGGCTGATGGCGGGCGCGGTCGCGGCGGTCGAGGAGTTGGGTTACGCGCAGGCGACGGTCGGGCAGATCACCCGCCGTGCGCGGGTCTCGCGGCGCACGTTCTATGAGCTGTTCGAGCACCGCGACGAGTGCCTGGCGGAGGTCATCGATCGGGTCGTCGAGCAGATCGAGGGGGAGCTCCGTACGGCGGATTTCGCGCGGCTGTCGTGGCGTGAGCGGGTTCGCACGGGCCTGTCGAGGATCCTCGCGTTCCTGGATCGCGAGCCGGCATTGGCGCGGGTGTGCGTGGTGCACGCGCTGCGCGCCGGTCCGGCGGTGTTGGGCCGCCGGGATGAGATCCTCACGCGGCTGACCGCTGTGGTGGACGAGGGTCGCCTGGAGGGTACGCGTGGTGGGGCGTGTACGCCGTTGACAGCGGAGGGCTTGGTTGGTGCGGCGTTCGCGATCGTGTATGCGAGGTTGGAGCGCCGCGAGCCCGAGCCGCTGACGGGTTTGGTGGGCGAGTTGATGGGGATGATCGTGCTGCCGTACCTGGGTCAGGCGGCGGCCCGACGCGAGCGGGCTGCGCCCGTTGCACCTGGGCTGATACCGGTGAGCGCGGTGGGCGCGCCGAGCGGCGCACGCGACCCGCTGAGCGACGTCCGGATGCGTGTGACCTACCGCACCGCGCGGGTGCTGGAGGGCATCGCCGAGCTCAACCGGCAGGGTGAGGGGCACCCCAGCAACCGCCAGGTCGGCGCGTGCGCGGGGGTCAGCGACCCGGGGCAGATCTCGAAGCTGCTGCGTCGCCTGGAGCGCCTGGGGTTGCTCACGAACGTCGGTGCGGGCCACGCGATGGGCGAGCCGAACGCTTGGGCGCTCACCGCGCAGGGCGAGCAGATCGCACAGAGCATCCGTATGCACCGCCCAGATCAGAGGAGCGCGGCGTGAGCTCGCCCTCTGGAAAGTCTTGTGCCGCCCGTGCCTGGGTGGGTTGTGTCCGGTCAACCCGGGCTGTTTGGGTACCTCGAGGAGGAGATTCGCAATGAACGCTCGTACGCTCTCGTTGTCCGTGCTCGTGTCGCTGTGCGCGCTGGCGGGCGCCCTCGCGTTCTCGAGCGCCCCTGCCGTGGCCCTTGAAACTCACATCTTCTCGGCGAGCTTCGGTGAAGGCCAGGTATCTTCGCCCGGTGGTATCGCGGTGGACTCGGCCACGCACGACGTGTATGTGGCCGATACGGGCAACGACCGCGTCGATGAGTTTGAATCCGATGGTACGGCGTCAATTACCTGGGTCTCGCCGTGGATTCCGAAGGCAACCTCTTCGGGATATCCGGCGCGGTCGATGAGTTCACGGGCTCCTACGCCGATGTCGGCCAGGTGTCGCCGGGCGAAAGCGATGTCGGTTTCGCGGTGGATGCCGCCACGGGCGACCTGTATGTCGATACGGGCAGCGAAATCGAACAGGACACATTCTCAGGGCCGGGGATCGTGAGCGAGGCGGGCGGCGCGACGTGCACCGTTGTACTAGGTCCCGGCTGTCCTGCGACCACTTCCTTTGGCGCCGGGGAAATCGGGGGTGGCGGCGCTGGTCTTGCTGTCGACTCCTCCACCCATACCGTTTACGTCGCTGACGCCTCGGCGAACAGGATCGATGCCTTCGTGCGAGTGAGCGTCCCCGTCGCGACCGAAGTGAAGGGGCACTCCGCGACGCTCGTCGGTACCGTCGAGCCCGACAAAGGAGGCACAGCGAAATGCCAGTTCGCTTGGGGGACGACCAGAGAACTGGGTCAAACCGCGCCATGTGAACCGGCGGAAGTCCCGGAAGGCAACACGCCGGTGGCGGTCACGGCGAAGCTCACGGGACTGCAGCCCTATACGACCTACTACTACCGGCTGCAGGCGACGAACAAGACCGGGACGAACGTCGGCGTACCATTCCAGGACCTGGCGCTCACCACGACGGGACCGGAAGTGCAGTCAGGCGGTGAGTCGGTATCCGACGTGGCGGCGACGTCGGCGACGCTGGACGCCTCGATCGACCCGGACAACGGCCCGTCGAGTCTTGTACCCGGCGCGCCTACGAGTTACTACTTCCAGTACAGCACCGGGAGCACCATGGGTTGCGAAGCGGCTTCCGCGTCGTGTGTGAGCGTGCCGGCGGCGCCCGGTGAAGCGATCAGCTCCAGCGAAAGCTATCTGGCGGTCAGCCAGCACGTGCAGGGCCTGTCGGCGGGCACGGTCTACCACTACCGTGTCGTTGCGATCAGCGAATCGGCCGGCGAACTCATAACGGTCTATGGGCCCGACCAGACGTTCACGACGCAGCTCGCCGGTGGCGCGTTCGCGCTGCCCGACGACCGTCAGTGGGAGATGGTGTCGCCTCCGGACAAGCACGGGGCGGCGATCTTCCCGCTCACCGAATTGGGGCTCGCGGCGCAGGCGTCCGTGGGTGGAGACGCGATGACGTTCTTGACGAACGAGCCGACCGAAGGCGAAGCGCCGGGTTACTCGACTGACGAGCAGGTGTTCGCGACGCGCGGGCCGGATGGTTGGTCCTCGCGCGATATCTCTTTGGCGCACGAACGTGCGACGGGCCCGGCGGTCGGGTATGGAAGTGAATATGTCGCGTTCTCTGAAGATCTGTCGCGCGCGGTGGTGCAGCCGCATGGCGCTTTCGACCCGTCGCTTTCGCCTGAAGCGTCCGAACAGACGCCGTATCTGCGGACATTGTTTCTGAATGGGGATGTTGACGACCCATGCGTGGAATCGTGTTATCGGCCGTTGGTGACCGGCAAGCCCGGGTATGCGAACGTGCCTCCCGGAACGGCCTTTGGTGAGGAAGAAGAATGTCATCGTTCATACCTCCCCCTCTGTGGCCCTAGATTCGCGGATGCTACGCCGGATCTGAGTCGCATCGTGCTCACGTCCCCGGTGCCGCTCGCGCTGGCGGTGGTAAGGGTGAACCTCCGTTCGATAGCGGTGAACCTCCGTACGAATGGAATGAAGGGCGTTTGAGCGCGGGCGATCATCTGCCGGAATCGCAGGTCTCGTGGCAGTACTTCATGTCGGAAAGCGTACTTGCCTCTGGGGCGGTCGAAGGACAGCCCAACATGTACGTCAGTCACGGTGGTGTGACCGGTTTGGTGGCCGTTCTCTCTGACGCGGACGCCCCGGACTGGGGGAGTCCCATAATACGTACGTCGCGGGTGTCGCCCGATGGTCGGTGGTTCGCGTTCATGTCCGATAAGGACTTGACGGGTTACGACACGGATGACGCGGTCACCGGCCAGCCCGATGAGGAGGTGTACCTGTACCACGCGCCTGAAGATCTCGCCGCGGAAGCGGGGACGCTGGTGTGCGCGTCGTGCGACCCGACGGGTGCGCGGCCTGTCGGGGTGGAATTCGAAAAGCTGGAGAAAGATGGCGAACGTCTCGCGGTCGGCGAAAGTCAGTGGCCCAATGGGCAGGGGATCGCGGCGAATGTCCCGGGGTGGACGCCGTGGAAATCGGAGAACGCGATCTACCAGTCGCGTTATCTCTCGGACAGTGGCCGGTTGTTCTTCAACAGCAGCGGTGCGTTGGTGCCGCAGGATGTGAATGGCACTGAGGATGTATATGAGTATGAGCCACCGGGTGTCGGGAGCTGTACGACCGCGAGCGTGGTGTACAGCGTTCGGTCGCAGGGTTGTGTGAGCTTGATCTCCTCGGGGCAGGATGCGAGGGAATCGGGGTTCCTGGACGCGAGCGGCACGGGCGGCGACGTGTTCTTCCTGACTGCGGCAAGGCTGGTGTCGCAGGATTACGACACGGCGTTGGATGTGTATGACGCGCGTGAATGCACTGAAGCGGCGGCGTGTTACCCGGCGCCGGCGGTGACGCCGCCGCCGTGTGAGACGGGGGATGCGTGTAAACCGGCGCCGACGCCGCAGCCGCTGATCTTTGGTGCGCCGGCGAGCGAGACGTTCTCGGGGGTGGGCAACTTTACCCCGTCCCCGTCGGGTGTCGTCGTCGCGAAGGTGAAGTCGTTGACGAAGGCGCAGAAGCTGGCGCGCGCGTTGAAGGCGTGTCATTCGAGTCGGGGAAAGCGACGGCGTGGGTGTGAACGTCAGGCGAGAGCACGGTTCGCGCGGCGGAGTCCCGCGGTGGCGAAGAGGGGGAGGGGCTGATCATGGTACGCGCGTTCAGGGGAGTTCTTGTCGGTGTGCTTGGGTGTGCGGCGTTTGGCGTCGTGTTTGCCGGTGGCGCTGTTTCGGCGGCGTTCGCGAACAGTGGCTGGTGGCATTTGACGGCGCATATGCGTCCTGCCGTGGTGCGGGCGGGCGGGGGTGCGGATGAGGTGCAGGCGGTGACGGTGAGCGCGAACGGCGGCGAGTTCTTGCTGCTCTCGCATGGTGTGCCGGTGGCCGCTCTCACGGCACGGTCTCGTATACGCGACCGGGGCGGCCCTCACGGGCACGCACGGGGGCCTCAGCCTGCGCCTGAGCGACAGGAGGGCGCTGCGCCCGGGGCGCTACACGCTGACCCTGATCAGCGGCGCGGGCCGCGATGAGCGGATCAGCACGGAGACGTTCACGCTGAGCTAGACCCGGGGACTCATGTGGCTGGGGGCCGCCCGCGCGTGGCCCCCAGCCGCTACGCGAGGATCGTCCACAGACACGAGGATGAGCGGGCACCGGCTAGAGCGCGTGAGTCGGCTCCATATAGCATGAAGAATGGATGCTATAATCATGCTATGAGCGCTATCCAGGTCAAGAACGTGTCGGAGGATGTGCACGCGCAGTTGCGGGACCGGGCGCGTCAGCAGGGCCGGAGTCTGAGCGAGTACGTGCGGAGGCTGATCGAAGTCGATCTTGCGCTGCCTACGACCGAGGAGTGGCTTGAGCGTGTCAAGCGGCGTGAGCCCGTGAGGGGTGTCACGAGCGAGTGGATCGTCGAGTTGATTCACGAGGGGCGCCGTGAGCGCGACGAGCAGATCCGCAGCGCCGTTGCGGATCATTGACGCGTCGGCGCTAGTCGAGCTGCTGCTCCTCGGCGAGCGCGCCGGCGCGGTGGAGCGAGCCATCTGGGACGTTCACTTGGCGGCGCCCGACTCCATCAACCCAGAGGTTCTGAACACCGTCAGAGGACTCGAGCGCTCCGGCCAGATCGACGGCGAGCGCGCCGCGGAGATGGTGGACGACCTCTTGGCCGTGCCGGTGACGCGGGTCGCCACACTGGATCTCACGCCCGCCGTGTGGAAGCTGCGCCACAACCTGACTGCCTACGACGCCTGCTATGTGGCGCTGGCCCGTGACCTGGGAGCCGAACTGATCACGGGTGACCGACGTCTCGCCCGTGCACCGAACCTCGGCGTCCCCCTGATCTTGGTCTGAACGGCCCACGGCGTCCGCGGCACAGCCTACCGGTGGGCCAGACCGAGGTCGCGCTCAGGGGGCGGTGTCCCAGCGCGTGTGCCTTCGTGCTGTCTTGGGTGGGTGTGTGTTGTGGTGCGGGTTTGTTTGGCTATTGACAAGCTGGCGGGAGTCGTATATGGTTGCCCTTGTCACGAGCACCATCGTGTGGTGACGTGATGACATAGGATCGGGTTCGGGTCGGCGCGCCCTGTGGTTGACAGCGCTGGCAGGTTGTTCGGGTTGGGAGAGGGGCCGGGTCGCAAACGGATGAGGGAGTTAGGTTCAGGCATGGTTTCGAGAGGGATATGCGTGTCAGGGGTCGGTGCACCTGCTAGGGGGCGGGTCTCTAGATGCGTCAGCTTGACGCTGCCGCATCTCTCTCTCTCTCTCTCTCTCTTGCTCTAGCTATCTAGGGCAAGAGCGCGCTCATCCGCCGCTCTCGCCGGCCCCGTTTGTGGGGTGGGTGGCGTGATGGCCGAGCAGGGTCACACGCGCGCGCGTCAGACCTCACCGCGCCCGAGGGCCGCGGGAGTCAAGCGGACGGCTGGCGTGAGTGCGGCCGCGGCGAGTACCTCTGCGTCGCGTGTGGAGGTGAGCGACATCCAGCGCTCACGGCTGATGGCGGGCACGGTTGCCGCGGTCGAGGAGCTGGGTTACGCGCAGGCGACGGTCGGGCAGATCACCCGTCGTGCGCGGGTCTCGCGGCGCACGTTCTACGAGCTGTTCGAGCACCGCGACGAGTGCCTGGCGGAGGTCCTCGAGCAGGTCGTTGACCAGATCGAGCAGGAGCTTCGTGCGGCGAGCCTCGGGGGCCTGTCGTGGCGTGAGCGGGTTCGCACGGGCCTATCGATCGTCCTTGCGTTCTTGGATCGTGAGCCGGCGTTGGCGCGGGTGTGTGTGGTTCACGCGCTGCGCGCGGGCCCGGCGGTGTTGGGCCGGCGGGATGAGATCCTCGCGCGGCTGACCGGTGTGGTGGACGAGGGTCGCTTGGAGGGCACGCGCGGTGGGGCTTGCACGCCGTTGACAGCGGAGGGCCTGGTCGGCGCCGGATTCGCGATCGTGTACGCGAGGTTGGAG
This sequence comes from uncultured Solirubrobacterales bacterium, assembly GCA_963706545.1. Classification (GTDB taxonomy): domain Bacteria; phylum Actinomycetota; class Thermoleophilia; order Solirubrobacterales; family Solirubrobacteraceae; genus Palsa-744. Next base: position 2,450,626 of record OY970161.1, read on the forward strand.
CGCCGCGAGCCCGAGCCGCTGACGGGTCTGGTCGGTGAGCTGATGGGCATGATCGTGCTGCCGTACCTGGGTCAGGCGGCAGCTCGACGCGAACGGGAGCGAACTGCACCAGCCCTGTGCGGGGTGGTGCCGGTGAGCGCGGTAGGCGCGCCGAGCGGTGCACGTGACCCGCTGAGGGATGTGCGGATGCGCTTGACCTACCGGACCGCCCGGGCGCTTGAGAGCATCGCCGAGCTCAACCGCCAAGGAGAGGGGCATCCCAGCAACCGCCAGGTCGGCGCGTATGCGGGCGTCAGCGACCCGGGACAGATCTCGAAGCTGCTGCGTCGCCTGGAGCGCCTCGGGCTGCTTGCCAACGTCGGCGCGGGCCACGCCATGGGCGAACCCAACGCTTGGACGCTCACAACTCAGGGCGAGCAGATCGCGCAGAGCATCCGCATGCATCGTCCACACCAAAGGAGCGCGGCGTGATGCCGCGCGTCGAAGTCTTGCGCCGCCCGGACTCGGGCAGGCCCTACCAGGGTCCATCCGGGCCATTCGGGTACCTCGAGGAGGGAGCTCACCAATGATCGCTCGCAGGTTCACATTATCCTCGCCGGTGTCCTCGTGTGCCCGCACCGGCCGCTTCCGGTTGGCACCGGCGATGGTGGTGGCGTGTGTGGTCGGGCTGTGCCTGTCGGCCGCTCCTGCCCTGGCAGCGGGGCCGGAAGCGCCACTGATCAAAGTGAGGGATCTTCAGCGCGAATACATTAAGTTGGGTATCCAGCTATTTCCGAATGCGCCGGGTGAAGCGGGCACCTTCAAGTTTCTCTACAAGCAGTCGGCGACCGAATGTCAAGGGGGTGGCACGGTCGGGCCCTTCTACGAGAGTGGTGGGCAAGAAGAAACTGGCGAACTCATCCAAGGCTTGAAGGAAGGCACGCAGTACACGGTTTGCGCGTCGCTGACGACTCCGGCCGGAACGACGCTCAGCGTACCGCTGACGTTCACGACAGCGGTACGTCCGGAAACTCCCAAGGCGGTGACCGCTGAACCGGTGGGTGGCAGGACCGCGACGCTGCACGGCGTGCTGAACCCGCTAGCCGAACGCAAGTTCGAACCGGGCTCCTACCGCTTCGTCTACAGGCCGTTGACGAACGGTGAATGCCAGGGCGCGGGCGAGGTGGCGACGCCTGCGGTGAAGGCGGCGGGCGCGAGGGAAGAAGCGGTGTCCGCTCAGGTCAGCGGGCTGATCCCGCATACACGGTACGCGTTCTGCCTTGTGGCGGAAAACGAAACGACAAATGAAAACGTGCTAGGGCCAGAAACCGTGGCGGGTGCGTCGGCGTCGTTCACGACGCTCGTCGCGGGGCCCGCTGTGGAAGAACCGAGCGCGAGCGACGTGGCCGCGACCTCGGCGACTCTAAACGCGAACGTGAACCCCGGCGGTCTGCCCACCACGTATGTGTTCGAATACGCGCCCGTGGGCGGGTCGTTCCTCCCGGTGCTCGGGGCCGAAGGCGAGGGCAGCCTGCCGGAAGGCAATACGGGCGTGCCGGTGAGCGCGCACGTGCAGGGCCTGCAGTCCAACAGCGTCTACGAGTTCCGTGTGATTGCGACAAACTCGGTGGAAACCGTGACCGGGGAAGTAGCGTCGTTCCTCACCCAGATCGCCGGGGGAGCGTTCGCGTTGCCCGATGGCCGTCAGTGGGAGCTGGTGTCGCCGCCCGACAAGCACGGTGCTTACATTTACCCGTTCACCGAATTTGGGTTGGCGGCGCAGTCGTCTGTCGATGGGGACGCGATGACGTTCTTGACGAACACGCCGACGGAAGGCGAACCGCCGGGTTACACTACAGACGAGCAGGTGCTCGCTACGCGCGGGCCGGACGGTTGGGTATCGCGCGATATCTCGCCCCCGAACGAACGTGTGGCGGGCGCTGCTGTCGGGCATGGGAGCGAATATGTGGCCTTCTCCGAAGATCTATCGCTGGCGGTGGTGCAGCCGCACGGTTTCTTCAACCCGTCGCTTTCGCCGGAAGCTTCCGCGCAGACTGCGTATCTGCATACGAACTTCCTGGATGGGAATGTGAACGATCCGTGTGTGGAATCGTGTTACCGGCCGCTGGTGACCGGCAAGCCGGGCTACGCGAACGTGCCATCTGGGACGGTCTTCGGCGAAGAATGCACAAAGGGTTCCAACATTTGTGGGCCGCAGTTCACCGGCGCAACGCCCGATCTGAGTCATATCGCGCTCGCGTCGCCTGAACCCCTGCTGGCCAGAAGTAATGAAAATGAAGGCGGATACGAATGGGTCGACGGCCGGTTGAGTCCTGGTAATCACCTGCCGGGGTTGCGGGTCTCGACGAGTGAAGACGGGTCGTGGAAGTACTTCATGTCGGAAAGCGCGCTCGCTGCTGGAGCTATTGCTGGACAACCCAATATGTATGTGGGTAACGGTGGTGTAACGAAGCTCGTAGCTGTCCTCTCGAAGGCGGACTTCCTGGACTGGACAGGTCAACTTACAAGCCGCACGTCGCGGGTGTCTCCCGACGGCCGCTGGTTTGCGTTCATGTCGCAGCAGGAATTGACGAACTACAACACGCATGACGCGGTCAGCGGCCAACCCGATGAGGAGGTGTACCTGTACCACGCGCCGGAAGACCTCGCGACCGAAGCGAGCACATTGGTGTGTGCGTCATGCAATCCGACGGGGGCGCGACCGGTGGGTGTGGAATATAAGAAGCTGGTCTCGAACGAACGAGACCGAGCGATCAGCGAAACTGAGTGGAATGAAGATCAGTGGATCGCCGCGAACGTTCCGGGGTGGACACCGTACGCTCTGCTCAAGGCGATTTACCAATCCCGTTATCTCTCCGACAGCGGCCGGCTGTTCTTCGATAGCAACGATGCGCTGGTGCCGCAGGATGTGAACGGGAACGAGGATGTGTACGAGTACGAGCCGCCTGGTGTCGGCAGCTGCACGACCGCGAGCGGGTTGTACAGCGCTCGCTCGGGTGGTTGCGTGGATCTGATCTCCTCCGGCCAGGACGCTCAGGAATCGGCGTTTATGGATGCGAGCGGGAGCGGCGGCGATGTGTTCTTCGAGACGGCGGCGAAACTGGTCGGGCAGGATTACGACACGGCGTATGACGTGTATGACGCGCACGAATGCACGAGTGCGGTTCCGTGCTTTCCGACGCCTGCGGCGGTTCCGCCGCCGTGCGATACAGGGGATGCGTGTAAGCCGGCGCCCACGCCGCAGCCGACGATCTTCGGTGCACCGTCCAGCGAGACGTTCTCGGGCCCCGGGAATGTGAGCCCCGCGCCGGCAGTGGTCGTGAAGGCGAAGGTGTTGACCAGGGCGCAGAAGCTCACGCGCGCGCTGAAAGCGTGTCACAGCAAGAAGGGTAAGCAGCGTGGGGCGTGCGAACGCCAGGCGCGGGCACGGTACGGGGCGCGAAAGTCTTCCAGGGCCGCGAAGAAGGACAGGGGGTGATCGTGGTGCGCGTATTGAGGATGGGTCTTGCCGGTGTGTTGGCGTGTGTGGTGGTGTCTGCCGTAGGTGTTGCGCCGGCGCTCGCGAACGGCGGGTGGTGGCATTTGAGTGCGCAGATTCGCCCGACGGTGTTGCGCGAAGGGTCGGGTGGGGATGAGGTGCAGACGTTGACGGTGAGCGCAAACGGCGGCGAATTCGTGTTGTTGCACTTTGGTGTGCCGTCTGGTGTGGTGAGGTTCGATGCGACCGACGCGGAACTGCGGGCTGCGCTGGAAGGGATCTACGGTGCGGGGACGATCGAAGTCACGGGCGGGCCGGGGAGCCTGGAGGGTGCCAGCCCGTACCGGGTGACGTTCGTAGGTGGGCTGGCCGAGCGGCAGGTCGAACAGATCGAAGTTGACAAGAAATCTGCCGGTGGTGTAGAGCTCACGTGCGAAGGGAGCCCGTGCCCGGAAAACGTATCTGTGCGGGAGGTCGAACAGAGCCGCCCGGATGGGCAGATCGCGGTTGTGGCGTCGAACCTGGGCGACGCGAGCGTCAACGGCGGCGCGGCCCCGATCGACATCGAAACGCAGCTGCCGGCCGGCCTGGAAGCCGTGAACATCGAGGCCTACCCATCGGATGGGAGAGAGGAACCGGCGGGGTGCTCGCTGGCGCGTCTTCGCTGCCGGTTCGCGGAATCGCTGCCAGCCTATACGGATATCGAAGTGCTCATGGACGTCGTGGTGAAGCCCGGCGCGAAGGGCGATGAAGCGCTTCGGGCGAGTGTCTCCGGTGGCGAAATCCGGGGTGCGACAGTCACCTACCAGGTCGGCATCGGCGGGGAATCCCCACGGTTCGGTGTGGAGGGCTACGAAGTGGCGCCCGAAGAAGAAGGGGGCGCCACGGATACGCAGGCCGGGTCGCATCCGTTCCAGCTGACCTCGACGATCGCGCTCAATCAGAAGCTGGAAGCCAACTCGAGGCTGAAACCTTTGGGAGAGGTGGTGTTGCCGGCGCCGGTGGCACTGTCGAAGGATCTGCACTTCCTGCTGCCGCCCGGTCTGATCGGCAACCCGACACCGTTCCCGCAGTGTCCGCTGGGAGAGTTTCTCGCCCACGGGCCCTTTGGGGGGCCGCAGGAAAACCTGTGCCCGCCGCAGACGGCGGTCGGCATCGCGAGCGTGACGATCAATGAACCGATCGCCCTCGGGTTGAATACGTTCACGAGTCCGCTGTTCGCCTTGGAACCTCCGGTCGGCGAGCCGGCGCGCTTCGGCTTCTTGGCGTTCAGCACACCGGTGTACCTGGACACGGCTGTACGCACGGGCGGGGATTACGGCGTGACCGTTGACGTGAGCAACATCCCGCAGGTCGCGGGGTTCCTGAGCAGCGAAGTGACGATCTGGGGCGTACCCGGCGACCCACGGCATAACCAGCAGCGCGGCTGGGGCTGCCTTGCCGAAGACCACGGAACCCCGGCTGTCACTCGCCTCCCGTGCAATGCGCTGGAAGCGCATCAGCCGCCGCCGTTGGCCGAGCTGCCGACCTCGTGCACGGGCCCGTTGCAGACGAGCGTGGAAGCGGACTCGTGGGCGCAGCCCGGTGCGTTCGTGTCGTCCCCGGCGACGACGCCGCTGCCGGGGCTCGACGGTTGCAATCGGTTGCCGTTCGAACCGTCGATCAGCCTCACGCCGGATGGGCAGGCCGGGAGCACCCCGACTGGGCTCGCGGTGACTGTGCACGTCCCGCAGAAGGTGAGCTTGAACGGCGAAGGGCTCTCCGAGGCGGATGTGAAGAACACGACGGTCGCATTGCCGGAAGGGGTGGCGATCAACCCGGCTGGTGCGGATGGGTTGCAGGCGTGCAGCGAAGAAGGGATCGCGTTGCATAGCGCGGAACCCCCTTCGTGTCCGGAAGCGTCGAAGATCGGAACGGTGAAGATCAAGACCCCGCTGCTGGCGAACCCCCTGGAAGGCGAGGCGTACCTGGCTCAGCAGGACGCGAACCCGTTCGGTTCGCTGGTTGCGATGTACGTGTTCGCCGAAGATCCGATCTCGGGTTCGCGGGTGAAGGTCGCGGGGGAAGTCGTGCCGAACCCTGTGACGGGGCAGCTGGTCTCGACGTTCAAGAACACCCCGCAGCTGCCGTTTGAAACGTTTGAACTGCACTTCTTTGGTGGAGATAGGGCGCCGTTGGCGACCCCGGCAAGGTGCGGGGCGTATACGACGACTGCGGCGGTCGAACCGTGGACGGAAACGGGGGCTGTGGGGTCGAGCTCGACGTTCGATATCACGAGCGGCCCGGCGACCTTCAGCGAACCACAGGGCCGCCCGTGCCCCGGTGCGAGCCTGCCGTTCGACCCGTCGTTGACGGGTGGCGCAACGAACGTCAACGCGGGGGCGTTCTCGCCGTTCACGCTGACGTTGACCCGCAAAGACGGCGAACAGAACATGCAGTCCGTCGAAGCGCACTTGCCCCCTGGTGTATCGGGGATCCTCTCGAACATCGAACTGTGCCATGAACCCCAGGCGAACCTCGGGGAGTGCCCCCCGGGCAGCCTGATCGGTGAAACGACCGTCAGCGTGGGGGTCGGCGGTGACCCGTTCACGGTCTCCGGCGGCAGGTTCTACCTCACCGGCCCGTATAACGGCAGCGGCGAGTGCACTGCGGGGGAACCTGGGTGCGCGCCGTTCGGGATCACGTTCGAGGTGCCCGCGAAGGCCGGCCCGTTCGATCTGAAGCGCAACAGCGCGAACCCCGCCGGGGAGGACCCGTGCGACTGCGTGATCGTCAGGGGCAAGATCGAAATCAACCCCGCGACCTCGGCGATCACGATCACGAGCGACCCGCCGGGCTCGCCGTATGCGATCCCGACGAGTATCGAAGGGATCCCGCTTGAAATCCAGCACGTCAACGCGATTACGACCCGCAGCGACTTCCAGTTCAACCCGACGAACTGCAGCAAGATGGAAGCCACCGGGACGGCCCACTCGAGCGAAAACACGGCGTACACGATCAGCGTGCCGTTCCAGGTCACCAACTGCGCGATCCTGAAGTTCGCGCCGAAGCTCTCCGTCTCGACGTCCGCGAAGCCCTCCAGAGCCAACGGCGAGAGCCTGCACGTGTCGCTCGCCTATCCCAGCGCGCCGTTCGGCTCCCAGGCGAACGTCGCCAAAGTCAAAGTGGAACTCCCCAAGCAGCTGCCCTCGCGGCTCACCACGCTGCAGAAGGCGTGCACGGCCGCGACGTTCGAAGCGAACCCCGCCAGGTGCCCCGCGGCATCGATCGTCGGGCACGCGAAGGCGATCACCCCGGTGACCCCGGTTCCGTTGGAAGGCCCGGCGTACTTCGTCAGCCACGGCGGCGAAGCGTTCCCGAGCCTCGTCCTCGTGCTGCAGGGCTACGGCGTCACGATCGACCTCGTCGGCTCCACGTTCATCAACAAGGCCGGGATCACATCGAGCACGTTCAAGACGGTCCCCGACCAGCCCGTGCAGAGCTTCGAACTGACGCTCCCCCAGGGCCCGTACTCCGCGCTCGCCGCGCACGGCAACCTCTGCAAGGACAAGCTCGCGATGCCCACCGAATTCGTCGCCCAGAACGGCGCCGAAATCCACGAGACCACCAAGATCAGCGTGACCGGATGCGGCAAGACGGTACACGAGAAGCACGGGGCCAAGCACAAGAAGCACACGGCCAAGCGCAGGAAACGGTGAATACGGTAGCCCCGAGGGCTGTTCCCCTCGGCTTCAACGACGAGGAGGAGACATCCCGATGAGCATTCGCAGATCGGTTGTGAGCGTGACGGTGGCGCTTGTGGCACTGTTGGGGTTGGGCGCGGGGAGCGCGTCTGCCAGCTACGAAAAAATTGCAAGGTTCCCTACAGAAGGAATAGCGATGGGGGCGGCTCTGGATCAATCGCTGCATGTCCTGTACGTCGCGACCTACGACGGCCAGCTCTTCAAGTTCAACGAAAAAGGGGAACCACAGCAATTCGCGGCCACGAAATCCGATGCGGTCACGTTGAGCGGCACGGAACAGCCGTTTCCACAGGTGGCGGTCGACAACTCTTCCGGTGCCTCCAAGCACGACATCTACGTGACGCTCCCGACGAGCAACGAAGTCCTCGCGCTAAACGAAGAAGGAACGATCACAAGCAGGATCAAAACCGTGGAAAAGCCGCGTGGAGTGGCCGTGAACGGGGCCGGGGACGTGTTCGTGTCTCAGTATGAAGAAGGGAACGTCCTGGAGTTCTCGCCAACATTGGGCGAACCGCTCAACGGCGGCAAACCGGTTGTGGAAGGGCTCAAGCACCCGAGCTCGCTCGCTTTCAACTCCGCCAGCGACCTGTACGCAGCCGAAGAAGAAAAAGCTCTGGTAGAGCTCGTCGCGAATGGTAAAGGCGGGTTCGAACCGGCGAAGACGATCGGCACCACCACCGCGGAATACGTCGCCGTCGATCAGTCGACCAACGACGTTTTCATGGGGGAAACCTTCAGCAACGTGCAGGAGTTCAGCGAAGCTGGAGCCAAGATCGGGGAAACTTTCCCGGGCGGGGGTGGAGCACTTGCCGTCAATGAAACCAGCAAGGTGCTCTACTTCGCTTCAGGCGGCGCTGAAGTCCGTGTGTTCGCCCCCGCCGTCGCGAAGCAGCCGCTGACCGTCGAAGTGGAAGGCGACGGCAAGGTCACCGGTGGCGCGATCTCGTGCGAAACGACCGGCGCCGGGAGCGACCAGGGCACCTGCTCGGCTGAAGAACCGGAAGGTGCGGAAGTCGTCTTGAGGGATACGCCGGAATCGGGCTGGGCGTTCTCGAAGTGGGAAGGCTGCGAATCCGAGCCCGCGGCCGGTGAATGCAAGGTCAAGATGAGCAAGGCGCAGAGCGTGAAGGCGCTTAACACCGAAATCCACGGGTTCCCGCTGACGGTGTCCGTGACCGGCGAAGGGAAGGTCAACGGCGCCGGGATCAGCGAATGCACCGCCGCAGGCGGCGCGGGCTGCACCACGAAGGTCGAAGGGACCGCGACGCTCACCGCGACCGCAGCGGCGGAATACACGTTCGCGGGCTGGCTGGGCTGTAAGAAAGCGAGCGCCGATACGTGCGAAGTCGATGTGACGGCGGCGAGCGAAGTCACGGCGGTGTTCCTCAGGGAAGGCAAGGAAGGCAAGCTCGGAGCGACCCCGGAAATCACGGAATTCTTCGGCAGCGAGCACGGCTGCCCGGCGGGCGGCCTCGAAATCAAAGTCGGGGCCCTCCCGGCCGTGTACTTCTGCGACGGCAGCACAGGCAAAGAAGGCGAGACCGGCTCCGCCGGCGCGGAAGGCAAGCCCGGCGCCCCCGGTGAAAAAGGCGCAGGCGGAGCCAACGGCGCACAGGGCCCCGCGGGCGCCCAGGGTCCGGCGGGTGCTCAGGGTCCCGCCGGCCCGGCCGGGAAGGAAGGGCCCGCGGGCACGGTGCAGCTGGTGACCTGCACGAAGGCCGGTAAGAAGAAGAAGTGCACGACCAAGACGGTGTCGGGCACGGTCAAGTTCACGACCTCCTCGATGCAGGCCACGCTCTCACGCCACGGTCTCGTATACGCGACCGGGGCGGCCCTCGCGGGCACGCATGGGGGTCTGAGCCTGCGCTTGAGCGATCGGAGGGCGCTGCGCCCGGGTCGCTACACGCTGACCCTGATCAGCGGCGCGGGCCGCGATGAGCGGATCAGCACGGAGACGTTCACGCTGAGCTAGACCCGGGGACTCATGTGGCTGGGGGCCGCCCGCGCGTAGCCCCCAGCCGCTGCCCGAGAATCGTCCACGAACGAGGTGCCTAGTCCGCCTGCTCGTGCAGCAGCCGCTTCCAGAAGCGGACGTACTCCCGCTCGTGGCCGATGCCGGCTTCCAGGGCGAGTAGTGGGCCGCGGGGCGCCTCGGGCGTGAGACGTGCCAGGTCGCATAGCTCTTCGTAGCTGCCCAGCCGCTTTTCGTGGGTCGGCAGCTGGCTGGCGGCGAGCGTGGTCGGGTCGGCTCCGAAGAACAGCTTGAGGAGGCCGAGGTCGCGTGGTTCCGCCCACGCGCCGATCGGCTCCGAGCGCCCCGCCTCGAGCGCCTGGCGCCCCGCCTCCGTGAGGCTGTAGATGCGTCGACGCCGCCCGGCCTGTTCCCGTTCCTCGTTGAGCAGGCCCTCCTTGGCGAGCCGAGCGCACTCAGAGTACAGCTGCGTGTGGGGGACGGCCCAGAACTTCATCGTGCTGTGGTGGGCTAGCCGCTTGAGGTCGTAGGGGGTGGCGGGCTGGACGACCTCCAGCAGGCCGAGCACGAGCTACATCTTCTACGTGGTCGGCTCGACGCCCGTGTCGCTGGAAGTCTTCGAAAAGGGGACCCTCGGCAACGCCAGTCCCCCCTTCGGCAAGGTGTTCACGGGCGAAGTGCCGTTGGTCGAAACGGTGCCCGGGGCCCCGGACGCGTCGGTCGAACATTCAAGCTCACGGTCGGCGCGGCGTTCAAGCAGGGCAAGAAGCTCGTCTCCTACGCGACCGTGCCCCGGACGTGCCCGAAGGGCGGGGCTCCGCTCAAGGTGGAACTGTCGTTCCTCGGCGGAGAAACCGTGCCGGCCGAAGAGCGGCTCCCGTGCCCCAAGCACAGATGAGGATGATGAGCCGGCCTCCGGCCGGCGGCGGGGCGTTCGCAGCGCGGCCCCGGGGGCGGGTGGATGCCTACCCGGTGACGCCTGAGGGCAGCTGGACGAGGTCGCGCTCGGGCGCGATCTCCCAGCGCGTCGCCAGCTCGGCGAGCTCGCCGGTGAGCGCCCAGCGGTCGGGCTGGGGCGCGCCCTCGTGCTGGAGGCTCGCGCCCTTGAGGGCCATGCAGCCGGTGTTGTCGCCGAGCGCGCGCAGCTCGGCGACCTCGGCGTCGCCCAGCTGGGCCCGCGGGGTGCGGCTCAGATCGCCCACCGCGGCAAGCTCAGCGCGCTTGTCCTCGATCGGGCGCGCCCGATGGGGGCTCGGGCGCACCTGCGAGGCCCGATGTGCGGCCCCGTTGTCCGCCGGTGTGTCGCTCGCGGGGGCGGACTCCTCGAGACCGGACTCTCCGGGGCCAGACTCCTCGGGGTCGGACTCCTGGATCAGCGTGGGCGCCACGCAACGCACCGCCGGGTGGGCGAGGTTCCAGAGGCAGGCAAGCTGGAGCATCGTCAGGCCGTGGCGGGCGGCGTAGGGGCGCATCCGCTCGAGCCGCCCGCGCCCGGCCTGCACCCAACCCTCGGGGCGGAACTTGCGATGGTCATAAGGAGCGAAGGCGTGGCCGGGGAGCACGTCGTCGTGGAATAGGCCCCCGTAGTCCACGACGCGGGTGATCAGGCGCACGTCGTGAGCGGCGGCGGCGTCGAGCACGAGCTCCCCCGGCCACGGCTCCAGCGGGCCGAAGATGATCATGGCCCAGTCGAGCAGCTCCCCGAAGCGCTCCAGGCAGTCGATCAGGTCGAGCGTGAACCCGTTGGCGGGCCCCGGCGCCACGCCCAGCAGCCGCGTCAGGCCGGCCTCGCGGACGGCCTGCATCCCCTCCCACACGGCCGGGCTGGAGTACCCGACGTGGTCGGGGTTGTGCAGCAGCAGCAGGTCGAAGCGCTCCACCCCAAGCCGCTCCAGGCTGCGCTCGGTGGCCATCCTGATGTACTGCGCGTACTCCGCCGCGCCGCGCAGCCCCGGGTCGGTGAAGCGCGGAAAGCCTTTCGCCCCGGCGCGCTCCCCGGAGTAGAAGTCGTGCCCGATCGCGCCCACCAGGCAGTAGCTCTCGCGGTCAACGCCGCGCAGCGCCTCGCCCAGCAGCTCCTCGGCGGCCCCCTCCCCGTACACGTCGGCGCTCAGCACCGTGTCGATGCCCCCGCCGGGCCGCAGCAGCGCCCGCAGGCGCTCCTCTTGCAGCGGCTCGCCGAAGTGCATGAAGCGCCCGCCGCTCCAGGTGCCGAGGGCTGTTGTGGTGGGGTCCATGGTGCACTGCACTCTACGTCCTCCGCGGTGCCGTCTCCCGAGCGGCGACTACATGCAGGAGTCGCCGCCACCCTCTCTTTCTCACCGCGGGGTGTGGCGGGGCATCTCTTCTCGATGGGCCCTATATACCCTCCGCAGGAGACGCCTGCTGGGGCGGCCATAGTGGGCTACGACGCGCCCAACCCCGCCGCGGCGCGGGCGCGCAGTGCGGCCTCCAGGCGGCCGAGCGCGTGGCGGATGACCTCCTCGTCGGGGACCGCGGCGGTGTCCGACCCCGCACCGCTGAACGAATCCCTCCCGGCCAGCGCGGCGCGGGCGGCCTCGAGCACGCCGGCCTGCAGCCCGGCCAGCTCGGCGAGGCGCTCGGCGAGGTCGGGACGCTCCTGCGCAGCGAGCTCGGACAACGCAGCGGTGTAGGCGTGCTCGAGCTCCAGGGCCGCGTGGGGGAGGCGGCCCTCGTCGAGGTCGAGGCGGGCGCGCAGCGCGAGCTCTTCGCAGAGCAGCGGCTGCTCGCGTGCGCCGAGCAGCGCGGCGAAGCGCTCGTGGGAGCGCAGCGCAGCCGAGCGCCGGGTGCGGCGCTCGTCGAGGCGCAGCTCGCGGGCGTGCAGCCAGCGCCCGTAGGCCACCTGCTCGCCCTCGCCCCACCCGGCCCGCACGATCAGCGCGTGTCCGGGGGTGACCTCGCGCACGTGGGGGTCCGCGGTGGCGAGGCGGTGGGCGAGCAGCACACGGTTGAGGGTCGCGGCGGCGGCGTCCGCCTCCTGGTGGGCGTCCAGCTGCGCGAGCCACGTGCGGGCCTGGCTCTCCGCGGAGACCGACACGGCGTCGATAACGGTGGCCCGCGTGGTGGGCACAGGCGCCGGCTCGGGCGTGGTCGGCGGACGTCGCGCGCCGAGCCGCCCGCGGCGCCGAGCGGCGCCCACGGTGTCCAGTACCACCACCCGTTCCGGCGCTCCCCCCTCGCGCTCGCGCAGCAGGTAGCGCCCGTCTGGCGGGCCGAGCTCCCACGGGAGCTCCAGCTGAAGGAAGAGGAAGAGTCGCTCGGCCACCCTCGCACCGTATCCTCTACGGCTTCACACCGTTCGTCTTCGCGACCGACACGAGGAGCGCCGGATGTCCGAAGCACACGCACCGAAGGGCCTGCGCGAGCGCCTCGCGGGCGGTACTGAGGATCGCCTCGGCCGGGCGCTGAGCGACCTCTTCGAGAACCCGCTGCTGAACGGGGCGCTCGGGCGCGCCTCCGACGCGCGCGAGAAGGCCGCCCAGGCGCAGGAGTTGGCGATGGGGGCGCTGAACCTCCCCTCGGCTGCCGACATCGAACGGCTCACGCGCCGCTTGCGCTCGGTCTCCCAGCGGCTGGAGGGCATCGAGGATGGCGTGCACCGCATCGGCCGCACCCTCGCCAGCCAGTCGCTCGAGCCGCGCCTCGCGGCGATCGAGGAGCAGCTGCGGGTGCTCTCGGGCAAGCCCGACGCCACACGGCCTTCCGCAGCGCAGCCTTCTGCTGAGCAGTCCTCCGCCAAGCAGCCATCCGCCAAACAGCCCTCCCCCAAGCGGTCGACCACGGAGTCGTCTCCCAAAGGGTCGGCCGCCAAGGGCTCCGCCGCCAAGCGGACGGCGGCCAAACGCTCTAAGCCAACGCGCTGAGCGCCAGCCGGCCCATCGCCTCGGCGGCGGCGAGCAGCGCATCGTCGTCGATGTGCGCTTGCTGGTCCGCGGGGTCCTCGCCGAGCACGTTGGACACCGCGAGCACGCAGGCCACGGGGACACCGGCGCGCGCGCCCACGGCGAACAGGGCGGCAGCCTCCATCTCGACCGCCACAGCGCCCGCCGCGCGCCACGCCCGCTCGCGCTCACGGGTGGGCTCGTAGAAGAGGTCGGTGCTCACGATCGTCCTCCCCCGCCGCGCCGCGGCGCTCTCCAGCGCCCCCGTCAGCCCCCGGTCCGCGGCGATCCGCTCGCCCGCCCCCAGCGTGCGGCTCGTGCCGTCCGCCGCGAGCGCCTCGCGCGCCACTACCAGCTCGCCGAGCGCCAGGCCCTCATCGAGCGCGCCGCAAGTCCCCACCCGGATCGTGCGGCGGGCGCCAAGCGCGATCAGCTCCTGCAGAACGATCGCCGCCGAGGGGCCGCCCATGCCGGTGCTCTGGATCGTCAGCGGCACCCCGTCCGCCCGCGCCGCGCCGGTGTAGCCCCACAGGCCGCGGTGGTGGTTGAACATCAGCGGTCCCTCCAGCAGCAGCTGCGCCAGCGCCAGTGCCCGCCCCGGGTCCCCGGGCAGCAGCACCCGCTCGGCCAGGTCGGCCGTGGGGCGCAGGTGGACGGGCTTGCGCGGCGCCATGCGCCGACTTTAGTGAGCCTGCCGTGATCGACACATCCGTATCGGGAGGGCCCCCTAGACTGCCCGCCATGGGAACGTCGGAGGCGAGCGGCCTCACCCTCGCGCAGGTCGCCGCCCGCGCGGGCGTATCGCCCGGAACGGTGAGGCGGTGGGTCAAGGAGGGGCTGATCCCCCAGTACGACGGGGGCTGGAGCGCGGCCGCGGCGCGGCAGGTAGGGATCGTCGCGCGCCTGCGCGAGCGCGGGTACACGCTCGAGCAGATCCGCGAGGCCTCCGACAGCGGGCGCCTGGCGTTGGGGGACGTCGAAGACTTCCTCTCCGTGCCCGAGGGGCGCCATACGCTCAAGCAGACCGCGCGCGCGACCGGCCTGGCGCCCGAGCTGATCGAGCGCATCGTCGGGGCCATCGGCCTCAGCGCGCTGTCGGTGGAGGCGCTCTCGGACGAGGACTTGGAGATGCTCAAGTACGTCGCGGCCGTGCTGGAGGCCGGGCTGCCCGAGGGGGCCTTCATCCAGATCGCCCGCGTGTTCGGGCAGGCGCTCGCCCAGATCGCCGAAACGGAGGTGCGCCTGTTCCACATGTACATCCACGAGCCCCTGATGCGCTCGGGGGTCTCCGGTCTCGAGATCGCCGAGCAGATGGACGGCATGGCGCGCGAGTTGGTTCCGTTCATCGCGCCGCTGATGACGTGGGTGCACGGCCGCTTCCTCGCGTACTTCGTCGAGCAGGACGTGATCGGCCACATGGAGGCCGACATGGGCGAGCGGGCCTTCAGAGAGGGACGCCTGCGGGTGGCGATCGCGTTCGCCGACCTCGCCGGCTACACCCGCCTAACCGAGGAGCGGGGCGACGAGCACGCGGTGGGCGCGGTGGAGCGCTTCGTCGAAGCGGTCGAACGCACCCTGCCGATCGACGCGCGCGTGCTGAAGACGCTCGGCGACGAGGTGATGGTCGTCGCGCCCGACCCCGTCGCGCTGACGCGGTGGGCCGTCGGTTTCCAGGCCCGGGCGCCTGTGGGGGTGCCGCCGCCGCGCATCGGGGTCCACTACGGGGAGGCGATCTACCGCGACGGGGACTACTACGGCCGCGAGGTCAACCAGGCCGCACGCGTGGTCGCCCGCGCCGCCGGTGGGGAGGTGCTGGTGACCCGCACCGTGGTCGACCTCGCCGAGGGGGTCCCGGGGCTCGCCTTCAAGCTGATCGGCGAGGTCGGCCTCAAGGGCTTCTCTGAGCCGACCGAGCTGTTCCTCGCCTCGGCGCGAGGCTGAGCCCGGGAAGGGCGCCGTTGCGAGGACCCCGACAGGATGGTGTTGTGGTGACCTCTGAGCAGGGCGCTGTTGTGAGGTCTCCCGACAGGACGCCGCTGTGATGACCCCCGAGGAGGTCCTAGAGCGGGTGCGGGCGGGCGGTTTGCTCCCGGCAGACGGGTTGGTCGTGGCGATGCTCTCCGGGGGGCGCGACTCGGTCTGCCTGCTGGACCTCGCCGTGAGCACCTGCGGAGCTCAGAACGTCCACGCGCTGCACGTCAACTACGGGCTGCGGCCCGAGGCGCAGGAGGAGGAGCGACACTGCCGGCAGTTGTGCGAACGGTTGGGGGTGGCGCTGGAGGTGGTGCACGCACAGCGGCCCGCGGGGGCCGGCAATCTGCAGGCGTGGGCGCGCGAGGTGCGCTACGGAGCCGCCCAAGACCTTGCGCGGCCGCTGGGTGCGCCGATCGCCACCGGGCACACCGCGACCGACCAGGTGGAGACGATCCTCTACCGCCTTGCCGCCTCGCCCGGCAGGCGCGCGCTGCTGGGGATGGCCCCCCGCGAGGGCCGCGTGGTGCGCCCGCTGCTGGAGCTCACGCGCGAGCAGACCGCCGACTACTGCCGCGCTCGCGGTCTCGCCTGGCGAGAGGACGCGAGTAACGACAGCGAGGAGTACGCGCGTGCCCGCGTGCGCAACCAGCTGGTGCCGGCGCTCGACGCCATCCACCCTGCGGCGCGGGAGAACGTGCTGCGCACCGCCAGGCTGCTGCGCGAGGAGGCAGAGGTGCTCGACGGCCTCCTCGACGCTGAGCTGGGCGGTGGGTCGAGCATCGCGCTCGAGCGCCTGGCGGAACTGCCCCCCGCGCTCGCACGCCTGGTCGTGGTGCGCCTCGCCGAGCAGGCCGCCGGCACGTACGTACCCCAGGCCGGTGCCCGCGTGGGGGAGATCCTCGCCCTCGCCCGTCGCGGCGGGCGCGCCGAGCTGCACGTGGGCGGCCTCGTCGGCGCTGTGCTCGAGGACGGCCGCCTGCGGATGGTCAAGCTGCCGCCGCGCCACTGAGGGCCTGCCCCCGCACGTCCCTACCGAGATAGGCCCTAGACTGCTGGGCGTGCTCGTAGATGCCCCCGTGTCCGAGGTCGGCGAGGTGCTGGTCAACGAGGAGGAGCTGCGCCTGCGCGTGGCCGAGCTCGCGCGGGAGATCTCTCGCGACTACGCCGGCGCGGAGCGCTCCCTGCTGCTCGTGGGAGTGCTAAAGGGGGCGATGTTCTTCCTCTCGGACCTGATGCGCCTGATCGAGATACCGGTGGAGGTGGACTTCATGGCGGTTGCCTCCTACGGCTCCGCCACCGACTCCTCCGGGGTGGTGCGGATCCTCAAGGATCTCGACACGGCGATCGATGGTCGTGACGTGCTGATCATCGAGGACATCGTGGATTCGGGGCTGACGCTGCAGTACCTGTTGCGCAACCTCGGCTCGCGCGATCCCCGGACGCTCGAGGTGTGCGCGCTGCTGGTGAAGCCCGACCGCTCGAAGATCGGCCAACGCAAGGCCGACCAGCTTCCCCGCTACGTCGGCTTCGAGATCCCCGACCGCTTCGTGATCGGCTACGGCCTCGACTACGCCGAGCGCCACCGCAACCTTCCTTTCGTGGCCGCGTTGGAGAGCTCATGAGCTCTGCTTCCCGCCGGAAAATGCGACCTCCCATGGTACGCTAGACGGCTGGTAGCCGCCTAGAGGGTGGGGCAGTCGGCCGAGGGCCGGCGAGCCGAGCCCCTTCTGCCAATCATGCCAGCCGCCACCCGGACACGATGAGCCCATCATGAGCCGTTTCTTCAAGAGCGCCGCGTTCCCGATCCTGCTGGTGGTGGTGCTGGCGTTCTTCGTCTCGAAAATGATCTCCAGTGGCCACAGCAGCGGGCCGCAGCGCACCTACTCGACGCTTGTCAGCAAGGAAATACCCGCCGGCGAAATCAAATCGGTGGAGCTCAAGACCAAGGGCAACGTCCTCGAAGTCACGCGCAAGGACGGCCAGAAGTACGAAACGGGCTTCATCCCCCAGACCGTGGGCGAACTGGAAAAAAAGCTCACGGCGGCCGCCATCCCCTACAACACCGAATCCGACAAGAGCAGCATCCTGCTCTCGCTGCTCTCGTTCGCGCTGCCGCTGGTGATCTTCATCTTCATCTGGATCTTCCTGCTCAACCAGGTCCAGGGCGGGGGCTCGAAGGTGATGTCCTTCGGTAAGTCCCGTGCCAAGCGCCTCTCCGCCGACTCCCCGAAGATCACCTTCCGCGACGTCGCCGGGGTCAACGAGGCCGTCGAGGAGCTGCACGAGATCAAGGAGTTTCTCGAGAACCCCAAGAAGTTCCAGGCGCTCGGCGCCCGCATCCCCACCGGCGTGCTGCTCTACGGGCCGCCGGGCACCGGCAAGACGCTGCTCGCACGCGCCGTCGCCGGCGAGGCGGGCGTGCCGTTCTTCTCGATCTCGGGCTCTGACTTCGTGGAGATGTTCGTCGGCGTCGGCGCCTCGCGCGTGCGCGACCTCTTCGAGCAGGCCAAGCAGAACTCCCCCTGCATCATCTTCATGGACGAGATCGACGCCGTCGGGCGCCACCGCGGCGCGGGCCTCGGCGGCGGCCACGACGAGCGCGAGCAGACGCTCAACCAGCTGCTCGTCGAGATGGACGGCTTCGAGGCGAAGGACAACATCATCATGATCGCGGCTACCAACCGGCCCGACATCCTCGACCCCGCGCTGCTGCGCCCCGGGCGCTTTGACCGCCAGATCGCCGTGGACCGCCCCGACCGCAAGGGCCGCGCCAAAATCCTCGAAGTCCACACCCGCGGCAAGCCGCTGGCGAAGGTGATCGACATCGACGCGCTCGCCGGCCAGACCACCGGCTTCACCGGCGCCGATCTCTCCAACCTGATTAATGAGGCCGCCCTGCTGTCGGCCCGCACCGGCAAGCGCGAAATCGGCCAGGTAGAGCTCGAGGAGGGGATCATGCGCGTGATCGCCGGCCCCGAGAAGAAGACGCGCGTGATGAGCGAGAAAGAGCGGCTGATCACCGCCTTCCACGAGATGGGCCACGCGATCGTGGGCCACTACCTCGAGCACTCAGACCCCGTGCACAAGATCTCCGTAATCTCCCGCGGGCAGGCGCTCGGCTACACGATCTCGATGCCCCAGGAGGACCGCTTCCTGACCACCCGTGCGGAGCTCAACGACACGATGGCGATGACCCTCGGCGGACGCGCTGCGGAGGAGATCGTCTTCAGCGAGATCACCACCGGCGCCTCCAACGACCTCGAGAAGGTCACCGCGACCGCCAAGCAGATGGTGATGCGTTTCGGCATGTCCGAGAAGCTCGGCCCACGCGTCTTCGGCCACGAGCACTCCCAGCCGTTCCTCGGCCGCGAGTTCTCCACCGAGCCCGACTACTCCGACGAGATCGCCCGCGAGATCGACGACGAGGTCAGGCGCATCGTCGAGGCCGCCCACCAGCGCGCGCGGGACATCCTCACCGAACACCGCGCCAGCCTCGGCTCGCTCTCCGAGACCCTCGTCAAGCGCGAGACGCTCGAGAAGGAGGAGTTCCACGCGCTGCTCGAAGGTAAGAGCGAACGGGAGGTCTTCGGCTCCGAGGACGAGCACCCCGTCCCCGAGCTCCCCGCGCCGCCGCCCGCGCCCGCCGACCGCCCCGGCCGCGAAGCCCCGCGGCCGCTGCCACGGCCCGGTCTTGCCGGTGGCACCGCAGATATCCGGGCCTCAGACCCAGAGCGCCCGGAGCTGGCCTGACTGACGAGTGGCTGGACGCCCCTGGCGGCGTCCTCGATCGCTCGTGTGCCCCAAGCACACTTCGCTCACTGCGTCCTCGCCAGGAACGCCCAGCCGCTCGTCAGGTGGGCGTTGTTGTACGAGCGGAGGCTTCCGAGGAGACCAAGATGAGCTTGCCCTTCCACCTGATGGGCGTAGTGAACGTAACGCCCGACTCGTTCTCCGACGGGGGGCTGTTCCTCGACCCCGCGGCCGCGATCGCGCATGGGCTGGAGCTGGTGGGGGAGGGGGCCGAGTACCTCGACGTCGGCGGGGAGTCCACGCGGCCCGGCGCCGAGCCGGTGGCGGCCGCAGAGGAGTTGCGGCGGGTGCTGCCCGTCGTGGAGGGCCTCACCGCGCAGGCCACCTTGACGGTCTCCATCGACACCTCCAAGGCCAGCGTCGCGCGGGCAGCCCTGGAGGCGGGAGCGAGCCTCGTCAACGACGTCACCGCCCTGCGTGGCGATCCCGAGATGGTGGCGGTGGTTGCGCAGAGCGGTGCGGAGTGCTGCCTGATGCACATGCGGGGCGAGCCGCGCACGATGCAGCGGGCCCCGCATTACGACGACGTCGTCGCCGAGGTCAAGGCGTTCCTCGAGGAGCGCCTCGCGTTTGCCGTGGCGGAGGGAGTCGCCGAGGAGCGCGTGCTGCTCGACCCCGGCATCGGCTTCGGCAAGACGCTCGTGCACAACCTCGAGCTGCTGCGCCGCCTGGGCGAGCTCGCGGCGCTCGGCCGCCCGCTCGTGGTGGGAACCTCGCGCAAGAGTTTCCTCGGGCGGCTCCTCGCCGACGCCGCCGGGCGAGAGGAGCCGACCGAAGCGGAGCGAGTGTCTCCCCAATCGGTCCCCGTTTCGGCCAGCACGGAGGGCCGGCTCTCGGGCACGATCGCCACCTGCGTGCTCGCCTACGAGCGCGGGGCGAGTGTGCTGCGTGTGCACGACGTCGCCCCCGTGCGCGCCGCGCTTGTCGTGGCCGCTGCTACGTTAGGCGCGCCATGAACGGGGACGACGACCCACGCGCCGGGGACGAGGACGACGAGCTGAAGGCGGAGGAGGCTCCGACCGAGGGCGCTGGGGAGCAGAACGGCGGAGCGGAGTTGGAGGGGGAGGACTGGGTGGAAGAGCTGGAGCTCGGACGGGGTCGAGCGGGAGAGTCGGAGGAGGTCGAGGAGGAGGGCGAGGAGGAGGAGGTCGAGGAGGAAGAGGAGGAGCGCGAGCGGGGCGTCGAGTCGGTGACGATCGAGATCTCGGGCCTCTCCCTCTACACCCACCACGGCGTCTCCGAGGCCGAGCGCGAGGTCGGCCAGCGACTCGTGTTCGACCTGCGCCTGGAGTTGGGCGAGAGCGACGCCACGCTCACCGACCGCGTCGAGGACACCGTCGACTACGGGGAGGTCTGCCAGCTCGTCGCGCTGCTCGCCATGCAGCGCTCGCACCGCACGCTCGAGCGGCTGTGCTCCACGATCGCCGACCGCCTGCTCGCCGACTACGAGTTGGAAGCGGTGTGGGTCAAGGCCACCAAGCCCGAGCCCCCGATCCCGCTCACCGTCGAGGAAGTCTCCGTCGAGGTGTGGCGCGAGGCGGAGGAGTAGACGCCCCGGCCGCGTGGCTGCCCGCGCACCCGGTCTTCCGTGCGCTTCGGAGCTCCTTCTTGACAGTAAGTTAGCAGTCACTTATAATGTCCGCGATGGCTCGGCTCGACATCTCGCGGCGTGTCTTGGTGCCCGCACTGCGGCGGCGGTTTGAGAACGAGAGGCGGCGGTGATCGAGCGTCTGGCGCGGCTGGCGTCCGAGCGTACGCGACGCGTCCTGTTGATCGCCGGTGCGGTATTCCTGCTCGCCGCCGCGCTCGGCGCGCCCGTCGTCACGATTCTCAAGAGCGAAAACTCTGAATTCCAGGATCCGAGCTCCCAGAACCAGCAGGTGCTGCGCGCGATCCATCGTGCCACCGGGCAGTCCGCCGAATACGGCGTCGCCGCGCTCGTGCCGGCCCCCGCCGACGTGCGCACCCACCCCGCAGCCACCGCCGAGGCTCAGCGCGTGGCGGCGCTGCTGGCCGCCCAGCCCGGCTTCCAGCGCGAGCTCGCCTACTCCGCCACCCACCTGCCCACGCTCGTCTCGCGCGACGGCCGCCAGACGCTGGTGCTTGCTGCGTTCGCCACGCAGGACCGCTCTGCCGCCGCGGCCGCCCGTGTGGACTCCGAGCTTGCCGACAGCGGCGTGCTGTTCGGTGGCAACGACGTCACCTACCACGAAATCAACGAACGCACCGCCTCCGACCTCAAACGTGCCGAGGCGTTCGCGATCCCGATTCTCCTGCTGCTCTCCTTCTGGGTCTTTCGTGGGCTGATCGCGGCTGCCCTGCCGCTGTTGGTGGGCGGCTTCGCGATCGTGCTCACGTTCCTGCTGCTGCGCCTGATCGACCACGTCCTCGGGCTGTCGGTGTTCGCCGTCAACCTCGTCACCGGCATGGGGCTGGGCCTCGGGATCGACTACAGCCTGTTCGTGCTCTCGCGCTACCGCGAGGAGCTGGCGCGTGGTCCGGGGGGCGGTACGGGCGGTTCTGAGCCGGCTGGTCTGACAGCTGGTGCTCAGGACGGTGGAGTCGAGTCTCGAGCGGACTCTGGAGCCTGGTCTCGAGCGGACTCCGCCGCGGCGATCACGCGCACGCTGCGGACTGCGGGGCGCACGGTGCTGTACAGCTCGCTGGCGGTCGCCGGCGCGGCCGCCTCGATGCTGGCGATGCCGATGCGCTTCCTCTACTCGATGGGGGTCGGTGGGGGGCTCGTGGCGCTGTCGGCCGGTGCAGTCTCGCTGGTCGTGCTGCCAGCCGTGCTCGTCGCGCTCGGTCCCCGCATCAACGCGCTGGCGCCCGCCCGCCTGCAGCGCAACGCCGCGCGGGCGGCGCGACCGGCGGAGAGTGGCGTGTGGTACCGGCTCGCGCGCGGGGTGATGCGTCGCCCGGGTGCAGTCGCGCTGGGGACCGCCGTGCTGCTGCTCGCGATCGCCTCGCCGGCTCTGCACCTCGCGCTCACGCCGGCCGACTCGCACGTGCTGCCGGCATCCTCGCAACCACGCCGGGTGGCGGAAGCGATCACTCGTGACTTCGCCGTAAACGGTGCGCAGACCGTCACGCTGGTGGTACACGCGGGGCGGGCGGGCTCTACCGGCTCCGACGGGCCGAGCGTGGTGGCGCTGGTGCGGAGGGCCCAGACGGTGGCGTCCGGCCAGGCCGTCCTCGTGGGAGCGCCGCGCTATCTCGGGCGCGACACGTGGGAGGCCGAACTGGTGCCTCACGGCAGTGTCGGCTCGGTCGCCAACCAGCGCCTGGTTCACAACCTACGCGCCCTCGCCGGCCCGCCAACCCTGCTGGTCGGCGGTGGCACCGCGTGGTTTGTCGACCAGAAGGCTGTGATCGCCGCGCACACCGCGCTGACGCTCGCGATCCTCGTGCTCGTCACCGGCGGGTTCCTGTTCTTGATGACCGGCTCGCTCGTGATCCCGGTGCTGGCGCTGCTGATGAACCTGCTGACGGTCGCGGTCGGGGCGGGCCTGCTGGTGGTGGTGTTCCAGGACGGCCACCTCGCTTCGCTGTTCGGGTTCACCCCGATCGGGGGCCTCGAGGAGTCCAACCTCGTGCTGTTGTTCATCATCGCGTTCGCGCTCTCCACCGACTACGGCGTGTTTCTGTTCGCCCGCATCAAGGAGGCCCGCGACGACGGACTGCCAGCGCGCGATGCGGTCGCCTACGGCCTCGAGCGCACCGGGCGCCTCGTGACCGCCGCCGCGCTGCTGTTCTGCGTGGCGATCGGCGCGTTCGCGACCTCCGACATCTTCTTCATCAAGGAGCTCGGCTTCGGCGCCGCGCTCGCCGTTGCGATCGATGCCACGTTCGTGCGCGCGCTGCTCGTCCCCGCGCTGATGGGGCGCCTCGGCGAGCGCGCCTGGTGGGCGCCCAGTCCCCTGCGCCGCCTGCACGCTCACATCGGCCTGCGCGAGGGCGCCCCGGTGGGAGAGGCCACCGGCGAGCCCGCGGGGGCGTAGGCCCGCGGGGCGTGGGGGCCGCCTGCGTAGGGCGCGGGCGGGCCCGCAGGCGGGTCTACGCTGCTGCGACGGGTCCCGGTACCGTTGCGCGCGTGCCCGCACGTACCGGCCTGCTCGGCCTCGGCTCCAACCTCGGCGACCGCCGCGCCCACCTGCAGGGGGTCGTCGGCGCGTTGCCCGCCGCGGGCGTGGAGGTGGAGGCGTCCTCCTCGGTGTACGACACCGACCCCGTGGGGGAGGTGCTCGACCAGCCCTCCTTCCTCAACGCCTGCCTGCGCGTGCGCACGGCGCTCGAGCCGCTGGAGCTGCTCGACGCAGTGAAGGACCTGGAGCGCGAGCTCGGCCGCGCCGCCGTAGGCCCCCGCCACGGCCCGCGCGCGATCGACATCGACGTGCTGCTGCTCGGGGATGTCGAGCTGCGCCACGAGCGCATGAGCCTGCCCCACGCGCAGCTGCTCGCCCGCCGCTTCGTGCTGGTGCCCGCGCTGGAGCTCGACTTCGAGCTGCGCGCCCCCGACGGGTGCCGCCTCGCCGACGCGCTCGCGGTGCTGTCGCTCGCCGAGGGCGTGCGGTGGGCCGGGCCGCCGCTGTCGATTGGCTGACCGCTCACCCGGCGAGCCGTCGGGTCCCGTGTGCGCCGTCGCCGCCTCGGCGCTACGCGGCCGCGGCGCGCGCCGGCAGCCACTCGGCCGGCAGCGTACCCGCGGGGATTTCGCCGACCATCGGCGGGAAGTACCGCGTGAGGTCCGCTGCGGGGTGCCCCTCGATCAGGGGACGCACGTCGCCGAGCGTCTCCAACAGGCGGATCGTGGAGCCGATCTGCAGGTCGGCCGCGGAGGGCTCCTCGCCGCCGAGCAGCCCCTCCGCGATCCACGCGTCGATCTTGTCGAGGTAGCCCGGGAGCACCGCGAGGTCCGCGCGCACGAGGTCGTCCTCGGCGTGGTTGCGCCGCGCCATCAGTTTCGCGGTGAGCGGCAGCGCGGGGCGCAGGAACGCGCGGGGCAGCGGCAGGCGGGTCTCCGCGGCGTAGCTCTCCATCGCCCCGGCGTCGCGCAGGAAGCCGGCGTCGAGGATCCGCCGGGGGACGCTCTGGAAGACTTCGTCACCCCAGCGCTCGGCCTCCAGCACGCGCTCGCGCTCACCGGGGTCCGCTGGCAGCAGTGGGGGGTCCGGGGCGAGGGCGTCGAGGCGGCGCATGATCGTGCGCGAACCCACGAGCCGCTCCCTGTCGAGGCGCATCCCCGGGACGGTGGGGCCGCCGTAGAGCAGTGGTCCCAGCCCCACCTGCACCATTGGCAGCAGGTTGATCTGCTGGAAGGGAAGCCCCTTGCGCCGCAGCGCCACTTCCACCGCCGCGCACGGGTGCGAGCCCGGTAGCACGTAAAGCTTCAAAGCCACCGGGTCAGCATAATGGTTCGCCGTGCTGCTCGCCGTCGACGTCGGTAACACCCAGACGCACTTCGGGACGTTCTGCGACGCCGAGCTGCGCGAGCACTGGCGCTTCGCGACCGTGCGCCAGTCCACCTCCGACCAGCTGGGCGCCGCGCTGCGTAACCTGCTGGAGCTGCGCCAGGTGACGATGGGCGAGATCGACGCGTCGATCGTCTCCTCCACGGTGCCCGTGCTGGGACCCGAATGGTGCGCGATGGCCCAGCGGTACCTCGGCCACGAGATGCTCGCGGTGGGCCCCGGCGTCAAGACGGGCATGCCGATCCGCTACGACAACCCCCGCGAGATTGGCCCCGACCGGCTCGTCAACGCGGTCGCCGCCCACGAGCGCCTCGGGGGACCGTGCGTGGTGGTGGACTTCGGCACCGCCATCACTTACGACCCCGTCTCCGCCGAGGGCGAGTACCTCGGGGGGATCATCTCACCGGGTGTCGAGATCGCGCTGGAGGCGCTCACCGAGCGCGCCGCGGCGCTGCCCCGCGTTGACGTGACCGCGCCGCGGGCGCTGATCGGAAAGACCACGATCGACGCGATCCGCTCGGGCGTGGTGTACGGGACGGCGGGCCAGGTCGACGCGATCGTCAACCGTCTGCGCGCGGAGCTGGGCTCCCAGACCAAGACGATCGCCACCGGCGGCCTCGCGCACGCGATCGTCCCCTACACGACCACGATCGAAGGGGTCGACGACCTCCTGACGCTCACGGGGTTGCGGCTTATTTACGAGCGCAACCGCACGTAGCGCCCAAGCGCGCGGCCAACCGTGAGTGTTTGAGGGGGATCGTCCGCGTGTGTGGGTGGGGCCGCCCGGGCGTCGTACGCGCGGGGCCTCCGTGCCCCGCTGCCGCGGCCACCACCGCCCCTCGCCGTCCAGCCCACTCCTGCGCGAGCTCCACCCGCCGGCAACCGACTCCCCCACGGCTGCCGCTCTGCCCGGAAGGCCGCGTCGAGCGACGGGGAGTCAAGTCCGCTGCGCGAGGACGAGCACCGTCTCGTAGGGCATCTCGAACGAACCCCCCACCGAGTCGAGCGCCTCTCCGACTGCGTCGAGCAGGCGCTCGCGCTGTGCCTCCGGCAGCGCGTGGTGGTCGGAGTGGGTGCTCAGCTGGGCGAGCCACTCCGCCGTGTCATAGCGCTGGCTCCACGCGAACCGCGACATCTCCCCGGGTCCGTACGCGCCGGCCGCGGCGAGGCCGTCGAGCGTGTCCTGCACACGGGCGTCGCGGTTGCCGAACAGCACGGAGTAGTTCTCGACCCTGGGCCCAAGGCGCGCATAGATCGGGGAGAGCAGCTCCCGCACGTGCGGCGGGGGGTCGCCGAAGTTCCAGAACACCCCTAGCCGCCCCCCCGCACACAGCGCCTGCGCCGCCCGCACGGCCCCCGCGCGGGGATTGATCCAGTGCCACGCCTGCGCGGAGGTCACGAGCTCGAAGCTCCGCCTGCGCGGTTCCCAGTCCTCAAACCGCCCGACCTCCACCTCGAGGCCCTTCGCGCGAGCGAGCTGCGCCATCCGCGCGTCCACCTCCACGCCCAGTACCGCACACCCCCGAGCGACCAGCAGGGAGGCCGCGATGCCCGTCCCGCAGCCCACGTCGAGCACGCTCCGCGCATCGTCGGCGAGCAGCGCGTCCACCAGCGCCGGCGGGTAGGACGGCCGCACGCGGTCGTACTGAGCGGCCACCGCGCCGAAGGACTCCGCCCGGGACCGGTCCTCGAACAGCACGCGCCCCATCCTGCCACGTCTCCCTCGCCGAGAGCCGGCTACCTGCTGCGGAGCGTCTCGTTCGCGTCGGCCGTTCAAGCCGGGGCGCTTGCACCATCAGCGGTCTCGTCCAACTGTGCCCGGAAGGACCCTGCCGGGCGCACCGTTGCTCCCGCGGCGCGCGCCCGGGCCGCAAGCTCCCCGTCGGACGTGACCACGGCGATTGCGCCGGGCTCGGGGTCGGCGAGGACCCGTCGGACGATCTCGTCATCGGCCGAGTCGCGCCGCGGCCGCGGCGCGCACGCCACCTCGACGACCTCGGAGTAGATCGGGGGAGAGGGGGGCCGCTCGAACACCACCGTCACCTGCTCCCCGCACCGGGCGGCCCACCGCTCGAGCTGCTCGACGAGGCGGACCGACGCCGCGTGTCGGTCTCTCCACCACCCGTCAGGGCGCGCGCCGATCACGTTCATTCCGTCCACGACCCACCGCATCGACGCGCAGCATAGGTCCTCGTGGCGCTCTGAACAGCGTGTGGTGTTCTCTACGGAGGTGGGCGCGGCGGCGGCTGGCCGTGTATCCGCAGGTGCGCGAGCTGATAGACGGTGGCGTAGCGTGAGCTCGTCGAAACTCCGTATTGCCAACTGTCGGCCTGGTGCTAGAGATTGCGCATAGCCGGGCGTGGACCGTATGATCCAGTCCTAGAGGTATGGAGATCATCCCCGACAAGCGCAAGGTAGTCGGCCTCGTTGAGCAGGCTCATGAGGGCAAGGTCTGCCTTCCGAACTTCCAGCGAGACTTCGTCTGGACGCGCGAGGAAGTCGCCGACCTGGTCCGCTCGATCATCCGTGGCTACTTCATCGGCTCGCTTCTGCTTCTGCGCTGCGACCCGAACAATCCTCCGTTTGCGCCCGAGTTTTTGCGCGGTGCTCAGCCGCCGTACCGGGATCCTCGGCCCGAGCACCTCGTTCTCGACGGGCAGCAGCGACTCTCCTCGCTGATGTACGCGCTCACGGCGCCGGACCTCTCTCTGAAGGACTCAATCGCGCGACATTGGTTCTTCGTCAACCTCGACGTGCTGCTCAACGAGGCCGACAACGACGAGGTCGTCTTCGACCGCTCGAAACGCGAGCTGCGCGGCCTCGACGACATCAAGGCGCAGTATGAGCAACGGATACTCCCCTGTACCGTCCTGCTCACGCAGCAAGCCTTCTACCAGTGGCGCGACGGTTTCGAGGATTGGCTACGCGCCAGCGCGCCTACCGACCTAGACCGATATCGCTCGGAGTGGCGCGATGGCTGGACGACAGCCGTGACCGACTTCCAGACCTTCGAGGTGCCGCTAGTCGAGCTCCCCCGCGTCGATGAGGCAGACGGCAACGCGATCGGCCGTGTGTGCGCCATCTTCGAGAAGCTGAACTCGACGGGCGTGGACCTCTCCGTGTACGACCTGCTTACAGCACGGCTATATCGGTACGGCATCCGCCTTCATGACCTATGGAACGAGGCGGTCGCCACGCATCGCCGCCTGCGCGCCTGGTCGAAGGGCAAGGCGGACGAGCACAAGTTCGGCGTGCTCGTACTGCGCACGTTCGCCCTACTACGCGGACTCGACCCGAAGCCCCGCATCCTCATCGACCTCCAGCCGGAGAA
The DNA here is from genome assembly GCA_963706545.1 of uncultured Solirubrobacterales bacterium. Lineage (GTDB taxonomy): Bacteria > Actinomycetota > Thermoleophilia > Solirubrobacterales > Solirubrobacteraceae > Palsa-744. The sequence continues at coordinate 2,478,307 of OY970161.1, forward strand.
CTTTGAGACGGACTGGCGCCGCGCCGCTGCCGCGATGGAGCGGGCGCTGGAGCTGGTGGAACTGGTCGGCGAGGATAGTTTTGGCGTCTTCGCCGGGAAGTGGCTACCGGGATACGGTCTCGTGCCCATCCTCGCCGCGCTGCGAGCGCAGATTGACGACAACAAGCTCGGGCAGACGGCGCGCGATGAGCTGCGCCGGTGGTACTGGTGCAACGTCTTCCTGGAGCGCTACTCAAGCGCTGTCGAGAGCAAGTCGCGCAAGGACTACCAGGAGATGACGCGCCACTGGTTCGACGATGGGCCAGAGCCTGAAGTCTTCCGCGAAGCGCAAGCATGGATTGGTTCGCCAGGCTTTCGGGTCCGCGACTCGGCGAGCTATGCGAGTGCCGTATACAGCGGGCTCTTCTGTCTGCTCGCCCTCCGCAGTGCTCGGGACTGGCGTCGCGGCGAGGACATCCGCTTGCAGGAACTGCAAGACCACCACATCTTCCCGCAGGCGTACCTCAGACGGCACGGGATCACCAAGCGAGTCGATGTCAACACGATCGCTAACCGCACGCTCATTTCCGACGAGACCAACGGCAAGATCAAGGACAAAGCGCCAGCGGACTACCTCGCCGATCCAGACATCTTCCCAGCCGGACTACAACCCAGGCTGCTGGAGCCGCACTTTCTCGACGCGGGCGCGGCGCGACTGCTCACAGACGCGACCGAGACCCTGTCAAACGACGAGGCGGCCGAGCTTTACGAGCGCTTTCTGCAGGCACGGCAGACCGCGCTAGTCGAGGAGATCCGTCGCGCGTGTGGCATCACGGCGAGCACCGAGGCGGTCGAGGAGACGGAGCCCGATGACCTGGCGGCCGACGTCAAGGCGGGCATCGCGCCCCTGTTCGAGCCGGATGCCGGTCTGGCGGACGGCGCATCGGGAAACCTGACCCCTGCAATGGCCACCGACTGATGACCTTGCCCCCATACGAAGAACGACTCAATGAAATCGTCACGGCAGTCCCGCCACAGAAGCTCTCGGTTGGAGGTGGTCCCCCCCTTATGCGCGATGCCGCTGAGGCACTGGCGGCAACGGTCTACGCCGAGCCCCGCGACATGCACGTCGTTCGTGAGCGCGTCATCGAGCTTGCGGCGAGCGCGCTGCGGGTCGTACGCGCTATCGGCGAAGCAGAACCGCCTCCCGGCTTTGTCAACCCGACCGAGAATCGCCTGGCTGGCATGATCCGGGACTTTGCACCCAATGTGGCCGGCACCCAGATCGCAGATGACGACCCCATTGCTCGACTCGCGGACGAGATGATTAGTGCGGCGTTGCGCTATGCCAATTCCGATCCGCGGACGGTGCACGGATCGACCGCCGAGCGTCTGGGCCAGCTCTTTCGCGTGGTCGGTCTTGCCGCTCATGGCCTAGCTTCTTGAGTCGCCCGTCGCAGAACCCGTCAGGCTGCTCGGTCCTCGGCGATGGACTCGCACCGCCGCTACCGAAATCGGCATCGCCGGACCCCCGAAGCTCCAATGCCGGCGAAGCCGTCGCGACTGCCGTCGCGACCGCTACCCCGGCTTCGTCGCGAACGCGCCGACCACCGTCGGCCAGAACGTGACGCGCCCGACCGGACCGGTGTCGGCGCGCAGGCGCTCGGGGAGGGTGTCGAGGTCGATCTCCTCGGCGGTGGCCACCCCGGTGGCGAGGACGCCGGGCAGGAAGCTACGGATGAGGTCAACAGTCCGGCGGATCGCCTCCTCGCCGACGCCGATCGCGACCTCGCTGTCGAGGTCGGGGTTTGGCAGCAGGCCGGCGGCTGCGAACACCGCCGGCAGCCGCATGCCCATGTCCAGCTGGGTGCCCAGCCTGAGGTGGGTGGCGTGGATCCACTCGTTGAGCTGTTCAGAGGCCGGCGTCGGCGGCCAGGACACGAGGGCGCGCTTCGGTAGGACCGAGTCCAGGTGGATGCACATCTCGGCGAACACCACCACCCCTCCCGGGCGGACGTGGCGGGCCACGCTCGCCACCGCCGCCGTGGGGTCGCCCTGGTACATCAGCACGAGCCGCCCGACCACCGCGTCGAACGGGCCGCCGGCGAGCTCGACCTCGCGGAAGTCCCCGAGCACGAGCTCGACGTTGGTGTGCCCCGACTCGCCCGCCCGCTGACGCGCGGTGGCGAGCGCCTGCTCGTCGCGCTCCACCCCGACCACCGTCCCCTCGCTACCGACCAGCTCGGCCAAGAGGAAGCTGACGTCGCCCGGCCCGCAGCCGACGTCGAGCACCCGCATCCCGGGCTCGATCCCCGCGTGCTGCAGCAGGCGGCGCGTGAACGGCTCGTACCAGTCCGCCTGGTGGCTCAGCCGCTCGTGCTCCTCCTCGCTGGACGCGCTCAACGCGTACTCGGGGTCTCCCTCCGACGACACGGGGCGCAGTCTACGGACCTCGGGCCGGTGGGGTACTCGGGTGGGGTACTCGGCGCGTCGGCCACCATAATGGGCCCATGTCCACCCCCAGCCTGACCGACCCGTGGGAGCTCGGCCCCCTGCGGGTCCCCAACCGCGTGCTGCTCGCTCCGCTGGCGGGGATCGGCAACTGGTTCGTGCGCCTGCAGGCCAAGCGCCACGGGGCGGGGCTGGCGGTCTCGGAGATGGTCTCGAGCCACGCCGTGTACTACCGCAACGAGCGCACGCTGCGCGAGCTGCTGCGCATCCACCCCGCCGAGCGCGTGGGGGCCGGCGGGACGCAGGCGCCGACCTCGATCCAGCTGTTCGGGCAGGACCCCGCCGTGATGCGCTCCGCCGCCGCCGCTGTGGTCGCCGCGGGGGCCGACGCGATCGACCTCAACATGGGCTGCCCGGTGCCCAAGGTTTGCAAGACCGGCGCCGGCGCCGCGCTCTTGGCCGACCCGGCCCGCGCCGTCGCCGTCGCCCGCGCCGCGGTCGAGGGGGCGGCAGATGCGTGCGGTGGGGGTGGTGTGCCGGTCACCGTGAAGCTCCGCTCTGGCCAGCGCTCCGGGGACACCTCCGGCTTCGAGCTCGCCCATCGCCTGGTGGCGGACGCGGGGGTGGCTGCGATCGCCTTCCACCCGCGCTCCGCCGCAGTGCACCACCGGGGGTCTCCCGACTACGCGCTCGCCGCGCGTCTGGCCGACTCGTTGCCCGCGCCTGTGATCCTCACCGGCGGCATGAACGACGCGCAGGGCATCCGCGAGACGTTCGAGCGCACCGGCGTCGCTGCGGTGATGCTGGCCCGCGGGTGCCTCGGCAACCCGTGGCTGTTCGAAGAGCTCGTACGCGGGCGCGCCTGCGAGCCCACCCCCGCGGAGGTGCTGGTGGAGCTCGAGTGGGTGCTCGCGCGCGCCGGTGAGCACCTCGGGCCCGAGCGCGCGGGGCGGTACCTGCGCAAGTTCTACCCCTGGTACCTGCCCCGCCTGGGGCTCGGTCGGGCACAGCTCGCCGACCTGCAGCAGTTGCTGCAGGCCACCGCGGACCTCGCCGAGGTCCGGCGCCTGCTCGCCTCCTGTACGCAGCCCGCGGCGCTCGCGGCCTGAGCTTGTCTTTTGCGCCCGCCGCTGCGCGGCCCAGCGCTCGCGGTCTGAGCCGTCTTTGTGCTCGCTCCACGCGGGGCCGCCCTCGCGGTGTGCGCCTGCCGCTGCACCGGCTCGTGGCGCTCGCGGTCTGAGCCGTCTTTGCGCCCGTCCCGCACCGCTCGCGACCCGGCACTGCGGTGCGCCTTGCGAGATTTTTCCCGGGCCCGGTGGGTCCTGCGGCGGTCGCTATACTGCTGCGCTCGCTGGAGCCCGCCGAGTCCCGGCCGCCCGCCCTGCACTGGGCGGGCCCGTTCAACCGGCGGGTTTCGTTCGTTTCAACTGCACTCTTCCCGCGAGCGAGGCACATGCCGAAGGACGTCATCCTCACCCCCGAAGGCTTGGAGAAACTCAAGGACGAGCTGGAGCTGCTCTCGACCGCGCGCCGCCGCGAGGTCGCCGAGCGCATCAAGGAGGCCCGCGAGTTCGGAGACATCACCGAGAACTCCGAGTACGACGACGCCAAGAACGAGCAGGCGATGCTCGAGAGCAAGATCGCCCAGCTGCAGGAGCGGCTGCGGATGGCCACGGTGATCGACTCCACGGAGCTCTCCACCGAGGTCGTGCAGGTCGGCTCGGTGGTGCACGTCAAGGACGAGAAGACCGCCAAGTCTGTGAAGTACACGATCGTCGGCTCCGCCGAGGCGAACCCCGACGAGGCGAAGCTCTCCAACGAGTCCCCCGTCGGCCGCGCGCTGCTCGGCCACCGCCGGGGCGACACCGTCGCCGTGCAGGTTCCCCGCGGCCCCGCGCGCAAGCTCAAGATCACCAAGATCGACGTCGGCCTCAAGTAGCCTCCCCACAATGAGCGGGAGCGAGGAGCCGCAGGCGGGCCACCGCCACGGCCTGCCAGAGCTGATCGCCGAGCGGCGTGCGAAGGGGCAGCGACTGCGGGATTGTGACGACAGCGCCTTTCCGTACACCTTCGCGGGCGTCGAGCCGATCGACGCGGTCCTGTCTGCTTACGAGCACCTGACGGCCGGCGAGGAAACCGACGAGCGCCACCGCGTCGCCGGGAGGATCGCGGCGCGTCGCGGGGCCGGCAAGGCTGCGTTCCTGGACCTGGTCAACCGCACCGGCAAGCTCCAGCTGCACGCGCGCCTGGACGTGCTCGGGCGCGAGCGCTTCGAGCTGCTGCTCTCGCTCGACCTCGGCGATCTGATCGGGGTCAACGGCTGCGCCATCCGCAGCCGTCACGGCGAGGTGTCGCTGCGCGTGGAGAGCTTCCAGGTGCTCACCAAGGCGCTGCGCCCGCCGCCCGACAAGCACCACGGACTCTCAGACGTCGAGACGCGCTACCGCCACCGCGAGCTCGACCTGATCGCGAGCGAGGACGCGCGCCGGCTGTTTCGCGACCGCGCGCGGATCGTCTCCGCGGTCCGCTCCTACCTCGATGCCTCCGACTTCGTGGAGGTCGAGACGCCAGTGCTGCAGCCCCTCTACGGCGGCGCCCTGGCGCGACCTTTCACCACACACCACAACGCGCTGGACCGCGACCTGTACCTGCGGATCGCGACCGAGCTGTACCTTAAGCGCCTGATCGTCGGAGGGCTCGAGCGCGTGTACGAGCTCGGCAAGGACTTCCGCAACGAGGGCGTCTCGCATAAGCACAACCCCGAGTTCACGGTGGTCGAGTGGTACGAGGCGTACGCCGACTACGAGGTCGAGGCGGGGCGCCTGGAAGACGTGGTGCGTTCCGCGGCGGAGGTGGTCGACTACCGGGGTGAGCTCGACTTCGCGCGGCCGTGGAGGCGGGTGGGGTTTGTCGAGGCGATCGCCGCCGCGACGGGTGTCGACCTGACGACACACGCGACGGCGGAGCGGCTCGCCGCGGCGATCGGCGAGCGCCGGCTCGACGTGGTCACCGCAGACCAGTCCTGGTCTCAGATGGCCGACAGCCTGCTGTCGAAGTACGTCGAGCCGACGCTCCTGCAGCCGACCTTCGTGCTCGACTACCCGGTGGCTCTCTCGCCACTCGCCCGCGAGCACCGCACCAAGCGCGGGCTGGTCGAGCGCTGGGAGGCGTTCGCTGGCGGCCTGGAGCTTGCCAACGCGTTCTCCGAGCTGACCGACCCGGACGTGCAGCGCGAGCGCCTCGCCGCACAGCAGCGCCTGGAGTCGACCGACGACGAGCAGGAGACCATGCCGTACGACGAGGCCTTCCTCCAGGCGCTCGAGCAGGGGATGCCACCGGCGGGCGGCGTCGGCCTCGGCATCGACCGGCTCGTGATGCTGCTCACGGGGCGCGACTCGATCCGCGAGGTCGTGCTGTTCCCGGCGATGCGCTGAGCCGCGGGCGCGGTGTGCGGGCGGCAGGGGAGGGGGTGCGCTGGCGTGGTGGGTGGGGCGCGGTGTGCAGGCGGGGAGCGTTGCGTGGTGCGCGGGCGTGAAGCGCCGGCGTGGCAGGCGGTGTGCGGTGCGTGGCTGCTGGGGCTCGCGGACGGTTCCCGTGGAGACCCGGGGGCCCGTTGGTAGACTGTCCTATGGCGGCGTTGGGACTCGGGTGCTCATCTTTCTTGCGGTTTGAGACGAAGAGGGGGATGAAGACCCGCACCCACCGACCCAGCTCACCGTCCCTACGGACCACACCACCGGACTGACACGAAGGGGCTCTGCCAACCATGTTCGAGCGATTCACAGAACGAGCCCGCCAGGTTGTCGTTCTCGCCCAGGAAGAGGCGCGGACGCTCAAGCACAACTACATCGGCACCGAGCACATCCTGCTCGGCCTGCTGCGCGAGGAGGAGGGGCTCGCCGCGCGGGTCCTCGAGAGCCTCGACATCACCGTGGAGCGTGTGCGCGCTCAGGTCGTGCGCATCGTCGGCTCCGGCGAGGAGGTCACCTCCGGGCAGATCCCCTTCACGCCGCGCGCCAAGAAGGTGCTCGAGCTGGCGCTGCGCGAGGCGCTCTCGCTGGGGCACAACTACATCGGCACCGAGCACATCCTGCTCGGGCTGGTGCGCGAGAACGAGGGTGTCGCTGCGCGCATCCTGCTCGACTTCGACGCCGACTCCGAGAAGATCCGCAACGAGGTCATCCGCATGCTCTCCGGTCCCTCCGGGCGCCGCCAGGGGCAGGGCGCGGGAGCGCCCGGCGCCGGCGCCGGCGCGGGCGGGGGCCCCGCGGAAGGCAAGAAGTCCTCGAAGCTGCTCGACCAGTTTGGCCGCAACCTCACGAAGCTCGCCTCCGAAGGCAAGCTCGACCCCTGCGTGGGGCGCGAGACGGAGATCGAGCGCATCATGCAGATCCTCTCGCGGCGCACCAAGAACAACCCGGTGCTGATCGGCGAGCCCGGCGTCGGCAAGACCGCCGTGGTCGAGGGCCTCGCCCAGCGCATCACCAACGCCGACGTGCCCGAGCTGCTCAAGAACAAGCAGATCTACACCCTGGACCTCGCCGCGCTGGTCGCCGGCTCGAAGTACCGGGGGGAGTTCGAGGAGCGCCTGAAGAAGGTGATGAAGGAGATCACCCAGCGCGGGGACATCATCCTGTTCATCGACGAGCTGCACAACCTCGTCGGCGCCGGTGCCGCCGAGGGCGCGATCGACGCCGCCTCGATCCTCAAGCCCGCGCTGGCCCGGGGCGAGCTGCAGACGATCGGCGCGACCACCCTGGACGAGTACCGCAAGTACCTGGAGCGCGACTCCGCCCTGGAGCGCCGCTTCCAGCAGATCCGCGTGGAGGAGCCCTCGATCGACCAGAGCGTCGAGATCCTCCGGGGCCTGCGCGACCGCTACGAGGCTCACCACAAGGTGCAGATCACCGACGACGCGCTGCGCGGCGCGGCCGAACTGGCCGACCGCTACATCTCCGACCGCTTCCTGCCCGACAAGGCGATCGACCTGATCGACGAGGCGGCCTCGCGGATGCGCATCAAGTCGATGACCTCGCCGCCCGCCAACCGCGAGCTTGAGGAGCAGATCGAGTCCACGCGGCGCGAGAAGGAGGCCGCGATCGAGGCCCAGGAGTTCGAGAAGGCCGCGGCGCTGCGCGACAAGGAGCGCAAGTTCACCCACCGCAAGCGCGAGCTCGAGGAAGAGTGGGAAGCGGGCGAGACCCACGAGCGGCCCGCGATCGGCGAAGAGGAGATCGCCGAAATCGTCTCGATGTGGACCGGCATCCCCGTGTTCAAGCTGACCGAGGCCGAGACGCAGAAGCTGATGCGCATGGAGGAGGAACTGCACAAGCGCGTGATCGGCCAGCACCCCGCGATCGAGGTCATCTCGAAGGCGATCCGCCGCTCGCGAGCGGGACTGAAGGACCCCAAGCGGCCCACTGGCTCGTTCATCTTCCTCGGCCCCTCCGGCGTCGGCAAGACCGAGCTGGCGCGCACGCTCGCGGAGTTCCTGTTCGGCGACGAGGACTCGATGGTGCGCATCGACATGTCCGAGTACATGGAGAAGCACGCCGTCTCGCGGCTGGTCGGCTCGCCCCCCGGGTACATCGGCTACGACGAGGGCGGGCAGCTCACCGAGGCGGTGCGGCGCAAGCCCTACTGCGTGCTGCTGCTCGACGAGATCGAGAAGGCCCACCCCGACGTCTTCAACATCCTGCTGCAGATCCTCGAGGACGGGCGGCTCACCGACGCGCAGGGGCGCACCGTGGACTTCCGCCACGCGATCGTGATCATGACCTCCAACATCGGCGCTGCCGAGATCGCGCGCAACACGCCGCTGGGCTTCGCGGTCTCCGACGACGAGACCGGGATCACCTACGACGACATGAAGAACCGCATCATGGGCGAGCTGAAGAAGGTGTTCCGGCCCGAGTTCCTCAACCGCATCGACGACGTGATTGTCTTCCACAAGTTGCAGAAGGAGGAAATCAAGCAGATCGTCGAGCTGCTGCTGCTGCGTATCCGCGAGACGATGGCCGAACGCGAGCTGCAGCTCGAGCTGACCGACCCGGCCAAGGAACTGCTCGTCGAGAAGGGCTGGGACCCCGCGATGGGCGCCCGCCCGCTGCGCCGCGCGATCCAGCGCTACATCGAGGACCCGCTCGCGGACTTCGTGCTGCGCGAGCAGGTCATCCCCGGGGCCACCGTGGTGGTCAACCCTGCCGCTGAGGGCGAGGACGGCGAGGTGCGCCTCACGATCGTCAAGCCCAAGAAGCAGAAGACCCCCGTCGCCGTCGGCGCCGAAGGCGCCGCCGGGGAGCTGCCTGCCGGCGATGACGATGGCCTCCCTGATGGGGTTGGCGACGGCGAGGCGCCGCACGTTAACGATGAGCCCGACGGGCCCGTGGACGCCGCGGACGCCGACGAGTAGAAGCCGTCCCCGCCGCGCCGTAGTCTGCGGGGGTGCCTCGCGCCTCCTCGGTTCACGTCTGCTCTGAGTGCGGCTTCTCCTCGGCCAAGTGGCACGGGCAGTGCCCCGGCTGTGGGGCGTGGAACACGCTTGTGGAGGAGCTTCCCCGGAGCGGTGACGCCCGCTCCCGGCAGTCCGGAGATCGGCTAGCTCCGCGTCCGCTGGCGGAGGTCGGCGCGGCGCCCGTGGCTCGCCTGCCCACGGGCATCAGCGAGCTTGACCGGGTGCTCGGCGGGGGCCTGGTGCCCGGCTCGCTGGTGCTGCTCGGCGGGGCGCCCGGGATCGGCAAGTCCACGCTCACCAACATGGTGCTCGGGTACCTCGCGGGGTTGGGCCACCGCACGCTGTACGTCTCCGCCGAGGAGTCCCCTGAGCAGGTGCGGCTGCGCGCAGAGCGTCTCGGCCCAGGCGCGCTGGCGGTGCCGATCGTGGCGGAGACCGACCTCGACGCGGTGCTCGACGTGCTTGGCTCGCACGCTCCGGAGGTGTGCGTGATCGACTCCGTGCAGACGCTCCACGCGGCCGAGCTCTCCTCCGCGCCCGGGTCGGTCGGCCAGGTGCGTGAGGTCGCGGTGCGCGTGATGGAGCTTGCCAAGGCGCGCGGCATTGCGACGATCCTTGTGGGGCACGTCACCAAGGATGGCGCGCTCGCCGGCCCGCGTGTGCTGGAGCACGTGGTGGACTGCGTGCTCCAGTTTGAAGGCGAGCGCGAGCGCCCCTACCGTGAGTTGCGGGCGCTGAAGAACCGTTTCGGCTCTACCAACGAGACGGGGCTGTTCGAGATGCGCCAAGGGGGGTTGGTGGAGGTGCTCGACGCTTCCGCGCGGTTCGTGGCGCAGGCCACGCGCGCTCCCGGCAGCGTGATGCTGGCCGCGATGGAGGGGTCGCGGCCACTGCTCGTCGAGGTCCAGGCGCTGGTCGCCCCCTCGGAGCTCGAGCAGCCCCGGCGGGTCGCTTCGGGCCTCGACCGCAACCGCCTCGCCTTGGTGCTCGCGATCCTCGCCCGCCACGGCCGTATGGGGACGGGCGGGGCCGACGTGTTCGTCAACGTGGTTGGGGGCGTGCGGGTCAACGAGCCCGGGGTCAACCTCGCCGTCGCGCTCGCGGTCGCCTCGGCGAGCCGGGGTGTGCCGGCGACCGGCCTCTCCGGCGCGAGTCGAGGAGCCCACCCACCCGTCCCCTGCGCGTGCTTCGGGGAGCTTGGTCTGACGGGCGAGCTGCGCTGGGTCGGCCACCCCGAGCGCCGTCTGCAGGAGGCCGCTCGCCACGGGCTCAGCGAGGTCGTGGCCCCCACGGGCAGTGGGTCGGGGGCCTGCGAGGTCGGCACGCTGCGCGAGGCGCTGGCCCGGGTCCTGCCGCGGGAGTCGCGCCGCCCCGCGAGGGTGGCGGCGTAGTTCCTCGCCCGAGGCTCCGTGAGAGTGGCGGGAGTGCGCCCGTCCGCGGGTTCCGCGGGGTGGTGTTGTTGTTGTTGTGGTGGTGTGTTCTCTGGCCGACCCCACCTCCACACAGTGCGAGCTGGGTGGCGGCCTCGCAGCGGCCACCCAGTTCCGCCAGGTGGGATTTGTGGGGCTCGTTTGGAGCGGGTGGACCCGCGGTGGGCTCGCGAGTGTGTTCCACCCTCAGGAACCCGGGTGGGGAGGCGCTAAATCCCGTGTAAATGCCGTAAAATACCCGGTCGTGGCTCCACGATCCGGCGAAGATTTCGATACCGAAGCTCGCCCGGAGCCCGGTTTGGTGAAGGCGCTGGAGATGGTGGCGCCGGGCACTGCCCTGCGGGAGGGGATGGAGAACATCCTGCACGCCCGCACCGGGGGGCTGATCGTGATCGGCGACCCCGAGGAGCTCAGCTTCCTGTTCTCGGGTGGCATCAAGCTCGACATCGACTACTCGCCGGCGCTGCTCTACCAGGTGGCGAAGATGGACGGGGCGATCATCCTCAACGCCAACTCCACCAAGATCGCGCTGGCCAACGTCCAGCTGATGCCGGACCCCACGATCCTCACGCTCGAGACCGGCACCCGCCACCGCACCGCGGAGCGCATCTCCAAGCAGACCGAGGCGCTCGTAATCGCGATCTCCCAGCGCCGCGAGGTGGTCTCGCTGTACGTGGACGGCACCAAGTGCATCTTGCAGGACATCCCGGTGGTGCTCGCCAAGGCCAACCAGGCGCTCGCGACGCTCGAGAAGTACCGCACCCGCCTCGACCAGGTCTCCACGCGGCTCACCGCCTTGGAGTTCGAGGGCGGGGTCACTCTGCACGACGTGCTCACGGTCCTCCAGCGCGCGGAGCTCGTGACGCGCATGGCCGTGGAGATCGAGCGCTACATCGTCGAGCTCGGCACGGAGGGGCGCCTGATCGAGATGCAGCTCGAGGAGACGATGGTCGGCACCGCCTCAGAAAAGGCGGCGCTCGTGCAGGACTACCTGGCCAGCTACTCCGACGAGGCGTTCGCCTCGGCGCTGGAGGAGATGGGGCGGCTCGGCCACCAGGACCTGCTCGACTTCGGGCGCCTGGCGGAGCTGCTCGAATACGACCGCAAGCTCAACACGCTTGACTACCCCGTCTCGCCACGTGGCTACCGCACCCTGGGGCGCATCCCCCGGCTGCCGAAGCTGGTGGTGAGCGAGATCATCAAGGAGTTCGGAGGCCTCGACGAGTTGTTGGCGGCCACCGACGCCGAGCTAGAGGCGATTGAGGGGGTGGGGGAGATACGCGCCAAGGACATCCGCGAGGGCCTTCGGCGTTTGCAGGAGATCAACCTCGTGGACCGCTACCTGCAGACGTGAGCTGGAGCTCGGTGGCTTTCAGCTTGCGCTCTGACGTCAAGACCGCCGCGCGGCGGACCCACTAAAAGGAGAGAACCATTCCCATTCCCCAGGCAATCGAAGCAGAGCCGATCGAGGACCTCCAGATCGTCACCGAATGCGAGTGCATCGAGTTCGAGTTGGGCGACCACGTGGTCTACCCCCACCACGGGGCGGGCAAGGTCCTCAAGAAGGAGGAGATGGAGGTGCTGGGCGAATGCCGCGAGTACCTCACGATCAAGATTCTCCACAACGACATGACGGTCAAGGTCCCCACTGAAAACGCCGGCCTCGCAGGCCTGCGCCGGGTGATCGACGAGGAGACCGTCAAGAAGGTGCTGGACGTGCTCCAGGACGAAGTCTCCGACATGCCCAAGAACTGGAACCGCCGGTTCAAGCACAACCGCGACAAGATCAAGACTGGCGACATCTACGAGCTCGCCGAGGTTGTGCGCAACCTCGCGCTGCGCGAGTCCGAAAAGGGGCTCTCCACCGGCGAGAAGCAGATGTTTACGCGCGCCAAGAAGATCCTCGCCTCGGAGCTGATGTACGCGCTCGACAAGGACGAGGACGAGGCCGAAGAGTACCTCGACGACCTGCTCGCCAACTCGGCCTCCTCCAGGCTGGCGCTGGCCGAGTAGCAGGGCTTGCCGGTTGCGCTGATCGTAGCCGCCGGTCGCGGCGAGCGCTTGGGGGCGGACGGTCCCAAGGCGCTCGCCGCGCTCGCCGGGCGGTCACTGTTGCAGTGGAGCGTCGACGCCCTCCGTGCTGTGCCGGCGATCCAGCGGATCGTTGTGGCGCTGCCAGTGGGCGTGAGCGCGCCCGCGGGCACGGTCGGGGTCCGTGGGGGCGCGGTGCGCTCGGAGTCCGTGCGTCTCGCGCTTGCCGCGGCGGGGCCGGGGGACCCGGTGCTCGTGCACGACGCCGCGCGTCCTCTGCTCACGCCGCAGCTCGCCGAGCGGGTGCTCGCGGCGGCGCTCGGGGAGGGGGTCAACGCGGCGATCGCGGCCGCTCCGGTGACCGACACCGTCAAGCGGGTCGGTGCGGGCGGCGCCGTTCTGGAGACGCTCGACCGCGCGGGCCTGTGGGCGGTGCAGACTCCGCAGGTCTTTCGGCGTGCCGCGCTGGAGCGCGCGCTGGATGTGCCGGATGACCTTCTGGCGCAGGCGACTGACGACGCCTGGTTGGTGGAGCGCACGGGCGGCCGGGTCGTTGTGGTGGAGGCGCCTCGCGAGAACCTCAAGGTGACTACCCCGCTGGACCTCGCGCTGGCGGAGTTGCTGCTTGGCCGCGGGGTGGGGGAGGCTGGTTGAGTCAGGACCTCTCCCTTTCTACGTTGCTTCCCTGCCTGTTTGCCCTGCCTGCTTACCTTCCCCCTTTCTCCATCGCGTTGCATCTCATCCACACGCTCTCCTTTCCTGCTTGAATCGCGCCCTCCGCTCGATGCTCACCGACTACCACCTCCACCTGCGCCCTGATGACCTCGCAGCCACCGCGGCCGCGTACTTCACGCCGGCCAACGTGGAGCACTACCGCGAGGTCGCCCACGAGCGCGGGATCGCGGAGCTTGGGGTCTCTGAGCACATCCACCGCTTCCGCCAGGCGCTCGAGGTTTGGCAGCACCCGTTTTGGGAGGAGCAGGCAATCGACGACCTCGACGACTACTGCCGGTTCGTACGCGAGGAGACGGACCTGCGGCTGGGGCTCGAGGCGGACTTCGTGCCGGGCGCGGAGGACCGGACGGCGAATCTGCTCGAGGCACGCGACTTCGACTACGTGGTGGGCTCGGTGCACTTCCTGCGCGACGCCGCGGTCAACCAGGAGGAGTACGACGTGTGGACCGGGGGCCGCTCCGCGGAGCAGATCTGGCGGCGCTACTTCGAGACGCTGGGGGAGGCTGCGCGCAGCGGCCTGTTCGACATCCTCGCGCACCCCGACCTCGTGAAGGTGTGGGGCCCGGACCGCCCGCGGCCCGATGGGGATCTGCGCCGCTACTACGAGCTCGCGCTCGAGGGCATCGCGGAGTCGGGGATCGCTGTCGAGGTCTCCACCGCGGGGCTGCGCAAGCGCGCGCAGGAGATCTATCCGGCGCCGGCGTTCCTTCAGATGTGCGTGGAAGCCGGTGCGCCAGTCGCGCTCTCCAGCGATGCGCACCGCCCCGAGGACGTTGGGGCCGACTATGCGCAGGCGCTTGAGCTCTTGGAGCAGCTTGGCGTCGGCGAGCTGTGCATCTTCGAGCGCCGCGCGCGGCGCCTGGAGCCCGTTGGGGCGGTCGTTCGATGAGCCTCTGCGGGATCGGCTACGACTGTCACCGCTTCGCCGCCGGCCGCCGGCTGATCCTCGGGGGGGTGGAGATCCCTCACGAGCTCGGCCTCGAGGGCCACTCCGACGCGGATGTTTTGACCCACGCGGTGATCGACGCGCTGCTCGGGGCTGCGGGCCTTGGGGACATCGGCGAGCACTTCCCCGACACGGATGAGCGCTACCGCGACGCCGACTCGCTGGTGTTGCTGGAAACAGTGCTCATGACCGTGATCGCGGCGGGCCTCGAAGTGGTGAACGTCGACTGCACGGTCCTTACGGAAGCGCCGAAGCTTGCTCCCCACCGGCAGGCGATCCGCGAGCGTCTCGCGCGGGCGCTGGGCCTGTCGCCCACGCGGGTCAACGTGAAGGCCACCACCGGTGAGGGCATGGGCTTCGTCGGGCGCGGCGAGGGCGTCGCGGCTTTGGCCGCGGCGAGCCTACGCACCCGCTGAGGCCGGTGGACATTCGCTGAGGCCGGCGGGCGCTGTAGGTCAGCTAGGGTTGGCGCGTCATGCGCCCCATCCACCTGCACGACACCCGCACCGGCGAGGTGCTGCCGCTGCGCCCGCGCGACCCCGGCCGCGTGGGCATCTACGCGTGCGGGCCGACCGTCTATAGCCGCATCCACGTCGGCAACGCACGGCCGTTTGTGATCTTCAGCCTGCTGGCGCGCTTTCTCGAGCACGAGGGCTACAGCGTAAAGCTCGTTATGAACATCACCGACGTCAACGACAAGATCTACGGCGCCGCCCGCGCCCAGCACCGTCCGAGCACCGAGCTGGCCGAGGAGATGACCGCGCGCTACTGCGAGGACACCGACGCACTGGAGCTGGGGCGCCCGAACGAGGAGCCGCTGGCCTCTGAGACGATGGGTCCAATCGTCGCCTACATTGAGGCGCTGATCGAGCGGGGCCACGCCTACGAGAGCGACGGGGACGTGTTCTTTCGCGTGCGCTCCGACGTTGACTATGGCTCGCTGTCCCACCGCCGCCTGGAGGACATGGACCAGGGCGAGCCTGTGGAGGGGTCGGACCGCAAGCAGGACCCGCTTGACTTCGCCTTGTGGAAGGCCCGCAAGGAGGGCGAGGACACCTTCTGGCCGTCACCCTGGGGTCCCGGGCGGCCGGGCTGGCACATCGAGTGCTCGGCGATGGCGGAGCACAACCTGCGTGTTGGCTTTGACATCCACGGCGGTGGCTCGGACCTGCTGTTCCCCCACCACGAGAACGAGGCCGCCCAGACCCGCGCTGCGCGGGGGGAGGAGCTCGCACGGATCTGGATGCACAACGGCATGATCCAGTTCACAGGGGAGAAGATGGCCAAGTCGGTGGGCAACATCGCCCCGCTGCACGAGGTCGTGGAACGGTACGGACGCGACGCTGTCGTCATGTACCTCATTTCCGGGCACTACCGTCAGCCCCTGGCGTTTTCAGAGGCGGCGCTCGAGCAGGCGACGGCCAACGTCGGTCGCATTCGAGAGGCGGCGCGCCGGCTCTGCGCAGGCGATTCGCCTAGAGGGTGGCGCAGCCGGCCAGAGGCCGGGGAGCCGGGCCCCTCTTTTTCGGAAAGTAATCTCAACGAGCTGCGGGACCGCTTCTTCGAGGCCCTCGCCAACGATTTCAACACGCCCGAAGCGCTCGCCCACCTCAACGAATGGATTCGCGAGGCGACGCACTCCGCGATCGAGACCAAAGGCGATGCACACCTGCGCGAGATGCTCGGCGTCTTGGGGCTGGAGAGCTTGTTGACGGCACCCGCTGAGGCACCAGCCGAGGTGGAGGCCTTGGCGGCCCAGCGTGAGCGGGCACGGGCGGAACGCGACTTTCAGGCCGCCGACCGCCTGCGCGATGAGATCGCCGCCGCCGGCTGGGAGGTCCGCGACGTAGCGGACGGCTTCGAACTGCTGCCGCGGTGATCCTCTACGGCCGCAACCCCGTGCGGGAGGCGCTTCGCGGTCGCCGGGCGCACACGGTTGGGGAGGTGTGGGTCGCCGGGGGCGCCGCCCGCGAGCCGTGGCTTGAGGGGGTGGCGGTCCGCAAGGCTACGGTGGAGGAGATCGAGGGGCGCTGCGGCTCGGCAGCCCACCAGGGGGTCTGCGCAGAGGCCGGCGGCTACCCCTACGTATCCGCCGATGAGTTGCTCGGCGAGCCGGACCCGCTGATCGTGGCGCTCGACCAGGTGCAGGACCCTCAGAACCTCGGCTCGATCTGCCGCACCGCGGAGTGCGTGGGGGCCACAGGGGTCGTGATCCCCGAACGGCGCGCCGCCGAGGTCACGCCCGCGGTCTGCAAGGCCTCCGCGGGCGCGGTCGAGCACCTACGGGTGGCGCGGGTGCGCAACCTCGCCGACTTCCTCGGCGCGGCGCAGAAGGCGGGGTGTTGGAGCTATGGGGCAAGCGCCGACGCCACGGTGCCCTACGACCGCCCCGACTACCGCGGCGGGGTGGTGTTGGTGCTCGGCAGCGAGGGCCGCGGGCTGCGCCCGCGGGTTGCGGGTGTGTGCGATCAACTGGTCTCGCTGCCGCTGCTGGGGCGGGTCGAGTCGCTGGGGGTGTCCGCGGCGGCGGCGGCGCTCCTGTACGAGATCTTGCAAAGTCGCAGCCGTGCCCTTGACAACGCTCCCTGACTGTGCGAACCTCGCGTCGGTAACGCTGAACCTAAGCTTGACCCATAGTTGATTCCATAGCTGTTGGCGCCGGGGGAGGAGTGCGCCACTGAGCGATTCGGGCTGCTCGCAGTCCGAGAAAGGACCTGCTCGTGGCACGTATCTCCAGTAACCCTCACTCTGAGGTCAAGGTCGATGATGGTTTTCTGATCGCCCTGGCCAAGCAGGGAGACCGCACCGCGTACGAGCGGCTGGTGCGCCGCTACCACGGCTTCGTGCGCCTGAAGGCCTCCTCCTACTTCCTCGCCGGGGGGGACTCCGACGATCTCATCCAGGAGGGCCTCGTCGGTCTCTACAAGGCGATCCGCGACTTTCGCACCGACCGCGAGTCGAGCTTCCGCAACTTCGCCGAGCTGTGCATCACCCGCCAGATCATTACTGCGGTGAAGACCGCGACTCGCAACAAGCACACCCCCCTGAACCAGTACGTCTCGTTCTCCTCGACACCAGCCGCGAGCGGCGAAGAGGCCCCCACGCTCGACCAGATGCTCCCCGGCCCCTCCGTGCACGACCCCGCCAACCAGGTGATCTCCTCCGAGGAGCTGCGCTCGCTGGTGGGCTGCCTCTCCACGGCCCTCTCGGAGCTCGAGAGCCGTGTGCTGTCGCTCTACCTGGATGGCTGCTCCTACGAGCAGGTCGGCGCGCGGCTCGCCTGCGACACGAAGACCGTGGACAACGCCCTGCAGCGGGTAAAGCGCAAGGTCGGCGCGCACCTGCGGACGCGGGCGGTCGCGGCCTGACGACCGAGGCCGCCCTCTCGGGCGGCCTCGGCGTGACCAGTGACGCGCGTTGCGGGCTTGCTACCGGTGGTGGTGCCCCCTGTGAGGGGCTTCCCGTTCGCCTTCGCCGGTGCGTTCTTCGCCTTCCTTTTCCCCTTCGGAGGGCGACGTGGACCCTTCCGCGGGCCCCGAAGAGTTGCTCGGGGCTTCCGGCATCAAGGTCGCGGCCGGCGCCGGGTTGACCTGGACCGTGAACGGCTGGCTTGCCGCAGCTGCGTTGTCGGGTCCGCCGGGGATGTGGACGCGGAACACGTCGGTCCCCGTGCTGTACACCTGGTAGGGGATCGAGAACGTCGATTCCGGGCTGAGCGTGCTCACCTGTACGACATGGAATTCATGGGTTGAGGTGTTCTGGCGCTCCAGGTAGATCACGTGGCTCGGTCGGCTCGGAGCCACGCTGCCCGTGAACGTGAGTGTCTGTCCCTCCAGGACGGTGGTGGCTGACACCTGCGCGGTGAGCACGTACTTGACTCCCTCGTACAGCACTGCCGACAGCAGCTGGGCCGGCGTATGCGGGACGACATTGCACGACACGTGCATCGGAGCTGGTGTGGGGCACATAGGGGCTGAGGACTCGACCTCGTAGAAGGTGCTGTTGAGCGGCGTCTGCGCGGGGAAGGCGTAGTCGCCGTCGCTTTCGGTGGTGGCCTGCGCGACGGGTGCGAAGCCGTGCTGGCGGGCCGTACGCGCCAGCAGCGTGACCGGCTGTTTGGCCCCGCCGGCGAGCGTCCCGCTGATCGTGACGGACTGCCCGTAGAGGATCGGATCTGCAGAGGCCGCGATCGTCAGGTCGGGGTTCTGCGCCTGGGAGATCTCATAGGAGAGCACCTCCGAAGGGCTGGGGAGGTTGCGTCCCTGGCTGAGCACGAGCACGCGAAGATTGGCGTCGCCGGGGACGATGAAGGTGTGGGTGATGGAGAAGCCTCCCCCCGCTTCCACGACGCCCGAATCGATCCTGTGCCATTCGTTGCCGGTGAGCGCGTTCTGGCGCTGCAGGACCACCCGCGCCCCGACGTCCGCTGGAGTGACGGTGCCTGTGAACGCGATCTTGTTGGCGACGCCGGTCAGGATCTGGGTGCCTTCCGGCGGCCCGTTCAGCGTCACCTGGGCGGCGACCCTCACCACCCTGTTGGGGCTCTCGGCGCCGCGGGACTGCACGTGCCAGATGAGATTGGTTTCCACCACCCCACCGGCATTCTGAAACTGGTAGAAGCCCTGCGCGTTGGTCGTTGTGCTCTGTACGTAGCTGAACCCCGGAGCCCCCAGGACGTGCTGGAAGAGCTGTACGACCTGACCGGCCGCGGTCGCGCGGCGGTGGCATACGAGCCGACCGAAGATCGTGATCGGTTCGCCCGCGGTGATCCGCCGCGGAGCGACCACCATGCCGACGCGGCACCGGCCGCCCGGACTTAGATGCCTGAACGCGGACGCCTCCGTCGCGAGTAGTGCGAGTGACATGACCGCCGACGCGACTGCAACTGCGCACGCCAACGCGATGCTCCTTCTCAAGCGCATGTGTGTTCCTCCTCAGTGCAGGGTTTGGGTGATGTCGACCGGGGCCGTTCCGTCATGGCCCGAGCTCTCATACGGCTCTCTAAACTTCGATACGGCTCTCTTTACTTCGCCCTAATAACCCGGTTGGGCGGAGATCGATGCGGTACGGGTCGTCGGGCGTTCGGCCGCGTGTTGCGGGAACTGCGTGAGGTTTTGTGAGGGGCGCGTGAGGTTTGCGGGGGAGTCGTGTCTCTATAGGGCGTCCGTAAGGACCAACCAGATAGCGCGAGGATTCCGCTCCCGGAGCCTGTCGACGGCGCTCCATCCTTCCGTCGGCAGGTCCGGTCTCGTGCAAGAGCGCCCCTCCCCACGGGGCGGGACAAAGCTTCGGGGCGGCCCATCCTGGCGGGCCGCCCCGAGCTGTCCCTGGGCTGCGGCCTGGGTCTTTTCGTCCAGCCGCGTGAAGTCTTAAGGTGGTTCGTGTCTAACGTGTCGTAAGGATGGTTGGGCGCTAGGCCGCCGCGGGACCGCCAGGGACCTCGGGCCGCCACGGCGCCCGTACAAGCGATGAGCCCAGGAATCCCCACCCGCCTACTGGCGACCCAGTCGGATGAGCGGCTGCTCGCGCTCGTGCGCCAGGGGCACGAGCGCGCGTTCGAGGCGCTTGTGCAGCGTTACCGCAGGCCGCTGTTGAGCTACTGCCGGCGCCTGCTCCCCGAGGCCCGCGCGGAGGACGTGATCCAGCTTGCGCTGCTGAAGACTTGGATCGCCGTACGGGAGGGCGCGGAGGTCCGGGACCTCAAAGCGTGGCTGTACCGGGTGGTTCACAACACCGCCGCCAACGCCGTGCGCGACGCCGTGCACGACGGTGAGCCACTCGCGGACCCGGCCCGCTGGTCGGCGGCGGGGGAGTCCGGCCTCGACCTCGGACTGACCACGCGTGAGGCGCTCGCCGAGGTGGCGGCGCTGCCCCACCTGCAGCGCGAGGTGATCGTGCGCACCGCTGTCGCGGGGCACAGCCACGAGCAGGTCGCAAGCGACCTCGGCATCAGCCACGGCGCGGTCCGAGGGCTGCTCTACAGGGCGCGTACGACGCTGCGCACGGCAGTCACCGCGCTCACCCCGCCCCCGCTGCTCAGCTGGATGGCCGGCCGAGCCGACCAGGGTGGGCCCGCGCCCGAACGGGTCGCCGAGCTCGCCGGGGGTGGCGCGACGGTGGGACTCGGCGGGTTGCTGTTGAAGGGCGGAGTCGTGGCGCTCACAACCGGCACGGTGCTCACCGGTGCGGCGGTCGTCCATCTGAGTGGGTCCACGCACCACCGCGAGCGGCACGGGCAAAGCGTGGTGAGCGTCTCCGGAGGTGCGGGCGTCGGGGGCTCCTCCTCGGCGCCGGCTGGCGTGGGGCCCGAGCAAAGCGAGTCCGCGTCCGCCGGTTCGTCCTCGCACCGCGCGGCCCGTAGGAGTGGGCTTGGGCACGGTGGCGCGTCCGGCACCGCCCTTCAAATCCCCCGCGGGGGCCGCTCCGTTGCGGTGAGTGCCCCCGGCGGTGGCGGGGGGGCGGGGGCCCCCGCGCAGCCGCGTGGCGGCTCAGGTACAGGTGCGCCGCGGTCCGGAGGCACGGTTCAGGTCACGGTCACGACGCCGCCGAGCACTCCCGGCCAGGGGAGCCCGGGCGGTGGCTCGACCCAGAGTGGGGGCTCGGGGCAGAGTGGGGGCTCGGGCGCAGGGCAGGCCGGCGAACCCGTGGGCTCGGCTGCGGGCAGCGGCTCGGGAGCGAGCGGTTCCCCGCCGCAGGGCTCCGGGGAAGCAGGTGGGGCCGCCTCCGGCGGCGGTCAGCCGGGCTCTGGCTCTGGCTCCGGCTCGGGCGGGGCGGAAGGCTCCTCGGGCAGCCAGGGCTCTTCGAGCGGTTCGGAATCCTCGAGCGACTCGGAATCCTCGAGTGGGTCCGAAGCCTCAGGCGACTCGAGCGGCGAACAGTCGGGCTCGCTGGTCGGGACCGTGGTGCACGAAGTCGGCAACGTCCTCGAACACCTGCTGCACTGACGGTGAAGGTGGCGCTCAGGGGACGCGGACTGCGAAGCGGCCGACGAGCAGGCCGGGTTCTTCTTCTTCGCTGGGGAGGTTGGTTTCCTTGAAGGTGACGGTTCCGCGGGTGACACCAGCGGTCAACGGGGGACCGAATGGGCCGATGCTCATGCTCACGGTCTGGCCCGCGGCGATGTCGCTTTCGGTGAAGTGGAAGGCGTTGACCTGTGGGGGCATGTTCGGCTCGTGCCACTGGAATAGGTACTTGCTGCGAGCGTGGGCGATGGCCACGCGCGAGGTGAAGCTGACGCTGATCTCGTACCCGCCCCGGGTGGCGTGCAGGAGCCGGACCTGCAGGGGTGCTGCGACCTGCGCGCTCGTGTACGCGGTTCGCTTTGGAGGCACGTAGCCGACCGGCACCTTCAGGGTCGGCGTGCAAGCATCCGCTCCGCCGATCCAGCTGCGCGAGGTCAGGTGGCAGGTCGCGCCGTTGCGGTAGTGCAGTTCGGTGATCGGGCCGTCGACCGGCACCACGTCGCTGGTGCCGCCGTCGGCGAAGTCGAACAGCTGCTTCGGGGCGGCCTTCGTGACGATCAGGTATGCACCCTCCGGGCCGACCGTGGGGACGGTGTGGGACTGGCCGGCGAGCACGTAGGTGATGCCCGACGCGTCGGGGCCGAGCAGCCCGTAGTAGAGGTTGCGCTCGTCGCCCTGCGGGCAGATTGCCGGTGCGCCCGCGCGTTCCGCCGGCGAGCTCGTGGCCGGTGCGCAGCCTCCGTGGGCGTAGCGGCCCACGAACCCCCACCCGCTGGCGGGCTCGTCGCCCACCGCCACGTTGGTGAAGATCCGGTGGTTCGCGTCGAGCGTCGTGCAGTTGTAGAACCGGGCAAACGTTGACGTGCCCAGTTCGTGGAAGAGCCCGTCGTCGTGAAACGCGCCGTCCTGTCCAAGCGCGCCGAGTCTGCCGTCGACCAGGCGGCCGACCTGGATGCAGCCGACGCCGCGGGTCGTGCTGAACACACGCATGCCCCACGCCGGTCCCCCGACCGGGTCCGGCGTGGAGATCGGCAGCAGCCGCACCGTCCCCCGCGTGAGCTCCCCGAGCCCCGAGCGCGAAGAGTGGGAGTACCCCGGGGGCTGACCCGCGGGTGCGCCGAACCGGATCACGCCGCCGGCGGCGAGCGCCCCGGCGGTCACCGCCAGGAGCAGCGGGACGACGAGCACGAGCGGGCGTATGCGCACACGCCGCCGGGGACGCGCGGGCACCGTGGCCCGCGGGGACTCCTCGGCGAGGATCCGCTGCCACAGCTCCTCACGCGCCGTGCCGTTGACGCCCAGCTGCCGCGCCGGGTCGGCGGCGGCGAGTCGCGCCACCACGTCTGTCCTGAGTCTCACAGCGGTGACCTCGCTTCCTGAGGGATTTCCATCAAGCTCGTCTCCTCGCTCGCAAGCGCACGCGCGAGCCTGCGCCGGGCGCGGTGCACGCGCACCGCGAACGCGCCGGTGCTGCAGCCCATCGCGCGAGCCGCGTCGCGGTGGTCGAGACCCTCCCACGCGACGAGCCTCAGCGCCTCGCGGTCGCGCTCTCCCAGCGCCGCCAGCGCGGCGGCGAGCCGCGGGTCGCGCGCGCCGGGCTCGCCGGCCTCGCTCACCGGACGCTCGGTGTGCAGCCGCCGCCGCAGCGCCTCACGGCGGGCGCTGCTACGCCGCTGGTTGGCCGTCACCCGCCGCGCGATCCCATACAACCAGGGCAGCGGCTCACCGTCGAGCTCCGCGTACCGTCGCCACGCGACCAGGAACGTCTCCGAGACGACGTCCTGCACGGCCTCAGGCGCGACACGGCGAGCCGCGTATGCGTACACGGCCTCGTAGCAGCCGCGGAACACCCGCTCGAACCGCTCGCGCTCCTGTTTGTCGCTCACACCACCGTCATTGTCCGCCACCTGGCCCGACCTTACAGCCGCCTTGGACCGCTGCGCGTCGCCTTGGACCGCCGCGCTGCCAATGGCTCAGGGGGTGATCCGGCCAGAGCGGGATCTCACCGTGGGAATCATCAGCACAGCCCAGTCAATGGCCTGGTGCCTCAACGACCAAAGGTCTGGGACTTGGCTGGCACTAACTTACTGACGCCCAGATTGTCCGCAGGTGCGTCTGTACCGCTGCGTCGTCATGTTGAGCCCTCCTACGTGCTTGGTCGTATGCGCGCGTGTTGTCCTCGGCGGCGGCGGCAGCGAGCGCGTGGAACGCCCTGGCATCGTCTGCGAGCCTCGCCTGCAGAGCCGTCTGAGCGGGCTTGGCGATCGGGTCGGGGGGCAGGGCGGCGAGCGCTCTGCCCGTGAGCACGCATCCCGATGCGAGCTTGGTCGCGACTCTCCTCTCACCGCTGGCGGTGTGGACCTCGGAGAGCTCGAGTCTGAGGGCGGCGTGTTCGCGGTCGTAGTGCTGGACGATCCCTTCAAGTGTGTGCTGGTAGCTCGTGAGCCTGTCGAGTTCGATCGCGTGGCCGTGTTCGCGCTCGGGAATCTGGAGCGTGGTTGACAACCGTTCGCACGCCTGTGTAGCGCTGGCCGTCCGCGCGTCGTGAGTGATGGCCTGGATGCACACGACGTTGACGGTGCCGACGCTCATCGGCACGGAGTAGACGATCGCGCGGCGCGTGCCCGCTTTGGTGCTGAGCGTGCCGGAGGTACGCACCGCGACGAACCGCTGACCGAGTTCTTCCAGCCGCGGTGGCGTAGTTGCGTGCATGTGCGCGCGCCCTTCCTGTGACATCAGCGTCGGGCCGTCGCCTTCGCTTTCGCCGACGATCACCATGCCGTCGCTCGTTCCCGCTGGGGGCGCGTAGGCAAGCGCTTCGCTGATCCCGAGGGCGCTCAGGATTTTCACGGGCAGATGTGGTGCCTGTGCGAACCCCCGGGGGATCGTGAACTCGATGTTGCCCGGGGTGGTTGCTGTCTGCGCGGGGGTTCGTTCGGCCTGCCCGACCTGGCAGCCCCCGATCGTGGTTGCGGCGCACACCGCGATCAGAGCAAGGCCGCCCCCCCACACCTTGATGTGAGGGAGAGATTTCTTGTCGGGAGGCGGGCTCACCTCACGCTCGCCTTGCTGGTCGGGGCGAGGTAGGGTGGTTTGTACGGCGTCGGCTTGGACTTCGTTGGCGCCAGGAGTGGGGGCGATTCGGATTCGGGCGTTCGCTGCTGGGGATTTTGATTGGGTGGTTCGGTGACGCTGGGTGGTTTGACGCTGGCCCCGGGTTGCGGTGATCGTCCTTGTTTGGCCGCTCCTTTGTCAGCGGAATTGCCCGGGCGGCCTGTAGCCGATCGCAGCGGGGGAATTGGTGCCAGGTACGGTGGTGTGAGCTGTGAATCTGCGCTGTGTTCTATCGCCGGTGCAACCGTTGGCAGGCCGGGTGGTGGAGGGTGCTGATCGCGGGCGATGGCGCGTGTGACGAAGAAGCACGCGGTGACAAGGACCAGCGTGCCGATGAACGCCAGGACCGGGACGAGCAGTTTTCGCGGCCAGTCTTTGCGTGGAGCGGACACCGGTGAGTCGTTCACGAAGCACAGGTCCCGACCCGTCTCGTGGCGGCGACGGCGCAGATCGTGGGTGGAGGGCGCTTGCCGTTGCCGGGAAAGCGGTATGTATAGCGCAGCGAGCGGTGGCCGGGCTCGAGCACTTCGACTTGAAGCACGGTGCCCTTGTAGAACGACTGGTTCAGAAAGTTGCGCAGATTGCCTTCGGCGTTTGAGGACCGTGTTTCCGGTTTCTGCGAGTTGCGGCGCAGCCTAAGGGGGTCTGGGATCAACAGGCAGGGCCCGCATTTGTAGCGCAGCGTGAGTGCCTTGGAGCTCGGATGGAGTGCGGTGATCGAATAGATGTCAGCGGGGCCGAGTTGGCCGTCGTGGGGTCCGCTGTGGACTTGAAGTGTCGTGAACGTGACTGGCTGCGAGATGACGACGGTGCGGTCGCCTTCGGCGGTGTGAAGCGTGTAGCCGACTGCTGCTTCGCGGTGCGTTTCCGGGATGTACACCTCAACCATGTATTCGCCTGCGGTGAGGGACGCGCTCCACGTGGCGGTGTCGGCTACGGCGCCGCTCTGGCCCTGGGCGGATGCCACCCACAGCGATTCACCGTAGCCGACTCCCGCAAATCTAGAGACGAGTGCTTCAGAGCCGGAGATGGACGGTTCGCTCACGGTCGTGGTGGAGCCATCGGTTTCCACGTTCGGCGGGATGGAGGCGATGGCAGTCCAGCGCATATCCGACCAGTCGATTCGGTCTCCCGGATCTCCCGCCGCGTCCGTCGAGCTGACCGACGCGCCGGCTTCGTCGAGCTCATAGGCTCCCAGCTTGACCCACGCGCCTGACTCGACTTCGTACTGGCTGACGAGGACTTCGCTCGTGAGGGTGTCGTGGTGCACCTTGTACCGGGCGTCGGCGGTCCCGAATTCGTTCGCGAGCACGACGATTGCCGCGCCGACACGCGCCCGCAGGTCCGATCGCTGCGCGGTGTGGGCCCGATCGGTCCCCGCTGCGCGAGTACGCTCTCGATGGCTCGATCTGTAAGCGGCGCGCATGGTGGGGCCCGCGTATGGGAGATGGGTGCTGACCCGTTGGTCGATCGGCTGGGCGAAGTCCTTGTCGTCCACTGATCCCTGCTCCCCGACTCGACTTGTCTCACTCCTTGTGGGGTTTCGAGCATCCATGCAAGCCGGGAGAATATCGAGCGCATCGTGCGAGCCGCTCGGCGGGTCATCGATAAAGCGCGCACCGACGACGCGCTCACCGAGCGATGAACGACGCTGGCTAAGGCGGCCAGAACATCGTCACGCTGCAGAGCGATCGTTCTCAAATACCAGCCAGAGCCAAATCTGAGGCGTTCTCGAGATCGTTTGTACGCTTGCCCTGTTCTCTAGTGTACGTAACGACACGATGATATCCGCTGATCGTGTTTGAGCAACCTATGGGGGACCGAAGAATCAGTTCAGCCAAGAGTCTACTCAGTCAAGAAAGAACTTGACTGCAAGAAAGGTATGGACTGGATTGAAAGGAATCCCCAAAGCCCCTGCTATAGGCACTATAACTAACGCAACTGCCGCGCTCACCAAGCGCGGCTTTTGTCTATAGCGGCAACGCGCTCACTTAATAACCTTGGTGAACTTATCTTTCATCAAGAAATCGTAACAGATCGAAACAAAAATGTCAAATCGCACCAAATTATTTTAGGACAGTGGCTTGGGCCTTGCGCCTCACGGCTTCCCAGCCGCCGTGCTGGTCAAACGTGGAGGCAACGGGCGCATCCGCGTGGGTCTTCGCCCAATCAGCGTAACCGCGCTTCGTGGATCGGGCTCCCTTGGGAAGCTGTTCAAGGTAGCGCGCGACCCAAGCGGCGCAGGTCCCGGCGTCGCTCCACTTGTGGTGCAGATGCTCGCCGGGCTTCGCGGCTCCCACGTCGCGCGAGTAGTCGGGGAGCGTGGGCGCGTGCTTCGGGGGACGGCCACGCGGCGAGCTTATGCCTTGGGGCGCGGGCAAGCCGCGCGCTTGTCGCTGCTGCCGCCAGGCGGCGATGCTCTCCGTCCAATGCCGCTTGCCTTCATCGGAGACGGGAATGCCGTTCCCGCGTGCGAACGCGGCCAAATCCTCCCGTGTTGGCTGCACGCCATAATGCTCGTAGAAGCGTTCCATGACCTCAATGCGCGTAGGGATCGCCTGCTTGTTTGCCGCCGTTCCCGTCCCTTTTGGCTTGGGCCGGGCCTTCAATCCCGCGAGTGCGAGCGCCTTATCCCAGGAGCCGCAAGCAGTCCTGATCTGCTCGTCGTTGGGGAGTAGGCGGTGTCCGCCGTGGAGCCAAGCGGCGCGGTCGGCTTTGAGCATCTTCTCGCTCTCCGTGCGGTACTCGCTCGGGCTCACGGTGAGCACGCTCAAGCGCCGGGCAACGACCTTGAGAATGTAGGCAACGTAATCCTCCGTGAGCCAGTCTTGCTCCGGGGACTTTTGGATGCCGCCGAGACGCTTGTTGTGCGTGCTCTCAGGCGCGTGGGCGATGCTCAGCACTTCCCGCCAGGGCTTATCAATCTGTTCCGCGATGTGCTTCGCCTTGGGGATGCTTGCGAACGTGGCGCTCCGGCTCCGGGCGGCGTCAAAAGCACGCTGGGAGACTTCCTCGGGCGCTTGGGGGCTGGCGAGTCCGGCGACCTCTCGGACACCTAGTAGAAGTAGCAGCGGTTCCAATGGACGGACGATAGCGGTCTAAGGATTCACGTCTCCGCTGACGTAGAACATGACCTTCGTGGGGCTGGTCGTGTTGAAAAGCTGCTGCGCGCTCTTGATCGCGTGGTGGGGCTCTGCAAACGTGAAAGTCACGCTCTCAAGGTTCTTGTACGTTGTTTCGTTGTCGCCTTCCGGGTCGTATTCCTCCAAGGGGCAAAGCGACTGGACCATGTACGGCTTGCCCGTGTCGCCGGATACCCAAATCTGTGTCTGCGCGGACAAGTTGATCGTGTAGATGTGGGACGCGAGGGACTTATTCGGGTAGTACGAGAGCGGGAGTCCTAGTCCGCCTTCCTGAAGCGTCGTGTGGACTGTGCCCGTGGCACTCGCGGGATCGCAAGACACGATGTGAGGGGCCGCGTTAGGATTGTCTTTCCCGTTGGGGAGAGTCAAGGCTTCCTCGGCAGTGCTGAAGTAGTTGGTGGACGCCGGGCCTTTCGTCGTCCTCTCGTGGTGGCGTTGCGTCCGGGCAAGACGAGCCTGACTCATGGCGGAGGCAGGAGCCGCAGAGAACGCGCAGCCAAGGATCACGAGCAGGCCCGTGAGGCTGATCCTCCGGGTGGTACTGCGGGTCATCTTGCGCATCTCTGCTCCTTCTCGTTGGGATCGCTTGAACACCGGCAGCGTCGGCTCATCTTGGCAAGCGTTAGCGCCTATCTGCTCTAACGTAATCGATCGTTCTAGGGGAGGCTGGCGACGTGCCACCCCGCCGCCGACTCCCTCCACGCTCGCCCGAACACGCGGCGCTTGGGGAGGCGATCCAGGCGAGACGGGAGGAACTTGGCCTCTCCCAAGAAGCGTTAGCGGACGCTGCTGGCATCCACATCACCCACGTTGGGGGTATGGAAAGAGGCGTGCGGAATCCCAGCTACGCAACGCTCGTGCGGCTCACGCGGGCGCTCAAGACGACGCCGGGCGCGTTGCTCACGGCAGCGGACAAGCTGCTGGCGAGCCGGCCCTAAAAAAACCGGCATCGATTTCGAAATCTTTTCGACTCTGCTTTCAGGGCCGCGTAGGTTCGACCCGCTCGTTCACGAGCAGTTCACAAGGCGGCTGATCGTCGCCTCAACCTAGTGGCCTCGGCGCGGCTCGTACCCACGCCGAGGCCCGGACACGAGAGGGGTGCTCCCATGCCCGAGGGGAAGAATAGTGGCCGTGTTGAGCCGTCTGACGAGTTGATCCTTGCCGCATTGGAGCGCGCGGAGCTTCACGGCGGCAAAGAGCCGGGCGTGCGGTTTGCGACCATCGTGGAGCACTTGGGCTTGCCGTATGGCTCGGGCACGGGCCGGTGGATGCGTCCCCGGTTCCGGGCTGTGGAGGCGTCGGGTCTTGTGGAGGACTTCAAGCAGTACGGTTGCGAGGTCTGGACGCTGACGAGCGCGGGGCGCGAGCGGCTTGACGCGGCGCGAGCAAGTGGCGGGCTGGGCGTGCTACCGGAGGCCCCGCAGCACCGCGCATGGCGTAAGGCTCAAACTGCCGCTGGGGAACGCATAGGCGAGTTCCGCAAGCAGGTACAAGGTCTGCTTGATGAGGCGGTGCTGCTGCTCGCCAACCGGGACGCTGACTCGGAAGCGTGGTCCACGCTCGGAGAGCGCTTGCAGCGCGCTTGTAGGCGCGTCAGTTCCGCGACGTATTGTCTACGCGAGTGGGCAGAGCCCCACGACGCCGATGCGGACCTTGGCGAGAGCAGGGACCGTTGGCGACGGAACACGGGATCATGGGATTAGACGACGTGCCGTTGCTGACGAGCGCCGATGCCACGTAGTAGGGAGTCAAAACCGCGCAGTCCCGACCTTGCGGCGCTCGGGCAAGCGATTGAGCTTTGCATCGCTGAGACGCACATGACCCACGAAACCGTCGCGACGGATAGCGGTCTGACCGTCAAACAGGTTGGCGATTTGGTGCGAGGTCAAGGCAACCCTACGTACACGACGATCCTGAAGCTCTGTCGGGGGTTGCACGTCAGCGCCGGTGAACTGATTACTTGTGCCGGGACCGTTGGCGACGGAGCGCGGGATCATGGGGCATGACATGACGGTGAGTGTCGCGTTCGGGCTGCGGCTCCGCGAGATGCGAGAAGAACGCGGTATCTCGCAAGACACCCTCTCGCGCGTGACTGGCATCCACGATACGGCGATCGGACGCTTTGAGCGGGGCGCGCGTGAGCCGAGGCTGACGACGATCATGCGCCTCGCCCGTGGCCTGGGGGTCCGACCGGGAGTGCTCGTGGACGGTCTGAGCGACCCCGCCGACGAAGCGCCATCCACTGAGGCCGCTAACTTTGTGGCCGTGTCCCCCGCCCGGCATAACCCTTATGACGGCGAGCCGCCATCCACGCGGCTCGCTCGCGCTCGCCTGAGCCGGGGCGTAACGCAGGATGAGCTAGCGGTGGCCGTGGGCGTGAGCGTGCCCACGCTCAGACGGTTGGAGCGCGGCGAAGTCGCCAATCCGAAGCTCAGAAACCTCGTGAACTGCTCCATCGCGCTCGGCGTAGACCTGAATGCCGTGCTTGAGGATGCTTGGTTGGAATGGCTCCCAACGGCTGATGCCGTGGAGCCACCGAAGCCGCGCGAGTTCTGGCGCTCGCCCCGGCCCAGTCAGTAGCTCCCTAGCCGCAGACTTAGCGGACATCTGATCCGTCCAAACGAGTCTGCAAAACAGCGGACATGCGATACCTATTAGTTATCGCCAATACACCTTGTTCGCTCTCCATTGGAGCTCTCAAGGGAGAGTCAGCCGTTTGTCCAGTGTTCCGGTACTGCCTAAAACTTTTGATAGGCTGTGCCGGTACTAGGACTACACCGAGCAATCCAGCATCAAGACTGTGCCACGACTCCGCTACCAAGACCCCGACCGCCTTCCTGGAGCAACTGAGTTCTCCACGACCGATGAGCTTCGCGGCTCGCTGAACACCGTCCGGTTGGTCAAGTCTCAGCCGTGGGTGTGGGATGGTCTACGCAAAGCGTGTGACTTGGAAAACGGATACGCGCGTAAGCGTAATGTTGGAGATTGGTGTCTAGCGGCAGTCGCATTTGTCGCATCCAAGTATGTCCACATTCAGTCATGGTATGACGAGACGACAGACGAGCTATGGAGCGAGTGCGGTTTCAAGGAGAAGCCCTCATATCCAACCGTGCATCGTAGGCTCCGGGAGCTAGAGACGGAGCCAACTGCCTCAGCGTTCTTGGAGGCCGCGAGCCTCGTGATCCGCCGCTGCCGTGAACATGATCCGCGCGTAATGGCGCATGTCCATTTTGATTGGAGCGAGGACGAAAGCCAGGCGGGACTACTTCACGACTGCCAGCCCACGGAGGCTTGTAAATACCGTAACCACACGGGCCATCGTCCTCGCGGATCAGGCTTGAGGCTTCAACGGGCGGGAACAGATGTCGCTCGTGAGAAGCGGGAGGAATGGAACACGCAGGCTCCCGACGAGAGCGAGAAGCACGCGAAGGAGGCCAAGCCTGAGAAGGTGCAGATCATCACCCGCGACGGGAAAAAGATCAAGCGTATCCGCATCAATGGTTGTTGGTATCGCACGCGAGATACCAAGGCTGGTATCCGAGCCTATGGAAAGCCTGGTAAGACCAAGCGCTTTTGGCATGGATATCTTGGCGGGAAGGCTGTCTGTCACTTCACCGGGGGAGCCATTCCGAGCGTAGACAACGCGAGCGAACAAGAGTGTCATCTTTTCCCAAAGCTATATGACCGCGTGAAGGACATGGTAGGCGAGGTTCCCGAGACAGCTATTGGTGACAGGGGTATCTCGGTCGCATCATGCTTTGAGTACGCTACGAAGAACGGAACCGCTCCCGTGTTCCCCTGGCGGATGCCCGGTGGCGGTCATCCGCAGCGCCATGATAAGGACACTCACGACAGGCACGGCGTAGCACGCTGCAAGCATTGTGGTGGGCCAACAAAGCAGATCAGGTTTGCAGTAGAAAATGGTAATCCGCGCTTGTGGTTTCGCTGCGTAGACGGCACGAACACACCTGACTGTGGGCAGGTTCAGACCATCTACTGCTCTCAGGACTGGCGGACGCTGATCCCCCTAGAGCGGACTACGCCCCTCTACCACGAGTTGAAGGAATCACACCAGACTTACGAGGCAGTACATCAATACTGGAAGACGAGATACAAGATTTGCGCGGCTCACACGGGAGTACGCACGAGGGTCGTCAGCATTGATTGGAACCGACTCCGCGCGAACGTGGCTTGCTTGATTGATTGGCTGCGCATCGCCAAGAAGAACGACTGGCTTGCGCCAGCCGCGCCGAAGCAGAAGGGCCGCAAGCGCAATCCCAGGAAGGTCGGGGAGCGCCGATTCAAGAGGCGGGGCGAAGACTGCGCCGCCGACTTGGACCACAAGCGGCAGCGGATGGGACTCGGAACGCCGTATGGACCGAACGCGGCGAAGCTCGGCTTGGGCGACGCGATCCCTCCATCCAGGCGTCCCCGGATGCCCAAGCTAGCCGTGCCAGGGCCGTAAGGCCCCGGACGGACCTCCCTCACAGTAGACCCGTCGCCCGAGGGGATCGCCCCTGGGCGGCTTTCGTCGTCTTGTGGTCGCGCCCGAGGAAGATGGAGGGGGAAAGGTGGAATATCTAGAATAGCTTCGGCTCTCCCCCGTTAGTTCGTAGGCGACGGTCGTCCAACCGCTGCCTGATCGCTCCGAGGGGAGTCGAACCCCTGTTTTGGCCTTATGAGAGCCACGTTCTAGCCGCTGAACCACGGAGCCAAGAGCAAGATTGGCCCCCGAGGGGGCCAATTGAGAACCGAACTGAGAACTGTCCCAGAGCCGACGGCCGGGATCGAACCGGCGACATCCGCTTTACAAGAGCGGTGCTCTACCAGCTGAGCTACGTCGGCGTGACGTCTGCATCGTACCGCCGCGGCGGTACTCGTCCTTGCGGCTGGGTGCCGGCGCTGTCGCTGGGGCTCACCGCGGCGCGAGCGGATTGAGCTGGTGGGCCTGCGCCGCGGCGTGCAGGTCGAGGTCGTAGACGAACACGGCGCCGAGGTCCTCGCGCAGGGTGAGCGCGGTGGCGAGGTGGATCGCGTCCATCGCTCGCAGCGGTGGGGTGTGGGCGTCGGTCGCGAGCTCGAGGATCTCGGGGGAGAGCGGGACCAGGTTGATCCGCTCGAGCGCCGCACGGGCAAGCCGCAGTACGTCGCGGCCGCCGAGACGTCTCGCTGTGCAGAGCGCCTCGACGCGGATCAGCTCGCTGGCGACCTGCACGGGCCAGTCGGCCAGCGCCGCGCGGAAGGCGGCCGTCTCGCGCTCGGCCCGGAACAGCTTCACGAGCGCGGAGGTGTCGACGTAGGCGGCGCTCACTCGCCGCGGACCCACCGCAGCGCCTCAGACGCCGGCGCGCCGCCCGCGGGGTCCGGTTCGCCCGGCGGCGGGTCCAGGTCCAACAGACCGCCTCGTGCGGGTCTTGCGCCGTAGTGCTCGGCGAGTCGGGCCTGCAGCTGGGAATCCGAGTCGGCGTCGGCCAGCACCGCCCAGGCGCCGCGCAGCGTGAGCGCACGGACCTGCGCCGCCGCCGAGCGTGTCTCGGCGGGGTCGAGCAGCGGCTCGGTGAGAGCCAGCGCGCGCTCCACCTCCGGATCGCGTGTGACGCCGAGGCGCGGGTGGCGGGAGGCCATGGCCAGATGGTAGCACTCTGATGTAGCACTCTTGGCGGCGCGCAGGCGAATGAGGGCAGCGGAGCGCGAGCCGACCGCTCACCGCGGCCCGTCCCGATCGAGGTACCAGTGCCGCCCTACCGAGGCGAGCCAGCCGTCCTCGCCCACGGGGGCCAGCATGAAGCGGCTGATCGTGCGCTGGCCACCGACCTGGTCGCTGTAGAGCAGGTCGATCGTGATCGTCTGGTGCTGGTCGACCGCGTCGGCGATCGGGGTGTGGGCGTCGTCGGTGGGATCGCGCAGCGCTCCCTGCCACAGGCCGACGTCGCCGACGGGGATGTACAGGTCGCGGGTCTGACGGCGGAAGTCCTCCTCGGCGACGGGGGGGACCTGCCCGGTCTGCAGGCCCGCGCGTGCGACCCACCCCTGCAGCACGCCGATCCCGGCGCCCACGTTGCGCAGGCTCATCGCGAGGTAGACGGTGTTCTCGTCGTGCTCGGCGACGGCGCGGCCGCCCGGCACCTGCACCCAGTGGCTGTCGACGAACATGATCTTCTGGAGCGGGTCGTCGAGGCGCGACTGGACGAGCACCGGCCGGCGCTGCTCCTGCAGCGCGAGCTCGGCGATCCGCGCGGAGCGGTTGGCGGAGCGCACCGAGCCGAACGTGGCGATCGCGAGCACAAGCGTCCCGGCGGCCGTGGCGAGCGAGGCGACGGTCGGCCAGTCGAGGGCCGCCAAGTCGGTCATGGCCCACATCAAAGCGCAGTCGCGAGCCAGTAGCTGCGAGGGCAGAACGGCTTAGCGAGGAACGCGGCGCCCGCGGGCAGCTAATCCCGCAGGTCGACCACAAGCGGGATCCCGGTGTCGAACCAGTAGCGGTGGAGCTCCTTGATCTTTGTCCGCGTTGGGAACCCGCGCAGATGCAGGTCGCACTCGCCGTAGTCGAACAGGTTGACCGTCTCGCACAGCGCCTCCCTTGCCTGCCCCAGCTCTGCCGGCTCGTCGAGCTCCCGCGCGACGCCCGCGAACGTCCCACCGCGGATCCGCAGGCGCACGCTGGGGTTCGCCCGGATGTTCCACAGCCACCCCGCAGCGGACGACGGGCGGGTCATCGCCAGCTTGGGGGGCCGAAGCTGGACGAGGTACGCCCTGTCGCCACTGCGGATCACGCGGACGCACTTGCGCCGTGTCTTGCCGGTCCTGCGCCCGGTCGTCGTGAGCACACCGTACCCAGAGGGCGGTCGCACCAGGAAGAACGGCAGCATCGCCGCACTCAGGATGCGGCCGTCCTTTGCCGAGCGGATGATGCGCGCGTGCTTGGACGCGTGCTTGGTTGCCACGTCGCGCACATACGCGTCGCGCTTGTGGTCCTCGTCCGGCCGTGTCGTGGGGATGCTCGTGGCTTCACTCATCTAGGCTCGCCTCCAGGTTGTTTGGGGTCGCGGCTTGGGGCTCGTTCTCTTGCGGTCTTATACAACGTATAATACAATGTCTTATAGCACTTCCAATTAGGAATGTCCAGATCCACCCAAGACACCCACCGCACCAGGCTGCTCCGGGCAGCCCAGACGCTGCTGCGCGAACGCGACTACGACAACATCACCGCACGCGAGCTTGTCGCCGCCTCGGACACCAACCTCGGATCGATCGGCTACCACTTCGGCTCAAAGGAAGCGCTGCTCAACGAGGCCATCGGTCTCGCCCTGGAGGAGTGGGCCGAGGCCGTCGGTCGCGCAACCCGCAGCGACGCCGGGGCGGGGCTACCCGAACTGATGTTCAACTCCCTGCGCGTCGCCCTCGACGAGTACGACTCGATTCGCCCCTACCACCGCGCCTTCATCGAGGCGCTCGCGCGCAGTGCGCGCTCACCGGCGCTCCGCCAACAACTCGCCGTGCACTACAACCGCCAGCGAGACCGGCTCGCCGGGTGGCTGGGCGACTCGCTCGGCGACAACGCACTCGAACCACACGAAGCCCGACACATCGCCTCGCTGATGCTCGGCACCGTCGACGGCCTGTTCATCCAGTCCTTCATCGACGCAGACGACGTCCCCACCAGCAGTGAGCTCATGGGTGCCGGCGGCAACGCTTTCGCCGGCGCCCGCAACCAACCCCGCCCAACGCCACGACCGTCAGGGCTCGCGAATCAATAGATGGCGGGATCGGGTGCGATCACAACGGCCGGGAGACGAATCCCTAGGATAGTGCGCGGTGTCCTCGCAACAGACCTCTCTCAGCGGCGACCGTGGGATGTTCGGATCGGTCGAGACCGTCGGCGCCGCAGGGGTGTTCGGTCAGGTTATGGGCCTGGTCGCCGTCACGCTGGGCTTCTTCACCCTGGGTGCCTACCTCGGCCGCGAACTGGTGGGCGGCGCCTCGATCGTCTGCTTCATCGTGGGCTTCGTATGCATCATCGGGCTGAACTTCGCGCGCCGCTCGGAGGCGCTCGCCATCACGCTGCTGTTCGTCGCCGGTCTGGCGCTCGGGCTGGGGATGGGTGGGGTGCTGGACTACTACGCCGAAACCACTCCGGACGCGGTCTGGCAAGCCGCCGCCGCGACCGCTCTGTTCGTGGCCGCGCTGGGCAGCGTCGGCTACTCGATCCGCAGGGACCTCTCCGGTGGTTACCGGCTGCTGTTCGTCCTGCTGCTCGGCCTGATCGTGTTCGGCTTCATCGGGCTGCTGGTCTCGATCCCCTCCGCCAGCCTCATCTACGCGCTCGCCGGCCTGCTGATATTCGGGGGGTACACCGTGCTGGACTTCAACCGCATGCGTCGCGCGGGCATGGCGGAAACGGTGCCGCTCGCAGCCGGCATC
This sequence comes from uncultured Solirubrobacterales bacterium, assembly GCA_963706545.1. Lineage (GTDB taxonomy): Bacteria > Actinomycetota > Thermoleophilia > Solirubrobacterales > Solirubrobacteraceae > Palsa-744. The sequence goes on from OY970161.1 coordinate 2,513,973, forward strand.
TTCCTGGACGTCCTCAACATCTTCCTGTTCTTCCTGCGGATCTTCGGGGGTCGGAGCTGAGCGGCTCGCCGCCGGCTGCGACGCGCTCCCTCCGCCCAGCTCCAGCCTGAAGAGAACGTGACACGTGGCGGAGGGGCTCTCGGCATCCGAGGTGGGCAAGGAGATCGGCGAGCACCAGCACGCGCACGCAGCCGAGGATCCGCCGAAGGACGGCCGGGACCGGCTGCTGTCGATTACTGAGGCGATCCTGCTGTCGCTGGTGGCCGTGCTCGCCGCGTACTCGGGCTACGCCGCGGCCAAGTGGGGCACCTACTCGTCGGTCTCGTTGGCGAAGGCGTCGGCGGAGCGCACCAAGGCCAACCGCGCCGACCTCGAAGCGCTGCAGATACGCACGCTGGACTCGGTGTCGTTCAACGCGTGGTTCAGCGCGTTCACAGCCGGCAACGCGACCGCGGAACGCCTCGCGGAGAAGCGCTTGCGTCCGGGCTACCGCCCCGCCTTCTACGCGTGGCTAGCGACCGACCCCGCCCACAACCCCAAGGCGCCGCCCGGACCTTCCTACATGCCCCAGTACGTCATTCCCCAGGAACGCGTCGCGAACACCGAGGACTCCAAGGCGGACGCCAGCTTCGCGCAGGGCACCGAAGCGGGGGCGACCGGAGACAAGTACGTGCGCGACACTGTGTTCCTGGCCACGGTGCTGTTCCTGGTCGGCATCAGCGGTCACTTCCCGTTGCGCCAGGCGCGCTACGGCCTGATCGGGGTCGGTGCGCTCATCCTCGTGTTCGCGGTCGTGCAGCTGCTCGGCCTGCGGGGCCCGCCGTGAGGCCGCCGAGTCACGTCTCGGGGGGAGCCAGCGCCGCATGCCGGCGCTGGCCCGACCGGTACATGTACCGGTCGGCCGGACCGTGCATGCACGGTCCGGTAGGGCCGCACATGTGCGGCCCTACCCTCGGCGCATGCGCCGAGGGAACATAGGCCTAAGATCGGGCGATGGCAAGTCCTCAGGCACTCGCGACGGGACGCGGGCGGCTTCACCTGAGACGCCTGCTGATCGGCGCGCTGGTCCTTGTCGTGCTCGGCGCCGCTGCGACGCTTGCGGGCTGGGACCTGACCGGCTGGGTCAAGCACATCTGGAACACGATCACAAGCATCCCGCTCGGCTCCGTGATCGCGGCGCTGGCGCTGCTCACGCTGCAGACGACCGCGACGGCATACGCCTGGTACTCGATCCTCCGCTACGGCTACCCCGACTCCGAGGTCCGCTGGATACAGGTCCTGGCGTGCTACGCGGCGGCCGTCGCGCTGAACTCCGTCCTACCAGCGAACCTCGGCACGTGGGTGATGCTGCTGATGTTCACCACGATCATCGTGGCCGCCACGTTCGCCGGTGTGCTGGCCGGGATGGCGGTCGAGAAGATCTTCTTCACCTTGATCGGCACGGCCTGTTACGTGTATCTCTTTCTGACGGTCGGTGGGTCATTCTCACTCCAACTGGGTTTCATGAGCGAACACCCGTGGGCCACCGCGATCCTGCTCGTGGGTCTCGCCGCGCTCCTGTTCCTCGTGGCTCGGGTGCTGCGCCACCGCGTCAAGCAGTGGTGGGCCCAGGCGAAGGTGGGTGCGCAGATCCTCGTTCACCCCCGCGCCTTCCTCGGGCGCGTCGTGCTTCCCGAGGCGGTCAGCTGGGCGGCGATGCTGGGGGTGATCGCCGTGTTCCTCTCCGCCTACCACATCCCCGTCAGCTTTCACATCCTCATGCGTGTCGTGGCCGGCAACTCGATCGCCAACGTCAGCTCGGTGACCCCGGGCGGAGCGGGCGTGGTGCAGGGTTTCAACGTGCTCTCGCTGAAGGGCATCACCAGCGCGTCCAACGCGACCGCCTACTCCGTGGCCCAGCAGCTCGTGACCACGGCCTGGGGCATCCTCTTTGCAATCGTGATACTCGTCCGAGCGTTCGGCTGGTCCGGCGGCAAGACGCTCGTCGCGCAGTCCTACACCCAGGCGCGTGATCAGCAGGCTGAGCACTCAGCGGCGCGCAAGGCCAAGGGCAGGGTCGGGGCAGCGGACGCGGGGCACGGAGGCCCCGGAACTGGTTGATGTTGGGTTGACGTACTTCAGCCGAGTAGGCACCGCGGGAGTCTCCTACAGAACTGCTTCGACGCGGCCGTTGATGCGGTTGCGCCAGTACGACGGGAGGGCTACAGCAGCCCTACCTGACGGAGAATCGACACGGAGTCCGAGTAAACGTCCTTGCGCTTGACCTTGCCCTCCTCAAACGGGATCACGTCCATGCCCTCCCACTCGACGCGCTTGCCCGACGGCTCGGCCACGATCTCACCCCGGTGCAGCGGCTTGACGTGGGTCGCCCTGGCGGTCCACTCCTGCACCACCAGGTCCTCGCGCACGTAGAGCCTGCGTGTCTGGAACTCGATGTCGGGCCACGACTCGAAGATCCGGGCGATGTGCGCGAGCGCCTCCTCGCCCTCGGCTCGCTCGCCGGCCGTGTGGTTCTCGAACACCATGTCGGGGGCGTGCATCGAGGCGATCCGGTCCACATCGTGGGCGTTCCAGGCGTCGTTGTAGGCGGCGATCGTCTCGTACAACTGTTCGGTCTCGCTGCTCATGTCCAGACCATCGTAGAGGTGCCGCTCACCCCGCGACCGACGGCTCGATGTTCTGGTTGACGCGGAAGGTATTCGCCGGGTCGTAGGTTGCCTTGGCGGCGGCGAGGCGGTCGTAGTTCTCGCGGTAGCTCGCGCGCACACGCTCGTGTCCCTCGTCCATCATCATGTTCACGTATGCCCCGCCGGCTGAGTGGGGGTGTGTGGCCTCCCAGTAGTCGACGGTCCAGTCACGGATCGCGCCGGCGTTGGCGGGGTCGGGGTCCACGCCGACGATCACCTCGGCCCAGTTGCAGTCGCGGTAGGCGAATGGCGTGTCCGCGGCCCCGACGTCGTGCACGGCCCCGTCGATCGGGTAGAGGTGCATCGTCGAGTGCAGCGTCGGGAGCTGCTCCGCGAACGCGACGTGCTGCTCGATCGCCGCGTCGGGGAGCTCGCGTACGAAGTCCGCGCGCCAGTACCACTGCAGTCCCGGTACGTAGAGGCCGTCGAAGAGGCTCTGCAGCACCGGGAACGGCATCGGTCCCACCCCGTGCAGGAGCGGCGTTCCGAGCGCCTGCACGGGCGCGAGGAGCTCCGCGGCCGCGTCCTGGGGGCCGGTGTAACACCACACCACGCCGCACACTTTGCGCAGGTGCAGCTCCGCGGGGAAGAGATCCGCGGGGGGTACCGTCATGATCGCGAAGAACCCGTTCAGCTCGCGGGGTGCGGCGGGGAGGAACTCACGGTAGAACCGCATCACCTCGGCTGTCTGCTCCAGTGGCCACAGCGTCGGTCCGGCGATCACGGTGGAGACGGGGTGCGCTCGGAAGTTGAACGACGTGACAACGCCGAAGTTGCCGCCGCCGCCGCGCAGCGCCCAGAAGAGCTCGGGGTTCTCCTCGGTGCTTGCGCGGGCCTGCGTGCCGTCGGCGAGGACGACGTCGGCCTCGAGCAGGTTGTCGATCGTGAGCCCGTGCTTGCGCGAGAGGTGGCCGAGACCGCCCCCCAAAGTGAGGCCGCCGACACCAGTAGACGCAACGATCCCCGACGGCGTGGCCAGGCCGGCCTCGTGCGTCGCGGCATCGACCTGCGCCCACGTGCAGCCGCCGCCGACGCGAACGGTGCGCGCAGAGGGGTCGACCTCGATGGTCTGCAGGAGGGAAAGGTCGAGCACCACACCGTCGTCGCAGACCCCCAATCCGGCGCCGTTGTGGCCGCCGCCGCGAACGGCGAGCAGCAGGTCGTGGCGGCGTGCGAAGGAGACCGTCTCGGCCACGTCCGCAGTGCTGGCGCAGCGGGCGATCAGGGCAGGTCGGCGGTCGATCATCGCGTTGTAGACCGCGCGCGCCTGGTCGTAGCCCGGGTCGGCGGGACCGACCAACTCGCCCGCGAATTTTGCCCCGAGCTCTGCTCGTGCTGCCTGTGACACGTCGGTGGTGCTCATACGGCCTCCCTTTCGTTCTACTCGCTGGCGCCCGAGAACTGGGCTCCCGATCGCATATCCAGTTGGCCTGGGAACGCTCCACCTCGACTCGCTCCCGATCGCACCGACGACGGTACCCGGGTCAGCACTCGCTGTCATGACCTGGATTGACACAGTTCGCCGACTCCTTAGCATGGCCCTCCGGAGAGCGATAATCAGATCTGACTAGCGCCCTGCCCGTGCAACAGCTTCCAGGCCCACTACGACTCCCGCCGTCCTCCCCGTTCGTCGGGCGCTCGGCGGAGCTCGCGGCGCTGCGGGCGCTCGCTCCACGCGAGGCTGGGGAGCGTGGTCGGCTCGCGCTGCTGGGCGGCGAGGCCGGATCGGGCAAGAGCCGCCTTGTGCGGGAGCTGGCGCAGGCGCTCGCCACCGAGGGAGTGCTCGTGCTCTACGGCGCCTGCGACGCTGTGGTCCACACGCCCTACCGTCCCTTCGCCGAGGCGCTCGACCAGCTCGTCCACAGCACCGACCCCGACCTGCTCCGTGCAGACCTCGGCAGCGCGGGCGGAGAGCTGGCCCGGCTGCTTCCCGACCTGCCCGCCCGCGTCGGTGGACTGCCGGCGCCGATCGCCGCCGACCCCGACACCGAGCGCCACCGCCTGCACACAGCCGTGAGCGACGTGCTCGCCGGAGCCGGTCGCCGCCAGCCGCTGCTGCTCGTGCTCGAGGACGCGCACTGGGCGGATGCACCGACGCTCGTCCTCCTGCGCCACCTCGCCCGCACGAGCAGCGAGGCCCGTGTGCTCGTGCTCGCAACCTTCCGAGACTCCGAGGCCGACATCCCGGGCACGCTCGCCGACGTGCTCGCCGACCTGCGCCGCTCGGAGCACGTCGTTCGCCTGCGCCTGGGCGGCCTCAGCAAGGAGGAGGTCGAGGAGTTCGTGCGCCGCGCCGGCAGTGCCGAGATCGATCCCGCCGAGCCCGAGCTCTCCCGTGCGCTGCGCGATCTCACCGAGGGCAACGCCTTCCTGCTCTGCGAGCTCTGGCGGGCGCTCGTCGAGACGGACGCGTTTGCGATCGAGGACGGCACCCTCCGGTTGACCGCACCGCTGCGAGAGATCGCGACGCCTCAGAGTGTCCGCGAGGTCGTCAGCCAGCGCATCGGCAGGCTCGATCCGGCGAGCAGAGACCTGCTGGAGCTGGCTGCCGTCGCCGGCCCCGAGTTCGAGCTCGACGTCCTGCGCCGCGCGGCGCCCGCCGAGTTCGCGCGGATCGGCGCGCTGGAACCGGCGATGCGCAGTGGGTTGATCGAGGAGTTGGCGTTCCCCGCGCTGGCGTACCGCTTCACGCACGAGCTCGTGCGCCGCGCGCTGTACGACCGGCTGAGCGTGCTGCGCCGAGCTGAGCTTCACCTGCGCATCGCCGAGGCGCTGGAGAGTGTCGAGGGGTCGCGGCAGGGACGCCGGCTCGCGGGCTTGGCCCATCACTTTGCGGCGGCGGCGCCGATCGGTGGAGCGGCCCGAGCGGTGTACTACAACCTCCTCGCCGCGGACGCGGCATCGACCGCGCTGGCCTACGACGAGGCAACCGACCGCCTGCGTACGGCCCTGGAGATGGGGGTGGCAGACGAGCGCCGGCGCGCCGAGGTCCTGCTCGACTTGGGCACGGCGCTGTTCCGTGGCGGCCGCTCACTCGACTCGCTGCAGGCCTTCCGCCGCGCGGGCGAGATCGCACGGGACCTCGAGGAAGGAGAGCTGCTCGCCCGCGCGGCGATCGGGTTCGAGACGACCTGCTGGCGGCCGGGACTCACCGACGAGGGCGCTCGCGAGCTCCTCCAGGAAGCCTCGGCCGTGCTCGCGCCGACGGACTCCACGCTCCGCGTCGGCCTGCTCGCGAGCCTCGCACGCGCGCTGGAGTACGAGGGCGATTCCGACCGGGCCGCCCTCGTACGCGCGGAGGCGATCGCGATGGCACGCCGGATCGACGATCGGCCGGGGCTGGCGACGGCGCTCATGGGGGTCTACTGGGCGAGCGCGCGCACGGGCTTCCCGGAGGTCCTCCAGATGCTCGGCGAAGCCCGTGAGCTCGCTGAAGCGATGGGCGACGTCGAGGGCCAGGCGGAAGCTACGCAGTGGCGGTTCTGCGTGCGGATGGCGCTTGGCGAGATCGCGCCCGCGCGCGAGGAGCTGGCGCTCGCCCTCGACATGGCGCGGCACACGCGCCAGCCTTTCATCCTCCACGTCGCCGAGCACTTCCGCTCGGCGCTGGCGCTGCTTCAGGGCGAGCTCGCGGAGGCCGAGACGGCCGCGGAGCGCTCACGCGAGTGGGGCCGGCTGCTCGTCGGCCGCGACGCCTCGGGGGTCTACGGCATCCAGATGTTCGGGGTGCGGCGCGAGCAGGGCCGCCTCGCCGAGCTCGCCCCGGTGATGCGCGTCCTGGCAGCGGGCGAGCGCGAAGGCGGAGCGTGGCGGCCGGGTCTCGTGGCGATGCTCGCCGAGCTCGCCATGGAGGACCAGGTCCGCCGCGAGCTCGATCGCGTGCAGACCGAGGGACTCGAGCCGCTGCGCGAGGGGCTGTGGCTCGCCTCGCTCACCTACCTCGCCGATGCCGCCGGCGCCGTCGCACACGAGGGGGTCGCCGCGCTCGTCTACCCGGCGCTCGCGCCACTCGGCGGCACGACCGTCATGATCGGCCACGGCGTCGCCTGCTACGGCGCCGCCGACCGCTACCTGGGAGTGCTCGCCGCGACGCTTGGCGACGTCAACGGCGCCACCCGCCACTTCGAGGTGGCCCTGCAACTCAATCGGCAGCTCGGCGCGAGCACGTGGCTCGCGCACACCGCCTACGAGTACGGACGCCTGCTGGTTGGCCTGGGAGATACCGAGCGCGGGGAGCCGTTGCTCGTCGAAGCCGCCGCGCTCGCCGAGACCGTGGGGCTACCCGCATTGCTCGCACGCGTCCGAGCCCTGGCGCCGGCTTCGAGCGCGCCGCTGCCGGACGGCCTCTCCGGCCGCGAGCTCGAGGTGCTGCGGCTGGTGGCCCGCGGCCTCTCGAACCGTGAGATCGGGGCCACGCTGTTCATCAGCGAGCACACCGCCGCGAACCACGTGCGCAGCATTCTCCGCAAGACCGCGTGTGCGAACCGTACCGAGGCGACGGCGTACGCCTACCGGCGCGGTCTTGCGCAGAACTGAGCGAGCGGTAGCATCCTCTCCATGCCGATGTACGTGATCGAGCGCGCGTTCGCTGAACAGCTCGACCTCACGAGCGACGACGTCAAGCTGATCGAGGAGGTCAATGCCGACGAGGGCGTGCGCTGGCTGTTCTCGTTCCTCAGCGCCGACCGGCGTCGCGCCTACTGCCTCTACGAGGCTCCCTCGCCCGACATGATCGTCGCCGCCGCCAGGCGCGTCGGCATCCCCGCCGACTCGGTGGTCGAGGTCAACCGCATCTCCGCGGACATGTACGCCTAGCAGGCACCCTGGTCGCACGATGGGCTCCCCGCGCACCTCTTCACCACGCGAAGTGGACTCGCACTCTCAGGCTGACGCCCCGCGGGGGAGTTAGCCTTGGCTGGGACGGCCCGCTGCTCCGCCTGCGGTGAGGTCAACGACGCCGCGCAGCGCTTCTGTGGCCACTGCGGGGCTGCCCTCACCCAGACGTGCGCGGCATGCGGCGAGGACAATCCGCCGGGCTTTCGCTTCTGTGGAGCGTGTGGCACCGCATGCGACGCCGGGGGCGCGTCGTCCTCGGGCTCCGCCGAGCGCGTCGATGGGGAGCGGCGATGGGTGACCGTCATGTTCGCCGATCTGTCGGGGTTCACGGCGCTGTCGGAGCGCACCGACCCAGAGGAGATCCGGTCGATGGTCGACCGCTGCACGGGCGAGATGGGGGTGGTCGTCGAGCGGTTCGGCGGCACCGTGGATAAGATCGTCGGCGACGCGCTGATGGCGGTGTTCGGAGCGCCGGTCGCCCACGAGGACGACTCTGAGCGGGCGGTGCGCGCGGCCCTGGAGATCCAGCGCCGCGCGTCCGAGGAGGCCGCGCTCTTCGGCGGACTCCGCGTCCGCATCGGCGTCAACACGGGAGAGGTCATCTTCGCTCCAGTGGGCCCGGACGGCCGGCGGGAGCTCACGGTGATGGGGGACGCGGTCAACACCGCCGCGAGGTTGCAGGCTGCCGCTCCGCCGGAGGGAGTGCTGCTCGGCGAGGCGACCCACGCCGCCTGTGCGCACGCGATCGCGTGTGAGGCGATGGAGACGGTCATCGCGAAGGGCAAGGAGGCGCCGCTGCGTGTGTGGCTCGCTCGTGCAGTCACGTCGGCTCCGGCGGACCGTCCGCTCTCCGCGGCGCCGTTCATCGGCCGGGACGCGGAGCTCGAGCTGCTGACGCGGGCGTGGGTGCGAACCTCGGGCGAGCTCCATCCGCAGCTCGTCACGCTGGTGGGTCCCCCGGGGATCGGCAAGACGCGGTTGACGCGGGAGTTCGCCGCGCGAGTGCAGGCAAGCGGGGGACGGACCCTGCACGGCCGCCCGCTCCCGTATGGAGAACCGGCCGCGTACTGGGCGTTTGGAGCGATCGTCAGGGAGGCGTGTGGAATCTTCGCGACCGACTCGGCTGACGAGGCCGCTCGCAAGCTCGGCGAGCGCACGGCGTCGCTGCTGCCGTCCTCCGAAGCGCACGAGGTTGCGACCCGTCTTTCGATCCTCGCCCGCCTCGCCGAGGACACGGTCGAGGACCGGCATGCTCTGTTTGCCGCCGCCCAGCGATTCCTCGAGGTGCTGGCCCGCGAGCAGCCCACGCTGGTGGTGCTCGAGGATCTGCACTGGGCCGACGACAGCCTCGTAGAGCTCGTCGAGGCGCTCTCGGTACGCCTTGCGGGAGTGCCGCTGCTCCTGCTCGCGATCGCCCGGTCGGAGTTCCTCGACGCACGACCGACCTGGGCGCGGCTTCCGACCAACGTCACCGTGCAGGTTCAGGCTCTCACCGATTCCTGCGCGCACGAGCTGGTGCGCCAACTGCTGGCCCGCGCGGTCGACCAGGAGGCGCTCGCCAGGCGCGTGGACGAGGCGGCGGGCGGCAACCCGCTGTTCATCGAGGAACTGGTCGCGTGGCTTTCGGAGGGCGGCGCCGCGGGTGCCGGCGGGCTCCCGGCAAACCTCAAGGCGATCATCGCTGCGCGGGTTGACCAGCTCTCTGCGCCCGAGCGGCAGGTGATCCTCGACGCGTCCGTGGTCGGCGACTTCTTCTGGTTGGGCAGCCTGCAGGCGCTCGGCGGCGACGGCTCCCTCGCGGATACGTTGCAGTCGCTCGAGCGCCGCGACCTGATCCGCCGCAGCCCGTCATCGCGGATCGCCGGCGACCAGGAGCTGATCTTCAAGCACGGGCTGGTCCGCGAGGTCGCCTACGCGACCTTGCCCAAGACCGCCCGCCGCGAGCGCCACGCGGTGGTTGCCCGCTTCGTCGAGCACGCGGCGGGAGACCCGACCGCCTACGCGGCGATCCTCGCTCACCACTGGCGCGAGGCTGGCGAGGGCGCCAGCGCCGCCGACTACCTGCTCATCGCGGCAGACCAGGCCGGCAGGGGCTGGGCGTCGCGCGAGGCCGTCGAGCTGTGCAACCAGGCGCTCGAGCTGATCCCGGAGAGCGATGGGGCTCGCCGCCGGCGGGCACGGCTGCGCCGGGCCATCGCGGTGCAGGCGGAATGGCACGCAAGCTTCGACGTCGCTTCGAGGGATCAGTTGAAGTCTGCGGGGGAGACGTCGCCGCCGATCTCGTAGATCCCCGTGACCTTGTGGTCGCCGAGGAGCTCGGCGTGCTCCCGTATGAGCTCCGTGCTGGGCGAGGAGTAGACGCAGAAGGACTTCAGCTGACCGTCCTCGTCCATGACTATGTGACTGTGCTCCCACACGATCTGGGAGAACTGCCGATCCTCCGTCAGGATGCGCTTCGAGAGCTGGCCCTTCGCCGCCAGCTCCTCCTCCTGCATCGAATTCCAGACCCTCTCGATCATGTAGCGGGGCATGTCTCCTCCTGGCGGTTCGACGTCGAATCCCCAATGCTACCGCTCGCGATGCGGTCGCTTTGACTCTTAAAGGACGCCCGTACCGCGGAAGCACGCCCGTACCGCGCCCAAGCGCCGAAGCGGGTCCACTTCACGAATCGCCCACATCCCGGCGTAGGAATCGCCCACACCCTCGGCGTAGCGATCCCGCGCGTACGGAGCGTCTCACGAGTTGGTCGCGTGCTCGTCACTCTCGCGAACGTCGGCCCTGGTGAGGGCAACTGGCGTGCGGGCGCCTAGCATGTCGAGGCGCATGTCCACGAACCGACATGTCTCTACGAACCCCCCGCCGAGCTCCTTCCGGTCAGGCGGGGCTCTGGAGACGATCGTGCAGGCGCGGGACCTGCGTCGTCGCTACGGCGAGGGCGAGGCGGCGGTGGACGCGCTGGCCGGGGTGACGGTGGACTTCCCGACTGGGCGCTTCGCGGCGATCATGGGCCCGTCGGGGTCGGGCAAGTCGACACTGATGCACCTGCTCGCGGGTCTCGACCGCCCGACCTCGGGGACGGTCAGCGTCGGCGGCGTGGAGCTGACCGCGCTGGACGACCGCGCGCTGACGCAGCTGCGCCGCGACCGCATCGGCTTCATCTTCCAGACGTTCAACCTGTTGCCGGTGCTCAGCGCCGAGGAGAACATCCTGCTGCCGCTGTCGATCGCCGGGCGCGAGGTCGACCACGAGTGGTTCGACCGGCTCGTCGACACGGTCGGCATCCGCGACCGGCTCGGCCACCGTCCCGCGGAGCTCTCCGGCGGCCAGCAGCAGCGCGTGGCGGTGGCGCGCGCGCTGATCTCGCGCCCCGCGGTCGTGTTCGCCGACGAGCCCTCGGGCAACCTCGACTCGAAGTCCTCCGGCGACGTCCTGGCGCTGCTGCGCCACGCGGTCGACGACTTTGGCCAGACGGTCGTGATGGTCACCCACGACGCCCACGCGGCGTCGTTCGCCGACCGCCTGCTGGTGCTGGCCGACGGCGGGCTCGTGCACGACGGCGAGGCGGCGAGCGCCGAGCAGGCGCTCGACCTGATGAAGGCCGTGGGCTGATGGTTCGGGGCTGCGCCGGGTCCCTGGTCCGAGGCGGCGGTGCGGGGACGGTCTGGGGTCGCCACGGCCCGACGCGCCGGGGTCGCCGCTGATGCTCAAGCTGGTGCTGCGCGGCTTCGTGCAGCGCAAGCTGCGCGTGCTGCTGACAGCCGTCGCGATCGCGCTCGGCGTGGCACTGATGGCCGGCACCTACATCCTCACCGACACGATCAACGGTGCCTTCGCGGAAGTCTTCGCTACCGCCTACGCCAACAAGGCGGTGGTCGTCACCGAAAAGGAAACGCTCGGCGGCTCGGAAGCGTCCGCGCTGAACGGGGCGACGCTCGCCCGCGTGCGCGCGGTGCCCGGCGTGGCGGCGGCCTCGGGCAGCATCTCCAGCCAGGCGGCGCTGCTCACGACCAGCGGCAAACGGCTCACCAGCGGCGGGGCGCCGGGGAGCGTCGATGCCCTGCAGCCGCCGCGCTTCGAGGCGTTCACCGCGGCGCAGGGCCAGCTGCCGCGCGCCGCCGACGAGGTCGCAATCGACCAGGCGAGCGCCACGCGCAACCATCTGCGGCTCGGCCAGCAGATCGTGATCGCGGGCCGCTCGCCGGCGCGCCGCTACACGATCGCCGGCATCGCGAAGTTCGCGGGCAGCGAATCCTTCGGCGGCACGACCGTCGCGCTCCTGATCCCCAGCCAGGCACAGTACGTCGCCGGCGAACCGGGCGCATACGACAGCGTCAACGTCGCCGCCAGCCCCGGCATCGCGCCCGAGGAGCTCGCCGCCCGCGTCCGCGCCGCCCTGCCGGCGACGCTGAAGGTGCGCACCGGGGCCGAAGAAGCCACCAACCAGACCTCCGAACTCGAAGAAAAACTCGGCTTCCTGCGCACCTTCCTGTTGATCTTCGCCTACGTCGCACTCGTCGTTGGCGCGTTCATCATCTTCAACACCATCTCGATCACCGTCGCCCAGCGCACGCGCGAGTTCGGTCTGCTGCGCACGCTCGGCGCCTCGCGCGGGCAGCTCATGCGCGCGGTCATCGAGGAAGGCCTCCTGCTGGGCGTCGTCGGAGCGGTGATCGGGCTGTTCGGCGGGATCGCCCTGGCGCCGGCGCTCGACGGGCTGTTCAAGGCGTTCGGCGCCGACCTGCCGGACAACGGCACGGTGCTGGAGGCGCGCACCGTGATCGTCTCGCTCAGCGTGGGCATCGTCGTCACGGTGCTCGCGGGTTTCTTCCCGGCGCTGCGGGCCACGCGCGTGCCACCGATCGCGGCGATGCGTGAGGGCGTGCAGATCCCGCCCCGGCCGCTGCCGACCCGGCGGACGCTGATCGTGCGCTTCGTAATCGGGCTGGTCGTGATCTTCGCGCTCGGAGCGCTCTCGGGCGGGCACGTCGTGTTCCCGGTGCTGGCGATCGCGTGGTGCCTGCGTGCGGCCAGGCTGTGGGCGCGGTTGCGGCGCGAGGGCGAGCGCCCGCCGCGTCACTACCGCGTGGTGCCGGCGCTCGCCGGCGCGATCGGCTGGTTGGTGAGCTGGCGCGGGATTACCGCGCGCCTCGCGCGCGAGAACTCGGTACGCCAGCCCGGCCGCACGCTCGTGACCGCACTCGCGCTGACCGTCGGGCTGGGGTTGGTCGCCTTCATCTCGGTGCTCGCCGCCGGCACCAACGCCACGATCGACCGCGCGGTCAGCCGCTCCTTCGCCGGCAACCTGATCGTGCAGAACTCCGAGAGCGGGCAGGGCCTCCCGGCGGCGGTGGCGCCGGCACTCAGGACGATCCACGGCGTGGGGGTGGTCACCGCGATCGCCTTCACGCAGGGCAGGGTGCGCGACCTCGCGCAACCGGGCGCGCCGGTGATCGACGAAGAAAGTCGCGTGACCGCGATCGAACCTGAATCGTTCGGGAGGATGTACAAGATCGAATGGGAACACGGCTCGGCGGCGACGCTCGCGGCGCTCGGGCAGGCGGGCACGATCGTCTCGAAGAAGTTCGCGAGCGCCCACCACCTGCGCGTGAGGCAGCGCCTGTCGGTGCTGACGCCCTCCAGGCACAGGGTGACGTTGACGATCGCGGGCGTGGTGAAGGAAGAAGTGATCGGCCTGCTCTCCAACATCACGATCTCGCGCTCGCTGGCGCGCGCGGCGTTTGGGCAGCGCGAAGACGGGGTGAACTTCGTCGCCTACGCCCCCGGCACGGACGGCGCCGCGGTGAATGGCGCCATCGACACGCTGCTGCGCCACAGCTTCCCGCAGACTCACGCCCAGACCGCGGCGCAGTACACCAGCGAACAGAACAGCAAAGTCAACAAGCTCCTGCTGCTCGTCTACGTGCTCCTCGCGCTGTCGGTGGTCGTGTCGCTGTTCGGCATCGTCAACACCCTCGTGCTCTCGATCTACGAGCGCACCCGCGAGCTGGGGATGATGCGCGCGATCGGCACCTCCCGCCGTCAGATCCGCCAGCTGATCCGCTACGAGTCGCTGATCACCGCGCTGATCGGCGGCATCCTCGGGCTGGTGATCGGGGTCGTGGGTGCGATCCTCGTCACGACCTTCGCGCTGTCGGGCTCGGGCTACGTGCTCTCGATCCCGGTGCTCACGCTGATCGTGCTGCTGATCGCCGCCGCGCTTGCCGGCCTACTAGCCGCCCAGGCCCCTGCGCGGCGCGCCGCGCGCCTTGACGTGCTGAGCGCGCTCGCGAGCGAGTAGGACTACGCGGCGGCGTCCGGCTCACGCGCGGTGAGCTGGACGATCGGGATCGTCCGGTTCGCCCTCGCCGCTTCTCGACGGTACGTCGCGTAGGGTGCAAACACGCGGTCGGCGAGCACCCAGAGCCTGTTGCGCTCGGCTTCGTCGCTTACCACCGTCGCTCGCATCGGGACGCCGCCGAACGTGACGTTGGGATGGGCCCGAAGGTTGTGAAACCACGCCGGGTGTCGCCTGTCCCCGGCCCTCGATGCGACGATCGTGACCCTGTCTTCGTCGTGAAAGTAGATGACCGCGTTGCTTCGTGCCGCGCTGCTCTTGGCGCCCCGGGTCTCGAGCAGGGCGGTGGGGAGGACGAGGCCCAGTCCGAAGCGGCCCCGGGTCGCCCGCAGCAGATGCGGATCGATCTTCCACACGACCTTGGCGGAGATGAGCCGTCCCAGGCGGGTGGCGGAAAACGAGGCGTACGCGCGGCTGAACGAGCTGCGCGGGCGGTTGGGGTTGACGTACTTCAGCCGAGTGGGCACCGCGGGATTCTCCCACGGGATCTGGGACCTTGACAGCCGCCTTTTGCGGCTGCGCCAGTACGGACGCCACCGACGCGGCCTTCCGGAGCTGGGGCGCGGGACGGGAAGTCTGGCGTTGTCGCACCGAGCGGCGGCGCACCCGTCCACCTCGACTGCGAACATACGTTCGTGCGCTGGAGCAACCTGACCCGCGACGCGGACCGATCGGAGATCGGCCAGCAGCGGCGCCTGCCGGGCTACCGGGAGGAGGCGGTGGTGCGGCGCTTCGAGGCGCCGGAGGCGCTTGACATGCGCTTCTACGAGGTGCGGGCGCGTTCGGTGCTCAACCGTGTGCCGGGGCGCTCGCGGATGCCGTTTCGGTGGACGATCAACCCCTACAGGGGGTGCAGCCACGCGTGCGTGTACTGCTTTGCGCGGCCGACGCACACGTACCTCGGCTTCGACGCGGGGCGGGACTTCGAGCGGGAGATCGTGGTCAAGGTGAACGCACCGGAGGTCCTGCGCGCGGAGCTCGCGCGCCCGTCGTGGCGGGGGGAGCACGTAGCGCTCGGCACCAACACCGACCCCTACCAGTGGGTGGAGGGTCGCTACCGGCTGATGGAGGGCATCTGGGAGGCGCTGCGCGACGCGGCCGGCGGGGCGGGCAATCCCTGTTCTGTGCTGACCAAGTCGCCGCTGCTGCTGCGGGACCTGGGGTTGATGTGCGAGATCGCGCAGCGGACCACGATCAGCGCGAGCCTGTCGATCCCTACGCTCGACGAGCGGGCGTGGCGTGCGACCGAGCCGCACACCCCCCACCCACGTGCGCGCCTGGAGGCGGTGGCGGAGCTGAACCGCGCGGGCATCCCGACGGGGGTGCTGATCGCGCCGCTGATGCCGGGGATCAACGACTCCCCCCACCAGCTCGAGCCGCTGCTGCAAGGCGCGATCGACGCGGGCGCGCAGAGTCTCGGGGGAGTGGCGCTGCACCTGCGCGGCGAGGTGCGGGGCGTCTTCATGCAGTGGCTGCAGACGCGGTGCCCCGAGCTGGTGGTGCGCTACGAGGAGCTGTACCGCCGCGGCGCCTACGCCCCCCGCGAGGAGCGCGAGCGCCTGGCGGGACTGGTGCGTCGGCGGGGTGCGGGTGGTGCGGGCGGACGCTGGAGGGGGCTCCCCTCAGCGCCGAGCGGCCCGTCCAGCGAACCACGCGCCTCCCAGGGGCGCCTGTTCTGAGCAGGCCAGTGGCGAGCGCCCGCTCAACCAGTCGCCGCGAGGTGCTCGGCGCGGCCGTGACCGTTGGTGGAGACCAGGTGAGAGTAGTCCGGAACCTCGGCGCGGTCGTCGGCGTTCATGCGGCGCTCGAGCTCACCCAACACCACCCCGAACAGCAGGTGGCGCCACGTCGACTGCGCCAGTGCCCGCGGGTTGGCGAATGCCGCGGGCAGTTCCTCACGCGCGGGGTGCGCGCGGTCGGTTAGCGCCACGAGGGGCCACGCGGTGAAGTTCTCCGCCAGCCCAGCCGCCGGCCCTCGCGCCCACGAGGGCAGCGGCGTGTGGGGGGCGACGTTGGCGTACACCGCTCCGAACAGAGCCCCGTTCTGCAAGTGCAGGATCCACCCCACGAGGGGCCACGCCCGACCGCGGGTGACAGCCTTGCCCAGCAACTCCACGTCGTCGAAGCCCGCGCCGAACACGCGCTTGTCCAGCGGCACCTGCGCTGCCCACACGCCCGCCGCCAGCGCGCCGGCGAGGGCCCCGCGAATCGTCCTTGCACGGTCGATCGGCATCGCCTCCCACTGTAACGGCCCACGCGCCTGCGGGTATCCAGCTTGTATGGGCTGCGACAGGCGTGAGCATCTGGAGCGCTTTCGCGCGCGCGCCCTCGAGCGCGGCGTGAACTCCGTCTTCTACTGGGCGGTTCGGCTCGTGCTGGTGCCGGCCTTCCTCGTGTACTTCCGCCTGCGGCGCATCGGCTCCGCGCACCTCCCGCGCTCCGGGCCGCTGCTGCTCGCCGCCAACCACCGCAGCTTTTTGGACCCCTTCGTGATCGGGACCCTCACCCGCCGCCCCGTCTACTACGTGGCCAAGCGAGAGCTCTTCCGCAACCCCTGGCAGGCGTGGCTACTGAGCGCCCTCGGCGCCTTTCCGATCGATCGCGGCCGCGGCGACGAGGACGCGATCGCCACCGCTCGCGAGATCCTCGCCCGGGGCGACTGCGTGGTGATCTTCCCCGAGGGCACCCGTGTGCGCCCCGGTCCCCTCGGCGCTCCACGCCGCGGCGTCGGGCGTCTGGCGCTTGAAACCGGCGCGCCCGTGGTGCCGGTCGCGGTGATCGGTACCGAGGACGTGCGCCGCGGGTGGCGAGTGCGCCCCCGCAGGGTCAGCATCCGCTGTGGGACGCCGCTGCGCTTTCCCACCGTGCCCACGAGCCCCTCACCTGCGTTGGCAGCCGCTGTGACCGAGCGCATCTGGGCGTGCGTCAACCTGCAGTGGGAGTGGCTCGGGGGTGCGCCCTCGAGCCGCCACGAGCCTGCGCGAGCGCGGTCCTCAGCGGCTCGGGGGTAGGGTGCTATGGGTGGCCGAGCAAGCAACTGGCGAGGAGGACCCCGACCGGCTGCGCGACCCTGTGGGTACGAAGCCGAAGGCCCAGCTCGACGAGGAGTTCTCGGAGCTGTACCGCACCCACCTGCGCGACGTCTACAGCTACGCGTACTACCGCGTGGGCAACCACCACGACGCGGAGGACCTGACAGAGCAGACCTTCCTGCAGGCCTACCGCCACTTCGAGCGCGCCCAGCGCGAGTCTCGGGGGCGTCCCCTGCGGCCGTGGCTGATCCGGATCGCGCACAACCTCGCCGCGAACCTCTACCGCGACCGCTCGCGCCGCCCGACCTCCTCGATCGAGGACACCACTGTGCTGAGCGCACCCCACACCACCGAGGATCTGGTGGAGGACCGCGACGAGCTGAGCCGCGTGCTCGCGGGGGTGCGCCTGCTGCCGGAGGACCGTCGCGAGGCGCTGATCATGCGCTTCGCCCTGGGCATGGACAACCGCGAGATCGCCCGTGCGCTCGGGCGCTCCGACGGCGCCACGAAGGTGCTCCTGCACCGCGCCATCAAGCAGCTGGAGGGGCTCGTCGCGGAGCCCCCCGACGGGGACGGAGAGACGCGGTGAGAGAGGTCTCATGAACGACGCCGCACCCAACCTGGAGAGCCTGCTGCGGCGGGCGCTCGCTCCAGTCGAGCCGCCCGCCGACCTGATGGGCAGGATGGAGGAGACCCTCACGAGCCTCACCGTGCTAGCTGCCGAGGAGCTGGAGGGCTGGGAGCTTTCGGCTATGCGCGACCCCCGCAACTGGGTGCGGCCGGCGGCTGCGCTCGTGGTGGGCGGCACCGCCGGACTCGCGCTTGTGGCGCTGCGTGCTCGCCGCCGAGGGCGGCTCGGGCCCGCCGGCGAGGCCGCCGCTTCGCCGCAGCGGCCCGACACGCACTGAACTATTCTGGTATTCGGTTAAGTTCATCCGACGGAAGTGGTTGACTCGGATGCGTCAGCCGCGGACACCCTGATCTGTGGCACTGGCACCAGTAAATGTCGATGTCCAACGTAGCCCGCTACAAGCGCTCCGCGGAGGCCGCCTCGGCCATTTTGCGGATGCTCGCCGACGAGGAGCTCATGCAACTCGTGGGCGAGGACGACTCGGCAGCTTTCACGATCGTCTACGAGCGCCACACCGAGGCGGCGTGCGCGCTCGCCTTCCGTATGTGTGGCCGGCGGGCGATCGCCGAAGACGTGGTCCAGGAGGCGTTCCTCTCGCTGTGGCGCGGCGCTGCGAGCTACGACCCCCTGCGTGGGAGCGTGCGCACGTGGGTGCTGGGGATCGTCCACCACCGCGCGATCGACGCGTTGCGCCGGGGGGTGGTTCAGGACCGCGGCCGGGTCTCCGACGAGGGCATCGACGAGCAGCTCGAGGCGGCGGAGCGCACCGACCAGGAGGTCGGTCGCCGCGATGAAGCGCGCGAGGTCCGCGCTGCGCTCGAGGACCTGCCGCCCGAGCAGAGTCGCGTGATCGAGCTCGCCTACTACGGCGGGCTCACCCACTCCGAGATCGCCGCGATGCTCGACACTCCGGTGGGAACAATCAAGGGCCGTATGCGTCTTGGGTTACAGAAGATGCGCACGCAACTCCTGGCCGAAGGGGCGCTTTCGTGAGCTCGCGCGCGCACGAGCTGGACTGTGAACGGCTGACGGAGTGCGCGGCCTACGTGCTGGGGGCGCTCGACGAGCCTGAGGCCGCGACCCTTCGTGTGCACCTGGACGAGTGCCCGGCCTGCCGGACGGAGGTTGCCCACCTGCAACTCGTGGTCAACCTGCTCGCCCTCGGCGTGCCACGCGTCGCGGTCCCCGAGAGCCTGCGCGCCCGGGTCGTGGGCACCGCGCACGCTGAGGCCGACCTGCGTGGCACCGCCGCGCGCGAGGCTGCGGCGCGTCAGGCCGCGGGGCGTGAGGTCGCGGGGCGTGAGGCCGGCGGAGCGGCTTCGGCGCAGGTGCGCGGGCCCTCAACACTCAGGCGGCTCGTCCCGGCGCTGGCAGGCGCGCTTGCGGTGGGTGTGGGGCTGTTGATCGGGGCGCTCGCATTCAAAGGCGAACCGAGCGAGCGGACCCAGGTGATCCCTGCGGCCGTGGTCGCCCCCGGCTACCACGCCACGGCGGAGCTGCGCAAAGTGGGCTCGCACCTGGAGCTGGTCGTGGTGGGGATGCCCGCCCCGCCGCCCGGGCGCATCTACGAGGTGTGGCTCGAGCACGGCACCGCCGCGCCTGCACCCACCGACGCGCTGTTCTCGGTCACCCGCGCCGGCGACGGTTCGGTCGGCGTGCCCGGCGACCTGCGCGGGGTCAACAAAGTGCTCGTCACCGACGAGCCCCTCGGGGGCAGCCTCAAACCGACGCGCACGCCGGTGATCGTCGGCTCCATTTGAGGCGGCTCCGTCGGGGATCTGGACGCGGGCAAGGTACGCTCTCCTGCGCCCATGGCCACCTGCTACCGCCATCCCTCGCGCGAGACCGCGGTCTCCTGCTCCTCCTGCGGGCGGCCGATCTGTCCCGACTGCATGACGCCCACCCAGGTGGGGATGCGCTGCCCCGAGTGCGCCTCCCAGCGCACCCGGGTCGTGCGGATGCGGGACATGGCTGCCGTGCCGCGCGTGACCTACGCGCTGATCGCCGTCAACGTGGTTGCGTTCCTGACCGAGAAAGGCCAGTTCACGATCGGCGGCTCGGGCATCTACGGCACCGTCGTCAACGAAGGCGTGCTCTACCGCGCCGGGATCTCCGAAGCCCACCAGTACTACCGCCTGGTGACGAGTGCCTTCCTGCACGTCAACCTGCTGCACATCGGCTTCAACATGTACCTGCTGTACCTGCTCGGCCAGATGCTCGAGCCCGCGATCGGTTCGGTGCGGTTCGCTGCGATCTACTTCACTGCGCTGCTCTGCGGCTCCTGCGGGGCGCTGGTGGCCACTGGTGCCCCCAGCCTCGGGGCCTCCGGGGCGGTCTTCGGTCTGATGGGCGCCGCCGCGGTGGAGCTGCGCGCGCGGGGGCTCTCGGTGATGCGCTCCGGCATCGGGTTTCTGATCGTCTTCAACCTGCTGTTCAGCTTCACCGTCCCCAACATCTCCGTCGGCGCCCACATCGGCGGGCTGATCGGCGGCGCGCTGGCCGGCCTCTCCTTCCGCCTCACCGAAGGCCGCCGCTCGCTCGTGCTTGGGCTCGCCGCCTGTCTCGTGCTGTCCGTGGTGGCGGTCGTGGGGTCGCTCGCCGCCGCTCAGTCGACCGCTGCCGGTATCGTCTGACGCAGTGGCATTGCTTGCGGAGAACGAGATCGAGCAACGCCTCGCGGGCAGCGGATGGGCTCGCGATGGAAGCGCGATCGTGCGTGAGTGGACCCTCGCTGACTTCTCCGCCGCGATCGCCTTCGTCAACCGCGTCGCCGAACTCGCAGAGGCCGCCAACCACCACCCCGACATCCTTCTGCACGGCTGGAACAAGGTCCGCCTGGAGCTCTCCACCCACTCCCAGGGTGGGCTCACCGAGGCCGACTTCGCGCTCGCCCTGCAGATCGACCGCGAGTGACGGCGCTGAAGCTGATCCTCGCGGCCGTGCTGGTCGCCGTCAACGCGTTCTTCGTGATCGCCGAGTACGCCCTCGTGCGCTCGCGCCGCGCGCGCCTGGAAGTGATGCGCGAGGAGGGCCAGCGCGGTGCGGCGCTCGCCCTCGGCCAGCACGAGCACATCAACGAGTACATCTCCGCGGTGCAGCTCGGCGTCACGATGACCTCGATCGCGATCGGCGCCCTGGCCACCCCCACGCTTGCCCACGCGCTCCAGGACGCCTTCGGCGGCGGGCTCTCCCACGACGTCACCGTGGCGCTCGCCGTGGTGCTCGCCTACGCCGTCGTGATCTTCGTGCAGCTCATCTTCGGCGAGATGGTCCCCAAGTTCTACGCGATCGACCGCGCCGAGCCCGTCGCCCGCCGTGTCGCGCGGCCGCTGCAGGGCTTCTCCGTCCTCTTCCGTCCCCTGATCCGCGTCGTCACCGCGATCTCCGCGCGCCTGCTGCGACTCTTCGGGGTCGACATGAGCCGCGAACCCGGGGGCGGCTCCCCCGACGAGCTCAAGCGCCTGATCGCTGAGTCGCACGCCGGCGGGCACCTCGACCCCGGCGAGGCCGGGATGCTCACCGGCGTCTTTCACCTCCACGAGCAGGAGGCCCGACAGGTGATGACCCCGAGTCCCGCCGTCGTCACCATCGACGTGTCCCGGGACGTCGAGACTGCGCTGCGGCTCTGCATCTCCTCCGGGCACACCCGGCTCGTGGTCACCGAAGGCGAGGACCGCGACCGCGTGCGCGGGCTCGTGCACGCCTCCGACCTCGCTCGGCGGCTGATGGACGACGGACCCAGCGGCTCGCTGCGGGAGGTCGTGCACGACGCGCCGATCGTGCCCGAGACCAAGCCGCTCGACGACCTCCTCGCCGACCTGCAGCGCCAGCGCACGTCCCTTGCGGTGGTCGTCGACGAGTACGGACGCGTCGCCGGGATCGTGACCGTCGAGGACATCATCGAGGAGGTTGTCGGGGAGATCGCCGACGAGACCGACCCCGCCGCCGGCGAGGTGCGCCGGCTGCCCGACGGGGACCTGTTCGTGCGCGGCCACGTCGCCGTCACTGACCTCGCCGACTACGGTGTGCCCCTACCGGTGGACTCCGACGCCTACAACTCCGTCGGCGGCCTCGTGTTCGCCGAGCTCGGGCGCCTACCCCGTCGTGGGGACACCGTCACCGCCGGCCCCTTCTCGATCCGCGTGGAGTCCGTGCGCGAGAACCGCATCGAGGCCGTGCGCATCCGCGAGCGCCGCTCTCCGCCGCCGCGAGAGGTCGAGCGGCGGGAGGCCAACGGCTCGTAGGGGCCTTCGGGCTCGTAGGGCCTTCGAGGCAACACGACGCTGCTGGCGCCACGACTCAGCAGCGGTTGGGCGCGACTCGGCAGCAGTTTCGCTAGCAGGCAAAACCCCCCAGGCACACGTCCGGCCCGCGGGGGGAGCGGGCCGGAGCGTGTGCACTGGGAGGAGGCGGGTGTGCGTTGCGAACTGTGTCGCGCTTGTAAGTATTCACTTCCTTGCTGAAGCAAACCTAAAAGTCGGGAGCACCCAAAGAAAATTCTTACGCAAAGTGGGCTCTGGGCTCGTGTGATCTGAGCGTCGGCGAGTTCCTGGCGGTTCCTCTCAGTAGTCGTGGAAGCCTCGCCCGCTCTTGCGCCCTAGCGCGCCCTCGCTGACCAGCTGCTCGATGCGCTCCGGTACCCGCTCCCCGAGCGTCTCCCCGATCGCTTTGGACACGTCGAGGCCCACCAGGTCCAGCAGCGCGAGCGGCCCCATCGGGTGGCCCGCTCCCAGCTTCATGCACGTGTCCACGTCAGCCGGCTCCATCCCGGTCTCTTCCACCAGGCGCACCGCGCTGAAGAGGTAGGGGAACAGCAAGCGGTTGACCACGAACCCGGGCACGTCGGGGACGACCACGGGGGTCTTCTCGAACGTCTCGCACAGCGCCTGCGCCCGCTCCCGGGTCTGCTCGGTGGCTGCGGCGGGGAACGCCAACTCCACCAGCTTCATGCGCGCCACCGGGTTGAACACGTGCAGCCCCACGAAGCGCTCGGGGACGCCGGAGGCCGCCGCCAGTCGCTCGATCGACAGCGAGGAGGTGGTGCTTGCCAGCACCGCGTTCGCGCCCAGCACCCCGAGCAGTTCGGCGTGCACTCGCTCCTTGACCGCGTACTCCTCCACCACCGCCTCCACCACGAACGTCGCCTCGGCGAGCTCCTCCGGATCGGTCACGACCTGGACGTGCTCGGGATCGACTTCCACGGCCAGGCGTGCCAGGGTCTGGTCGACACTGGTCTGGGCGCGCTCCGCGGAGCTCACCGAGCGGGCCAGCAGCAGGACGGGGCCGACCGAAGCGGGGAGACACTCGCCTTCGGCGCTGGCCGATTCGGGGATGCGAGCGGAGCGAGTGTCTCCCTTATCGGTCCCCCGTTCGGCCAGCGCAGCAGTTGCGGCGAGGCCGCACGCGATCGCTCCCGAGCCGACGATTGCCAGGTGCTCGTTCATGCGCGCGCCTCCTGTGCCGCGAGGCGGAACACGCCTGCTCCCGAGCCGACGGCTGCCAGGCGCTGCTCGTTCATGTGTGCTGCTCCACGGTGGCTGCTCCTTCTGTAGTGGTGGCCCCCACCCCCACCCCCGGGTCGGGGGGACAAGAATTGGTTGACTGACCAGTCAATCTAGGCGTGTCACGCGGTAGAGTATGTGTTGGAGGCGCTGCGCGGTACCGCCGTCAACCCCGCTACTACGGAGGACTTCACAATGAGAAAGCCAGAGGGCCGCGAGGTCGTCATCGTCGAGGCCGTGCGCACCCCGATCGGGCGTGGCCACAAGGAGAAGGGTTACTACAAGGACACCCACCCCAACGCGCTGCTCGGCCGCTGCTACTCCGAGGTCATCGCCCGCGCCGGCATCGACGCGGCGGAGGTCGAAGACGTCGTCGCGGGCTGCGTGCAGCAGTTCGGCGAGCAGGCCTTCAACATCGCCCGCAACGCCTGGCTGCAGGAGGGCCTGCCGATCGAGACCCCCGCCACCACCGTGGACCGCCAGTGCGGCTCCGCCCAGCAGGCCGTGAACTTCTCCGCGGCGCTGATCGCCGCCGGCGTGCACGACACGATGATCGGCGGCGGCGTCGAGCACATGGGCCACCTGCCGTTCGCTGCGGGGATGCAGACCCAGCAGGAGTTCGGCTTCGCGTTCACCCCGGAGTTGATGGCTAAGCACAACATCGTCGGCCAGGGCCTCGGCGCGGAGATGATCGCCGACCAGTGGGAGATCCCGCGCTCGGAGCTAGACGAGCTCGCGGTGCGCTCGCACCGGCTCGCCCACCAGGCGACCGAGGAGGGTCGCTTCGAGCGCGAGATCGTGCCTTTCCAGGTCAACGGCGACACGTTTGTCACCGACCAGGGCATCCGCCCTGACACAACGCTTGAGGCGCTCGCCAACCTGAAGCCTGCGTTCAAGCCCGACGGCAAGATCACCGCCGGCAACTCCTCGCAGATCTCCGACGGTGCTGCCGCGGTGCTGCTGATGTCGGCGGAGAAGGCCGCCTCCCTCGGCTTGCGCGCCCGCGCGCGGATCGTCGACCAGACGACCGTTGGCTGCGACCCCGTGAAAATGCTAGAGGGCCCGATCCCTGCCACAGCGAGGATCCTCGAGCGCAACGGGCTCTCGATCGACGACATCGACCTGTTCGAGATCAACGAGGCGTTCGCCCCCGTCGTGGCCGCGTGGCGGCGCGAGCACTCGCCCGACATGGACCGCGTCAACGTCAACGGCGGCGCGATGGCGCTCGGGCACCCGCTCGGCTCCACCGGCGCGCGGCTGATCACGACGCTGCTGCACGAGCTCGAGCGCTCCGACAAGGAGCTCGGCTTCGTCACCATGTGCTGCGGCGGCGGGCTTGGGACGGGCACGTTGATCCAGCGGGTCTGACTTGACTTTGAGTTCGGCCACCTGGCGCATGCGCCAGGTGGCCGGACCGTACATGTACGGTCCGGGGACGGCCACATGTGGCCGTCCCGGGCAGGGCCACATGTGGCCCTGCCACCAGGCAGTGCATGAACTGCCTGGCCAGCTGGCTGACTCGCGGCCGCCGATCAGCGAGGCTGGATGCCGAGTAGGCGGCATAGCGCGAGTCGGTACATGTACCGGCCGGAACCTTTTCTAGGTTTTCGGCCCCCCGCCGGTCCAGTTCACGGCCACCGGCGGGAGTTCCAGCACGAACCCCCACGTGGCTGCGTCCGTCTGCCCCGTCGCGGGGAGGCCGTGCGCGGTCTGGACCTGCTCGAGGTTCGCCGCCGTCTGCGCTTCGAAGATCCCCGTCGTCGGCTGGCCCGGGTACGCGCTCGCGAGGTGCTCCTGCAGCCACAGCACCTGGTCTGACTTCGCGCCTTCACGCAGCAGCGGCGAGGTCAGCTCCGGCTGGGGCACCGTGAGGGTCGTGTTGAGGGGGGCCGCCAGCGCCGTCCACCCCGACCCCGAGGTTTCCTGCCAGTCCCAGAAGGACTCCCCCGCCGCCCCGTAGGCGCTCGCCAGCGAGCGGAAGGCGACGACTTCCGCGGAGCTCACCCCCCCGTAGGTCTGGCCGAGCGGCAGGATCGGGCGGCCGTAGATGAGGTTCTGTTCGAACGTGTTCACGTACACGCTCGCCACCGAGGTGCCGATGTCGTGCCAGTACATCTGCGGCACGTTGAACTGCGCGCCGCCCGGGCCGAGGAAGACCGAGTAGGGGAACGAGGGGTGGTAGGAGACGTATGGGAACGACGCCAGCCCGATGGGGTACGCGGGGCCGACGTGCGCGCGCAGGGTCGCGATGTACGTCTGCGCCGCTCCGTACAGCCCTTCGTACTGGGACTCCGCGTCGATCACCAGGCAGTCCGCGCCTTCGGCCGCCGCCCGTGCGCCCAGTTCCGCCTCGCCCACGGGGTTGGTCCCGTACACGTACTGCCACGCGCACACGTGCAGGCCCTGCGCGTGCACTTCTTCCACGAGCTGTTTGCTGAACTGGCTCCAGTAGTTGGTCGAGCCGTCGGAGCTCTTGACGAACAGCGTGGTGACTCCCGCCGCGTGCGCCTGTGCTGCGATCGCCGCCACGGAGCCTCCGTCGGAGGCGCTCAGATACCAGATCCACTGGCCCTGGCCCGCGAACGCCGTCCCGGCCGCGGTGGTTGCGGTGGTGCTCACTGGCGCCGCAGGCGCCGGCGTGGGTGGGGGCTTCGGCGCGGGCGGGAGCAGCGCGTGGGTCACCACCTTGATGGGGCCGTACGTGTGCGACCGTCGTCCTCCGCCCAGCTCCACCGCGATCTCCCCCGAGTGCGCGCTGGCGGGCACCGTCACCACCAGGCCCTCCTTCGACTGGTGCAGGTGCGCACTCGGCGAGTTGCTCGCGATGCGCGCGTCCCACGAGTGTGGGAACGCCACCGCTTGGCCGCTCTTCAGCCCCCGACCCTGCAGCAGCAGCGTGCCGTGCGTGGAGACTTCGTGGGGCTTGGTGGAGCAGTTGCTCGCCGGCACGCACTGCGCGGCCGTGATCGCCACCGCCGGCGGCGGGGGGGCCTTGGTCCTCTTGGTCGCGGGCTTCTTCGGCGTGCTCGGCGCGGGCTGCTTGGACTTCCCTGTCGCGGTGCCCGGCGCCTTGCCTCCGCTCTGGGTGGGGGCCTTGCCTCCGCTCTGCGTGCCCTTCCCCGCGGTCCCCGGCGTCCCCGAGGTCCCCGGCGGGGCGGTGCCCCCCGAGACTTCAGCGGCCCCTGCCCCCGCGGGGGCCAGGAGTAACAGCGCGAGCGCTGCCGCTACCGCCGTGAACGTCGTCGATCGCTTGTTGGCAGGAGTGCTTTCCATGCGAGGGGCCGGACGGGCGCCGGACGTTACCGACTTTGGGGGTCTCAACCGAGCCGCGGGACGGAAGTTGCGGCGGTAGGGTCGTGTGGGCGGACGCTCTCAGGCGCCCGGAGTCCCGGCGGAAGCCCGTCGCGGAGGGCGCTGGGGGGTCGGGCTGTGTGGCGGGCCCGCCGTGGCCTCAGGCGCCCGCGGAGTCCCAGCGGAAGCCCGTCGCGGAGGGCGCCGGGGGGAGCGGGCTGTGCGGCAGGCCCGGCTGCGGCTCGGGTAGGTTGAAGCCGCTCGGCGCCACGTCGTTGGGGGCATCGGCGTGGAACAGCGAGGCGAGGTACTGGATCTGCCCGCGGCCGACCCCCAGCTCGAACTGGCCGCCGCCATAGTTGCCGATGCCCCGCGCGGCGCAGTAGTCGAAGGCGTCCGCGAGGTTGCGCAGGCCCCCTAGGCGCGAGGGCTTGATGTTGACCATCCGTGGCGGGTACGGCAGCGCTTCGATGTCGGCCACCGAGTGGATCGGGGCGTCCCACGAGAAGCGCTCACGGTGGGCCGCCAGCACCGCGTCGGTCTCGGGGGTGAGCGCGGGGTCCTCGATCCACGCCTGCGGCAGCGCCTCCACGACCCGCTGGTAGAGCTCCGGGTCGGCCGGCTGGTCCACGATCGAGCCGGAGTAGTACGCCTTGAAGTCCACCGACTCGACCGCCCCCGTCGCCGCGAGCTGCGCGACGAGCTGCTCGTCCCACGAGGTGGTCGGGTCGAGCTTGAAGCGCAGCCCCGGGTCGAGGTGCAGGCGCCGGCGCAGCGGCTCCAGCGTGGGTGGCTCGCCCAGGCGTAGGGACACCACGAAGCGCACCGGCGCCGGCCTGCGGTCGAGCACGGCGTGCAGCGTCGTCCCCGCCTGGCGCAGCGCGAGGTCGAGCGCCGCCGACTCGTACGCCCACAGCCGGTAGCGCCGCGAGACCTCCCGCTGGGGGGGCTGGGGGAAGAGCTCCAGCCCCCGTAGGCGCTCCGCGAAGGAGGCCACCGTGAAGCGTCCCGCCAGCGGCAGCGTCGGCCCCGCGGTGTGGAAGTCGGCGAGCAGGGCCGTGTGGTCCACCGCGTCGTAGGTGACGTCCTCCCCGAGCCCCTCCTCGCCTCTGCCCCGCAGGCGGATCACGGTCGAGGCGCGCTCGAACTCGCTCGACACCCGCGCGCTCAGGAGCTCGAGCCCGTAGCCCTCCACCTCGACCTCGAGGTCTGCGAGGAGCTCCCAGGTGCTCACTTGGGCGTGCCCTCACTCTCCAGCCGAGCGACCAGATCCTCCAGGCGCAGCTCCTCCAGGGCGCCGCCCACTGCCTCCAGCTCGCCGGCGCACCGCTCGATCAGCCCCTTGCCCTCGCGCACCAGCTCGAGCGTCTCGCCGAGGCTCGCTTCGCCTGTGTCAAGGCGGTGGATGATCTCCTCCACGCGCGCCACGTTCGTCTCGTAGGCGGGCTCTTGCGCGGGGGTCCCACTCGCCGGCTGCGGGTGAGTGGACGTGGGGGACTCCTCGCTCAAGGTGACCCGCTCGTGTCAGCTTCGACGTGCGCGGCGGTCCTGTGCTCACGCGGACCCGCCTCGACCTGTACCGCGGCGGTCTCTTCCTCGCTCGTGTCCGCTGCGATCCGCGCGCCGAGCGTCCCGTCCGCGAAGCGCAGACGCACCTCGGTCTGGGTGCGTGCCCGGGCGGCGGTGGGGAGCGGCTCGCCCGCGGGGCCCTGCACGAGCGCGTAGCCCCGCTCCAGGGTCCGCTGGGGGTCGTGGGCGGCGAGCGCCAGCGCGAGGCGCTCGAGCTCCCGGGGACCGCGGCGGCGGCAGTGGCCGACGGCGGCGTCGGTCTGGCGCGCCAGCACCTCCGCGCGGCGGTGCGTGAGCGTTCGCTCGCCCGCCACCCGCCGGCGCCCGGCGGCGCGGATCTCGCGCAGCTGCTGGTGCAGGCGCCGGCGCTGGCGCGCCACCTGCTCCGCGGGGGCGCGGGAGAGCGCCGCCAGCGTGCGCGCCCGGCCGAGCACCGCGCGGCGGCCGTGGTCCTGGAGGCGCGCCGCGGTGTGCCCCAGGTGGGCGCGGGCGCGGACGCAGTCCACTCCCACCGCCTCCTCCGCGGCGTGGGTCGGGGTCGAGCAGCTCACCGCCGCCACGTCGTCGAGCAGCGTGCGGTCGGTGTGGTGGCCCACGGAGGCGATCACTGGCACCCCCAGGAGAGCCACCGTGCGGCACAGCGTCTCGTCGCAGAAGCACAGGAGGTCGGCCAGCGAACCGCCGCCGCGGGCCACGATCACCACGTCCACTGCGCCGACCGCGGCGAGGTCCTGCAGGGCGCGCGTGATCGCCGGGGCGGCGTGGCGGTCCTGCACGGGGGCGAAGCCCCACACCACGCGGCCCGCCCACCCGCGGCGGCGCAGGCCGGCGAGCACGTCGTCGCGCGCCTTGCCTCCCTCGCCCGTCACCACTCCGATGGTGTGCGGCAGCTGCGGCCGCGGCAGACGCTGCTGGAGCTCCAGCAGGCCCTCGGCGGCGAGCACCTTGCGCAGGCGGTCGATCCGTGCGAGCAGATCCCCCTCGCCTGCCACGCGCAGGTCACTGACGTGGAAGGAGAAGCTCGGGGAGGCGCTCGCGCTGCCCGGGTAGTAGTCGCAGCCGCCTGCCACCACCACCTGCATCCCCTCTCGCACTGTCGTACCCGCGCGGTGCACCATCGTCTCCCAGTCCTCGCGCCACGCTGCGCATGGGATCGCGCCGTGAGCGTCGCGCAGCTCGAAGTACACCCGTGCGCGGGAGGGGCGTAGGTCGGCGAGCTCGCCCACGAGCTGCACCCGCGCGAACGCGCGCAGCCGCGCGCGCAGCGCCGCCGCGTACTCCCCGACTCCGAACGGGCCCGCCAGCGCGCTGCCGGAGATGCCCTCTGGGCGGGGGGTGGGCGGCGCGAGTGTGTCGTCGCGGGGCATCAGCGCTCCGCGGACGTGCTCGCGGTCGGTGCGGCGGGCGCAGGCGTGCGGTTGCTGGACACAAACCCAGCATAGATAGCCGCTAGGATCGATTTTCCCATGGCCCGTGCTCGCTCCCGCAAGCGTCGCCCCGCCGGCGCCAGGCGGGCGCCGGCCGGTGCCGGGCGTAAGGCCACCCAGGACTCCGACGGTCCTACCGTCACTGGGCGCGACGGCGCGACGGATTCTGGTGGTGTTGCCGTTACAGGGCGCGACGGGGCCACGGGCCGCAAGCGGGCGCGCGCCTCGACTCCGCCCGCCTCACGCACGAAGCCTCGCGGCGGCCCGCGGACGTCACCCACTGCACCCACCTACGGGGAGCGGCCGCCTGCGCCGTGGCACCCGCTACCGCTGTCGGAGGTGTTGATCCTCGCCGGTGCGGTTGGCGCCGCGATCGGGTTCGCCAAGTCGCGCCACGGCTTCTCCGACGGTGGTCCCGCGGTGCTTGCGGGCATCGGCGCGGTGGCGCTCGGCACGATCGAGGTGACCCTGCGTGAGCACCGCTCCGGCTACCGCTCGCACACGGTGATGCTCGCGCTGATCCCCGTGCTCCTCTTCACCACGGCGGTCGTGTTCGGACTCTCCGCGGTCACCTCGGTGCCGCGTCTGCTGTTCGTGGGCGTGCTCGCGATCGACCTCGGCCTGTTCGCGCTGCTCTTCAAAGTGCTCCGCGCCCGCTTCCTCGACGCGCGTCACGCGCGGGTGCTCAGGGGAGGGTGAGCGGCGCGGGGAGGTCCTCCCACGGCTGCGCGCCTACGGTCGTCGGTTCCGCAACCGTACGGGTGCCTCCGACGTCGTAGTCGATCCGTTTGTCGCTGCCCATGATCAACACGGGGTCGCCGCACATCTCGAGCAGCCGCGAGTACGTGCGTGCGCCCACATGCTCCGCCAGCTCCCGCGGGGTCGGATCCAGCGGGCCGTCCGCGTCGGAGTCGATGTCCGAGGTGAAGACGATCGAGCGCTGCTCCTCGTAGCGCGCGTTGACGATCAGGTACAGCTGCTCTAGCACCCACTCCGTGGGGCGTGCTACGCGGAGATCCTCGACGTGCAGCAACTCCACTTCGGCGAGTGCCCTGATCACGTCGCCACCCTTCTCGCGGCTGTCCGAGTCGAACGTCGCCCTGATGCGGTTCAGCAGCGCGACGGCGTTGAAGCTGAGCACGGAGTGGCGGGCGTTGGCGGCGCTCGCCGCGACCATGTACCCCAGCGTTGTCTTGCCTGTGCCCGTGTGGCCCATCAGCCACAGGCTCCGACCCTCCGCGAGGTTGGTGGTGATGTCGGCGCAGAAGCGCTTGACTTTGCTGACCGAGCCCGCGTTCAGGGGGTCGCGGGCGAGCTGAGTGAGCGGGTGGCGATCCCACGAGAGGTCGGTGTACCGGCGCGGCACCCGGTCGCGCAGGCGGCGAGCGCGGGCGTTAGCCACGCGCTGGGCGCGGCACGCGCAGTCGAAGGCGGTGTTGGTCTCTTCGTCGATCCGAAAACCGCTGCCGTCGCAGGCGTCGAACGGGCAGCGCGAGAGGTTCTCGTGCGGGCGGTGACGGGACTGCAGCATCGGGCGGGCGGAGATGCCCTCAGTTAAGCAAGCGCTCCGGCGCCACGGAGGGCAGAACGTGCATCTTCCAGTCTTTTTCGCCGGTCTCCCCGCGCGTCTCCCCGATCAGCCCCAGGCGCTCCAGGCGTGCGATCTCGCGCTCGCCTTCCACCCGCGCGGGGTGGTCCGGCGGCAGGTCCGCGATCAGCCGCGCGATCCGTTCGCGCAGCTGCAGCGCGAAGTGGGGGGTGGAGGCGCCCATCAGCTGGTGCACGTCCTCGACACTCACCTCGCGTTCGCGCGTTCGCTCCAGGCGGTTTGGGTCCTCGGCTTGGCTCATGGTGTGGTTGGGGTTGCGGTAGGTTCGGCGGCTGACGTCGGGGTCGAAGGTTCGGCGGTCGAAGTCGGGGCAGTGGTCGTAGGGGTCGTGGGCGCGGCGGCCGTTGCGGCGGAGCCTGAGGAGCCCTGGGGGGTGATCTCGAGCATCGTGTCCAGTTCGGCCTGCACCGTGGCCGTGATCGCCCCCCCGTCGCCGATCAGCCAACCGTGATTGTAGGTGCCGCGCACCGCAGGGTATTCCGACCCCGGCGCGGCGTCGTAGGCGGGCTGGATGTCGCTCAGGAATTCCCTCAGTGTGGGGGGGACCTGGTCGGGGCGTTCTAGCAGCAGCAGCGGTGCGTAGTCCCCGCTCGCCGACAGCGGCGCCGCGGCGGGCGCGTCGAGTGGGCGAGAGGCGTTGGCGAACGCCAGGCCGTGGCCGGGCTGGTCGATGCCCCAGCCAAAGGTTCCGTCCGAGAAGCGGGCCGCGGCGATCGCGTTCTCGGCGGGGTCTTCGCCGCTGGAGCCCGGCCCGCCGGAGCCGACCGCGCCCGACCCGGGGTAGATCCGCCGCACGGGGCCGTAGCGCCTCAACTCGACCAGCACCGCGTGGCTCACCGCCGTGGGGGGACCCACCACGTAGATGACGGGGCGGTGCAGGCGCGCGAGCACTCTCCCGGTTGCGGGCGGGATGCCCGCGGCGTCCACGGGCAGGATCGGGGCGCCGGACTCCGCAGCGAGGCCCGCGGCGGGCATCGCGAGCGCCGGTGGCCCTTCTGCGCCGACCACGATCACCCGGTGCGGAGGGCCCCCGTGGATCGTCCCTACCAGGCGCTCGACCCCGTCCGCCAGCACGTCCGGTGTGGATCCGCGCAGCGTGCGGGTCCTGTAGCCCGGGAGGGCCACGGAGGTCCCGACCTCGATCACCTGGGCGCCTTCGAGCAGCGCCGTGCCCGTGGGCTTCAGGGCCGCCAAGGCCTGCGCGGAGAGGCTCGGCAGGGTGTTGCCTTCGCTGTAGAGCAGCGGGGTGCGCAGGGGGGCACTCGCCAGTGCCGACGCCGCCAGCGCGGCCGGCCAGTTGCGATCGTTCACGAGCACCACCGCCTGGGGGCGCGTCGCCGGGGTGAGGCCCGGGTTTGTCGCCAGCGCCACTCCTGCCGCGTCCGCGACGGGGTTCGTGCCACCGAGCCGCGTCGTGTTCCTGGTGGCGAGTCCGCTGGCCGCGAGCTGGCCGCTTTCGGCCACCGTCGTGACTGCCGCTCCGCGGCCCTGGCCTTCGGCGGGCAGCGACTTGCCGCACCCCGCGAGCGCCGCGCCGAGCAGCAGCGCGAGCAGCGCGGCGGCCGGCCGGGGCGGGAGATGGGGCATGTCGAAGACACTATCTACGGGGGCGGTCGCCGACGGGGCTCCTCCGGCCCTGGCGAGCACTGCCCGATCGGCGCGCGAGGGCGCTGACGCGCTGGTGTCGGGTGCGAGGCCGCTCACGCGTTGGCGCTGACCGGCGCGCGAGGGCTGTGAGCGCGACAGGCCGCATTTTCTCGCAAAGTGCGGGAAAGACCTTGCAGCGTCTGCAACTGTCCTTGCGCTTTGCTAGGGTTCCGCCGCGAACGCCGAATCCATGGCCAGATGTCATGGAACGGGGGACCCAAGTTGTTGGGGCGAATCTCACGGTGAAGCCGTGAGAAGCGCAGGCTCTTTTAGCGCTAGCCCGTCAGCTAACCCCGCAGGCCAACGAAAGAGGAAGTTGTTTTGCGGGTACGAGCCCTTGGCTCAACGCTATTCAGCTTGGCGATTCTGAGCACCGTGGCTCCCACGGTGGCCCTGGCTCACGGCACGGCCAAAGTCTCCGGGGGCACCTCCGCCGCCGCCTCGCCCTCCTCCTCCTCCTCCTCCTCCTCGCCTGCGCCGACGGGAGCGAGCGGGCCTCAGGTCAACGGGGGCGCCCCCACCACGACGGGTGCGTCCCCGACGCAACCGCATGCGCCGATCACCGCGCGCTCCGCGAGCCTCGTCTACAAGGGCCCGGTGTATGAGAAGACCCCCACCGGCGAAGTCGTCCCCTACACGCCCCCGCCGCCGGCCGGCCAGACCAACGGCGCCACCGGCGGCAGCTCCGTGGAGCTCACGGGGCCCGCCAAGCCCGAGCTGCTCGTCCCCGGCGTCACCGCGCGCTACGTGAACGGGCTCGCCGCGGCGCCCATATCCGCGCCCGCGGCGGTGCAGGAAATCATCTGGGCGGGCAACCAGCTCATCGGCCTGCCCTACATCTACGGCGGCGGTCACGCCTCCTTCATCTCCCCCGGGTACGACTGTTCCGGCACCGTCTCCTTCGCGCTGCACGGGGCGTCCCTGATCTCCACCCCGATGGACTCCTCAGAATTCATGGGCTGGGGCGAACACGGTGTCGGGCAGTGGGTCACCGTCTTCACCAACCCCGAACACGCCTATATGACCGTCGCCGGCCTGCGCCTGGACACCAGCCCGGTCGACGACCCCTCCAACGAGGAGGGCCCCCGCTGGCGCCCGCTGCGCCCCGAAAATCACGGCTTCCTCAAGCGCCACCCCGTCGGGCTGTAGGGCCCTCAGCGGTGCTCGGACGCCCTGCGTAGGCTACGCTTGAACCTGCCCCGTACGTCCACGAGCAGAGAGATCTCAGGAGGAACGCAATGGCCGGCTTGACCGGGCGCATGTCAACTGTCGTGAAGGCGAAGGTCTCAAAGCTCCTGGACAAAGCCGAAGACCCCGCGGAGACCCTCGACTACAGCTACCAGAAGCAGGTCGAACAGCTGCAGAACGTCAAGAAGGGCATAGCCGACGTCGTCACCGCGAAGAAGCGTCTGCAGATGCAGGAGACCACCCTCCAGCAGCAGGTCGTCAAGCTCGACACGCAGGCCCGCCAGGCGCTCTCCGGCGGCCAGGAGGACCTCGCGCGCCAGGCGCTGGAGCGCAAGAACGTGGTGCAGACCGAGCTGCAGTCGCTCGACACCCAGGTCGCCGAACTGGAGGACCAGCAGACGAAACTGGTCGACTCCGAGCAGAAGCTGCGCGCGAAGATCGAAGCGTTCCGCACCAAGAAGGAGGTCATCAAGGCGCAGTACTCCGCCGCCGACGCCCAGGTGCGGATCTCCGAAGCCGCGACCGGCGTGGGCGAGCAGATGGCCGACGTTGGCCTCGCGATGCAGCGCGCGGTGGACAAGACCGAAAACATGAAGGCCCGCGCCAACGCCGTCACCGAGCTGGAAGCCGCGGGGACCTTCGACGACATCACCGAGCTGGGCTCCGGCGAAGACGACATCGACCGCCAGCTCAAGCAGCTCTCCTCCTCCTCGGCCGTGGACGACGACCTCGCCAAGCTGAAGGCCGAAGTCGACGCCCCCGCCGCCGCGGGCCAGATCCCCGCGGCGAGTGAGGCCGCCGGCGGAGCGGGCGGGCCGGCTACTGCCGAGGCGCAGGACGCGCCTGAGGCGCCGGCCGAGGGTGGCCAGGCATGATCGTGCGCATCTCCGGCGAGGACCAGTACCGCCTGGACTCCGCGGACGATGGGCGCCTGAACGAGCTCGACAACGCGGTTGTCGCCGCGGTCGAGGCTGGCGACGAGCAGCGTTTCCACAACAGCTACGACGAGTTGCTCTCGTTCGTGCGTGCCCACGGCACCCCGTTCGCCGAGGACGAGCTTGAAGGCTCCGACCTGATCCTTCCGCCGGCCGACATCTCGCTCGCCGAGGCCCAGAGCGAGTTCACGGGCGTGGGGCTGATCCCGGACTGAGGGGGGAGGGCAGGACTGAGCTGGGGGAGGGCAGGCCCTCGGGTGGGCGGGTACCAATCCCCCCTCCCGCTACGGCTGCGGCGTTCCCGGGCGCGGGCCGGCAAAGCCGGCCCTTGTGGCGAGGGCGACGGCTTTGATCAGATGGGGATTCCCCAGAGCGGGAACCACCGCTCCAGTTCCGGCTCCATCGGCAGTTCGTCGCCCATCTGCGCCTTGAGCTGAAGCTCGCGCTCGGTCGAGCGCTCGTGTGGACCCCCCCCTGGCACGAACGGGTACCAGAAACCGCGCTTGTAGTTGTAGATGAAGTAGAGCTTGCGTTTCTGTGCGTCGCGGAACGCGAACACCGCGCACAGCAGTCGCTCGCCGTGGCCGCCCATCTCGATCGAGCTCGACACCGCGTTGATGCCCACCGCGAGGTCTTCGACGCTGGGCGTGCCCGCGGGGTTGCGCAACACCATCCAGCGGTAGCCGTACTCGTCGTCTTTGCTCTGCACCTGCGTGCTGCTCTCGCCGCCGGTCGCCGTGACGACTTCTTCCATTTCGCGCATCGTCGCCTCGAACTCGCTGTTCTCCAGCTTCTGGAATACGATCGCGGCCGCGCCCGCCGGGTCGATCTGGTGCGCGCTCTGGAGGGTGATGTAGGCGGTGGTGATCGCGAACAGGTGGTCGGGTGCGGGCCCCTTGACCTGGTGGCGGCCGGTGAGCGCGTCGAGCAGGCCCACGGGACTACGCGGTGCCCTGCAACTGGGACTCCAGCCGCTCCAGCGCCGCTAGGCGCTGCTCCAGCGGCGGGTGGTCGGCGAAGATGTTCATCAGCGACTTCTTCGCACGCGCGGGCACGATGAAGAAGGCGCTCATCCCTTCCACGGTGCGCAGGTCCTGGCCCGGGATTCGTTCCATCGTGCCGCTGAGCTTCAGCAGCGCCGAGGCGAGCGCCGAGGGGCGCCCCGTGAGCACCGCCGAGCCGCGGTCCGCTGCGAACTCGCGGTAGCGCGAGAGCGCGCGCAGTAGCAGGAAGGAAATCGCGTACACCGCTGCCGCCACCATGATCACGAGGATCACGTCCTCCTCGCCTTCGTTGCGGCCGCGGCCGTACCCTCCGCCGAAGCCGCCGCCGAAGAAGAAGCCGAACTGCACGATGATCGAGGCCACGGTCGCGAAGAAGCTCGCGAGCGTCATCACCATCACGTCGCGGTTGATCACGTGGGTCAGCTCGTGCGCCATCACCCCTTCGAGCTCCGCGGGGGAGAGCAGCTGCAGGATGCCCCGCGTTGCGCACACCGTCGCGGACTTCTGTGAGCGGCCCATCGCGAAGGCGTTGGGCATCTGGTTCTCCATCACGCACACGCGCGGCTTCGGGAGGTCCGCCTGTACGCACAACCGCTCGATGATCCCGTGCAGCTCCGGCTCGTCCTGGGGCGAGACCTCCTTGACGCCCATCATCCCCATCGCGATCTTGTCCGAGGTGAACAGCTGGAAGCCGAGCAGAGCCAGCGCGACCACGAGGATCGTCACCCCGCCGGCCCCCACCGCGATCAGCACGCCGACCAGCACGGCGTAGACGAGGCCCAGCAGGAATAGTGTCAACAGCATCCTGGCCTGCAGGCCCGTGTCTTTGCCGAACGCCTTGCGCCCCTGCCTGTGGGTGGTGGCAGCCATCTGCAGTGATTGTCGCAGACGGGCCTTGCGATTCCCTAAAGTCCTCGCGGTGATCGTCCCCTGCAGATACCCCACGCCGCCCGTGTTCGAATCCCACGCCGGACGCTCGGGAACGGGACGCCCGGGAGTGGGCTTCTCGGGAACGGGCCGCTCGGGCCCAGGCTGCCCGGGGATGCGCGGAGGGGGGTCCCCGTGAAACCGACCTTCGACGTGCTCGGTCTCTCGATCAAGAGCTTCGGGGTGGTCTTCGCGCTCGGCTTCCTCGCCTGCGGGTTGCTCGTGGCGCGGCGGCTGCGCGAGCTCGACAAGCCCGTGGACTGGGCGTATGAGATCGTCTTCGCCGCGCTCGTCGGGGGGCTCATCGGGGCCCGCGGGTACTTCGTGATTCAGAACTACGGCGAAGTCAAGCACCACCTCGCCAGCTCCGTCTTCTCCGGGTCCGGCCTGGTCTGGTACGGGGGCGCCATCGGGGGCGCCATCGGAGTGCTCGGCTGGATGCGCTGGCGCGACCAGTTGCAGCTGGTGATGCTCGACATGTGCGCCACCGCGCTCGCCCTCGGCTACGCGATCGGGCGCATCGGCTGCCAGGTCTCCGGCGACGGGGACTACGGGATCCGCTCCTCGCTGCCCTGGGCGATGGGCTACCCTCACGGCACCGTCCCCACCCCCCCCGGGGTCACCGTGCAGCCGACCCCGATCTACGAGACCGTCACGATGGGCCTCGTCGCCCTGCTGCTGTGGCACCTGCGCGACCGCGTGCGCCCGGGGGTCGTGTTCGCGCTGTACTGCCTGCTCTCCGGCCTTGAGCGCTTCCTGGTCGAGTTCGTCCGCCGCAATAAGGAGGTGCTCGTCGGCCTCACCGCGCCGCAACTGGAGAGCGTCCTGCTGATGATCGTCGGCGCCGTGTGGCTCGCGCTGATGATGCGCGGGCGCGGCCTCGCCGGGCTGCGGCCGGGGGGCTCTGGACCCCCGCGGCCTGCGACAGCGTGAGGCGCACGCGATAATCAAAGGCCGCTATGGCCACAGAGACGACGACGAGCCTCGAGCAGAGCCTTGAGCGGGTGTTCCCGGCGGGCACCCGCGTGAACGAGCGCGGACGCCTGGAGGTGGGAGGCTGCGACGCGATCGAGCTCGCCCGCGAGTTCGGCACCCCTGCGTACGTGGTGGCGGAGGACGACCTGCGGGCGCGGGCGCGGGCCTTCGTGGAGGCTGGCCGTCGCGCCGGTCACGAGGAGCTGTGTGTGGTGTTCGCCTCCAAGGCGTTCCCCTGCACCGCGGTGCTGCGCACGCTTGCGCAGGAGGGCCTGTGGTGCGACGTGGCCTCCGGCGGTGAGCTGCACCTCGCGCTGCACGCCGGCTTCGCACCGGAGCGGCTCGTGCTGCACGGCAACGCGAAGTCCCAGGAGGAGCTGCGCCTGGCGCTGCACCACCGGGTGGGGCTGATCGTGATCGACAACTTCGACGAGGTGGACCGCCTGGAGGCGCTGATTCGGGAGGGTGCGCTTGAGGGAGGGGAGGGGCGTTGGGACCGGGGGGGAGGCGGAGCCGGTGGTACTGGCCCGGCCCCCCAGCCGGTGCTGGTGCGGGCCACTCCGAACGTCAGGGGCGACACCCACGAGAAGATCTCCACCGGTCAGGCCGACTCGAAGTTCGGCTTCGCGATGGACGAGGTGGGGGCGGCGTGCGAGCGGGTGCGCGCCGTGGCGGGCCTCGCCCTGGAGGGGGTGCACGCGCACATCGGCTCGCAGCTCTTGCACCTGGAGCCCTTCCGCCGTGAGGTCGCCCAGCTGGCTGCCCTGGGAGAGCTCGCGGGGCCCGAGGGGTTTCCCACGTGGGACCTGGGCGGTGGCCTCGGCGTCGCGTACACCGCAGACCAGCGCCCCCCCGCGATCGAGGAGTACGCGGGGGCGCTGGTGGAGGCGGCGCGTGCCTTGCTGCCCGGCCACCGGCGCCTGCTGATCGAGCCCGGCCGCGCGGTGAGCGCCAACGCGGGGGTGACGCTGTACACGGTGCAGAGCGTCAAGCGCAACGTCTCCACGTGGGTTGCCGTGGACGGCGGCATGTCGGACAACCTGCGCCCGATGCTCTACGGGGCGGTGTACGAAGCGCACGTCGCGGACCGCCCCGGGGGGGGCACCCCGTGCGTGCTGGCGGGCAAGCACTGCGAGTCCGGCGACGTGCTGGTGCGCGAGGCGCTGCTCGACGACCCGCGCCCGGGGGACGTGGTCGTGACCCCGGCCACTGGGGCGTACGGGTACGCCATGTGCAACAACTACAACGGCGTCCCCCGCGCCCCGGTGGTCTTCTGCCGCGACGGCGACGCGCGCGTGGTGGTTCGGCGGGAGACGTTTGACGAGTTGAGCGCCCGCGATGTCGTGTAACGGTTTGGAGGACATATATAGGTGCCTCGGCGGAGACTCGTTGGGCGCCCTATATAGGCGCGTTGAGAAAGATTCGTCAGGAGCCCTATATAGGTGCCGTGGTAAAGACGATGTCCGCTGAGCCATTCAAAGTAGGCCTGCTCGGCCACGGCACGGTGGGCTCGGCGTTCGCGGAGCTGCTGAAGGAGCGGGCAGAAGAGATCGAGCGCTTCAACGGCCGCCGCCCAGTGATCGCGGGCGTGCTGACGCGCACGCAGGGCAGCTTCGCGGAGGTGCTGGCCGGCGCGGATCTGGTGGTCGAGCTGATCGGCGGGGTCGAACCGGCGCGCGAGTACCTGCTGGCAGCGATGCGCGCCGGCAGGGATGTCGTGAGCGCGAACAAGCAACTGCTCTCCCAGTGCGGCGAGGAGCTGTTCGAGGTCGCCCGCACCCACGACGTGCGGCTGCGCTTCGAGGCCGCGGTGGCGGGGGCGGTGCCGGTGGTGCGACTGCTGGAGGAGTCGCTGGCCGCGACCCCGATCGAGCGCATCCACGGGATCGTCAACGGCACAACCAACTACATCCTCAGCGAGATGGCCCGCGGCAGCTCCTACGCGCAGGCGCTGGCCGAGGCTCAACGCCGGGGCTACGCCGAGGCGGACCCGTCCGACGACGTCTCGGGCCGCGACGCGGCGGCGAAGATGGCGATCCTCGCGCGCCTGGCGTTCGGCGCCCCCGTGAGCCTCGACGACGTGCGCTACGAGGGCATCGAGCACCTGCGCGGCGACGACCTGGAGTACGCCCGCGAGCTGGGTCTCGGCCTGAAGCTGATCGGCACTGCCGAGCGCCGCGAGGGAGCGCTGTCGGTGCGGGTACACCCCGCGTTCCTGTACGCCGGGCACCCCCTCTCCTCCGTGTCGGGGCCATTCAATGCGGTCACCGTCGAATCCGAGGCGGTCACCGAGATCACGATGTCCGGACCCGGAGCGGGCGGCCTGCAGACCGCGAGCGCAGTGTTGGGGGACGTAGTGAGCGTGATGACCGGCGGTGCGCGACCGCCGGCCCCGCCCCTGCCGATGCGTCTGCTCGAGGACGTCGAGAGCGCGTTCTACCTGCACCTGGAAGTCGCCGACCGCCCGGGCGTGCTCGCGGCCGTGATGCGGGTGCTGGGCGAGCAGGGGGTGTCGATCAAGTCGTTCGTGCAGCGCGGCCGGGGCGCCGCAGACGCGCCCTCGGAGGCGCAGCACAGTCAGAGGGAGGCGCGTGACAGCCAGCGAGAGGACGTGCGCCTGGTGATGGTGATCCACCCGCTCGCCGAATCGCGCCTGCGCGCGGCGCTGGAGCGTCTGGGCGAGCTCGACTTCGTGCGCGCGGCGCCCCGGGCGATCCGGGTGATAGAAGAGGAGTTCGGATGACCTGTTCCTGCCTGATCGAGCGCTACCGCGAGCACCTGCCGTTCGCGCCGGAGGACCCGGTGGTGAGCCTCTGCGAGGGCCGCACGCCGCTGCTCCATTCACCCGTGCTCTCGGAGATGGTGGGCGCGGAGGTGCACCTGAAGCTCGAGGGGGGCAACCCGACGGGCTCCTTCAAGGACCGCGGCATGACCTGTGCGGTCTCCGCGGCAGTGCGCGAAGGCTCCAAGGCGGTGATCTGCGCCTCGACCGGCAACACGGCGGCGAGCGCGGCGGCGTACGCGGCGCGGGCGGGCCTGACGTGTGCGGTAATCGTGCCGGACGGCAAGATCGCAGTGGGCAAGCTCGCGCAGACGCTGATCCACGGCGCGCGGGTGATCGCGCTGTCGGGCAACTTCGACAGAGGCCTCGAGCTCGTGCGGGAGCTGGTGGAGCGCCACCCGATCACGCTGGTCAACTCGGTCAACGAATACCGCATCGAAGGCCAGAAGACCGCGGCGTTCGAGCTCGTGGAGGAACTCGACGGCGGCCCAGACCTGCTCTGCATCCCGGTGGGCAACGCCGGCAACGTGACCTCCTACTGGCGGGGGTTCACGGAGATGGGCGCCTCCCCGCGGCTGTTCGGCTTCCAGGCGGAGGGCGCCGCGCCGCTGGTGCTCGGCCACCCGGTGGAGCACCCCGAGACGGTGGCGAGCGCAATCCGGATCGGCAACCCGGTGCGCTGGGAGGATGCGATGGCGGCGATGACCGACTCGCGTGGCGCGATCCGCGCGGTCGCCGACGGGGAGATCCTGGCGGCGTATCGGCTGATGGCGGCCAAGGAGGGCATCTTCTGCGAGCCCGCCTCGGCGGCGTCGGTAGCGGGCCTGCTCAAGTACGGGGCCGACGGGGCGGCCCGCGTGGTCTGCGTGATGACCGGCCGCGGCCTGAAGGACCAGCAGACGGCCTTGGACAACTCCAACGGCCGGGTGATCCCCTGCGCCGCGGAAACGGTGGCGTTGGAGGAGGCGGTCCTGGGTGATCCCTAGAGGGTGGCGCAGGCGGCCGGAGGCCGGCGAGCCGGGCCCCTCTTCTCTCAGAGTCGGCGGTCGAGTGCGTACGCCACGGGCGCGGGCCTCAGCATGAACGGCGGTCCTGTGTGATCCGTAGGCGCGTCGTGCGCGCGCCGGCCTCCTCGGCGAACCTCGGGCCGGGATTCGACTGCATGGCGGCGGCGCTGGCGCTGCACGTGGAGCTGGAGGTCGAGGAGACGGGGATGTTCTCGGTCGAGACCGAGCTGCCGCTGCCGCGGGCCCGGGAGAACCTCTGCGTGCGGGCCTTCGAGCGCCTGCACCCCGCCGAGGGGTTCACATTCCGCATCGG
The DNA here is from genome assembly GCA_963706545.1 of uncultured Solirubrobacterales bacterium. Taxonomy (GTDB): domain Bacteria; phylum Actinomycetota; class Thermoleophilia; order Solirubrobacterales; family Solirubrobacteraceae; genus Palsa-744. The sequence continues at coordinate 2,555,689 of OY970161.1, forward strand.
CTCCGACATACCCCTCTCCGGTGGCCTGGGGTCGAGCGCGGCGGCGATCGTGGCGGGCCTGATGGCGGCTGACCACCTGTTCGAGCTGGACGCCGACCTGCTTGCGCTCGCTAGCGAGGTGGAGGGCCACCCCGACAACGTCGCGGCGGCGCTGCACGGCGGCTTCGTGGTGTGCGCCGACGGGGAGGCCGTGCGCTTCGACGCGCCCACGGGTCTGGAGGCGCTGGCGGTGGTCCCCCACCACGCCGTGCGCACCCACGCCGCCCGCGCGGCGCTGCCTGCGGAGGTGCCGCTCACCGAGGCGGTCTTCAACGTGGCCCACGGCGCGCTGCTGACGCTGGGCCTCGCCCGCGGCGACTGGGACCTCGTGGCGCGCGGTTTGCACGACCGCCTGCACCAGTCCCGCCGCGCGCACCTCTTCCCCCGCTCCTACGAGCTGGCTCTCCGCGCGCGGGAGCTGGGCGCCCTGGGCGCGACGATCTCCGGGGCGGGCCCCACGGTGCTGGTTTGGTGCTTCTACGAGCAGACCGGCGCCGTGGTCGATGCGCTACGCGGGGAGCTCGAGGGCTGGGCGGATCTGCTGCGGGTCCCGTTCGAGCCGCAGGGGGCTTACGTCAGGGAGCTGTAGGCAGGACATCGCAGTGGACATCCCCAGGGGCTGCCTCCTACGGACCCGCCAGCCGCCCCCGCGCGTCCTCGAACCCCGGCAGCCGGGCCAGCAGCTCGGCGGCGAGCGCGAGGTAGTCGGCGCCGAGGTCGGGGCGGTGGTCGAGGATCGAGACGGCGCGCTCGGCCGATTCGGCGTAGGCGATCGAGGAGCGCACCACCGTGTTGAGCACCTTCTCCCCGAGTTGCTCGCGCAGCGAGGCGAGCGCCTCGCGGGAGTGCACGGTGCGCATGTCCGCGAGGTTCAGCAGCACGCCGAGCAGCTCGAGCTCGGGGTTGAGCGTGTCGCGCGCGAGCTCGATCACCTCCAGTGCCTGTTGGACCCCCTGCAGTGCGAAGTACTGGGCCTCGGCGGTGAGGAGCGCGTAGTCGGCGGCGACCAGCGCGTTGACGGTGAGCAGGCCGAGCGAGGGTGGGCAGTCGATCAGGACGAGCTCGTAGGCGTCGCCCGGCAGCTTGGCGAGCGCGCGCCGCAGCGTCAGCTCGCGCCCCAACCGGCCGCCCAGCGCAAGCTCGGCCTCGGCGAGGTTGAGGTTGGCGGGCACCACGTCCTCGTGGATCGCCTCCGCCGCGGTGGCGCGCCCGCTCAGCACGTCCCCGATGGTGGGCTGCGCATCGGGGGGCACGTCGAAGTAGTCCGACAGGTTGCCCTGCGGGTCGAGGTCCACCGCGAGCGTGCGCACCCCCGCGCGCCGCAGGGCGTCCGCGAGCGTGCGCACCGCGGTGGTCTTGCCCGTGCCCCCCTTCTGGGAGAGGACCGCGATCGTCTGGGCCATGGCGCGATACTATCCCGGCATGGAGGACCGAAACCAGGAGACACGCGCCGGCGGCGCTGGTCGATTTGGGGATGCGAGCGAAGCGAGTGTCTCCCCAATCGGTCCCCGTTTCGGCCAGCAGGACTCACCCACCCCGGAGCAGGCACGGCCCGAGGGCGGCTTGGGCCCGACCGCGGAGGCCCACCCGACACTCGACGCGGCCGCGCAGTTCGAGTACCACTCGGAGTTCGACTGGGACACCGAGCACGGCGAGGGGGAGTGGTCGATCCGCTGCTACGACGTGCACAAGCGCCTCGGCGGCCTGCCGGTGCTGGCCGGGCTCAACGTGGCGATCCCCGACCACACGATCACGACCGTGCTCGGCCCCTCGGGGACGGGCAAGAGCGTGCTGATCAAACACCTGATCGGCCTGATGTTCCCCGACTCCGGGGACGTGGTCGTGAAGGGCAAGTCGGTGCCGAGCCTCGCGATGCCCGAGCTGCTGGAACTGCGCCGCAGGATCGGGGTGCTCTTCCAGGACGGCGCCCTGTTCGGGTCGATGTCGCTGTTCGACAACGTCGCCTTCCCGCTGCGCCAGCACACGGACATGTCGGAGGCGCAGATCGGCAAGCTGGTCCGCGAACGCGTGAGCGACGTGGGGCTGATGGAGGCGATCGACTACTTCCCCAACCAGCTCTCCGGGGGCATGCGCAAGCGCGCGGGGTTCGCCCGGGCGCTGGTGATGAAACCGGATATCGTGATCTTCGACGAGCCCGACTCGGGCCTCGACCCCGTGCGCACGGCGCTGTTGTGCGAACTGATCAAGGAGATGCACGGCCAGCACGGGGGCACGTACATCGTCGTCACCCACGACATCGCCTCTGCGCGGCGAATCGGCGAATACATCGCGCTGCTGTGGCGCGGGCGGATCGTGGAGGCGGGCGACGCCGCCAAGATGTTCTCCTCGGAAAACCCCTTCGTGCGCCAGTTCCTCAGCGGCTCCGCCGAGGGGCCGTTGGGGATGGACTAGGCTGGGGGAGGGCATGAAGGCTGGGGGAGGGCATGAAGGCTGGGGGAGGGCAGGCCCTCCCCCAGGGCCCCCTCCCACCAGTGTGGGAGGGGGCGCGGGCCGGCGGAGCCGGCCCTAGTGTTGACTCGACGCGCGAGTAGATCTTTGACGATTGTTTTTTGGGATCGTCCGCGCGGGCCGCGACTCCGGCGTGGTCGGTGTGCGCTCGGCCTCCGTGCCTCGCGTCCGCGCTCTGGCCCACCCGGCGGCTGACACTCAGAGCAAGTCCGCTGCGCCGGCCAGCCGTGCCGACCAGTAGCTTTCCCTCGCATGCCACCCCGCCTGCCTCATCCGATCCCCTATCAGGGCAGCAAGCGCCGTCTTGCCGAGCGCATCTTGTCGGCAATCAGGGGTCGCCCTGTCGCGACGTTCTATGAGCCGTTCGCCGGCTCGGCGGCGCTGACGATTGCCGCCTCCTCACGCGGGGTCGCACGACGTTACGTCATCGGAGACTCACTCGCTCCGCTTGTGTCGATCTGGGATGAGATACTTGACGATCCAGTCGGACTCGCCCAGCGCTACGAGGGCGTCTGGAGGGGACAACTGAGCGAGGGCGGCCGTGAGCACTTCGACCGCATCCGCGCGGAGTTCAACGCCGAACCGGAGGCAGCCCGTCTCCTGTACCTCCTCGCCCGCTGTGTGAAGAACGCTGCCCGCTTCTCGAGGTTCGGGTTCTCGCAGTCCGCCGATCACCGCCGCAAGGGCATGCATCCCCGGAAGATGGCGGGCGAGCTACTCGGAGCACACAACCTGCTCAAGAGCCGCACAACGACTTTTTCAGGCGATGCGGAGGACTGTGCTCGCGAGGCGGGACCGGGCGATCTGGTTTACATGGACCCGCCCTGGCAGGGCACGACCGAGGGGGTCGACAAGCGGTACTACCAAGGCTTCGAGCGTGCACGACTGGAAGAGCTGCTCGCCGACCTCAACAAGCGCAAAGTCCCGTGGATCCTGTCATACGATGGCCGAAGCGGCGAGCGAGCATACGGAACGCCTCTGCCGTCTGCGCTTTGGGGTGCGCGGCTGGACCTTCACGCCGGCCGGTCTTCGCAGGCCACCCTCACCGGGAGAGTGGAGGAGACCGTCGAGTCGCTGTACGTCTCAGCGAGGCTGTCGAGCTCGGACACCCCGGTTCCAGCGTTCGTACAGGAGGAGCTAGCGCTCGCCGAGTAAACGTCGCAGATGGGTGGCAACGTCCACGCCCTCTGCCTGCGCGGCGGCTCGGATGCCGTCGAACATCTCGACGTCGGCCCCATCCCACGTCAGGGTGACCTGTCGTCGCTGGTGCGTTGCGATGTGCTCGTAGCCCTCGGGCGAGGCCCATATGCAGGTGGCGCAGACCGCCGCGGAGCGCTCCGTCCAGTTCGGGCATTCTCGCTCGCACGTCCATGACTTGGAGCGGTTACATGAGCCGCAGAGCATCTGAAAATCGGCTACGCGGAACTGGTCGTCCTCACCCGCGATCTCGTACGGAATGCGATGATCGACTTGCAGCGCTCGGTCGGGGAAGGCGGCGCCGCAGTTAGCGCAACGACCGCCTGCGAGCTTCAGGAGTTCGTCTCTGAAAGCCTTTGGGATGCGTTTCCTACCAGTGCGACCGTCGACAAACGTCGCGTCGAGATCGAGGCTGTACGCCGCGATGCTGCGTGTCCCGTCTTTCGATCGCACTCTGCGTGAGACGATCGGGAACCCGAGATTCATCGCGTCCATCTTCGCGCGCGGGGGCTGGTGGTAGCCGTACTGCTCGGCCAACTCCTCGGTCGTCACCTCGCCGTGCTCGACGATCAGTTCCAGCAGTCGTCGCGCACGCTGGTTCTTCGTCACGCGGGAGATTCGTTTGCGCATCTCCGCGCCAATCGCCGTCCTCGCCACGGGCGTATGAGTAGCACCCCCGCCGGACACATAGGTGTTGCGCCGTTCAGCGTCGTCCGATCCTGGAGATCCCTTGTAAGCGGCCCTCCCGTATGCGAACATACGTTCGTCCATGGTCGTCTGCGTCCACCTCCCCCGCTTCGAGCTGACCGTCGCCGCTGGCGGCGCGGAGGCGCTGGCGGGGCGCGCGCTGGCGATCGCCCCCGCGCCGGGGGCCGAGGCACGGGTGGGGGAGGTGTCGGGCGCCGCGGAGGCGTTCGGGGTGGTGCGGGGGATGGTGCTGGGGGAGGCGCTCGCGCGCTGCCCGGAGCTGCGTCTCGTGGCGGGCGACCCGCTCGGCGTGGCGCAGGAGTGGGAGCGGGCGGCGCGAGCGCTGGAGGGGATCGGCGCTGCCCCGGAGCTTGCGAGGCCGGGTCTCGCGTACTTCGAGTCCGACGGTCTGCGCGGGCTGCACGGTGGAGAGGAAGGGGTGGCCGCCGCTGCGCGCCGCGCGCTCGGACGCCCCGCGCGGGTGGGTGCCGGCCCCACGCGCTTTTGCGCCCTGGCCGCGGCGCTGGAGGTCCGCTCGCGCCGCCCCGCGCTCGTCGGCGAAGGCGCCCAGGCCCGCCGCTACCTCGCCTCCCGGCCGGTGGCGCTGCTGGGCTACCGCGCGGAGACCGCCGCGCTGGTGGAGCCCCTGACGCGGCTCGGCGTGCGCACGCTGGGCGAGCTCGCGGCGCTGGGGCGCGACGCGGTGGCCGACCGCTTCGGGGCGCTCGGTGCGCTCGCCCGGCGCCTGGCCCGCGGCGAGGACGACCCGCTACGCGCGCGCTCCGTCGAGGAGCGCCTGGAGGAGTCGCTGGAGCTGTGGGAGGCCGGCTCCGGGCCGGCCCTGGAACGCGTCCTCGGCGTGCTCGTGGACCGCCTGCTGGCACGCTCCGAGCGGCGCGGGCGGACGCTGCGGACGCTGACGCTCTCCGCGCGGCTGGTCGAGGGCGGCACGTGGTGCGAGCGGGTGGTGCTCCGCGAAGCGCTCTCCGACCCGCGGCGCATGCGCCTGGCGCTGGCCCCGCGCCTCGCGCTGCTGCCTGCGCCCGCCGTGGTGCTGCGCCTCGCCGCCGAGCGGTTCGGCCCGCCGGAGGGAGCACAGGGCGCGCTGCTGGAGAGCGGCCGTGTGCTGCGCTGCGCACGCCTGCGGGAGGCCGTGGGTCAGGTGCGCGCGGCGGCCGGGCCTGAGGCTGCGCTGCGCGCCGTGTGCGTGGACCCCGACTCGCGTGTGCCCGAGCGGCGGGTCGTGTTTACCCCCTTCCTAGGTTGAACGCGGGCTGGCTCGTGCAACGCTCGACCTCCAGCAGGCGCTCGGTCTCCGGCAGGCCCTCGGTCTCCGGCAGGCCCTCGGTCTCCGGCAGGCCCTCGGTCTCCGGCAGGCCCTCGGTCTCCGGCAGGCCCTCGGTCTCCAGCAGGCGCTCGGTCTCCGGCGGGGATCGCTCGGCCCGTGTGCTTGGGCGTGCTCCCGCTCCCGGCGAGGTTGCTCCTCGCGCGCTCAACCTGCCGCGCCCCGCGCGTGTGCAGATGGGCGCCGGCGGGACACCCCGTACGGTGGACGGCCGGCGGGTCGAGCAGGTGCGGGAGTCGTGGCTGGTGGAGGACCGCTGGTGGACCGGCCGGCCGCTGCGCCGTCGCTACTGGGAGGTCGTGAGCGCGTGCGGGCGCAACCTCGTGGTCTTCCACGACCTCTGCTCCGGCGAGTGGTTCGCCCACGAGGGCTGAGACGGTGGGCCGGTCTCCTGGGATGGCAAGTGGGCTCGGCGGGACCCCATATATAGAGCTCCACTGCCACTCCGCCTACTCCTTCCTGGACGGGACCTCGCTGCCCGACGAGCTCGCGCGGCGGGCGGGGGAACTGGGCTACACCGCCCTGGCGCTCACCGACCACAACTCCGTCTCCGGCTCGATGGAGCTCGCCCAGGCCGCCGCGGCGTGCGGGGTGCGCGCGATTCACGGAGCCGAGCTCGACGTGGTCGCGACCGGCGGCGGTGGTGACCGGCGCCACCGCCGCGGGGCGGGTGTGGGACCCCACCCTCCCCACTCTCCGGCCGATCCCCCCACGGACGGGCGCCACCTCACCCTGCTGGTGCGCGACGCGCGCGGCTGGCGCAACCTCTGCCGGCTGCTGACCCGCGCGCACGCGCACACTCGCGAGGGACCGGGCCGCGAGCGCGGCGAGCCCACGGTGAGCCTGGAGGCGGTGTGCGAGCACAGCGAGGGGCTGGTGTGCCTCACCGGCTGTGCCGACCACGGCGTGCACGACGAGCCCACCGCGCGGTGGCTGCTCGACGCGTTCGGCCCGCGCAACCTGCGCGTGGAGCTGCAGCGCCCCTACGCCCGCCACGACCGCGCGCGCAACCGCGCCCTGGAGGCGCTCGCCCGGCGCCTCGGCGTGGCGTGTGTGGCCACCGGCGACGTGCACGCCCACGCGCGCTCCCGCGCGGAGTTGCAGGACGCCTTCGTGGCGCTGCGCCACCACACCACGCTCGACGCCTCCGAGCCGCTGCGACGGGGCAACCACAGCCACGTGCTGGCCACCCCCGCGGCGATGGCTGCCCGCTTTGCCGAGCACCCCGAGGCGGTGCGCGAGACCGCGCGCCTGGCTGAGGAGCTGCGCTTCGACCTGACGCGCGACCTTGGCTACCGCTACCCCGGCGCGGAGGACCCCGGCGCGGCGCGCCGTCTCGTGGAGCTGTGCCACGCGCGCTTGGGCGAGCGCTACGGCCCTGGGGCTGCCGGCGCTCGCGGGGGCGGGCCGGGTGGGCCGGGCAGGCGTGGAGGGGGTCCGGGGTGCGAGGCGCGTCGCCGGGATGGGGGGAGCGCCGCGGCGGCGCGCTCCGAGGCCGCGGCGCGCCTGGAGGAAGAGCTGCGCATCATCGACACGCTCGGGCTCGCCGGCTTCTTCCTGCTGCACCACGAGTTGCTCGAGCTCGCCCGCGAGGTTGCCGTGGAGGTGCGCGGGCCTGACTCCGCCCGCGCGCTGCTCGCGCCCGGCCGCGGCCGCGGCTCGTCGGTCTCCTCGATCGTCTGCTACCTCACCGGCCTCTCCCACATCGACCCGATCGCCAACCGCCTGCTGCTCGGGCGCTTCCTGCACACCGGCCTCGAAGCTCTGCCCGACATCGACCTCGACTTCCCGCGCGACATCCGCGAGGTGCTGATCCCCCGCGTGCACGAGCGCTACGGCAGTGAGCGCGCCGCGCTGGTCGCCGCCTTCCCGACCTTCCGTGCGCGCGGCGCGATCCGCGAGCTGGGCAAGGTGCTCGGCCTGCCGCCCGGCGAGATCGAGCGCGTGGCACGCGCGGCGGACAACCACCGGGGCGCCGCTGAGCACGACATCGACACGATGCTTGGGGACCCCGCCCACGCCGCCGAGCACGGCCTCGACCCCACGCCTGAGGGCGGGCTGCGCGACCCCGCCCCTCATCCAAGTTCTTCAAACCCTTGGCCTCACGGCGAGGCTCCCTCGGCCGCCGCGCGCTCCGGTGCGTACACCTCCCCCCGCTGGGCGTGGCTCGCGCGCCTCGCCGCGGAGGCGTACGGGCTGCCCCGCCACCTCTCCCAGCATTCCGGTGGGATGGTGCTTGCCACGCGATCCCTGATCGACTGTTGCCCCGTCGTCCCCGCGGCGATGGAGGGCCGCCAGATGGTGCAGTGGGACAAGGACTCCTGCGCCGACGCGGGCTTCCTAAAGATCGACCTGCTCGGGCTGGGGATGCTCTCCGCGGTGGAACGCTGCGTCGAGCTCGTCGCCCGCGCGCGCGGGGAGCGCCTGGACCTCTCGCGCATCCCCTTCGACGACCCCGCCACCTTCCGGGCGGTCCGCCGCGCCGACACCGTGGGGGTCTTTCAGATCGAGTCGCGCGCCCAGATGCAGTCGCTGCGGCGCACCCTCCCCGAGAGCCTCGACGACCTCACGGTGCAGGTCGCGCTCGTGCGCCCCGGACCGATCCAGGGCGGGGCGATCAACCCCTACATCGAGCACCGTCGGCGCCTGCGCGCCGACTCCGCCTACGAGGTTCCCTACCCCCACCCCTCCCTGCGCGGCGTGCTGCAGAGCACGCTCGGCACGATCATCTTCCAGGACCAGGTCATGGAGGTCGCCCAGGCGTTCGCCGGCTTCTCCCCCCGCGAGGCCGACGGGCTCCGCCGTGCGATGAGCCGCAAGCGCTCCCACGAGGCGCTGCAGAGCCACCGCGAACGCTTCCTCGACGGCGCCCGTGAGCACGTGGGAGCCGACCTCGCCACCGCGCAGCGTGTGTGGGAGATGGTCGAGGGCTTCGCCGGCTTCGGCTTCCCCAAGGCCCACGGCGCCGCCTTCGGCCTGCTCGCTTACCAGTCCACGTGGCTGCGCGTCCACTACGGCCCCGAGTTCCTCTGCGCGCTGCTCAACGAGCAGCCGATGGGCTTCTACGCTCCCGACACCCTCCTGCACGAGGCCGAGAACCGCGGCGTGCCCGTGCTCGGGCTCGACGTCAACGCCTCCGGGGTGGGGTGCACCGTGGAGAGAGGGCAGGACCCCACCCTGGCGGCCGGCGCGGGGGAGGCTGTTGGTGCGGGGCAGGTGGTCAGAGCAGGGCGGTCGGCTGACGTGGGGGAGGTGCGCCTGGGCGTGCGCCTCGGCCTCGGCTACATCAAGGACGTCCGCGCGGAGGAGGTTCGCGAGCTCGTGGCCGAGCGAGAGCGCGGGGGGCCCTTTGGCAGCCTCGGGGAGCTGGCCGCGCGCTGCGGCGCCGGGCGGTCCACGCTGGAGCAGCTCGCCTGGTCCGGGGCCTGCGACGGCCTCGTGGAGACCGAAGACACGCCCATGGCGGCCGGCTCTGCGAATGCGCGCCGCCGCGTTGCCCTGTGGCAGCTCGGGATCGCCGGCCCAGGCCGCTCGGCCGGAGTCGAGGGCACACAGCTCGCACTTCCCCTGGAGCTTCCCGAGGCCCCCCGCCTGCACCCCCTGAGCCGCTGGCAGCGCCTGATCGCCGACTACGCCACCACCGGCGTCACCGTCGGCGACCACGTGATGGCCGCCCTGCGCCCCCGGCTCACCGCGCACCTGCTTGCCACCTCGCCTCAGCTCGCGCGCCTGCCCCAGGGCTCGGCCGTGAGCGTCGCGGGGCTCGTGATCGCCCGCCAGCGGCCCGGCACCGCGAAGGGCACGATGTTCCTGCTGTTCGAGGACGAGTGGGGCCACGTCAACCTGATCGTCCCCCGCGCCGTGTACGAGCGCCACCGCCCGCTCGCTCGCGCCGAGCCGTTGCTGCTCGCCCGTGGCCGGCTGGAGCGCACCGCGGTGGAGCGCGTCGCGGGCCTGGAGGAGGTTCCCCCGGTCGTCAACGTGATCGTGCGCGAGCTCGCCGCGTTGGAGCGCCACTTGGCGCCTGCGCCCGAAGAGGAGGCTCCCGCGCAGGCGCAGGTGCACTGCCTCCCCGGCGCTCCTGCGGATGGCGCCTCGGAAGCCGGCCGCGATGTAGATACAGGCCGCGATGCGGCAGAGGAGGGCGTCGAGGTGGGCGCCAATATGCGTGCGGTGGCCCCGCCCGTACAGAGCTTCGCCACGGGCCGGCGGCGGTAGGGCGTGTCTGCGCTGGAGGGCACGTTGTCGTTGGCCGATTCTCGCCAGACAGGCAAGGCCCACGTCGTCATCATCGTGTCACCCAGCAGCGACGTGAAGCGAGAGCAGCGACGCGGAGGATTCGCGGGGCGCTGTGGCCGGCGCACCGTCGTGGACTGCTCTGGCAAGCCCGTGAGGCGCGCCAAGTCCCACCCACTAAGACAGGAGACAGGCATGGCTTCCATCCGTACGGAGATCACGGTCGACGCGAGCCCAGAGGACGTGTGGGCTGCCGTTCGCGACTGGGGGGCTCTGCACGAGCGTCTCGTGCCGGGCTTCGTAGTCGACACCCGCCTCGACGGAGACGACAGGCTCGTCACCTTCTTCAACGGCACGGTGCTCCGTGAGGTGCTCGTGGACCTCGACGACGAGGCCCGCCGACTTGTGTGGTCGGTGGTCGAAGGACCGTACACCCACCACAACGCATCGGCGCAGGTCTTCCCCGAGGGGGAGGACGCTGCAAGGTTCGTGTGGGTGGCCGACCTACTGCCCCACGCGCTCGCCGTCCCGACCGGCGAGATGATGGAGCAGGGGACGAAGGTCGTCAAGCAGACGCTGGAGACCAGTGCCGTGCGCGGATAGCAAGCGGCCTTCCACTCCCGCCGACAGTCGTGCCCAGTGTTGCTCTGGGAAGGGAGCTTGGGCTGGGCTCTGGGAAACGGGAGCTCGGGCTGCTCTGGTAGACCCTCTCGCTCGTCGATGCCGCTAGGCTCCTCCCATGAACTACCGCAAGCTCGGCACCAGCGACCTGGAGGTCTCGGAGATCAGCCTCGGCTCGTGGCTGACCTACTCCGGAGGGGTGGAGCGCGAGCAGGCCGAGGCGTGCGTACGCGCCGCGTTCGAGGCGGGCATCAACTTCTTCGACACGGCCAACGTCTACGGGCGCGGCGCGGCGGAGACGCTGTTGGGGGAGGTGCTCGCCGGTTACGAGCGCTCCTCCTACGTGCTCGCGACGAAGGTGTACTTCTCGATGTCCGACACTGACCGGGGGCTCTCCGCGGCGCAGATCCACAAGCAGCTCGACGCCTCCTTGCAGCGCCTGCGCACAGACCACGTGGACCTCTACCAGTGCCACCGCTACGACGAGCTCACGCCCTTGGAGGAGACGATGGGGGCGCTCACCGAAGTGGTGCAGGCCGGCAAGGCGCGGTACATCGGCTTCAGCGAGTGGCCCGCGCAGCGGATCGCCGAGTCGCTGGAGCTGCCCGACGTGGAGCGGTGGGTCTCGAGCCAGCCGCAGTACTCGATGATCTGGCGCGCGCCCGAGGCGGAGGTGATCCCGCTGTGCGAACACGAGGGCATCTCCCAGATCGTGTGGTCCCCGCTCGCCCAGGGGGTGCTCACCGGAAAGTACCTGCCCGGGCAGGCGCCGCCCGCTGACTCGCGCGCGGCGAGCGAGGACATGAGTGCCTTCATGGACCGCCTGCTCGACGATCGCGTGCTGCAGGCCGCGCAGCGCCTGGTGCCGGTCGCCGAGGGCGCTGGGCTTTCGATGGCCGAGCTCGCGCTCGCGTGGGTGCTCCGTAAGCCGAACGTCGCCTCGGCGATCGTCGGCGCCAGCCGCCCCGAGCAGGTCCACGCAAACGCCGCGGCCTCCGGCGTGACACTCGACGCCGACACGCTCGCTGCGGTGGACGACGCCCTGGGCGACGTCATCGTGCGCTGAGCCACCCTCCGGGCTCTTCAGGGCGGCGGGTGACGCCGGCTCGCCGATGCCGGCTTGCGGACCGACCCGCACGGCGGCGGCCGGGTTGGTGATCTGCGGGGCGGGGTGGCGCGTAGGAACCTAGCCAAACCGGTCCACGCCGGCCCGAGGACCGCGAGCAAGCCGACATCCACAGACCGAGAGGTGAACGATGGGACTAGACAATCCACTACACATAGCGTTCCTGCTGTTGCTCCTCCTGCTCGTGTTCGGCGCCAAGCGCCTGCCCGAGATGGGCCGCTCGCTGGGCGAGGGGCTGCGAGGCTTCAGGAGTTCGCTGGCCGGTGAGCCCGTGGCTCCCGCGCTTGCCGCACAGGTGGCGGCGCCGGCCCTGCAGGACCCCACGCCGGCGGCGGGGGAGCAGAGCCCGACGCTGGCTGCACACGACCCGACGCCGGCCACGCGGGATCTCCACGTCGCGCAGCAGGCCGAGGCGGTTCCACCCACCCTGACCCTTCCCTCCTAGGTAGGAGGTGGGGGGCTGGGATGCGGGCCTTGGAGGCTGTGTGCGTACCCTTAGGGGTGAGCTCCCGTTCGACGGTTCCGATCCCCGCGGGGACGAGCGGCGGGTTGCCCGCGTGTCTGTCTGCGAGGCGCCGGTGAAGGTGCCGCTGTCCAGGGCGCACGGGTCCCACACTCCGGCGAAGGGCTCCCCCGGTCCGCACAAGCTCGCCGACGAGGATCTGATGGCCCTCGTACAGGCGGGCGACGCGGACGCGTTCGAGGTCGTCTACGACCGCCACTGCGATGCCGCTTTCTCCCTCGCATACCGAATGTGCGGAAGGCGCGCGACCGCCGAGGACGTCCTGCAGGAGACGTTCCTCGCGCTGTGGCGCACCGGCGCGCGGTACGACCGCACCCGCGGGAGTGTGCGCAACTGGATCCTGCGGATCGTGCACAACCGTGCGGTCGACGCGCTGCGCCGCGGCGGGGTGCGCGATCGGCACCTCTTCCACGAAGAGGGGGCCATCGAGCGGGTGGCAGGCTCCGAGGACACTGAGGAGCAGATCCTCGACCGGGAGCGCACCCACGAGATCCGGGGCGCTCTGGGCGGCCTGCCCGAGGAGCAGAGCCGCGTGCTCGAGCTGGCGTACTTCGGCGGGTTCACCCACACCGAGATCGCCTCTATGCTGGAGATGCCTGTCGGCACGGTGAAGGGTCGGATGCGCCTGGGGCTCGCCAAGCTGCGCCTCGCGCTGGCCGCCGACGGGGGGAGACCCCGATGAGCGAAACTCACAACTCCGAAGCGGACGACTCGAGCCCCGCTGGGGACGGCTGTGGCGATGCCGCCGTCTACCTGCTGGGCCTGCTCGACGAGCGGCACAGCGAGGTGTTCCTCGAGCACGCCCGGTTGTGCGCGCTGTGCAGTGACGACCTCGCCGCGCTGGCGCCAGCCGTTGACAGTCTGCCCACCACGGTCCCGCGGGTGTCCGCGCCTGCACACGTAAAGCGAGACGTGATGGCAGCTGTGCGCAGCGAGGCCGCCCAGCAGGCGACGCGCTCCTCGCCCCGGCCACGCAAGGCCCGCAGGCGACTTGCCCTGCGCCGACCCGCGCTGGCGCTCGCCGGTGCGGGGCTGCTGGCGGCGGGTGTCGCGATCGGCGGGCTGTCCACCCCCTTTGGCGGCGGGTCTGCCTCGGTCGGCGGCTCCTCGGCGCGAGTGGTGAGTGCGGAGGTCACGCTCGTCGGCGCCAGCGCGACGCTGCACCAGAGCAGTGGACACATCTGGCTCACGGTTGCGAACATGCCCGAGCCCTCCTCCGGGCACGTGTACGAGGTCTGGTTGAAACGCCCCGGGCACGCGCTGCCGCAGCCGACCAACAGCCTGTTCGCTCCCACCTCCTCCGGCGCCGCGACGGTTGCTGTGCCTGACAGCGGTGGAGCCAGCGAAGTGATGGTCACACAGGAGCCCTCCGGCGGCAGCCCATTGCCGACGGGCCCCGCGGTCATCGTCGCGCGCCTGAGCTGACAGGCAGAAGAGGTCGCCCCAAAGAAGAGGCCGCCCGGGGGAGGGGGGCGGCCTCTTCCCTTGCGGCGCAGCAGCGGCGTCGAGCTTCAGGAGACTATGAACCCGGTGCTCTTCACCGCAGCGAGGACCTTGCTGGCGGTGTACGGCGTGTCGAACGGGCCATCGGGGGCGATCGCGTTGCCGGCGGGTTCGTTCAGGAGCCCGATCACGCTGGCGTGGCGAGCCTCGACGGTGAGGATCGACAGGGCGGCCTTCACGTAGGCCGCGGCCTTGATGTTCAGGGCCTGACCGGAGTAGGCGTGCACACCCGTGTTCTCGAGCGCCTGCGAGGTGGTCATGAACATCGCGGGACTCGTGTTGGCGCCTTTGAAGTCGAACTTGGGTTCCTTGGCCGCCTGCGTCCCGAGGTGACTCTTGAGGAATGCGACGTGCGCGTTCTCATCTCTGGTGACGACCTTCAGGAACGCGCTCGCCTGAGCACTGAGGGACATGTTCGCGGCGCTCGCGCCGTTGTAGAACGCAGCCTCCAGGTACTCGAGCGTCAGTGCGTAGTTGAGGATTCCGACGTCGCCCCTCCCGAAGCTCGCGGGGGGACGTCCTGTGCCGGCGGCGAGCGCGGGTGTGGCGAGGGCGCTCAACACCGCCCCGCCGCTCAGAGCGCCCGCGCCGGCCAGCGCGGTCTTGCGTAGAAAGCTGAGCCGGGTGTCCCCGTGCTTGAGCGCATCGACGGCCTCGGCGTGGGCTTCTGCAACCGCGCCGTTGACGTCGATCTCCTGCAGGTTGATCTTGCTGGGCATGTGCAACTCCCTTGTCGTGTTTGTGGGCAAGCGACTGGTCCTGCGCAGCGGTCGGCGAATGGCCCACTCGGGCCGCGCGATCACATGCGGTGTTACTTCGCGCCAGGGGGCTCGACAGATCAACCCGTTGCTGGCCTGCCACCGCTCGCACCGAGATGGGAGTCCTGAGCGGTTCCGGGACTACTCCCCGAGCGGTTTCGCTGGGATTCGTGCGCCTACCGATCCGCCGCTCCGGAGGGGTTCGCCGAGGCTGCGCTCACCCCGACTGATCCGCCGCGGCGGTTCACGCGAATAGGTAGGTCATCCGGCAATCCCCCGAACAAAGGAGGCGAGCATGTCGCTCGACACGCAGCAGGAACCCGTGCCGCAGCCCGTTGGGATCGTGGAGCGCCTGGTGCGCGACGACCTGGACCGCAAGCGGTTCTTGAAGGTCGTCGGCGGCGCTGGCGCTGCAAGCTTCGGAGCGTTCGTATTGGCGGCGTGTGGTAGCAGCACGACAAGCTCGACTGCGACGAAGGCAGCAGCCGCGAGCAAGAGCACTGCGAGCGACACCGTCGATGTGGCGATCCTCAACTACGCGCTGACGCTCGAGTACCTGGAGACGCAGTTCTATGAGAAAGTGATCGCGGCGGGGCTCTTCAGCGGTAAGGTGGGCGCGCTTGTGAAGAGCTTCGGCGCCCAGGAGGCTTCGCATGTGGTCGCGATCAAAGGCGCGGTCGAGCAGCTCGGTGGAACGCCGGTGGCGAAGCCCGAAGGGAAGTTCCCGATCACCAGCGCGAGTCAGGTCGCGCAGCTGGCGTACACCGTCGAGAACCTCGGCGCGTCGGCCTATCTCGGGCAGGCCGCCAACATCCAGAGCCCAGAGGTGCTGGCCTCGGCGCTGGCGATCCACTCCGTGGAGGCGCGTCACGCGTTGACCTTCGGGACGCTGGTGAGCAAGCCGGTCACGCCCGATGGGGCGTTCGCCAAGCCGGCTGACATGTCCACGGTGCTGGCGGCGGTCAAGCCGTTCATCGCCTGAAAAGCTGAAACGAAAGGAGCTCTCGAGATGAGTAACGACAGATTGGTGAACCCCGAGCTGACCGCGTGCGCAAACGCCGAGCTGGCGGCCTGCGAGGTACACGGGATGTCCCGTGCCAGCTTTCTGCTGCGCGGCGCGCTGGCGGCGGGCTCGGTGTACGGGGCCTCGGCGGTCGCGCCGTTCGTCTCCTCGGCACTGGCGCAGGGCGGTGGAGGAGACGCGGAAATCCTCAACTTCGCGCTGACGCTCGAGTACCTGGAGTCGGACCTCTACAACGTCAAGGGCGCACAGGTCGGGCTGAGCGGTCAGGCCAAGAGCTACGCGAAGCTGTTCGGCGAACAGGAGAGCCAGCACGTCGAAGCGCTGACGGCGGCTGTCAAGCAGCTGGGCGGCAAACCGGTCGCGAAACCGACGTTCGTGTTCCCCGCAAACGACGAAAAGTCGTTCCTGGCGCTCGCCTCGGTGCTCGAGAACACGGGCGTGGGCGCCTACAACGGCGCGGCGCCGTCGCTGAAAAGCAAGCAGGTGCTGGCGGAGGCCGGCGAGATCGTGCAGGTCGAGGCTCGCCACGCCGCCGCGATCAACCTGCTCATCGGCAAGAGCCCGACGCCGAACCAGGGCTTCGACCCGCCCCTGACCAAGGCCCAGGTACTCGCCGCGGCCGGTCCCCTAATCAAGTAGCCCATCCCGGAGATGGGATTGGCGCCAGGGAGTCTTACACAATGGCTATCGCCGTCGGGCGAATCGGACACGAGGAGCGACTCAGTTTTGTCGAGCACCTCGACGAGCTGCGCACGCGCCTGATCGTCTCGCTGGCGGCGCTGGCGGTGGCCTTCGGCTTCTGTCTCTGGCAGAACCACGCGCTGCTGCACCTGGTCAACCGGCCGCTCGAACACCAGACGCAGAAACAGGTGCGGGCCGGAAACGGCCCGCTGGGCGCAACCTACACCGTGCAGGAGGCCTCTCGTTCCGTCGCGATCCAGCTCGAACACGTGGTCGGGGCGCTCGAGCAGCCCGGAAGCGGAGCAAGCGCCGCAACCCGGGCCTCGCTGCGGGGCGTGCCCTCACAACTGTACAGGGCGATTTCGCGACTCTCGGCTGCACCCCAGGGCAACAAGCCGGTGACGCTCGGGGTCGGCGAGCCATTCACCGCGACGCTGGGCATCGCGCTGCTATTCGGGCTGATCCTCGCGCTTCCGCTCATCCTCTACGAGCTCTACAGCTTCATTCTCCCGGCGCTCCGCCCCGAGCACCAGCGCATCGCCTCGCCGCTGATCCTGGCGGTTCCAGTCCTCTTCGTGGTGGGGGTCATGTTCGGCTACTTCGTGGTGCTGCCCGCTGCTCTGCGCTTCTTCGAGAACTTCAACAGCGACCAATTCAACGTGCTCGTGCAGGCCAGCCAGTACTACCACTTCGCGGCGACCATCCTGCTCGCGATGGGGCTGGTCTTCCAGGTTCCCGTCGCGATCCTGGCGGCCACCCGTGCGGGCATCGTCACACCGCGCCAGCTGCGCGCAAACCGCCGCTACGCGATCCTGGCGTGCGGCGCAGTGGCGGCCCTCCTCCCCGGTGACGCGATCACCCTGCTGCTCGAGACGGTCCCGCTGTACCTCCTCTTCGAGTCGAGCGTGCTGCTCGCCTCGATCTTTGACAGGCGTGCGAGCTCAGTCTCGTGACGCCGGCGCAAATATTGGCTCGACACCGAGGGCGCGTGCCTGGTCGATGCTGACGATCTCGCGTCCCATCGGAAACAGCGAGATCGGGATCAGCTTGAAGTTCGCCAGGCCGAGCGGGATCCCGATGATGGTCAGGCACAGCAGCACTCCAGATACGAGGTGCGCGATCGCCAGCCACCAGCCGCAGAGTACGAACCAGAGGACGTTGCCGATACCCGACGCAAGGCCGGCGTCGGCTCGCTTGACGACCGTTTTGCCGAACGGCCAGAGGGCGAAGATGGCGATGCGCAGCGACGCGATGCCAAACGGAATCGTGACGATCAGGATGAAGCAGATCAGCGCGGCCAGGGTGTACCCGATAGCGAACCAGAGACCGGCCAGCACGAACCAGATGATGTTGAGCAACAGTCGCACGTTTCTTGGGCTCCAGGGGACCGTTCCGGGGGCTTCGCGTTGATGGTAGTCATGCCGTGGGCACTAAGCTGCTCGTTGGCGCTAGTATGCGTGTATGAAGCGCACAACGCTATCGCTCCCTGACGATCTCGCCCAGGCTCTTACGCGTGAGGCGCGCCGCCGCTCGACATCCGCCTCCGCGATCGCCCGTGACGCGCTCGCGCAGCATCTCCACTTGGTTCCCGGGGAGGCGCGCCCGCTGCCCTTCGCCGCGCTCGGACACAGCGGCCACCACACGACTGCCCGGGACATGGAGCAGCTGCTTACGCGCGAGTGGGATGAGCCTCCTCGCGATCGTTGACGCCGGGCCGCTCTATGCGGCAGCCGACGCCGACGATCGCGACCACGCCGCCTCGCTCGCGACACTCTCCCGACCCGATCTGCGTCTCGTCGTCGCTGCCCTCGCCATCGCCGAGGCCACCTACTTCGTCGGACGACGCCTCGGTCCAGCAGCCGAGCAGGCGTTCCTGAGCGGACTCGGCGAGCTGGACGTCGAGGGACCCACGAGCGAGGATCTCGCGCGCATGGCGGAGCTCGTCAAGCAGTACGAGGACTTTCCGCTTGGCGGTACCGACGCCTCGGTCATCGCACTCGCCGAGCGACTCGACACCTCGCTCATCATCACACTCGACCGCCGCCACTTCGCGACTGTCAAGCCACGCCACTGTGACTTGTTTGACCTGCTGCCGTAGTTGAAACCGGGCGCCAAAGATGGCGCTCGAGTGCGGCGTGCAGCGTCCTGCTGATCGGTAGCAGTGGAAAGCCGTGCAGGACCTCGGCCAGCTCGCCGATGAGCACATAGCGCACGACGCATCGGACGATCTGACTTTTGTCAGGCTTTGTCACGCCCCGGGTGGTTGTCGGTCTGGGGTTTCGGTGCTTTGCGTCTGTTCGCGCTGGCGCTGGAGTGCTGCGTGCAGCGCTGGGAGTGCCGCGAGATCCTTTGCTCGGCCGGCGGCGGTCTTGCTTCTGATGATGTCCTGAAGGGCGGCGACCATGGTATACAGGTCGTCGTCGAGCGGCAGGCGATGCGCAGCAAGTCGCAGGTCCTCATAGCCGCTGGTGCCGTCAGGGCGGACGGAAATGTCGAGATCTCCTGCATCGGTCGTGAGGTTCCATATCTCGGCGCGGGCGAGTAGGCGCCCGTCGGTTGGGAGGGGGAGGGGCGGCGCGTTGGGGACTCGGATGGCAGCGTGAAGCTCCTGTAAGGCTTCGGCCAGTCGCTGGAGGTTTGAGGGCTCGAGTCCCGGGGTGATGTCGAGGTCGCGGGTAAGCACCTCGGCCCCCGCGAGTACGGCCGCGTAGGCGCCGATCACGACGTGCTGTACACGGTGCCGGGCGAGGATCTCGAGGATCCGCTGCGGTTTGAACGGTATGTCAGGCGGCACGTGCGCCGGTAGTGCTCGCGGAGTCGGCGGTGAGCTGGAGTGTGCGGCGCAGTGCGGGCATCCGCGTGCGATCGTTGGAGGCCTCGCCGATTCGCACCAGGTCCACGAGTGAGGCGACCGCGATACGCAGACCGTCGTCATCGACGGGCAACTGCGTTGCGTCTCGGTGGAGGTCCTGGTAGCCGTGCGTGCCGGCCGGTGCGGGCACGACCACAAGCTCGGCGTGGAAGGCATCCAGGTGCCAGCGCTCGACCGCATCACCGATCAGCGAGCTCGTCGGCGGGATCATGTGGCCGCGCCCGGCCGTGATCGCGTTGCTCAGCGTCCTGTGCTCGCCAGCGCGGGGTACGATCGTCACCGTCCTGCTGATCGGCAGCAGTGGCGAGCCGTGCAGGACCTCGGCCAGCTCGCCGATAAGCACATAGCGCACGGTAGCTCGCTCCAGGGTACGCAGGACGCTTATGACTTCAGGCGCCGTCGAGGTGTCGTGCGCATCGATGCGCGCAGCGCTTGCTGCCGAGGCGTCTCGCAGCCCGAATGCCAGCCGCTGTGCCGGGGGGATCGCGAGCGCGCTGGTGATCGCTTCGTCGTAGGAAAAGTCGGCGCGCGCGAGACCGAAGGTGAGCTCGAGCCCGCAAGCTGCGATGAGTTGCCGCAGTCGCTCGAGCGACGGTGTGACGTGGCCGCGCTCATAGCGTGTGATCTCCTGCTGTCTGACCCCTGCGCGTGCGGCGAGCTCGCGCTGGGTGAGGTTCGCGCGCCGGCGCGCCTCGACAAGCATGTTCGCGCTGACCATGTCACGCACGATAGCATATAAGCTGTCATCTGACAACGTATTTGCTGTCGAATGTAGATGCCCAGCCGTTCCTCGTACGTCGCGACGACGTACGGACGCTCTGGCGCTCGATGATTCCGGACAGGCATCACTTTCGCCAGGGTCCGTACGAGCCGGCTCAGTATTTGGTTTTATGTGCTGACCAAATAAAGGTCAACTACCCCTCCTTCACCGCGCTCACATCGACAAGGATCTTGACCCTGGACACACGGCGTAGATGCGTCCGGGGGCGTCCAGATCGTCCGTTCTGTGCGGGTTTGCGGACGTACCGGACGCATAGGACGATCTGACTTTTGTCAGGCTTTTGTCACGCGGCGGGTGGCTGTCGGTCTGGGGTTTCGGTGCTATGCGTCTGTTCGCGCTGGCGCTGGAGTGCGGCGTGAAGCGCCGGGAGTGCCGCGAGATCCTTTGCTCGGCCGGCGGCGGTCTTGCTCCGGATGATGTCCTGGAGGGCCGCGACCATGGTGTACAGGTCGTCGTCGAGCGGCTGGCGGTGCGCGGCGCGTCGCAGGTCCTCATAGCCGCCGGTGCCGTCGGGGCGGACGGAAATGTCGAGATCTCCGGCGTCGGTCGTAAGGTTCCAGATCTCGGCGCGAGCAAGTAGACGCCCGTCGGTTGGGAGGGGGACGGGCGGCTCGTTGGGGACCCGGATGGCGGCGTGAAGTTCCTGTAACGCTTCGGCCAGTCGCTGAAGGTTTGAGGGCTCGAGCCCGGGGGTGATGTCGAGGTCGCGGGTGAGCACTTCGGCTCCTGCGAGTACGGCTGCGTAGGCGCCGATCACGACGTGCTGCACGCGGTGCCGGGCGAGGATCTCGAGGATTCGCCGCGGTCTGAACGGTGTGTCAGGCGGCACGTGTGCTCGTGGTGTCGGTTGTGAACTCGAGCGTGCGGCGCAGTGCGGGCATCCGGGCGCGATCGTTGGAGGTCTCGCCGATTCGCACCAGGTCCGCGAGTGAGGCGGCCGTGATGCTCAGACCGTCGTCATCGATCTGCAACAGCGTTGCGTCTCGGTGGAGGTCCTGGTAGCCCTGCGTGCCGGCCGGCGCCAGTGCGACCACCAGTTCGGCGTGGAAGGCATCCAAGTGCCAACGCTCGACCGCATCGCCGATCAGTGAGCTCGTCGGCGGGATCATGCGGCCGCGCGCGGCAGTGATCGCGTTGCTCAGCGTCCTGTGCTCGCCGGCGCGGGGTACGATTGTCACCGTCCTGCCGATCGGCAGCAGTGGCGAGCCGTGCAGGACCTCGGCCAGCTCGCCGATAAGCACATAGCGCACGACGGCTCGCTCCAGGGTGCGCAGGACGCTTATGACTTCAGGCGCCGTCAACGTGTTGTGCGCATCAATGCTCGCAGCGCTTGCTGCCAAGGCGTCCCGCAGCCCGCGTGCCAGCCGCTGTGCCGGGGGGATCGCGAGCGCGCTGGCGATCGCTTCGTCGTAAGAGGAGTCGGCGCGCGCGAGACCGAAGGTGAGCTCGAGCTCGCAAGCCGCGATGAGCTGCCGCAGCCGCTCGAGCGACGGCGTGACGTGGCCGCGCTCGTAGCGTGCGATCTCCTGCTGTCTGACGCCTGCGCATGCGGCGAGCTCGCGCTGGGTGAGACCCGCGCGCCGGCGCGCCTCTACGAGAACGCTCGCGCTGACCATTCCGTATACGATAGCATATATGCTGTTGAATAACAACATATTTGTGGTTAGTCTGCGGAAAAGCCATTGGCAGACGACCGACAGTCGATGATTGCCCGGACGTAACGTACGTCTGGCCCCAGGAGCCTCGGCCCTCAGCTTGATGTCCGCTCTCCTGCACGACTGCCGCGCGAAGGACCTCAACGATCCTCGAGACATCGTTGCCGAGTTGCTTGCCGATGGACGAGTGGCTTCGCCGTCGTCCGGTCAGACGGGCCGCTCTACCGTCTCGCTCGCGCTTCCGATCCGTGGGCGTAGCCCGACTGGGCTTACGCCGGGCTGGACGGAACGTTCGGGTTTTTAGGGCGAGATTCGCGTCGTGCAAGACCCGCTGTAGCACCAGTGTGCTACGATCATGCACACATGGCTATCAACGTATCAGTGCGCGAGTTGCGCAACAGTACGGCAGACGTTGTCGCGGCAGTGCGTGCCGGCGAGCGGGTGACGTTGACTGTCAATCACGATCCTGTGGCCGACATCGTGCCCCACGCCGAGCAACGCGATCCGTGGGTGCCATCGACTGTCCTGCTCAGCATCATCGACGAGGCGCCGGCTGACGAGGATCTGTTGGCCGATCTCGCTGATGTACGTGGGGCGTTGATAGAGGACGTGTGAAGCGCGGGATTGCAGACACTTCGGTCTTCGTGGCACAGGAGGTCGGACGTAAGCTGGGCGAGTTGCCGGAGAAGCTGGCGGTCTCTGTGATCACAGCTGCGGAGCTGGAGTTGGGTGTGCTGCGTGCGCAGGACACCCAGACGCGCGCTCGTCGTCTTGCGACGCTCTCGCGTGTGCGTGGCGCATATCCCTTACTTTCGGTCAACGCGCAGATCGCCTCCTGCTTCGCGCGCATCGCCGCCGAGGAGCTGGAGGCCGGTCGTAAGCTGCGCAGGCACGACGCTTGGATTGCCGCCACCGCCCTGCGGCACGGCACCGCTGTCGTGACACAGGACGATGATTTCTCGGCGTTCTCGTCGGTATCGGTCATTCACGTCTGAAGCGGTGCATGCCGACCGGCAGCCAGGTCAGTCGGCCTTCACCGCGCTCACATCGACGAGGATCTTGACCCTGGACACACGGCGTAGATGCGTCCGGGGGCGTCCAGATCGTCCGTTCTGTGCGGGTTTGCGGACGTACCGGACGCATAGGACGATCTGACTTTTGTCAGGCTTTTGTCACGCGGACCCCCGGGGGTTGGGGGAGCATGGGGAGATGCTGGAGTGGCTTGGCCTTCAGACGGCGGCTGAGTTCGACCCGGCTCGCTTCGGCGTAGAGGAGGTCAACAGGGCCTTCGGTGCCGGCGACGACACGCAAGCGGCCGTCGGGCGGGCGGCGTAGACGGGCGAGCGGAGGGCGTGCTGCCGGGGCGCGCAGGCGCAGTTGCCTGAGAACATCACAGCTTCTTACCGGCGCTGGTAAGAAGCTGGACGAGATGGTTTCGCGGTGGGGCGACGCGAAACACACAGAACATTACTAGCTCTAGTATGATGTAGTGTGATGAGGGGCTTGGTGGATGGCCAATAACCCGTTCCGTCCCGGGGTCGGCAAGCCGCCTCCGTACTTGGCCGATCGCGAGGAGCAGCTGAATCGCTTTCGGCGCTATCTCGATGACTTTCCCGAGAACCGGCGTAATGTCCGCGTGACTGGCCTTCGCGGTGTCGGCAAGACGGTGCTCATCAAGGAGTACCGCAAGGCTGCCAGGGCTCGGGGATGGATCGTGGTCAAGCGCGATCTCACCCCGAGGTTGAACGAGGAGGGGGCCTTCGCGACGGCGATCACGGCTGACCTCGAGGGTGCGATTCAGGAGCTGTCGGTGGCTGCCAGGCTGGGCAAGCTCGTGACGGCGGCGCGAGAGTCGGTGAGCGCGGTCATCGACTTGGGGGAGGGCGTAAGGGTCAAGATCGGGGTTCCGAAGGTCGCCAGACCGGCTGTTCTGGAGGACCGCATTCGAGATGCGATGGTCAAGCTCGGCGTTCTCGCGGGAAGGGCGGAGCGCGGTGTGCTGTTCCTCTACGACGAGGCTCACGTTCTTTATGACAGGCCACGGGCGGGCCAGTTTCCACTCAGTGCCCTTCTGAGTGGATTCGTCGAGGCCCAGGATCACGAGGAGGATCTACCGGTGATGCTGGTCATGAGCGGACTACCACCCCTGGCCACGAACCTGCAGGCTGCTCGGAGCCATTCTGAGCGCTTCTTCAAGGTGGAGGAGCTGGGGAACCTCGGACTCGATGGCAGCGCGGGGGAGCCGAGTCCCGCCGCCGCGGCGCTGACCAGGGCGGTGGAGAGCAGCGGGATCTCCTTTCCACTGGAGGTGGCCGAACGGGTTGCGGCGGACGTGAGCGGCTACCCATACTTCATTCAGTGGTACGGGGAGGCCCTCTGGGACGCGGCCGACGATGCTGGCCTGGACGTGATCGAGCCGCGGCTCTACGGCATTGCGCATGAGTCGATCCAGGACGGTCTGGACACCGAGTTCTTCGAGGGTCGCTACGAGGAGGCCAAGCGCGCGGAGCAGACCACCTTGAGGATCGCGGGCTCCCTGGGCGGCGCAACCTTCAGGGTGGGAGACCTCGTTGATAAGTGCTCCAGGCTCAAGCCCGGCGCGGTTCAGCAGAGCCTGAACCGCCTGACGCAGCACAATCTCGTCTACCGCGTTCGCTACGGCGAGTACGCCTACACCGCCCCACTGTTTGGAGACTTCCTGCGGCGCAGGCACCCTCGCCAAGACGCCGACGGATAGAGTGACGAACCGGCGGCTGATCGCCGCGTGCTCTGGGTGAGCCGATCGGAGATAGACGTGTTCAGCGCACCAAGCAACGCCGAAGCTGCGGACTGGGTCACGGCGGGCGTGCGTAATTTCGACGGGACGGTCGGGTCCATCGTGCCCGCGGGGTTCGGCGCCTATGCGCGGGTCTTTCATCAGGCCTCGCGCCGGATGGGCACCGGTGAGGTCGAGGTACGGTGGGCCGAGGTGGCCGCGGCCAACGCTCGCGTGATGCACCCGGCTGCGGAGTGGGGGTCGCTC
Organism: uncultured Solirubrobacterales bacterium; assembly: GCA_963706545.1. Lineage (GTDB taxonomy): Bacteria > Actinomycetota > Thermoleophilia > Solirubrobacterales > Solirubrobacteraceae > Palsa-744. The sequence continues at coordinate 2,580,228 of OY970161.1, forward strand.
GCAGGGTCCTGGGAAGCGCGCGAGCAGCCCGGCCTCTGGGACCAGTCGCCCCGCACCGGCGAACTGCTCGAGGCGCCGGTCACCCGGCTCGCTGCCGTCCTCGCCAAGCACACCACGAGCCCGGAGTGCTCCTACTTTGCGCTGTGGGACGGGGTGGACACCCTGGGGCTGATGTTCTCGTTCAGCGAAGGGACTCCGGAGGACGTTCAGCGACGCAAGCGGAAGGCTGCCGAGGAAGAAGTCACCGCGTGGCGCGAGTTGGTGCAGAGCGGCGCAGCATTCACGCTGCCGAATCGGGAGATGCGACTCTTGCGCGGGCCGCTCGCTGCGATCGAGGAGTTCTACGCCTTTTACCGCCATCCGCCCAGCCTGTGGTGGCCCGAGGACCGCGCCTGGTGCGTGGGCACAGACGTCAACCTGATGAGCACCTACGTCGGCGGGAGCAGCGCATCCATCGGCGCGGTCCTCGCAGACGACGGACTCGAGTCCCTTCCGGTTTCCGTCGACCAGCGGGTCACCTGGGACTCGGACAAGGTCAATCCGCTGCCTGCGCCACCATGAGGATTGGGGCCAATCGACCTGTGCCAGGGCCTTCGACGAGGCTCCGCCTGGGGCTTGGTCGCTTCATGCCACGGGATCCGTCACCGACACGGGACGGATTATGTTCGGTCATCCTACCAAGGTGATTCGTTCCCACTCGTCCATGAATGGGGCAAATAGCTCTTCGTTCAACGGAGTATCCAGCGTCGAGACGAGAGTTCTGTCGGCAAGGTCCTCCCCGTGGAACGGTCGCATGTAGAGCGAGTACGGCTCGTTTGGGGACCAGCGTGAGTAGGTGGAAGGCACAGCGTTGACCGGTGTTGTTTGGTGTACTGCGTCACATCGCTCTGCGATCGCCCTTCTGGTTGCTCGCTCGTCGGATGGTTTCTGCGCGCGTGCGAAGCGAACCGCAACCAGCTTGCCCCGGCTCAGGCCAAGCTGCAATTCACCGCGCAGCCATCCCGGCAGCAGACCAACGAGTGCCATCTTCCCGGGTATATGCTTCTCGTCAGGTATCCATATTTCGAAGGCCATGAGTAGGCGCTGCATACATTTTTCGAAGCTGAGGATGCCGACGTCCCGCCCTGTCAGTGCCTCGCCGAGTACCCGAGCGCAGATTATGTTCGCAACGTCGCGGTGGCCGTGGTCATAGGGGAAGTGTTCAAACGCGACGCCACCTTTTAGCGCCCGTCCGAGGTCACCGGCGGCAGCGAGTTCTCCTTTTGGGGGGTGGCGATAACGTCCATCAGTTCGCAGTTGGAGATGGCCACTGTCGCGCAGTTGTGTCAGCGCCAGCCTCATCCGCCTGGATGTCAGCGTTCCGTCGGGATCGTCGATGTCCACCGGCGATAGGGAAGCGTGCAACCGATGCTTGGAGTTCGTATAGATCTCACCGTTGGGCTTGGTCGGCGTCGGGGTTAGAGCGAGTAATATCCACAGCGTGGCTATGTCGTTGAGATCCTGCCGTTGTGTAGCCAGCCATCGCTGCGCAGTCGCACGTCTTGCGCTGCGCGCATAGCGGGTTGCAATGATGCGCCGCAGTGGTGAGTGAAGATTCACGGGAACGTGGTAGACGATATCCCAGCGATTGATGAAGGGAAACAGCAATCCACGGGCCTCGAGTTCCCTCACCGCCCTCATACGCTGTCGCCCCCATTTGGAATATGGATCAAGGTCGTACGGATGCAGCCGCAGTGCGAGACCACTATCGCGGAACGCTGCCCTGGCAAGAAGGTCACGTGCGTGGCCGGAGAGACTGCTCAAGAGTTCATCGAGGTACGACTCGTCGTCGAACAAGGCGGCGATCTGCCGCGAAGACGTTTCGAGCGGATGTTCGAGCACCGTGGCTACGATGCGACGGTGAGTGGGACTCATGCGGTCGAGCATCTCACGCTGGGTCGCTCGATTCGCTTGTCGACCGTCGCCGTCATGTGCGATGCGGACCGCCATCGATGTGTAAGGCTAGCACTCTTGCGATATCTCGGCTCTGTGGGCTCCGGTTCGGGAGTGGGCTGCCCTGCGTCCTCAGCAGGCAGGGCTTCGGCGGCCACGGGCCTGGGCGTGGGTGACGTCGGGGAAGATGACAGGTGGCCGCTTCGCGCGGGCGTCGTCGATCCAGCGTTGGAGGTCTTCGGGGACAAAGCGGAGCGGTCCGTCTGGTCCGCCGATCCGGATCGAGGGGATGCGGCCTGTCTTGGCGGCGTCGTAGAGCCAGGTTCGTGAGACGCCGAGTTGGGCTGCCACCTCCGTAGGCCTGAGCAGCAGCGCCAGGTCCGGTGATTGGCCTCGCGTGCCCGCTGTAGGCCCGTCGCGGCCCTCGCCGGCCGTGCGGTTTCGTGGGTGCTGCTGTTGGCTGGGGCTCGCGGTCAATGGACGCCGTTGGTCGCGGGTTCGCCGAGCCAGTTCTGTGGTTGTCCTGGCTGGTTGGCGCTGGTGAAGATCGGGGCGTAGGGGCCGTGGCGTGTGAGCTGCTCGAGGGTGACGAAGTGCGTGGGGATGGGCGGGAGGTGCTGGGTCGCGAGGTCGGTGTGCCAGAGCGCGGTGAGGGTCTGGATGCGGCGCTGGGCCGCGGCGGGGTGCTGGGCGGCGAGGACGACGAGGACCCATGGGAAGGTGCGATAGCGCGAGCGCCACCCGGTTCTCCGCTGGCCGGTGCTTTGAGGTGAGTCGTGGTGGAGGAGCTTGTAGGCGGCGAGCTTCTCGGCGAGTCGCTCGGCGGGGAGTGTGCCGCAGTCGAGCTCGATGAAGCGCTGGTGTGGGACCGCGGCCCCTTCGTGGATTTCGATGTAGGTGAGCAGTGCGGCAGTGATGAGCAGGTGGTCGTTGCGGCTGTCGCGGGTGGGCGGGATGGGGTGCGCGACGTCGTGGTGCCAGGAGAGCGCGTGGCATTCGTCGTGGCGTGCCCGTGCGGCGTTGACGAACGCAACCCCGGTCTCGTTGACTGCGAGGGTGTGGGTGCGGATGAGGCCGGCGGGTGGCCGGAGGGCACCGTGGTGGCGGCGTGGTGGCTGGTAGGGGTTGGTGTAGCGCGCGATGGCTCGCCCATCGGTGGTTGGGGACCAGAGCGCGGTGCCGTGGGAGGCGTGGGTGCGCTCGGTGAGCTCTGCCTGGTGGAGTTCGGTGAGGATGCGTTGGGTGTAGCGCAGCGACACGCCGGGCATGTACAGCGCGTGGACCTGGCGGGTGCTCAGGAGCCGGTGCTGGAAGAGGCCCTGGAGCATCTCCGCGGCGACCGGCGGCAGGAAGCGGACACGATCCGCCCCGGCGCTCACGCTTCACCCCGGGTGGAGCGCACTCGCGGTCGTGCATCACTGCCGAGCCCAGGACGGCGGTCACAGGACGAACTGGACGGCGCGCGGCGTAGCCCGTGGCCATCGGCGCCGCTTGGGGATGCCGCGGCCGTAGTGGGCTCTGGCGGGCGTATGGCAGTTATGGCCCAGGGGGAGGTGGTGTTTGCCAGGTCTGGGAGCCGAGGCGGCCGGTGTGCGATCACTGCACCGCGTCTTGGCGGGCAGCCAGGAAACCGCACGAGCAGCGGGGAGCCCTTGAGGAGTCCAGGCCGGGGGTTGTTGATGATCTGTCTTCTGGTCACATAGAGATGTCGTGGGCAGAGGGCGTTTGCCCCCTGACGGATTTGCGGATTGGGGGTACGCTGAGATCGCGTAATCCCGGGGTATGCGGGGTGGGGAGGCACGGGCACGACGATGACCAGTAGGTCGAGTCCCAGAAGCACGAGAGAGCCCCGGGCGTCGAGCCATGCCACGACATGCAGGGCAAGCTCGGGAGATAGCTGGCAGAGCTTGTCCACCCATACTCTGTCACCGTGTTTTGACCCCGCCGTGAATCCGCGCAATCGGCTTAGGGCCTATCCCTGTAGGAGGGATTCTGCTCGGTCGTGGCGAACTGGATGTCTGATCTGTTGATCGGACATAGGAGGTTGGAGATGGGTTTGGTTGACCGCGATGATGGCTGGCGTATGCCGGAGTGGTTGTGGGAGCAGATCGAGCCTTTGCTGCCGGCTGCCCCCGAGCATCCGTTGGGAACTCACCGGCGTGGTCTTCCCAAGCGCCAGGTGATGGACGCGATCTTGCTTGTCCTGCGCACTGGCATGCAGTGGAACGCGCTCGACGCGACTGGGGTGTGCAACTCCTCTACTGCCCACCGGCGCTTTCAGGAGTGGGAGCGAGCCGGAGTCTTCCACGAGATTTGGCGCCAGGGCCTGCTCGATTACGACAAGGAGATCGGTATCGACTGGTCGTGGCTGGCAGCGGACGGCGCGATGAGCAAAGCGCCGCTCGGCGGGCCGAAGACTGGTCCCAATCCCACTGATAGAGCCAAGGGGGGGCGAAGCGCTCGCTCCTCGTCGAGGCGCGTGGGGTCCCGGTCGGGCTTGCTCACGACGGCGCGAACCGCAACGATCACAAGCTGCTGAAGGAGACGCTCGACTCGGTCCCGATCGAGCGTCCGAAACCAACCAAGGCCCACCCCCAAGGTCTCTGCCTGGACAAGGGCTACGATTTCCCCGTCGTCCGTGATCTGCTCGAAGACCGCGAGCTCACACCACACATCCGGGCGCGCGGCGAGGAGATCGATCTCAAGGCCCGCAACCCGGACTGGCGAGCACGGCGGTGGGTCGTCGAGGCCTGTCACTCATGGCTCAACCGCAACCGGGCGATCCTGGTCCGCTGGTCCAAGAAGGACGAGAACCACCTCGCTCTCCTCCAGCTCGCCAGCGGCATGATCGCCTTCAAGCGAGCCCACGCCGCGCGCACAGCAACCGCCCTACAGGGATAGGCCCTTAACCAAGCCAAATCCCGGGGAATCCCACGGTCGCGGTAAGGGGTGATTCGCGGCGGAGTTGCGGCAACTCGCCCTTACCCCGCCGCGAATACCTAATCCTCTTTATCTAAGCCAAGAACGGCCGATCTGCCGGATTGATTCGCGGCGGGGTTTTGCCTATTCGCGGCGGGGTTTACGGCCATAACGGCGGTGTCGATCCAACCTGTCTGGTAGGCCGACATAAAGACGCCCAGCGCTGCACCCACACGGGCCAAAGCGGACATCTGCTGCTGCAGGACCTGTACTCAGCGCGAACCCAGCCGTGCGCAGTTCGAGGACCCCACGGACAGGCCTACTACGGTGCCGGTCGCTGAGGCGAGACGGGCTGTCTTCTGTGCGTCGGGCAGGGCACGGTGGTGTAGGCGTGGGCGTGGCCCCCGTTGCGAAACGTGAGGGTGGTGGCGAATGGGAAGCCCCCGTGGGGGCAGTTGTCGGGGAGGAGGATGCCCTTGGGGCGGTAGCCGACCCTGTGGCGGTGGAGGTGTTCGTAGTAGGTGAGGTGTTCTGGTCCGATCGTGGAGTGCAGCTTGACGACCGCGACGGGGGGTGCTCCGGGGAGGCTGGGGATCAGCGGGACGAGTACACGGTCAGCTCGCGGATGCCGAGCTCCACTGCGTCGCGGAGGCGTGCCTTGAGGGTGTCCGCGCCGGCGTCGTGGCCCTCGTTGACGGGCAGTGCCCGCAAAAGGGCTGTTTTCCGCTTATCTAAGCGGTTTTCAGGGGACCTCAGGTGCTCTCAGGCGCCCTCAAAAAACGCTCGAATGGGCCGCCTTGTGGGCAGCCCTCGCGGTGGGGACCTTGCGTCGGGGCAGCCGATGCGGCGGCGGGGACCGACCGCCACCCCTCCGCGCCTGAGGATCTATAACTCGCGCTGCGGCCGTCGGAAACCCGACCGGAGTCGGCTGGGTCGGTCGCGTAGTCGCTGCATCGTTCGGGACGTGCGTGCCGATAACCGGGCCGCCGAGCGGCGCTCACGGCGACAGGCGGGATAGGCTCCAGTTCTCGCCGATGCGTTCGTATAGCAGTCGGTCGTGCATACGATCTGGTGCCTCCTGCCAAAACTCGATCGCATCGGGGACTACGCGGATCGCCCCCCAGTCAGGCGGACACTCGGGGGGAGTTTCTTGTGTTTGCATCAGATGGGCGAACCGGGCGCGAAGGGGCTCGATGTCCTCGATCCGCTCGCCCTGGCGCGAGACGAGCGTCTGAACGCTATGTGAGAGTTCGCGCTCAGAGAACAATTCAACCGCAAGCTCACGCTCAGCGATCGCAGCTCGTCCGGCGATGTGGACCTGTCGCTTGACGGTCGGCCAGTAGAAAAGCAACGCGACATGCGGGTTGCCCTCGATCTCGCGTGCTTTGCGCGTCCACAACGCTGAGGTAAACACCAAGGCCCGGTCCTCCGAGCGCTTGAGCAGCAGGGTCCGCGCCGATGGTCGCCCATTCGCCCCCACGGTGATGAACGCTACTGTCCTGGGCTCAGGCGCACCCGCCGCGCGGGCCTCCGTCAGCCAGCGATCAAGCAGCCGTAGCGGCTCCCCCGTGGTCGTATCCGCTCCCATGTCGACCACAAGGTTATGCGAGAGTCGCCAGATCGAGTCCGGCCACGTCCAAATCAGACCTGCCGTGCTCGCGCTCCTGCGAGCCGGCGCTCAAGATTGGCGTGAACGGCTGGCCACTCCTCGTGGATCACGCTGTAATAGGCCGAGTCGCGTAGGCCAACGCTCGGCACAAGCATGTGCTTGCGGAAGATCCCCTCGAACTGCGCCGGGAGGGCGGCGAGCGCCGCGCGAGAGCGCTCGTTGCGAGCATCGGTCTTGAACTCCACGCGCACGCATCTAAGGTGCTCAAAGGCGTGTTCGAGCAGCAGCAACTTCGCCTCAATGTTGGCACCCGTACGCCACATCGAGGGTGAGAGCCACGTCCAACCGATCTCGACACCCCGGTGGACCTCGCGCCAGTCATGGAAGCGCGTGCTGCCGATCGGCTCGCCGCTCGCCCGGTCGATCGTGGCGAACACTCCCTCCCGTCCTGCTTCGGACTCGGCAAGGCTCGCGTCAAACCAAGCTGAGAAGGACTCCTGACTCTCGCCGATTGGTGCCATCCACTGCCAAATCTCCGGGCGCTGAGCTGCGGCGAACAGATCATCCTTGTGATGTGCCTCCAGAGGCTCCAGTACAACGACCTGGCCCTCAAGGCGTGTGGTCAACTCGCTCCGCATCTCATGTGGCAGGCTATATGACCGCTCTTGAGAAGGTGTGGGCTGGTGGAAGCGATCCAAGCAACGGAAGCGGAGGGCCTTGCGTAGGCGGATCTCCGGGTAGCCTCGGACATTCGATGACGAACGTGCCTCAGTTGATCCGCAAGGAGCGCACGAAGGTGCTCGGCGCACGAGCAAACAGGCTCTCGGAGGAGGAGCGCCGTGCGCCATCGAGTGCCGTACCGACGCTCAAATCGCCCGGCGAGCAGATCGGGCGCCACATATGATCCGCCTGGTTGGCATCGGCCGTGTGACGTTCGCCGCGCTCGCCGTGCCCAACTACAGGCGCTACGTCTCTGGCCAGGCGATCTCGCTCGTGGGCACCTGGATGCAAATGACCGCGCAGGCATGGCTGGTGCTCACGCTCACCCACTCTGCCACCAAGCTCGGCCTGATCGTGGCCGTGCAGATGCTGCCGGTACTGCTGTTTGGCCCCTACGGGGGCCTGGTGGCCGACCGCGTAGACAAGCGCCGGCTGATGGTGCTCCTTGAGAGCTTGATGGCTTTGCAGGCCCTCGCGCTCGGCCTGCTGACCGCGACCGGGACGGTCAGGCTGTGGGAGATCGGCGTACTGGCGGCTCTCCTGGGGCTGAACAACGCCTTCGAGAACCCGGCCAGGCAGTCCTTCATGCTGGAGATGGTCGGCTCGGAGAACCTACGCAACGCGATCAGCCTCAACTCGGTGATCGTCAATGTCGCGCGCACCCTCGGCCCTGCGGTTGCCGGCATACTGATCGTCACGGTTGGTGTGGGCGTCTGTTTCCTACTCAACTCCGTCAGCTTCCTCGCGGTGATCGCCTCGCTGCTGACCCTGAAGCGCACCGCGCTACGCCCCAGCCAGCCTGCTGAGCGCGCGCCGGGACAGCTCAGGGAGGGCTTGCGCTACGTGGCGCGCACCCCTGAACTGGCCGTGCCGCTGTTGATGATGGCCCTCGTGGGCTGCCTGGCCTACGAGTTTCAGGTGTCGCTGCCGGTGATGGCTCGTCAGGGTCTGCACGCCGGCGCTGCCGGCTTCGGCTTCATGACCGCCGCGATGGGAGTTGGCGCAGTAGCCGGCGGTCTGCTGGTAGCTGCGCGGGGACGCACCGGGCTGCCTACGCTCACGCTGGCTGCAGGAGCGTTCGGCGTGGCGCTCATGCTCGCCGCTCTCGCGCCGAGTTTGCCAGTCGAGTTCGCGGCGCTCGTGTTGTGTGGCTCGGCAGGCATCTCGTTTATGGCGACGGTCAACTCGACGCTACAGCTCGCTGCGGCGCCGCAGATGCGTGGCCGAGTAATGTCCCTCTGGTTCGTCGCCTTCCAGGGTTCCACACCGATCGGCGGCCCACTTGTTGGCTGGATCATGGTGGAGGCCGGTGCTCGTGCTGGGCTCGCTACGGGCGCCATCGCTTGTCTATTGGCCGCGTTTGTCGGCCTGCTGGCCGTCCGGACGGAAACACGACGAGCATCCTGCTCGCCTGCTGAAGAACACCATGCTGAACTCAGCGGCGCATCTCTAGCACCCACCCCGCCCGAGCTCTAGACCCGTGGCAGCGGCACTTGCAGGGGGGCGTGACTACCGGTAGATTGCGTTGACATGGCGTGGAGCAACCTTACTATCCGCATGGAGGGTTCCGTGGTCGTCCTGGAGCCGCTTCAGGCTGACCACTACGATGGGCTGCGCGCGGTGGCTCAGCATCCCGAGATCTGGCAGTGGCTGCCTCATAGCGGTGATAGTCCGGCGTCGTTCGGCGGCTGGTTCAACGACAGCCTCGCTGCGACCGAAGAGGGACAGCTGGGCGTGTTCGCCACGATCGACCGGGCGAGCGGAGATCCGATCGGGAGTACACGCTACCTAAGCCTGCGCCCCGAGCACCGTGGTCTTGAGATCGGCTATACCTGGCTGGTACCGTCGGCGTGGGGCACCGGCGCGAACGTCGAGGCAAAGCTGCTGATGCTGGAGCACGCCTTTGAGCGGCTTGGGTGCGTGCGTGTGGAGTTCAAGACCGACATGCGTAACGAGCGCTCACGCGCGGCAATCGCCGCGCTCCCCGCGCAGTTCGAGGGAACCTTCCGCAGCCATATGACCATGGAGGGCGGCGGCCTGCGCGATTCGGCTTATTACAGCATCATCGACACCGAGTGGCCCGAGGTACGCAGCAACCTGCGACAGCGTCTTGCCCGTGCTCAGCAGCGACAGCCGACGACACCTGTATGACGAGGCAGATACCGCGAATGGTCGGTCTGAACGGGCGGCCGTTTTGCTCCATTTTTCTTACGAATGATCCAGCTGCGCATGTGGCATTGTCTGTGCGGCGAACGAAAGAATTAGCTTTGAGCTGGCAGACGGCTTCTCCACCATCGGAGTGTGACCCGCCTCCGAGATCGCCACGACTCGAGCGCCGGGAACCTTCTCGTAGTTGCGCTCGGAGCTGGGGGAGACGATATTGTCGAGCGTCCCATAGAAGGCGAGCAGGGGCACACCTAGCACGGTGAGCCGACTATCTAGAGATTCGTGCTCCAGATAAGCGTGCGACTCGTTGTATGAGGAGACGTAGGAGGTGTACGTCATCTGTCGGAAATCCTTGACGAATTGAGGGGGAACCTCGAAGCCCGGCGCGAAAAAGGCCCTCTTCAACCCTCCCTCGACCATGCCATCGGTTGCGAGGGTACGCATCGCATGACCAAGCATCGGGACGAATCCGAGGCGCGCAAGGAACGGCTGATCGCCGGTACGAGGATTGACGGGAGAGTCGATCAACACGATGCCAGCAGCAAGCGAAGGGTTGCGGGTTATGAGCGCCGTGGCGACTACGCCACCCATCGAGTGGCCGACGATCAGCGCGCGGCGTACTCCGAGCTGGGCGAGGCCGTCGTCGATGAGTTGAGCTTGGTGTTCCATCGCGTAGCCGTCGAGCGGCTTGGTCGAGCCGCCGTGGCCAAGTAGGTCGAACCGGATCACGCGATGGTGTGCTGCGAGCACTCCGACTACGTTGTCCCACCAGTGCAGCGAACCAGCGAATCCATGCAGCAGCACAATCGCTGGAGCGGCGGGGTGGCCGTCTTCGCGCAACTGCAGGTCGTAGCCATCGGGGAAGCTCAGAATGCGGCCGATGCCTGCCTGCGTCGGCCGGGTCTCGCGGCCGACCACAATGGCATTGACGCTGAGCAGCACAGCAAGCGCCACGACCACGACGACTGCTATCCAGATGGCTGATCCCATGCGGCTAGGCAGAGTAGTTGACGAGGATGCAACGTGGCTGGTCGAACCGCCGGGACGCGCACGAAATCCAGCGACCAAGCAACGCTTCGAGGGAGGTGCGCGTAGGGGCGACCGGTTGAAGCAGACTCAGCAGTCGCTCGACGGTGCTCATCGCCGCAGCAATCTGCTTGGGACCGCACCTCGAACGGTCGTTAGATCCCACCCTGCTGCCTGCGCTCACGTCGCAGCGGCTGGTTGGTGGGTCGTCGCTCTCTGGTCTCCAGTTCGTCGGCTCTGCGGGCGAGCTCGTGCAGGGCTAGCCCGAGGGCTCGTGATACGCGGTCAGCGATGTCCCAGGTGGGATTGGCCACCCCGCGCTCAAGGCCGCGGATGGAAGTTGCATCGACATCCGCGGCGTCGGCAAGGGCCTCCTGAGCCATTCCGATTTCTTCGCGGCGTAGGCGGATCGCTCGGCCGAGGGCGACTTGGGGGGTCTGGCTGATCCGCACGCCTGAACCCTCGACGGCCAGGCCCGTCCTGACCAGGGAACAACAAGTTCCCGGTAGAGTGCCGAGCTATGCTCCCGGAGCGGGCCAAGCACATCCCGAACTCGGCTGGCGATGTCGAATCGGCGTGCGCTCATTGTCGAGCATCCAGGAATCGGACGAACGGCGGGAATCAGCGTCGACGAAGATCTAGGTTCTGTCTGAGCAGGATCGTTCGGCTATCCAGTAAGGTGCCCGACCGTCATGGCTCAGCGTGGCCTCTGCGCTACATCCGTTTCGGGACGAAAAGGCGAAACCTCAGATATCGCGCCGATGGGCTACGCATGGCTGGCCGACAGCCAGTCCGGCCACCGTTGCGACCCCCCCCCCCCCGTAGATGGTGCTCCACGCCGGTCGCATCAGGCGGTCGGCCAAGCAGAACGGCCGTTCTGGCAGATCCTGTCTTCAGAAGGACCGAGATGGCTGCCTCCGGTTCTGGCGTTCGTGACCGGCGCCCTCGCATATCCGAGCCTTCTGTGGTGGCTGGATGAGCGATGATGCGCGCGACAAGGCGGGCTCGCTCAGCGAGATCCGCGCCGGCATCACTGAGCGTCTGCGAGCGCGTCTGCCGGAGATGGAGCAGGCGATCTATGCCCGTATTCAGGATGCTGTCCCTGACCATGTAGTCGGCAGCGACCCCGAGTATCAAGCAGGGGTTCGTTCTGCCATTACGGCGGTGGTCGTCTACAGCCTTGAGGCGATCAAGCGCGGGCCGGAATCGTCTCCTGAGCCGATCCCGGCAGCCGCAGCAGCTCAAGCACGCCGCGCGGCACGTGCCGGCGTGAGCCTGGGCGCGATCCTGCGACGCTATGTCGCGGCGCACAGCGAGTTCGGCGAGTTCGTGATGGGCGAGGCGCTATATAACGGCTTGTCGAGCGACGGTCCTGCGTTGCATCACCTGCGCAGAACGCAAGAGGCGCTGTTGGAACGCCTCTCAGCGGCCATCGAAGATGAGTACAACGACGAGGGCGAGCGAGCTACGCGCCCGTCCGAGCAACGCCGGGGAGAGATCGTTCGACGGCTGCTTGCGGGCGAATCAGTTGACTCGGCGATGCTGGCAGCGCTCGACTACGAGCTTCACGCCTTCTGGCACGTCGGCGTGATCGCGACAGGCGAGGGAACCAAGGCGTTCTTCGGAAGGCTGAAGGCGGACTTTGGACGCAGGGTCGCGTCTCATGAGCCGGGGGATTTGAAGTTGCGGGCGTAGCCTCCGCTTTGTCCTGAGAAGACCAAGCGATGGAGGTACGCCCGCATGGAGAAGGTAGCCCCGAGCGAGAGGTTTCGCTCAGAACTGGATGAGGTGTTGGCAGGTGTCGGCGAGGAGCAAGATCCGATTGAGACGGTTGGGCGGCTGGGAGCGCGGCTGATCCTGCAGCAGGTGCTCGAGGACGAGGTCACGGAGTTCCTCGGCCGCCAGCGGTATGAGCGTGCTGAGGAGACGGTCAGCCACCGCAATGGACACGAACCGCGGACGGTCAAGACGACGAGCGGCTCGGTGGCGTTGGAGCGTCCGCGGGTGCGCAACGCGAGCAAGCTGGGGTTCGAGAGCAGGGTGCTCGGCAAGGGCGTTACGCGAACGCACGCCCTGGAGTCCCTCGTGATCAGCGGCTTCTTGCGGGGACTGTCCACCCGTGATGTGGAGGGCGCGCTCCAGGAAGTCTTCGAGGAGCCGATTGCGTCGAAGGCGACGGTGTCCCGGATCTGTGAGGACACCCGGGAGCGATACCGCCAATGGTGCCGGCGGCGCTTGGAGCAGCACGACATCGTCTACTGCTTCTTGGATGCGATCTATCTGAAGCTGCATCCCGACGACACGCCGGCGGAGGGCGTGCTGGTGTGCTGGGGCGTCACGCTGGAGGGCCGCAAGATCCTCCTCGGATTGGCTCTGGGAAGCCGTGAGAGCTATGACAGCTGGCTCGCCTTCGGCCGGGACATGATCGCCCGCGGCCTCAGGGCGCCGGCGCTCGTGATCGCCGACGGAGCACCCGGGATCTGGAAGGCGATGCGGGAGCTCTGGCCCGGAGCACTGGAGCAGCGCTGCACCGTCCACGCACTTCGGAATGTCACCGGAAAGCTGCCAGAGCGCCACCACCAAGAGGTCAAGGCGCGCTGGTGGAAAGCATTCGACGAGGCGCGCTCCCCGGGCGAGGCGACCCGTGAGCTGCGGGGCATCATCGCCGACTACAAGACGGCTTACCCCTCGGCGATGGCCGTCATCGAAACGGACCTGCCAGCGCTCGTCACCCACCTACAGTTCCCGTCCGCCCACCGCAAGCGAATCAGGACTACGAATCTCCTCGAGCGAACATTCGTGGAGGTCCGCCGGCGAACCAAGGTCATCGGCCGGTTCCCCGGTGAGACTTCCGCCCTCTCGCTGATCTGGGCGGTACTGGAGCTCTCCTCCCGCGGCTGGCGCGGCGTGAAGATGAACCCCAAGACCGTCGCCGAGATCGAGCGCCTACGCCGCCAACTACGCGACACCAAGGCCGCTCCACCAGCCACGACGAACACCGAGGAGGTGATCGCCGCATAACATCCCCCTCAAGCGGAGCCCACCCCGAACAATTCACCCGGGAAATGAGACGCGACCGGACGCAGGCTCCTGCCGGTGTCGCTCGACGGGGCGCTGTGGGCATGGCTTGGAGGGCCACGGATGCCCACGACCGCCGAAGTTGAGCGTCTGTCAGTCAATGGGCACGCTGATCTGTCGGTCGCGATCGGCGAACCAGGCAGGGGGGTCGACGGGTGGCGCCTTACCCATCACCAGGCCCACGCGGCGTTGGAGGTGGCGCTGCGTAAGCCAGCGAGATTTGCGCGATACGCGGATGATCGGCTCCTTGCAGCGGCGCTCCAGAACGAGACGCTGGCAAGGTCGCTCACGCAGAAGTACATTGCGCCGCTCGCCAGCCAGAAGGACAGCGCAACGCTCCGTCAGACGTTGCGGGTCTACTTCGATCTCGAAAGCAATGCGAGCTCCGCAGCTCATGCCCTAGACGTAGGCAGGCGGGCGGTCAAAGGCCGTGTCCACAGAGTCGAGAAGCTGATCGGCTGTCGCCTCCATGAATGCTGGGCGGAGATGGAGGTCGCGTTGCGTCTGGACGAACTCGACGGTGCTGTCGCCACCACCGACGGGTCGTCCAAGTGCTGAGCTTGTTCATTGGTAGCTCTAGTGTCTGGTCAAGTTCAAGCGTCCAGAATGGTCGGTGGGACCGGCCACATTGGACGATGACAGGCGCTCCACGGTCTGGTAGAAAATACTTGGCTTCTTCGGAAGTCCAGTAGGTCCCCTGTCTCGTATCGGTCTGCAAAGGGAGATCCAATGGTTGCTGCCTCGATGTCGAAGTACGTCCTCGTGCGTGTCTTGCCGGTGCTGGTACTTGCAACCCTCTGCGCCGGCATGGGCACGGGTGCGTTGCAAGCCGCAGCATCGACTGCCGTTGCGACGAGGACCGAGTCGGTACACGAGACGTCGAGTCTGCACCTCCTGAGTACCTACGGGACTGCCTTTGACGAGGAAGGGCCGGGGTCAGGGACGTTTGTCGGGCAACTGAGGACGCTCATCGCGGGCTGACGTATTACAAGCTCGTGTGGTTCGATTTCCTTGGGTACACGTTTCGTCCCAGGCTATCGAGGAACGAGCGCGGAAGTTTCGTTAGCTTCGCTCCTGCGGTCTCAGGCGAGTCTGCCAAGCGCATACGACGCGAGATGCGTCGCTGGCGCTTGCAAAGACGCACGGACAAGACCCTCACCGACCTGGCACGGATGTTCAATGCCGTGCTCAGGGGTTGGATCAACTATTACGGGCGCTTCTACAAGTCCATGTTGTTCCCAACCTTCCGCCACCTCAACAAGAGGCTTGTGAGGTGGGCCATGTCGAAGTACAAGCGACTGCGCAAACGGTCCAGGCGGGCTCGCAGGTTCATAGCTGACGTCGCAAGACGTGAGCCTAACCTGTTCGCCCACTGGCAATTCGGTGTGCGCCCTGACGGCTGGGCAATGGGAGCCGGATGAGCGGAGACGTTCACGTCCGGTTCTGCGAGCGCCGGGGGGTGAGACTCCCCCCGGCGACTCACCTCGACCTGGGACGCTCCACCACTCACCGTTACGCGATGACGCTCGTCACGCTCGGCTACCTTGAGCAGGGGGCCTCGCGCAAGTACAGGCTCTCCTCGCGGGTCTGTGACTTCGGGCTCTCGCTGCTCGACTCGATTGTGGTCCGCCGGGTCGCCCGCGAGCACCTACGGGAGCTGCGGGCTCAGACTGGGAGGACCGCGAGCCTGGGGGTCCTTGGGGGGACCGAGGTTGCTTACATCGATCGTTGGCAGGGGTCGCGCTGGGGGCAGTACATGGTCGATGTGGGTGTCGGGCTGGGTACGCGCCTGCCCGTCCATTGCTCCGCCGCGGGTAAGGCGCTCCTAGCGCGTCTGCCCGAGGCGGAGCAGCGGGAGCTGATCGCCAAGCTGCGTCTGACCAAGCGCTGCCCCAAGTCGATCACGACAAAGACTGCGCTGCGCGAGGAGCTCGAGCGGGTTGTCGTGAGGGGGGTCGCGGTGGAGGACGAGGAGCTGCTGGCCGGCCGGCGAGCGATCGCTGCAGTGGTCGTGGACGGGGAGGGTGCCGCGGTTGCGGCCGTGGAGCTGGCGGTTCCCGCGAGCGCCTACGCCTGTGAGCGGCTGCTGAGGGAGCTCGGCCCGAAGGTGACCTCCGCCGCGGGGCGCATCACTGAGGCGCTGGGGTGAGTCGTGAGAGAAACGTCAACAGCAGGCGCATCTAGGCCAAGAGAGCGGGTATGAGCGTTGTGCGGATGGCGGTGATAAAGGCAGCGTTACGATTGCTGGCTATGTGCGTGGGGTTATGTCTGACGGGGCTGGCGATTGCTTCGCCTGTTGCGTTCGCGGAAGGCTCCTCGGCGCCGGGTGGGATGGGCGGGTCGTCGCTTGGAAACCTGTTGGTGATCCCGGGGTCGCCGACTGAAGGCGAACAGTTGCAGATGCAGGAAGAAGCGAGGCGGAGCAGCCCGGAAGCGGTGGCCGAGCGCGAAGTGTCCCGTACGGAGTTTGAGGGTCTCGATGCAGAAGGGGCGGCCAAGGTCGCTGGCGAAGCGTTCCCGGCGGTGATCGACGAACCGGCGGGCGGCCCGCCGAAGCTGCCGGCGGGGCAGAGTATCACGGGGTATCTGACTGACAACACGGCGTCGTTGGATCTCGGTGGCGGCAAGCACGCCGTGATTGAATCGCTTGAGCCGATCGCGATGCAGACTTCTTCAGGCCACCGGGTACCGATCGACTTGGGCCTGCACGAAGATGGGGGCTCGTTCCAGCCCGCGACCCAGATTGTTGGGGTGTCGATTCCCCAGCGGTTGAGCGATGGGGTGGCGCTGGCGGGCACGGGTGTATCGCTGACGCCGGTTGACGTGCAGGGCTCTCCGCTGGGCGGCACGGAAGGAGCGGCCGACGGTGCGAGCGTGCTCTACGCCAACACGCAGACGGACTCCGATACGGTGGTCAAGCCGACGACGTTGGGGTTTGAGGCGGATACGCTGTTGCGTTCGGTTGACAGCCCGCGGCAGCTGTTCTTCCGGGTCGGGTTGCCGACGGGGGCGAGCCTTGCGCAGGCGAAGGATGGGTCGGGTGCCGTGGAAGTGGTCGAGGAAGGCGCGGTGGTCGCGACTATCCTGCCTCCCGGCGCTCAGGATGCTGCGGGTACTTCGGTGCCGGTGTCGATGTCGGTGTCGGGGGACACGCTCGCACTGAACGTCGCCGACCACTCTGGGGAATACCAGTATCCGATCGAGGTGGATCCTGAAGTCCTCGGCACGGACCCTCAGCTGGTCGCTGAATCGAACGAACACGGGACCAAGCGCTCCAACTGGGAATTCTACACTAACAACGGGAAAAACGAATCCAGTTCGAACTTTGCTTCTTCGGAAGCCAGCGGCCATCTCAAGACATATGGGGTCCATGAATACAAAGAAGGCGAAGCTGCTTCCTGGGTGTATCAGACTCGCGGGGTCTCGAAAATCTATGAGTTCACCGGCGCGACGGAAGCAGAAAACACGGAAGATCACATCTTGAGCACGATCGAACTGTGGCATGAAAGTACGAGAGAAGCAGAAGAGATCCTCTCCGATGAAGTCAAATCGGCCGAATATCCAGTCAAATATTCCGAAACCCAGCTGAAACCTCCGTTGTGCCCGACAGAAAGCGGTGGGTCATGCGGGTCGCAGTACGGGCATGCGGGGAACGCGATACATTTCCAGCAGTCCGTGGTCAACAAACCGACCAGCAAATACTCGTTCTCCGACGCCATCGACTCGGGTAAGGTGTACATCTCCGAGCCGGAAAAAACACATTCGACCACCAGCTACAACAGCAGCACGGAAGAATTTGAAGTCGAAGTCGAAAACAGCAAAAAAGAAAAAGAAAAACAGAAACGTAAGAACGCCCTCTACGGGTCGAGCAACTGGCTGAGCGAATACGATGGGGCGATCCAGTTCTTTGCTAAAGACACGGGCATCGGGGTCTCCAAGTCGTGGTTGGAATACGAAAACTCTGGTAAATGGGAAGTGGTGTCCGGGACTGAACACAACTATCTGACCGAAGACCTGTGCAAGGGCGTGCAGTGCCCAGAAAAACAGGAAGAATATTGGATGCTGAACCCGCATCTGCCCAACGGCGGAGACAAGATCCGCTACCGGGCCGAAGAGGCATTTGGTCAGGAAACGCATCAAACCGAGTCGCTCGAAACGGAAGGCGTCGGGATGGTCAAAGTCGATACATCCAAGCCCCACAGCATCTATCTGGGCGGCCTGCCCTTCGCTAATGAACTGAGCGAAAAAGCCTACAAAGTCACGGCGTACGCGACCGATGGCGAAGGGTCAACGATACCAAGCTCGGGTATCGCGTCGCTGGCGGTGTTCATTGAAAACAGCAAAGGAGAAAAGAAGGAAATTACCAAGACGGGGGGGTCGGGCGAATGTTCAGCTCCGAAGGGCGAATGCACCGCGAGCACTGAATACACGATCAACGGTTCGGAACTTGGTGCCGGCCACCATGGGATCGTGATCGTGGCCAAGGACCGTGCTGGCAACGAAGGGCGGGAAGAAGAACAGGTCTCCGTTCGCCATTCGACGCCCGTGCCGATGGGGCCTGGCTCGGTCGACCTGGAATCCGGAGACTTCGCGCTGGGCCCCACCGATGTCTCGCTGGGCTCCGGGCTGTCGGTGTCGCGGGTCTACAGCTCGCGTGATCTTACGGCCGGCGTGGAAGGGGGGTCGTTGCTGGGAGCGCAGTGGAGCCTCAGCGTCGGCAGTGAGGAGTCGCTTATCGAACTGGCCGACAAGAGCGTGCTCGTGACCAGCGGCAACGGCGGTCAGACGGTCTTCGCGGCAGTGTTCAACAGCAAACACGAACCGACGGGGAAGTTCGAAGCGCCGCCCGGCGACTCGAACCTGATGATGACGCTCGAAGAAAACGAAAAAAAAGAAAAGGTCGCGTATTATCTGAAGGATCCGGCGGCGGGCACTTCCACGAAGTTCACGCTGAGCAGCACCGTGAAAGTCTGGGTACCTACCGAACAGACGGGCCCGGTGTCCACGGACACGGTCAGCTATATCTACGAAACGGTCGAAGTGGGAGGCAAAAAAGTCACGAGACCCAATGAAGAGCGCGCCGCGACACCCGCCAAAGTCTCGTGCTCTCCAACAATGGAACCGGGCTGTCGAGCATTGAAGTTCACGTACGCCACCAAAACAAAGAGCGAAATCGGTGAAGGCCCGAGCGAATGGGGCGAATACGAAGGCCGTCTCGTCAAAATCTCCTACGAAGGCTACAACCCGGCCACCAAAAAAATGCTCGCAACCCCCGTGCCGGTCGCGGAATACTCCTATGACAAACAGGGCAGGCTGCGCGCCGAGTGGGATCCGCGCATTTCTCCGGCGTTGAAGACTACTTACGGGTACGATGCCGAAGGGCACGTCACAGCGCTCGATCCGCCCGGGCAGGAGCCGTGGGCTTTTACCTACGGGACAGTTGCGGGCGATGCAGGCACCGGTAGGCTGCTAAAGGTGACAAGGGCTTCCGTGTCGGCCGGCCTCTGGGGCGGAGCACTACCGAGCAACACCGAAGCGCCGAAACTATCGGGTGCGCCGAAGGTCGGCGTGCGGATGGGAGTCACAAAGGGCGCATGGAGCAACCAACCGGTCGTCTACGCCTTCCAGTGGGAGGACTGCAACTCCGAAGGCAAAGAATGCACGACGATCACCGGCGCGACAAACGAGAACTACAGGCCGGTGTCGAGCGACATAGGACATACGCTGGTCGCGCAGGTGAGCGCGACGAACGGCGGAGGAACTGTATCTGCTGACACCTTGGCCAGCAGCGTGGTCAAAGCGTATGAAAGCGCCGAATACGCTCTTGCGAAAGAAAGCAAGCCATATGGGATTACTACGGGGCCGGACGGGAACCTTTGGTTCACGGATTCCGAGTCTCACGGGATCGTGAAGATGGCGCCGTCGGGCAAAATCGAAACAGAATACTCGCTGCCTGAAGGATATAGTGGGGCAGGGAAGATTATTGCAGGTCCCGAAAAAGAAAAAGCGCTTTGGTTCACCTTCGGCGGCGGGATCGGAAAGATCACAACGTCGGGTACGATCACCGAGTACAAACGAGAACACGGGATTTCGGCGATCACTGTGGGTCCAGACGGCAACCTGTGGTTTGTGGAATCGACCGGAGAAACCGAATACAAGATCGTGAAGATGGCGCCGTCAGGCAAAGTCGAAGGAGAATACGCCATACCCTTGGTCGAAGGCGAAAAGTATTATTTTATGGGGGGAATCACCGCGGGCCCGGAAAAGGAAAACGCGCTTTGGTTCACGCTTCGCAGCTTCTACAAGGGGTTTGGCAGGATCGGGAAGATCACAACGTCGGGCACGATCACCGAGTACGCCCTGCCCTTTGAAAGCGCGCCATCGGGTTTAACCGTGGGCCCGGACGGAAACCTGTGGTTCACCGAGGGCGAAGGACCCGAAAAAAAGAGCTGGGTGGGGAAGATCACGACGTCAGGCACGGCCACCGAGTACTCGCTACCCGAAGGAAGTAAACCGCTGTATATCACCGCGGGCTCGGACGGCAACCTCTGGTTCACCGAGTCCGGAACCAGCAAGGTCGGGAAGGTCACGACCTCCGGCACGGTCACCGAATACGCCCAGCCAGCGGGAAGCGATCCAAACGAAATTACCGTGGGCCCCGACAACAACCTGTGGTTTACAGACTACCTGACCAGCGAGATCGGAAAGATTGTTCTGGCCACAGCAACCACCACCGAATACGAATACTCGGCCCCTCCCTCGGTTGACCGGTACCCACAGGTCGCCGCGGGCCCCGACGGTAACGTATGGGTAACAGACTGGGATACGAGCAAAATATGGAAGATGGCGACAGGGGGCAAAGTCGAAGGGGAATACTCGCTGCCGCACACATCCGAGAGCTGGGAAAGCGCCCCGGCGGGGATCACCCCGGGCCCGGAAAAAGAAAACGCCCTGTGGTTCACCGACCACGACAGCGACAAAATCGGTAAAATCACCACATCGGGTGAAATCAAAGAATACGCGCTCCCCCATGCCAGCGCGCCGTATGGGATCGTCGCCGGGCCGGAAAAAGAAAAAGCGCTGTGGTTCACGAATTTCAACTCGAACAAGATCGGTAGGATCACCACAACCGGTGTAATCAAAGAATACTCCCTGCTGACCGCGGAAAGCGCTCCGGTCAGCATCACCCTGGGTCCCGACGGAAACCTGTGGTTCGCCGCCGACTACACCAGCAAGATAGGAAGGATCACCCCAGCTGGCGAAATCAAGGAATACACACTCCCAGCAAACAGCCGCCCACTCTCGATCGTTGCCGGCCCCGACGGTAACCTCTGGTTCACGGAGGAGGAAAGCAGCCGGATTGGCAAGATCACGACATCGGGCGAAATCACCGAATATGCCGTGGCGAAGACCGGCCATCCGTGCACGATCACGGCGGGCCCGGACGGCAACCTCTGGTTCACCCTGCCGGGCAACAGCAAGATCGGAAAGATCACCACGTCGGGCGAAATCACCGAATACGCACAGCCCCCGGAAAGCGCGCCGTGGGGGATCGCCGCGGGCCCTGACGGCAACGCGTGGTTCGCCGACTACAATACGGGCAAGCTCGCGAAGGTCACCCTCGGCGAAGGCGAATCGTATGCGCCGCAGCCCGGCTCCACCGTCGACTACAACGTGCCCCTTGGGGGCGCAGGCGTGCCGACGATGAGCGAAAGCCAGGTCGCGAAGTGGGGGCAAAAGGGCTACGAGACGCCGGTCGAAGCGACCGCGATATTCCCGCCCGACTCGCCCCAGGGCTGGCCTGCCGGGTCCAGCTACAACCGCGCGACGATCTACTACCTGGACGACCAGGGCCGCGACGTCAACGTGTCGACACCGACCAACTCCGAATACGGCTCGATCTCCACCACGGAATACAACGAAACCAACGATGTCGTGCGGACACTCTCGCCGGACAACCGTGCTACGGCGTTGGCATCTGGCTCGAAATCTGAAGAAGTGGCGAGTTTGCTCGATACGGTATCGGTGTATAACGAACAAGGTCAATGCAGGAAGGAAACGGGTAATCCGGAAAAAGAAGTCGCGGAACCCGGTACACGTCTGTGCGAAACCTGGGGTCCGGAGCACGAGGTGAAGTATACGCCAAACGGTTTTACGGGAAAAAAAGAATCGTTGGCAAGGAACCACACGAAGTACTACTACGAAGATATCGCAAACGGAGCGCCAGAAGAAATCGAAGGCAAAAAGCAGGCGTATGATCTTGTGACCGAAACGAAGGAGCTCGCACAGCTATTTTATACCAGTGAAGGAAAGGAAAAGGAAGGAGAAGAAGTCGAAGAACGTGCGTCGACTACCTCGTATGCAGGCCAGGGCGGTCAGGAAAACAACATCGGATGGAAGCTGCGCGCGCCGACGCTGGTGACTGACGCGACCGAGTCTGAAGGCGCGAAAGTAAAGCATATAACGCTCTACAACGAAAACGGCCAGGTCACGGAAGTGCGAGGGCCAAAGGGCGCCGAAGGGAGCTCGGCGCGCGACGAGAGGACTATCTACTACGGCCAGGAAGAAAACAAAGAATATGCGGCGTGCGGGAAACATCCTGAATGGGCCGGACTGGTTTGTGAGACGTTGCCGGCTAAGCAGCCGGAAACGACCGGTGTGCCGAACCTGCCGGACACGACAACGATGTATAATATCTGGAATGAGCCCGAAACTATCATCGAAACATTCCCGAAATCAGGTAGCTTTGCGGAATATACACGCACGACAAAAGACGAATACGACGCTGCTGGGCGGATGAAGTACGGCCAAGAGACGTCCACCGCAACCACTGAAAAAACGGACAAGATACTGCCGAAGATCACTGAGGAATACAACGAAAAAACGGGCGTGCTGGAAAAGCAGTGCGCGAACGAAGGCAAACCCTGCAGCGAAGGCAAACCCAAGATGATTACGAGTAAGTACAACACGCTCGGACAGCTCGAAAGCTATACCGACGCGGACGGCAACGTAGCAAAATTGAAATACGGTGGGCCCGAAAAGGACGGGCTCATCGAAGAAATAAGCGACGGCAGTGACGGTGGGGAAAGCAATCAGAAGTACACCTACAACACAACCACCAAGCAGCTGGAAAAGCTAGTGGATTCCGCCGCGGGAACATTTACAGCGTCCTACGACACTGAAGGCAATCTGGTGAGCGAGGTCTACCCGAACGGGATGTGTGCGAACTACACCGACAACTCGGTGGGTGAAGCGATACATATCGAATACGCCAAGACATCGAGCTGCTCAGAAAAAGAAGGGGTGTGGTTCAGCGAAACCAAGGTCCCGGCGATACGCGGTGAAGTGATGAGCCGGACGAGCACGCTAGCGAGCGAGGAATATGCCTACGACACGCTCGGACGGCTCAAAGAAGTGCACGAAACCCCGGCTGGCGAATACTGCAAAACACGAATCTACGAATATGACGAAGAATCGAACCGCAAAAAGCTGACGAAGTACGAACCAAACAGCAAAAAAGAATGTGGTACCGAAGGCGGCACGATCGAAGAACACAAATACGACGAAGCGAACCGCCTCACCGACAGCGGCATCGAATATGACCCGCTGGGCAACGTCACGAAACTCCCGTCCGGAGACGCCGAAGGGCATGCGCTCGAAAGCACCTTCTACGTCGATAACGCGGTCGCGACGCAGACCCAGAACGGCGTGACCAACGACTACTACATGGACCCGGCCGGGCGGGTGCGGGAAACGATGAGCGGCGCCAAAAAAGTCATCACCCACTACGATGGTTCCGGCGAAGCCGTCGCATGGACCTGCGAAGGCGCCGAAAAAGCTGAAACCTGCGAAAGCGGCGGGAAGTGGACGCGCAACATCCCCGGGATCGACGGAACGCTTACCGCGGTCGAGAGCGGTAAAGGCGCGACGTACGAAACGACTCTGCAGCTCCACGACCTCAAGGGCGACGTCGTCGCCACGATCAAGGACAAAACCGGCGAAACAAACCTCGAATCGACCTACAACAGCACCGAGTTCGGCGTCCCCAGCGGAGGCAAAGAACCTCCCACGTTTGCCTGGCTCGGGGCCGCTGGCGTCGAAAAATCACTCGCCTCCGGCGTGATCACCGAGGGCGCCACCTCCTACGTCCCGCAAACCGGGGAAGCACTGCAAAGCGAAGAGGTCGCGCCCCCCGGCCTGCCGGACGGCTCCGGCGGCCAAGCCGCCAACTTCACGGCCTCACCGTGGAATATGCAAGCAATCGGGCAGGTAGGTGCGGCAGCGCCCGGGCGCGAGGCGACGTGGGAACGAGAAGCTTTTGAAGCGGCGTGCAACCAGAGTCCGACACCCGGGTGTCCCAACTACGTTGCTCCACCGGGTGGAGGAGGGCGTGCGCCCCTCGACGGGTCGCTCATGGGAGGAGGATGCTCCGGTGCAAACGCGTGTGCTGCTTCGAACGGTCTATGTGAACTGAACTGGAAGTTCGGGGAACCGTTTGAGGGAGAACTCTGGCTAGCGGTAGGTATTCATTGTGCCCGCAGTGCACGGCTTGCAGTTGAGGGGTGCTTCGAGGCGTGGGACACCAGCGGCAGTCCTGACGACATCAAGAATTACCGCCGGTTGGGCTGTGAAAAGAGCAAACCAGGTGAGGGCTTCGTGCTTACAACAGAACAGTGTGGAGAGGGACTCGATTACAGGGTCTGGATATGGGGGTGGGCGACAGGTTCAGATTTTTGGCTCCGGACGGGAGGGTTCTATTCTCCTATTTGGACATGCGAATACGCTGCGGACGGTGTTGCGAGGGAATTCGTTGAAGTCGCGACGGAAAAAGCGCCAGACTTGTGATGCACGTTACGAATAGACAGCAGCGGACCGACATAGGGAGATCGTCGGTGGTGGCCGCCGCGATCGTTATAGCGGTGCTCGCCCTTCAAGCATGCTCCGGCGCGATCGATGCTCCCGCCGGGATCAAAGGCAGTGGCCGAGAAGGCAAGGCCGGAAGTGTGGTTCTCTTCCCTCTGCTGCAGGCGGGAGTGGGTGGTTGGTGTTTGGTCGCAATTGACAAGGAAGTCGGGAGGGAATGCCCGACGGTCGCCTTGCCAAAGCGCGCCGGACCGTTCGTTGGGCCTGTCGTAGTCGAATCTTGGAGTGGGCGGTCCGCATCGTCGACATCGTCTACTCCGGTGCGTGAAGGCTTGGTGCTTACGACCAGCAGTGTCGCTGCCCTGTCGTATGACGGGCACCGGGTTCAAACACGCCATCCTTTTGGCGCTCCAGTTGGCATGCGTGTGGCCGCAATTGTCCTCAAGGGTGGCTCGAGGAGGCGCCTCCTCGGGATAGAAGCGCCTCCACTATTGCCTGTTAGGCCCGTCACTGCGCTAGATGCGAGTGGTCGAGAGCTCGCGGAGAATAGAGCGATTGCCGCGCCGCTGGTGTTTCAATGGCCGGTGCAATCGCTCACCGCTGGGGCGTCCCATGGGGGAGTCTGTAGCCTCCGTGTTGCTGGACTGTCACACGTGGTCATGACGGGGGGTAGCGTGATTCAGCGAATCGAACCGCATACGGACGTTAGGGGCCGAGAACTCGTCAGCTGCATTGACGTAAACTACCTGGTGAAAGAAGTTCCACTGCATGTGGATGTGTTGCTGGACGCGGCAAGTCCCGGCTCGCGACCGGCAGCGCTGCCAGGTATGAGATCACTACGTCGGGCTAACATCTTCGGGGGACCGGGCACCGCAGACACGATAGTCGCAACGAGACGAGGGGCTACGTGGTTGGTTGTCACGGGCGGCTACCGCCAAGCAGAACGTCTGGTCCTCCTAGAACACCTCGAGTTGGAGCGGACGCTGCCTGCGGGCAAGAGCGTCGTCGTGAAGAAGGGTCGGCCAGACCGCGTTCTAGGGCTACCTTATATCTCGACAAAGCGCCTGTCGTTTCGCAGTCGCGCAGTCGCGGAGGTCGTGGCATGTTTACACAAGGCTGGGGTCGAAGTACCTCCCTCCGATCCAGCCCTGTTGTCCAGTACTAGTGGGATCAAGACGCGTAGTCCATGGGTCAAGGCGGCTATTGGCAAGTGCCGGAGTGGGTCTCTGGCCTCAGCTTCTCGATAGGAGACGAATCGTTGTTCTCACTCGACACTACACGGATAGCACACGCGGCGCGATCAACTGCCATGATCGCGGATGTGCGACTCAAGCTGGCTCTGATCAGTGTTGCGGTGCTCCCGTTCGGCTTGCTGGCGGTTCCGTCCACGAACGCCGCGCCTGGGTGGCTCGCTCCGGATGGTGTGTCTCAGGGAGGCTTGATCGCGGAAGGCAGCAGCGGTGGTTGGGCTGCGGAACACGGTGGCATCAGCGGGAGCCCGCGTGTCGCGTTCGATGCGCGCGGTGATGCGATGACGGTTTGGCAGCGTGAAGATGGGACCGTGGAAGGCACAAGAAAATACGCGGTTCAGGCTGCGTTCAGGCCCGCGGGTGGTGCGTGGGAGGCTCCGGAAACGATCTCTGTGCCTGACGGTAGCGATGAAAGCGCGGAAAATGCGAGCGTGGCGTTCGATGGGCGTGGGGACGCCTTCGCGGTGTGGGATGCCTACAGCGGCAGTGTGCCCGAAGGCGATGCTCATTTCCGCGTGCAGGCC
The DNA here is from genome assembly GCA_963706545.1 of uncultured Solirubrobacterales bacterium. Lineage (GTDB taxonomy): Bacteria > Actinomycetota > Thermoleophilia > Solirubrobacterales > Solirubrobacteraceae > Palsa-744. The sequence continues at coordinate 2,606,315 of OY970161.1, forward strand.
GCGTTCAGGCCGGCCGGCGACGCTTGGCAGGCGCCGGTCGATCTCTCGCCGGTTGAAGCTCCGGGATCGTGGTATCCGCAGTTGGCTGTCGACGAACGGGGCGATGCGATCGCGATCTGGACTTGTTTTGGCGGGCCCATAGAGGAGTCGTTCAGGCCGGCCGGGGGCGCGTGGGGAGCACCGGTCGTAGTCTCTGAAACGGGGAGCGAACCCGAGGTCGTGTTGGATGGGCAGGGCGATGCGCTCGCGGTGTGGGACGGTTGGCCGGGTGTCGAGTCTGCGTTCATACCTGCGGGCGGCTCGTGGCAGGCTTCGGTCGAGGTCTCTGGCTCGGGTGTGGCCGGCGGGCTGCACGTGGCGGTCAACGGTCGGGGAGACGCGGCTGCGATTTGGGAGCAATGGACGAACGGATTTCTCTCGCCCGGCACCGTGCAGACTGCGTTCAGACCTGCTGGCGGGGTCTGGCAGGCGCCGGTGAACATTATCGGGGAACGTGAGGAAGAGGACCAGCCCAAAGGCGCGGAAGACGCACAGATCGCCGTGGACGAGCAGGGCGATGAGGTCGCGGTGTGGAGGTGGGAATTCGGCCCGCTCATCCAGGCTGCGTTCAAGCCGGCGGATGGCGCGTGGGAAGCCCCAGTTGATCTGTCCGCGTTCAGTGGACTCCCATCCGCCGAGAATCCCGATGTGGCGTTTGACGATCGTGGCGATGCGCTCGCGGGGTGGAGTGAGAAGTCGTCGCCCGAAACGCCCCCTGTCGTCCAGGCTGCGTTCAAGCCCGCGGACGGCGTGTGGCAGGCTCCTACGGACATCTCCGATCCGGCTTGGGGCGACACATACCGTTCGGGGATCGCGTTCGACGAACAGGGCGACGCGATCACGGTATGGGTCGGCGAACACGGTGTCGAAGCCGCCGGCTATGCGGCCACAGGACCCACTCTGAACGACGTCTCAATCCCAGCTGAGGGCGCAGCCGGCCAGCCCGTGACGTTCTCGGTCTCCCCGTTCGACGTGTGGTCGATCGACGGAGAAACGAGCTGGAGCTTTGGCGACGGCGCGTCGGCGAGTGGAACCAGCGTTACCCACACCTACGCGACTGTGGGCACGTACGAAGTGACGCTCCACAGCGCCGATACGCTCGGCAACGTCACGAGTACCACGGGCAAGGTCACGATCGCATCTGCGTCTGCCACGCCGGCGGCGCCGACCCTCGCGACCACGCCCCCGGCGCCGGAGATCGTTGCGGCCGGTCAGTCGGCCTCGATCTTGCGCTACATCGGAAAGCGGCCGGTCGGGATCACATTCTCTGTCGCGCTCAACGAGCAGGCCATGCTGAGCTTCAGCTTCGTCCAGCGCTCGATCGGCCGCATGATGAGCGACAAATGCGTTGCCAAGACCTCGAGGAACGCCGGCCGCGAGGTGTGCAAGCGCGGCGCAGTCGCGGGCGTCTTCTCCTTCGCGGGCCACAGTGGCACGAACAGGGTCGTCTTCGAGGGCCGCATCCCGCACTCGAAGAAGCTCAAGCCGGGCCGCTACACGCTCGTCATCACGGCGACAAATGCCGCCGGGCAGCACTCAAGCCCCAAATCGCTCAGTTTCACGATCGTCAGTCCGGTGGCTACACACAAAGCGCGCTTTGGGTAGCGCTCACGTGCCGAGCCCGCCCTCGGAACGGGGACAGTGGTTGTTGGCGCTTGGGCTCGGCGCGCTCGGCGTGGGTGTGCTGGTGGCGGTGCTCACCGGCGTGGTAGGCCGCACTACGCCCGCCGTGCAGGCTGCCCCGCCGGCGGTGCTGGTGGTGGCAGCGACCCCGGGGCCCAGGACGTCGGCGTCCGCAAGCGTGCGTGCTGGCGTGGCCGACGGCCAGGAGACCTCGGCCGAGTCCCGCGTGAACTCCTCGAGCGCCGCAAGAGGCGCTCAGCACGGGCAACGCTCACGCTCCGCCATCGTCGCGCGCCCATCGAGTGCGCAGCAGAGCGCGGAGGCGGCGCGCTTGGCCGACAGGACCGAAACGGAGATACCCACGCGCTGGATGGAAGGGTTCTACCCGATCTACTCGGTCGCGCAGAGCACGTTCGGCGTCAACTGGCTGTTGATCGCCTCGATCCACGATCAGGAGTCGGCGTTCTCGACTGCGCCCACCACCTACCACGGGTTGAACTTCGCCGGTTGCTGCGGTGGGCCGATGCAGTTCAACGTGACGAACGGCCCGGTCAGCACGTGGGATCTGGTGCGAGATGCCTACCGCTTCGGCAAACGACCCGCGGTCTACGACCATCAGACCACGCACCACCCCTCGATCTACGACGACTTCGACTCGATCATGGCGGCCGCGTGGCTGCTCTCCTCCGATGGCGCCTCCATCGCGCTGGATGACTCGGCGTGGTTGGCGGCGTACGACTACTACGGCCACGACGCCGCCGGTGTCGAATATGCCGACGAGGTGCTCGCCCGCGCGATCGGCTGGTCCCAGCACGGCTTCTGCATCAACTGCGGCGTGGACCCCACGCTCGTGAACGCGGTCTACGAAGCGTACGGCGCGCCGGTGATGGCGACGTACGCCACCGCCACCACGTCCCGGGCAGGGCATCCACACCACGCACGGCGTCCGCGGTAGGCAACCACGGGGTAGGGCACGGCGACGGGAGAGGGCGACGCGCCCGGCGGCGCGGATACTGGCCTGTGCGGACAAGGTCGCGGAGGGCCCTGTGCGGTTGGGGTGGTGGGATCGAAGGATCGCATTTCGCCCATATCCTCTCCGATCGTCGTGGACCGGCGGGCATGGCACGAGGACTATGAGGATCCGGGCTCCGCGCTGGGCTGGCGTCTGCTTCGAGTTCACGGGCTATGACGTGCTCCAACCCGACTTTCACACAAGCCAGGGCGCCAGCATCAATGAGGGCCCCATAGGGGATCGTTGGTGTCCTCGATGCTGAGATCGCCGATGGTGGCGAGCGTCCTCGATCGCTTGCACGCTGCGGCGTGGGCTGAGGATGAGCCGGCCAAGGAGCGTGTTCGAGCGCGCGAGGCGCAGCTCGGGGTGAGGCTGGCGCAGGCCCAGCGGTATGAGTTTTATGGCGATGCTCCGTTGGCGACCAAGCACGAGGTCGGCGAACTGCTGTACGTGCTCGCGTCGAGCGGGCGAGTCCGTCGAATCGTGGAGTTCGGCGCGTCTCTGGAGCACGTCCGTGATCCCGCCCGCGGCTACGTCTCGATCTGCGTGCCGCTCGACGCAGGAGTGGAGCTTTCCGTGCGAGTGCTACCGGGTCCTGACGGGCAGGGCGGTGGCTGATGGCAGAGCGGGCCTCGCATCCGGTGTTTGCACGCGGGTGTCCGTAGTGGTGATCGCTCTCGAGCCTGGTCAGTAGCTGGTGGCGAGACCACCTAGCACCACATCCTGGTTGAGCGTCGCCGGGTCTGCGCACGCGAGCTCGCCGCGCCTCGCCGGTCTACGAGGCGTGCTTTCGTGCCGCGCTGTTGTGCGTTCTTCTCTTGTGGGTGATGGATTACTTCTCGTCACCGAGCAAATTGGGTTTTGCAGGCGTTCCCGCGCCGACCGCAGAGGTGGCGATTTGCAGGGATGTTGGGTTTTGCAGAGCGAGCCGCATGAGGCGGGGATGGGCGTTTTGTTTCGCACGCGATCAGGCCTCGCGAGAGGGGGTTTTGTCTGTGCAAAAGGGGGTTTTGTCGGCGATTGAAGGGGTTTCGAACACCCCATGAAATGAGGGCTTGGGTCGCGTCTCATTTCCCGGGTGAATTGTTCGGGGTGGGCTCCGCTTGAGGGGGATGTTATGCGGCGATCACCTCCTCGGTGTTCGTCGTGGCTGGTGGAGCGGCCTTGGTGTCGCGTAGTTGGCGGCGTAGGCGCTCGATCTCGGCGACGGTCTTGGGGTTCATCTTCACGCCGCGCCAGCCGCGGGAGGAGAGCTCCAGTACCGCCCAGATCAGCGAGAGGGCGGAAGTCTCACCGGGGAACCGGCCGATGACCTTGGTTCGCCGGCGGACCTCCACGAATGTTCGCTCGAGGAGATTCGTAGTCCTGATTCGCTTGCGGTGGGCGGACGGGAACTGTAGGTGGGTGACGAGCGCTGGCAGGTCCGTTTCGATGACGGCCATCGCCGAGGGGTAAGCCGTCTTGTAGTCGGCGATGATGCCCCGCAGCTCACGGGTCGCCTCGCCCGGGGAGCGCGCCTCGTCGAATGCTTTCCACCAGCGCGCCTTGACCTCTTGGTGGTGGCGCTCTGGCAGCTTTCCGGTGACATTCCGAAGTGCGTGGACGGTGCAGCGCTGCTCCAGTGCTCCGGGCCAGAGCTCCCGCATCGCCTTCCAGATCCCGGGTGCTCCGTCGGCGATCACGAGCGCCGGCGCCCTGAGGCCGCGGGCGATCATGTCCCGGCCGAAGGCGAGCCAGCTGTCATAGCTCTCACGGCTTCCCAGAGCCAATCCGAGGAGGATCTTGCGGCCCTCCAGCGTGACGCCCCAGCACACCAGCACGCCCTCCGCCGGCGTGTCGTCGGGATGCAGCTTCAGATAGATCGCATCCAAGAAGCAGTAGACGATGTCGTGCTGCTCCAAGCGCCGCCGGCACCATTGGCGGTATCGCTCCCGGGTGTCCTCACAGATCCGGGACACCGTCGCCTTCGACGCAATCGGCTCCTCGAAGACTTCCTGGAGCGCGCCCTCCACATCACGGGTGGACAGTCCCCGCAAGAAGCCGCTGATCACGAGGGACTCCAGGGCGTGCGTTCGCGTAACGCCCTTGCCGAGCACCCTGCTCTCGAACCCCAGCTTGCTCGCGTTGCGCACCCGCGGACGCTCCAACGCCACCGAGCCGCTCGTCGTCTTGACCGTCCGCGGTTCGTGTCCATTGCGGTGGCTGACCGTCTCCTCAGCACGCTCATACCGCTGGCGGCCGAGGAACTCCGTGACCTCGTCCTCGAGCACCTGCTGCAGGATCAGCCGCGCTCCCAGCCGCCCAACCGTCTCAATCGGATCTTGCTCCTCGCCGACACCTGCCAACACCTCATCCAGTTCTGAGCGAAACCTCTCGCTCGGGGCTACCTTCTCCATGCGGGCGTACCTCCATCGCTTGGTCTTCTCAGGACAAAGCGGAGGCTACGCCCGCAACTTCAAATCCCCCGGCTCATGAGACGCGACCGGCTTGAACGCTCAGCGTGCGTTGTCCTAGAGAGGGCGGCGCACGAGCGCCCGTTTCGCCAGTAGGCAGCTGGGCATACTCGGTCGTCGAACTCGAGGGGGGGAGCGGGCGCGTTTCGGGCGTCAATAGGCATACGCAATCCAGGCAGAATCCAAAAGCACCGTTTCCCGCCGGCGGCGACCTCGACATACCTGCCCGGTGGTCTCGGCACGCGGAGCCTCGCTCGCTGGCCGCTCAGGGCACGGACGGCCAGTAGCAAGTGATGCAGGCTTTGATGAGGCCCACCGATGTCGCTCGCCATCTCGGTGTCTCCCGCTCGTGGCTGTATGACGCTGCCAAGGCTGGGCGAATCCCCTCGATCCGCATCGGCGGCGAGGCCGGCCCGTTGAGGTTCGTTCCAGAGGACATCGAACGCTGGATCGAAGACGCCCGTACGTCGTGGCGGCCGGGTCGTCCCGCAGTCGCTACGCGGACTCCAAAGGCCGTAGGGGGTAGGGCGCAGGGTTCTCGCCGTACGGCGGCCGGCGAGCAGCGAAGTCTTCTGGACTAGCGCCGCAAACGGCTCGACGCCCGTGCGATCGCTTCTTCGGTCGCGATTGCTCCGGCGGCGAGGACGTGGCGCTCGAGGTGTCCGTAGTAGCGCTCGGTCGTGCCGATGTCCGAGTGGCCGAGCTGGCGCTGTACGTACATCAGCGAGTTCCCGCCCGCCAGCCATGCGGCCGCGGCGGTATGGCGGAGCGAGTGCAGTGGCATGTCGCGCAGCGCGGCGTCCTGCAGCGCCTGCTTGTGCCAGTCGCGGGAGACGGTCTTGCGATCCATCGGCTGCCCAGCCCCGTTGCCGTTCCAGCGGCCACGATCGTGCACGCCCATACGCACAGGCATCACGAATATGTGTGCGGCGCGCTGTTCGCCGGAGGTCATCTCGCCGCGGCGGGCGAGGTGGTCGCGCAGTACCCGCGAGAGTCCTCGCCCGATCTCCACCGAGCGGAAGCGGTCGGTCTTCGTGGAGCCGACCGTCTCCCTCTTCTTGCGCGATCGGTAGACGACGATCACGCCGCCCGTCTGCTCGAGCTCCAGGTCGCCGACCCGCAGCGCTAGGGCCTCGGAGATTCGCAGGCCGCTTGCGATCAGCAGCTCCGCGAGCGGCCGGTAGACAGCGGAGCACGAGTCGAGGTAGAGCGGGATCTCGTGCAGGCGCAGGTACTCGCGCTCGATGTGCGCCGGCGGCAGCCGCGGCACGCGCAGCGCCGGGTTGGCGGCCATCAGCCCGTCCTCGACGGCCGCGTTGAGGCAGACCACGAGCGTCCCGAGCGTGTTGTTGATCGTCTTCGGCGCGAGCTCCTCGGCTTCCATCGCTTCGGTCCACTGGTCCATCAGCTCGCGGACGTGCTCAACGTCGATACGGCCGAGGGGCACAGACCCCAGGGCTGGCACGAGACGCAGGCGGCCGTCCCGCTCATACGCTCCCCAGGTCCCTTCCTCCAGGTAGGGCTTGCGGCGATCCAGCCAGCGCGACCAGAACGCCCCGAAGGTCTCCTTGGTGTGGCGGACCTCGCCGCGCTCCTGCTTCTCGGTCAGCCGGCGGCGGGCGTCCAGTGCGGCCCTCTTGCTCGTGAACCCGCGCTTGCTCGTGAAGGAGCCGTCGGAGCGCCTGACCGAGCAGCGCCACCTGGTCCCCGCGGCGGTCTCATACGGGTAGACGCCGCCGCTGCTGCCGTACCGCGTCTGCTTGCGCTCGGCGAGCGCGTGGTCGTGGATCGACTCGTCGAACGCTTTGGCGGACTCCTCGCTCGGGAACCGTCGCGAGCGGTGGCTGCCGGTGGCATCGCGCCAGCGGACTTCCCAGCGGCCCTCCGAGAGCCTGCAGCTCATCGAGGCCTCCTCGGGCTTGCCGGCGTCCCGGCGGTGTACGGAAGGGTGTACGTCTTTGTCAGCGACACAAATCCGTACAGTAGCGCGTCCTGGCGACAGAGGGGCCTACATACAGAAAAACCCCGCTGTGGCGGGGTTTTTCTGCGCTACCGGCCCGGTTAGTCGGCCTTCACCGCGCTCACATCGACAAGGATCTTGACCTTGTCGCTGACGACGACGTTGCCCGAGCCGAGTGCGGCGTTGAAGCGCATCTCGAAGTCTGAGCGGTTGATCTGGCCGGTCGCGGAGACGCCAACGCGGGTGTTGCCCTGGTGGTCCTCTGGCTCGATGCCCTCCAGCGTTCCTTTCAGCGTGACCGGGCGGGTGATGCCGTGGATGCTGAGGTCGCCATCGATCTCGAACTCGTCCTCGCCGGTGGGGCGGATTGTGGTGGAGCGGAAGCCGATCTCGGGGTACTTTTCGACCTCGAAGAAGTCTGCTGAGCGCAGGTGATCGTCGCGCTGGGGCTCGCGGGTGTTGACGCTTGAGGTCTTGACGGTCCCGTAGGCGGAGGCTCCGTCGGGGCCGACCTCGAGGGTGCCCTCGAACTCGGTGAACTGGCCCTTGACGGTGGCGATGCCGAGGTGTTTGACCTGGAACTCGACGCTCGAGTGGACCGGGTTGACCTTCCACTTGCCGGCGGGGAGGGGGGTTGTGGCGGTCGTGGCGGTGGCGGTGGACTCTACGGACATGGGGGCTCCTTTAGGTCGTTGTGCGCACAACCTTATCAGAGGGTAGGTGCGTGCGCAACTATTTTTTCAGCGCGGCTGCACAACCAGCGCCTGCGTGGCTAGCCCGAAGGGGCCGCGCTTGTCGTGCAGGGTGCTCTGCGCCCAGGCGATGCCGCCGGGGTGCAGCAGGGTGCGGGCGTCGAGGCCGATCCACTCTCCCTCGGGGCGGCGGTTGAACGTGACGGTGAGGTCGGCGTTGATGAACACGTACTCGTCGAACGGCAAGATCGCGGCGATGCCGTTGCCGAAGTCGGCCGCTGCCATCGTGTATATGAGAGGGGAGGGAGTCTCGCCCGGGAGCACCGGGCGGCACAGGCGCATCCACACGCCGGCCGTGCCGACGGGGGCGTTGGTGCTCGAGACGCCGACGTCGGGGAGCTGGCCCTTTAGCGGGCGGCCGCGCAGGAAGCGCATTTCGATCGCACTCGCCGCGAAGCTCTTGAGCTCCACATCGTCGGGGGCGAACTGCACCGAGTGGGCCTGCTCGGGGCCGGGGAGGCGGGGAGGTTCGCTCTCCGCCACGACCTGTTTCGCGAGCGCGGGCAGCTCCTCGGGCGCGGGCGCGATGCGCAGCGCGTGGGCGCGGCAGACGAGCTCCCCGCCCGCCTCGCCTGCGTGGAGCTCGGCCTCCAGCTCCTGCACGCGCCGGCCGGGGCGCAGGACGCGGGTGCTGAGACGCAGCGGGGCCAGCGGGATCGGGCGCAGGAAGGAGAAGCTCAGGCGCGCGAACGGCAGCTCGGCCTCGGGCCCCATCCGCTCGAATGCTCCTGCGATCAGCGTCGCTGGCGCTCCCCCGTGCAGCGCCCGTGGGTCCCATGGCCCGCGCGCGTGCTCGGTCGGCGTGAAGCGACCCTCGCCGTCTGGGAGGAACACGCTCTCGGTGTCGGCGCTCACTGTGGCAGCCGTGCGACGAAGTCCGCCAGCTTGCGGGGGTCGCGCAGCGGGGCGCCGTGGCCGAAGCAGGCGAGCGCCGGTTCCAGGGCGGCGAGGCGCCGCGCGGACTCGCGGTTGCGGGCGGGGTCGGGGGTGAAGAGGTCCGGGGGGGTGTTCAGGCCGGGGATGCCGGTGATGAAGTTCATGTTGCCGAGCACGTCGCCGACGATCAGCACGCGGTCGGACTCGCGCCAGTAGGAGACGTGGCCGACGGAGTGCCCGGGGGTCTCCAGGACCTTGAAGCCGGCGACCTCGTCGCCCTCGTGCAGGGCGCGCGCCACGGGGTGCGGCGGCCCGGTCCAGAAGCGCTCCTGCACGCGGTTCAGCCACGCGGGGGCCTTGGGGTTTTTGATCGCCCCGGGGGTCTCCACCGCAGGGACGTCGGCCTCGCCGCACCACAGCGGGATGCCCAGGCGCTCGCAGACCGCGTGGCTCGATCCCTGGTGGTCGGGGTGGGCGTGGGTGAGGGCGTGGGCGCTCACCGTGTGGCCCTCGAGCTGGCGCAGGATGCGCCGCTCGGCCTGGCGGGTGGCGGCGTCGATCAGCACGTCCTCCGCGAGGTACACGTTGATCGCGTTGCGCGGGTGGCCGCTCAACTGGTAGAGGCCCTCGGCGAGCTGCTTCATTGCGTCCCCCTGTCGTGTTTCATGAGCGCTGCTCCCACGAGAAGCCGCGCACGGCGAAGTACAGTCCAAATACGCCCCACAGCGCGATCACCGCGAGCCCGTCCAGATTATCGCTGAGGCTTGAACCAGTGACCATCGCGCTGGAGAGCCCGTCGATCAGCGGCTTGAGCGGCAGCGCTTCGGCGATCGTGCGCACGAAGCCGGGGGCGCTCGCCGAGTCGAAGGCGTAGAAGGAGACCGCCACGACCGGCAGGAACACGGCGTTGACGTACGCGGCCGTGGACTCGAAATTGGGGATCGCGTGCGCGAAGGCGACGCCGAGCGCGGCGAAGCAGACGACGCCGGCGAGCACGAACACGACCAGCGAGCCCCACTGCTGCGGCCAGCCGATCCCGAAGAAGACGCGCCCGGCGAGTACGACGATCGCGATCTGCAGTGCCGTGTTGGTCACTGCGTTGGCTGCGACGCCGCCGAAGTAGGAGCCGGTCGGCAGCGGTGTGCCGCGGATACGCTTGAGCACGCCGCGCTCGCGCAGGAAGACGATGTTGTAGGCCAGCGCGGTGAACGTGGTTGACATAACGCTCATTCCGGCGATCATCGGCACGAGCTTGTCCAGCTGGTGCTGGTTGCCGCTGAGCGCTGCCCCGGCGCCGGCGAGGATCACCAGCGGCAGCACGAAGTTGAAGAACGCGGCGCTCGGGTTGCGCCAGAACATGCGCCGCTCCAGGCGGTACTGACGCCAGGAGAGGACGATGGCCTCAGACATCCGCGGTCAGCTCCAGGTACACGTCCTCCAGCGATGGCCGCCCGACGGTGAGCTCCTCCAGGCACTCGCCGCGCGCCATCGCCTCCGTGGTGAGCGTGTGCAGCAGGCCGGTGGGGTCCTCGGTCTCGTGCTCGACCAGCTCGCCCTGGGCGTTGCGGTAGGCGACGCGGTAGTGCGCCGCGCCGGGTGGGTGGGTTCCCAATTCCCGTGGCGGGCCGATCGCGAGCACGCGGCCCTCCTTGACGATCGCCACGCGGTCAGCGAGCGCCTGGGCCTCGTCGAGATAGTGGGTGGTCAGCAGAATCGTCTTGCCCAGCGCCCGCAGCGAGCGCACGGTCTCCCACGCCGCGCGGCGCGCCTCGGGGTCGAAGCCCGTCGTGGGCTCGTCGAGGAAGATCAGCTCAGGGTCGCCGACGAGCGCCAGCGCGAAGTCCAGGCGCCGCAGCTGGCCGCCGGAGAGCTTGCGGCTGCGCACGTCGGCCTTCTCCTGCAGGCCCGCGAGCTCCAACACCTCCTCGACCTCGCGCGGGTGCGGGTAGAAGCTCGCCCAGTGGCGCAGCGCCTCGCGTGGGGTGACGTGGCTGTATATCCCGCCGGACTGCAGCACGATCCCGATGCGTCGGCGCAGGTCGATCGCGCGGCTCGCGGGGTCGTACCCGAGCACCGACACTGCCCCGCTCGTGCGCGCGCGATACCCCTCGAGGATCTCGACGGTTGTCGTCTTGCCGGCGCCGTTGGGGCCCAGCAGCCCAAACACCTCGCCGCGCTGCACGACTATGTCGATCCCACGCACGGCCTCGTACTCGCCGTAGCGCTTGTGCAGGTCGCTGACTTCGATCGCGGCGTCGCTCACGGTCCCAATCATCGCAGGAGGTTGGTGAGCGCAGAAAGAAGGCCGGGGGCGGAACCGTTCCGTAGACGCGGGGCACGGAGGCCCCGCGCGTTTGCGCCCGGTGGCGACACCCACTCACGCGGACGATCCCTCCCCAAAACCTTATAGACCACTCCGCGTGTGGGCCGCAGGCCGGGCGCGCGGGTCCTACCAGTGCACCCCGCGCGTGAGCGTAGCCATCGCGATCTGCTCGAACGAGGCGCGCTCTTCGGCGTCCTGCTGGCCGCGGGAGGCGGCGGAGTCGGGGAACACGCGGTAGGCGAGGTGCAGGATGCGATCGACGGCCTTGGGGGAGAGGGCGTAGAGGACCTCGCCCACGGTGCCCAGACGCGTGCCCATGTGCTTGGGGTGGGTGCGCAGCGCCTCGCAGATCATGTCCGCGGCCTCGTCGGGGGTGATCGCGGGGAAGGCGTCGTACATCTTCGTGGGGGCGATCATCGGCGTGCGCACGAGCGGCATGTGGATCGTGGTGAACGTCACGCCGTCGCCCACCGTCTCGGAGGCGACGACGCGGGTGAAGGCGTCCAGCGCTGCCTTCGAGGCGACGTACGCGGAGAACCGGGGCGGGTTGGTCTGCACGCCGATCGAGGAGATGTTCACGATGTGCCCGCTGCCGCGCTCGCGCATGTGGGGCAGCAGGCCGAGGATCAGGCGGATCGCGCCGAAGTAGTTGAGCTGCATCGTGCGTTCGAAGTCGTGGAAGCGGTCGTAGCTGAGCGCGATCGAGCGGCGGATCGAGCGCCCGGCGTTATTGACGAGCATCTCGACGTTGCGGTGATCGGTGAGCACGCGCTCGACGAGCCCGTTGACCGACTCCATCTCGGACATGTCCGCGGCGTACACGAACGCGGTCCCCCCGGCGGCGACGATCTCCGCGCGCAGCTCCTCCAGGCGCTCGACGTTGCGCGCGACGAGCAGCGGCACGCCCCCGGCGGCGGCGACCTTCAGCGCGGTGGAGCGCCCGATCCCCGAGGAGGCCCCGGTGATCAGCACACGCCGGCCGGTGAGCGCCTCCTCGAGCGTGCGGTCGCGGCTCAGGTTGGGGTCCATCTCGCGCTCCCAGTAGTCCCACAGGCGCCCGGCGTACGTGTGCAGCTCGGGCGGCTGCTCCAGCCCCGTGCCGGCGAGCGCGAGCTGCGTGGCGCGGCTATCGAAGCGGGGCACCAACTCCATGTGGGCGATGACCTCCTCGGGGATGCCGAGGTCGCCGAGGACGAGGCGCCCGATCTGGCGCCACGGCGGCAGCTGCGCCGCGAGCTGTAGCGGCCACGTCGGTACTGCGCGCGTGATGCGGCGGTCGAGCGTGACCGCGATCCGCGGCGCGTGGGCGGCGACGGCGAGCTCGTTGATCAGCTCATCGACGCGCTGGGGCCGGGGGTCGGTCAGGTGAAACGCGCTGCCGTCGAGGTCGGGCACGTGCACCAGGTGCTCCATCGCGGCGGCGACCCAATCGACCGGCACGATATTCGTGCGGCCGAGGTCCACGCCGACGAGCGGCGCCCATTCCGGCACCAGCCGCCGCAGCCGCTGAATCGCCTTGAAGAAGTAGTACGGCCCGTTGACCTTGTCCATCTCCCCGGTGCGCGAGTCCCCGACGACGATCGCCGGCCTGTACACCCGCCAAGGCACGAACGGCTGCTCGCGCACGAGCCGCTCGGCCTCGAACTTCGTGCGGTGGTAGGGCGAGGGCAGCTTCTGGCCCTCGTCGAACATCTCCTCGGTGTACGTCCCCCTGTATGCGCCGGCGACGGCGATCGACGAGACGTGATGCAGGCACCCGGCCTCCAGCGAGCGCGCGAGCTCGATCGCATGCGTGGTCCCGCCGACGTTCGCGGCTGTATTGCGCTCCGCGGGGGCGGCCATGTCGTACACGGCGGCCAGATGGACGAAGTGCTCGACGTGCCCGCGCAGCTCCGCGACCTGCTCCTCGTCGAGCCCGAGCAGCGGTCGGCGCAGGTCGCCGTGCACGGGCACGACGCGCTTGGCCACCCCCGGCCCCGCGGCGGCGCGCCAGCCGTCGGTCAGCTCCTCCAGGCGCCCCTGCGACGCCTCGCGCACGAGCACGTACACCTTGCCCTGGCGATTGGCCAACAGCCGCTCCATGAAGTGGCGGCCGATGAAGCCGGTCGCGCCGGTTACGAAGTAGGCCATGGGGCGAGGATAGCCTTATGGGGCGACGCCCGCCGGCCCGCCGCCTCCGGTTGTTGGCACGCGTGGATCTTTGGTTTTTGCCTTGGGATCGTCCGCGTGAGTGAGCACCGCCACCGGGCGCGTGCGCGCGGGGCCTCCGTGCCCCGCGGCGGCGCGCCGGACTCCGGCCTCGCAGGAGGGACTTGACAACACCGTCTGGAGTGTCTATAGTGGCCTCGTCACCCACCGATGACCGGTTAGGCGACAGAGGGTTTCGAACATAGGACCGGGTTGGGTCTGGCCGCTCTGTGGCCGGCCTTTCACTGCAGCACTGGCAGGGTTGTTTTGCCAGGGAGAGGGGCCCGGTCATTTCGATGAGGGAGTTGGTTTTCGCGTGAGTTTGAGAGGGATGACCGTGACAGGAGTTCCTGCCACCCATTTGGGTGGCGTACCTAGATGCGCCAGCTTGGCGCTGACGCATCTCTCTCTCTCTCTCTCTCTCTTCAGTCTCTAGCCTAACCGCTGGGACCCCTCATCGGGCGCGCTCGCGCCGTCTCGCAGTGTCCCCTGTAGGGGGTTGGTCACCGGCGGTCCGGGACGGCTCTCTCGCCTGCCCATCGTTCGCGCCCCTCGGCGCTCGGTCATGTAACCGAGGGGTCGTCCCCTCTGTCTTGGAGGAGACGATTCGATGAACGCTCGCAGGCTGACGTTGACAACTCTGGTTTGGCTGTGCGTACTGGCCGGAGGCTTGGCGTTCTCGGGCGCTGTGGCGCAAGCGGAGTTCACTCATCCCTTCGTTAGCTCCTTCAGTCCGGGCTTGTTCCTCAACCCTCAGGGCATCGCGGTCGAACAGGCCAGCGGGACGGTCTATGTCTATGACGCCGGCAGCGAATCGGTGTACAAGTTCGATGCCGCGGGTGAACCAGCGGAATTCTCGGCATTGAAAAGCGACGCGATCGTAGGTGTTGGCGGTAGAAGCAGCGCCGAAAACGAGATCGCGGTGGACAACGTCAATGGTGATGTCTACGTTGCGAACGGCAGCCGCATTGAGATCTATGAACCGGATGGCAACCCCGCCGAAGTTGGCGGCAGCCCCGTTGCTCTGACTGAAGAAGTGACTTCGGAAGTACCCGGGGCGCCGTGGGGTGAGCCGTGTGGCGTTGCGGTCGATCCTGCCGGGAATGTCTATGTGGGCTTGGCGAGCGGTCACGTCAACAAGTACACGCCTGCGGTGAGCTCCGATCCCGTCACCAACAAGAACTACGTCTCGTCGATGGGAGGTCTCACTGGCGAAATCTGCAATATCGCTGTTGACTCCGAAGGCAACGTCTATGCGGATACATGGAGGAAGGGCCCGGTGACAAAGTACAGCGCGTTGCAGTTCGGTTCAGCGGCCGCGAGCGGCGCCGTGATCGATGGGAGTGGCAGCACGCTCGCGGTCGATCCCTCCACCGACGATGTCTATATAGACGAGGGTTCGGATATCGCGCAGTTCGATTCGACGGGGAGCCTTATCGGTAGGTTCCCGCCGGCGGGGGAAGAAGGGGCGTTCAGTGGCTCCTATGGCGTGTCTGTGAGGAGCTCCAGCGGCGATGTGTATGTCATTGACGGCGCCAACGACCGCGTCGATGTGTTTGGGCCGGGTGTGGTGGTGCCCGATGTGAGGACCGGGGCAGCTTCGGGTTTGAAAGCGACCGGTGGGACGCTGAACGGCACGGTGAACCCGGATAATACCTCGGTTACCGCTTGCGAGTTCGAATACGGCACCGAAGCAGGCGTCTATGCACACACGATCCCCTGCTCTGAGGTGATTACTCCCTACTCAGGCGAAGCGCCGGTCGCGGTCAGCGCGAACGTGAGCGGTCTGGAACAGGGCGTCCTCTACCACTACCGTCTGTCTGCCACCAACGCGGAGGGGACGAGCCACGGTTTGGACGAAACGCTGTTCACGCCGTTCCCGGTGAGCGTGGGCGAAGAGTCCGTCTCGAACGTGGCGTCCAACAGTGCGACTCTGGAAGCTCAGGTTGACCCCGGCGGCGGGGCCACGACCTATCAGTTTGAATACGGCACGAGTACATCCTACGGCACGAATGTGCCCGTCCCGGGCGGCGATGCAGGCTCGGGTCTGAGCGAAACCTCCATCAGCTACCACCTGCAGGGTCTTACGCCGAACACGACTTACCATTACCGGGTTGTTGCGACCAACCCGCTCGGCACCGTGGGAGGCGCTGATCACACGTTTACGACGCAGTCCTCGGGAGGCGAGTTCGGGCTGCCGGACGGCCGCGCCTACGAACTGGTCTCCCCACCGAACAAGGACGGCGCCGAAGTCGATGGTACCGATCGGTATGACGGGTTCGGTGGTGTGGTGCAGGCCTCGGAAGCTGGCGGCGCGATAACCTACCTGACGAGCGGGCCTGTAGGCGCCGACCAGCAGGGCAATACGAGTGGCACACAGGTCCTCTCCACGCGTGCCTCCGGCGGCTGGTCCTCGCAGGACATCACAACGCCTCACACTGCTGCTGCTGGGGCCGTGGTTGGGGCTGGTGAAGAGTACAAGCTCTTCTCACCCGATCTGTCGCTAGGCTTGGTGACACCGGATGGCACCACGGCTCTATCTCCTGAAGCGCCCCCGAACGATGAGAACGTCTACCGGTGGGACTCTGATAACGGTAGCTATGAGCCGTTGATCACCTCGTCGCTGCCGAGCAAAGAATTCAGCGAAAGGCATGTGGAATTGAGAGTGGTGGGCGCCTCGCCGGATCTCAGCCATGTGGTCTTTATGTCCTACCAGGCATTGACAACAAATGCTCTTGACGCCGACGAAAGTGATGATCCAAACTTGTATGAGTGGGCTGGAGGGAAGCTGCAGCTTGTAAACGTGCTGCCAGACGAAGAACCGACCGAGGGCGAAGCAGGCCTTGGCGGATATGAGAGCCGCAACGCTCGCCACGCGGTGTCCGACGACGGCTCGCGTGTCATCTGGACTGACAACGCAAGCGAAGAAAGCGAAAGCAACGCAGACATCTATGTGCGTGAGACGAACATCGGCAAGACCGTGTTGGCCGGTGACGGAGAATTTCAGATAGCAAGCAGCGACGGCTCGCGTGTCTTCTTCCTGCAAAGGGAACGCACAGGCGAAGAAAGAGAAAGCCGCCTCTTCCAGTTCGACCTCGACAGCGGCGAACGCACCCAGCTCACACCCAGCGGCGCCCAGGTTCAGGGTGTGCTCGGCGCCAGCGAAGACGGTTCGCGCATCTATTTCGTTGCGCACGGCGTGCTCGCGCAGGGAGCCAGCGGCGGCGCGAACAACCTGTACCTGCTGCGTGAGGACGGCGCATCGTGGACGACGACGTTCATCGCCACACTGGCAAGCGGCGACACCCCGGACTGGGGGGGCGAACATCCAGATCTGGGCGAGGTTACGTCGCAGGTCTCGCCCGACGGCCGGTACGTTGCTTTCATGTCGAGTGCGAGCCTAACGGGTTATGACAACAGTGATGCCATCAACGGCCAGCCCGACGTGGAGGTCTATCTCTATGACTCGGGTACAGGCCGCTCGGTATGCGCGTCGTGTAACCCGAGCGGTGCACGGCCCCTGGGCGAATCCGATCGGGACGAAGAAGACGAAGAACCAATCCCTATGGACATACAGGGCGCGTGGAGCGGCCAGTGGTTGGCCGGTGCCCTTCGTGGATGGACCCAGGTGGAAGAACCCGCAACGGCGCTGTATCAGTCTCGTGAGCTGCTGAATGATGGGCGCCTGTTCTTCGGCAGCAGCGACGCTCTGGTCCCGCATGATACGAACGGCAAAGAGGATGTGTATGAGTTTGAGCCGGAAGGTGTGGGTGGGTGTACGAGCTCGACTGGCTCCGGGAGTGTCGTGTTCGTCAAGGAGCTCGCCGGCAGCCCGGTCGGTGGTTGTGTGGGGCTGATCTCGGCCGGGACGGGGAGCGAGGACTCGGTCTTCATGGATGCCAGCGCTAGCGGGAACGATGTGTTCTTCATCACGCGTGACCGGCTCGTGCCACAGGACTTCGATGATAGCTATGACATGTACGACGCGCATGTCTGCACCGCGAGCGAACCATGTCCCGCATCGCCGCCAGTGTCCCCACCGCCGTGCACGACGGGCGACTCGTGCAAGCCGGCGCCGACGCCGCAGCCGGCGCTCTTCGGCCCGCCGTCGAGCGCGACGTTCTCCGGCGCTGGGAATCTCGCGCAGCCAGCACCGGCGCCTGTGGTGAAGGCGAAGCAATCCAAGCCGAAGCGTAAGACCAAGTCGAAGACGAAGCACCACAGGCGCAAGCGAGCGAAGAAGTCCAAGGCCAATGGGAATCTGACCGGTGGAGTGAGGCGATGAGGGAGCAGAGGATGATCTCAGGCAGGTTCGCGAGGATCAAGCGCGCCGTGAGTATTGTGGTGGCTGGTGTGGTGTTGGTTGTGTTGGCGGGCTTGGTGGGCGCTGGGTCGGCGTTCGCGGAAACGCCGGTATGGACGATCACTTCGGCGTTGACGCCGAGGAATCTTCCGCTGGGTGGAGAAGGGGAACTGGTCGCGACGGTTACGAATCTCGGTGACGCGGCGGCGGACGGGAGCGTCCACCAGATCGTTGTCAGTGACACGCTGCCCGCCGGGTTGACCGCGACATCCGTTTCGGGTATCTCCAAGAATGGGTTCGAAGAACGCGAAACTACGTGCACGGTGTCCCCGGTGCGGTGTGTGTTCGGCGAAGCGGTCGCTCCTTATGGGCTGCTGACGGTTGCTGTCCATGTCGCCGTGGCGGGGAATGCCGGCCCGGCTCTCAGTAACGGTGTGAGCGTCACCGGGGGGGGCGCGCGTGGGGTGTCGATTGCGGCGCCGTTGACAGTTAGCTCGGTACCGGCCGGCTTTGGTGTCGAAAACTATGAACTGACTGCCACCAATGAAGATGGCTCGCCCGATACGCAGGCCGGTTCGCACCCGTTTCAGGTGACGAGCACATTGGGCTTGAACCGGACATCTTCGCCAGAAGGCGCGGTGCCGGCAGCGTTGACGAAGGATCTCCATTTCGATTTGCCGGCGGGCCTGATTGGGAATCCGAGTGTGATCCCGCAGTGCACCGATCAACAGTTCTCGACCTATGACGAAATTGCCAATGCATGCCCAACCGACACGGTGATCGGCGTGGCGTCAACGACATTTGTCCAGAACGGCAGCCTGGGGATATTTACGGTGCCCCTGTTCAACTTGGTGCCTGCGGTGGGGGAGCCGGCCCGGTTCGGTTTTGAGGTCTTCCACACCCCGGTGATCCTGGATACCGCTGTGCGTACCGGTGGTGACTATGGCGTGGTGGTGAGCGTCAACGATATCTCCGAGACGATAGGGTTCGTCGGTAGCCAGGTGACGTTCTGGGGTGTGCCCAGTGATCCGCGTCACGATCAGTCGCGGGGCTGGGACTGTCTGGGCGGGGGTGCGTTCGCTCCCAGGGGGCATGTGAGTTGCGCGGAATCCCAGGCCCAGCAGTCTGCGCGGCCGGTACCATTCTTGACGCTGCCGACGTCGTGCGGGGGTCCGCTCGAGACGTTGGTGGAAGCCGACTCGTGGGCCGAACCGGGCAACTTCTTGCTGAAGGAATACACGTTCCATAACGAACAGGGCGAACCGTTTGGGATGGATGGTTGCAACCGGCTGGACTTCGAGCCGTCGATTAGCGTCGCGCCGGATGGGCGGGCCGGGAGCACACCGACGGGGTTGACGGTCGGCGTGCATGTGCCCCAGGAAGCGACGCTGAACCCGACCGGGCTAGCCGAGGCCGACGTCAAGGACACGACCGTGACGCTGCCGGAAGGTGTCGCGTTGAACCCGGCGGCGGCGGATGGGCTGCAGGCGTGTTCGATAGAACAGGTGGGCTTCGAGGGCGTCGAGCCGGTGACCCAGGCGGATCTGTTCTCTTCCGCTGAAGCGTCGTGCCCTGAAGCGTCGAAGGTGGGGACTGTTGAAATCCATTCGCCGTTGTTGCCGAACCCGCTTGTGGGCGCGGCGTATCTGACGGCTCAGAACGCGAACCCGTTCGGGAGCTTGGTGGCGTTGTACCTGGTGTTACGTGACCCCGTGTCTGGTGTGCTTGTGAAGCTCGCTGGCCGGGTCTCGTTGGACCCGGTTACGGGCCAGCTCGTCTCCACGTTTGAAAATACGCCGCAGTTGCCGTTTGAAGATCTGCAGTTGCATTTCTTTGGGACGGCGAGGGCGCCGTTGTCGATGCCCGCGTTGTGTGGATCGTATACGACTGTAGCCTCGATTGCGCCGTGGTCGGGTAACGAACCGGTGACGCCGTCCTCGACGTTTGAAGTCGTCTCGGGTCCGAACGGGAGTCCGTGTGCTGACCCGTTGCCGTTCGCGCCGTCTCTGACGGCGGGTACGACGAGTATCCAGGCGGGTGGGTTCAGCCCGTTCACGATGACGATGAGCCGCGAAGACGGCCAGCAGAACCTGCAGAGCATCCAGCTGCACATGCCCGCGGGCCTGCTGGGGACCCTCTCGAGCGTGAAGCTGTGCGGCGAAGCGCAGGCGGACGCGGGTACGTGTGGGCCGGAAAGCGAGATCGGGGAAACGACGGTCAGTGTCGGTCTCGGCGGTGACCCGTACAGCGTGACCGGTGGGAAGGTGTACATCACCGGCCCCTACAGGGGCGCCCCATTCGGCCTCTCGATCGTGAACCCCGCGAAGGCGGGCCCGTATGACCTCGGCCAGGTCGTGGTCCGCGCGAAGATCGAAGTGGACCCCACCACGGCGGTCCTGACGATCACGACCGATAGTGAAGGCCCGTACAAGATCCCGACGATCCTCGACGGGATCCCCCTGCAGATCAAGCACGTGAACGTCTCGATCAACCGGCCGAACTTCACGTTCAACCCGACGAACTGCAGCCCGCTCGCTATCACCGGCAGCCTGGTGAGCAGCGAAGGGTCCTCCTCGGCGCTGTCGGTGCCCTTCCAGGTCACCAACTGTGCGGTACTCGCGTTCAAGCCGAAGCTCACGGCCTCGACGTCGGGGAAGACCTCCCGGGCGAACGGGGCGAGCTTCACGGTCAAACTGGAATACCCCGCGGGGCCGTACGACGCGAACATCGCCAAAGTCAAAGTCGAACTCCCCAAGGCGCTCCCCTCCAGGCTCACGACGCTGCAGAAGGCGTGCACTGCTGCGGTCTTCGAATCCAACCCTGCTGCCTGCCCGGCGGTGTCGATCGTGGGGCACGCGACCGCCACGACACCCGTGCTCCCGGTCCCGTTGAGCGGCCCCGCGTACTTCGTCTCCCACGGCGGCGAAGCGTTCCCGAGCCTGATCATCGTCCTGCAGGGCTACGGCGTGACCGTGCACCTCGTCGGCTCGACGTTCATCAATAAGGCGGGGATCACCAGCTCAACGTTCAAGACCGTCCCCGACGTCCCCGTCGGCACGTTCGAACTGACGCTCCCGCAGGGCCCCTACTCCGCGCTGGGCGCGAACAAGGACCTCTGTAAGACGAAGCTGTCGATGCCGACTGAATTCGTGGGGCAGAACGGTGCGCTGATCAAGACGACCACGAAGATCGCGGTAACCCGCTGCCCGAAGCAGAAGGTCAAGAAGCCGAGCCACAAGCGCAGGCAGGCGAAGAAAGCGAAGAAAAGGCGGTAGGGCACCCGATGCCGTCAGCCATCCGCGTCAGTCCGGGCAAGACCGGGACCGCGGTCAACGTGGACCGCGGCGGCGGCCGCGGCGGCGTGGCGGAGATCCAGCGCGCGCGGATGATCGCGGGGTTGATCGAGGTCGCGCGGGAGCGCGGTATGGGCGGGGTGACGGTCTCGCACATCGTGGCGCGCTCGGGCGTCTCCCGCCGCACGTTCTACGAGCTGTTCGCCGATCGCGACGACTGCTTCCTCGCGACGTTCGACATGGCGGTAGAGCAGGCCGCGCGGCGCGTGCTCCCGGCGTACCAGGCGCCGGGCGCGTGGCGGGAGCGGATCAGGGCCGGCCTGCAAGCGCTGCTGGAGTTCCTGGAGGATGAGCCGGGGATGGGCGCGCTATGCGTGGTGGACGCGCTCGGCGCGGGCCCGGGGGCGATCGAGCGCCGCGCGCAGGTCGTAAACGCGCTGATCGACGCGGTCCATGAGGGCCGGCACGAGGCGAGGGGCAGCGCGCGGCCGACGCGGCTGACCGCAGAGGGCGTCGTCGGCGCGGTGCTCGCGGTGCTGCACGCGCGGTTATCGCGCGGCAGCGGAGACGCTTCGGGCGGCAACAGGGGTCGCAAGGGGGGCGCACTCAGGGAAGCACCGTCGATGGTCGCGCTGCTGGCCCCGTTGATGGGGATGATTGTGCTCCCTTACCAGGGGCAGGCCGCCGCGGCGCGCGAGGCATCGCGGCCCGCGTCACACCGCCGCCAAGCGGCGCACACCCGCGGCGACCCGCTGCGCGACCTCGACATGCGCCTGACCTATCGCACGGTCCGCGTGCTGCTCGCGATCGCCTCGCACGCGGGGGCGAGCAACCGTCAGGTCGCGGACGCCTCCGGGGTCGTCGACCAGGGGCAGATCTCGAAGCTGCTGGCGCGCCTGGAGCACCTTGGGTTGATCCATAACACCGGCGTGGGCTCCGCGCGCGGGGAACCGAACGTCTGGAGCCTCACCGCGAAGGGCAAGGAGGTAGAGCACACAATCCGACGGCAGACCGCGCCCTGAACCTCAGGGCAGCAGCGCGAGCGCCTCGACGTGCGCCGGGCGCACGGTGGCGAAGTGTCGGTGGTCGAGCGTCGCGAGCCGCTCCTCGCCGAGTCGCTCGACGAGGGCGAGCACGGAGGCGTTGACGACGCCGAGGGGGTGATCCTCGTATTGAGCCTGGAGCGCGCGGCAGCGTGTCAGGTCGGCTAGCGTGGGACTCTCGTGGCGGTAGGCGCCGGCGAGGAGATCGTCGAGGAAGGCGATCCAGACATGAACGCCGAGGCGCCGGTGGCACCAGTAGTCGAGCTCGGCGAGCACGAGGGCGGGGATGACAAGATCCTCGTGCGCCTCGCTCAGGAGGGTGGCGCAGCGGGCGTGGTCGGGGTCGGCGGCGTCGAGTGCGGCCAGCAGCGGGCCGGTGTCGAGCACCAGGGCCATCTACGAGGGAGGCTGCGGGTCGCCGCCGTGCGGCGGCTCGGCCACCGGATCTGCTGTCAGCTGCGCCGCGGAGAGTCCGTCGGTCGAGCGTCCCAGGCCCAGACGCGGCCGGCGGGAGGCGTGCAGGGAGGCCGCCTTCTCATCGACGGCCTCGGCTAGCACCACGGTCAGCGCCACGCCCCGCCTGCGGGCCTCGGCCTCCAGCGTGTCGAGCGAGGAGCGCCTCGCGGCGACGGTCGTCCTTCGTGTCTGATTCATGATGCACGATGCTAGCATCCCGGTCGACTACTCGTCCCCGACGAGCAGCGTGCGCACGGGGTACTGGGCGATAGCGGCGTCTGCCGTCAGGATCGGCACGTCGAGCAGTCCGGCCTGCGCGACGAGCAGCCGGTCGAAGGGGTCGCCGTGCAGCGGCTCCAGCGCGGCGACCGCGAGCGCGTGGCTGTGCTCGATCGGCACCGCGACGGCGCCGATCGCACGCATCCGGCTTGGGACGTAGCGCTGGGGCGGCTCCGGGAGCGGCAGTCGCCCCAGCGCGTACTTGATCGCGATCTCCCACGAGCTCACCGCGGAGAGGAGCCGCTCGGTGTGGGGGTCTTCGAGCAGCGAGAGGTGCTCGCCGAGGCGCTTGCGCGCGGTGTGCAGCCACAGGAAGACGTGGGTGTCGAGGAGCAGTCTCACCGCCCGAACGCGTCGAGCAGCTCGTCGGGGAGCGGCGCGTCGAAGTCCTCGGGGACGACGAAGCGCCCTTCGTCCATCCCGAACTGCCGGGGCGCCGGACTCGGCGGGGGGCCGAGGGTGGCGACCGCCTCGCCGCGGCGGGTGATGATGACCTCCTCACCGGCGGCTACGTCTTCGAGCAGCCGCGAGAGGTGTGTCTTGGCTTCGTGTACTCCAACGGACTTAGTCATGGGACTTAGTCTAGCACGGGGACGCCTCGGCAGTTGGCGCGGCTCACGTCGGATCGAAATCGAAAGGGCCACTCCTCTTCATCCGACTCGCGCTTGAGAGTGGGACAGCCACCGCGCGAAGGCTCACGCCCCCGCGCCCGCACCTCCCCGGCCCTCGCCCCCCGCGAAGCGCGCGGCGCCGCGGATCGCGTCCTCGAACACGTCGGGGCCGGCCCGGGCCTCCAGCGCGAGGCCGTCGGGGAGGAAGGTTCCCAGTCCGTGGATCGCGGCGCTGCGGTCGGCGAGCATCGTGCGCTGGGGGAATCGCGCCAGGCCCTCGGCGAGCTCCAGCGCCCGCTCGAGGTGACGGCCGGGGGGGACGAGCTCGTTGACGAGACCCCACGCGTGTGCCTCGGCGGCGTCCATGATGCGCCCAGTGAGGATCAGGTCAAGTGCCCGCCCAAGCCCGACCACGCGCGGCAGGCGCTGGGTGCCGCCGTCGATCAGCGGCACCCCCCAACGGCGCTCGGGGAAGCCGAGGTGGGAGTCCTCGGTGGCGATCCGCAGGTCGCACCACAGCGCGAGCTCCAAGCCCCCGGCGAGCGCGTAGCCGGAGATCGCGGCGACCGTCGGCTTGGAGGGCGTCAGGCGGGTGAAGCCCATCGGTCCCTCCGGCGCGGCGAGGCGCTCGCCGAAGGTCTCGAGCGCCTTCAGGTCGGCGCCCGCGCAGAACGCGACCCTGCCGGCTCCGGTGAGCACGAGGACGCGCGCCTCCTCGTCGGCCTCGAAGCGCAGGTACGCCTCGTGCAGCGCCGCGGCCGTGGGGCCGTCCACCGCGTTGCGCCGCTCCGGGCGGTCGATCGTGAGCAGCGCGGCAGCCCCGCGACGCTCGTAACGGACGGGCGGGCGCTCCTGCTCTTCGCCGTCGGTGGGGGCGCTGTCGCTCACGTCGAAGTGGGGCTGCGCTCGCTCACCGGGGGCCGCCGCGAGACGCCTCGCTCGCGGCTACCAGCCGCCGCGCCAGCGCGGGTCGCCGGCGTGCGAGCGCTGCGCCGCGACGCGGGCGTCTTTGCGCTTTTCCAGGCGCCGCTGGAGCAGGCTCGCCAGCAGCACGAAGGTGGGGAAGAAGACGATCAGGATAAACCCGGCGATCGTCACGACCTTGTCGTTGGTCGCGCCGTAGAAGCCCCGCCCATCGTTTTCCGCGAACGCCGCGGGGGCGAGCACGAGCAGCAGCAGAGCGCAGTAGGAGAGGCTTGCGAACAGGCGACGCACGAGGCTTCGAATGGTATCGGAGGGCGCGGCCTCGCGACATGCTCCAGTCCGATCGGAGTGCGCGTGGCCTCGCGACCGCCGACCGCCAAGCAGCCGGCCTCAGGGCCGGCCCCATCAAACCCTGCCCCGCCTACCATGCGAGCCGTGGCCGTGCTGATCGCCTCCGACCTGCACAAGGACATCGCGGGCAAACCGCTGCTGCGCGGAGTCTCGTTCAAGCTCGAGCGCCGCGAGCGCATGACGATCGCGGGGCGCAACGGCGCGGGCAAGACGACGCTGCTGCGGATGCTCGCTGGGGAGACCTCCGTGGATCGCGGCGAGCTGAGCTTCGCGAAGGGCGTGCGCGTCGCGCTGCACGACCAGCGTCCGCCGCGGGAGCGGGGCGTCGCGCTGCGCGATTACGTGCTCTCGGGCTGCACCCAGGAGCTGGCAGCGGAGGCTGAGCTCGCCCGGCTGGAGCGCCTGATGGCGGGGGAGGGCCCCGACGCCGAGGGGGAGGGGCCCGCCGGCCAGACGACCGAGGCGACGCTCGAACGGTATGCCCGCGCGCAGGCGCGCCTGGAGGCGCTGGGGGGCTACCTGTGGCGCGACCGCGCGACGGTGATGACGCGCGGCCTGGGCTTCGCTGAGGACGACCTGGAGCGCCCGCTCGACACGTTCTCCGGCGGGCAGCTGACGCGCGCCTCGCTCGCCCGCGCCCTGGCGACTGGCGCGGAGCTGCTGCTGCTGGACGAGCCCACCAACCACCTCGACATCGAGTCGCTGGAGTGGCTCGAGCAGACGCTCACGGGCCTCGACGCAGCGGTGGTGCTGGTCGCGCACGACCGCTGGTTCCTGGAGGCCGTCGGCACCTCCGTCCTGGAGCTCGAGGCCGGCCGCTCCCGCTTCTTTCCCGGCACCTGGCACTCCTGGCGCCGCGAGCAGGCGGCCCGCGAGATCTCGTTGGGCAAGGCGATCGACAAGCAGCAGGCTGAGATCGCGCGGATGGAGCGCTTCATCGAGCGCTTCCGCTACAAGGCCACGAAGGCCCGCCAGGCGCAGTCGCGGGTGAAGAAGCTGGCGAAGATCGAGCGCATCGAGCGCGATCCGCGCGACGGGCAGGGCCTGGAGTTCGCGTTCAAGCCGCCGGAGCGCTCGGGGAGGGTGATCTTCGAGCTGCTCGACGCGCGCGTGGAGGTGGGGGACGAACCGCTCGTCCTACTTGAGC
Organism: uncultured Solirubrobacterales bacterium; assembly: GCA_963706545.1. Lineage (GTDB taxonomy): Bacteria > Actinomycetota > Thermoleophilia > Solirubrobacterales > Solirubrobacteraceae > Palsa-744. The sequence goes on from OY970161.1 coordinate 2,631,947, forward strand.
ACGTGGAGCTGTGGTTGGAGCGCGGGGAGCACGTTTCGCTGGTGGGCCCCAACGGGAGCGGCAAGACCACGCTGATCGAGACGCTCGCCGAGCGCCGGGCGCTGGCCGCGGGGCGCCTCAGCCGCGGGCACAACGTGCAGGTCGGCTACCTCTCCCAGCACGCCGACGAGCTCGGCGCGGGCGGGCCGCCGGGGCAGAGCGTGCTGGAGGCTGCGCAGCGCGCGACCGGGCTCACCCCGAACAAGGCCCGGGCGCTGCTCGGCGGCTTCCTGTTCTCCGGCGAGGAGGCCGAAAAACCGCTGGCGGGCCTCTCCGGGGGGGAGCGCCGGAGACTCTCCCTGGCGGTACTGGTCTCCTCCGGCGCCAACGTGCTGATCCTCGACGAGCCGACCAACCACCTCGACATCGAGTCCCGCGAGGCGCTCGAGGACGCGCTGCGCGCCTTCCAGGGCGCGGTGCTGCTGGTCTCCCACGACCGCGCGCTGCTCGACGCGGTCGGCACTCGCACGGTGGCGGTCGAGGGCCGCTCGCTGCGCAGCTACACCGGGGGCTGGCCCGAGTACGTGCGCGTGCGCGAAGAACGCCGCGCCGCGGGCGAGGCGCTCGACGGATCGGACAGCCCTCCCAACGGCGCCCACGCGAGCACGCCTGTGGCTGTGCCGGACGTGCCGAAGGAGCCCAAGGCCAAGTCCAAGCCGAAGGGACCCTCCAAGAACCGGCTGACCGACCAGCAAAGGGCCGAGCGCGCGATCGAAGAGACCGAGGCCGCGCTGCGCGAGGTCGAGGACGCGTTGGCCGACCCCGCCGCATGGGCCACCAAGTACGAGGCCGCCCTGTCCGAGGCCCGCCACACGGCCGCGCGCCGCGCGGTGGAGGCAGCCTACGCGCGCCTTGAAGCGCTGGTGGGGTGAAGCTCCGGCGCCGGCGGAGTGGGTCGCAGCGCAACTAGACTGAGCCTGTGGACGACCGCCTGAAGACCGCGCGCAACGTGGGGGTTCTGCTACTGCTCGCGGCCGCGGTGGCGTTTCTGCCGGGGGGCCACCGCGCGGCGTACACCGTCAGCACCGTGCTCGGAGTGGCGTTCGGCGTGGGGTTCGCGTACGCCGGGCTGCGGTTCTACCTCGGACGCCGCGTCGACATCTACAGCCTCGGCGACAACCGCCGCGCGCTGCTCTACGGGGCGGTCGGGGTGGGCGTGGTGACGCTCGCCGCCAAGGTGCGGATGTGGGAAACGGGCTTCGGGGAGCTGGTGTGGTTCGTGCTGCTCGCGCTCGTGGCGTACACGCTGTTCGCGCTCTACCGCTACTCGCGCACCTATTGACCGCGACCCTCGCCGAGCAACGCCGCGGCCTGCCCGACCAGCCGGGCGTGTACCTGTTCCGCGACGCGAAGGGCCGCGTCGTGTACGTCGGCAAGGCCAAGTCGATCCGCAAGCGGGTCGCCTCGCACTTCTCGAAGGCCGACGTCCCCTCCAGTCCCGGCCACGCGGAGATGGTCGGCAGCGTCGAGCACATTGAGTTCGTCGTCGTCGCCTCGGAGGCCGAGGCGCTGCTCGCCGAGCAGAGCTTCATCAAGCAGTACCGGCCCCGCTTCAACATCCGCCTGCGCGACGACAAGTCCTACCCGTTCATCGCCGTCTCGCTCGACGAGGACTACCCACGGGTGTACTTCACCCGCGAGCGCCACCGCCCCGGGCGCGCGTACTTCGGGCCGTACTCCAACGCCAAGCGGGTGCGCTCCACGCTTGACTTGCTCACGAAGGTGTTCCTGTTCCGCTCCTGCACCGGCTCGGAGCCGGGGCGGCGCAGCGGCAACCCGTGCCTGGACTACTACATCAAGCGCTGCGAGGCCCCCTGCGTGGGGTACGTCTCCCAGGAGGGCTACCGCGCCAACATCGACCGGGTGATCGACTTTCTCTCCGGTCGCTACCGCGTGATCGAGCGCGACCTGGAGGCGCGGATGCGCGCCGCCGCCGCCGCGCAGGAGTACGAGCAGGCGACCCTGGAGCGCAACCGGCTGCGCGCCGTGCGCTCGCTGCTGGAGCGCCAGCGCGTGGCCAACGAGTCCGTGGGCACGCTCGACGCCGTGGCGGTCGCGCTCGACGGCACGGAGGCCAACGCGCAGGTCTTCCAGGTGCGCGACGGGGTGCTCTCCGACCGCCAGTCGTTCTACCTGTCCAACGAGGCCGAGCGCGACGTGGCCGAGGTGGCGGAGGAGTTCATGCTCCAGTTTTACGCCGGGCACGCCTCGATCCCCGCGCAGATCGTCGTGCAGCGCGAGCTCGTGCCGGCCCGCCCGCCGGGCGGGGGGAGGGCCGGGTCCGGCGGCGGTGGGGGCGGCGCGCGCAACGGCTCCCCCGGGCTGGACGCGCTCGCTGAGGCCCTGGCCAGCCGCCGGGGCGGCCCCGTGGAGCTGCGCGCCGCCGAGCGCGGGGACAAGCGGCGCATCCTCGAGCTCGCCGAGCGCAACGCGCGTCTGGCGCTCGACCAGGAGCACCTGCGCGCCGAGCGCCGCCGCCAGAGCCGCGTCGAGGCGCTGGAGGGGCTGCAGCGCGCGCTCGGCCTCGACGTGCCGCCGGTGCGGATCGAGTGCTTCGACATCTCCAACCTCGGCGGCACCCACACCGTCGCCGCGATGGTCGTGCTGGAGGGCGGCGCGCCGAAGAAATCCGACTACCGCCGCTTCAAGATCCGCTCGCTCGGAGAGGGCGAGTCCGACGACTACGCCGCGATGGGGGAGGTGCTCAGCCGGCGCTTCGCCCAGTGGGAGCGCCAGGCAGACCTCTCTCCGCACGACCCCGCCTACGACGCGAGCTTCGCCGCGCTGCCCAACGTCGTCGTGATCGACGGCGGCCGCGGCCAGCTCGCCGCCGGCCTGGGGCCGCTGCGCGGCTTCCGCGAGCGCGGCGTGGCAGTCGTCTCGCTCGCCAAGCGCGTGGAGGAGGTGTTCCTCCCCGGCCGCCGCACGCCGCTCGTGCTCGACCACCACACCCCCGAGCTGCAGCTGCTGCAGCGCGCCCGCGACGAGGCGCACCGCTTCGCAATCACCCACCACCGCACCCGCCGCGACCGCGCGCTGACCGCCTCGCTGCTGGACGAGCTGCCCGGCGTCGGTCCCGCGCGCAAGCGCGCCCTGCTTGCCCACTTCGGCTCCCCCGACGCGGTGGTGGCGGCCTCCCGCGAGGAGCTGCAGGCGGTGCCCGGGCTGCCCGCGAAGGTGGCGCGAGAGTTGCACGCGCATCTGAACCGCGCAGGCTGAGACGGTCCATGAGCTGCGCGATGCTGCGTCCTCGATCGGTCGTGTGCTGGCCGAAACGGGGATTCGCGCCGGAGGCGCGTGTCTCCCGGCTTCGGCACACTTCCCTCACTGCGTCCTGGCCTCGCTTGCTCCTGGACCGTCTCAGGGGCGTAGTTCGGAGAACCGGCTGCCCGTGTCCGCCAAACGCGGCACAATCAACCTGTGTCCGTGTACAGGCCCCTGCGAACCACCCCCCGCACTCCCGAGAAACCGGCGTTGGAGACAAGTTTGAAGGAGCTCGCGGTGATCACCGGGTTCTCCGGCGCGGGCAAGTCGACCGCGATGAACGTCTTCGAGGACGCGGGGTACTTCTGCGTGGACAACCTCCCCCCGGAGATGATCCGCTCGCTGGTGGACCTGTTTGTGCACGAGGGCTCCAAGGTGGAGCGCGCGGCGGTCGTCTCCGACGTGCGCGGGGGCGTGTACTTCGAGGCGCTGCAGGCCGTCGTCGACGACCTCGAGTCGCTCGGCCTTGACCACCACGTGCTGTTCCTGGAGGCCGCCGAACAGACACTCGTGAACCGCTACAAGGAGACCCGCCGCCGCCACCCGCTCGCCCCCGACGGCTCCGTCGCCGCCGGCGTGGCCGCGGAGCGGGCGCTGCTGGAGCCGCTGCGCAACCGCGCCGACGTGGTGATCGACACGACCGGCATGTCCGCGTCGATGCTGCGCGGCAAGATCGCCGACGAGCTGCTCCCGGGCCGTGCCACCAGCCGTCTCGCGCTGACGTTCATGAGCTTCGGCTTCAAGCACGGCCCCCCGCGCGAGGAGGACCTTGCCTTCGACGTGCGCTTCCTGGCCAACCCCTTCTACGTGCCCGAGCTGCGCGAGCTGACCGGCGAGGACTCGCGCGTGGTCGAGTACGTAGCGCGCGACGGGCGCCTGGCCGAGCTCTACGAGCGGCTGTACGCGCTGCTCGATTTCCTGCTGCCCCAGTACGTCGCCGAGGGTCGCGCCCACCTGGTGGTCGCCGTCGGCTGCACCGGCGGGCGGCACCGCTCCGTGGCGATCGCCGAGGGGCTCGCGGCGCGCTACCGCGACCGCGAGGACCTGAGCGTCGCGGTCTCCCACCGCGACATCGATAAGCGTTCGCGCGACGCCTGATACGTCAAACTGCCGCCGATGATCGACCACCTGGGTGTCGAGGTGAGCGTGCTCGAGCGCTCCGCCGCCTTCTACGACGCGGTCTTCTTCGCGATCGGCGTGCGTCGCGTGCACGAGGGTGAGCACGCGATCGCCTACGGCGTGACCGCCCCCGCCTTCTGGATCGTGACCCGCGGTCGGCCCCCCGCGCCCGGCTACGGGCACGTTGCCTTCCGCGCTGCGGGGCGCGTGGCAGTGGACCACGCCTACGCCGCCGGTCTTGCCGCCGGCGGGCGCGGGGATGGCGAGCCGGGGCTCAGGACGCAGTACGGCCCGCTGTACTACGCCGCGTATCTGCTCGACCCCGACGGTCTGCGCGTGGAGATCGTCGCCAACTCCCGCTGAGCGGCGCGGTCCGATAGCCTTCGCCGATAGCCGGGTCGTCGGGGGAGCGCTCCCGAGGTCCGGCATCGTTCGTTTTCGACCCCATCGCGCGTTGTATCTGTCCGTGCCCCAGAGGAGGCAGTGAAGTGCCCAGTGAAGTGCCCGTACGTGTAGGCATCAATGGATTCGGCCGCATCGGCCGCAACGTGTTCCGTGCCGCCAAGGCGCGTGCGGACGTCGATGCGATCGAGTGGGTCGCGGTCAACGACCTCACCGACGCGCGCACGCTCGCGCACCTCTTGAAGTACGACTCGATCAAGGGCCCCTACCCGGGCGAGGTGCGGGCGCTCGAGAGCGCGATCGAAGTGGACGGACACGAGCTGCGGGTGCTCGCCGAGACCGACCCCGCGAAGCTGCCGTGGAAGGAGCTCGGGGTGGACGTGGTGATCGAGTCGACCGGGCGCTTCACCGACCGCGCCCACGCGGCGATCCACCTGGAGCGCGGGGCCCGCAAGGTGATCATCTCCGCCCCCGCCGACGACCCCGACGTGACCGTGGTGCCGGGAGTCAACTTCGAGACCGCCTACGACCCCGCCGTGCACCACGTGATCTCGAACGCCTCCTGCACCACCAACTGCCTGGCGCCGGTGGCAAAGGTGGTCAACGACACGGTCGGCATCCGCCACGGGCTAATGACCACGATCCACGCCTACACCGCCGACCAGCGCCTGCAGGACATGCCCCACAAGGACCTGCGCCGCGCGCGCGCCGCCGCGATCAACCTGATTCCCGCCTCGACCGGCGCTGCCAAGGCGATCGGCCTCGTGATCCCCGCGCTGCAGGGCCGCCTGCACGGCTTCGCCATACGAGCCCCGGTGCCGACCGGCTCGGTCGTCGACCTGACCGTCGAGTGCGAGCGCGCCACGAGCGTCGAGGAGGTCAACGCCGCCCTCAAGGCGGCCTCCGAGAGCGGTCCGCTGCAGGGCATCATGGCCTACACCGAGGACCCGCTCGTCTCCTCCGATATCGTTGGCTCCCCCTACTCCTCGATCGTCGACTCCCAGCTGACTGCGGTGGTGGACGCTACGATGCTCAAGGTCGTGGCCTGGTACGACAACGAGTGGGGCTACTCCAACCGGCTCGTGGACCTCGTGCAGAGGGTCCTCTAGGGCGGATCGGTCGGGGGGCCGTGAGAAGCATCGACGATCTCGACGTGGGCGGGCGGCGCGTGCTGGTGCGCGTGGACTTCAACGCCCCGCTCGCCACCGGCCTCGGCGGGGAGGTCAAGCTCGCCGACGACACCCGTATCCGCGGGTCGCTGCCGAGCATCGAAGAGCTGCGCTCCAAGGGCGCGCGGCTGGTGCTGGTCTCGCACCTCGGCCGGCCCGAGGGCGAGGTCGTGTCGGAGCTGTCGATGGCGCCGGTCGCGGCGCGCCTGAGCGAGCTGACCGGGGCGCCGGTCGCGCTCGCGCCGGCGGTGGTCGGCGAGGAGGTGCGGGCGCTCACCGAGCAGCTCCACGACGGGGAGTTGCTGCTGCTGGAGAACGTGCGCTTCGAGGCGGGCGAGACCGCCAACGACCCGGCGTTCGCCCGCGCGCTGGCGGATCTCGCCGACGTGTACGTCAACGACGCCTTTGGCGTCGCTCACCGCGCCCACGCCTCCACCGAGGGCGTCGCCCACCTGCTCCCCTCCGCCGCCGGGCGGCTGCTCGAAGGCGAGGTCCGGACGCTCACCGGCATCCTCGAGCACCCCGCGCGCCCGCTCGTCGCGATCGTGGGTGGCTCGAAGGTGGCCGACAAGATCGCCGTGATCGACCGCTTCCTGCAGGTCGCCGACGTAGTGGCGATCGGCGGCGCGATGTGCTTCCCGTTCCTCTGCGCGCAGGGGCACTCCGTGGGGAAGTCGTTGTGCGGCGACGAGGACGTCGAGCACGCGCGCCACCTGCTCGCGCGGGCGAGCGACACGCACGCGCCGCAGCCCGGCCGTGCGCGCCTGCTCGTGCCGAGCGACCTCGTGCTCGGCGATCGCCTCGCCGATGACGCGCGGCACCGGGCGCTCGACGGCGTCGAGGTGCCAGCGGGGTGGATGGGCCTCGACATCGGCCCCGGCACGGTGGAGCGCTACGGGCGCGAGATCGCACGCGCGGGCACCGTCTTCTGGAACGGCCCGATGGGCGCCTTCGAGTACGCGCCGTTCGCCTCCGGCACGCGCGCGGTCGCCGAGGCGATGGCTAAGGCGCCGGGTTTGACGGTCGTCGGTGGCGGCGACTCGGCCTCCGCGCTCGCCCACTTCGGCCTGGAGCACTCCGTCGATCACCTCTCCACCGGGGGCGGTGCGACACTAGAGCTGGTCGAGGGCCGCACGCTGCCCGGCGTCCACGCCCTAGAGGGTGGCGCAGTCGGCCGAAGGCCGGCGAGCCGGGCCCCTCTTTCTCGATCAAAAGGCGCCTGCGTCTCGTGAGCACCCGGACCCCCCTGATAGCGGGCAACTGGAAGATGTACAAGACCGAGGCACAGGCCGAGCAGTACATCCAGGCGCTGCTGCCCCGGGTGGCGGCCGTCAGCGGCGTGGACGTCGCCATCTGCGTGCCCTTCACCGACCTGCGTGCGATGGTCGACTCCGCGCGCGGCTCGCGCGTGGAGGTGTACGCCCAGAACTGTCACCACGAGCCCGAGGGCGCCTTCACCGGCGAGGTGTCCCCGCCGATGCTCGTCGAGACCGGGGCCCACGGCGTGGTGCTCGGCCACTCCGAGCGGCGCGAGCTGTTTGGCGAGACCGACCGCGCGCTCGCGCTGAAGCTGCCCGCCGTGCTCGCCGCGGGCCTGCGGCCGATCCTCTGCGTAGGGGAGACTGAGGTGGAGCGCGCCGCCGGTGACACCGAGCGCAAGCTGCGCCAGCAGATCCGCGAGGACCTCGCCGGGCTTGCAGACGAGCAGTTGCCCGAGGTTGCGGTCGCCTACGAGCCGATCTGGGCGATCGGCACCGGGCAGACTGCCACCCCTGAGCAGGCCCAGGACGCCGTTGCCTTCATCCGCGCGCTTGTCGCCGACCGCGCTGGCCCCGAGGCGGGGGCGCGCGTGCGAGTCCTCTACGGCGGCTCCGTCAACCCCGAGAACGCCTCCGCGCTGCTCGCCCTGCCTGATGTGGACGGGGCGCTCGTGGGGGGCGCCTCACTGGAGGCGGACTCGTTCGCTCAGATCGTGCAGGCCGTCACGTGACAGAGTCCCCCTTGCCGTGCGTCTGCCTCGTCGTGCTGGACGGCTGGGGTCTGGCCGAGCCCGGCCCTGGCAATGCGGTCTCGCTTGCCCGCACCCCCGTGTTCGATGAGCTGTGGGCCACCTACCCGCACACCACACTCACCGCCTCCGGGCGCGCCGTCGGGCTGCCCGAGGGGCAGATGGGCAACTCCGAGGTCGGCCACCTCAACCTTGGCGCCGGCTCGGTTGTCCGTCAGGACCTCACGCGCATCGATGATGCCGTTCTCGACGGCGTTCTCTCTGAGAACGCCGCAATCAACCACGCGCTCACCTGCTCAGAGCGCGTCCACCTGATCGGGCTCGTCTCCGACGGTGGCGTGCACTCCAGCCTCGGGCACCTCCAAGCTCTCATCGAGCTCGCCGGGCGCCTCTCCGTCCGGGACCTCGTCGTCCACTGCTTCACTGACGGCCGCGACACCCCGCCGGAATCGGGCGTCGAGCACGTTGGGCTGGTGGAGCGCTGGTGCCACGAGCTCTGGCCGCCTGGGTCGCGTGGTCGCTTGCGTGTGGCCTCTGTGGTCGGCCGTTGGTACGCGATGGACCGTGACCACCGCTGGGAGCGCATCCAGGCCGCCTACGACCTGCTCGTACACGGCCGCGCGGCCCACCACGCGCAGACTGGGGTGCAGGCTGTGCAGCAGGCCTACGCACGCGGCGAGACCGACGAGTTCATTGCCCCCACCTCGGTTGGGGCCGAGGGCCTAATCCGCCCCTGGGACTCCGTGCTCTGCTTCAACTTCCGCCCCGACCGCGTCCGCGAGCTCAGCCGTGCGCTGGCCGAGCCGGGATTTGGAGACCCGTCTGCCCACGGGAGCCCGCCCACTCAGGGGAGCCCGCCCACTCAGGGGAGCCCGCCCACTCAGGGGAGCCCGCCCACTCAGGGGAGCCCGCCCACTCAGGGGAGCTCATCTACCCATGGGAGCTCGCCCGCCCATGGGAGCTCGTCTGTCCACAGGAGCCCTTCCGCCCATGGAAGCCCACCCGCCGACGAGGCGCTGCCAGGCTGGGAGGGCCGCGGCGGCATTCAACCGGTCGAGCAGTACACCACCCTCACCGAGTACGAGGCTGACTGGTCCTACCCCGTCGCCTTTCCACCCTCCCGCCCCGCCGTCACGCTCGCCTCCGTGCTTGCCGCCGCGCATGTCCCGCAGCTGCACGTCGCGGAGACCGAGAAGTATGCGCACGTGACCTACTTCTTCAACGGCGGCGAGGAGGTCCCCTACGAGCGTGAGCGGCGCCGGCTCGCCCCCTCGCCGCGCGACGTGCCCACCTACGACCTCGCCCCTGAGATGTCCGCCCGCGCCGTCGCCGACCTATTCCTCGAGTCCTGGCGCGACCACCGCGAGGGCGGGTTTCGGTTTGCCGTCCTCAACTTCGCCAACCCTGACATGGTCGGCCACACCGGTGTAATCCCTGCCACTGTGCGCGCCTGCGAGACCGTGGACGCCTGCCTCGGCGAGGTCGTGCGCGCGGTGCTCGACGCCGGCGGCGCCTGCCTCATCACGGCCGACCACGGCAACGCCGAGCATCTGCTCGAACCCGATGGCTCCCCCCACACCGCGCACACCTCCAATCCCGTGCCGCTGATCGTCACCCTGCATGGGCTGGAGCTGCTGGCGGAGGAGGGTATCCTCGCCGACGTTGCGCCCACCGTTCTGGAGCTGCTCGGCCTTCCCCAGCCGCGGGAGATGTCCGGGCGCTCGCTGATCCTCGGCTGGGAGGGGAGCCGATGATCTCTATAGGCGTGCTGGGCCTTGGTTCGTTTGGGCACCTATATAGGCGTGTTGGGCTTACGTCATTCGCGCGCCTATATGTCGAGCCTATATATGGTTGAAAGGAGTTGAGACAGATGGCGATCGAAGCTGATGCACAGACGGAGGCCGGCGCGGCACCCGAGGCGAGTCGCGGTCGGCGACGCGGGGCGAAGCTGCTCGGGCTCGCCTTCGTCGGGGCAGGCCTCAACCACTTCGCGATGCCCCGCCCCTACCGCCAGATCGTGCCCCCCGGCCTCGGCGACTGGGTGGACTCCGGCACCGTCGTCACGCTCAGCGGCATCGCTGAGATTGCGGGTGGGCTCGGCGTGCTGGCGCCCCGCACCCGGCGCCTGGCAGGTCTTTGGCTGATCGTGCTGCTCGCCGCCGTGTTCCCCGCCAACCTCCACATGGCCCGTAACCCCCAGGAGTTCCGCCGTATCCCCCGCTGGGCGCTGTACGCGCGCTTGCCCCTCCAGCCGCTGCTGATGCGGTGGGTTTGGCGGGCCACGCGGGTGGGCGGCCCTCGATCTTAGTGCTCCGCGCTGCTATGTTCGGGTGAGTAGAGAGGGCCGTGTCATGTCCACATCGACCGCTATGGCAACAGCGACAGCCATCGAGACCGCCTCCACCGTGCCGTGCGCAGCCACCGCGGAGGAGCAGGCGCTTAGCGAGGGGGAGCTCCGCGCGTGGCGTGGCCTCAAGCGCGCCCACGCCTCTCTGGCCAAGCGCGTTAACGCCGAGCTCGAGCGCACGCACGGGCTGCCCCTCAGCACCTATGAGGTTCTCCACCACCTCGTCGAGTCCCCCGGCGGGCGCATGCGCATGTGCGATCTGGCAGAGCAGGCCCAGCTCTCGCGCAGCGGGCTCACGCGTCTGGCCGACCGGCTCGAACGGGAGGGCCTGCTGGAGCGCTGCTCCTGCGAACACGACGCCCGGGGCGCCTACGCCTGCCTCACCGACCTGGGCCGCGCCCGGTTGCGCGCCGCTCGTGGCACCCACCTCGCCGTCGTGCGCGAACAGTTCCTCTCCCGCTTCTCCGAGGACGAGCTCGGCGCGCTGGCCGAGATCTGGGAGCGCATCGCTCCCTGCTCCGGCGGCTGTCGCGCCATTGGCGGCTAGCTCCCGTCGGCTGCGCCCGCCGCGCGTTGACGGCGCAGCGACTCCGCCTCTGCCTCTGCTGTCTTCTGGTGGCGTACCGCCTCTTGTGCCTGCTGATGACTCCGATGGGTGAAGTACAGGGCGAGCGCGCCCGCGAGCGCCAGTACGACAGCCACTAGGCCATAGATCCCGAACGTCGTGATCGCGTTGCTCGCCGAGTGGCCCACGAAGTAGGCGGCCAGCCCCACGCCTGTCGCCCAGCAGATTCCGCCGAGTGCGTTCCATACGAAGAACGTGCGCCAACGCATATGGTTGGCGCCCGCCAGCCACGATGCCCACGTGCGCAGACCGAGGATGAAGCGACCGAAGAACACCGCCTTGGGCCCGTGGCGTTTGAAGAACGGCTCGCCCAGCTCCAGCGCTTTCAGCCGGTGGCGGGAGAAAGGTCCGGGCTTTTCCAGCAGCCACCGACCCCCCTTGCGGCCGATCTGGTAGCCGACATTGTCGCCCACGATCGCCGCCAGCGCCGCCACTGCGATCACCAGCTCGATGTGGAGTTTGCCCTTGCTCGCCAGCACCCCACCCACGACCACCGCCGTCTCGCCCGGCAGCGGCACCCCAGCCGACTCTGCCGCCACCAGCAGGCCGAGGATCGGATAGCCCCAGACTTCGACTAGATGGCCGACGTCGATCAGCGAGGCGAGCATTGTCTAACTCTAGGATGCCGTGGTGGCTCCTCTCACTATCGAAGCCCGCGACGGCGCGTCCCTTGCCCGCGCGGGGACGCTGCACACGGCCCGCGGGGACGTGCGCACGCCCGCGTTCGTGCCGCTCGCCACGAAGGCCACCGTCAAAGGCTTGCTGGGCGAGGAGATCGCGGCGCTCGGCTACGACATGGTGCTCGGCAACACCTTCCACCTGCTGCTCTCCCCCGGCCCCGAGCTGATCGAGCGCCTCGGGGGCCTTGGCCCCTTCATGGGCTGGGAGCGGCCGACGATCACCGACTCCGGCGGCTTTCAGGTCTTCTCGATGGGCCACGGCACGGTCGCGGACGAGATCAAGGCACGCCCCTCCCGTGGCGGGCGCGGCGGCGAGACTGGAGCGATCCTCGCGATCGAGGAGGAGGGGGTGCGCTTCCGCTCCTACGTGGACGGGCGCGAGCGGTTCCTCTCGCCGGAGGGCTCGATGGCGGTGCAGGCCGCGCTGCGCTCGGACGTCGCGCTCGTGTTCGACGAGTGCACCCCTTTCCACGTCGATCGCGACTACACCGAGCGCTCCACTGAGCGCACCCACCGGTGGCTGACGCGCTGCCTGGCCTGGCACGCCGAACACGGGCCCACCCTTACGGCCGGGCACGGACCCCCGGACAGGGTGGCCGAGCATGACTCCCCGGGTGGGAGGACCGAGTCCGGCCCTCCGCGTGGGGGGGCAGAGCGGGGTCCGGAGGGCCAGCTGGTGTACGGGATCGTGCAGGGCGGCGTCTATGAGGACCTGCGCCGCGCCTCCGCGCAGGTCGTCGCCGACAGCGGCTGCGACGGGGTCGCCATCGGTGGCTCGCTGGGGGCGGAGAAGGCGCAGATGTACGAGGTGGTCGGCTACGCCACTCGCGAGCTCGGCGGGGCCCGCGAGACTCTGCCTCGCCACCTCCTGGGGATCGGCGAGGTGGATGACCTGATCGCCGGGGTGGAGCTCGGGATCGACACCTTCGACTGCGCGATGCCGACCCGCCTCGGCCGCCACGGCACCGCGCTCGTCCCTGACCCCGCGGGCCGCTGGCGCCTCGATCTCGTCAAGGGCCGCTGGCGCGAGTCCGAGGAGCCGCTCATGGAGGGCTGCCCCTGCCCCGCGTGCGCGCGTGGCCTCTCGCGCGCCTACCTCTCCTACCTCGCCCGCGCCGGCGAGCTCACCGCGCAGCGCCTGCTCACCCTCCACAACCTCACCTTCCTCGCCCGCCTGATGGCCGAGCTGCGCGGCGCGCTCCTCGCTGGACGCCTCCCCGAGGTCGCCGCCGCGCTGCGGGCCGGTGCGGCGCCGGGGGAGGCCGCGCGAGCGTTCCATCCCAAGTGACTCGTACTCTCCCGGTCGGCCTTCCGGTGTGGTGTAACTGGTCAGCATGGGTACCCGTCACGTATCAGGTGCCGGTTCGAGTCCGGCCGCCGGAGCCGTGTTTGAAGGCGACGGTTGAGGTTGCTAGCCTGCCGGGTATGTGACGGGTATCCGGCCCGCAAGGGCAGTGCCTTACCGAAAGGCCCGCGCAAGCGGGCCTTTCGCCTGCTATTTGGTGTTTTCGCGGACCAGTTCCTGCAGCGCGAGCGAAGTGTGTTCGACGTCGGAGTAGACGACGTTACGCAGCGTGATCTTGGTGGGGGCGGGCGCTGTGGCGACGATCAGCGCGACGACCACGACCACGAGCAGCAGCAGGGCAAAGAGCGTGGCGAACAGGCGCCGTCCGCGGGAGTGCCCGCTCCGGGAAGCCGCCACGATCGGTTCCACGCGAGCGGGAGGCGGCCCGGGCCGCGGCTGACGCACGGCGACTGCGCCACCGCGGGAGGGCGTGCGGCCGTGACCGGCCCCGGCTGCACCCGCGGGCGAGCGTGCCGCCCCGGCCGCCCCGGCGCTACCGGCGGCGAGCAGCGAGGTGGCCGCGGTGGCGTGACGAGCGTGTGCGCCGCCGGGCTCCGAGGGCGCGATGCCCCGCTGAGCGTCGCTCATCGCGCGACCCATCTCGCGCGCCGAGCGGTAGCGCTCGCGGGGGTCGAGCGCGAGCGCGATCGCCACTGTGTCCGCTAGCTCGGGGCTCACGGCCGCCACGAGGGTGTCGAGCATCGGGGGCTCCTCGCGCTGCTGCTTGAGGGCGAGCTCGGTGAGCGAGGTGGCTTCGTAGGGCAGGCGCCCGGAGATCAGCTGGTAGGTGACAACCCCCAGCGCGTAGAGGTCGGCGGGGGGCCCCGCTTCCTCGCCGCGCGCCTGCTCAGGTGCGAGGTAGGCGGCGGTGCCGAGCACGGAGCCCACCTGGGTGATGCTCGACTGCTCGGTGGCCTTGGCGATCCCGAAGTCCGCGAGCTTCACCTCGCCCTCGAGCGAGCGCAACAGGTTGCCGGGCTTGACGTCGCGGTGCACCACCCCGTGGCGGTGCGCGTAGTACAGGCCCTCGCACGCCTGCTCGATGATTGAGGCGGCCTCGTCCACCTCGACCCACCCCTCGTCGCGCAGGATCTCCGCGCAGGAGCGGCCCTCGATGTACTCCATCACGATGAAGTGCTGGCCGGTGCGCTCGTCGAGGCCGGAGTCGAAGACCTGCACGATGTTGGGGTGCACGAGGCGCGCCGCGGCCTGCGCCTCGCGTTGGAAGCGCGAGACGAATGTGGGGTCCTCCGCGAGGTGCTCGGCGAGCAGCTTCACCGCGACCTGCCGCTCCAGGCGCCGGTCGAAGGCGAGGTGCACGGTAGACATGCCCCCGTAGCCCAGCCGGCCCTCCAGGCGGTAGCGCCCCGCGATCTCCACGGCGCTCACCGGCCTCGACCCCGGCCTTCGGGGTGGCCCGCCGGGCGGCGGTAGCGCCCCGCGATCTCAGTGGCGCTCACCGGCCTCGACCCCGGCCTTCGGGGTGGCCCGCCGGGCGGCGGTAGCGCCCCGCGATCTCAGTGGCGCTCACTGTCCGTTCCCCCCGCTGCCAGAGCCCCCGCCGCCGGTGCCGCCACTGCCCGTGCCGCCCGAGGCGCCGCCGCTGTTCTTGGCGCCTTCCCCGGAGCCGCTGCCGGCGCTGCCCTGCACGCTACCGCCGGCGCCGCTTTCCCCGGCCTGGCCTTCGCCGTTGCCCACACCTGGCGCAGTGCCGCCTTCGGTGCCGGACGGCGTGGTGGCGCTCGGCGTGGTGCTGGCTCCGGTACCGGTGGTGGAGGTCTGTTCGCCGGTGGTGGTCTGTGTTTCGGTGGTGGCTGTGGGTGGCGCGGTGGTCTTGGTCGTGGACTTTGCGGTCGAGGTCGATTCGCCTGTCGTGGTCTGGCCGAGCGGCTGGGCGCAGAGCGCCAGGGCGCGTTCGTGCAGGTGGGAGATGCCTTCTTCGAGCCGCGCACGCAACCCCGCGTCAACGGAGCTGGGCAGGGCGTGGTAGTCGCTTTCGGTTGTGCGGAGCGCGGCTTCGGTGCTCGTACAGTCGCCGTCGCCAGCCTTCGCGGCCGCTTCGACCGCCTGGAAGTCGTGCAGCAGAGGGCCGGCGTCCTCGGCGGGGATGAGACCGGCGCCGGAGCTCCCGCAGGAGACGAGCACAGCGGTGAGGACGCCGAGCAGGGCTGCGGAGAGTAGGCGAAGCGACCAGTGCACGGTCACTGACCGTACTCCAGCCGCTCGGCGAGCGAGTCGGGCAGGCGGGCGGCACGAATCGAGGCGGCGGCCCCGGCGATGTCGTAGGGGGTGCGCCGGTAGGAGGCGGTCCACCCGTCGAGGTCGAGCTCGAGCCACGCCGCGCGGGGGTCCCCGTCGCGCGGCTGCCCGACGGAGCCGGGGTTCAGCAGCCACTCGCCATCGGCGAGGTCGAGCACGGTCCCCTCGCGGCGGGTCCCACCGGAGGCGAGCTCGCCGGCGAGGCGCGCGAAGGAGAGGGCCACGTGGGAGTGGCCGATCAGGCAGACCCGCTCGGGTTGGTGGTCGAGGCAGAGCTCGGCCAGCAGCGCGGAGAGCACGTACTCCCACACGGGGTCGCGGGGGCTGGCGTGGTAGAGCCCCACGGGCCCCTCGCGCCCCTGGGGGCGCAGGCCGGCGAGGAACGAGCGGCTGGTGGGGGCGAGCACCTCTTGGGTCCACTGCACCGAGAGGCCGGCGCCGCGGGAGAAGTCCGACAACGGCAGCTGCCCAAGCACCGCGAGGTCGTGGTTGCCGGCGAGGCACACCGCGGCGTGTGCGCGGGCGAGCTCCACGCAGGCGTCGGGGTCGCCCCCATAGCCCACGAGGTCCCCGAGGCACCACAGCTCGGCGGCGTCGCTCGCGGCGACGGCCTCGAGCACCGCCTCAAAGGCGTGCCGGTTACCGTGGATGTCAGAAACGATCGCGACCTTCATCGTTGCAGAGTAGGAGCCCCGCGGCCCGCGTGCCGGCACACCCGTGGCTGAGGTGCAAGCGCGCGTGCAGGGCCGGCACTGCGGTGAGGCGGTTCGGCCCCCGTGGGGACCCCGGTGTGGGCGCGCAACGCTGGCGTGGTGATGGCCGTCGCGGAGGCGCACCCGATCTCGGGGCTCCCGGACGGGCTGTCCCGGTGCTCCTCGGCCCTCCTCACCGCCGCCCTACTCGGGCAGGTTCTTGATGTCCTCGCGGGTGCGCCACTTGGAGTAGTTGTCCTCCATTGCGTCGATCAGCTCGCGCATGAAGCGCGGGGAGAGGTTCACGCGGGAGACGACCACGCCGGGGACCTCTTCGGCCTCGACCTCGTGGTCGACGCGCGCGAAGGTCACCGTGAACTCGTAGTCAGAGTGGCTGACGTTGGCGAAGTTGGCGTACACGCCCCCCATGATCTCGGGGGAGAGGTGGATGTTGATGTGGCGCTCGGCGCCTGAGTCGTGGTCGTTCATAGGTTGGCCTTGTTCGGGGGGAGGTCGGGAGAGGGGCCTGCCCCCCTCCCGCTACGCTCGGCGCCTGAGTCGTGATCGTTCACGAGGCTAGTATCGCAACCTGTGCGCGTGACCGTACTTGGCGAGGCCCGCGTGAGGGCGCCCTTCGCCGACGACGTGGCCCACTACCGCAAGCTGCTCTCCCGCTACGTGCAGCTGGAGCTGGTGGAGGTGCGCGACGCGCAGGCCCTCGCGCGGCGGGTCCCACAGGGGGCGTTCGTCTCGTTGCTGGCGGCCGAGGGGAGGGCGTACGACAGCGTGCAGTTCAGCGCCTTCGTGGAGGAGCGCCGCCGGGAGGGGGCGGAGGTCGCGTTCGTGGTCGGTGGCCCCCGCGGTGCGCCGCCGCTGGAGCGGGTCGACCACCATCTGTCGTTGGGCGCGTGGACGCTGCCCCACCAGCTCGCGTGGGTGGTTCTGTTGGAGCAGGTCTACCGGGCGCATAAGATCCTTGCGGGTGAGCCCTACCACTACTGAGATGGACGCCAACGCCAAACCCCTCGGGAACGGACCCCGGACGCCGTTGGAGGGTCTACGGGAGGCGGTGCTCGCGGCGGCGGCGGGGATGTCGGGTTCCTCCGGCGGCCCGGAGGGAGTGACGCTCGAACGCCCCCCGAGGGTGGAGTTCGGCGACTACTCGACCAACGCCGCGCTGCTGCTGGCCCCCAGCGTAGGCGCCCCGCCGCGCGAGGTGGCGCAGGGGCTGGGGGCGGAGCTGCAGGAGCGGGTCGGCGGGGACCTCGAGCGCTTCGAGGTGGCGGGACCGGGCTTCGTGAACCTGTTCCTCGGGGACGACTGGCACCGGCGGGCGCTGGCGGCGGTGCTGGAGGCCGGCGAGCGCTTCGGCGCCGGGGGGACGGCGCGAAGCGAGCGGGTCCTCGTGGAGTTCGTGAGCGCGAACCCGACGGGGCCAATGCACGTGGGCCACGCGCGCAACGCGGCCTACGGCGATGCCCTCGCGCGGGTGCTAGCGCTGCACGGGCACAAGGTGACGCGGGAGTTCTACGTCAACGACGCGGGCTCCCAGGTGCGTAAGCTGGGCGAGTCGATCCGTGCGCTGGCGCGGGGGCAGGAGGTTCCCGAGGAGGGGTACCACGGCGACTACGTGAAGCGGCTCGCGACGAGCTTGGCGGACGCTGCCTCACGGGACCCGGCGGAGGTCGGGCAGGCCGCGGTGAACGTGATGGTGAGCGAGATGCAGAGGTCCCTGCAGGCCTTCGGGGTCAAGGCCTTCGACCACTGGCAATACGAGAGCGAGCTCCACAAGGGCACCCCGAGCCGGGTGCAGCGAACGCTCGAGCGGCTGGAGGAGCGAGGGCACATGTACCGCAGCGAGGGGGCGGTGTGGCTGCGCACGACCACGTACGGGGACGACAAGGACCGGGTGGTGGTGCGCGCGAACGGGGAGCACACGTACTTCGCCTCGGACATCGCCTACCACGAGGACAAGCGCGAGCGGGGGTACGAGCGCCAGGTTGAACATCTGGGGCGCGGACCACCACGGGTACGTCGCGAGGATGAAGGCGGCGTACGAGGCGCTGGGCGCCGACCCGAGCCACCTGGAGATGGTGATCATGCAGCTCGTGCACCTCGTGCGCGGAGGGGAGCGCGCGCAGATGTCAAAGCGGGCGGGGGAGTTCGTGACGCTGGAGGAGCTCGTGGAGGAGATCGGGGTGGACGCGGCACGGTGGTTCCTGTTGTCGCGCTCGCACGACACGACGATCGATCTCGACCTCGACCTCGCGCGCAAGGAGTCCAACGAGAACCCCGTGTACTACGTGCAGTACGCGCACGCACGGATCGCCTCGGTGCTGGCGAAGGCGGGCGAGACGCGCGTTGCGGAGGTGCTCGCAGAGGTGGCGGCGGCAGCCGGGGCAGACAACGTAGCGGGGGGGTTGTGGGAGAGCCCGGGTGGGGGGCCGCTGCATCCCTCCGAGCGGGCGCTCGTAAAGCGGCTGCTGGCGTTCCCGGGCGAGGTGTGGGAGGCGGCGCAACGCCGGGCGCCGCACAGGATCGCGGCGTACGCGCTGGAGGCGGCGCAGGACTTCACGGCGTTCTACCGCGACTGCCGCGTGGTGGGCGTGGAGTCGGCGGCGCAGGAGTCGCAGCGGATCGCGCTGTGCGTGGCGGCGCAGCGCACGATCGCCCGCTGCCTGGAGGACCTGCTGGGGGTCGGCGCGCCGCAGGAGATGTAGAAGGGCCGAGCGGTGCCGAGCCGAGGCGCGGTAGAGAGAGGGCCGCGGGAGCCGAGCCGAGGCGCGGCAGAGAGGAGAAGAGCGGCGGCGCCGGGGTGGGGCCACTTAGGGCCTATCCCTGTAGGAGGGATTCTGCTCGGTCGTGGCGAACTGGATGTCTGATCTGTTGATCGGACATAGGAGGTTGGAGATGGGTTTGGTTGACCGCGATGATGGCTGGCGTATGCCGGAGTGGTTGTGGGAGCAGATCGAGCCTTTGCTGCCGGCTGCCCCCGAGCATCCGTTGGGAACTCACCGGCGTGGTCTTCCCAAGCGCCAGGTGATGGACGCGATCTTGCTTGTCCTGCGCACTGGCATGCAGTGGAACGCGCTCGACGCGACTGGGGTGTGCAACTCCTCTACTGCCCACCGGCGCTTTCAGGAGTGGGAGCGAGCCGGAGTCTTCCACGAGATTTGGCGCCAGGGCCTGCTCGATTACGACAAGGAGATCGGTATCGACTGGTCGTGGCTGGCAGCGGACGGCGCGATGAGCAAAGCGCCGCTCGGCGGGCCGAAGACTGGTCCCAATCCCACTGATAGAGCCAAGGGGGGGCGAAGCGCTCGCTCCTCGTCGAGGCGCGTGGGGTCCCGGTCGGGCTTGCTCACGACGGCGCGAACCGCAACGATCACAAGCTGCTGAAGGAGACGCTCGACTCGGTCCCGATCGAGCGTCCGAAACCAACCAAGGCCCACCCCCAAGGTCTCTGCCTGGACAAGGGCTACGATTTCCCCGTCGTCCGTGATCTGCTCGAAGACCGCGAGCTCACACCACACATCCGGGCGCGCGGCGAGGAGATCGATCTCAAGGCCCGCAACCCGGACTGGCGAGCACGGCGGTGGGTCGTCGAGGCCTGTCACTCATGGCTCAACCGCAACCGGGCGATCCTGGTCCGCTGGTCCAAGAAGGACGAGAACCACCTCGCTCTCCTCCAGCTCGCCAGCGGCATGATCGCCTTCAAGCGAGCCCACGCCGCGCGCACAGCAACCGCCCTACAGGGATAGGCCCTTAGGTCCGTGGGGCTCCTCCTCTACGTCTCTGCGCGCCCCGCCCAGCGCGCTCAGTCGAAGCGTGCCATGTCAGCCTCGAGGCGCGCGGCGTCGGCGGGAGACAGCGTGAGGGGGGGCGCGTCCCCCACGGCGGCGGCGCGGGCACGGCGACGCCAGCGAGGCAGGAGCAGCGCGAGGAGAGCGAGCAGCGCGAGCACGACGCAGGGGGGAACGACGTAAACGGCGAGGTCGAACCCGTGGGCGGGGGGAAGGGCGAGCACCGCGGGGCCGTACTGGATGACGAGCGCACGCTTGATCTGCGTCTCGGTGCGGCCGAGGACGATGAGGCGCTCGATGAAGGCGCGCTCACGCGAGGCCTGCGGGGACTGGGCGACGAGCAGCGGGATTTTGCAGGTGACGCACATCACCTGGCCTTCGACGGCGGGCAGCGTGGTGCGAGGCGCCACCGCCCCGGCAGCGAGCGCGGGGGAGGCGCAGACAGCGTGGAGCGCCACGGCGAGCACGACCAGTACAAGCGCGCGGAGGACTGAGTGGTTGGGTTTGGGGCTCGTCCGCGAGGGTGAGGAGGGCACCGGGGTGGTGCGCCCGGGGCCTCCTACCCCGGGGCCGTGCGTGGGGGGAGCACCCGAGCGAAGGCTCACGTGCTCTCCGCGAGTCACAGGGTTTGGGCGAAGACCCGGGCTCACGCGCTCTCCGCGAGCTGCAGGGCACGGGCGAGAAACGGCGGTTCGACCTCGCCGCGGGAGATGGCGACGATGTGCCCGGAGGGGTCGATGAGGAAGCTCTCGGGCAACTGGGCGGTGCCGAAGGCGGAGCGGCCGTATTCGCCCGAGCCGTCGACGAGATTCGGGAAGGTGAGGTGGTAGCGGCGCAGGAATTCAAGCGAGTCGGAGGTAACGTCCTCGTAGGTGATCCCGAGGACGGTGCCGCGGTGGCGGACGAGCTCGCGCTGCAGACGCTCGAGCGCAGGGGCCTCGACCTGACATCCCGTGCACCACGAGGCCCAGAAGTTGAGGACGACGACGCGGCCGCGGTAGGAAGCAAGCGAGCCACTGCCCCCGCCGAAGAGTACGGGCAGAGCGTGGGTGGCCTCGGGCGCGAACGGCTGTCGGCCTTCGGCGAGCGCCTGGTCGAGGGTGCGGCTGGGTCCCTGGTGGGTAACCCCGTAGAGAAGCAGCCCGAGCAGGGCGGCACCGAGGAGAGTCGCGAGGGCGGGTCCGAGCAGTCGTCGCATGGGCAAAGGAAGGTTAGATGCCAGGGCAGTCCGGAGGATGCATTGCTGGAGCTGCACTCGGTCTCAATACAACGCAGCCCCGGCGCGAGGCGTAAGATCACTGCGAGTGCGGTGGTAGCTCAGTTGGTAGAGCACAAGCTTCCCAAGCTTGGGGTCGCGAGTTCGAATCTCGTCCGCCGCTTTCGCTTCGTGGGGCCGAATCTGGCTCTACGGCAGGGGTTGGGGGCGTAGAGTCGCGCGCCATGCGGACAGGTGCGGGCGTCTGCGAGCAAGAAGGTCACGAATCTGCTGCCACCCTGCTGCCACGGGATCGGGCTGGCGCAGACCACCGGAGCGCAGCTCGCCGACGGCTGTGGACTCTCCCCGTACGCCTCGCAGGGCAGATCGCTCTGCTGGGAGCCTGCCTCGACTTCGCAGTGGCTGCCGAGTGGGGCTGCGGGCAGTCCAGGGCTTGGCTGGTCGATTGGGCTGGCGTTGGATTCCCGAGGGGTCTGCGAGAGGTGGGAGCGCCGAAAAGTCCTCGGGGGGAGAAGGGCTGCGCTCTCCGATGGGCGGACCATGGGCACAGTCAGAACCCCGCGTCCGAAGGTCCGGCTCTTGGCTACCCGGGAGGCAGCGGTCGCGCTCGGGGTGCACGAGCCGCAAAGCGGAAGCGACACCAACGCCGCCAGGCAGTGTCGCAAGAGCGGGTTGGACACCGCCGGAGACTGCCGCTTCGACGAAAGAGCAGCCACGCGCACGAGGCTTCCTTGCTAGCTGAGCTAGTCAGCTCGCCCGCCGCTTCGATGCTATTGCTGCTCAGCTTGCCCGCTGGCCGTGGCAGGCGACGAGGATGGGGCTCAGGAAGGTGCGTCCCGGCTCCGCCAGGTCCGCGAGCCGCTCCTGGATCTCCTCGTCCCGCGCGCGGCCCGAGCTGACGAGTGCTTCGCGCAGCGTCTCCATAGACAGGCTGAAGAAAGCCGTGTCCGGCGTTCCACTACCGATCAGGCGCGCGCGGCCCTCGGCCCGCACGTCCTTGAGCCCCAGCGCTTCGAGCTCGCTCGGCAGCTTGCGCCCACACTCCCCGTCGTGTCCCATCGAGGCCATCAGGTCGAGCACCGCGTCCGTCACGCGCTGGGCGCCCGCCACGCGCTCGGCGTCCGGGTGTGGCGGATACGACGTGACGGGCAAGGCCATGTCGTAGTCCTCGATTACGAGCAGCCCACCCGGGCGCACCCCCGCGAGCAGGTTGGGCAGGGCGCCCATACCGATGTGCTCGATCAGCAGGCGCGCGTGGACGATGTCGAACTCGCCGCCGGGCAAAGGCGCCGCGATGATGTCGTGCTCGGCGACCTCCACCGGACCGCCCGCAAGCGGCTCGAGGAACTTCAGGTAGACATCGGCGGCGAACACGCGACCGGTTTCGCCGACCTGCCCGGAGAGCCACTCCACCACCGAGCCGCCGCCCGCGCCGACCTCGGCGACACGCGATCCCGGCCCGACACCCAGGCGCTCGAACAGCGCGAACGTGCCCTCATCCCACAACCGCTCGATCCCCGCGAGGCGCTCGCGCTCGTCCTGCCAAGCCTGATCGTATGTGTACGTACCCACTGGCTCATCCTCGCTGGGAGAGAGCAACCATATCCGAACCGGAGCACTCCCGCCCAGCCTGCTCTCACGACCGAAAGCAAGCGCGTCGGCAAAAACCACTCACGCTTGCGCAACGGACGAAGACGGGCCCTGGCCGCGGTCAGGCGCGCGCAGCTTTTGAGAGGCGGTGCCGCGTCAGGCCAGCCTGGGGCGACGGAGCGTCGGGTGGACAGGGACTATGGTGGGGCGGGTGAGCGATCGATATGTCCCGGCGGCTGGTCGTGCGGTGCTCACGCCTCTCTACGACGCCATCAACGCGCTTGCGATGCGGCAGGGACGATGGCGTCCACGACTCGTCGAGCGAGCGGTCGGCTCTGGCGCTCCGACGCGGATCCTGGATCTCGGTTGTGGTACTGGCGAGATGGCGCTGGCGATCGCTCGTGCTTCTCGGGCGGTGACGCTGATCGGCGTCGACGGCGATGCTGAGGTGCTGAGGCGAGCAGCTGCGAAGGCGCGGGCGGAGGGTGTCGAGTTCGAGCTCCACGAGGCGCTAGCCGATCGCATACCGCTTGCGGACGCGGACGTCGATTGTGTGGTGAGCACGCTGATGTTTCACCATCTCGGACCCGCGGCGAAGCGTGCGGCGCTCACTGAGGCGCGGCGTGTCCTCGCCCCCGGCGGACGGCTCTTGGTATGCGACGTAGGCCGCGCTAGCGATCCGGTAATGCGTGTCGCGTTCTTTGCTGTGCAGCTACTCGATGGGTTTGCAAACACGCGCGAGCACGCGCGAGGCGCGCTTCCCGATATTGTGTCGCACGCCGGATTCTCGGCCGTCACCGTGTTCGCCCGATACCGCACCGGCGGAGGCACACTCGACCTGATCGAAGCGCTGCGCTAGACCCAACCGGCACGAAGTCGCGCCCCGCGCCCACCCCCCAAAAAAAACCTCGCAAACCCCCTTGACTTTCACCCGTCGTCCGCAGCGAGGGTCAGCGAGGGCTCAGTTCAGACGCTCGCTCAGCCGGGAGAGCGGACGCCATGCCTCCTTTTTGCGAATTGCGAGGCGCTTGCCGTCAGCGACGCGAGACCTGCATTCGTACTCGCGACCGCTCACACGGGTGTCGTTGCATTACGACACCGCTACCAGTGACAGCTCCCAGAGTCGTCTCGCGTTCTCTGGGTCCAGCGCGTAGGGAGCGATGGCGGTCGCGGGTTCGGTGAACCCTTCGGGTCGATGGTCGACGAGGGTCGCCTCGTTGCAGTCGGCGAAGTAGCGTCCACCAATGCCGTCCAGCAGCGGCGAGGTCGCCAGGAGGACGGATGTCGCTGCGCCCTGCTGCGGGCTCTTCTGCAGCTCGGGTGGGGTTCTGACCGTTCCCCCGACGTGTCGCTGGAGGTTGGTCTGGATCGCGCCGGGATTGAGCGCGTTTGCGTAGATGCCGTGCTCGCCCCACCGCGCCGTTGCCTCGACAGCGAACAAGACGTTGGCGGTCTTTGACTGCCCATAGGCGAGCAGAGGGTCGTACGGGCGGAAACGGAAGTTGATGTCGTCGAACACGACCGGCGACCGTAGGTGGCCGCTCGAGGACACGGCGACGATCCGGGCGCCGCCGGCGGCGGCCAACGCCGGCTGGAGCCCGAGCGCGAGCGCGAAGTGACTGAGATGGTTGGTCGCGAATTGCAGCTCCCAGCCGTCGTCAGTACGAGCCTCGGGAGAGGCCATCACTCCTGCGTTGTTCACAAGGATGTGGAGGGGCCCACGCCAGCTGCCGACGAACCGGTAGATTGATTGGGGGTTAGTGAGCTCGAGCTGGGTGGCGCGCGCGGCCGCATTTCCCGTGCTCGCGGTGATCTCCGCTGCGATGTCTGCGCCGGCCTGCGGGTTTCGTACCGCGAGCGTTACGTCGGCGCCCGCGCCGGCGAGCGCCCGTGCGGTCTCGACGCCGATGCCGGATGCGCCTCCCGTGACGATCGCTTGCTTGCCCGACAGATCGAGGTCGGCGACGACTTCCGCGGCGGTCGAATGAACTCCAAATGGTGTGGTGATTGGGGTGGTGATCGATGTCATGTCGACAGCGTCGGGGAGCTGTCAGTCCGCAGCGATCACTTCCGAAGCCTCTGGGCCCGGCACGACATCCGCACCAGAATCAGCGGCGGGACGAGACACATGTACCACCACCAGGTCGGTGAACTCGAGCTTCACTACGAGAACCTCCAAATCGCCGGCACCGACGGGCAGACCCTGATCATCTACCACGCCGATCCTGGCAGCCGCACAGCGCAAGCACTGGAGCTGCTCGCCACCCTGGCCGAGAACCGCTCGTCGAGCAGCGCGCCCACCGAGAAAAACGGCACTAACGCCCAACCGGGATCCGAGTCGCAACATCGTCGTGGGTGAAGGCCCCAGCGCATGCTCGTCGCGAGGCGAGCACCAGCCTTGGTAGCCCTCACGCTCAATGGCAGGCACGCGAGAGCTAGGCTGAGCTTCGATGGCGCAGCTGACCGACACCCGCGTCCTGGTGACTGGCGGCACGAGCGGCCTGGGGCGGGCGATGGCGCAGGCGCTCACGCAGGCGGGCGCCCGAGTGGTGGTGACCAGCCGCCACCGGGAACGGGCGGAGGCAACCGCCGCGGAGCTGGGCGCCGGGGCGCTGGGAGTCGATCTCGACGTCCGCGACGCAGGCTCGGTGTCGGCGGCGGTCGACATGGCCTACGGGATGCTCGATGGCCTGGACATGCTGGTCAACAACGCTGGGATCGGGATGCTGACCGTCAACCCGAGGTTCATAACCGAGTCGCAGCCATTTTGGGAGGTGCCGCCCGACGGCTTTCGCGATGTGCTGGAGACTAAGGCAACCGGCACGTTCCTGGTCGCCCGCGCGGTGGTGCCGCGAATGCTGAGCGCCGGTGGCGGACGGGTGGTCACGATCTCGATGAGCGAGCAGACGATGACCCGTCGCGGCTTCGTCCCCTACGGACCCTCCGGTGCCGCCGTTGAGGCCCTGGCCCGAGTGATGGCCGCGGACCTGGCCGACACTCCCGTCACCGCCAACATCCTGCTGCCCGGCGGGGCGACCGCCACCGGGATGATTCCCGACGAGATGCCGGGTGAGCTGCGCGCCACCCTGCTCGACCCAGCGATCATGGGACCGCCGATCATCTGGCTGGCCTCTCCCGATGCCACCGGAGTCCACGACGAGCGGATCGTCGCCCGCGACTTCGGCGAATGGCTGAAGGCGCGCGAGACGAAGGACCTGCCGGCCGGCGAGTGAGCGGCACCGACGCTCGCTCCGCCAAGGGGGCGGTTCCGGTTACGGACCGGTCCCTGCAGAGCGCTGGGCGCTGACACCCCGCGCGACGCGGAACTCCGCGGCGACCTCGCGTGTAGCCGCCTCGGCTCCGAGCGGAAATACGTGAAGTGCATCTACGCGCGAGATACCGGCAACGCCAGCCGCCAGTTCGCGCACTAGGTCGATGCCGTCGCCGCGACGGATCTGCGCTACCAGCGGTCACAAGCGCTCCGCTATCGGTCTTTGGCGTCCCCTGGCCCCGAGCATGGGTGCGATTTAAATATTAACACCCAGGCAGTTTATTGACGGTATTATAATAGTTCGGGGAAAATGTGCCCGACACACGAATAGTTGGCAGCCCCCAATTAAACTGACAATGTAGTCTCCAAAACCGCAACATTGAGGTTTCGCGCCCCGATTCCTCGTCGGCGGCGTGTGGCCCAGCCGTCCGCAGGCGTCGTGCCCCGCGCTGCGGTTCGCTGGGACCTCGGCCGGATCGGCGCGAGGCGCGGTTCAGCCCATAGTCCCTTGGCGCAGGACGGCGCCCACCAGATGGCGTTGGGATGGGGGCTCAGGGTCCGTCTGATGATCCCAAGGGTTCTTCCTTGAGAATCTCAAAGCGGGCGTCGGGTGATCGCGTGGCAGGAAAGATCACGAGATTCGTGGCGCTGCTGCGCGCCGATGGCAGAAGCAGGCCGTCGCGCTCGAGCCAGTGGGCTGCGCCGCCGAGTTGGCGGCACGCGATCATGTCATCGGCTGCAAGCTCGGCAGGTCCGACGCCGAGGTTCTGCAGGAGCGCGGGGTCGGTGAGGTCGAGGACACTGGCGAGTGTGATCTCGAGTGTGTAGACAGTGCGGCGGGCGCGTGGCCGGATGGGCTGGATAGCGATCTGGTGCTCGGCCTCGGCAAGCGCGCCCCCGCGAGTGAGGCTGGTGTAGATCGCGGCGACGCCAGGCGGGTTCCAGCGCGCTCCGCGGGTGTTCTCGACATCGGGTGGGTGGTCACCGAACATGTGCCGGAATGCTTGGCCGGTCCAGGGGGCCGGGTCGATCGCTTGCAGCAGATCGAGCAGTTCAGGCGAGTAGACCACGTCCGCTGCGTAGCCGGTGGCGGTTAGACGAAGGCGCCGTCGCGTAGCTGGGCGATGAGGGCGAGCACGTCGTCGAGTTTGCCCTGCTGGATGCGGTCGGCGGGTCGCTCGCCTGCGAGCAGGCGGTGTGGCGCGAACAGCCACAGGCGTGCCTCCTGGGGCTCGTAGAACTCTGCGAGCTCAACGACCAACCACTCGAGCGTGAGCAGTCGCTGTAGGCGGTCGGGCTGCGGCTCGACCCTGCCGGTACGCCAGCGCGAGACTGTCTGCGGCGTGGTGTCGAGCAGCTGGGCGACCTCGCGGGACTTGATCCCGCCGCGGTCACGGATGGAGTCAAGACGGTTGGCTACGGCGCTGGCCACGGGATCCTCCCGATGTTCGTCGGATGGCTGATGCTGCGAGCTGGTGGCAGGGCTTGGCGACCCTCGCTGACGTCAGCGAGGGTCGATGTAGAGTGCATAAACACTTTCCTGAACAATATCATGAACAGAACCGTGAATCATCGTCGGGCGGAAGGGACGGGCCGAAGCGCCGCTCGAACTCCTCGATGTCGGACGGGCTGGCGGGATGGCTTGCGTGGCGCGCGTAAACCTCGCCCATCGTGTCGCCGTTGGGCTCCGGCTGGATCTCTTCCAGGACCCACGCGATGAAGCGGTACAGCACGTCCTCGGGAATGTCGATGCGTTGTGAGACGTTTGCTCGGAGCGCGAGCGCGAGTGTCCGCTAGTGCTTGGTCCAGCTGCACACCGTCGCCGTCCCGGCACGCTTGGGGGCCCGGCCGGCCGCGATGTCCTCTCGGAGCCGCGCAACCCCAGCTCGTAGCTCCTCGGGATGGTCGCGCGACATCCGCTCGAAATAGCTCGTCTCGCCCCTCTCTGCAGCCTCCAGTACACGATCGGGGTCGGCTGAGAGAGCGGCCAGCGATGCGTCCTCCATGTCCTCGAACTCGAAAGCGAAGAGCCGCGCACCGGGCAGCTCCTCGAGTATCGCCGCCCGCGGCGGGTGAGTCGCCTCCATCCAGCGCCGGCTGCTCGGAAAGTAGTCGAGAATCCAGAGGGTGGCGGCATCCTCACCCGTGTAGCCCTTGAGCACCAGGCGTCCTTGAGGTCTGAGGATGCGCCGCGCCTCGGCCAGTGCCACGCCGCGGTCCTCGACGTGGTGCAGCATCGAGATCATCGTGGCGGCGTCGAACGTCTCGTCCTCGAACGGCAGTCGCTGTGCGTCTGCCTCTACGGTCTCGAGCCCCTTGGCGGCGGCCCACGCCAGCATTGCGGCCGAGCGGTCCACCACAACAGGCTCCCATCCCTCCCGCCTGAGGGCGAGGGCGTAGTTACCTGTCCCGCCACCGATGTCGGCGAGTCGTCGGCCGGGCGCGCCTTTGAGGGCCTCACGCAGCCCCCGCAGAACCGATGGGCTCGCGGAGCGCGTCTCGTCATAGCGCTCGGCTTGGCGAGAGTAATCGGGCAGCAGGCCCACGTATACAGAGCATGACAGCACTACGCGGCGCTTGACGGCCGGCGCTTTCACCTGTCGTGTCTTCCGTAGGCGATGCTAGGCTGAAATGGAGGGCGCAAGTCCAGTCCGAAATCTCGCGCCGACGGGTCCAGTCCCGTTTCGATTCGCTTGCAGAGTGGAGCGATTGGTTGAAGGTGGATGCTTCGCCTGCCCGACCGGACGACACACCGGTGTTGGCGGATCAATCTGGTCCTCCTCGACGAGCAGGGCGTGAGGAGCTGATGGCGCTGGTGGAACATCAGCGCGCGCGGTATGCGGCGGACGCCGCTCGCGCTCGCCGTAAGGGTGAGTGATCCGCACGCACCACCGCTTGACGGCGCTGCGATGGCTGCGCTCGACTTCTGACCATCTCGGGCCTCCGTCCTGGGATCGTCGTAATCTTGATCGTCCCATGCAATCGCGCTCGATCCAGGCGCTCAACGGAGCCAAAAACACGAGAGATCTACGGCCCCGGTGTGGCCACGGGCACACGGATTTTCCGAGAACATGCCAATTTGCAGGGACGAAAGCCCCATCCACCCCCGGCTTCCCAAGCTTGGGGTCGCGAGTTCGAATCTCGTCCGCCGCTTTCGCTTCATGGAGCCGAATGTGACTCTACGACAGGGGATTCGCGGGGGTGGCTGGCGGCTCGGCCTGCGGGCAAGCGCGGGCGTTCGCGGGCAAAACGGTCACGCTTTGGAACCCGCGGAGCGCTTCAACCACGCAGCCGCGCCGCGCGTGCTGCGCGATGCGATGAGGCGCGAGCGGGTCGGGCAATCCGCACGTGCCTACGCATTCCCGGCGATCTCGCCGGTGAGGAGTTCGGCATCCGCGACCGCAAACCGGCGCCTGCCACATGACCGGCAACCAGGCCCAAAAGTGGGGTCCTCGGTACCTGACGCTGGCGGTCAACTCGGTGGCCAACAATCATGACGGATACGCCAACCTACGCGGCGCGACGCCATATGCGCTCAGACGGGGCGGGATCTCGATGCGACTGCGAAGCGAAGACGCGCAGTCAGTCGCCGAGCAGTGCGGCACGAGCCTCGAAATGCTCTCCCAGCACTACTGCTACGAGATAGACGACTTCAGCCACCTCGGCCCGCGGTCAGTCGATGAGCAGTGGCGCACCTCGCGAGCCGCCGTTCGAGCCGCGCTCGAGGGCGCGGGACCGCAACGCCTGCGGGCGGCGGCTTGACGGGACACCCTCCCGCTTGGTGCGGAGAGCGGTCATAGGTTCCCGTGTCGGCTCGGGGTGCTGCTGTCGTCCTGAGCAGCCGCGTTGTTGACGGCGCGGCGACTGCTGCTCTTGCTGGCAATGCGAGCGTCTCGCGCGTTCGCGCGGCGACTACGACGCTGGAGTGGCGCTGTACTCCTCGTCGGTGACGTGTTCGCCCCAGGTGACGGGGCTGCCGGAGGCGTCAGCCTCGTGGATGGCGAGGTGGACCATGAAGCGGGTTGGGGTGGCGCCGTGCCAGTGGTTCTCGTCGGGCTCGAAGAACACGCGGTCGCCTGGACGGATGACCTCGATCTGGCCGCCTTCTCGTTGGCATAGGCCGATGCCCTCGGTGACGTAGATCGTCTGGCCGAGCGGGTGGGTGTGCCAGGCGGTCCGCGCGCCGGGGGTGAAGTGGACGAGGTTGGCCTGTGCCCGATTGGGGGCGGGCGGTGCGGCGACGGCGTCGATGTAGACCGCGCCGGTGAACCAGTCGCTGGGGCCGGTTGCGGTCTCTATGGAGCTCTTGGTGATCTGCATGTCGTGTCTCCTCGGTATACGTGGCCTGATGGTGCGGATGCCGTCGGGTGTTGAGAACTTACCGTCGCCGTGCCGTTGCCTGCAGGGCGGGGCTTGCCCAGCCTCCGTCGGCGGGGTTGATGTTGGTGCCGGGGGTGACGATCTCGTCGATGCGGTCGAGCACGTCGTCGGGGAGCTTGAGCTCGGCCGCGGGGAGCTGGGATTCCAGCTGCTCCATCGTGCGTGGGCCGATGATCGCTGCGGTGACTGCCGGGTGGTTTGTCACGAACGCGATCGCCATCTCGATCAGCGATATCCCCGCATCCTCGGCAAGCTGCGCGAGTGCCTCGGCCGCGTCGAGCTTGCGCTGGTTGGTGGGCAGCGAGAGGTCGTAGCGGTCGGTCAGCCGCTTGCGTGCCTGCGACATCGGCTCCAGATCATCGGCATTCTTGCGCCACTTGCCCGACAGCCAGCCGCCGGATAGCGGGCTCCACGGGATGACTCCCATCCCATAGCGCTGGCAGGTGGGCAGCACGTCGGCCTCGATCCCGCGGGCGAGCATCGAGTAGGGCGGCTGCTCGCACACGTAGCGCTGTAGCCCCCGGTCGCGTGCCGCCCATTGGGCCTCGACGATCGCCGAGGGCGGGAATACCGAGGAGCCGATGTAGCGGACCTTGCCCTGATGGACGAGATCGGTGAGCGCGCCGAGCGTCTCCTCGATGTCAACGCCTGGCTCGTAGCGGTGGATCTGGTAGAGGTTGACCCATTCGGTCCCGAGTCGTTTCAGCGAGTCCTCGACCTCACGAATGATCCAGCGGCGCGAGACACCGCGCTGGTTGGGGTCCTCGCCCATCGGGCCCCAGGCCTTGGTCGCGAGCACGACCTCATCGCGCCGCCCGCCGGCGAGGGCCTTGCCGACGATGGTCTCCGACTCGCCCTGTGAGTAGATGTCGGCTGTGTCGATGAAGTTGATGCCGGCGTCTAGCGCACGGTGGATGATGCGAATGCTGTCCTCGTGGTCTTTGTTGCCCCAGTCGCCGAACATCATCGTGCCGAGGCACAGCTTGCTTACCGATACACCGGTGCGTCCGAGTTGGTGATGCTCCATGGTTGCTCCTTTTTGGTTGTGGACGGCTTGTACTGGGGCTGGGACACCGCGCGGCGGTGCTCGATCAGCCGACCTGTGCGGTGGGCCGGACGAGGATCTCGTTGAGTGTCATGCGGCGCGGGCGCGTGACGGCGAACGCGATGACCTCGGCGATGTCCTGCGGGGTGATGGCGAGGTCTTTGACGAACTGCTGTGTAGCCTGCTTGGTCTCGGCGTGCGTGATGTGGTCGGTCAGCTCGGTCGCGACGGCGCCGGGCTCGATGACCATCACGCGGATATCGGGCTGTAGCTCCTGGCGCAGCGCCTCCGACCAGCCGTTGATTCCCCACTTGGTCGCGGCGTAGACCGCGTTGCCTGCGCGGGCGGTGCGGCCGGCCACCGATGAGATGTTGACCAGGTCGCCGCCGCCGTCGCGTAGCTGGTCGAGGAACACGTCGGTCGCGGTCATCGCGCCCAGCAGGTTGACCTCCACCATCTGGCGGTGCTCGGCCTGCTGCTCAGAGGTGAATGGCGCGAGCAGCATCACCCCAGCGTTATTGACAAGGATGTCCGCGCCACCCAGCTCGCGCTCCACCCGCCCGGCGGCCGTGACGATTGAGTCACGGTCAGTGACATCGGCCTCGATAGCGATCGCGTCGCCACCAAGCTCAGTAGCCAACGACTGGATGCGGTCAGCGCGACGCGCCAGCAGCGCGAGACGGTAGCCCTCGGCGGCGAGCGAGCGGGCGGTGGCCTCGCCGATTCCGGAAGACGCGCCGGTGATGACCGCAACGCGGCTGGTGCTGTTATCGGTGCTCATGGTCGAGGCTCCTTGTGGGATGGGGTTGTCATGCCGCAACCCACTGTGCCACCTGCCCGTGGGCTCAACAAGGGATCTGTCAGAGGGGGTATGGCAGGGCACCCCTGCGCCCGGCATCGGGCGTACGCTTGTATTCATGAGCACAGCCGACGAAATCGCCGAGTTCCTCCGGGAGCGCGAGTGAGTTGGGCGTCTCCTGAGACGATCACATCCGGGCGCGAAGCGCGAGCACTCGGGCGTAGGGGAGCAGCGGTCCTGGTCGTGGTCTGAGCGGCCGCCCGTCCTGGTGCGCAATACTGCCGGCTGGACAGACCGCGATTACATTGTTCCTGCTGTGCATGGCGGCCCTGATGATCCCCGGCAGCAAGCTTACTGACCGACTGGGGCGCAAGCGGTGTCTGATCGGGGGTCTCGCCGTGTATGGCACCGGAGCCCTCGTCGCAGCGCTCGCCCCGGCTCTGGGGGTGCTGATCCTCGGCTACTCGGCCCTGGAGGGGATCGGCTCCGCGCTCATGATCCCGCCGATCTACATCCTCGCGACGATGCTGTTCGACGACCTTGAGTCGCGGGCGCGAGCCTTCGGCATGATCAGCGGCATGGCCGGTGTTGGCGCCGCGGCGGGGCCATTGATCGGCGGGCTGATCACGACAGCGATCAGCTGGCGGGTCACCTTCCTGCTGCAGGCTGCAATCGTTGGCTTGGTCGTCTTGCTCAGCCGCCGGATCGTCGACCCCGTACCGCCGGACAAGACCAGGAGATTCGACACGGTCGGTGCTGTGCTGTCGGCTGCCGGCATGTTCTTCATCGTGATCGCGATCCTGCAGATCGGAGTCAACTGGCTGCTCGTGGCGGTCTTCCTTGCACTCGGGGCGGGCCTTCTGCTGTGGTTCTTCGTGCATATCCGCTCACTCGAGCGCAAGAGCATCGAGCCACTGCTGTCCACGAGCCTGTTTCGCAACAGAACTTCGAACCTCGCGATGGTCACCCAGAACATCCAATGGCTCTTGATGATGGGGAGCTCGTTCGTGATCTCCGTGTACCTGCAGGTCGTCCGGGGCTTCAGCGCGATCCAGACGGGTCTCGTCTTCACCGCCGCCACGGCAGGGGTCCTGGTGTCCTCGCTCGCTGCCGAACGGCTTGCCAAGCGCCACGCCCAGAGCACGCTGATACGGGCCGGTTTCGTCATCGCCCTCGCCGGCATAGCGTTGGGGCTCGCGCTGGGAGGCTCCACCTCCAGCGTCTGGGCGCTCCTTCCCGGTCTGCTGCTCATCGGTCTTGGAGTCGGCACCATGCTCACACCGTCGGTCAACGTCGTGCAGTCCGCCTTCCCAGAGGAGCGTCAGGGAGAGATCTCGGGTCTCTCGCGCAGCATCTCCAACCTCGGCTCCTCGCTCGGCACGGCGATCGCCGGCACGATCCTCGTCTCAGCGTTCGCAAAAAGCCACCACTCCTACGCACTCGCCATGGTGACACTGGCATTGATAGGGCTGCTTGGCCTCCTCGCGGCCATGTTCCTGCCGACCAATCCGGTACAACGGCCGGACTGACATGTGGAAGCTGCGCCGGACGATCTCCCAGCGCCTCGGCGCGCACTAGCCCCGCGCCGGCTCACGCAGTCGAACAAGCGTGCAGTGGGCATGCCCACGCTTTCGCTGGGGACGAGTCTCGATCGCGTCGGCTGGGGGTCGTCAGACGACCGCTCCCGCGGGGACGAAGCAGCAGTCTGGGCGTTGGCGGCGACCGCGCCTCGAACGCTCGGCCGACTGTGCGGTTACGTGTGGTGTTGGTCCTGGCGGTAGTGGCCGATGGGAGCGATGTCACGGCCCGTTGAGGGCCACTGCCACCACGCAGTGTCAGTCTGCTCGTCCCACGATGGCGTTGCAGGATGTGGGTGGCCCGGGCAGGCTGGTCGGGCCTGACCCCAGCCGCCACGTGTCTCCGTGAAGAACTGTTCCTGGAGATAGTCCGCGAATCGCTCCAGCAGCGCCGCACCGCGCTCCTCGGGCAGAACGATGAAC
Source organism: uncultured Solirubrobacterales bacterium (assembly GCA_963706545.1). GTDB lineage: Bacteria > Actinomycetota > Thermoleophilia > Solirubrobacterales > Solirubrobacteraceae > Palsa-744. Next base: position 2,666,000 of record OY970161.1, read on the forward strand.
CCGATACGGCATGTCTCAGACAGCTCGCGGAGGTGCACCACCCAACATGTCTCGCCGTCCCATTGGTCCCGACCGTAGGAGACCTCCAAGGGGATCGCCTGCGGCTGTTGCAGGTCAGCAAGGACGACATCCACCACCTCGGTCAGCCAGCCTGGCGGGCTCTCGGTACGCACCCCACGATTGTTGCAGCGAGCCCGCTTCCACGTGACCGCCCGCCTCGCCTTGTCCCGAAGTCGCGCGAGGGCGCCGCTTAAACTGCCGTTGATGACGGACGATCACGAGACGGAGGCCTGGGCGAGCAAGAACGGCCGCGCGTGGCGCATTGGCAGGGAAGCCGATGTCGCGTGGATCCGGGAGAGCACCGCGGTCTCGTTTGCGATCACGTCCGCGATCCCGCCGGTATTCGAGGCCTACGCCACCCTGGAGCTCCCCGGCAGCGGCGACCACGACGCACGCTCGCCGCTGGAGGATCCGGACCGTCACAACGCTGGCGTGCTTGCGGTACTCAGCGAGCATTCCGCGGCGCAGCCGTGGTGGCTTGGCTATCTCGATACCGGCGGCGCGAACATCGTCTTCTACGACGCGCCGAAGGTGAGGCCGGGCCCCACCACCGACGGGTGGTATGTGCTGGTCGAGGCTGGCCCGGAGCAGGCGGGTCTCTGGCGCGAGCAACAGCACTCGAAGGGTCCCCTCCCGGATCTGATGTTTCCGGCCGACCGCTCGTGGCTGTACTCGACCTTGTGGGACGACGACTGGACGTGCATCGGCGGATCACGAGCGCTCATCGACGCTTTGCTGGCCCATCCCGATCTGGGGCATCGGGCTCACGAGGTCAACCAATCACTCAAAGACGCAACCCCACCCGGCCACACCGCGATCTGATCGATCGATCCGGCCGCGCTACCCAGGGCGAGACGCCTCAATCGCCCCGCCGAGAGCAGCAGTCTCAGGTCGGTTGAACTCGGACATCGCGGCTCGTCCGTTGCACGAGTGTCGGAGCGGTCGATTGACGCGCTTGCTTTTGCGCTAAGGCGCGACGGCGGTGCTTTTTGGGTCGACCAGGATCTTCGCGTGAGTCTTGGGATCTCCGAGCGCCTCGAAGGCCCCGTCGACGCCGTCGAGTCCCACGGTGCCGGTGACAAGAGGACCGGGGTTCACCTTTCCCTCGGCGAGCATGTGAAGCGTGTCGCGGAACTCGACGGGGGTGTCGCGGAAGCCGGCCTGGTCGAGCTTGATCGCCGCCCCGATGCCCGAAAAGCCGGCACCGATCACGACGACCTCGTGGCCCATTGCGATATCCGCAGTATCCATATGCTCAAGGTATCGAGAACGCTCGCCGAGCGCCGCGGCGGCGCTGGCCACGAGCGCCCACCTGGAAGGGCCGCGGTAGTTTACGCTCACGCGTATCTCCCGACCACGATGAAGGTCGGCGCGATCTGATCGCGTGCATCTACGTGGGTTCCGTCGATCATGAGGTTTTCATGTTCTACGGCCGTCATCGCAGCGACAAGCGCGAAACGAAACGCGCGGCTGCCGACCTAACCAAGCTCCTCCGCCGATGCGCTCGCATCCGCGTTGGAGGAGGCATCTCTGCACAGGCACACGCCGCTCGCGCTCCGGACGAAAGGCGTCTCGGGGAAAGCTGGCGGCGTGGATGTACGGCTCGGACGCCGTAGACAGGTCAGGATCCCGGAAGCTCGATGTTCTCGAATGTGAGGACTTCGGCGAGCTTGTCGAAGTGGGTATCGCGATGGAGCAGCGCAACGCCACCGTGTTCAGCGGCGGCTGCGGCGATCAATGCATCGGTTCGCGGCACGCGGTGATACCCGTCGCTGTGCTCAGCCAACTCGCTGACTGCGCTCATCGCGGCGTCAGCGACGGCGCGATCATTGCGCAGGATTCGGAACCCGTCAAGCTCTATCTCGACTGCGGTGTACTCGGAGGTGCTGCGCGCGGAGTAAGGGATCTCCATGCGCACGATCGGCGTGATCCACAGCCGGTCATCGCCCATCGCTTGCTTGACGAGCCCGGCAAGCTCAGCGGGGAGGGACGAGAACCGCCACCACGCTGACGTATCGGCGATGAACGGCGCATCGCCGAGCAACAACTCGACAGCGTCCACCGCAGGCCGCTTACGACTCGTTGTCCGTCAGCTGCTCGATGTGCTCAAGCGTATCCCGATCAAGCCCGTCCGGGCTAAACACGCGCTCGGCGAGCCGCCGCCGCCGCTCGGCGCGCTCCTCGTCGCTCAGTGCTGGCTTCTCAGCCGTCGGGGTGGTGCTCAAAACAGAATGCCTCACGACTCCAAGAGTAGCGCCCGAACACGACATGAACCGATCGACAGCCGCATATTGGAAGTTGCCCGGTGGGCTGGTAGAGCAGCAAGAACTGTTCGCTGTTGAACTCCGAGGAGGATCCCATGACCGCTTCCGCTGTTCTCGATTCCGCTGGACGGCGTCGCTCGCCAGCGACACTGCCCGGCTTCCACACCGGCCGTCCGCCTCGCAACAAGGGGATGCACTACCCGACCGACCCGCCGACCGTTGAGGAGATCATCGCAGTGATGCGCCAAGCCGACGAAAACCGTCACGGCTGGCGGTTGCGCGCTTTGATCGTGGTGCTCTGGCGTGGTGGGCTGCGCATCCAGGAGGCGCTCTCGCTCGCCGAGCCCGACCTTGACCCTCGCCGAGGGTCGCTGGTCGTGCGCCACGGCAAGGGCGGTCGCCGCCGCGAGATCGTATGGACGTCTGGGGATGGGAGCAACTAAACCCCTGGCTCCGCGCCCGTCGTGATCTGCCTATCGGGCCGCTGTTGTGCGTCATCGACGGTCCGACCCGCGGGCCTCCCCGGTCGAGTGCGGCTGTGCGCGTCGAGCTTCGCCGGCTCGCTGCGCATGCAGGGGTGCGACGCGGGTTCGCGCCACACCAGCTGCGCCACGCCCACGCCCTCGAGCTCGCTCGGGAGGGCGTCCCGGAGCTCGAGCCGAGCCACGAGGAGACTATGAAGCAAGCAGATCGACTGCTTCGGCGAGTGGCGAAGGTCGCGTGTTTCACGCAGGACTACGAGTTGCCAGAGTCGGCCCTCAATCCGTCGGCACGGCGCGGTTATGCGCACCCTGCACTCTGGGCGCACTATGCAGCCGAACACACCGGCGTCTGTCTGCAGTTCAATCGTCATGCCCTAGCCGAGTGCATGCGCGATCAGCTGCGCATCGGCTCACTATTCGACGGGGCTGTCGAATACCGGTATGAGATGCAAACCATCGCGCAAGCTGTGGGCCTCGACGTCGAGCAGATCCACGAGTTCGGCCTCGACGTGGTCGTCACGAGCTACGTCGAGCGCTACCACCGAGAACTGTTCTTCCTCAAGCACGCGGACTGGGTGACCGAGGAGGAGTATCGGTGGGTGTTCATCAATCAGGAGCCGCTCCCCGCCTACGTCAACGTCGCGGGAGCGCTCACCGGGATAGTGCTCGGCGACGCTTTCCCCGACGCCCGCCTTGATGCTGTCTATCAACTCGCCAATAGTTTCAACATTGAGGTCAGGCGAGTGCATTTCTTCAACCGCTGGCTACACATTTTGCCCGTGGCTGAATCGCCGATCTCGTCCCCCAGTGCACATCGACGGCCAGGATCTTTCGATAGCCGGCTTCAGCAACTCACCGAGGCAGAGTCGGAAGCTGAACGAGCCTCGGAACTCGGCGAGCAACTTGCGGCGCCTGTCGTCGGCCAGCTTGAAGCGCTAATGGCTCAGATCGCGGCGACTGCAGCCGCGTTGCCCGAGGTCGAGGTCGCACTACATGGCTCCGCAGTGGCTGTGCCGCCTGCCGAACGACGAAGAGCACCAGGCGTGCCGACATACTCGTGGAGCTACCAAAAGGGGGCGATGTGCGTCGTCGAAAACCTCCCCCGCTACTGCCTGACGTTCGTTGCCTCGGCGGCTGCCCAGACAGTGGCGGCCGACCGGATAAAGCTGCACGCCGCGTTTGAGCTTGAGTGCTGGCGCAAGGATGAACCGAATGAGTGCGTCGAGCTATGGCGGTTCGCTGAGGAGGCCGAGCCCGACGATGCCGCGGTGCTCACGAGGCGGCTTGTGGATCAAATAGGTGAGCGCCTTTCGTCAGCGCTCGTGCAGTTCGATGAGAGGCGCGTCAGCTTGTGATCCCGCACCGAGGCGGCTGGCGATGCCAGCAGCTACGACAAGCATAACCGGCGCGTCCGTAGGAAGCTACGACGATTGAGACGACTGCCGCCAGACTGATGCTTCCACGGCCGAGCGAGCATCCAGGACAAGCCACGCTCACGCTCGCTCGGGATGAGGACCAGGTCGGAGGTGCGGCGAGGCGAGTGCTCCGCATCGCTCGGCGCAAGCGAGCATGTGCCGATCCTCGGCCGGCGCGCCCGGAAGCCGACAGCACCCGCTGGTGATGTTGGGGTCTGAACTTCAATCCCGGAGGTGCCACAACCCGCTTGGCCCAACTCGCGAAGGCCGGTGTCGCGTTCTGCGACAAATGAGGGTCTATGTTGCCGACAGGTCGGAGGGGGTCACGGTGGTCACGGGCAGGCCTGTGCCCGACACCTTGCTCGGAAGGTCGAGCTTCAACCATCGCGACAGTCGTGTGGGCAGTGTTGAGATGATCACCTCGTCGAAGCTGTACCGGTTGATCGCATCATGCACCGCTGCGCCCGGGTCGGGGGCACCCACGATTCCCTCGACTGGGCCCCCGGCGGCCTCGCTCAGCAGGGGTAGGGCGTGATCTATCACGGCGTTGGCCTCGCCGGAGCCCTGGTCCTCGGGGTCGACGATCTTGTGCAGGCCGTGGGTTGTGTTTGGGACGAGCAGCGTGAACGTGCACGGTCCACGTTGCGCTCGCTCTCGCACGGCGTCGAGCAGAGGTTGTGTGGCGGCAGTCTTGTGGGCGACCACAAGTACTCGGATGGGGGTCTCGGAGGACTCCACGGTCGGAACTCCCTTCTCGGTGGTTGGTTCTGATGATCGCACTTGCGCGCTCGCGGCGCCAGGTGTGGGGCGTATTGCTTCTCCCGCTGGCAGTCGCGCAGTCGCGGACCATTCGGACCGGGCGACACTGCGGCTCGGGTATCGTCCGTGGCGATGTCGAGCAGCGGATTGCGCCTGGAGGTCTCCGTGGCTGATGGGTTCGACGCTCCGCGCGGAGCTCTTTGCGCCCGTCGGCGAGGGCCCCCATCCGGGGGTAGTCGTGCTGCACGAGTCGTTCGGCCTCAACGACGACATGCGCGGCATCGCCCGTCGCTTCGCCGGCGCCGGGTACGCCGCGCTGGCCCCCGACCTGTATTCGCACGGGTCGCGGATCCTGTGCCTCAGTCGCGTGATGGTCAACATGCTGCGCGGCGGCGTTGCGCGCGAGATCGCGGACATCCGCGCGGCCCGAGACGCGCTCGCCGCCCGGTCCGAGGTCGACTCTGAGCGGATCGCCGTGGCCGGGTTCGGCTTTGCGCTCATCGCCGGCACGCAGCCGGGTTCTCCGCGGCCGCGGTCAACTATGGCGACAGCCGCGCGCCTCGACGACCACGTGCTCGTCATCGGCGATGAGTCATTGATGTAGAGGGCATAAACGCCTTCACGAACAGAACCGTGAATCATCGTCAGGCAGCAGGGATGACCCGAAGCGCCGCTCGAACTCCTCGATGTCGGACTGGCTGGCGGGACGGCTTGGGTGGCGCGCGTAGACCTCGCGCATCGTGTCGCCGTCGGGTGCTGGCCTCGCCCGGCTCGACGTGGCGCTGTTCGTCCTCAGGAGCACCACCTTGGGCTCGGCTTTGAGCGACGCCGTCTCGGCCCCGTCTTGTGATCGTCGTAGTCTTGATCGTCCCTATGCCATTACGCTCGATGCAGGCGCTCAGCGGCGCCCAAAACCCGCAAGATCTACGGCCCCGGTGTGGCCACGGGCCCACCGATTTCTTGAGAACATGCCAATTTGCAGGGCAGAAAGCCCCATCCGCGCCAAGCTTCCCACGCTTGGGGTCGCGAGTTCGAATCTCGTCCGCCGCTTTCGTTTGATGGGGCCGAATGTGACTCTACGACAGGGGTTTGGGGGTGTAGAGAGTCGCGCGCCGTGCGGGCAGGCGCGGACGTCTGCGGGCAAGAAGGTCGCGATGCCGAGCACCGACCCCTATGGCGTCGAGTCCAGTGGCCACACCTCGACGACACCGTGCGCGACAGCACAAGGGGTCTTGGAGACGAGGTTGACCGCCTCTTCGAGAGTGGAGGCCTCGATGACCGCGAACCCCGCGATCGGGAGGTCCGAACGCAGGAACGGTCCTTCGCTGGTGTCCACGCCGGCCCCGTCGTGATTGCGCACTTGCACGGGCTGGCCGGCGATACCCATCAACGCCCCTGCTGCGAGTAGGCGCTCGTCGTGCTGATGGGCCGCATCGCGGATCGACGGGTCAGTCCGGTCGTACCCTGCGCGGTCTCCATATCCGATGGTCACGAATCTCGCCACGAACACCTACCTCCTCAACTTGTCGTTGGCTCTTGACGATGCGATTCCTCCGGCGGGCGGACGAGTCGTGGGTTCCAGAGGACCTCCCAGAGGTGTCCGTCGGGATCGCGAAAGTAGCCGGAATAGATCCCCCATGGACGGTCGTGCGGTCGGTCGGTGAGCGTGGCTCCGGCGGCTTGGGCTTGGGTGAGCAGGGCGTTGACCTCGGTCTTGCTTGCGACAGCGTGTCCGATGCTGAGTTCGCCTGTCTTGGGCGGACCAAGCGGGACTTTGGCGTCCTTCGCGAGCTCGGTGCGGGGGTAGAGCGACAGCAGCAGCCCGTTGCTCAGCTCGAACAACGCGGTAGCCCCGGCTGGCTCGACATCGTCGCCGGCCCACTCGGTGCCGATGATCCCGCGCGATGGCAATCCGAGGCCGTCCCGGTAGAAGTCCAGTGCCCGAGCCAGATCGGCTACAGCGAGGGTGATTATGTCGATTCGCGCTTCCATCTTCGGCCTTTCGCGTTGGCTTCGCGAGCGTTTACTTCTACACCGATCTGGGCGACACTACTCACCCGATACCCGTTTTGGCGCGCTGGCCATGCGTTCTCCACGCAGACGGCCGAGAACCGCGCGGTCCTTTGCGCTACAAGCGGCCGCGCGTGAGAGCAGTAGCTCGCGCTCGCGCGCGTTGTCGCAAAGGTTGGCTGCGCGCTCGAACTCCTCGCGGGCCTCCGCCAGTCGCCCCAGGCGCACGAGTACGTCGCCGCGTACGCCGGGCAGCAGATGGTAGCCACGCAACGCGGGCTCATCGGCAAGCGAATCGACGAGCTCGAGCCCGGCCTCGGGGCCGAAGGCCATCGTCACCGCCACGGCGCGGTTGAGCTCCACGACCGGGGAGCCGGTGAGGGCCGCCAGGGCGTCGTACAGCGCGACGATCCGCCGCCAGTCGGTTTCCTCGACGCCCCGGGCCCGCGCGTGGCAGGCGGCGATCGCGGCCTGCAGCGTGTACGGCCCCAGTGCGCCGCTGAGCTCCTCGGCCCGCCGCAGCCCGGCCAGGCCGCGCTGCACGAGCAGATGGTCCCAGCGGGCGCGGTCCTGATCGGCGAGTAGCACCGGCTCCCCGTGTGGCCCGACCCGCGCCCGCAGCCGCGAGGCCTGGAGTTCCATCAGGGCCAGCAGGCCGTGGACCTCGGGCTCGCGGGGCATCAGCGCGGCCAGGATCCTTCCCAGGCGCAGGGCGTCTGCGCACAGCGCCGGGCGGATCCAGTGCTCACCGGCGGTCGCGGCGTAGCCCTCGTTGAACACCAGGTAGATCACCTCGAGCACCGCCGACAGACGCTCGGTCAGCTCGTTGTGACCGGGGAGATCAAACGGCACGCGCGCCTCGGCGAGCGTGCGCTTGGCGCGAACGATGCGCTGCGCGACCGTGCCCTCGGAGACGAGAAACGCGCGCGCGATCTCTGGCGTTGACAGGCCGCCGAGCAGACGCAGCGTCAGCGCGACGCGCGCCTGCCGGGACAGCACCGGATGGCACGTCATGAAGATCAGGCGCAGCACATCATCCTGCACGTCTTCGACCTGCGCGGCGAAGTCGGGCCGATCGAGCTGTTGGAGGATTTCCAGCTCGCGCCCGATGAGCTCTCGCTTACGCTCGAGCGCGACGCGCCGGCGCAGCTCATCGATGCCCCGGCGCTTGGCGGTGACCATCAGCCATGCGCCCGGCTTGTCCGGGATCCCCGCCGCAGGCCACTGCTCGAGCGCGGCGACGAGCGCGTCCTGGGCCAGGTCCTCCGCCACCGCCACGTCGCGCACGATGCGAGTCAGCCCGGCTATCAACCGGGCCGACTCGATCCGCCACACGGCGTCGATCGCACCATGGGTGGCCGACGGGCTCACACGCCTAATTCTGGGCCGCCCGCTCGCGCAGCCGCTCGTTGGCCGCGCGCAGCTCCGGCGTCAGCTGCTCGCCGAAGTCCTCAGCCTCGAAGATCTGGCGCAGCTCGATCTCAACGCCGCCGTCGAACGGCGCTCGCTTGAGCCACTCGATCGCCTCATCGCGCGACGCGCACTCCCAGACCCAGTAGCCCGCGACGATCTCCTTGGCCTCGGTGAACGGACCGTCGATAACGGTGCGCTCGCTGCCGTTGAAGCGGATCTTTGCGCCCCTGGAGGTCGGGTGTAGGCCCTCGCCGGCCAGCATCACGCCTGACTTGACGAGCTCTTCGTTGTACTTCGTCATTGCCCCCAGGGCCTCTGTGCTGGGCATCTCGCCGGCCTCGGACTCGGGGCTCCCGGGGACCAGAACCATGAAACGCATTGGTGTCTCCTTGTGGTAGGTGTGGTGGGTTCTACCCGCACGTCGAACAAGGTTGAACGAAATCGACATCGCCCCGGATTTTTCCTGGGTGACGTCCGCCGCGAGGCCACGCCGTGTGCAGGATGCCTGAGCTCGTGTTGAAGGCCGAAGTGGGCGAGCCGTCCAACGGGATCGCACACTGCGTAGCCACTCGCTCTGCTTGCGCATTACAGCGCGCACCCGACCAGGGTGGCGTTTACGCTGCATCGGACGAGGCTCGATCGCGCCAGGCGAGGATCTTGACTCGGAAAGCTCGGGCGGGGATCTGTGCGTGCAGGCGTGCGCGGATGACCCCCAGGTCGCGTTTCACGCGATCCACGTCCTCTCGCGGATAGCGAGCAGCACGGCGACGTTGCGCTACACCCAGCAGGGTTTCGGGCGGACCTCCTCCACCAGGCGCTCCCAGGGCACCCCGAGGAACCTGATGGGCTTCAAGGACGGCACCGACGACATCCGCGCGGAGGAGACTGGCGCGGTGAACGACTTCGTTTGGGGCCAGCCCGGCGACGGGCCGGGATGGATGACGGGCGGGACCTATCTCATCGCGCGGCGCATCAAGATCCTCTTCGATGTATGCGCTGTTCGCTCAGAAGACGCTCGCGCCATGACTGCGCAGGCCGAACGGCGGGTGGGCGCGGAGGTCGTCGACACCCTGGCGTGCGCGGGCTGTACGGCGTCCGGAACGGTGAGCGTCGCCTATCGCCCTCAGTGAGGTGCGGCGAGGATGTGTGCGCTCGCGAGGGCGTGGAACAGGTGGGGGGAGAGGTAGACCTCGATGAGCGCGGCCGCGAGCAGCATGGGCAGGGCGACGGTGACAGTCACGAGCGTCGCGGCGAGCAACTGGTCCCACTCTCCGCGGTGGCTGGCCATGATCCAGGCGGCGAGCGGGAGGAACAGCGCGATCAGCTCGGGGATGGCGTGGGGTAGGACGGCGAGCAGGAGCAGCGCGGGGGGCACACCGAGGGAGTGCGCGAAGGCGGCGAGCCGCTCGCCGAGCAGGTAGGCCTGGGCGGACAGCGAGAACGCGGTCGCACAGACCACGAACGCGATCGCGAGGCGCCCTCCGTGTTCGTGTATCCAGCGTGAGAGGCCGCGGTGGGAGTCGGCCTGCAGCGGTAGCGAGCTGCCGGCGATGAACCCGGCGACGCACGCCATCGCGTGGAACGCGAGTACGAGCAGGTTGTGCCCGAGGATGCTCGCGACGTTTGCCGCGTCCCCAACGGCGAAGGGCGGTTCGGGTGGGATTGGTTCGGCGCTGGTGCCGGAGAGCGCGGAGACGGCGAGCACCGCGAGCAGCAGTCCGAACGCCGCGAGCGCGGAGCCGGCGGCCCAGCGGAGCATGATCCGCCACCGCTCGTGCTGCCAGGCGCGCAGGGTGTTGCGCGTACGGCGCACGCCGTGCGCGAAGGCGTAGGCAGAGGCGTCCACCCTCCCCTGATCGGCACGCACGTCAGCCCAACTGAGCCAGTCGCCCCGCCTCGCATACCTCCGGCCAACCTTGGGCCAGCGCTCTACGGGAGGGCGATCGGCTCGAGCTTCATATCGATTGCGCTGCTCCTTACGGTTGCGGCTCTCAGAGCTTGCGGGCGCGCACGGCGGTGCCGTAGGCGCAGATCTCCGTCCAGATGGAGCCGAGCTCGGAGGTGTCGAAGCGGAACGCGAGGATCGCGTTGGCGCCCTTGGACTGCGCCTCTTCCACCAGCCGCTCGGTGGCGTGCTCGCGGCCGGCGGCGAGCATCTTCGTCATGCCCTTCAGCTCGCCCCCCACAAGCGACTTCAGCCCCGCGCCGATCTGCGAGCCGAGATTGCGCGAGCGCACCGTCAGCCCAAACACCTCGCCCAGCACCTCCTCGATTTCATAGCCGGGGAGGTCGTTCATCGTGGAGATGAGCACGCGCCACAAGCTATCAACGTCGCCGACGTTTGTTCACGGCGGCGCATGCGCCGCCGTGCGCCTCCGCACATGTGCGGAGGCGGGACGGCCACATGTGGCCGTCCCCCGCAGGGCCGCATGCGGCCCTGCGCTGGCCGAAACGGGGATTCGCGCCGAAGGCGCGTGTCCCCCGGCTTCGGTCCGCACATGTGCGGGGTCGAACAACAGCCTCATCCCGCGTCGAGGTCGTGCAGACGCGCCTTCGACATCGTCACCCGCGCGCCGCTGAACGGCACGCCCTCGGCCTCCAGCAGGCGGCGCTGGCGCTCGCCCTTGGCGAGCGAGCCATCCGCGCGCACCACGCGGTGCCACGGCACCTCGTGCGCGTCGGTGCGACTCAACACCAGGCCCGCCACGCGCGGCGCGCCGGGCGAGATGTCTCCGTAGGTGCGCACCCAGCCGCACGGGATCGCGCGCACGCGCGCGAGTACCGCCTGCTCGCGTGTGTCCTTGCCGCGCTGTTGTGCCATGGCCCTGAGTGGCTTTTACGCAGCGTCAGCGATGAGTAGCCGTGCGCCGAGGTCGACGCTCTCCAGATCGAGCAGATCGGCGTTGCGCTTCGCCCACGTGCCACTGTCGAGGTCTTTAGCGAGCACGGCGACCACCCGCTGCTCTACCTCTGGCCCAATGCGCGCCCAGACCGAGCAGCCGCAGCGTACAGAGTCCTGCAGGTACGCCGAGGGCCGACGCCAGTAGGCGTGAAAGAAACCATCCACCACATCCCAGGGGATCGGGACGGGCTCCATGTGCGCCCCGATCGCTGCAGCTCGCTCACGGAGCGTCGGTCCTCCCGCCGCCAGCGCGTGATACTCGGCCCGCAGGTAATCACGCACCAACCAAAAACGCTCGCTCTCCGCGTCGTCCCACTGAAAGACAACTACTCGCCGGGCGACGCGGCGCATCTCGCGCAGTCCGGCAATCGGATCGCGCCAATGATGATCTGCAAGCACCGCCAGCGCCGCGTCGAACGACTTGTCGGGAAACGGCAGCGCTTCCGCTCGGGCATCGATGCAGGGGGCTGCGCTTGGCGGGCGCTGGGAGCGCATTACAAGCGAGGGCTCGACCGCGAGCACGTCGCGGTCCGGCGGCTCGTAGGAGCCGGTGCCGGCACCGACGTTCAGCACCCTGCTCGCGTCGCCGAGCGCCTGCAAGATGAGCTCGGCGATCCGTGGATCGGTGCGGCGAGCGTGGGTATAGCCACGGCCGACCTCATCGTAATCGACAGCGGGGCTGCGCATTGGCTGCATGTGGGTCATGATGCCCTCAATGCTAAGGCAGGTCTGTCGAGGATCTACTGCCTAGCCACGACGTGTGCGCCGTCGGGCTGCACATCAGCGCGATCGACGATCTCATGCCACTCACTCACGGAGCGTCAGCGAACGGCTCGGCTAAGATCCCGATAGTCTGTTACTTGGCGCGTGTAGCATCTGAGCGTGTATCCGGCCGATAGGGGGATGCATGATGGAGAAAGACTCATGACTGAGAGTGCGGGTCAAGCTCCCGCGGAGGTCGCGCCGAGCGCAAGCGGGAGACCGGATCTCGCGGCGGGAGTCCTACCGCTCATGCCTCGCACGCATCACCTGTTGATGCTGGAGTTCGGCAACCGCAAGGACTTTGACGATCCGCGCTTGGAGTGGCGCAGGCTCTTTTCCGAGCTGTTGGGCACGTTCATGCTGGTGCTGGTCGCCGCGGGCGGGGGCATCCTGCACGGCAAGGGTCAGATCAGCCTTTCCGCAGCAGTGGTCGCGCCGGGGCTGATGGTCCTGGGGATCATCCTTTTCATGGGCGCGATCTCCGGCGCCCACCTGAACCCTGCGGTCTCGCTTGCGTTCGCGCTGCGCGGAGACTTCCCGTGGAAGCGCGTCCCGGGTTACATCATCATCCAGCTGATCGGCGCGACGCTGGCGTGCCTGTTCCTCTACGCGGTGTTCGGCAATGTCCAGCACCTCGGCGCGACGCTGCCTGGTCCGGGGTATGCGAACTGGCAGGCGCTGCTGATGGAGATCGTCCTCACAGCGGTGCTGGTCAGCGTCATCCTCGGAACTGCCTCGGCCGCACAGAATGTCGGAGCAATCGCTGCGCTTGGTGTCGGCGGGTACATCGCGCTAGCTGGTCTCTGGTCGGCACCCGTGAGCGGCACCTCTATGAACCCGGCCAGGTCCTTCGGCCCAGCCCTAGTGAGCGGTGACTTCTCAAATTATTGGGTGTACGTTGCGGGTCCGATCGCCGGTGCGCTGATTGCGGTCGGCTGCGCGTATGTGCTGCGCGGTAGGGGCGGTGATGCGATCGCCCGTGCGGCGGGCTCGGGTGTTCTCGACGAGGGGAGCCTCGCCGCTAAACAGCGCCTCTCACGGGCCATCGACAGCGGCGAGATCGTAGCCCCCGGCATCGCCGACACTGACACACGAAGGAGCGACCCGTGAGCGAGGTACTCGCAAAGCGATCTCGACGAGCTCCAGGCACAAACCTCGGCAAGTCCTCGGCGGTCCGCCTCGCCCGACTTTCTTCGGACCGGATCTAGTATCCCGCGCCGTTAATTCGTTTTAGAAGTCGTGAGATGGACTCTAGGATCTGCTCGGCGGTCTTGGTCCAGATGAATGGTTTGGGGTTTTCGTTCCATGCGGCTACCCATTCGCGGATGTCTTTCTCCAGCGCGTGGACTGAGCGGTGGTCGGAGCGCCGTAGGAGATCGTCGGTGAGATAAGCGAACCATCGCTCGACTTGGTTGATCCAGCTGGAGTACGTCGGGGTGTAGTGCATGTGAAACCGTGGGTGAGTATCGAGCCAGCGTTGGATCGCGGGGCTCTTGTGCGTGCCGTAGTTGTCGCAGACGAGGTGCACATCAAGGTGCTCGGGGATCTGGCTGTCGATCTTGACCAGGAACTTCTTGAACTCGATCGTGCGGTGGCGGCGGTGCGTTGAGCTGATCACGGTCCCGTCAGCCGTGTTAAACGCCGCGAACAGGCTGGTCGTGCCGTGGCGCAGATAGTCGTGAGTGCGCTTCTCCGGCATGCCGGGCATCATCGGAAACGCCGGCTGGGAGCGCGCGAGCGCTTGTACCTGGCTCTTCTCATCCACCGAGAGCACCACCGCGGCTTCAGGCGGATTCAGGTACAAGCCACAGATGTCATAGACCTTCTCCACAAACAGCGGGTCGTTGGAGAGCTTGAAGGTATCGGCACGGTGGGGCTTGAGATCAAACGCCCGCCAGATCCGCCCGATCGTTGACGCCGACAGGCCTGAGCGCTCAGCCATCTTCGTGCGTGACCAGTGCGTCGCATTCTCTGGCGTGGACTCCAAGGTCGCAACGACTACATCCTCGACCTGCTCAGCGGTAATCGTGGCCGGACGCCCCGGCCGGGGATCATCCGAGAGCCCATCCAACCGCAGCTCACAAAACCGCCTACGCCACTTCCCGACCGTCGGCGTGGACACCCCACACGCCGCCGCCACATCCTTGTTCGAGTACCCCTCCGCGCACCGCAAAACGATCCGGGAGCGCAACGCCAACGCCTGCGAAGACTTCCGTCGCCGCTCCCACCGAACCAACTGATCCCGCTCAGCGTCAGCCAACTCCAACACCTGCTTGGGCCGTCCAGTTCTTGACATACCACAGCATACCACACTTAACCAAGGAACTTACGACGCGGGACACTAGCAGCTCAGCCGTGAGGCCCTCCGCGAACATGGTCGAGACCGTCTCGTCGGTCACGACGCGAAGTGAACGAGCGCCAAGGCGGTCGCGGCAAGGGCGAAGGCGACGACGCCGTAGGCGAGGATCCGTGGCAGAGCGGAAGCGGGCAGCGACTGAGCCAGGCGGAGGGCTTGCTCGTTACGCTGCCAGTTGCGGTAGCTCCTGTACGACATGAAGGCACCGAGCGCGATGAGCGGCAGCGCCACGATCAGCTGCGCGCCAGCAACGCCGACCTTGACGAACTGAGCGACGGCAAGTCCTCCCGCGATCAACGCGAGCGCTGTGCGATTCCACGCGAGGTAGGTGCGCTCATTGGCAAACGTGAAGCGCGGATCTGGATCGCTTCCTACCTCGCCTGCACCGTCAGGTCGCCCGCCGGTACCACTACTGGCGCCTTGCGCCACCGGCACATCAGCTGGGTCAGTGGCAGAGGGCAAGACGCGGCATCCCTCGATTGTCGGCTAACCGTCGATGATGGCGTCGGTCACCGCGTCGATGCCGGCGAGCCTCGCGGCCAGCTCGTCGGCCAGCCCGTAGCGGGCGGCCAGCGCGGAGGGCGCTATATAGCTGATCTTCGTCTGGTCCCCGTCGGACCAGATCAGCGCCTTGAGCGGCAAGTCCAGTGCCGCCAGCGGCTCTGCGACCATGACCGGAGTTCCCGCCTGCGGGCTCCCGAACATGACGACTTTGGTGTCCCGCAGGTCCAGTCCGACATCGCTCGCCTCGCCGCTGTGATCGATCACGGCGAACACCTTCATCCCCCTCGCTGCCACCACTGTCGAAAGACGAGCCACCGTCTCCCCGACCGAGGATGAGCTCACCTTCGTGATCACCCCACCACCACCCTGCGCAAACGTGCCATCGGCTGGTCGGTGATCAAAGCGTTGGTCGGACATCTTGACTCCTCGAGAGAGTGGGAGAGACGCGAGCACACATCGTAGGCTGAAGCGAGCGTTCTGGGCTTGGCATGAGTGGCGACCGGCCTGCGGCAGGTGGCGCGCCAGCTCCAGCTGACCGTTCGGGGCGTCTGGCGGTGATCGCTGGCTGCGCTTCAGCCCGCTCTGCGGACGGCGGAGGCGTTGAGGCGCACGTAGTCCAGTGGCGGGCGCACTCCCGCCACGACAGCGGCAGCGAACGGCTCCCGGCGCTCCTCGGGCAGTCGCGCGAGGTGCGCCGCAAGGATCGAAGTGCGCACGAATGCGTCCACCTCACGCGGATACGTCGGACGCTTCTCCAACCAGCACCGGATCTCGGCGAAGCCCGCCTCCCGCAGACGCCGCTCCGTCTCCTGGGGCCCCGCGAAGACCCAGGGAGACCACTCGATGAGCTCTGGATGAGCGTCGCGAGCGACCGCGTCGATGACCTCGCGGACGCGATCGATGTTGCCTTCGCCTCCGCACTGGACCTCGAGCACGCCGCCCGGCCGCAGCGCCCGCGCCAGCCGTGCCCAGAGGTGCTCGTGGTCGGTGACCCAGTGCAGCGTCGCCGTCGAGACGATCGCGTCCACGGGCTCGTCGAGGTCGAGGTCGAGCACGTCCTGGCACCAGACCTCCGCGCGGTCGCCGAGCCGCTGGCGCGCAAGCTCCACCATGTCCACCGAGGCGTCCACGGCCAACACGCGGCCTCGTGGCACGAGTGCCGCCAGCGCCTCCGTGACACGCCCGGTGCCGCAGCCGACGTCTAGCACCGTTGCGTCCTGCGCGATGCCCTCGAGCCGTGCGAGGACCTCCGAGGCCCACGCCTGCTGCGGCTCGCTCGATTTGTCGTACGTGAGTGCGTCCCAGGTGGTGCCCACCACAGCGTCAGGCTACCGGCCGGGAGTCTGGCCACCGCCGCAGCAATGACGAGTGCTCCCACGCGAGCGCTTATGCGTTTGCGTGCGCGCGGTGCGCTCGACGCGGTAGCGTCTTGCTGTCGGTCACTTCCCGCTGTCGGTCACTTCCCGCTGTCGGTCACTTCCCGCTGTCGGTCACTTCCCGGGCTCCGTCGGCTCGCCGTACTGGTCGTGGAGGTTCCACCACTTGTAGGGCGGAGTCTGCGGGTAGCCCTCAGGCGAGCTCTCCCACTCCTCCTGGCGGCCGAGCGCGGTCAGGTCGAGGTAACTCCAGGTGCTGCCCATCGCTTCGTCGCCGCGCTGGTCGACGAAGTAGGTGCGGAAGATCTCCTCGCCGTCGCGGAAGAAGGCGTTGGTGCCGTGCCACTCGTCCACGCCGAAGTCCGCGTCGAAGTCGTCCGTGAGCGTGTACCACGGGATCTCCCACCCCATCCGCGCCTTCCAGCGTTCGATGTCCGCCTGTGGCGCGCGCGAGACAAACACGAGCGTGGTGTCGCGGGCGTTCAGATGAGCGAGGTGAGCGACCTGGTCGGCCAGGAACGAGCAGCCGTAGCAGCCATGCTCGGGCCAGCCGGCTACGCCGGGCTCGAAGAAGAAGCGGTAGACGATCAGCTGACGGCGACCCTCGAACAGGTCGAGCAGGTTCGCCGGGCCACCCGGGCCCTCGAAGGCGTACTGCTTCTCCACGGCCACTCTTGGCATCCGGCGGCGCTCGGCGGCCAGCGCATCGCGGGCGCGGGTCAGCTCCTTCTCCTTCACCAGCAGTTGCTCGCGCGCGGCCTCCCATTCTTGGGGCGAGACGATCGGTGGGGTGTTCATTGCGGCACGTCCTCCTTCAGGTTCGTCGATGGCCTCGAACAGGCGCCCTCGGGACCGAAGCTGCTGCTCATGCTCTCGCTGTCGGATGCGCCTGCGCTCGCTCTTGCTGTCTGAGTCTAGGGGCCGGTGGTTGCGCTAGCTTGCTGTAGGTCCAGCGACGTGCGCGCGGTCGCCGCTCGGTCTGACCTTGTCCGGACGCAACTGCGCGCTCACGCACCTCTCCAGAAAGGTCGCGTCCCATGCATCCGTTTCGCAGCGCAATCGAGACAGGCGAGACCGACCGCGTGCTCGAGCTGTTCTCGCCAGAGGTTGTGTTCAGCAGCCCCGTCGTGTTTCGCCCCTACCACGGACGCGAGGCGCTCGGCGTGATCCTCCGCGCCGTCCTGCGCGTGTTCGAGGACTTCCACTACGAACGCGAAATCGGTGCGGAGGGTGCCAGCGACCACGCGCTGCTGTTCAGGGCGCGCGTCGGGGACCGCGAGCTGCAGGGGTGCGACTTCCTGCACACCGGCCCGGACGGGCTAATCGACGAGTTGACCGTGATGGTCCGGCCGCGCTCGGCGCTGCTCGCCCTCGCAGAGGCGATGCAGGCCGAGGTGCTCGCAGTCCAACGCGAGTTGGGTGTGGAGGCGCTCGCCTGAGCGAGGTTGTTCAGCGGTGTTCGTAGGAGATCGGTACGCCGGCCAGGCGATCGAACGCGATGTCGGCTGCGTGTTCGGCGGCGGTGTCGGAATCCCAGAGCTTTGATGGCCCCACCCGATCGTCGGTGTGGTTGCGTGGGTCTTCGGTGACGAGTTCGGCAGTGAGCTCGAGGTTGGCGAAGATCCGCACCTCGCTGGTCTGGCTCAGGCCGTCACTCGCAGTGTCCCAGACTGCCTTCCACAGGTGGGGGTTGTAGTCCGGGGGCCCGACCTCGCCGTTGGGAGAGTTGCTCGATCCCTCGCCGAAGGCCTGATGCTCGGCGGCGATCACCTGGGTTTGCGTGAGGGGGTGCAGGGTGAGTGTGAGGGTGCTCGTCGGCTTGGCGGTCGTCGTGTAGGTGCATGCGTCGGTCGGTGCGGCCTGGGACACCTGGCCGAGCACCGCCTGGACTTCTGCCGCTGTGAACAGTGAGCAGGCCGCCGGGAGTGGGCTGACGGCGTGAACGGCGCCGGACTCGAGGGCCTTCCTCCCGAGAGCCTTCAGCGAGGGTCCAAGCGGCAGGGAGTACAACGAGCTGTCGCCGCTCGGTGACCACTGCAGTGTCGATCCAGTGTCCTGGTCGACGTTCACCCCGTTGGTGTACCACGACTTCTGGTGCGTGGCCTCGAGGTTGGGTCCGGTATCCAGTTCCACCGTCTCTTCGCGGCTGTCTGTGGCCCGCAGGGGTTGGCCGATCAGCGCCACCCAGCCGTCGGAGGAGAGTTGGAAGCTCGCCCCTGCGCCTTCGCACCCGTCAGGGCCCGAGCATCCCAGGTAGCGCGCCAGCACGGGTCGGCCGGTCAGCGCATCGAAGACGTCGAGGTAAACGGAGGCTCCGTCGATGTACACGAAGCTCACGAAATGGCCTGCCGCGAGAAAGTCTTCGAAGGAGAAGGACGGCTCGGCGCTCACCAGTCGATGCACGCTTCCGGTCGCGGGCACGCACGCATACAGTTGCGCTCCCCCGTGCGTTGACCACAGCACCACTCCCGACGTGTGCAGGTGGACACGCCCGCGTGGCGCGCACCGAGCGTGAGTTGCGAGCGCCGTCACACCGCCGCCGCGTCGCCCCGCTGCGACACCGTTGCCGGCGGAGAACCCCACCGCCAGCACTCCCAACAACGTGCATACAACAAGCCGCGCGTGCCGCGCGCGCGAGGCACGCTGGGCTCGCCAAGCGCGCCTTCGGGCGCTGCGCCGCACCAGTTGAGGCCTCAATACGGGCAGCCCAGCGTCCAGCGCTTCAGGCTGCCGGCCGACGACGGGGCGCGGCCGGTGAAGCGCAGCGTGAGCTTGTTGTACACGCGCAGGCCGGCCTTGCAGGTGCGCGGATCGTTGGCCTTCACAGCGACCTGGTAGCGGACGAACTTGCCGCTGGCACAGTTGGGGGTGCAGGTGTTGGTCTCCAGCGTGCCGGTGGCCTGAGCGCTGGCGCCCCCGAAGCTCGACCAGCGCAGCCCGTTGAGGACGGTGTTGCCGTCCGCGCAGGTGAGGGTCAGCGTCTTGGGACGGCTGGTGGCCTTGACGCAGTTGGTGATCTTGAGGGGGGACGTCGCGGAGGCGCTCGTGGTGGTGGACGTCGCGGAAGCGCTCGCGCCGACCGCTGCGACCAGGGTCACCGCCAGCATTCCGCTTGTGAGAATTTGTCTATTGAAGAGGCGCATCGTGCAATGATTGCACAGATCCGCGCACAGGGCGACGCTGAAGCTCTTTTGGCGCTTGCTCCCTCTCTTCAAGCCTTGAACGCCCCGGCGGCTGCGAGTCGCGCCACCGCGGCGCCGGCGACGTGCACGGCGGTTTCGGTGTCCTCGCTGCGCTTGGGGGCGAAGTTGCTCTCGAGCGTGAGCGTGGCGAAGCCGTGCGTGAACGACCACACGGCGAGAACACCGCCCCACACCTCCTCGTCGCTCGCCTCGCCGAGGGTCTCACGAACGACTCCGAACAGGATCTCGGCCGCGGCCTGGCGGGCCGTTGCCACTGCCGGGTCCTCGGGGCGGTAGAGCTCCGGCCTGAACATGACCTCGAAGTGTGCGCGGTGCTCGAGTGCGAAGCGAACGTAGGCGATCCCGCACTGCATGAGCTCGCCGCCGCTGCCGTCGAGCGCCTTGCGCATGGTGGCCGCGAGCAGCGTGTAGCCCTCGGCAGCGAGGGCCGTCAGGACGCCGGCCTTGTCACCGAAGTGGTGTGCGGGCGCAGCGTGCGAGACGCCCGCACGTCGGGCGACCTCGCGCAGGCTCAGCGCTGCCGGGCCGTTGGCCGCAATCGCGGTCAGGGCGCCGTCGAGCACGGCGCGGCGTAGGTCTCCGTGGTGGTAGCGCCCTTTCGGCAGCGCTGGTGTGGCCACTCCCGGAGGGTACCGCGGCGTCTAGACGTTGACAAGATCCCGCCCGACCCCTAAACTAGACGCTGCCAAGATTGATCTCCCGAGGAGGCAAGCGTGTCGCAGCGGTCTGGAGGGTGGGTGTCGGAGCGGTTTGGGCGGTTCACGTCGCAGGGTTTGGGACGGTCCACGTCGCAGCGGTTTGGACGGTCGTTGATGGGCGTGGGCGCGCTCACGCGGTTCGCGTACGGCGCGGGGGCGCTGTTCGCGCCCGACGCGATGTGTGCGCACGGGCTTGCCCCGGACACCCGCGGCCACGCCGACGGCCGGATGGACTTCCGCGGGTTCGGGGGCCTGCACGTCAGCATCGCCGCGCTCACGCTGCGAGCAGCCCTCCAGAACCGCAACACCCGACTCCTGCTCGGACTGAGCCTCGGCTGCGAGCTCTCGGACCTGACCGCGACGCTGCTGGAGCTCCGCGCCCGCGGCAGAGCCGACCCCACCGTGCGCGCCAGCCTGCTCCTCGCGACTGTCGGCCTGGCCACCTGGACCACCGCGCTGCGGGCTCTCTGACTCAGACGTCTGTCTCGGCAGCGACCTCGCCGGCAGCGACGGCCTCGGCGAGCCGCTGGTGGTCGCGTTCGTTCTGGTCGGCGTACGCGGTGGAGAAGTGGGCGATCGCCCGGTCAAACGTCGCGCCGGCGCCGAGGTAGGAGGCGATCGCGAGGCGGTCGCCCGAACGGGCGTGGGCACGCGCGAGGGACCACCCGCACGCCCGCGTGTACGCGTGCAGACCCGGCTCGCTCAGCGTCGAGAGGTCGGCGGACGCCTTCCAGTCCCACAGCTGGCGCACGTAGAAGTCGTGTTCGGAGCCGTCCAACCCGACGCTGCGCTGCCAGCCGAGGAAGACGTCGCTCGCGGCCTGGGAGATGCGCTGGCCGCGCACGACCCGCTCGCCGTGGTTGGCGTACTCGCTCGCGCCGAGGTACGGCTCGAGCACCGAGGGCTGCGCCTCCTTGGCCTGCAGCACGAGCGGGTCCTGCCCGTCGCGGCCGACGAGCAGGAACACCCACGCGCGGGTGCCGACGCTGCCGACGCCGACGACCTTGCGCGCCATGTCGACGAACCGGTGGGTTCGAAACAGGTACTCCCGGTCGGCGTCGAGGCTCGCGGCGTACTGGTCCAGCACCTTCTGCACGAACGCCGACTGCTCGCGCGCATCGACCGGACCGACAAGCTCGCGGATCGGGACGAGCAGCGGCGGGACGTGCCGGAAGCACAACGTGCCCTCGACGCGCTCGGTCAACTTCTGCACCGCCCGCAGGCTCGTCTTACGACGCGCCCTGTCGAACGGTCGCGCGAACTCGATGCGCCCCCTGCCCTTCAACCTCCCGCCGAAGCGCTCGACCAGTTCGCTGGCCGTCAGGCGCTCGTACCAGACCTCGAGGTGGCTGCGGCTCGCGAAGTCGCGCATCGCCTCGCGGTACTCGCGTACGCACTCCTCGACGATCCACCGACGGCTGTCCGCGGGGAGACCCACGTCGCGACCGGCGATCTCGGCGCTGGCCGCCATCCGCTTGACGTCCCACTCCCACGGGCCGGGAAGCGTCTCGTCGAAGTCGTTCGGGCTGAACACGACCCGGCGGTCGGGGGTCGCAAACCCGCCGAAGTTGGAGATGTGGGCGTCCCCGCAGGCCTGCACGACGATGCCCGCGTCTGGCGTCGCCGCGAGGTCGCCCGCCATCACCGCCGCCGCGCCGCGGTAGAACGTGAACGGTGAGACCAACATCCGCCCGTACCGGATCGGCACGAGCTCCTGTACACGGGAGACCGCCTGGGCTGCGAGCACCGCGACGGGATCGGGCCGGTCTGGCGCCGGCGTCCATTCGCCGTGAGCCGACCGCGGTGTACGGCGGCGGGCCGTCCGACCACGCTCCGCGGACTCCCCGGACTGCAGCCGTGCACACCTCGGGGAGCGCTCAGCTGCCACGGTTGTTGAGCTCCTTCGCGACGTCCACCACCGACGTGCGTTGGTAGAAGTCGACGGCGACGAGCGCGCCCTTGAACCCACGCTCCTTCAGGCAGCGCTCGAGGCGTCCACGTAGGAACGGCGCCCGGCCGATGGTTGCGTTCAAGGTGGGGCTCGGCGGGAACGGGGGGATCCAGTAGTTGATGAGCAGCAGCGGACTGTCCGCTCCGCCTCGGTAGCGCTTGCAGCTCAGCTGGTCGGGCCGTGTGGCTCCGAGCGGGGTGTCCTGGATGAACGAGAACGCGGGCATGTACCACGCCGGTGACCCGCCCTGCTCCTCGGCGAACACCACCAGCCGCTGTCCGCGGGCGATCAGCTCCCCCAGGGTTGGCAGCGGCGCCTGGCGGTCGAGCGTGGCGACGTAGTGGGTGAGCCCTGCCTGCTCGAACGCTTGCTCGATGGTCGTTGGAGGCACGTAGTCCTCGACGACCACGACCACCACCTGGTCGGGGTGGCGCTTCAGGAAGTCCCCGATCACCTCCAGTTCCCGGTTCAGCGGCTCGGCTCCGAGCTCGCACAGGGTGTGACACAGGTAGGGCTCGGGTGGGCCGTTCAGCGTCCCCACCCCCACGCGGCCGGCGACCTGGTCGGCGACGCGCAGGGCGCGCGCGGGGACCTGCGTGGCGACCTTGTTGCGGTCGGAGCCCTCCGCGCTCAGGTCGGTTCGCACCCGGCCCGTCGCGGGGTCGTACACCCCGAAGTGCACGTCGAGCAGCAGCGCTCGGATACCATCGTCGAGCTGGCGCGCGATGCCGTAGGTCTGATTTGCGAAGTGCCAGCCCGGCTCCGCGGAGGCCGCGAACGAGTTGTGCGTGCCGGCGAACACGACTTCGTCCAGGCGCCGCCCGCACAGCGCCGCGGCGCCCTCGCAGCTTGGGCTCCCCGCTGCCACCGCCGCCTCGCCGGGCCCCGCCTCGCCGGGCCCCGCCTCGCCGTGGCCGTTTGACCCCGCGCAGCCGGCGAGCAGGCAGGCCGCCAGTCCGATGGTGGCGAGGGCCACGAGCGCAGCCGCGGTCCGACGCGTGTGTCTGCGACCCGTGTGTCCGTGCCCCCACTCAGATGTCCCGCCGGTGTGCCCCACGACCCTCGGAGTCTACGTCTGCGTAGTCGGAGTCTGGGTCTGCATCGTCGGTCTACGTCTACGTCGCGGCGCTCCTCTGCTGGATCCACGAGCGAATCGCGCGGGAGTGGGTGAGGACCGTTCCGTCGGGCAGCTTGAGCGCCGGCAGCTTCGTCGCTCCGGTCGCCTCGCGCAACTCCTCCCGCGAGCCTTTGCGCAGGAAGGGGATCGGGTTGCCGTGGGCGGCAACCACCTTGTCGTACTCGACGCCCGCCGCGCGAAGCGCCTCCTGCACGCGGCGACACGGGTGCAGCCGCGGGCCGCCGTCGTCGCCGTGGCAGACGTACAGCGTGGGAGTCTCGGCCATCTTCCACCTCCGGTTCGTGAGCTCACGGCGAGTCTAGTCGCGGGGGTGGCGTGGCGCCCGCCGGCTCACTGCCGGGCGGGACCGGAAGCCGCGCCGAGCTCCGCCAGGCGTCGCCGCAGCAGACGCCGCTCGGCGTCATCGTGGGTCAGCGCCTCCGTGCGGCGGTACGCCTCGCGGGCTTCCTCGGTGCGGCCCAGGCGGCGCAGCAGCTCGGCACGCGTCGCGTGCTTGTAGCGGTACTCCTCGAGCGGGAGACGCTCGACAATCGCGAGGCCCGCCTCGGGGCCCTGTGCCTCGGCGACCGCGACGGCCCTGCTCAGCTCGACCACTGGGGAGTCGGTGAGGCGGGCGAGCTCGCCGTACAGGGCGGCGATCTGGGGCCAGTCGCGCGGCTCCGCGGCGTGCAGAGATGCCACCGCCGCCTGCAGGGTGTAGACCCCGGCTGCCCCGGCCCCGGCCCCGGCCCCGGCCCTGGTTCCTGCTCCTGCTCCTGCCCCATGGGCCCCGCTGGTCCGTCGCCCGCCCAGCGCGAGCGCCCGGTCGAGCGCCGCGCGCCCGGCGGCGATCTGCGCGGTGTCCCACAGCGCGCGGTCCTGGTCGGCGAGCAGCACCACCTCGCGGTCCGGCGGGGGCGTGAACCGCGCCGCGCGGCGGGCGTCGTGCAGCAGCATCAGCGCCTGCAGGCCGTGCACCTCCGGCTCGTCGGGCATCAGCTCGGTGAGCGCCCGCCCGAGCGCCAGCGCCTCGGCCGTGAGCTCCCTGCGGGTCGCGGGGGCCGTGTACCCCTCGTTGAAGATCAAGTACACGACCGCCAACACGGCCGCGAGGCGGTCGGGCAGCAGGTGGTCGGGCGGCACCCGGAACGGGATCCCGGCGGCCCGGATCTTGCGCTTCGCCCGCACCAGCCGCTGGGCCGCAGTCGGCTCGGAGACCAGGAACGCGCGTGCGATCTCAGCGGTGCTCAGGCCGCCGAGCGCGCGCAGCGTGAGCGCGACCTGCGCGTCGGTGGCGAGCGCCGGGTGGCAGCACGTGAAGAGCAGCTCCAGCCGTTCGTCTGGGAACGTCGCGGCGTCCTGCGCGTCCGTGGCGCCCCCCGCGTACGCCGCGTCCCCTGTGCCCCCTGTGTCTGCCCCGTCCACGACATCCCCCGCCCCGTCGACCGTCGCCCACGCCGCCTCGGTCGCCGCGAGCAGGCGGGTCTTCCCGGCCAGCGTGCGCTCGCGGCGCACGTGGTCGATCGCTCGGTTGCGCGCTGTCGTCACCAGCCACGCGGTGGGGTTGGCGGGGGGCCCGTCACGCGGCCACCGCTCGGCGGCGCGCGCAAACGCCTCCTGCGTGGCCTCTTCGGCGAGGTCCACGTCGCCGAGGAAGCCCACCATCGCGGCAAGCACACGGCCCCACTGCTCGCGAAACGCCTGCTCGAGGATCGCTACCCCTCCACGAGGGGGCGCACCTCGACCGCGCCGCCCATGCGGGCCGCCGGAACCCGCGCGGCTAGCTCGATCGCCGCGTCGAGGTCGTTGGCCTCGAAGAACAGGTATCCGCCGACGGCCTCCTTGAGCTCGGCGAACGGGCCGTCGGTCGTCAGCGTCCGGCCGTCTGCGACCCGCACGGTGGTCGCCGTCTCAGGGGGCTGCATCCGCACGCCCGGGGTGACGCCGGGGGTTTCGTTGAGCGCCCGGTACGCGGCGTACACCGCCCCCTTCTCCTCCTCAGACAGATCCTCCCACTCCTCCGACGGGGGCGTCGGGGTTGTTCCCTGATGGATCATCAACATGTACTTCACTGGCTTCCTCCTCGTCGGTCATGCTTGGATGGTCGCTTATATGACGAACGGGGCTCGACCTAATCGACAGCTCTGCTTTTGGCCTCCGCCTGTGCGCTGCGCGCTGACGCGGGGCACGACGCCCCGCGCCCACGCGCCTGGTGCGGTACTTACCCGCGCGGACGCTCCCCCCCTAAAACCGACTCTCTCTGCCTCCCGCTTGGGCCGTCAGGTGGTGCGCGGGTGAGCTCGCTTTCGGCCGCTCGGGTCAAGCAGCTGACGCTGGCGGCGTGCATCCTCGGGTCGTCCATCGCGCTGCTCGACGGCACCGTCGTGAACGTCGCGCTGCCCACGATTCAGCGGGGGCTTGGCGGGGGGCTCGCGGGCCAGCAGTGGATCTCCAACGCCTACCTGCTGACGCTCGGCTCGCTGATCCTCGTCGGCGGTTCGCTGGGGGACCTGTTTGGGGAGCGGCGCGTCTTCGCGCTCGGCGTCGGCGGCTTCGGCGCGGCCTCGCTGCTCTGTGCGCTCGCGCCTACGATCGGGTTTCTGATCGCCTTCCGTGCCCTGCAGGGCGTCGCGGGCGCGCTGCTGATCCCGAGCTCGCTCGCGGTCATCGTGGCGACGTTCGCTGAGTCTGAGCGCGGCGCCGCGATCGGCTCCTGGACTGCGTTCGGGTCCGTCGCCACGGCGCTCGGCCCGCTCGGTGGGGGGGTACTGCTGGGGATCGCCTCGTGGCGCTGGATCTTCCTGATCAACCTGCCCTTCGCCGTCGTCTGCGTGGGGCTGATCCTCGCGGTGCTTCCGCGCGACGCGCCGGCTGCGGGCGGCCGGCGGATCGACTTCACCGGGGCGCTGCTCTGCGCCCTCGGCCTCGGGGGGCCCGTGTTCGCGCTGATCGAGCAGCCGCGGCTGGGCTGGTCGAGCCTGGCGGTTTGGGGACCGCTGCTGGCCGGCGTGCTGCTGTTCGCGGCGTTCCTCGTGCACGAGTCGCGCGCTCGCGACCCCATGCTGCCGCTGAGCCTCTTCGCGCGGCGCAACTTCGCGGTCGGCAACGTCGAGACGTTCTCGATGTACGCGGGGCTCGCGGTGTTGTTCTTCTTCCTCGTGCTCTTCCTCCAGCAGGTCGCCGGCTACACGCCGCTTCAGTCCGGCCTCGCGACGCTGCCCGTGACGTTGGTGATGCTGGCGCTCTCGCGCCGTTTTGGGGGCTTGGCGGACCGCTTCGGGCCGCGCCTGTTCATGGGGCTCGGCCCCGTGCTCGCCGGCGTGGGGCTGCTCGCGCTGCTGCGCGTGGGTCTTGACGTGGACTACCTCTCGGAGGTTCTGCCCGCGCTGCTGCTGTTCTCGCTGGGGCTCTCGCTCACGGTGGCGCCCCTGACCGCGGCGGTCCTCGCTGGCGTGGAGGAGCGCCAGGCGGGGATCGCCTCGGGCGTCAACAACGCGGTCGCGCGGGTGGCGGGGCTGCTCGGGATCGCGGCGCTCGGCGCCGTCGTGGCGGTCCAGTTCGGCGCGACTCTCGACCGCCACCTGGCCGGTGTGCCGCTGTCCCCGTCCGCCCGCGCGGCGGTCGCGCAGGCCAGGCGGCTGACGCTCGGGCGCCCCTCCGTTGCGGGGGTCCCGCCTGCCCAGGCGCTCGCCGTCGTGCGCGCCGCCGACGCTGCCTCGCTCGAGAGCTTCCACGTTGGCATCGGGATCGCTGGGGGTCTTGTCCTGCTCGGCGGGTTCATCGGTGCCGTGGGGATCCAGAACCCGCGCCGTGTTGTGCTTGCCAAGGAGTGTCCGGGCGGTCCCCTTGTGGGCGCGAGCCCCGACGCGGCGGGCTGCCACGAGGGGGCGCTCGCCTCGGGGGGTGAGGGGTCGCTGGCCTGAGCCTCTTCGGTAGTTGGGGCGCCAGGTCGAGCACGGCCCTCCCGGTCGTGTCATCCTGGGCTGCGTGCCCGCTCCCCCTCCCACGCGCCGCGCCACCACGGCTGACATGCCGGCGCTCGCGCAGATGCTTGCGCGGGCGTTCCTCGATGACCCGGTGGCCGCCTGGTCGTGCCGGCCGGACGCTCTGCGCTCACGCGTGCTCGAGCGCTTCAACGCTGCCCGTCTGCGCCACCTGCTCCCCGAACACGAGGTATGGACCACGCCCGAGCTTGCCACCGCCGCGCTGTGGGCGCCGCCGGCGCGCTGGCGGACGACGCTGCGCCAGGACGCCGAGCTCGCGCGCTGCCTGTTTCACCCCCGCCTGCTCGTCCGCGCGCCGCTGATCGCTCGCGGGCTCGTGGGACTCGAGCGCCGCCACCCGCCTCACCCACCGCACTGGTACCTCGCGGTGCTCGGCACCGACCCCGTCGCCCAGGGGCAGGGTCTCGGCTCGGCTGTGCTTCGGCCTGTGCTGGCGCAGTGCGACACCGACGGCGTGGGGGCCTACCTCGAGTCCTCCAAGGAGCGCAACCTCGACTTCTACGCTCGTCACGGCTTCCGCGTCACCGCTGAGCTGCGCCTACCGCGCGGCCCGCGCATGTGGGCCATGTGGCGCGAGGCACGCGCCTGAGGCCGGGTCCCGCGACGGGTTCAGAGGGCTAGCTCTCGCGTGCCGGGGGAGGGTGGTCTTTGCTGCTATCGGCGTCCTACATAGCGGACGTGGCCTTCGTCATCGACCTCGGTCACTTCGAACGGGTACGACTTGCCGTTGGCCACCGCAGTACATGTGAAAACGATTTCCTTTTTTTGGATGACCTCGGCCGGGCACGTCACCGTCGAGTCGAGATGCCTCTGGCTGCTGATTGACTGCTTGATCGCCTGCTCAACTTTCGCGATGTTGAGAGTGGCCAGCGGTTCCTGGTTCTGATACTCGACGTGACCCTTACTATTCGTCTCGATTACCGAGACCGGGTACGTTCCCACGTTGAGGCTGGCTGTGCAGATAAAGGCAAATCCCGCCTTCTGGGGCACCTTGGACGGACAGCGCACCGTTGCATAGAGGTGATGCTGGGCCAGAATCGACGCGGCAACGGCGTGCTCGACCGTGAGGGTACTCATCGTGGGCGCGCTTTTCCCGCACCCCGTGAGGGAGGGGGCGACTAGGACAACCGTGGCGAGACCAAACACGCGGGTGCGTCGCAAGTGGCAACTGTACCCGATCGTTCGGTTGGACTCTTTTTCGCCTGCAGAGCCCACCGTCCTTGCGCGGCTTGTACACCTTGTCGCCTTTTCGCCGTTGGCGTGAAAGTCTCGACCCAGGCCTCACGCCGCCCGCGATTCGGGCCGAAGCGCTTTAGGTCCCTCGCTCTGGTCGGACCGGCCCGCGTGGGGGCTTACGGCCTCCTAGTCGGCTGTCGCAGGGTACTCATGTTGAAGGCACTTGTCCACCGCTCGATCCCTGCCGCGCTTGCGGTTGTGCTCTTCACGGCCGGTGGTGTGCTGGTTGCGACATACTTTCTGAGTAACTCCAAAAAATCAAACGGCGTGCCTGTGCGCATCGCGCTTGCGGGCGGCACGGGCGGCACGGGTAACGCGACCTGGGGTGGCGCCGCCTCCGGTGGAGCGGGCCCGAGGGGGCTGGAGGGAGTCGGTGCTCGGGGCCCGGTGGGAGCGGCGGGGCCTCGGGGCCTGAGAGGCCCTCAGAGCTCTGCGGGATGCTCGGAACCTGCGGGACTCGAAGACTTCCCAGGTGGACCTCCGCCGGGTGGTTCTCAGGGAGCAGGAGGGCCCCCGGCGACTCCGGGTTTTCACGTTCTCGAAGGGTTCCCGTTGGGGTTTGGCGAATTGGCGGGTCCTCCGGGACCTCCTGGGTGTGCAGGCACGGAAGGCCAGCAGGGTCCGCGCGGGCCCGCAGGTCCGGAAGGCAGGGAAGGACTCCGAGGGGTGACGGGCGCAACGGGCGCCAAGGGCGAAGCGGGCCCGGAAGGTAGGGAAGGTCCGAAGGGTGCTCCCGGTCCCGAAGGCAAGGCAGGGGGATCGGGAGACAGCGATTCGGGTGTGACGAACCGCAGAGGCGGGCCCGCGACGGTGGGCGCCCAAGGGGAACCGGGCGCGGAAAGGCGGGTTGGGTCGCCAGGGGTACCTGGCACAGAAGGTCCAGCGGGCCCGAGAGGGGAAGCCGGCGCGGAAGGCAAGGCGGGGCCCGCGGGCGCAGCGGGCGCCGAGGGCGAAGCCGGTGTTCCGGGGCTGGAAGGCCGTGAAGGGCCGCGGGGCGAAGCGGGCGCCGCTGGTGTCAGGGGCGAAATAGGCTTGCCGGGTCCGGAAGGCAGGGAGGGACCCCAGGGCGTAGCCGGCCTCAGGGGGGAAGTCGGTCCGGAAAGCAAAGCAGGCAAAGAAGGGCCACGAGGAGCGACGGGTCCGGAAGGCAAAGCTGGGCCGGAAGGCAAGGAAGGCAAAGCGGGAGCCAAAGGCGAAACTGGGGCGGAAGGTCCGCAGGGTCATGAAGGGAAGGAAGGCAAAGCGGGCGCGACTGGCGCGGCGGGCACGAAAGGCGAAAAAGGCGAAGCGGGGGCGAAAGGCGCGGAAGGCAAGGAAGGCCCGCAGGGCGCGACTGGCGCGCCGGGTTCGGAAGGCCCCAAAGGCGTTGCGGGTGTCGAAGGAAAAACAGGGGCGGAAGGCAAAGAAGGCAAGGCAGGGCCGCAGGGCGCACCTGGGGTCAGGGGAGAAACTGGCCCGGGAGGCAGGGAAGGCCCTGAAGGGAAGGAAGGGCCGGTGGGCAGGGAAGGCCCCGAAGGGAAGGAAGGCCCGGTAGGCAGGGAAGGGCTTGTTGGTGCGACGGGGGCAACGGGCGCGATGGGCGCGACGGGTGCGACCGGTCCCCGGGGCGAAACGGGCGCGATGGGTCTCAAAGGCGAAACAGGAGCGGCGGGGCCGCAAGGCGAAGTGGGGCCGCAGGGCGCACCTGGAGTTAGGGGGGAAACTGGCCCGGAAGGCAAGGAAGGCCCGCAAGGCAGGGAAGGACCGGAAGGCGGGGAAGGGCCTGTCGGTGCGGCGGGGGCGACGGGCGCGACTGGTCCTGGGGGCGAAACGGGTGCAATGGGTGTCAAAGGCGAAACGGGAGCGGCGGGGCCGCAAGGCGAAGTGGGGCCGAAAGGCGAACCCGGTGTCAAAGGCGAAGCGGGAGCGGCGGGGCCGCAAGGCGAAGTGGGGCCGAAAGGCGAAGCGGGCGCGAAAGGCGCGGAAGGCAAAGAAGGCAAAGCGGGCGCGGCGGGCGCAGCAGGGGCGAAAGGCGAAAAAGGCGAAGCGGGCGCGAAAGGCGCGGAAGGCAAAGAAGGGAAAGAAGGCAAAGCGGGCGCGGCGGGCGCAGCAGGGGCGAAAGGCGAAAAAGGCGAAGCGGGCGCGAAAGGCGCGGAAGGCAAAGAAGGAAAAGAAGGCAAAGAAGGGGCCAAAGGCGCGACGGGTGCGGCTGGTGTCAAAGGCGAAGCGGGCGCGGAAGGCAAAGAAGGTAAAGAAGGCAAAACAGGCGCGACGGGCGCGGTGGGGGCGAAAGGCGAAAAAGGCGAAGCGGGCGCGAAAGGCGCGGAAGGGAAAGAAGGCAAAGAAGGTAAAGAAGGCAAAACAGGCGTGACGGGCGCGGCTGGTGTCAAAGGCGAAACGGGGCCGGAAGGCAAACAGGGCAAAGAAGGCAAAGAAGGGGCAAAAGGCGAAAAGGGCGAAAAGGGCGAAAAAGGCGAAAAAGGCGAAAAAGGCGAAACCGGGGCGAAAGGCGAAAAGGGCGCGAGCTTTGTCGCCGGGGAATATGGGGCGTTGACGGAACGCGCGCAGAACGCCGAATTCGAACCGTCTGCCACCGAACCGGTGCAGGTCATGCTGACCGTGTCCTGCAAAACAACGACGGAAACCGCCGTGCAGGTGCAGGTCGGCGGCACCGTGATCGCCGAAGACGTGACCAGCGCGGCGGCCACCGGCACGACGAAGGTGGTCCTCACGTTCATCGTCCCCCCGGGAAAGAAGTGGAAGGTGGCGACCAACGCTGGCATCACCCTCATCAGGTCCAGCTACCTGACCCTCTGAGCGCGCTTGATGCTCGGGGTGCTCCTGGGTGGGTGGACCTCTCGTCGCGGATGCTTCGGCGGGGCGCGACGGCGCAGAGCGGACTTCCCGAGCACAGTAGGCCTCCGCCGACCCACACCGGTCGCCGCGAGGCGTCCCGCCGCGTTTTAGGGGAGAATCCCGCTATGCGCGTAACCGCGAAGGCCGACTACGCCGTGCGGGCCGCCGTGGAGTTGGCGGCCAGCGACTCCGACGCTCCCCGTAAGGTCGACGAGGTCGCCCAGGCCCAGGGCATCCCCCTCTCGTTCCTGGAGAACATCCTCACCCAGCTGCGCAGCGCCGGGATCGTGCGCAGCCAGCGCGGGCCCGAGGGGGGCTACTGGTTGGCCCACCCCGCCGCCGAGGTGACGCTCGCGGACGTGATCCGCGCGGTCGAAGGGCCCCTCGTGGGGGTCCGCGGCCAGCGCCCCGAGGAGGTCGCCTACGGCGGCTCGGCGGAGTCCCTCCAGCAGGTGTGGGTCGCGCTGCGCGCCAACCTCCGCAAGGTGCTCGAGCGCGTAACCGTCGCCGACGTCGCCGCCGGGAAGCTCCCCAAGGAGGTTCTCGCCCTCACGCGCGAGGAGGACGCCTGGCAGACCAGGTAGGGCGAGGGGCATCCACGCCGCGAAGATCTGTCCTCCTCGGGCTTCGTTCCGGTAAACTGAAGGGTCTTCGCAGAGGGTTGTTCCCTGCTGCGTGTGCCGCGAGCGGCGTCCGGGATCGCCGCTTCGGATCCATTCATCCCTACTCAAGACCTGTCTTAGAACGGAAAAGGAGCTCCTTCGATGTCAGCCACTCCCGTTGCCGACCCCACCGAGGCCGCCGAGGCTGCGGTCGAGGCGATCACCAGCGCGGCCAACCGGGAGGCCTCCTTCTCGATGGCCCTTAACCAGGACCAGAAGGACGTGCGCGAGTGGGTGCACGGGTTCGCCGCCGACGTCATCCGGCCCGCCGCCCACGAGTGGGACGAGAAGGAGGCCACTCCCTGGCCGATCATCCAGGAAGCCGCCAAGATCGGCCTCTACGGCTTCGAAGGGCTCGCCCAGTTCTTCGCCGACCCGGCGGGCCTCACCTTGCCAATCGTCAACGAGGAGCTCTTCTGGGGCGACGCCGGCATCGGCATGGCGATCATGGGCACCTCGCTCGCAGTCGCCGCGATCTTTGGCCAGGGCTCGGGCGAGCAGATTGGGGAGTGGATCCCTCGCTGCTTCGGCACCGTTGAGGACGTCAAGGTCGCGGCCTTCTGCTCCTCCGAGCCCAACGCCGGCTCGGACGTCTCCGCGATCCGCACGAGCGCGAAGTTCGACGAGGCCGCCGGCGAGTGGGTGCTCAACGGGCAGAAGGCGTGGGCCACCAACGGGGGTATCTCCGACGTGCACGTCGTGATCGCCACCGTCGACCGCGAGCTCGGCTCACGCGGCCACGCTGCGTTCGTCGTGCCGATGAGCGAAGCGAAGGGCATCTCCCAGGGCGCCAAGGTCTCCAAGCACGGCCTGCGCGCCTCGCACACCGCCGACGTTTACCTCGACGACTGCCGCGTCCCCGCCGGCTATGTGCTTGGTGGCAAGGAGAAGCTCGATGAACGCCTCGCGCGCGTGCGCGAGGGCAAGCGCTCCAAGTCGCAGGCGGCGATGCAGACCTTCGAATCCTCCCGCCCCACCGTTGGTTCCCAGGCGCTGGGCATCGCCCGCGCTGCCTACGAGTACGCGCTGGAGTACGCCAAGGAGCGCGAGCAGTTCGGCAAGAAGATCATCGAGAACCAGGCGATCGCCTTCACGCTGGCCCGCATGAAGCTCGAGATCGACGCCGCCCGCCTGCTCGTCTGGCGCGCCTCGTGGATGGGTCGCAACCAGGTGCCGTTCGAGAACGCCGAGGGTTCGATGTCCAAGTGGAAGGCGGGCGAGGTCGCCGTCTGGGTGACCGAGCGCGCGATGCAGATCCTCGGCGGCAACGGCTACGCCCGCGAGTTCCCCGTCGAGCGTTGGCACCGCGACGCCAAGATCTACGACATCTTCGAGGGCACCGCAGAGATCCAGCAGCTTGTTGTCTCGCGGGCCATCTCGGGGATGCAGATTCGCTAGCTCTAGAGCCCCAAATCCGGAGGGTCGCTTCCGGTGCTGGAACCCCCGTCAAGGGTGCTCGGCTGATCCCCAGCACACGCCTCCCGCCAGCCATGCGCGCCGATCTGCTCGGATAGGCGCAGGAACACCTCGCGGCGAACCTCGACCGGCAGCTCGGGTGTATTCCACGGGAGGAAGAACCCGGCGGGGGTGCCTTCGCGTGTCACGAGGACCACGTCGTCGGAGCGGAACATCTCCGATGCGTGATCGCGGAAGTCGCGTACGGTAACGACCTTCATGTGGTCACCTTGGTGGTCACAGATTGATTGTAGCGCTCTGCCTGCTGCGCGGTCGGCTATCTGCGGCGTCGAGACTACGTGAGATCCTTCTCAAGGATGATCTTTGCTATCCCGGAAGGGTATGCGTCGTGTGCCAGTTCGTGATAGCCGCTTGACGCATACAGTGCGCGAGCGGCGGTCATCGTGGTCGTCGTGTCAAGGCGGAGCGTCCGATAACCAAGCTCGATCGCACGGGTTTCGAGGGCATGGAGCAGTGTTCGGCCAAACCCGCGACGCTGATAGTTGACATCCACGCGCATCCGCCGTATCTCGCCGACCACGCCCGATACGCGGCCAAGCGCTCCCATCGCCACCATCGTCTCGCCCACAGTACCGACCAAGAACTCGCCGCGATTAGCGAGATACGTTGCGTATATGAAGCGCAGGTCGTCGTCCCACGGACCGTCGCCAGCACGTGCCCCGACCTGTTGAAGTCCCTCGACGTGCAGGCGCCAGATACTGGCGGCGTCAGCGTCTTCGTACCTACGAAGCTTCACATCGACATTGTGTGTCGACCACGCAACGCATCGATCAGGCCGAGAGCTCGATCAGACGTGACATAAGATTACTCGGCCGCTCGATCATTGGTCGAGGACAGCTCCAACCTGCGTAGACCTTGGGCGCCGGTTTATTGCTCGCACGGTGAGTGCTTCGCCATCAGATCTCCGAGCGACTGTCTCTGACGACCCTCGCCGTCCATGTTCTCCGGCGCGAGCCACGCCTCGAACCCGCGCCGAATCGCTGGCCACTCATCATCGGTGATCGCGTACCAGGCGGTGTCGCGGTTGCGGCCCTTGACCACCTGGTGCTTGCGGAAGACGCCCTCGAAGGTAAACCCGAAGCGCTCTGCGGCCCGCCGCGAAGCGGCGTTGAGTGCGTTGCACTTCCACTCCAGGCGGCGGTACCCCAGGTCATCAAAGGCATGGCGCGCTAGCAGGTAGATCGCCTCGGTCGCGGCCGTCGTGCGCTGCAGTGGCACGCCGAACCAGATGTGGCCGATCTCGATGACGCCGAGTTCCGGCGTGATGCGCAGGTAGGCGGCGAGACCGAGGGGCCGTTCGTCGGCGAGACGCACCAACGTGAAATAGAGCGCGTCCTCTGCTGTCTCGGCCCACGCCAACGTCTGACGCAGGTGATCCGGGTTCTTGTAGGGGCCGTCGGGCAGATAGGTCCAGATCACGGGGTTACCGTCGGGCAAGTGGGAGACGGAGAACAGCGGCACCGCATCGCTCTCGGCATTGACCGGGCGAACCAGAATG
This sequence comes from uncultured Solirubrobacterales bacterium, assembly GCA_963706545.1. Taxonomy (GTDB): domain Bacteria; phylum Actinomycetota; class Thermoleophilia; order Solirubrobacterales; family Solirubrobacteraceae; genus Palsa-744. The sequence continues at coordinate 2,700,983 of OY970161.1, forward strand.
TGGGAGCCGGATAGCGACACACGCGTCGGCCGTGGAACCGGCTTCCAGTTCAGCTCCTCGCCAAGTGGCAGGTCAACGGGCACGTTCATCCGGGGGCTCACTGTGGCGTCACGGCACGCGTGCATGGGCAGTGAAGAGCGTGAGGGCGGCGACTGTGCGACCCGCGCGCGAGTCGTCCTGCGCGGCGGCGAGCAGATCCTCGACGCCCTCATGCCCCTGTGCGCGCAGGTCGTCCGCCAGGAGCGGCAGATCGATGATGACGTCTGGGTAGAAGCCCCGGACCAGCAACACCTCGGCCTGGACCGTGACGTCCGTGAGCCCGGCATCGACGAGCAGACCCGCCAGTTCGCGCCCGATCCAAGGGTTTCGGATCTGCGCTTCGGCAGCGGCCAGCATCGCGCGTACGAGCTCACGCGGGCGACCCGTGCTCACCAGCGTGCCCCAGTCCGGCTCGTTGACGAGCACCACGCCGCCCGACCGTGTGACTCGCGCCAGCTCGCCCACCGCGCGCGCGGGGTCCTCCAGGTGCTGGAGTGTGCGCTCGGTGCGCGCGGCATCGAACGTGCCGGCATCGAAGGGCAGCTCGTGGGCGTCGCCGGTGAGGAACGTGACCTGGCCGTCGTCCGGCTCACAGCGGGCCTGTGCGCGCTCCAAGAGTGCGGTGCTGGAGTCCAGGCCGATGACCTCTCCGTGCGGGCCGACAAGACGTGACAGCGCACGGGCGTCGTCGCCCAGCCCGCAACCGACTTCGATTGCGCGCGCACCCGGGCGCAGACCGAGCAGCCGCATCCGCTCCCGCTTGCCCGCTGCGACCGACTCGAGGCCATTCACATGGCTCAGGTAGTCCGCATAGGACTCCACGTCGCCAGCTGCGTCCACGTCCCGGAAGCCGGTTTCCAGGCGGCTCATCGCCGATCTTCCTTCACAGCCCGCGGCACCCCGCCAAGATACCCCGTCGCTTACGCGTTCGGCGGGCGCACGAACCGCGTCTGGTGCTGCTTGCGCTCATAGCCGGCGGCCCTCCAGAACGCTATCGCTTTCGCCTCGTCCTCGGCGACGATCGCGGTGAGCCTGACCGCGCCCCGCTCGCGCAAGCGCCGCTCGCCCTCCCTGAGCAGCAGCGTCGCGAGCCCTTTGCGCCGATGCGCTGGTGAGACCGCCAGTCGGTAGAAGCTCCCACGCCAGCCATCCCACGCGGCGATCAGCGAACCAACCAGGACGCCGCCGAGCTCGGCGACCATCAGCGCCTGGGGGTCGGTGGCCAACAGCCGAGCAATTCCCTCGCGAGAGTCGCTGACGCTCGGCAGGCTGCCCGCCGCTACCCACAGGTCGAGCACGGCTGCGATGTCATCCTCGGCGGCATTGCGGATCGTCCAGTGACCGTGGATGTGCTGCTCGCTCATGGCAGGGTTGCCTGCGCAGTGACCGCCCACACGCGGTGTGGCACCGCGAGCGGGTCCTCGGCGAAGCGTTCGTGGAGCATCGCCGTGAGCTCCTGCGAGCAGGCCCGTACGCCCTCGGCGTCCAGTGTCCCGGCGATCGGTGCGCTAGCGCGCACGCGGCCGACCCACGCCTCATGCGAGTAGGGCACTGCCATGTCGAAGGAGAACGTCTCGATCCCGGTGAAGCCCGCGGTCTGCAGGTCGACGAGCCACTGCGGGTACAACCCGGCGCGATCCGCGAACGGCCAACTCGGGGTGTAGCGCAGGATGACCTCCTCTGTCGCCGCCACCACGTTGCCCTCGATCGGGAGCCAGTCGAAGTGCGCGATCACCACGGTGCCGCCGCTCACGAGCAGCCGCGCGACCTCGCGTGCGGCAGCGGGCCGATCGAACCAGTGCCAGCACTGCCCGGCGCTGACGACATCGAACTCACCATCGGGCAGGCCGGTCGCCTCCGCCGGCGCCTCGACATAGGTGATCTGCACGCCGGCCTTGCTGTCCAGCCGTCTGGCCTGCTCCAGCAGCGGTGCGGCGATGTCGACACCCGTGACCTCGCACCCGCGCTGCGCGAACAGTCGCGCGAGGCTCCCCGTCCCGGTGCCGAGGTCCATGACACGCGCGCCTGGGCGCGCGATACCCGTTGCCGCCAGGCGATCGAGCAGCTCGGGCGGGAACCCCGCACGGTGGCGGGCGTAGTCGACCGCGGTGCGGGCAAAATCGGGCGAGCAGTCGGTCAAGTGTGCATCTTACGGGGAGATCGCCGTGCACGCCATCGGGGGGCGAGATCGCCGTTCACGACATCGGCGCTTGGACACCGGCCGGTGGAGGCATTCAGCCATCGCTAGATCGCGGACGCAACGGCTTCAGCGAGGGTCGCCGATCTCCGCAGGACCCGTGGTCAGTCCTCGGCGCGGAAGCTGCGTCCGATCTCCTGGCCGGTGGCGAAGTAGTGGCGGAAGACGTAGAGCAGGGGACTCCAGTGTTGGGGGTCAACGTGGTTGGTTGCAGGCTTAACGATGCTCGTGAGCGCGTGCACTCGCTGGACGTGAGCCTCGACGATCCGGAAGTACTCGCCGTCGGGACGGGTCGCGGGCTCGTGGATCGCTGTGACCTTCGCCTCGAGCTGCAGCGGACACTCCGCTATGCGGGGTGGCCTGACGGTCTCGGCCGCCGTCGGGGTCAGGCCGGCGGCCTGGAACTTGCGCGGCTCGAAACGGAACGTGTCGGCCTTGTGGGGTGCCGGAGGGTTGCGGCCGGTCAGGGGTGCCAGGGCCTCGACCTCCTCGACGAGGTTCGGCCCGGGTAGGTTGATCACGCACTCGCGCTCACGCTGCAGGTTGCGAGGGTGTGCGCCGTGCTCTCCCAGCCCATCACGATCGTGTAGCCGAGCGCCCAGGCCGAGGACATCGGCCCGATGTTGGGCGTCCCCTCAGCGTTCATCGTGGTGACGAGCGCCACCGGCGTGCCAAAGTAGAGGATGCTCGGCCAGATTCCCTGGTGCTCCCCGGCGGGATGGGTCGGAGGCGTCTCGGTGTCGCCGTTGCCGGGCTGCATGTCCGAGAGCCTTGCGCGTGTCGTTTCGCTACGCGCCGAAATGTGCGCGAGTTACGATGGGTCCTACCGGCTTGACTGGACCGAGCGCCGCCACCATCTCGCAGGTGGACTCGGAGCCGCCCTCCTGGCCAGCTTCCGCGCTCGCAACTGGGTCACCCCCCGTAATATGCCCCGCGCGCTGCGCGTCACCACGGCTGGACGCCAGGCACTCGCCAGCCATTTCGACATCGACGTGAGCGGCCTCGCGGACCTACCGTGAGCAATCCACCTACTGTTCCTCGACCATGACCAACGACCTATGGGCTGCCGTCGATGATTATGTTGCCGAGCACCTGCTCGCGCAGGACCCGGTGCTCGACGCTGCGCTTGCCGCCAGCGACGCCGCTGGTCTTCCCCGCGCCTCCATCACCCCAGCCCAGGGCAAGCTGCTCGAACTTCTCGCACGAGTCAGCAGTGCCCGCAGCATCCTCGAGCTGGGCACGCTCGGTGGCTACAGCACCATCTGGCTCGCCCGTGCACTGCCCCAAGGTGGTCGGCTCGTGACGCTCGAGCTCGACCCCCGCAACGCAGAGGTCGCCAGCTCGAATATCGCCAACGCGAGCCTCGCCGAGCGCGTGCAGATCCGTGTTGGGCCCGCGGGGGAGACGCTGCCCGAGCTGCACGCCGAAGGGGCCGGACCATTCGACGTCATCTTCATTGATGCGGACAAGCGGAACAACCCGCTCTACCTGCAGTGGTCGCTGAAGCTCTCTCATCCTGGCACACTGATCATTGCCGACAACGTCGTGCGTGGCGGAGCAATCCTCGACCCCCACGCAGACGACCCGCGGCTCGGCGACGGGGGCGTACAGGGCGTGCGTCGCTTCTACGAGCTGCTCGCCAGGGAGCCCCGCGTGAGCGCGACTGCGATCCAGACCGTCACCGCCAAGGGCCACGACGGCTTCGTGCTCGCACTCGTCTCGGACCCACGCGACGTCTCGTAGTGGGTTCCAAAGCAGGAAGCAGATCGGATCGACTACCACGCCTGCTGGGTGCCGCAGTGAGGACATCCCACGGTGGTGGTCACCGATGCCGCGAACAGGTAGCCGCACTCGCAGGCGTACGTGGCCAGGTCGGTCGGGCCGCCCGCCTCGCGCACCCGCTGCGCGGGGCTGTCGGCCTCCTGCATGGCGGCGTAGGGCTCCGGCGTGGTGTTCGGCGCGGCGGCTAGGGTCTCCGGCGCGGCGGGGAGAGCCTCCGGCGCGGTGGTGAGGAGCTCCGGCGTGAGGTCGGACCGGTGCGCACCCCGGATGCGGCGGGTGCGGCGCCGTTCGCCGAGCTGATGTCGAAGGCTTGGTCTCATACCTCTCTGTACATAAGGACCCTTGACACCTCCCAAGGTTTCGCCGTCCACCGGCGATTCCCTGGCGGGCATTTGAGATACTGGCGCGATGGACCCCGCTCGCAAGCGCACGGTACGGCTCGTGGTGGCGCTCAGCGCCGCGGTGCTGCTGGCGAGCGCCCTGATCTACACCAGCTTCACGGCTGCCAGCCCTGCGCTCACCCCCAGCCAGCTGCTGCGCGAGGGGCAGCCCGGCCGCAGCTACCAGCTGACCGGGACGGTCGTGACCGGTTCCGTGCACCACGAAGGGCCGGTGCTCCGCTTCAGGGTCGCCGACCGCGCCAACGGCGCCGATGCCGTCCCGGTCGCCTACACCGGGATCGTCCCCGACCCCTTCAAAGAAGGACGCGAGATCATTGTCACCGTGCAGAAGGACGGCACCGGCTACACCGGCGAAGCGAACTCCCTGATCACCAAGTGCCCCTCCAAGTACACGGTCGCGCCGCCCTCCGAGAAGCAGAACGCTTGAGTGTGCCTTCCGCTCCGCTCCGTACCCTCCCGCTCGGCACCGCCACCCCGGGGGGCGCCTCGGCGCCGACGGCTGCCCTCCCTCGGGCAGGGGGGCGGCCGTGGTGGGGGCGAGGTTGATGCCTTTGGGCCGGCGGTCGGCCGTGGGTGAGGGCAGGCGCTGATGGCGCTCCTCGGACACGTCTGCCTGGTGCTCGCGCTGATCGTGTGCGTGTATGGCATCGCGGTCTCGATCTACGGGGCACGCAGCGGCCGGGCGGAGTTCTCGCTCGCGGGCCGCCGCTCGGTGTACGCGCTCGCCGGCCTGCTGACCCTCGGGATGGTCGTGCTCGAGATCGCGTTCCTCAGCAACGACTTCGCCTTCAACGCCGTCGCGGATACCTCCAGCCGCACCACCCCGGCGCTCTACCGCGCCGCCGCGGTGTGGTCCTCCCAGGAAGGCTCCCTGCTGCTGTGGGCCTGGCTGCTCTCGCTGTGGTCGAGCCTCGTGCTGTTCCTCACGCGCGGGCGCCTGCGCGAGGTCGCCTCCTACGCGACCGCGATCCTGCTCGGCTTCGGCGGGTTCTTCGTCTCGCTGATGGTGTTCTACGCGAACCCCTTCACCACCACCACTCCTGTACCTCCCGAAGGGGAGGGCCTCGACCCGTTGCTGCGCTTCCCCACGATGATGATCCACCCCCCGATGCTCTACTCGGGGTACACGCTCTGCACGGTGCCGTTCGCCTTCGCGATGGGCGCCCTGATCGCTCGCAGGGTGGACGGCGAGTGGATCGCCGTGATACGCCGCTTCGCGCTGGCCGCCTGGCTGTTCCTCGGCATCGGCATCCTGCTCGGCGCCTCCTGGTCATTCTCGGAGCTCGGCTGGGGGGGCTACTGGGGTTGGGACGCAGTCGAGAACGCGTCGCTCTTGCCCTGGCTGACGGGCACCGCGTTCCTGCACTCGCTGATGATCCAGGAGCGCCGCGGGATGCTCAAGGTGTGGAACGTCTCGCTTCCGCTGGCCACGGGGACGCTCGCGATCATGGGCACCTTCATGGTGCGCAGCGGGATCCTGGACTCGATCCACGCCTTCGGCGGCGCCACCCTCGGCGTCCCCTTCCTCGTGCTGATCGCCGCGATGCTCGTGGGCTCGATCTACCTCGTGGTCTCGCGCCGTGAGCAGCTCGCCAGCACCCACCGCCTGGACTCGCTGCTCTCGCGCGAGGCGATCTTCCTGTTCAACAACCTCGTACTCGTCGGCCTCGCCTTCGTGATCTTCTGGGGGACGTGGTTCCCCAAGATCTCCGAAGCGCTCACCGGCCAGTCCGCCTCCGTGGGGGGGCCGTGGTTCGACCGCTACACCGTCCCGCTGGCGCTGATTCTCGTGCTGCTCTCCGGCATCGGGCCGGTGATCGCCTGGCGGCGCGCCACTCCCAGCGGGGTGCTCCGCAACCTCGCGGTGCCCTTCGCGGCGGCGCTCGTCACGCTCGCGGTGCTGGTTGTGGCCGGCGTCACGCAGAAGCCGACGGCGCTGGCGATGTTCTGCTGCGCGGCCTTCGCACTCGGCTCCGTCGCGCAGGAGCTCTGGCGCGGCACGCGTGTGCGCCGCGGCGCCTCGGGCGAGACCCCCCCGGTGGCACTGTTGAGCCTGATCCGGCGCAACCGCCGACGCTACGGCGGCTACATCGTGCACGTCGGGATGGCCGTGCTGTTCGTCGGGGTCGCCGCCTCCTCTTCCTTCGAACACGTCTCCCAGCTGAAGAGCTTCTCTCCCGGGCAGTCCGCGCGGGTGGGCTCCTACACCGTGACCTACGTGCGCCCCACCGCGACCCTCACCCCCCGCTACGACCCCACCCATACCGGCTCCACGGCGAACTTCGGCGCGGTGCTACGGGTCACCCAGCACGGGCGCTACGTCACCACGCTGCGCCCCTCCGAGGACTTCTACGAATCCGATGAAGAATCACAGGGCTCGGTGGGACACCTGATCGGTGGTCAGTCAGTCAGCAACATCGGCATCAGCGCGAGCCTCACGCGCGACGTGTGGAGCGCGATCTCGCCCGAAATCGAAACCCCGCGGCTGAAGCGCATCATCGAAGTCGGCAACAAGACGATCCCCTTCTCGCGCCCCGACGAGGGCCTGTTCGTGATCGACTTCCTCGCTCACGAATACCTCAAGCACCCGCCCCCCGCGCAGTTTCGCCTGCTCGTCTCCCCGCTGATCATGTGGATCTGGATCGGCGGGCTGATCGTCTTCGGCGGCGGACTGCTAGCGCTCTCACCCTCTCCCGGCGCCCTGCGCCGCCGCGTCGCTCGACCGGCAACCCTCGAGCTCGCCCGCGAAGTCAAGTACCGCGAGTTGCGCGACCTGGAGCTCGACCTCGCCACCGGCAAGCTCTCGCGCGAGGACTACCTGGCAACCAACGCCACCCTGCGCGCGGAGGCCCTGGAGATCCTCAATCGGCTCGAGCCGCAGTCAACGACCAATGAATCCGACCCTACCCACCCCGACTCACCGGCCTCCGTCTCCGGCCGGCTGCGCGAACGGGCGGGCCCTCTACCAGGGCTTCTTGAGCAGGAGGATGGTGTTGCCGACGAACAGAAGGGCGAAGAAGACAGTCCAGCGGTTGAGGTTGCGCTCCACGAGTGAGCCACCTCCCAGCGGGCCCTGGCCGGTGCCCACGCCGAAGGCGCCGGAGAGCCCCGAGTCTTTCCCGGAGTGCATCAGCACCAGGAAGATCAGGCCTACCGCGATGAACACCTGCAGGATCGAGAGCAACGCTTCCATGGGACTAAGGGTACAGGTTGAGAAAGCCTACGCTTACGCCATTCGCGCGCCCAACCTTGGTTGGTGCACCAGCCCGGGGTAGACGACCAGACCGTACTGCCCTCGCGGTGGGGCTCTTTGAGGCCCCTACGGGCACGGGACGGTCGCCGTGGTGGTGCTCGTGGCGCCGTCTTCGTAGCCGAATTCGGTCGCGAACGGAAAGCCCCCAGCGGGGCAGTGGGTGGGCAGCAGGACCGTGTTGGGGCTGTGCCCGCGGAAGCGCGCGCCCCCGACTGTCATCGAGAAGGAGACCGTCGAGGCGTTCGGCTCGTAGGGAATCGAGGGGATCGCGGGGATCGACATCACGAGCTCTTCGCCGTAAGGGGGGCGAGCGGGAAGCACCGTGGCGGTGATCACCACCCGCTCGTCGAGCGGCGTGTAGCCCTGGCCGAGGATCTCGATTGTCGGATTGAGTCCCCGCGGCGGGCCGAGGAACGCCCACACAGTCGCTTCCTCGCTTTCGACGCCCGCACCCGCGTGCACGTCCGCGAGGGCGTGTCCGGTGCCGATCAGCGACCGTGCTGGGCAGCCGCTTGCGCCGCGCGCCTGCAGTTGCGCCCTTGTGCAGCTGCTGAGATGGGGGATGTTCATGCTTAGCCCCGGGGGCAACTGCACGACCGCCCTGCGCACCGGGGAGGGCACTCCGAATGCCCCGCCCGAAAAGCGGACGTCGAAGGTGAAGGCCGCCTTCGCGCCGAGCCGGTCCGGGGCGAACGAGGGCTTGATCGCGGCGACCGTTTCCGACTCAGCGGCCGGTGCCCCGACGGGGATCGAGAGCCCGGCCGCAAGCGTGGTACAGGCCGCGAGGGCGAGGACTGCCCGGCGACCGATCGAGGGAGCGCTCATGCTCAGCGTCTACCCGTGCGGGCAGGGGATCGTGCCCGTGACCGTGTTCGTGGTGCCGTCGGCGAAGGCGATCTGCGTCTTGTAGGGGAAGCCACCGTGGGGGCATCGCTTGGGGACGATGATCCCCTTTACGTGGACCAAACGGCGCTTGCCGCCGACGGTCTCGAAGTAGGCGGCGTTGGGTGCGCCGAGCGTGATGTAGAGGCTCTTCGCCGTCGCGGGCGAGGCTCCTGGCAGCGTTTCGATGATCGGCACCTTGAAGGCGAAGCCGAGCCCGTAGGGCTTGGGCTCCTGGACGATCTGCGCCTTGAGCACGAGCTGCACCGAGACCGGGGATTCCGCGTTGAGGAAGGCCACCAGCACGAGGTGTCCGTCTTCGTTGGGGCCGCGGTAGAAGTTGAGCGTGAAAGGCTCTTCGCGTCGTTCTTGGCCCAGTTCGTACTCGCCCATGCCGCCCCCGAAGCCGGCTTTGGAATCCTTCGGGCAGACGGCCGGATTCAAGGTGGCTTCGAGCTTGGCGGGGTCGCAGGTGCCCACACCTTTGACGTCCACGGTAAGCCCCGCCGGCCCCATCACGGTGGTTTCTACGATTGGCGGGGGCAGCGCCCCGGTGGTCGTGCCGATCGTCGCGGTCCCGTGGACGTTGGTGGGGACGCCCAGCTTGTCTGGGGAAAAGGCCGCGGTGACTTCCAAGGTCTCTGCCGCCCAAGCTGCCGCGGCGGCGGTGAGGCACACGCACACAACCGCGGCCGCCACGAGCGCTCTGGATCTCGACATGTTGAACACCTCTCCCTCGCTCCTTGTGCTTCGACTGCGAGTCCTGACGGTACTCGTTCGCAGCTTCGGCTGCAACCAAGTGTTGTGTATGGGGTGCACTGCGTAGCCTCAATCTCCCAAACCCCCGACCGGACGGAACGGAGCGCCGGTGCGGCCTCGCTCGGAGAAGTTCCACGTACGCATGGACGGAGCGCCCGTGCCGGCCTCGCTTGGTCTGGGCTCCGCTTGGCCGTTCGAGCCCTGCGCTTCTGCAACGAATCCTGCGCAGGATCCGCAATTCGGCCATCGAAAGAAACTCTGCCTGGGGGTCTGTACTGTGCGGCCGCTCCCGCCGATATGGGAGATATCGTCCTGAACAGCCTCCATCGCCGCGGGCAGGTTTGCGGGCGGGATTACAAATCCTTTACCGCGAGGTGCTTGGCTGCCGATATGAACCTCAGCCAGTGTGGCTGGTGTCGCGCGAGCGGCCTGGCCCTTGGCATGTGTATGCGACACGACGACCATCTAAGAACACCGCGGGGAGGCCGCGGATGAGCGCCCCGCGGGCCCCGCGCCGGTGGGCGCGCCGGGCCGTGCTCTCCGTACTGGCCGGCGGCGGCCTCACGGCCGGCCTAGGCGGGCCGGGCGCGGCACTCGGCGCCGAAGCGCCCACGGGCGCTGCCGGGACTGGCGAAGGCCCCACACCGCCAGTCACGACGACCAGTCCCCAGACGCCGGCCCCGGCGCAGGAAGGGGCCGGGACGTCCGCCGACTCGACCACGACCTCCACCGCGCCCGCGTCGACGGGCGCCCCGGCGGGATCCTCCGGCACCTCCACCGCTCCGGTGGGCACCTCGACCACTCCCGCGGAAGCCCCAAGCGCGGCACCGACGGTGGTGGTGCAGCGCACCCAGCAGGTCACCGCGGGCAGGCGCACCGGCGCCAGCGTCACCAAGGGCGGCTCCGGCGTGGGCGGGCAGGGCGTCGCCACCAAGCCCGCCGGTCAAGGCGCTGCGAAGAACGGGCCCACCACGGTGCCCCCGGGCACCCCTAACGGCGTCGCGCCGGCCCCGCAGGCTGCGGGCGGCGAAGCAGCGGGGCTCGCCGCGCTGTTCACCGACTCGGCCGTGTCCGCGCAGGCGCTCGACTTCTACCGCATCCCCTTGTTCCTGCTCCCGATATACAAAGCGGCCGCGTTCCAGTACGACATCCCCTGGCAGGTGCTCGCGGCGATCAACGAAGTCGAGACCGACTACGGCACCGACCTCTCGGTCTCCACCGCAGGAGCGGTGGGGTGGATGCAGTTCATGCCCTCGACGTGGCTGCGTTACGGGGTGGACGCCACCGAAGCGGGCTACGCCGACCCGGCTAACCCTGTAGATGCGATCTTCGCGGCCGCGCGCTACCTGCACGCGGCGGGCGCCTCCCACAACCTCGGTGCGGCGATCCTCGCCTACAACCACTCCCAGGAATACGTGGAATCGGTGTTGCTGCGTGCGCGACTAATCGCCAGCTTCCCGCGCTCGGTGATCGGCACGCTCACCGGCCTCGTGGACGGACGCGCGCCCACCGCTGGTGCGCATCTGGCACCGGGCTCAAGTGGTCTCGGAGTGGCTCTCGGGGCTAGCGCGACCGCAGAAGGCGCCGCGGCCGGCACGGGAGTTGGATCCTCACCCTCGACCCCGTCCGCGAGCGGCTCCTCGAGCGCCACCGCGGGTGCGGTGCCACTTGCGCCAACCCCCGCGAGCGCGGCGACGACGGCGCCCACTCCCGATGCGGCAGCAGCGCCCACGCCCGCGGACGCTGCCGTCAACGCAGGGGCTGGCACCCCATCCGCGACCTCCCCCGCGGGGACCGCCGCGGCGGGCGGCGCGGGGAGCGGAGCGTCTAGCGCCGCGGCCACTCAGGGCTTCAAGCCACCGCCCCCGCCGCAGGTGACCGCGCGGCGCGCCGAAGCCGCCGCGAACGCGCCCGCGAAGCCCTCGCAGCTGGTCGAGCTGCTCGGCGCTCCCGATGCTCCCGTGAGGGCGGTGGAGAGCGGTCGCATCGAGCACCTCGGGCACTCCCACGCGCTCGGACGCTACCTGGTCCTGCGCGACGTCTACGGGGACGTGTTCACGTATGCCGGACTCGGGGCCATCGCCCCCCGCTACCGCCCCACGGTCCCCACGGTCGAGCACCGCGTCACGACGTCGCAGGCCCCCGCGCCGACGCAGCCCGCGACTGCGGGTCACCAGTCGCCGCTGACCCTCAAGGTCAGGCACCACGTGGCACCCGCGCCGCTGCCGGACGGGCGAGCGGGTCTCCCAGTCGAAACCGAAGGCGAAACGGTGCCTGCGGGGATGGGCCGGGTGCGCCTGTACGCACACCCCGGCAACCCGCTCGCGCGCGCCGCTGCGGCCAGCGCGGCGAAGTCCGCGAGCACGGGCAACAGTCGCTGGCTGCCGCTGCGGACCGGCTCGATCGTCTCCGAGGGCACGGTGCTCGGCCGCCTCGACACGCCGGTGGGCGCGAACGCGGGGCAGTTGCGCTTCGCGGTACGCCCGGCGGGAGACAGCGGCACGATCGACCCGCAGCCGCTGCTGGCGAACTGGAGGCAGCTCGGCGCAGCGCTGCACCCCAAGGGCTCGACGGGCACGAGCGCGCTACTTGGTGCGACCGCGGGGGATGCGCTGCTGATGTCGAAAGGGGAACTGGAGCTGGCGGTGCTGTCGGACCCGGGGATCCAGCTCGACGCGTGTGGTCGCCGGGACGTAGCCTCAGGCGCGATCGACGGGCGGGTGCTGGCGGTGCTGGAGTTTCTCTCCCGCAGCGGTCTGCAGCCGACTGTGGCGGCGCTGCGGTGCCCGCGGGGTGGCGTCTCCCCGTCGGGCCTGAGCGTCGCCCCCGGCGTGGACGCCGTCGCGGCGCGGGCGGCCCACGACCGCGGTACGGCGGTGGAAATCACCGCGATCAACGGGGTCCCGATCGCCGGCCACCAGGGCAAGGGGTCGGTTGCCGACGCGGCGATCCGCACGCTGCTGACCCTCAGCGGGCGGTTCGCGCCACACCGCATCGTGAGCCTGATGAAGTACCCGGAAGCTCCGACCACGCAGGCGGTGCCCTCCGCGTGGGGTCACATCTACATCGACTTCCTCCCGCGACTGGCGGGCGCCCACACCGCGCGCGCCCGGGCGGCGACGGTCTCGCCGTTGACGGTGATGGGCAACCTGAACCAGGCGCAGTGGAGCCAGCTGATCGGGCGCATCGCGGCGCTGCCGAAGCCGACGGTCGCCGCGGGGCCGAGCTCGACGGCGATTCGCGACCCGCAGGCCGCGCCCACTAACCGCGAACTGGGCGCCCACGGCTAGACCCGCCGCGGGCGCCTCGCTCTCACTCTTGCTGCCGGCCGGCGACGCTCAGCCGGTCGTGCTGCTACCGGCGGCGCCGGGTCTGGCTTTGGGGCGCAGGCCGGCGAGCAGCGTGCTCCTGCACTTCGCCTCGGCTGCTTTGAACTGGGTGCTGCCGGTGTTGAGTCCTTTGGTGTCGAAGACCGGGCCTTTACCCGAGGTGTTGGGTTCGCCCACGTTGATCCCGTTCTGACGCAGGCACGCGGCGAAGTGGACGAGCACTTCGTGGAAGCGCGGGCTGGTGAAGGCGCGCGGGGCCCTGGTGAAGTGGCCGCCGGCGGGGAAGTTCGCGCCGCAGGCTTTGAGCGCTTCCGCGTACTGCGCGCGCGTCACGCCCTTGGGCAGCTGCGGTCCGCCGCCGAGGAAGCCGCCGGCGCCGGGGGTGCGCGGCGGAAGGGTGATGCCCTTCTTCGCCAGGCACGCGCGCATCGCGGTGAAGCGCAGCGTCCGAGCGGGAGAGCCCGGTCCACCGCCCGGTGTGGTGGGGGTGGAGGACGTACCGCCGGAGCTGCTTGAGGAGGTCGTGCCGGTCGTCGTGGTGCCGGTCGCGGCTGCGTTGGCGGTGGTCTGAGTCGAGGTGCTTGAAGAGCCGCCGCACGCCGCCAGCCCGGTACAGGCGAGCAGGGCGATCGTCAGCGCGGCGACGGCCGGTGTACGACCTTTGATGCTGATGTGAGGCATGGAGCTCCTTTGTCGAAGGACATCAAGATACGGCAATCACCCACCGAACAGAGCCGGTCCACCGGAGCCCGCGCTCCCGCTCGCGCCGCTGCCTGCGCCGCGGCCGCCGGCGCCCCCAAACAGCGAGGCGAGGCCCCCGCCACCGCTGGCGCCGACGCTGATGGATTCGGCGCTGACGGCGCCGTCCGAGCCCTTGGCGCCGCGGACGACGACGGTTTCACCGGGGTGGATGCCGTGGAGGTCGGCTTTGACGGTCTTGGTGATCGAAGAGGCGGGGGAGGTGGTGACCTTGACGGTGTTGCCTTCAGTGTTGGTCACGTACAGCGTGCTCCCGCTGATGTAGGAGACTTCGCCGATGGTGGCGCCGCCCGCGAGGCCGCCGAGGCGCCCCGCGAAGCCTCCGCCCCCCGTAGAGCCGCTGCCCGTCCCGCTGCCCGTCCCGGCGCCGCCGGCGCCGCTGCCGGTCGTGGTGGAGCCGGCGCCGGCTCCACCGGCGGCACCGCGCAGCGCCGCGAACCGGGCGGCGAGGCTGCTCGCGCTGGAGCTGGAGCTCGAGGAGGTCTGGTCCTTCTCGACGAGCACACCGCCGATGAAGCCGCAAGCGAGCAGGAGCACCCCGAGCAGCACCAGGGGAATGGGATTCCCGCCCGCCCCGAGCAGACGCCGGCGCGGGCGGGGTGGGAGTTCGTCCAGGGGCTCCTGCGCCCACTGGTCCTCTTCCTCTTGGATAGCGGTCTGTGTGTCGGGCATGACGGGCTCCTCGGGGGGGATATGCGGGGGGTTCTCACTCAAAGCGCAGGGCCTCGATCGGTCGCAGGCGCGCGGCGCGCCCGGCGGGGTAGGTGCCGAAGAAGAGGCCGGTGAGGACGGCGGCGCCGAAGGCGAGGAAGATGGAGTAGGTGGCGATCGCGGGGTGCACGCCGGCGATTTCGAACTGGGAGCCCACCACGCCCAGCAACACGCCGGTGAGGCCGCCGATCAGCGAGACGAGCACGGCCTCGGTGAGGAACTGGGTGAGGATGTCCGAGCGGCGCGCGCCGACGGCCTTGCGAATGCCGATCTCGCGGGTGCGCTCGGTGACGGAGACGAGCATGATGTTCATCACGCCGATGCCGCCGACTAGCAGCGAGATCGCGGCGACCTCGCCGAGCAGCGTGGTGAAGACGGAGGTGGTGGAGGAGGTGGTTTCCAACAGCGAGCCCTGGTTGATGACCTGAAAGCCGGGTTCGGAGGTGTCCTTGATGCGGTGGCGCTGCTCCAGGATCTGCGTGACCTCAGCTTCGGCAGCGGAGAGCGAGGACTCGGAGGTGGCCTCGACGGTGATCGAGTCGATCGGGCCAAAGCCCGAGAGGGAGTCCTGCACGGTGGAGATCGGGGCGACCACGATTTCGTCGAGGTTGGAGACCCCGTTGGAGCCCTTGGCGGCGAGCACCCCGACCACCTCGAAGTTGACGCCGTTGGCGCGCATCGTCTGCCCGACGGGGTCCTGCCCTCCGAACAGCTCTTCGGCGACGGTCTGCCCGATCACGGCGACGCGCGCATGGTGGGCGACGTCGGCTTCGGTGAAGGCGGCTCCTTCCTGGACGTGGTAGCCGTGGGCGGCGAGGTAGGAGGGGGTGGTGCCGACGAATGTGCCGGGCTCGTAGGAGGTGCCGTCGAAGACGAGCGTGACGCCGGTGGCGTTGACGACGGGCGAGGCGCTCTTGACGTCGGGCGCTTCGGAGCGGTTCTGCAGCGCGGCGGCGTCCTGCTTGGTCAGCGACACAGCACTCGAGGAGGAGCCGCCAAACCGCGCGCCGCCACGGATCGCGCCGGACTCGACGAGCAACACGTTGGTGCCGAGGCTCTCGATGCGTTCCTCGACGGCTTTGGAGGAACCGTTGCCGACGGCGATCAGGATGATGACCGAGGCGACACCGATCGTCATGCCGAGGATCGTCAGGCCCGAGCGGAGCTTGTTGGCGACGATCCCGCCCCAGGCGATGCGCAGTGTCTCGGCGCCGATCATGGCTGGGCCTCGACGGGTGCCGCAAGGTGCGCGGACTTGAGGCGGTGCGTGGCTGGCGGGGGGTCGTGGACGCCGAGCAGGCGGCGGTCTTCGACGATCTGCCCGTCGGAGAGGCGCACGACGCGCTTGGTCTGCGCGGCGACGTCGGGCTCGTGGGTGATCAGCACGACGGTGCGCCCGTCGAGGTTGAGGTCCGCGAAGATCGCGAGCACGTCCTCGGTGGAGTGGGAGTCGAGGTTGCCGGTCGGCTCGTCGGCGAGGATCAGCGAGGGGTTGGTGACGATCGCGCGGGCGACGGCGACGCGCTGCTGCTGGCCACCGGAGAGCTCGGAGGGGAGGTGGTGCAGGCGGTTGGCCATGCCGACGGACGCCAGCGCGCGCTCGGCGCGGCGGCGGCGCTCGGTGCGGTGCAGGCCGGCGTAGGCGAGCGGCAGTTCGACGTTGGCGAGCGCGGGGGTGCGCGCCACGAGGTTGAACGACTGGAAGACGAACCCGAGCTTGCGGTTGCGCAGGTCGGAGAGTTCGTCCTCGTCGAGGTCGTGGGCGTCGGTGCCATCGATCAGGTAGCGCCCGTCGGTGGGGATGTCGAGGCAGCCGAGGATGTTCATGAGCGTGCTCTTGCCGCTGCCGGAGGAGCCCATGACGGCGACGAAGTCCCCGCGCTCGATGCGCAGCGAGACGCCGCGCAACGCGGGCACGCGGATCGGTCCGAGGCGGTAGGTCTTGGAGACGTCGCGGACGTCGATGACGGGGTGGGGCGAACGATGGCGGCTGTCGCCCCTCCCACCCCGGACGGCGAGCGGAGCGCGTGCCACCAGCGGCTGGGCGCGGGGGGCCCGCGTGCGTGCATCAGGTGTGCCCGCGCGTCGTCGCAGATGGGGTCGAAAAAGGTGTCCCATCAACCGGCTATATGGGGTCGTGGAGGGTGTCGCATCAACTGCCTATATAGGGTCGAAAAAGATGTCTCATCAACCGGGTATATGGGGTGGCGGTGGTGTCGCATCAACCGGGGTATATGGGGTCGAAAAAATGTCCATCAACCCCCCCTGAAGCCGCCCCCGCCGCCGCCGAAGAACGCAGCGCCGCCGCCCCCACCGAGGCCGCCAGCGGCGCCACCGAGCGCGCCGGTGCGGCTGCCCAACCGTGAGAGGAGGCTCGAAGTGGTGCTGGAGGCGCGCGCGACGGGCAGCACGATCTGTTCGCCGGCGGAGAGGCCGGAGAGGATGATCGTGGAGCTGTCGCCGGCGAGTCCGGTGACGACTCGACGGCGGGTCTCGGTGCCGTCGTGCACGACAGTGACGGTGTCGGCGGAGATCGCGGTGGTGGGCACGTTGACGCCTTCGGCTTGCTTGACGACGACTTCGGCAGTGGCGGACATCCCCGGTTTCAGCCCGGAGGCGAGCTGGTCGAGCTGGAAGGTGACGTCGTAGCTGACGACGCCGGAGGAGGAGGTGGGGAGGGTGGCGACGGAGAGGACGTGCGCGGCGAGCTTGAGGCCTTCGAGCGCTTCGATCGTGACGGTGGCGGGCTGACCGTCGCGGACGTTGATGACTTCGGACTCGGAGAGGGGCACGACGAGCTGCATCGAGGAGAGGTCGCTGAGCACGGCGAAGGACGAGCTCGAGGAGGCCGAACCTGAACCTGAACCTGAGCCTGAGGAACCGGAGCCCGAGGCCGCGGAGGCCGCCCCGAAGGCCGACGCGGCGGAGGACCCCGAGCCGGAGGAGCCGGAGCCAGACGAACTGGTGGAGGCGCGGGTGGTGCCGCTCGCGGTGACGGCTTCGCCGACCTCCCCGGAGAGCGAGACGATGGTGCCGGTGGCGGGGGCGAAGAGCTTGGTGTCGGAGAGCGCCTGTTCGGCGCTCTGCACGGTGAGGCGGTCGCTCTTGACGGCGGCGCGAGCGGAGGCGATGTTGGCTTCGCGGGCGGCGGTCGAGAGGGTGGCTTTGGTGGCGGAGGAGCTTTCGTGGCTGGCGCCGGTGGAGGAACTGTCGGTGCCCGAAGCGCCCGAGGCCGATTCCGACGGGGCGGTCTGCGAGCGCGGTTGCGTGCGTTTGTCGTGGGCGGGGGTCGTGGTGGGGGAGTTTGGGGCGGTGTGCGCGGGAGTGGTGGTGGGGCTCGTGGTGGGTGTGGGCGTGGGGGCGGTTGTCGTGGGGGTGGTGAGTGTGGGCGCGGTCGTCGTGGGTGCGGTGGTGGCTGTGGCGGGGGTGGTAGCAGTGGCGCCGCCGGGGGGGCTGTAGGAGACGTCCTCGCGATCGACGGAGGCGGCTGAGGCGGAGGAGGCGGTGGCCCGGCCAGAGCCCGAGCCGGAGGAACCCGATCCAGACGCGCCTTCCCCGTCGGTTTCTTCCTCCTGGACAAGGGAGGCTTCAGCGGCCTGCAGAGAGGCCCGGGCCTGTTCGAGGGTGACTTCGGCGGTGTCGGGGTTCAGTTCGGCGAGCAGCTGGCCCTCGGTGACGTGGGCGCCCTGCGAAACAAAGATCTGAGTGACGACGCCGGAGGTCTTGAAGCCGAGGTCGAGCTGCGTGGCGGCCTGGATGTTGCCGGAGCCGGAGACGGTGGACTGGACGACCCCCTGGCCGACGGTGATGGTGCGCCCCGTGGAGGTGGTGCTGCCGGAGGCGGGCCCGACGACGAGCACGGCAGCGACGATCGCGCCGATGCAGAGCGCGCCGAGGAGAAAGGTGGGCCACGGTCGGGTGGGGCGTACGGGCACGTCTCGATCATGGGGCGGAGCCATAAAGGGTGCGTAAGAAGGTTCGGGGCGCCCGGCGCGTGCCCTGCCGGCGTCGCCCCGCGCGTGCCCTGCCGGCCGATGCCCTAACGTATCGAGGGCGTTGCCCGAGCAAGTGTTGCACCTATCAATGCTGCTGCGCAGCCCACTGCTGGATCGCACGGGGGAGCGGCTGGGGAGAGTGGAGGACGTGATCGTGCGCCTCGCGGACGGGGGGTACCCGCCAGTGACGGGGCTGAAGGCGCGGATCGGCGGCCGGGAGCTGTTCGTGCCGGTGGACAAGGTGGCGACGCTCGAGGCCAGGGCGGCGAAGCTGGCGGGCCAGAAACTTAACCTGGGGCGCTTCGAGCGGCGTGTGGGGGAGGTGCTGTTGCGCCAGGACGTGCTGGGCCGCAAGCTGGTGAACGTGGAGGCGGACCCGCCGCGGCTCGTGAGCGCGCACGAGATCGAGCTGGCGTGCATCGAGGGGTGGTGGCGGCTGGTGGGGGTGGACCCCTCCCTCCGCGCGCAGCTACGCCGCGCGCTGCCGCGGGCTCTAAGAGGAGCGGTGGGGGACCGGCCGTTCTTGGACTGGACGGACCTGGAGCCGTTCGTCGGCCACGTGCCCACCGCGCGCCTGCGCTTCTCCCACCGCAAGCTCGCGAACCTGCATCCCGCGGAGATCGCGGACCTGGTCGAGGCGGCCTCGCACGACGAGGGCGAGGAGCTGATCGAAGCGGTCGGCCAGGACAGGGAGCTCGAGGCGGACGTCTTCGAGGAGCTCGACGAGCACCACCAGCTGGAGTTCATCTCCGAGCGCCCGGATGCGCAGGTCGCAGCGGTGGTGGCGCGGATGGCCGCGGACGACGCGGCGGACCTGATCGGGGAGATCGACCAGGAGCGCAGGGGGCGGATCCTGGCGCTGCTGCCGCCGGCGGGGCGCAGACGGATCGAAACGCTGATGGGCTACAACCCGGCGACGGCCGGGGGGATGATGAGCCCGGACTTCATCGACCTCCCGGAGGAGGCGACGGTGCAGGACGCGCTGGCGAGGGTGCGCGCGAGCGCGATCGCGCCGGGTGCGCTGAGCACTGTCTACGTGCACGACGCGACGGACGCGCTGAGCGGCGCGGCGACGATCGTGGCGCTGCTGCGCGCCGACCCGCAGGCGCCCCTGGCGAAGGTGGCGGAGGAGGAGCCGGAGTCGGTGCACACCGACGCGGATCTGCCCGAGGTGGCGCGCACGATGACCGACTACAACCTCGCGGCGCTCCCGGTCGTGGACGAGCAGCAGCAAGTGGTGGGCGTGATCACCGTGGACGATGTGCTGGAGCTGACGCTACCGGCGGGCTGGCGGCGGCGCTTCGGGTTGGTGCGCGACTGAGGCTGACCGGTGCTACCCTGAGCCCCGACGAGCCCCTAAAACGATGCGCGGAAAGGAGGCTGTGATGGATCGAGAACAGCCACGAAGTACCCAGCCGCTGGCGCGCACGTCGGGCTCGTCCCTGCAGGCCTAAGCCGCCTTTTCCGGGGTGCACGTCCGCGTCAACTCGCGTCGACTCGATGTGTCCCGAGCGAAGAAAGGAGGTGAATGAATGGCCGAGAATCCGACGACGCTGGATGAGACGCGGCTGCAGTCCCAGCCGCCCGTGCTCGAGGGCGTGCCGCCCGTCCTCGACGAGGCGCACCTCGGCGACATCCGCGGGGCGCTCGGGACGATCAGGATGGGCGACACGGGCGCGCGCCACGGGTGGCGCTCGCGGGGGATGGCGCTGCTAGCGATCATGGGCCCGGGGCTGATCGTAATGGTGGGTGACAACGACGCCGGCGGCGTCTCCACGTACGCGCAGGCGGGGCAGAACTACGGGACGAGCCTGTTGTGGGTGCTGCTGCTGCTGATCCCTGTGCTGATCGTCAACCAGGAGATGGTGATTCGCCTCGGCGCCGTCACGGGGGTCGGCCACGCGCGGCTGATCAACGAGCGCTTCGGGCGCTTCTGGGGGTGGTTCTCGGTCGGGGACCTATTCATCCTCAACTTCCTGACGATCGTCACGGAGTTCATCGGCGTGAGCCTTGCGCTCGGGTACTTCGGGGTGAGCAAGTTCGTCGCGGTGCCCGCGGCGGCAGCGACGCTCGTAGCGATCACTGCGACCGGCAGCTTCCGCAGTTGGGAGCGGTTCATGTACGTGTTCGTGGTCGCGAACTTCCTGGTGATCCCGCTGCTGGTGCTGGTGCACCCCGACTTTGCGACGATCGCGCACGACGCGGTGACGCCGGCGATCCAGGGCGGCGCGAGCTCGACCGCGGTGCTGTTGATCATCGCGATCGTCGGCACGACGGTGGCGCCGTGGCAGCTGTTCTTCCAGCAGTCCAACATCATCGACAAGCGCATCACCCCGCGGTGGATCAACTACGAGCGCGCCGACACGGTGATCGGGGCGTTCGTGGTGGTGGTCGGCGCGGGCGCAATCCTGTCGGTGGCGGCGTTCGCGTTTGCAGGCACCCCCGCGGCGGGCAACTTCGCCGACGCGGGCGCGGTGGCCACCGCGCTGCGCACCTATGTGGGCCCCGCGGCAGGGGCGTGCTTCGCGGTGGTGCTGCTGAACGCTTCGCTGATCGGCGCGGCGGCGGTGACGCTCGCGACGAGCTACGCGTTCGGGGACGTGTTCGGCGCGAGCCACTCGCTGCACCGCGGGGTACGCGACGCGAAGCTGTTCTACGCGACGTTCACCCTGATGGTGTGCGCGGCGGCCGGCATCGTGCTGCTGCCGGGTGCCCCCCTGGGGCTGATCACGACCGGGGTGCAGGCGCTCGCGGGGGTGCTGCTGCCGAGCGCGACGGTGTTCCTGCTGCTGCTCTGCAACGACCGCGCGGTGCTCGGCCCGTGGGTCAACGCGCCGTGGCTGAACGCGGTGGCGGCGGTCATCATCGGGGCGCTCGTGGAGCTCTCGCTGGTGCTGGTCGCGAGCACGGCGTTCCCGACGGTGAACGTGACGCACCTGTTTGTCGACCTGTCCGTCGCGCTGGCGGTGGCGCTCGCGGCGACAGGCGCCTACGTCCTACTGCGCCGCGCCCCTGCGGGCGCGGCGGCGGGGGTGGCGCAGGAGGAGGCCACGCTCTCCAAGGAGCGCCGCCACGCCTGGACGATGCCCCCGCTGGCGCTGCTGGAGCGCCCCGTGTGGTCGCCGGGCCGCCGCGCGGCGATGCTGCTGCTGCGCGGCTACCTCGTGGTCGCGGTGGCACTTTTGGTCGTCAAGACAGTCCAGCTGGGTCACTAATCCCCCGCGAGGCTCGTGGGGACCGGCAGACCGCGGGGTGGGGGGTCGTCGAGCAGTAGGCGGGGGACGGTCACCGGTTCGAGGCCCCGCCAGGGCAGGCCACGGACGATTGCGGGCAGCGCGGCGAGCGTCTCGGAGCGGTCGCCGCTGTCTATGTTGAGTTGCGGTGCTGCCCTTCTGGCTCTCCATCGGCCTGCTCTCGCTCACCCAGGGCGCGCTCGTAGCGCTCCCGGGCACGCTGTCGATCCCGTGGGTGGCCCGGCGGCGCAGCCGCCTGTGGGCCGCGGTCCCCCCGCTTTCGGTGATCGGTTTCGTGTTCGTCGCCCGCGCCGCGGAGCAGGCGAGCGCGCAGAGCCTCACCTACCTGGCGCTCGTCGCGGTGCCGCCCCTCGCGGCGCTTGCGCTGGGGTGGCTTGGGTGGGGCGCGCGGCCCGCGTTCGCGCTCCTGGTGCCCGCGCTGTTCGCGCTCGCGTGGGCCGACCGCACGGGGCTCGCGGGGCAGGCGGCGGCGCTCGCGCTCTCCGCGCTCTCCTGCGTGGCCCTGGGGGTGCTGCTCGCCGCGGTGACCCCGCCGCGGTGGCTGGCAGCGGGGATCGTGTTGATGGCGTGCGCGGACACTGCGCTGGTGGCCTCCGAACTGCTGCAGCACCCCAACAACGTGCTGCTCGCCGCCCATCCCGCGGCGGGCCTCCCGCGCCTGCAGGCCGCGCTCTTCGGCTCGGGCGCGATGGGCTACGGGGACCTGTTCGTCGCCGGCGTGTTCGGGGGCTTGCTCGCGCGCGGGTGGCCTGCCGACCCCGCCAACCCCGGTTCCCCCCGCGCTGGTGGGTGGCCCCCCGACTCCAGCTCCGCGCGTGCCCGTCAGCTACGCGGAGCGGTGCTCGTCGCGTGCCTCGCGGTGGCCTTCGACCTGCTGTTCTTCACCGTCAACGAGCTACCCGCGACGGTTCCGGTGGCGTCGGCGTTGGTCCTGGTGGGACTCTGGCACCGGCGAGTGGGGAGGGCCCCGGCGCCAGCCGGCGCAGTACCAGGAGGCCCATGAGCGCCGCGAGTAGGCACGTCACCGCGCCCAAGCCGAGGCCTGCGCGGGCGCCGGCCTGCGCCATCACGTAGCCCACCACCGGTCCTCCGATCGGGGTGGAGCCCTGGAAGGCGACGAACCACAGCGACATCACGCGGCCGCGCATCGTGGGCTCCGCCGCCAACTGCAGGGTTGAGTTGCCGGTGGCCATGAACGAGATGCTGCCCCACCCCGCTGCGGCCAGCGCGAGCAGCTCCACGGGCAGGCTCTGGGCCAGCGCCGCCAGCCCCAACACCACCCCGAACCCCGCCGCCGCGAGGACCAGGGGCGCGAGTCCCGTGCGCCCGCGCGCTGCCACCACCAGGCCGCCCCCCACGGCTCCCACGCCCATCGCGGCGGTCATGAAGCCGTAGCCGGCTGCTCCCACGTGCAGTCCCTCGCGCGCCATCACCGGCAGTGAGACCTGGAACTCGTACGCCAGGCACCCCACGAGCGCCATCATCGCCAGCGGCGTTGCCAGGGTGGGTGTGCGCCTGACGTAGCGCAGCCCTTCGCGCAGCTGCCCCGGGGCGCGGCCCATGGGTGGAGTGGGGCGCAACGCGGCGTGGTCGAGGGTCGCCAGCGAGTACACCACCGGCGCGAAGCTCGCGGCGTTCAGCAGGAAGCACACCCCCGTGCCGACGGTTGCGATCAGCACGCCGCCCACAGCCGGGCCGACGGTGCGCGCCACGTTCACCAGCACCGAGTTGAGGCTGACCGCGTTGCGCAGGTGCTCTTCGCCGACCATCTCCAGCATGAACGACTGCCGGGCGGGGTTCTCGAAGGCGTTGTTGAGTCCGAGCAGCAGCGCCAGCGCCCCGATCTGCCACAGCCGTACCGCGCCGGTGACCGTCAGCACCCCCAGCACCGCCGCCTGCACCCCCATCAGGCTCTGCAGCGCCACCATCAGCCGGCGCTTGTCCACCCTGTCGGCCACCACCCCCCCGTAGGGGCCGAGTAGCAGCACCGGCAGCGTCTGCAGCGCGACGATCACCCCCAGCTTCGTGGCGGAGCCGGTGATCGTCAGCACCAGCCACGACTGGGCGGCCATCTGCATCCACGTCCCCACCAGCGACACCGCCTGGCCGGCTACGTAGCGCCGGTAGTTGGGCACCGCGAGCGCCGCGAACGTGGTGCTCCCCACGCCGTTGCCGCGCCCTCCGTGCCTCCAGCGCGCTCGGCGCGTCTCCTCGGATGGTGCTCGCTCGGTGTGTGCGGTCTCCCCGATGGCACCCTCCTTGGGCGTAGCTGTTGGTTGAAGACGCTCTGCTTTCACCTTACCGCGTGACGGTCCTACCGAACTGTGCCTCCGCCCCTGCACCCTCCGTGGGTTCGAGCTGCGAACGCCGCTGCCGTAGCGAAGCGGAGGCCATCCCTTTACCGTCTCGTCCGGGGGTCCGCGCTGCGGCTCCGTACCGCCTGTCGAGGAGGCGGGGGCTTATTTGGGACCGCCGTCCAGTGTGCCCGCGGCGTGCACGCGCGACGATGCTCGCTCCGAACCTACGAGGAGGGCTACAGCGATGCACGGACACCCAGGATCCGTTGAGCGCAAGATCCGCATCTGGATCGCCCAACAGGAACGTAACCGGCGAGACGAGGGCGAGCTCAGCTTGCGCGACGCGCGCGGCGAGGCGCCCGTGGCGGGGCAGCGGCTCGGGGGCCCGGGGCCCAGGCCCTCCCGGGTCTCCTCGTAGGGCACACCCGGGCGCGCTGGCTCCGGGCGTGCGAGAATGCTCGTGTGATCGGCTTGTGGCTCCTCGAGGGTACGCGATGAGAGCGCGGGGAACCACATGAGCGGTGTCCGGGTGGGTGGGAACGACGTCGTTGTCGCAGACGCGCCTCGGCGAGGAGGTCTGGCAACGGCGGGTGTCGGTCTCGGCCTCCTCGCAGGCACGCTCGCGCAGTCGCTGTCCGACAGCTACGGCGAGGATGAGAGCAGTCCGCTGCGCGTCACAGCGCACGCCACCGTGCCGTTTCTCGTCATCGCCAGCACGCTGGCAGATCGCGGGGGCGCCAACGCCGCGGTGGCCTTCCGTGGTGGGTTCCTTGGTGCCCACCTGGTCCACCTACGCCAGATCGCGCGACTGGTTCGCGCTCACGGCACTCACGAGCGACTGATCCAAGTAGAGCTCGCGGGCGGCACCCTGCTCTACGCGATGGTCGCGCTGCAGGCGGCGCTTCTCACACGCCCAGCACAGGCAAAGGTCGGTCTCCGCAAGGCAACCCGCCTGACCAGACGAATCGATACGCGGCTGCTGCTGGTCTACTGCCTCGCAACCACCTCGGGCCTGGTTCGTCACCGCTGCCCGTCTACGCGACCCTCGCCGCGCTCTTGGCCGGCGCACTGACTTCCCGCAAACGGTGTCCTTGACACGCCTGTCCGTGTCGGCAGGTGGATCCACCGAGACGGCGACGATGCGGGCGGAGGGATTCGAACCCCCAAGGGCTTTCGCCCACCGGCTCCTAAGGCCGCCTGCGAGGCGCTGAGCCCAATAGATACAGGCGATTCGATAGCCCCAAATCTCGCTATTGGAGCTAGATTTGGGTCAGTTTGTTACCCAAAGTGTTACCCACGGCTTGCTGTTACCCACGTGTTACCCACGGTGATACGATGCCCCCGTGACGCCCGATCTGCCCACGGCTGCGCTCACGGTTCGTGTCCACAAAGAGCGCACGTTCTTCGAGGCGATGTGGCGTCAGGACGGGCTCCTAGTATCCCGCGCCGTTAATTCGTTTTAGAAGTCGTGAGATGGACTCTAGGATCTGCTCGGCGGTCTTGGTCCAGATGAATGGTTTGGGGTTTTCGTTCCATGCGGCTACCCATTCGCGGATGTCTTTCTCCAGCGCGTGGACTGAGCGGTGGTCGGAGCGCCGTAGGAGATCGTCGGTGAGATAAGCGAACCATCGCTCGACTTGGTTGATCCAGCTGGAGTACGTCGGGGTGTAGTGCATGTGAAACCGTGGGTGAGTATCGAGCCAGCGTTGGATCGCGGGGCTCTTGTGCGTGCCGTAGTTGTCGCAGACGAGGTGCACATCAAGGTGCTCGGGGATCTGGCTGTCGATCTTGACCAGGAACTTCTTGAACTCGATCGTGCGGTGGCGGCGGTGCGTTGAGCTGATCACGGTCCCGTCAGCCGTGTTAAACGCCGCGAACAGGCTGGTCGTGCCGTGGCGCAGATAGTCGTGAGTGCGCTTCTCCGGCATGCCGGGCATCATCGGAAACGCCGGCTGGGAGCGCGCGAGCGCTTGTACCTGGCTCTTCTCATCCACCGAGAGCACCACCGCGGCTTCAGGCGGATTCAGGTACAAGCCACAGATGTCATAGACCTTCTCCACAAACAGCGGGTCGTTGGAGAGCTTGAAGGTATCGGCACGGTGGGGCTTGAGATCAAACGCCCGCCAGATCCGCCCGATCGTTGACGCCGACAGGCCTGAGCGCTCAGCCATCTTCGTGCGTGACCAGTGCGTCGCATTCTCTGGCGTGGACTCCAAGGTCGCAACGACTACATCCTCGACCTGCTCAGCGGTAATCGTGGCCGGACGCCCCGGCCGGGGATCATCCGAGAGCCCATCCAACCGCAGCTCACAAAACCGCCTACGCCACTTCCCGACCGTCGGCGTGGACACCCCACACGCCGCCGCCACATCCTTGTTCGAGTACCCCTCCGCGCACCGCAAAACGATCCGGGAGCGCAACGCCAACGCCTGCGAAGACTTCCGTCGCCGCTCCCACCGAACCAACTGATCCCGCTCAGCGTCAGCCAACTCCAACACCTGCTTGGGCCGTCCAGTTCTTGACATACCACAGCATACCACACTTAACCAAGGAACTTACGACGCGGGACACTAGTCAAGCGCCGCATCGGCCCGGCGTGGCTGACGCAGAACCCGCGCACTGGAAAGTGGGATCTACCCCGACGCGGCCGCGTCGCGCCCGGCCACTACGACGAGGCGCGTGCTCACGTCGCGGCCGCTGCACTCGTGGGCGCGCACGCGGCGGAGGCAGCCGAACATGAGCGCCTCGGTAAGGAGCGACGCGAACGCGGCGTGACGTTCGCCGCCGTCGCCGCCAGGTATCTGCGGTGGCTCGCCGACGTCAGGGGAGCCAAGCCCAGCACCCTGCGCGATCACGGCTACGTGCTCGGGCCCAACGGACGAGTCCTCAGTGCACTCGGCGATCGCCCGGCCGCGAAGATCACGACCGCGGAGATCGAGGACCTGCTCACGGAGGTGGCTGCGGGGGCGTCCGCGCGCACAGTCAACAAGTACAGGGCGGTGATCAGCGCGGTGTTCGGATACGGCCAGAGGTCCACCACCTTCAACCTGGCGGCGAACCCTGTGCGAGGCGCCGACAAGCGCCGCGAGCCTCACCGCGGCGCACTGAACTATTACTCGCCCGCCGAGATCGAGGCGCTCGCCCGCGCGCTCTCAGCGGGACTTCATCGCGCACCGTCGCGGCCGGCGACCCGCGGCGCGAGCAACGCCATCGTTGCCGAGCCGACACAACGACAGGCTCAGGACCACCAGGACGCCGAGCTAGTGCGCGTCGCGAGCTATGCCGGCCTGCGACTTGGCGAGCTGCTTGCGCTGCGCTGGCGCGACGTTGACTTCGCCGGACACGCACTGACCATCGAACGCGCCATGAGCGCGGGTGTCGAGTCCTCGACGAAGTCGGGAAAGATCCGCCGCGTCCCGCTCGCGGACCAGGCAGCCGCCGCGCTCGACAGGCTCAGCCGGCGACAGCACTTCACGGCGCCGGAAGACCTCGTGTTCGTGAACGAGCTCGGACGGACTCTTGATAGCTGGGCGCTGCGGAGCCGCTTCAAGCGTGCGCGCGACGCCGCGGGCCTGCGCCCGCTGCGACTGCATGATCTGCGACACACGTACGGGTCGCTGCTCGCCGCCGCCGGTGTGGATCTCGTGACGATCCAAGCCGCGATGGGGCACAGTGCGCTGGCCACCACCTCGATCTACCTGCACGCACGGCCGGCCTCCGAGCAGGCCCAGGTGTTCACGCGCGCGTTTGAGTCGAGACCGACATCGCTGGAGGACGTTCCTCACCGGGGCGCGCCGGTGGCCACCGTCGATCCGTGACCAATAACGCGGCCCACTTCGCGTTCGCCAAGGCTTGCCGCCGACAGTCGCAGCCCGGTCCACGGCTCATTACGATCACCCTGTAATGATTGCGCTACATTACAGGTAACTTGTAATGACTCAGGTTTCGGGAAAGAACCCCTACCGACCAGGCGTCGGCGTGCGCCCTCTGTATCTAGCCGGTCGCGAGGCGCCCCTGCGACGCTTCGCCGCAATGCTGCGCGCGGCGCCCGAGCAGCAGGCGAGCATGCGGGTGACCGGCCTGCGTGGCGTGGGCAAGTCCGTCCTGCTGGAGGAGTTCGCCGACGATGCACAGGAGCTTGACTGGGAACCGGCGCTCCTTGAGCTACAGCCCTCGCACAACACCGATGAGGCGCTGACGGCGGTGCTCGGGGCGCTGCTGGAGCGCACGCGCCAGCGCCTCTCGCGCCGCGAGCGGCTGCGTTCGGCTGCCGGTCGTGCGCTGCGGGCTGCCAGCCTGTCATTCACCTGGGAAGACGTCTCGCTCGGGATCGCGTTCGGGTCACAGCGTGAGGAGGACCTCGCGCGCGACCTGTTCGCCACGGTCGAGCTCGCCCGCGCCAAGGGCCGGGCCGGAGTCGTCCTGCTGCTGGACGAGGCTCAGCTGGTCCGCGACGAGCGCGACCGCCACGGCGAGCACCCACTGTCGCTCCTGATCGCGCCGGTGGTCGCGCTGCAACGGGCAGAGCTGCCGCTCGCCCTGGTCCTCTGCGGCCTGCCGACCCTGACCGGCAACCTCCAGAAAGCCCGCTCCTACAGCGAGCGGCTCTTCCGCGGCGAGGACGTCGACTCGCTCGCGCCCGAGGAGGCGATTCAAGCCTTCATCCGGCCCCTCGAGCAGACGGCCCGCCGGGCCGACACCAAGCTTGCAGAGACGGTCGTGAACGAGGTCGAGGGCTACCCCTACTTCCTCCAGCTGTGGGGATCGGAGCTGTGGGAGGCGGCGGACCTCGCCGGCGTGGATCGTTTCACCAGCAAGCTGCTCGTCGCCACCCACCCGGACATCTACGGGCGCCTCGACCGCGACTTCTACGAGCCGCGCATCGCAACGCTGACGCCCGCCGAGCAGGACCTCCTTGCATCCTCCGCCGCGTGTCCCTATCCCCCGCTGCGCTCGGCCGAGCTCAGCAGCGCATCCGAGAAGACGCCCGGAAACGTGAACGTCCTGCTCGGCCGCCTCGTCGATGCCGGAGCGCTCTACCGAATCCGCAAGGGCGAGTACGCCTACACCGCACCCAGGTTCCGCGACTACCTGCTCCGCCGAGGAGCCCACTGAGAAAGGCAGGACTGGAGTGGCACCCCTTTGAAGATCAGACAGGCCACGAAACGGGTGCCACTCCAGACTGCTCCAGCAGCGCCTGGTCCAGCGTCCACATCGCCGGGTCAACTGCCGAGATATCACAGGCGCCTGCCTCCCACTGCAGGCGAGCGCCTGCCAGGGTCAAGAACCCGTTGACGTCCGCCTGGCCCTTGGCTCGGTCCTGCCACCAGCTCGCCAGGGCAGCGACGCCGGGACCGAAGCCCTCGGTGTAGATGTTGCCGTTCTGGGTGACGATGCCGGCGACCTGATCGGGGTGGGCGACCGCGATGCGGAACCCGACCGGTGCACCGAAGTCGAACATATACATCACGTAGCGATTAAGGCCCAGCTGCTCAAGCAGCCCGCTGGTGATCTCCGCGAGCCAGTCGAACGTCCAGGGCGCGTCCGCGGGCGCGGCGCTGAACCCGTAGCCGGGGTAGTCGGGAGCGATCACGTGCCAGCTTGCGGCCAGGCGCTCGGTCAGGCCGTCGTAGGCGTAAGCGCCGCTGGGATGACCCGGAAGCAACACGATCCCTCCGGCCTGGGCATCGCCAGCCTCACGGTAGAAGACCTCGACGCCTGAGACGTCGGTCCGGCGGTGGCGGATCTGGGTGTCGTTGGTTGACATTGCAAACTCCCTTTTCTGAGGTGCTCGGTCCGCGCTGGCCAAGCGACCGTCGCGCCCCTCGACGTCAGGAGCCGTTGGCTCGTCGGCCGCCAGCGTCCTGCGGCTCGGCACTCTGTGGCACCGGGCCCTGTGTCTTCTGTGCACCGAGCGTGATCGGTTCTTACCGCTGCTGGCTTCGCAAGCCAGGTAAGAACGGCGTCACGGCGGTTACCAACCACAAAGAGAACAAAAACCGTCAGCGCGAGAGGCGGCCACGGTGCCGCGGCGCACATAAGGAGAGACATGCCAGAGTGTCCAGCAGCCGGCAAGCACATCGTCATCACCGGAGGCACGTCCGGAGTCGGCCTGGAGACAGCTCGGCTCCTTGTCGCTGCTGGCGGCGATGTGCTCGTGGTTGGTTCCGATCCGGCCAAGGGCGCTGCGGCAGAACAGATACTCAACACGGCAGCCGTCGGTGGCGGCCGGGCGACCTTCATCCGCGCCGATCTCAGTTCGCTGCAGGATGTTCGGGCGCTCACAGCGACGGTCACGGAGCGTATCGATCACCTCGATGTCCTGATCAACAACGCGGGTATCGTGGTCACCACACGTAGCGAGACCGTCGATGGCTTTGAGCGGACATTTGCGGTGAACTACCTCGCAGCATTCGTGCTGACCAACGCGCTGCTGCCGCTGCTGCGTGGATCGGCGCCGTCCCGCGTGTTGTCATTGACAGCTGCCGTGGAGCCGATCGGTCGTCTGGCGTTCAAAGACCTTCAGCGGGAGCGGCATTTCGGTGGGCTTCGTGCGTACTCGCAGTCAAAGAAGGCGCTTGCCATGTACACCCTGGAGCTGGCGCGACGAGAGCGTGAGTCAGGCAGCGGGGTGAGCGCGAACGTGATCGATCCGTTCCTCGTGAAGACCGATCTGACGGGCGCGAAGAGCGCTCCGCTGCTGTTCAAGCTCGCGCGCCCGGTGACGGTCGATCCAACTCGGCCGGCGCAATGGGTGGCTCGCGCTGCGCTTGACGCGAAGCTGGCGGGCACGACGGGCCGGCACTTCATGTTCGGCCATCGCGTCCCCAGTCCCCCCGGTAGCCGGAACCATCGCGCGGCACGCCGGCTCTGGGAGATCTCGCTCGGCCTGACAACGCTCTCGCGAACCACCGCCCCCCGGAGGACGACGCCGTCATCGCGCCGGCGGGACACGCTGTGTGACCGTTCAGCCTCGACCTCGCGAAGCAGTGCTTCCAAGTAAGAAGTCGGCGTCGTTCTACGCGTCGGCGGCAAGAGACCGGTACCTGAGTTCCCTCCAATTTCGTGGAGGTCTGAACTCGAATGAGCAGCATGAATGATTTATCCCGTCTGCCTGACGATTCCCAGGGAGGACGCGAGATGGCGGAACAGCGGAAAGTTGCAGATCGCCTTTGGGCGTACTCTGATGGGGTCTTCGCGGTGATCGTCACCGTCATGGTCCTGCAACTGCGGACACCCACGTCACATCATTTTTCGTCTTTGCTGGGACTATGGCCGACGCTCATCAGCTACGTGGCGAGCTACGTCTTTATCGCGATCATCTGGGTCAACTACCACTACCTGTCACGGTTTGTTGAAACCCCGTCGCTCGGGCTGGTGTGGATCAACTTTCTCCACCTCCTCTTCGTATCGCTCATCCCTTTCACGACAGCTTGGATGGCGCGGACGCAACTGGCATCGGATCCCGTGATCGTCTATACCGCGCTCTTTGTCTGCGCGGCCAGCGTCTTCAACGTTCTGGAGTACCAGGTTTTCAAGCAGACCAACTTGGTCTCGCGAACCTCACGCCAAACGGCGCGACGGCGCTCACTCCTCGCACTCTTGCTTTTCGGGCTGGCGATCCTCGCCGCCGCGGCGTTCAAGCCATGGCTTGGGTTCGTTCTCGTCTGCTCGGCGCTCGTGCTCCACATCAAGCCAGACATCGGCTCCGGGCGGGTTTCCCCCACGGACCGAGCATCAGATCCTTGAACGTCTCCGTTCGGCTGCCCCTATATCGGCTTTGACTAGTAGATCCGGCAGAAAAACCTGACCACAGCCACAAAACGCAGCTGACGCCTCAATGTAGGAGAGCGCGGCGGCGCGGGCGGTGAGAGCTGCAGCCGTACGGCGGCGCGATGCCGGCGACGAGGTCCTCGATACTCAGCGAGGCGAGCGGTTCGCGATTGGGGGCGTAGGGGCGCTGCGCTAGGTCGCTGACATGGTGAACAAACCCTGCCTGCCCACGGTGTTCGTCGTTGATCCCGCCCTGAAAATCCACCGTCGCCAGCGATTCCGAGGCAAGGTAAGACCGCCGGGCTTCTCGCCACTAAACCGTCGATGAGCGCGCCGACTGGTCACACCGCCCAAAACGAGATCCGAGCGTGACCGCATGGCGTTTGCGCGTCCTCCGTCTACTTGGTCTTCCAGACGCACTGGCGCAGCAGGCAGCCGAAGGCCGCGACATCGAAATCGCCAAGGTCGCCCAACTGGTCGGCCGCGGCTGCCCGCCGGACACCGCGCTGCGGATCCTCGCCCCACTGGGTCGGACTTCTGGGTTCGCCGCGCAGCGCGTAGGCTAAATGACCGTGGCACCGTTACCCCAAGGTCCCAGCCAGACGCCTGCCGTCCGGCCCGATGACGAATCCAGAAGACGGGTTAGCGGACTGCGGGACGGCAATCGCCAGCGCGACCAAACGATCGCGTCGCTGCATGCACTGCTGCTACGTGTCGCGCGTCACGAGGTTCACCGCCGTCGCGCAATGCTCGGAGACGCCTCGGGGCCCGAACTCGACGACCTGGCCCAGCAGGCCGCCGACGACGCCTTGATGACGATCACCAGCAAGATCGACGAGTTCCGTGGCGCCAGCCGCTTCACCACCTGGGCTTATAAGTTCGTGCTGTTCGAGGTCTCCGGCAAAGTCGCCCGACATGCTTGGCGCCGCCAAGCCCCTGTCGTCGACGAGGACGTCTGGCACCGGATGCCGGACCACCTTTCCGAACTGCCCGGCGCTCGCGCCGAGCAGCGTGACCTGCTGAACGCGCTTCGGTTAGCGCTTGCGGCCGACCTCACGGAGCGCCAGCGATACGTGTTCGTCGCCGTAGCGCTCAACGAGACCCCGATCGATGTAGTCGCGCCGGAGCTTGGCTCCAACCGCAACGCGATCTACAAGAACCTGTTCGACGCCCGGCGAAGCCTGCGCTCGAGCCTGGCCGCTGCAGGGCACCCCCTAACCCCCGTGGAGGCGATCGTGTGACCCCGCCGCTCGATGATTTCCTGCGCGCTGACCCGGCCGATCCGGGTTGTGACGCCGGCATCCCGATCGTCGATGAGTACGTCGAGATCGAACTCGCCGGCGGCGACCCAGCCGAGCGGTTCCCCGGCACCGCCGCTCATCTACGCACCTGTCCGGGCTGCCGTACCGACCACGACGGCCTGCTCGCGGCCGCACGACTGTTCGCCAGCCCCGCGCCGCCGGATCTGGACGAGCTCGACTGAGAAGCCAGTGTTCACCGTCACAAGGCCCACACGTAACCGAGCAGGACTACCGCCCTCACACGGCGCACCCGAGCTGACCATCAAGCACCCCACACCAACGCCCACAAAGGCACCTCCCATGCCGCCAAAAGCAGCCCCTACATCGGCCACGAGAAGATGGTTCCTTCACTCGCCCGCCAGGAACTGGTCGGTCCGGTCTCAGTAGTGCGTGACCGCCCAAAGACGCGCGTGGGAACACAAAAGCGGGGCAGAGCGACATCGGGCACGACTTCCCCCGTATTCGCCAAACTCGCGTCCAGCGTCGGCCTCGGCGCGACGCGGAACGCAAGCGCCCTCGTATCCGCGCTGAGCGGGCGCTTTGGAGTCACCGACGAAATGCGCGTGAGACGATAAACGCAGGTGTGCGTCGCCCGTCGCGAGTGGGCCGGCATGGCTCTTTGACGCCTCATGGGTCGCCGTGGCGAGATGCGGCCCTTTGCTGCGAGTTGGATATCACTAGCGTCGAGTGGGCCGCGAATCGCGAGGTTGGGTTATACGGTTCTGAGCCCGTCGGTGGGTGAGAGGCGGGCGGCGCGGATTGCTGGTAGTAGTCCGGCGATTGCGCCGATCAGGATCGCTGAGGCGATCCCGCCCGCCCAGGCTTCGGTGGGGATCACGACCGCCCAGTGCTTGGTGTGCGCGTAGACGCTCGTGGCGAGCGCGCCGGTAACGACGCCGACAGCCCCGCCGAGCAGCGCTAGCAGGATCGCCTCTGAGAGGAACTGCGCGCGGATCTGGCTACGGGTCGCACCGAGCGCACGTCTGAGTCCGATCTCGGAGCGGCGCTCCAGAACGGAGATGATCATGATGTTCGCGACCCCGACCGCGCCGACCAAGAGGGCAACGGCGCCGAGGCCGAGGAACAGCCCATTGAACGCGCCTTGGGCGTCGGCGCGGGCGGTCAGCGCGGCGGAGGGTTGGGAGACGTCGACGTAGCTGGGGTTCTGCGGATCGGCGGTCGCGGCGAGCACGTTGTCGACTGCGTCAACCTGGTTGTTCTGCGCGCGGACGTAGATCTCGGTGGGCGGGCCATCCGTGGTTGTCCCGTTCGCCGCTGTCGAGGTGTAGTCGAGGTACTTCTTGGCGGCGGCATACCCGATCAGGGCGCTTTGGTCTATTTGTGGGGCGAGGGTGGCGGGTTTGAGGATGCCGATCACGTAGAACCACATCCCGCCGAGCCAGACGCGCTCGTGCGGGTAGACGCGGTCGATTCCGAGGCGTTGCGCGGCGGCGGCGCCGAGCACGACAGCCGGCTCGCTGGCGGTCGCAGCGTTCAGATACCGCCCTTGCGCGATCGTGGTGCCGACCGCATGAAGCAAGTTGAGGCTCGCGGCCTGGACGGTGAGGGCGTTGGTGTCGATGCTCGGGATCAGTGGGCTCCGATAGACGTTTGCGGTTGAGACGTCTCCGGTGTCGGCAACGTCGGTGACCGGGTTGATCCGGGCGATCATCGCGGGCGCTGTCGAGGGCAGCGTCGCGCTTGCGCCCGTGAACGTCTGGCCGTTGGTGACGACCAGCAGGTTTGTGCCGAGCTGGTCGATCTCCGACAGCAACCCCGCTTGACTGGAGGATGAGAGCCCGAGGACCGCGACGATCGCGGCGACCCCGATCGCGATCCCCAACGCCGATAGCGCCGCCCGAAGGCGCCGTGTTCTTAGGGCCTATCCCTGTAGGAGGGATTCTGCTCGGTCGTGGCGAACTGGATGTCTGATCTGTTGATCGGACATAGGAGGTTGGAGATGGGTTTGGTTGACCGCGATGATGGCTGGCGTATGCCGGAGTGGTTGTGGGAGCAGATCGAGCCTTTGCTGCCGGCTGCCCCCGAGCATCCGTTGGGAACTCACCGGCGTGGTCTTCCCAAGCGCCAGGTGATGGACGCGATCTTGCTTGTCCTGCGCACTGGCATGCAGTGGAACGCGCTCGACGCGACTGGGGTGTGCAACTCCTCTACTGCCCACCGGCGCTTTCAGGAGTGGGAGCGAGCCGGAGTCTTCCACGAGATTTGGCGCCAGGGCCTGCTCGATTACGACAAGGAGATCGGTATCGACTGGTCGTGGCTGGCAGCGGACGGCGCGATGAGCAAAGCGCCGCTCGGCGGGCCGAAGACTGGTCCCAATCCCACTGATAGAGCCAAGGGGGGGCGAAGCGCTCGCTCCTCGTCGAGGCGCGTGGGGTCCCGGTCGGGCTTGCTCACGACGGCGCGAACCGCAACGATCACAAGCTGCTGAAGGAGACGCTCGACTCGGTCCCGATCGAGCGTCCGAAACCAACCAAGGCCCACCCCCAAGGTCTCTGCCTGGACAAGGGCTACGATTTCCCCGTCGTCCGTGATCTGCTCGAAGACCGCGAGCTCACACCACACATCCGGGCGCGCGGCGAGGAGATCGATCTCAAGGCCCGCAACCCGGACTGGCGAGCACGGCGGTGGGTCGTCGAGGCCTGTCACTCATGGCTCAACCGCAACCGGGCGATCCTGGTCCGCTGGTCCAAGAAGGACGAGAACCACCTCGCTCTCCTCCAGCTCGCCAGCGGCATGATCGCCTTCAAGCGAGCCCACGCCGCGCGCACAGCAACCGCCCTACAGGGATAGGCCCTTAGTCCGACGCTTGCGACGCGGGCCATGTCGCCTGAGCTGAGCCTCGCAGGGGTCAGGGCTGTGGTGGCGGCGCTCATCGTTGATTCTCCGTCCTGCTTGGTGCGCCGGCAGGTTGTTGGGGCCTGGTGGTGTCTGAGACGATCTGCCCGTCACGCATCTGGACCTGCCGAGGGAGCTGGTCAGCAATCCCGCGGTCGTGGGTGATGACGATGATCGTCGCGCCCTGCGCGTTGAGCTGCTCAAGCAGCTCAAGGATCTGCTCGCCGGTATGACTGTCGAGGTTCCCGGTCGGCTCGTCCGCCAACACGATCGCCGGTGAGCCGACCAGCGCGCGGGCGATCGCGACCCGTTGGCGCTGCCCACCAGACATGGTCGTAGGACGGGCATGCTGGCGGTCAACCAGGCCGACCGCGTTCAGTGCTTGGGCGGCGAGCTCGCGTCGCTCACGGACTGGTGCTCCGCCGTACAACAATCCGTCCGCTACGTTGTCGAGCACGGTCTGGTGCTCGGCGAGGAAGAACTGCTGGAACACGAACCCGATGCTCCTGGCCCGCAAAGCGGCGAGCTGCCGATCGTCCAGGCCGGCAACGTTGATCCCGTCGATCCTGACCGTGCCACTGGTCGGCAGGTCCAGCGTGCCGATGATGTGCAACAGCGTCGTCTTGCCCGACCCGGACGGTCCGACGATCGCGACCAACTCACCCTGGCTCACGGTCAGGCTGACGCCACGCAACGCCGGGACCGGCGGCTGTGAGCCGTAGGTCTTGGTGACCTCGTGCAGCTCCAGCACCGCCGGGCTAGCGCCGTTCGGACCCGCCCGGCCGGCGCCGCGCGTCCGATCGCTCTCCGCGACGGACGTGGTGGTGTATGTGGGCTGGGGGCTCATATGTTCGGCACCACGATCCGCTCACCAGCCGAGACGTCGCCGGTCACTTGCACGGTTCCGGCGGCGTCATCGAACGTTCCCAACGACACGGCCACGAGCTTGTGAACCCCGTCTGCGCCGACCGTCTCGACCGCATACCCACCGCCTGAGAGCGCGAGTAGCGAGTCGACAGGCACGATCAGCGCGTTCTTCACCGACGCGCTGGTGATCTCGACCGTGACCGGCGCCTGATCGAGCGTGCCGGCGGCCTTCGGGTGCTTGAGCGTGATGGAGACCGGCAATGTTGGGTTTGAGCCACCGCTGGCGACCGTCCCGATACCGCTCACCACACCGGGCGTCGCGTTCCCGGCGGGCAACGTGATTTGCACCTGGTCTCCGACCTTGACCTCTGATTGCTCGGAGGCGCTGAGGTTGACGACGATCTGGCGGCTGGTTGAGGTCGCCTGCATGACCGCCGCGCCCGGACCCGTACTGGTCCCCAACGTCGCGCCAACGGTCGCGATCCGGATTTGGCCGGGGAGGAACACGGCCTGCCCCTCAGCCAGATAGCCGGTCTCATCCTCGCCGAGGTGGTACTGCAACCGCTCAAGCGCATACTCGGTCTCGTAGCTGAAGTAGCTCCAGTCCCAATCGACGCCTGATCGTGTTGCGTAACCGAGCGCGACCAGGTTGCGGTTCAGCTCCTGCACATCCGGCCCCTTGTCGCCCTCATACAGCGAGCGGTATACGGGAGTGTTGCCGTAGAGCAGGATCACCGGCTCGTTCGATACGCGATAGAGCACCTGCCCGCGCGAGAACACGTCGCCCACAGCCGGAAGCTTCGAGAACGTCCCCGACGCCTGGTTCACCAGGCTGTAATCCGACCCGCCCGAGGTCGTGTACTCAAGCGTTCCGCTATCGCTGAGCTGCGAAGCAAGCGACCCCTCGGTCACGGTCGCGACAGACGTGGGATAGCTGTTGTCGCTCACCCCGGTCGCTCGGGCATGGTGCTTGCCGAACGCACCGGACGCCGACACAACCACTGCGGCCACGATCACGAGCACAGCCACGCCGACGAGCACCCGGCCACGCCGGCGCCTCGGCCCGGTGTGTGGTGGCATCGGCGTCCCACCTGTGGGCTGAGTCGTCGCGGTACTCATGATCCACCCGTCAGGCCGCCACCTAGCCCCGCCGCCGACAGGTCTGCGCGGCACTTTTGATCGGCGCGCTGGAACGCCGGCGAGTTCGTGTCAGACCCGCCTGGAGTCGCGGAGAACCCGATCCCACCGTTAGATGTTCCCTGGGGGTCGGGGAATTCCGGGACCCCGTGTGCGCGCATACAGGTGGCGAACTTCACTGCGGCAGCCAGTCTCTGGCTGCTCGCCGCTGGGTCCACGGGTGGGGGCGGCTCGAGCGACTTACAATCGTTGTACGCGGACTGGTATGCCGCCGTGTCGGTGTTTACGCTGGGCGTGAGCAGGATTTGGCCTGAGCTGTTCGGGTCGGGGAAAGTCGGTGCTCCGTGGGCTCGCATGCACTGTGCGTAAGCCTCCGCGTTCGACTTCGTCGTGGTCGTGGGCGCGGCGGCTTTCTTCGCCCCCGTCTGCGAGTTGATCTGCGCGACGCCGCCTCCGCCACCATTGGAGCTGCCGCCGCAGCCGGCGATCAGCACCGCGGCCACGATCGCGCCGGCCAGCGGGCCGGCGCGAAGCACCCGCGGCCGGGACCGGGGGGGCGGGTCGGTCGCGCTGCGAGGGTTGAGGATCTGCACGGTGTCGGCCTCCTTGAAGGGATCGAGAGTTCGCTTCGGAGGCCGGTTGTACGAAATGGCCGGTACCAGCTCCGTACCAGCTTTTGGTACCTGGCTGTTACCTGGCTCGACGTATCCTCGAGGGGGCATGCGAGTATTGCTTGTTGAGGATCACATGGGCTTGGCGCGGACGGTCGCGACCGGGCTACGCCGCGAAGGTATGGCCGTCGACGTCGTTCACGACGGGTGTGACGCGCTCGCTCGTGCCGCCGTCACCGACTACGACATCGTTGTGCTCGACCGCGATCTTCCGGAGGTGCACGGCGACGAGGTCTGCCGTGCGCTGACCGCGCGCCGGTCGGCAAGCCGGGTTCTGATGCTGACCGCCGCCGACACGGTCAAGGACCGGATCGAGGGGCTCGATCTCGGCGCCGACGACTATCTGCCGAAGCCGTTTGCGTTCGGTGAGCTCGTGGCCCGCATCCGCGCGCTCTCACGCCGCAGCGCCGACTCCGTCCCCCCAGCGTTCGAGCACGGGGACCTTGCCCTCGACCCCGCTCGGCGGGTCGCGCTGCGGGCGGGGCAGCGGCTGGCGCTCAGCCCGAAGGAGTTTGCTGTGCTCGAATGCCTGCTCGCGGCTCAAGGCAAGGTGCTCTCCAGCGAGGAGCTGCTGAGACGGGTCTGGGACGAGAACGCCGACCCATTCACCGCCACGGTGAAGAACACCATTGCCCGGTTGCGAACCAAGCTCGGGGAGCCACCCATCATCGAGACGATACGCGAGGCCGGCTACCGAATCTAATGCGCCCTTCATCTCGACTCGCCCCTCCGTCGTGGCTGCGGCTCCCCGCCCGCACCGCCCGCCTGCGCCTCACCATGCTCTACGGAGTCCTGTTCCTCGCCTCCGGTGCCGGGGTGCTAGCGATCACCTACCTGCTCGTCAGCGACACCACCGAAAACGGCTTCTACATCAATGCGGGGCACCGTTCGGGGATCATGCCGTCCGCCCCCGGGACAACCCTGTCCGCCCCCGGGACAACCGATTCGGTTCGTAGCGGGCAGCTGAGTGCAGCGGCCGCCGCAGCCGTCCGTCGTGCGCAGCTACTTCATCAGCTACGTCAGCAGCACGCCTCCGATCTGCACCACCTGCTGATCTGGTCGGCGATCGCACTGGCGATCATGGCGGTCATCTCGATCGCGCTCGGCTACTACGTCGCCGGCCGCGTGCTGGCGCCGCTGCGCACAATCACCACCACCGCGCGTGCGATCTCCGCCCGCAACCTCAGCGAACGCCTCGCCCTGACCGGACCCGAAGACGAGTTCAAGGCGCTCGGCGACACCCTCGATGATCTGCTCACACGGCTACAAACCGCGTTCGACGCTCAACAGCACTTCGTCGCCAACGCCTCCCACGAGCTACGCACGCCGCTGAGTTGGGAGCGGTCGCTGGTCGAGGTCGCGCTCGCCAACCCGAATCCGACGATCGAGTCATTCCAGGACATGTGCCAGGAGCTACTGGCGGCCAGCGACCAGCAGCAGCGTCTGGTCGACGCGCTACTGACGCTCGCCACCAGCGAGTCCGGGCTTGACCGCTACGAACCGATCGACCTCTCCATCGTCGCCGACACCGTGCTCCTCGCTCCCCACCCCGAAGCCGAGCAACAAAAGATCGAGATCACCGCCACGATCGACCCTGCGCCCACCACCGGTCACCCAGCTCTGGTTGAGCGGCTGATCGTGAACCTGATCGACAACGCGATCCACCACAACACCCCCGGCGGGCATGTCGAGATCACCACCGGGGTCCGCCACCAGCACGCCTTCGTGACTGTCACCAACAGCGGCCCGATGATCCCGGTCGATGAGATACAGCGGCTGTTCCAGCCCTTCCAACGACTCGGCGGCGCCCGAACCCAGCACACCAACGGGCACGGCCTCGGGCTCTCCATCGTCCAAGCTGTCGCCACCGCGCACGACGCCACCATCACCACCCACGCGCAGCCAGACGGAGGTCTTGCGATAGAGGTCAGCTTCCCGCGATCCGAGAAGCCGCGCGAACGCCTCGGGGCGCAAATGCCTGCGCCAGCATGAACGCAGGGCTCGCGGCGCGCGATCCAACAGACCCCCTATTCGCCAATAGGAGGGCTCTGGCGGTTCCTCGTTCTGGCTAGCGGTAGCCGGCGCCCGAGGCGATTGGGTCGCAGCCAGGGAGGAGCGCCGGCCCCGCGGGCCCGGTCTCCGCGGCGCATGCAGCTCCCCTGACGCGAGGGCGACATGCCCGGCTGAGGGGCCGGCCGTCGCTGGCCACGCCCAGCATTTTCTATGGCCGCCTGGAGGTACCGGAGAGGTACCGACGGGTGTGCCGTGTATCTACGGATGAAAAGTCAAGGGTTGCGCGAGCTTTTCTTCCGGGTTTCTGAGGTGCTGGTCCGCTCGAGGCGGCGCTTGGCGGCACAGCGATCGCACAGCGCCCGGAGGGCCGATGCTTCTATGTTTGTCAAGGTTCGCTATTTGCGGGTTTTGGGTGGCTGTTGAGGAGGCGGTAGAGGTGCCGGGCGGTGTAGCGCTTGAGGCAGCGCTTGATCTCTCGGGTGCTGCGGCCTTCGGCTTCGCGGCGGGCGGTGTAGGCGCGTGTGCGGGCGTCGTCGCGCATCCTGCAGAGCACGATCGTGTGCAGCGCACGGTTGAGCTGGCGGTCGCCTGAGCGGTTGAGGCGATGCCGGACGGTCTGTCCGGAGGACGCCGGGACTGGGGCGACGCCGCCGAGAGCCGCGAATGCTGCCTCAGAGCGGATGCGCCCAGGGTGGGAGTAGGCGCAGA
Organism: uncultured Solirubrobacterales bacterium; assembly: GCA_963706545.1. Classification (GTDB taxonomy): domain Bacteria; phylum Actinomycetota; class Thermoleophilia; order Solirubrobacterales; family Solirubrobacteraceae; genus Palsa-744. The sequence continues at coordinate 2,741,967 of OY970161.1, forward strand.
GGATCTGGGCTGCGACGATCGAGCCGACCCCCATCTCGTCCAGGAGCCTGGGCGCGACGCGAGTGACGATCGGCTCGATCTCGCGCTGAAGCTCGCTCGCTTCGTCTTCGAGGGCGAGCGCGCGGCGGGCACTCGCGCGGATCGTGATGGTCGTTGCGCGATGCTCGCTGCTGAGTGTCGGGCTGATCCGCAGGCGTGCGGCCTTTGCGAGCTGCTCGCGGGTCGCCAGACCGCGCAATCCTTCGCGCAGCGACGGCGGGGCGGAGACGAGCAGCGCCTTGAGCAGCAGGATCGCTGCGCGCTTTGAACGCACAGCACTGTCACGGGTCGCGAGCAGCACGCGCAGCGCCTCGCGCTCACCACGCAACCGGGGTTGCGCGAGGTGCTCCCGGGAGAGTGCCTCGCGTGCCGCGCGGATCGCGTCCAGCTCATCAGACTTCGCGTGGTCACGGCGGGCCGGCCGGCGAGGACGGTCGACCTCGAGCACGAGCTCTCCCTGGCCATGCAGGAACGCGGTGAGCCCGGCGCCGTAACTGCCGGTGCCCTCGACCGCCCACGCACGGCGCCCGGGGGCTTTCTCCCGCGCGAAGCGCAGCAGCCGCCGGTAGCCCCGCTCGTTCGCGGCGACGGTGGTCTGTCCTTGCACGACCGCGGTGTCTGCTGCGAGAACTGCGGCGCTCAGCGAGTCGCGGTGCGTATCGACGCCGAGCACATGGTCGGCTTGGTCTGCCAGCATGGGATACGACCTCCTTGTTCTGGGGGTTTGACTGTCGGTACTCGGCCTGGGCAATAGGAACCGCGAAGGGCAGGACTGTGATGAGTCACGCCCCGGGGACTTCCGGGGCGGACAGGCTTCTGATCAGGCCACCAGCGGCGGCCAGGCCGGGACCGGCAGCAAAAGACGGACAAATCGGCTTGAAAGGCACCCGCGCAACACACGGGGCCAGTGCATATGGGAGTCACGTCCATCGCCACCGGGAGCCAGCCTGAACACCAGGCCCGACGTTCCCCCGCGGGGGAACGTTGACAACACAGCGACCACCCGCCGCCAACACCTCACACGACACAGCAATCGCTGTGCGAAAGCATCACAGTGCATATGGTCTGTACTTGGCCGCTTGTCGTGCGTACTTGGCCGCTTGTCGTGCCGGCGGGCGTGTGCTGGTGCAGGGGGGAGCCTCGGCGGCGGGGGTGGCGCCGGGTGCTTCGGAGTGGAATGATTTGCGGTGGTGCGGGTGACTGACGTAGCGAAGCGCAGGCGTCAGGGGCTTGTGGCCTGCCGCGCGGCTTTGCCCTCTTTGGGCTTTTGAGATGCGCGCCCCGGTGTCGCGCCCGCACCACCCTTTGGTGCCGTTGTGCGCCAGTCATCGATCAGGCGCCGGTAGGCGAGCTCGGCCTGGTGTTGCAGCTCGCGCTCGGCCGCACGCTGACTCGCGTTAGCGCCGCTGACGGGCGCCCCTTGCTTCCGGCCGCGAGGCAGCTGCGGCGCGCCAGCGGCCAGTTCCAGCCGGCGTGTCTTCTGCCGGGTCAGCGAGGGGCGCGCGAACGCGTAGTCCTGGTCCTTGGTGAGCAGATGCCAGCACAGCACGACGAGCTTGCGGGCGACCGCGACCGCTGCGATCTGTGCGCCGCGACGCGCACGGACTCGCTCCCCGAACGCCTTGAGCGGTCCGGGGCTTCGGATCGAGATCCACGCGGCCTCGACCAGCATCGAGCGGGCCTGCGGGTCACCGCGCTTTGAGATGTGCCCATAGCGAGCGGGCTCAGACCCGGACTGGCGGACCTTCGGGTTCAATCCGAGATACGCGACGAGCTGCCCGGCGCTCGGGAAGCGCGTGATGTCCCCGACCGCGGCGATCACCGCCGCGGCGGTCCCGACGTTGACACCGGGGATCGTCAGCAGCCGCCCGAAGCCGGGGAACGCGAGCGACTGCCGCGCGATCTCCCGGTCCAGTGCCGCGATCTCCTCGCCGAGGAAGTCGATGTGGCGCAGGCAGCTCGCGACGGTCTCGGCCTCCTCACCGGGCAGCTCCTGTTTTTTGAGCCAAACCCGGCCCTTCTTCCCGAACAGGTCGCTGACCGGCGGGCGGCCGAGCAGGCAGCGCGCGAGGACCGCGTGCACCTCGTTCTTCACACGGGTCCGGGCCCTCACCAGCCCAGCACGCCGAGCGACGCGCCGACGCAGCGAGCTCGTCGCCTCGTCGGGCACCCACACCGCCTTGAGCATCCCGGCCGAGAGGAGCTTGGCGAGCATCGCCGCGTCAAAGCGATCGGACTTCACACGCGCGTGAGAGATCGCGCGTGTCTCGGCGGCATTGCACACCACCACCCCGCCGACGTCGCTCTCTTCCAACAGCCGGGCAATCATCATCGCGCCGCAACTCGCCTCCAACACCACCTGATCGCTGCCCGTTCAGGCCCGCCGCGAACTCCCGAATCGCCTCCGGGGTCGATTCGATCCGACCGACCCGAGAGACCTTCCCGTCCTGCACGACCGCGACCTCGCAGAAATCGAGGTGCACATCCAAACCGAAAAACCGCACGGCACGCTCCCTTCACCAGCTGGATCTATGAAATGGAAGGCACCGCGGGCAGCGACAACTACGGATACGGGCTCTCAGCCCACCCGGGTGAGTCGCAGGGGCGGCCATCTAGTCATTGACGGGCTCTCAGCCCAGATGCACGGCGGCCTGCCCACAAGCGTCCTTCCCACGAAGCCCCTGTCCCGGTCAAACGACCCTACGATCGCCACCGGACAAAAGGCCCAAGCCGCATTTCATACCCGTAGTCTGCCTGGGCTGTTTGTTGTTGGCTCGTTGCGACGGGTGGGCTGTCGCGGTGAGGCTTTGGTCGGTGGTCTTGGCGGTGGTCGGACGGCCGTGGCAGGGGTCGTTTGGCGCGCGTGGCGGTGAAGTTCGTGGCCGGTTTGGGGTGTTTGGGGTCATGAACCGGTGTGGAGAGACGCAATTTCGAGATTTGTTGGCCGCGACTGGGCGTTCGCGCTCATTAACCGGTGTGGTGAGCGCGTCGAGCATCGGTGCCGCCAGGGGCGGCGGGTACGCCAGGTATCTGGAGGCCAAGACGATCGCGCCTGAGCGCGGGGACTACTACCTCACCCCTGACGGGGAGCTCACGCAGTCCCCGGGCCGCTGGCTCGCCGATCCCGAGACCATGGCCCGTCTCGGGACCGACCCGGACGGTCCAGTGGATGGTGGGGATTTCATCGCGTTGATGGAGGGCCGGCACCCCGGGACAGGCAGATTCCTCCGCCCGGAGGGGGCAGGCGGTGGTCGGGGCGGCGGGATCGATGTGACGTTCAGCGCCCCGAAGTCCGTCTCGACTGTGTGGGCGCTCGCGGAACCTTGGCAGCGTCAGGAAATCGAAGCCGCGCATGCGAGCGCGGTTGAGCAGACCGTGAGGTATATGCGCGAGCACGTTCCCGTGGTCCGGCGCCGCTACAGCGGCCAGATGGTTGAGGAGCCCGCGAAGGATCTGATCGCCGCGGAGTACCAGCACACCACCGCACGCGGGGTGGCCGGCGGGAAGGCTCCTGATCCGCAGCTGCACAGCCATGTCGTGATCACCGGTGTCGTCCGTGAGGATGACCGCCTGGTCGCGACATGGTCTCGGCCGGTGTTTCGTTCTGCTCGTGAGCTGGGTGCTCACTACCGGGCTGCGCTCGCGCACGAGCTCGCAGAGCGCGGCTATGAGATCCAGCAGGCCACCGGCAAGGACGGAAAGTACTTCGAGCTCGCAGGTGTCCCGGAGGGTTTGCGTGAGGCGTTCTCCGGCCGCTCCCGCGAGGTCGCACGGGCCGCGGAGCGTTTCAGGGCAAGAACGGGTCGTGAGCCCAAGCGCGGTGAGCTGCGCGATCTGGCGTTGGAGAACCGGCGGGCGAAGGCCCTCGCGACCCGGACCGATCTGGAGCGTGTGTGGCGTCAGACCGGGCGTGAGCACTCGTTCGGGCCGTGGGAGGCGCTGCAGCTCCTCGCCGGCCCCGAGCGCCCCAAGCCGGAGCGAGCCCTGGAGGATCGTGTCGAGGCGCGGCTGGTCGAGCATCACGCGCTGTTCGACGCGAAGGATCTGCGGACCGTCGTGCTGGAGCAGGCCGCCGGAGAGATGTCCCCCGAGCACGCATTCGACGTCGCTAAGGTGATGGTCCGTGACCGCCGCGTCCTGACATTGGAGGGCGGACGGATGACGACGTTGGCTGTGCGTGCGCAGGAGCAGGCGATCGAACGCCGCGCCCAGCAGCTCGCCGCCCCCGGTGGCAGGGATGTCGGCGAGCGTTCACGCAAGCGGGCGATCGGCGAGGTCGCAGAGCAGCTCGCCGGAGCACCCACCCCGGAGCAGACCGCGGCCCTCAGAGCGATCACGGGCGATGAGCGCCTCGCGGTCCTCATCGGCCCCGCCGGCACCGGGAAGGGCGTCGTCATCGACATGGCCGCCCGGGCGGAGAAACACGCCAGGCACCACACGATCGGGGTCGCCGTGTCCGGATCCACCGCAGAGCGACTCGGAGAAGCCATCCCCGCACTGGAGGGACGCGCGTCCACGATCGATGCTCTCATCGCCAGGGCCAACGCTGGCACCGTGAGGATCGGGCCGAACACGACGGTGTTCTTGGACGAGGCCGGGATGGCAGACCACCGACGCCTGGACGCCCTCACTCGCCTCATCGAGCAGTCCGGCGCGAAGCTCGTCGCGGTCGGTGACGGAAAGCAGCTCCCCTCCATCGGACCAGGCGGCATGTTCGACCGGCTAACCGCACACGCCCGCTCCGCCGAACTCCAGGACATCCACCGCACCAGCGACCCCGCCGAGCGCCAAGCATGGGCCGCATTGCGACGCGGGGAGCCAGAGAAGGCGATGGCGCACTACCAGGCCGAGGGCCAGCTGTTCTTCATGGACGACCGCCAGCAAGCCGGCGAGGCCGCCGTACAGCGGTGGGCAGAGCTCACCAAGACACGCGACATCCGCTCCGTCGCGCTGATCGCCGACAGCTCCAACGTGGAGATCGACCGGCTCAACGCCCGCGCCCAGCACCTGCGAGCAGAGCGCGGCGAACTCGGCCACCAAGAGATCCAGCTACCCCACCAGCACTACGGGCTCCGAGAAGGCGACCTAATCACCTTCACCGCGCAACACCACCCACGCGGACTCCCGCGGGTCGAGAACGGGACCCGAGCGGAGGTCACGAAGGTCGGGGAGAACAACAACCTGACCTTGACGCTGGACGGCTCCGGGCGTGAGCTGCAGCTCGCCGGCAAAGACCTCGAGAACCTGCGTCTCGCCTACGCCCAGCATGTCTACCGCCAGCAAGGCGCAACAGTGGACCGGTCAGTCGTGCTGACCGGCGGCTGGCAGACGAGCAAGGAGAGCGCCTACGTCCAAGCGACCCGGGCACGGCAGGCAACAGAGTGGTTCCTCGCCCGCGACGAGCTCGGCATCGACGGCCAAGACGAGCGCTGCGTCATGCGCCTCGCGCAACAGCTCCGCATCAGCCGACGGCAAACACCATCCCTCACCCACCGAGAGCTGGCGGACCCGGACTGGGGGCCCGGATTCCACCTCACACACCGGCTCGTCCCATCCCCGCTCCACGCGCTCGGCAGAGCAGCCCGGCATCTCAACCGCGAGCCAACCCGCGACGCGCCAGGAATCGAGCGATGAGCGCCCAACCACGAGAAGCGCGTCACCCGGACCCTTCGGTTGGCCGCCAGCGCCTCACCGCCACCGACGTGATGACCGTCAGCGAGGTCTCAGACCTTCTGCACGTGCCGGTCTCGACGATCGCGGACTGGGGTCGGCGAGGCTTGCTTCCCAGCGTCAAGATCGGCCGTCGCAGGCTCTACATCAGGCCGAAGATCGAGGCTCAGCTGCTCGACGACCCCGGCCCCCAGCGGTTGCGGTAGCCCCGCCGTTTGTTACCCACGAGTGTTACCCACGGCGGTTTGCCGTTGAGACTGCCAGCGGCGCTCACGATTCAATACCGCTTGTTTGCAGGGCTTTTCTTTAGTGCGGGCGAGAGGACTCGAACCTCCAAGGGGTCTCCCCCACCGGCTCCTAAGGCCGGCGTGTCTGCCAGTTCCACCACGCCCGCGCTGCGCCTGCGCCGCGCTGGAGGTCATGCTCGCGCACGGGGACCGCAGGAGATTGTATGGTGCTCTGTACCATGCTCGACCCTTTGGCCGCGACTGCGCAGACGGACGTCGTCATCACGCATCCCAACCGCGACAAGCCGGTCGTGCGCGCCACACGCGCCACGGTGATCGTGCTGCTGCTCGCGAGCGCCGCGCTCGTACTCACGATCACCTTTGGCGGCCTGGAAACCCTCGAAGGGGCGGGGCCGGTCGCGATCCAGCTGTTCTTCGTCCTCGTCTACCTGCTGCTCGCCTTCTACGCGGGTCGCTGGAACCGGGGTGTGCTGCCGGTCGCCGCCGCGCTTGCGGTGCTGCTCGGCACCTTCGCCCTCGTGGCCGCTCCCGGGTGGTTCGACCGCGACAAGACCGGCTTCGCCCAGCCCCCCCTTGGTGCCGGTCTGCTCGGCCTCCTTACGCTGCTCGTGATCCCGGTGCAGGCCCTCCTCGTGGTCTTCGCGATGCGCGGCTTCTCCCAGGGGTGGAACGTGGAGCGTGAGGCGCGCCGCCCTCCGCCCCGTGGCGGGGACTACGGCGACGCGGCTCCTCACCCCGCGTGAGCCTGGAGGCTGAGCCGCCTCTATATTGAAGGCACCGCGTGCGGCGGTGGCGGAACGGTAGACGCGGGGCCCTCAAAAGGCCCTGTCCGCAAGGGCGTGTGGGTTCGAATCCCACCCGCCGCACCACTCGTTCGGCGTTTTAGGGTCGCCGAGCCCGTGCTACGGCCTGGAGGCCTGCGTCGGAGGCCTCCGAGGATCGATCGCCGCCGCACCACACGCAGGGGTGGCAGTCGAGTCGCCCGCGTTGGGCAGTCGAGTGGTCTGTGGTGCCTCCCCCTGGACGGCACTCGATGGGTCGTAGGACACGACGCTCGATCGAGGTCGCTTACCAACTGTTGGTCACCACTTGGAGCTTCTCCCATGACCATCGGCGCGCGTGACGTTTCTCTCGTGTTTGAGCAGTGGTCTTTCTGTAGTCAACTCAAGAGTATGGGCTCATGCGAAGCACTGGAGACCGCGAGCTGGACGAACAGTTGGTGCGGTTTGGCGAGAACATGCGCCACGCGCGGAGGGAGGCGGAGCTCTCCCAGATCGACCTCTCCCAGCGCGCCAGCCTCGATCGCGCGGCCGTCAGCTTCCTCGAGCGCGCCGAGCGCGCTCCCGACCTCTCGACGATTGTCCGCGTCGCCGGCGCAGTTGGTATCAAGCCAGCGGCGCTGCTGCGGGGGATCGGTCCTGCCGACTGCCCTGCGCGGGGGCCGCGGAGCTCCGGCGAGGAGCTCTCGCCCGCGGCCCGCTTCGGCGTCAACTTACGCTGGGCGCGCGAACGTGCCGGCACCTCCCAGGAAGCGCTCGCCAACGACGCCCACGTCGACCGCGCCGCGATCTCCGTCTTCGAGCGCGGCAAGCGCAACCCCAACCTCCGCACCCTCCTGCGGCTCGCCCGCGCGCTGGAGCTGCCCCCCGGAGTCCTACTGCGCGGCATTGAGGCTGCCGCGCGCCAGCCTACCCTCCGCTAGGCGCGGTCTCGCGCGAGACCTCCCAGCCGGCGTTGATCGGGTTGAGGAAGTACGGGGGCTCGTCCACCGCGAGGCGTTCGTCGTATTTGTAGTTCTTGACGTAGCCGCTGCCGCCGACGATCCCCACGATGCCGCGGAAGCGCTGGGCGATCGCCCCGTAGACGTTGAGGTCGCCGAGGCCATTGCCGCATTCGTAGTTGTCCACGGCGAACGAGTGGTTGGTCGAGAGGATCGCGGCGTAGATCCAGGGGCTCTTCAGCGATTCTTCTTCGTTGTTGCTGGCTTTGCTGCAGTCCGTGCTGGTGACCGGTCCGGTGATTGGATGGTAGATGCGCACGTAGCGGCCCGCGATCAGGCCGAGGGTGGCGGTGCCGCTCGGTTCGGTTCCCAGTTTGCCCGCGACACTGGTCGGGTAGATGTTGCCGTTGATCGTCACGTTTTCTTCGGCGGCGATCGTGAGTGGCTTGCTGTAGGTGCCCTTGACGTACACGTCGCCGCAGTGGGTTTCTTTTCCGACCTCAGTGGCGTCGTCGGTTTCCGTCGGGGAGTCTTTGAAGGTGTAATCGCACGGTTCGCTCGAGTTCGTGCTCGCGCGGACGTACACGAGGCCGTTTTCCGGCCACGGTTCCACTTTGGTTTCGTTTTTCGAGTTGGTCACGGTCATCGTGCTTTCCGTGCCGTTGAGCACGATGTGCGTGGAGCCCACGAATTCCTCTCCCCCTTCTTTGACGTACGTCCCGAGGCTCGTATCGCCTTCGGGGGTGAGCAGTTCGGGGCCGACTGTGGGTTCTTTGCCGTTGGAGTTGTAGAAGACCCCTTCCGAGCCACCGCAGGTGGAGTAGACACCGTAGTTCATCTGGATCGTGTCGGGAGGGTTGTGTCCTTTGCGCCCAAAGTACGCTTTGCCGCAGATGTCGGTCGCGTCGTCGGTGTGCATCGGGCCTTCGACCGTGTCGCCGTCCGCGAACACAATCGTCACGCATTCATTCTCGACTTTGAGCGATTCCCGCTTGGGAAGGTAGTTTTCGCACGCCGCCGGTCCCCCATACAGGTTGGGGTCGCCGTCTTCATACTGGGTGAAGTAGATGAAGTTCAGGAAGCCCACCACGTGGAAGGTCGCCACGATCGAGCGGGTCGCGTAGCTCGAGGTCCCCGCTTTGCCGGCGGTGCCGATCGACTCGATGCGAAAGGTGTTCGCGTTCGAGCCCGAGGACTGGATCATGCTCGCGAACGGGCTCGTTGTGCTGCACGCTTTGGTCCCTTCCGGGGCTGTGCTCGCCACGAGCAGCTTGACTTCATAGTGCTCGTTTGCTTCCTGGGGCACCGTATTGGCGGGCGAGGAGCACGTCTGCCAGTAGTCGGGGTTAGCCTGCAGGTGGTACTCGAACTCCTGGACGCCCGCGAGCGCGGCGTAGTACGCCTGCTTCTGCAGGTTGTCCCTGTGGGATAGGTCGATGTCCCCGTTGGCCGCGTCGAAGGCGGCGGCCACCAGCAGCGAGCAGACGAGCATCACGCCGAGCGCGACCAGCATCGTGAAGCCGTCCTGCGCGGCAAGTCGGCCGCGGGCCCGGGTGGCGAACCGGTCGTTGCCCCGCGCGGTGAGTTGGCGGGCCTGTGCGGCGAGTGGGCCGTGGGCCTGCGCGGCAAGTCGGCGGTGAGCCCCAAGCGGGCGAGTCGTGTGTGTGGATTTCATTGGCATGGTGCGTCCACGTCTTTTTCGTTGGAGATGGGTACGGTGAAGGAGAGCGTCACCTGGGTCTGCTCGCCGGCGCTCACGCCTTTCCCCTGAGCCCCGATCGCGGTCGTGCCCTCGTTGGGGCCGGCGTTGAAGGTGATCAACACCGAGGAGGCGGTCGGCGCGGTTTTTTCGGTGAGCGGCACTTCGAGTGGTTTGTTGCTGAGCGTGTTCAGCCCCGTGGTGGCGCTTTCGCTGGATTCGGCGGTGTAGGCGTAGTACTGAAAGATCGGGACCTTTTTGCCGCCCGTTTCGGTCTGGGTCACGTTGCGCGCGAGCAGCACACCGGCGGAGGGGCTGGCCGTCGAGGAGTATTCGAAGTTGGGCCAGCTGATTTCTTTGGTGGCCGGGTACGTGTAGTCGGTCAGCGTTTCGGTGGCTTTGTTCCACACGATCTTCTGCTCGTTGAACTGGCTTTCCGGGATCACGGCTTCTTCGCTGTAGGCGTTGATGAACCGCAGTTCGCTTTCGCCGCTGTTCGTCAGGATTGGGGCGAAGCCGTTGGTGACGCAGGCTGAGTGCAGCGCGTTGACGATCTTGGTCATCGCGAGCCGTCCCTGCTGGGTGGCCTGGGCGTAGTTGGTCAGGCGCGACGTCTGGTCGGAGGTGATGTTGAGGATCGCGAACAGCGCGAAGCAGACCACGACGCCGCTTATCATCGCGACGAGCAGTTCGATCAAGCTGAAGCCGCGCTCGTCGGCGAGGCTGAGTCGGCGCGCACGCGGTGGGCTGGTGGGGGCCGAGGGGGAGATTGGCCCTTCGCGGGCGGGGACCGTGGGCGTGGTTCGGTGCCCCTTGCGGGCATTTAGGATGGTGGGGTGGGGGCGGTTGGTCAGCATGTGTCGGTTGTAGCTTCTTTGACCTTGACTTTGTGCCCTGGGGTGCTTTCGAATTCGCCGACAGGTTCTTTCAAGTAGAGATTGATTTCGGAACCGGCTATCGTTTCATTTGCATATTCCGCCGTGTAGGTTCTTTTTTCTTTTTCGTCCCAGAGGCACAACTTGAACGGTTGCGTGGTGCCGACGACCTTGCCAAACGGCTGGTACGGAGCTTCCAGGTGTCCGGGTTTGACACCCGTGGTGATGTTTTCAATGGTCGTGTTCTGTAGGTGTATCGTGCTGAAAGCTGACGCATTGTCCGGAGTTTTCGAGGACGCGCATGCGTTGTTGGTGATCTTGACCGGTCGAGATGTGCCTTCGAGGCTGCCGGGGACGCTCTTGGTGCCGCTGTACGCATTCAGCAGCACATAGGACGTGGGGACCTTGACTGTGGCGTCCTCGCCGGGCGTGAGGGCGACGCTCGGATCTGAGTTCGCGGGGAATGCGCTCGGGTCGGCGACTTCTGGGTTGTTTTCGGCGCAGTCTCCCGCGTACGCCGTCCAGGCGCTTTCGTAGGGGAAGAGGTCACCCGAGGGGTAGTAGACGGTGCTGATCGGGGTCTTGGCCGTGGCCAGGTATGCTTCCTTGGCTTGCGTGTACGGTGTGGACCCTGTGCCGGCTGGCAGCGCGTCGTATTCGCCTTCTTTGCCAAAGGAGCCAAACTGAGTGCTGCCGACCTCGAAGTCGGGCGAGGGTTCCAGCTTGGCGTTGCTCGCGACGAATGTGTCGCCCGTGACCGCTTTGCCTTCGTGGGTGAATTCGGCGGTGATCGCCGCTCCCTGGTTGAGCGTCACCGGCACCTGGGTGGTGAGGTTCGGGACGACCAGCAGTTCGGGGAAGTCCTTCCTGATGGCGCCCGTTTCACGGGTGACATCGCCGATCTTGAAGGCTTCCACGTTGACCCTGGTGGCGGGGATCCCGCCGAAGATCACGCAGCCCGCTTCGCCGGTGGTGGATTCCGCTTCGCCGGCCTTCACGGTCACGCCGGCAACCGGTTTTTCGGGGATCAGGCCGTTGGTCACGTTGACTTCCAGGCCCGACCCGTCCGGGGGCGTGATGATGCTGTACTGTTCGAGCGCGTGCGCGCCGCTGGCGAGCTGCTGCGGCCATGTGATCCTGGTGTGGATCTGCAGATAGTTGCCGGCCGCGTTGGAGTGTTCTTTGCCGGTGGCGCTGCAGCTGGCGTTCTGGTTGGCGTCCTGGACCCATTTATCGCTCTGGCTGATCGTGTACGTCTCGCCGCCGATCGTCTGCGTGTAGACGTGGGCGGATTCCTCGATCGCGTCGAGCGTGGCGGCCGAGTCGCTGCGCAGCGACTCCTGGGACTGTGCGGCCAGCAGCGACGCCTGGTCGTGGAAGCGCTCGCTCGCGGTCGCGTCGGTGGCGACGGTGAGGCCGTTGAAGGTCGCGATCGCGATGAACCCCACCATCAGCGCGCTGACCATCACTTCGATTAGCGTGAGGCCCTCCTCGCCGGCGAGCCCTCTGCGATCCCCCGCGGGGCCCTCGCGGCGGGCATGGCTTCGCCCGAGCGGCCCACGCGGCGCTCGCCACCGGCGGAGAAGTTTAGTATCGATCATCACAAGTGCCGTTAGCTCGTCTGGCCTCCTCTCGACAGGGACCGCCACGAGCTTTAGCCCTTCGCCAGGTGGCTCATCGTCGGTCGTACGGGCGTCCGTTCGGCGCCGGTGCCCTCCTATGCGCGGGGGCGCGGGGCGCCGGTGCGGAGGCGCGCGCCCGTGGGGACCTCGCGGGGAGCGCTGGGCTCCTACAATCCTGGGTCCCAGGGAGACTGGTGTAACGGTAACATGGGGGTCTCCAAAACCCCTGCTCGAGGTTCGATTCCTCGGTCTCCCGCTCCAGAAAACAGCCATATGCAGGCCAAACGCCCCGTTTTGTGGGCTTCTGGCCAGGGCAATTCACCCCGTTGAGGCACGTCAACGTGCGTCGGGGCGTACCAAAAGTGCAACCAGCAGTGCAACCACGCGGGCCCTGCTCTCCGAGGCTCGCTGATCTGCGCGCACGTGCTCGCGTGCGCCGGTGGCCGCACGGTCCATACAGCTATCGGTCGTACGTGAGTGCGTCCCAGGTGGTGCCCACCGCAGTGTCAGGCTACCGGCCGCGGGCTCGGGCGTCGCCGCAGCGATGACGAGTGCTCCCACGCGAAAGCACTCGCGCCGTCCGCGTGCGTGTGGTGCTGCTGTTCGTTGTCGAGGCTGTCGCGTAAATGTCCGGGGGTTGTTGGATTGGCTGTTTGCGGTGTGGCGGTGGCCCATGGGTGGTGGTCGGTAGTCGGCTCTTGAGGCCCGCTCGGGCCGTTTCAGGTCGCCGCGGGCGCTGTCTGGTGCCTGTGGAGCTTCAGGAGGTTGTGGGTGGCGGTGATCAGGCGCCACTCTGAGCGGCAGGCACCTCTACCGCGGCGCTGGAAGCGGTCCGCGCGGCGGTTGTGCTTGATATGTGCGAAGACTGGCTCGATAATCGCCTGGCGCTGCTTGTAGAGCGCGTGGCTGGCCTCACTTTCGAGGGCGCGGCGCATGAACGCGTATAGGCCGCCGTCGCGCCCGGGCCGTGGTGTGGCGCGGTTGAGTGCCTCTGGGCAGACGAGCGTTTGGATGCCTTGGTTGACGAGATGCTCGATGTGTGAGCGGTTCCAGTAGCCGGCGTCGGCTACCACGACATCTGGTGGTGTGGTGATCCCGGCGGCGTGCAGCTTCTCGCACGCAGCGGTGATCATCGCTGCGAGATGCGTGGAATCAGAGGAGGTGACTGTCACCTCGGCCGCAACGACGATCTGCTCACGGCTATTCAAGCACGGCATCTTCTTCAGCGAGGAAGACCTCGCCGAGCAGATGCTCGCATTCATCGAGACCTACAACCAGACCGCCAAACCATCAACTGGACCTACACAGGCAAGGTCCTCGACGCATAAACCAGCGAACTGAAGGACGAACCACTAGTGGTTTTCCTCTCGGGCCTGACCTCACGTAGGGGTGGGTCCGGTAGTTCCGGTTGCCCTGTTCAATAAGCTGAAGATGGTGGCATCTTCCTCGCCTATCCACTGCCACAGAAGGGATGGCCCCCCTCTGCGGAGGGGCGATTGAGGTGTAGTATCAGCCGATGATGCAACAGCAGGGTGCGGGTGCGGGTGCGGTGGCGGTCGCCAACGAGGAAGCGGTGCGTGCATGGAACACCGTCCTGTATGAGCGGTGGAAGTCGAACCGCAAGGTGTTCGTGGGCGCGCTGACAGAGGTCACCGAGGAGGTCTTCGAGCTCTTTCCGCCGCCCGAGCGTGGGTGCTGCATCGACATCGGGTGCGGCTTCGGCGAGACGACTCGGCGGCTGGCTGAGCTCGTCTGGCCGGGAGGCTTCGCGCTCGGCACCGATTCTTCGCCGCGGTTCATCGAGGACGCCCGTCGCGAGGCCGTCGAGGCGGGGGTCGAGAACATCGCGTTCGAGACCGCCGATGCGCAGACGGCTGAGTGGGATCGGATCTATGACTACGCCTTCTCGCGCATGGGAACGCAGTTCTTCGCCGCACCGGTCCCGGCTATGCGCGCGATCCGCGGCGCGCTCAAGCCCGGCGGTATGCTCGCGAAGGTCTGCTGGCGCCGCAAGGCCGAAAGCCCGCTCTGGGCGGAGACCGAGCAGGTCGTTGAGCGGTTCCTCTCGCGCCCTGACGAGTACGTGGCTGACACCTGCGGGCCCGGGCCATTCTCGCTCGGTAACCCCGAGACCACCCGCGGGATTCTCGAGGCCGCCGGGTTCGACGAGATCGAGTTGCATCAGCGCGACTTCGACTACTTCATGGGTGCGGACATGAACGAAGCGATCGACTCCCTGCTCGCGATCGGACCCGGCGCCGAGCTGATCCGCCTGAACGGCGAGTACGGGGAGAGCCGTAGGGGCGAGATCGCCGAGGCCCTGAGGGACCACTACGGCGCCTGGCAGAAGCCCGACGGCTCCATAGTCGGCCGCGGAGCCGTCTGGATCGTCGCGGCCACGAACCCCGGCTAGCACGAGCTACCCACGTCAAGGGACAGTGCCTACCGTGCCGGTGCGCGCGGCGAGGAGACCGGTGCGCTGGTGCGCGCTGGCTCAATCGAGAAGATCTGATAGCCGGAACGGGGCCTGCGCCCACGGGCACGGCCCACCACCGACGCTTGTGCTTCTCCGGCTGAGTGGCCCCATCGGTGGATTGCCATCCCCGTTGCCGCGCAACCACGTCGTCACGCCCGCGTACCAACCGTGAGTAGATACTCCATCTCAAAGCGCGCGTTATCGGGTGTGCCACGGTTCCATTCGTCGCAGAACTCGTTCAGTGCCGCGTCGAGCTCTGCCTCGCGTCCGGTCAGGCGCGCATTTGCTTGGGCGGCGACCGTCGGGCCATACCGTGCTTTGAAGTGCTCACCAAACTCGCGAGGTTTCTCGAAGGCCGTAACCTCCAGCACATCCCGCTTCAGCGTGCGAGAGTCAACGCGTGTACCGAACAGCTCACTCAGATGCTCCTCGCTGCCCCACAGCGGGGGCGGTTGAACACCCGGTGGAGGCGCAGGAACGAATGGCCCCATCGTCCTAAACAACGCGCCGACCATACCCTCAGGTGTCCAGCTCAGCAGCCCGATCGTGCCACCCGGACGGCACACACGAACCAACTCATCAGCGGCATCCTGGTGGTGAGGCGCGAACATCGCACCGATCGAGGAGATTACGACGTCGAAGGACTCGTCCTCGAACGGCAGGTGCTCGGCGTCGGCCTGCACCCAGTCGAGAACCAACCCTTCGCTCTCCGCGCGGGCGCGGCCTGCTTCAAGCAGCTCGGGTGTCAGGTCGCTGGCGGTGACCTGCGCGCCAGCCTTCACCGCCGGTATCGAGGCGTTGCCCGTCCCGGCTGCTACATCCAAGACGACGTTGCCGGCGCCGATGCCGCATGCCTCGACAAGGCGCGGCCCGAGCGGGAGCAGGAACGTCTCGACCATATCCGGGTAATCACCCGACGCCCACATCGCGCGATGACGCGCCTTCAGCTCGGAATCCGATACGGTGGACGACAAAACGGCCCCCTTTTGTTGACAGGCTGATCATACGGCGCCTCGGACACAAGCTGCACGCGGAAGTGGTGGGGAGCGGAGCTTCGAGCCATTCGCCGCGGACGGTCCCCTCAGACCGACCCATCCGCGCCTGGGCCTGGGCTCAGAAGGTGTAGGGTGGAGCGCTCGACTGGGAGGTGAGCATGGAGTCCAAGACAGTTGATGCCGTCGAGTTTCGAGACGGACAGCGGCATCAGTGGAACAGCGCTGCGACTGGCTGGCGCAGATGGTCGGAGCTGATCGACCGGGCGGCGAGTGGAGTCAGCGAGCGCTTGGTCGAGCTGGCCGGCGTCGAGCTCGGCAGCCGAGTGTTGGACGTGGCCGCCGGCTACGGCGAGCCATCGCTGACCGCAGCCAGAGCGGCTGGGGCCGAGGGTGCCGTGCTGGCTACCGATATCTCTGCCGAGATGATCGCGTTCGGCCGTGAGCGCGCCACTGCCGCCGGGCTCGAAAACATCGAGTTCGTTCAGTCGGATGCGGCATCTCTGGACTTCCCGGAGGCTGGCTTTGATGCCGCGCTCTCACGCTGGGGGATCATCTTCGAGCCCGACGCGGAGGCTGCCGCGGCTCGTATCCGCAGCTTCCTAAAGCCCGGCGGGCGGATAGCGATCAGTTCGTGGGGATCGCCGGATCGCGTCCCGTTCCTAGCTATTCCAATGCGGACCGCGATGCAGCGCCTCCAGGTCCCGCCCCCGCCGCCGGGAACACCCGGTCCGCTCTCGCGTCCGACGCCGCAGGCGCTGGGCGGCCTGCTGGAAGCGGCCGGCTTCTCGAATGTGGAGGTTGAGGAGGCCGAGGTCACCTTTGAGTGGCAGTCGCCCGAGGAGTTCACCACCTTCATCGGGGAGATCGCCCCGCCAATCACGGCGATGATCGCTCCGCACCCCCAGGAGGTGCAGGACGAGACCTGGGCCGCCATAACCGAGGCCATCCGGGAGGCGGCCGGAGATGGCGAACCGGTGAGACTTTCGAATCTGGTCCTGCTCGCCGCCGGGCGAGCATAGTCAAAGGCCTTCACGGCATCCGCACGCGCCTGCGTAAGCGCGCGCGTCAATCGTCGGACGACGCGCTCGGAAATCGTCTCAGGCAGGAGCGCGAGCGCCGTCCACCGCCGCGCTCGCAATCACGCGGAAGCGGGGGTCCTGCCACACGCGGTCTGAGCTCGAGAGAGGGCTAGAGCGCACCGAGCGGGTTGCGGAGGGTGTCGGTGTAGACCCAGATCTCTACGCCTGGTATGCCGGCCCGAGTACGTCAGCAAGACACCGACTGATGCTGTCTGTTGGGGCAGGGGACGAGGGGAGATCACGGGTCAGCGCGACGGCCAGCAGGGCGCGGTCGCCCAAACGCTCCTGGATATACGAAAAAAGTGCAACCAAAAGTGCAACCGAGGAGACGGTTTCTGGCCTGGTTTCAGCAGATAGTCGGCTTTGCCTTGCAGGTTGCCCTGCTCGTTCCGATCCTGGCGAGCGGGCTCGGGCTCTTCAACTCGTTCCGAATGCTGCGGCTGCCCGATATCGAGCCGTCGGGTGGTCTCGAGGGTGCCGTCCTCGGCTGAAGCCGACCTACAGATCCTAGACCCTCGAGGGTCGCCAAAGCCAGGCAGCCGACCCGGCCGGGTGCAGGCGCCCAACGAGGCTGAGGGCAGGGCTGAACGAGGAGCCCGATGCAGCGGACCGGGTCTGAGAACATGGCTAACATGCCCAGAACGTCGATGACTCCTCGAGGAGGCTGGGCCGTGCGGCGCCCAGGGCTGCGGCGCATCGCCGCAATCGTCGCGCTCATCACGCCCGCCGCAATGGCCGTGGTGGCCGCCGTCGCGCTGGCGGGTGACGTCCCCGTCGCCGTGCTCGCGGTCGGGCTCGTCCTGTTGGCGAACGCCGCCATCTGGTTCGCCTTGACGGAGCGTGGCGCGCTGCGCGCCCTCGGCGCGGTGCTCGCGGTGCTCGCTGGAGCCGGCCTGATCGTGGTGCTCGCAACCCACTGGCAGGGACTGCTGGTGCTGGCCGTGTTGCTCCTGTTGCTCGCCCTGTTCGGGTTGACCGGGCGTTACGCACTGGGGCGGACTGGGGAGGCGGCGCTCGGAAGGATGGCTGCCGCGGTCGTGCCGGTGGGTGCCGCCGGCTCTGGGGCGCTGATCATCAACCTGAAGTCGGGCGGCGGAAAGGCGGAGCGCTTCGATCTCGCTGGGGAGGCTCGGCGGCGAGGCATCGAGCCGATCGTCCTCGAGCCGGGCGACGATCTGCTCGAGCTCGCCGAGAGCGCCATCGCGCGGGGTGCGGAGGTCATCGGAATGGCTGGAGGCGATGGGTCGCAGGCGCTAGTGGCGACAGTCGCCGCACGACGCGACGTTGCCCACGTCTGCATCCCGGCAGGAACGCGAAACCACTTCGCGCTTGACCTCGGCCTGGATCGGGGCGACGTCGTGGGTGCGCTGGACGCGTTCACCGACGGCGTCGAGCGGCGCATCGACCTCGCGCGCGTGAACGACCATGTGTTCGTCAACAATGCGTCGCTCGGCGTCTACGCGAAGGTCGTCCAGTCCGAGGCTTACCGCGACGCCAAGCTCGGGACATGGACGGACATGCTGCCGGACCTGCTCGGTCCAGACGCCGAGGCGATCGACCTCGAGCTCACCACCCCGGACGGGACCGATTGCAACGATGCCCCGCTCGTGCTGGTGTCGAATAACCCGTATGAGCTCACGCACCTCTCGGGCGCTGGCACACGCGAGCGGATCGACACGGGCCTGCTCGGCATCGTGGCCGCCCGCGTGCGGGGCGCAGACGTGTCAAAGCTCGTCGCGCTCGAGCTGGTCGGCCAGGCGGGGCGCTACCCCGGCCTGCTGGCCTGGTCTGCACGGGAGCTCGAGGTCCGCTCCGGCGGCCCCGTTGAGGTCGGCCTCGACGGCGAGGCGCTGGTGCTGGACCCGCCGTTGCATTTCGCATCGCTACCCGGGGCGCTGCGCGTGCGGCTGCCCCGCGGCGCAGGTCTGTCGCCGGCGGCACGCGCGGTGGCACTCACCTCGGACAACCTGGGCGCGCTGGTCCGGGTAGCCGCAGGCCGGTGAGTCGCGCAGGCGCGCGGCTGCCGCTCGGCAGGAGCTGGGCGCTGTACGTGTCGCACTGCCTGGGCGGCGTAAGGTTCAATGACGATGTGGCGTCGCGTTCAGCAACTGGACCGCCGACTGATGAAGCGCTCGTTTGGGGCTCGCTCACCCGCACTGGATTGCACCCTCATCGCCGTCACGCGGGCAGCGAACTACTCGCGATTGTGGCTTGTGCTCGCCAGCGCGCTCGCGGTGTTCGGCGGGGGGCAAGGACGGAGGGGGGCAGGACGCGGCCTGATCGCCATCGCGATCGCAGCAGGGGTGGCGAATGGCCCGGCAAAGCTGCTCGCGCGCCGACGTCGGCCCTCCTCACGGTCGCGCCCAGCGCTCATTCGTACGCCGCGGTCAACGTCGTTTCCGTCGGGCCACAGCGCGGCAGCGTTCGCGTTTGTCACCGGCGCCTGCGCTGAGCTGCCAGTGCTGGCGCCGGCCCTGGTGCCATTGGCAGGGGCCGTTGCCTATTCGCGCGTACACACCGGCGTTCACTACCCAAGCGACGTTGCGGTCGGCATGGGGATCGGAATCGGATCGGGCCTACTGGCCGCGCACTGGCCGGTACGGCACGACTGCGGCGTCAGCCATCTGACGCGCAAGATATTAGCCACCACACACGTGGAATCATAAGCTTTTGCGCGGCCTGGCGACCAAGGCCGCCAAGAACCACACACGGCACATTCAGGCCAAACGCCCCGTTTCGCGGTGTGTGGATGGTCATCCTCGGAGACGCCGTTTGTGGTGGTGGCCCTTCGAGATCCAGATATCGATCTTCGTGCCGGCTGGTCGGACGGTGCCTTGGTGTAGGGATTGCTCGACGAGCCCACCTTTGGGGATGGTGTTGTAGTGGTAGGTGACCCGGCCGAGCGTGCAGTGCGCGGCGGACAATGCGCGCTTGACGGCCGGCAGTTCGAGTCCGCGCAGCTTGGGCACCACGCACTCGGTGCTCGCGCTGGCTGGGCCTGCGCCAGCAGCTGCGCCGACGGTGGTGTCTGGCTGTCCCCCGGTGTCGAGCTGTTCGTCGCCGGGGTTTGGGCCTTTGCCGGGCTCTTCGCTGCCGTGTGTTTCTTCGACTCCTTGATGGTGTTCTTCGGCGGGCGGTTCGCAGGGGGCGAGCTGGCGGACGTAGGTCTCGAACGGATGGTTGGGCGGAGGCCCCGGTTCTGCGAGGTTGGTCGCCCGTGTGGCGAAGGCGACCCTGCAGCCGTTGGCTGAGATCGCGGCTGAGAGCGCGCCTCGTTCTGGTTCGTCGTTGGCGATTTCCCCCTCGGCGCCGCTCGCGCGGTCGACGAGCATGGTGCTCCCCGTGCTGAGGTCGCGCACATAGAGACGCTCTTCCCTGGCCGAGCCCGTGCCGTCCGCGTCGAAGGTTGCCTCGAATAGGATGTATCGACCGTCTGCACTGGCCCCGAGGTTCGTCGCCGCACCGCTTTCGCCGACCGGTGCGCCGTCTTCTCCGTCGGCGCGGCTGACGATCGTGGTGCTCACGGGAGTCACACAGAGGTCCGTCAGGTAGATCTGTGGGGCGGACACCTTGGCTGCGGTGTAGAGATTGGTGGCAGCGGACTGGAATGCCACGTCGCAGCCGTCGACGCCTGCGAGGATCGGTTCTTCGGAGGTTGCGTTGCCGGGTTCCCCGGCAGGCGTCCTGCTGAGGAGGGTCGTTGTGTCGGTCTGTAGGTCGCGTATGTAGACCTGCGAGACCGTGTTCGATTCCATCCCTGCCACCAGGTTGGTCGCGGAGCTTTCGAACGTCACATAGCGGCCGTCGGGAGATATGGATCTGCCCAAGCTTTCTTCGTTGGCGAGCTCTCCCCCGGCGCCGCCGGCACGGCTGACCACGGTCGTCGTTCCGGTCTGCAGATCCCTGACATACACCGTCCGCAGCCCCGATTCGTGCACGCCAGAGGGTTTTTCGAGGTCTTCGACGTCGTCTCTAAACAGGACGTAGCGGCCTTCTTCTGAGATCCCCTCGGCGTGGGGCCTGCCTTCGCTGAGGATCGCCCCTTCGGGACCGGTCACCCGGTCGACAAGGACGGTTTCGCCGGTCTGTAGGTCCCGGCGATAGACGTGCCATGGATGTTCTTCGTCTTCTGCTGGGGGCAGCCCGGTCACAAGGTTGGATGCGTCGGAGGTGAAGATCGCATACCGCCCGTCGCCGGAGATGATGAGGTTTTCCACGCCGTAGGCTTCCCCGGGTTCGTTGGCTGGTTCGCCGTCGGGTCCGTTGGCGCGGCTGACGAGCTTGACTTCTCCGGTGTCGAGGTCCTTGACGTACGCCTCGTACACGCCAGGGGGACCCTGTTCGCCGAGGTTGGTGGCGTCGCTCTCGAACGCCACGTACCGTCCGTCGGCGGAGATCGAGGGCGTTTCGCCTGTGTCCTCATTCGCGTAGACGCCGGCCTGCGTGACCGAGGCGGGGAACGTGTCGTCGATCGTTTCCTCGCTCGCGGCGCGGGCGCTGGCGGAGAGAGCCAGCATGAGCGTCAGGAGCGTTATCGAGAGGGTCGCGCTGCGCTCGAGCGTCGTGGCGCAGACCCTGGCCAGGTTGTGTTGTGGCATCCGGCAACCCCTTTCCACGAGGGTGTCTAGATGGAGGGATCGGAGGGAGGTCTCCTGGCTTCCGAGCTTCCCGTCGCGCCTTCCCAGCACCCTCCCCGGGGCTAGTGGCTGCCGCGTGGCGTGCGGCGGGCTGTCTACTCGGTCACAGTGGCGGGCCCGCGCCGGTCTCTCACCGGGCTTCCCTGTCCACCGATCCTTGGGTTTGTGGCGGGGCACCATAGCGCAACCGTGTCTGCGCTCGTGGCCGGGTTGCAGGTCGGCGGTCAAGGCGCTATGGTGCTGCTCGCCACGTTGTCGAGGGAACCCGGTGGGAATCCGGGACTGACGCGCAACGGTATGGGCAGCCGGCCTTCGCAGGTCTGCTGACTCGAGTCCGAA
Source organism: uncultured Solirubrobacterales bacterium (assembly GCA_963706545.1). Classification (GTDB taxonomy): domain Bacteria; phylum Actinomycetota; class Thermoleophilia; order Solirubrobacterales; family Solirubrobacteraceae; genus Palsa-744. The sequence continues at coordinate 2,763,366 of OY970161.1, forward strand.
TACTCGGCGGGTGGCACCGACATAAGGACCCCTGTTCTCGCGAATGGACGGCAGGTCGTCAGCTCTCTCGCTTCTGGTGTGAAGCGGGGACGAGACGCCTCTCGTCCCTACAGAAGGAGATCCCCTGATGCGTACCCAGACCCTCCGACGCGCGCTGATCGCGGCCTGCGTCTGTGCACTGCTGGCGCCCGCCGCGGCATCGGCGACCGCGAGCAGCGCAGAAATCGAAGCCTCCGTGGAAAAAGGCGTGGCCTACCTGAAGACGCTGCAGCAGACAAATGGCGGCTTTGAAGACTGGGACCTCAGCGCCTTCGCCGCCGCCCATGTGGCCGCGGCGAACCTCGAGAAGACCGGCGCTGAAACCGATGCACGGACCTGGTATCGAAAACTGGTCGGCAACACCGAAACCTGGCCTGGCAAAGAACCAGTGGTGACCGACTATGAGCGGGCGGCGCTCAACGCCTACGCGGCCGGCATCGACCCGGCACGCGTCTCCAAAACACAGAATCTGGTCGCGCAGATCGCCTCCTACTATGAACCCACGAGCCCCGGCGACTACGGCCCGGGAGGCTTCAATGGCACCGTGTTCGCGCTTTTGGCGCTCGCCGACACGAAGACCGAGGGAGGCGTCCAGCGCGTGCCGCAGGCGCTGCTGACCAAGTCGATCGAAGTGGTCAAAGCCAACCAGCACACCGATGGTGGCTGGACTTGGGAAAAGGCCGAAGGCAACGAAACGAAGCTCAAAGCGGCTGCCGAACCGGACATGACGGGCGCTGCCATGGCCGCGCTGTGCACCGCCGGCGTCTCGAAATCCGAAGGCGTGCTCGTCAAAGCCAAGGAATACCTCGAGGCCGATCTCAAAGCGGAATCGAAAGGCAGCGGGGCGTTCGAATCCGAATTCCACGCAAACACCGACTCCAACGCCTGGGCCGTGAGCGGCCTGAACGCCTGCGGGATCAACCCCCAGGAAGAAGGGTTCACGACCAAAGAAAAACATACGCCGATCGAATTCCTGATCTCCCAGCAGCTCAAAAGCGGTGCCGAAAGCGGCGGCTTCAAGTACCTGACCACGGGAACGACTGCCAACGAATACTCCAGTCAGGACGCGATCCGCGCGCTCGCCGGCGCCGGCTTCACGGCGACGCCACCCGTGCCGACCGGCGGCCTTGAACAGTGGTTCGCTGAAAGCAACTTCAGCACGAGCAAAACCGTCAAGAGCCCGCTGGCGCTGATCATCAACAACGGCACCCCGACCTTGAAGGTCTGCTCGGTGTCCGTTGCGCCCGCAGAAGCGACCACGACCCTCGAAACGGTGCTCAAAGCAGCCGAAGCGGGTTCGACTCCAAAAGAATGCGTGACCAGCCACAAATCGGAAAGCGCGACCAAAGCGATCACGCAGATAAACGGCTACCCGAGCACGCCCGCGCCCGAATGGGATCTCAGCATCGACGGGAGCGCCGAAGAACTGGCCAAGACCAGCAAGGTCATCCACCTCGGCGACACGATCTACCTGCGGCTCGCGTAGAGGTCGTAGAGGACGAGTCGCTTGCCCGGTCCCGCGCTTACGCAGAGCGCGGGACCGGGGCTTGCGTTGCGGAAAGGAGCCACGGCAAGTGCGTATAGTCATCGCCACACTCACCGTTGCAACTCTCATCACGACCTTCGCCGGGTCGGTCGCGTGGGCGGCGCCAACACAGGTCAACGTGCGGATCGAGGGCCGCAGCGAAACGCTGTTCGAGGGGCCGATCTGGACCGAAGGCCACGACGTCGAGGCCTCCTCGGACACCCAGGAGCGCTCCTGCGATGGGATCAACCCCAACGACCCGGGAAACGTGACGCCGGGTCCCACGCCGACGGCCGCCGCGGTCGACGCGATGAGTCTGATCGGGGAAACGTTCAACGGACAGTGGTATGGGGGCTACGACGACTACTTCATCACGCGCTGGGGTCCGGACAAGGAAGAAGAAGGCATGTCGTGGGGAATCCTCGTCAACAATGTCTTCACGGATGTCGGAGGCTGCCAGTACGAGCTGCGCACGGGCGACGAAGTGCTGTGGGCCTATGACGCTTTCGAGCACAAGCCGTTTCTGGCACTCTTCGCCGCGGACGAGCACTACACCTCCGGCGCCCGTCCCCTGACGGCGACCGCCGAACTGGGCAAGCCGTTTGAGGTCCAAGTGCTCGCCTATGACGACGACACCGAAGATGTGCCACCGGCTGCCCCGGAACGCACGGGGTCCTCCCCATACGAAGGTGCCGATGTCTCTCCGGCACGGACATCCGCCAAGGGCTTCGAGCAGGTTCAGACCAAAAGCGCGGAAACGGCCAAAACCAACGCCGAGGGCAAGGCGAGCATCACCTTCACCGAACCGGGCTGGCACAGGATCAAGGCGACTGCCGTGAACGTGGGAGGCGAAGAAGACGCGATCCGCTCGAACCGCCTGGACGTGTGCGTGCCCGCGGAAGGCGCAGACGGTTGCGGAGCGCCGCCTGTGGAAGATCAGGTGCGCACACCACCGTACACCGCAGAAGAAGCCGAGCGTGAAGAAGCAAAGCTCCATGCAGAAGAAGCCAAGCGTCACGAAGAAGCAAAGCTCCACGAAGAAGAAGCCAGGCGTCATGAAGAAGCAAAGCAGCGTGAAGAAGAAGCCAAGCCGGGCCCAGGACCAGAAGGCGAATCCGACGCCCTGCCATCCACACCCGGCGTCACCTCACCGCAGGCGCCTGGGCCCGATGCAAGCGGCCCCGCTGCGCTCCTCACGCTTGAGGGCGTCACCACCAGGCGGCTGCTGTTGAAGCTCGCCGCGGCGGGCACCGTCACCGTTCAGATCGCCCGCCAGACAGGCGGTGGACGCCACCCACGCTGGCGGTCCGTCAAGACGATCGCCGTCAGGGTGGGCCAGGCTGGACGGGCAACGGTGAAGCTGCCCCACCTGGTGCCGGGACGCTACCGCGTGAGGATCAGCCTCGCGGGCGGCCAGGGCGTGGTGAAGACCCTGATCGTGGCGCGAAAATGACGCTGCCCCATGCACCGGTGAGCGCTGCTCAAAGCGTCTTGCCGGCGGTCCTCGCGGCGTGCGCAGTGTTGTCGGCGTGCGCTGTGCCCCCCGCGCTCGCGGCTGCGCCCAACGCGCCCAACGCGACCAACCAAGCACGGCTGGACAGCACCGTGCGCTACCTGCAGGACGTGCAGAACCTCGACGGTGGGTTTGGTGGCGAGCCCGGCGGGGAATCCGACCCAGACTTCAGCGCGTGGGTCGCGCTGGCACTGGCCGCAGCCGGGATCAACCCACGAGACCAGTCCCGGCCAGGCGGGACCGACGCCTACACCTATCTGGCCGAGCACGCAGGCGAGCTCGAGCTCACCACCGACTTCGAGCGTGCGCTACTCGTCGTTGACGCCTCGGGCACCTCACCAGAAGACTTCGGCGGCGTCCACCTCGTCCAGCAGATCCTGGCGCGCCAGCTCACAGGGTCCCCCGAAGATGGCGCGTTCGTGCACGAAGCCGGAGGGCGCACACCTGGTGTCAACGACACGATCTTCGCGATCCTCGCGCTCAGCCCGGTGCCGGAACCGGCCGTGCAGAGCGCGATCAAGCGCGCAGTGAACTGGCTCATCGGCGAGCAGAACCCTGAAAATGGCGGTTGGCCCGCCGTCTGCCCCAGAACCGTGACGAGTTGCTCAGAACAGGCTGAAGTGGATATGACCGGCGCGGCGATCCAGGCTCTGAACGCTGCGGGCTTGCACGGCAGCAAATCCCAGCAGAGAGCCATCGCATTCCTACACGAAGCGCAGAACCCTGACGGCGGCTTCCCGGAGTTTCCCGGCGACGGCGAAGAATCAAACGTCGCCTCGACCGCATGGGCGGTACAGGCGATTTGGGCTGCCGGGGGAAACCCCGAAACATGGATCAAGAGCTCAGGGCGCGAACCCCTGGACTACATGGAATCGCTGCAACACGAAGACGGAAGCATCCAGTGGAAGGCCAGCAGCGACTCGAACCCGGTATGGATGACCGCCTACGCAGCACCCGCGTTCGCCGGCGACCCCTGGCCAATCCCCGCCCCACCCTATGTCGAACCTCCCCCATCGGGGCCCGCTGGCGGCGGGGCCGGCTCGACGCCGCCCTCGCCGGGCAGCGCGGAACCGGGCCAGGGGGGAGAGTCCTCCCAACCGGGCAGCGGTGTGATCGCCGGTGGCGGCGGCGACGGCGCCCCCCTGTTCAGCCGTCCGCAGCCCCAGAGCAAAGGCAGGACGCCCGGTGGCGCGCGGTCGCTCACCAGCGCAGATGCGAAGAGCACCGCCAAATACCCCCGCGACCCCGGCCTTCGCCGCAAAACAACCGCTCCCACCACCGAGCACCACCGCAACCCCAGTCCTCGCCGCGACGCACGTGTCCCCACCACCAGGACACCCGCATCCAAGTCCAACGCCAATCACAGTGGCAGGGGGCGCGGATCAGCCTCGATGGGCACCGGCTCGGGTGGCCCCCAAGCTGGGGAGCCCGAGGTCAAGGGTGTCCTGATCGGAGCGCCCTCCGGCGCTCACAGCAAGGATGCGCTCGCACGGGGCGCTCCCGGCCTGCACGGTGCCGGCGCCGGCGGCAACCAGACACCGTGGCTTGCGATCGGCATCGGTGGCGCGATCGCCCTCCTCGCATTGGCCGGCTCACAGTTGGAGCGCCGCCGCCCGGAGTTGGTCCTGTGAGCACGCTCGCCGCGACGGGCAGCATCGCCGAAGGGCTGGCACGGATTGCCTCGGCCCTGCGCACCCCGGTGCTGGCCCTTGCGCTACTGGTACTGCTCGTCTGCGCCCTCGAGACCGGGCGCTTCGCCACCGAGCTATGGTCACGCGCACGAGCGGGACGCGGTTCGCTGCGTACGCTCATCCGCCAGGTCATGGCCGACCCCACGCAGGCCGCTGCACTCTCCCAGCGCGCGCCCAGCGCGTTCGCGGCAGAGGCGCTCGTGGAGATCGCCCGCGCCACCCGCGCGGGCGAACAGGCGAGCATCGAGCACGCACTCGCCGACTACGAGCTCGCGGTTCAGCGGCGCCTCGACCACACCCGGATACTCGTTCGCGCCGGTCCTGCGCTCGGCCTGATGGGTACCCTGATCCCGCTGGCGCCAGGGCTCGCGGCGCTCGGACACGGCGACGTAGCCACGCTTGCCACCGACCTGCGTACAGCGTTCGCCGCGACTACGATCGGACTACTCGTAGGAACGGTCGCGTACGCGCTGACGCTCACCCGCACCAGGATGTACACCGAAGACCTGACAGCACTGGAGCGAGCCACGGTTCCCGTTAGGGCAGCGGAGATCGGCACATGACCCGCCGTACAGGGCTCGGGCGGCACGGGCACATCGAAGACGCCGCGGGAGACCCACTCGACGGGTTGGTGAACCTGTTCGACATCGGCATCGTGCTCGCCGTCGCGTTTCTCATCGCCGGCCTCGGCCTCACGCTCAACCAACACGCCCACCGCCTGCAACAACGCACAGCGGCTACGCAGCACACCCAGACGCTGCCCTCACCTCTCGGCGCACCGGCGGCCAGCGGCCACGGCCAGGCGGTCGGCACCGTCTACCGCCTGAGTAACGGGCAACTCGTCTACGTGCAGAAGCAGCGATGACGGAGCGCAAAGCCACACCGTTCCCGCATCACAGGGTGCGCGGCAGCTCACGGTATGCCGCTGAAGAAGCGGTCCAGAAGTAGCCCATTCAGGTTCCGCGGCGCACGGGACGCGACCACTTCAGAAGAGCTTGATGCTGGAGCTCGAGAAGGAGCTGGTACTGGCGGTGTTTCCGAAGACGTCTTTCACGGAGGAGCTCAGCGTACCGGTCACGACCCCGGGGCCGCCGGCGGTCAGGTTGCCGCTGGGGTCGGTCACTTTCGTCACCGTGAGGGTGACCTTGGTGGCGCTGACCGCAGTGCTGGCCGTCACGACCGCCGCGGTGCCGCCGCTCTTGCTGTAGCGCGTGCTCGCGGTATCGCCGGTGCTCCACGGCGTGGAGCCCCCGATGCCGCTGACCGCGATGGTCGTCGCTGCCGACGTTGCGCCGGTGTAGGTGAGCGTCACGCTGCTGGGGACGCTCGCGGCCGCGATCGGGTCGCTGAAGGTCAGTGTGAGGACGTCGCCCACCTGTGGCAGGCCGGCGGTGCTGCCGGGGGTGGTGTCGGTGATCGCGGTGAGGGTTGGTTTGGTCGTGTTGACCTTGACGGTCGCCGGTGCTGTGGTGGTCGAGTTGCCGGCCTTGTCGGAGACCGTGTACTCGTACTCGTAGCAGTGACCGGTGCTGACTGTGCTGTCGGTGAAGGGCGAGGCAAGCCCCGTGGAGCCGATCGCGGTGAAGGCAGCGAAAGCGCTGCAGGCGTCGCTGGAGGGGGTATAGGTGCCGGTGGCGCGCTTGAGCTGGCCGGTCGCGGCGTTCACGCCCGAGCCGGCGTCGGTGGCGCTGAAGCTCACAGCCACCGCCCCGTTGGCGTCCGCCGGCACGCTCACGGTGGCCGCTGGGGCGGTTTTGTCGACCTGCACGGTGGTGGACAGGGTGGCTGTGTTGCCGACACGGTCGGTGCCCGTCAGCGTGTAGAGGTAGCAGCCGGCGGCGAGCCCGCTCTGGGTGGGGTTGCCGGAGATCGTCACCGGGGTGCCGTAGGCGCTGCAGGAGCCGTTCGCAAGCGTACCCGTCGCGCGGGTGAGCACGGAGGAGAGCAGGCCCGAGCCGGTGTCCGCGTTGTAGTCGGTGCGGGTGCCGATCGTGAAGCTGCCCGAGTTGTTGTAGCTGGTCGAGCCGGCGCCGGTGGCGGCCACGCTGTTGACGCTCAGCGCACCGCCTGTCGGGGCGGTGCTGTCGGCGATCAGCGCATAATCCGCGCTGGCCGAGCTCGCGCCCGCGTTGCTGGTTGCGAGCACCGTGGGGCCGCTCGGCGGCTGGGTGGCCGCGGCGCCGAAGGAGTAGGCCATCTGACCGCCGTTCTGGCTGCCGGTGAAGCCGTAGCCGCTCAACGAGCTGAACAGATAGCCGGCGATGCCCGTATCGGGGTCGCTGGAGAAGGCGGTCACGGTGAACGCTCCGCCGGCTGATGGCCTGAAGTAGAGTGCGTTGGTGGAGTTCTTGTAGTAAGTGTTCTGCGACTGGCCGCTGAAGCTGAGCTGCGGTGCGGTCGGGACGCTCGTGTCCACGAGCACGGTGGTGGTGAGGCTGGCCTGGTTGCCCACGTTGTTGACGCCGGTGAGCGTGTAGCGGTAGCAGCCGGTCGGCTCGCTCTGGGAGGGGCTCCCGGCGAGCACCGTGGCCGGCCCGTAGGCGCCGCAGACGTTGCCGGAGAGTGGGGCGGAGGAGACCGTGAGCGTGCTCGAGCGCAGCCCCGACTGACTCGGTGACTGTGTCTCGGTGTAGTCGCTGCGCGCGATCGCAAAGCTCCCGGTGGTGTTGTAGCTGGAGGTTGCCGTGGAGCCAGCTGCCATGCCGTTGACGCTCAGCGCGCCGCCGCTCGGCGCGGTCGTGTCGGGAACCACTTCGAAGCTGGAGCTCGAGCTGAGGCCGGCGTTGTTGGTCACGGTGACCGACTGCGCGCCGGATGCGCTCGCACCCGCGCCCGACCACGCGTAGCTGCTCTGGAAGGGGGTTGCGGTCAGCGTGCCACCGCCGCTGCTGTAGCCGCTCAGCGAGGGGAAGACGATGTTCTTGATGCTCGACAGCGGGTCGCTGGTGGCGGCGCTGACGGTGAAGCCGCCCGCGTTCCCGCTCTGCGGATTGGTGTATACGGTGCTGCCGGCGATCAGCGTCTCGCCGCTCGCCCCGGAGAGCGTCAGCGCCGGTTTTGACGGCGGCGCCTGGGTGACGGTCAGCGTGTGCGTGGTCCTGGCGATCGCTCCGGTGCTGTCGGTCGTCTCCAGGCCGACCACGTAGGTGCCGGGCCCTTCAAAGGCATGGGCGAGCGTCGGGCTTGTGCCGGTGTCGGTTTCGTACTTGCCGCTGCCGTTCAGGTCCCACTTGTAGTCGGTGATCGTGCCCTGCGAGTCGGTCGAGGCAGAGGCGTTGAACGTCACGCTCTGGCCGGTCACGGCCGGCGAGGGGTTGACCGTGAACGAGGGCGCCTGCGCGGTGTCGACGTCGCTGGAGTGGTAGTGCTCAAAGATCGTGGTCGCGCTGAGCGGCTGGTCGTAGATCGCCAGTTCGTCCAGCTCGCCTGCCCCGAACAGCGAGTTGCCGTCGCGTGAGAACAGGTACAGCGTGGAGTTCGCGAATGCCCCCTGTCCCGTTTCGGCGCTTTCCTGCTGGTAGCTGACGGGCTGGCCGTTGACGTAGGGCGTGATCTCGCTGCCCGCCGCCGCGGTCGTGTCGATTACGATCGCGTAGTGGTGCCAGACCCCGGCGCTGGGGCGGGTGAAGAAGATGCTGTTGCGGTTGGAGGTGTCGCCGATCCCGACGCCGAACGTGCCGCCGTACTCGCCCGCGTTGGGGTCGATCAGGAAGCCACCTGGGTTTTCGTTGAAGTTCGGGGTGAACTCCATCGCAAGCGCGTCGTTGTTGGCGTACTGGTTCCATTTCAACCAGAATTCCACCGTCAACTGGCTCGTGCCGGACAGGTTCAGCGGGATCGAGCCCGAGTTGCTGGAGCCGTTGAAGCCGACCGCAGTGCTCTTCTGGACCGCGCCCGGCAAACCGAATGTGCCGCCAGCGATCGTGCCCGTCGAGAGGCCCCGGCTGTCGAGGATCGTGGGGCCCTGTGCTTCGTCGAGCTTGTAGTAGTCGATCAGCCCCGGTGTGCCGAGCACGGTTTCGGAGTAGTCGGCGGCCGCCTGTTCGAGCACGGTGACGGTGATCGTGGTCTGCGTGCTGAGGCCGTCGTTGTCCGTGACTTCCACCCCGACTGTATGAGTGCCTGGCGTCTTGAAGCTCGTGGTCACCGTCGGCGTGGTGCCGGTGTCGGTTCCGTACTTGCCTTCTTCGCCGCTCAGATCCCACTTGTAGTCGGTGATCGTGCCCTGGTCGGTCGATTCGCCGGCGTTCAACGTCACCGTCTGTCCCACCAGCGCCGTGACCGGTGAGGCCTTCAGCTTGGCCACCGGCGGAAGGTCGCCCACCGTCAAGGAATGCGTGATGCTCGCGCTGGCGCCATCGCTGTCGATCACGCGCAGCCCGATGTTCTCGGCGCCCGCGGCCGGGAAGCTGGTCGTCAGTTCGGGATTGCCGGTGTGGGTTTCGTATTTGCCGCTGCCGTTCAGGTCCCACTGGTATTCGACGATATGCCCTTCCGGAGCGCTCGAGCCGGATGCGTTCAACGTCACGCTCTGCCCGGGACGCACCGGGTTTGCGGAGATCGTGAACGCCGCACTCGGCGCCTTGACGGTCCCGTAGGCGTTGAAGTGTTCGAAGATCGTCCCGGCGCTGAGAGGCTGGTCGTAGATCGCGAGCTGATCCAGCTCGCCCGCTCCGAACAGCGAGTTGCCGTCACGCGAGTTCAGGTAGAGCGTGGAGTTCGCGAAGGCGCCCTGGCCGGTGTCGCTGCCCTGCTGCTGGAAGCTGACGGGCTGTCCGTTGACGTAGGGTGTGATCTCGCTGCCCGCCGCCGCGGTCGTGTCGATGACGATCGCGTAGTGATGCCACACACCGGCGCTGGGGCGCGTGAAGAAGATGCTGTTGCGGTCCGAGCCACTGCCGATCCCGATGCCGAAAGTGCCTCCGTCCTGGTCGGCGTCGGGGTCGATCAGGAAGCCACCTGGGTTTTCGTTGAAGTTGGGGGTGAACTCCATCGCGAGCGCGTCGTTGTCGGTGTACTGGTTCCATTTCAACCAGAATTCCACCGTCAGCTGGCTCGTGCCTGACAAGTTCAGCGGGATCGCGCCCGAGTCGCTCGAGCCGTTGAAGCCGATCGCGGTCGTGGGGTCTTCGCGCACCGCTCCGGGCAGGCCGAACGTGCCTCCGGTGATTGTGCCGTTGCTCGTGCCCCTGCTGTCGAAGATCGTCGGTCCGGCCGGTTCGCCGAGCTTGTAGTAATCGATCAGACCGGGGGTGTCTTCGACCTCTTCTTCGTAGCCGCTGATCCCGTGGGCGAGGACCGTGACCTGGACTGTGGCTGTGCTCGTGAGGCCTTCGCTGTCGGTCACCTGCACCCCGACCGTATGCAACCCAACCGTCTTGAAGGAGGTGCTCACCGTCGGCGTGGTGCCCGTGTCGGTCGCGTAGTTGCCGTCGCCTTCCAGGTCCCACTTGTAGTCGGTGATCGTGCCCTGGTCGGTCGATTCGCCCGCGTTCAGCGTCACCGCCTGGCCGGTGAGGGCGAGCGTCGGCGAGGCGGTCAGGTGGGCGACCGGCGGGAAGTTGCCAACAGAGATCTGCTGGGTGGTGTCGTCGATCGCGCCGTCGCTGTCGGTGACCTGCAGGCCGACCGTGTAGGTGCCGGTGGCCGGGAAGCTGGTGCTGGTCGTCGGCTTGGTGCCGGTGTCGGTTTCGTATTTGCCGTTGCCGTTGAGGTCCCACTTGTAGTCGGCGATCGTGCCGTCGGCGTAGTGGGACCCTGCTGCGTTCAGCGTCACTTTCTGGCCGACGCGGGGAGGGTTGGGCGAGGCGGTGAACGACGCAACCGGGCGCGGCTCGGGCCCGTTGGAATCGAGGTGTTCTTGGATCGTTTCCGCGCTCAGTTCGCCGCTGTAGATCGCCAGGTCGTCGAGCGAGCCGCTTCCGAACAGCGAGTTCCCGTCGCGCGAGAACAGGTACAGCGTCGAGCTCGCGAACGCGCCTGCGCTTGTGGTGCTGCTTTCCGCTTGGTAGCTGACCGGCTGCCCATCCACGTAGGGGGTGATCTCGCTGGCGGCGGGCGCGTCTGCGTTCAGCACGAGCGCGTAGTGGTGCCACACGCCGGCGCTCGGACGCGCGAAGTAGACCGCGTCGTGCGAGGACCCCATGCCGATGCCGACCGCGAACGTGCCGCCGTACTGGCCGGCGTCTGGATCGACGATGAAGCCGCCGGCGTTTTGGTTGTAGTTCGGGGTGAACTCCATCGCGAGCGCGTCGTTGTTGCCGTAGGCGTCCCACTTCAGCCAGAACTCGACCGTGATCGCGCTCTGGCCGGAGAGGTTCATCGGGATTTCGCCGTAGGAGCCCGCCTCGCCCTCGAAGGGGTCGCCGTCGCCGGAGAAGTTGACAGCGGTGTCGGGGTCGCCGTTGACTGCGCCGGGCACGCCGAAGGTCGCCCCGCCGAGCGTGCCGGGATCGTTGCCCTCGCTGTCGAGGACCGTCGGACCTTTGGCTTCGTCGAGTTGGTAGTAGTGCAGCAGGCCCGGGGTCGCCAGGACCGCGTCGGAGTAGCGGCTGACACCGTGGCTGAGGACGGTCACCGAGATCGTGGCGGTCGCGGTCGAGCCTTTGCTGTCGGTGACCTCCACGCCCACCGTGTTGACGCCGGGCGTCGAGAAGGCCTTGGTGATCGTCGGCGTGGTGCCGGTGTCGGTTTCGTATTTGCCGCTGCCGGTGAGGTCCCACTTGTAGTCGGTGATCGTGCCGCCGCTGTCGGTCGAGCCCGCGGCGCTGAAGGTGTCGGTCTGGTTGGCCCCCACGGGGTTCATCGAGGCCGCGATGACGGCGTTGGCCGTGTTGGCCACGTTGACGGTGCGCTCGGTCGTTTCCTGCTGGCCCTTGCTGTCGGTCACCTTGAGGAGCACGTCGTAGGTGCCGGGCTGTGTGAAGGTGTGTGTGAGGGTCGGCGTGGTGCCGGTGTCGGTTGCGAACGTGCCCTTGCCTTCGAGGTCCCACTTGTAGTCGGTGATCGTCGCGTCGGGGTCCTTGGAGGTCGAGGCGTTGAGGGTGACGGGTTCCCCGATGAACACCGTGCTCGGAGTGGCCGTGAACGAGGGCCACGGTGGCTGGGGGGTGCCTGGCGCTTCGGGCTTGATGTCGCTCGCCGGTGTGGCCGCGACGGCGCCCATTTCGGCGAGGACGTTGTAGGTGGCCTGATCGATCACAGGATCTACGTCGAACGCGAAGGCCCACTCCATCGTGCCGGTGGCGAACACGAGCGCGCCGCTGGGAGCGCGGTACTCGGCGGCGCTGACTTCCGGCGCCTCCCCCGGCGGCGGTGTCGAGGCGCGCGCGCGTCCAGCGTCTTGGATGAAGGAGTCATCGGGGTTGGCGACGTTCGTCAGCGTGACGCGCTTTACCCCGGCGGGCTCCTGGGCCAGGTAGCCGGGCTGGGTCGGGATCTGGTCCCACTCCCAGCCGACGATCTGCTCGGGCAGCGTGGTGGAACTGGTCGAGGAGATCCCGGTGTTGCGCCACACCCGGCTGGATGCGTATTCGCCGTTGGCGTTGCCTGCCGGGATGCTCAGTTTGAAGGATTCACCGTCGTTGTCGCCTATGTACATGACCCCGAACAGCGAGTTCTCGGGTTCGTTCGGACCGATTCGCCCTCCCGGCGGGGCGTTGGGATCGCCGGCCGGGGCGCCCGGATCACGGCGGGTCGTGGTCGCGTCTTCGGGCCGGATTTCGCCGTTGGGTCCGGTCGCGGCGGGATCGTTGGGGGTGGCGCCCGCGTTCCCGTCGGCAGAGCCCTGGATCGTCTTGTAGCAGACGAGCGTGCGGTAGTTGTTTTCGTAGCGCGTCTGCCAGTAGGCGGTGTTGGCGCTCAGCGAGAGAATGCTCACACCTGCTTCGCGCGCCGCCTTGAAGTTTTTGAAGGTGGCCGCTGACCAGTACTCGCTGTGACCCGAGATCAGGTCGACCTTGTGACCCAGCAGCGAGCTGCCGTTGGCGGCGGTCTGGACGTCGTCAGTGTAACTGACGTTGTAACCCTGCTCCTCCAGCCACTCGACCGTAAGCGCGTCGGGGCCGAAGAAGTGGTTCATTTCATTATTGCCTTCGGCCTGTGGACGGTCGAAGGAGACCGCCACCGCGCGGGGATCGCCGGCGACGGTGTTGGCGCCGCCGCACGCGTCGTAGTACAGCGACTTGCAGCCCCACGTGTTGTACGCCTCGTAGTCGGCGCTCGGCAGCACGTAGAGGACTTCCGAGGAGACTTCTTCGTCGCGCACGGGGAAGACCACGTAGTTCTCGATGTCGCCGTCCGCGACGTCCGTAAAGACGGCCTCGTAGATCCCGGAGATCGGCAGTGTGCTGCCGGGGATCGTGTACGTAACGTTCCAGTTCGAGCAGCTCAGTTCGCCGGTCGTGGTGTTCTCGGGGTTGCACTGGAAGGAGTTGTTGACCGTGACGTTGTCCGCGCCAGCGGTGGGGATCAGGCGAGCGCCGTCGCCGCCGTAGTAGCCGATTCGGTAGACCGCGATATTGACGCTTGTCCCGGGGAAGGAGGGCTCATCGGTGCCGATCTTGAGCGGAATGTTTTCGCCGAGCTTGTAGTCGGTCTGGGGTGTGAACCCACCGATTTCATCGCTGTAGTTTTCGATCGCCGACTTGTTGGCGGTGGTGCCTTCGCCCATGCAGTTGTTCTCGTTGACGATCGGGTTCGCGTTGGGGCACGAGACCGCGGCGAGCGCGGGTCTGGCACCACACAGCGCGAGTGCGGAGATCGCGGCGAGCAGGGGGGCGAGCAGGCCGAGAATGGCCCGCGACTGTTGGTGTGGCGGCGTGTCTTGCGCGAGCATTCGATGAGACAACGCGCGAGCTCCGGCTATCTTTTGCGCGGACTTCTGTGCGATCTTTTGTGTAGGGCCTCTGCGCGGCCGCGGTTCGGTTGGCCATACCCGCAGGCGGGTGGCCGCGGGATATTCGTGGCGCTGCTAGGCGATCAGAGCGCCTTGGCCTGGTGGCTGCTCGTTGGCCTGGAAACTGCCGGCTACGTCTCAGGCACCGCGGCTGGCACGATCGCGCGGTGCGACCGTCGCTGAGGCCGCTTGACCTGGATCTCGCGCGCCGCGAAGTAGGAGCCGACGACGAACACCAGTGCGCACATCTGGGCGACGATGCCCTCCCACGTGGCGTATACCCCCAGCCAGATGTTCCACGAGAGCGGCACGCGGAAGCTGGTCGGCGTGGTCGCAACCCAGCCGATGCCCTGCAGGTTGTGCACGGTCGTACCGACCATCACCGCGAGCACCAGCGCGATCAGCACACCGGTGATGATCAGCATGCGCTTGAACGGCAGCTTGCGCTGCAGCTTGAACGTCACCCCGCCCACGATCAGCGTCCCGCCCAGGCCGATGCCGGCTCCGAGCAGGGTGGTCGAGGTGCCCGCGCTGGTCTGCAGTGCCTGCAGGAAGAGCACTGTCTCTAAACCCTCGCGGTAGACGCTCGAGAGACCGAGCAGCACGAAGCCGAGCGCCTGGCCGGAGATGAAGCCAAGCCGATCCCAACGCTCGATTGCCTTGCGCCGGCGGTTGAAGCGCGAGATCCACTCGCTCCAGTAGACGCGATGAAAGAACCAGTTGGTGACTAGCAGCAGAACTGCGATGGCGATCAGTCCGGTGACGGCCTGCAACTCCAGTCCGCCGTTGCTCAGCAGGTGCAGAAGCATCTGCGCGATCACCCAGGTGAGCGCGGTGGCGCCCAGTCCGGCCAACGCACCGAGCAGTACGGGGCGCCGCAGATGGCGCTTGGCGCCGACGAACGAAGCGGTGATCGCCGCGAGGATCAGCACCGCCTCCAAACCCTCCCGGAACACGATGATCGCGGCATCGATGACGATCGTGGTATGGCTGATCTTCACTTCCGCAAGCGATTCCGCGACAAGGCCCATCTCCGAGTCCGCCGCGCTGCTCGCGCGCCTGACAGTGGCCACGGGTGCGCCGTCGGCGAGCAGTTCGACCAGCGCCGGGTGGCTCGCGCTTCCCAGCAGAAGCCCGCCTGTGACCTTGGCGTCAAGTGAGGGATCCTGGAGTTCAACACGCTCGCCCGGCCCCGCCGCGTAGAGGGCGAAGGCACGCAGCGCGTCGAAGCGGGCTTCCTGGCTTCGCCCGGCCGCCGCGGCGCTTGCGACTTGGTCCAGCGCGGTCGCGATTGCGCGGTAGGGCTGTGCGGGCGGCCTGGGGGGGTGCAGCATCGCGTCGAGCTCGGCTCGCGCGCGTGCACTCCAGGCGCTGACTTCGAGCGTCAGCGGCCAAGGCTGAAAGCGTGTGGTGGTGGCCTGCAGTTCGCCGGTGAGACGATCCAGTGCCTGGATTGCGCGTGCCGTGCGGGTGGGGTTGCGCGCGCGCAGGAGCGCCGCGGAGGCGAGCACCTGTCGCTGGAGGCCCTGCGCGAGCACGCGGGTCACCGCCGCCAACGCGAGGTCGTGGGTGGGGTCGGCGTTGGCGTAGCGCAGTGGCAGGACCGTGAGCAGCAAGTCCAGTCCCTGCGCTTCGGTGGCCGTGATCCCCGCTGACGAAGGGCTCTGCGCGTCATTCTGGACCTCGACGGCCGTCAGTTTCGCGCTGCCTGCGGATGCTGGATTCAAGGCGCTGGCGATGCTTGGCGATATCGCCAGCACGGCCAGGCATATGCAAAGTAGGCCCGCGACGGGCCGCGCTGCGAGCGCGCTCATGTGCCACCGTCGCCGTGCGGGGCGCCGCTTGAGATTCGGACGCACGCTACTGCCTCATGACACGAATTAGGGTACCCTAAGCGCGATTTTCCACGGTATGTCCATCCAACGATCCAACGCATCAGGGGGCGTCGGCTTGCAAGCCCGCTCCGCGGCGCGCAAACGGGGCCCGAGCCGCGCCACGCTCGCGCTGGCGCTGCTGGCGGCCACACTCGGGCTCGCGGGGTGCGCAGGCGGCGACCCGAGCGGCGGTGCGTCGCTCAAGTTCACCCTGACCCAGCTGGGATGCACGCCGGGCCAGGCGTCGGCGCCCGCCGGGCCGGTGACCATCTCGGTCACCAACGGCGGCGATCCCAAGGTGACCGAGCTCGAGGTCCAGAACACGAGCGGGATCGTGCTCGGCGAGCGCGAGAATCTCTTCCCAGGTCTCTCGGGCACCTTCTCGCTCGATCTGGAGCCCGGCTCCTACATCCTCAACTGCCCCGACGGCGACGTGACGCAGGGCAAACTGACGGTAACCGGCAAGCCCTTTAAGGAGCACGGCCCCGCCGAGGGCCTGCTCAGGACCGCCGTGCTCCAGTACCGCACCTACGTGGAGGGGCAGACGAGCCAACTGCTGGAAGGCACACGCAGGTTTGTCGCTGCGATCGAGCAGGGCAACATCGCCGAAGCGAAGCTCCTGTTCGGGCCCACGCGCATCCACTACGAGGCAATCGAGCCGGTCGCGGAGAGCTTTGTCGGCCTCGACTCCGCGATCGACGCACGGATCGACTCCCCGACCGTCGATGGGGACTACGCGAAGTGGACCGGCTTTCACCGCATCGAGATGCTGATGTGGGCCAAGCACACCCTCCACGGCGCCACCCACTTCGCCGACCTGCTGCTGGGCGACGTACAGACGCTCAACCAGAAGGTGCCCACGCTGCCGCTCTCGGCCCTGCAGTTGGTCAACGGCTCAGTGGGTCTGCTCAACGAGATCGTCAACACCAAGATCACCGGCGAAGAGGACCGCTACTCGCACACCGACCTCTCCGACTTCCAGGGCAACCTGATCGGTGCGCGCAAGGCGTTCGAATACGTGCGACCGGCGATGGAACGCATCGGGGAGTCCTCGCTGGCCGCCACGATCGCACAGGAGTTTCAGGCCGTCCAGCTCGAGCTTGACAAGTACCGCCGCAATACACCGCTCGGCTTCGCGCTCTATGGGGCGCTGACCGAGGAAGACAAGGTGAAGATCGCCCAGCAGGTCGGCAACGCGGCCCAATCGCTCTCCGCTGTGGCCCTCAAGCTCGCGCTGACGCACTGACCGGCTGGCCGCGAGAACCTCGTGATGATCGGACGCCTGAGCGGCCTGCACCGCGCCGAGGCGCGGGGGCGAGCGACCGAGCTGCTCGCCCAGTTCGATCTCGCCGATGCCGCCGACCGCATCCTCAAGGAGTACTCGGGTGGGATGCGCCGGCGCCTTGACCTCGCCGCCGGGCTCGTGACGCGACCGCCGGTGCTGTTCCTTGACGAGCCGACAACCGGTCTCGACCCCACGAGCAGGGTGCGGATGTGGGACGTGATCCGCGCGCTCGTCGCCGACGGCGTGACGCTACTGCTCACGACGCAGTACCTGGATGAGGCCGACGAGCTTGCCGACCGGATCGTGGTGATCGACCACGGTCGCGTGATCGCCGGCGGCACCGCGGCCGAGTTGAAGGCGCAGGTCGGCGGAGCGCGCCTGGAGCTCACGCTCAGCGAGGCCGATCCCTCCGCGTCTGCCGCGCTCGGTCCGTTTGTCGCCGGTCCTGTGCACGTAAGCCACGACGGGCGCCGCCTGCGCGCGCCCGTCCACAGTGGCGCTGGACTGGCGAGCACAGTCGTGCGTGCGCTCGACGAGGCGGGGATCACCGTCGATGACGTGGAGGTCCATCAGCCATCGCTCGATGACGTGTTCTTCGCGCTCACCGGCGGTCCGCCCGAGGAAGCCGAGGGCCGTGCCGAGGCCGAACCGTCCGACTCAGACCTGGAGGTTGCCCGCCCATGAGCTCCACCACCGCCACATCCACACCCGTCATACCCACCTCCACCACGACCGCTCCCCTTGCGCCGCTCTCGAGACCCTCGAAAGCCCACGGCCTGGCGCAAAAGCTCCGCGACGTCGCTGTGCTCACCGGACGCAACCTCGTGCACATCAAACGCGAGCCGCTGCAGCTCTCGGACGTCACCGTCCAGCCGGTGCTGTTCACGCTGCTGTTCGTCTACGTGTTCGGCGCCGGGGTCGTCCTGCCCGGCGGCGGCAGCTACAAGGACTTCGCGATCGCCGGTCTGCTCGCGATGAACCTCACCACCTCGGCGATGGGGACCGCGGTCGGGCTGAGCACAGACCTGGGCAGCGGCGTGATCGACCGCTTCAGGACCCTCCCGATGTGGCGACCGGCTGTGCTCGTCGGGCGCTCGCTCGCCGACGTCGCGACCGCTGCCATCTGCGCCGCGTTCGTCGGCCTGACCGGTCTGCTCATCGGCTGGCGGCCAGACGCGGGCGCGGCGTCGATCGCCGCTGGCTTCGCCATCTTCCTGCTGTTCAGCTACGGCCTCTCCTGGGGCTGTGCCTGCCTCGGCATGGTGAGCAAGAGCCCCGAGTCGGCGCAGGGGATCGGCCTCGTGATCCTGTTCCCCCTCGCGATCGTCTCCAACGCCCTGGTCCCCACCGAGCGCATGCCCGTGGTGCTGCAGACCATTGCCAACTGGAACCCCGTGAGCGCGGTGACCACCGCCTGCCGGCAGCTCTTCGGGAACCCCAATCCATCAGCGAGCATCCACACCTGGCCGATGCAGCACCCGATCCTCGCCTCGCTGCTGTGGTCAGTCGTGCTCGTGGCGATCTTCGCCCCGTTGGCCAGCAGCCTGTACCGACGTCGCACCACCAGCTGAGCGCGAGTCACTGTGCGGAGCGATCGGAGTCCGGATCCTGTGCGGAGGGGTCGGACTAGAGGAGGCAGCTCAGTCCATGCTGCCGCGCGGCGCGACCCAGGCGCTCGCGAACGACAGTGGGTATGATCGGAGCGACTCGCAATGATGTCAATGTAGCAATCCGACGATGATGGTCAAATCAATCAGAGGAGAGTTCCATGTTCAAGACTCTGGCCAGGCCGGCGCCCTTAGTCGTTGTGATCCCGCTCGTCGCGATGGCGCTGGCCGGATGTGGCGAATCGGCCGAAGAAAAGGCGACCGCGCAGGTGTGCTCGTCAACCAAGGAAATCCGCGCGCAGCTCTCCAAGCTGTCTGACCTGTCGCTCTCCTCCAAGGCGCTCGAAGAAATCAAGGACGCCGCGGGAGTGATGAAACAAGAAGCCGGCAAGATCAAGGAATCCGTGCCGAACCTCCCGTCGGCGCGCAAGGGTGAAGTGGAAGCCGCGCAGAAGGTCCTCCAGACCGAGCTCATCGCGGCCGCGACGACCCTGGCGTCCACAGTCAAATCCTCAGGAGACGAGGAAGCCGTGCTCAAGCAGTCCGAGCCTCAAGTCAAGGCGGCGGTCGCCGGGCTTGCCGCGAGCTACAAGCAGGCATATGAAGCTCTCAAATGCTCGTAGCGGCGTTCCAAGGGTGCTCCTACGCTGACTCGGGTCTGGTGGCATGGCTCACGGGCGAGGGCGCAGGGACGCACGGCTCCCGCGGCGGGTCCTCGCCCTCCGGGGCGAGCTGCAGCTGCCACCAGCTCACGTCGTGCCACGCGCCGTGCTTGAAGCCGATTCGCCGGTAGACCCCGACGGGCTCGAAGCCGAGCGCTCGGTGCAAGCCGATGCTCGCTTCGTTGGGCAGCGTGATCCCCGCGCACGCCATCCGCATGCCCTGCTCGCGCAACCGCCGCAGGAGCTCGCTGTATAGCCGCCGGCCCACGCTGCGGCGGTGGTGGGAGGGCGCGACGTACACCGTCACGTCTGCGGCCCACCGGTACGCCGCCCGCGCACGGTGGCGCGAGCTGTGCGCGAAGCCTGCGATCTGTCCGGCCTCCTCGAGCACGAGCCACGGGTGCGTCGCCGCGGTCTCGTGGATGCGCCGCTGGAACTCCTCTACGGTGGGGACCCGCTCCTCGAAGGAGACCGCTGTGTCGCGCACGTACGGGCCGTAGATCGCAAGGCACCCCACGGCGTCGCGCTCGCCGAGTGCGTCGCGCACCTCGGAGTCTGTCTGCGCTTCGCCGTTCACGCGGGGGCACGTTAGCGGTCGTGTCCGCGGGCCTCCCAAACGCAGCGGCAGCCACTTGGCTCGCTCGCCGAGTGGTGGCCTCGCGAGCGCGCGGCCCGGGCGGGTTGCCGTTTGACAAGAAACGGCAACCGAGCTACGTTGAGTTGACATAACCGAGGTCGCGGCAGCTTGCGGCGGCCTTGTGTTTCTGATGGACCCGCGCCTGAGGGAGGCACTTGATGACTGTTCGGTTCCGTTCCCACCTTCGTCTCGTCGGGGGCCGGCCGGCGCTCGCGACGGCGCTCTGGGCCCAGCTGGCGCTCGCGACGGCCCTTTGCGCCCTGCTGGGCGCGCTACTCGCGGCCCCCGCGGGCGCGCACCGCCCGCCCCTGCCGCCCCGGCCGCTCCCGCAGAGCACCTCCTACCTGGCGCTCGGG
Organism: uncultured Solirubrobacterales bacterium; assembly: GCA_963706545.1. Classification (GTDB taxonomy): domain Bacteria; phylum Actinomycetota; class Thermoleophilia; order Solirubrobacterales; family Solirubrobacteraceae; genus Palsa-744. Next base: position 2,783,451 of record OY970161.1, read on the forward strand.
GACTCGCTGGCGTTCGGCTACTCGCAGGCGAAGTTCGACGAACTGCTCCCGACCGTGCCCCCCGCCGACTTCGAAACCGGCTACGTCAACGACTTCGCGAACGTGCTCAAACTGTTCGACCCGCGCCTGCAGCTCGTCAACGACGGTTGCCCGGGGGAGACGACGGAATCGTTCATCCATGGCCCCTGTGCCTACGTCGACCCCGACGGCTTCACGTTGCACCACCCCTACGCCGGCGGGCCGGCCTCCTCGCAGCTCTCCGACGCGCTCGCCTACCTCGGCGCGCACCCCGGGAGCGTCAACCCCGTCACGATCGACATCGGCGCCAACGACGCACTCGGCCTGATCGAGAGCTGCAAAGAGGAACCCGCCTGCGTCGCCGCGGGCGCCTCGGCGACGTTTGCGCACATCGGCGGCAACCTCGCGCTGATCCTCGGTCAGCTGCGGGCCGCTGCTCCGCACGCGCAGATCATCGTGCTCGGCCTCTACAACCCCTTCGGGGAAACGCTCCCCGGCGGCGACGCGCTCACCGCGAAACTCAACGGAGTCGAGGCCGGTGTCGCGGCCTCCGTGGGCGCCCGCTTCGCCGACCCGCTGCCGTTCTTCAACCCGCCCGGGGCGCTCGAAGCGCCGACGATCTGTCTGCTGACCAACATGTGCACGCCGCTCGTGGACATCCACCCCACCGATCTCGGCTATCGGGTACTCGGCGGGCTGGTGCTACAGCAGTACGTGCTTGGCCTGCCGCCGTTGCAGCGCGGACCGTGGGACGCCATCCACGTCGGGCCACGCAGCCTGCCATGACGGACTCCTGGACGCCGTCTACCTCGGGCCCGCAGCCTGCCGTGAGGGGGCCGCGCAGGGCGGGTTGAAAGCAAGCCTCTCCTCACGCCGCCGCGCGGTGACGCGCGGCGGCGGTCTCTTCGAGGATCCGCAGCATCGCCGAGACGGCGGGAGTGAGACGGGTGCTCGTGCCGAGACGCCCCGGCAGCGCTGCGATCACGCTCCGCACCGGCGGGCTGGGGGAGAGGGCGCGCACGACGACGTCCTCGCGGACGACCGAGAGCGCGAGCTCGGGGATCAGCGCGACGCCGACCCCTGCGGCCACGAGTCCCTGCACGGTCTGGTAGTCGTCGCTCTCGAATGCGACGTTCGGCTCGAACCCCGCCGCGTGGCAGCTGCGCACCACGTGGCGCGCGCACGGGCTCGACTGCGAGGTCTGCACCCACGCCTCCCCGCGCAGCTCTCCAAGGCGCAGCGTGCGCTTCCCGGCCAGCCGGTGCCCGCGGGGGAGTGCGAGGTACAGCGGGTCCTCGAGCAGCTCCACCCGCTTCAGGTCCGCCTCGGCCTCGCCGAACTCGAACAGCAGCGCGAGGTCGAACTCACCCACGCGCAGGCGCGGGGCGATCTCCTCGGGCTCGCCCTCCGCGAGCGTCAGCTCCACCTCGGGGTAGGAGGCGCGGAAGGCCGCGATTGCGACCGGCATCAGCGTCGCGCCGGCGGTGGGGAACGAGGCCATCCGCAGCTGCCCCCCGCGCAGGCCCGCGAGCGCGGCGAGCTCCTCCTCCGCGGCCGCCAGGCGCGCGAGGATCCCCTCGGTGTGCTCCACCAGGGTGCGGCCGGCCTCTGTAAGCCGTACTCCGCGGGAGCCGCGTTCCAGCAGGGTCATCCCCGTCTCCGCCTCCAGCGCCGCGATCTGCTGTGAGACCGCCGACTGGGTGTAAGAGAGCGCGTCGGCCGCCGCCGAGAACGAGCCCCGCTCGGCGACCTCTCTGAGGACTCGTAGGCGGGCCACATTCAGCATAAGGACAGCTTATCGTATCTATTATAAGGATTACTGGAGGTGATGGCAGGAAAGTGTCACGGTGTGGGTAACTGAACCGCTGAACTGAAGCTGAGAGCAAGACTTCAACCGCACGACCCCCTACGACCCCCACCCAACGATCCCCACAGACAACGACCCATCCAGAATCGACCCCGCGTCGCCTCACCTCACAGCCTCACACCCGAACCCCCCCCACCGAACCCACCCACACCCAACAAGACAGGAGCCAAGCTATGTCCGCCACCAAGATGATCGTCTCCTACGACGGCACCAACAACGAGGACGACGCGATCGCCCTCGGCCGTCTCTTCGCACAGGCCGGCGCCGAGGTGGCGCTCGCGTACGTGCGCCACACCCACGAGCCCGAGCCCGACCGCGAGGTGCTCGCCCAGAACGAGGCCGAGGAGCTGCTCTCGCGCGGCGGCGAGCTGCTCGGAGTGCCCGACGTGGCCTGCTACGTGGTCTCCGACCGCTCCACCCCCGAGGGGCTGCGCGCGCTCGCCGAGTCGGAGGGGGCGCAGGCGATCGTGTTCTGCTCGGACTCCCACACCGCACCCAACCACGTGACTGTCGGCAACTCCGCGCAGCGCCTGCTCGACGGGGGCCGCTTCGCGATCGCGATCGCCTCCGCGGGCCTCGCTGAGCGTGCCGACGGCCTGCAGCGGATCGCCGTCACCGAGGACCCCACCGACCCCTCCGCGCAGAGCACCGCCGCGGCGCTCGCGCAGGGGCTCGGCGCGAGCGTGACCCCCGCGGCCCCCGGCCACGGCGCCGACCTGCTCGTGCTCGGCTCCCGCCCCGAGGCCGGACCCGGCCAGGTCGCCCTCTCCGCGGCCGCGCTCAAACTGATCGAGGACGACGCCTCCGCGGTGCTGGTCGTGCCCCGCGGCGTCGCGCTCGACTTCCACACAGTCCCTGCGCCGCTTGGCGCGTAGTTCCACCGCTGGCGCAGGCGGGCGACCGTAGCCGCGTCGCTCGCCTGCGCCGCGCTCTGGCCCGAGAGCGGACCCCGACGCTAACCGTCACCGGTGCGGCGTTTGCGCCCACCGAGGGGGACGCGCCCGCCGTGGCGCACACGCAGGTAGCGCCCCCACGCCACCGCGAAGTCGAGCCCGCCGCCCACGAGGTGGCCCACCGGGCCGGTCCACAGCCATCGCTCGGTGCGCCGCAGCGCTCGCATCGAGCTGCACGGTATCGTGGCGCCCTAGCCGATGCCCAGCGCCCTGACGACGACAGTCACGCAGCTGCCCGAGTCGCGCGTGCGCGTGCAGGTGCAGGTGCCCCCCGCCGAGCTCGAGCAGCGCCTTGAGGGCAAGGCGCGCGAGCTCGGCCGCCGCCTGAAGCTCCCCGGCTTTCGCCGCGGCAAGGTGCCCCCGCCACTGGTGATCCGCCGCCTCGGCCGCGAGGCCGTGTTGGAGGAGGCGGTGCGCGACACGCTGAGCGCGTGGTACGTCGACGCGCTGGAGGACACCGGCATCGTCCCCGTGGGCGACCCCGACGTGGACCTCGGGGAGCTGCCCCCCCACGGTGAGGCCCTGGAGTTCTCGTTCGAGATCGGGGTGCTGCCGCAGGCCACGCTCGGGGAGTACCGCGGCCTGGAGGTCGGCCGCGCCGAGCCGGTGGTCGAGGAGGAGCGCGTGCAGAGCGAACTGGACGCCGTGCGCGAGCGCCTGGCGCGCCTGGAGACCGTGGAGCGCCCCGCGCAGACCGGGGACTTCGTGGTGCTCGACTACGAGGGCGCGCTCGTGGGGGCCGACGGCGAGCGCGAGCCGTTCGCCGGCGGGGAGGGGCGCGACCAGCTCGTGGAGCTGGGGTCCGGGAGCCTGATCGAGGGCTTCGAGCAGGGGCTCGAGGGGGCCGGCGCGGGAGAGCGGCGCACCCTGGAGCTGACCTTCCCCGCCGACTACCCCCGCGCGGAGCTCGCCGGGCGCGCGGCCGCCTTCGAGGTGACCGTCAAGGAGGTCAAGCGCAAGGAGCTGCCCGCCGTCGACGACGACCTCGCGGTGGACACCGGCTTCGACACTCTGGAGGAGCTGCGCGAGGACATCCGCCGGCGCCTGCTCGAGGTCGAGGAGAGCCGCATCGCCGCCGACTTCCGCGAGGCCGCGCTCGACGCGGCCGTGGAGCGCGCCCAGGTGCAGGTGCCGCCCGCGCTGATTGAGGCGCGCGCGCGAGAGATGTGGGAGCGCGTGCTGCGCGCGCTCGCCCACCGCGGCCTCTCGCGCGAGACCTACCTGGAGCTCTCCGGGCGCACCGAGGCCGAGTTCCTCGCCGACTCCGCCCCCGACGCCGAGCGGGGACTGCGCCGCGAGGCGGTGCTCACCGCGGTGGTCGCCGCCGAGGGCATCGACCCCGGCGAGGAGGAACTCCTGGAGGCACTACGCCCCGCCGCCGAGCGCGAGGAGCTCTCCCCGCAAGAGCTCCTTCAACGGCTGGGCGACGCGGGGCGCCTGGAGGAGGTCCGCGAGGACCTGGCCGCACGGCGCGCGATGGAGCTGATCGCCGCCGAGGCGCGGCCGATCCCGCTCGAGCAGGCGCGGGCGCGCGAGCAGCTGTGGACACCCGAGCGGGAGCGCAGCGAGCGCGCCCGCGAGGAGCAGGTGCAGGAGGCGCAGGAGCAGACGCGTGAGCACGCGCAGGGAGCCGGGGGGCTGTGGACACCCGAGCGGTAGCGTTAGCCTCTAAGGTAAGGCGCGGAAGGAATCCAGCCGGTCAGGCGAAACAGAAGCGAGGACGATGAGCCCACTTGTACCCATGGTCGTCGAGCAGACCTCTCGCGGAGAGCGCGCGTTCGACATCTACTCCCGGCTGCTCAACGAGCGCATCATCTTCCTCGGCACCCCCGTGGACGATCAGATCGCCAACCTCGTGGTCGCGCAGCTCCTGCACTTGGAGTCCGAGGACCCCGAGAAGGACGTCTCGATATACGTCAACACGCCCGGGGGCTCGGTGTACGCGGGCCTTGCGATCTACGACACGATGCAGTTCATCAAGCCCGACGTGCAGACCATCTGCGTGGGGATCGCGATGTCGATGGGGGCGCTGCTGCTCGCGGGCGGGGCGAAAGGCAAGCGCATGGCGCTGCCCAACGCAAAGATCCTGATCCACCAGGTCTCCTCGAGCTTCCAGGGCCAGGCCACCGACATCGAGATCCACGCCAAAGAGATCATCGACGTGCGCCACCGGCTGGACGAGATCATCGCCAAGCACACCGGTAAAGAGCTCGACCAGGTGCGCACGGACACCGAGCGCGACTACTTCATGAGCTCCGAGGAGGCCCGCGAGTACGGCATCATAGATCGCGTTATCTCCGAGCACTAGGAGAGCCGCTGAGCGGTGCTGGCCGATCTTCGATCGGTCTTTGTCCCCGGTCGCTCGCGTACCGATCGTCGATCGACGGGATCGCCGATCGGCCAGCACGCCACGCGGGTGGGCGAGCCTCGATCATGGCCTCGCTTGCTCAGCGACCCTCCTAGAAGGTTTCGCAAGTTTCGCAAGGGATATCGTGTTCCCCGCAGGAGAGGAGAGCTTCACACCATGGCCCGACCCACAGACTCCAACGAGCAGCTTCTCTGCAGCTTCTGCGGCAAGTCCCAGCGGCAGGTCAAGAAGCTGATCGCCGGGCCCGGGGTCTACATCTGCGACGAGTGCATCGACCTCTGCAACGAGATCATCGACGAGGAGCTCGCGCCCACGCCGATGTTCGACCTCGAGAAACTCCCCAAGCCGCGGGAGATCTACGACGTGCTCGACGAGTACGTGATCGGCCAGGAGACCTCCAAGCGCACGCTCTCCGTCGCGGTCTACAACCACTACAAGCGCGTGCAGATGATGCAGACCGGCGAGTCCGAGGTCGAGCTGCAGAAGTCCAACATCCTGCTGCTCGGCCCCACCGGGTGCGGCAAGACGCTGCTCGCGCAGACGCTCGCGCGGATCCTCAACGTGCCCTTCGCGATCGCCGACGCCACCGCACTGACCGAGGCGGGGTACGTCGGGGAGGACGTCGAGAACATCCTCCTGAAGCTGATCCAGGCAGCCGACTACGACGTCAAGAAGGCCGAAACGGGGATCATTTACATCGACGAGGTCAACAAGATCGCCCGCAAGGCCGACAACCCCTCGATCACGCGCGACGTCTCCGGCGAGGGTGTCCAGCAGGCGCTGCTGAAGATCCTCGAGGGCTCCCAGGCCTCGGTGCCCCCGCAGGGCGGGCGCAAGCACCCCCACCAGGAGTTCCTGACGATCGACACCACCAACGTGCTGTTCATCTGTGGCGGGGCGTTCGCGAACCTCGACAAGCTGATCGAGCGGCGCATCGGCTCCAACGGCGTCGGCTTCGCCGCCCCGATGCAGACGCGCGCCGACCGCGACACGGGAGAGATCTTCGAGCGGTGCCTGCCCGAGGACCTGATCGAGTACGGGCTGATCCCCGAGTTCATCGGCCGCCTGCCGGTGATGAGCGCCGTGCACCAGCTCTCCCGCGACGACCTCGTCTCGATCCTCGTCGAGCCGCGCAACGCGCTGGTGAAGCAGTTCCAACGCTTCTTCTCCTTCGACGGCATCGAGCTGGTCTTCGCCGAGGACTCGCTCACCGCGGTCGCCGAGCGCGCCCTGGAGCGCAACACTGGGGCGCGCGGGCTGCGCTCGATCATCGAGGAGATCCTGCTCGAGGTCCAGTTCGAGCTGCCTTCCCGCGAGGACGTCAAGAAGTGCGTCGTCACCAAGGAGACCGTCGAGCAGGGCCGCACCCCCACGCTCGTCACCGAGGCCGCCCCCGAGGCCCGCGAGAAAGCCCGCCCGCGCCGCCTGCGCGAGGAGTCGGCCTAGAGGGTGGCGCAGTCGGCCGAAGGCCGGCGAGCCGGGCCCCTCTCTTTGCCAATCACGACTATGCACGACGAGTTTCGCGTACAGGCGCAGACGCACTCGCCCGGCGCTCTGATCCACGCTTTGAAGGACTTGGAGGACGGTCGCTCCTCGCCGCGCGTGGCGGTCACGCACGAGGGGGACCACGTGTTCCTCTACGCCGACTCGCTGCAGGCCGCCGAACAGGCGCAGGACGTAGTGCGCCAGGCGCTCCAGGAGCACGGCCTCGCGGGCGAGGTCTCGCTGACGCACTGGCACCCGGTGGAGGAGCGCTGGGAGGACCCCTCGACGCCGTTGCCTGCCACCGACGCCGAGCGCGCGGCCGAGCACGCCCGCTTGGAGCAGACGGAGACCGAGGAGTCACTGCAGGCGGGCGAACCCGAGTGGGAGGTCTACGTCAGCCTTCCCACCCACCACGACGCGCGCACCTTCGCGGAGCGTCTGCGCGAGGAGGGCATCCCGGTCAACCAGCGCTGGCGGCACCTGTTGATCGGCGCCAACGACGAGGACGACGCCAAAGCCCTCGCGGAGCGCATCCGCCTCGAGGCGCCGCAGGGCAGCGAGATCCACGCGCAGGGCAACGGCCTCGAGTACTGGCGCCTGCTTCACCCTTACGCCTACCTCGGCGGCCTCGCCAACTGACGCAGGCCTCGTCCGTCGGTTCTCTTGGGAGGCAGTGCCACATGTGGCACTGCCCCAGGCCGCACATGTGCGGCCTGGCCGGTGGGCTCATGAGCCCACCGGAGGACGGGCCGCATGCGGCCCGTCCCGGGGAGGTACATGTACCTCCCCGCGGCCGGCACATGTGCCGGCCGCCCAGTCGGTGCAGGCACCGACTGGAACCCACACGTACACTCACGCTTCCTATGAGCGAGCGTTGGCGCGAGCTTGAGAGCAGGACGCGGTTCGAACCCGCGGAGGTCGAGCCGCGCGTGACCGAGCGGTGGCTGACCAGCGGGCTGTTTCACCCCGAGCCCGAGGGGGACGCGGGGGAGAACTACTCGATCGCGATCCCCCCGCCGAACGTCACCGGCTCGCTGCACATGGGTCACGCGCTGAACGGCTCGGTGCAGGACGCCCTGATCCGCTACCACCGTATGGCCGGGCGGCGGACGAAGTGGATTCTTGGTACTGACCACGCGGGCATCGCCACACAGGCGGTCGTCGAGAAGGCGTTGCGCGCGGAGGGCACGAGCCGTCAGGAGCTCGGGCGCGAGGAGTTCGTGCGCCGCGCGTGGGAGTGGCGTGAGCACTACGGGCACACGATCGTCGAGCAGTTCAAGCGCCTCGGGGCTTCGTGCGACTACTCCGAAGAGCGCTTCACGCTCGACGAGGGCTACCACCGCGCGGTGGTCGAGGTGTTCGTGGCGCTCTACGACCAGGGCCTCATCTACCGCGACCGCTACATCGTCAACTGGGACCCCGGCTCGCGCTCGGCGATCTCCGACCTGGAGGTCGAGGAGCGCCGCGAGACGGACACGCTGTACTCGATCCGCTACGACGTCGAGGGCGGCGGGAGCGTGACGATCGCGACGGTACGCCCCGAGACGATGTTGGGGGACACCGCGGTGGCAGTCCACCCCGACGACGAGCGCTACCGCGAGCTCGTCGGGCGCACGGCGGTGCTACCGCTGGTGGGGCGCCACCTGCCGATCGTCGCCGACGAGTACGTCAAGCGGGACTTCGGCACGGGCCTCCTGAAGGTCACCCCCGCGCACGACCCCGCCGACTTCGAGATCGGCCAGCGCCACGAACTCGACCAGGTCTCGGTGATCGGCGAGGACGGGCGCCTGACCTCCGAGGCGGGGGAGCGCTTCGCGGGGCTCACCGTGATGGACGCACGCGCGGCGGTGGTGGCCGCGCTGCGGGCCGAGGGCCGCCTCGTCGCCGAGGAGCCCTACGAGCACGACGTCCCCTACTCGCACCGTTCCGGGGAGCGCATCGAGCCGCTGATCTCGCTGCAGTGGTTCATGCGCATGGACACCCTCGCGGCGCCCGCGATCGAGGCGGTGCGCGACGGCCGCGTGCGGATCGTGCCCGAGAACCACCGCCGCGTGTACCTGGACTGGATGGAGTCGATCCGCCCGTGGTGCCTCTCGCGGCAGCTGTGGTGGGGACACCGGCTGCCGGTGTACTACTGCGAGCTCTGCGGGCACGTCCACGTCGCGGCCGTCGCGCCCGAGCGCTGCGAGGCCTGCGGCGGGGAACCGCGCCAGGACGAGGACGTGCTCGACACGTGGTTCTCCTCGGCGCTGTGGCCGTTCGCCACGCTGGGGTGGCCCGAGGAGAGTGCGGCCCTGCGCGCGTTCTACCCCACCGCGGTGCTCTCCACCGCGCGGGACATCCTGTTCCTGTGGGTCGCGCGGATGATCATGATGGGCCTGCGCTTCACCGGGGCCGTCCCCTTCTCGGAGGTCTACATCCACTCGGTGATCCAGGCGCCGGACGGACGGCGCATGTCGAAGTCGCTGGGCACCGGCATCGACCCGCTCGACGAGATCGCCAGCCACGGCGCGGACGCGGTGCGCTTCGGTCTGCTGGCGATGTCCTCCTCCCAGGACGTGCGCTACTCCGCGGAGAAGGTGCGCCAGGGGCAGGCGCTCGCGAACAAGCTGTTCAACGCCGCGCGCTTTGCGCTGCTGCGCATCGCCGGCCTCGGCGCCGGGCGCGCGGGCCTGCCGGGGATCGACGTGGAGGCGCTCGTGGATCGGGAGTGGGACCCGGGGCAGGTGGGGAGCAGGTCCGGACCGATCGAGGACCGCTGGATCCTCTCGCGCCTGCAGCAGGTCAAGGCGGACACCGCAGCGCGGATCACGGACTACGACTTCTCCCACGCGGCGCTCGGGCTGTACGACTTCGTCTACGGGGAGCTGTGCGACTGGTACCTGGAGATCGTCAAGCCGCGGTTGGCGGGCGGGGCGCCCGGGGGCAGTGGTGGGGGGGGCCCGCTGCTGGAGAGTGGTGGGGGGGGCCCGCTGCTGGCAAGTGGCGAGGGGGGCTCGCTCTCGGAGGGCGGCGAGGGAGGCCAACTCTCGGGGCGCAGCGAGGAGCAGGAAGCGCTCGCCGCGACACTGCTGCACGTGCTGCGCGAGACGGTTGCGCTCGCCCACCCGGTGATCCCGTTCGTGACCGAGGAGCTGTGGTCTTTTCTCGACGGTTCGGGCGCGCTGCTGGCAGGCTCACCCTACCCGCGCGCCGACGAGACGCTGCTCGACCCCGAGGTCGAGATCGAGATGGAGCGCGTCCTCGAGGCGGTCACGCTTGTGCGGGGCTGGCGGGATTCCGTGAACGCGCCGCCTGGGAGGGTCGTGTCCGCTCGTCTCAACGCCCAGGGGTACGAGTCCACCGAGGCGATCCTCGCCAGTCTGGCACACCTCGACCTCTCGAAGTCCGGGGAGTCCGGGGGTGCTGAGCCGGTGGCTTCGATCTCGGTGCCCTGTGGAACTGTCGAGGTGCTCTCCGAGGAGGGTCTCGACCTCGCGGCGGCCACCCGGCGCCGGGCGGCAGCACGGGAGAAGCTCGACGGCGAGCTCGCCCGTGTGCAGGGGAAGCTCGCCAACGCGAGCTTCGTGGAGCGGGCGCCCGCGGAGGTCGTGGAGGGGGAGCGCGCCAAGCTCGCTCGCCTGCAGGCCGAACTGGCGGCGCTGTGAGCTCGCGGCACGGCGACGGCCCTGGCAGTAGTAGGCGCGGCGAGGGTTCTGGCAGCGGCAGGCACGGCGCCACGGACACCTCCACCGGCGGCTCGCCCGGCGGGCAGCCCTGGAGCGGCGAGCGCGCAGAGCGTCACCTGCGCTCGCTGGAGCTGTTCGGGATGCGCTTCGGCCTGGACCGCGTGCGGCGGATGATGACCGCGCTGGACTCGCCGCAGCGGCGCTTTCACACGGTGCACGTGGTGGGCACCAACGGGAAGACCTCGACCACGCGGATGGCCGCGGCGATCCTCGAGCGCCACGGGCTGCGCACCGGCGCCTACCTCTCACCACACCTGGTCTCTTACGCCGAACGGGTGCAGGTGGGCGAGCGCGATATTGCCGACCCGGCCTTCGCGGCTGCGGTCGCGCGGGCGGCGTGGGCGGCGGAGCGCGTGAACCGTACGCTGGCCGCTGACGACCACGTGACCCAGTTCGAGCTGCTCACCGCCGCGGCGTTCTGGGCGCTGGCGGAGGAGGGGGTCGAGGTGGCGGTGGTGGAGGCCGGCCTCGGGGGCCGCTACGACGCGACCGCGGTGGTTGAGTCGGCGGTGACGGTGCTTACCACCGTCGGCCTCGAGCACACTCGCTGGCTGGGTCCCACGGTGCGGGACATCGCGGCGGAGAAGCTGGCGGTGCTGAGCCCCGGCTCGACGCTCGCGCTCGGTGCGGACCTCCACCCTGACGCGCTCGCTCTCGCCCGCGTCACAGCGGCGGAGCGGGAGGCGCGCCTCGTGCAGGTGTCCGCCGAGGAGGTTGCGGCGGCGCCGCTGGTTGCCTTCCAACGGCGCAACTTCGCCCTCGCGCGGGTGGCCGCCGAGGCCTACCTGGCGGGCGTGGGGATCGCGTTGGACGAGGGCGCGGTGCGCTCGGCGGCGCGGGAGACCGTGGTGCGGGGACGCGTCCAGGTCGTGGCGCAGGACCCTCTGACGGTGCTCGACGGGGCGCACAACCCCGACGCGGCGCGGGCGTTGGCGGAGTCGCTGAGGGAGGGCTTCAAAGGCTTGGACGACCGGCTGCCGGGGGGGGCGAGTGGAAGTTTGGACGCCCCATACAGGCGGCCTGAGGGATCAAGTTTGGACGCCCTATATATAGGGTCACCGGAAGGAACGAGTGGAAGCTTGGGTGCCCCATTTGCCCGTCCCCTTGCGTTGGTCATGGGCGTCCTCGAGGACAAGGACGCGGCGTCCATGCTCGCGACGCTGCTGCCGTTGAGCACGCGGGCGTGGTTCACAGCTCCCCCGAGCAGCCGCGCGCTCTCGCCGGCGGCGTTGCAGTCGCTGGCGCGCCAGCTCGGCTTCGAGGCGGCCGAGTGCGAGCCCAACCCGCGGCGGGCGCTGGAGCTCGCGCAGGCGTGGGCGCGCGCGCGGCCGGGGGCGGCGGTCCTGGCGACGGGCTCGATCTACCTGGTGGGTGACCTGCTGGCCGAGCTCGCCGAGCGGGATGCCGAGCGTGATGGCGCCGCCCGGGAGGCCGCCGGGGGGGACCGGGGCGGCGCGGCCAGGGGGGGCGCGGCCGGGGATACGGCGACTGGGAGGCGCGCGTGAACGACGACGGCCCGTCGGTGCTCGCGATGGTCGGCGCGGTCGCGCTGATTGTGGCGCTCGTGATCCTCGTGTTCTTCGCGGCGGGGTACGGGTTCGGCCGGCTGTTCCTGTGAGTCGCGGTGGCGCGTCCTCGCGGGTCGTTGACAAAGACCGTGCAAAAAGGCGACTTCTTCCTTGGGAGCGTCTAAACTCGGCTCCCAAATGAGCCCGCTGGGAGCCCCGTGAGGCAGTCGATGCCGCCGCTTGCGTACTTCGGAATCGAAAGCCACGCGTTCAGCATGGTGGTGGACCTGCTGATCGTGTGCGGGGTGGTTCTGTACGTGGCCCTGATCTACTGGACCTACGCGGACGCGCGGCGGCGGATCGTGGACCCGATGCTGATCGGTTGTGCGACCGGGGCGTCGCTGATCCCGTTCGTGGGCACCGTCGTGTACATCATCCTGCGCCCGCCGGAGTACCTGGAGGACGTGCAGGAGCGCGAACTGGAAGTGCAGGCGGCGGAACTGCGCCTGCGTCAGCTCGACCACGGGCTCTGCCCGCACTGCGACTACCCGATTGAGCGGGATTTCGTCCGCTGTCCCAGTTGCCTGCGCAAGCTCAAGGAGCGGTGCGGGAGCTGCTCCAAGCCGCTGGACAGAGCGTGGACGATCTGCCCGTACTGCGAGACGGACGTGCCCCCGGAGGCGGCTCCGCGGCGGCGCACCCGGCGGCGTGGCAGTACGGCGGAGGCGCCGCCGCTCGAGAGCGAGGAGCTGAAGGTGAGCGCCCTCGATGATGGTCGCACCGCGGGGGCGGCGCCCGAGCCGGCGTCTCGGCCCCCTGGCTCCGGGGGCGGTCGAGCGGCGATTGGTCGTCCGCTGCCCAGCACCGGGCGCACCGAAGAGCTCATCTGAGCGCTGGCCACTGGCCACGGGCCGCGGGCCGGCTGTAGCGAAGAGGTCACTAACCTCCCGTCCGCAGGCCGGCCACACCGAGAGGTCGACTAACCTCTCCGACCGCCGACCGGCCGCACCGAGAGAGGCGACTAACCTCTCCGACCGCAGGCCGGACGCACCTAAGAGCCCACCTCGACTGCAAAGGAACCCATGGACCGCACGCTGATCCTTGTCAAGCCGGACGCCTTCGCCCGCTCGCTCACTGGGGAGATCATCGCTCGCTTCGAGCGCAAGGGGCTGCGCTTGGTGGCGCTGCGTCACATGACGATGGAGCGGGAGTTGGCCGAGCGTCACTACGCCGAGCACGCAGAGCGGCCGTTCTTCGGGGAGCTCGTGGAGTTCATCACGTCGGGGCCGCTGGTGGCGATGGTCCTCGAGGGGGTCGAGGCCGTGAAGGCCGCGCGGCAGGTGATCGGGGCTACGAACCCGCTGGAGGCGGCGCCTGGGTCGATCCGGGGGGACTTTGCGATCGAGACTGGTCAGAACATGGTGCATGGGTCGGACTCGCCGGAGTCTGCCGCTCGCGAGAGCGCTCTCTTCTTTCCCTCTCTTTGAGGGGAGGGGGCCAGGCCCCCTCCCCTCGCCCTCCCCCCTGTGGGAGGGGGGCGGCCCCCTCCCACGCCCTCCCCCCATCTCGTTGCTGGAGGACTCAGTCGTTGTACGGACGCGAGTCGCCGTCTTGCGGTCGGCCCGCCGGCCCCCGACCGTGAGTTCACCGCGCTGGCCGCGGCGCCTGGCTTTGGGGGTCGAGCGTCTGTGGAATGAGCGCGAGTCTTTCAGCACCGGCAGCCGCGTGGAGACGGCGGTCCCAGGTGGCGAGGAGGAGATCGTCCCGGGGGAGCATGAGGGCTGCGGCGAGATGCAGGGCGTCCAGGCTGCGCAGCTCGCGGTCGATCGCGAGCTTGGCGGCGTCTTCGACCAGGCGCTGGTCCACCTCGATCACGCCGAACGCGGGCCACTCCTCGCGCACGGTCTTGGTGGCTGCTCGGCCTGCGCTCAGGCCAACGGCGCGGACGGTCTCCACGTAGCCGACACGACACATGAACCAGCCGTCGGCGTGCGCCATCGCGTCGTGGATGGTGTCGCTGCCGGGCTCAGCGACATAGCGCTTGACCAGCGCGCTCGCGTCGAGGTAGAGGTTCAGCGCTCGGCTTCCCGCTCGGCCAGCACCAGCGCCGATGCGCTGCGATCGCTCTGCACGAGTCGTGGCCCCCGCTTTGGCCGCGCGCGGGTGGGCGCAACCAGCCGCCCCTGGGCCACCAGCTCGCGCAGGCGATCGTCTCTGGTCGAGGCGCCGGCTGGGACGATGTCGGCCAGCGGCCGACCGCGGAGGGTCACGCGCACCTGCTGGCCGCGAGCGACCGCTCGCAGCGTCTGGCTCAGCGTCGTCTTCAACTCGCGGACTCCGATCTCGCGCATGTGACCACCTTATCAGCCATGAGGCCACAAGGCGAGCTTAGGTTGGGTCCGATCAGCGACGTTGGGTAAAGCGGACGTTCTGCTTGTCTATGTGTGCAGGAGCCGGCGAAGTCTCCACCACGGTCAGCGACGCGTCCAGACGCCCGTGAGCAGCCTTCAGTAGGGAACGGCCAGCAGCGTTGAGCTTCAGCTCGATCGTGGCGGTTGTGTCGGGCGCGACGGCGAACTTCGAGGTCGCGATGATCTCGGTCTTGCCGGGATGTCGCCTCTTACGGGGTCGTGTCTTGGTGGTCAGCTTGAGGCTGCCGGCGCACTTGACTGTGCCCTTGCAGGACAGCTTGACGGCTGCCCGGCCGTTCCTTTGGACAGTGATCGCGCGGCTGACGAGTGACACACTTGCGAACGGCGCTGTCGTTTTCTTGGGAGCTGTCGTCATCCCCGCCGGCATCAGCCGAGTCCCCGATTCGTCCTCTGTCGTTTTCTCGGGAGATGGGGTCATCCCCGCTGCCATCAGCCAAGTCCCCGATTCGTCTTGGTAGTGCCCGAGCGCTGCACACGTTCCCAGTGCAGGACAGGCCACCAGTTCGAGGTTGGCTCGGTCGCCAGTTTGGCTGTTCGACGTTGTGGGCGGCGCTGTGATCTCGCTCGCCCGACCCCATTTCCCACTCGTCTCGGTCACCGCCATTGCTTGTGGATTGCCAGAGCTATCTCTATATTCGCCGATCGCCACGCACGATTCCGATTCAGAACATGCCACGTACCGCAGGTGGGCGGCCGGCTGGCTTGCTGCGTTGGGCGGGGGAGCGATCTCTCTGGCCTGGCCCCACACACCGTCCGAGGCACCGGCCACCACCGCGTTGGTGAACGACGATTCGGTCTCGTCATAGCCAACCGCGAAGCACTGCCCGGACCCGGGACACCCAACGGAGTACAAGGTGGTCAATTTGGCCAGCGGGTCGGGCGGCGGCGTGATGGGGCTCGCCTCACCCCATTCTCCGTTGGTCTCACTTACGCCGAAAGCCACCGAGGCAAGGCCATCCGCGACGCATGGCCCCGACGCCGGGCACGCAACAGAGTAAAGTCGAGCGGCACCCCCGAGATCCGGTGTGGACTTGATTTCACTGGCAGGCGCCCAGGTCCCGTTTGACTCGCTCACGCCCATCGCACGCTGCTGATGCGAGGTGTCGGTATAGGAGCCCACGGTGACGCACGGCCCTGAAACCTGGCATGCCAGAGGGGCTAGTTCAACTACATATTCCGGTGCGTCATTCGCCGGCAGTGCGATCCCCTGCGGTTGACCCCACACCCCACCAGACTCAATCACCCCCACTAGCTCGGTAGCTCCTGGCGAGGCCGTTCCGATCGCGACGCACGAGCCTGGCGCACGACAAGCGATCGACTGCAGAGCAACACCGGGGATCCCGATCGCCTGACCCCACACGCCGTCTGACTCGCTCACCGCCATCGCCCCGCCGTCGTATTCGCCAATCGCAACGCACGAGCCGGCTGCAGGACACGCAACCGAATCGAGCCTGGCTTCGACGCGGAGTGCCGGGCTTGACGGCGGCACGATCTCAGACGCCTGGTTCCAGACCCCGTCGGATTCGCTCACCACCATCGCATCACTTCCGGATACTTCGCCGGAGGCATAGCTGCCCACCGCAACGCATGACCCCGACGGGGGACACGCAACAGAGAAAAGCTGCCCAAACACGTACGTCCCGCCCCGCGGCGGCGGGAGACGGAACGGTCCAAGGAACGCATTGGCCGGCAACGCCACGCCGGTTGAGGGACCCACGGGGAGCGACGCCGCGCCGGCCACTCCCACGAACGCGATGGCCGCAAGCACGGCACCCACAAGGCTCGCCAGAACAGCCACTCTAGGAGTACGGCTCCAGTCGCGCGCCTGAGCCGGGCTCGCACACCTCGCCCCGACTCGACACGCACGCCGGTGGCCAACCATGTCCCGAGTGATTCCATCTGAGCGATTGCGCCTACTCGATCGGCCCATTGACAAGCTAACGCGCCGCCAACGCGGAAGTTGCGACGAACCCCCTCGCCGCCGAGGGCGCGTCACCGCCCGCCGCCCGCCACGGTCATCCATTGCGCCAGCCACCTACATGACCGTGGCTCCCACGGCAGACAAGCTATATTGTCTAGAGGTGCGGAATCGGCGAGCCAGTCCGCAAGCATGGAGATCCACAAGTTCCTCGGATGAGGTGGCGATGACCCAGCACACAGACAACGAGATCGAGCAGGCCGCACGACGATGCGAGCAGCTTGCCGGCACGTTGGACCCGACGACCTCCAAGGTCGAACGCACCGACGACCTTCGCGAGATCGCCGCAGCCGCCGAGGCGGTGCGCGCCGACGACGCCCGCCTAAGGGAGGCGGTCATCTTCGCGCGGGCGCGCGGCCGCTCGTGGAACCACATCGCCCTGGCCCTCGGAGTGTCCCGACAGGCGGCAAGGCAGCGGTTCGCCGTCAAGGCGAACGCCTGACCGGTGCCTGCCGAGTCGCCTCCATCGCTGATCCTCGCCTCCGCCTCGCCCCAGCGTCGGGCGATCCTAGAGCGGCTGGGCGTCGCCTTCACCGTACGCGCCGCGAATGTCGCGGAGCTAGAGGAGGGAGACCCGGCGCGGGTGGCGGTACAGAACGCGCTGCGCAAGGCGCGTGTGGTGTACGCGCGGGTGAGCGTGGACGCGGCTGGTGTGGAGGCGCCCGGCGCGCCGGTGTTGGGCGTGGACACGCTGGTGGCGCTGGAAGGCAGGATCTACGGCAAGCCGCGGGACAAGCACCACGCGCGTGAGACGCTGCGCGCGCTGAGCGGCGCCACCCACAGAGTATTGAGCGGGGTGGCGCTCTTGGGGGGCGGGAAGGAGCGCACAGCGCTGGCCAGCACGGAGGTCGACTTTCGCACGCTGGACGAGGGGTTGATCGATTGGTACGTTGCTACCGGCGAGTGGCGCGAACGAGCGGGCGGCTACGCGATCCAGGGCGTGGGAGCGGCGCTGGTGCGCGAGGTACGAGGCGACTACGAGAACGTGGTAGGGCTCCCAGTGGCAACACTGCTCGACCTCTACCCCCATCTCCTCAACGTGAGAGCCGACTCGTGACACGAGATTATGGGGGGAGGGCGTGGGAGGGGGAGCTCCCCCTCCCACAGGGGGGGAGGCTGGGAGGGGGGCTTGGCCCCCCTCCCAAGAGGGTTTTGGCCTGCAAATAAGCTGGCAAGCGTTCCGGGCGCCAAGGGGTGTCCGCTAGACTGCGCGCGGACGCACCGCCGCTCTGCCGGGTCGGGCTCCCTCGATCGATACATGGGCATCTTCAGCTACCTGACAGGGTTTGGCGGCCGCGACATGGCGGTCGATCTGGGCACGGCGAACACGCTGGTGTACGTCAGAGGGCGGGGGATCGTGCTCTCCGAGCCGAGCGTCGTGGCGATCGACTCGCGTACCGGCGAGGTGCACGCGGTGGGCATCGAGGCGAAGCGGATGTTGGGTCGCACGCCGGGCACGATCCAGGCGATCCGCCCGCTGAAGGACGGGGTGATCGCGGACTTCGACGTGACCGAGGAGATGTTGCGCCACTTCATCCAGAAGGTGCACCAGAGCCGCTTCGCGCACCCGCGCGTGGTGGTGTGCGTGCCCTCGGGGGTGACCGGCGTGGAGAAGCGCGCGGTGGAGGAGGCGTGTCTGTCGGCCGGCGCGCGCACGGCGTACCTGATCGAGGAGCCGATGGCGGCGGCGATTGGGGCGGGCCTGCCGGTGGGGGAGCCGACGGGCTCGATGGTGGTGGACATCGGCGGGGGCACCTCCGAGGTGGCGGTGATCTCGCTGGGGGGCATCGTGGTCTCGCAGTCGATCCGCGTGGGGGGCGACGAGATGGACGAGGCGATCATCAACTACGCCAAGAAGGAGTACAAGCTCCTGATTGGCCAGCAGACCGCCGAGGAGCTGAAGCTCGAGATCGGCTCGGCGTGTGCGATGCCCGAGGAGCTGCAGGCGGAGATCCGCGGGCGCGACATGGTCTCGGGGCTGCCCAAGACCGTGGTACTCACAAGCGAGGAGATCCGCCAAGCGCTCGAGGAACCGGTGGTGCAGATCGTGGACGCGGTCAAGGAGACGCTCGACCGCACCCCACCGGAGCTGGCCTCGGACATCATGGACCGCGGGATCATGCTCGCGGGCGGCGGCTCGCTGCTGCAGGGGCTCGACGAGCGTCTGCGCGAGGAGACGCAGATGCCCGCGCACCTCGCGGAGTCCCCGCTGACGTGCGTGGCGGTGGGCTCGGGCCGCTCGCTGGAGGAGTTCGAGGCGATCCACCGCTCCAACCGCAACTCGCGCAACCGCCGGCGGCGTTAGTGACGGCGCGGCGGAACGTATGGCGCACAGTGCGCGTACGCTTTGACAAAGCTCTGGAAGGTTTCCGCCCGTGTACGACAAGACGGCCCGGCGGCGGCGAGCGGTACTCGTCGTCCTCGTGGCGCTTTCCCTGATCCTGCTGACCGCCTACTTCGGGGAGTCCCCGGACGGGCGCCTGCACGGTGTGCAGCGCGGCTTCCTGACGGTGGTCTCGCCGATCCAGGAGGGTGCGAATGCGGCGCTGAAGCCGGTGCGTAACCTGTTCGGCTGGTTCGGGGACGCGCTGCACGCGAAAGATGAACGCGATCGGTTGCGCAAGCAGAACGCTCAGTTGCGAGCGGAGTTGATCGGGCGCGAAGACGACGAACGCGGCTACCACCACCTGCTGCAGCTCTACCACCTCGACGGGGGTATGCACCTTTCCGACTACCGCCCGGTGGCGGCGTCGGTGTTCGCGCAGTCTCCGAACCTGTGGTACACGACGGTGGACATCGACAAAGGGACCTCGGCGGGGGTGCAGGTCGACGACCCGGTGATCGACGGGGAAGGCCTCGTGGGCAAGGTCACGCTGGCGGCGTCCGACAGCGCTCAGGTGAGCCTCATCACCGACAGCTCGGTGGCGGTCTCGGCGATGATCAGCAGCACGGGCGCGCCCGGGATGGTCTACCCGAAGGTCGGAGAACCGAACACGCTGCTGATGGAGTACCTACCGGCGAACACCCCGGTGAGTGTGGGCGACTACGTGGTCACCTCAGGCACGATCTCGAGCCACGGAGCCTCGCTGTTCCCGCGGGGCCTCGCGATCGGGCAGGTGAGCGCGGTCAGCGAAGAAGCGCCGTACAAGACGGTGGAAGTTAGTCCGCTGGCGAACCTGCACGGTCTGGAAACGGTGCAGGTGCTGACCGACACGCAGGGCTCGGCGCCGGCGCAGGCGAGCAGTGTGGCGGCGGCGCTGCCCCCGGGCCAGTCCTCGGAACCCGCGGGTGCGTCCGTGGAAGGCCAGCTGGCCTCGACGGGAGGCGGGGGATGAGCAGGACGCGCGAGATACGCGAGGTACGCGCGCTTGGTCCCCATAGTGAGGTGGGCTGGCAGACGGCTGTGGGGGTGAGCGGCCGATGAGCGCCGGCACTCCATCCGGCGCGCTCCTCGCGCGTGTGGCAGCGCTCGCGGTGGTCGTGGTGTTCCTGCAGACGGGTGTCGTCTCGGAGCTGCCGATCCTCGGAGTCGCGATCGACTTGACACCGCTGGTGGTGGCCTTCGTGGGCCTACAGTCCGGCGCGGTGGCGGGGGCGGTGACGGGCTTCGCGATCGGGCTGCTGGTGGACCTCACGCTGGTGCAGACCCTCGGCCTGACCTCGCTGATCTTCACGGTGATCGGTTACGGGGCGGGCCGCCTGCGCGAGCTGCGCGACCCCCAGGCGGCGCTGACCCCGCTGCTGGTCGGGGCGGCCGCGGCCGCGGCCTCGGCGGTGGGGTACTCGGTGATGGAGTTCATGCTCGGAGTGGACGCGCCGGTGAGCTTCGAGCTACTGCGCCAGATCGTGGTGGGGGTGGTGCTGGACACCCTCGTGGCGCTGCCGGTGTGGATCGTGGTGCGCCGCTGGCTGCAGCCGACCCTCCCCGACGATCCGCGCCGCCGCCGCCGCCGCGCCTACACCACCGGGGGTCTGAGCCCCCTCTCCAGAGCATGAGCTCCCTCGAACGGGTGCGCACCCCCGAGCCGCGTGTGCCGCCGCCGGGCTCCTCGCAGCTGGGGCTGCGGGTGGCGGTGCTGGGCGGGGTGGCGCTGGTGATGTTCGGGATCATCTTCTTCCGCCTGTGGTACTTGCAGATCCTGACCGGCGAACAGTACGTCGCGCAGGCCGAAAAGAACACGCGGCGCGAACTGCCGATCGCCGCTCCGCGCGGGCAGATCGTCGACCGCGAAGGCAACGTGCTGGTCACCAGCAAACGCACCAACGCCGTGCAGATCGTCCCCTGGGAGCTGCCCCCGGCCGGCCGCCGGCGCCGGGTGCTGTACCGGCGGCTGGGCAGGCTGCTTGAAATGAGTCCGCGGACGATCGAGGAAATCCAGCGGAAGGGCGAAAAAGAAGTGCCCTACGCCCCCGTGACGATCAAGACCAACGCCGGCCGCGGGGTGCTGACGGTGCTGGGGGAGCGCCAGAACGACTACCCGGGCGTGACCCAGGAACAGGTCTCGGTGCGCGAATACCCCGACGGGGAAATGGCCGCGCAGGTGTTCGGCTACGTCAGCCAGGTAACCAAGGAAGAGGAGGAACCGCACAACCCCCAGCACGCTAACTTCAAGGGTGTCAAGGCCGGCACGATCGTCGGCCAGCAGGGTCTCGAGTACCAGTACGACCGCTACCTGCGAGGCACCTCCGGGGCGCAGCAGGTGGAGATCAACTCCGAAAACCGCGTGCAGCGGACGAACCTGCCCGAGATCAAGCCGCGCGCCGGCTACACGCTGCGGCTGACGCTCGACCTGGCCCTGCAGAAGGAGGGCGAAATCGCGCTGCGCAAGGGCATGGAACTCGCTCACGCCCTCGGCAACCCCGGCAACGGGGGGGCGTTCCTGGCGATGGAACCGCGTAGCGGGGGGATCCTCGCGATGGGCTCCTACCCGAGCTTCAACCCCAACCGCTTCACCAAGCCGCTCTCCGAACGGGAACTCGACGAAGTCGAGCAGGTCTCCAAGGGTCCGAAAAGCGCCTCCGAACCAGAAGCCGCCCCGCTGCTGGACCGCGCGACCGAAGGCCACTACCCGACCGGCTCGACGTTCAAGCCGATCACGGCGATCGGTAGCCTCGAAGCGGGTGTCCTCGACCCCTACGCCGGTCTGGGCGCCGGGACGTGCATCTACGTCTCGACCGTCAAATTCTGCAACGCCGGCGACGCCGAATACGGCGCGGCGGACCTCGTGGACGCGCTCAAGGTCTCCTCCGACACCTACTTCTTCACGGTCGGCGAGATGGACAACAGCCACGGACCGGTGATCCAGAACATGGCTCACAAGCTGGGGATCGGGCGCCCCACCGGGATCGACCTCCCCAACGAGTCCGAAGGCGTGGTGCCGAGCCCGAAGTGGCTGGAAGAACAGAACGCGCTCGAATACAAGTGCCAGCGCGCCCACCACGGCCACCCGTGCGGCATCGTCGCCGAACCGGGGGCGCCCTGGAGCGTCGGGCACAACATGGACCTTGCGGTCGGCCAGGGCGACCTGCAGACCGACCCGCTGCAGATGGCGGTCGCCTACTCGACGCTCGCCAACGCGTTCATGAACGGCGGCGAAGGGTGGGCCCCGACGCCGCACCTGGGGATGGCGATCGAAAGCCCCGGCGGGGGCATCGTGCAAACGCTGAAGTTCCCCCCACGGCGCAAGGTGAGGCTCGACCCCTCCAACCTCGACCTCGTGATGGAAGGCATCCACGACGCGACCTTCGAGCCGGGAGGGACCTCGGCGGACGTGTGGTCGGGGTGGAACCAGGCACAGCTCCCCGTCTACGGCAAGACCGGCACGGCGGAACGTGCAGGTCAGACAGAACAGGCGTGGTACATGTGCATCCTTCCCGACGCCGGTCGGCCGATCGTGATCGCGGTGACAGTCGAACAGGGCGGCTTCGGCGACCAGGCGGCTGCCCCGGTGGCGCGGCTGATCGCCTCGAAGTGGTTCAACCAGCCGCTGAAGCTGATGAGCGGCTCGAACCCGGACCACTGATGGCGCCGCGGAGCCCGATGCCGACGCACGCCGCCGTCGAACCCGCGATGCTGGCCCCTCCGCTAAGCCCGATCATCGTCCCGTCCACCGCCGCTGCGAAGTGCACGAGCCGCGACACGCCGCTGTCGAACACGCGATGCTGAACCACCTATGCCCGCTCCGCTGAGCCCGATCACAGCCCCCGAAGCCGACCGCCGCGCGCAAGGCGGCCCGCCGGAGCCCCGCCGGGGCCCGCGGCTGATGCTGGACCCGCTGCTGACGCTGACGGTGCTCGGCCTAGGGGTCTGCTCGGTGGTCGTCCTCGGGTGGGTCACCTCCGAAGCGGTGCGCGGCCAGCCGCACTACTACTCCGAGCGCCAGGCGATCTACCTCGTGATCGGCCTGGGGCTGATGGTGGCGCTCGCACGGCTCGACTACGCGCGCCTGCGCCACTACAAAGTCGCGATCTACGTGGCGCTGATCCTGAGCATCCTGGCAGTGCTGGGGGCCGGGCACTCGACCCAGGGCTCGGTTCGGGAGATCAGCTTCCCGCTGTTCTCCTTCCAGGCCTCCGAGCTTGGCAAGGTGCTGCTGATCCTCGCGCTCTCGGCGCTCGTCGTGGACCGCTCGCGCCAGCTGCACGAACACCAGACCACCGCGCGGGTGATGCTCGCGGCGCTGGTGCCCGCGATGCTCGTGATCGCCCAGCCGGACCTGGGCTCGGGCCTCGTCTACATCACGATCGCGCTGACGCTGCTGTTCGTCGCGGGGGTCCCGTGGAGCCACGTGGCGGGGCTGCTGGGGCTGGGCGCGACGGCGATCGTGCTCGTGCTGGTGCTTGCTCCGGCGGCGGGGGTGCAGGTGCTGACCAGCCACCAGGTCGAACGCCTCACGGCCTTCGTGAACCCCTCCAGCAACCCGGAAGGCGAAGGCTACCAGCAGCTGGAGTCGAAGATCGCGATCGGCTCGGGCCAGCGCACCGGCAGCGGCGCGAACAGCACCCAGATTAAGGGCGAATTCGTGCCCGAGGACAGCACCGACTTCGTCTTCGCGGCGGTCGGCGAGCGCTACGGCTTCGTCGGCGCCGCGCTAGTGCTCTCGCTGTACGCGCTGCTGATCTGGCGCACGCTGCGGATCCTGACGATGTCCAAGGATCTGTTCGGGGCGCTGGTTGCCGGGGGCGTGGTGGCTATGCTTATGTTTCAGGTGTTCGTCAACGTGGGCGTGGCCGTAGACATCATGCCCGTCACCGGCGTCACGCTGCCGCTCATAAGCTATGGCGGCTCGTCGGTGATCGCAACGCTGCTGGCCGTCGGCCTGCTGCAGTCGATCTACGTTCAGGCGCGCGCCACCGAGGCTTTGAAGGGTCGCGTGTTGCGGCCCTAGCTCGAGAAGACGGACGACAGACCATGCTCACCGAGAACCCCAAACCGCCCGCCTGCACGACTCTCGTGCCGCGCGGCGCCTGCGCTGGCGCCGCGGTGGGGCCGCCGCCCGATCGCCTCGCGATCTGGCGTTCCGTCCGCCGCGCGGGGGACGCTCCACTGTGCGCCCGGCCCTCCGGGTCGGCCGGGGAGCAGGCCACGTGGGGCTCGGTCCAAACCAATACCGAAAGATTGGGTCACCTTGAAAAAGCAAGTACTTGTCAGCGTCGACCGCGCGGAGACGCGCGTGGCGCTCATGGAGGCGACCGGCAAGCCGGCCGCCGCAGGCACTCCCTCGGGCGGGCGGCGCAGGCGCGGGAGCGCCCCCCCGCCGGGCGCCGGCTACCGCATCGCTGAGCTCTACCTCGAGCGCCGCGGGGCGCGGTCGATCGTCGGCAACATCTACAAGGGCAAGGTTGACAACGTGCTGCCGGGCCTGGAGGCGGCGTTTGTGGACATCGGCCTGGAGAAGAACGGCTTCCTGCACGTCGACGAGATCGTGCTCCCGGGCGTGGAGGTCTCGCGGCGCGGCCGTGGCTCCGGGCAGAAGATCTCAGAGCTCTTGAAGCCCGGTCAGGAGGTCGTAGTGCAGGTCATCAAGGACCCCTTGAAGACGAAGGGGGCGCGCCTCTCGATGGAGCTGGCGATCGCCGGACGCTACATGGTCTACCAGCCGACCGGGGAGGGCGTTGGCGTCTCGCGGCGCTTGGAGGACCGCGAGCGCGAGCGCCTGCGCAAGCAGACCGCGAAACTCGACCTCGGTGGCGGCGGGGCGATCGTGCGCACCGCGGCGCACGGGGCCAAGCGCGAGGACTTCGAGCGGGAGCTGCTCTACCTGCACAAGCTCCACGAGGTGCTGGTCAAGCGCGTGCAGGACACCGTGGCACCGGAGATGGTCTTCCAGGAGGCGGACCTCTCGGTGCGGGTCGTGCGCGACATCTTCTCCGAACACTTCGAGCGCGCGATCGTCGACGACGAGCAGCAGTACCGCCGGCTGGTCTCGTTCTTCACGCGCACCGCGCCGGAGCTCGTGGAGCGGGTCGAGCTGTGGCAGGAGGAGCGCCCGCTGTTCGAGGTCTACGGGGTCGAGCAGGCGATCGCGGGGGTGATGTCCCCCCGCGTGGACCTCCCCAGCGGGGGCTACCTGATGATCGACTACGCCGAGGCGCTGACGGTGATCGACGTGAACTCCGGCTCCTTCATCGGCCGTGGGCGCGCCGCGGGCCTGGAGGAGACGATCACGCGCACGAACCTCGAGGCTGCGGAGGCGGTGGTCGACCAGCTGCGCCTGCGCGACATCGGCGGGATCATCGTGATCGACTTCATCGACATGGCGCGCGCGCGCAACCGCGACGCGGTGATGAAGACGCTGCGCAAGTCCCTCGACGAGGACCGCACGAAGACGTTCACGGCGGAGATCTCCAAGCTCGGCCTGGTGGAGATGACCCGCCAGAACGTCACCGAGGGGGTGCGGGAGATTATGAGTCGCCCCTGCCCGACGTGCGACGGGGATGGGGTGATCCGCTCGGAGGAGACGATCGCGATCGCGTTCGAGCGCCGCCTGCGGGAGATCGTCGCGGAGAACCCGGACGCGGAGGCGTTCCTGGTGCAAATCAACCCGCGGGTGACGGCGCAGTTCACCGGCCAGCACTCGCGCGTGCTGCACGCGCTGGAGCACGACACGGGCCGCTCCTTCCACTTCGAGGGCTCCGAAGGGCTCGCGCTCGACCACTTTGCGATCACCTTCCAGGGGACCCGCGAGGAGGTCGAGGAGCGCGCGCTGCCGTTCCACGCCGGCGACGAGGTGCTGGTTGAGATCGTGGAGCCGCACATGTACGACGTGGACGACGCGGTGGCGAAGATCGACGGCTACATCATCTCGATCGCCGGCGCCTCCCCCCACGTGGGCGAGAAGCGGATGGTGCGCATCGAGCAGGTGGGGCGTACCGCGGCGAGCGCGCTGCTGCTCGACGAGCACGGCGAGGTGGTGCGGCCCGCACCCCGTCCGGCGACCCCACCGGCGAGGCGTCGCGCCCCACGTAAACCGCGCTCGGCCGTCAGGCCCAAACCACCGGACGCCGTGCCCGAGCCGGTACAAACGCAGACGCAGACGCCGGACGTCGAGCCGCAGGCAAGCCCCACCGAACTTCAGCCGGTCCTCGCGGGGCGCCCGGCGGGCGAGCCCTCGACGAACGGTGCGTCCGAGCACTCGGAGCGGCCCGAGGAGGTCGGCGAGGAGGATGCCGTACAATCCAAACCTCGGCGCCGAGGCCGCAGGGGCGGACGGCGCCGTTCGGCTGCCAAGGCAGAGACGAGCTCGGAGTAAGGCGAGAGAACGTGTACGCAATCGTGAAGACAGGCGGCAAGCAGTACCGCGTCGAGCGCGGCCAGTACCTGCTGGTCGAGCGCCTCCCCGAGGAGGTGGGCGCGAGCGTGGCGCTGCAGCCGCTGATGTACCGCTCCGAGGAGGCCGTCTTCGACGCCAAGGGCCTCGAGCAGGTGCACGTCACCGCGAAGATCCTCGCCCACGAGCGCGGCGAGAAGCTGCGCGTCGTGAAGTTCAAGCCCAAGCGGGGCTACAAACGGCGCACCGGCCACCGCCAGGAGCTGACCCGGATCGAAGTCACGGAGATCGGCCTGGGGGCCGCGACCGGGGCCCGCAAAGCCGCGCAACCGGCTGCGGCCGAGCACCACCCCGAGTCAACTGCGGAGGCTTCAGCGGCGCCTGCCCAGCCAGCGGCGGCCCGCAAACCCGCGAAACCGGCCAAGGCCGCGAAGGAGGACAGCGAGGATGGCGCATAAGAAGGGCCTCGGCTCCAGCCGCAACGGCCGCGACTCCAACGCCAAACGCCTGGGTGTGAAGACCTTTGCGGGCCAGTCGGTCACCGGCGGGGAGATCATCGTGCGCCAGCGCGGCACCCGTTTCAAGCCGGGCGACGGCGTGGGTATCGGCAAGGACGACACGCTGTACGCCCGCGCGGCGGGCACCGTGCAGTTCAACACGGGCCGCCGTGGCCGCGTGGTGAGCGTGGCGCCGGACCCCCAGGCGTAGGGGCCGGTTCCCGAGAGGGGCGGGCGTCCCGTTCGAGTTCCTGCCGCCGCTTCGCAGTGCCGGTGCGCCGTGGCAGCGCTGGGCACGCGGGATTGCGCAGCGCGGGGCGGGGCGCCCCGCGTGTCAGGATGAGGTGATGCTTCACGACCGCGCGCGCATCCACGTGCAGGGAGGCGCCGGCGGGGACGGCTGCGCGAGCTTCCGCCGCGAAGCGCACGTGCCGCGCGGCGGGCCAGACGGGGGCGACGGTGCGCGCGGGGGGGACGTGGTGCTGGTGTGCGACGACTCGCTGCGCGACCTGCAGTCCTTCACGCGCCGCAGCCACTTTCGCGCCTCACCCGGGGGTCGGGGAGAGGGAGCGCTGCGCCACGGTGCGGACGGGCAGGCGCTCCTGTTGCGGGTCCCGCCCGGCACCGAGGCGGTGGGATCGGACGGAGACCTGGAGGGTCGTCGTTGGGAGCTGCTGCGCCACGGCCAGCGCGTGCAGCTCGCGCACGGCGGGGCCGGTGGGCGCGGCAACAAGCGCTTCGCAACGCCCACCCGCCAGGCGCCGCACTTCGCCGAGCGCGGGCTGCCCGGCGAGGCGGGGTGGTTGGAGCTGCGCCTGCGACTGCTCGCGGACGTGGGCCTGGTGGGCCTGCCGAACGCTGGCAAGTCCTCGCTGCTGGCGCGCCTCACGCGCGCTGCGCCGCGGGTCGCGGCCTACCCGTTCACGACGCTCGAGCCGGTGCTCGGGGTGCTCGAATCCGACGAGCGCCAGCTCGTGGTGGCCGACATCCCCGGCCTGATCGAGGGCGCCTCCGAGGGCGCCGGCCTTGGCCACGAGTTCCTCGCGCACGTGGAGCGCACGCGCCTGCTGGTGCACGTGCTCGACCTCGCCCCCGAGCTCACCGCGGAGGAGAGCGCCGACGCCGTGGCCAACCACGCCACGATCGAGCGGGAGCTCGCCGCCCACGACCCCCGCCTCGCGCGCCTGCCGCGGGTGTTGGCGCTCTCCAAGGCCGACCTCGTGCCCCCCGCCCGCGCGCGCGAGGCGGTGGCGCAGTGGTCTGAGCGCCTCGGCCCCGCCGTCCCCGTGCTGGCGACCTCCGCTGCCACCGGCGCGGGCCTCTCGGAGCTCGCGGGTGAGCTTTTGCGCCTGGTGCCCGTCGCGGCCGCCCCGGCCGAGGAGCCGCACGCCGCGCGGGTCGCCGCCTCGCGCCCCGAAGAGGAGCTGGCCGAGCACATGGTCTTCCGCCCGGCACCCCGCACGGGCATCACCGTGGAGCGCGTTGGCCCCGGCGCCTTCACGGTGCGCGGCCGGCCGGTCGAGCGGCTGCTGGCCCGCTTTGACGTGGCCAACGAAGAGGCCGCGGCTCACGTCGAGAGCCGCCTGCGCCGCCTCGGGGTGCTGCGCGCGCTGGAGGCGGAGGGCTTCCAGCCGGGCGACGAGCTTCGGATCGCCGGGGTGGCGTTGGAGCTGGACTCCGCGGAGTAACGGCTACCTACGAACGTGCTACAATTGTCGCATGGCAGTCGAGGTGGCGTCGAGGGAGCTTCGCAACAACGTGGCCGGTCTGCTGCGGCGTGTGCAGGCGGGGGAGCAGGTCGTTCTCACCACGCGCGGCAAGCCTGTCGCGTCGTTGGTGGCGCTCGAGCCGACGCGGCGGCGGTGGCTGCCGCGTGCGGAGCTCGTCCGACGGCTGGCGCTCGTCTGCGCTGACCCGGGGCTGCGCGAGGATCTGGCTCGGCTGGCAGGGGAGACCACCGACGAGCTCGGTCCACTCGTGTGAGTGAGGCCACTCGCGGTCTGCTCGACACGAGTGTCTTCATCGCCGCAGAGCTCCAGCGGCCGCTCGAGGCCCGGCTGCTACCCGAGGAGCTCGCGGTTTCGGCGGTCACGGTCGCCGAGCTGCACGTGGGTGTGCTGGCTGCCACGGAGCTCGAGACTCGCGCCCGTCGCCTTGCGACGCTGGAGTCGCTCGCCGGCATCGAGGTGCTCGTGATCGACGAGGCCGTGGCGGCCTCGTGGGCACTGCTGCGCGTGCACCTCGCCACAGCTGAGCGACGCTTGAACGTCAACGATCTGTGGGTTGCCGCCACCGCGCTGGCGCACCGGATACCGGTTGTGACTCAAGACGACGACTTCGGCCCGGTCGAGGGAGTCGGTGGGCTGGAGGTCGTGCGGGTGTAGCTTGACAGACATGTGTGTCTGTGAGGTCTTCCTGCGCACACAGCCCCCAAGGTGGAGTTCCCCCGGTTCGTTGGAAGGTTATCCGACTGACCCCACGACACTGGAGCCGGGTTCGTGTTGCGGGATGCGCCACCACAACCCATCACAGCACCGACGCTCATCAGCACCAACCAGATACAAACTATCCGCCTATAGCGATTCATCTGATGCCAATCTCTCTTGGTCTCGTGTCTTGTCTTTGCGTCCATTCAGCGCGGAACGTACAATCATTGTTGGGCACATGTCACGGCGCCGTTAACTCTGCGACGGCTTCCTCGTAGGTAACGACTAACTCGCCGTTTTCATCACATTCGTACTCGCTCGTTTCCTTAATCAACTCCGGACCACCTGGAGCCCATAGCCACGCCCAGGCGGTGAACACTTCCCCACCCAGACATTCCACGTTCGGGAAATGGACTGGCTGGATATAGGTGCTTTCACTTGTCAACGTATGACTAGTATCCCGCGCCGTTAATTCGTTTTAGAAGTCGTGAGATGGACTCTAGGATCTGCTCGGCGGTCTTGGTCCAGATGAATGGTTTGGGGTTTTCGTTCCATGCGGCTACCCATTCGCGGATGTCTTTCTCCAGCGCGTGGACTGAGCGGTGGTCGGAGCGCCGTAGGAGATCGTCGGTGAGATAAGCGAACCATCGCTCGACTTGGTTGATCCAGCTGGAGTACGTCGGGGTGTAGTGCATGTGAAACCGTGGGTGAGTATCGAGCCAGCGTTGGATCGCGGGGCTCTTGTGCGTGCCGTAGTTGTCGCAGACGAGGTGCACATCAAGGTGCTCGGGGATCTGGCTGTCGATCTTGACCAGGAACTTCTTGAACTCGATCGTGCGGTGGCGGCGGTGCGTTGAGCTGATCACGGTCCCGTCAGCCGTGTTAAACGCCGCGAACAGGCTGGTCGTGCCGTGGCGCAGATAGTCGTGAGTGCGCTTCTCCGGCATGCCGGGCATCATCGGAAACGCCGGCTGGGAGCGCGCGAGCGCTTGTACCTGGCTCTTCTCATCCACCGAGAGCACCACCGCGGCTTCAGGCGGATTCAGGTACAAGCCACAGATGTCATAGACCTTCTCCACAAACAGCGGGTCGTTGGAGAGCTTGAAGGTATCGGCACGGTGGGGCTTGAGATCAAACGCCCGCCAGATCCGCCCGATCGTTGACGCCGACAGGCCTGAGCGCTCAGCCATCTTCGTGCGTGACCAGTGCGTCGCATTCTCTGGCGTGGACTCCAAGGTCGCAACGACTACATCCTCGACCTGCTCAGCGGTAATCGTGGCCGGACGCCCCGGCCGGGGATCATCCGAGAGCCCATCCAACCGCAGCTCACAAAACCGCCTACGCCACTTCCCGACCGTCGGCGTGGACACCCCACACGCCGCCGCCACATCCTTGTTCGAGTACCCCTCCGCGCACCGCAAAACGATCCGGGAGCGCAACGCCAACGCCTGCGAAGACTTCCGTCGCCGCTCCCACCGAACCAACTGATCCCGCTCAGCGTCAGCCAACTCCAACACCTGCTTGGGCCGTCCAGTTCTTGACATACCACAGCATACCACACTTAACCAAGGAACTTACGACGCGGGACACTAGTACATGTTTGCGCAACACCTTTGGGCAGCACCTCAAGACACACCTTGATCTGTGATCCAACGGGCAATGCACTCAGGCAATTTGCCCAGTCTTCTGCGTAAAGCTGCGACCCATTGAGTTTTAGCCTAACCTTGAGTTTGCATTTAATGGGGTCACCGACAACTCCTTCTTCTTCTATCCTATCGCCCATATCGCGACGACAATCATCGCCACAGGCGAAACAATTCGAGAAATGTGTCCATGATGCTGCCGCGCGCCGTTCTCGGCTTCGGCAGACTAAATCTCGCGAGACTACAGAGCGCCGAGTAGATGCGTAACTGCGCCCCCCCGTGCCGGGTTCGCCCATTTCCTACTCTCCGGCGCACAAGCCTCCGGCTGACGCTACGCCGTTTTCTTACCGTTTTCGCCTGCGACATCATAATTTATCATGGGGTGAATCATGCTTCTTTGCGCGAGCCATGTGCGTTAGCCGTCGCCCTAGCACATACGACAGTCGCGCAGCCCCGGCAGTGAGTACGCCCAATACGACCACCGTCGGCCAAAAAAAACGGCCATGCGTTCGCCCTGACGCAATGGCAATAACTATTGCCACGCACGTATAGATGGCAAATGCCGCAAGTAGTAGAATAAGAATCGTTCTGCCCACTCGGCCGCTTATAGTTGGCCTCGTCATAACCGTCGTACCGAGATATTCCCGATCAAGCTGACGAAAGCGTGAAGGCTAAGCACTACCACAGTTCGGGGCCGCCTCCCAGATTTCATATGCACATTTGACGATGCCGACTGTTTCTTTCACCACTTCCACAAATTCTTTCCAGTTTCCCTTGGAGAAGCATTTCCCCGCTTGAGACTTATTACTGCCTGCCTTCTTGAGGCACTTTTCTTGCGCTGGTGTAGGTTTGCATCC
Source organism: uncultured Solirubrobacterales bacterium (assembly GCA_963706545.1). GTDB lineage: Bacteria > Actinomycetota > Thermoleophilia > Solirubrobacterales > Solirubrobacteraceae > Palsa-744. Next base: position 2,814,981 of record OY970161.1, read on the forward strand.
GCCTGCACAGTACGTGATGAAGTGCGTGTCAGCGCCACCTCCCCCGATTCCGCCGTCTCCCCCTTCTTCTTCCGCTTCATTCACTGGTGGTTCTTCCAGTGAGGGTGGCACCATGATGGGCGTTACCGGCGACGGCGGGGGTGGGAAGGGACCGGTTTCCGGGCCTTCCTCCCTCGGCTGTGCGAGAGGCTGGTTGGCGAGGTATTCGTCTGGGTGGGTCTTGTGCGGCGGCGCCCGAGAGGCCCTGTGAGGCGAGATGGAGCCCGAGTTGTGGTATGTAAGCGCCAGCGCTGTTGCTCGCTATACCGCTTTCGAGGAATTCGATCTGTAGGCCTCCGCTGCCGAGCCAGCCGTATTTTTCGGTGGAGGTCGATGTGGGCACCCCGAACGCCGTGGGTTCGCTTTTCAGCGTGGCCGTTTCTGCGCCGCTGTTGTCGGGGCTGGTCCCGATGATGTCCCCGTGGAGGTTCGCCAGCTCGACGACCGCTTCGCCGCCATTGATCTGCGTGGCAGCAAGCGCACCGTTGATGCCGGCGATGTTGCGAGTCCAGCTGCCTTCGGTTTCGGTCCAGCTCGGCGTAGAGCCTGTGCCGGCGTAGTTGGAGATCGTGGTCTTCGAGCTCGTGCCTTTGACGGCGGTGGTTTCGAGCGCTCTGCCGGCGGGGTCGAGTAGATAGGTGTTCGTCTGGCCGTTCTGCACCTGGTAATAGAGCGCACCGCTCGCATAGTAGCTGCTTTCAAGTGTGTGTCCACCGGCGTCGCCGGCCGGGAGGATGGTGTTTTCGCCGAACGGTTCGTAGGTTGCGCCCGGGTCGGTGAGGCGGTCTGCTTCGTCGTAGTTGTGGGTGGTGGTGGTGCCGCCTTCGCTGGCGCAGGCGCCGCCGGTGCCGGGTTCGCGCTTGGTTTCGCTCGTGCGGTTCGAGTCGGCGTCGTATGTGTATAGGCGTGTGGTGCAGCCTTTGCCGACGGCTTCTTCCTGGATTTTGCTGGCGGGTTCTTCTTGGACCTGGGTCATGCGGCCGTAGTTGTCGTAGGTGTAGCTCTCGTTGGCAAGCGTGCTCTGCTGGGATAGCGATTGGCCGTGGATCGAGAGTGTCACCTGGTCTTTATACCACGTAGTGGAGCCCTTGGCGTAGGTCAATGCCGTGGTCTGGCCGACCGAGTTGGTCGTATAGGTCGCCTGCATGCCGTTGGGGTAGGTTTCGGTCGCAAGCTGCCCTTCGACATTGTAGGTTGCCGTGAAGGTTCCCGCGCCCGAGTCTTTGAGCGTTGTGAGCTGGCCTGTGGTTTTGTCGTATTCGGCAGTCCGTGTGCCCTTTCCATCACTGGTTTTGGTAACGCGACCGTCTTCGTCGTATTCATAGGTCGAGGTGACCCCGGCGGCGTCCGTGTAGCTGGTAAGTTGTCCGAGCGTATTGTATTCGCTCTTGAGTTCGTAGGTTTTACCTTCCGCAGTGCTCTGATTGATGAGCGCGCCAGTTGTCGTCGAGTATTTGTCCGCTATGGGTGGCAGTGACTTGCCCGTCGAAGAGGTCATAGAGCCTTCCTTCGGTCGACCGGCGGCGTCGTATGCCTGGGTGCTCGTGCGTTCGGCGGAGCCGCTCTTCTCGGTGGTGGTTTCCGTCTCGCCCCAAATGTTGTACGTGACGGTGCTCGTCGGCAGACCGGGCATGCCGCCATCCTGTGGCTGTGTGCCGGGTCCCGTCTGGCAAGGCAGGTTCGCCCATTCGGGGTGCTCGCCGCACGTTGGTTCGGCCGAGTTGGGTCCGGCGGTGTAGTAGATCGCGCGGGATTCATGCACGTTCAGGTTTTGGGGCTTCCACACGTCGATGCGATTGTTCTTTACATCGGCAATGTACATCGAACCGCTCGATGCGAAAGCGATACCCCACGGTTCTTCGAACTGCCCATCACCGGTGCCCTGGCCTCCGATAGCCTCAATGAATGAGCCCGACGACGAGAATCTCTGTACCTGGTCATTTTTGCCGTCAGCGACCCACATATCCCCGGCGGAATCGATTGCTATCCCCTTTGGTTCGTTGAACTGCCCGGCTCCAGTACCTTTGGAGCCGAACTTGGAGAGATATTCACTTTTTTCGTTGAACCCCTCGACGCGATCGTTGCTGTCATCAGCGACCCACACATCGCCATTCGTCGCAACAGCGATACCACGAGGTGCATTGAACTGGCCGTTGCTCGAGCCTGCGACGCCCGCTTGACAGGTGCTTGTGCATGTCTCGAACTTGGATTCGCCATTGCTGACGCCGAATCCAAACGCGATAAGGAATTCGCCTTTGCTATTGAACTCCTCAACGCGATTGTTACCCCCATCGCTTACATACACATCACCATTGGGCGCTATCGCTATCCCCTTTGGTTCCTTGAATTGGCCCTTGCCCGTGCCTTCTGACCCGAGCGAGAGTTGCCATTCGTGTTTTTCGTTGAACTCTTGAACCCTGTTATTACCAGTGTCAGCAATCCAAATATCCCCTTTTGAATCGAGCGCAATGCCATAGGGAGATTTGAATTGCCCGTTTTCTTTACCGAACGAACCGAACTTGCCGAGATATAAACCTGCGCTCGAGAATTCCTCGACGCGGCTGTTACTACTGTCGAGCACATCCACATTCCCACTCGACGTAACGACCACGCCCTTGGGTTCTTTGACTTGTCCATTTCCGCTTCCTGCAGTTCCGAAGTCGGTAGAGAAAATCGGTGGATATTCGCTAGCAGAGGTGTTTGCGGCCGGTGTCTTAGTGTTGATGACGTCTCCGGTTTCGCTGCTGTATTCGGTGGTGCGTGTGAGCGTCTTGCCGCCTTCCGGTTCCACCGTCACCGATGTCGGCTTGTGCAGTTCCCAACCCAAATTGCTCTGGCCCGCGTAGGAGTTCTTGACTATCCGCGATTCTTCTTCTTTGCCGCTTTCCAGCAAGGCACCTTCGATGGTCTTGGTGACGAGGTGATACGGACCGCCCCCAGTCGGCGCGCTTTCGTCGTAGTAGTACTTGGTCTGCGCGCGTGCCTGCGTGACGGTCCCGCTCGCAAGCTTGATTTCGTGTTGAGGGCCAAGTCTGCTCTGAAGCTCCGTGCCTTCGACCTCGTATGTGCTCTTCGTATCCAGTAGTTCGGCTTTCCTCGTGGATTCGCTGCTTTCCAGCGCGCGCTGGCGATTGCCGGGCGTGAGTGTCCATTCTGGGTTGCCGTAAGCTTCATACTGAGTCGTGGATACGGCTTCGCCGGGTGTGACCACATTGACCAGTCGTCCGGTCGAGTCGAAGTACGACACGGTTGCGCGCCGGTAGTCTCCGGCGGGCCAGCCCTCCGGCTCGTCGGGCGGGAAGACGGCGGTCGCTTCGAATGGGTTATCTTTCTCCCCCCATTTTTCGACCGCTTCTTTCGTCATTGATGGTAGATAGGAGCCTGTGAAGGGCACGTTGTACTCGACGGTCAAACCGGACTGGGGTGCGACGCGTTCGCCTTCGGTGGCTGTCCCGCCCCCGGGGTTGAAGGCGGTGACGTTGCCCGTTGTATCGACCGCAGCGCAGAGCGACGAGGACGAGCACGAGACGCCGGTCAGTTTGTCGCCGAGGGAGTACTGCTTGACCCAGGTTTCCCCGTTGTTTTTGGACACGAACACGCTGCCCGCGTTGTCGACTGTGATGCAAGTCGAGCTGGTGGTGCAGGTGACCGCCGTCAGGCTGTTCGTGCCGTCGATGTCGTGCTTGGAAGCCGTCGCCGCGCCACTGCTTTCGATCGCCAGGTTCAAGACGTTGCCGGCGCCATCGACTGCTATACACGAGGTCGTGGATGTGCAGGCCACGCCGTTGAGCGCGCTCGAACCATCCACGTCTGTTTCCTTCCAGGAGGGGGACTCGACTTGGCTCGTCGTGGTCGCCACGTGCACGTGTCCCGTCCCGTCGGCGATTGCGCAGAACGACGACGACAGGCAGGAGACGCTCTTCATGCTGGCCATACCCTGCTGCTCGAGGGTCCAGGACGTCGAGGCAGGGCTCGTGGAGTACCGGAAGTAGCCATCGCCGTCCTGTCCGTTGACGCAGAACGAAGACGACACGCACGACACCGTGTCCGCGCCGTAGGACGGTGTGTAGGCTTCGCTGAAGGACCCGCCGAGCGATCCTGCGTAGTAGAGGTTGCCGCCGGCGCTTTCTTTGCCGTCTGCAAGCAGACAGAGAGCGGTCGTCGGGCAGTTGACGGCCTGACTGGGGCTCGACCCGCTCGGACCGCTCCAGGTTTTCCAGGTGGCGGGAGCATTCGTCGCCACGTTGGTCGCGTAGAGGGCGTTGCCTTTGCTGTCGCTGACCACGCAGTCGGTCGTTCCAGCGACGCACGAGACGGCATTCAGGCCGCTGCCGCTATCGATCGCCTGCGTGTACGCGCCCGCCGTTGACGTCACGAGCGTGCTCGCAGCGCTGTAGGCGACGATCGAGCCGCTGCCGTTCGTCGCGATGATCTCGGCGACCAGGGTGTGCCCGACATCGCTCGATGCCGGCGTGTAGTTCGCGTTGGTGGCGCCCAATATCGGCGTGCATTCTTTGCCGCTGGAGTTGCAGTCTTCCCACTGATAGGCATACGCAGCCGGTTCGTTGCTCCAAACCCCGTTCGAGACCGCCATCCTGTTGCCGACGACGGGAGAGCCCGATAGTTTCGGCGCTTCCGTGTCTTGCGCTGCTGTGATTGAGCATCCCGTTTTGCATTCTTTGGACGCGGGGGCCTGCGTGGCCTTCAACAGGCGTCCAGTGCTGGCGTCCCCCGAGATTTTGCCGTAGATGAATACCCACGACTCCTGCCCGGGAGGGGTGATCGCTGTGAGGTGGTTTTCCGCGTTGTATCCGTATACCGTCTTCAACGCCGGTTCGATGCGAGGGTCCCACTCGGCGCGCAGCCTCCCCTGTTTGTCGTATTCGTACCGTGCGACTGGGAGTGTGACGATCTTCGCTTCCTTGGGATTCCAGGCGGTGAAGGAGACGCTTTCGAGCTGGCCTTTGACGTTGCCCCATTCGGTTGGGTTTTCGCCTTTGGCCGTGGTTTCTGACGTGTCGTATTTGAGCGAGAGCGCACGGCAACCCCGATGTTCTTCTTCGATTTTCCTTTCTTTCGCCCATTCTTCAGGTGATGAAGCAGAGCAGCTCACGCCACTGGGTTCCGGCCCCAAGATCTCACGTGTTTTGCCTTCGCTGAGAACATAGCTCACCTTGTTCAGCCCACCCTTGTTCACGGCCTCGCCAACCGTTGTCGGCATGAAAGCGCTGGCTCCCGACGGCTCGGTGAACTGGGTATAGTCCCCACCCGGGTTGGTGATTCGATAGGTCGCGGGGCTTTTGACGGGCTCGGTCAGGGTGTACGTTTGGAAATCAGGAGGCGAGGTGAAGCCTTCATGGCCGTTTGAGACGAACATCACCTTCTGCCCGCCGGTGGTGGTCACTTCGATTCGCCCTTCGGGCAGCACCTGCAGACTCTGCCATTGGCCGCCCCCGGTGGTGTCCGGCAACGAGAGCAGCCAGCCTGGCCCCAGGGGACCGGCCGCTTCGTGGGACTGGGAATTGTACGTACGCGCGACCGACAGCGTCGCCGTCCCAGAAGGCACCGACACATCGGTCGCTCCGAGCGTGTAGTCGCCGCTGCGCAGATTGAGTGTTCCTGGGCCGACCTGCTGCGTATCGCCCACCGGGTGGTTGATCGTGATATGAAAAGACTTTTCGTACGTATTGCCTGCCCAGTCTTCCGCCCATACTGTGATCGTGTGCGGGCCAGCGCCATAGTCTTCACCTTGCAACGTCCAGCTCCCGCTCAGACCAAAACAGCTTTCCGACGGGATAATGTGAGATTCCTTGGGTTCTGGGCAGCTCGTCAAATCGTTGGCGACGTAAACCCCATCGATGTAGACATGGATCAACCTCACGCCCGACTGGGGAGCACTGGCCGAGCCGTCTTTGGCCGAGAAGCTCAAAGCGTGCGCACCATCGCCAAAGGTAGCGCCTTCCCACGACGGCGTTTCGATCGTCGGCGGCGTCTTATCAACATACGCGTTGTACACCTGCTCATCTTGGAGCCCGACCGCATCACGCGTCCAGGCCCCCAGAGTCCACGCGCCTGTCGGCAATTCTGTCACATTGTACCCGTCCGCTGCCCATACGGGACAGAAAGGATCGTCGCACGATGGCGAATAGGCGCTGGTTCCCGGCGCAGGACTCGAACCCGGCGACGGCATTTTTTCCAAAGGCACGATCCCCGATACAGCATCAAGCCCTATGGCAGCTATCCCCAACCCCGAATCTTCACCTTTGACTTTGACATAGGGCGCAGTTTTCGTCCACTCGTTATCGATATCAACTTCATTGGAAAGCGTCGGTGGTGTTGATTGGATGTAGCGGATCGTGGCACTCGAGATTGAAACCCAGTTGTACACGGTTCGAGATTCAAGGAGATCGTCTGCGAAATAAAAGACCGTACCCCCATAAGCTTCGTTGCACAGCGGCGGTTCACCGCCATCGTGTCCTCCGGCTCCGTCTGCACAGAACGCAAATGCCTGAGTCGTATATGCTTTATCTGTCACAAGTGGAGCCGATCCTGTTGCGCCGCCATATCCGTTTTCGCTGTATATCTCGCTGCCGTTGCTTTCGGTAATCCCAATGTTGAAGGTCGCCTGGTTTTCGGGCTGATGGGTACCTCCGGTGACATCCACACGCGTGATCCGGGCAGAGCTCGAGCTCGCAACGCCGGTATACCACTCGCCGTAGTTGCCCGCCGGCCACCCAACTTCTGCGCCCGCCAAGATCAGATTGGAGTACTCGGGAAATCCGAAGCATCCGCCGCAGGAGCTATATGTGTACCAGTTCTGCCATGCGTCATCGCCACCAGCTTCCCCATACCAACCGATCACCTCTGGATCGACCATGACAGGGAAATCCACACTCCCGCTCAAATCGACATGAACAGTCAGCACATCACCATCCACACTGTATTCGACAGGTACAGGCCGACCATCGGCGCCCTGCGCAGAGGCAGGTGGAATCAAGAGAAGCGGCTTTCCTTCCATCAGCACTTCGGCTCCACCCGGCACCAGGGAGCTCATCTGCAGTGAAGCACCCGGCGACAACGTGAACACGAGCGCGTTGTCCTCCGGGCTGTTCTGGGAACGCAGCTGCCACGAATCCTCGATCCCGATCCCACCCGGCATGGGTTCAGAGATGAAGTCCGTGTCGGCCGCCGTGTTGGCCCACATCACCCTATTGCCCACCACTATGGGCGCTTCGCCGGAAGCGGCCGAAGCCGGCGCCACGCCGACCCCAGAGGAGAGGAACGAGGCACCAGCCACCGCTTCCTTTGAGATCGAGATCGGCACGAGCGGGTTCGCCGGCACATATACACCGTTTTCTTCATGCAGCGCTACCGACACCGGCGCCTTTTCGCCGGCACTGTCATCGACCTGCAACGGAAGCGTTAACTGCACCAGCACCTGCTTTCCCCCAGGACGCTCTTCGCTCGCGGTATTGGCGCTCAAATACCGCGTGATCCGACTGCCAGCTTCGCTTCCCGGCGCCGTCCACGAGGGGGTTCCGATATGGAATGTCTGCTTAGCGAGCAAGACCGCAGCTTCCCGATCGAACCCTACGTAGGCCGTGCGTGACCGAGTATCCGCGCTTTCCTGTTCAGGGGACAGAGCAGAAGTCCCAGAGAATGGCGACGATGCCAACGAGATCGACATCACGGATGGCGGCGATGGGGCGGACGAAGGAAAACCGCCAGAGACAGGACCCGACACTTCGGGCGAGACAACTCCTTCAGACGTGCCACCCTTCGCTTCGCCAGACCCACCAGATCCGAAAAGTTCCCCGCCTTCTGGAAACCCACCGAGCCCACCCCCACCAGAGCCACCCGCAGAACCCGACGACCCAGCGCCTTCCGAGGACCCAGCCCCTTCAGAAGATGCTTCCAGCCCGGTGGAGCCCGAGCGTTCCGACCCGCCAAGCCCAGACGATTCAGCTTCCTTTGACAGGGAACCATCTCCCAGTACGATCACCGGCGAGACCGACAACCCTGCCAGACAGCATCCTAAACAGATCGCCAACCGTCGAATGGCTACCATAAGTTCGTTCCTCCGTGGGGGTCATCCCCTCAGCACTGCTCGCTGGTTGATGGAATGAGTCTATATCTACGAAAGACTCAAGGTCAAGACCACTGAAGGCAATAAGCCGCAATTAGCGCGCATCAGAGTCCCAAGCCAACCCTGCCACCCTCCAGGCCGCCGTGCAGTGGGGCGGACCGAGAGTCTCGGTAGCGGCTGGCTCCTGTCCGTGCACTACGCCCGGGTTCGCGCTGCGAACGCCACTGCGGCCGGAGGCCGCCATCAAAACTGCCTCTGGCACCGCTCGTGCTTGACAAGTTCGTGGGCCTGTGTAAACTCATCAGACACCTAGCCCCTGTATGATCTAAGAAGGAGACACACTGTATGTCCTCTGTACCGGCGACGCGGGACCTCGCCCACGGGGTCTCCGCTCTGGAGAATGACCCTGCGGAGGCCCTGGCCCCCACTCGGTGGCGCGACCCCAAGCGCTACGCGTGGCTGCTCGGGCTGATCGTGCCGACGCTGCCGTTCCTCTCCTACGGCCTGGTGCAGGCGACCGGGCTGGGCCTCTTCTGGTTCTACGGGCCGCTGCTCGTGTTTGGCCTCTTCCCGCTGCTTGACTTGCTGATCGGCACCGACGCGGCCAACCCCCCCGACAGGGTGCTCAAGCGGTTGGAACAGGACCGCTACTACCGCTGGTGCACGTACGCCTTCCTGCCGCTCCAGTACGCCGGGCTGGTGTTCGCGTGCTGGCTGTGGTCGAGCGGGGGCCTCTCGACGCTCGACGCGCTCGGGCTGACGCTGACCGTGGGGGTGGTGAGCGGCATCGCGATCAATACCGCCCACGAGCTCGGGCACAAGCGCGCGAGCATGGAGCGGTGGCTGAGCCGCGTAGCGCTCGCGCAGAGCGGGTACGGGCACTTCTTCATCGAGCACAACCGCGGCCACCACGTGCGCGTGGCCACGCCGGAGGACCCCGCGTCCGCGCGGCTGGGTGAGAGCTTCTGGGCGTTCCTGCCCCGTACCGTGGTGGGCTCCCTGAGCTCGGCGTGGGGGCTCGAGCGTACGCGCCTCGCGCGCGCGGGCCGCTCGCCGTGGACGCTGCGCAATGACGTCCTCGGGGCGTGGGCGATGACCGTGGTTCTGTTCGCGGCGCTCGTGGTCGCGTTCGGCCCGGTGGTGCTGCCCTACCTGCTGCTCCAGGCGGTTCTGGGCTTCTGCCTGCTGGAGGTCGTCAACTACCTCGAGCACTACGGCCTGCTGCGCGGTCGGCGCGAGGACGGGCGCTACGAGCGCACGCAGCCGGAGCACTCCTGGAACTCCAACAACGTGGCCTCCAACGTGCTGCTCTACCACCTGCAGCGCCACTCCGACCACCACGCCAACCCGGTTCGCCGCTACCAGGCACTGCGCCACGTGGACGCTGCGCCACAGCTGCCGACGGGGTACGCGGGGATGATCCTGCTCGCGACGGTGCCGCCGTTGTGGCGCAGGGTGATGGACCGTCGGCTCCTGACGCACTACGGTGGGGACGTGGCCCGCGCCAACATCGCCCCGCGCCGGCGTTCCCGCGTGCTCGCGCGGTACGGAGCGAGCACGTGAGTGCGCCTGCCGCACGGGCTGCTCGTGTGCTTGCGCACTACGGAGCGACCCTGTGAGCCGCTGGCGCTGTCCGGGCTGTGGCTACCTCTACGACGAGGCCCGCGGCCACCCGCACGAGGGCTTCCCCGCGGGTACCCCCTGGAGCGAGGTTCCCGACGAGTGGACCTGCCCGGACTGCGGGGTGTGCGACAAGGTGGACTTCGAGGAGGCCGAGTGAGCGCGCGTACGCCGTACGCGGTCGCGGCCCGGGAACTGCTGCGCGAGACACTCTTCGACGCTGCACGCCACGAGCTCGAGCAGCGAGCGTGGAGCGAGGTCACGATGGCGGACGTGGCGCGCGCGGCGGGTGTGAGCCGCCAGACGCTCTACAAGGAGTTCGGCTCGCGCGATGAGTTCGCGCAGGCGTTCGTGCTGCGTGAGGCGGAGCGCTTCATCGGCGCGGTGGAGGGTGCGTTGGATGCCCACGTGGACGATCCCCGCGAGGCGCTCACCGCGGCCTTCGGACTGTTCCTCACCGCGGCTGGAGCCGACCCGCTGATCCGCGCCGCGCTCGTCGGCGCCGGGGAGATGCTGCCGTTCGTGACCACCCACGGTCAGACCCTGGTGGAGGGCGCGGCCGCACGCCTCTGTGCGGCGATCCGCGCGCGCTGGCCCCAGGCCCCCCACCACGACGCGGCGCTGCTCGCGGAGTGTTTGGTGCGCCTGGCGATCTCCTACGCCACCCTTCCCTCCGACCCCGCGGGCATGACCGCCTCCTCGATCACCGAGCTGCTCGGGCCGTTCATCGACCACGCGCTGCTGGCCGAAACGGGAATGCGAGCGGCAGGCGAGGGTCTCCCGGCTTCGGCGCAGGGCGGCCACGCCTCGGGCAAGGACCCCAGGGCGGACGTCAGCCGCGCAACTGCGCTCGCCTAACCTTCCCGCTTGCGGTCTTGGGCAGCTCAGACACGAAGTCCACGATGCGGGGGTACTTGTAGGGCGCGGTTTCGCGCTTGACGTGCTCCTGCAGCTCGTGCGCCAGCGCGGGGGAGGGGGCGTAGGGGCCATCGCGTAGCACCACCACCGCGCGCACCACCGCCCCGCGCTCCTCGTCTGGGGCCGCGACCGCCGCGGCCTCGGCGACCGCGGGGTGGGCGACGAGCGCGGACTCGACCTCGAACGGCCCGATGCGGTAGCCGGCGGAGACGATCACGTCGTCGGTGCGCCCCTCGAAGTAGAGGTACCCCTGCTCGTCTTCGCGCACGTGGTCGCCGGTGCGCCACGGGCCCTGCGCGCCGCGGTCTTCGATACGCCACCGCTCTCCTGCTTCGTGCCGGACGCCCTCGCCGAGGTACCCGAGGAAGAACGTGGGCACGCTCGCGGGGTCGGCGAGGAGCTCGTCGTCCTCGACGGTGAGCCGCACTCCGGGTAGCGCGCGTCCCATCGACCCCGGGCGGGGCTCCTCGCCCAGGGGCGCCCCCGTGAGCTGCCCGGTCTCGGTCTGCCCGTACCCGTCGCGGATGTACAGGCCGGTGGTCTCCCGCCACGTGTGCAGCACCGCAGGGTTCAGCGCCTCCCCGGCGGCGACCGCCCCGCGCAGGTCGGGCAGCGGTGCAAGCGTGGCGCGCTTGGCGATCACGCGGTACTCGGTGGGGGCCTGGCAAAGCACGTTGACGCGCTCGCGCGCCAGCACCTCCAGGCGCTCCACCGGGTCGAAGCGCGCGTCGTGCAGCAGCGCGGCGGCGCCCGACAGCCACGGGGCGATGAACACGTTGCGCGCCGACTTCGACCACCCCGAGGCTGCGGTGCACCACACCAGCTCCCCGGTGCGTGCCCCCAACCAGTGGGTGGCCTGCAGGCGCTGGCCGAGCAGGTACCGCTGGCCGTGGAGCACCGCCTTGGGCTCCCCGGCGGTGCCGCTCGTGAACGTGATCAGGCAAGGGTCCTCGTCGGCGAGGTCCACGGCCGGGGCGGGCTCGGCGTCGAACAGGGAGTTGTCGGGGATGAGCACCACCTCGACCGCGCGCGGGCTGCCTGGCGCTGCCTCGACCTCGGATCGATGGGCCGGCCCTGCCTCTACCGCGGAGCGATCGTCCCGCACCGGCTCGACGCTGGGCTGTATGCCGAGCGCGGCCTCCAACTCGCCGCGGTTGCGCTCGTCGGCGAGCACCAGTCGCGGGCGGGCGACGGCGAGGCGCAGGCGCAGGTCCTTGGCGCGCAACTGCTCGGTGCACGGCAGCACGACGGCACCGAGACGGAAGCAGGCAAGCATCGCGAGCACCCACTCGGGGCGGTTGCCGATCAGGGTCATCACGACGTCTCCGCGCCCCACCCCACGGCGGGCGAGCGCGCCGGCGAGGCGAGCGCTGTGGTCGGAGACTTCGCCGAAGCTCCACTCGCGGCGCGAACCGTCCCGGGCGAGCTCCACCAGCGCGCGCTGGCCGGGGGGCAGGCGGTCGAGTACGTCCCGAGTGAAGTTCACGCCGGTATTCTCCCTGTACACGCCGACCCCCGACACCTGGAGCGCCCGAGACATGGCCGTAGCCCCCTCGCCGTACACGGAGCAGACCGACGAGCAGAAGGCGATCACCGAGATGGTGCGCCAGTTCGCCGACGAGCAGATCATCCCCAACGCCGAGCACTACGACCACGAGGACTCCTTCCCCGAGCCGATCGTCGAGCAGATGAAGGAGCTGGGGCTGTTCGGGGTGACGATCCCCGAGGAGTACGGGGGGATGGGGCTCGACCTGACGACGTACGCGATGATCGTCGAGGAGCTCTCGCGCGGGTGGATCTCGATCTCGGGCGTGGTCAACACGCACTTCATCGGCTCCTACCTACTGGGGAAGTTCGGCAACGAGGAGCAACGCCAGCGCTACCTGCCGCGGATGGCCACGGGCGAGATCCGGGCGGCGTTCTCGCTCTCCGAGCCGGAGCTGGGCTCCGACGTGCAGGCGATCAAGACCTCGGGCAAGAAGGGGGAGGACGGCAAGTACGAGATCAACGGCCAGAAGATGTGGGTCACCAACGGGCTGCTCTCGACGCTGGTGTTCACGCTCGTGAAGACCGACCCGGACGCCGAGCCGCGCCACCGCGGGATGACCTGCTTCATCTGTGAGAAAGAGCCCGGCGTGGAACAGAACACCGGCGAGTACGCGGGCCTGACGGTGCCGCCGAAGATCAAAAAGATGGGCTACAAGGGCGTCGAGTCCACCGAGCTGGTGTTCGACGGGTACCGCTGCCCGGCCGAGAACGTGCTCGGCGGCGAGGCCGCGGGCCTGAACAAGGGCTTCGTGCAGATGATGGACGCGCTGGAGGTGGGCCGCGTGAACGTGGCGGCGCGCGGGGTGGGCATCGCGCAGCGGGCGCTGGAGCTGGCCCTGAAGTACGCCCAGGAGCGCAAGACGTTCGGCAAGCCGATCGCAGAGCACCAGGCGATCCAGTTCAAGCTCGCCGACATGGCCACGCAGGTTGACGCGGCGCGCCTGCTAACGCTGCGCGCGGCGCGTCTGAAGGACGCGGGCGCGCGCTCGGACCTGGAGGCGGGCATGGCGAAGCTGTTCGCCTCCGAGGCGGGGCGCTTCTGCGTGGAGGAGTCCCTGCGGATCCACGGTGGCTACGGGTACTCCAAGGAGTACGAGATTGAGCGCCTCTACCGCGACGCGCCGCTGCTGCTGATCGGCGAGGGCACCTCGGAGATCCAGCGCATGGTGATCGGGCGCAAGCTGCTGCAGCGCCACCGGCTGTAGGGCGGGCGACCCCACGGCGACCCGAGGGACGGGCGGCCCCATGGCGACCCGCGCGCCGAGTGTTTGCGACGGGGCCTCCGCGGGCACAATTGGCGGGCAGTGTGAGCGTGGCGCGCAGGGGTCTCCCTGTAGGCTATGCGCGAGCGGGAGCGGCGGACAGGAGGAGCTGTGGCAGACGACGCCAAGGAGCTGATCGAGGTTGCGGTGCGCAGGTTCATCCGCGAGGTGCCGGCGCTTGAGCCGATCAAGTTGGTGGTGGGCGTGGAACTACGGGGACGCGGCGACGTGCAGCACTTCCGCCTGGAGATGCCGGACGTCAAGGTGACGAAGGGCCCGGCGGCCGACGGGCGCATGCGCGTGGACATGCGCCGGGAGTTCTTCAACGTGATGGCGCGCGAAGCGAAGGTAGCGGACTGGATCGAGGCGTTCACGTACGGCCAGGCGAAGGCGTCGGGCCCGGAGCAGTTCATCAGACTGATCGTGAACGTCGTGGAGCGCCAGCAGGAACGCGAGCGCACTCCCCGCGCGCGTCAGCGCTGAGCGGCGGGCATCAGTGTGCTTTGCACACGAGCGACTGAGGACGCAGCATCGCGCCGGCATTGTGCAGTGCGTCTCTAGGCGGTCGAGAGGCAAACGAGGCAAGGACGCAAGGAGCGAAGTGTGCTTTGCACACGAGCGACTGAGGACGCCGCCTCGCGCCGCCTATCGACCGCCTAGAGGCCTATCGGCCGTCTAGTGGTAGGAGATGATCTGGTCGGCCAGGAAGGCCAGCGAGGCGACCAGGAAGAAGCACATGACGATGAGGGAAAGATTTTCGTTCATACCGCTCTCCCCGTAGGATAGTGCACCGCGCGGTCAGGCGAGCAGGGCGCCGTCGTCATATAGCTTGATGATCTTGACGGCGCCGGACGGAGCCGCGTCGAGGCAGAGGCGGCAGAGCACGCACTCGTCGAGGTTGCCGGCGACGAGCTCCAGCGCCCCGCCATCGCCCTGGGCGAAGATGTCCACGGGGCACGCCTCCGCGAGCTTGCGAGCGAGAGCCGCGTCGGCTGCCGCGGCGTCGTCGACCTCGACGGCGATGAAGGTGCCGTCGGCCCTCACGAGGGGCTCCCTGCGCCCGCACCGCTGCCGGCACGCTCGGCGATCTTCGCGCGGATCAGCCCCGGGATCTCCTCGATGCGCTCGGCCACGGTGATCCCGGCGGCGGCGAGGCGGGCGATCTTCTCTGAGGCGGTGTCCTCCTTGCCTTCGACGATCGTGCCGGCGTGGCCGAAGGACATGCCCGGCATCTCGTCCATGAAGCGTCCGGCCATGAACGCGACGACTGGCAGCCGCGAGTCGTGCTCGGTGACCCACCGCGCGAGCTCGGCCTCCATGCGTCCGCCGGGCTCGGTGTAGATCACGATGCCCTGCGTCTGCGGGTCGGCCTCGAACAACGGCATCAGCTCGGCGTAGGTGGAGCCGATGATGGCGTCGCCGCCGATCGACACGGCGGTGGACTGCCCGAGGCCGGCGGCGGAGAGGGTGGAGGACATCTCGGTGGTCATGCCGCCGGAGCGGGAGATCACGCCGACGGGGCCGGGGGTGTAGGCCTGGGCGGCGTTTTTCGCGGGGCCGCCGATGCCGCCCATCTTGACGACGTCGGGGACGATCACACCGAGGCAGTTGGGTCCGATGATCCGCGCGCCGCGCAGCGTGGCGAGCTCGACCATCTGGGCGACGTCGCCACGGGGGATGCGCTCGGTGACGATCACGACGAGCTTGATCCCGTTCTCGACGGCCTCGAACACGGCGTCCTTCGTGAACGCGGGGGGCACCGTCACGACGGACCCGTCGATCGGCGCGCCGTGGTGGGCCACCGCCTGGGCGACCGTGTCGAACACGGGCACGCCGTGGACCTCGCGCCCGAGCCGCCCGGGGGTGACCCCGCCGACGACCTTCGCGCCCTTGCCGTAGTCGAGGCACTCGCGCGTCAGGTTGACCGCCTCGCGGCCGGTGATCCCCTGCACGATGAACGTGGTGTCGGCGTCGATCAGGATGCTCACGCGGCTGCCCCCTGAATCTTCTCAACGGCCCGCCGTGCGGCCTCGTTGAGCGACACGGAACGGTCGGCGTAGTCGACGCCGTACTTCTGGAGGATCTTGAAGCCCTCCTCCTCCCACGCGCCGGGGATGCGGAAGATCGCGATCTTCTCGGCGGGGTCGTACCCGAGCTCCAGGCACGCTTTGATGACCCCGCGCGCGACGATGTCCACGCGCGTGTTGGAGACGATCGACATCATCACGGCGATCTTGTCCACGCCGGGCTTCTGCAGCACCAGCTTGGCCAGGCCGCAGGCCTTCGCGACGGAGGGGTTGCCGCCGATCTCGCAGTAGTTGGCGGGGTGCCCGCCGTGAGCGCGGACGGCGTCGAACAGCGTCAGCGAGCCGCCACCGGCGCCGATCACGAGACCGAGGTCGCCGTCGAACTCGGTGACGTTGCCGGCGACCCCGCGGTGGTCCTGAGCGTCGACCGCCTCCCCGGCGAGCTCGAACGGCGTCGCCTCGCGCGCCTGGCGCGTCTCCTCCTCGCCGACGCCGAGCTCTGCGAGCAGCCCCTTGTGCCGGCCGCGCGCCTCGTTCTCCATGTCCATGTGGGCGTCGAGTGCGACGAACGACCCGTCGGCGAGCCGCCCGAGCGGGTTGATCTCCGCGAGGACCATGTCGTTCTCGACGAACAGCCGCGCAAGACGGGTCACGATCGGCACGAGCCGGTTCAGCGCGGAGCCGGTGACGCCGGAGGCGGCGATGGCCTCCTTGGCCTGGAAGTCGGAGAGCGGCAGGATGTTCGAGAAGTGCCGGCGCCCCACCTTCTCGGGCTGTTCCTCCGCCACCTGCTCGATGTCGATGCCCCCGACGGGCGAGAAGATCATCACCGGCTGCTTACGGATCCCGTCCCACACGACCCCGGCGTAGTACTCCTGCTCGACCTCGGCCTTCGGGTTGACCAGCACCCCGCGCGGCACTTGCCCGTTGATCTCCAGGGCAAGGATGTCGCGTGCATGAGCTTCGGCTTCCTCAGGAGTGTCGGCGAACTTGACCCCCCCGGCCTTCATCCGCCCCCCGGTGAGCACCTGGGACTTGATGACTGTGGGCCCCCCGATCCGCCGCGCGATTGCGCCGGCCTCCGCAGGGTCGGTCGTGAAGCCGTAGTCGGTGACGGGGATGCCGGCGCGCTTGACGATCTCGCGCGCCTCGAACTCGAAGAACCTCATGCGGCGCGGAAGCCTATACGGTCGCGGGCACGGCGCGCTAGACGCCGGCCGGCGTGGGTTCGCCTGCGGTCGCCGGCTCGAATCCGTAGGCCTCCGCCAGCTCGGGGTCCTTGCGCGCGAGCATTTCTGCGAGTTTGACCATCACCTGGCACTGCTTCCAGGTGGCGTCGTCCTGCATCTTGCCGTCGATCATGTGCACGCCGCGGCCGTCGGGGATCGCTTCGATCACCTTTTTGGCGAACGCGACCTCGGCCGGTTCGGGGGAGAAGACGCGCTTGGCGATCGCGATCTGCGCGGGGTGCAGCGACCAGGCGCCGACGCAGCCGAGCAGAAAGGCGGCGCGGAACTGGGTTTCGCAGCCCTCCTCGTCCCTGATGTCGCCGTAGGGACCGTAGAAGGGCAGCGCGCCGACGGCGGTGCAGGCGTCGACCATGCGTGCGATCGAGTAGTGCCAGGGGTCCTGCTGGTAGCTGGGGCGGGGGGCCTCCGGGTGCTCGGGGTCGGGGTCGGCGATCGTGCGGTACCCGGGGTGCCCGCCGCCGACGCGCGTGGTCTTCATCCGCCGCGAGGCGGCGAGGTCGGCGGGGCCGAAGCTCATCCCCTGGATGCGCGGCGAGGCGGCGGCGATCTCCTCGAGGTTGGCCACGCCGAGGTGCGTCTCCAGCACGCAGTGCACGAGGATCGGGCGCGTGAGGCCCGCTTTTGCCTCTAGCTGGGCGAGCAGGCGGTCGGCGTAGTGGATGTCCCACGGGCCCTCGACCTTCGGGATCATCACGACCTCGATCTTCTCGCCGATCTCGCCGACGATCTGCGTGATGTCATCGAGGAAGTAGGGCGAGGCGAGCTCGTTCACGCGCGTCCACAGCGCGGTGTCGCCGAGGTCCATCTCGCGGCCCACCTTGATCAGCCCGGCGCGAGCCGCCTCCTTGCGGTCCAGCGGCACGGCGTCCTCGAGGTTGCCGAGCAGGATGTCCACGGTGGGGGCGATGTCGGGGACCTTGGCCACCATCTTCTCGTTCGAGAAGTCCAGGAAGTGGATCATCCGGGAGGGCTTGAAGGGGATCTCACGCGCCGGCTCGGGGGCGTCGATCGCGAGGGGCTTGAAGAAGTCGCGGGGGTTTCGCATGGGCATGATCATATTGGGGGTCCACGTGAGGCCGTCGTGCGCCATGATTCCCCCGATATCCTCGACCCCAGGAGAGCGAATGAGTGAGGCGACGATGACCTTCGAGACCGACCAGGCCCCGCGCGAGGCGAGCGGCGCCCACCCCTACGGCCGCTACCTCGAGGAGTTCGAGGTCGGAGACGTCTACAAGCACTGGCCGGCGAAGACCGTGACCGAGGGCGACCACCACCTCTTCTGCCTGATCACGATGAACCACCACCCACTGCACATCAACGACGTCTACGCGGCCAAATCCCAGCAGGGCCGCAACGTGGTGGTGGGGTCCATGGTGTACTCGCTGGCGCTGGGGATGTCGGTCAGCGACGTAAGCGGCAAGGCGATCGCGAACCTCGCCACCGACGAGCTCAAGCACCCGGCGCCGGTCTTCCACGGGGACACGCTGTTCTGCGAGTCGGAGGTGCTGGAGAAGCGCGAGTCGCAGTCCAAGCCCGACCGCGGCACCGTCAGGGTGCACACCCGCGTACTCAACCAGGACGGGGTCCTGGTGGCGGAGTTTAAGCGTCTGGTGCTAGTGCCGCGCCGGCCCGAGGCACGATAGGAACCGCCGATGGAAACCACTGTTTTTTGGGGGGTGGTCGGGAGGGGGGCCTGCCCCCCTCCCGCCAAAGGGCGATAGGCTGCCGTGATGGAAACCACAGCTATCTCAGACGCCCCCACCGAAAACAAGCGCCTGCTGGAGTGGGTCGAGGAGGTCGCGTCCCTGACCGAACCGCAGGCGATCCACTGGTGCGACGGATCCGCCGAGGAGTACAACAGCCTCTGTGCCCAGCTGGTGCAGGCGGGCACCTTCCGCCGGCTCTCCGACGCCAAGCGCCCGAGCTCCTACCTGGCCTTCTCCGACCCCGGCGACGTGGCGCGCGTGGAGGACCGCACGTTCATCTGCTCCGCGACCGAAGAGGAAGCCGGGCCGACCAACAACTGGTGCGACCCGGACGAGATGCGCGAAGTGCTCGCCGAGCTGTTCGCTGGTTCGATGCGGGGCCGCACGCTGTACGTGGTGCCCTTCTCGATGGGGCCGCTGGGCTCGGACAAGAGCCACATCGGCGTGCAGCTCACCGACTCCGCCTACGTGGCGGTGAGCATGCGGATCATGACCCGCATGGGTCAGGGTGCGCTGGACGTGCTGGGCGAAGACGGCCGCTTCGTGCCCTGCCTGCACTCCGTCGGTGCTCCCCTGGGTGAAGGCGAGACGGACGTGCCGTGGCCGTGCAACGCCGAGAACAAGTACATCGTGCACTACCCCGAGACGCGCGAAATCTGGTCCTACGGCTCCGGCTACGGGGGCAACGCGCTGCTCGGCAAGAAGTGCTTCGCGCTGCGCATCGCCTCGGTGATGGCCCGCGACGAGGGTTGGATGGCCGAGCACATGCTGATCCTCAAGCTGACCTCGCCGGAGGGCGACGTGAAGTACATCGCGGCCGCGTTCCCCTCGGCCTGCGGCAAGACCAACCTCGCAATGTTGATCCCCACGCTCGAGGGTTGGGCAGTGGAGACGATCGGCGACGACATCGCCTGGATGAAGTTCGGCGAGGACGGCCGCCTCTACGCGATCAACCCGGAGGCGGGCTTCTTCGGCGTGGCGCCGGGGACGGGGGAGCACACCAACCCCAACGCAATCCGGATGGTTGCGCACGACACGGTCTTCACCAACTGCGCGCTCACCGACGACGGCGACGTGTGGTGGGAGGGGATGACGCCCGACCCGCCCGCGCACCTCGCCGACTGGCACGGCAACGACTGGACGCCTGCCTCCGGCACGCCCGCGGCGCACCCCAACGCGCGCTTCACCGTGCGGGCCGACCAGACCCCGGCGATCGCCCCGGAGTGGGAGGACCCCGCCGGCGTGCCGATCGACGCGATGCTCTTCGGTGGGCGGCGCTCGACGGTCGTGCCGCTGGTGACCGAGGCGCTCGACTGGGAGCACGGCGTGTTCTTGGGCTCGGTGATGAGCTCCGAGAAGACCGCGGCGGCGGCCGGCACCGTGGGCGAACTGCGCTTCGACCCGTTCGCGATGCTGCCGTTCTGCGGCTACAACATGGCCGACTACTTCGCCCACTGGCTCGAGATCGGGCGCACCCCGGGCGCGAAGCTGCCGAAGATCTTCTACGTCAACTGGTTCCGCAAGGACGAGTCGGGCCGCTTCCTGTGGCCTGGCTTCGGCGAGAACTCGCGGGTGCTCTCGTGGGTGTTCGCGCGCTGTGCGGGCCACGGCGCCGCCCGGGAGACCCCGATCGGCCTGGTGCCGCCCGTGGGCGTCGAAGGGATCGACACCAGGGGCGTGGACGTCTCCGAAGCCGACATCACCGAGCTGCTGCGCGTGGACGTCGAGGAATGGCGCGCCCAGCTGCCCCACTTCCACGAGCACTACGGCAAGTTCGAGAAGCTGCCGGACGAGCTGCACGCGCAGCTGAAAGCACTCGAAGAACGCCTGGGCTAGTCGTGGCTGTGTGCCTCGCCTTCAGTTGAGGCCGGCGGGCGGGACTCCTCGGCGAGCGAGGTGATCGTCAGCGTGCCGCGGGCGGCCTGCTCGAGCACCTCGGTGGCCTCCTCCAGCGAGCGGGCGTACAGCTCGACGAGCAGGTGCACGATGATCCGCGCGTCGTCCTCGTGCTTGTGGAAGCGCACGTGGGTGAAGAACTCCCTGACGCCGTGGTCGCCGAAGGCGGCGTAGGAGAGGGCGTCGCCGGCCTCCGGGCCGGAGCACGTCTCGACGTCTTCGGCGTCCACCGTCACGGTGCACGACGCGACCCATGGGGTGCCCGCGATCATCCGTTCCCAGCGGTCCTCGATCGGCTCGACACGGCCGTTGTTGAAGCCGAGATGGGGCTGGTCGTGCATGCAGTCCAGGCACTGCACGACCGCCTCCTGCAACTCGTCCACGACTTCCGAGCGCTCGCCGGTGTCGGGGTCGATCTTATGGATGCCCTCGTAGTGGACCTGGACCTCCAGATCCTGCGACCAGCATCGATAGCAGCGCAGCCAACTGCGCGCGGTGGTCTCTGAGGCCGAGCTCTCCATGAGCCCATTGTATGCGTAGGGCGGCGGGAGTCGGGTGACGGGAGCGCTTCGAGGCCGGGTTGAGCACACCTTGATGCCGCTGGCGGTGCATCCGCTACAGCGGCGGGGCGCCCGTGGGCGCCCCGCCGTGAGCTCTCATTGCCGCCTGCGCGGTCTCTGGCGCTCTACCCGTGATGGTGCGGGCGCTTGCCCTTGACCGTCACCTGGTAGGTCTGCACGGTGGGGGTCCCACCGAGCGATGAGGCGTAGGTCAGGGTCGCCGTGAGATGGACCGTCTTGCCTTTCTTCAGCTGCGCCTTGACCTTGCTGGACAGGGTGACCGTCAGCGTCAGCGGCACGTTCGCGGCGCCGCTGGCGGAGGTCTCACCGGCCACGGTCGTGGACGGCAGGCACTTGCGTTTGATCTTGACCTGGCCGGCCTTGCACCCCTTGGCCTTGGCGTCCGTGGCCGAGACGCTGGCGATCGATGCCGTCGGCACTTTCACAACCAGTGTCCCGGTGCCCGACTGGGTCGGGATGAACGTGATCGAGACCGTCCCGCCGGAACTTCCCACGATGCTCCCGATCGTGAAGCCGCTGTCGGGCGTTGGAGGCGGAGGCGGAGGAGGCGGCGGCGGGGCCAGCGGCGTCATCTTCACGCAGGGCGTCGTGGTTGTGCGTTCGTAGCCGGGGGGGCAGGGCGGTATGCCTTCGGCGCTTTCTTTGATGATCTCCGTCAGCTTGGAGTCGAGCGATTTGGTGCCTTCGTCGGCGACTATCGCCTGACCGCCCGTTGCGGCGGCCCAGTATTCCCAGTAGTGGATGTAGTTTTCACTTTCCGACTCACCCGTCTGGGTGTGGAAGTAGTTGACCATCGCTAGCGGCTTTTCTTCTTCGCGTAGTCTCTGCAGGGTCTTGTGGAACTCCAGGGATTCCCCTTCTTTCCACTGCGTTTCCGGGATACCGAATTTGCCGGTCGGTTCTTCGCCTGTTTCGAACGGATCCTCCAGCCAGAGTTCCGGCGGTATGCCTTCGTTGACGTTGGGCGTATGCGGGACGTTGTCTGCGATCAGGACGATCTCGTGCCTGGCGCCGGGGCGCCATTTGACCTGCGGGTTCGTCGCGGTCTCATACAGGGCTCGACCATATGCTTCCGGTCCATCGCCGCCGCTGTGCGCCACCTCGCTGCCGGACAGTTCGTTGATCGCCTTTTCGACTTCTTCCTCATTCGAGGTCAACGGCTGCCACAGGCGCCACGGCTTTTCAGAGTTTTCTTCGTATTCCTTTTCTGTCAGTTTTTCCGTCAGAAAAGACTCCAGCGGCTGGCCGTCGTACCCGGGGATGTCTTCGACATCCGCGACGCCGAACTCGGCGTTGGGAAGGCTGGCCTCGATGTTGGCGACGAGCGTCTTGATTTCTTCTTTCGCTTCGTTGAGCACGCCTTCCATCGAGCCGCTCGTGTCGAAGATGAACATGACGTCGGTTTTTTCGGGCGCCGCGGCGCTCGCTCGTGCGGCTGACACCGCCAGCGAGATCCCCAGCGCGAGCGCCGACGCCCCGATCAGGGCGAGGAGTCTTCCCCGCCAGCCGACAACCAGGCTCTGCGTGTCTCTGCTCATCTCGTCCTGCCTCCAGTCTCTGGGTCGCGGGTCTAGCTGCGGTGCCTCTGTGCGGGTCTGTGCGCTACTTATGGTGGTGCGGGCGCTTGCCCTTGACCGTCACGTGGTATGTGGTCACGGTGGGGGTTCCGCCGAGCGACGATTTGTAAGTCAGGGTCGCGGTGAGATGGACCGTCTTGCCCTTCTTCAGCTGCGCCTTGATCTTGCTGGACAGGTAGACCGTCAACTTCAGCGGTACGCCCGCCGTGCCGCTGGCGGATGACTTGCCGGCCGTGGTCGTGGAGGGAAGGCACTTGCCTTTGATCTTGACCTGGCCCTTCTTGCACTTCTTGGCCTTGGCGGCCTCGGCCGAGGTGTTGGCGATCGACGCGGTCGGTACCGTCACTTCCAGCGTCGCCTCGCCCGACTGGATCGGCACGAACGTGATCGTGACCGTCCCGTTCGAGTTCGAGACGATGCTCCCGATCGTGTAGCCGCTGTTGGGGGTTGGGGGCGGCGCGGGCGGCGAGAAGGGGGCGGGCGGGTGGTCCGCTGCGTAGAGGGCTGCGTAGTTCAGGGATTCCACGAAGACCCGAGTCCCGGTGCCGGGGTTGTAGGCGTAGGCGATCTCGGCGTTGCCGCCGCCGGTGCCGACGATCACGCCGCCGGCGGTGTACGGGACCGGAGTGACGGCCGGTGCATCCCAGGTGGCGCCTCCGTTGCCGCTGTAATCGAGCACCGTCTTGCCGTTTTCCCAGAGGGTGTACACGCCGGTGCCGGAGTCATCGGACATGTCGAGCGAATCGACGCCATCGAGAACTTCGCCAGTCACGTTGGCCAGCTGGACAGGGGCACCGAATTCGCCCCCGGTGGACGTCGCATCGAACAGGCGGTAGTCGATGGTGTATTCCGAGCCGGCCCCGTCGATGCCGTCACCTTCCTCCTCGAGCACGCCGATCCCATCGGTACCGCCCTGCGCCAGCACCGGCGCCTCGGCGGAGCAGGCGAGCACCCCATACCCTGGCAAGCCCTTGGCGTTGAGCGTGCCCGCGGCGTTGGAGGTTCCGTCCACCTTGCCGACGGAGACGCCGTAGCCGGTGCCTTCTTGGTTGAGGCACCCCGGGAGTGCTTCGCTCGGGCCACCGAAATTGTCCCCGACGCCGACCACGACATCGTTGCCTGCGGCCGCTGGCGGGGGCGCCGGCTCGGCGGCGATCTCCGGTCCAGCGGTGTCGAGCGCCTTCCTCGGAAACCGGCCGGGCGGGATGGTCTGGTTGCTGTTGGGTTCCGAGATTGCGGGGGACGCAGACGTGAGCGAGGTGTCGGCGAAGTAGTCGCCGTAGTCGTCCAGCAGGGCAACATCGGTGCTGCTGAGCGCAACGGCGTTACCGGCGACGTAGTAGAGGTTGACGGGGCTGATCGGCTCGCCGCCGTTCTGCAGGCCCTGTCCTTTCGACAGGAAGCCGGCGCCGCCCGCCGGCGAGATCCACGCGATGCTGCCATCGTTTCCTGTCTTGCCGATGACCGCCACCTCGCCGCCTGGGAGGACCACGAGGCCCCCGGGCCCCGGGAAATTGTCACCCGTGAATTGCGAGTCTTCGAGCAGCACCGGTGCGCCACCCTCGCAGGCAGTGACACCTGCCGGCAGGATGCACAGGTCCACAGCGGACTTGACCGGATCGTCCCAAGCGACGTATGTCGTCAGCGTCACGGGGTCGTAGGCGATCAAAGGCGCGGTGCCGTTGTCCGGGGCGTCGAGCGCGATCGGTGTGGCTGACGCCACCGACGCCGCAAGCACCGCGACCCCGACCATGACGCTGCAGGCGAGCGCAACCGCCATCGCGCCGAGTGTTAGGGCGCGACAACGCGTGGTAGGCACCTGCCAATCGATGCGAGACATGCTTCCCCCGTCTGTTCGTGGCCACACGCCCGCCTCCGCTCCGAGGGCGCTTCGTGCAGCCGAGTCTAACAGCGGCTCTGGTCGTACTTCGCCGCTACGCGACGCCCGCGCGCAGTGTGGCCTCGAAGTCCGTCTTCGGGATCGGCCCGACGCACGGCGAGGTGGCACCCGCTGCGTGGTAGCGGTCGAGTCCCGCGCGCACCGCGGTGTCGTCGCCGACCGCGGTGAGCTCGTTGAGGAAGCGTTCTGAGATCGCGGCCTGCATCGCCTCTACATCCCCTGCTGCGGCGTCGAACGCCTCGATCTCCGCGCCGAAGCCGGAGCGTTCGAGCATCGCGCGGTAGAAGGGCAGGCCGAAGTAGGGCAGCAGGTCTTTGCGCATCGCCGCGTACGGTTCGGCGGGGTCGTTGACCACCGCGGCGGGCACCGCGGGGACCACATCGAAGCCCTCCAGCGTCTTGCCGGCGCGTTCGCGGCCCTTGGTCACCTCGGGGATCACCACGTCGCGGATGTACTCGGGGCAGCACAGCCACAGGATCACGCCGTCGGCGATCTCGCCCGCGAGCCTGAGCATCGCAGGGGAGAGGGCGGCGACGTAGATCGGCAGCTCGGGGCGCAGGTCGAGGCCAAAGAGGTGAAAGCCGGTCTGCCACTTCTCGCCGGCGGGTGGGTCCTCGCCGCGCAGGATCGCGCGCACGATCTCCGCGTACTCGCGCATCTCGGCTGCCGGGCGGTCGATCGTCTGCCCGTGCCAACCCTCGACCACGGGGCGGTGCGAGACCCCCAATCCGAGCGTTAGGCGCCCCCCGGAGATCGTGTCGATCGTGGCCGCCGTCTGGGCCATCGTGGCCGGGGTGCGGGTGTAGATCGGCACGACCCCGGTTCCCACCCTGATGCTGCTCGTCGCTCCGGCATATGCGGTCAACACCGTCAGCGACTCCCAGCCGGCGATATGGGTCACATACACCGTCTCGTAGCCGAGCGACTCGGCGAGCTTCACGCGCTCGATCGCGCCCTCGATGGAGCGGGTCGGGGAGATGAAGCAGCCGGTGCCCACGCGCGGAGCATATATGTCCCCGCCTGGATCGCCCTACCCACCGTCTATCGGACGTCAACGCTTTAAGAGGACATATACGAGGCTCATAGCGAACCCGATCTGCCCGAACGCCAGCGCCGTGCCGAGGTTGACCGCGCCGAGCGCCCCCGCCAGGGCGGCTGCGGCCACGAACGCTCCGATCACTATCAGCAGGTCGCGCACCATCTCAGTCGGACATCTTGCCTGCGAGAGCGGCCACGAGCGCCGCCTCGTCTAGGGCGGGGTCCTGCTCGGCCAGCCACCGCTCCGCCGCGCGCCGGCCACCGAGCGCGCGCAATCCGCTCTGGCCATGCTCGACGACGAAGTCCGTCAGCGCCCCCGCACGGCGTGCGCGCAGGCGCCGGGTGGGGACGTCGATGCTCGCGCGGTGGGCGTCGACCGCCTGCACGAGCTCCTCGATCCCGCTTGGGGGGGGCAGCGAGGAGACCGCGAGCACCTCGGTGGAGCGCCTGCCCATCGAGCGGAGCGCGGCGCTCAGATCGCGCCGGGCGCTCCTCGCAGGCTGGCCGATGTCGGCCTTGGTCACGACCAGCACGTCGGGTATCTCCATGATCCCCGACTTCAGGAACTGCAGCGTGTCGCCGCTGCCCGGCTGCACTACCACCGCGACGGTGTCTGCGACCTCCGCCACCTCGGTCTCCGCCTGGCCCACGCCCACAGTCTCGACCACGACCACGTCGAAGGCGGCCGCCAGCGCCCGTGCAGCCGCGCGCGTCCCCCACGCAAGGCCACCGAGCCGCTCCCCTGCCGCGGTCGAGCGGATGAACACTCCCTGGTCTGCCGGGTCGAACTCGATCCGCGCGCGGTCCCCGAGCAGCGAGCCTCCCGAGCGGCGCGAGCTGGGATCGACCGCGAGCATCGCCACCGTGCGGCTCTCCCCGCCGGTCTCACGGCGGCTTTTCTCGCCGGTCTCGCTGCCTGTCTCACCGCGAGTCTCGCCCTTCGCCTTGCGGGCGGTGCCCCGCCACGTGCCCAGCAGGGCGGAGAGCAGCGTCAACTTCCCGGCCCCCGGGGGGCCGGTGACACCGATTATGTGTCCCTGCGCCTCGCCCCCCAGCGCCGCGGGGGACACCTCGCGCAGCAGCGCCTTTGCCTGCTCGCGGTCGGCCGGCGTGGTGCTCTCCAGGAGGTTGAGCGTGGCGGGGGCCGCGCTCAGGTCGCGCTCGCGCAGCCGTCTCCCGAGCTCCGCGCCGTCGGTCACGGCGTCGGGGCTCTCGGGGCGCGGTACCTCGGTTGTGGCCCGCCTACCTGGAGGCGCGCCGGGGAGGAGTCCGACGAGGGGCGACAGGTCACGGCTTCGATGGTCGCCTACACCGCGGCGACGGCGCCGTTGCGCTCGCCCACCAGCTCGACGATGTCGGCAATGATGCGCGTGAGATCGAAGTCCTTGGGCGTGTACACCGCGGCGACGCCGGCCTGCTTGAGCGGGGCGACGTCCTGCTCGGGGATGATCCCGCCGACGACCACCGGCGCGGTGACACCGGCCTCGCGCAGCGCGTCGATCACCGCGGGGATCAGCTCGCGGTGCGATCCGGAGAGGATCGACAGGCCGATCACGTGCACGCCCTCCTGCAGCGCTGAGGCAGCAATCTGGGCGGGGGTCAGGCGGATCCCTTCGTAGACGACGTCCATGCCGGCGTCGCGGGCGCGCACCGCGATCTGCTCGGCGCCGTTCGAATGGCCGTCGAGGCCGGGCTTGCCGACGAGGATCTTTGGGCGCCGGCCGAGCCGCTCGGTGAGCGTGGCGACCTGCTCGCGCAGCTCCGCGAGCTCCCGGGCGCTCGCGCCGTGGTCGGCGCTGCCGTTGGCGCCGGCGCCCGCCCCGTCGTCCTCCGGGGCGGAGCTCGCCTCGCCCACGCCGGTCGGGGCGCGGTAGCTGCCGAACACCTCGCGCAGCGTCGCCGCCCACTCGCCGGTCGTGGCGCCCGCCCGCGCGGCGGCGATCGTCGGGACCATCAGGTTCTCCTCGGCGTCCCTCGCGGCCCGCGCGAGCTCGGCCAGCGCGGCGTCCACCGCCTGCTGGTCGCGCTCTGCGCGCCACTGGCGCACGGCCTCGATCTGCTCGGCCTCGACCTTCGGGTCCACGACGAGAATGCCGCCCTCGGCGTCAGCGGTCAGCGGGGACTCCTCGCTCTCGGCGAAGCGGTTCTGGCCGACGACGGTCTGCTCGCCGGACTCGATCCGGCGCAGGCGCTCGCGGTGGGAGTCCACCAGCGCCCCCTTCATGTACGAGACGGCCTCGACCGCGCCGCCGTGCTCGGCGACGACCGCCATCTCCGCGCGCGCGCCCTGCAGCAGCTCCTCCACAAGGCCCTCCATCACCTTCGAGCCCTCGAAGATGTCGGGGTACTCGAGGATGTCGGTCTCGTACGCCAACACCTGCTGGATGCGCAGCGACCACTGCTGGTCCCACGGGCGCGGCAGCCCCAGCGCCTCGTTCCACGCCGGCAGCTGGATCGCCCGTGCGCGCGCGTCGCGGCCGATCGTCACCGCGAGCGCCTCCAGCACGATCCGCTGCACGTTGTTCTCCGGCTGCGCCTCGGTCAGGCCGAGCGAGTTGACCTGCACCCCGTAGCGCAGCCGCAGCAGCTTCGGGTCCTCGACGCCGTAGCGCTCGCGGCCGAGCTCCTCCCACAGGATCCCCATCGCGCGCAGCTTCGCGTGCTCCTCGACGAAGCGCACGCCCGCGTTCACGAAGAACGAGATCCTGCCGAAGACCTCTGCGATACGAGTGGGTCCGACCGAAGCCGGGAGACACTCGCCTCCGACCGATTCGGGAGACACTCGCTGCGCTCGCATCCCCGAATCGACCAGCATCCCCGTTTCGGCCAGCGAACGCCCCGCGGAACCCGGCCCTCCGGGCAGGGTTCTGATCCTCTCCTGTACCGCATCCAGGACTGCGATCGCATTGCTCATCGCGTACGCGATCTCCTGTACGGGGGTGGCGCCCGCCTCCTGCAGGTGGTAGGAGCAGATGTTGATCGGGTTCCATTTCGGCACGTGCTCGACGGTGTACGCGATCGTGTCCGCGATCAGGCGCATCGAGGGCGCCGGCGGGAAGGCGTATGTGCCGCGCGCGAGGAACTCCTTGATGATGTCGTTCTGCGTCGTTCCCTGCAGCCGCTCCTGGGGGACGCCCTCGGCCTCGGCGGCAACGATGTACAGCGCCAGCAGCCACGCCGCAGTTGCGTTGATCGTCATCGACGTGTTCATCTCGCCGAGCGGGATGCCCGCCATCAGCGCTTCCATGTCGCCGCGGTGGGACACCGGCACTCCGACCTTGCCGACCTCCCCCCGCGCGAGCTCGTCGTCGGGGTCGTACCCGGTCTGCGTGGGCAGGTCGAAGGCCACCGACAACCCCGTCTGGCCCTTTTCGAGGTTGCGCCTGTACAGCTCGTTCGATGCCTTCGCGGTCGAGTGGCCCGCATATGTGCGCATCATCCACGGGCGGTCACGCTCGGGCAGGCGGTGGGGATGGTCTCTGGCCATATCCGCAATTGTAAGGCCGCGCCCGGGGCTTTATCCTGCGGCCTGATGACCGAGACGATCGAGCTTCCGCGCACGGGCGGCCCAGGCAGCGGGCTGGGGGGCGCCTGGCGGGTGATCGTGCGCAACGACGACCACAACACCTTCGATCACGTTGCGCGCACCCTCGCGCGCTTCATCCCTGGTGTATCGCTCGAGCAGGGCCACCAATACGCCAACCAGATCCACAACAGTGGACAGGCAGTCGTCTACAACGGCCACCGCGAGACCGCGGAGCACTACTGGGAGCAGCTGAAGGGCGCGGGGCTCACGATGGCTCCGCTAGAGCGCTGCTGAGACCCGGCTCCAAAGGGCGAGCGGGGCGGGACCAATGAGTGAGGTCGTGGAAGCGTGAGTCGGCGGTACCGCGACGTGTTGGACTACGAGATCGGTGCACGCATCGTAGTGGAGTTCACGGCAAGCGGGCGGGAGGTCGTGAACTATGCGGTGATCCTCACGGTTACTGAGGATGACAAGACGGTGACCGTCCGCTTGTACGACGGGGCGCACGGCGTCAACGACATGCACCGCCACGACCGCAGCGGCGGCAAGTCCCCGGCGGAGACTTTCCATGCCGGTACCCTGGGAGAAGGGATGCGGGCGGCGATCATCGCGGTTCGCACCGGTTACAAGGAGATGATCGACGCATGGCGCGCAACGTAAGCCCCGCCGAGTCGCCTACCGCGAAGGCGATGGACCGCGCGATCGACATGGCGATCGAGGGCAACTCGCCCTATCCCGAGCACGCCGCGTTCGTGGACGCCGACTCGCCCCACGCGGGACACGAGATCGCCCGCGCGCTGGACGAGGGGTACGCCGTCGTGCTCGTCTCAGCCGACGGTCGCGAGCGGATCATGACCGCGAAGGGCGCCATCTCGGACTTGGACAGAGGAGGTCCCGGCGCTGTTGGCGGTGCTGGCTTCCCCCGACCGCGCGCAATCGGCACAGCGGTGATCGGTTACGGCTACTGGGGCCCCAACCTTGCCCGCAACATCGCCGCAAGCTCGGAGCTGCGGCTGGAGGCGGTGTGCGATCGCGACACCGTCCAGCTGGGCCTCTTTCGCAAGCGCTACCCCTACGCCCGTGCGGTGAGCGAGCTGGACGCCGTGTTGGGTGATCCATCGATCGAGGCCGTGGTGATCGCCACTTCTCCACCGACGCATCATTCGCTGGCCAAGAGGGCATTGGAAGCCGGCAAGCACGTGCTGGTCGAGAAGCCCCTCGCGACGCGCGTAGACGATGCTCGCGAGCTCGCCCGGATCGCAGCCGCGAACGACCGTGTGCTGATGCCGGGGCACACCTTCATCTACAGCCCCGCCGTCAACACCGTGCGCGACCTGATCCGGAGCGGCGCGATCGGGGACGTGCACTTCATCACCTCCTCGCGGATGAACCTCGGCAGGTACAGCAATGAAGGGGTTGTGTGGGACCTGGCGCCGAACGACCTCTCGATCCTTCTCTACTGGCTGGAGCAGCCCGTCGTCGAGGTGACGGCTGTCGGCAGCAGTGTGCTGAGCAAGGGAGTGCCGGAGACGGCCTTCATGACGTTCACCTTCGCCGGTGGGCAGACCGCCAACGTCCAGGTCTCCTGGCTGGCGCCCAGCAAGGTCCGTCAGATGATCGTCGTCGGCAGCAAGCTGATGGTGCAGTACGACGACACCTCCCCCGACGAGCCGGTCAGGATCTACGACCGCGGCATGGACATGCTGTTCGACTCCCGTCAACTTCGGCGAGCACCAGCTGGTCTACCGTACCGGCGACGTGGTGACCCCGCGCGTCGAGCCCGCCGAGCCGCTGCGTCTGGAGCTCGTGGACTTCGCCCACGCGATCCGCACCGGCGAGGAACCGCGCGCGAGTCTCGCTATCGGGATCGAGATCGTCGCCGTCGTCGAGCAAGTCGAGGCGTCGCTGCGCAAAGGGGGCGCCGCGCGCACGATGGCAGGCTTCGAGAGCGCCGGCGCGCGCACGACGGCGGCCTGACGATTGCCACTGGAGAAGTGTTGAGCCTCAAACGTGCTGCACGCGCGGGGCGCCGGGGTGGGCGGGCGACCCACTCCTCCCGTTGCCCTCGGGCTCGGGCGGCTCTGGTGTGATCCATTCGGTCTCCTCAGACACGGCGCCGGAGGCGGTGAGGTCCCACCAGCCGTAGAGCACGGGGATCTGGTACCAGGAGGAGTGGCGCACCCGGAAGTCGATCATCTCGGGGCTTTCCCAGTAGCGCAGCCAGTCGTTGTAGCGCTCGAAGCGGGCGAGCTGCTGGAAGCGGTAGCGGTCGTCGCGTGAGCGGTAGACCGCGTAGGAGGCGGCGCGGTAGCGCAGGGCGACCGCCGCGATCTCGTTGAGCGCGACCTCGAAGCCCTCGGCGCGAAAGCCCGTGGCGTACCAGGGGACGATCACGGTGCCGTTGCCATCGCCGGCCATCTCTCAGCCTCCTACCTCGGCGTGGATCGCGCCTGGCCCCTCGGCGGTCTTGCCGAGCCCCTCGGACTCGGCGCCGACGAGGATCGAGATCTTGCCGAGGTGCTTGTTTTCGCGCATCAGCTGGTGCGCTTCGGCGACGCCCTCGAAGCCGAGCGTGCGCCACAGGACGGGGCGGATCTGGCCGCTCTCGATCAGCTCGTTGGCCTTCATGCACTCGTACGCGTTGGCGAAGTGCGAGCCGAGGATCTCCTTCTGGCGCATCCACAGGTAGGCGACGTTGAAGTCGAGGTCAAGACCGGTGGTGCCGGCGCAGATCACGACTTTGCCGAACGTCTTGGCGGTGAACACCGACGTCGGAAACGTCGCTTTGCCGACGTGCTCGAAGACGATGTCAGGCGCGTCGCCGAGGAGCTGTTTGACGCGCTTGGCGAATTCGCGCGAGACGCCGAAGCGGGCCTTCTCCTCCGCGGGGCTCTCGCCCCCTTTGCGCATCATCCCGGCGAACTCCCCCCGGTCGATGTAGTCCACGGCGCCGAGGCGCTTGACGAGCGCACCCTTCTCCTCGGAGGAGACGACGCCCACGCAGTGCGCGCCCGCCGCCGCGCAGAGCTGCACGGCGAACACGCCGAGGCCGCCGGCGGCGCCCCAGATCAGCACGTTCTGGCCGGCCTGCAGCTTGCAGCGGGTGATCAGCATGCGGTAGGCGGTGAAGTACACGAGGCCGTAGGAGGCGGCCTCCTCCCAGGTCAGCGCGGTCGGCTTGGGGAGCAGCTGCTGGGCCTGGACCTTGGTGAACTGCGCGAACGAGCCCCACGTCGTCTCGTAGCCCCAGATCCTCTGCGAGGGAGCGGCCATCGGGTCGAGGCCGTGGACCTCGAGGTCCTCGTAGGAGGCCTGGTTGCAGTGCACGACGACCTCGTCGCCGGGCTTCCAGCGGGTGACGCCGGCGCCGACCTTCCACACGACCCCGGAGGCGTCGGAGCCACCGATGTGGTGGCCGTGCTCGGGGTGGTCGCCGTAGCGCATCACCGACACCGGCTCGCCGAGCGCCGCCCACACGTTGTTGTAGTTGACCCCGGCGGCCATCACGCGCACGATCACCTCGAACGCGCCGGGCTCGGGGACCTCGATCTCCTCGAGCTGGAAGGCGTCCTTGGGCTCGCCGAAGCGCTCCTCGCGGATCACCCACGCCGCCATTGTCTTGGGCAGCTCGCCCGGCTCTGTGTCCACCTCGGTTATCTGCTTCAGGTCGATTGCCATTACGCAATCCTATCCGTCCCAGGCCGGGAGGGGCCGGGAGGGATTTTGGGGATCGTCCACGCGGGTGGGTGCGGTCTACCGGCGTGGTGTGGGCGAGGCCTCCGTGCCCCGCCGCGAGGGCGCAGGACTCCGGCAGGTGGCGGCCACCAACAGGCGCTACCAAGGCGCTACGCTCCTATAAATGCCTGAGCCCCAGCCACCGGAGGAGTCCCAGCAGGGCCCGAACATCATCATGCCCCCGGAGGAGTTCGCGGGCAAATGGGCCAACGCGGCGTCGATCGCCCGCACCCCGCACGAGTTCACGCTGGACTTCCTGCGCATCGGCCCACAGGGGCAGCAGGGGATCGTGGTCTCGCGCGTCTCCTTCTCGCCGCTGCTCGCCAGCCAGCTCGTTGACCTTTTGAATGAGCAGTGGCAGGCCTACACTCAGGAATCGGGAGTTCCGACCGAAGACAATGGAGATGACTGAACGTAATCCGTTCGAGGATGCCCGTAAGCCGCCGGCGCGCGCCAAAGCGACTGTGCGGGGACCGAACGTCACCAACACCTTCGATACGCCCCCTCGTCCCGACGCGCTCAGGGTCCAGAAGGCTGCGATCCGCAAGCACCTGCACGAGCGCCGGCCCGACGAGGGGCGCCCCGGCGCCTCCTGACGGGCGACTCGACGAGGGGCGCCCCGGCGCCTCCTGACGGGCGACCTTAGGGCGCGAACGGCAGCTCGCAGAGCTCGGCGAGCGCGCCCTGCCCGCCGACCGCGATGGTGTCGCCCGGCGCGGCCTCGCGGCGCACGAGCGCCAGGCCGATCGTCCCCAGTCGGGGGGAGTGCACGACGCTCCCCAGATGCCCCACGGGGCGCTCTCCTAGTCGCAGCTCCTCGCCGCTCGACACCGATGGAGCGAACGCGGCCACTGGCGGGTTGGGCTCGGCCACCGATTGGGCGGGCTCCTCTGCCGATTGGGCGGGCTCGACCATGCGCAGGCCGCGCAGATGGCGATTTGGCTTGCCCCTGTAGTACAGGCGCGCAACGGTCTCCTGGCCGACATAGCAGCCCTTCGTGAAGCTCACCGCGCGCTCGTTGAGACCGGCCTCCTGGGGGATCGTGCTCTCGTCGACGTCCACTCCATAGCGGGGCTGCCCGCTCTCGACGCGCACGATCTCCGCCGCTGCCTCGCCGACGGGGGTCGCGCCGGCGTCGAGCATGGCTGCGCGTACGGCACCTATATGTATGGTCTCGAAGAGAACATCCACACCGTCGGCGGTCACGATCAGCCGCACGGGTGCGCCGCCGATCTCCGCGGGCGCGTGGGTGTGCTCAACGGGCGAGAGCACGTCGGCGCTGGCCGGGGACCCCTCGGTGTTGTGTGTTCTTTTCCGACCCCATATAGCGCTTATATGGTCCGCGACGAATGCGCCTGCATCGGGCCCGATCAGCGAGAGCAGCGCGCACTCCAGCGTGCGCTTGTGCAGCTCGACCTCGTAGCCGATCTTGTAGCGGCGGATCATGTCGAACAGGGCCTGAAGCGCCACGCGCTCGGTGTCGAGCAGCAATTCGGTTGGGGGTCCGTCTGGATCGGCGCCGATGGCGAGGATGCGCAGGTCGCCGAGCATCTTGCCCTTGTTGGTCAGGAAAGTCGCGTACCGTCCCTCGCCGGGGCGCAGGTCGGCGAGCTCGTTGGTGACCTGCCCGTTGAGGAACTCCACGGCGCCCGAGCCGGTCAATGCGAGCTTGCCGCGCTCGGAGCGATCCACGAGTCCGCAGCGCTCGGTCAGCGCTTCGTACTCGGTGCGCAGTGTGTCGGTGGCAGCCATGAACCGAGGATATCCCGCGCTCTCGGTAGGCTTCCGGGCATGGGCTTGGCCGACACCTTTCAGCAGACCGTTGACTCGCTGCCCGACGATTGGACCGATCTCGAGCTCGACCTACGGATCGCGGACGAGTCGCGCTATGTCGAAGCGGCGGTGTACCTGGTCACGTGCAATGCGAGCCCATACTCCAAACACGATTGGCACTGGCATCTGCTGGTCGCCCACCGCTTCGGCCACGCCGCCTCGGCGCCGACTGTGCACGGCACCCTGAAGCTGCTCGACGAGGCCGGCATCGAGGGGGAGCTCGTGGTGCGCGAGGTGCGGGTGGGGCGCGCGGAGGTCACGCAGATGTGGGGCCGCCCCTACTCAGCGCGCGAAGAGTTCCGCCGCCTGCGCGCGCTGTAGCCGGTCGCCCCGATTGGTTCATGTTCTGCAAAGGCCGGTGAACGGGGGCGAAAAGCTCCGAAAACACAGGGGGTCGCTGATCGCGTGTTGCGTGCTCGCTGCGTTCTGCGCCGCGGCGCCGGCGGATGCTCGGCCCGCCTTTATTGGGAGCGCCCGGTTCAGCTATCGCAACGAAGCTGAGCTCGCGCTCGCGGGGCCGGCGACGCTGATCGCGGAACACCGCGTGACGGACAGTGGGCACGGCGAGTACGAAACCAACCTGGTGCGCTCGTTCGCGCCGGGCCGTCCGGCCAAGCTGCTCGCGGTATCGCGCTACGACGGAGTCAACGCGATGCGGATCGCGGCTTCGCCCAGTCGCCTGGTGTTGCTCGACCAGGGCCAGAGCGTCAACCAGGGGGCGCATGGGCCTGAAGTCGGTCAAGAAATATCTGAAGAACTGGAGTCTGGGCCGCTTGGCGGCCCAATGAGCCCGCTCGCGCCCGGTTGCGCTCTCGCCCCCGGGCTCGACCACGGCGCCTTTTGATGCCCGAAGAAGGGGGCGACTACCTGTTGCGCGAACCCTCCGAGCTGCTGCGCGAGGAGCGCGCCGGACATCGGGAGTATCTCGCGCTGGAGTTCGACGTCGCGACACCGAGCGCCCTCGGCATATGCCATGACTGCGCTCTCTTCGGCGGCCCCTCATTCGGTGAGCCCGAAGACGTAACGGATGGCGTCAAATACGCGCGGCGCACGCGCATGATCGTCCCGATCGAGCTCGCGCGCCCCTGAGCCGGGTCGCCCAACTTGAACCGTTCGCCCCGGTCAGGGTCCGAGTGCGGCGCTATCGGCGTCGTCTTCGACCAGTGCCCGGGTGCGCTCGGTGTGCGGGGCCGCCGAGATCGCGACGGGGCTCAAGCCGCCGGTGTCCAGCCGGCCGGGAAGGCGCCGGCCGGCACCTCCCCGTGGTACTCCGGGAAGCACTCCAGTGCGATTCGCTCGCTGGCGCTGCCCGTCAGCAGCGGGCGTAGATCGCCGAGCGTCAGCAGCACGCGCAACGTCGCGCCGATCTGCAAGTCCGCTGCGTTGGGCTGCGCGCCGCCGATCACGCCGTCGGCGGCGAGCATCTCGACGTGCGCGAGCTTCTCCGGAAGGCCCGCGAGGTCCTCCTGTAGCCGCGCCGCCGAGATGCCGTGGTACTTCCACGTTCCGCGGACCAGGCGGATCGCGAAATCGGTGCCCGCGCCGTCCAGCGGGCCGACGCCACCGAAGGTGCCCACCGCCTCCGGGCGGAAGTGCAGCGCCCCCCACGGCAGCCGCCGGCCGAGGTCCTGCAGCGCCTCGTCGCCCCAGCGCTCCGCCTCGCGAACCGCGTCGCTGGGGTAGAGCACGGGCTCGGGCACCAATTCCTCCAGCCGCGCCAGAATCGCCCGCGAGCCATGCACCGGCTCGCCGTCAACCAGCATGCCCGGGACCGTGTGGCGCTCCTCGCCGTAGATCGCGCGCATCTGCTCGACGTGGGGGCCCGGCGCGAACTCGACGCGCTCGTACTCCAGGCCCTTCAGGCGCAGCGCCGCGGTCGCCGTCATGCAGGGGTGCGACGGCGGCAGGACGTGCAGGACGAGCTCGGGCACCATGTCCGCAGCCTACCGACCAGTCGCATCCGCGTGCGGGTTAGACCGCGGAGGGCCAGCGGTGATGTCGCCCCTGCACACACCATCAGCGGAGCCCATACTTTGCTCTATGAGGCTTGGGGCATCATCTTCGATGCTTCAGGTACAGCCTATGTATCCAATGGCTCCTCTGTCAACAATGCTATTACCGAGTACTCGTCCGGAGTAAGCGGGAACGTTTCTCCCAACAACTCCATCAGTGGCAGTAACACCGGAATATCAGCACCAAATGGCGAGGCCTTCGACAGTTCCGGGACTCTCTATGTCTGCAACAACGGCAGTACCAACAGCGTAACGGCATACGCCTCCGGAGCCACGGGCAACGCCTCGCCGCTTCGTATCATCAGCGGAGTCAGTACGGGGCTGAACGGCTGCTCAGGTCTTGCTGTCCACTGAAAAGTGAGACGGGGTGTTACGGCCGGGGCAAACACATCTAAATGTGGTCTGGCACGCGCCTGTAGCGAAGGTAGACGACGCGAGAGCCAAACGTCTTCGTCTCGACCAACTCCAGGTTGATCCCTTCGTCCAGGGTCGGGAAGTAGGGCGTGCCGCCGCCGATTAGGACCGGGCTGACGAACAGCCGCCACTCGTCGATCAGATCCAGCTTCATACACGCACAGGCGAGGCCGGCGCCGCCGACGGCGATGTCCTTTCCGGGCTGTTCCTTGAACCTCGAGACCTCCTCGCCGACGCCGTCCCTGGCCAGCCTGGTGTTGCCCACCACGCTCTGAAGCGTCGTGGAGAACACGACCTTCGGCAGGGCCTTCCAGATTTGGGCGAACTTGACGTGCTCCGCGACAAGCGGACTCTCCTCAGCGGTCTCCCAGTAGACCATCGTTTCGTAGAGCCGCCGTCCGCAGAGATGCACACCAGTCTCCTGTATCTGTTGGGTGTGGAACAGGAACAGCTCCTCGTCGGGCACCGTCCAGTCGATCGCGCCATCGGGTCCGGCGATGTAGCCGTCCAGCGACACAGTCATCGAGTAGATCAGCTTCCGCATCACGGCCCTCCTTTGGTGGGACCCCATTGTTCTGTGGATAACAATCCGAACCGGCCGCCCCGACCAGGCCGGGAGCGAATCGAACGCTCGGTGGGCCGGCGCCGGCGGTCGCTCAGCTGGCGGCGCCGACCTCGTCGCCGCGATGTAGGCGCCGCGACCCGCGCGGATCGAGCGGGATCACGGTGGCGTTGGGGACCGGGTCCCCGAGCGCGCTGCGGTCTTTGGTGCGCTGGAAGAGTGCGATGCGGATCACCCCGCCGTGGCAGACCACCAGCGCGGGCGCCTCGGCCCGCTTGATGTCGTGGAACGCGCCCGCCACGCGGACGGCCTGCTGCGCGAAGGACTCCCCGCCGGGAAACGCGAAGGTGGGGTCGCCGTGGCGGAAGCGCTCGAAGCCCTCGGGGTCCTCGGCCTGCACCTCGGCGAAGGAGCGGTCGGTCCACTCGCCCGAGTCGGTCTCCATCAACCGTGCGTCCTCGCGCGGAGTCAGCCCAACGCGCTGCGCGACGGTGTCCGCTGTTTCGCGGGCGCGCAGCAGCGGGCTGCACCACAGCGCGGCGAACTCGTAGGGGACGGCCTGCTCGGCCAGCGTCTGCGCCTGGGCGCGCCCGGTCGCATCGAGCGGCACGGGGCCCTGGCCCTGGAAGCGGCCCTCGGCGTTATAGGCGGTCTGGCCGTGGCGAGCGAGATAGATGCGGGGCGGCTGGGCCACGGCTGCCCAGGATAGTTGAGCCTTGGGATGATGCACCACGCTTCCGAGTCCGTCGGACTCGGCTAGGACTGTGCGGCCTGCGCTCCCGCAGGAGCCGGTGGCTCAGGTTTGGGCTCGGTCTTGCGCAAGTACAGAAATGCGTACAAGCAGGCGGCAACTGTGGCGCCGAGTACCGGCCCGGCGTACCACACCCAGCCGTTGGACCAGTGGTCGCCGACGAGCTGCGGCCCGAACGCGCGTGAGGGGTTCATCGCGGCGCCAGTGAACGGGCCTCCAAAGAGCACGTCGATCGAGATCGTCAGACCGATCGCCAGCCCGGCGACGGCGTTGAACGGCCCGCGCGTGTCCACCGCGGCGCCGAACACGACGAACACGAGGAAGAACGTGAGGATCGCCTCGAGCAGGAAGCCGGAGCTGGCATCGACGCCGTGGCCGAGCGCCGGCACGCCGAGCTTGACCGCTTCGGTCGTCGCGCGCGGTAGCAGCTGCTTGACGAGCAGTGCCGCCAGCGCCGCGCCGCCGAACTGCGCGACCCAGTAGACGCCGGCGAGCGCTGGTTTGATCTTGCGCGTGATCAGGAACCCGAACGTGATCGCCGGGTTGAAGTGCCCGCCGGAGATGTGCCCGAGCGCGCAGACCATCACGCCGATCGCGAGGCCGTTGGCGATCGCCACGCCGATCAGGGTCGGATCGGAGACGGCCCCGGAGGCCGCAGCCGCGCCGGCGCCGATGAACGTGAGCGTGAACGCGCCAACCATCTCGGCCACGGCGCGACGAAGGGTGTCTTCGGACATGGATAAAAAAGCTACGAGTCGGGTCGGACGGATCGGCGAGCGCATACACTCGGGAGGATGCGCCGGAGAGTCACGTACTCGCGCAACTTGACGCTGTCGCTGTCGCGGACGTGCCGGTGCTACTGCAAGTACTGCGCGTTCGCGACGCATACGGCGCACCTGTACGCGCCGGAGGAGGTGCTCGCGATCATCGACGGCGCGGCGCGCCGGGGGATCAAGGAGTTGCTGGTGCTTACCGGCGAGCGACCCGAGGTCAACGCGGAGGTGGCGCGGCGGCTCGGGGAGTACGGGCACGCTGATTTCACGGCGTATGTCGCCTGGGCGTGCGAGCGGGCGCTGGAGCGGGGCATCCTTCCCCACACGAATCTCGGCGTGCTCTCGCACGAGGACCTCGCCCGCCTGCGCGAGGTGACGGCCTCGCAGGGCCTGATGCTGGAGTCGGTCTCCGAACGGCTGATGAAGACCGTGCACGCCGGCTCGCCCACCAAGCACCCTGCCCGGCGCCTGGAGACGATCCGCGCCGCGGGCGAGCTGCGCATCCCGTTCACGAGCGGCATCCTCGTGGGCATCGGCGAGAGCGAGGAGGAGCGGGTCGCCTCGCTGGAGGCGCTCGCGGCCGTTCATGCCGAGTACGGGCACATCCAGGAGGTGATCCTGCAGAACTTCGTGCCCCACCAGCGCTACTACGGCCAGGAGCCGGCGCAGATCGCCGACGAAGCGGCACGCGAGTATTGGCGCACGGGCGTCGCCGACGACCGGCCGGCGCTGCCGCTGCCCGAGTGGGCGTGTCCGGTGAGCATCGAGGACATGAAGCGGCTGATCGCCGAGACGAGGCGGCTGATGCCGGACGTGGGCATCCAGGTCCCGCCGAACCTCGCGGACTGGTGGCCGGAGCTGGTGGCCGCGGGCGCGACCGACCTCGGCGGGCTCTCCGCGAACGGCGACCACATCTCCCCGGAGCACCCGTTCCCCTCGCCCCACCAGGTGCGCAAGGAGCTACAGCGCGATGGCTACGCGCTGACCGAGCGCCTGTGCGTCTACTCGCGCTACATCGACCCCGAGTGGATCGCGCGAGGCGTGATGGACACGATTAAGGTCAAGTACTGGTCGTTTATCCCCCGGCGCGGGTCCGGTCGCACCGACCCGGCCGCGAGCGGCGCCCCGCCGATCCGCCCCGACCTGGTCGCCGGCGCGACCGAGCGCGCGCGCGAGGGCCTCGCGCTGAGCGTTGCGGAGCTGACGGCGATGTTCGCCGAGACGCGGCCGGAGGCGATCGAGGACATGCGCCAGGCCGCGGACGAGCTGCGCGCGGAGCTCGCGGGGGAGACGGTGACGTTCGTCGTGAACCGCAACATCAACGTCTCGAACGTCTGCACGGTGGGGTGCGCGTTCTGCGGCTTCGGTCAGGGCAAGCGCTCCCCGGACGCGTACGAGCACGACGAGCAGGAGTTTGCGCGCCGGGTGCGCGAGGCGGTGGCGTACGGCGCCACGGAGCTGTGCATCCAGTCGGGCATCCACCCCGATTGGAGCCTCGAGGACTACCTCGGGTGGCTGCGGTTCGCCAAGCGCACGGCCGCGGGCGAAGGGGTGGAAATCCACCTGCACGCGTACAGCCCGATGGAGATCGCGCACATGTGCGACATCTCGGGGCAGCCGCCGAGCGAGGTCTTCGCGCGCTTGCGCGACGCGGGCCTCGGTTCGACGCCGGGGACGGCCGCGGAGGTGCTGCACGACGGGGTGCGCGAACGGATCAGCCCGAACAAGCTGCCAGTGGCGCGGTGGGTGGAGATCATCGAAGCCTCGCACGCGGCGGGGCTGCGCTCCACGGCGACGGTCATGTTCGGACACATCGAGGAGCCATGGGAGCTCGCCGAGCACATGCGCGTGGTGCGCGAGCTGCAGGAGCGCACCGGGGGGATCACCGAGTTCGTGCCGCTCTCGTTCATCCCCTTCCAGACCTTGTTGGGGCGTACGCACGGCGTGGAGGAGATCTCGCGCGAGGAGAACCTCAAGCACACCGCGGTCTTCCGTCTGGCGCTCGGGCGAACCGTAGCGAGCCTGCAGGCGAGCTGGGTGAAGATGGGCCTGGACGCCGCCACGGAGTCGCTGCGCTGGGGCGTCAACGACCTGGGGGGGACGCTGATGGAGGAGTCGATCAGCCGCCTGGCCGGCTCTTACCACGGCACCAAGCTCGACCCCGACGAGCTGATCGCCGCTGCCCACCGCGCCGGGCGCCCGGCCGCGGAGCGCACGACGCTGTACGAGATCCGGCGGCGGTATGATCTGGCGATGGCGGCGGTATGAATATGAGCGACGATCGGGATTACGACGCAGCCATCGTAGGCGCGAGCCTCGCCGGGTGTACCGCGGCGATCCTCCTCGCTCGCGCGGGTGCGCGCGTGGCGCTTGTGGAGCAGCGCCCGGACCCCGCGGCCTACAAGCGCGTCTGCTCGCACTTCATCCAGTCCTCCGCGCTGCCGACGCTGGAGCGCCTGGGCCTGGTCGGGCCGATGGAAGCGGCTGGAGCGCTGCGCGCCCGCGCGCGCATCTGGACTCGCTGGGGCTGGGTCGAGCCGCCCACCGAGAACAGGGTGCCCGCGGGAATCAACCTCCGTCGGGAGCTGCTCGACCCGATGATCCGCCGCATGGCCGGCGAGACGCCGGGCGTCGAGCTGATGCTCGGCCGCACCGCGCACGCGCTCGTGCGCGAGGGCGGAGCCGTGCGCGGCGTCGAGGTGCGCGAGAAGAGCGGCGCCTCGACACGGCTGCGCACGCGACTGACGATCGGCGCCGACGGGCGCGACTCGCGCGTGGCCGAGCTGGCCGGCGTGCGCACGCGCACCAAACGCCACGAGCGCATCGCCTACGGCGCCTACTTCGAGGGGCCCTCGCCCGCGGGCGCCCCCGACGGCTCGGCCTGGTTTCTCGACCCCGACTGGGCCGCCGCGTTCCCCACCGACGGCGGCCTGACGTTCTACGCGGCGATGCCCACCAAGGAGCGCCTGCCGGAGTTCCGCCGCGACCCCGCCGAGGCGCTTACGGCGATGATCGCCGCGCTCCCTGACGCGCCGCCGATCCTCAGCTCGCGGATCGTCGACTCGCCGGTCGGCAGGATCGACATGACCAACGTGATCCACAGGCCCACAGCCCCCGGCCTGGCGCTGGTGGGCGACGCCGCGCTGGCCACCGATCCCCTGTGGGGCGTCGGCTGCGGCTGGGCCCTGCAGTCCTCGGAGTGGCTCGCCGACAGCGTCGCCCCGGTACTGGCCGCTCCCGGCGGCGCCGAGTCCCTGGAGCAGGGCCTGGAGCGCTACCGCCGCCGCCACACCCGTGCGCTGCGCGGCCACGCCTTCCTGATCCACGACTACGCCTGGGGCAGGAAGCTGAGCCCGGTGGAGCGGCTGCTGTTCTCGGCGGGGACTCGCGACGAGCGCCTCGCGCGGACCTTCGAAGCGTTCGGGACCCGCAACATCGGGCCGGCGCGGGGGCTGGCCACGATGATGCCGCGGGCAGTGCTGGTCAACGCGCGCCACGCGCGCGCTCAGCGCCGTCAGCTGTCGCGGCGCGTCGATCTCGAGCACGCGTAGGTCGCTGCGCGCCCGGTCCGCGCGACGCCGTCTGCCTGACGGGAGGCGGCCCGTGACGCGGGCGCCTAGCGGAACAGGTCCTCCTCCAGCGGGCGCAAGAGTGCGGCCGCGCCCGGGCCGTCCTCGGCAGTGACGAACCGCTCCAGCCCGTCGAGGATTACAACGGGCTCGCGGGAGTCCTTGGCGCGCGCGAAGTCGGCGGTGGCGGCGATCGCGTCGGCGACGGCGAGCCAGGTGGCGCGCAGCTGCAGGCCGGAGCTGTCGGTGCGCCCGCGCCAGTCGTCGAGTGGCTGCA
This sequence comes from uncultured Solirubrobacterales bacterium, assembly GCA_963706545.1. Taxonomy (GTDB): domain Bacteria; phylum Actinomycetota; class Thermoleophilia; order Solirubrobacterales; family Solirubrobacteraceae; genus Palsa-744. Next base: position 2,857,881 of record OY970161.1, read on the forward strand.
GGCCGGCGCAGCCGATCGCGACGTCGCACTGCCCGTGGCGCCAGGCGCGGCCGAAGCTGTCGGTGATCAGCACGGCCACGCGCGCCCCGGTCAGCTCGCGCAGTCGCGCGCGCAGGCGCCGTGCCGAGGCGTCGGGGTCACGGGGCAGCACGATCAGAGCGTCGGCACTGGCTGCGTTGGAGGCGTCCACCCCGGCGTTGGCGCAGACGAAACCGTGGTGGGTGCGGCAGATCAGCACCCCGTTGGCGGCGCGCAGGACCTCCCGGGATTGGTCGAGTACGACCTGTACGGCCCGCGCGTCCTTGCCCTGCTCGATGGCGAGCCTGTGGGCTCGCGTGGAAGGTTCGACGTCCGTGAGCGCCACGACGGCGCCCTCGGCCTTGGAGACGACCTTGTGGGCAATCGCGACGATCTCGCCGTCGCGCAGCCACGCAGGCGGCTGCTGCGCCTCGAGCCCCTCTGCGATCAGCGCGGCCAGGTCGTCCCCGGCGCGCACCTCGGGGAGGCCGCTCAGGCTGCGGGCGGCGAGGGTCGCCACGAAGGCTCCTCTGCGATGGGGAGGCTTTCCGTCGCGGGCAAGGGTGCGACGATCGCTACGACTGGCCGCGGGAGCGACTCCGCGAGTGCGAGGCTCACCACTGCAAGAGCATCAGCCCGACGGTCACGCCGGGGCCGATCGTGACCGCGAGCCCGCGCTCGCCCGGCTGGGGCCGGTGGCGCTCGATCGTCTCGTGGAGCACGTAGAAGATCGAGGGGGTTCCGACGTTGCCGTGGTTGGCGAGCGCGTCCCAGCTCGTCGCGGTCTGCTCGTCGGAGAGCTCCAGGGCGCTCTGGATGTTCTCGATGATGCGCCGCCCTCCCGGGTGAACCATCCAGTGGTCGATCTCTGAGTGCTCCACGCGGTTGTCCAGCAAGAACTTCTCCGCCACGTCGGGCAGCCCGGCGCCGGCGAGGTCGGGCAGCTCGCGCACGAGGTGCAGGTAGCTGTCCTGCTCGGAGCACTCGAGGCTCACGGCTGCAAGCGTGCCGCCGAGCTGGTGGACCCGCGTGGCGAGGATCGCCGGCCCGTCGGCGCCGGGGTCGCTGGAGAGCACCGCGGCGGCGCAGCCGTCCCCGAAGATCGCGGAGCCGACCGTCTTGGCCCGGGGGTCCTCCCCGCCGGCGCGCGTGAGGATCGAGCTCATGCTCTCCGCCGCCACGATCAGACAGTCGCGCCCGGGGTGCTGGGAAAGCGTCCCCGCGGCCATCCGCATCAGCGGCACGGCGCTCGCGCAGGCGACGCCGGTGATGTGGTACTTGTCGGTCGTGGGGTCGAGCTCGTAGTGGTCCACGAGCCGGTGGGCGAGGGTGGGCAGGCCGAGCGAGTAGAGGCTCGAGCTGAGGACGGTGCCGATCTTCGCGGCGTCGAGCTCGAGCGCGTCCACGGCGCGCACCGAGTGGCGCAGCAGCCGCTCCTCGACCGCCGCGGTGCGCCCTTGGAGGGTGCGCGCCAGGAAGTCGTCGTCCAGATCGAGGTGGCGCTGCCTGACGCCGCAGCGGGCGAAGATGCCTTCGGCGAACTCGTCGCCGCGCAGGCCCAGCCGGTCAAGGACCTGGTCCTGGGAGAGGACGCGCTCGCCGTCGGAGACCGTGAGCCCGGAGATCCGCGGGCCGGTCGCGAGCGAGCGTCCGTCCGCCGGTCGGTCTACCGTCGCCGTGCGGGTGGCCGTGTGGACGGCCGTGGTGTCGATCGCGTTCAAGCGCTGGTCCCTGGATTGGGTGTGGACGTTAGTGTTGTGTTACGCCACGTTGAGAATCACAACACGACAACAGAATATCGTGATAACCGGCGGGCCAGGCGGCAGTTGCGCAGAGTGCACGCCGAAGTGCAGCGCGACCGACGACGACTGACGGCGACCGACGACCCCCAAAAAAGGAGTGGAGAAGCATAATGAAGCTGATCGGAGCAGGTATGCCCCGCACGGGCACCCTCACGCAGAAACTGGCGCTCGAGCAGCTCGGCTTCGGCCCGTGCTACCACTGGGTCAACGTGCTCGCCGACCTCGACCAGGTCGAGCTGTGGAACCGCGCGCTGGACGGCGAGGGCCCGTGGGAGGAGGTGTTCGGCGGCTACGAGGCGACGGCGGACTGGCCCGGCGGCTACTTCTACAAGGAGCTGATCGACGTCTACCCCGACGCCAAGGTGCTGCTCAGCGTGCGCAACCCCGAGTCGTGGGAGCCGAGCTTCCGCGAAACGATCGTCGGCCTCAGCTACGGCGAGGAGCTGATGCGCCTGCTCGCGAGCGCCCGCGGTGAGGTCGACCCCCGCTGGCGGCGCTACCTGGATCTCGTCGAGCGCATGTTCTGGGGCCCCGAGGGCTCGTTCGCCGACGGCTGGGCCGAGCCGGCGCAGCTGATCGAGCAGTTCGAGCGCCACAACGAGGAGGTCAAGCGCACGGTCCCGCCCGAGCGGCTGCTGGTGTGGCACGTGGGCGAAGGGTGGGAGCCGCTGTGCGAGTTCCTCGAAGTCGAGGTCCCGGCAGAGCCGCTACCGCACGAGAACGACCGCGAGACGTTCTTCGACCGCGTCATCGGCGGCGCGATCGGCGCGCTGCACGAGTGGTACGAGAGCAAGGCCGCCGTCACGGGGTGAGGTGCAAGCAGCGCGGGGGGCTGGCCGAGCCGGCGGGAGCCTCACACCGCGCGCGAGGGAGGCCGCCGCACGCCGAGCACCGCGCGGGTGCGGCGCGCCCCGGCGCTCGGTTCTCCGGCCAGCCGCTCGCGCAGCACGTCGAGGTCCGCGCCGGTGTCGATGTCGAGCAGCAGCGAGGCGGGGCGCTCGGTCCGGCAGACGGCCCCCGCGGCCTGCGCCAAGTCGCGGTGGCGCGCATGGCTGTCGGGCCCGAAGGAGGGGGCGATCGCGTCCGGGGGCGTGAGCAGCAGCCCGTTGGTGCCGGTGCCGTGGCGGTCGGGGACGATCACGACCTCGGGCGCGCCCGAGGGGCCAGCCGGCGCGGTGCCCGCATCCGCGCCGCCGCCCGGCCCGACCCGCAGCAGCGCGGCGACCTCGGCCGGGTCGAGCGCGGGGCAGTCCCCGGGCACGCACAGCACCCGCTCGAAACCCTCCGCCGTGGCGCGGGCGACGCCCTGCGCCACCGCAGCGCTTTGGCTCTCCTCCGCGGCGTCCGGGATGACGAGCGCCCCGAGGTAGCGCGCCGCCGCGGCGACCGACTCCTCGCAGGTGACGACGATCGTGCGCTCGATCTCCACACAGTCGCGCAACGCGCTCAGCACGTCCCCGACCATCGCGCGCGCGAGGTCGCGCCGCAGCGGGTCGGCGACGCTCGCCCCGAGGCGCTGCTTGGCCTCGGAGAAGCGCTTGACGGGGAGGATCGCGGCGGTGCGCATCGTCCTCTGAAGATAGTCAGCCGGCGCGGCAGGCCCGTCAGCCGGCGGCCGACCGGCCGTCTACTCCCAAAGCTCCTCGGGCAGCCCCGTGAGGCGGATGCCCGCGTGGACCTTGTAGCGAGAGTTGACCGCGATCAGCAGCGCCGTCATCGACTCGGTGATGCGCGCCATCTCAAGGCGCCCGCAGTCAACGCAGCGCAGCCCGGCGATCCGCTCGATCAGCGCGGCGGCCTCGCGCTTGTCCGCGCGGGAGTCCCCGCACACCAGGACGTCCTCGGCGAGCGCGTGGTCCAGGTCGGACAGCGAGGCCGCGGAGACGGTGTGCAGGGCGGAGACGACGCGCACCCCATCGGGCGCCATCTCCCGGGCCTGCTGGGCGGCGGAGCCCTGCCAGACGCCGAGCATCCGCGTGGCCTTGCCGCTATGGGCGGCCGCCAGCGGCACGCTCGCGTCGATCAGCAGCTGCCCGTCGCGCAAAGCGCCCTTCAGGTTGGTGAGCATCTCCGACTGGTTGCGAAAGGGAACGCTGAGGATCACCGTCTCGGCCCGCGCGACCGCCTCCGCGTTGTCATAACCCGCGAACGAGCCGTCCGGAACCGCGGCCCGCGCACGCTCCACGGTCTCCGACGCCCGATCCGCGGAGCGCGAGCCGATCGCGATCGGAACACCCGCACGCCCGAGCCGCAGGGCGAGCCCGAACCCGAGCGAGCCGGAGGCGCCGATGATGCAGACGGGAGCGGGGGCGGGGGCGGGCACGCCGGCCCGAGTATATGAGCGGGCAGAGGCGGGCTTGAAAGGAGGAGGCTCCGCCCCCCAAGGGGGCTCCGCCGAGCTGCGTTCGCGTGGCGAGACGGGGCAGGTGCAAAAGGCCGACGCGGGGCCGACGATCAGGCGCGCGGGGCCGATCCTCAGAGGGGTGGTCACACCACGGCGCTAGGGACCCTCGGCCGCGCGGGTCCCTCACTCCGCGAGCGAGTCCGCGAACGCGAGCGCCTGCTCGGCGACGCGCGCGCGGGAGGGGCCGTCGGGCATGAGGGTGTCGATGTCGAGCGTCGCCAGGCCCGGCACAGGTTCGTCGGCGACGATCCCATCGAGCAACTCGCCATAGAAGCCGGCCACCCCAGCGGCGTTGCAATCCAAGGCGGCGAACGCCATGAACGAGGCCGTGGGACCCTTCAAGACGGCCCCGCCGACGATCGGACTGACGGCCACCACCGGTGCGGCGGCCTCGGCAAGCGCCTCGCGAATCCCCGGTACCGCCAGGATCGGGCCGATCGAGGCGACCGGGTTCGAGGGTCCGATGACGATCGCCCGCGCAGCGCCGATCGCCTCCAGCGCCGCGGGGCTGGGAGCAGCCTGCTCCGCGCCTCGAAACTCCAATCCCTCCACGATTCCAGCGGCTTTCAAACGGATCATGAAGTCCTGGAACGAGCACCATCCTGCGGTCGATTGGACCCAAGTCCGCACCGGATCGTCGCTCGCGGGCAGCACCGAGGCGCGCACGCCGATCGCCTCGTTCAGCCGCGCCAGCGCCATCGTCGGCGTGAGGCCCTCGGCAAGCAGTCGCGCGCGCTCGACACACCAAGCAATATCGCGGTCGCCGAGGTTGAACCAAACATCGACGTCAAGCGCCCGCAGACCGTCCATCACATTGAACGTGTCGCCCTCGAGGCCCCACCCGCGCGCATCGATCAGGTCGGACAGCCAGAAGGAGATCAGGTCCGGGTCGGGGGAGACGTGGGCCCCATAGATCTCGATGTCATCACCCGGGTTCGCGATCACCGCCAACCGCTCAGGCCCGACGACGTCGAGCATCCCCCGAGCGAGCTTCGCACCGCCGGTGCCTCCGGCAAGGATCACGACCTCTGCGTTCACGGAGCGAGTATATGAGCGGTATCCTGAAGCTATGAGCACAGGACGCGAGTTCGACCTCGTGATGGTCTCCGAGCGGGAGGGCGGCTACAGCGTGTTCGTGCCAGAGCTGTCGAGCGTGGCGACCCAGGGCGAGACGATCGAGGAAGCGCGTGCCAACGCCCAGGAGGCGATCGAGGGCTACCTGGAGGTCATGCACGAAGATGGCCTGCCAATCCCCTTGGTGCATCATGACCGCGTAGCGGTCCATGCCGCGTGAGCCAGCTTCCCGCCGCTACGGGGTAAGCAGCTCATCCGGGTCCTGGAAAGCCAGGGCTGGTACGTGAAGCGTATCCGCGGCAGCCACCACATCCTGCGCCACCGGGCAATCCCCGATGCGATTCCAGTGCCGGTGCACGGCAACCGGCCGATCAAGCGGGAAACCCTCGGGAACATTCTGCGGACCGCCGGGATCAGCCGCGAGGAGCTCCAGCGGCTCCTCTGACACCTCGGAGGGGCGTTGACCTCACGTTCGTTGGAAGTTTGCTGTTGGGGGCTTGACAATTTGGCTGTGGGCGGTTATGTTGTTCTGGTCTGGCGCCCAATCATGGGTTGCGGGCATACATAGGATCGGGTTTGGGCCTTGGCCTCCGTTGGCCGGCTCTAGCGCAATCAGGGGAACCTTGGGAGAGGGGACCGGGTCGTTTCGATGAGGGAGTTGGTTTTCGCGTGAGTTCGAGAGGGACATGCGTGTCGGAAGTACATACGCCCCATAGAGGGGGCGTAGCTAGATGCGCCAGCTTGGCGCTGTCGCATCTCTCTCTCTCTCTCTCTCTCTTCAGCTTCTCGGCTAAGCCGTAGAGCTCCTCATCGGGCGCGTTTGCGCCGTCTTGTCGTTGTCCCCGCGGGGGTAGGGTCTCCCGCGGGCGTGGGGAGCATGGCTCCCACGTCGTTCAGCTTTGCGGCTGTCGCCGGGGTCCGCGCGCGGCCGTCTGCTCGTCTCCGTGCCTGTTGGGGGGTGGGTCGTCGTGCCCTCTCGGTGCGTTGTCAGACAACCCAACCGAGGGGCGCTCGTTCCCTCCGATCTCGAGAGGGGATGGTTCGATGAGCCTGCGCAACCTGTCACCGACCGTTGGGACCGCGCTCGCCGCGCTCCTGCTTGCCGCGCTCGCGTTGGCGATGCTCGTGCCCGCAGCGGCGAGCGCCGAAGAAGCGTGCCCGAACGCCGCGCTGCGTTTCGGGCCCTCGGCGAACCTGCCGGATTGCCGTGCGTATGAGCTCGTGACGCCGGCGGTCAAGGAAGACAACAGCTTCATTTTCGGGGCGTACGGGTTCGCCGACGGTGAACATGTGTTCTTCTCCTCGTTGCTGCCGCTTCCCGGCGCAGAGAACGGCGCGGAACAGCGCGTGCTCAGCTCGCGGACGCCGGTGGGGTGGATCACGACCCCGCTTGACACGGTCCAGGGGCCCGGTATTTTCCAAGACATCAATGACACCGGCGAGGTGAGCTTCACGAGCGATTTCTCGGCGGGCTTCGTCGAGTCGACGTTCGCGGCGGATCCGCTGGACCAGAACCGCACCACCGATGTCTACCGCATCGATATCCCGAGCGGCTCAGCGTCGATCGAATCGCTCCCCGACACTGGCCCGATGACCGAAGAACTCTACAGCGAAGTGCCGCGGGGCTCATTCACGGCTGGGAACTCGGCCGACGGCAGCCATGTCTTCTTCCAGACGCTGTCGCGTCTGCCGACGGCACCCGGCACGCCGGTCAACACGCATGCGGCGGGAGTGACTGAGCTGTATGAACGCTATGACGACCATACGTACGTCGTGGGGGTTCTGCCCGACGGCAGCGTCCCTCTGTGCGGCGCCGAAGTGGGCGATGGCGGCGGCACGGCACAGGACTACTACGTCTTCGATCGTGCCGGCGCGGTGTCGCCGGACGGCTCGAACGTCGTGTTCCACACGGACGGTTCCTATACAAACGAATGTCCGGAAGACTTCCATGATCCGTTCAATTATGCCGTGGCCGAAGCCGGCGGTCTTTACCTGCGTGAGGACAACGGCACTCCGCAGGCGAAAACGGTGGAACTGCCGGGGAAGTTCTATCTGGGCAGGACCGCCGATGGGTTGACCGTGCTCTCGGCCGGGGGTCCCGGCGGCAACGCCGAAGGGGAGCCGATCTACGAGTACAACGTTCCGACTGGTCAGGTCGCGACGGTCGGCCATGGGTCGCTGTTGGCGTACTCGGACGATGGGTCGGTCGTGTACTACGTGACCCATGGGGCGGATGAAGAACCATACTACAGCAGCGAAAGCGAGATCGAGGTTTACGACCATGGTGTGACGAAGACGGTGCCTGGTGCGGGCGCCGAATACGCCGGCGGCGCCTATTATGAACACGACCCGACCACCGTGGGCTTCAAGGCCAACGATTTGCCGGTTACGACTCCGGACGGCTCCAAGATCCTGTTCCTCGATCGGGCGGACCTCACAGGCTATGACACGTTCGGCTCGACGTGCGTTGGAGGAAGGCCCGGTAATTGCGCCGAGGCGTACATCTACGATCTGAGCAGCGGCTCGCTCACGTGCGTCTCGTGCAATCCCAGCGGGGCGCCACCGCTGACCGGTGCCTCTCTCTACGATGTCAAGACCGGGGTCACCTTCTTTTCATCGCCGACGCCGCCGCTGCTCTCCGAAGACGGGTCGCGGGCCTTCTTTCAGACCACCGAAGCGCTCGTGCCGCAGGACACCAATGGTGCTCGTGATGTGTACGAGTGGGAGAATGGGCACATCTACCTGATTTCCTCGGGGCAGGGAGGGGAATACGGCGTGCAGCACGGCAACGAAGGAAGCGGCATCGGCGGATTGACCGGTTCGGAACTGGCGGGTGCCAGCAGCAACGGTGACGACGTTTTCTTCACGACGGCCGATCGTCTGGTGCCGCAGGATGAGGAGTCTTCGAGGGCGATCTACGACGCGCGCGTCGGCGGCGGTTTTTCGTACACGCCGCCGGGGCATGGGTGTGACAGCGGGCAGTGTCAGGGTCCGCAGACGCCGGCGCCGGTGTTCGCGCCACCGGCGAGCTCGACGTTCGTCGGCGTCGGCAACCCGGCGTGGGAAGCGAGCGAACCGGCCGCGAAGGCTAAGAAGGTCGCGCACCCGGCGAAAAAACGCAAGGCGAAGAAGCGGGGTAGGCGCGGGAAAACGGTTGGTAAAAAGGCAAAGGGGAGGAAGTAGTGGCTCGTCATCTACTCAGCAGCGCGTTGGCCGCGGCGATGCTCGCGATGCTCGTGTTCGTCTCGCCGGCGGTCGCCGCGCCGTTCGGCTTCCAGAGCGAAGGCAGCGAAGCGTTCTCGGTTGTGGTGAGCAACTCGGCGATCCCCGATCCGCTACCGGAAGCAAAAGGCATGATGGTCGCCAACCCGAACGACCTGGATACGCAGGCGGGGTCGCACCCCTACGACGTGACGGAGAGCTTCTTCCTGAAGCGTGAGGCGAACGGCGAACTTCCCGGCGAACTGCTGGCGAGGGACATCAGTGTGAACCTGCCGCCGGGTGCGTCGGGCAGCATCGTCTCGGTGCCGCAGTGCCCGATGTCCGATCTCGCGACTGAAGGGGTCGGCTGTCCGACGAGCTCGCAGGTCGGCGTAGCGACTGTGTTCTTCGTCGGGGAACTAGGCGAAAGGCTCGGCATTGTGGTGCCGGTGTACAACATGGTGCCGGCCGACGGCGGGACGGCCGAGCTGTCGTTTCCCGTGCTCACGGTCGCGCAGCCGATAATCGTCACGGCGCGGACGGACGGCAACTACGGCCTGACGGCGCAGACGCGCAACATCTCCGAGTACGTGCGGTTCGAGGGTCTGACGCTGACGCTGTGGGGGGTGCCGGCCGACCCGCGGCACGACTCGGAACGGTTCACGCCGGCGGGAGGCTCGGTCGGAACCCACGAACCCCGACCGGGTGGGCCGAATGGTGAACCGCTGCCGGACAGTGCGCCGCTGACGGGGTACTTCACGAATCCGACGCAGTGCGGCGGCCCGCTGTACGCGACGATCGACACGGACTCGTGGGCGAACCCCGGGCCGTTTGCGGCGGATGGCCGCCCGGAATTGAGCGGGCCGAACTGGGTCACGGCGAGCACGGCGATGTACCCGGATGGTGTGACGGGCTGCAATAAGCTGCGGTTCAATCCGTCGATCGAAGTGACGCCGGATACCGCGAAGGCGGATTCGCCGTCGGGGTACGGGATCGCATTGCGAGTGCCGCAGAGCACGAACCCGAACGACCTCGTCAGCTCGGCGTTGGAAGACGCGACGGCGACGCTGCCGCAGGGACTGGCGATCAACCCGGGTGCGGCTGATGGGCTGCAGGCCTGCACGGATAATCTGGATGAACCGCCGGGGAGCCCGGGGAACGAGATCGGGTTGACCTCGAACGAACCGGTGACGTTCGCGAGCGTCGAACCGACCTGTCCGACCGCGTCGCAGGTCGGGACGACCGAACTCAAGACGCCGGTGCTGCCCGAACCGTTGGTCGGCCAAATCTATCTGAGCGCCGACCACACCGGCGACGAATACACAACGTTCTTCGTGATCCGCGGCGAGGGACTGTTGATCAAGTTGAAGTCGGTCGTGACGGCGAACCCGGTGACGGGGCAGTTGACGGCGCGGTTCACGAACAACCCGCAGCAACCGTTCAGCGAATTCCTGATCCACTTCTACGGCGGCCCCAGAGCGGTGTTCGTGAACCCGGAAAGGTGCGGGCCGGCGACGACGAGCACCGACCTGACGCCGTGGGCGGCGGGCCCTGGCGGGTTGGGGGATGCGACGCCGTCGAGCACGTTCGGTGTGAGCTTCGATGGGTTTGGCGCGTTGTGTCCGGAACCGCAGCCGTTCGCGCCGTCGTTCGCGGCGGGCACGACGAGCATCCAGGCGGGCGGCTTCAGTCCCCTGACGACGGTCTTCTCCCGCCCGGATGAAGACCAGAAGGTTGACCATGTGCAGCTGACCGCGCCTCCCGGTCTGCTGGGAACGCTCAGGAGCGTGTCTTTGTGCCCGGAACCGCAGGCCTCCGAAGGGGACTGCCCGGAATCCTCGCTGCTCGGGCACACGATCATCGGCGTGGGGTCCGGTGCGGCGCCGCTGTACCTGCCGGTGGCGGGGCAGCCACCGAACCCGGTGTACGTGACGGGCCCCTACCACGGTGCGCCGTACGGGTTGACGTTCGTGGTGCCGGCGGTCGCGGGCCCGTATAACCTCGGGACGGTCGTCGTCAGGGCGGCGATCACGGTGAACCCGACGACGGCTGCGTTGACGGTCACGAGCGACCCGCTGCCGACGATCCTGGATGGGATCCCGGTGCAGGTCAAGAGCGTGGATGTGGTGATCGACCGGGCGAACTTCATGTTCAACCCGACCGATTGCGAACCGCAGTCGATCAGCGGGCAGATCACGAGCCTGCAGGGCGCCACAACGACGTTGACCTCGCCGTTTCAGGTCACCGGCTGCGGCGACCTGAAGTTCAAACCAGAATTCAAGGTCTCGACGTCGGGGCACACCTCGCGTGCGGACGGGGCGAGCATCGACGCGAGGCTGAGCTTCCCTGCGGGTGCGCTGGGTCATCAGGCGAACATCGCGCAGGTCAAGGTCGAACTGCCCAAGCAGCTGCCCTCGCGGCTGGCGACGTTGCAGAAAGCGTGTACCGCTCAGGTGTTCGAAGCGAACCCCGCGAACTGCCCGTCGGCATCGGTGATCGGGATCGCGAAGGCCAGCACCCCGGTATTGACCCAGCCGCTGTCGGGCCCGGTGTACTTCGTCTCGCATGGAGGGGAAGCGTTCCCGAGCCTGGTCGTGGTGCTGCAGGGCGGTGGCGTGCGTGTCGATCTGACCGGCTCGACGTTCATCAGCAAAGCGGGGATCACGAGCACGACGTTCAAGACGATCCCGGATGTGCCGGTCGAAAGCTTCGAGCTGTATCTGCCTGAGGGGTCGTACTCGGCGCTCGCCGCGAACGGCAAGCTCTGCAACAGCAGCCTCGTGATGCCGACGACGTTCACCGCGCAGAACGGGATCGTGCTGCACCAGAAGACCCCGATCGCGGTCACCGGCTGCGGGAAGGCGAAGGCCGCGAGAGCGCACACGGCACGAAGAGACCACAGGCACACCAAAAGCACTGGGGTGGCGCGCGGCGCCCGCTGGGTGCGCACCGGGAACGGGAGGGATGAGCGATGAGGACTCGCAAGCTTATGCTGGCTGTGATGGCAACGGCCTTCCTGGCGGGCGGCGGGTCGCTGCTTGCAGTCTCTCCCGCGCTCGCCGCCGAAGAACGCGGTGTGCTCAAACCGACGTTTGGGACCTTTGCGTATCCGGACGGCATCACCGTCGATCAGAGCACGGGTAACGTGTACGTCGCCGACGGCAGGGGGAGGGATGAAGAAGTGGCGGGTGAGGAGGTGCAGGTGTTCGGGCCCGAAGGGGGAGCGCCTGTGGGCGGCGGCCCAACGAGCTTCATCGGGTCGGGGAGCCCAGCCGAAAGCTTTGCGTTCAGACGCGAATTTACTGGACTGGCGTTCGACTCCAAAGACCATGTTCTCTACATCCCTGATGTGAATCATAATCTGGTCGATAAGTACGCGCAAAATGGCGTGTCATATGAATTCCTGTGCGAGTTCACCGGCTGGGGGCAGGTCGGCAACGCGTGCCAGGCCGGCGGGGGTGCGCCGCCGAGCACGTTCGGGGAGCCTAAGGGTGTGGCGGTCGATCTCGCTGGTGATCTTTACATCGGGAACAGCGAAAGCAGTGAGATCTACGAGTTCAACCCGGCGGGTGAAGAAGTACGGGCAATCGCGAGCCCTGGCGAACCGGCGTATCTCGCTGTGAGCGCGAGCGGCACAATCTATGATAAAGTCGGTGAAAGCGGCCCTGTATGGGAGCTGAAGCGCAGCACGCTTACCGGCGCGGTGGAAGCTGAAACCGAAGTCGCGGAACACGCCACTGGTGTTGCGTACGATCAGGCCACCGAACGCCTCATTCTGGATTTGGGAAGTGTTGCGGAGGAATTGAACAGCAAGAGTGAAGTCGTCGCCAGTTTTGGAGTCGGGATTCTCAGCGGTGCCTTCGGGATCGCTGTGAACGAAGCTACCAACCAGGTTTATGTGGTCAACACTGGTGAAGACGTGGTCACCGCTGGCGAAGGGAGGATCGTCAGGTTCGGGCCCGAAGCGCCCCAGCCGGATGTGACCACGGGCTCGGCCGAAGCGAAAAAGGGCGGCGCGACGCTCGAAGGCGTCGTCAACCCCGACGGCCAGGAAGTCACGAGCTGCGAGTTCGAATACAGCACGAGCGCAACTCAGGACGCATACGGCACGAGCCCATCCTACGACCATACGATCGCGTGCTCGTCCGCTCCGGGGTCGGGCTCGAGCCCGGTCGCGGTGAGCGCAAAATTGACGGGCCTGGAAACCCCTGCGACCTCTACGACCTTCTACTACCGTCTTGTGGCCGGTAATGCCAATGGCGCGCATTACGGGTTTGGCAGCACCGTTGTGATCCCCCCGGCGGTCGAAGGCGTGGCGACCGACCCGGCCACAGAGCTCCAGGGCACGGGCGCCGTGCTCAACGGCTCGCTGGAACCAAACGGCTTCGACACCCATGCTTGGTTTGAGTACAGCTCCCAGTTCGAATACGGCCGCACGGGGTCCTACGGGTCCGCGACACCACACCAAGATGTCGGCGACGCGAGCGAAGTCAAGGCCGCCAGCGCTTCCATCACGGGTCTGGAACCGAACACCATCTACTACTACCGGCTCGCGACGGAAAACACCTTCGGCGTCACGCTCGGCGGCCTGGAAGTCTTCACGAGCGCGGCGATCCCACCGGTGATCGGGCCGCCGCAGCCGGTCAGCGCGATCACTCGCGTGACGGCGACGATCGCCACGGGCATCAACCCCGAGAAGAGCCCCACCACCTGGCGCATCCTCTACGGCGAAACCAGCGCGTACGGCGAGCACACACCGGAACTCTTTGTCGGCGAAGGGCTCGGCGAACAGCCCGCCCGCGTTGGTCTGGAAGGGCTGCGGCCGGACACGACCTACCACTACGCGGTGCAGGCGATCAACCAGGGCGGCACGGTGACCGGCCCGGACGAGGTGCTCACGACCGGTGCGCCGACGCCGCCGGGGGCGGTCACCGGCGGCGCGTCGAACGTCACGCTGACGACCGCGACGGTCGCGGGAACGATCGAAGCGCAGGGGCTGCCCGCCTCGTTCGTCCTGGAATTCGGGACCGGCGCCGAATATGGCACGAGCATCCCCGGCGAAGCTGGCGCCAGCACAGAACCGCTGCAGATCACGGTCCCATTGCAGTATCTCGCGCCGGGCACGACCTACCACTACCGGTTCGTCGCGGTCAACAGCGACGGCCGGACCTACGGTGCGGATCAGACGTTCACGACGCCGGTGTACTCCCACCCGATCGTGCTGCCCGCGACGTTGCCGTTGATCGCGACCCCCGCGATCGCGTTCCCTACCGAAACCGCGCCCACCCAGAAAGCTGCCACCAAGAAGAAGACGAGTAAGAAGAAGCACAGGAAGGGAAAGAGGCACGCCAAGAGCAAGCGCAAGGGCAAGCGGGGTTAGCGTGATCGAGGTGGCCTCGCGCAGCCGTGGTCCAGCCGGCGGTGAGCCGGCTCCTCGCAAGGGGCGCGTCCGCCGCGGCAGCGCCGCCCCCGCCGGTGCTGCTCCCCGCGGTGGCGCCCCTCGCCCGGCGCGTATCGAGCGGCCCCCGGTGTCCCCGGGTGCGGCGAACGGCCGTGGCGATGTCGTGCAGTTGCAACGCGCGAGGATCGTCTCTGCGATGGTCGATGTCGTCGCCGAGCGGGGTGTCGCGCGCAGCACGGTCGCGCACGTCGTGGCGCGCTCCGGTGTCTCGCGGCGCACGTTCTACGAACTCTTCGATGATCGTGAGGATTGCTTCGTCGCCGCGTTCGACATGGCGGTGGAGCGCGCGGCCGCACGGGTCGCCCCGGCGTTCGGAGAGGGCGCCGGCTGGCTGGGGCGGACCCGCAACGGGCTGCGCGCGGGACTGGAGTTCCTCGACGACGAGCCAAGCCTGGGGCGGCTGGGGATCGTCGACGCGCTCGGCGCGGGCCCCATCGCGCTGGAGCACCGTACGCGCGTGGTCAACGTCCTGATCGACGCCATCGACAGAGGACGCCGCGAGCCAAAGGCCGCAGCGCGGCTCACACGGTTGACCGCGGAGGGCATCGTCGGCGCGGTATTGGCGGTCCTGCACGCGCGGCTGACCGAGCGGGAGCCGCGGCCGATGGTCTCACTGTTGGGCCCGCTGATGGGGCTGATCGTGCTGCCCTACCAGGGCCGCGCCATAGCCGAGCGCGAGGCCGCGCGACCCACCCAGCGGCGCAGGCCCGCGAGGCCGCCCGCGGTCGACCCGCTACGGGACCTGGAGATGCGCCTCACCTACCGCACCGTGCGGGTGCTCGCCGCGATCGCCTCAATTTCGGGCGCAAGCAACCGCGAGGTCTCAGACGCCGCCGGGGTCGCCGACCAGGGGCAGATCTCGAAGCTGCTGGTGCGACTGGAGCATCTGGGGTTGATCGCAAACGCGGGCGGGGGCCACACCCGAGGGGAGCCCAACGCCTGGCATCTCACCCCCAGGGGCATCGAGGTCGAGCGCACGATCAGCCGCGAGACCGAGCAGGCCGTCGCGAGCTGACCGGTCGCCGCCCGCCCATGCCATGTGGAGGCTGCATATCATCTGAGTGGATAGGTTTATATCCACTCGACGGATACGCAAGATCCCGATCGCTCAGGTGGGCTCCTGGGGCGACTTTTGGGGGACCGGCTCGAGCGGGGCGACTGCGACGTCGGTGCGCACGAAGTCCTCGCCTTTGAAGAGCAGGGCCTCTCCGGTCGTCGCTGATAGCGCGTAGGCGAAGCAGTCTCCGAAGTTGAGCGCGGCGGGGTGGCGGCCCTTGCCGAAGCGCCGCCATGCCGATCGCGCCAGCTCTACCTGGTCTGCGTCCACGGGGACGGTCTGTACGCCCGCGCGGTGCAGCAGGAGATCGAGCTCGCGGCCGGCGGCCTCGCCTTTTCGGGCCTCGGTGAGCAGGGCGCACTCCAGCAGGTTGCCCGCCGAGATCAACCTGCGCGGATCACGTTCGATCGCGAGCGTGAACGTCCGGCGCTCGGGCTCGTCGAAGAGGATGGCGATGACCGCCGAGCTGTCGAGCACCATCAGCTTGGCAGGCCGTGCTCGTCGTAGCCGAGGATCTCATCGTCGGATCGATTGTCCAGCAGCGGCAGGGCGGCACAGCGCAGAGCGATCCGATCGAGCTCGTCGGCCAGTTGCCGCGCTGGACGCCCTGCGCGCAGCCGATCCAGGCGTTCGTTCACCGCGACCTCCACGGCCTGCGTGATCGTCTCGCCCGTGGACTGCGCGAGCTCGCGCACGAGGCTGTCGGTCTGAGGGTCCTTGATGTTCAACGACATTATGAAGAATAATGATAGCAGGGAAGATTCTTGATCGGGAGTCTGCGGCGCTATCCTCGACCTGATGGAAGAGGCGCGCGTATCGCATGGGCTGCTGATGAGCAGCGAGGACGTTGTCCTTGCCCGCGATCTTGCGGAGGATCGCGAGACAACGCCGGGGGATGACGCGGTCATCGAAGAATTGCTCGTCGAACACGTGCTATCATGCTTACATTATGATGCAGAGGTTGATGATCCAGGCTGAGCCGGAGCTGATCGAACGTACAAAGCGCAGGGCGAGCGAGCGCGGGGTGTCCGTAGCGCAGGTCGTACGCGAGGCGATGGAGCATGAGTTGGGGCCTGCGCCTGACGAGGAGCGGATCCCGCCGCCACTGACGTGCATCGGCGCCTTCAGGTCTGGCCGCGGCGACCTCTCGCGGCTTGCCAGCGAAGACATCTTCGAGCCCGCGCCTTGGCGCTCGTCTTAGACACCGGCGTTCTCTACGCCACGCTGGACGCGGATGACGACGATCACGGTCCGTGTGTCAGTCTGCTCGCGGCAGCACGTGAGCCGCGAGTTGTGCCCGCGCCGGTGCTCTCGGAGGTGGACTGGCTATGCGGGCGACTTCCCCGCAATAGGTTCTCGTTGATTCTCGATCAGATCGATACCGGAGCGCTCGTCGTGGAGGATCTGCTCCACGAGGACTATCGCCGGGTGGGCAATCTCCTCACCACCTACGCGGACCTGCGCGTCGGCTTCGTCGACGCCGCCGTCCTCGCAGTGGTCGAGCGCCTGCGGGAGCCCAAGCTGGCGACGCTCGACCATCGCCACTTCTCGGTCATGCGCCCACGGCACGTGGACGCGCTGGAGTTGCTGCCCGCGTAGCCAATCGGCGAGCTCACGGGCCGAGCAGCGCGGCTGGGATGACGGCTATCCCGTCGGGACGGCGGTAGGCCGCTTGTCCGGTTGTGATCACGATGGCATCTCTGAGGTCATCTCCGAGCATCTCCTGGAGCCAGAGGAGGTGGCGCACGTCGTGGTCGTCCGGCGTCTGGCCGAGCTTCACCTCCAGGGCGACGATCTCGCGTCCGCGCTCGACGATCAGATCGATCTCTCGGTCGCCGCTCCAGGTTCGCAGGTAGGCAGTCCGTGCCTCGGCGTGCTGCGCGTAGACGCGAACGCAGAGCGTGACCAGCGACTCGAACAGCGCTCCGAGGAGCGTCCCCTCACGGGGGGCCGGGGGTCCGGCTGCGCGCGCGTGCAGCAATGCGTCCGCGTCGACGCCGAGCAGACGCGCCGCTAGCGCCGGGTCAGCCAGGTGGTGCTTGGGCGGCGAGGAGAGGCGGGCGAGCCGGTTTCGAGTTGGCAGCCAGGCCGGGACCGGGTCGAGGATCCAGAGGCGTTCGAGCGTGTCTCGGTAGGGCTGGGTCGTCGCGCGCGCCGGCTTATCGCCCTGGTCGCCCGTCGCGGCGTCCCTGATCTTCTCGTAAGAGGCTGAAGTGGCGGTGGCCGCGGCATATGCTCGCATCCATCGTCGCAGCGCGGCCGGGCGTCGCACGTGGCGGCCGAGATCGTCGAAGTCGCGATCGACGATGCGCTCGAGGTAGCCGTCGAGCTGTGCCCGCAGCAGACGAGGGGGGAGGCCGCGAATCGCGGGAAACCCGGATGTGAGGATCTCCTCCACGTAGCGAGCCAGACCGACCTCCGTGCGTCCGCTGACCGGCGCTCGCCCGCCCTGGAGGAGCTGCCTCAGGCTCACCGTGGGAGGGCCGATGCCGCGCTCGGCGAGCGTCATCGGCCGCAGCCGCACACGCACGATCCGGCCGGCTCCCGAGTGCGTCGGCGGGTCGGTCGGGGAGGCCGAACCTGTGAGGAGGAAGCTACCGGGCTCGGCGCCGTCATCGACCGCCCGCCGCACGCGGTTGAAGGACTCGGGAAAGCGCTGCCACTCGTCGATCAGGACCGGCCGTTCACCCTCGAGGAGCCGCGACGGGTCGGCCTGGACGATCGAGCGCTCGGCATCGTCGTCGAGCCGGTGGACCGTCGCCGCCCGGCGCAATGCGGTGGCCGTCTTGCCGACCGCCTTCGGACCATCGATCGCAATGGCCGGTAGGCCCGCGAACAGCTCATCGAGCTCGTCATCGACGACGCGCCGCAGATAGGACGCGCCGGTATCGCTAGGGTCCCGCTCACCAGTGCTGGGCACCCAGCCTACTATACCGTTTCGCGCCTTTCTACGATACAGTTACGCAGATAGTTACGAGACAGAATCGCTGGCCCGGGTCACGTGATGCCGACGCTCCTGAACTGCGATGCGGCGCACGAGCGGTATCCTGGCGGTATGAGTACAGGACGCGAGTTCGATCTCGTCATGGTCTCCGAGCGGGATGGTGGCTACAGCGTCTTGGTGCCAGAGTTGCAGAGCGTGGCGACCCAGGGCGAGACGATCGAGGAAGCGCGTGCCAACGCCCAGGAGGCGATCGAGGGCTACCTGGAGGTCATGCACGAAGATGGCCTGCCGATCCCCTCGGTGCACCATGACCGCGTAGCGGTCCATGCCGCGTGAGTCAGCTCCCCGCCGTCACGGGTAAGCAGCTCATCCGGGTCCTGGAGAGCCAGGGCTGCCTCGGGCGGGCTGGACCGACTACGCTTTCGCCGAACCATGAGGCTTGAGGGTAATATCGCACTCGTCACCGGCGGCGCGTCCGGCATCGGGGCCGCCACCGCGCGGCGGCTCGCCGCCGAGGGCGCGCGTGTGGCCGTGGGGGACATCAACGAGGATGGCGCCCGCGAGGTGGCGGGGGAGCTCGACGGCCTCGGCCTGCATATGGACGTCACCGACATCGACTCGATCGCCGCCGCGGTGGGCGCGATCGGCGAGCAGCTCGGCCATATCGATGTGCTCGTCAACAACGCCGGCACCGACCTGTTCTCGTTCTTCACCAAGTCCGACCCCGGCCTGTGGGACTTCGTGCTCGGGATCAACCTGCGCGGGGTGCTCGCCGTCACCCACGCCGTGCTCCCCGGGATGCAGGAGCGGTCCTCCGGGGCGATCGTCAACGTCGCCTCCGAGGCGGGGCGCGTCGGCTCCCCGGGCTCCGCGGTGTACTCCGCCGCGAAGGCCGGTGTGATCGGCTTCACGAAGGCGATCGCCCGCGAGGCCGCGCGCTACCGCGTGCGCGTCAACGCGGTCGCGCCCGGGCCGATCGAGACCCCCCTGTTCGACGCCGCCGCGAAGGTGTACGGCGAGATTGGGGAACGCCTGCAGCGGAACATGATCGACTCCACCCAGCTGCGCCGCGCCGGCCAGCCCGAGGAGGTCGCCGCCGCGATCGCCTTCCTCGCCTGCGATGACGCCTCGTACATCACCGGTCAGACGCTCGGGGTGAGCGGCGGGCTCTCGATGTGGTGATACACCCCGGTCTCGCACTACGAACGCCGATCCCGGCCCCCCTTGTGGGGGCCCTCATCAAAAATCCTTTCACCCTCTGGGGTCGCAGGTCATATGGATGATCTGCCGGCCACGGTGCGTATCAGGGAGGTCGGGCCCCGCGACGGCTTTCAGAACGAGCCCGAGACGATCCCCACCGAGCGCAAGATCGAGCTGATCGACGCGCTCGCGCGTACCGGGCTGGCGCGGTTGGAGGTCACGAGCTTCGTGCGGCCCGACGTGATCCCCCAGCTCGCCGACGCCGCCGCTGTGCTGGAGGGGATCGACCCCCCTTCTGGGGTCTCGGTGAGCGTGCTGATCCCCAACGAGCGCGGCCTCGATCTCGCGCTGGGCCACCGTTCACACTTTCACGAGATCAACGTCATCATCTCCACTTCGGAGACACACAACCGTAAGAACGTCAACCGTTCCGTCGCGGAGTCGCTCGCCGGCCTGGAGACCGTCCTCGCG
Source organism: uncultured Solirubrobacterales bacterium (assembly GCA_963706545.1). GTDB lineage: Bacteria > Actinomycetota > Thermoleophilia > Solirubrobacterales > Solirubrobacteraceae > Palsa-744. Next base: position 2,877,513 of record OY970161.1, read on the forward strand.
CGCGCCCGGGCTGAGGGCCTGCGCTGCGAGGCGGTCCTCTCCACCTGTTTCGGCTGCCCCTACGAGGGCCACGTTCCCCCCGCGCGCGTGCTCGACATCGCCGCGCGCCTGCGCGACTTCGGGGTGCAGGAGATCGGCTTCGGGGACACGACCGGCATGGCCAACCCCGTTCAGGTGCGCGCCCTGTTCGACCTCGCCCGCGAGCAGCTGGGGTCGGACGTCGAGTTGACTGCGCACTTCCACAACACCCGCGGTCAGGGCCTCGCCAACGTGCTCGCCGCGCTGCAGGCCGGCATCGACTCCTTCGAGTCCTCCTTCGGCGAGCTCGGTGGATGCCCCGTACCGGCCGGGGCCACCGGCAACATCGCCACCGAGGACCTCGTCTCGATGCTGCACGAGATGGGGGTCTCCACCGGGATCGACCTCCCCGCGCTGCTCGCCTGCGCCAGGTGCGCGCAGGAGATCCTGGGCCGCCCGCTGGGCAGCCACACGCTGGTGGCCGGGCCGGTCGAGTGGTTGGACCCTCCCGCCCCGCGATAGCCCCGCCTGCTCCGCACCGGATCGCCACCCGCGCCCCCTGACGGGCTGCCGATGAGCGTCCGCGCTGCTCTCGGCCGGTGTGCGCGGGCTGCGGCTGGGGACGTCTTTTGGGCGTTGACCTCACACTCGCCACAAGTTTGCAATTGGGGGCTTGACAATTTGGCGGTGAGCGGTTATGTTGTTCTGGTCTGGCGCCCAATCGTGGGTTGCGGGCATACATAGGATCGGGTTTGGGCCTTGGCTCTGTTGGCCGGCTCTAGCGCAATCAGGGGAACCTTGGGAGAGGGGATCGGGTCGTTTCGATGAGGGATGGTTTTCGCGTGAGTTCGAGAGGGACATACGTGCCGGAAGTACATACGCCCCGTTTGGGGGGCGTTGCTAGATGCCTCAGCAACTTGCTGATGCATCTCTCTCTCTCTCTCTCTCTCTTCGGCTTCTCGGCTAGCCGGTAGAGCCCCTCATCCGGCGCATTTGCGCCGTCTGTCGTCGCCCCCGCGGGGGGCATGGTCTCCCGCGCGCGTGGGGGCCGCAATTCCCACGCCGTTCTGCTTCGCGGTCCTCGCCGGTCTCGGCGTGGGCCGTTTTTCTCGTTTCGCGCCGTTTTGGGGGGTGCGTTCGCACGCAACAGGTGGGGGAATCGACCCCTCCGATCTCTCGAGGAGGGGATGGTTTGATGATCGCTCGTAGGTTGACCCTGCTCGCTCCTGTCTGGTTGTGCGTGTTGACCGGGGCACTGCTGGCGCTGAGCGCGGCGCCCGCGTTTGCGCTGACAACGCACCCGTTCGAGTTCAGCTTCAACGGCGGCGACGCGCCGGGCGGCCCGTTTTCGAGAGCGGTCGCCGACGCGGTCAACCAGGCCAGCGGCGATGTCTACGTGCTCGATGAAGGTACGGGCGTGGTAGACAAGTTCAACGCCGACGGGACTTACGCGGGCGTCCAGATCACCGGCGCCTCGACGCCGCAGGGCTCGTTCTCGCTCACCTACGTCTCGGGTGTCGCGGTCAACGACTCCGGCGGTGTTACCGACGGCGACGTTTACGTCGCCGACACCTACGACGGCGTGGTCGACCGCTTCAGTTCGTCGGGTGCCTATCTCTGCCAGATCACCGGCGCGGCGACTCCGTCGGCGAGCGAGTGCAACGGCGCTGCCGGCAGCGACACCCCGGCGGGCTCGATAACCCCCGCCGGCGTCGCCGTCAACTCGAGTGGTGACGTGTACGTCGCCGACCGGGCGAACGACGTCGTCGACGAGTTCGGCCCGTCGGGCAACTACGTCACCCAGATCTCGAACCCGAACATCACCAGTCCGGGGACGATCGCGCTCGACCCGAGCGGCAACCTCTATGTGACCAACATCACCTATGTTGGTGTCAACGTCGTCGAGTTCAACGCGGCGGGCGAATTCGTCGGGACGGTCGATGATGAAGACTCGCTCAGTGTCGGCGTCGATCCTACGAGCGGCCACGTGTATGTCGCCGATGAAGACGGGACGATCAACGAGAACGACGAATCCGGCACGCTCGTCAACACATTCGGGTCCAGAGGCTTCGTGATCGATCTCGCGGTGAGCAGTTCGACCGGCGACATCTATGCCGACGACCTCGGCAAGGCGGTGGTCAACGTGTTCGGCCCGCTCGCCACCATCCCCGACGCCGCCACCGGCCAGGCGTCGAGCGTGACGACCGCCGGCGCGACGCTCAACGGCACCGTCGATCCCGAAGGCACGACGATCACCGATTGCCACTTCGCCTACGTCAACGACGCCGACTACAGTCCCTCGGCGGCCAACCCGTACAGCGCTGGCGGCACGATTCCGTGCGCCAACACCCCGACGGGATCGAGCCCCGTCGCGGTCAGCGCCGAGGTGAGCGGTCTGACGCCGGGGACGGTCTACCACTTCGGCCTCGTGGCGGCCAACGCGAGTGGGTCGGTCGCCGGCTCCGACCAGACGTTCACTACCGGGGCCAGGATCGACGTCGAGTACGCCACGACCGTGACGGCGGACAGCGCCACGCTCGACGCGCAGATTGACCCGCTCGGCGACGAGACCACCTACCACTTCGAATACGGCACCACCACGTCCTATGGCACGGGCGTGCCGGTTCCCGAGGCCGATGTCGGCTTGGGCACGAGCGACGTGAGCGTCAGCCAGCACCTCCAGGGCCTGCAAGCGAGCACCACCTACCACTACCGCGCCGTCGCCACGACCTCAGCCGGCACCAACTACGGCCCCGATCAGACGTTCACGACGCAGGCGCCCGCCGGTGGGCCGGCGCTGCCCGACGGGCGTGAGTGGGAACTCGTCTCGCCCGCGGACAAGCTCGGCGCGCAGGCGCTCCCGACATCCAACTCGCTGACCCAGGCGTCCGAAGATGGCGGTGCGATCTCCTACCTGCTGACGGCGCCGTTCGTCGCGAACCCTCTGGGGAACGACCAGCTGGCGCAGGCCATCTCGCGGCGTGGTCCGGGTGGATGGTCCACGGAAGATATCGCGACGCCTCACAACGGGCCGGCGGACATTGGCGGCAGGCAGGAATATGACTTCTTTTCCCCCGATCTTGCCTATGGTCTGGTCTGGCCGCACGGCGAAACGCCCCTGTCCCCGGAAACGACCGAAAAGACGCCGTATTTGCGCGACGACGCGACCGGCGTGTACACGCCTCTGGTCACCGCTGCGAACGTTCCACCTGACACAAAGTTTGGTCACGAGCCAGGAGCAGCAGGTGAAGCAGCGGGAGTACAATTTGTAACGGCGTCTCCCAATTTGAGTCATGTCGTGCTGGGTTCTGTGTTCGCGTTGACGCCAAACGCAAAGGAAAATGGACAATCTCGGTACTACCGGTACTACGAGTGGACGGCAGGCGGGTTGCGGTTGATCAGTGTGTTGCCGCCCGGGTCCAGTCCTTCCAAAGTAGGTATCGGGCAGGGGGTGAATGAGCGGGGCGCGGTTCCCAACAACGGTTCGCGTATTATCTGGAGCGCGAGTGATCCTACCGCACATGTCTATGTGACCGATATGGCTGATGGTGAAGTGCTGAGCGTGGACGCCGCGCAGGGTGTCCCGGAACCAAACGAAAACGTCTCCCAGTTTCAGATCGCGGCCAGTGAAGGGTCGTTGGTGTTCTTCACCGATGCGCAGCAGTTGACCGCGAATACGAGTCCTGGCGGTGGCCTGTATGTGTATGACGTCGAAACCGGCAGGCTGGCGCCCGTGACGACGGCTGTCAACAGCGGAGAAGAAGCGGGTGTGCAGGGATTGGTGCTGGGCGTGGCCGAAGACGGTTCGGAGGTCTACCTGGTAGCCAAGGGTGTGTTGAGCGATACTCCCAACGCAGAGCAGGAAAAAGCGGCGGCGGGCGCTGACAACCTGTATGTCATGCACCGTGAAGTACACGGTTCGACGGAAGCATGGACAGCGTCGTTCATCGCGACCCTGTCCGCTGGAGATGAAACGGAGTGGAACCCGGAAGTTTTCATGAGCCACCAGACGGTGGAGGTGTCGCGCAATGGGCAGTACCTGGCGTTCATGTCCGATCGCAGCCTCACGGGCTATGACAACCGGGATGCGCAGAGCGGCGAACCGGACGAGGAGGTCTATCTCTATGACGCCGATGGCGGACGGCTTGTGTGCGCGTCGTGCGATCCGACCGGCGCACGGCCGTCGGGGTGGCTCGAGCCGGCAGGCGGTCAGGCCCCAGTGTCCGATCTTCGAGGAGCGTGGTCGGGTCGGTGGGTCGCTGCGTCGATCCCGGGCATGACAGAAGTTGAAGGTGGGGCAATGGCAATCGCGGTGTCCGAGCCGACGTACCTGATGGACAGTGGTCGGTTGTTCTTCGATAGTCGCGATGCGCTGGTGGCGCGGGACGTCAGTGGTGTGGGGCAGGTGTACGAGTATGAGCCTGGCGGGGTCGGTGGTTGCGCGGCGGGGAGTGGTTGTGTCGGGTTGATCTCGGGTGGGGTCGGGTCGGAAGAATCGGCGTTTGCGGATGCGAGCGCGAGCGGCAACGACGTGTTCTTCGTGACGGCGGAACCGCTTGTTTCCGAGGATGTGGGCACGGAATACGACATGTACGACGCGCACGTGTGCGGCGCGGAAGTTCCCTGTCCGAGCGCTTCCGCGGCGGTGTCCCCGCCGTGCACGACCGCGGATTCGTGCAGGGCCGCCCAGGCGCCGCAGCCGGGGATCTTCGGTGCGCCGGCGAGCGCGACGTTCAGCGGGGCGGGCAACGTGGAGCCGGCGCTCTTCAAGCCCGCGGTCAAGCCCAAGGCGAAGGCCTTGACGCGGGCGCAGAAGCTCGCGAAGGCTTTGAGGGCGTGCCGATCTGAGCACAGGCACAGTCGGCGTCGGCGATCTGCGTGCGAAAAGCAGGCACAACGGACGTACGGCACGGCACATGAAGCGACGAAGTCGCGTAAGGGAGGTGAGTGAAATGGCTGTCAAGAACCGAACGCTCACGGCCTTTGGCGTCCTCGTCGCCGCCGGGTTTTCGCTGCTGGGACTGGGTGCTTCATCGGCGGCCGCGGAAATGCTTGCGCCCGTGTGGAGTGTGCGGGCGGTCGTGGCGCCCGCGAGCCTGCCGCCGGGTGGCGCGGGCGAGGTGATCGTGACGGTCACGGATCTCGGAGACGCGGCCGCGCACGCGAGCAGCACGGAACCGATCAAGGTCTCCGCGGAGCTGCCCGCGGGCGTGACGGCCACCTCGATCGAAGATTACGAACACGCCGTGCCTGGGTCCGGAGTGGAACATCCTGTATTCGTGTGTGAAGCGAGGTCTCTCGTGTGTGAAGCGAGCAGTGGTACGGTGCTGATGTACGAATCGCTGGAGATCGTGATCCATGTTGCGGTTGCGGGTAATGCGCACAGCGGCCCGATTGGAATGTTGGTGTCGGGTGGCGGTGCCACGCCGGTGTCCGTGAGTGACCCTGTGAGCGTCAGTAGCGCTGCCACGAAGTTCGGCTTGGAACGGTTTGAAATGTGGCCGCTCAACGCGGATGGTTCGCTCGACACGCAGGCCGGTTCGCACCCTTTCCAGTTCACGGCGACGGTCGCGTTCAATCAAGGCGCGGCAGAGCAAGAAACCGAAACCTCAGAAGTGGAACTGGCTCCTGAGCCCTTGGCGTTGCCGAAGGATGAGACGTTCAATCTGCCGCCCGGCCTGATCGGCAATCCGGCCGCGGTCCCGCAGTGCCCGCTGCGAGAATTCCAAGGCGGTTCCAACGGTGAAGAAGACCTCTGTCCGGCGGACACTCAGGTCGGCGTCGTATCCGTGGTTCTCTCATTCGGCGGGACATCTCTCGATAATGGCTATCCGCAACCGACGACGTTCTTGGCGCAAGTGTACAATCTGGTGCCGTCGGTTGGTGAACCGGCGCGCTTCGGGTTCACCGTCGCTTCAAACGGGACCGTACCTGTGTTTCTCGATACGTCGGTGCGTACGGGTGGTGATTATGGTGTAGTTGTGAGCGTCGATAACATCAACCAGGAGGTTACGGTCGTGGGCGCCCAGTTGAGCTTCTGGGGCGATCCGGGGAACCCTCTGCACGATCTCGCCCGCGGGAAGTGCCTCCACAGTGGTGAATTCGGTGTCGAAGGATGCGAACGGGTTGCGGTCAAGCCGGCGCCGTTTCTGACGCTTCCGGCGTCGTGCAGCGGTCTGTCGGATCCGTTTACGGCGGGTATGGAAGCGACGTCGTGGGCCGCGCCGGCGGTCGAGATCCCGAGCACGTACGTGTTGCGTGGCGGTGCGGGCGAACCGGTGGAGTTGGATGGTTGCAACCGGCTGCCGTTCGATCCTTCGATCGGTGTTGCGCCGGATAGTCAGAGCGGGAGCACCTCGACGGGGTTGACGACGAATGTGCATGTTCCGCAGGCCGCGGCGCTGAACCCCGAAGGGCTCGCGGAGTCCTCGGTGAAGGACATCTCGGTGACGTTGCCTGAAGGCGTGGCGCTGAATCCTTCGGGGGCGGATGAGTTGGAAGCGTGCTCGGAGAGCCTGGTCGGGTTCACGGGCTCCAGTGAATTCGAAGCGGGCACCCAGACCTTGACCTTCAGCTCCAGGCTGCCCGAACCGCTGGAACAGGGGGTTGATTTCTGTCCTGACGCGTCGAAGATTGGGACGGTGAGGATCGTCACGCCGTTGTTGGCGGGCGCGTTGGAAGGCGCGGTGTACTTGGCTTCTCAGGACGCCAACCCGTTCGGGTCGCTGGTCGCGATGTATCTCGTCGCCGAAGATGCGAGCGCGGGGGTGCTCGTCAAGCTTCCCGGTGAAGTGTCGCTGAACCAGGATACGGGTCAGATCACCGCGACGTTCAAAGACAGCCCGCAGCTGCCTTTCGAAGACGCCGAACTGCACTTCTTCGGTGGGGAACGCGCTCCGCTGGCGAGCCCGTCGCACTGCGGCGCCTACACGACCAACGCGGCGTTCACACCGTGGTCGGGGAACCCGCCGGCGGAATCCTCCTCGACGTTCGACATCGTCTCGGGTCCGAGCCACACCGCCTGTCCCGGTGCGAGCCTGCCGTTCAGCCCGTCGTTGACGGCGGGGGCGACGAGCATCCAGGCGGGCGGGTTCTCGCCGTTTGAGATGACGATGAGCCGCGAAGACGGCGAACAGAGCCTTCAGGGCGTCCAGCTGAAGATGCCGCTCGGGATGAGCGGGACGCTCTCGAACGTGGAGCTGTGCGGCGAAGAACAGGCGAACGCGGGGACGTGTGGCCCGGAAAGCCTGATCGGGGAAACGATCGTCTCGGTCGGTGTCGGCAGCGAGCCGTTCACGGTCACCGGCGGGAAGGTCTACATCACCGGCCCCTACAGGGGAGCCCCGTTTGGCCTCTCGATCGTGAACCCCGCGAAGGCGGGGCCGTTCGACCTCGGGCAGGTTGTGGTGCGCGCGAAGATCGAAGTGGACCCGATCACCGCGGCGTTGACGATCACGACCGACACCGAAGGCCCGTACAAGATCCCGACGATCATCGACGGGATCCCGTTGCAGGTCAAGCACGTGAACGTCGATGTCGACCGGCCGGGCTTCACGTTCAACCCGACGAACTGCAGTCCGCTGGCGATCACGGGGACGCTCGGGAGCGCCGAAGGGTCCACGGACACGCTGTCGGTGCCGTTCCAGGTCACCAACTGCGCGGTGCTTGCGTTCAAGCCGCGGCTGACCGTCTCGACGTCGGGGAAGACCTCCCGGGCGAACGGCGCGAGCCTGACCGTGAAACTGGGGTACCCCGCGGGGCCGTATGACGCGAACATCGCCCGCGTCAAAGTCGAGCTCCCCAAGGCGCTCCCGTCCAGGTTGACGACGTTGCAGAAGGCGTGTACGGCCGCGGTCTTCGAATCCAACCCCGCGGCCTGCCCACCGGCGTCGATCGTCGGGCACGCCACCGCGACGACCCCGGAGCTGCCGGTCCCGTTGAGCGGCCCGGCGTACTTCGTCTCCCACGGCGGGGAAGCGTTCCCGAGCCTGATCATCGTGTTGCAGGGGTATGGCGTCACGGTGCATCTGGTCGGTTCGACGTTCATCAACAAGGCGGGGATCACAAGCAGCACGTTCAAGACGGTCCCCGACGCCCCCGTCGGCACGTTCGAACTGACGCTCCCGATGGGTCGGTACTCGGCGCTCGCGGCGAACGGGGACCTCTGTAAGACCCAGCTCGCGATGCCGACGGAATTCGTCGGGCAGAACGGCGCGGAAATCCACGAGAGCACCAAGATCGAAGTAACCGGCTGCGCGAAGGCCAAGAAGGCCTCGAAGAAGAAAGCGCACCGCAAGGCAAAGCACAAGCACAAGCGCAAGCGGGGGTAGGGGTGATCGGGGTGGCGTCGCGTAGCCGTGGTAGGACCGCCGGTGAGCCGGGGCCCCGTGGGGGTCGTGCTCGCCGCGATAGCCCAGTCTCCCGCTCGGCGCGTGTCGAGCGACCCCCGATGGTCTCGGGTATGGCGAACGGCCGCGGCGACGTTGTGCAGCTCCAGCGCGCGCGGATCGTCTCTGCGATGGTCGAGGTCGTCGCGGAGCGTGGTGTCGCGCGCAGCACGGTCGCGCATGTCGTGGCGCGCTCGGGGGTGTCGCGGCGCACGTTCTACGAACTCTTCGACGATCGCGAGGACTGCTTCGTCGCCGCGTTCGACCAGGCGGTGGACCGAGCCGCCGCACGGGTCGTTCCGGCGTTCAGGGAGGGGAGGGGTTGGCTTGAGCGGATACGGAACGGGCTGCGCGCGCTGTTGGAGTTCCTGGACGACGAGCCCGGCCTGGGGCGGCTGGGGATCGTCGATGCGCTCGGCGCCGGCCCCATAGCGCTTGAGCATCGCACGCGCGTGGTGGGCGCCATGATCGACGCGGTCGACAAGGGTCGTCGTGAGCGATTGGCCGGTGCGCGGCTGACACGGTTGACGGCGGAGGGGATCGTCGGCGCGGTCCTCGCGGTGTTGCACGCGCGATTGACCGAGCATGAGCCGCGGCCGATGATCGGCCTGCTGGGCCCATTGATGGGGTTGATCGTGCTGCCCTATCAGGGCCGGGCGGTGGCGGAGCGCGAGGCCGCGCGGCCCGCACCCCGGCGCAGACCCGCGGCGGCCCGCGCGGTCGACCCGCTGCGGGATCTGGAGATGCGCCTCACATATCGCACGGTGCGGGTCCTCGTAGCGATCGCATCAACTGAGGGTGCGAGCAACCGGGTTGTCTCGGATATCGCGGGCGTCGCCGACCAGGGGCAGATATCGAAGCTCCTCGCGCGCCTGGAGCATCTCGGGCTGATCATGAACGTGGGGGAGGGCCACGCCAAAGGCGAGCCGAACGCCTGGCAGTTGACCCCCAGGGGCGTGGAGGTCGAGCGCACGATCAGCCGCGAGACCGAACACGCCGCCGCCGGCTGACCGGTTCAGCGGGGCCTCCATAGGAGCTCAAGCAGGTTCAGGATGAACCTGCGTACGGATTTCTTGTCCTGCAATTTTGGTGTCGAGGACTTGAACATGCCTCTCGTGGTTCAGCGTCCGACCTTCTCGCCGAACCCAGAGACGCCGTTAGCCTGCTCCACCCGCGCGCTCTCGCGCAGCGCGGACACGCAGTACTCCTGCACCGAGATCTCCAGCTCGAGCGTCGCCGCGAGCGCGGGGCGGGCTGAAGCGTCGATCACCCGCTTGGCGCGGCCGACCGCCACGTGCGAGTTGGCGAGCAGTTCCTCGACGAGCCCCTCGACGGCTTGATCGAGCTCCTCGGGCGCCACGACGCGGTTGACCAGGCCGATCCGCTCGCCCTCGGTCGCGTCGATCGTCCGCGCGGTCATGATCAGCTCCTTGGCGCGGCCGAGGCCGACGACTGCCGGCAGCCGGCTGGAGCCGCCGACGTCGGGGATGATCCCGAACTTGACCTCCGGCAGGCCGAGCTGGGCGTCGCTCGAGGCGATCCGCAGGTCGCAGCCGAGCGCGACCTCCAGGGCGCCGCCGACGCACGTGCGGTGGATCTGGCAGACGACCGGCTTGGCCATCTCTTCGCAGAGGTTGGCGCACTCCAGGAACGTCTCGCGGAAGTGGCGCAGCCGGCCGGGTGTGCCCGCTGAGGCGCCCAGCTCGACCAGGTCGACGCCGGCCGAGAACACCGGCCCCTCGCCGCGCAGCACCACGCAGTGGACCGACTCCTCGGCGGCGGCCTCGCGCAGCGCCTGGGCGAGCGCGCGCAGCAGCTCCTGGCTCATCGCGTTGCGCTTCTCGGGGCGGTTCAGTACGACGTGGCGGACGGCGCCGCGGTCTTCGGTAGTCACGATGCTCATGGCGTTGCCCTCTCTATCGTTTTTCGGTCTTTAGCTCAGGTCGAGTACCGGGAGGGGGTTTAATGCCCACCCATCCGGGCCTGCCCTCCCCCGACCTAGCTCAGGTCGAGCACCGGCGTCGGCGGCTCGATCGCCTCGTCGTGGCCCTCGCGCGGCATGATCGCGGTGCCGACGGCGAAGAACTCGATCGTGTGGCTGCCCCACCCGTGGCTCTTCTCCTGGAGGTCCACGCCGACGATCCCCTCGGCGCCGATCGTCTGCGCCTCGCTCTGCATCCGCTCCATCGCGAGCTCGCGCGCGTCGTAGAGCGCCTGGGTGAAGTTCGCGAGCTCCACGTTGCGGCCCGTCTGGGCCATCGACTGGAGCATCCCGCGGTGGGCGACGTGGTAGACGCAGCTGCCCATCACCATCCCCACCGGGCGGTGCCCGGTGCGCAGCAGCGTCCAGAAGTCCTGGCCTGAGAGATCGCTCGTGAACGGCCGGCCGTTGGGGGCGCGGTGCATGACCCCTTCGCGGTGCTTGACCGCGGTGCCGATCGCGATGAACTCCGCCATGTCCTGGCCCCACTCGTAGCGGCCGATGTCCAGGCGCACCCCGACGACCCCGTCTGCGCCGAGCTGGTCGGCCTCCTCCTCCATGCGCGTCATCGCGAGCTGGCGCGCCCCGTACATCGCCTCGGAGAGCACTTTCAGCTCCTGACTTTTCTTCCACCCCGCCATCTGGATGCCGATGTGGTAGATCGAGCTGCCCACCACCAGTCCCACCGGGTCGAAGCCGGCCTGCTTGATCAGCAGGAACTCGTTGACACTCAGGTCGGAGGTGAAAAGCCCCGCGCGGTTCTGCTGCAGGCGCGCGCGGCCCGCCTCGGGGACGCCCTCCAGGGAGGTCGGGTCGTAGCTGGTCTCCTGCTCGCTGCTGCTCATCGGTGGCGGGCTCCTTCGTTGGGGGGTGGGTCGTGGTCGTCTTGGGGGCGCGAGTGGGTCTGCTCGGGTCGTGAGGTCGGTCGTCGTCTCGGGGTTGGTTGGAGGTCTGCTCAGGTCGTGAGGTCGATCGTCGTCTCGGGGGGGTACACGGAGGCCTCTTCGGACTGGCGGATCGCCGTGCCGATCGCGTTGAACGTCACCATCAAGCCGCCAATTTTGCGGTTCATCCCCTGCATCTCGTGGCGCACCGCGCGGTGGCCGATCCGCACGCCGACGACTCCCGAGGCGCCGAGCGCGGTGGCCTGTGCGTTGAGCTCGGCCATCACGCTCTCGCGCGCGTTGTAGAAAGCTCGCGTGAACGCGCTCAGCTCGAAGTTCTGCATCCCGCCCATCATCATGCCGCCACCCGCCATTCCTGCACCGAGGAGCCCCGTGCCGTAGGCGTAGCTGGCGAAGAACACCGAGCTCCACGCGACGATCCCGAGCGGCTCGAAGCCGGCCCGCACGAGCTTGGAGAAATCAGCCACCGACAGCTCGGTGAGCACCGGACGCGACCCCCCGCGCTGGCCGCCCCCGGACGCTCGCTCGCCGCGGCTCACTGCGGTGCCGAAGACGGTGTGTTCGAGCGTGACCGCCCCCGACCCCGTTTCCAGGTTGCTTTCGCCGGCGCGCGTGTTGACTTCCACGACGGCGTCGGCGCCGACGTGCTCGGCCTCCTCGGCCAGCCGTCCGAGCGCCCGCGAGCGCACCTCGTTGAGCGCTTGGGAAAGCGTGTTGAGCTCGAACATGTTGGCGCCGGTAGGGTCATAGCCGCCTTCCAATTGACCCCACGATGACTGGTATCCCATCTGGTAGATCGAGCTGCCCATCACCTGCGAGAGTGGTCGCAGCCCGAGCTGGTGGCAGAGCGCCCACCCGTTGATCGAAAGGTCCGATGTGAACAGGCCGCCGTGCTCGCGCAGCTCACTTAGGCGCCGCTCGGCGGCTACGGTGATCCCGCCCCGTTCGATGCGCTCCTGCGAGAGCTCCTGCTCGCGCTCTTCGGAGGGCGACTCGGGCGGTTCCTGGGGATCGGCTTCGCGCGCGGTCACGCTCACCCCAGCAGCCGCTCGAGCGCCGTACGAGCCTCGCCGCTGCGCTCCGCCTCCGCGCGCAGATCGCTCGTCAGGGCGGCCACCCACGCGCTGGGGTCGAGCGGCTCGCGCTTGATCGAGATGCCCCCGACCTGGCGCTCGCGGAAGCCCTCGACGCGATCCCCTGCGACATCGAGCTGGTAGCAGTTCCCGCCGAGCTCCACGCGCAGACGCTTGACGCGCTTCTCGCCGCGCCCCAGCAGGCCGCCGCCGTGGCGCTCCACGTGGGCGAACCCGGGCAGCGACTGCTCGAGCTTGCTGGCCAGCACCTCGACGGAGATCCGAAGATCGGTTCCGTCCGCGCGCAGGCCGGCCGCGGAGAGGTCGAAGTCCTGGTCGGTGGGCACGCCTGCAAGCGTACTCCGGCGGTGGGGTGGGGCGTCGCGGCCCCACCCCACCGCCCTGCTCTTCAGATGGTCAGTGCAGTAGGTCCAGCGTATTGTTGGAGTCGTTGACGAACAGCACCCCCTGGTTGTGGGGTGCCACGGTGAGCCCGAACAGCCCGCCTGCTTCCGCCCCGGTGTCGAAGGGCTGGAACTCCGCGCCTACGGGGGTCGTCTCGACGATGTTCCCGTCGTTGGCGTTGGCGGTGAGGATGTCGCCGTTGGGGGCGATCGTCAGCCCGAGCGGGTTGTTCAGGTAGCCGCCGGTGGCGACCGTGGTCCCGCCTTCGCCGAGCGGCGTCTGGCGGAACAGCGCGTCGGGGACTTCGGCGATCCGGTTGCCCTGGGTGTCGGCCACGTACAGCGTGCCTTCCTCGCCGAGTCCCACTCCGGTGGGACCAACCACGAGCGCCGCGGGGTCGGTGCGCTCGGGGAAGCCGGTGGCGATCGTTTCGATGCCTACCACCTGCAGACCGGGACGCGGGTGGTCGCCGAAGTCGTTCCCGAAGTGACCGCCCCTGTGCGCACCGAAGTCGTTCCCGAAGTGGCCGCCCATGTGTTCGCCGACACGTACGCGGATGCGCACGACGGTGCCCCCGTCGGTGGGTGTTTCGCCGGAGGCGACCGTACCGTTCAGGACGTTGGTCACGAACAGTGTCGCGCTGTCGTCCTGCGCTACCGACGTCATGTCCCACGGGCCGTTGATCGGGGGTCCGGAGATCGTCTGCACCACGTGGCCGGAGCTGTCGAGCACGATCAGGCAGCCCGCCTGGGCGGTGGCCGCCTGGCCGTTGCTGGTGGGCAGGCTCCCCACCACCACGAACCCGTCCGGCAGCACCGCCAACGCGGTCGTCAGCCCCACCCCTCCGGGGCACGGGCCGGGCAGCGTCGAGGGGTCGATCTTGGCGAACAGTGAGAGGCTCCCCGTGGGGCTGATCTGCACGATCGTGGTGCCCGTGCCCTGGAGGTTTTCTTCGTTGTTGAAGTTGCTGATCAGGGTGTCCCCGCGCACGAGCGCGCCTTCGCTCTGGGGGACCGTGACGATCCCGTAGGGGTTCACGTCCCCGTTGGCCGGCACGGTGCTGCCGAGCGAGGTGAGCGTGTGGAACTGCCCGATGAACGGGTGGTCGAACGCCGAGGCGGCCCCCGGCGTGAACGCCGCGCAGGCGAGCGCGGCGGCGATTGCGATTGACAGGCGCCTTCGGTTGGGCATGGCAGCGTCTCCTATGTCGAGGCTTTACATAAGCAAGACTCCGCCACGGGGTGAACCTTCCCGGTAGGCTCCCGCTCTTTGAATTGCCACGAGGGTGGCGCAGTCGGCTGACCCAGCCCTTTCGAGCTGTGCTCCCGACGCCCGGGCCCCTCGTCTTCAGTCAACGAGTGGAGGTCAGCATGGCGCAGCAGATCGAGAGAGTGGGCGTGCTTGGAGCCGGGCAGATGGGCCACGGCATCGCGCTCCTCGCCGCGCAGTCCGGTTACGAGGTGGTGCTGCGCGAGGTCGACGAGCCCGCGCTCGCGAAGGGGCTTGGCAAGATCGAGAAGCAGCTCGCGCGCGCAGTCGAGAAGGGCAAGAGCACCCAGGAGGAGGCCGACGCGGTGCGCGGGCGCATCCACGGGACCGTGCACTACCGCGACCTGGCGGAGTGCGACCTCGTGATCGAGGCGATCACCGAGAGCCTGCCGCTGAAGCTCGAGATGTGGCGGGAGGTCGATGAGATCGTCAAGCCGCAGGCGGTGTTCGCCACCAACACCTCCTCGCTGGCGGTGATCGACCAGGCCGCGACCACCTCGCGCGCCGAGCGGTTCGTGGGGCTGCACTACTTCAACCCCGCCCAGGTCATGCGGCTCGTGGAGGTCGTGCGCTGCGTGACCACCTCGGGGGAGACGCTCGAGACCGCCCTGCAGTTCGTGCGCTCCAACGGCAAGCTCGCGATCCCCACGCGCGACAAAGCGGGGTTCATCGTCAACCGCCTGCTCGTCCCCTACATGCTCGACGCGATGCGCGCCCTGGAAGAGCAGGTCGGCTCGGTGCACGAGATCGACGAGGCGATGCGAGCCGGCGCCGGGCACCCGATGGGTCCGCTGACGCTCGCGGACTTCGTCGGCCTCGACACGCTCGGCGCGATCTGCGACGTGCTCTTCGAGGAGTTTGCCGAACGGCGCTTCGCGTGCCCGCCGACGCTGCGCAAGATGCTCGCGGCGGGCTGGCATGGGCGCAAGTCGGGAACGGGCTTCTACGACTACTCGGGGGACGAGCCGCGGCCGAACCCGGCGCTGTAAGGCGCCCGGACGTGGGCTCTGAGCGACGCCGCCGCCCTGGAGGGCTAACCTTTCGCGTATGAGCGACCTGTCGAGCCTGCGTGTCGCGGACGACGAGCGTGAGCAGCTGATCGACGAGCTGCGCGAGCACGCGGGCGCGGGGAGGCTCACCTCGGAGGAGCTCGAGGAGCGCGTCGGCCAGGCCTACAGCGCCTCCACGCGCGCGGACCTCGACGCGCTGCGAGCCGACCTGCCGGTCAGCTCGACCTCGGTCAAGCTCGCGCTGGTCAAGCGCAAGTCGCACCTGCGCCGCCGTCTGGGGCAGGAGGCGGGCGGCGCGGTCGGCGTATCGCTGCTGGCCGTGGGCGTGTGGTTTCTCACCGGCACCCACCACCAGGCCGACTTCTGGCCGGGCTGGGTGATCGGCGTGACGATGCTGCCGGTGGTGCGCGACGCCTGGCGCCTGTTCGGGCCGGCCTCGGACCTCCAGCTCGTCGAAGCGCGCCAACAGGCGCGCCACGAACGCAACCTCGCGCGCGGCCGGCGGCGCCACCACCGGTACAGGGGACTGCCGCGTCCGTGAGCGCATTAAGGGTCCACACCAAAATATCTGACGGTCCGCGGCGGCCGCTCCGCGGCGATCTGCGCCACCCACGATGCTCGCCGTGCCACCAGCACGGCTGCGCTCGCGTGCGTCGCATCTCATCCACGGATCGACCACCTCGATCCCGCCATCTATTCTGGTGAGAACCCTGCCCGGCGCGACTGAGCGCGCCCTCGCAGGCGGCCCCGAGCGCCACCACGAGAAGGCGAAGGAGCAGGGCAAGCTGCCGGTGCGCGAGCGCGTGGCCCGGCTGCTCGACCCCGACTCGTTCGCCGAGGAGGCGCTGCTCGCCAACTGGCTCCAGGACGGCCTCGGCGCTGACGGCGTGGTCACGGGCCTTGGGCAGATCGGTGGGCGCCCGGTCGCGCTGATGGCCAACGACCCGACCGTGAAGGCGGGCTCGTGGGGCCCCAAGACGGTGGAGAAGATCCTACGCGTGCAGGAACGGGCCCTGCAGCTGCGGGTCCCGCTGGTCTACCTCGTGGACTCCGCGGGCGCGCGCATCACCGATCAGGTGCAGATGTTCCCCGGCCGCCGCGGGGCGGGGCGGATCTTTTACAACCAGGTGCAGCTCTCCGGCCTCGTACCGCAGGTGTGCGTGCTCTTTGGGCCCTCCGCTGCCGGCGGCGCCTATATACCCGCGTTCTGCGACATCGTGATCATGCGCGACGGCAACGCCTCGATGTACCTCGGCTCGCCGCGGATGGCGCAGATGGTGATCGGGGAGAACGTGACCCTCGAGGAGATGGGCGGCGCGCGGATGCATACGGGTGTGAGCGGCTGCGGGCACCTGCTCGTGGGCAGCGACGAGGAGGGCCTCGACGCGGCGGTGCGCTACCTCTCCTACCTGCCGAATGATTGGGAATCCCACCCGCCCACGGAGGACCCGCCCGTCGCCGGGTCCGCAGGTGGTGAGGCCGACTCCTCCGCTGGGCCCCCGGGCTCCTCCTCCAACTCCGGACTCGCCGCGGGGCGTTCCGCGGCGTCGTTCGCCCCGGCCTCACAGACCCCGCTCGGCGAGCTGATCCCGGCTGATGAGAACAAGCCGTTCGACATGCAGCTGCTGCTCGACGCGCTGGTGGACGGGGGCTCGTTCATGGAGATCCACGCGCGCTGGGCGAAGGAGCTGATCGTCGGCTTCGCGCGCCTGGAGGGGCAGCCGGTAGGGATCGTCGCCAACCAGCCGCGGGTCAAGGGCGGCGTGCTGTTCGGCGACTCGGCCGACAAGGCCGCGCGGTTCATCTGGACGTGCAACGCCTTCAACGTCCCGCTGTTGTTCCTCGCCGACGTCCCTGGCTTCATGATCGGCACTCAGGTCGAGCGTCAGGGCATCATCCGCCACGGCGCGAAGATGATCAGCGCGGTCTCCGAAGCAACAGTCCCGAAGATCTCGGTGATTATCCGCAAGGCCTACGGCGCCGGCCTCTACGCGATGGCCGGCCCCGCCTTCGACCCGGACTGCTGCCTGGCGCTGCCGAGCGCCTCGATCGCGGTGATGGGCCCCCAGGCGGCGATCAACGCGGTCTACTACAACCAGCTGCAGGGGATTGAGGACGACGCGGAGCGTGCCGCGGAGACCGAGCGTCTGCGCGCCGAGTACGCCGCGGACATCGACATCCTGCATCTCGCCTCGGAGCTGGTCGTCGACGCGGTGATCCAGCCCGATGACCTGCGCGCCGAGTTGATCCGCCGCTTTGCACTGGCCGCTGGCCGCCGCCGGGAGTGGCCGGCGAAGCGCAACCCGATCACACCGGTCTAGTTCGTCGCTGGGGGCTCGATCGAGGGTGCCGGAAGAGGCTGTGTCTCAGTTACGGTCTCAGGAGCTCCCAGCGTCGACACCTCGCCGCGGTAGGGCAACCCGCCCGCCGCACGCACGGCCATATTTTGGTGCTTGGTCACGTACCAGAAGTGAATGAAGTACGGAACGACCAGGAGCGCGCCGGGGAAGAACAGCAGGAAACTCGTCACCGGGTTGATCTGCTCGCCCCGTGGGATACCACCGAGGCGCTGCGCGCGCTTGATGCGCTGCCCGTAGTTGTAGACGGAGAGAAGCGGCGGGATGACGAAGTAGCCGCCCACCAGGAGCGCGGTCACAGACATCGCGGGGCTGGACTGCGCGAGGTTCTGGTCATCCCTGGCCTGCCCGATGTCCTTCAACTCGTCATTGACGAAGTAGTACCAACATAGGCCGTAGAGGCTGAGCGTAATCGCGCTCAGGCCAAAGCCCACCCAGAAGCTGCGGATCTTGCCCTCGCCGTTATTGCCAATCTCGACCTCTTGAGCCATTACTTCCTCCCGTAGGTAGCTTCCAGCGGACAGTATTCGCCGGGTGATAGTCAACACCCTGCTCGAACGGCCCTGATCCTAACCATCGGCAAGCCCGTATCGGCCCAAAGGCTCAAATCGAACATGGCATGCCGGAAATCGCTGCGCAGAGCGGAGCAGGGAAGAGCGTGGTGGCGGGACCCGAGCGTCGTGTAGGGAGCTGCCGGGCGCCGCTGTCGATGGGTTAGATTGCCCTACATGGACGCCGCCGACCTCGCCTTCGCCGGGATCGCCCGCCAGGCGGAGCTGATCGCCGCGGGGGAGCTGACGGCTCGCGATCTGCTGGAGGTGTACCTGGAGCGCATCGAGCGCCTGGACGGGAAGCTGAACGCGTTTCGCGTGGTCTTCCGGGAGCGGGCACGGATGGAGGCCGACCAGGCCGACGCGCGCCGCGCCGCTGGAGATCGACGGCCGCTGCTGGGGGTGCCGATCGCGGTGAAGGACGAATTCGACGTGGCGGGAGAGCTGACCACGTTCGGCACGAACGCCTACGGCGAGCCCGCGCGCGAGGATTCGGAGATCGTGCGCCGCGCACGCGCGGCGGGAGCCGTGGTGATCGGCAAGACCCACATGCCCGAGCTGGGCGCCTTCCCCTGGACGGAGTCCCCCACGTGGGGGGTGACGCACAACCCGTGGAACCTGGAGCACAGCCCCGGTGGTTCGAGCGGCGGCAGCGCGGCTGCTGTAGCCGCCGGCCTGGTGGGCGCGGCGTTCGCGGGCGACGGCGGGGGCTCGATCCGCTTTCCAGCCGCCTACTGCGGGCTGTTTGGGCTGAAGACCCAGCGCGGGCGTGTGCCGCTGGCACCGCACATGGGCGCGTGGCACGGCCTGGTGGTCAACGGCGTGCTGGCGCGCTCGGTGCGCGACACCGCGCTGTTCTACGACGCGATCGCCGACGGCCCGCCGGACCCCGACGCGCCGGTGGTGCCCCCGAGCTCGTTCCTGGGCGCGCTCGAACAGACGGAAGCGCAGACGGTGGGCGGGTCTGCATCGTCGTCGGGCGGCGCGCGGGCGCTGCGGATCGCGGTGTCGAGCAGGCTGCCGCCCTCCCCCCTGACGAAGCTGCACCGCGAGAACCGTGAGGCGCTGGAGGAGACGGTTGCGCTGCTGCGGAGGCTCGGGCATGAGGTGAGCGAGCGAGAGGTGGACCACGGGCCAATGGCGCCGGCGCCGGAGTTCACCGCCGTCTACCTGCGCTCCATCCACGAGGAGGCCGCCACGTTCGCCCACCCCGAGCGCTTGGAACGCCGCATCCGCGCGCTCGCCCGCCTGGGGCGCGCGCTGCCGTCCGGCGCGGTCAACTGGGCGCTGAGGCGCAAAGCGGCGTACGCCGCACGGCTGAACGAGCCGTTGACCGACCACGACGTGCTGCTGACGCCCGTGACCCCGGCACCCGCGCCGAGGATCGGCGCCCGCGAGGGCCGAGGGTGGCTGAGGACGACGGTCGAGGCGTCCGCGACCGTGCCCTACGCCGCGTGCTGGAACTTCACTGGCCAGCCGGCGTGCTCGGTGCCCGCCGGGTTCGCGGCGGACGGCCTGCCCCGCGCAGTGCAGCTCGTGGGGCGCCCCGACGACGAGGCGACGCTCGTCGCGCTGGCCGCCCAGATCGAAGCTGAGCGCCCCTGGGCGCAGCACCGGCCGCCCGAGTTCTCGTGAGCGACGCTCACGCTCGCCGCGCCGAACCGTTGCGGCGCGAGCCTTCGGGGGCGGAGTCGCTGGGGGTCGGGCCGTCGCTGGCCGCGCCGTCGGGGGCTGAGCCGTTGCGGGAGGAGACGCTGCTGGCCGAGGAGCTGCTGGAGGTCGCGATCGAGGCGGCGCACAGCTCGGGCGCGCTGCTGGTCGAGCGCGTGCGCCACGGCGCCGAGCGGCAGGTGAGCAGCAAGAGCACCCCCACCGATCTGGTGAGCGAGGCCGACCTCGCCTCCGAGCGCGCGATCCGCGAGCTGCTGGCCGCACGGCGCCCCGGGGACGGCTTCGTGGGGGAGGAGGGCGACCACACCGACGGCACGAGTGGGCTCAGTTGGGTCGTCGACCCGCTCGACGGGACGGTCAACTTCGTGTTCGGCATCCCCCAGTGGTGTGTCAGCGTGGCCGTCCGCGATCGGGACGGCGTGCTCGCCGGTGCCGTCTACGACCCCAACCGCGACGAGCTCTTCACCGCCACCCGGCACGGCCGTGCCACGCTCACCGGGCCGCGAGGAACGATCGAGCTGGGGGAGGGGGGGCCGGCGAGCCCCGGCGGTGAGGAGCTCGCCACCGCGATGGTCGCGACCGGACTCGCCTACGACGCTCGCGTGCGCGCCGCGCAGGGGCGCGTGCTCGGCCGTCTGGTCTCCCGCGTGCGCGACATCCGCCGCTTCGGCAGCGCCGCGCTCGACCTGACTTGGACGGCCGCCGGGCGCTACGACGCGTACTTCGAGCGCACGGTCAAGCAGTGGGACATTGCCGCCGGCGTGCTCATCTGCGAACGCGCGGGTCTGCGCGTGGTCGAGCTGCCCGAGCACGAGGACCTCCCCTGGGGCATCCTCGTCGCCCCACCAGCGCTGTGCGAGCCGCTGCTGGAGCTGGTGGGTTAGGGCTGCTCGCCGCCCCGCCGGGGGGCTCCTGCGAAGGCTGCGACTGCTTGTCGGCCCGCGCGTCGGCCTTTTGAACCTGCCCTGTCTCGCCACACGAACGCCGCTCGGCGGAGCCCCCTTGGGGGGCGGAGCCTCCTCACGGTTGATTGCTGTGCACTCTGCCAAGATGTTCGGGATGGCCGCCGAGGCGAGCACCGTGACGACGCGCCAGCCGAGTCTGCCCCCCGGCACGCGGCTGCCGCGCCTGGCGCAGTCCGCCCTGTGGGCGGTCTACCCGGGGGCGCTCTCGCGCTACTGCCAGCGGCGCTTTGGCCCCACGTTCACGTTGCGCCCGCTGGGCATCGGCGACGTGGTCGTGCTCACACAGCCGGAGGCGATCGGGGAAGTGTTCACCGGCGACCGCGACGTGCTCCGTGCCGGGGAGGCCAACGCGGTGATGGGGCCGATCGTTGGACGCCACTCGCTGCTCACGCTCGACGGCGAGCGCCACATCCGCCACCGGCGGCTCGTGAGCCCGTCGTTCCACGGCGAGGCCGTGCGCGCCTACGGCGAGCGGGTCGCGGAGATCGCCGCGGCGGAGGTCGCCCGCTGGCCGGTCGGGCGCGCGTTTCCGATCCGCCCGCGCATGCAGGCGATCACGCTGGAGGTGATCCTGCGCACCGTCGTCGGTGTCAGCGACGAGCGGCGCCTCGCACGCCTGCGGACGCTGCTACGGCGCATCACGCAGGTGGGCGTCGTGGAGATGTGGATCGTTTGGGCCTACCCGCACCTGATCGAGCACCGGGCGGTGCGACGCCTCTCCACGCTACGGCTGATGCCTGAGGTGGACCGGCTGCTCTACGAGGAGATCGCCGCGCACCGCGCGAGGGCGGGTTCGGTGCCGCCTCGCGACGACGTGCTCTCGCTGCTGCTCGCTGCGCGCGACGAGGACGGGGAGGGCCTCTCCGACGAGGAGCTGCGCGACCATCTGATCACGCTGCTGGTCGCGGGCCACGAGACCACGACCACGGCGCTGGCCTGGTGCTTTGAGCGGCTGCTGCGCCACCCCGCCGCGTACGCCCGCCTGCAGCGCGAGTTGGAGGACGGCTCCGACGAGGGCTACCTCGATGCGGTGCTCAACGAGACGCTGCGCGTGCGCCCGGTGATCGACGCGGTGTGGCGCAAGCTCTCGGCGCCGTTCGCCGTCGCCGGCCACCTGCTGCCGGCGGGGGTGACGGTGATGCCCTCGATCGAGCTCGTGCAGCACTCCGGTGCGTTCGCGGACGCCGGCGCGTTCCGCCCAGAGCGCTTCCTGGAGGGTTCCTCGCCGCAGTACACGTTCCTCCCCTTCGGTGGCGGCGCGCGGCGCTGCGTTGGGGCGAGCTTCGCGATGATGGAGATGCGCGCGATCGTGCGCACGGTCCTGGAGCGCGTGTCGCTGCGGGCCCCGAGCGCGCGCTCCGAGCGGGTCAAGGTGCACCACATCACCCTGGTGCCGGCGCGCGGCGGGCGCGTTGTCGTCACGAGCCGGCGCGGGGTGCCGCGTGCGGATGCGGTTGGGGCGCGCCGGGCGGCGCTCGCGTACGGGAGCTGAGCGGGTCCACCGCCTCGCGGGCGGGGAGGTTGCCCACCACCGTCCGGCGGTGAGGCCGGTAGGGTAGGTCGCTGCTCGACACCACCGCTCGCGGGCGGTCTGGCAGGACAGCCGAGGGGCGGTCGGGCAGAGCTGAGGGCCGCTGACCGCCTGCAATCCGACCGGGAGGATCTGCCGCAATGGATTTTGAGAACATCGGCTACGAGGTCGCCGACCGCGTGCTGACGATCACGCTCAACCGGCCCGACCGCCTGAACGCGTTCACCGAAGGGATGGGCGCGGAACTGATCGAGGCGTTCGAGCGCGCCGACCGCGACGACGACGTCCGCGCCGTCATCGTCACCGGGGCGGGCCGCGGCTTCTGCGCCGGCATGGACCTCGGTGAGGGCGGCGCCACCTTCGACTACGGCGAGCGCCCGCCGGGCGAGATCCCCCGCGACGGCGGCGGCCGGGTTGTGCTGCGGATCTTCGAGTCCCTCAAGCCGGTGATCGCGGCGATCAACGGGCCCGCGGTCGGCGTGGGCATCACGATGACGCTGCCGATGGACATCCGTCTGGCGGCGGAGGGGGCGCGCATCGGCTTCGTCTTCACGCGCCGGGGCATCGTGCCCGAGGCGTGCTCGAGCTGGTTCCTGCCCCGCCTCGTGGGTATCAGCCAGGCGATGGAGTGGGTCGCGAGCGGGCGGGTGTTCACCGCCCAGGAGGCGCTCGCCGGCGGCCTGGTCCGCAGCGTGCACCCCGAGGACGAGCTGCTCGACGTCGCGCGCGGCCTGGCGCAGGAGATCGCCGAGCACACCGCGCCGGTGTCGGTGGCGCTCGCGCGGCGGCTGCTGTGGAGCGGGTTGGGCGCCGCCCACCCGATGGACGCTCACCGCGCCGACTCGCGCGCGATGTTCGCCCGCGGCCGCTCTGCCGACGCGCGCGAGGGGGTCACCTCGTTCCTGGAGAAGCGCCCGCCGGTGTTTCCCGACCGGGTGAGCGACGGTCTGCCTGAGCTGTTCCCGGGGCGGGTCGAGCCGGTGTATTAGCGCCTCAGTCGATCAGGCGATCGACTCGCCCACCGGCACGCCCTCTGAGCTGGCCGGCACCGGCTCCCCGCCGCCGAGCACGAGCGGCTGCAGCACGCGGTTGGCGAGCAGCCCGAGGCACCCCAGGTTCGCGAACCCGGGGCCCTGGCTGAGCGCGCCCAGGCCGGGGATGTGCAGTCGTGGGTGCAGGCCCTCCAGCTCCAGGCACCGCCCGATCGCGACCTCCGTGTCGGGCGGGCGCTCCCACACCGGGCCGGCCTGGCGCTCGATCTCCGTGCGCAGCGCGGGGGAGAAGAGGCCGCGCAGCTGCTCCAGCAGGTCGAAGCCGGTGCAGTTGATGAGGTAGTCGTGTCGGGCGCTCGTGAGGCCCTCCGCTGCGGCGTAGTCGACATACACCCCGCCGTTGACGCCGCCGTCGTCGCCTCCGTTGCCGTCCGCGTGCGCCCCGACGTGCACCACGCGACCGGTGACGAAGCGGCAGCGGTCGTCGTAGGCGATGCTCGCCAGCGTCTCGGGGTCGAACACGCCGCGGTCGCAGTGCTTGACGAAGTCACGGCGCGTCTGCACGTCGAGCGCGCTCCAGGAGACCTCGTCGGGATCGGAGAAGACTCTGTTCTCCAGGAAGCTCTCGCCGCGGCTGAGCGGCAGCATCGGCGTGTACACCGTCATCCGCGCCGCCGGGCGAAAGTCGCGCAGGAACGCGACCGCGCTGAGTGCGCTCTCGCCGCCGCCGACGATCGCAATGTCGCTGCTGTGCTCGGGGATGCGCGCCAGCTCGCCGCGGCGGCTGTCGCAGTGGAAGATCCGCGCCGCGGCGTCGGCGTCGTGGGGGAGGGCGCGGTGGACGCCCGGGCCGGTGAGCACCAGCGCGTCGCACTCGTACTGGCGCCGGCCTACCGGCTCCGAGCTGCCCCGGCTCGTGTGCCCCGGCGCCCCCGACCCGTCGGCCGGCTCCGCCCGGCGCCCGCCGCTCTCCGCGGGAGCCGAGGGCTCCATCACCTCCACCGTCCACCGCTCACCCTGGTCGGGGAGCGACACCCGCGTGACGCGACCGCGCACGATCGTCACGCCTGCGGTGGCCTGCGAGAGGACCCATGTGAGGTACCGACCGTAGTCGCGGTGCTGCACTGCGGGCGAGCCCGCGTTGACCCAGCGTGCGTACTCGCCTTTGCCGATCATGTACTGCTGCCACGTGAACGGTGTCATCGCGCGGTCGACCGCCTCGCCGAGCTCGCCGAACGCCCTGGCGCTCTGGTAGGGGAAGCCGATGTCCTTGATCGGTGGGATCGCCAGTGGCTCCTCGCCCGAGGTCATCCCGTTGCGTCCCAACCACGACGCCGCCACTTCGGTCGCCTCGACGATCGTCAGCGTGTACGGCCCCGCGCCGAGGGTGTTGAGCGCGTGCACCTTCGCCGCGAGCGCGGTTGCCTTGGCGCCCGCGCCGACGACGAGCAGGTCGGCTGGGGCGCTCACGCTGCGGCGAGCGTCGGTGTTCGTGCCGCGGTGAGCGTCGGCGTCCACCCCGCGAGAGGCGTCGGGGTCTGCGCCACGGTGCGCCTCGGCGCTCACGCCGCGGCGAGCGTCGGCGCTTTGGCCATCCCGGACCTGCGGCGCTTGACGACCACCGGCGCCTGGTCGCCGGGAGCGAACGCCACCGAGCTCCTCCTCGCCCGCTGCGAGCCGCTGGAGGGCGCCGCCCCGAGCTCGACCTCCTGGAGCACCGTCTGCATCACCCGCTTCATCTCCAGCTGGGCGAACGCGGCGGCCACGCAGCGGCGCACGCCGCTACCGAACGGCAGCCACGTGTAGTTCTCCGGCGGGGCCCCGAGGAAGCGCTCGGGCTGGAAGGCGAAGGGGTGGGGGTAGATGTCCTCGCGGTGGTGCACCAGGTAGATGCACGGCGCGACCGTCGTACCCGCGGGGATCTCGTAGCCGCCGAGGCGCATCGGCGCCACCAGGCCGCGCATGACGAGCGGGACCGCCGGGCACAGCCGCAGGATCTCTTTGACGACGGCGTCCACGTAGGTCTCCTCGGTGCCCGCGAGCACCTCCTCGCGCAGGCGGGCCAGCTTTTCGGGGTGGCGCAACAGGCGCTCGAAGGCCCACGACAGCGAGGTCGCGGTCGGCCCGTCGGAGAGCAGCGTGATCAGTTCGTCGCGCAGCTCCTGCTCGGTCATCGGTGTGCCGTCCTCGGCGTAGGCCTGCTCGAGCAGCGAGAGGATGCCCTCGTCCTGCGGGCGGCCGGGGGTGGTGCGCCGCCGGCGCACCTCCTCCCCCAGCGCTGCTTCCACGGGTGCGATCACCTCCCGGAAGCGCGCGTTACGAGCTAGCCACCGCGAGCCGAACGTGGCGAGCAGCGTCAGGCGCGAGGAGTCGTTGAGCCAGTTGGTCAGGCGCTGGAGCAGCACGCGCAGGTGCTCCATCTGCGCACCCTCGGTGCTGCCGAACGTAGCGCGCATCACGACCTCGTTGCTGATCGCCTGCATCCGCGGCCACAGCGCGAACGGCTCGCCCACCGGCCAGCGCGCAATCTCTGCCCGCGCGACCTCGACCATCATCTCCCCGTAGGCACGCATCCGCTCGCCGTGGAAGGAGGGCAGCAGGAAGCGCCGGTGGGTCATGTGCTCGGGCTCGTCGAGGAGCATCACCGAGCGCGGCCCGAGCAGCGGCCCGAGCAGCGCGTTGGCCTCGCCTGCGCCGGCGCGCACGAGCTCCGGACTGATCGTGAGCACCTTCCCCACGTCCTCGGGGTCACTCAGAAACACCCACGGGCGACCGTGGCGGATGCGCAGCGTGAAGGTGTCCCCGTAGCGCCTGCGGGCACTCGTCATGAACGGCAGTGGGCGCAGCGCCCAGCCGACTGCCTGTATCGCGCTGGGCATGTGGGGGCCGGGGGGGAGTGGGGAGCCAGGGGGGAGCGCCCCGCGACCGCCGACGCTCGGGAGCGAGCTCAGTTTGGTGTTCATGTCTCTCTCTTTTAGAGCTTTCCGCCAGGTGTTATCAGTTCTCGATTTTTGTCTCTCACTCTTTTCCTAGTTACCTGCTGATGTCTCTCTTTTCTTAGTTCCTTGCGTGTGTCTCTCACCGCCTCTGTCCCGCTTGCCTAAGCTATTTTACGGGCTGCGGCAGCGCATCGAAGCTGGCGGTCCATTGGGCCTTGTACCGATGTGATCGGAGTTATGATATCTGGTACGCTCAACATAGCGGACTCTACGGGGAACGCACTCGGGCCAAGCGGCGAGGTAGGGGGTCAGGCGTTCGGCCTGACGTGAGCACCAGTACCTTAATCGGTGAGAGGGGCGGCCTTAAACGCCGTTGATCCGGGTTCGAGCCCCGGCTGGTGCATGGCACACGACCACTTTCCCTGCGTGACCACCAATCTCTTCGACTACTTTGAAGAAGCCCCGGCGCGCGAGGAAGCGCCCGCCCGCTGGGCCGCACGGGCGCCGCGGCGCCCGCAGGCGCACTTTGACCTGAAGCTCGTGCCGCGTGTCGAGGCGTGGCGGGAGGACCGCGACTCGCTACGCGCGCTCGAGCGCCTCGAACGCGAGCCGTGGGTGGACACCGTGGTGCGCGCGGAGGACGGGGTGCGCCTGCGCCTCGACGACAGTTGGATAGAGACAGCGGGAGCCGCCCTGGAGGCCGGCGGCAGCGCCGAGGCGACGCTCTCGGACCTCGTGCGGGGAGAGCGCTTCTCGGTGCAGTTCTGGGACGCGAACGCGACCAAGGCGCTGCACCTGGGCCATCTGCGCAACCTCGCGATCGGCAACGCGCTCGCCGCGGCGCTCACGCAGGGGGGCGGGCAGGTCGAACGGCGCTCGCTGATCTCCGACGCGGGGCGCTCGATGGGCGAGGCGATGGCCGGCGTGATGGCCTCCGGCCGCCACGCGCACTCCTGGCCCAACGGCGACGAGAAGAGCGACCACTTCGTCGGCCTCTGCTACGCGGACTACGTGGCGGCCTCCGGCTCGTTCACCGGGGCGGAGATCGAGTACCCCGAAGACTCGGTGACGCGCGAGGTGGCGCTGCGCGGGGACGCCGCCGACGAGCTGCTCAAGCGCGTGATGGGCGGCGAACTGGAGGCGCTGGAGCTCTGGTACAAGACCCGCGCGTGGGTCATCGCCGGTCAGCGCAAGACGCTCGCGCGCCTCGGCGTGGCCTTCGACCGGGTCTTCTTCGAGTCGGACTTCCTCGGGGACGCCGCCGAGCTGACCGCGGCCGGCCTGCGCGACGGGCGCCTGCGCCGGCGCGAGGACGGCGTCGTGATCTACGCGACTGGCCTGCGGGACTTCGAGGAGTTCCCGCTCGTGCGGGCCGACGGCCTGCCCACCCAGCACATGCGCTCGCTGGCGTACTGGATGGCGGCCCCCGAGCTGGAGGGCACGACCTCGATGCAGGTCTGCGGCACCGAGTGGGTCTCGCACGTCACCTGCCGGCGCAAGCTGATGGACGAGCTGCTGCCGGTGGGCGCCGGGCGCGCGGGTGGGCCGGACGCGGGGGGCGGGCCGAACGGGCGGGGCGAGCGTGGCGAGCCGGGCGAGCGGGGTGGGTCGAATGGGGGCGGACAGGCTCCGATGCACCCGACGCGGGACATCTTCAACGGGATGGTCTCCCGCCAGAAGCGCGCGCTGGCCTCCTCCGAGGGGGCGCTGCTGATCGACGAGCTGCTCGAGTGGCTCGACGCGCGGATCGACGAGTCCCCCGAGCGCCGGGCGGTGCGCCACGGCCATCCCGCGCCGGAACGGATCGCGGCGCAGATCGCGCTCGGGTACTTCCTCTCCTTCCCGGTCGCCCCGCCGATCGATCTCGATCCCGACACGCTGCTGCGGGACGGCGAGAGCCTCGGGTGGGACCTGGTTCGGGCGCGTGCCCGCCACAGCAACGTCGCCTCGAACGGCGGCAGGCCAGCGGAGGACCCGGACTACCGCTTCGCCGTCGTCCAGTCGGAGCTCTACCGGCGCTACCTGCGCCTGGCGGTGCAGCGCTTCGACGTCGGCCCGCTCGCGCTCTACCTCAAGCACCTCGCGCTCTGGTACGAGGAGCGTCCGCGCTCCGAACCGGTCGAGCGGGTCGTGCAGACGCTGCTTGACCGCTCCGCACGGGGCCTCGGGCTGGAGGCGGTGCGGTGACGCTTGTTCGGACCCACCGCGCGCTGACGCCGGGTAGGAGGCCCGGCGCCCATGCGCCGGTTGCGGAACCCACACACGTGGACGATCCCCGATGACCACGCTGCTGGTCAACAACTACGACTCGTACACGTACAACGTCTTCCACCTGCTCGCGGCCGTCTCCGGCGAGGAGCCGATCGTGATCCACAACGACATGGTCTCCTGGCGCGCGCTCTCGCGCTGGGACTTCGACGCGATCGTGCTCTCGCCCGGCCCCGGCCGCCCCGACCGCTGGCACGACTTCGGCGTCTGCTCGGACATCCTGCGCTCCTCGGACATCCCGGTGCTCGGGGTCTGCCTCGGCCACCAGGGTCTCGGGCACGTGCTCTCCGGCCTCGTCGGGACCGCTCCCGCCGCGATGCACGGGCGCCTGAGCCAGGTTCAGCACCTCGGCTCCGGCCTCTTCGAGGGCATCCCCCAGGACTTCTCGGTCGTGCGCTACCACTCGCTCGCGGTCACCGGTCCGCTCGAGCCCGAAGGCCGCGTGACCGCCTGGACCCCCGACGGGGTCGTGATGGGCATCGAACACTGCCACCGCCCGCTATGGGGTGTGCAGTTTCACCCCGAGTCGGTCGCGACCGAGCACGGTCGCCGTCTCGTCGAGAACTTCTACGCTCTGGCGCGCCGCCACTCCGCTACGCGCACGCTTCGGCCGAGTAGGGCGGTGGCGCCGCCGCCGCGACGCTCTGCCCGCCCGCACGCGGGCGCCGGCGCCACCGCCGATGCCAAGTCTCGCGTGCAGCTGCGCGTACGCTCGCTGGCGGGCGAGCCCTCGACCGAGCTGCTCTACGAACGGCTGTTCGGCGACGCCGCCTACGCGTTCTGGCTCGACTCCGCCGACGCGCCGACGCGCCTTGCGCAGTGCTCGTACCTCGGCACCTCCGCGGGCCCTGAGCGGCGGGTGCTCGAGTACGACGTCGAGAAGGGGCGGGTGACGGTGCACGGGGCCGGCGGGCGCACGTTCGAGTACGCGTCGATCTTCGACGTGCTGGGCCGCGAACTCTCCGCGCGGGCGGTCGAGGCCCCCGCGGAGCTGGCGCGTGGCCTGCTCGGCGGCTTCGTCGGCTACCTCGGCTACGAGTGCAAGGCCGACTGCGGCTCCCCCAACGTGCACCGCTCGGACGTGCCGGACGCCGTGCTGCTGTTCGCCAACCGTGTCGTTGCGGTCGACCACACCCGGCAGTGCACGCACCTGCTCGCACTCGGCGACGACGGGGACGCAGAGCGGTGGTTGGACGAGGCCGAGGGGGTTGTGCGAGAGATACTTGCGGCGCCTCTACATACCTCCTCGGAGCAGCCCGCGCGGGCCGGCGCCCCGGGCGCGGGGGAGAGTGCGGATCCAGTCACCTTCCGCTGCGGACGCGGACGCGAGCAGTACCTTGCCGACATCGCCCGCTGCCAGGTGGCGCTCACCGCTGGGGAGTCCTACGAGGTCTGCCTGACCGACCAGCTCTCGACCACCGCGCGCCCGGAGCCGTTCGCCCTCTACCGCCTGCTGCGACGCCGCAACCCCGCTCCGTTCGCGGCCTTTCTGCGGCTCGGCGACGTCGCGGTGCTCAGCTCCTCGCCGGAGCGCTTCCTCTCGGTCGACCGCGACCGTCGCGTCGAGGCCCGCCCGATCAAGGGGACCGCCGCGCGCGCGGTCGACCCCGGCCTCGACGAGGCGCGGCGCGCCGAGCTGCTGCACGACGAGAAGACGTTTGCCGAGCACCTCATGATCGTCGACCTGTTGCGCAACGACCTCGGGCGCGTCTGTGAGGTGGACTCGGTCCGTGTGCCGGAGTACATGGTCGTCGAGTCCTACCCGACGGTTCACCAGCTGATCTCGACCGTCACCGGGGTGCTCGAACCGGAGCGCACGCCGGTGGACTGCGTGCGCGCCTGCTTCCCCGGCGGCTCGATGACCGGCGCGCCGAAGCTGCGCACGATGGGCATCATCGACGACATCGAGCGGGTCGCCCGCGGCGTCTACTCCGGCGCACTCGGCTACTTCGGGCTCGACGGCTCCGTCGACCTCTCGATCGTCATCCGCACCGTCGTGTTGCGGCCGGGCGCCACCACGATCGGCGCGGGCGGAGCGATCGTGACGCAGTCCGACCCCGCGGAGGAGTTCGACGAGCTGCTGCTCAAGGCGCGTGCGCCGATGGCCGCCATCGCGCAGGCCGTGACCGGCCGCGATGGGCCCGACGCGTTCACCGTCGAGCTCGAGCCCTCACGGATGGCGGCGGCGGCGTGAGCGGCCCGGCCCCCGAGCCCTCCGCCGTGGGCGCTGACCGTGTCCTCACGAGCGCTCCGAACCCACCGGGGCTGAGCTGGAGCGTGCGCCCCGCAACCCACGAGGACATCCCGACGGTGGTTGAGGCCGTGCAGGAACTGTTGCGCGAGCTCGGCGGCACGCCGCCTCCCACGCCTGCGATGCAAGCCGCCGCGCGAGCGCTGCTCGACAGCCCCCAGGCCGGGGCGCTCCTCGTCATGGAGGCCGACGGCACGCTGGCCGACGCGGAGGACAACCGCGCGCTCGTCGGCGTGCTCGGCGTGAGCTGGCAGACCGCGATTCACATACCGGGCCGTTACGCGCTGATCCAGGACCTGTGGGTGCACCCTCTCTGGCGCGGGAGGGCGATCGGCCGTGAACTGCTGACGAGGCTCTTCACGCTCGCGCACGAGCAGGGGATCACGCGGGTCGAGGTCGGGCTGCCGCGGGAGCGCTTTGCGGGCCTCGCGGCGACGGAGGCGTTCTATCTCGGCGCCGGCTTCGCGCCGCTTGGCGCGCGGATGCGACGGGGGTTGCCGTGAGCGAGCTCCTGTTGATCGAGCAGCGCCCCGGCCACCACGACGAGGCGCCGTGGGTGCTCGAAGGCGGGCGCCGGCTACCCGGCCACGACGACAACCGCCGGCTGGTGGAGCTGCGGCGTGGGCTGCTGCGCCACGCGGAGGTGCGCGCCGTCGGTGCGGACGCCACGGACGAGGAGGTCGAGCTAACCCTCAGCAGACTGCACGAGCCCGGTTACCTGGAGGCGCTCAGGCGGGTCCGCTCAGACGAGCCGGTGGTCCTCCCTGAGCTTGCGCCGCCTGGCCTGCCGCCCGACATCCCGGTGCGGGCGGGCCTCGTCGCTGCGGCCCACGAGGCTGTGCGCACGGGGATCACGGCGGCCCAGCGCCTCGCGGGCGGTGCGCGCTTTACCTACGCGCTCTGCCGCCCGCCGGGCCACCACGCTGGCCCGGGCTGGCTCGCCGGCTACTGCTACCTCAACACCGCTGCGGCGGCCGTTTGGACGCTGCGCACGAGTGGCGTGGGGCCGATCGGTTTGCTCGACCTCGACCTGCACTACCCGAACGGCACCGCCGCGATCCTTGCCTCGGCTGAGGACGTACACCTGCACTCGCTGCACGCCTGGCCGGTGACGAACGTCCCGTCGCTCACGGTGCGCCCGCGCTCCGAGCGCGAACGGGTGGTCGAGTTCGCGACCTCCCCCGATCTCGAGGAGTACCTCGACGCGGTGGCCGCCTCGCTCGACTCGCTCGCGCAGGCCTCCTCCGCGCTCGTTCTGTCGCTCGGCTTTGACACGGTCGCGGGTGACCCGCATGGTTCATGGAGCCTTCCGCCGGCGCTCTTCGGGCGCGTCGGCCGCCTGCTCGCGGACTCGCGGCTGCCGGTCTGTGTGATCCAGGAGGGTGGCTACGCGCTTGACACGCTTGCAGAGTGCAGCGACGCGTTTGCGACTGGGCTGCTCGAGGGATGCGGTGCGGGGGCGGTTGCCGGGGTGGGTGTGGGTGCCTGTGCAGATGTGAGTGTCGGTGTGAGTGCCAGCACGGAGGCCGGTGCCGGCGCGGTTGGGCCCACTCGGAGTGGGCGGGCGCTCGTGGGAGACGCCTCGGAGAGGTGGCCGGGGTGAACGGCCTCGACCCCCTCCGTCACCGCCTCGACGAGCTCGACGACCGGATCGCGCGGGCGCTCGGTGAGCGCTTTGCGATCTGCCGGGAGATCGCACTCTACAAGCGGGCGCACGACATCCCGATGATGCAGCCGCACCGTGTCGACGCGGTGCGGGCGCGCTACCTCGCTCGCGGCGCCGAGGTCGAGCTGCCCTCGGACTTCACGGCCGACCTGTTCGAGCTGCTGATCGGCGCTACCTGCCGGATGGAGGACGAACTGATCGGTACGCCCTCCAGAGCGCGGAAGGGGCGCTGAACGTGGTGCGCCCGACCTTCATCACACTTGGACCGTCGGGCACCTGTCACGAGAACGCCCTGCTCCACTACCTGGAGTTCCAGGGTCTCACGTCTTACGAGGTCGTGCTGGTCGAAGACCTCCTGGGTGCGATCGGCCGGGTCCGCGAACAGCCCTCCACGTTCCTCGTGCAGTGCTCCGCGCACGTGCAGGTCCACCTCGTCACCGAGCGCTTTCACGAGGAGGTGTTCGTGGTCAACACGTTTATCTACCCGACCAAGGCGCTGTCGCTGCTCGTCCGCCGCGACGTCGTCGCTCCTGCGAGCCTCGGGATCGTCTCGGCGACCCGTGGCTACCTCGACCTGGCGCGCTTTCAGACAGTGGTGGACGAGCCCTCCAAGCCCGTCGTCGCCCGTCACCTGCTGGCGGGTGCCTACGACGCCGGACTCACTCACGTCCACCACGCCGAGGAACACCCCGACGTGCTGCGCGTCGAGGAGTACTACGGCCCGGTCAACACGACGTGGGTCGTGTACGGGCCGCGCAAGCGCTTCCGGGGCGCCGTCATCGGGCAGCGTGTCCCGTGGCTGTTCACACATCACTGACAAACCGCAACCGATTGGATGGACACATGGAGCTTCTCCCCGATAGACACGACCGCGGCCTTCGGGCGCCCTTGGCTCTAGCCGTCTGCCTCCTGATGGCCGCGGCCATCACCCTCTGCTCCTGCGGGTCCTCCTCCTCGGGGCCCCCGCTCACCGGTACGGGCTACCCCAACGTCAACCTGTCGAACACTCGTTTCACGGGCGGGCCGATCAACGCGGCGACGGTCTCGAAACTACACGTCGCCTGGTCACTGCCACTCACCGCGAAGAGCGTGTACGGCAGCTACTCCTCCGCCCCAATCATCGCGGGTGGCGTAATCTACTCCCAGGACTTGGTGTCCAACGTTAAGGCGATCGACCTGCAGACGGGCAAGGTCCTGTGGACGAAAAACTTTGAATCGCCCGACCAGGGACCGAACGGTCTCGTCGTGGCGGGAGGGCGTGTATACGGCGCGACTGCGACCTCGGCGTTCGCACTCGAAGAGAAGACCGGCAAGCAGCTCTGGTCGGTCTCGCTCGTGCGCAACGCCAACGAGGGCATCGACATGGCTCCCGGCTACCACAACGGCATCGTCTACGTGGCGACGGTCCCCGGGAACAACACCACGTTCTACGGCGCCGGCGCCATCGGCGTCCTGTGGGCGCTGGAAGGGGCGACCGGCAGGAAGCTGTGGCACTTCGACACGGCGCCCGAAAACCTGTGGTCCTCGGCGCACGCCAACATCAACTCCGGCGGCGGGGTGTGGTACACGCCCGCGTTCGATGAACAGGGCTTCATGTACTTCGGGACCGGCAACCCGGCGCCCTTCCCGGGTGCACCCGGGTTTCCGTGGGGTTCGAGCAGGCCCGGTCCGAACCTGTACACCGACTCGCTCATCAAGCTGAACGCCGCTACCGGCAAGCTGCAGTGGTACTACCAGGTCACGCCTCACGACCTGTACGACCGCGACGTCGAGGCTCCCCCGATCCTGCTGCCCGTAGGCGGCAAGCAGGTGGTCCTGGCGGCGGGCAAGGGCGGGTTCGTGCTGGCGTTCGAACGCCAGACCGGGCGGCTGCTGTGGAAGCGCTCCGTCGGCATCCACAACGGCCACGACAACGACAACCTCTACGCCCTCAAACACGAATACTCCAAGCTGAAGCTACCGGAGACGGTCTACCCCGGTCTGCTGGGCGGCGTGATTGCGCCGATGTCCACCAACGGCTCGACCGTCTTCGTGCCCGTCGTCAACATCCCCATCAAGTACTCCGAGGAAGGCACAGTCACCGGGGAAGGCCCGCCCTTCGGCGGTGAACTGGTCGCGCTGAACGTGGCCACCGGTGCCGTGGAGTGGAAGCAGACGCTCCCCGGCCCGGCCTTCGGGGCCACCACGGCCGTCAACGACCTCGTTTTCGTAACTGACTTCAACGGCACGGTGTACGCCTACGAAGCCGGCACTGGCCACCTCGTGTGGCAGACCCAGCTGCCGGCTCGCATCAACACCGGCGTCGAGGTCTCGGGTGAAATGTTGATCGCGCCCGCCGGTGTGGCGGCTGAATCCGTTCAGACCCCGAAGTTGGTGGCTTACCGACTAGGTTAGTCGCGGTGTCGTAGACCACGGGGCCCACGCCCGGTTCAGCAGGTAGGTGGATGCGCGGGTGACCTATCTGCAAGTAGCTCAATGCGATATTTTAGTTTCGCCCAATGACGGGTAATCACCTGCGCCGGATAACGCCTCAGCCCCGGCCGCGCGGGAGCGCGATCTTGGTGACGTGCAGCGCTTGGAGAAACGCTATTCGCTGCGCGAGGCTGTTGCCGTAGCGGACGAGAACCCACGCAGGTCCCACGCGACGGGCGACCGTCGGCGGAACCAGCACATCCCAAAACGTCCTGCGCTCGCTTTCGCGCAGGATCTGCTCGGCTCGCGCGCGTCCCCCCCTCCTGGTGTCCACGGCGAGAATCCGCGTTGCCTCCGCGGGGCTGAGCGGTGCGAGGTGGAACGCCCGCTGCACTGGCGGGATCTCCACGATCCCCGGGTGTCCAGGCACCGGGACCGCGTCCCACGGCGGCGTGGGGGTGCTGCCCGGCGATTTGGCGTTGAGCAGAATTGCGGCCTCATAGCTGGTCCCGCCAGCGGAGAACCATGTGTCCAGGCATGAGAGCCAGCCGGGTGTGGTGAGGTTGGGATCGCCGGCGATCTTGGTGACCACCATGCCCCATGCGGTGCGTGTACCCGTGAGCGACGAGCTCATCGCGCAGCGTCCCTGGGCTGGGGGTGCCTGCGGCCATTGCCAGTAGCTATTGGGGAGTTGGAATCTCGGGGGCCTGCCGACTGGGATCGTGCGGCCGGAGGCATCGAGCAGCGTCTCGGTCAGAGCGGGACCCTGCCGGGCGTGCTCAAAGCCCTGCAGTATCCGGGGGCTGAGTCCCGGGGCGAGCACCGAACCGCGTGAGCCGGGGGGGCGGTAGAAGACGATCTGCTTCGCGCCGGGGGGCAGCCCGGGCGCGGGCTCTGCCTTGAAAGTCCCGAGGTGCGCCACCCGCAATGCAGCGACGCCGGGGCCGGTGAAGATCGCGTCGATCTCGCCTTCTGGCCCGACCTTTTCCTCGGGGTTGACGCCTTCTCCGTGGCCTCCATAGACAGGGTAGGAGGCGCTCGGAAGTGGCCCACAACCCCCGTGGTTGGCGACCCGCACGCACACCCCGACGTCGCCGGCTTCCAGCGACAGTGTGACTCCCATCAGCGCCGGCTGACCACCCTCGAATGCGCGCCCGCGTACGAGCGTCAGCTTCTGCGGACCGCCCGGCGGCGGTTCGCCAGGCGCGCCCGAGTTGCCGCCGCCACCGCCACCCAAC
Organism: uncultured Solirubrobacterales bacterium; assembly: GCA_963706545.1. Taxonomy (GTDB): domain Bacteria; phylum Actinomycetota; class Thermoleophilia; order Solirubrobacterales; family Solirubrobacteraceae; genus Palsa-744. The sequence goes on from OY970161.1 coordinate 2,913,402, forward strand.
AGCGCCGCGAGGGCCGCGATCACGAGAGCCCCGGTGCCGAGCGCGATGCCCGCCGCGCGCCTGCGACGCCGGCGATGACGTCGGCGTGCCTCTTCGATCACCCCGTCCCGGATCTCGACTGGGGGAGACGGCGGGGCAGGGGGCGGCGCGAGGGCCACTTGAGGCGGCGGGAGGGTCACGGGCACGCAGGTGCTCCCTTCACATTGACGAGCATGGTGCTAATATGAATAGCACAATGCTCGAGAGCATCGACCGCTCGGACCCCACGCCCCTGCACGACCAGGTCGCCGCGCAGATCCGTCGCGCGATCGCCGACGGCGAGGCCAAGCCCGGGGAGCGACTGCCCCCCGCCCGCGACCTTGCGGCGGTCATGGCGGTCAACACCAACACGGTGCTGCGCGCCCTACGCACACTGCGCGAGGAGGGCCTGTTGGAGTTCCGCCGCGGGCTCGGCGTGCGCGTCAGCGGCACCCCCCAGCGCGGCGCTGTGATTGCGCGAGCGCGCGAGCTCGTCGGCTTCGCCCGCCAGCAGGGTTACCAGCCCGATGAGCTGATCTCGATCATCCAGGGTCTGCGCTGAAGCGCGTTAGTCGCTGAGGTGCTCGCTGTCGGCCTCGCCGTACACCGAGTCGGCCGACTCCTCGTCGGGCCCTGCGTCTTGCAGGATGCGATCCGGAGTGTGCTGGTCGCCGTGCGAGGCGTGTTCGATGAGATCCTGCTCGGCGAGCTCGAAGCCCTCGGCCTCGCCACCTCCGGCCTCCTCCACGGCCCGGCGCTCCTCGCGGTGGCGCTCGGTGGGATCCATGAGCGGCTCGGTGGGCAGGTTGTCGTCCACGACCGCAACTGTACTCGTTCGGCGGGCCTGCCGATTACGTGCCGACACAGCGCGGGTTTCGGGCGCTGCGCTTGGAGGGGCCGTTGCTTTGAGTTTGAGATCGTCCGCGCGGGTGAGTGCCGCCACTGGGGTTGGTGCGCGCGGGGCCTCCGTGCCCCGCGGCGGCGCTCAGGAGCCGATCACCAGCGCCACGACGAGCAGCGCCAGCAGGTGGAACGTCTGGTCGACGGCGATCGAGACCGCCAGGTTTTCCTTCGGGTCCAGCCGCTTGACACGCTTCATGTAGGCGTGCAGCAGCCGTCCGTCGTCCTGGATGAGGTGGGGGAGGAAGATCGCCGGGACCACCCACACCAGTTCCACGCCGAGTTCGATCGCCACCAGCGCCGGGACGAAGCAGACGGTGTAGGTGGTGACGTGTGTGAACAGCGCCCGGCGTGCCTCTCCCGCTCCCCACGCGAGGCCCCCGCGCTTGTGGAGTGCCTGCCAGTCAGTCTGCAGCAGGTAGTCGCCGACCAGGTGGGAGACCACGAACAGCGTAAAGACTTCGACCCACGTCATCCGACCCCAGCCTATCCGGCCGCCCGGCCGCTGTCCTGCCGTGCCGGTGCCCCTGCCGGCCCGCCTCGCCTCGCCGCAGGGCGGCCGTCTCATCTGCACGTCTTCCAGCAGCGCGGGGCCGGTCTGCCCGGCACTCCTTCCCGCAGGACGGCCCAGTAGGCTGGCGCGGTGAGCGCCGTACCCCACGGAGACCCGGGGAGTCCGTTTCCGCCGATCGCCGACTACGGCTTCCTGTCGGACTGCGAGACGTGCGCGCTGATCGCCCCGAGCGGCAACGTCGAGTGGATGTGCCTGCCGCGGTTTGACTCGCCGTCGGTGTTCGGGGCGATGCTCGACCGCGACGCCGGCGGCTTTCGACTGGGGCCGGCCGGCGTGACCGTGCCCGGCGCGGTGCGCTACCTGCCGGGGACGGTGGTGCTCGAGACCTCCTGGGAGACGCGCACCGGGTGGGTCGTCGTGCGCGACGTGCTGTGCATCGGGCCCTGGTACCACCAGGAGGAGCGCTCGCGCACCCACCGCCGCTCACCGACCGACTACGACGCCGACCACGTGCTGCTGCGCACGGCGTTCTGCGTGCAGGGGTGGGCCGAGATCCACCTCGACTGCGAACCGGTCTTCGACTACGGGGGCCTCGCGGCCGAGTGGGCCTACACCGGCCCGGGCTACTCCGAGGCGACCGCCGGCTCGGAGGGCATGGAGCTCAAACTGCGCCTCGTCACCGACATGAACCTCGGGTTCGAGGGGCCGCGCGCCCGCGCGCGCACGATCCTGCACGAGGGGGAGTCCGTGTTCGCGGCGCTCGGCTGGTCCGGGCACCCGCTGCCCACCACCTACGCGGAGGCCAACGAGCGGCTCGTGCGCACCGCCCACCACTGGCAGGAGTGGCTCAAGCAGGGCACCTTCCCCGACCACCCCTGGCGCACCTACCTGCAGCGCTCCGCGCTGACGCTCAAGGGGCTGAGCTACGCGCCCACCGGGGCGATGGTCGCGGCGGCCACCACCTCGCTGCCGGAGACCGTCGGGGGCGAACGCAACTGGGACTACCGCTACACGTGGATCCGCGACTCGACGTTCATGCTGTGGGCGCTCTACACCCTCGGCTTCGACTGGGAGGCCAACGACTTCTTCTACTTCGTTGCGGACCTCGCCGAGGCCGAGGAGGGCGAGCTGCAGATCATGTACGGCATCGGCGGGGAGTCCCGCCTGGACGAGCACGAGCTCGACCACCTCTCCGGCTACGGCGGGGCGCAGCCGGTGCGGATCGGCAACGGCGCCTACCGCCAGCGCCAGCACGACGTGTGGGGGGCGGTGCTCGACTCGATCTACCTGCACACCCGCTCGCGCGACCAGCTGCCCGACCGGCTGTGGCCGATCATCAAGCGTCAGGTCGCCGGCGCCCTGGAGCACTGGCGCGAGCCCGACCGCGGGATCTGGGAGGTGCGCGGCGAGCCCCAGCACTTCACCTCCTCGAAGCTGATGTGCTGGGTGGCCGCCGACCGGGGCGCGCGCCTCGCGCAGCTGCGCGACGACTCCGAGTGGGCCGAGCGCTGGCACGCGGCGGCGGCGGAGATCCACGCCGACATCTGCGAGCACGGGGTCGACGCCCGCGGCGCCTTCACGCAGCACTACGACACCGACGCGCTCGACGCCTCGCTGCTGCTGGCCCCGCTCGTGCGCTTCCTGCCGCCCGACGACCCGCGCATCGTCGCCACGGTCCTCGCGATCGCCGACGAGCTGACCGAGGACGGGCTGGTGCTGCGCTACCGCGTGGGGGAGACCGACGACGGGCTCACCGGCGAGGAGGGGTCGTTCACGATCTGCTCGTTCTGGCTGGTCTCCGCGCTCTCTGAGATCGGCGAGCTGGCTCGCGCCCGGGCGCTGTGCGAGAAGCTCATCTCGCACGCCTCCGCGCTGGGGTTGTACGCCGAGGAGATCGACCCGCGCACCGGCCGGCACCTCGGCAACTTCCCGCAGGCGTTCACCCACCTGGCGCTCATCAACGCGGTCATGCACGTGATCCGCGCCGAGCGCGGGGAGTCCGATCCGGCCTCCGCTATCGCTACGGTACGCCGATGAACCCGTATGGCGGCGCTGGATCGGCGTCCTCCCTCGCTCGTGTGCTGGCCGAAACGGGGATGCTCGCGCAGCGAGCGTCTCCCGGCTTCGGCACACTTCGCTCGGTGCGTCCTTGTCCAGCTTGCCCTACGGGCCCATCGGGGCGTGGTTGGGAGCTACACGCGCGATGACCTGCCGTGGACGGGCGTGCACGCCGGTGACGCTGGGTAGGAGGCCCAGCGCCCACGCGCCCGGGGCGGTACTGACACACGTGGACGATCCCCCATGACCACCCGTTCGACTTACCTGCGTCTGGAGGTCATCTCCGGCAACGGGACGGGGGACACGCTTGTCGTCGAGGACGAGCTCGTCATCGGGCGTCACGCCGAGGGGCCTGGCCGGCTCTCCGAGGACGAGGAGATCTCGCGCCGGCACGCGCGCCTCTCGCGCGAGGCCACCGGGGATTATGCGCTCGAGGATCTTGGCTCCTCCAACGGCACGTTCGTCAACGGCCTGCGCATTCAGAGTCCTGTTCTGCTGTCGCTGGGCGACTCGATCGAGGTTGGGGCCACGACGCTGGTTGTGCGGGGCATCGTGCAGCCCGAGCCCGAGCCCGTGGCGCCCCCCCAGGTTGCCGCTCGCGCTGCCCCCACGGTGTTCGCTCGGGTCCCCGACGTGCCCGAGCCGCCGGCTCCCTCTCCGCCGCCGCTGCGGCTCGAGATCGACTTCGACGCGCGCGAGGCGCGGCTTGCGCTGGGTGACGGCGGGGAGACGGTGCGTCTGGTTTTTGTTAACGGGGTCTGGCGGGTCGGCTCCTAGACCGGCTTGCCGAGCGCCGCCGACCAGCCGAAGCGGGTCATGTCGGTCGCGGGGGCCAGCGCGCCGGGTCTTGCTCCGCGGCGGACGAACACGATCGGCGCGGGGGCCGCGCGGGCGATTGCTCGGCGGGTCTCTCCGAGGCCCTCCTTCTGCCACCGCTCGGAGAGGCCGACCACCAGCAACCCTGCCTCTGCCGTCGCGGCGAGGATGCCCTCGCGGCCCGGCTCGGCGAGGACCGGCTCGGCTGTCACACCCGCGAACTGCTGCACGACCAGGGCGGCGCTGGCGAGCAGGCCGCTGGCATCGCGGCCGTCCTCCTGGCGTCCGGCGGAGCCGAGCAGTCGCAGCGGCGCCCCGCTCGCGGCAGCGATCCAGCTCGCGAGCTCCAGCGCCGCCCAGTCGTGATCGGCGCCTCCGAACGGCACCGTCACCGAGTGGTCTGGGCCGGGGCTGACGGGAGTGCTCTCGCGCGCGACGAGCACCGCGACGTCGCACTTGGCCTCGTTCAGTACTGTGCCGACCTCCTCGCGGGGGACGCCGTCGCCGAGCATCGGGCGGCGGCCGTCGATTAACACGAGGTCGACCTCCTCGCTGCGGCACAGCCGCGTGATGTCGCGGCCGGGGTTTGCTGACGTCAGCGCCACCGCGCGCACGTCCACGCCGGCGTCGGTCAACTCCGTACGCTTCTGCTGGAGCTGCTCGGTGGCCTCGCTCACCTTCCGCGCCTCGGTCTGCAGCCCGCCGCGCACGGTCGCGCCCCGCGGCGGGGGAATCAGGCGGGCAAGAATCAGCTCGCGGCGCGGCTCTGAGCGGGCCAGCGGCTCGGCCAGCGCCAGCAGCTGCTCGAGCGCCGCTGCGCTCTGAGGTGCCACTAGGATCGAGTGCTCGGGCGCGGCGCCCGGCTGCTCCGGGGTCGGGCGCGGGCCGGCGGTGACGAGCTCCTGCTCGGGCTCCTCGCCGTAGGCGTTGTGAGGGTCGAGCACTCGTATCAACGGCCCCGCCATGAACGTCGTCAGGAGCGCCATGATCACGAGCGCCGTGAACAGCGCCTGCGATATCGCCCCGGTGCTGAGCGCCAGGTTGAGCACGATCAGCTCGGTCAGGCCGCGCGTGTTCATCAGCGCTCCCAACACGGCGGACTGGCGCCACGGCAGGCGGATCACGCGGGCCGCGATCAGCGTCCCGCCGTACTTGCCGACGATCGCCAGCGCACACAGGCCGAGCGTGATTGCCACCAGCTGACCGCTGCCGAGCAGCTCGACGTTCGTGCGCAGGCCCGTGTACGCGAAGAACAGCGGCAGCAGCAGTGTCAGGACGAAGTCCTCCACGCGCTGCGTGACGTCTTCGCTGAGGCCCGCGTGCCTGGGCATCGCGAGCCCCATCACGAACGCGCCGAAGATCACCGCGATCCCGATCGTCTCGGTGGTGATCGCGGACAGCAGCACGCCGGCGAAGATCACTGTTATCCACGTGCCGGGTATGTGCCCGGCCTCGTCGTAGGCGACCGCCGCCCGCGCCATCACCGGGCGCACCGCGAACGCCATCACGAGGCAGAACACCGCGGCCCAGCCGATCGTTTCGAGCACCACCACGCCGCTGCCGGCCCCCGCCACCGCCGTCGCCAGCGCGATCAGAAACCACGCGGACACGTCGTCGACGGCCGCCGCCGACAGCGCCAGCGTTCCCAGCGGCCGCTTGATCATGCGCCGCTCGGAGATGATCCGCGCGAGCACCGGGAACGCGGTGATCGACATCGACACTGCGACGAACAGCGCGAACGCCGCGAAGCGTACGTCCGGTGCCAGCAGTGTGTACAGCGGCAGCGCGACGAGCAGCCCCAGCATCAGTGGCACCAACAGCGCCGTGTTCGAGACGGCGAGGGTCATCCTTGCGCGGCCGCGGAGCTGCCCGAGATCGACCTCCAGCCCGATCAAGAACATGTAGAAGACCAGGCCCAGGTTTGCCGCGACGCCTATATAAGGGACGATGTCGGAGGCGAAGATCTTGGACTGCAGGCCGGGGTCGAGCGCTCCGAACAGTGTCGGGCCGAGCAGGATCCCCGCGAGCACCTCGCCCATCACCCTTGGCTGGCGGATCTTCGGCATCAGGCTTCCGCACAGACGGGCGAACAGCATCACGACCACCACCGCGATGAAGAACGCCACGACGGTCTCTTCAGGGGTGCGCGGCTTGGCGGTCGGCCGCTTGGGGGCCCCCGGTTCGGGGGGCTTGCGCTTGAACTCGGCCGCCACCGGCCCCCCGCCGAGCGTGCCCACGAGCAGACGGCCCACGACACGGGCGTCGATCTGTGCGGTGGCACCCCGTACGCAGTGGACCGCACCGCTCAGGCGCCCGTTCACCCACTTCAGCTTGCCGCTCAGCGTGGACTGGGTGTTGGAGATTGTGACGAACTGGCCCGACTGCGCCAGTTCGATCTTCGCCCCGAGGCAGGCGGTCGCGGCCGAGACGTTGTATCCCCCCGCGATCTGCTTCTGGGCGTGCTTGGTGGCACCCGAGGAGAAAACGAAGACGGCCACACCGGCGGTCACCAGTGCCAGCACCGCATAGTGGACAGCCAGACGGCGGATCCCGACTGAAGCCGGTATCTCGGTGTCGGTCGGCTCGCTCCCCCTGTTGCTCACGCCGCGGCCCGAGTCTACCGGCGTGTCGGACGGCGCGGGTTGCCGGCCTCTGACATATGATTTACGTCTTCCCGGCAAGCGAGGCGGTGGTTTGATGCGAGCAACACACACACGTTCCCGGCGGCCGATCGTGGTCGCGGCGCTGGCGGCGGTGCTGACGGTAGGGGCCACGGCGACGATGACAGCGAGCGCTGCGGCGCCGACTGCGCCTCCCCCGATCAACGACAACTACCTCGAATCGCTGAACCTCAACAAGCCGGGCAGCCCGCTCAACCAGACGGAAACCCTGAGTGATACGCGCAACACGGCGGGGGCGACGGTGCAGTCGGACATCCTCAGCCCACACCCCGGTCCGCCCGAGCTGACGGGCTGCAACGGAGTCACCGAGGGCAAGACGATCTGGTACGACTTCTACCCCAACGCCAACGGGCTCGTCCGGATTCGCACCTCGGCGGCCTTCGGCACGGTCATGGCGGTCATGCCGTACAACCCGAAGACGCTGGTGCCCGAAAACGGCGAACGCCAGTGTGCGATCAACCAGCCCACGGCGGCTGGCGAACTGTTCGACAAAGTGCAGGCCGGGCGCCCGTACACGATCCAGATCGGCGGGGTCGAAGAAGCCGGGGGCACCGTCCAGTTCCTGTTCGACTACCTCGTCGAACTCAAGCGCCTGCAGGCCGAAGCGACGCTCGCCGCGCAGCCGCTCACGGCCGGGGTGCGCGTGGTGAGCCTCGCCGTCGTCGCCCCCCGCAAGGCTCGCGTCGAAGTGCGCTGCACGCGCGGCTGCCGCTCCCAGGCCACGACCGCGCGCGCCGTTCGCTTCCCCCACCTGGGCGGCGCGGTGCTGCCGGACGGCTCCGCTCTGAAGATCTACGTGACGGCCAAGAACGAGATCGGCGCCTACATCGAATACCGGATCGGCCACGCCAACTTCACCAAGATCCAGCGCTGTCTGGCACCGGGCTCGAGGAAGCCCAAGCCCTGCGAATGACCGCCACCTCGCGCGGGCGCGTGGCAATCGTGGCGCTGATCGTGGCGCTCGCGTTTGGCGCTGCCTTCGCGGTGCGCAGTGCGACCGCCGGTGGGACCTCGGCGCCGGCGGCGCCGACCCCGCTCGTGCTGCCCTCGACCTCCGTGCCCGCCTCCGGCGTCGCGCTGCCAGTGGTGGCGCTCCCGGCGTTGCGCCATCCGCCGCGCCCTGCAGCCCCCGCGCCGAGCTCCGCACCGGCCTCCACTCCGGCGCCGGCTTCGACCCCGGCGCCCGCCGCGCCCTCGACGCCGGCGCCCTCGACGCCGGCCACGCCGCCGAGCAGTGGCGGCGGTGGCGGCAAAGGCCCGGTGCTCGTAGGCTAGTCCGGCTAGTGTCGCCGTACGTGACCTCCACCAACGCATTTGAGAACAAGCGGGCGTGTCGTCCGTGACCGAGCGCGGGCTCAGGGCCCTCGACGTGGGCCCTCAATCGCAGTCAACGCCGGTGAGCTGATGGACGCCCCCCACAGCTCCACAGTCGTCGCGGGCTACCGCATCGACGGCACGCTCGGGGAGGGCGGCATGGGCACCGTCTACCGCGCCACGCAGCTTTCGCTGGAGCGCGTGGTGGCGCTCAAGGTGCTGACCGCGGAGCTCTCCGCCGACCCCGCGTTCCGCGAGCGCTTCCGACGCGAGGGACTGCTGCAGGCCGCGCTCGACCACCCCAACATCGTCACCGTCTACGAGGCCGGCGAGGCCGAGGGCCGGCTGTTCCTTGCGATGCGCATGGTCGAGGGACCCACGCTCAAGGATCTGATCGTGCGCCGCCAGCTCGACGACCGGCGGGCGCTGCGCCTGCTCACGCAGGTGGCCGAGGCGCTCGACGCCGCGCACGCCAAAGGGCTCATCCACCGCGACGTCAAGCCTCAGAACGTGCTCGTCGGTACTGGCGACCACGCCTACCTCGCCGACTTCGGGCTGACCAAGGGGCACGACGACGCGGGGATGACCGAGACCGGGCAGTTCGTCGGCACGATCGACTACATCTCCCCCGAGCAGGCCCGCGGGGAACGGGCCACGGCGCGCTCGGACGTGTACGCCCTCACGGCGGTGCTCTGCGAGTGCCTCACCGGTCAGGTTCCGTTCGTGCGTGCGACCGAAGAGCGGGTTCTGCTTGCGCATCTCTCCGAGCCTCCACCGCGCCTCTCGGAGGTGCGCGCGGACCTTCCCGCCGCGATGGACGACGTTGTCGCGCGGGGTATGGCGAAGGCCCCCGATGAGCGCCCGGCGTCGGCCGGGGAGTTGATGCTGGAGGCGCGCAGGGCGCTTGGCGCTGCGCCGGATGCCTCCTCGCCGCTCTCCGCAGCGGCGACGCGCCTGCGGCCCACCGCCGGGACGCCCACGCGGGCGCCAGGCACAGCGGCGCCGAGCGATCTCGGGGCGACCCGTCGCGGCGCCGCGGCCGCGGGTGCAGGGGCCGCTGGAGCGGGAGCTGCGGTGGCTTCAACCCCGTTTCTGGCCGAGACGCGCGTCTCCACCGGCGCCGGGCGGGGGCGGTTCCTGCCGGTCGCGCTCGCCGCGGCGGTGCTCGCGGCCGTCGTCGGCTTCCTACTCGGCGGCGGCTCGGGCAGCTCCAGCGAAACCTTCAGCAACTCTGCCTCAGCCGGCAACCTCGAGCTCTCTTTCCCAGCCAGCTGGCAGCGGATCGCGAGCGCGCCTGCGATCCCTGGGCTCGCGTTCTCACAGCCACTAGCCCTGGCTTCGAGCTCCTCCGCTGCCGCGGGTCCTTCCGGTCAGCGTCTGGTCGCCGGCGAGGTACCCGCCTCCGGGGCCTCGCTGCTGCCCGCGGGCTTCACCTCGGCCCTGGCGGGCGCGCTGCCCCGCCCCGAACCGGTGCAGCTGGGGACGCTGCAGGCCTACCGCTATACCGGCCTGTCCGTGCGCGGCCTCACCGGGCCGTTGACGCTCTATGCGGTGCCCACCGCGGGCGGTGTCGCCACCGTCGCGTGCCTTTCCTCCTCCTCCTCCTCCTCCTCCTCCTCGGCGCAGTGCTCGCAGATCGCGGCCACGCTGAAGCTGAACGGGACCACTGCGTTCGGGCTGGCCCCCAGCGCGCAGTACGCTGCCGCGCTGGGGCGCGCCTTCGGCGCGTTGCGCGCCGCCACCGCCACCGGCACGGCCCGCCTGAGCGCTGCCTCGAGCGCCTCGGCACAGGCCGCCGCGGCCACCCAGCTCGCCGCGGCGTACAGCTCGGCGTCGAGCGCGCTCGGGCGGCTGAGCGTCAGTCCCGCGGTGCGCAGCGTAAACGCGAGCCTCACCGCTGCGCTCGCGGCCGTCGGACGTGATTACGCCGCGCTGGCCGCGGCTGCGCGAGCCGGAGACGAAGCCGCCTACGTGCAGGCGCAGCGCACGCTTGGCGCTGACCGCGTCCGTGCCGCGGGCGCGCTTGCCGTTTTGGGCCAGGCCGGTTACGCCGTTTCGGGCTGAGCGGCCGGCGTCGATCCCGGGTTGTCGGTCTCGGGCTAAGCGGCCGGTGAAGGCTCTCGGCTGTCCGTGTCGGGTTGCACGGCCGATGGGGGTCCCGCGCTGTTCGTTGCGGGTTGAGCGCTCGTCGACTCCTTGCTCTCCGCCTCGGGCGCCCCCCCGTCGCTGGCGAGCGCCCACAACACCGTGTGCGCCTTTCGGCCCCGCAGCTCGATCTCTTCGACGTACACGAGGTCCTCGGGCGGCGCGGTGAGCGACTCCCTTGTGGTCCCCGACAGCAGCAGCTGGTGGGGCGTCCCCTTGGTGTACTGCTCGATCCGGGCCGCTACGTTCGTCGCGTCGCCGACCGCCGTGTACTCGACGCGGCGCTCGGAGCCGACGTTGCCCGACATCACGCGACCCGAGTTCAGGCCGATGCCCATGCGAAACCCCGTGCTCAGCTCCTGCGAGCGCAGCCACTCGTTGAAGCGCGCCAGCCGCACGGTGAGCATCTCGCGGGCGCTGGACAGCGCGCGGTCGGCGTGGTCGTCCTGGGCGATCGGCGCTCCGAACACGGCCATGATCCCGTCGCCCATGTAGGCGACCAGGGTGCCCCCGTGGTCGAGGATCGCGTCGCTCATCTCGCTCAGGTAGTGGTTGAGCACTTCGATCACGCGGTCGGGGGTCAGCGTTTCGGCGAACGTCGTGAAGCCGCGCAGGTCGGTGAACATCACGGTCCCCTCACGCTGCACCCCGCCGAGGCGCAGACCCGCGTCGGTGCTCGCCAGCACCTCGTCGACGACGTTCTCGGGCACGAACCGCGAGAACAGGTCGCGCACCCGCTCGCGCTCGAAGGCGACCGTGACGAGCTGCACCGACAGCGCCCCGGCCGCGCTGAGGATCAGGGCCCCGAGCGGGTACACGAACGCGACGACGCGTCCGTGGTTGAAAGCGATCTGCACAGCGACGGTGAAGGCCACCGCGAGCGCGAGCGCGAGCGCGACCGTGGCGATCGAGCCGAAGCGCAGCGTGGCCAGCGGCGTGGCGCAGCCCAGCAGCACGATCAACGCGAGGTCCAGCCACGCCGCTGAGGAGCGCAGCGGCAGGCCCCGCAGCACCGTCTCGATCGCGCTGGCCTGGACTTCCGCGCCAGGCATCTTGGCGGCGGTGGACGTCGGGTGGACGTCCTGCAGCGACGGCGCCGAGGGGCCGACGACCACGATCTTCTCGTGGAAGAAGCCCTTCGGCACGTGGCCGAGATAGACGGTCGAGAAGGACTTTTTGGGGAGTGTTCCTTCTGGGCCGTAGTAGTCGATCCAGGCGGCGCCTCCTTCGAACTCGCGCGGGTTCACCCGCCGCCCGCCGGCGACTTCGGCGCTCACCACCGCGAACGTCTTCAGCCTGCCGACCGAGTAGGTCACCCGTCGCAGGACGCCGCCGGGGTCGGGCGGCAGCTGCGCGTTGGCGGGGCGTGACCCGACCTCGCTCAGCAGTTCGGTCCCGTGGACGTCGCCGAGGAACTCGGTGTTCCCGTCGGCTTCGGTTTCGGTCGTGGCCATCACTGTGCGCCCTTCGGTTTCGTTGAGCGCTTCGAGCAGCGCGACCTCGTCCTTGTGGGCGCTGGGCTCGCTGAGCTGCACGTCGTAGGCGATCACCTTGGGGTGGTCGCGGGCGATGTTTTCGATCACTTTGGCGTCCGCCTTGCGCGGGAACGGCCACAGTTTCTTCAGTTCGTCGAAGGTCGTGGAGTCGATCTCGACCAGCACGATGTTCGACGGCGGCCGCTGCTTGCCGCGGATCGAGAAGCGAGTGTTGACGGTGCTCAGTTCCAGCGAGCGCAGCAGATTGGTCTCATAGGTGAGCACCCCGAGGCCCGTGGCGCCCACCGCCACGATCGCCAGCAGCACCAGCCGCAGCCGCCGCGTGCGGGACTGTCCGGCTCGCCTCTGCTTGCGCTTCACCCGTTCACCTGAGATCCCGTCGAACGCTACCCGAGTCTCCGGTCGCCGGCCATTCGCCTCCACCAACGCCATTCGCCTGCCCCGGATCAATGCGTCCGGACCCATGCGTCCGCCCCGGACCAATGCGTCCGCCCGGTGGCGGCGGGCGTGGGGCTGCGTTACGCTGGCCGTCGTGATCGAGGACCCCTCGCGCTTCGTCCTGCCCCAGGAGCTCACGCTCGCCGACCGCTACACCGTCCTGGCGCCGATCTCTCACGGTGCGATGGGCGCCGTCTACCGGGCGCGCGACACGAGCACCGGTGCGGCCGTGGCAGTCAAGCACGTCACCAACACGCGCCACGCCGAGCGCTTCGAGGTCGAGGCGCAGCTGCTCTCGCTGCTCGACCACCCCCGGGTGGTCGAGGTGCTCGACCACTTCGCCGACGAGCGCGGCCAGTACCTGGTGATGGAGCTGGTCGAGGGCACCGACCTGCACGCGCTGCTGGAGCGCGACGGCGACCCGGGGCTGGGGCTCGACAAGGCGGTGGAGTACGCCCGTCAGAGCTGCGAGGCGCTGGAGTACGTGCACGACCAGCAGATCGTCCACCGCGACGTCAAGCCGCACAACCTGATCCTCGGCGAGCACGGCGTCGTGCTGGTCGACTTCGGGATCGCCCGCCTGCTCAAAGACGAGGAAGAAGACGAGGGCACGATGGGGGTCGGCACGCCGCGCTACATGGCGCCCGAGGTATTCGCCGGCGGCTCAGTCTCGCCGCGCTCGGACGTCTTCAGCCTGGCTGCCACGCTCTGGACGCTGCTCGTGGGCAAGCCTCCCGTGTACGCCGGCCCGACCAAACTGCTCGAGCTCGTCCCCGACGTTCCGGCGGAGATCGCCGAGGCGGTGCAGGCGGGCCTGGAGATGATTCCCGAGCGGCGGGTCGCCTCGATCGCTGCCTTCTCCCGCGCGCTCGGCGGCCACTCCCAGTCCTCCACCGGCGGGTCGCTAACGCTCTCGGTCGAGGGACCCGCCGCCCGCCGCAGCCTGATCGAGGGGATCGTGCGCACTGCTGCCGGCGTGTTCGGGGCGGCGGCCTCCTCGATCGCGTTGACCGACGCCAACACCGGCGAGCTCGTCTACCAGTCGGCGTGGGGGGCCGGTGGGCGCGAGATCGTGGGTGTGCGGCTACCCCCGGGGCAGGGCCTCTCTGGCAGCGTCGTCGAGAGCGGGCAGCCCGTTGCGGTGAGCGACTGCCGCACCGACCCGCGCTTCGCGGCCCGCATCGCCGCCGGCACTGGGCACGTCCCTTACACGATGCTTGTCGTCCCGCTGCTGCGCGGCGGACGCCCAATAGGAGTGCTCTCCCTATTGGATCGTCGCGACGGCGGCCACTACGGGCCCGACGACGCCGAGCGCGCGGCGCTGTTCGCCGAGCTCGCAGTCTCCGCGATTGAAGCCGCCGGGGAGGCGATGCCCTCCCTGGGTGCGCGCCGGCCGCGGGTCAGCCCCGTTTGATCGGGGCTGGGAGGGTGGATCGGCCTCGTTTGCCAGGCGCCCAGTCCGCCCTGAGTTCTAGCGGCGCGATGAGGCTGGGGCGTGGGCGCTACTGATCTGCCAGCGAACCCCCGGACCAAACTCGAGGACGACGCCTGCGGGGCTGATCACTTCCCAATAAGGCGGATCGCTCTCGTTCTCGACCGCCGCGGGCTTGATATCCAATACCGAGCCATCCGACAACTTGCAGCGCAACTCCCCAGACTCCTCATCGATCTCGGCGGCCTCGATTGAGCGTCCGGTCAGTTGATCGGGGTCAGACGGCGACCACTCGGCATCCTGAGTCGCCAGGCGCCATAGGTCTCCCTTCGAGTCCCGAACCTCGACATGGAGCACGTCCGGATAGGCGACGCGGGCGGCGACGATCGGCCCGCGCATCGCGCGCAGCACGCTCGAGGGAGAGGCGTCTAGGGCTACGACCGTCGCCATGATTCCCTCCATTCTTGCAGCCAGGCCAGCAACTCTCCATAGCTCATATGCTCGCGCACGCCGCTCGACTCCTTCTCCGCGTGTAGAGCCTGGCTCGCTTCATAGCGCTCGATCACGGACAGGCCCATCTCCTTGCAGGCATGGCGGAACTGCTTGATATCGCGCTTTCGCGTCATCGCCCAGCGACTTTACGACGGTCGGGAGCGACGAGGCCGCGGCTCAGCCCCGTTTGATCGGGCCGCGAGCCAGATACGACTGGCCGGTGAACAGGGTGATTGTCTTGCGGCGGATGAAGTCGCGGACGGTGACGACGCCGCGCTTGACGTGTGTGAGCGTTCCGTCGCACTGATTTTTCACGCTCCAGACGGTCCCGCGCACGGTTGCCGCGCTGTCCTGTCCGCGTGCGGTGAAGTGCCCGTGTCCGCTGGAGTTGAGCTGGCCGAGCACCTTGCTGCTCAGATGGCTGCTTGCGATCCGGGCCTTCTTGCCGAGCGTCGTGCAGACCTGGTTGGCGTTGAGGTTGTTGATGATGTCCAGTTCGGTCAGGCCTCTCTGCCTGCGCCCCTGCAGCAGCTTGAAGATCCCGGCCCCGAAGTCGCCGGACTGCAGCTTGCCCTTCGGGGACGCGGTGGTGGCCGTGGTGATCCCCACCACGCCACGAGTTGTTTCCAAGATCGACCCGACGGGGATCTGACGCGCTTCTGTCAGCGGCACGAACGCCCGGCCCTTCGTAAGCGCCTCGATCGCCTGCGCACCCAGCGCGAACGGCGCGAACGGCGATGCCGACGCCGCTGAGGCCAATGCGTAGCCGGGCGGGAACTCGACGTAGACGACCCCCGACACCAGCGTCACGTTCACGGTCTTGCCGAGCACCGGCCGCGGAAGCGCCGCCAGCGTTGCCTGGAAGCCGAGCACGCCCGATTTGGGTTCCGGGCCTGTGGGGCCTGGGGGGTTGGGGTTGCTTGTCGGGGGGGCAGGCGGCGCGACGGGCGGGCTCGGCTGCACGGTGGTGAACGGCTGATCGCCGCTGCCCACGCCAACACCCCCGGTCACCGCCGAGTTGTTGGCGAGTACGTCGAAGTGGTAGATCTTGCCGGGTTCGAGTCCGGTGAGCGTCTGGGTCAGCGGCTGTGGGCCGGGAGTTGCGCCGATGTTGACCGGGGCTGTCTTCTGGCCGTAGCTGGTGTTGGGTCCGTACTCGATCACGTAGGTGGTGTCGGCGCCGTTGGGGTCGATCGTGAAGCCGATCGTGGCTGTCGTTTCGGTGACCGAGAGGACGTTGACGTTCGAGACGGTAGGCGGCCCGGCGACGTCGGCGCTGCCGGTGGCGGTCGCTTTGGCGCCTCCCACGTCGTTGATCGTGACGGTGGTCGTGTACGTACCGGGGGCGGCGTATGTGTGTGAGCCATTGACTTCGAAGCCTCCGCCGGTGGCGGTGCTGACTGTCCCCGCTGTGCTCGCGGTGCCGTCGCCCCAGTCGATGCTCGCGGTGTAGTCCGATGCCACCCCGTTCGGGTTGGCATCGGTGAATGTCGCCACCGTGGCGCTGAGCTTCATGCCTGCCGTCCCGCTCACGGACTTGCCGGTCGCGCCCAGCGGGGCGTTGGATTCGGTGGTGAACGACTGGTCGCCGCCGCCCACGCCCTTGGGTGCGGCCGAGTTGGTGGCCACCACGTCGAAGTGGTAGGTCTTGCCGGGTTCGAGTCCGGTGAGCGTCTGTGTCAGCGACTGGGGGCCGGGGGTGGCGCCGATGTTCACTGGAGCTGTCTTCTGGCCGTAGCCTGTAGTCAGTCCGTATTCGATCGCGTAGGTGGTGGTGGCGCCGTTCGGGTTGATCGCGAAGCCGATCTTGGCTGTGGTTTCGGTGACGGAGAGAACCTTCTCGTTCGAGACGATCGGCGGCCCCACGACGTTCGCGCTGCTCGCGGCGGTCGCTTTGGCGCCTCCCACGTCGTTGATCGTGACGCTGGTCGTGTACGTGCCGGCGGCGGCGTAGGTGTGGGTGCCTGTCACTTCGAAGCCTCCGCCGGCGGCGGCGCTGACCGTCCCCGTTGTGCTCGCCGTGCCGTCGCCCCAGGTGATCGTCGCAGTGTAATCCGACGCGGCGCCCGCCGGGTTGGTGTGGGTGAACGTCGCCACCTTGGCTTTGACGGCCACGCCCGCGGTGGCGCTCACGGGCACCCCGGTGACCGCGGTCAGCGGGGCGTCCTGGACCTTGACATCGAATGGGCGGCTTTCGGGGAAGCCGTCGCTGTTCGTGTAGGTGAAGCTCGCGTGGTAGATGCCCTCGTTGACGTAGGTGTGGGTGCCGGTGAGCTGCCCTGTGTCGGCTTCGAGTTTGCCCGACGACGGCGCCGTGCCGTCTCCCCATTCGATCGTGGGCGTGGTGCCCTCGCGCGGTGAGGCGGTGCCGACCACCTCGGAGAACTGCTGCCCCTCGATCGGCTGGAACAGCTCGTAGGCGCCGATGTCGCAGCCGGTGCCCTGTGGCCTGGCGATGCCCCGCTGGTCGGTCCCGCCGCAGCCCGGGGCGCCCGAGGGGATCGCGTTGACCGCGGGGCTGGTCGCTTCCAGGGAGAACGTGTCCGTGTTGCCGCCGTTGTCCTGGAGGCCGTCCGAGAGGAATCCGGGTTCTGTGTTCTTGAGGTCGCCCGTGCCGGCGAAGGCGCAGTCGGCCCCGCTCTGGAGGTTGTGGCCGAGCGAGGAGATGCCGGTGTCTCCGCAGTTCGACGGTACGAATTCCTCGGTGAGCGGGTCTTCGACGGTGTTGTCCGCGACGATCGAGTTCTCGACGGAGATCGTGCCCTGGCTGTCGAGCAGGCCGCCGCCTTCGCTGCTGCGGGCGCCGCCGTCGTTGTTGGCGATCGTCGAGTTGGTGACCGTGGTGGTGTTGCCCGTGCCGTTGGAGGAGCACGCGCCTTCCTCGCCGCCGCACCAGCTGAAGATACCCCCGCCGAGCGCGGCGCTGTTGCCGGCGATCGTGGAGTCGTTGACAACGAGCTTCCCGGCGGTTTCGGTCACCGGGTTGGGACCGAAGTTCTGGATCCCGCCCGAGTCGCCGCCGCCGTCGGGATCGGTGCTGAGGTTGTTGGCTACGAGCGAGTGCGTCACGGTCAGCGTGCCGCCGTCGTTTGAGATGCCGCCGCCCGAGCCGGATTCGGCGGTGCCGTTGGTGATGTCGTCTTCGCTCAGCGTGAGCGTGGCCTCGTTGCGGATGTCCCCGCCGAAGTAGCCGTTGCCTTCGTCGGCGTGGCCGAACGCCATCGACAGACCCGAGATGCTCACGGTCGGGACGATTTTGTTGCGGGGATCCGGCTCGACGAAGAAGACGCGGTTCGCCGTCTCGGACTCCTGGTCGATGTCGACCCTGCGCGCGCCGGCGCCGACGATCGAGACGCTTTTGTAGATCGTCAGCGCGCCGTTGGCGAGGTCGTAGAAGGCCACGCCTTCGGGGGCGGGCACGTCGATCGCGTCGGGCGGGTTGGGTGTTTCGGGGAGGTCGTTCTCGTAGGCGATGAGCTGCCGCAGCGAGCAGGTGCCGGATGTGGGGACTTCACAGATCCCGGTGAGGTCTTCGGTCGTCCCCACGGTGTAGGTCGCCGCCTGAGCCGATGCGGCCAGCGCGGCCGCGGCTGCCAGCGCGAGCAGCACCGAGGCGGGGACGATCACCGCCGAGCGCAGGCGCAGATGCAGCGGTGGACGAATGTCGAGATCCTACTCGTCGAGCTCAGGGGCGTGGGCCCCGAGCCAGGTAGGACTGGCCGGTGAACAGCGTGATCGTCTTGCGGCGGATGAAGTCGCGGACGGTGACGACGCCGCGCGTGACGTGCGTGAGCGTTCCGTCGCACTGGTTTTTCACGCCCCACACCGTCCCGCGTACGGTCGCGGCGCTGTCCTGTCCGCGCGCGGTGAAGTTCCCATGCCCGCTGGCACGGAGCTGGCCGAGCACCTTGCTGCTCAGATGCCTGCTCGCGATCCGGGCCTTCTTTCCGAGCGTGGTGCAGACCTGGTTGGCTTTGAAGTTATTGATGATGTCCAGTTCGGTCAGGCCTTTCTGCTTGCGTTTCTGCAGCAGCTTGAAGATCCCCGAGCCGAAGTCGCCGGACTGCAGCTTGCCCTTCTTGGACGCGGTCGTGGCCGTGGTGATCCCCGCCACGCCATGGGTGGCTTCGAGGATCGACCCGACGGGGATCTGACGTGCCTCGGTCAGCGGCACGAACGACTGCCCCTTGGTGAGCGCCTCGACCGCCTGCGCCCCCGCCGAGAACGACGAGAACGGCGATACCGACGCCGCTGAGGCCAGTGCGTACCCGGGCGGCAGCTCGATATAGACGATCCCCGACACCGGTGTGACGTTGACGTTCTTGCCGAGCACCGGGGGCGGCGGGGGTGGGTCGGCCGGCGTCACCACGGTCTGATTGGCGCCGATCGCGCTGCCCGCGCTGTTCGTGGCCACGGCGCGCACGTTGTACGTGATGTTTGGCAGCAGGCCGGTGACCGTCGCGGTGACCGTATGGTTGGCGAAATCCGGGCCCACCGTCTGATTCGGCGTCACGGAGCCGTATGTGACCGCCGCCGCGCTCGCGCTGGGGAGGACCGGCCCGTATTCGAAGTGCACGGTCGTCGCCAACCCCTCTGGGTTGACCGTCGTCGTGAACGCCGCGCTGGTCGTCGTTATCACGGCCGGCGGCGAGGTCGCGACCACCGTCGGTGGCGCGGGGGAGAGGGGTGCTGGCGGTATGAAGCCAGAGGCCACATCGGCGGTGCTCGTGGCGGTCGCGGTTGCGCCCTGCGCATCGGTGATCTTGACGCTGATCGTGAAGGCGCCGCCGGCGGCGTACGTGTGCGCGCAGCTGACGGCGAAGCCCCCGCCGCTCGCGGAGGTGACGATACCTGCCGTCGAGGTGCCGTCGCCCCAGTCGATCGTCGCCGTGTAGTCCGACGCCACGGTGTCCGGGACGGCCTCGGTGAACGTCGCGACTGTGCCATCGAACTGAGCGTCCGCGGTCGCGCTCACGGGGACCCCGGTGGCCTGGAACGTGGACGGGGCAAGTTCGAACGCTCCGATGTCGCAGCCGGCGCCTTGGGGGCGGGTGATGCCGCGCTGGTCAAGGCCCTCGCAGAGCGTCGTGTCGGTCTTGGGAATCGCATCTACCGCAGGGCTGGTTGGTTCCAGGGCGAAGGTGTTCGTGCTGCCGCCGTTGTTCTGCGGCGTGGAGGAGCTGAAATCTGGAGAGGTATTCTGCAGATCTCCGGTGGACGTGAAGCCGCAGTCGGTCCCGCTCTCGAGGTCGTAGCCGAGGGGGGAGACGATCGTCGCCGGACTGGTGGCCGAGCAGTTCGCCTCGGTCGGGGCGCCGCCGTCGGTTGTGTTGGTGTTGAAGGCGACGATCGAGCCATCCACTGCGATCGTCCCGTCGTCGGCGGTGAGCCCTGCGCCCGCTACCGGAGAGCACTCGATGCATTCCTCGCTGTTGTAGGCGATCGTCGAGTCGATGATCGAGGCTCCGTTTTCGTCGGGCTCCAGATCTTCGGTCGTGCTGACGATGCCGGCACCCACGTCTGCGCTGTTCTCCGCGACGGTCGAGTCCTCGACGGCCAGGACCGCCTTCTTGCCGGCACACTCGCCTTCGCAACCGGCATAGCCGTAGTTCAGGATTCCACCCGCCTCTGCGTAGCCGTTGCTGCTGGTGTTGCCCGAGACGAGGGAGCGTTCGACCACCAGCGTGCCACCGTCGTTGGCGACCCCTCCGCCCGCAGACGCGGTGCCTTTGGTGATCCAATCTTCGCTGAGGAGCAGTAACCCCTTGTTGCGGATGTCGCCGCCGAAGTCGCCGTCGATTTCGTTGGAGTCGGCATTGGCGATCCCGTCTACGATTTCGAGCCCGAAGATGCCTATGGAGCTTTCCCCGGGGCTCTGGGTCTCGAACACTCGCTCTCGTTCCGGGTAGGCGTTCACAGGCATTTCCACGATCGTGGTACGAGCCCCCGCACCCAGGATCACGAGCGACTGGGTAATCGTAAGCGTGCCTTCGTTCAGTTTGTACGTGCCGCTCGGGACGACGATGACGTCGGGGGGGCTCGGTGCTTCCGGGAGCCCGTTCTCGTATTCGATCAGCTGCCGCAGCGAGCAGGTGCCGGAGGCTGGTTTTGGGCACTTTTCGCCGCGAGGCGTGTCGTTGGTTGTCCCCACCGTATAGGTCGCCGCCTGGGCCGAAGAGGCCAACCCGGCTGCGCCCAGCGAGAGGAGCACTGCGGACACGATCGCCACCGCGCAGAGGCGCGAACGTGAGCCGATCCACCCCCACGGTTGGGAACTTGCCACAGGGCCATTGAATCAGAGTGGGGGGATGGGAGGCTACGTACGATCGTCGGCGCCGGACAAAGTGGCATCCTGTAAGCCATGAGCGAGGCAGAAGGGGGAGGCGAGCCCGATCCGCTGATCGGCCAGAGCGTTGGGTCCTACCGGGTCGAGGCGCTGCTGGGCATCGGCGGCATGGGCCGCGTATATCGGGCGATCGGCTCCGATGGCGAACCGGTCGCGCTGAAGCTCGTGCGCGGCGACATCGCTGAAGACAGCATCTTTCGCAAGCGCTTCGAGCGCGAGGCGCGGATCGCCCAGCAGGTCAAGAACCCGCATGTGGTCCCGGTGCTCGACACCGGGGAACACGAGGGCGTGCCGTACCTCTCCCAGCGCTTCATCGAAGGCGGCTCGCTGGAGCAGAAGCTCAAGGAGGGGGGGCCACTCGACGTGCCCACGGCGCTCCAGATCTGCGCTCAGGTCGCGGATGGGCTCGACGCGCTGTTCGCCGGCGGGATGGTGCATCGCGATGTCAAGCCCGCCAATGTCCTGCTCGACACCGAGGGCACCGCGCTGATCACCGACTTCGGCCTGGCAAAGGACAGTCAGGGCACCAATCTCACCCGGCCCGGCCAGGCGTTGGGCTCGATGGACTATATGTCGCCCGAGCAGATCCGCGGCGAGGACGTCACCGCCGCGACCGACGTATATGCGCTTGGCTGCGTTATGTGCGAGTGCCTCAGCGGGACTCCGCCGTTCGCCGATCGCAAGGGGATGCGCGTGCTCTGGGCCCAGCTCCAGGATGAGCCGCCGGATCCCACGACCGGCTTGGCCGGCGTGGCCCCCGCGCTCGGACCGGCGATCCTGCTCGCCTTGGAGAAGGACATCGCCAAGCGCCCCCAGAGCGCAGGCGAGTACGCGCGACTGCTGTACGAGGCGGCCGGGCTGGCGTCGCCGGCGAGCTGAACCAGCCGGAGCGCTGAACGGGCCGAGAGCCGAGCCGGCCGGGAAGCTGAACGGGCCGGTGGGCTGAACGGGCCGGGGAGCTAACCGCTCTCCTGCGCCTGGATCGCGGTGATTGCCACCGTGTTGACGATGTCCGTGACCGAGCAGCCCCGGCTGAGGTCGTTGACCGGCCGACGAAGGCCCTGGAGCACCGGCCCGATCGCCACCGCCCCGGAGGAGCGCTGCACCGCCTTGTAGGCGACGTTGCCGGTGTCGAGGTCGGGAAAGATGAAGACAGAGGCGCTGCCGGCGACCTCGCTGTCGGGAAGCTTCAGCTTGGCCACGGAGGCATCAACCGCGGCGTCGTACTGGATCGGCCCCTCGACCATCAGGTCGCCCCGCAGGTGCCGCACGGTCTCGGTGGCCTCGCGCACCATGTCCACCTGCGCGCCCTTGGCGGAGTCGCCGGTGGCGTAGGAGAGCATCGCGATCCGCGGGGGAATGCCGAACGCCGCCGCGGTGTCCGCGGAGGAGATCGCGATGTCCGCGAGCTGGGCGCTGTCGGGCTTGGGGTTGACTGCGCAGTCGCCGTAGACCAACACGCGGTCGGCGAGGCACATGAAGAAGACGCTCGAGACGACCGAGACGCCGGGGCGGGACTTGATGAACTCGAACGACGGGCGGATCGTGTCGCCGGTCGTGTGGGCGGCGCCGGAGACCATGCCGTCCACATCGCCCAGGTGGACCATCATCGTGCCGAAGTAGGTAGGGTCGCCGAGCGCGTCAAAGGCGAGCTCCTCGGTCACGCCCTTGTGCTTGCGCAGCTCGTGGTAGACCGCGCCGTAGCGCTCGCGCTCGGGCGAGGTCAGGGGGTCCACGATCCGCGCGCCGTCGAGGTCCAGGCCGAGCGCGGCGGAGCGGGCGCGCACCGCGTCGGGCTCACCCAGCACCGTCAACGCGACCACGCCGCGGCGCAGCAGGATGTCGGCAGCCCGCAGCACGCGCTCGTCCTCGCCCTCGGGCAGGACGATGTGCCGGCGCGCTGCCTTCGCCCGCTCGATCAGCTCGTACTCGAACATCGTCGGGGTCATCCGCGTCGGGCGCTCGACCATGAAGCGCAGCTGCAGCTCGACCTTGTCGACGCTGCGCTCGAAGAGGCCGAGTGCGGTGGCGATCCGGCGCTCGTTCTCCGCGCGCAGCACCGGTCTGACGCCCGAGATGGCGGCCGCGGCGACGTGCGTGCGCGCATCGATCTCGAGCACCGGGAAGGGGGAGGTTTCGAGCAGGTTCCGCACCGTGGGGGAGAGGGAGTAGCCACCGGTCAGCAGCAGCCCGGAGACCGCGGGGAAGGTGGGGGAGAGCGTCGAGGCTAGGCAGGCGACGACGATGTCCGAGCGATCGGCTGGCACCACCACGAGCGTCCCCTCGACGAGATCCTCGATGAAGTGCTCGGCGCTCATCGCCGCGACCCGCACCTCGCGCACGTCGCGGTCAAGCTGGCCATCTACGGCGAGTAGCGGGCGGGCGCCGAGAGCAGCCTGTACCTCGGCCACACTCGGGTAGGCGAGCTCGGCCTGCTCTGGCATCACGTAGACCCACTCCTGGCCGGTGTGCGGCGCGAGCCGGCGCTCCACCTCGTCCACGGCGTCGGGGGCGACGTGGTTGACGATCACCCCGAACAGCACACAGTCCTTGCGCTGCAGCTCCTCGCGTGCGAGCTGGACCTCCTCGACGACATCGCCGCTCGCCGCCCCGTTGACGACCACCAGCACGGGGCAGCCGAGCTGGTTGGCGAGGTTGGCGTTCAGGTCGAAGTCAAGCGCCGGCGTGGAGCCGACGAAGTCGGTGCCCTCGCAGACGACGAAGTCGCAGCGGCGCTCGAGCTCGCGGTAGGCGGTGAGGACCCGCTTCTCGATCTCCCCGTGCTCACCGTGGGCGATCAGCCCCGTCACCTCCTCGGCGGTGGGGCCGTGTAGCTCGGAGTAGTCGAACTGCAGCTGGTAGCGCTGGCGCATCAGTTCGATCTGCGGGTCGGGCTCGCTCGCGCTACGGATCACGGGACGGAAGAAGCCGATCCGCTGCAGGCGCGCCGAGAGCATCTCGACGAAGCCGAGGGACACGACGGACTTGCCGCTGTAGGGGCCCATCGCGGTGATGTAGATGCTTTTCGCCATGTATATGGGTCCGATGGGGTCCGGAGACAAGGTTCTTGCACGGGTCCGATATGGACGCCTCAGCGGACCATATGGGTTCTCAGCGAACGGCGACGAGCACGTCGGCTCTCACCGCACGACGGCGAACACGTGGTGTTCTCCGAGCACCCCTTTGAAACGGTGTTCGCCGCGCTCCTCGAAGTGGAAGGAGGGGTCGGTCTCGGTGTACTCCTTGAGCGTCGAGGAGACGACGATCTCGCCCCCGTGCGCGCAGCCGGCGATGCGGGCGCCGAGCACGACGTTGCGCCCGTAGAACTCCTCTTCGCCCATGATCACGAAGCCGGTGTGCAGGCCGACGCGCAGCCGCAGCGGGCGCTCGCTGCCCGGGATCGTGCGGTCACCGAGGGAGCTCTGCAGGTCGAGCGCGCAGCGCAGAGCTGCGTGGGCGCTGTCGAACGCGACCATGAAGCCGTCGTCGTGGGACTTTGCCACCGTGCCCCCGTGGTGAAGGACAAGCTGCTCGACGATCGCGCGGTGGTCGCGCAGCAGCTCTTCAGCGCGATCGGCCCCTAGCTCCTCGCGGATCGCCGCGGCGTCCTCGAGGTCGCAGAAGAGCAGCGTCAGGGCCCCGTCGGGGGAGCTCATTGCGCCGAGCTCCGCGCCCAGCTCGGGCTGCGCGTCGCCCAGTGCCGAGGCGATCACGTCGATCGATGTCATCGCTCCAATGTCCAACCCGATCCTCCGATCTCCCGCCCGTGGCGCAGGGCAAGCATAGCCCCAGCCGGCAGATCGACGTCAGATGGCGGTGTGGGATAGATTCCGGAGCCTCTCAAGCATTTCAGCGACGACGGCGGATCGAGGAGCGAACGTGACGGACAACAGCAAGCAGAGACAGCGCGTCGTCGTCACCGGACTGGGGGCGATCACAAGCCAGGGCAACTCGCTGGAGGCGTTCTGGGACGGCGTGAGCAGCGGTCGCGTGGCGATCCGCAACGTGAAGCACATGCCGATGGATGGCTATCGCACCAAGCTGGGCGGCGAGGTGCAGGACCCGGCGGCGCCTGAGCACAGTTACCTGAACCCCGACGGGTTCCATGACCGCGCGATCGACTTCACGCTCAAGGCGGCGGAGGAAGCGATGGCCAACTGCGGCGTAGAGGTGGGGACGATCCCCGCCGAGCGGTGGGGCGTCGTGATCGGCACATGCAACGCCGGGCTGCTGGCAGGGGAGG
The DNA here is from genome assembly GCA_963706545.1 of uncultured Solirubrobacterales bacterium. GTDB lineage: Bacteria > Actinomycetota > Thermoleophilia > Solirubrobacterales > Solirubrobacteraceae > Palsa-744. The sequence goes on from OY970161.1 coordinate 2,938,295, forward strand.
AGTGGTACAGGCGGCGCAAACAGGGCGAAGCGCCCGACCCCAGGCTCGTGCTGCTAGTGGAGCCGCAGGCGATGGCAGAGTCCCTCAGCGGCGCCTTTGGCCTGCGCGGCCCCGTGCTGTCGGTCAACACGGCGTGCGCCGCCAGCGCCAACGCGATCGGGTACGCGGGCGAGCTGATCCGCAGCGGCCAGGCCGACGCGGTGCTGACCGGCGGCGCCGACGCCTTCTCGGACATCCTCTACGCCGGCTTCAACTCGCTGGAGTCGCTCTCGCCGGAGCCCGCGGCCCCGTACTCGCGCGATCGCAAAGGACTGTCGCTCGGTGAGGGAAGCGGCATGTTGGTCCTGATGCGCGAGGATCTCGCGCGCGAGCATGGCGCGCCCGTGCTCGCAGAGATCCTGGGGTATGGCCTCTCGGCCGACGGCTATCACCCGACCGCGCCGCATCCCGAAGGCCGCGGCGCCGCACGCGCGATCCGGACGGCGCTGGCCCAGGGCGGCGTGGCGCCCAGCGAGGTCGGTTATGTCAACAGCCACGGAACCGGAACGGCCAAGAACGACACCGCGGAGACCGCCGCGACGAAGGTCGGCCTCGGTGAGGAGGCCGCGCGCGGCGCCGCCGTGAGCTCCACCAAGTCGATGATCGGGCATCTGCTGGGGGGCGCCGGGGCGATCGAGGCGATCTCGACGGTGAAGACGCTCGAGCGCCAGTTCGCCCCCCCGACCGCCGGCTACACCGAGCCGGACCCCGAGTGCGATCTGGACTACATAACCGAGGGCCCGCGCGCGATGGAGCTCGACATCGCCGTGTCGAACAACTTCGCGTTCGGCGGCGCCAATGCGTCGATCGTCTTCGCCCGCGCCGGCGCGCGGGCGCAGGGGCCGCCGATGCCGCAGTTGGATCGCGTCGTGGTCACCGGCCTGGGCGCCCTCACGCCCGCTGGCACCGACGTAGAGGCGCTGTGGGAGGCGTACAGCGCCGGTCGCGACTGTACGAGCGCCGAGGACGGGGTGCAGCTCGGTCGGGTCGACTTCTCCGCGGGCGACTTTCTCGGCCCCAAGGAGCGCAAGCGCGTCGATCGTCTCGGGCTGTTCTCGATCATCGCTTCGCGCCTGGCGCTGACCGACGCGGGCCTGGAGCTCAGCGACGAGAACCGCACCCGCGTGGGCGCGATCCTCGGCACGGGGGTCGGCCCGATGGAAAGCATGGAGGACTTCTCGGTGGGCGTGATCGAGGAAGGCCCCGGTGGCGCCAACCCCGCGGTCTTCCCGAACACGGTGTACAACGCCGCCGGCGGGCAGGTCGCGATCAAGGTCGGGGCGCTCGGATCGGCCTCGACGGTCACCGTCGGGCACGCAGCCGGTGCGGCCTCGCTGTGCTACGGCTGCGACCTCGCCGCCACCGATCACGCCGACGCGGTGCTGTGCCTAGGCGCGGACTCGCTGACCGACACGGTGATCACTGCATATCGCGAGCTGGGGGTTCTCACCGGCGGGGCCAGGGTCTCGAACGGCGCGGAGGCCTCGAACGGCGCAGGCGCGCCCGGCATGGCGCTCGCAGAGGCCGGCGTCGCGGTGCTCGTCGAGCGCCTGGGAGCGGCTCGTGCGCGGGGGGGGCGCATCCGCGGCGAGGTGCTCGGCTACGCGATCACATCAGACGCCCTCGGCGTCGGCCGGGTCGACCCCGAGGGCGAGGGCCTCGAGCGCGCGATGCGCCTCGCGCTGGAGCGCGCGGGCGTGCCCGCCCAGGAGCTCGCGGCCGTGTGGTCGGCGCGGTGCGGCCTCGCCGCCGCCGACGAGGCCGAGGCGAAGGCGATCGAGCGCGTTGCGGGCACCGGCGTGAAGGTGAACGCGCCGAAGCTGAAGCTCGGCGAGCCGATGGGCGCGGGCGCCTCGTTGAGCGTCGCGCTGGCGATCGCGGCGTGGGAGCACGGAACGGACGTTGGCCCCGTGCTCGTCAACAGCACATCGCTGGGCGGTACGAATATCGCGATTGTGCTTGCGCCCTACTCGGAGTAACGAGCGCTGCTCTGGCGTGCGCGCTGCTGCAACCTCACGCTGAGCTGATCCACCGCTGCCCCGGTGGGCTCGGGCGAGGTGGGCGCCTCAGGCGGAGATCGCGGCGGTCCCGGACTGCCCCGCGGGGAGCGCAGCCGCCGTCCAGGGCAGCACCATCCCCGCGTACTTCCACTTGCTCGTCTCAATCGCCAAGACCATCATCAGATCACCAGTCTTGACCCGCCCCGTGGTCCACGCGTAGTCCACCGCAAGCGGAACCGCCGCGGATCCCGTGGCCCCCACCAGCGAGAGGTTCTCGAAGATCTTGTCTTCGAGCGCAAGCCACTCGGGCGTCAACAGGCCGGCCTCGCGCAGCTCGTCGGTCATGTAGCCGGCGTTGCCCTCAGGGATCACACAGAGGTCGATCGCCTCGGCGGCGACGCCGCAGCGCGCGAGCGTGTCGGACAGCCCTTCGGTGAGCACAAAGGGGGTGTGGCGGCCGCTTTCGACCACGTCGACCTTGAGCTCGATCAGCCGCTTGGCGGACAGCTGGTCGGCGATCGGCGCGTGCGTGCCGCCACCGATCACCTGCATCCCCGCCTTGCGGTCCGAACCGACGCTGCGGATCGCCGAGCCGAGGATGCCGGCGCCCTCGCGGTTCTCGCCGCGCAGCACCATCGCCCCGGCGCCGTCGCCGAAGTTGTAGATCCCGAGGCGGTCGCGCATGCGCACCTTGCCGGGGTCCTTCCCGAGGAAGACGGGCACGGTCAGGGGTGAGATGGCCTCGCTGCCGACCACGAGCGCCGTGTCGAAGTCGCCGCGCTCGAGGTACAGCCGCGCGAGGTCGAGCGCCTCGACGGACCCCGCGCAGCCCGAGCGGATGTCGATCGCGGCGCACTTGCCCAGACCGAGGTGCTCCTGTACGAGCGTCGCGGTCGGCGGCAGGTGGTACTCGGGACTGGCGGTGGAGACGACCAGCAGATCAACCTCCCCCGGCTCGACCTCGGCGCGCGCGAGCGCCTGGCGGGCGGCCGCGGCGCCCATCTGCGAGTTGGTCTCCGACTGCTCGCCGGTGTGCAGGTCGGCGACCCAGTGGCGCGTTTTGACCTGGATGCCCTCGAGCACGTCATCGGGTAGCCCGCCGGCCACACGCTCGAGCTGCTCGTTGGTGATCGGCTCTCCGGGCAGGTGGCCCCCGGTCGCTAGCAGCACGGCGCTGCGCATACGGGTCTCCTCAGCCATCCTTCAAGAAGCGGTAGCCGCCGGCGTGGAAGACGAGCGGCGCGACCTCATGGTTGAAGTCGAGCGCTAGCACCTCGCCGATGAAGATCATGTGGTCGCCCGCCTCGTGGCTGGTGTGCAGGGCACAGTCGAGGTAGCCGACGGCTCCGTCGAGGACCGGCGAGCCGCTCGCCGCAGTGCGGTGGGCGACGTCACCGAACGCGTCACGGCCGCGCGGGCGGTCTTTGGAGGCGAAGTAGCGCGACAGCGGCTCCTGCTCGGCGCCGAGGATGTTGACCGCGAACACGCCGTTCTCGAGGATCTCCTCGGCGCCCTCGGAGAACGCCTTCACGCACACGAGCACCAGCGGCGGGTCGAGCGAGACCGAGGAGAAGGCGTTGGCGGTCATCCCGTACGGGTGGGCCTCCCCGCGGGTGGTGACGATCGTGACCCCCGTCGCGAAGGCGCCGAGCGCCCCACGAAAGTCGGCGCTGGCGAAGCCAGGCGTGGCGCTCGCCCCCTGCGTCGCGCCAGCGGGCAATCAAGCGTCCTCGTCGAGGGAGCGCAGCCGGGCGCGGACGACCTGGTCGAAGTCCGCGGTCATGCCCAGCGACTGCGCCACGAGGTCGCGAAAGACGTCGCGGTCCATCGCGAGCAGGGTCGTGGGCTCCGTGGCGCGCACGGTGGCGGCCCGCGGCGTGCCGCGCATGATCGCGACCTCGCCGAAGAAGTGCCCGCGCCCGAGCGTCGCGACCTTGCGGAAGCCGGCGTCGTCCTGCTTCTCGACGTCGACCGAGCCGTCGATCACGATGAAGAACTTGTCGGCGGGCCCCCCCTGGCGCACGACGATCTCATCCGCCTGCACTTTGACGGTCTGCAGCTCCTCGGCGACGCTGTCGACCCGCTGGACCGGCAGATCGGCGAACACGGAGTAGGCGCGCTCGCGCGAGAAGTCCGCGCCGAACTGGCCTTCCTGGCTCTTGCCGCCAGCACCAGTGTTGTCGATGAACTGCAGCTCCGTGGGGACGATGCGGAAGAACGAGATCGACATCGTCGCGCCCGGCGAGAGCTCCGGGAACTTCTGGCCGAACAGGTCGGCGACCCGCGCGATTGTTTCGCCGTTGAGGACCACGGCGCACTCACCCGAGCCCTGGACGCCGCGCGTCTGGCGGAGGTCCTCGGCGTACTCGTCGATCGCGAAGGAGACGACTGGGTTCTGCTCCAGGTGCCGCGCGGTGGTGGTGCCCGGTCGGGTCCAGAAGTACAGCGTGGGGCCGTCGTTCACGTACAGGAACGTGGAGGCGTGCGGTACCCCGCTGGGAGACGCGGTGGCGAGGGTGAGCGTGTTCTGGGACGAGAGGTACTCGACCACGTGCGTCGGAACGTCGACGGCGGCCTGCTCAGGGGTCATTGCGTCTCCTTGGTTTCAGTATCCGAGGCCACGGCCGGACTCTATCGAAGCTCAGGGCTCGTCGTCGGTCGCAGCTCAGGGGTACGTCGTGGGAGGATCACGGCTCGTCGTCGAGGAAGATCTCGCGCAGCTCGCCGGTGTCCACGTCGTAGATGAACCCGCGGACGTTGAGGGGGTGCGGCAGGAACGGGCAGTGAAGGACGCGATGGATCGACTGCCGCACGTCCTCCTCGAGGTGGGGGAACGACTCGATCGCGAACGCCGGCGTCATGCCGGTCTCCTGCAGCAGCTCGGCGCGGAAGCCGTCGTCGGTGAGGGTCAACATTCCACACCGGGTGTGGTGGATGAGCATCACAGCGCGCGTGCCGAGTCGCCGCTGGGAGATCGTCAGCGAGCGGAGCACGTCGTCGGTGACCACTCCGCCCGCGTTGCGCAGGATGTGCGCCTCACCGACGCGCAGGCCCAGCATCGCGTACACGTCGAGGCGACAGTCCATGCACGTCACGACAGCCAGGTGCAGGGTGGGTTCGGCGCCGAGACCATCCGCGGGCTGCGAGTCCGCGAAGGCCTGGTTGTTGGCGAGCAGCTCGTCGATTGCGCTCATGGACGTCACTGCTCCACCGCGACGAACCGCCGCTGGGCCTTCAGCCCCGGGCCGCCGAGCGCGAACGCCGTCGCCCGGTTGCGCAGAGCGCACAACAGCGGGTTCCGCAAGGCGCCGACGCGCGCGATCCGCGCGGACTGCTTGACGATCGGGGTCGTACGCTGGATACGCATCTGCTCGTAGGATCTCAGAGCCGCCACGAGGTCGTCCCCTCCGCGCAGGCAGCGTGCGAGTGCCGCCGCGTCCTCAAGGACCTGGCAGGCGCCCTGGCTGAGGTTGGTCGTCATCGGGTGCGCGGCGTCGCCGAGCAGAGTGACTCGTCCGACGCCCCAGGAGGAGAGCGGAGCGCGGTCGTAGATCTGAAGCCGCGCGATGCCCTCCGGAGGCGTGGCCGCGATCGCCGCAACGAGCGGCTCCTGCCAGCCGGCGAAGCGCTCCAGCAGTGTGCCGCGGCCCGCGCGCGAGAGGGGGCCGTCCTCCGGGCCGTAGAGGACCACCGCCCAGAACAGCCGCTCGCCGCCGACACGGTGCAGGATCGCCCGCGAGCCCGGCCCGAACAGCACGCGCTCGTCGCGTGGTGGCAGCGGACAGCCCTCGTCGGAGACAAGGCTCTGCCACTGGGTGTAGCCGGCGTAGCGCGGCGGGTACTCGCCGTGGAGCTGCGCGCGGATCGTCGAGCGCAGGCCGTCGGCTGCGATCAGCAGCGATCCGCGCTCCTCGCCACCGTCGGCCAGCTTGAGCCGAACGCCGGCGCCGTCCTGCTCGAACCCGGTGCAGCGGGCGCCGAGCCGAATCCGGTCGGGGCCGACCGCCTCGACCAGCAGCGCCTGGAGGTCCTGTCGGCTGACGCCGACGTCGACGAGGCCGTTCTCGCGTGCGATCTCGCCAACGGGCCAGGTGGCCAGCAGCCGGCCGCTGTGAGTGTGGTACTCGGTGACGTCCAGCGGCGCGCCGATCGCCTGGACCTGGTCGTAGAGTCCGAGCCGCTGGAGAGCACGCGCGGCGTTGGTCCAGATGTGAAAGCCGCCGCCCAACTGGATCTTGCGGACGTCGTCGGCCTGCTCAAAGACAAGGGCGTCGATGCCCTGGCTGACGAGTGCGTGGGCGGTGGCGAGCCCGCCGATGCCGCCGCCGACGATCAGCGCTCGGTCGCCTGCCACGATCGTTCCTCGCTCAAAACGAGTAGTCCATTTCCTTGGGGTGCTGCCGCGCGAAACCAATGCGGAAGCCCATGGTGAGCCCACCGTCGCGCATGAAGCAGGCAACCGGATTGTGCAGCCGGCTGGCACGGGCCATCGACCAGGACATCGACGCGAATTTCGTCGTGCGGGGGATCCGCTCCGCCTCGTAGTCGCGCAGCCCGGCGACTGGGTCGTCTGCTCGATCGGTGAGGCAACGGGCGAGCACAAGCGAATCCTCGATCGCCTGGTTGGCGCCCTGGCCGAGGGCGTTGGTCATCGCGTGGGCCGCGTCGCCGATCAGCGTCACGCGCCCCACGCCCCAGTGCTTTGACGGCGGCCGGTCGTACATGTCGGCGCGGGTGATCGCCGCACCGTCGGTCGCCGAGACGATCGTCTCGACCGGAGCGGCCCAGCCCCGGAAGCGCTCGAGCACGGCCTGCTTGCGCGGGCCCTCGGCCGCCTCGCCGCCGGCGGGGGCGGCGAACGTCCCCTCCCAGTAGACCTCGTCGGGGCCGATGCGGTAGAAGAGGAAGCGCGCTCCGCGGCCCCAGAGCACCCGAAAGAGGCCGACGGGAACAATGTCAGTGTCCACGCGCGCGACTGCCTGCCAGCTGACGTATCCGGCGTAGCGCGGCTCGGTGGCGCCTGGCAAAGCGGTGCGCAGTACAGAGCGCAGGCCGTCCGCGCCAATCAAAACGTCGCAGTGCTCCTCGCGGCCGCTGGCCAGGCGCACCCGTACGCCGTCTCCGTCCTGATCGAAGCCGACACAGGTCTCCCCGAACTGCACAACCCCGTCGCCGACGGCGTCGAGCAGGACCCGGTGCAGCGCGGGGCGGCGAACGCCGAATGTCGGCGAGCCGACCCGCTGTTCGATGTCACGTACCGACCAGCCATACATCAACCGGCCCCCAGCCGTGCGGAACTCCGCGCGGGCGACAACCGCCGCGGGGCCGGCCAGCTCGAGCAGGCGCTCGCCGACCCCGACCCGCTGCAAGCCGCGCGCGCCGTTGTGCCACACGTGGATGCAGCCGCCCACCTGGATCTCCTCCGCGGCGCCGGCACGCTCGAGGATCAGCACGTTGACGCCGCGCTGGCGCAGGGCGAGCGCGCTGGTCAGCCCGGCGACCCCCGCCCCGGCGAGCACGGCGCGCATCAGAGGACCCCCGCCCCGGCGAGCAGGGCGCGCATCAGAGCGCCTGCACGGCCAGCGCCACGTTCTGCCCCTCAAGCCCCCGGGCGAGCGCAAGCGCCGAGCGGATGGGCGCCTCGCGCGCAGCGCCGACAATCCAGTCGGACCCGCCACAGCGCGGGTCGGGCGAGGCCAGGTTGAGCGTCGGGGGCGCAACGCCGTGATGGACGGCCAGAGCGGCCACGGCGAGGTTCAGCGCGCCGGCGCCGGCGCCCAGGTGCCCGGTCGCGGGCTTGACGCTGGACACCGCCGGGCCCCCGCCGTCGCCGAAGACCGCGCGCAGCGCCTGCCCCTCGGACGCGTCCCCGCGGAGCGTGCCGGACCCGTGCGCGGCGATGTAGTCGACAGCATCGGCCGGCTCGCCAGCCGCGCGTAGCGCGGAGCCGATTGCGTGGGCGAGCGCGCGACCCTTCGGTTCAGGCGTGAGCAGCCGATCAACGTCACTCGCGGCGCCGGAGCCGACAACCTCCGCGTATAGACGCGCGCCGCGACTCCGCGCGGCGTCGAGGGCCTCAAGCACGACGAAAGCACCGCCCTCGCCCATCACCGTCCCGTCCCGCTCACGGTCGAATGGCCGGCAGGCGCCAGCCCCAAGAGCGTTGCTGGCAGTGGTCAGGCAGAGGGAGTCAGTCTTCGCCATGTTCCACCAGCAGACCGGCGCGTCTGCTCCGCCAGCCAGCGCCACGTCGGCCTCGCCACGGCGAATCGAGGCGGCGGCGCGCGCGATCGCGGTGAGCCCCGCCTCGGCAGTCCCCGAGAAGTAGGTGTTGGGCCCACGCAGCCCAAAGGCCTCGGAGAGGTAGAACAGCGAAGCGCCCTGGATGCCCTCGATGAAGAACAGGGGGTGCACGCCGGATGGGGCCAGCGTGCCGAACTTGCGCATGTCAACGTGGCCGTCCCCGTCGCGCACCGCCACGGCGACCTCCTCGAAGTGCTCGGGCTCGGAGATCTCCTTGCCGGAGGCGGTGAACAGCGCCGCCCGGCCCTCGGGGTCCTCGCCGAGCTCCAGGCCGCTGTCCTGCATCGCGATCGCCGCGGTGACCGCCGCGAGCATGTCGTAACGGGTCATCGTGCGCAGCGAGCGGCGGCTGACGAACTCCTTCGGCTCGATGTCGAGGATCTCCGCGCCAAGCTGCGTACGCAGCGAGGACGCGTCGTAGCTCGAGATCGGCTCCACGGCGGAGCGGCCTGTGATTAGCCCCTGCCATGTCTCGTCCGTGCCGACCCCAAGCGGCGTCAGCAGGCCGATGCCGGTGATAACTACACGACGTCCCTCAGCGCTCATGGATCGTCCCGAGGTTGGTGGTGGAGGGGAGGGTCAGGGGGGATCGTCCACGTGTGTGGGTGAGGCCACAGGGCGCGTGGGCGCTGGGCCTCCTACCCAGCGTCCGCGGCGGGTACGCCCGTCCATGGAAGCTCATCGCGGCACCAAGCGCAGCTTGCGGGCTCGTGTCACGACGCGCCCGTCGACCGACACCTCGCCGCTCAGCACAGCATCGGAGTCGGTGCGGGAGGAGAGCTTGACCGTCAGAAGCAGCTGGTCGCCGGGCTGGACGAAGTGGCGAAACGCGACGCGGTCGGCTCCCGCGAGGCGCCAGGGCCGATCTGTATCGGCCTCCAGCAGCGCGGAGGCCAGGGCGCCGAGGCTGCCGAGGATAAGGACCCCGGGCAGCACCGGAAAGCGCGGGAAGTGGGTGTCGAAGATCGCGAGCGTGTTCGGCACGTTGCGAAGTGCCGTGGCGGACTCGCCGGGCTCGACGGTGAGGATCCGGTCGAGTGTGCTCCAGCGGCTCATGAAGCGTCCCGCAGCTCGGGCCGGCAGACCACCAACGCGCCGTTGGTGCCGCCGAACGCGAAGGCGTTGGTCATTGCGACATCGATCTGCGCCGTCCGCGCCTCGTTGGGGACGTAGTCCAGGTCCAGCTCGGGGTCGGGGTGGTCAAGGTTGATGGTGGGGGAGACGACGCCGTCGCGGATCGCACCGAGCGCGGCGAGCAGGTTGAGCGCCCCGGCCGCGCAGGTCGTGTGGCCGGTCATCGACTTCGGCGAGGTGACGAGGACGCGCTGCGCGTGGTCACCTAGCGCACGCTTGATCGCCACCGTCTCGGAGACGTCGCCGGCGGGAGTGCCGGTGCCGTGGGCGACCACGTAGTCGACATCCTCGGCCGCGAACCCCGACTCGCCCAAAGCCCGCGTCATCGCGATCACCGCGCCGCCGCCGTCGGGCGGCGGGTCGGTCATCCGGTAGGCGTTAAGCGACGAGCCGTATCCTGCTATCTCGGCGTGGATCGTGGCGCCACGCGCGCGCGCGGAGTCGAGCTCCTCCAGGGCCATCACGACGGCGCCCTCGCCGAGGACGAAGCCGGTGCGGTTGCGGTCGAACGGCCGCGAGGCGTGAGCAGGGTCGTCGTTGTAGTCCTTGGTGAGCGCTCCGAGCAGGGTGAAGCCGAGCACGTCCACCCAGGAGGTGAGCGCGTCGTAGCCGCCGGCGAGCATCAGGCGCGCCTCGCCGTCCTGGATAAGGCGAAAGGCCTCCCCGAGCGCGTGGGAGGAGGCGGTGCAGGCGGTGCTCACGCCGATCATCGGCCCGCGCGCATCGGCGAAGTGCGCCAGCTCGGCGCTCGCGACGTTCTGGCTGATGACCACCGTGCGCGAGGGCGGCGAGCGGTAGAGCGCGTGGCCGTCGCTTTCGCGCCGGGTGTAGAAGATGTCGGAGAACTCCTGCAGCTCCGGCCGCGCGACGCTGCCGCCCATCGAGATGCCGCACTCGTAGGGATCGTAGGTGCCGGCGGGGATCGCGGCGGCCCGCACCGCCTCGACGCCGGCCGCGAGGCCGAACGCGGCGCCGCGGTGCAGGCGACGCATCAGGTGGCGGTCGGGGAGCTGGGCGGGGTCGAAGTCCTCGACCATGCCGGCGATGCGCACCGGGTAGGTGCTCGCGTCGAAGGTCGTGATCGGCCCGACGCCCGAGCGGCCGGCCTTCAGCGCCGCCCACGTGCTCGGAGCGTCGCGACCCACGGGGGTGACCGCGCCGATCCCCGTGACGGCGACGCGGCGCATCAGTCCGCCCCGCCCCGGGTCAACAGCTCCTGCAGCCGCCGAGTGTCGTCGAGGTCGGCCAGCGTGTCCGCGTCGATCAGGGCGCACATGACGTCCTGCGCCTCGAGCACCGTCTGGCCCTCGACGCTCACGTGCCCCGAGACGACCGCTGTCTCCGCGCCGAACGAGCCGACATCACCGACCATCTCCAGCACGTCACCCGGCCGGACAGCCCCGTACCAGTCGACCAAGCCGATCGAGAGTAGCGCCGCGCGCTTGGCGCGCTCGGTGGAGATCATGATCAGCCAGGTCGCCGCCTGGCAGAGCGCCTCGAGCACGAACGGGGGAGGCATCGCCAGCCCCCCGCCGTCGTCCTCCTCCCAAAAGTCCTCGCTCAGCGACGTGAGCTTACGTGCCCTGACGGACTTGGACGGCTCGTAGGAGTCGACGCGATCGATCAGGTGAAAGCGCACCGAGGGCCTTAGCCAGAGGCGCCGTCGGCACGTGAGGAGACCATCTCGACGAGGTTTTGGACCGTGAACAGGGTCATCACCTCGTCCGCCTTCAGCTTGCCCGCAAGGTCCGCCGGATCGGTCTGGGGCATCACCTTGTGCAGCTGCTCGGCACCTACCTCGCTGATGACCTGGTTCTCGTCGGAGAACTCATCGTCGGAGATGCCTCCCTGGATGTAGTCCCCAAGGTCCGACGCCTCGATCTTGACGCCGGTGCTCTTCTCGATCCGAAACAGGATGTCAAGCAGGTCGATCGACTCGGCGCCGAGCTCCTCCATCAGGGTCGCCTCGGGTGTCACCTCGTCGTCGTCAAGCGCAAGCGCCTCGACCACCGCTTCCTTCACTGCACTGTCGACGTCCGCCATGTCCACGCTCCTGTGTCGCTGGTTTGTCGCGATACTAGATGATGGCCCGCGGGACCGGCAGGTAGGTCGTCGCCGCCGCCTCGAAGCGCTCAGAGTGCCCCACATCCGTGGAGACTCCGCCGCGACCGTCAGCACGTCCCGAGGCACTCAGAGCGGCTTGCCGATGCCCACCTGCGCGGAGACGCCGCCGTCGACCGTAAGGAGCGCCCCGGTCATGTGGCTGGAGTCGGGTCCCGCCAGGAACACGGCCGTGCGCGCGACCTCCTCGACGGTCGCGAACCGCTTCATCGGGATCTGCTTGGAGATGCCCTTGCCGCCGTCCTTGTCCATCAGCCCCGCGACCATGTCGGTCGGCGCGAAGCCGGGGAGTACGGCGTTGACGCGGATCCCGAAGCGGGCGAACTCGACCGCGCAGCAGCGTGTGAACGCGTTGATTGCGCCCTTCGAGGCCGCGTAGTTGGACTCGCCGGTCCAGCCCCGCTCGCCCATCACCGAGGAGATGTTGACGACGGCTCCTTCGCGCTGGGACATGAAGGGCTCGAGCGACGCCTTGGTGCAGTTGAACGTGCCGCCGAAGTTGACCCGCATCACGTCGAGCCACTCCCCAGGGTCCATGTTGTAGATCAGGGCGTCCTTGGAGATGCCGGCGTTGTTGACGAGGATGTGGATGCCGCCGAGTTGCGCGACGGTCTTGGCCACAACCGCCTCGGCCTGCTCATACTCCGAGACGTCGCCGCCCACGGCCGCGGCCCGCCCCCCGGCCTGAGTGATGGCCTGCACCACCTCCTGCGCCTGCGCCTCGCCCGAGCGGTAGTTCACGGCCACCGCAGCCCCTTCGGCGGCGAGCACTTCAGCGATCGAGCGGCCGATGCCGCGCGAGCCTCCGGTCACCAGCGCGACGCGGTCCTTGAGCTTGGGCTCAGGCACTGGCGACCGCCGTTCGGTGCGCCGGGGGCCGGAAGCGTCTGGGGACCAGCTGCTCAGGCAGCTGCAAACCGAGCGTCAGGCCCGCCGGGCCGCCGAGGGTCGCAACGTCGAAGTGGCTCGGGCTATCTGACATGGCGGCCATCCTACGACACCTTCAAGCACGGCGAGTCTCGGGTGGGTAATGTGCCCGGCGATGAGCAAGGTCGCCTTTCTCTACCCAGGGCAGGGCTCACACCGCGTTGGGATGGGAGCCGAAATCCTCGAGGCGCATCCCGAGGTGATGGAGGGCTGCTTCAAGGCGGCGCAGGATGCCTCGGGACTGGACATCCGCACGCTCTGCCTGGAGGGACCGATGGAGGAGCTGACGCGCACGGAGGTCGCCCAGCCCGCCCTGTTCGCGGTCTCGATGGCGATGACCGAGCTGGCCCGCCAGGCTGGAGTGCAGGCGGACTACGTCGCCGGGCACAGCCTCGGTGAGTACACCGCGGCGGTCGCCGCCGGCTGCTTGAGCGCCGCCGACGGGATCGTGCTCGTCTCCGAGCGCGGCCGGCGCATGGAAGAGATCCAGTCCCAGCGCCCCGGCGCGATGGGGGCGGTGATTGGCCTGCCCGCCGAGCAGGTGGACGGACTGTGCGAGACCGCGCGCGCCGCAGGCATCGTCGCCCCCGCGAATCTCAACACGCCAACGCAGATCGTCGTCTCGGGCGAGGAGGACGCCGTCGAAAAGCTGCTCGAGCTTGCCAAGGAGGCCGGCGCGGAAAAGGCGATCCGCCTGCGGGCCGGAGCGGCGTTCCACAGCGAGCTGATGGAGCCGGTCCAGAGCGCCCTGGCCGAGACGATGGGGGGCCTCGAGTGGCAGGACCCGAACCCGCCGCTGGTGTCGAACGCGTCCGCGACGGTGGTGGACAGCGCAGGCGGGGTCCGCGAGGCGCTCACGGCGCAGATCACGAGCCCGGTGCGGTGGGCCGACTGCGTGCGCACGCTGCTCGATGCCGGCGTGACCTCGTTTCTCGAGCTGGGCTCGGGGCGCGTGCTGGGCGGCCTCGTGCGCCAGATCGAACCGGAGGCCGAGGTGCTCTCAGCCGACTCGCCCAAGAAGCTCGCAAAGTTCCTCGAGCGCGCCGGCGCTTGATGGCGGCGTCCACTGGGGATAGGCCCACAGGGGACGCACCCTCAGGCGACAGGCTCACGGTGATCGCGCCCATCGGTGAGGGCCAGCAGTGACCTCACCCGCCGGCGAGAAATCCCCAGCGGCCACGCCCGCCGCCGAACGGTACGACGTGGTCGTCATCGGCGCCGGCCTCGGCGGCCTGTCTGCCGCGGCGTGTCTGGCAAAGGCCGGGCGCCGGGTAGCGCTGGTCGAGCGCGAAGACGGGCCGGGCGGCAACGCGCGCGCGTTCCGCCGCGGGCCCTACACCTTCGACCCGGCGATCCACGTCACCGCCCAGGGGTTCAACATCGAGTTCCTCGACTTCTACTTGACAGCACTGGGCATCGCCGGAGAGGTCGAGCTGCTGCGCGCGGAGGACTGCTTCGGCTGCGACATCGGCGGCGAGCGCTGGACGCTGCCGGTGGGAGTGGAGGCGCTGAAGAGCTACCTCGCCGAGCAGTTCCCGCACGAGGCGGACGGGGTGGCGCGCTTCGTGGAGACGTGTGCGCAGAGCACCCGCGAGTCGCAGGCCCCGCCGCCGCGCGTCGGCCTGAGCGACCTCGACGCGGTCAAGGCGCAGCTGCCGATGCTGTTCAAGTACCGCCGCGCCACGCTCGCCGACGTGCTCGACGAACACATCAAGGATCCGCTCGCGAAGGCGGTGTGTGGCGCGCAGTGGCCCTACCTCGGGCTGCCGCCGGGGCGTACCGCGTTCATGGCCTACAGCGGCGCGTTGATGGCGCTCCTCGATCCGGGCCCGCTGTACGTGCGGGGCAGCTTCCAGAGCCTCGCCGACGCGCTGGCGAAGTGCGTCGAGGAGAACGGAGGCGAGGTCCTGCTGTCGAGGACCGCGACGGCGATTGAGTTGGCCGACGGACGCGTGGCAGGCGTGGAGCTGAACGGCGGCGAGCGGCTTGCGGCCGAGGTGGTGGTGTCCAACGCCGATGCGCGCCAAACGTTCGAGCGGCTGCTGCCGGCGGAGGCCTTGCCGGAGCGCTTCCGCCGGCGCCTGGGGAGGATGCGACCGTCGGTCTCGGCGTTCGTGCTGTTCTCGGCGGCCCGCCTGGACCCGGCGGCGCACGGCCTCTCGCACGAGCACTTCGTGTACCCGAGCGGCGACCACGACGCCAACTTCGACGGCGTTCTGCAGGGAGCGCTCGGGGGCACGTGGTTCAGTGTGCCGACGATGCACGACCCCACGCTGGCGCCCGAGGGCGAGCACGTGGTCGTCTTCAGTAGTCTGATGGCGTACGACATCGGCGAGCCGTGGGAGCAGGCCAAGCCGCGCTACACGGAGTTGATGTTGGAGGCCGTCGAGCGGACGCTGCCCGGCTACCGCGAGGCGCTCACGTTCGCCGACAGCGCGACCCCCGAAACCTTCCAGCGCTACACGCTGGCCGAGCAGGGCGCGGCGTACGGGTGGGAGAACACGCCCGACCAGACGGTCCCCAAGCGCCTGGACTACCGCACGCCGGTCGAGGGGCTGTACCTGGCTGGGCATTGGACCCACCCCGGCACCGGCAGCATCCGCTGCCTGCTGTCGGGCGCCCAGACGGCGGCGGCGATCGAGGGCCGCGAGCACCCGGTCGAGCTGCTGGGCTCGCTGGCCGGCGGCGCCTAGCGGGACGCTGAGGGCCAGGCGTGATCGCCGAGCGCAACGTGGTGGGACGCTGAGGGGGCGGGGATGATCGTCGAACGCGACGTCGCCGTGCCGATGCGTGATGGGGTGCTGCTGCGCGCCGACGTCTACCGCCCCGAGGGTGGCGGTCTGGTCCCGGCGGTGCTCGGCCGTACGCCTTACGACCGCACGTTCGGACCGACGCTGCCGGCGATCCTCGACCCCGAGCGCACCACGCAGGCGGGACTCGCGCTCGTGTGCATGGACGTACGCGGCCGACACGGCTCCGAAGGTGAGTTTCATCCGTTTCGTGCCGAGCGCGCCGACGGGTACGACTCGGTCGAGTGGGTCGCCGCCCAGGAGTGGTGCAGCGGCGCGGTGGCGATGGCCGGACGCTCCTACACGGCGGCGACGCAGTGGCTGGCGGCTGCCGCGCAGCCGCCGCATCTACGCGCGATCACGCCGATCGCGATCGGCAGCAACTACTTCGACGGGTGGGTCTACCAGGGCGGCGCGTTCCAGCTCGGCTTCAATCTCTTCTGGGTGCAGATCATGGCCGGACGCGGCAAGCGCGTGCGGATGGAGGAGCAGTACAGGCACCTGCCCCTGGGGAGCGCACCGCTGCTCGAGCAGTGCCCGAGCGGGCACTTCTACCGCGAGTGGCTCGAACACTCGGTCCTCGACGACTACTGGCGCGCGCTGTCGATCGACGCAGGCTACGGCGAGGTGCGCGTGCCGGCCTTCAACGTCGGCGGCTGGTATGACATCTTCCTCGGCGGCACGCTCGAGAACTTCATGCGGATGCGGGCTGAAGGGGGTAGCGAGCGGGCTCGCACGCACACCCGGCTGCTCGTCGGCCCGTGGGCGCACGGCAGCACCTACGGCGCCTACCCGGACCACTCCTTCAAGCCGTTCGCCCCGCAGGACGGCGTCGACGTGCTCGCCGCGCAGCTGGAGTTCCTGGGCGAGCAGCTGTTCGACGGCGAGTCCGAGCGCAAGCGCGCCCGCGAGCTCGGGCACGAGTCCACTCGCAAGCAAGTCGAACCCGTGGCGCCGGTGCGGATCTTCGTGATGGGCGAGAACGTGTGGCGCGACGAGCAGGAGTGGCCTCTGCGCCGGGCCGTGGCGCAACGCTGGTTCCTGCACTCTGAAGGTGAGGCAGCGCGGGTGGAGGGGAGCCTTTCCGAGCGAGCACCCGACGCCGAGCCGCCCGACGGTTACGTCTACGACCCAGCCGACCCGGCGCCGACGGTCGGCGGCCCGACCTCGCTGCCGGCGGCGTTCATGCGTACCAACTCGGGCCCCATGGACCAGCGCGGCGTCGAGCAGCGCGAGGACGTGCTCGTGTACACATCGGCCCCGCTCGAGCGCCCGCTGGAGGTCACGGGGCCGTTGACAGTCGTGTTGTATGCGGCGAGCAGCGCACCCGACACGGACTTCGTGGCCAAGCTCTCCGACGTGGACCCGGACGGGTTCTCGCGCATCCTCGCCGAGGGCATCGTCCGCGCTCGCTACCGCGACGGGTATGAGCGGCCGGTCGCGATCGAGCCGGAGCGCGTCTACCGGTACACGATCGACCTCGTCGCGACCAGCAATCTGTTCCTCGCCAGCCATTGCGTGCGCCTGGCCATAACGAGCAGCTCCTTCCCGCGCTTCGATCGCAATCCGAACACCGGGCGAACGCTGGGCGAGGACGGGCCCGGGGATCTGCGCTCGGCGACCCAGCGCGTGCTGCACGACTGCGACCACGCCTCGCACATCGTGCTGCCGGTCGTCCCGCGCGGCTAAGCCGCCTATCTGGTAGCTTCGCCCGCGTGACCAGGGTAGTCGTGGTTGGGGCTGGGATCGGGGGTCTTGCAACCTCGATCGCACTGCGCCCCGCCGACGTTGAGCTCGTGGTGCTGGAGCGTGCGGCCGACCTGGCCAAGGTCGAGCTCGGAGCTGGGATCACGCTGTGGCCCAACGCGATGGCGATCCTCGACAGGCTCGGCATCGGCGCCGAGGTCCGCCGGCGTGGTGCCGTCTTGAGCTGCTTCGAGCAGCGCAACGCGCGCGGGCGGCTCCTCTCGCGCTGGCCGCTGGAGGAGATGGCGCGCCGCCTCGGCGCTCCCGTCTGCGGGATCAACCGGCCCGACCTCCACAGCGCGCTGGTTGGTGGCGGGGGAGAGTCGGTCAGGACCGGCTGCCACGTCGAGGGCTTCGAGCAGACGAACGGCACCGTCCGAGTCTCGCTCTCGGAGGGCGCAGACGAGTCGGGGGACGTGCTGATCGGCGCCGACGGGATCGAATCGACGATTCGCACCCAGCTGCTCGGCGCGCAGGAGCCGCGGCACTCGGGTCTCACGATGTGGCGCGCGAACGTGCCCTACGACGAGGCGATCGCTCCGTCGGTCGACTTCGTCGCGTGGTGGGGCTCCGGAGCGAAGTTCGTCATCTTCCGCTCCGGGCCCGAGCGCCTGAGCTGGGAGGGCATCGTCACGAGCGAGCCCGGCCGCCAGGATGCACCGGGTCAGACCAGGCAGGCGGTGCACGAGCGGTTCGCCGGCTTCGCCGACCCGGTCCACCGGGTGATCGACGCCACCAGCGAGCAGTCGATCTTCCGCACCGATGTCTTCGACCGTCCACCGGACGAGCAGTGGGGCCGGGGGCGCGTGACGCTGCTGGGCGATGCCGCCCACCCGATGACGTTCGCCGTCGGACAGGGGGCGGCGCAGGCGCTCGAGGACGCCCTAGCGATCGGCCGCGTGCTCGGTCGGGACGGCGGCGATCTCGAAGCGGCGCTGCGCGAGTACGAGCGACCGCGGATCGCCCGCGCGGCTCACTTTCAGACGATGGCGTGGCGGTTGGCGCGCGCCGGGGCGCTCGAAAGTCGCCCGGCCCAGGCGCTGCGGAACACCGCCTTCACGCTCTCCGCGCCGATCGGGTGGCGGATGCAGGTCAAAGACATGGCGCTGCCGACGTGAGCGCGTCCGGCGTATCCCCGACGCGGGGCCGGTCGTCCTATCGCGCGTGCCTTGACCGTGGGCTGGCCATGCAAGAAGATGCGGGCGGACTGAGGGCGACCCCGAGAAAGCCTTACTCTGTGAGCCTCGCGCCGACCTACCCAATCCGGAAGTAAGGAGAAACGATGGACGCTCGCTCGGCATCCCAGTTCGAGCTCAAGTCGATCCGTGCCCCCAAGCCGCACTACGACGTAGCGGTTCTCGGCGGCGGCTTGGCGGGGTTGACCTTTGCGCTGCACATGAAGCGCCTGCGCCCGGAGACATCGATCCTGATCGCCGAGAAGCGCCCCGATCCGGCGCCGGACGCGGCCTTCAAGGTCGGCGAGTTGACCGTCGAGGTCGGCGCGTACTTCTTCCGCGAGAAGTGCGGGATGGACGATCACCTCGAGCAGGAGCATCTGCGCAAGGCGGGCCTGCGCTACTTCTTCCCGGCTGGCGATAACACCGACATCGCCCGTCGCGTCGAGTACGTCACGCCTGACAACTACTGGAACCACCAGATCGACCGCGGGCGCTTCGAGAACGAGGCGTTCGACCGTACCCTGAAGCTCGGCGTGGATGCGTTCCGAGGTCTGCGCGTGAACGAGGTCGAGCTGGGCGCGGATGGCCACAGGCTCAAGCTGGAACACAACAGCGGGGGGGAGGTCGAGGTCACCGCGCGGTGGGTCGTCGACGCGAGCGGGCGCGCCAACATCCTGCGGCGCAAGCTCGAGTTGCAGGCCGACACCGGCCACCACATCAACGCCTCCTGGTTCCGGCTTGCCAACGGTTTCGACATCGAGTCACTGAGCGACGACGAGGAGTGGATCAACCGCGTGGACGAGCGTGGCTTCCGGGCGCTCGCCACCGTCCACCTCGTCGACGCCGGCTACTGGGTGTGGCTGATCCCGCTCGGCTCCGGCGCCCACAGCATCGGCGTGTGCGCGGATCCGCGCTTTCACCCGTTCGAGCGGATCAACGACTTCGACCGCCTGCTCGAGTGGTTCAAAGAGTACGAGCCACAGCTCGGCGCCGCGATCGAGGCCCGCCGCGACGAGGTGCTGGACTTCCTCGTGATCGAGGACTTCTCCTACGCCTCGACACAGGTGTTCTCAGATGAGCGCTGGACGCTCGTGGGGGAGGCCGCCGGGTTCATCGACGCCTTCTACTCGCCGGGCTCCGACTTCATCGCCTACACGAACACGTTCAGCGCCGACCTGATCCAGCGCGACCTCGACGGCGAGGACATCGAAGAGCGCGCAGAGTTCTATAACTTCTTCTTCTTCAGGTTGTTTGAACCAACGATCAATCTCTACAAGGACCAGTACCAGCTGTTCGGCAACGCCCAGGTGATGTTGGCCAAGCTGATGTACGACAACACCGCCTACTTCTGCACGCTCGCCTTCCTGTTCCTGCACGACAAGATGACCGACCTCGACGAGCTCGGGCTCGTCGTCGACCAGTTCGAGACCATCATCCCGCTGCTCGGTCGCATCCAGGACTTCTGTCGGGAATGGCACCAGATCGATCAGCGCAAGTTCGAGGGCGTGTCGGTGTTCACCAAGCAGTTCGAGGCGATGGTCGGCCGCCAGCGGGACCTCACCGTCCCGTTCAGTGGCGAGGAGTTCCGCCAGCGGGCGCTAGAGAACATCAAGCTCCTGAAGGCGATGGGGGTCTACATCTTCCACCTGGGCGCACAGCACCTGCCCGACCCGCCGGACCCGAACAGGCCGATCGAGGCGCTCGCAATCAGCCTGAGCCCCGAGCGCTGGGAGCAGGACGGGCTGTTCGCCGAGGACGGGATGACGCTTGCCCAGGCTCGCGAGCTGCTCCCCGGAGTCGAGGAGTTCGACCTCCAGGCGCAGGGCGCGGCACTGGCGGTCAGCTAACCGTGCGAGTCATCTCGTCATCGGGGCGGGAGCCGGCGGCATTACGGCGGTCCTCCCGCTGCGCAGAGCCGGTGTCGAGACGGCTGTCTCGGGCACAGCTCCAAGACACCGATCACAACTGCTGAGCAACCGTCAAACAGACCAGAACCGGAGGTACGCAGGTGCCCATCGACCAACTCCCCGCCGTCGCCCCTGACTTCACCCTCGACCACATCCTCGGGCACTCGGTCTCGCTGAGCGACTACCGCGGCAAGCGCGTGGTGGTGGTGTTCGGCGGACGCGAGAGCGCCGAGCAGATCAAGCAGGGGATCAGCAAGATCCGCCAGACCCACGGCCCGGACGAAGTCGTCATCGTCGGCGTGTCCGATCTGCGGGCCGCGCCGCGAGCGGCGCGGATCCTGGTCAAGAGCCAGCTCAAGAAAGCCTTCGAGGAGGCGGTCAAGAGCCAGGAAGCCGACCTTCGAGCGGCGGGCAAGGACCCGGGGCCGGATGCGGCCAAGGACGTGGTCATGTTGATGGATTGGCCCGGCTCGGTCGTCGACGAGTACGGGCTGAGCGGTGTCGACAAGGAGGCCGCGGCCGTCGTCGTCGACGGGGACGGTCAGGTGCTCGGTTCGGGCACAGGCGCGCAACTCGGCGAGGAGGTTCTCGCGGTACTCTCCGCGTGATCGTCGAGCTCGTCCCAATACACGCAAGGAGACAAGATGAGTGAGCGTACGGCCTCGGTGCCGGAGATGAAGGCGTTCCGCGTGCCCCAGGACCGCTACGACGTGGCGATTCTCGGCGGCGGATTGGCGGGGCTGTCACTGGCCAACCAGCTGATGCTGGCGCGGCCGCAGACCAAGGTGCTGGTGACCGACAAGCGGGCCGAGCCGGCGCCGGAGTCGGCGTTCAAGGTCGGGGAGTCGAGCGTCGAGGTCGGCGCCTACTACTACCGCAACAAGGTCGGCATGGCCGAGCACCTCGAGCAGGAGCACATCCGCAAGCTGGGCCTGCGGTTCTTCCTGCCCGCGGGGGACAACAGCGACATTACCCGCCGCGTCGAGTTCTCGACACCACCCACCCACAGCGAATCCGCGGTCCGTCGGCGAGTCTTCACCCACCAGATCGATCGCGGTGTCTTCGAGAACGCGCTGTTCGATCGAGCGCTCTCGCGAGGGGCGGACGCGTTCCGTGGCTGGCGGGTCGAGGACGTGGAGATCGATCCTTCATCGGAGCACAGGGTGACGTTGAGTTGTGAGGGTGAGACGAAGGAGGTCTCTGCGCGCTGGGTCGTCGACGCGACCGGGCGGTTCAACCTGCTGCGGCGCAAGCTCGGCCTGCAGACGGAGACCGGTCATCACGTCAACGCCGTCTGGTTCCGGCTGAAGGGCGGGATGGACTACGAGGACTGGACCGACGACGAGGAGTGGAAGGCGCAGGGTTGGGAGCCCGGCGTGCGCAAGGACGCTACCTCCCACCTGATCGGCGAGGGGTACTGGGTGTGGCTGATCCGGCTGAAGCCCGGACCGATCAGCATCGGCCTGGTGGCGGATCCGCGCTTTCACCCGTTCGAGGAGATCAACGAGTTCCCGAAGCTGTTCGAGTGGCTGCGCAAGCACGAGCCCCAGCTGTACAAGGCGCTCGAGGGCCGTCTGGAGGAGGTCCAGGACTTCCTCGTGGTCGAGGACTTCTCCTACGCCTCGTCGCAGGTCTACTCGATGGACCGCTGGTGCTTGGCGGGTGAGGCCGCCTGCTTCATCGATCCGCTCTACTCGCCGGGATCGGACTTCATCGCCTACCTGAACAGCTTCGGGGGCGACCTGATCCAGCGCGACCTCGACGGCGAGGACATCGAGGAGCGGCTGGACTTCTACAACTTCTTCTTCGGCCAGCTGTTCGAGCCCGGGTTGTGGCTGTACCGGGACCAGTACCAGTGCTTCGGCAACCCGCAGGTGATGATGTGCAAGTTCCTGAACGACAACATCGCCTACTTCTCGACGCTCGCTTTTCTGTTCCTGCACGACAAGATGACCCAGCTCGACGATCTCGGCGAGGTGATGGAGGTGTTCGACACCTTCGTCCCGCTGCTCCAGCGGGTGCAGGAGCTATTCAAGGACTGGAACCAGATCGATCACCGCAAGTTCGAGGGTGTTGGCGTCCAGTCGACGGACTTCCAGCCGTTCCTGACCGCCTACCACGAGCTGGGAGAAGACTTCGACCTGGACACGATGGTCGAGCGGGCGAAGAAGAAGGTCGAGATCCTGCAGGCGCTGGCGGTGTGGTACTTCCACATGGCCGCGAAGCACCTACCCGATCCCCCCGACCCCTCGCGGGCGATCAACCCGCAGGTGATCAGCCTCGACCCGAAGAAGTGGGAGGAGGAGGGGCTGTTCGACGAGAACGGGGTCACGCTGGCGCAGGCGCTCGAGCTGATTCCCGGGATCGAGGAGTTCGACCTGGAGGCGCGCGGCGCGGTGCTCGTGGGGTGACGGTCGCGGCGATCTGGGTATAGCAGCGGGACCCTCTCACCTCAAAGACCGACCTCAACGACCCGCCAACCGTCGGGGTACCCACCCGGGGCCGGGATCTCAGACGGTAGCGTCGTCGGACCCGTCGCCGATCCCGGCTGGGGCGCTCAGGCTGGGGCGCTCAGGAGGCCACGCTGGGGCTGGAGATCGCGCTGGTGCTGTCGTAGGCCTGGCCCTTTTCGTTGCACCAGCCCAGGCCGACCTCCCAGGCTACTTTGGGGTCGATCGTGGCCAGCGCCAGCGTGCTCTTGTAGAGCGGGAGGACCGTCTTGGCCCCCGGCGGAGCCATGTACATGACCCGGTCGACGTCGACCTCGGAGGCGGGCGGGTCCTTGACGATCTGAAAGACGCCCATCATCCCGTTGTCCTCGTGGAAGTCGACGTGGCAGTGGAACACCGACTTCCCGGTAAAGTCGATCGGATGAATGCGGATTGTAACCGAGCCACCGGCGGGTATGTTCACCGTGTCCTGCCAGTCGATCCAGTTCAGGGGCCGGCCGTCGATCGCGATCACCTGGAACGGGTTGGTATGGATGTGGAAGTTGTGCCACTCGTCGTTCACTGCCGTGTCGGGGCTCTTGATCGTCCACTGCTCGACGGAGTTCAGCGCCATTGTGATGTCGACCCGATTGGGGTCGAACAGTTTCCCGTTCAGGGGGAACGTGGGCCCGTGGGTGGGCGAAGTCGACTTCACCCTGGCCATCACGATCGTGCGGTAGACGTCGACGTGGGCGTGGCGCAGGTCGGGCGGGTTGCCGATCGGCCCAGTCGGCAGCGGCACGTTCTCCGGGGTCCCCGAGGAGATAACGTTCACCAGCACATGGAAGCCGAAGTTCCGGCCGTGTTCAGGCACCCCGCCGAAGGGATCGAAGCAGCCCTTGAAGCAGGGCTGAAACGGGATCGAGTTCAGCGTGTAGCTGCCGGGGGGCTCGCCGCGCACGAGCACCTCGACACGCTCTCCCGGGCCCATCAGGATCTGCTTTTCGGGGCGCATGTAACGCAGCGTCTGGCCGTCGTACGCGAGCACCTCGAAGGTCACACCCGGCAGGGCCAGTTTCACGAACCGCTCGCCGGTGGCGTTCACGATCCGCCACCGCTGCAGTTCCCCGGGGCGGATGTGCAGGGTCGGCTGATAGACCCCGTTGACCAGCAGCTCGGACGGACCGGGACTGGGCGGCGCATGGACGACCTGACCCGGCTTCACGCCGGGGATCGGAAGCGGTTTGCCGCCCGGCGGGGTGGGCTTGCCGCCGTGGATGATGATCAGCCGCTGCGGGATGTTGGGCATGACGTTGTCGAGTCCGCCCTCGACGATGATCCCGCCGAGCATCCCCGCGGTGGTCTCCGCATCCACAAACGGGTGGTAGTGGGGGTGGTACCAGTCCGTTCCGGTCGACTGGTCGAGCGGGATCTGGTAGGTGTAGTGGAACTGCTGGAGCGGGTCGACGCTGATGAAGACGTTGTCGCTGTCGCCTTCGGGGCTGACGTGCAGGCCGTGGACGTGCAGGTTGGTCGGCAGCGGCAGCTTGTTGACGAGGTTCACGTGCACGACGTCGCCGCGACAGATCACGAGCGTTGGCCCCGGCGTGCTGCCGTCGTACTCCATCCCCTGGTAGGTGTGGTGGTCGACGTTGATCGTGTACGTCGTCGCGGTGAGCGTCGTGTTCAGCACGCCGTCGTGGCTGACGATCATCGGAGGCTCGGGGAATCCATCTTTGATCCAACCCGAGAAGTGCGCGTCGCAGTACGGATTCGCCTGCGCCGTCTTGCTCGAGCCGCCCGCCAACAGCAGGATCGCGGCCAGGGCCACGATCACGACGACGGTGCTGACGCCGGCACCGATCAACGGACCTCGCCGCCTGCGCGAGGGTTGCTCCTCGGCAACTCTCTGCGGTGGCTGGGCGACGGACCGCGGTCCAGGTGCGCTACGCAGGACCGTCGTCTGAACCGCAGGGATCGGGCCAGCGTCTGTCGGCCGCGCGATCGGGCGGACCCTGGTCACCTCGGGCAGCGCGATCTCGATTCTCAGCTCGGTCGCGCCAACGCGCACCGCAGCGCTCTCGGTGAGCGTCACCTTGCCCGCGATGCGCCTCCCATCCACGAACGTTCCGTTCTGAGAGCTGAGATCCTCGAGCTCGACACCCTGCGGCACGGGACGCGCGGCCGCGTGCCGACGTGACGCCTCGGGATCGTTGATCGCGACGTCGCCTTCGCGGCCGATAATGAGCTCGCGATCGATCTCGACGCTGTCCCCGGGTCGGGGTCCTGTGATCGATCGCAGGCCGGTCATCGCAGAGCCTGAAGGAAGCTGTCTTCGGTGCGGCTCATCGAGCCGGCTACTCCTCGCCCAGTCCGATGCGTTCGTGCAGGCGGCGCAGTGGCCCGGGCGCCCACCAGTTGCGCTCCCCGAGCAGCGCCATCAGCGAGGGCACGAGCAGCGCGCGGACGATCGTCGCGTCGATCAGTACAGCAACCGCGATGCCGACTCCGACCTCCTTGATGAACACGATCGAGGAGGTCGCAAAAGCGCCGATCGCGACGCAGAACAGGACAGCCGCCTGAGTCACGATCCGGCCAGTGCGCTCGAGGCCGATTGCGACCGACTCCTTGTTCGGGTGGCCGGCGTCGCGAGCCTCCTTGATCCGTGTCAGCAGGAACACGGTGTAGTCGCTGGAGAGGCCGAATGCGATCGCGAAGATCAGGATCGGCTGGGAGATGTCGATCGCGTGCAGGCTCTGAAAGCCGAGCGGACCCTGCAGGTGCCCGTCCTGGAAGATCAGGACGAGCACCCCGAATGCGGCGCTCAGCGACAGGAAGGTCATCAGCAGCGACTTGAGCGGGAGCACCACCGAGCCGGTCATCAGGAACAGGACGATGAAGGTGAGCACACAGAGGATGAGCGCAACCACCGGCAGTAGACCGTAGATCGTCGCTTTCTGGTCAAGGAACTGCGCGGTGGTTCCGCCGGCTTCGATTC
The DNA here is from genome assembly GCA_963706545.1 of uncultured Solirubrobacterales bacterium. GTDB lineage: Bacteria > Actinomycetota > Thermoleophilia > Solirubrobacterales > Solirubrobacteraceae > Palsa-744. Next base: position 2,963,866 of record OY970161.1, read on the forward strand.
TCAGGCCACTGTGGGCACGGATGTCCTTGACCAGGTTGAGCGTCTCAGCCGCCAGCGGACGCTGCGCCGGCAGCACTGCAAATGTCCAGTAACCGCCGCGCAGCGGGGTCGCAGGGCCGCCCGCCGGCAGCGCGCCGGGCAGTTCGCGGACCTGCGCCGTGAGCGCGGCGATCTGCGCTCCCGCGCTCGGGGGTGCTTTCACGAGCGCGGTGATCTGCGAAGAGGCGTCCGTAGAGTAGTCGCTCAGCAGCGTGTCGTCGACCGTGCGCGCGGACAGGCCCTTCGGCACTCCGCTTGCGTCAACACCGATGAACTTGATCCCCGTGAACGGGAGGCCCAGGACGAGCAGCACGACCACGCACGCGGTCGCGATCGGCACCGGCCGCCGCATCACCGTCTGGGAGAGCCGATACCACGGCCCGTCCTCCTGCTGAGTGGCGGTCCGCCGCGCGGCGCGCTGCCAGCGCGCGGGCGCAAGCGAGTTGATCCGCGGCCCCAGCACCGCGAGCAGCGCCGGCAGGGCGAGGAGCGCAACCGTCACGGCGACCAGCGCCGTGATCGCGCCGCCGAGCCCCATCGAGACCATGAACGGCATCGGGATGACGCACAGTGTTGCGAGCGCGAGCGCTACGGTGATGGCGCTGTAGGAGATCGTGCGCCCGGCTGTGCGGATCGCCCGGTGCAGCGCCTCGCGTTCGGCGCCGCGGGGGTCAGCCGCGCCCGCCGCGTGCGGTGGCCCGCCGTCGAACAGGCGGGGACGCACCGTCGCTCGTCGGGGGCAACCCGTCGAGACCGAGCTTCGCCCGCTCCTCGCGGTAGCGGGAGACCACGAACAGGCTGTAGTCGATCGCGAGCCCAAGTCCGAGGCCGATGACGACGTTCAGCGCGAACTGCGAGAGCGACAGGAACGAGTTGACGACGCGAAGCGCCAGGAAGGTGGTCATGACGGTGATGCCGCCGACGAACAGCGGCATCAGCGCTGCCACGACACCACGGAAGACGAACAGCGAGAGGATGAAGAGGATCGGGAACGCCAGCCCCTCGGCCTTGCCGAGATCCTTGCCGACCTCGCTGCCGAGCTGCTCGCTTGCGACCGCGGGCCCGCCGAGCAGCACTGTGGGCGGCCGCTGCACTCGTTCCAAGAGCCGTTCGGCGGCTTCGGAGGCGCCGTTGTCCGACACGTTCTTGAAGAACGCCGCCACGTAGGTCGAGCGCCCGTCGCGCGCCACGAATGAGCGGCTGCCGGTGGTGTAGTACGTGAGCGTCCGCGTGACGGTGGGGTCCTGGCGGAGTTCGGCGGCGACGCGCGCAACCAGCGCGCGGGAGCCCGGTGCGCCCACACCTCCCGGCGGGGTGACGAGCGCGATCACCTGAGCACCTGGCCGTTCGCTGGTCGCGTTGCCGATCACCTTGTCGACCACCACACTCTGGGAGGAGTGGTCGTTGAACGGATTGTTGGCGTGGAGCATCCCGGCGACCGGCGCGCCGAACGCGACTGCGATCACGAAGAAGACCCCGATTCCGGCCAGGATTCGTCCCGGGTGGCGATCGGAGAGACCGGCGAGCCTGTTCAGCAGGCCGGACTTCTCGGGGGGTGGCGTCGCCGGGGATCCCTGGCCGGAGGCGACCTCGCGCACACGCGTGGTCCCGGGGTCGACGTTGCGGACCGCCGTCGCCTCGGGGACGACTTTTCGGATCACCGTCTTCTCAGGGTCGCGGTCGTGCTCGTCAGTCATGGTCGTGCCCTCGATCTCGATCTAGCCGTCATCGCTGCATCCCACGGACGTTGACGCGGAGCGACGTCCTCGTCATCTCAGTGCCCACCTTCTCCGGCGTAGAGCATATGCCGCTGGCGGATGAGCAGAAACGCGGTGAGGCAGCCTACCGCTGCGACGATCGCAGCGAGCACGAAGATCGTGCGCAGGCCACTCGCGTAGCTCAGGTGTGCCACGGCAAGAAGGCCAGGTTGAAACGCGGCGGGCGAGCGGTGCACGAGCTCGGGGGCGCCCCCGGTCGAGATCGCGTTGGCGGCGGTATGCGCCAGCGACGCCAGCGGCGAGCCGGCCAGCGCGTTGTGCACTTCGATGCGCACCTGACGCTGTAGCAGCGTCCCGGCCACGGCGATGCCGGATGCCGTCCCGGCCTCTCGGAAGGTGCTGTTCATCCCCGAGGCCATCCCGCCGCGCCAAGGGGGGACGACCGACACCGCCGTGGAAGCGAGTGTCGGGTTCATCAGGCCGAGCCCGATCCCGGTAAGGATCAGGCCGGGGAGGATCGCCGTCCACGTCGAGGTCGAGCTGACGGCGGTCATCGAGAGCACCCCGACGGAGACCAGCGCTAGGCCGAGCGGGAGCACGACGCGGGGGCTGACCGATCCGCTCATGCGCCCGGCGAGCGGCGCGAACAACAGCGCCGCCCCGGTGAACACGAGCATCCGCAGGCCCGTGCCCACCGCGGAGTAGCCGAGGATCGACTGCAGCCAGGTCGTCAGGAAGAAGATCAGCGCGAGCACCGAGAAGCACACGGCGAAGGCCGACACCGAGGAGCCGACGAAGGTCGGGTTGCGAAACAGTCCCAGATCGAACATCGGGAACTTACGCCGCCGCTCGACCGCGACGAAGGCGGTGAACAGGATCACAGACGCACCGAAGCAGCCCAGGATCAGCGCGCTCGTCCAGCCCTCGTCGTTGCCGCGGATCGTCGCGAAAACCGCCAGGAACATCGCACCGGAGAAGGTGAAGAGGCCAGGCCAGTCGACCCGTGTTGGCGGTCCAGGAAGGTTGACGACCTTGCGCTGGAGGATCACGAAGGCCACGATCGCGATTGGCACGTTGACATAGAAGATCGCCTGCCAGCCGATGCCCTGCACGAGCAGGCCCCCGACGATCGGGCCGAGCGCGACCGAGAGGCCGCTGACCGCCCCGTACAGGCCGAACGCCACGGCGCGCTCGCCGGCGGGGAACTCCTGCACGATCAGCGCTAGCGCGCAGGCGAACATCGTCGCCCCGCCGATGCCCTGCACGCCGCGGGCGAAGTCGAGCACGGTCGCGTTCGGGGCCTGGGCGCAGACGACGGAGGCGATCGTGAAGGTGATCAGCCCGATGGTCAGTACGCGCTTGCGTCCGTAGATGTCCGCCATCATGCCGGCGGTCAGCAGCACCGAGCACAGCATCAGCGCGTAGGCGTCGACGATCCACTGCAACTGGGGGAAGCTCGGGCGTAGCGCCCCGGAGATCGTGGGCAGTGCCACGGCCACGATCGTGACGTCGAGCAGCAGCATGAAGACCGTGATCAGCACCACTGCGAGCGTCCACCACTTGCGCGTCCCGGACTCTGCGGTGAGCAGCCTCGAGCGCTGGCTGAGCACCTCCCGTACGCCGCTGACCTGAGGCGCCACGATTCGCGCGGCGACACCAGCGAACACTGGTGAGGTGAGCTCGATCGTCGCCTCGCCGATCTGGATGCGGTCGCCCGGCGCGAGCGTCGTGTGCGCGAGGATGCGCTCGCCGTCGACGTACGTGCCGTTGGAGGAGTGCAGGTCGTCGATCGCGGCCACGCCATCGCGCACGGTCACCTTCGCGTGCAACCGCGAGACCTCGCTGTCGAGCACCTGCAGATCGCACTCCGGCTCGCGCCCGATCGTCGCGGTGCCGCCGATCAGCGGAGCCGTGCCGCCGGCTCCCGGTCCGCTGAGGATCCTCAGCTCGCCCTCGCTCGGCGGCTGCGCGCTTCTCACTCTCGTCAGCTGAGGTTCGCCAAGCGGCTGTGCCGGCGTTACCTCGCCTCCGATCGGACCCTCGCTCATCGCGAGCCTCCCTCGACGATCTGCCAGGCCCCCTCCTGCAGGCGCAGGCAGATAGACGGCCCCTCCCCGAGCGCGACCTCGGCCTCGGCGCGCTCCAGATCGACCCTCAAGCGGAGGTCGAGCGGCGGGTGCGGGGGAGGAGGCGGCGGTGGTGTCGGTGGAGTGGGCGAGGGTGTGGGTGGAGTGGGTGCCGGTGGTGTGGGTGGAGTGGGTGCCGGTGGTGTGGGCGAGGGTGTGGGTGGAGTGGGTGCCGGTGGTATGGGCGCGGATGGTGAAGGCGCGGGTGGGGGTGTCTGTGGCGGGGGGGCTGGTGGTGTGGGTGCCGGACGCGCGGGCGGTGTGGGTGGGGGTGTCGGTGGGGTGGGCGAGGGCGACGGCGCGGGGGGTGTGGCTGGAGGTGTCGGTGGGGTGGGCGAGGGTGGCGGTGCGGGCGCGCGAATCGCCGCCGGCACATCGGTGACTGCCGTTGCTGCGCGCACGTCAACCTCTGGTGCGGCTGGCGCCGGCAGCGCGCGTACCACGAGCTTGGTCGTTCCCAGCTCGATGGTGTCGCCGAGGGAGAGGACGGTCGGCTCCGTCAGACGCGCGCCGTTGACGTACGTCCCGTTGGTGGAGGAGAGGTCCTCGAGCACGTACTCGCCGGCTGCCCGGCGAGTGATCTCGGCGTGGTGGCGTGAGAGCTCGGGATCGTTGGCGAGCTGGCCGGGGCCCTCGGTCTGACGGCCGAACACGAGCCGCTCCTCGACACCGATCGCGGTCCCGGCCGCATTGCCCGCCGTCGCCTCCAATTGTAGACCGGCGCCCGGCGGCGCACTCGCCCCCGCCGCGCTCACGGCCTCACGGCCTCGCGGTCTGCGCCGTCTCGCCGGCGAGGAAGTGCTCGACGAAGTCGGTCGTCACGTCGCCCGAGCGGAACTGCTCGTCGGCGAGCACGCGGCGGTGGAAGGGGATCGTGGTCTTCACCCCGCGCCCCTCGATCTGGAACTCCGACAGTGCGCGGTCCATCCGCTCGATCGCCTCCAGGCGAGTGGGTGCCCACACGATCAGCTTGGCGATCAGCGAATCGTAGAACGGGGCGATGTTCCAGCCCGGGTAGCAGTGGGAATCCACGCGCGTCCACGGCCCGCCGGGCGGGACGTACACGTCCAGGCGCCCGGCCGCCGGCGCGAAGTCCCGGTCGGGGTCCTCGGCGTTGACGCGGCACTCGATTGCGTGGCCGCGCAGCACGACGTCCTCCTGGGAGACCGACAGCGGCTCGCCGGCGGCGACACGGATCTGCTCCTGAATCAGGTCGATGCTCGTGACCATCTCGCTCACGGGGTGCTCGACCTGGATGCGAGCGTTCATCTCCATGAAGGAGAGGTTGCCCTCGTGGTCGAGCAGGAACTCCATCGTGCCGGCGCCGGTGTAGCCGACCGCGAGCGCGCCGGCGACCGCACGCTCGCCGATGTCCCGGCGCTGCTCCTCGGAGAGGTGGATCGAGGGCGCCTCCTCGATCAGCTTCTGGTGGCGGCGCTGCACCGAGCAGTCGCGTTCGAAGAAGTACACGCCGTGACCGTGGTTGTCGCAGACGAGCTGCACCTCTGTGTGGCGGGGGGCGTCGAGGTAGCGCTCGATGTAGACGGCGCTGTCCTTGAACACCGCCTGCGCGGTGGCACGCGTGGTCTGGTAGAGACGTGCGAGGTCCTCGGCGCGGCGCACGACGTTCATGCCCCGCCCGCCGCCGCCGGCGACTGCCTTGATGATCACCGGATAGCCGATTCCATCGGCGATCTCCTGTGCCTCCTCTGCCGTCTGTACGGGTTCGATCGTGCCGGGCAGCAGCGGCAGGCCGGCCTTCTGCATCAGATCGCGCGCGATCGCCTTGTCGCCCACCTTCTCCATCACCTCCGGGCGGGGGCCGATGAACGTGATCCCATTGTCGGAGCAGATCTCGGCGAAGAAGGGGTCCTCGGAGAGGAACCCGTAGCCGGGGTGGATCGCGTCGGCGCCGGTCTTCTGGGCGGCGCCGATCACGTTGGGTATGTGCAGGTAGCTCTTGCCCGGGTGGTGGGGTCCGACGTGTACGGCCTCGTCGGCGAAGCGCACGACCGCAGACTCGGCGTCTGCGGTCGAGTAGATCGCGACCGACTTGATGCCGAGCTCGCGGCAGGCGCGCGCGACGCGGAGCGCGATCTCACCGCGGTTGGCGATCAGGACCTTCTCGAACATGGATCAGCTCCCCGGGGTTGCCAGACGCTCGACGGAGCGCTCGTCGCGCGGGCGCTCAGTCATCGGCCGGCTCCAGGTACATGAGGACCTGCTCGAACTCGACCCACTCGCCGTTCTCGGCGACGATCTCGGCGACCTTGCCGCCCTCGCCGGCCGCCACCTCGTTCATCATCTTCATCGCCTCGACAATGCAGACAGTCTGCCCGGGCTCGACGCTCGAACCGACCTCGACGAACGGCTTAGCGCCCGGCTGTGCGGCGCCGTAGTAGGTCCCCACCAGGGGCGCCAACACCGGTACCCTGTTGTCCGCCTCAAGGTCGCCGATCGTGAAGACGCCCGAGGCCATGCGTGCGCCGGGGGCGATGCTCATACCGGGGCCTGCGCCGGTGGCGACAGGGCCGCTAGGCAGAGGTGGGGATGGGGGTGCTCCGGGCGCGCCCTGAGCCGCCGGTGGCGACCCGCGCTCGATCTCGATCTTGTAGTCGCCGGCGGCGACCGCGAAGCGCTGCACGGTGCTGCCCTCGAGTCGCTTGATCAGATCGCGGGCCTCGGCCCAGACTGACTCGATCAGCTCGCGGTCGGGGGTGGCCTGGGTGTTCTCGTTGTCGCTCATGTCTCCCCTGTGATTGGCGGAAGTGTGGGCTGGCGCCCGGGGGTGCCGAACTTGCGAAAGCGCTCGTAGCGCTGGGCGATCAGCTCGTCGGTGCTCAGCGGCAGCAGTTCACCGAGGGTGGCGACGATCGCGGCCTTGAGGTTCGCGCCAGCGGCCGGCGGGTCTGTCTGCGCGCCGCCGTCGGGCTCGGGCACGATCGCGTCCATCACGGTCAGGCTCAGTAGCTCGGGGCTCGTGATGCGCAGCGCCTTGGCCGCGCGTGGAGCGGCGCTGGCGTCCTTGAAGAGGATCGTCGAGCAGCCCTCGGGGCTGATCACCGAGTAGTAGGCGTTCTCCATCATCAGCACCCTGTCGCCTGCGGCGATGGCGAGAGCGCCGCCGCTGCCCCCCTCGCCGGTGACCACTGTCACGGCTGGCACGGGCAGGCGTGACATCAGCATGATCGATTCGGCGATCGCATTCGACTGTCCCCGCTCCTCGGCCCCTAGGCCCGGGTAGGCCCCGGGCGTGTCGACGATCGTCACCAGCGGCAGGCCGAAGCGGGCTGCGTAGCGCATCAACCGCATGCTCTTGCGGTAGCCCTCGGGCTCGGGCATGCCGAAGTTGTGCTCCACCAGCTCGCTCGTGGTGTGACCCTTCTGCTGCCCGATCACCATCACGGTCAGCTCTCCCAGGCGCGCGAGACCCGCGATGATCGCGTGGTCCTCCTGGAACAGGCGGTCGCCGTGCAGCTCCTGGAAGCCGTCGAACACGAAGCCGACGAGGTCGAGGAAGCGCGGCCGGTCGATGTGGCGGGCGAGCTGGACCACATCCCAGGGATCGCGCGCCGGCAGCTGCCCGGGATCGACGATTGGCGCCGCTCCCTCGGTGGCCGGTAGGCGCTGCGTCCGCGCCGCTGCGTCCTCGCTGCGGGCGGCCTGCGCCTGGGCGTGGAGCTCGAGCAGGTTGCGGATCGTGCGCCGCAGGCTTTCGCGCGGCTCGACCAGGTCGAGCATCCCGTGCTCGAGCAGGAAGCCGGCGGTCTGGAACCCGTCGGGCAGCTTCTGGCGGATCGTCTGCTCGATCACCGAGGGTCCGGCGAAGCCGATGTGCGCGTCGGGCTCTGCGATCAGGATGTCGCCGAGCGTCGCGTAGGAGGCGCTGACGCCGCCGTAGGTGGGGTCGGTGAGCAGCGAGATGAACAGCACGCCCTCCTCGGCCAGTCGCGCCATCGCCTGAGAGGTCTTGACCATCTGCATCAGCGACACGCACCCCTCCTGCATGCGGGCGCCGCCGGAGGCCGAGATCACCAGCAGTGGCGTGCGCGTCTCGAGCGCCAGCTCTGCTGCGCGCGTGATCGACTCGCCGACCGCGCCGCCCATGGAGCCGCCGATGAACGAGAAGTCGATGCCCGCCACGACGATCGGCAGGCCGTCGATCGTGCCCGTGCCGTGCAGTGCGCCCGTCTTGGTCTCGCTCTTCTTCTGTGCCTGTGCGATCCGCTCGACGTACGGCTTTGAGTCCGCGAAGGAGAGTGCGTCGAGGATCTCGAGGTCTCCGCTCAGCTCCTCGAAGCTGCCCTCGTCGAGCAGCTGGCCCAGGCGCTCGCGGATGCGCAGCCGGAAGTGGTGGTTGCAGTCGGGGCAGACGCCGAGGTTGCGCCGCAGGCGCTTGTGGTAGACGAACGCTGCGCACGAGGGGCAGCGAAACCACTCCACCACGTCCGCGCGGCTGGCTGTCGCAACCTCAGCCAAGGAGGTCTTCCGTGGCCAGACGGCGGTCGTCGGCGTGCATGCGCCGGTACTCTGCCAGCGACGCGCTCAGGGCAGCGTCGACCTCCTCGCGCGAGGGTGGCTGCTCGGCTGGTTCGCCGCTCTGCGCCTGCAGGAAGGCGATCAGGTTGACCGTGTGTCCCTGCGAGTCGCTGAGCGGCACCTCGCGCGCGAGCTCGAGCGCACGCTGCCACTCCTCGCGCTGGATCTCGGCCTTGAGGATCCCGCGCAGAGGGTAGACCTCAAGCCCCGGCACGTCGTCGAGCGCGCGCAGGCGCCCGAACGCCGCCACCGCCTCGTCGAGGCGGCCGACCTCGAGGCTGAGCTCGGCCACGTCGAGCGCGGCCATGAAGTCCTCGGGCTCGGCCTCGGCGATGCGCTGGGCCTGGGCAAGCGCCTCCTCGTGGTGGCCAAGCGTCCGGTACATGTCGACGAGGCTGATCGCCGCGGTGGAGGCGCCGCGCATACTCTGCGCCGCTTGGCTGAGGTAGCCCAAGGCCTCCTCCTCGCGGCCGGTCGCGGCCGAGGTGTGGCCGAGGTGGCTGAGTGCCACCTGGTCGGCGGGGTTGAGCTCGACGGCTCGGCGAAAGGCGTCGCCCGCCTCGTCCATGCGACCCTCGGTCGCGAGCGCCTCGCCCAGGTAGTGCCAGGCGTCGGCGTGCTCGGGCGCAAGCTCGGTGGCGCGCCGCAGCTGCTCGGTGGCGTCCTCGGCGTCGAGCTCGACGCCGGCGCGCCCGGCGAGCACCAGCAGCTCGACGTCCTCAGGTGCGGCGGCGAGACCCGCGAGGGCAGCCTCACGGCTCTGACGGTACTCGCCCGCCTGGAGGTGGGCGTCCGCCTGTTGCGCGGCGTCTGGGCTCATCGGTCCCTCACGGTGCCCCTGCTCATTGATCCCTGCACGTCGCGTAGTCCCTCCACGTCCTCACGCCGTGGATCCGGGCCAGACCCAGTTGGTGAGCTCGGGCGGGTCGTCGCCGAACTCGCGGGCGTAGCTGCGGTACGCGGCGAGCTGGTCGCGGTACTTGGCGACCGCCGCCTGTGCGCCGCCGATGTCGCGCACAGCGAACGCACCCGACATGCCGCCGATGTTGTCGGAGATGGCCACGTTGACGCGGCTCAGCCCCTCGATCGCCAACTGGTAGCGGTCGACGCCGTTCATCGCCAGCAGGTCGAAGGGGGTGGTGGTGGTGCCCTCCTCGGCGTAGCCGCGCACGTGGAAGCGCTCCTGCTGGGGGCGGCGGTGGATCAGCTGGTGGACCGCCGAGGGGTAGCCGTGGAAGTTGAAGATCACCGGACGGTCGGTCGTGAACAACTCGCTGAACGCGGCCGCCGACATCGCGTCGGGGTGCTTGCCCGGCGCTGCCAACGCGAACAGGTTGGTGACGTTGACGAAGCGCACCTTCAGGTCCGGTACGTCCTCTTTGAGCAGGCTCGCGGCCGCCAGCAGCTCGATCGTGGGGATCGTGCCGCAGCTGGCCAGCACCAGGTCGGGCTCGCCGTCGTCGTTGTTGCTCGCCCACTTCCACGCGGAGGCTCCGGCGCGGACGTGCTCACGGGCCTCGTCCATCGAGAGCCACTGCGGCAGCGGCAGCTTGGAGCCGATCACGAGGTTGATGCAGCCCGTCGCCTGCAGGCAGTGCTCCATCGTGGCCAGCAGCGTGTTGGCGTCCGGTGGCACGTACACACGTGCGTGCTCCTCGCGGCGGTTAAGCATCGAGTTGATGAAGCCCGGCATCTGGTGGGAGTAGCCGTTGTGGTCCTGGCGCCAGCCCTCGGAGGTGAGCAGGTAGTTCAGCGAGGCGACCGGCTCGCGCCAGGGCGCCTCCTCGCGGGACATCTTCAGGAACTTGCCGTACTGGTTGACCATCCCGTCGACGATCGGGATGAACGCCTCGTAGCAGGGGAAGATCCCGTGGCGGCCGGTGAGCACGTAGCCCTGTAGCCAACCCTGGCAGTTGTGCTCGGAGAGGACCTCCATGATGCGCCCGTCGGGCTTGTAGTCGGGGCTGACCTCGGGGTCTACCGGCCACTCGTAGGCGTGGTTCTCGACCTCGAACAGCGCCCCGAGCCGGTTGGAGGCGACCTCGTCGGGGCAGACGACGCGGAAGTTGGCCTGCTCGCGATTGAGCTCGAAGACCTGCCCTAGGTAGCCGCCCAGCGCGCCGAGCGAGCTCTCGACAGTGCCACCGGGCTGCTGCAGCGTGACGGCGTGAGCGCCCAGCTCGGGCAGCTGCAGCGGCACGCGCATGCGCCCGCCGTTGACGTGGGGGTTGGCGCCCATGCGCCGCTCGCCGGTGGGGCACATGGCGGCGATCTCCGGGGCCGGGCCGCCATCCTCGCCGAACAGCTCCTCGGGGCCGTAGGAGCGCAGCCACTCCTCCAGCGCCTGCAGGTGCTCGGGGTTGGTGCGGGCCTGCATCGCGGGCACCTGGTGGGCCTTGGAGGTGCCCTCTACGCGGACCCCGTCGAGCTCGCGGATGCCGGTCCAGCCCTTGGGCGAGCGCACGATCAGCATCGGCCAGATCGGGCGTTCGGGCCGCCGGCCTTCGCGTGCTGAGCCCTGCAGCTCGCGGATCTCCCCGTAGGCGGTGTCGAGCGCGGTGGCCAGCTCGCCGTCGAGGTCCTCGCCGTCGACGATCAGCGGGTGCCAGCCGTAGCCCTCGAACAGCTTCGTGAGCTCGGTGTCGGACATCGAGCTGAAGATCGTCGGGTTGGCGATCTTGTAGCCGTTGAGGTGCAGCATCGGGAGCACCGCGCCGGAGGTCGCGGGGTCGAGGAACTTGTTGGAGTGCCAGGCGCCTGCCGTCGGCCCGGTCTCCGCCTCGCCGTCGCCGACGATGCAGGCCACGATCAGGTCGGGGTTGTCGAGCGCCGCGCCGAACGCGGTCGCCAGCGCATAGCCGAGCTCCCCGCCCTCGTGGATCGTGCCCGGCACGATCGGGGCGATATGGCTGGGAAAGCCGCCCGGCCAGGAGAACAGGCGCACGAGCTTGGCGAGACCCTCACGGTTGCGACCCATCTCGGGCTTGACGTCTTCCAGGCACCCGTCGAGCCACAGGTTGGCCAGGTTCGCCGGCGCGCCGTGACCGGGGCCGGTGACCAGCAGGACGCTGGCGTCGGTGTCGAGGATCAGGCGGTTCAACCCCGCGTACATCAGGTTGATGCCGGGCACTGTTCCCCAGTGGCCGAGCAGACGGTGCTTGACGTGCTCGGGCTTCAGCGGCTCCTCCAGCAGGTGGTTGTCCTGCAGGTAGATCATCGCCACCGCGATGTAGTTGGCTGCGCGTCGGTAGAACGCGAGCTTCTCCGAGATGGGCGACAGAGCTTGGGTAGACAACTTCCCCCCGTTCGGGCGTTGGGCTTGACGCGAGCGGCAGGGACTATAGCGATGAAGCTCGCTCACAAGCTCGACGGTGCGCGTGGCCGTTCGGAGCGTGTTCGAGCAGGCGTGCCGATCGTTTCAAACCCGTTCTCAGGCCGGGGGCCCCACGCGGGCGAACCCTCAGTTGGGGCGCCGTGGCCTACGGCGTAGCGGCCGTCGTCGTGGGTTGAACAACAGCATCCTGCGCTTGCGTCGACGCTCTTCGTCCCGCGCGCGCTCGCGGTCCTCGCTAAGGCCCACTTCGAGGAACACCAGGAGCACCGCTCCGCCCAAGCCAGCCGACAGCAGCACGATCGTGAGGACCTGGCCTGTGACTCCGCCGATAAGCACGGCGCACACGCCGCCGGCGAGGACGAGCGCGGCGGCCGACCCGAACGCCAGGATGCGTGAGCGGGGGGCCACAGCACAAAGGTACCGCCGAGCGAGCGTCCCGTCTCAAGCGCTGAGTAACTTCGACGCGATCTGAAATCGATCAGCCCGTGAAGCTGGCGGGCGGCTCAAGGAAGCGAGGAGGCGAATCCGATGCAGGGAGAGCCCGACAGGCAGGAGCCCGAGAGAGTGATGTGGGTGGTCGAACGAGCGATCGTCCTACAGATTCTCAGGGATGATCATGAGGAGCGCTGGCCTCGCGAGGAGCTGGCGGAGGAGATCGCGGATTTCGAGCCGGCGGTGCTCGACGAGGCGCTCGAGTGCCTGGAAGGCGACGGTGTGCTCCATCGGCAGGGCGACACCGTGTGGGCTGCGCGCGCGGCGCAGCGCCTCGATGAGCTGGAGCTGATCAGCATCTGAGCAGGCTGGTGTCGGCCTCCGCGCGGGTCTCCACCGATGACGGGCCGGCTCCGGTGGCGGCACCTCACCCGCTCGCGGGCGGGGTCGTGGCGCGGCGGGCGCCTCAGGCACGCTTGGCGCCGTGACGGTGCTCGACCCCGTCGTCGTGCGCGATCAGGATGTCGCTCACGAGGCTCGGGGCGAACAGGCCGTGCTCGACAACGCCGGGGGTGCCGGACAGCCTGGTGGAGAGGCGCCCGGGATCGTCGATTGCTCCAAGGTAATCCGCGATCAGGTTGCCGTCGGGGCTCGGGGGCGCGTTGCGCAGCTGCGCGGGGGCGATCGCGTCGAGCGTGGTGTGTGATCCGAAGGGCATGATCTCCACGGGCACAGGCGGGGCGAGTTCGTGGACGGCCTTCTCCGCGGAGGCGATCACCACAAAGCGGCGGGCGGCCGCGGCGACGATCTTCTCGCGGGTGTGCGCGCCGCCCCCGCCCTTGATCAGCCAGCCGCGCGGGTCGATCTCGTCGGCGCCATCGATCGCGATGTCGAGCGCGTCGAGCGCGTCGAGCTCCACGACGGCCAGGCCGAGGGCCCGCGCGGCCCGCTCGGTGGCTGGGGAGGTCGCCACGCAGCGCAGCCCGTCCAGGCCGCGGGCGGCGAGCGCGGGCAGCAGATAGGCGACGGTCGTGCCCGTGCCCAGCCCCACGCGGGCGCCCTCGGGCACCAGCTCCGCGGCGGCGCAGGCGGCGGCGCGCTTCTGGCGCTCCACCGCTCAGGAGCCCGCGGTGAGCGGGGCGGCGGAGTCGGGCTCAAGCGACGCGCTGGAGTGAGCGCCGGTCGTGGGTTCCTCGCCGCGCAAGAAGCGCCAGACGGCCATGCCTGCGAGCAGAGTCATCATCACCGCGCTGCTCACGCACCACGGGCAGATCGCGTGGATCGAGAAGAGCTCGCGCGAGGTGAGGTAGAGCGAGAAGCCGAAGCCCATCACGGTGAAGGCCATCGTCGCCAGCCGTGTGGACTCGCTCTGGGGGGCGAGCAGGGAGGCGAGGATCACGATGTAGCCGATCAGCCCGATCAGCGCGACGGGTACGCCCGCGAGCTTCGAGTAGATCGAGTGCTGCACCGTCTCGCAGCCACCCCCCTTCAGACACAGGATCGGGCCGCCGGCGTAGTGGACGTAGGTGAGGTAGCTGGCCACGCCGAGGCCGACGGTGGCGACCCCGATCATCACGAGCCGGAGGATGCGCGTGCTCACGCGGGGCTCCTCGGGCTCAGGGCCTCTCCAGGTGGGGACGTGCGCCGTGCGGGCCGCCTAGAGGGGCTGGCACCAAAGGTCGACCGGCTGGACGCCTCGGTGTCAGTCGCCTCGACGCAGCACTGTGTCTCGGAGCCGGCGGGCATGTTGTTGCTCGCTCTCGCTCAACTCAGCAGCTTGTTGATCGCGGCTTCGAAGGACCCAGGTTCGGTGAACGATTCGGGCTTGAACTGCTGCAAGGACCCGCCGCTCTTGCCGAGCAGGAAGGAGGGGGTGCCGGTGAAGCCCTGCTGGGTGACGGTCTGGGCGTCCCGCGTGATCTGTTCGGCGAGGGCCGAGTCGTTGCGGGCGGCGCTCCAGTCGGGAAGGTTGAGCCCAGGCACCTGCTGGGCAAGACCCTGCAGGTAGCTTTCGGTGACGTAGCCGCTGTCCTCTTCGCCCTGCTCGTGGTAGAAGAGCTCGATGTAGTACCACCCGAGGTTCTGCTTGCCCGCGGCGAGCGCCGCGATCTGCTGCGTTCGGAATGTTTCTGGTTCGTGGGTGGCGGTCTCCATCGAGTGGTATTCGATCTTCAGCTTCCCGGTGCGCACGTACTTCGGGATCAGGGTGGGCAGGTCGCCGAGCGTGAACTCCTTGCAGATCGGGCACTCGAGGTCGCCGAAGTACTGCAGGGTCACGGGGGCGTTGGGGTTGCCGAGGACGTTGCCCGACTGGTGGATGCCTCCGACCAGCGCGGTCACCGCGGCGACTTCCGGGTTTTTCGTGCCGCCCCCGACGAGGCCCGATTTTTTGCCCCCGCTGGTGGCGAGCAGGATCACGACGACGATCACGACCACGACGCCGATCACGCCCCCGAGCTGGATCATGCGCGTGCGTCGCGCGGCCTGGGCCGCGGAGGCCTCGAGCGCCTTGCGTTCGGCGCGCGCCTGCTCGCGCTTCTCCTTGCGGGTGAGGTCGGGGTCGGTACTCGATGTGGGCGTCATCGGTCAACTTTTACCGGTTCTAGATCAAGTTTGCTTAAGGCCGCTCTTCGAAGGGGGTCCGTCCAAGGGTCTGCCCACGGCCGACCCGCCCGGCGTCGCGCTGCGAGGATCGCCACACTGTGGAGATAGAAACAATGCCTCCGTAGCTCAGCTGGATAGAGCGTCGGATTTCTAATCCGAGGGTCGCAGGTTCGAGTCCTGCCGGGGGCTTTACAAGAAAAAGCCTGGAAATCCACACCTTCTGGGGATGGTGTCGGAGAGCCTACAGCGATTTCCTCCCAGGATTTCCTCCCAAGATGGGCCAGCGTCGAGGCCTTCGCCCCCGGGTGCTGCTCGACGGGGCCGGCGCCAATTCGGTAGGGGGCATTGGGGCCTGTCGGCCGACATATAGATGGTGCTGTTGATGCCCATACACGACATGACTTCTGAGCTGGCTGGGCCTATCACGGGGTGGCACGGTGGCCGCTGAGCGGGCGAAGGTGGCGCTGGATGAGCCGCTGCTCGATTGCGCGGCTGCGGCCGCGTTGTTGAACTTCCGTGTCTCTTGGGTGCGTGACGCGGCGCGGCTGGGGCAGTTGCCGTGCCTGCGGGTGGGGCGTCATCTGCGGTTCACGCGGGTGATGCTCGGGGAGTGGCTGGCGGGGCAGTTCGCCGAGCGCTCCGGGGCGAGCCGGGCCTACCGCAGGCCGACCGGCGGGCAGGTCGGCGGCTCGGGCTTGGAGACGAGGCGTGTCGCGTTCAGGCCGAGGACTGAGGCTGCGCTGCTGGCTAGTCTGGCCGAACAGCCGAAGAGGAAGGTGTAGCGATGGGTGGTCGTGATTCCGGGTCGAGAGCTCACGGTGGGGCAGGCAGCGGATTGACCGTGTCCGAGTCCCATGTGACGGACTGATCGACGGAGACCTGGAGGGACTCGAGCCTCGTCTGCGAGCACTGCGCCGATGGATGCGCTGCTCCCGCCGACGTAGGTGCTGCCGCTTTGCAGTCGAGCGCGGACTGGTCCCGGGCCAGTTGCGAGCGCCTCAACAGCAAGGCGCATCTGCTCGAAGGCCGGGCGACCGGGTTTCGCATCCCGATGTTCTGGGAATGCTTCGCGGGAATAGTGCGTCGGATCATAGTTCAGGCTGCGAGGTCCAGGTAAGGCCAGCCCGCTCGGCGCCGCCCGATCGAGTATGAATATCTAGGTGGCCGATGACTCGGATGCCATCCTTGAGCAGCTTCGCGACGAGCTTCTGTTGACCGGATATGGCGCGCTTGTCCGGGAAGACGAACTAGCAAACGAAGGCAGAGACCGTGCTGCCACACAAGCTCTCGACGAACTTCTTGAGCGTTTGCAGAGCGGTGTCGTCACAGCGATGCTCGCTCATGCAACAAGCATCCGGAACCTGATGCCCAGTCCTGGTCCATCGGGCCGTGTATGGGAGCCACTACCTGGTCGATCAAGTGTCTCTCATGGTGGCGCGGAGACCGATATCGCGATACGTCTAGATGAGGATTCTGCGTCTCGCCTTGAGGAGCAAGCGCAGCAACTCGACCGACTGATCAGTGAACTGAGGGGTTCTAGTGCCGACGAAGGCTGAACTCGTGGCTGAAATCAGCGCAGTGCTGCGGCAAGCTGGGGCGAGATACGCCACCACCGGCGCAAGAGACAGGCACTACGGTGTATGGATCTTTTCGCTCGCATTTGACGAGGCCAGAAATGGCCGCGGAGCCGGGCTGCAGGGACTCCGCTCAGGGCCTGAAGCAGTGTTTCGCGGTAACCCAAGTGACTTGGACTCGACAATGACCTACACCTTCGCTCAAGCCGCGGGCGCAACGAGAGACTGGGAGATCCACGTAGACGTCAACATATGGGGCAGATCAGGTGCGACCCATGGCGTCGATGTGTCCGTAATACCTGCAAAAAGCGCCGATGAGGCTCGCAAGAATCAACGACAGCCCCGGCTGGCACGGGCGGGACTCGGAGTTGAGGCGAAGTGCTTCACGTCTCCGCTTACGCCGAACGAGGGGCGTGTAGCCCTTGGTTTTCAGGTTGAGCTCGACAGTCTATTTTGGCTAGTCGCAAATACACACAATACTACCGTGGAAACGATGTTGCGCAGTCCAGGCCGGAAGACCAACTTCTTTGGCGCCACCAAACCTGGTTCGTTATCAGAAACCGCACTGCGTCGCGCATTCATCGCTCACTTCGATAGATAACTGCGTGAGAGCGGCATCTGTTCTTGCGGAACTTGCCCCTAGGATCAGTTCAGGCAAGTTGCACCGTTCATGTAGCTGGTGGGCAGGGTACGATAGCGAGGGCTGTTGAGTGACCGCCGTCGTTGAACGCGAAGTTGGCGGAGAACCGGAACCCTCCGCGTGGGCAGTTGTTGGGGAGAGGGATGCCCTTTGGTTCGTACTCGATGGTGCGGCCGTGGATGTGTTCGTGGTAGCGCAGGTGTAGTGGTCCAAGTGTTGAGTGGAACTGCACGACGGCGGCGTCGGGTGCTCCTGGGAGGCTCGGTATGAGTGGGATGTTCATGTCCAGGCGTCCGCCGAATGGCTCTGTGGCGGGGAGTATGAGGCCGGGGAACACGATCTGTTCGTTGATGGGTGTTTCGGCGTTGACGGCGATGAGTAGCCCCAGGTGCCCGGCGTGGTTTGTGGTCCTGACGATGGTTACTCGTCCGGTCTCGTGGACGATCGTGGGGCCGATCGGGATCTCCGCGAGCGCGTTGCCGTATCCCATCAGCGAGTTCGCTGGGCACCCTTCCGGGCCGGAGGCTTCGAGGGTGTTTGTGGAGCATGTCGCGAGGCCGAGTTCGCTGAGTGCGAACCCAAGACTCACTGGGTAGCTGATTTCTACCCCGGTAAGGGGTGGTGGCACCTTGTTGGCGGGCGCGGCGATCCGAAAGCTGAAGCTGATGGTGGTGCTTTGGCCGAGCCGCTCGGGGGTGAACTTGGCGTTGAGGTCCACCGACTGTGCCGCCGACGCGGTACCGCATGCGCCGATGGCGAGCGTAACGGTCGCCATGAGGAGGAAGGCTGGGCGGACAGCTCGGTTTCGCTTCACTGTCGGGTGGTCTCAGTAGGAGAGCGACCCGGTTGTCTGCACGACGAGGGCGTAGGTTCGGCGGTCGAACGTGCCGTAGAGCCCTGCGTGTCCGTCCACGTGCGCGTGCGCGTAGCGGCCGGTGCCGCCGGTGACCACCATTGTGCCGGCGAAGCTTTCGTAGATTCCGGAGCCGCGAGGGGTGGCTGTGCCGCGCCCGTTGATGGTGCCGCCGTTGGTGTAGATCGTGAAGTTGGCGGTGAAGGTGGCGCCGAGGTTGCAGTGGGCGCGCATACTGCCGGGGAGGGTCCCCTGCGCTGAGCCTTCCTCGAGCAACTGCGAGCCGGAGTGCCTGATGTAGCGCAGTTTGGCGGTGTCGGTGGCCTTGATGACTCGTGCCGTGTGGGCCTTGGGTGCGCTGCTGTCGGGAGAGGCGACGCTGGTGGAGGCTGCGTGGGCGGCGGTCGCGAGCAGCAGGCCCCCCGCCACGAGTGCTGTTGCTCGTGCTATGGATACCACCCTCTCTTCAGCGCTGCTGGTTCTGTCGCGCTTGGCCGGGGGATCGTGCCGCTTGTGTCGGGAGAGCCGTGGGTAGGTCATTGGGATCGTATGTGTCTACGCAGAATCGACTTGCTGGTAGAATCTTACATGATCGTAGTCTTAGCCGGCTGTCCGAGATCGCCCCGATGCTGGTCGGGGTGAGGGTATCGGTCACCTGCCGCCGAAGCGGCGGCGGCGGTCGTTGAACTCGGCCAGCGACTCCTCAAGGGCGTCTCGTGTGAAGTCTGGCCAGAGCTCGTCGCGGAACACGAGCTCCGAGTAGGCGGCCTGCCAGAGCAGGTAGTTGGACAGTCGCTGCTCGCCGCCGGTGCGGATGATGACGTCGGGGTCGTGCATCTCCGGCGCGTACAGGCAACCACGAAACTCCTCTTCCCCGTCGCCGGTGAACCGTCGCACGGCGTCCAGGATCTCTGCTCGCGAGCCATAGTTGAAGGCGATGAACAGCCGCAGCCGCTGGTTGTCCGCGGTGAGTGTCTCCGCGCTGCGCATCTGCTCGACCAGCTCGCCGGGTACTCCCTCTCGGCGCCCGATGAAGCGCATCCGGACTCCTTCCCGGTGAAGCTCGGGGGTCTCCCGGGCGATGCGCTGGGCGAGCATCGCGACCAGGCCTCGAACCTCCTCGGCGGGCCGTGACCAGTTCTCCGTCGAGAACGAGTACACGGTCAGTTGCTCGATGCCGAGCTCCACTGCGTCGCGCAGGCGCATCTTCAGGGTGTCGGCCCCCGCTTCGTGGCCATCGTTGACCGGCACGCCACGGGAGCGTGCCCAGCGACCGTTCCCGTCGGCGATGATCGCGACGTACCGCGCGGCCTGGCGAGCAGGGTCGTCGTCTGCTTCTGCCGTGTCGGCGAGCATCAGCGGACGGACCGGCGGAGGATCGCGCTGCGGGCTCGCTTGGCGGCCCGCCAGGTACGCATGACCGCGAGCGTCGGGGTGATGAGCGGCTCGAGCTCCCGGCGGACCTGGCGGGTCACGGGCCGGGCGAAGTCGCTGTCGGCGGTTGGGGCGGAGATGTAGTAGGCGGCGACACCGACGAGCGTCATCGCGTGATGCGCGCCGTTGGGTAGCGCGGTGGCGTGCGCGACCGCGCGTCGTGCCGCGGCAGCGAGGTCCCTGGCGAGGAGGTCGTGATCGTGGTAGTAGCGGAGGTAGCCGACCTGCCCGGACTGTGTGTCGCGTTGGTGGTCGACGAGGCTGTCGAGCATCGTGCTCAGGGCGCAGATCGACAGGTAGGTCGTGTCGAGCTCGCCGGCGTGGGCGGGTGTGGTGCGCTCGTCGGCCGCGGCGGCGATCAGTGCGTGGACGGCGAGCACCGAGGACGCAGCGCCGGCGAGGAACTCTTGCCATCCAAGCGGGATGTCCTGCGCCTCGCTTCTCGCCCACCGTTCGAGCTGGGGGGTCCCGAGCGCCGGGACGGCGTGCGCGCGGACCTGAGCTTCCGCGCACCTTCTTGCGGCGCCCGTCGCGGCGAGGGAGATCGCGCCGGTGGATGGCAGTCTGGCCAGGGCGCTCCGCACGAGGCCGACGAGCTCTTCGAGGTAGCCGCCGTCGTCTGCGGGCCAGGAGGTGTAGTAGCCGCCCGCGGGCTCCGAGTCGAGGGTGATCGCGTCTATGAGCGCCTGGTGGAGGTTGCGTCCGTCGCTGAGGGGGTCGGCTGTCAGCTGCTCGGTCAGCCTGTCGAGGTAGTCGAACATGATCTCGTAGGCCACGATCGCTTCGACGACGGTTTTGCGGTGCTCTCGCGATGCGAGTGTCGCGAGCGTCGCTGCGACCTCGGCGTTGAAGCGCTCCTCGCGCAGCTTCTCGAGTGCGAGCGCTTGGAGGGTGTGGTCCTCGATCGCGTGGGCGCGCTGCTCCCATCGTTTGAGCTGTGCGCCGACGAGCGGCGCGACGGTCGGCCAGAAGCGGATGTTCGCGAGCGGCAGCGCCACACTGGCTCGTGCGAGGAGCCGGTGATCACCAAAGGCAGACATGGCTTTGGCCGGTCTTAGCTGCCCGCTGGTCGCTCGTGTTCGCGCGGCGTCTTGCGGGGTGGAGGTGTGTGCGCTCTACTCATTCAAGGGCAAGCGTCGCAGGTACGCGCGAGGCGAACCAGCCGGGGAGGGACACGATCAAAAGCACCGCGGCGATCACGAGCAGGGGTATCTCGATCGGGCGTCCACCTGTGGCTACTCCCGCGACCGGGAAGCCGGTCACGTGCTTGAGGTACCCGTCGATCACGATCTGACCATAGACGCCGGCCACCGCGCCGGCCAAGCATCCCGCGCTGAGCATCAGCGCGGATTCGGCGAACAGCACGAGCTTGATCTGACGGCGGGGTGCGCCTTCCAGGCGTAGTTCGGCGAGCGAGCGTCGTCGCTGCCAGATACTCGACCCGAGCGCCGCAGCCATTGCGAGGATCGCCGCGGCGACAAGCAGCGTCGATATCTCACCGAGCTGCCCAAGCCCTTCGGCGGCGATGGCGTCGAATCGGTTCGCCCTGGTACGCGCGGTGACTACTTCCAAACCGCTCTGCGGGCCCAGTGCGAGCGTGATCTCACGCAGCGCACGCCCGGTGGGCGTGCCCGGTGTGAGGTTGACGCCAAGAGCGGTCGGCGCGGCGGTCGCCCAGAACCGAGCGTAATCGTTGATGTTCATGAGCACCACGCCCGATGTCCAGCCGAAGTTGGTCGTCGTTGCTGCGAGCTTGAACTTGATCGTGCCTGTGGCGGTCGGCAGACTGAGCGATCCCCCAGGTCCAACGTGCTGTGCTTCGGCTATCTGCTTGGAGGTAGCGATCCAGCCTCCCTGCTGCAGACGGGCCTCGGTGGTGGCAGCGTTGCCCTGGATGATCTGGCTCGTGAGCAGTCCGAGGTTCGCGTTGGGTGGCCGCGCGATCAGCCACACACGCCGGTCGCCCATTGTCACGAACTCGCTCTGAAAGGCATGAACGCTCGCGACCCCAGGTATCCGGCTGATGCGGGACACGTAGTGGTCGGGTGAGAAGCTGTTGGCTGCCGCTGTGTCCCTTGGGTTCAGCACCCAGATGTCATCATCGGCGACATACGCGCCAGCGAAGGTGTGCAGCCCGCGGAGCAGATCATCGCGGGCGCCGCCGAGCGCGACGCTGCCAAAGAGCGCCACCGCGCCGGTAGCGGCGAGCGCCAGCGAGCGCAGTGTCGTGGCCTTCAGCGATGAGAGCGCCAGCGGCAGCACCGTGAGCTTTGGATTGCTGGATGCGACCGCACCGCAGACGCGCAGGACGATCCCCAGCACCAGCGGAACCGCGAGCAGAGTCGCCAGCGCGAGCACGACGCACGCAGCGAGTGCCGCGCCCGGGACCAAGACGAATAGCGCGCTGGCGAGCAGCACAAGGCCGGCCACCAGGGTCGCCAGCCATCGCCGGGCGCCCGGCGGCACACCGTCGGCGCTCTCGCTTTCAGAGAAGACAGCGTCTATCGGGCGTCCGCGGCGCAGGTCCCGCAGTGGGACCAGCGAGGCGAGGCACATCGCCAGCATCCCTCCCCCGAACGAGAGCAGGACGGGCTTTACGCCGATCACGGTGCTCGTGCCCAGCATGAACGCCTGAGCTAGATACCCAGGGGAGGACTGGCGGAAGAACCCGATCGACAGGGCGTAGCCTCCGAGCAGCCCCACCAGGGACGCCGCGGCTCCGAGGCACAAGGCCTGGAAGAGCACCATCTGCACGATCGCGGTGCGGGTGGCGCCATCGAGCCGCAGATCGGCAATCGCTTCGCGTCGCTCCGGGACGGTCAGCAGCATCGCGTTGAACGCGAACAGAAACCCAATCAGCGCGCTCAGGCCAGCGAACAGCTCGCTCGCCTGGTTACTCGGCTGCAGCGCCTGGCGCAGCACCGAGATGTCCTGGTTCGCCGGGGCGACCGTGATCCTGCCAGCGGCCAGGGTCTGCAGCTCACGTTCGACGCTCGCCCTGCGTCCGGGGTCGCTCTGAACGAAGATCCGTGTCACGCGGCCCGGCAGCCCGGCGAGCTGCTGCAGCCGGGTGAGCGGCATGACCGCCACCTCGGCATCGGCGAGCGCCCCCGCCGTTTCGTGGCCCAGCACAGCCGACACCTTCAACGGGATAGCCCGCCCGCGTAGCTCCAGACGAACCTCGACCGGGCGGGTCGGGTCGTACCCCGGGAGTCCCAATGCGCCGGCGCTTGTCTGGCTCAGCCCGATCCCACCCGGCGACAGCGCCCCAATCGGCAGGGTGTGCGCCAATCCGTCCAGCAGAGCGAGGCCAATATTCGTTCCAGCGACGTCGACCGTCGCTTGACGACCATTGGGAGCCCGGACGGTCGCGACCTGTTCCAGCAGCGGCGCGGCCTGCACGACCCCTGGGAGCCGTTCCACGCGGGCGAGAAGATGTTCGTCAAAACCACCCGGGCCACGGGCGTGCAGCTGCAGGTCGGCGGGGCCGATGACCGTATGAACCACATCGCTCGCGGAGCTCGTGATGCTGCTGTTGGCGACCGTGACCGCGAACACGAGCGCGACGGCGACGGCTACCCCAATACCGGCGAGCAGCTCCTGCATCGCGTGTACCCGCAGCCGCCGGCTGTAGAAATAGACGAGCGCGCGTGTCCGCATGAGACCGTATCGCGTCGATCGCTCGGAGTCCTGCAAGGCACCTCACCCCTGCGCAGGCACCGATCGCGCCCGCGCGTCGAGAGAGTCCTCGCGTACGTCTAGGTCTGGAGTGCCATCGGTGAGCTGACCGTCGCGCAGTGTCGTGCAACGGTCAGCGATTGCGGCCGCCTCCCGGTCATGAGTGACGAGCAGCACCCGCGCGCCGCGCTCATGCGCGACCGAGCGCAGCAGCTGCACGATCTCCCTGCTGCGTGCGCTGTCGAGGTTCCCGGTCGGCTCGTCTGCGAGGATGAGACTCGGCTCCCCCGCGAGCGCGCGGGCGATCGCGACGCGCTGGCGCTCTCCGCCGGAGAGCTTCTCGGGGGTATGCTCGAGGCGGTCAGCGAGCCCCACTCGCTCGAGCCAGGGGATCGCGCGAGCCTGGGCCTCGCGCATCCCGACACCGCTGATGAGCAGCTTGCGAGCGGCGTTCTCGATCGCCGGGACCCGCGGCATGAGATGGAAGTTCTGAAAGACGAATCCGACGTCCCTGAGCAGGTACTCGCTTGCCTGACCTTCAGACATCGAGGGTATGTCGCGCCCCTGGTAGCGGATCGCGCCCGCATCGGGCTTCAACAGGGCGGCGATCAACAGCAGCAGCGTTGTCTTGCCCGAGCCGCTGGGGCCGAGCAGCGCGACCATCTCGCCGGGCGCGATCGTGAGGCTCACACCATCGACAGCGCGCACCTGCTCTCCCGCCCCGCGGTAGTGCTTGACCACGCTGTCGAGCTCAAGCAACGCCGCTCGCTCCTCGCGCCTGCCGGTGGCGCGCGAGGTCGGTCACCGGCGCGAGCTCGGGGGTTAGCTCGCCGTGCAGTTTGCCTTTTCGCAGCGAGAGCACACGGTCGGCGCCGAGCAGTCCGGGGCCGTCTCCGGCGCTCGCCAGGATCGCGATGCCGTCGTTGGCGAGCGAACGCAGCAGCCTCAGGATGTGGTCGCGCTCGAGCGGGTCAAGGCCGATCGTCGGCTCATCCACCACCAGCAGGCGCGGGTCGGCAGTCAACGCCCGAGCGAGTGCCACCCGCACCGTTTCCTCGACCTTCAACTCGGTAGCCGTCTGCGGGGCGCACCCCGTGGCGTGGACGCGCTCCAACGCCTTCCAGGCGCGGGTCAACGCGGTGGATTGCGGGACCCTGCGCGCGAACTGGCTCGCCATCAGCTGCTCGAGGACCGTGGGCCCCCTGTAGAGCAGGAACCCCCGACGGCAGTAGCTGATCCCGCCGCCGAGCATCTCCCGGCCACGCACGGCCATGTCGCGACCATCGAAGCGCACCACGCCCCTGCTGGGTGCTTCCACCCCGGCCGCAATCCGCAGAAGCGTCGAGCGGCCGGATTGCCGCTCGCCCAACACCACAACCATCTCGCCCGGGTCGATCACGAGAGACAGATCGTCAAGCGCGACACACAAGCCGCGGCTGTAGCTCTTGCCTACCTGCTCAAGCTCGAGGAGGCTCATCGCGAGCGACGCCTCCAGCGCGGGCTTCGAATCTGGCGAGGGTGCCCCGCAGAAACGAGAGCATCCCCCCAACGGCGATCCGCTGCTGCTCGGCGACGAGCTCATCGATCAGCTCATCGCGGGTGCCGGCCACGGCTCCGGCCGGCCGGTCTCCAACCTGCCCCGCCCCCTTGAGATACTGGCGCTCGAAGCGGCCGAGGACACGCAGTGCCCTACTGGGATCGTGGGCGAAGACAGCCAGCTGGCGCACCCACAGCTCCTGGCGTCTGCGCTCGATATCCACCTGCTCCACGAGCCACTCTTCATAACGTTGGACCCCCAACTGGGTGGCCTGGTACTTCGGCCTGGGCTGACGATCTGTCCCGCCGCCGGGGATGGCCGCGATCAGCCCCCGCGCCTCCAGGACGTTGAGCGCCTCGTAGATATGCGACGAGCCGCTGACGGTATGCACACTCCCATACAGGCGCTGGTAGCGGCGGTAGTACTCCATGCCGTAGCTCGGGCGTTCGATCACGAGGCCGAGGAGCACCCAGTAGACCGGCGAGGTCATCGCTCGGCTGGGCGCCTTCTTTTCCGGCTGGGCAGCCATTGAATGATGCAGCTTACTGGAAGTTCGCCCCCGTCGAAAGAGCTATTTCTTTCTCGACCGGACACTTCCAAACTTTGAACCCTCAAAGCATGGCTGTACAAGACGCGTGCTGGGTCCCATGATGTTCCGCAATGGCGTACAGGGACACACAATGGACGGCACGGATCGGGAGCGCAGCGAGCCGAGAGCGCGCGGCCATAGACGATGCGCCCCCGGCGGTTGTGGTCCCAGGGCAGTACCACCGGCGTTTGACGTCTGACCTGCGCCGTCCCGACCGTGACCACCCGGCAGGGGCGCCTACGGTCGCGGGGCAGGCAGAGGGACCACTGCACCCCACGCGTGAGCGGCGCAGCGGCCCCCCAAGCTTGGCGTTACCCCAACCCGGCGCCAAGACACAGAGATCCACGCGGGCGCCTATCGCACCCCTTTTCGTTGGGCGCCCGCGCGATCTGTGCACCCTCAGTGAGGCGCAGCCTGACCGCCCCGGCGGGGAGTCGGCTCGACGGCCAGATCGGCAACCCCGCTGGCACCGTGCCTGAGACCGAGGGCCGGCCTTGAGTGATGGCTAAGCCGCTGGATCCCGAGCACCCCGGCAAGTTTTCCTCCTCGTTGGTCGCCGGTCTGGGAATGCTCTCGTGCTTCAGCGCGGAGCACCCCGTACGCGGGATCGCCGACATGGCCGTGGAGCTCGACCTGGGCCGCTCGACCACGCACCGCTATGCGACGACGCTCGTCACGCTCGGCTACCTCGAGCAGGGGCCCTCGCGTAAGTACCGGCTCTCCTCGCGCGTGTGTGACTTCGGGCTCTCGCTGTTGGACTCGCTGGTGGTCCGTCGGGTCGCCCGGGAGCATCTGAAGGAGTTGAGGGCGCAGACCGGGCGGACCGTGAGTCTGGGGGTCCTTGAGGGGATCGAGGTTGCTTACATCGACCGTTGGCAGGGGTCGCGCCAAGGGCAGTACATGGTGGATGTGGGTGTCGGGTTGGGTACGCGCCTACCCGTCCATTGCTCCGCCGCGGGTAAGGCGCTCCTGGCGCGTCTGCCCGAGGCGGAGCAGCGGGAGCTGATCGCAAAGCTGCGTCTGGCCAAGCGTGGCCCCAAGTCGATCGTGACCAAGACCGCGCTGCGCGAGGAGCTCGAGCGGATCGCCGTGAGAGGGATCGCGGTGGAGGACGAAGAGCTGCTGGCCGGCCGGCGGGCGATCGCTGCCGTGGTCGTGGACGGGGAGGGCGCTGCGGTCGCGGCCGTGGAGCTGGCGGTCCCCGCGAGCGCCTACGCCTGTGAGCGGCTGCTGAGGGAGCTCGGCCCGAAGGTGGCGGCCACCGCGCGGAGCATGACCGCGGCGCCGGGTGAGCCGTGAGAACGATGTCAACAACAGGCAAATCGCCCGGGTCACCTACCCTGATTGCGCTCTCCCCATCGGATGGGTGGTCGCCGAGACCTTGGCCTGCTCGAAGCCGGTGAGGAGCTTATCGGCCGACCGGAGTCGCGGCTGGTGCAGTCGGATCGACTGGCAGGATTTTGTTTGGGGCCAGAGCGCGGCGTATGTCGGCGGCGCCCGCGGGACGAGGAATAGTCACGATGGCTGGCTTGGAGGTCGTCCCGCTTGCTACCGACGCTGCCGGGGGCATCGACCTCGAGGATCTGCGCGTGAAGGTTGGGCCCGACGTCGCTTGCCTGATGCTCACCAACCCCAACACGCTTGGGTTGTTCGACCCCCATATCCAGGAGATCGCCGGCATCGTCCACGGGGCCGGCGCTGTCCTGTACTACGACGGTGCCAACCTTAACGCCGTGATGGGGCTCTCGCGGCCTGGGGACATGGGCTTCGACATCGTCCATTTCAACCTCCACAAGTCCTTTACCCAGCCCCACGGCGGCGGTGGCCCTGGCTCCGGGCCGATCGCGGTGTCAGAGCGCATCGCGCCGTTCCTGCCCGTGCCGTCCGTCGTTAGGCGCGAGGACGGCGCCTTCGATCTCGACTTTGGCTCGGGGTCGATTGAAGAGGAGGGGCCCGGCTCGGCGGCCTCCGGCCGCCTGCGCCACCCTCCAGTTGGGTCCAAGTCGATCGGGCGCCTGCGCGGCTTCCAGGGCAACTACGGTTGCTTCGTGCGGGCGTACGCTTACATCTGCTCGCTCGGCGCCGAGGGGTTGCGCGAGGCCTCGGAGACCGCCGTATTGAACGCTAACTATCTGCTTGCGCGGCTGCGGGAGCACGGGGTGGCCGAGTATCTGCCGCTCGCGTACGGCGAGCTCTGTATGCACGAGTTTGTGCTCTCCGGGGGCCCGATGAAGCGCGAGCTTCAGATCCGGACGCTCGATCTCGCCAAGCGCCTGCTTGACTTCGGTTTTCATCCGCCGACCGTCTACTTTCCGCTGCTCGTTGAGGAGGCGCTGATGGTCGAGCCGACCGAGACTGAGACGCGGGAGACCTTGGACGCTTTCGCTGACGCGATCGCTGCCGTCCTGCGAGAGGCCGCTGTGGACCCCGAGATCGCTCGAACGGCCCCCCACACGACCCCTGTGCGTCGTCTCGACGAGGTCACGGCCGCGAAGCGGCCGGTCATCCGTCAGGCTCTTCCGTAAGAGGGCCTGCGGAGGCCCGGAGGGTCGTATCCTCTGTATTCAAAGCATTGTCGCGGCTTCTCGGCTCGCGCGGTGCAGCCAGCGGTTGAGTCGGAGACAAGGGTTGATACGACTCTGCGGACCTGTCATGTTGTACGGGCAGCTTCAAGGCTGCGCTAACAGACCATCAAGGAAGCGAATACCATGCATCGGCAGAAGATGAGACGAAGATCAGTAGGACCGGAAGGTCCCGCGACCTGACCGTCGTGCGCCGATGCATGTGAACCTCCCCGGGAAGTCAGTGGTCGGGGAGTTGCTGAGGCGGCTCGACAAAGGGTCGCTGAGTGTGAAGGTTAGGTTAGTAGGTGTTACTGGTCGGCAAGGGTGTCGCGTCGTTGAATCGTGGCGGCGCGGTGTTCGTGACGACCATATTTATCAATAGCGAGTGCATACAAAGGAGAAGCAGATATGAGGTTCATTAGGATCGCGGGGCTTTGCCTCGTGGCATTGGCGGCGATGGCCATGGCGACAGCGGCTACGGCCTCCGCGCAGCCCGTGTGGCAGGTTAATGGAACAGAAGTGAAAGGGACGGAAAAAGTGATGGGCATGGGGACGTTGAGACTCGCCGACACCAAAACAATCGCTGGCGAATCCGCCGTCGAGTGTAGTGGTACGACTACGGGAACGATCGGCCCCGGGAAGATTGACCGCGTAGAAACCATAACTATTGCGAGTTGCAAGCAGGTCAAAGTCTGCGAAAACGTAGAAACAGTCCTACCCAAGAACCTTCCGTGGCAAACCGAACTGTACGAAACCGAGAGCAAAGTACTCAACAAGATCTCAGAAATCCCTAGCAATGGGGAGCCGGGTTGGACCGTTACATGTAAAACGCCGCTTGGAAGTAAAACGGATGAATGTCTGACGGAAGCCACGAAAGAAGGCAATGAGGTGCAAACGAACGAGACACCGGTTGAGATCGGCACGTTCAACCCAACATCGAAAGCAAAATGCGTCGAAGGAGGAAAAGAATCAGGCAAGGTGGAAGGTATAATCACGACGTTATCTGAACCGATTGGCAAAGTGATTTCGGTTTCGTGACGATAGTTTAAGGTAGTCAGGTGTTGTAGGTTCTCGGGCGGGGCCGGTGTAAGGCGGCCCCGCCCGGCATATCGAATGCCGACGGGGTCGGCCGATCGGAGAGGGAGTTGATGGACCCAATGTATGTACGACTCGTCGCGCTGATCGGTCTGATGCTGGTGTGCGCCGTGGGGTTCGTGAGTACGGCGGAGGCCGCCGAATCCTCCTGCGCTAAGGTGGAAGAACCCAAGCGCAAGGAAGAGGAACAGCTACGCGCAGAAGCGCGCTCCACTCAGCTCCCGCAGTGTCGCGCTTATGAGCTGGTCAGCCCGCTGGACACGGCGGACAGCGGTGTGCTGAACTTCTACGGTGCGGCCCCCGGCGGAGAAGCGGCGGAATTCATCTCGGCGGGCGGGTTCGCCGGCATCGGGAGTGACTACGCGGAAAACCACTACATCGCCCGGCGGAGCACGCAAGGTTGGACAACGTCGTGGGTCGGTGTCCCGGCAGCGCTTCGGGGGTTGGTCAGCGGCGTGACCAGTTCGTTCGACTTGACGAAGCAGGTGGTGCGTGTCCAGTTCTTGCCAGTAGCACAGGAAGGAACTGCCGGTCTGTTCGTCAGCGACGATTTGGAGGCCGCACCGGATTTTGCCTTTACGGAAATCCAGGAATATCATAACAACGGTGGAGTCGGACAGGCCGTGGACGAGTCTCCGAATTTTGCACACATCGTCGTTCCCTCCGCTGGCGGTTCTCATCACGAGCTCGACGAACTGGCCGGTGCCGGTGAACGGATGCCCGTGTTTCGCGTAGTGACGATCGAACCGCCTCCCGGGGAAGGGGTGTTCAATGGTGAACTCGGCAGCGGCGAAGCCGAGCAGGATTCGGCATTCCACGCGATCTCCAACGATGGAGCAGAGATATTCTTCACGTACGAAGAAACCGGCATGTCGTATGTTCGCGTGAACGGGGCGAAGACGCTTGAACTCGGCGGGCTTTTTCAGGGGGCCTCCGAAGACGGCGCGAAGGTCTTCCTCAGGAGCGCCGGCGGCGAACTGTATATGGATCTCATTGACAGCGAACCGGGGCAGGAAGCGGTCGTTGAACGTGAACGGGTGGCGATCGCCCCGGCCGGGGACTCGAACACCTATCTGCGCTCCAGCGATGACGGTGCCCGCCTGTACTTCCTCTCCACGGGCGTTCTCGCCGCAAACGAAAACGAAAACAGCGAAAAGGCCGAAAAAGGCAAGGAAAACCTGTACGTGTACGACACGGAAACCAAGAAAGCCGCGTTCATCGCGCGGGCACCACCCGGCGGCAACATCGCCGAAGGCGAAATCGAAGCCCAGGTCAACGGCTGTCCGAGCGAAGAACTCGGCGAAGCCAAGGAAGCGGGCTGCGAAGGGGGGCGCTTCTTCGTCTTCGCGACGACGGCGAAGATCACGCCCGGCGACGCGAGCAGCGGCCAGCAGGTCTTCGAGTACGACGCCGACACCGGAAAGCTGGTGCGCGTCTCGACCGGCGAAGAAGGCTACGCCGAAAACGGCGAAGGCAACGTCCGGGGCGCGAGCATAGCGATGCCCGAGTTTGGACGCACGGGCAACCTTTCCCAGGCGGAAGAGTTCGAGACGAGGACGCGCGCCGTCAGCGACGACGGCTCGACGGTCGTGTTCAGCACCTCGGGGGCGCTATCGCCGCGCGCGGTCAACGACCTGCAGCCGCAGCTGGGCCCGAGCGACATCTACGAGTGGCACGAAGGAGAGGTGAGCCTGATCTCGACCGGGCACTCGCTCACCTCCGACGAACATCCGGCGATCACACCGTCTGGCCGTGACATCTTCTTCACGTCAACGGAAGGCATCCTGCCGCAGGACACCGACGGGCTGGAGAGCCTCTACGACGCGCGAATCGACGGGGGCTTCCCCGCGGCGCCAATCCCGGCGGGCGGATGCAAGGGCGACTCCTGCCAGGGCCCACCGAGCGTGCCGTCGCTGCTCGGCGAAAGCGCGAGCGTGACGTTCTCTGGCTTGGGGAACCTACAGCCACCCGTGCCGACCCCCGTGGGTACCCCGAAGGCGAAGCCGAGGCATTGCGGGAAGGGCTATGTGAAGAGGAGGGGCAGATGCGTCAGGAGGCCCAAGGCCAAGCGAGCCGGCAAGAACGGGAGGACGAAGCGATGAGGATTCATATCCCGTTGAGGCCGGCGCTCTTGCTCTTCCTGTTGTTGGTTGGGCTGCTGCTAGCGGCGGCACCGGTCGGCGCAGCGGCCGCTGAACCCCAGTTCGGCATCGCGAGCTTCCAGCTCTCCAGCTGCGCGAACGAAAGCTCCGAAAACGGCCTGCCGTGCACCGCTTTCTACACCCAGGCCGGCGGTACTCCCTATGAGCTGACGACGACCTTCCATCTCAACCTCGATGAAGCGCTGAATCGCAACGGCGCTCATGTGATGGTGTCGGTCGAAGAACCGAAGGACATCAGGGTGAGCTTCCCTCCGGGGCTTGTCTTCAACCCGCAGGCGGTACCGCGCTGCCCGATCGCCGTCTTCTCGCAGACGCAGGGCCAGGGTTGTCCGCCGAGCAGCCAGGTCGGGACGATCCTTTCGAGTCCGTCCGAAAGCTTGGAGCAGACCCCTCTTTACAATCTCACGCCGCTCAACGGTCGGCCTGCGGAGTTTGGCTTCTATAACCAGTTGGATTTTGTGATCACTGGGGGCGCGCGGACCGGCGAAGGGTACACGTTGAGCGCGACCTCCTCGGACATCCCGGAGGTCGAAGTCACGTCGGCGTCGATCACAATTTGGGGTGTGCCGGCCGACCCCTCCCACGATGCCCAGCGCGGCGAGAAATGCACATGGGTCGAGGGTGCGCCGCCGGAACCGACGCCGTTTTGTAACGGAGTCCACGAGTCAAGCGGTGCCCCTCCGGTCCCGTTCGTCCGTCTGCCGACTGAGTGTACGGGTGAACCCTTGACGGCGACGATCGAAACCGACTCGTGGATCCACCCTGGTGCGCTCGATGCGAACGGTAACCCGCTGAAGGGCGATCCGAATTGGAAGATCGCCGAATCCTCCCCGGCGATGGAACCAGTGACCGGTTGCGAAAAGCTGACGTTCGGCTCATCCCTGACGGTTCAGCCCGACACCGCGCTCGCGGGTGCCCCGGTCGGCCTCGGCGTCGAACTGGCCGTCCCGCAGCCCGACAGCCCCGAAGTCTTGGGCACCTCCGATGTCCGTGACGTGAAGGTCTCGCTCCCGGAAGGCATGGTGATCTCGCCCTCCGCTGCGCAGGGCTTGGGGGTCTGCCACGACGACCCTGGTGTGGATCCTCGTGAAGTGCCCGACGAGTTCGGGTCAACTTCGGCGAGCCCGGCTTCTTGCGAACCGTCTTCGATTGTCGGTCAGCTGCGTATAACGACGCCTGATCTTCCGGCGCCGCTGCAGGGTACGGTCTTTCTCGGCGCCCCGATCTGTAACCCTTGTACCCCTGAAGATGCTCAGGACGGCCGGATGGTCCGTCTTTACTTGCAGGCGATCGGGGAAGGCAGCGACGGGATCACTGTCAAGCTCGCCGGTACCGGTTCGATCAACCCGACGACTGGTCGTGTTACGACTGTCTTTGAAGAAGACCCTCAGCTCCCGTTCGAAAGCGTCAAGCTGGAACTGGTCGGTGGCCCGCGTGCGACGCTCGCGAACCCCCGGGCCTGCGGCCCGGCTGTCAGCGAAGCCGACCTGACGCCGTGGAGCTCGCCGTTCGTGATCGACTCCACGCCGAGCAGCGCCTTCGAAGTGACCGGCTGTACCCCCCCGCAGTTCGAGCCGTCCTTCACGGCCGGGACGACGAATGTCCAGGCCGGCGCTTTCACCCCGTTTACGCTCGCTTTCGGGCGCTCTGATGCTGATGGTTTCCTGTCTGGGATGCAGTTGAAGATGCCGCTGGGTTTGTCTGGCATGTTGTCGAGCGTCAAGCTCTGCGGTGAACCGCAGGCGGCGCAGGGGACGTGCGGCGCGGCCAGCTTGATCGGCCACTTCCAGGTCTTGACCGGCCCTGGTGCCGAGCCCTTCCTCGTGACCGGCGGGCAGATCTTCATCACCGGGCCTTATAAGGGAGCGCCTTACGGCCTCTCAATCGTAGTCCCCGCGAAGGCCGGCCCGTACACCCTCTCCGGTACGACCGGGGCGGGCACGGTGGTGGTCCGCGCGGCGATCGCTGTCGATCCCCATACTGCGCGGTTGACGGTGACGACCGATCCTCTTCCGACGGTGCTGGATGGTATTCCGTTGCAGTTGCGGGTCGTCAATGCTGTGATTGATCGTCCTGGCTTTACGTTCAACCCGACTGATTGTGAACCGACAGCGGTCACCGGGACGCTGAGCGATACTGAAGGTGCGAGTGTGGCTGTTTCCAATCACTTCCAGGTGACTAACTGTGCTGCTCTGGCGTTCAAACCGACGTTCGCGGTTTCGACCTCGGCTCATACAAGTCGTCTTGACGGTGCGAGCCTGACAGCGATGCTCAGCTTCCCGAAGACCCCGCAGGGTAGCGAGGCGAACGTCGCGAAGGTCAAAGTCGAACTGCCTAAGCAGCTTCCCTCGCGTTTGAAGACTTTGCAGAAGGCGTGTCCCGCGGCGACCTTCGAAGCGAACCCCGCGAACTGCCCGGCGGCGTCGGTTGTCGGCTCTGCGAAGGCCGTGACGCCGATCCTTCCGGTCCCGTTGGAAGGCCCTGCCTATTTCGTCAGCCATGGCGGCGAAGCGTTCCCGAGCCTGATCGTCGTCCTGCAGGGCTACGGTGTGACAGTCAACCTGGTCGGCGCAACATTTATCAACAAACACGGCATCACGAGCTCGACCTTCAAGACCGTCCCTGACGTACCCGTGGGCACCTTCACCCTGACGTTCCCCGAGGGCCCCAACTCAGCCCTCGCCGCAACCGGCAACCTCTGCAATGCCAAACTGAAGATCCCAACCGAATTCGTAGCCCAGAACGGCGCCGTGCTCGACAAGAGCACAAAGATCACCGTCACAGGCTGCAAGCGGAGGAAGTAGGAGACAACCTGGGGCGGCAGCGATCGCGCCGCAGGCCCCCAGCCCGGCGCGGTTCCCGGGCTGCCCTTGAAAGCCGGGTCGTTGGAGCGCTTGCATGTTCTCACGGCTTGAAAGCAAACGTTCTCCTCCAGGAGGAGCTGACGCAGCCCCTCGTGGGAGATGTCCGTGACCACCCCCTCGGCGACCAGGTAGTCAGCGAGCTTGGACAGGCTCCACGTCGCGAACGGCTGATCGAGGTCCTGGGGGTCGCTCAGCGCGATCCGCTTGATCTCTTGGCGCTTGGGCAGCAGAACGTCTGCGGCCGCCCGCCGCGGTAACGCGGGTAGAGCGGAAGGCCGCCGCGAGCAACTGCGTGTCGTCAGCGCGGCTCTTGTGGTGCAGGTAACGCATCGTGGTGTTGATGTCGGAATGGCCCATCCACGCCTGCACCTGGACGATGCTGGCGACGTTGATCGCAAGCGAGCCGAAAGTGTGGCGGAGGTCGTGGAATCGCAGCTGCCGCAGGCCGGCGGCCTCGAGCGTGGCGAGGTAGCGTCGGCGCAGGGCGGAGCCGTCAACGTGGGTGCCCTCGCGGCTGACGAACACCAGATCATTATTGGCGGTGTGCGCGCCTCGGATCTTCAGGTCGCCGAGCGCACGGGCGATCTCCTTAACCATCGGCACGGTGCGCGACTTGCGCGACTTCGGCTTGCTGGCGCGCTTGGCGCTGTAGCCCTCGAAGACGCGGATCGAGGACTGCTCGAAGTCAACGTCTTCCCAGCGCAGCGCCAGCAATTCGCTTCGGCGCAGGCCGCTGAGCGCGGCGGTCAGGTAGATCGCGGCGTCCTGGTGATCCTCCGCGGCTCGCAGGGCGCGCTCGGTGTCGCTGACGGCGGGGCGGCCGGGGTCGCGGTGGGCGCCTGCGGCGGCGGTCGCCACGAGCTTGTCGATCTCCTCGGTGGAGTAGAAGTCGAAGCGCGCGGCGGTGTAGGTCTCACGCAGCCGCTTGACCTTCGCGGCGGGGTTGGTGATCAGGGCGTGATGGTCAACGGCGTGCTGGAGGATCGTGTGTAGCTGGGTGACGATCTTGTTGACCGTGCGACGGGAGCGAGTGTCGTCCTGGGCGAGAAGGTTGCGCCAGCGTTCGATCTCCTCGGCGCCGATCGTCTCGATGCGCTCCGGGCCGAACTTTGGTAGCAGGTGTGCGTCGAGCACCGAGCGGTAGTCGGCCCGGGTGCTGGCCGACCAGTCGCGCTCGAAGCGGCCGCGCTCGAACCACTCCTCGGCGACGTCGGCGAACGTCAGGCCCGTGCGCTCGTGCTGCAACTGCCCACGGCGGGCGCCGACGAGGATCGCGTCGAGCAGCTCCCGCGCGTCGCGCTCGCGCAGGAAGCCAGGCGCGGGTGGCCCCTTGCCGGTCCACGCCGGGCCGAGGCGCTTCTCGTGCTGACCGTGCTGGTCGCGCCACTTGGCGCACCACGTCTTGCGGCGCTTGCCCTCGTACAGCCATACATGGCCGCTGATCGTGGCGTGTGGATCAAGTGTTCGCGTTGCCATGAGCAGGAAAACCCCGCGAGCGCAGAGTTTTGACGGCCTGTCCGAGCAGACGATCAGAGCTGGGGTGTCAGCTGGCCTCATGTGCCTTCGACCCCAGTAGCTCTTCGAGATAGAAGCGCGTCTTCGGCGGTGGCTCCCGAAGCGGGTACATGTGCTTGAGCAGGTCGATCGCCTCCTGCGCGCTGTGCAGGTCGCACTCCCGCAGTAGGGTCTCGATGTCCTCGTCGTCCTCGCCGAAGCGCATCGCCATGAGCTTCATGGCCAAGAGGTATCTGGCCGAGGCTGTTGTGACTTCGATCCCGTGGAGGTCGGCGACTGGGCGGGGGTGCGCGTCAGGGCCCGGCATGTAGCCCTTGGCCGCGTCGTTCAACCAGTCCTCGGGCAGTCCGAGCTCGTCGGCCACCGTTGCAGCGGCGGCGTAGATCACGCTCTTCGGCTCGAACACCGCGTCGATGTCCTTCGTGACCCGCCGCGTCGAGTAGGCGAGTGCCATGGCGGCGCCACCGACGACGAAGATCTGCCCACGCACGCCCTGGCGCGTGAGCTCATCACTCAGCGCCTGGAGCGCCTCCAGGATCTTGGCCCGAGTGAAGTGACGCTCAGGCACGGTCGAACACCTCCCGCGCCATGAACACCCCGTGGCGGGCCATGACAGCGGGCGTGTGGGCCAATACGTAGGCGTGGAAAGCGGGGCGGCTTGCGACGAACCACCAGGGCTCGACGAACCTGTCCGGCTCGTCAACCCACGCCGGCGCAGGGAGCTCGCCCTCGGCCGCAAACAACTCCGCGACACCCGCGAGCGCCGCATCGAAGCGCGCATCGCCGATAGGGGGAGGCTTCTCTCGGAGCAGCGCGGTACGCCCGGGGCGCGAGGAGGCCCTGAAATCATCCGCGAACCCGAACAGCAACCGCAGCGCGTCGCGCTCTCGACCGTGCTCCCGGTCTTCCCCGATCGCCTGCCCGAGCTCGGCCAGCGAGGCCGCCCCTCGGCGCACCCGGGGGCGGGCGAGCACCTCGACGTCGTGTTCGCACGCCCCGAGCAGCCGCTGCAACGTTGCGAGGTTCGGGGTCCGGGCGCCCGACTCGTATGCCGCGACCGCTGGCTGTGCGGTGCGTGCGCGAGTGGCGAGCTCGAGCTGCGTGAGGCCGGCAGCCAGGCGCGCGCTCCGAACCATCGTCGCGACCTTCATCGCTTAGCAGTATATACATTTAGGTATAGACTTCCAAGGACGGTGCTGGCCGGATCGACCAGCAGAGCACCAGAGCGCTCAACCGCGAGGGCC
Source organism: uncultured Solirubrobacterales bacterium (assembly GCA_963706545.1). GTDB lineage: Bacteria > Actinomycetota > Thermoleophilia > Solirubrobacterales > Solirubrobacteraceae > Palsa-744. The sequence goes on from OY970161.1 coordinate 3,000,407, forward strand.
GCCACAGATACCCTTTGACGCCAAGCCCTGCGTCGCGCAACCAAGCTTGTGCCTCGGTGCCGGCGCCGACCCCTCACGCCTCGATACAGGGCGGTTCGTGGGCGTACTGCGGCGGGATTGGGACCCCGTTGACGACTACCGGCGAGGAAGGGGTGGCGCGCAGGTCGAGGCTCGCGAGTTCGGGGGGGCTGAGCGGGACCTCTTTGCATTCCTCAAACCCCCCGCCGCCGGCGAGCGGGCCGGTGACGACGCTGACCACGGTGCTCTGCTGCGCCCAGGCGAGCTCGGGGCCGCTCAGCGCCAGGCTGGTGGGGCTCGCCGAGCCTGAGAAGGCCACGACCGTCCTCGTCGCGTTGGTCAGCAGGTTCGTCACGACGATCGTGCTCTCGAGGTCGCCGGCGTCGGCGGACAGGAACGCCACCTGGCCGTCGGACAGCACAGCGTCGCTCCCGAGGTGGGTTTCGCGACCGACCGTCAACCCGGCTCTCGCCCACCACCATCCCTTGATCTCAGCGGGCTGTGCGACGTGGGCCAGCTGCCCCGGGGAGGCGCCGCAGCAGCCGACGTTGACGAGCACGTCTCCGTACGCGTCGACCTGCAGGCCCGAGACGCCGCGGCCAAGGACGCCGGTGGTCCGCGGCGGCCTGATCTGGTTGACCAGGGCGCCTGTTGCGGTGTCCCAGACGCGAACGAGCAGCTGCGCTTCGGCGGTGGGGCGCGGCGCAGTCCGCCGGTAGGCGAGCGCGAGGTACTTCCCGGATGCCGCCACGAAATCGAGGGTGCCCGGCATCGGTGCAAGGACGTGCCAGCGGTGCGATCGCAGGTTGATGGCGAGCACCTCGCCGAACCGTGCTGTTCGGCGCGCAAGGCAGCCGTGTGGCAGCGCGGCGTACAGGTGGTCCCCCGCGATGGCATACTGCGCTGAGCTGGCGCCGGGTGTGAGGCTCGTCGAACCCGGGTTGCAGCTACTCAGCAGCGGCAGCTCGCGCAGCGGCCCCCCGATCCGGCCGGCGAGCACCCCCGAGGGGCGCGCGAGCGCCCACCAGTCCTGGCCGAACCAGGTCAGGTCGACGAGGTTGTCCCAGTTGGGGGAGTCGGGCGGGCCGAGCACGGCCGAGCTGCCCGGGGAGGTCAGGGTGATCCCTTCAGAGCTCTCCCAGACCAAGCCGGCATCGGTGATGGCGGGCCCCGCGGACAGGCCGGGAGCGTCGACGTTCGAAATGCCCGCAGTAGGCACGGCGGACGCGGCTAGCGGCCAGGCGAGCGCCAACACAGAGACCACGAGCGTTACAAGGGTCGCGTGAGCGCCGCGTACAGGGCGCAGGCTCCAGCCGCCTCTGCGCCGTCGCGCGATCCACGCTGGGACGGTGGCGTCGTGACTGACCTGCAGCTCGACCGACCGCATCGCTCCAGTCTGACGCAAGTTCGCGGGAGGTGGCGCAAGTGCGTGGGAGGTGGCGCGGTTGCGGCGCGGTCGCATCGGGATCGCCGGCTCGCCTGCGTAGGGCGGGGCGGGACCGGCGCGCAGCTATGTTGGGGTGCAAGCTCACCGTCCGCTCAAACCAAGGAGGCTCCCGTGTCCCGCTTCGCCACCGTAAACCTGTTGGACGTCGAGGACTCCATCGCCGGGCGCGCCCCCGGGATCGAGGGTCGGTTCGCTCGCAAGCACCTGGACTCGCGTGACCTCGGGATCAGCCGCTTCTCCTACGCGGCGAACGTGCGCAGTCCGATGGCGCACAGCCACCGCGAGCAGGAGGAGGCGTACGTGATCGTCGCCGGGTCCGGGAGGGTGCTGCTCGACGACGAGGTCCACGAGCTGCGCCAGTGGGATGTTCTGCGCGTGGCGCCCGAGGTCGTACGCGCCTTCGAGGCGGGCCCCGACGGGCTGGACATCATCGCCGTCGGCGGCCCCAAGCCCGAGGATGGCGACGGCGTCATGGGCACCGCCGCCTGGCCCGACGCGCAGTAGCCTCGGTGGGACGGGCCGCCTCGGGCCACGGGGTCTTGCTCGCTACCCCTGCTGCGCGGTGGGGCGGATCAGGATCTCGTTGACGGAGACGTGCTGGGGCTGGGAGACCGCGTAGAGGATCCCACGGGCGATGTCCTCGGCCTCCAGGGGGTCTGTGGGGCGGTTCTCGAAGAACGGGGTGTCGGTCATGCCGGGCTCGACCACGGTGACGCGGATACCGCTGCCGTGCAGGTCCTGGCGGGCGGCCTCGCCCATCGCCGTGACCGCGTGCTTGGTACACGAGTACAGCGAGCCGGGGATCACGCGCCGGCCGGCGACGCTCGAGGTCAGCAGCAGGTGCCCGCGGGACTCCGTGAGCGCGGGTACCGTCGCGCGCACGGTCAGCGCCGCGCCGTACACGTTGGTCAGGACCATCTCGCGCCAGTGCTCGGGCGTGTCGTTGAGAAACCCCCGCGGGCCGCCGAAGCCGGCGTTGGCGAGCGCCACGTCGATGCGGCCGTACGCCTCCAGCGCGGCCGCCGCCATGCGCTGCTGGTCGGCCCACTCCGTCACGTCGCAGACGACGGGCAGCGCCCGCTCGGGGCCGCCGAGCTCCGCGGCTAGCTCCCGCAGCCGCTCGCCCGAGCGCGCCGCCAGCACCAGCCGGTAGCCCTCACGCGCCGCGAGGCGGGCCGTCGCCGCGCCGATCCCGGTCGAGGCGCCGGTGATCAGGAAGACGGGCTCGTCGTGGGAGGGGGTCGGGGTCACTGGGCGGGGGTTTGCGTAAGGCGCAACGGAGATCGGCGAGGACGTCCCCGGTTGCTCCTGGTCGCGGCTCGGTCCTCGGGGATTCTACGCGGGTTGCTCCACCCCTGCGGTCCGGCGAGGCGGCCGGCGTAGGACCATCGGTTTGCCGTAGGATTCAATACCACAGGACTCGACGGGTCACCAAGATCGACACGAGGAGCAGAGCATGATCTTCATCACGACGTACAAACTGAAGCCGTTCCTCAGCAAAGACGAGACCAGGGAGCTAATGGGCGTCTTCGCCAAAGCCGGTGCCGGGCCCGGCGTCAAAGCTCACTACGTGGCCGCCGACGGAAGCCGCGGCGTGGTGATCGCCGAGAACGACGACGTGGAGCCGTCGTACCGCAACCTGCTGAACTACACACAGTGGGTCGAGTACGACACCAAGGTGATGCTGGCCGTCGAGCAGGCCGTGCCGCACATCATGGACTCGCTCGGCTGAGGTCGCTGCACCCCGCGCGGGTGCGCACAACGAACGCCCATCCCTGACCCCCCCTGGGGGGTCCTCATAAAAACAGGCTCCACCGCCCCCACACGGCGACCCGCCCCGGGGCCATCTACGCTCCAGGCGCATGCGAACGGTCGTCATCAAGCTGGGCTCGTCCATCGTCGCCGGCGAGGACGGGGAGCTGCGCGAGGAGGTGCTCGGGCGCGTCTGCGACACCGTCGTCGCGCTGCACGCCGCCGGCGATGAGTGTGTGGTCGTCTCCTCGGGGGCGATCGCGCGCGGGGTGCGAACGATGGGGCTGCCCACCCGCCCAACCACCATCCCAGAGCTTCAGGCAGCTTCCGCGGTGGGACAGGGCAAGGTGTACCGCGTCTACGACGAGTTGTTGCGCGCGCGGGGGGTGACCTCCGCGCAGGTGCTGCTCACCGCCGGGGACGTCGCCGGGCGTGCGCAGTACCTGAACGCCCGTCACACGCTGCGCCAGCTGCTCGACTGGCGCGTGGTGCCCGTCGCCAACGAGAACGACACCACCGCGACCGACGAGATCTCCTTCGGGGATAACGACTTCCTCGCCGCTCACCTCGCGGTGCTCGTTGCCGCGCAGCTGCTCGTGCTGCTGACCGACACCGACGGCCTGCACACGGCAGACCCTCGCCGCGACCCGGGCGCGGAGCTGGTCCGCGACGTGCACGACCTGGCCGAGCTCGACGCCCTGGAGATCGGGGACTCCACCTCGCCGCTGGGTTCGGGGGGGATGCGCTCGAAGGTGCTTGCCGCCGAGGTCGCGGGCGCTGCGGGGATCCCCGCGGTGATCTGCTCGGGCGTGCGCGCGGGGGCGCTGGAGGCCGCGCTCGCGGGGGAGCCCGAGGGCACCCGCTTTCACCCCGGCGCCACCCGCCACTCCTCGTTCAAGCTGTGGCTGCGCTACGCCAAGCCCGCTCGCGGCACGCTCCTGGTCAACGAGGGCGCGGCCCGTGCGCTGCGCGAGCGTGGCACGAGCCTGCTGCCGGTCGGCGTCGTCGAGGTACGCGGCACCTTCGATGCCGGCGACGCCGTGGAGATCACCGAGCGCGACGGCACGGTCCTGGCCAAGGGCCTCTGCAACTACACCGCCGCAGAGCTGCGCCGCGCGCAGGGCCTGCAGTCCGAGGCCGTGCGCGAGATCCTCCCGCACGCCAGCGAGGAGGCCGTGCACCGCGACCAGCTGGTGCTGGCGTAGGGCGGCGCTGTCTTTTGGCGACCCTCAGCGGTCACGGTGGGCCGCGTGCGCTCCGGGGGGCGTGGTGAAACTTTTTGGACCCTATGCCGGCCCCGGGGATCGGCCCGCTCGTGCTCCTCGGGGTGTGGCGATGATCTTTTGGGCCCTATATAGGGCTTGAAAAGATTGATGAAGACCCCCACAAGGGGGGTCGGGGATCGGCGATCGTGGTGCGTCCCCGCGCGGGGTGCACGTCCCGAGCGACCGGGCTCGGGGCGGGGCGCCGGTACCCTGTGGGGCCGTGGCCACCGTTACGACCGCCGTGTCGATTCCCGAGCTCTGCGCCGCCGCGCGTCGCGCGGCTCGGCAGCTCGCCACGGTGGAGAGCACCGTCAAGGACGACGCGCTGGGCGCCCTCGCGGACGCGCTGCACAAGCGCACTCCGGAGATCCTCGCCGCCAACGAGCTCGACCTGCAGGCCGGGCGGGAGGCCGAGATCGGCGACGCGCTGCTCGACCGCCTCGCCCTGGACCCGGGGCGGATCGCCGCGATCGCGGCCGCCGTCCGGCAGATCGCCGCGCTGCCCGACCCCGTGGGGGAGGTCATCGACGGCCGGCGGCTGCCCAACGGGCTGGACGTGCGCAAGGTGCGCGTGCCGCTCGGGGTGATCGCCGTGGTCTACGAGGCGCGCCCCAACGTCACGGTGGACGCCGCTGCGCTGTGCCTGAAGTCGGGCAACGCGATCGTGCTGCGCGGCTCCTCCACGGCAGCGCACTCCAACGCGGTGCTCGCCGCGGTCGTCTCCGAGGCCGCGCTCGCCGCCGGGCTGCCCGCCGGCTGCGTGAGCCTCGTCGCGGGTGGCGGGCGCGAGGAGCTCTCCGAGCTCGCGACGCAGACGGACACAGTCGACCTCATCATCCCGCGTGGGGGGGAGGGGCTGAAGGCAGCGCTGAAGGCGGTCGCGACCGTCCCCGTGATGTACGCCGCCTCCGGCAACTGCCACGTGTACGTGGACGCCTCCGCGGACCTCGACGCGGCGCAGCGGGTTGTGCTCAACGCCAAGGTGCAGCGTCCCGGGGTGTGCAACGCGGCGGAGACGCTGCTCGTGCACCGCGACACCGCGGGCGCGTTCGTCCCGCGCATGGTGCGCGCGCTCCACGACGCCGGCGTGCTCGTGCGCGGGGACGAGCGGGTGCTCGCGCTCGCTGTGAGCGACAGCGGCACACGCGCGCCGAGCAACGGGGCCGGGAGGCAGACGGGTGTTGTGGGCGGTGGCGAAGGCGCCGTGGGCGGGGGTGCCGGTACCACCGGAGCACGGAGGGGCGCCGGAGCGCGGCTGGAGCCCGCCACCGAGGAGGACTGGGCCACCGAGTACCTCGCGCTGACGCTCGCCGTCCGCGTGGTGGACTCCCTGGAGGAGGCCCTCGAGCACATCGGCCGCTATGGCTCGGGGCACTCCGAGGCGATCCTCACCCGCGACACCGCCGCCGCGCGCGCCTTTCAGCTCGGCGTGGACGCCGCGTGCGTGTACGTCAACGCCTCCACCCGTTTCACCGACGGGGGCGAGTTCGGGATGGGCGCGGAGATCGGTAACTCCACCCAGAAGCTCCACGCCCGCGGCCCCATCGGCCTGCGCGAGCTGTGCACCTTCAAGTACCTCGTCGAGGGCGACGGGCACGTCCGCGCCTGAGCGTTCTGTGGACCGCCTCGACCACGCGCTGGCGTCCGGCGCCGGGACGCCTTCGGGTCCTCTCCACCAGGACCAGGCGCCGCCCCCCGGCACCGAGACGCCCTCGGGTCCGCTCCACCAGGAGCAGGCGCTGTCCCCCGGCACCGAGGGGTCCTGCGCGCACCTCGGCGTGCTCGGCGGCACCTTCAACCCGCCGCACCGCGGGCACCTCGAGCTCGCGCGCCACGCCCGGAGGGAGCTCGACCTGGAGCGCGTGCTGCTGATGCCCGCCCGCCTCTCCCCGGGCAAGCCGCTCGAGGATGAACCGAATCCCGCCCACCCGGAGCATCGCTTGGAGATGTGCCGCCTGGCGGCCGCCGACGTCGAGGGGGTCGACGCGTGTGCTCTGGAGCTCGAGCGGGACGGCTCGTCGTACACAGTGGATACGCTGAGGGTTCTCCATGCTGCGCACCCCGACGCCGACCTTACGTTCATCTTGGGAGCCGACGTCGCGGCTACCCTGCCCGCCTGGCACGAATCTGGCGAGCTGCCCGCGCTCGCGCGCTTCGCGGTCGCGCTGCGGGTGGGTGGGCCTCCAATCACGGAGCCCCAGCCGACGGGCTTTCCACTCGCTCCCCTGCACATGCCGATGATCGAGGTCTCCTCGTCGCTCGTGCGCGAGCGCGTGCGCCGCGGCCTGCCGGTTGAGGAGCTGGTCGGGCCCGACGTTGCGTCCTACATCGCCGCGCACGGCCTCTACCGCACCGCGGCGGCCGCGACCGGAGCCGCCACGTGAGCCCCACCGCCCAAGCCCAAGTCCCTTCCACCGAGCTGGCGCGCGAGATCGCCCGGTTCGCGCTGGACAAGAAGGCTCACGACGTGCTCGAGCTCGACATGCGCGGGCTGGTCGGCTACACCGACTACTTCGTGATCTGCTCGGGCAACACCGACCGCCAGGTGAAGGCGCTCCACGACGCGATCCACGCGGGCGTCAAGCACGAGCACGGTGTGCTGCCCCGCCGCGTGGAAGGCGTCGGCCGCGCGCAGTGGGTCCTGATGGATTACCTCGACGTGGTGGTGCACCTCTTCACCCCTGCCACGCGCGAGTTCTACCGTCTCGAGCAGCTGTGGGGGGAGGCTCCGGCGCGCGAGGTGGGGGAGGAGGGTTGAGGTGACCGCGGCGATCCAGGCGACCGACCTCGTCAAGACCTACCCCGGTGACGTGCGCGCGCTCGACGGCCTTGGCCTCGAGGTGCAGGCCGGGACGATCTTTGGGCTGCTCGGCCCCAACGGGGCGGGCAAGTCCACCACTGTGAAGATCCTCACCACGCTGACCCGGCCCGACTCCGGGTCCGCCGCGGTGGCCGGCGTGGACGTGCTGCGCGAGCCCGACCGCGTACGCCGCGCGATCGGCGTGGTCGCTCAGCGCTCCGGCGTGGACCCCGACGCGACCGGCCGCGAGAACCTCACGCTCGCCGGGCAGCTCTACGGAATGGGCGGGGGGACGCTGACCGAGCAGGTGGGCGCGCTGCTGGAGCGCTTCGGCCTCGCCGACGCCGGTGGGCGCCTCGCGCGCACGTACTCCGGTGGGATGCAGCGCAAGCTCGACGTCGCCATGGGACTCGTCCACCGCCCGCAGGTGCTGTTCCTCGACGAGCCCACCACTGGCCTCGACCCCGAGGCGCGTGCGGACATGTGGCAGGAGATCTCCCACCTCGCCGCCGAGGAGGGCCTCACGATCCTGCTCACCACCCACTACCTCGAGGAGGCCGACCGGCTCGCGCGGCGCCTGGCGATCGTGGACCGCGGGCGGGTCGTGGCCTCCGGCACGCCCGAGGAGCTCAAGGGGCAACTGCGCGGCGACGCGGTCCAGATCGAGCTCGCCGAGGCGCCCACCGCAGCCCCAGCGGGCTCGCACGCCGTGTCCCCGCAGGACTCCGCCCCCACCAACGGTCGCGCGACCGAGCTGCTCGCCGGCGTGGAGGGTCTGCGGGAGGTCGTCCTCGACGGCCGCTCGCTGCGTGCCCGCGCGGACGCTGGCGCCGTCGCACTGCCCGCTGCGCTCGCCGCCCTGGAGGGCGCCGGCATCGCGGTCGCCTCCGCAACCGTTGCCCGGCCCTCGCTCGACGACGTCTACCTGCGCCACACCGGGCGCGCCTTCGGCGGGACGGACGAGCCCCGATGAGCTCGAGCGCGCTCGCGCCCCCCTGGCACATGACCCAGCGCAAGCTGCGCGCGCTGCTGCGCCAGCCTTGGTACCTCGCGCTCACGCTCGTGCAGCCCGTCATCTGGCTGCTGCTGTTCGGCGCGCTGTTCAGGCGGATTGTTGAAATACCCGGCTTCCACGGTGGCTCCTACATCGACTTCCTCACCCCCGGGATCGTCGTGATGACAGCGCTGTTCTCCTCCGGATGGAACGGGATGGGGATGCTCAACGACCTCGACCGCGGCGTGCTCGACCGCTTCCTCGTCTCGCCCGTGCGGCGCTGGCCGCTGATCGCCGGGCCCCTGATCCAGGTTGCGATCGTGGTCGTGATCCAGTCGCTGATCGTCGTCGCCCTCGGCCTGCTCGTCGGGGCCACCTTCCCCGGAGGGGTCCGTGGGGTGCTCGTGCTGGTCGGCGTCTCGGTGCTGCTCGGGGCCGCCCTCGCCGGGATCTCCAACGGCATCGCGCTGCTCGCCCGCCGCGAGGAGACGCTGATCGCCGCGGTCAACTTCATCGTGCTGCCCCTCACCTTCCTCTCCGCGACGTTCATGCAGGAAAATTTGATCCCCGTGTGGATCCGCGAAATCGCCCGCTTCAACCCGGTCAACTGGGCCGTCCAGGCCGGGCGCTCGGCGCTCTCCGCCTCCCCGGACTGGGGTCTCGTGGCCTCGCGCAGCGTCTACCTGCTCGCGCTCACGGTCGTCTGCGGGTGGTTCGCCACGCGCGCGTTTCGCTCCTACCAGCGCTCCATCTGAGCCGGCGTCACGCCTTGCCGCGCGGGGCCGCCGCCGGCGTCCTCTCGGCGGCAACGGCGGCAGGCGCCACTGAGCGGTGTACCTCTAACCTGCCTCTCATGAGTGCCGAGCTCGCCCCCGGAACACTGTGCGAGCGCCTCTCGTGAGCGCCGCGGAGCTAGCCCCTGTGACGCTGCGCGACGAGCAGGCGCTGCTGGAGGCCACGTTCCTGCCCGGCGCCGGGCAGCTGTGCTGCTCGCTGCTTCACCGCGGCGAGGAGCTGCTGACGCAGAACGCAGGCGTGGCCGCCTACGTCGAGCGTGGCAAGACGATGGGCATCCCGCTGCTCTACCCCTGGGCCAACCGGCTCGCCGGCTTCGACTACACGGTCGCCGGGCGCACCGTGGCGGTCCCTCACGACCCCGCCCGGGTGGCGCTCGACGGCAACGGCCTGCCGATCCACGGCGTGGTCGGCGGGCGGCTTCAGTGGGAGCTGCTGCGCGAGCCTACCTCCGGCGCGCAGTCGCTCACGGCGGCGCTGCACTGGAGCGAGGAAGCGCAGCCTGAGCTGTTCGAGGTGTTCCCCTTCCGCCACGGCCTTCGCTACGAGGCCCGCCTCGCCGCCGGACGGCTCGAGATCGAGGTGACAGTGGACGCGTGCGGTGAGGACTCCGTGCCGGTGGCCTTCGGCTTTCACCCCTACCTCTCCCCGCCGGGCGTGCCGCGCGAGCGCTGGCTGGTCGAGCTGCCCACGATGCGGCGCCTAGCGCTCGACGAACGCCAGATCCCGACCGGCCCCGAGCGGACGCTCCCCAGTGAGTCCTTCGAGCTCGCGCAGCGCGGGTTCGACGATGGTTTCGACTCCCTCGCCCAGCCCGCCCGCTTTGTGCTCACCGCCGCGGGACGCCGCGTGGAGCTCGAGTTCCTCGAGGGCTACCCCTGCGCGCAGGTGTACGCTCCGCCCGCCCGGCAGCTGCTCTGCTTCGAGCCGATGACCGCCTCCGCCAACGCCCTGCGCAGCGGCGCCGGCCTGCGTCTGCTGGGTCCCGGCGAGCGCTACCGCGCCACCTTCGCGGTGACCGTGCGGGACGTCTGAGGACGCGCGGCCGTCCCTCGCCGGACGGGGGCCTGAGGACACGGCTCCTGAAGCTCGGTCGAGCCGGCACGGGCGCACGCCGGGTCCCGGGCGTCGCCTGAGTGGTGGGCTATTATGTCTAATAGCAATCAACTTTAGGGTCTTTATCTGGTGACGGCTGCTCTGCGGCGAGGCGGCTCGCCGAGGCGCCGGTCACGGCGCAAGCGCAAACCAACCAGCACGGACTGAAAGGAAACGAAGGCATGACTCTGCAGCTTGGCGACACAGCCCCCGACTTCGAGGCGGACACCACCGAGGGCCGCATCAAATTCCACGACTGGATCGGCGACTCGTGGGCGGTGCTGTTCTCCCACCCGAAGGACTTCACTCCGGTCTGCACGACCGAGCTCGGCTACATGGCGAAGATCAAGCCCGAGTTCGACCGTCGCGGCGTGAAGATCATCGGCCTGTCGGTCGACCAGACGGGCAAGCACGCGCAGTGGGCGAGCGACATCGAGGAGACCCAGGGCACGGCGCCCAACTATCCGATCATCGGCGACGGGGACTTCAACGTCTCGAAGCTGTACGGGATGCTGCCCGCGGCGACCTCGGGCGACTCCGACGCACGGACCCCGGCCGACAACCAGACGGTGCGCAACGTGTTCGTGATCGCCCCCGACAAGAAGGTCAAGCTGATCCTCGTCTACCCGATGACCACCGGTCGCAACTTCGACGAGGTGCTGCGGGTGATCGACTCGCTGCAGCTGACAGCCGGCCACAAGGTGGCGACGCCGGTCAACTGGCAGCCGGGGGAGGACGTCATCATCGCCGGGTCGGTCTCCGACGAGGAGGCCAAAGCGACCTACCCGAACGGCTGGAAGACGCCCAAGCCCTACATCCGGATCGTGCCCCAGCCGCACTGAGCACCGCGGTCGCGGGGGTGCTCCTCAGGTGCACTCCCGGGGCCGGCCGCGACGTGCGCACGCCCAGATCAAGCCCGCGCCCCCGCGACCGGGCCTCACAATAGCCCGACTTGCAGGCACTTTGCCCGATGCGGATGAGAGGACTCGAACCTCGATTGCTCAGATACGGACCTGAACCGTGCCAATGGGCTCCAGATGCGTCCGCGGGCGTCCGGATCGCCCGTTCTGTTGGGTTTCGCGGACGCATGGGACGCATCTGGAGCGACGACTGTCTCCAAACTGTTGTCACGGCCATCGCCGGCTGAGGCAGTCGCCCCAGGGTGCTGATATGATGATTTCATATGTCGCGTCTGCTTTCCGTGTCGGTTCCTGACGAGCTTGCCTCGGAGGCGGAGGCGCTCGCCCGGGCGACGGGCAAGACCAAGAGCGAGGTGGTGCGCGAGGCGCTGCGCCGTCACGTTCAGCACGAGCGCTTCGCCGATCTGCAGCGCTACGGGCGCGGACGCGCAGAGGAGAGGGGTATCGGCCCCGAGGACGTCGAAGGCCTCCTCGACGAGCTACGCACGACCCACGCGTGACCCTGCGCGCGCTCTGCGACACGAACGTCCTGGTGTCGGCATTCATTGCCGGTGGGCCTCCGAGCCGGGTGATCGAAGCAGCGATCGACGACCGTATCGAGCTTGTGCTTGCAGACCCCGTCCTCAATGAGCTCGAGCGTGTGTTGACTGTGAAGCTTGGCTTTGCGCAGGAGCGCGTGCACGCAATCGTCGCGTTCTTGACTGAGCTTGCCGACGAGCGCGTAGCCGTGCCATCTCAGTCGCCGGAGTCGATCACGGGCGACCGTGATGACGATGTGATCCTGGCGTGCGCGGTGGCGGCGGGAGTCGAGGTTCTCGTATCGGGTGACCGTCGACACTTGCTGCCAGTCGGCGAGCACCGTGGCGTGCGCATCGTTGCGCCGCAGGCGCTGCTCGCGGAACTGGCGGGAGAGTGATCCTTCACCCCGCCGCGAATACCTAATCTTCTTTATCTAAGCCAAGAACGGCCTATCAGCCGGATCGATTCGCGGCGGGGTTATGCCTATTCGCGGCGGGGTTTACGGACGGGGGGGCCGGGGCGTGGTCGATCACTCACTTGAAAGGTGGGTTCTCCAGTATCTCGTGCCCATCGCTGGAACTATGTGTGTAGCCGTCGGCGAGGGGGGTGAAGTCGTGACCTCATCCGACCCGACCGGAGGGAGTAGCGCGTGGACTGAGACGAACGTGGAGCCAAAAGCCAGCGAAAATGAAGGTCTAGACGGTGTGTCGTGTTCGTCGGTACGGCTATGCATCCTGACGAATGAACATGGCGATGTGTTTTACCTCGACCGACCCGACCGGCGGTGCGAGCGCGTGGACGAAGACAGACGACATCGATGGTACAAGCCCGCTCAATGCCGTGTCATGTCCGTCTACAAGCCTGTGCGTGGCGATCGATAGGGAAGGCGGTGTGCTGACCTCGACCGATCCCACGGGGTGGGGTTGGTGCGTGGAATCGCGCGGTGGTGAGCGAATCCCGCATCGAAGGGTCTCCTCTCCGACTGACGGTCTCTGTTTCCTGACCGACAACGGCGATCTCATCAGCTCGACCGATCCGACGGGCGGCGCTGGTGCGTGGACCAAGACGGGCGCGAGCGTCGGCGGCAGTCTCTCCTGCCCGTCGGTGGGCCTGCGTGTCGCGGTCACGCTCGAAAGCGTGGAGAGCTCGACGTGTACGGAGGCCCGATCCTCCCGCCAAATCCCGAGTTGCCACTCTACGAACCCAACCTGAGCGCCGTGTCCTGCACGCTGGCGCACAAAGAAGAAGCGCACGGCGGCGGTTGCGATCGTGCGACTGCGCCTCGCGGTAGGCAAGGCTGGGCGGATCGTCGCGACGCTCGTCCCAACGGCAGGCGCGAAGGCGATCCTTGCCAGGCAGGGCAAGCTCAGAGCGACCGTCACGATCACGTACACGCCGAAAGGCGGCGAGCCAAGGTCGATCGTGCGGACCGTCGTCTTCAGGTTGAAGCGGCACTGACGAGGCTGGGTCCCGCAGCTTTTCGATCAGCGCCGGGATCGGCTCGCCGCGCGCGCGATTGCCTTCTCCGTCGCGGTGGCCCCGGCGGCCAGTACGTGCCGCTCCAGGTGCCCGTAGTAGCGCTCGGTCGTGCCGATCTCCGAGTGACCCAGCTGGCGCTGCACGTACATCAGCGAGTTCCCGCCCGCGAGCCAGGCAGCCGCGGCGGTGTGGCGGAGCGAGTGCAGCGGCATGTCGCGCAGCGCGGCGTCCTGGAGCGCGATCTTGTGCCACTCGCGCGAGACGGTGGTGCGGTCGAAGGGCGCGGGATCGCCGCTGCTGGCCCATCGGCCACGAGCGGCTTTGCGTGTCCGTACGGGCATGACGAAGAGCGGCGCGTTCTTCTGGTCGTCGCTCGCCATCTCCGCCCGGCGCGCGAGCTGGTCCTGAAGCGTGCGGCTGAGTCCCGGCCCGATCTCGACGCTGCGGAAGCGGTCGCCCTTGGTGGAGCCGTTCGCGGTCTTTCTCGTGCGCGCCTTCTTGTGGGAGCGGCACACCACGACGAATCCGCCGGTCTGCTCGAGCTCCAGGTCGGCGATCTGCAGGGCGATCGCCTCGGAGATGCGCAGGCCCGCGCCGATCAGGACCTCGGCGAGCGGCCGGTAGACGTCGATGCAGGCGTCGAGGTAGAGCGGGATCTCGTGCAGGCGCAGGTAGTCGTGCTCGATGTGGGCGGGGGGAAGGCGCTCGATGCCGAGCGCGGGGTTGCTCGCGATCACGCGATCCTTGACGGCGGCGTTCAGGCAGACGACCAGAGTGCCGAGCGTGTTGTTGATCGTCTTGGCGGCGACCTTGCCGGCTTCGACCCTCTCGGCCTGCTCGCCCATCCACGCGCGGACGAGCTCGACGTCAAGCTTGTCGAGTCGAACCTCCTCGAACTCCGGCAACAGACGCTTACGTCCGTCGACCTCGTACGCCCTCCAGGCGTTCGGCTCGAGGTAGGGCTTGCGCCGATCGAGCCAGCCCTTCCACCAGCTCCCGAACGTGTGCTTGGTGTGGCGAATCTCACCGCGGCGGACCTGCTCGACAACTCCTCGCAGGGCCTCGTGCGCGGCTCGCTGGCTCGAGAACCCGCGCTTGCTCGTCTGCGTCCCGTCGGTTCGGCGTACGAGATAGCGCCAGCGCGTGCCCTGCGCCGTCGCGTACGGGTAGACGCCGCCCTGCGAGCCGTAGGTCGCCGTGTCCGCCCGGCGCTCAACGGGGGCGAGCTCGCCCAGCGCCTCGTCGAACGCGCGAGCGGGCTGCTCGTCCTTGAAGCGCCTCGCGCGCCTCCGGCCCGATCCATCGCGCCAGCGGACCTCCCAGGCCCCGCGATCCTGCCGCATGCTCACGCCGGCGCCCTGCGGTACGTCTCCCGGCAACAGACGGGACGCAGATGGACGCATTTGCCAAATGACAACACTACGTCCATGCGGAGATCATAGCGCGGACCCACGATCCGGCCTCACAATGGCCAATTTGCAGGCACTTTGCCCGATGCGGATGAGAGGACTCGAACCTCCACCGGATTGCTCCGACACGGACCTGAACCGTGCGCGTCTACCAATTCCGCCACATCCGCGCGGTGGGATGCCGAAGATATCGCACGGCCGTCCGATGGGCTGGCAGCTCTGCCCTGGCGGGGTACGCTGGCGGGGTACGCACTGGCTCGCTTTGCTAGCCTCGGGCATCGCTCCTCGCATATGCCGCCATCGTCTAGGGGACTAGGACGCCGCCCTCTCACGGCGGTAACACGGGTTCGAATCCCGTTGGCGGTACTTTAGGAAACCGCACCAGCATTGGCGATTCGCGGGGGTTGGGGCGATGCCAGGGTGCCAAGAGGGCACCATGTGTCCCGCGAGTCAAGGCGCTCGCTGAATGTGCATTCCGCGGTCTGGGAGGCGGGCTTCTGACCGGGGACACGCGCCGGGCTGCACTGCCCGGCGTTCAGGCGACGCTGGTCGCTGAGTAGTCGAAGGCTAAGCCCGCCGCAGGCGCAGGTCCATGGCGCCGATCGCAGTGGTGTGCTGGCTGCGTTCGTCGTGCTCGTTGCGCTCGTCGTATTGCCGGCTGCCGAGTCTTTTGAAAGCCGTTCTAGGGGTCCGGTAATGCTCGGTGGGAGGAGGTCGCCAATCGTCTGTCGGCCGATCTCGTTACGATCGTTCCATCGCTGTCAATGACACAGTACCGACGATGCGCCCGACGCATGGTCCCATTCTCCAGTCAATCAAGCCCCCCAAATCTGATCTATCAGGACCCTGAGCGTCCGTCGAAAAGGTCTCGTGGGGCGAGTGGGAGACGCGCCTCGACTTCTTGGCGTCAACCCATGAACCTTTGCGGACAGTACCAGGGGGGCTCTCGCCGCGATCGCGGGTGCCGGAGCCTCGCTGGGAGTGTGACGCGAATGCGCTACAGCGACCATCATGTAGTCCAACTGAAAAAGATGACCGACTAGGCGGAATAAGATGGCTTCACAAGATAAGACGCGCTCGACAGCCCCGCGGCTTCGTCCGGGTCCCAATGGATTGCCGCGTGGACAGGTTTCGGAGATCCAGCGCAGCCGGATGCTCACGGCCGCGGTGGAAGCAGTTGAGGAAGTCGGCTACGCCCGGCTGACCGTCGCTCAGGTGATCGCTCGTGCGCGGGTCTCCCGCAAGACGTTCTACGACCTCTTCGAAGATCGCGAGGATTGCTTCCTCGCAGCCTTCAACCAGGCCGTCGACCAGTTGAGCACGCTCGTCACCGAGGCCTACGAGCGAGAGGCGAACTGGCGCGAGGGCATGCGCGCCGGCCTGCTCGCGCTGCTGCGGTTCATGGACGACGAGCCCGGACTCGCCCGGATCTGCATCGTCGAGGCGCTGGCGGCGGGGCCCCGCGTGCTCAAACGTCGCACCCAGCTCCTGACCCAGGTCAAGAAGGTCGTCGACCAGGGCCGCTCGAGCACCGGCGCCCGTGTCGCCCGTGCGACCGAGGAATCGCCCGAGGTCACCGCCGAAGGCGTCGTGGGCGCGGTCTTCGCCGTCCTGCACACCCGGCTACTCGCCCGCAGCCACGAACCCTTCACCGCCCTGCTGGGGCCGCTGATGAGCATGCTCGTGCTGCCCTACCTCGGCGCTCGCGCCGCCAGTAGCGAGCTCACCCGCAAGCCGCCCGTCCTGCCGAGGCGCAGGCGCTCCGCGCGGCGCACCACCAAAGATCCGCTGGAGGGTCTCGACATGCGCCTGACCTACCGCACCGTGCGCGTGCTCACCTTCATTGGCGAACACCCGGGGGCCAGCAACCGCGAGATCGCCGAAGGCGCGGGCATCGCCGACCAGGGCCAGATCTCCAAGCTCCTCACCCGGTTGGAGCGCCTGCAGCTCGTGCGTAACCTGGGGGAAGGCCAGATCAAGGGGGCCTCCAACGAGTGGTACCTCACCGACCGCGGCGGCCAAGTCGAGCGCGCCACCAGGCCACGGTGAGCGCCCCTAAAGGCTACCGTGGGGGGCGATGGCAAAGGGGATAGGCACATCCGGCGCGGACGTCGCGCGTGAGGCGCCGGACCTGAGGGACCCTGCCCGGGAGCTGCCCCACTCGAAAGAGGCTGCGCGTGAGGTGCCGGACCCGCGGGACAGTGCCCGTGAGGCGCCCGACTCGAAGGCGGCCGCGCGGGAAGCGCCAGACCCGTGGGACCCCGCTCAGTTGGCGGCGCTCGTCAACGAGGTGGCAGAGCTGCGCGAGGCGGCCGAGGCGAAGGACCTGCTGATCGCTGCCAGCGCCGCCTTCGACGCCTCGCTCGACCCGTTGCAGACGATGCACACCGTCACCGGCACCGCCGTGCCGCAGCTCGCCGACCTGTGCGTCATCGACCTCGTCCGCGAGGATGGAACGATCGGTGACACCGTGGCCGCCGCCGTCGAGGGGCGACTCACACGCCGCTTGGAGGAGCTGCGCGCCCGCGAGCCGCTTGACATCGCCGGCTCGCACCCCGTCGCCCGCGCGCTGCGCTCCGCCGAGCCGGTGTCGGTGTACGACCTCACCGACCCCGCCACGCTACAACAGGCCGCCCAGAGCGAGGAGCACCTGCGCTTCATGCGCAACGCCGGCTACCGCTCCGGGGTGGTCGTCAAGCTGATCGCCCGCGGACGCGTGCTGGGCGCGCTCTCCTTCCTGCGCACCGACGCCGGACGCGACCTCGACTCCAACCACCTCCCGCTGATGCGGGATCTCGCAGGTCGCGCGGCGATGGCGCTCGACAACGCGAACCTCTACGCCGAACGCGCCCACGTCGCGCACACCCTACAGCGCAGCCTGCTCCCCGACGCCCTGCCCGAGGTGCCCGGCGTGCAGCTCGCCTCCGCCTACCACCCCGTCGGGGAGGGCGCCGAGGTGGGCGGCGACTTCTACGACGTCTTCCAGGTGCCCTCGGGGTGCTGGCTGGTCGTCGGCGACGTCTGTGGCAAGGGCACCGAGGCGGCAGCGGTGACCGCGCTGGTGCGCCACTCGATCCGCGCGCTCGCGCTCCACCAGGACAGCCCCGCCCAGGTCCTGCGCTCGGTCAACGACGCGATGCTCAGCCACGAGCTCGCCTGGCGCTTCGCCACTGTGATCCTCGCCCGCCTGGACCTCTCCCGCCCCGGCCCGGTGCACGCGACGATCGCAAGCGCCGGGCACCCCCCACCGGTGCTGCTCGGTGCCGACGGCCGCACGTGCTGTCCCGAGGTCTCCGGCACGATGCTCGGCGTGCTCCGCGAGGCCAGCTCCCGCGACGTGGGCGTCACGCTCGAGCCCGGCGCCAGCGTGGTGCTCTACACCGACGGGCTCACCGACGCCGGAGCGCCCCGCAGGGTCCTCGCCCCCGAGGAGCTCTGCGCCCACCTCGCCCGCGGTGGCCCCGCCGAGCCCCGCGTGCTGGTGGCGCGCTTGGAGGAGCTCGCCGGCGCCCGCAGCGGCGGGCGACTGCGCGACGACATCGCGATCGTCGCTGCCCGCGTGGACCCGTGAGCCCGCCCGCGTAGACCCGTGAGCTCGTCCGAGTGGACTCGTCGGCCCACCGTCTGCGTAGACCCGTAGTGTAGACCCGTAGTCCCACGCCGCTACGGCTGTCCCGCTTGGCGGCTCGCGTCGGAGCAGAGAGACGAGGTGCTCGCACGTCTACTGCTCTGGCGAATGCTGGGTTTGGGGGCCACGCTGCTAGGCGCGGCGGTGCTCGCGTGGCTGCTCCACGGTGGCCTCGGAGCGGCGCTGCGGGGCGCCCCGGCGGCGCCCAGCGCGCTCACGTCGCGAGAGTTGCGTCCGCTGGGAGGACCGCACCTGCTCGGAGGGCCGCATCCGCTGGGAAGGCCGCGTCCGTCGGGAGACCTCCATTCCGGGGGCCCGTGGCCCCCAAGAGGGCTACCCTCACCGGAGGGCCGGCATCCTCGGGGAGGGCCGCCTCCGTCGGGAGGCTGGCCGGTCGCCTCGACCGTGGAGGGGCTCGCCGCGCTCACGTTCACGCCCGCTGCGCTGCTCCTCGGTTTGCGGACATGGGCGCGCCGTCGGCGGCGGTACGTGCGTCTCACGGTGCAGGCGTACCGTGCCGACCGCACGAGCGTGGAGGGGGTCGTGTCGATGTACGAGGCGCTGCACAAGCGCCTGCAGCAGCGGTGGTGGCGGCGCCTGCTCGCCGGCCAGCCCTCGGTGGCGCTGGAGGTGCACCACGTGCACGCCGCCGACGGAACCGCGAGCGCGGTGCTCGCCGTTAGCTGTCCGGCGGGTTTGGAGAGGGTCGTGGAGGCGGCCGTGCGCAGCGCGTACCCCAACAGCCGCTTGGCGACGCCCGGCGAGGCTCTCGGCCACGGGTTGACGCCCGCCCGAACCCTCACGCTGGTGCGCCTGAAGAAGCACGCGTGCTTCATCAAGCGCGTCAAGCAGTTGGACCGGTGGGAGCTCGCGCGTGAGCCCCCGGTTAACAGGTTGATCAACGTGATGGGGGCGTGCGAGCAGGACGCGTTCGTGCAGCTCGCGCTGACCCCTGCGCCGGCGACGTTCGAACGGTACGCCAAGTGGCGGTACAAGCGCCACGAGGACCACCTGAGTCGCGAGCGCCGCGAGCACGTGTTCGTGCGCGACCGCTCCCACGTGGAGGAGGCCGAGCTGCGCGGCGGCCTGGAGGTGCAGCACCGCCCGCTGTACTTCGCGGACCTGCGTGTGGCGGGCCCGACGCGGCAGACGTGCGAGCGGATCGCCTCAGAGCTGCGCGCGGAGGGCGCGGAGAACCGCCTGGTCGAGCGCGGTACCGCAGTCCGCCACGGCCTGTGCGGCCTCTACGCCAGGCGGGTGGCGCGCGGGGAGGGCAACCCCGTGGCACCGGTGCGTAAGGGGGTGTACGCGTCCACCGAGCTCGCCGCGGTGTGGCACCTGCCTTCGGTGGAGTACGCCGCCGTGCCCATCGCCCGCGGCGCGCTGCCCTGGGCCCCCGCGCCGCCCGCGATCCTGCGCCCCCGCAGCGGGGCGGGGCTGCTGCGCGACGCGCTCGGCCCCGTCTCCCTGCACCCGCAGGTGCGCCGCCAGAACACCGCCGTCCCGGGCGCGGTTGACCAAGGCAAGTCGAGCTACCTGGCGGCGACCGTCGCGGAGGACTTGCGCCGCGAGCGAACCGCGGTGGTCGTGCTCGACCCCAAGGGCGACGCCGCGGAGGCCGCGGTGAGCCTCGTGCCGCCCGAGCGCACGTGCACGCTGCTGGACTTCGCGCACCCCACGTGCGGCTTCAACCCGCTCGCCGTGGAGGCCCCGGCGGACACGATCGCCGACTACGTGGTGGGCGCGCTGAAGCAACTTTTCAGCGATGCAGACATCAGGGCCTCCTCGGACCGGTACCTGCGCAACGCGATCATCGCCGTGCTCGCCCACGACCCTCGCAGCACACTGTGGGACGCCGCGCGCCTGCTGTCCGTCGGCGAGGAGGGCTACGCCTACCGCGCCCGCGTCGGCGCGCACGTGCGGACGCTGCCGCAGTACCGAGAGATCGCGCAATTCTTCACGGCCGAGCTCGCCGCGCAGTTGGCGGACTCGCGCAGCACGACCACGGCCAAGCTCGACGCCCCGGTGAACAAGCTTGCGCGTCTGCTGAACTCCCCCTCGATCAAGCGGGTGCTGCTCAATGAGTCCCTCGCGGTGGACCTCGACCGCGTCGTAGCTGGACACGAGGTGCTCGTCGTCAAGGGCGCGATGGGGAGCATGGGCGCGGGCAACACCTCCGTGCTGATGCAGCTGCTAGTGGGAATGCTCGACGCCGCGCTGGCCCGCCAGCAGGACACCGTCCCCGAGGAGCAGCGCGTGGCGGTGGCGCTGAAGGTCAACGAGGCCCCGCTCGTGCTCAACCGCGGCTTCGCCGAGACGCTCGCGCTGAAGCGCTCCGCGGGCCTGGAGACCGTGGCGTGCTGGCAGACCGACGCGCAGTGGACCGACCGCGAGGTGCGCGAGCAACTCGACGCGCTGTTCGCCCACCGCGTGTACTTCGCGACCGCCTCCGCGCGCGACGCCCGCGCAGCGGCCAGCCTGATGATGGCCGAGTACTCGGACACGGTGCGCCCCGAAGTGGCCGGCCTCGCCCCCCTCGCACGCCCCGACGCCCGCCTGCACCTGCCTCGCCACCACGCGATCGTCAGCTGGTGCACCCCCGAGGGCCGCCAGGCCCCGTTCGTCGCGCAGACCGTCCCCCTGCGCGTGGACCCCGAGCGCCTCGCGCTGCACGCGGCCCGGCAGGCCGAGCGCGGCGGACGGTACCTCGCGGACCTCAGCCAGCCGCACTGGGAGCGAGTGGAGCGCGACCGGCGCGAAGCACGTCAGGAGCCGCGCCGCGAGGGAGACGGGAGGGAGTCGGGGGGGATCGTCCGCGTGAGTGGGGAGGGCGACCGGGCGCGAGCGCGCGGGGCTTCCGTGCCCCGCGTCAGCGGTGGGGAGGGGAGCCGCGGCCGAGAGGCAGGCGGGCAGCGGGTGGTGTGGCCCGAAGACACGGCTGGGGGCGCGGAGGCGGCCGCGCGCTCACAACGGGTGGGCGCCGATCAGGAGGCTTACGAGCCACTCCCCGGGACCGCCGCGGAGAGCCGCGCCGGGCCGGTCGGCGGTGACGACGCCAACGGGTCACCCGGGACCGCCGGGGAGACGGTCGGCCTCGACGGTGCCAACAGCTTCTCTGCGAGCACCGCGCGGAACGACGTCGAGCTGGTGGACCTCCACGACACCCGTTGGGCGCTGCCCGAGAGCACCGCAGAGAGCTACGCCGAGCTGATCGACCTCGACGCCGCCCACCGCTTGCGCTGGGCGCGGGCCGTCGCCTCCCCCCGGCCGCTCGAGCCCGACCCGCTGGACCTCGAGATCCTCGCGCTTGTCGCCGCTGCGCGCCACGTGCTAACCACGCAGATCCACCGCCGGTTCAACCCCAAGCGGGCTCTCACCACCACCCAGCGGCGCCTGAAGCGCCTCTCCGACGCTGCGCTCGTCGAGCGCTTCCAGTTCCACCGCCGTGATGGAGGCGGCGCGCCCATGTGTTATGTGATCGCTCCCCGCGGGCTCGAGCTGCTGGCGGCCCACGGGCGCGTGGACCTCGCCGAACGCGAGGTCGGGGAGGAACGCGACCCCTCTCCCCAATCCTCCTCCTCCTCGTCATCACCTGCCTCGCTTCGGTCGTCGTCGTCCCTCTCCGCGCAGCCCTCGTCGTCCTCACGGCTCGCCGCGAGCGACCGCCGGCTGCGCCAGGCCCGCCACGACGTACACGTCACGGGGTGGACGCTCGCGCTGGAGCGCGCCCTCGGCGGGTCCGCGCTGAAGTCGAGAGGGCCCGAGGAATCGACGCTCTCGCCGCCGCTGCGCTCGACCCCCGCCGGGCGTGTGGCGATCGGGCCCTCCGACCTGCGCCTGCCCGGGGGGCGTGCGCCCCACGACTTCCTGCGCACCGATTCCACCGGCGCTCGCGTGGAGGTGGAGCGCTTCGAGACCGTGCGCCCCGACGCGAGCATCGAGCTGCCGTCCGCGCCGGGCGGTGGGCGTGAGGGCGCGCGGGTCGGCGGGATCGGCGTGGGCGGTGCCGAGGGGGCGGGGGCCGCCGGCGTGTGCCTGCTGGTCGAGCTTGACGACCGCCTCTCCACCCGCGCCCATCCGTCCGCCGTCGCCAAGCTCGAGCGCTACGACCACCTGCTCGCCGGCTGGTCGGTGTGTGCCCCTCGCTTCGCTGGCCGACCCAGCCCTTCGGGCTGTGTGCCCCCGACCGGTCGCGGCGGGTGGGTGGGAGCGAGCCTCCTGGTTGTGTTCCTCTGCCGCGACCGCCCCCGCGCGCGGGAGTGCGCCCGGCGGGCCGACCACGTGCTGAGCGCGTGTCGCGCGTACGCAGGCGAGCATCCTTGGGATTGGGAGTACCCAGGACGCGAAGCGGTCGTGTTCGCCGCCGAGCGCGACGTCCACGAGGGGCTGGGCGTTGCCTACGGGGTCCCCCGGCTGCCGCCGTACGTGCGGCCCGCCGCCGGCGGGCCCGGCGCGCGCGAGGCGACGATCGAGGCGCGGGAGATCTTGCCTGGGCTGGGGCAGGGGTAGGGGAGGGAGGCGGCCGAGGGCCGCTGTGGAATGCTGTTGACCGGCATGCGGCTCTCTCCCGCCGCCGGCCGCACCGCTCTCCCGACTGGCTGACGGCCGCGGCCGAAATGGATCTGCGGATGTGGACGAGGCGTGAGCGCGGGTCCGCCGGCAAGGCAGACCCACGCTCGTGAGTGTCAGCATGATCCGACGGGACAGCGGACACCAGGGCACGGGATCGTCGTGGAGAGGGCGATACGAGCCCGCGCCGGGCCTCGTCCAATCGAGATAGGGGGCAGCGGATCGTCTGGACCGTTCGTCACGGGGATGCCATGGTGCGAAACGCGTTTCCGTTCAATGGGCCATTGAGAGTGAATTCGTTTTCCCCGCAGAACTTGGCCGCTTCAGTGGTCGCTCCCTTGTTGAGTTTCAGAGGAAATAGGAAGGTATATCTCGAACGATTTGGTGCTGCTCCAAGCCACTCGTTGGTTATGGGTGTAGGACATGGCAGCAGATACTTCTTATGCGTTTCTTCTGTAGCCGAATTCTTGAGTTCAGCAATGAATTCACCGGTCATTTTATATGTGCCGGACACGGAGCATTCCAGTGCGCCTTCTTTTTCGACTTTGAATTCAGCGGTTACTCCACCCATCATCCCGCCGTTGTGACTAAAATACAATACGGCTCCTTCGCCAGTGGCTTCCTTCCATGCAGCATGTCCTGATTGCCTGTTGAGCGGAATTTTTTCGCCTTCGACCTTGCACTTTTCAAAGCCCGCCTGTTCAGGAAATGGTACTGTACATTTTTCAAGAGTCATATTTGCTACTTCGATCTGATTCTTGAACGTTATGGATCCACTTCCAGTGGTGGTTTTTTCGCATTCGACTTCGATTGCATTGCTCTTTATCTGCAGCTTTTTTCCCAGTACGCTGCGCACAAGAGTCGTTTCGCTTCCTACGAGTCTCCCAAGCTGCCCGCCAACGTTGACAAACCAAGTCGGGTATACGGTTTGGACCGCGATCCCTCCGTTGCTGCCTTCGAGTCTCATCGTACCATTCAATTCACCTGATTCTGCTCCACCCTCAGTGCAT
Source organism: uncultured Solirubrobacterales bacterium (assembly GCA_963706545.1). Classification (GTDB taxonomy): domain Bacteria; phylum Actinomycetota; class Thermoleophilia; order Solirubrobacterales; family Solirubrobacteraceae; genus Palsa-744. The sequence continues at coordinate 3,024,107 of OY970161.1, forward strand.
TTTGATTTTCTCGAGTGCTGAAGCTTGGCTAGTACGACTGATTCGGTATTGATATCTTCCAGGCTTTCTGCCTTTTCTGGTTCCAGCGTGCATTCATCCGTGATTTTACCGATTGGTGTTTTGCACGTGATCTTCCATCCTGGTTCGCCGCTGCCTGTGCCCATGAGCTTTTGTGGTATTGCTTCTTCTGTTTCGTACAATTCTGTTTGCCACGGCAAATTTCTCGCTTCGGCTGCTTCTACGTTTTCGCAAATTTTTATGGCGCTGCACTGTGCCGCCGAGGTTTTGACTTCTGTTATTCTCCCAAACTTTTCTGGGCCCGCTGCCCCTATCCCTTCAGTGGAGCATATGACTTCCGCTGTTCCCGCTAGTGTTTTGGTGTCCTTCAGGCCCAAGGTTCCTTTGAATTTAATTTTTTCAGTGCTCGTGACTTCTTGCCATTCCCAACCTCCTTTTGATTTTTCTTTCAAGCACGACGAGTTTTCGAACCCGCCTCCTTCGAGTTTGACACAATTCACCCACTCTGGGGAAGCCAGTGCGGACGTGGCCGCGGCGCCAAAGCAGGTCGCGACCACCAACCCCAATATGACCAACATGAGCTTCCATGGTTTCGTTCGCATCTCACCCAACTCCTTGATCCCACGAGGATCCATCGATTGTTTGTCAATCAAGGGCTTCATAGGCATCCCTCTCGCGGATGTCAAGACGACGTCCCGAACCCCAATAGTCAGCGGCGTCTGCTGCCCAAGAATGTCTCTGACTCAACCTTGCCACTCTGCCGACAGCAGAGCTGGAGTCCGCGGCGAGGAGCCGCGGTGCGCGCCGCCTCGCCGACGGCGGCCCGGTGCCAGCGAGGCCGCGATCGAGCCGCGGGAGCTCCCAGCCCGGGAGGCGTCCGCGGTAGTCACCGAGCTGGACGGTTGGCTTTACGGCGGCTAGGTGGCTATGGAATGCCGCCCGCCTCGGCTACCCACTGGCTCCTGAAGCCGAGCACCGAGGCGAGCTGGTCGAAGTGCTGGTCGTAGTGGAGCACCGCGTAGCCGCGTTCCGCGGCCGCGGCCGCCACGAGCGCGTCCGGTACACGTACGCGGTGGGTGCCAGCCGAGCCGCGGGCGGCGAGCTCGCGTACGGCTGAGATCGCGGCGTCCGTTACCGAGCGGTTGACCGGAGCTTGGCGCAAGCCGGCCACGGCCGCCGCCACGGCCTCGACCCGCTCGTGGTCGGGTGCGTCGTAGAGCAGCTCCAACGTGACGACCGGACACCCGATGAGCTCGCCCGCTTGCGCCGCCGCCTTCCATTGAGGTGAGACCGCAGGGTCTGACGCTCGCGCCCACGCGGAGGTGTCGGCGACCCACGGGCCGCCGTCCCAGCTCAGCGCCACGCGCGATCTCGGACGTTGCGCAGACGCTCCAGATCGAGCCCCGAGCTCCCTTCGGCGACGCTGATCAGGAAGTCGCGTGCGTGGCCCTCCGCTTGGCGATCCCGTTCGAGCGCCTCCGCCCCTCGAACCGCAAGCGCGTGAATGACCTGGGAGGACGGCACGCCCGGTCCGAGGACACCGCGGCCGCGTGCGATCGCGTGGTCGAGCTCCCGATCGCGGGGGACCTGGATGCGGGGATGCCTGCTCGCCATCGGACCAGTGTACCCTCTTGCGGACACCACTTTCGGGAAGAGTGCACCGTCGCGTGCCCAACGTGGCGCGAAAAGACGCGTGCAGTCGCTCCTGCGGATGTGCCTTTACCCCTCCCCTAGATGCAGTCGCCGTGGCCCGCTCGCGCTCGCTCGTGCAGTTGGCCGGCTGCTTCGCACGCCCCCGACTGCACGCCCGGGGCGCCGAGAGTGGCTCTGTTGAGCGGGACTGCGCCGCGTCTGCGTGGGCGACTGCGCCGCTGCGCCAGCAGCGAGGCTGTGCGTGCCGCCGCTGACCCCACACAGCGCTAGGATCGCGGCCCCCGAATTCCCTTCACCCAGGCCGCACAGCACTCTCCAACTCCGCACCGCCCGCCCTCGCCGGGTGCATCGACCCGCAGATCGCGCTTGCTGATGTGCGGCTCGAGGTAGACCGCGCCGCTGAGGTCTCCGGCCCCCGCTCCCACGCCGTTGGGTCTGCGGGCGCCCAGTCTGTGCCTCCAGGTCTACATGCCGCCCTCGCACGGAGGCCCGAGGACCCGTTCGCGCCAACTTCGACTGGCGCGCCGTACACGACGTGAGCCCCGAGATCCCTTAAGGGGATCTCGCTTGAACGCCTGCGCGGCAGGCGTCTCTCGTGCGGCTTGACGGCCGTCCGCGGGAGCCCTACAAAGCCGCTCCCCCGACCACCGACGGCGGCCCCCCGCGGCCAGGAGACGCGCCATGACACCCACCACGCTCCCCGAGCAGCTCTCTCGCACCTCACGAGCTCGCGCTCACCGGGCGACCCGCCCGCTCACCCGGTCCGCCCGCCAGGCGGGCGGACCCGCGAGCACTCGCGGCCCGCTCGCCCGCTACACCGACGCCGAGGGGCGCCTGCGGGAGGTCCTCGCGCGGCCCGGGCACGCCGGCAGCGTGCTGGTCGTCGACCGCGACGCGGCCACGCTCGGCGACCGGCGGCTCGTGGCACACCTCGCCGCCGACGAGCCTGTTGAGAACGCGGGCGTCGTTTGCCGCGACTACCTGCGTGACCCCCGCGGGCGCCGGTGCCGGCCGGTCACCCCCGAGGATCTCTTCGCGGTCCCCTTCTCCGAGGGAGGCGCGCGGGACTCCGAGCTTGGCTCGGCTCCGCCGCCGGAGACAGTGGAGCTGCTCGACCGGCACGGCTGCGTCCACCGGCTGGAGGCGTTCGACGCCGGCATGTCGATCCCACAGCTGCGCTGGCGCCGGCTGGCGGGTGGGAGCGAGCTCGGCGAGAGCTGCGACCGATCGGAGTCCGACCGATCTGAGCTCGGCCGCCAGCCCGAGCGCGTGCGCGACGTCGTGGGTTGCCTGGAAAGCTACGAGCCCGTCCGCACCCTCACCGCGCAGGCGCTGGCGCTCCACAGCGGGGACCCCGCGGTCTCCGTCGCGGTGCTCCGGTCCGAGCTGCAGCGTCTCGACGCGAGTCGCATCGTGCTCAACCGGGGGTTGCGCAGGGCGGTGCTGGTCGCGATCCGCACCCGGGGGCTCAGCCTCAGCGAGATCGCTTTCCGCTGCGGGCGGGTCAAGCGCGACGGCAAGGGCCGCGCCAGCGGCGAGACCAGCTGGCTCGCCCGCCGTGTCGGCATCTCGCCCGAGGGCGGTGGCGGCGAGCCGACCCCGTGGATCCACAGCGAGGTGCTCGCCGTGATCGCGCGCCTCGGACTCGGCGTGAGCCCGCACGAGGTGGAACTTTGAGTAGCGTCGCCGTCGAGCGCTCTGAGCCGCCGCCGCCGATGCTGGTGGTGGAGCACGAGCCCGAGGTCGGAGGGCCGCTCGTCGAGCAGCTCGCGGCCGACGGGTACCGGGCGCGGCTGGCGCGCACCGCCGAGCACGCAAGGGTCTTGGCGCGCGCCCTGCCGCCGCGCGTCGCGCTGCTCGGCGACCTGGAGTCACCGCACGCCGCGCTGGAGCTGCTGGCAGAGATCCGCGGTGGCGACTCGGCCGTGCCCGTCTGCGCGGGGGGTCCGTGGCCCGCCGACCTACCCGTGATCGTGGTCAGCTCCCGCTCGCAGGAACCCGATCTGTTGCGGGCTTTCGAGGCGGGCGCCGACGACTTCCTTGCGCGTCCTGCCAGCTACCTGGAGCTGCGAGCACGCCTGCGTGCACTGCTTCTCCGGGCGGCCGCGAGCCGCGCAGGGAGCCGCGGCTTCGAGCGCGTCGCGGTGGGGCCGCTGGAGATCGACCCCCGTGCCCACGTCGTAACTCTCCACGGGCACCCGCTGCCGCTGCGTCGCCTGGAGTACGAGCTGCTCCTGCACCTCGCCCGCGAGCCGCAGCGCGTGTTCGCCAAGGAGGAGCTGCTGCGCGCCGTGTGGGGCTACCCCACGCCGGTCTGCACCCGCACCCTCGACAGCCACGCCAGCCGCCTGCGCCGCAAGCTTTGCGTGGAGGGCGGCGAGCGGTGGGTGGTCAACGTGCGCGGCGTCGGCTACCGCCTCATCTGAGCTTCTGAGCTGTGCATCTCGCCGGCCTGCGTGGTCGGCGGGCTCGTGCAGCGCCCATGCCACACCCACGACGGCGAACCCTCGGGCTCGCCGTCGCTCGTTAACCCGCGTTCGGCTCCGGCTGGGCGCTCAAAGTGAAAGGAGGGGACTCTCATGTCCTCGTCGCACGAAGCACCCCTCAACCGGGAAACCGACCCGCTGGCCCCGCTGGAGCACCTCGTGCAGTGGCTGGTGGGAACGACCGTCCACGTCGCCCTCGGCGTGCTCCTCGGTCTTCTAGCGGCGCGTGTGATGCGCCACCGGCACCTGCACTGGAGCTGGGCGGCCGGTGCGTTCGCGCTCGTCCTGCTCGCCCGCGCCGTGCTCGCGGGCTCCGCCGCGACGCTGAGCGTCGCTGCGCTCGGCGCCGTCGTTCGCGGGCGGCGTTGGCACGGCGAAGACCTGCAGGCCGGCGCCGACCTCGCGGAGATCGCGGCGGGCCGCACGACCCCGCTCGACGGCCTGCGCGCCGGCGCGGGGGCCGTGCGTTTGTGGCTGCAGAGCGGCCCGCCCGCCGGCTGGGCTGCCGCGCTGTGGGCGCGGTGGAACACGCGCTGGGCCGCAGCCCTGCCTGCACCGTGGGGCAGTCGCCGCGAGGACCGTCGCGGCGGGCACGTTTGCACACCCTCGACCGAGTCGCCCTCCCTTCCGAGCAGCCGCGAGCGCAGTCAGCGGTGGTTCCGCGGCGATGAGCTGACCGTCAGCACCGACCGCCGCGGCCGGGCGGTCTCGATCGAGCTCGGCGGCGCCTCTGGCAGCGGCAACGGCGGCACCCACACGCTGGTGGCCGGTGCCACCGGTTCCGGCAAGACCGTCACCCAGACGTGGATCGCCACCCGGGCGATCGCGCACGGGCTGGCGGCGGTCGTGGTCGACCCGAAGGGCGACCGGTGGATGCGCGAGCAGGTGAGCCGCGCTGCGCTCGGCGCTGGCAGACGCTTCATCGTGTGGGGCCCGGGGGCGCCGGCGGTGTACAACCCGTACGCCCGTGGCTCGGAGACCGAGATCGCCGACAAGGCGCTCGCCGGGGAGCGCTTCACCGAGCCCCACTACCAGCGCCAGGCGCAGCGCTACCTCGGGCACGCGGTCCGCGCGTTGCGGGCCGCGGGGCGCGAGGTGAGCCTTGCGGGCCTCGTGGAGGCGCTCGACCCCGTGGGGTTGGAGCTGCTCGCGCGGGACCTCGAGCCGGAGCAGGGGCGGGTGGTACAGGCCTACCTGGATTCGCTCACTCCCCGGCAGCGCAGCGACCTGACGGGTGTGCGCGACCGCCTGGCGATCCTGGCGGAGTCCGACGTCGGTCCGTGGCTCGACCCCGCCACGGCGGGCACTGAGCGTTTCGACCTGCTGGAGGCTGTGCGCGAGGGGGCGGTGATCTACTTCAGCCTCCAGGCCGACAGCCGCCCGCTGCTCGCTCAGATGGTGGGGTCCGCGATCGTGCAGGACCTGCAGACGGTGATCTCCGCGCTGCAGGAGCGCCCGGCGCGGTGCCTGGTGGCGATCGACGAGTTCTCCGCGATCGCCGCGGAGCACGTGGCGCGGCTCTTCGCTCGCGCGCGCTCGGCGGGAGTGAGCCTGCTGCTCGGCACGCAGGAGCTCTCCGACCTGCGTCTGCCCGGCCACGAGACCCTGCTGGAGCAGGTGCTCGGCAACCTCACCAGCGTGGTCGCCCACCGCCAGGCGGTCCCCGAGTCGGCCGAGCTGATCGCGCGCCTGGCGGGCAGCAGGGGCGCGTGGCGCACCTCCGTGAGCAGCGACGGCCGGAGCACCCGCACGCGGGTGAGCGAGCACCTCATCAGTCCGGAGGAAGTGATGAGCCTCCCCCGGGGCCACGCCGCAGTGATCCGGCTCAGCAGCCCGCGCTCCGCGGTGCTCGCGCGGATGCACTCGCCCGAGCGGGACCGCTGAGTACGTCGCACCACAACCGCGTCCTCGGCGCAGGGCTGTCCGCCTGCGCCGAGGACTCTGGACCTGCCCAACCCATATCGAAAAGGAGGACCACGCGATGGTCTCCATAAGCACCAACACCAAGCACAACCACGACACCTCTCAGCCCCCCGAGCGCGTCGCGCTCATCCGCTGGGCGGCGGGCCTCGGCGCGGTCACCGCGGAGGCAGCGGCCGAGCACCTGGGCGTCAGCGTCGCCTCGGCGCGAGGGCGGCTGGCGGCGGCGGAGGGCGAGCGGCTACTCGAGCGCCACCGTCCGCTGACGGCTCGGCCCGCGCTGTATACGGTCACGCGCGCCGGTCTGCGAGCGGCCGGGGTGCGCGGCCTCGACTCGTGCCGCGTGAGCGCCTCGAACGCGCTGCACCTGATCGAGTGCACCCGCGTGGCGGCGGGGCTGGAGCGCTGCTACCCAGACCACCGGGTGCAGGGCGAGCGGGAGCTGCGTAGCGAGGAGCACGAGTGTCGCCGCGCGCTCGCCAGCGCCGAGATCGGCGGGGGCGTTCGCGGCGACCGATCGGGGGCACACACCCCGGAGGGCTGGGTCTGCCAGCCACGCCACCGTCCCGACCTCGTGCTGTGGCCGACGGATCCCGCCGCCGGTCTGCCGGTGGCGGTGGAGGTGGAGCTGACGGTCAAGGCGCCGGAGCGCTTGGCGGCGATCTGCCTGGCGTGGGCGCGGGCGCGCTGCGTGGCCGGAGTGCTGTACCTCGCCCCGCCCGAGGTGGAGCGCGCCGTGCAGCGTGCGATCGACCGGGCACACGCCCACGAGCGGGTGGTGGTCGTCCCACTCGAGGCGCTGCCGGGTGCAGCGAGGCCGTTGGATTGATCGGGCCTTGGGCCCGCGGTCTCGCGGCGTTCGGCGCTGTTTGCCGGGGCGGCTGCGGGCCCGAGCGAGCGTACCGTCCCAAGCAGTGAGTAGCTTCCTTGGCGGGGCAGTGGTGAACAGCAAAGGAGACACTCATGTCGTATGCGAGCATCAACCGCGTCGTGCTGATCGGCCGTCTCACGCGGGACCCCGAGCTGCGCGAGCTGCCCTCGGGCCAGAGCGTGTGCAACCTGAGGATCGCGTGCAACGGGATCCGACGGGACGAAGGCGAGTACCGCGAGCGGCCCCACTATTTCGACGTCAGCGCCTTCGCGGGGCTGGCGGAGAACGTGACCCGCTACATGCGCAAGGGCAGCCTGGTGGCGATCGACGGGCGCCTGGAGTGGCGCGAGTGGGAGACCGCGGACCGGAGCCGGGAGACACTCGCCCCTGGCGAGCATCCCCGTTCCGGCCAGCAGAAGCGCCAGTCGGTCAGCGTGGTGGCCGAGAACGTCCAGTTCCTGGATCGGCGCGGCGGCGAGCGCGGCGAGGACGGCTCGGTGGACGAGTTGGGCGGCGGTGAGGACGAGCGGGAGCTTGTCGGCGCCGGTGCCAGCGAGGTCAACCTGGTTTTCTAGAGACCGCCAACCGTCTGGCGATCACGTGTGCAACTGCGGGGCGTCGGCTTCCGGCGCCCCGCAGGCGGCCCTGGGCCGCTTTTTGTGTTTAAGGGGAGATGCCATAAACTGCCCCGCCGCAAGCCGTCCCACGCAAGGAGCCCAAACCAGGTGCCTGTCAACAGCCAAGCGGTAGGTAAGACCTACGAGCCCACCCTCTACGCGGTGGGCCGCGAGAAGATCAAGGAGTACGCCCGAGCGGTGGGCGAGACGAACCCTGTGCACCTCGACGTGGAGGCGGCCCGCGCGGCGGGCTACACCGACGTGGTCGCGCCGCCGATGTTCGCCGTCGTCTACTGCGCGCCCTCAATGGGGCCGCCGATCTTTGACCCCGAGATCGAGATGAACTTCGCGATGATGGTCCACGGCGGCCAGGAGTTCGTGTGGGGCCCGCCGGTGGTGGCGGGTGACGAGATCACCACCACGGGCTCCGTCAAGGACATCTCAGAACGCGACGGCCGCGGCTACTACGTATTCGAGTCCGTCTCTACCAACCAGCGCGGTGAGCAGGTCTCGCGCGGTACGTGGACCAACATCGTTCGAGGAGTGTGAGCAGATGGCCGATCTGACTGTGGGAGCGCAGATACCCGAGGTGCGGGTCACGCCCGACAAGTACCTCACCGCCCGCTACGCGGGCGCCTCGGGCGACTTCAACCCGATCCACATCGACGAGGAGTTCGCCCGCGCCGTGGGCCTGCCGGGACGTATCTTGCACGGGCTGTGGACGATGGCCCAGGTGGCCCGCGCGCAGACCGAGGCGGCGGGCGGCCCCGAGCACCTGCGGCACCTGACGGTGCAGTTCCGCGGCATGGGGGTTCCCGAGCAGGAGGTCGTCGTGAAGGGCACGGTGCGCGAGGTGCAGGACGGCCGCGTGGTGGTCAACACCGTCGCCGTGCAGGGCGAGAAGGAGATCATCCGCAACGCCGAGGCCGAGCTCGAGATATAGCGCGTTCCGGTAGCGCGATCGGCCTGCCATGCGCCCGCAGAGCACGGGCGAGAGGCAGACGGGGTCCCGGGCGAGGTCCCTTGCCGACCCGGGGGGACCCTAGAATCAAAGCCATGCTCACAGCCAGACAGGAGCTGATCCTGTGCAAGGTGGTGGAGGGCTACCAGCGTACAGGCCAGCCGGTGGCTTCGAAGGTGATCGCGGCCGATCCGGCGCTCGACTGCGGCGCCTCCACCATCCGCAACGAGCTCGCGCTGCTCGAGGAGCACGGCCTGCTCGCTCACCCGCACACCTCCGCGGGGCGCGTGCCCACCGACGCCGGCCAGCGCTACGTGGTGGACCGAATGCTCGCCTCCGGCGAGGGCCTGCTGCCCGTTCCGCACGTGGAGCTCTCGCTGACCCGCCAGGAGGTCGAGGAGGCGATGCGCGCGACGACTGAGACGCTCTCGCAGGTAACGGACCTGCTCGCGGTGGTCTCTGCGCCCTCGGCGAGCACTGCGACGATCCGCCACGTCGAGGTGCTGGCGCTGCAGTCGCGGGTCGTGGTGGCGGTCATCATCACCTCCACGGGCGAGGTCTCCAAGGTGTTCGCGACCTTCGAGGACCAGGTCGACGCGGGCTTGGTGGCGTGGGCGGGGGAGTACCTCAACGACCGTCTCGTGGGCCTCGGCCTGGGCGCGCGGATGATCCACCAGCGCCTCGCGGACCCGGCTCTGCGGGCGATGGAGCGGGCCTTCCTCGACCGGCTGATCCCGGCCTTCGGCGATCTCGCCGCGGAGTCCGAGCACGTGCTCTATCTCGACGGAACGGCGCGACTCTTCTCCGAGGCGCAGCTGCAGGACGTCGGGCAGATCAACGAGCTGATGGAGCTCCTGGAGCGCCGCGTGGCGCTGCTGAGCGTGCTGCGCACGGCGCTCTCGGAGACGGGCGTGTACGTGCGTATCGGCCACGAGAACGAGATCCCGGCGATGCGCTCCCTGGCGATGGTGGCCGCCGGGTACGGCGTTGCCCAACGCCGGCTGGGAATCGTCTCGGTAATCGGCCCCGTGCGGATGAACTACGCCTACGCGATCCCCGCCGTGCGGGAGGTGGCCCACGAGCTCTCGCGCTTCGTCGAAGAGACGTATGCGGAGAGCTGACAAGCGCCGATTCCGCGAGCCAAACGCGGAAGATGTGGCTAGGGTGAGGCGACGATGAGCCGCGCCTCCCTGCCACGCGATCCCTACGAGGTCCTCGGCCTCGCGCGCGAGGCCTCCGAGCAGGAGGTCAAGAAATCCTTCCGGCGCCTCGCGCGGGAGCTACACCCGGACGTCAACGCGCACGACCCGCAGGCGGAGGAGAAGTTCAAGGAGGCCGCGGAGGCGTACGAGATCCTCTCCGACCCGCAGCGGCGCGCAACGTACGACCGCTACGGCCACGAGGGCCTGCGCTCCGGCGGTTACGCCCCGAACTTCGACGCGTTCGGCTCGATCGGCGACCTGTTCGACGCCTTCTTCGGCGGCTCGAGCCCCTTCGGGGGCCGCTCCGCCGGCTCCGCGCAGGGAGGCGACGTCGCGGTTGCCCTGGAGATCGACCTGCGCCAGGCCGCGCGGAGCACGAACGAAGAGATCGCCTACGAGGCGGTCGATCGCTGCGAGCACTGCCACGGCAACGGCGCCGAGCCGGGCACTCCCATCGAGACGTGCACGCGCTGCGGTGGCGCGGGGCAGCTGCAGGCGGTGACGCGCACGCCCTTCGGGCAGATGATGCGCACTGTCGTCTGCGACACCTGCCACGGCGACGGGCGCACGGCGAAGCAGCCCTGCGGGGAGTGCCGCGGCCGGGGGCGGCGCGCGGGGAAGCGCAAGCTCACGGTGGACGTGCCTGCGGGCATCGCGGATGGACAGCGCATCCGCCTCTCCGGCAAGGGCCACGCGGGCGAGGCGGGCGCGCCCGCGGGCGACCTCTACGTGCTCGTCCGGGTGCGCGTCGACGAGCATTTCGTGCGCGAAGGCGACGACCTGATCACGGCCCTGGACGTGTCCGCTCCTTTGGCGGCGGTGGGAGCGACACTCGACGTGCCGACGCTTGACGGCACGACCTCGATTCGGATAACCCCCGGCACCCAGCCGGGTGAGGTGCTCACCGTGCGCGGTCAGGGGATGCCGAGCCTGCGCAACGGTAAGCGTGGCAGTCTGCGTGTCGTGGTCAACGTGGTGGTCCCGCGGCGCCTGAGCTCCGAGCAGCGCGAGCTTTTTGAGCGTCTGCACGACACCTTGACCGAGGAGAACCTGCGCACCGAGGAATCGATGCTCTCCAAGCTGCGCCGGGCTCTGCGCCACCAGGCGGCGTGATGTTCCGCGCCCGGGGCTACCCGCCGGCGTGATTCGCCTCGCGGTTCGCGTTCGCCGCGAGGACGCGGAGCTTGTTCTTGCGGAGCTGTTGGAGCTTGCGCCCTCGGGTGTGGAGGAGGCGGAGGTGGGGGAGGGCATTATCGAGTACGCGGTCTACGGGAGCCCGGGTGAGTTGCCGGAGCTGCCGGACCTGCGCGCGGCCGTGGGGGATGCGCTGGTTGAGATTGCTACCACTGAGTTGCCGGACGATTGGTCGGAGCGCTGGAAGCGCTTTCACCGCCCGGTGCTGATCGAGGCGCCCGCGCCCGTGTCTGCGTCCAGTGCCGGATCCTCCCCCGAGCGTGAGGCACCATCGTCTCATGCTGCGCGCATTCCGCTGCCCGCACTGCACGTGCGCCCTCCTTGGGAGCCGCCGAGCGACCGTTCTGATGTGCGAGAGATCGTGATCGACCCGGCCCAGGCCTTCGGAACCGGAGCCCACGCCACCACCCGGCTCTGTCTTGAGCTGCTGCTCGAGGTCGCGCTTCGCGACGATTCGCGCGGGCCCGTGCTGGACATTGGCACGGGCTCGGGAGTGCTCGCGATCGCCGCCGCCCACCTCGGTTTTTCCCCCGTAATTGGTCTCGACAACGAGCCCGAGAGCGTCGATGCGGCTCGCGCCAACGCGCTCGTCAACGGTGTCGAGATGGCAGTGCGCCATTTCGACCTGCGCTTGGAACCGTTGCCCTGGGCCGGGGACGCTGTGTCCTCGCCGCGGACTGGCGATGCGTCGCCGTCGCGCTTGGCCGGCGATGCTCCCCCGGTGGTGATGGCCAACCTATTGCGTCCGCTCCTTCTGGGCCTTGCTCGCGCTATGCCTGCGGCCCCGCGTCACCTGCTGGCATGTGGCCTGCTTGCGCATGAGGTCGATGAGGTTGTCCAGGCGTTCGAGGCTTTTGGGCTGCACGAGTGCGAACGTCGCCGTATGGGGGAGTGGGCGGCGGTGTGGTTGAGAGCGTAGGGCCTTATGTCTGACAGAAGTGCTAACGTATCCCAGAAGCGCGTGCGGTTCGCGCGCTCGGCCACCAAGCACCGCATATCCAAGGAACGCATTCGACATGTCATCTCACACTGTGGCCTCGCCTTCGATGAGCCAGCGCCACAGGCGTCCGAAGCGGTCGACGACAGGCTGGTCGTCCTCGGTGACGACGCCGACGGCAAGGAGCTCGAGGTGATGGCCGTAGAAGGACCGAGGGACGAACTGATCGTGATCCACGCGATGGAGCTACGCGAGAAGTACAGGGCTCAATACGAGGAGGCCCAGCAGTGGCGACTCTGAGAACACGAAGCGGAACCAAGCTAACCAAGAAGGTTGTCAACGCGCTCGCAGAGGAGGCGGAGCGCGGCTATGACTTGACGAAGGCCAAGCGTGTCCGCATGGGCCGCCCCGCCCTCGGAGACGGCGGCGCCTCGCCGCGCGTCCAGGTGCGCGTCGATCCCGACCTCGCCAAGGCCCTGCGCGCCCGCGCCCGCGAGGAGCATCGCTCCGTCAGCGAGATCGCCCGCGTTGCGCTACGGGAATACGTCGATCGAGCGGCCTGACGCGGACAACGAGGGCTCGCCGAGTCCTGCACGCGGGATGGTAGCTAACGGCCTCCCGGCGACACAGAGCCACCCGGGCCGATCTGCTGACAACCCGCAACTTATGCCGCCGCTGCATGTGTTGTGATTTGCAAATGCGGTTACTGCGAGCGATCTTTCTGGCCCTTGTCGTCCTGCTGGGTGCCGTCACGGGGCTGCCACCTGCGACTGCTGTTGCCGGCAGTTTCTCGAAGCCGGTGCGTCTGCCCACGAAGGGCGAGGAGTGGCAATTCGCCATCAACAATCAAGGCGAAGCGGTCGGCGTACATGGCTCGGAAGCGGGAGCAGTGGTGTCCAGCTGGACAGGTCGGGACGCATCAGCCACTCGTGGCTGGTCAAGGCGCCTGCCTACACCAACTGGGTCAACCCGTCGATCGCTCTCGGCGCTCAGGGGCGTATAGCCGTAGCCTTCTCGTACGAAGACGATCAGCCGCAACCCAGCAATGAATTCCCCCATGGGCTGGGATGCTGTCTACACATCGCGGTTGCCAGTTGGAAGTTGGGCGCAGCGCCCCCCGCGGCCCGACCTGTGGCGTCTCCCTTGATGCTCGTGGGCGATCGGTCGTCATCCAGCGATCCCCCATTGCCCATCACCCCTTTGACTTCGAACTGGATGCGCTGACCGCCCAACCGAATGGCCCTTTTGGACATCCACACCCAATCGCACCGGGGCTTCGTGAACTGTGGCCTCAACTTGGGAGAGCCCATAGCGAGCAACCTTGAGGTACAGGCCGTCTTCTACCTCACCTACGAAGAAGGCAGCCACCAGGAAGGCAGCCAATATCTGATCCGCTATACGCCGTGAGCAGGCGCGGGTGCAAACCGGGACTGCAAATGGCTATTCGTCGCATGTGCGTGTGATCGTACTCAGTCCAGCGATGCAGAGAAAGGCTGCCCGCCCTGCGTCCAGTACAGCGTGCTGCCCGCGAGTGCCAGCGACGAGGGGTCTATATTGGGGCCGGAGGCCAGCACGCGGCTTCCCGACTTGTCGATCGCGTGGACCTGGTACTTGCCTTCTTCCTGATCGGTTTCAACGATCCACGCAACCGAGCTATCGGGCTTCACCACGATTGCCACGGCAGGACCGATACCTACGGACAATGGTTCGGGCCTCACCGGTGTACCCGTGGGAACTCTGCGAAGCACACGGCCGTCACCCAAGTCACGGACGAGGATCCACCAATGGTCACAACATGGACTGTTCGCGACTTCGTCATATGCAACGAGCGGGCCAACAAGTGTCTCGTGGCTGGCACCACCAGCGCCGCTTGACGAACCGTACGGAACCGGACCGAGCAAGTACGAGCGCTTGTGCCCATAGGCACATCCGTAGACATCTAGTAATTCGGGGTATCTTGACGATGCTGGCGACTCGTATATCTGCGCCTGCGCGTCGGCTGCGATCACGTGCGAGTGTCCCGGCGAGCATCCCATGGCTGTCATGTGACGGATGCGGGCTGCGCTCGGCGAAGCCGTCGCCAAGAGCAGCGCGAGTACTGGGATCGTAGATGTCGCTATTCGGCGCATGGTCCTTAAGACTACCGAGGCCCCCCAAAGTTGCGGAGGAGATAGACATCTGTTTTAGGGCCTATCCCTGTAGGGCGGTTGCTGTGCGCGCGGCGTGGGCTCGCTTGAAGGCGATCATGCCGCTGGCGAGCTGGAGGAGAGCGAGGTGGTTCTCGTCCTTCTTGGACCAGCGGACCAGGATCGCCCGGTTGCGGTTGAGCCATGAGTGACAGGCCTCGACGACCCACCGCCGTGCTCGCCAGTCCGGGTTGCGGGCCTTGAGATCGATCTCCTCGCCGCGCGCCCGGATGTGTGGTGTGAGCTCGCGGTCTTCGAGCAGATCACGGACGACGGGGAAATCGTAGCCCTTGTCCAGGCAGAGACCTTGGGGGTGGGCCTTGGTTGGTTTCGGACGCTCGATCGGGACCGAGTCGAGCGTCTCCTTCAGCAGCTTGTGATCGTTGCGGTTCGCGCCGTCGTGAGCAAGCCCGACCGGGACCCCACGCGCCTCGACGAGGAGCGAGCGCTTCGCCCCCCCTTGGCTCTATCAGTGGGATTGGGACCAGTCTTCGGCCCGCCGAGCGGCGCTTTGCTCATCGCGCCGTCCGCTGCCAGCCACGACCAGTCGATACCGATCTCCTTGTCGTAATCGAGCAGGCCCTGGCGCCAAATCTCGTGGAAGACTCCGGCTCGCTCCCACTCCTGAAAGCGCCGGTGGGCAGTAGAGGAGTTGCACACCCCAGTCGCGTCGAGCGCGTTCCACTGCATGCCAGTGCGCAGGACAAGCAAGATCGCGTCCATCACCTGGCGCTTGGGAAGACCACGCCGGTGAGTTCCCAACGGATGCTCGGGGGCAGCCGGCAGCAAAGGCTCGATCTGCTCCCACAACCACTCCGGCATACGCCAGCCATCATCGCGGTCAACCAAACCCATCTCCAACCTCCTATGTCCGATCAACAGATCAGACATCCAGTTCGCCACGACCGAGCAGAATCCCTCCTACAGGGATAGGCCCTTAGTGGCTGGAGCCATGGTTCAGCCGACGAGATCACGTCATCCAAATTCGTTCACTTCGATTGGGGTAGAACTTTCGCTGGTCGTACCATCCCCGAGTTGTCCCGATGCGTTGCTTCCCCAACACTTCGTCTCACCATCCGAGACCAGCACGCATGCGAACTCTTCCCCCACTGCCATATGTGTCACCGCAGAAATGCCTCCGACACCTACTGGTGTGGAGCTAGCTTCAGCAAGGTCTCCGGTTCCAAGTCCTGATTTTGCTTGATTCCCCCAACAGTCCATATTGGCGCCGGATAGCAGCGCACAATTAAACCCAGGACCTCCAATGATAGCTGTTGCATCTGTGATCCCGGTGACCTCCACAGGAAGGAATGAGCAAACCAATTCTCCCCCGCAGTAGTCCGGTCCGGTGAAGAGGCTGTCGCCTAAAGCTCCGTTTTCGTTATTGCCCCAACATTTGATGGTCCCACCTACCAGCAAAGCACATGTATCATTAGCGGTCCCTGCAGCGACGCTGATCGCGTTAGTGATACCGCTCACCGACACTGGCGTGGTGGTATTTTCGTCGGTGCCATTGCCCAAGTCTCCCGAGAAGCCAGCACCCCAACAGTCGATGGATCCTCCGGAGAGTAGTGCACAGGCATACCGATCGCCAGCTGTAATCGCGATTGCGTCAGTAATATCGCTGACCGGTACCGGTGTCAGGTGTCGTTCGGTTGTACCATTCCCCAGCTCCCCTTGTTCATTTTCGCCCCAGCACTCCGCGCTGCCATCTGACAGGAGAGCACATGCAGATTCGATACTCACGGCAACAGCAGTCGCGCTTGTGATTCCGCTCACCGCCACGGGTGTGGAACTCGAAGTCGTCGTGCCGTCGCCGAGCTCTCCCACATTATTTTCACCCCAGCAGTGGACACCGTGACTTGAGAGTACCGTGCATACGAATCGTCCTCCATCCCCCAAAGATAGCGCAGTGGCGAGCGCGGCGCCGACCGTGACGGTGTGGCTGACCGTACCGGTCACGCCGAAGCTGTCTTTCACACGTAGGTCAACTGTGTAAGTACCTGGTGTGGAGAAGGTGTGCGAGAGCGTCGCGGAGCTGTCACCGTCGGTGGAGTAGCTTTTGCTCCCGTTGAAGTCCCAGGCGTAGTCGGTGAGCGAGCCGCCCGGCGAGGAGGAGCCCGAGGCGTCGAGTCGCACCGGCACCCCGGCGCTCGCGACTGCCGGCGCCGAGGTGAACGACGCTTTCGGGCCGCCGACCCCGAGCTCGTAGTGTTCGCCGATTGTGCTCGAGCTGAGCGTCGTGTCGTACAGCGCCAGGTCCTGCATCGACCCCGCGCCGAACAGGGTGCTCGCATCCCGCGACATCCAGAACAGGGTCGAGTTCGCGAAGTTCCCCGCACCGGTGCCCGACTCGGTCTTGGTGTAGGAGACCGCGTGGCCGTCCACGTATGGCGTGATCTGCGTTTCCGCGGGCGCTTCGGTGTTGAGCACGAATGCGTAGTAGTGCCAAACGCCCGCGGAGGGCCGTTCGAAGTAGGCCGTGTTGCGCGAAGAGCCTTCTCCAATCGAGACGGCGAAGTCGGTGCCCGGGCTGGCGTCCGGGTCAACCAGGAACCCACCGGCGTAGTCGTTGAAGTTCGGCGTGAACTCCAATGCCAGCCTGTCGTCTTCGGCGAACGAGCTCCACTTCATCCAGAACTCGACCGTCAGCTTGTGGGTACCGGATAGGTCCACGCTCGCGCGCGCCGCGCCCGAGGAGCCGTTGAACAGCGCCGAGGTTGAGGAGTCCCCGACCAGGTCGCCGGGTTCCCCCAAACTCACGCCGCCGAGGACTTCGGCGTTCGCGCTGCCGACCGCGTCCGCGAACGACGAGCCCGAGGACTCGCTCATCGGCCAGAAGTGTGCGAGCCCTGTGGTGCTTTCGACCGCGTGCTCATAGGTTTCGGCCCGCGCTGTCCGCGCGGCCCCAAGGAGGAAGAGCAACCCCAGCAGTAACGCGACAGCGCCCCGGCTTCCAGGGATCTGGGTCGGTGTTCCCAAGGAGAGCAGCATTCTCAAGGACGGAACCTACGCAGACATATGGCGCCATGTCAATAGCTTTTCCACGAGCTTTACGCGCCGAATACGCACTTTCCGTCTTTTTGTTTGTTCGAACTCTCAGGCGGGATCGGGAATTTCGAGGCAGTGTGAAATGCGTCTCGTCAACGCCCTCGCGCGTGGCCGCTCAGGCGGGACCGGAACTTCCAAGGCGCGGGAGCGTCTCGCACACGCCCGGCGCGCAACTGCCTCAGACGGGGTCCGCGACCTCGGTGACGGCGCGCGCCATCGCCCGGTAGACAAGGTCGATCGCGGGCCGAATACCGTCATCACCCTGCTGCAGCAAAGTGGCGGCGGCAGCGAGCGCGGAGCCGATCGTCTCGAGCGCATCCCCGACGTCCCCGGGCTCGGGGTCGCGGCAGGCAGCGATCGCCATTTCGAGCATCGCGAGCGCCTGGATGGGCGCGCCGGCGAACAGCGCGGGCCCGGTGAGGCTGCCGTAGCCGTAAGCCCGCGCGAGGCGCCCGGAGAGCGTGATCGTGGGCCCGCGGCGCGGAGGCGTGACGGGCGGCAGCCCGCGGCCGTCGAAGAGCCCGGCGACGGTCTCCCCGAGCAGCCCGCGGGTGGCGCGCTCGTCGAGGCCGGCGTGGGCGGCGACGCGCAGCGCCAGGTAGAGGCCGCTCTGGGGGCGCCCGTAGGGGGGGTCTGTGGCGAACACGATCCGCTCGGCCGGCACCCGCGCAAGCAGCTCGATGACGTCGAGCGCGAAGAAGCAGGAGGTGTCGTAGAGCACCCCGGGGTGGTCGGCCAGCATCGAGGTGAGGATCCCCTGGTCGCAGATCGCGCCGTGGGCGAGGATCAGCACAACCGAGGGGTGGCGCAGCGCGAGCTCGGCCAACCCCTCGGCGATCGGGGGCAGCCCGCGCCCGGCGTGGATCAGGATCGGCACGCCCGCCTCAGCGGCAACATCGAAGATCCCCTCGAGCTCGTGCCCGTCGAACGCGAACTCCTGAGCGCGAGGGTGAAGCTTGATCCCGCGCGCGCCCGCGGCGAGACAGCGTTCGGCCTCCGCGACGGGCCCGTCAAAGGGGTCGAGACGGCAGAAGGGGATCAGCCGGCCCTCGCTTTCGCCGGCCCAGGCGAGCACGCGGTCGTTGGGCACGCGGTAGGCGGGGCTGCGAGCGGGGTCGTGCAGCGGAAACACGCACGCCCGCCGCGCCCCGGCGTCGTCGAGCTGGGAAAGCAGTTCGGGAAGGCTCAGCGAGCGCCCGTCCTCGTCGAGCCCGAGGTGCGTGTGGGCATCTAGCACCTCGGCCCCGGCGGGCAGCAGGTGTGCGGCTTCGGCGAGAAACGGCACGAGCGCGTCGGCGTAGAGCGAGGTGTCCATGGCCGGCACCCTAGTGGGTTGGTTCACCCAAAGCGCAGGACTGCCGCCACGAGCTTGTGGTGCCAGCCCTCGTGCGCTGTCCCGAGACTCGTCGTGAGCAGCACACGCTCGGGTTCGTCAAGTCCGAGGTCTGTCCATCCGTAGATGCCCTCAGGCATCCGGAGGACCCTCGGCCCGAGGTCGAAGTCGGTCACCGGCAGACTCCAGGCCTGTCCCCCATACCCGAAGAGCGCGCGGGGGCTGCCTGAGTGTGCGTGGGTCCGGGGTCCGTGGCCGAAGCGCAGGAGCGCGGGCTCGATCAGGGCGAGCGAGGCCTTCAGACCCTTGGCGGCGACCGTCTCAGGCACCGCGCGTCCACGGTTGACGAACAGCGGGGATCCCCTGGCGGCCACCTTGAGCAGCAGTTCGAGCGCTTGGCCGCGATTCGCGGGGCCCTCGAGCTTCCACGGTGCGTCGGTGATCACCACGTTCTCCGGTTGTGCCGGGTCGCTACTTGGGCCACGGTGCGCAAACGACACGACGTCGAGCAGCCGTGGGGTGTGCCCTGCGACCCAGCACTCCTTGTCGGAGAGGGCTCCGTTCCCACGTGGGGAGATCGGCCGCACGAACCGGCCATCGAGGAGCGAGACGCCCGCCACGCAGCGTCCGCCCATCTTGCGCGAGTTCGCCACCACCAGGATTCGCTCGTGGGACATCCCGACCCTTACTCCGTCGAGCGACGGCAACCGGGACAGCGTCGGCCGGCGGCCCTAAGTTGTCGCCGGCGCCCAGCAGCTACAGGTGGACGATCTGCAGTCCGTCCCAGTGTCGGGCCAGGTACTCAAGCGCCAGACGGCGGTGGCAGTGCTCGGGCGTCGCCTCCGAGCAGAGCAGTGCGGTGGGCGTCGAGAACAGGCCGGGGTCGAGGCGACGCTCGACCTGGCGCTCGTGCAGGAGTGCGAGGAACCGCTCTTCGTACTCTGTCCAGGGCATCGCACCCTGGCGCTTGTAGGCCTTGAGCAGCTCCTCTGTAGGGGTGAGCAGCGGCTCGTGGGCGTACTCGGCGCCGAGGAGCTCCCGCAGGAAGTACGGCAGGTCGCGCGCCTTCGCGAAGCCCGCCAGCTGCGAGGAGGTGTTGCGGCGCACGTCCAGGAGCCGCTGTACGCCGCTGTGCCTCAGGCGACCGAAGAAGTGCTCAGCGGTCGTCTGCGTGAAACCGATGCTGTAGATCTCCATGGCAGAGGCTCCTCGAACAGGGTGTCCAGACGCACAAAGCCGCTCTCCAGCTCCAGACGGCCGTCCCCGCGTATGTGCAGTACGCGCGTGCCCTCCTCGAAGAGCACGCGCGCGACGAGCAGTCGGCGGTGGCAGTGCGCTGGGTTCTCCTCGGCGCACAGTACCGCGACCCGCAGCGCCTCGATCTTCCGCCGCAGCCGCTCGAGCCCCCGAGCGAACGCCCCGGAGCTTGCCACCGCGTCGTAGCGCACGTGGCCACCCGCGTCGTAGAGGCGCTCGTCGTCCGGTCGCCCGCCGAGCTCGCGCCCAAGGAAGACGTACTGCACACCGACTCGCTCCAGCGCATCGACGAGCGGGTGACGGTCGAACCACGGCGTGTAGCGCGAGGCCGGCCAGGAGCGCACGTCGGCGATGCCCTGAACCTCGTGTGTGCGCAGCAACGCCAGGAAGTGCTCCAGGTCGTGGTTGGAGTGCCCAACCGTCAGCAGTGTGGCCGGCTCAGCCACTGGGTGCCGCCCGTGCTACCTGCCGCTGCCAGGCAGGATCCCCCAAGAGGCGGTCTAGCGCAGCGATGCACCCCTCGACGTCGTCGCAGCGCAACTGGTGCACGCCAGGGTGAGTCCGCAGGATGTCCTCGACCAGCGGCGCTCTCGTCCTCCCCGCGCTCCAGAGCGCGATCACCGGCCGTCCTTCGCACAGCGCGAACGCAAGCTCCGCCCCCGCGTCCGGACTGGCTGAGGAGACGTGCACGATGCACGCATCCGCCAACCGAAGGGCCTGCAGCCGCAGCTCAGACCGCTCGCTCCTCGCTGCCAGTACCGGCCAACCGCGTCGTCGGCACGTCTCTTGCACGCCGTTCTCGAGCCGCTCGCCGTGCGGCAGCGAAACGTACACCCACGCACCCTCATGTGGTTCCCTCTCGCAAGCCGTGGTTGGAGTGTGGGTTGACATGGTCACAGTCCCGGTACGACAGAAGTCTGCCATCCTCCCCGGACGGAGTGCAACCAAGCACGCCCGCCTGGCCCCCCCGCCTGACAGTGCTCCAGCGCGGCGGTAACCTGCCCGCACGATGCGCTTCGCGGTGAAGTTCCTCGGTTGCAAGGTGTCCCATGCGGATGCGATGCTCGCCCGCCGGGCGCTGCTGGAGGCGGGACACGAGGAGGCGCTGGAGGCGGAGGCGGAGGTGCACGTGATCAACACGTGCTGTATCACGGGCGAGGCGGAGGCGAAGTCGCGCCAGTCGGTGCGCCGCTCGCTGAAGAGCGCCCGCGAGGTGTACGTAGGGGGCTGTGCGGTGAACCTGCGCGCGGCCCAGTTCGCGGAGATCGACCCGGCTGTGAGGCCGTTCACGGGCACCGCGGAGGAGGTCGCGCAGGCGATGGCGCAGGCGCAGGGGGGGTGCGTGGACCTCGAGCACGAGCCCCTGGTGGGCCGCACACGAGAGCAGCGCCTGGAAGGTCGCTCAACGGCGGCGCGCACCCGCGGCTTCGTGAAGGTGCAGGATGGGTGCGACTGCCACTGCGCGTACTGCATCATCCCGACGGTGAGGGGAGGCGCGCGCTCGCGCGCGGCCTCGGCGGTGGTGCAGGAGGTGAGGGCGCGTGTGCGCCAGGGCCAGCCGGAGGTAGTGATGACGGGGATCAGCGTGGGGGACTACCGCGACCCGGAGGAGGGCCTGGAGTTGGGCGAGCTGATGGTGCGGGCTGCGCAGGTGAAGGGCGTGGAGCGTGTGCGGCTCTCGTCGGTGGAGGTGATCCACGTACGCGACTCGCTCGTCGAGGCGCTGCGGGAGGAGCCGAAGGTGTGCCCGCACCTGCACGTGCCGATGCAGTCCGGCGACGACGAGGTGCTGAAGGCGATGGGCCGCCACTACACCGCCGAGGAGTACCTGGAAGCGATCGCGGCGCTACGGGAGGCGGTGCCCGAGGTCAACGTGACAACCGACGTCATCGTCGGCTTCCCGAACGAGGACGCGGCGGCGTTCGAGCGGACGCTCGGGCTGGTGCGGGAGGCGGGGATCAGCAGGGTGCACGCGTTCTCCTACTCGCCGCGCCCGGGCACGGCGGCGGAGGCGCTCGGCGACCGGGTTCCGCCGCAGGAGAAGAAGCGCCGCTCGCAGGAGCTGAGGGGCCTCTCGGAGGTCCGCTCGCGCCACCATCGCGCAGGGAAGGTGGGTGCGACCGAGCGGGTGCTGGTGGACAAGGTGGCGCCGACGCAAAGCGCGGGGTACACGGCCGACTACACCCGCTGCTACCTGCCGGCGGGCGCGGCGCGGGCGGGCGAGGTGGTGCAGGTGAGCGTGGAGGAACTGTACGCGGACGGCGTGCGCGCGACGCCGGTGTGAGTCGCGCTCGTCACGGGCTCGGGGCGGGAGACCGACGCCTGCGCGCGACGCCGGTGTGAAGAACCCGCGGCGGGGCGCAGCGAGGGCAGAGCCGCGGCTATCCTTGACGCACACGTGACCGTTGTGGAGCAGCTCAAAGGCGACCTGGCCACCGCGATGAAGGCGGGCGAGAAAGGCCGTGTGGGCGCGTTGCGGATGGTGCTCTCGGAGCTGCAGAAGGACGCGAAGGTCGGTGCGGGCGACGAGCTGGCGGTGCTGCGCCGTGAGCGCAAGCGCCGGCTGGAGGCGGCGGAGGCGTACCGTGAGGCGGGGCGTCCGGAGCTGGCGGCGAGCGAGGAGAGCGAGGCGCAGCTGATCGCGGGCTACCTGCCCGCGGAGCTGCCCGAAGCCGAGCTCAAGGAGATCGTCGAGCGCGCGGTGCGCGAGAGCGGAGCGGAGTCGGTCAGAGACATGGGCCGCGCGATGGGGGTGGCGATGGCCGCGGTGGACGGTCGCGCGGACGGCAAGCGGGTGTCGGGTCTGGTGCGGGCGGCGCTTGGCGGATGAGGCGGGCCGCGGTGTCTGGCGCCCTGGACTCGCGCCTGGGCTCGCGGGTGGGCTCGCGGCCCGGTTCGGGGGTGGGGGGCGGCTTAGGGCCTATCTCGGTAGGCCCGCACACTGGATACGACCGATGGCCTTACCCCTCCGTGACCCGTCACCGCGGCCTCGACGTGGGCCCACCAGGCCTTCGGCCTTGCGTCCTGCGCCTTGCTCGACCCTCGGCCACCCCAAAAGCACGTCCCTACCGAGAAGGCCCTTAGCGGATGAGGACCCAGATCGAGCTGCCTGGCGACGTGGCGGCGGAGCTCGCGGGCAGTCAGGACGCGGTGCTGCGCGCGCTGGAGGACCACCTGCAGTGCAGGGTGTACCTGCGCGGCAACCTGCTGACACTGGACGGCTCGGAGGGCGAGACACGCGCGGGTACGCGGGTCGTGCGGGAGCTGACGGACCTGATCGAGCGCGGGCACGAGGTAGGCCCGGGGACGATCGCGGCGGTGACGGGCGCGCTGGACGCGCACGAAAGCCCGGCGAAAGTGCTGGAGGACGTGGTGTGGCGCCACCGCTCGCTGCGGGTGGCCCCCAAGACGGTCAACCAGAAGCGCTACGTGGACTGCATCCGTAGACGGACGATCACCTTCGGCGTGGGCCCGGCCGGCACGGGCAAGACGTTCCTGGCGGTAGCGATGGCGGCGGCGGCGCTATCGCGCAACGAGGTCAACCGGATCATCCTGACGCGCCCCGCAGTGGAGGCGGGCGAGCGGTTGGGCTTCCTGCCGGGGGACCTGATGGCGAAGGTGGACCCGTACCTACGCCCGCTGTTCGACGCGCTACACGACATGCTCGACCCCGAGAAGGTGACCCAGCACCTCGAGCGTGGGGTGATCGAGATAGCCCCGCTGGCGTTCATGCGCGGGCGGACGCTGAACGACTCGTTCGTGATCCTCGACGAGGCGCAGAACACGACGCCGGAGCAGATGAAGATGTTCCTCACGCGCCTGGGGTTCGGCTCGCGGATGGTGGTGACGGGTGACGTCACCCAGGTGGACCTGCCGCCTGAGCAGCGCTCGGGCCTGATCGCGGTGGGGGAGGTGCTGGGCGCGGTCGAGGGCATCGAGTTCGTGCGCTTCGGCGGCGAGGACGTGGTCCGCCACAAGCTGGTGCAGCGGATCGTCGAGGCGTACGACGAGCACTCTCAGCGGGGCGCCCCGGGGCTCCGCCCGGCGGGACGCCGCAGCGCGTAGTGCGAGCCGCCAGAGGCCAGGGCGTGCGGGAGGTCTTTTTTTCTTAAGAAGGACCCCCCGAGGGGGTCCTGCGCGGGGTCGGTTGGTGCGGAACGCGGACGGGCAGCTCGCGACGGCCGGCCGGCGACGGGGGGCGGCAGCGTGGTGAGCGGGGAGGAGACCGGGGGCAGCGCGATCGAGGTGGAGCTCCTCGGGACGGGGGCGCTGGGCGAGCGGGCGCCGGCGCGCGAGAGCGTGCGCCGCCTGTGCGTCCTGGCAGCCGCGACGGCCGACGTGGGGGAGGGGCACGTGGCGATCGAGTTCGTCAACGCCGGGCGTATCGCCGAGCTGAACGTAGAGCACAGGGGCAAGAGCGGTCCCACGGATGTGCTGTCGTTCCCGGTAGACGAGGCGGCCCCGACGGACGGGGTTCCGAGGGAGTTGGGGGACGTGGTGATCTGCGCGGAGCACACCGAGGACCTGCGCGAGGCGATCGTGCACGGGGTGCTGCACCTGGTGGGGATGGACCACGAGACCGACGCGGGGGAGATGGGGGCGGTACAGGCGGAGCTGCTGCGGTGGGAGAGCCTGCCGAGCGCCGGGACGTTCGGGACGCGCCCGTGACTCGCGCGGTGCTCACTGTTCGCGCGCGCGGTCGTGCGTCGGCTGGTCTTCCGTCTGGCGCTCGTCGGGTGGCGCCCGGGAGGGGCCCGTGACTCGCGCGGGCTTCGTGGCGCTGGCGGGGCGCCCGAACGTGGGCAAGTCGACGCTCCTCAACGCGGTGGTGGGGGAGAAGGTGGCGATCACGGCCGACCGCGCGCAGACGACGCGGCGCCCGATCCGCGGAGTGCGCACCGAGGGGGAGTGCCAGCTCGTGGTGGTGGACCTGCCGGGGGTGCAGCGCCCACGGGATGCGCTCACGTCGCGCATGGCGCGACGGGTGCGCGAGGAACTGGAGGGCGCGGATGCGGCGCTGGTCGTGCTCAACGGTGAGCAGGGGGTGGGCCCAGGGGACCGTTTCATCGCGCGCGCGCTCGTCGAGTCGATGATCCGCTCGACTCCGGTGACTGTGGCAGTCAACAAGGTGGACCAGCTGAGCCGCGCGAGGACGTTGGAGGCGCTGCGCGCTGCGGCGGGGCTGGAGCTCGACGGGGAGGTGTTCCCGATCTCGGCTCGTACGGGAGAGGGGGTGGGAGAGCTGGTCGCGCACCTAGCCGCACTGATGCCCGAGGGTCCCTTCCTGTTCGCGGCGGACGAGCACTCCGATCAGCCGCCGCAGCTGCTGGCGGCGGAGCTGATCCGGGAGGCC
Source organism: uncultured Solirubrobacterales bacterium (assembly GCA_963706545.1). Taxonomy (GTDB): domain Bacteria; phylum Actinomycetota; class Thermoleophilia; order Solirubrobacterales; family Solirubrobacteraceae; genus Palsa-744. The sequence continues at coordinate 3,049,146 of OY970161.1, forward strand.
GCGATCAGACGCACCTTCCAGGAGCTGCCCCACGCCCTGGAGGTGGTGGTGGAGGAGTGGACCGATCGCAGAGCGGCCGACCGATCGCAGAGCGGCCGAAGCTGGGAGACACTCGCCTTCGGCGAGCATCCCCGTTTCGGCCAGCGCAGGGAGGAGGTGCGGGTCAGGGCGCTGATCTGGGTGGAGAGCGCCTCTCAGAAGGGCATCGTGGTCGGGGCCCACGGGCAGATGATCAGGGCGATCGGAAGCGCCGCCCGTCGGGAGCTGCAGCGGGAGCTCGGCTGCCGGGTGCGCCTGGACCTCTCGGTGCGGGTGCGCCGGGGCTGGAGGGGAGACGATGGCCTACTCGATCGGCTGGGAATCACGTAGGCTTTGTCAAGCCGCAGGTGGCAAGCTGCAAAACCGATCTGCGTAGAACTTGTCAAGCCACTGGCAGCGGAATCAAAGCGCCTGCGCTTGCGCTGTGCTCCTCAGATACGGTCTAGGGTTGTGCGTAGGGACCATTCGTGAAGTGGGCCAACGAGAATGAAGGTGTTGATGTTATGGTTCATAACCGGAGTATAAATGTCAATCAGTTCGTACCGTTCGTCAAGACGCTCCACAAAAGCGCAGTTTGGTGTATGTTATGTAACACGCCGTACGGTGGGGGAAACGGAGTCGTACGGTGCGGTTAAGCCTACGAGAACGAGCACTAGGTCGCCAAGGAGCCTTGGGGGATAGATGTCCGCGAAGATCGCAGTTCTGGGACTGGTCATCGAGGAGCCTGGCCCGGCTCACCGGCTGACGGCAAAGCTCCGCCAACGCCTCTCCTCGGCGGGGTTCGTGGATTCCAACGTCTACTCGGCGCTGACGCGCTTGGAGCGGGACGGGCTCGTGCGGACGATCGGAGAGGATCAGGCTGAGGAGCCAGTACGGGAAGCGCTGCCCTCCCGGATGCTCCTCGCGAGCACGCGCCGCAGCGCTGCGAGGCCCCAGGCGGCAGCCGCCGCCCTACAGCGAGCCGGCGCGGGCCAGCAACGGCCGGGCGTGAGCCAGCAGCGGGCCGCAGCGGTCGCGTGGCGCTCCCCGGCGCGGCGCTCGCCGGGCTCGCGGGCGGACTCGCGCTCCTTCGAAGCGACCCCGGCGGGGGTCAGGCACTTCGAGAAGTGGCTGCTCAGCTCCTCCACGGCGCCCCCCCTGCGCGATGAGCTGCACATGAAGGTGGCGCTCTGCCAGCCCCACAACCTTCCGCGCCTGGTCGAGTTGGTGTACGGACAGGAGCTTGTCTGCCTGGCGCGCGTGCAGGAGCTCAAGCGCTCCTTCGAGCGCGCCCGCCCGCCCGCGCCGGACCGGTGGTCGGGGCTGGTGCTGGTGCACATCCGAGACGCCGAGCTCTCCTTCTGGGATGCGCGGCTAACGTGGCTGCAGGGTGTGCGGGAGTCCCTGGAAGGGATGCACTCCGAATACGAGCGCGCGACCCGGGGACGCATGAGGAGCTAAGGGCACTCTCAATTGGTTCGCACACCCGGATACGGCCGATGATTTTACCCCTCCGGGACCCGTCACAGTGGGCTCGACGTGGGCCCACCACGCCTTCGGCTGGGCGGGCGCGAATCTCTCGCCTCGCTCGATCCTCGACCGCCCCACCGATCGAAGGTTGGCCAGCACGCCCCAATCGAGAGAGGCCCTGACTGTGGGCCCTCTGCTCTCGCTCAAAGCCCTCAGCAAGAGCTACTGGCGCGGGGACTCGGAGGTCAGGGTGCTCAGTGACGTGACGCTCGACGTGCGGGCGGGCGAGTTCACGGCCGTGTGGGGCACGCGCGGCTCGGGCAAGACGACCCTGCTGAAGCTCGCGGCTCGTCTGGAGACGCCGGACGGCGGCGTGGTGCGCTTCAACGGCCTCGACCTCGCGAGCTTCTCGGCGGCCCAGCACGCGCGGCTGATGCTGGAGCGGATTGGCTGGGTGCGGCGCACCGGGCCGAAGAGCGATCTGCGGATGCTCGACTACGTGGCGCTCCCGCTGCTGGTCGAGCACAGCCGTCGTCAGGCGTACGCGCGGGCGGGGGAGGCGCTCGAGCGAGTGGGGGTTGCCGCGCACGCCCGCCAGCGGTGGGAGAGCCTGTGCGACGGCGAGCGCGCGCTGGTGGGGATCGCCCACGGGATCGCGCGGGCGCCGCAGCTGCTGCTGGTGGACGATCCCACCGCCAACCTCGACGTCCTCGAACGCGAGCGGGTCACAGAGCTGTTGCGCGCGCTCGCGGATGGGGAAGGGGTCGCGGTGCTAATGGCCGTCCCGGACCTGCCGGCGGCGATGCGCGCCCACGAGGTCCTCTCCCTCGGGGCGGGGCGGCTGGCGAGGGCCTCCGAGCCGCCGCAGCCGCCGGCCGAGGAGACCGAGCCCGGACCGGGCAAGGTGGTCCACCTGTACGGCAGGCAGTCTTCGGTGTGATGCCCCAGTGGCGCGAGGCGAGCGCACCTGGTGTCCCGAGCCACGAGCTCGACGGCGTCCTGCTGTGCCAGCTCACAACCGAGTCTGAGTCTCGCCGCGGTTTGCACTCCCGTGCCCACGACCTGCGCGATGCTTGAGCTGCGCGAACTGGTCAAGCACTACCGGCTCGGGGAAGACGAGCCGGTGCGAGCCGTGGACGGGGTGGCGATGTCGGTTGCCGCGGGCGAGCTGGTGGCGCTGTACGGGCCGAGCGGCTCGGGCAAGACTACGCTGCTGATGCTGATCGCTGCGCTGCTGCGGCCCGACAGCGGGAAGGTGTTCGTGGGGGAGCGTGAGGTGTCGGCGCTCTCAGAGCAGGAGGCTGCCCACTACAGGCTGCGGGAGCTCGGGTTTGTGCGCCAGACGGTCAACCTGGTTGCAGGTGTGAGCGCGCTGGACAACGCCGCGCTGAAGCTGCTGGGGACCGACCTCAGCCCCCGCGAGGCACACCGCCGCGTGAGCCCGCTGCTGGAGCAGCTGGGGCTCGGCGAGCGCCTGCGCCACCGAGCGGAGCAGCTCTCGATGGGCGAGCGCCAGCGGGTAATGATCGCGCGGGCGCTCTCGACCGACCCCACGTTGGTGCTCGCCGACGAGCCCACGGGCAGCCTCGACTCGCGGCGCAGCCGCGAGGTGCTCGAGTTGCTGACCGGCATCTGCCGCGAGCGCAAGGTGGCGACGGTGCTCGTCACCCACGACCCACAGGCGGCGGGGTACGCGGACAGCGTGTTCGCGCTGCGTGATGGCCGGCTGGTCGAACACGAGTCCGAGCCGGCGCTCACCGGATGAGACTGCGCAACGTCGCTCTGCTCTACCGGGTGCGCTTGCGCGCGAGGCTTGCGCAGGAGTTGTTTGCGGTGCTGGGAATTGCGGTGGGGGTGGCGCTGCTGTTCTCCTCCCAGATTGCCAGCTCGAGCTTGGACGGGTCGGCGCAGCAGATCGTCAGCGGAGTCGTCGGCAGCATGCGCCTTCAACTGGTGGCACGGGGTCCCGAAGGGTTCGACCAGCGGCTGCTCGGCAAGGTGCTGCGCCTGCCGGGGGTGCGCGCGGCCATGCCGGTACTGCAGGAGCAGGCGAATCTGATCGGGCCGCAGGGACAGGAGCCTGTGGAGCTGCTTGCCACCAGCCCGCGATTTGCCCACCTCGGTGGACCGTTGCTGCGTCGCTTCACAGCGCAGCAGCTCGCTCACCAGCAGGCGCTCGCGCTGCCGCTGTCGGTCGCGCAGGCGCTCGGCATCTCCTCGCTGGAATCCGCAACATTGCAGCTGAACGGCCGCACCAAGCGGGTCTTCATCGGCGCGGTGCTGTTCGAACGCGATCTCGGTCAGCTTGCCCACAGCTTCGCGGCGATCGCCCCAATCGCCTACGCCCAGCAGCTGACCGGCATGCAGGGACGTCTCACCAACATCTTCGTAGAGCCCTACCGCGGCCGCGACCGTGAAGTCCAGAGCGGCCTGGAACGCATCGCCGCCGGACGCCTCAACGTCCAACCGGCCGACTTCGAAGCCGCGCTCTTCAGTCAGGCGGCCACGCCGGCGAACCAGTCGGTGGCGCTGTTCTCGGCGATCAGCGCGCTGGTTGGGTTCCTGTTCGCCTTCAACGCGTTGATGCTCACCGCCCCTCAGCGACGCAGCCTCGTCGAAGACCTGAAGCTAGATGGGTACTCGCGCCGGATGATCCTCAAGGTGCTGCTGTTCGACGCGCTCGCGCTCGGTGTCGCCGCTTCGCTGCTCGGGCTCGCGCTCGGTGATCTGCTCTCGCTGGTGCTCTTCCGATCGAATCCGGGCTACCTCTCGTTCGGGTTCCCATTCGGCGCGCAGCGCGTCATCGCCTCCCAGAGCGTTGCGCTCGCGGTCGGTGAGGGTCTGCTGGCGGCGTTCGTCGGTGTGCTGTTTCCGCTGCGACGGGAGATCGGCTCGGGACTCTCGCTGCGAGCTTCTTCCGAAGGCGCGCGGCGGGGGGTGACGCGGAGGATGTTGTTTGGAGGTCTGGGCTGTCTGGCGATCGCAACCGCCATCCTGCTGGCGGCGCCCCAGGCGGCGATCCTCGGAATCGTGAGCCTTCTCGCTGCGCTGCTGGCGCTGCTGCCGCGGTTGGTCTGTGGCCTGGTCCTTGCGTTCGAGCGCCTGCAGAGCGCGCTGGGAGGCACAGCCCGGTATCTGGCGGTGATCGAGCTGAGGTCCAATGCCAACTGGGGTCGCTCGCTGGCGATCGCCGCGACCGGTGCCACGGCCGTGTTCGGCAGTGTGGCGATCCAGGGCGCCCGCGCGAATCTCCAGCACGGATTGGACAACAGCTCCCACGACCTGGCCGGTACCGGTGAAGTGTGGGTCACGGCAGCTGGTACGCAGAACGTGCTCGCCACCACGCCGTTTCGCCCGTGGGCCGCGGAGAAGCTCGCGCGCCTCCCGGACGTGCAGTCGGTGGGCCTCGCACGCGGGAGCTTCATGGACTTTGGGCGACGTCGGGTGTGGGTGATCGCCCCGCCGAGTTCGATCGCGCACCCGATTCCCCCGAGCCAGCTGGTGAGGAGCGACCTGGCGCTCGCGACCGCACGGGTGCGCCACGGGGGTTGGGCGGTGGTCTCGCAGACGATGGCCACCGAACGCCACCTGGGGATCGGCGGGGCGTTCACGCTCCCCGCGCCGCGCCCGACGGTCCTGCGGGTGGCCGCGCTGAGCACCAACTTGGGGTGGGCACCTGGTGCGATCGTGATGAACTCGAGCGACTACGCTCACGCGTGGGCGAGCCGGGAGGTGAGCGCGTACCGCATCACGCTCAGAGGAGGAGTGTCGCCCGAAGCGGGACGACGGGAGGTCCAACGGGCGCTGGGCGCCGGGTCGGGACTCGCGGTGGAAACCAGCCAGCAGCGTGAACAACGCCAGCGGGCCACGAGCCGGCAGGGGCTTGCGCGTCTCACGCAGATCTCCACGCTGGTGCTGATCGCTGCGATCCTCGCGATGGCCCTCGCGATGGGCGCGCTGATCTGGCAGCGGCGGCCGCTGCTGGCGGACATGAAGGTGGACGGTTTCGGCGAGGGCGTCCTGTGGCGTTCGCTGCTCGTCGAGAGCGCGTTGCTGCTCGGGGCGGGCTGCTCGGTCGGTGCTGTGTTCGGGTTGTGCGGCCAACTGCTATTGAGTCATGCGCTTGCGGTCGTGACGGGCTTCCCCGTCGTGCTTTCGATCGGAGCTCTGGTCGCTATCGGCAGCTTCCTGCTGGTGACGACGGTCGCCGTGCTGATCCTCGCGGTGCCGGGGTACCTGGCGGCGCGCGTGCGTGCTGCGATCGTCCTGCAGGAGTGAGAGCGTATCCCGGAGTACGGAGACGCGCTGTGGCGAAGCTGCGCAAGACTATGCAAATCTACCGGTTCGTCCTCTAATCTTGAGATCTCGATTTCTGGCAAGTTCTCAAATCCGCTGCCACTCTGTCCCAGGCAGCTGTGGGCGCTCCTCTCGGCCGCGCTGCGCGAGCTGCTGTGGGGTCTGCGCGCAGTGTCGCGGGAGCTGGAGCCCTGGCGCACGCGCGCCGCGGCGATCCCCGACGCGGCGATTCGCACCGACGCTCTGAGCGCGCTCGCTCACAAGCGCACCCACGCCGACGGGGCGGCGCTGTTCTGGATCCTGCCGCGCGCGCGCAAACCGCACCTGCTGAGGCTGCTCGTCGACTACCAGATCGCGTGGGACTTCCTGGACGAGGTCAGCGAGCGAGGAGCGATGGCGAGCGAGGTGAACGGCGACCACCTCTACACGGCGCTGATCGACGCTCTGAACGTAGGCGGGGCGGTGAGCGCGTACTACGACCCGCGCTCGTGGAGTGACGACGGTGGGTATCTGGCGGCGCTCGTGAACGCCTGCCGCGCCGGCTGCGAACGACTGCCGAGGTACGAGGAGGTGCGCCCGATGCTCCACCGCGAGACGAGGCGTGCGCTCGTGTTGGGCGTCAATCACGATCGCGATCCCGAAGGGCGCGACAGGAGGCTAAAGGGGTGGGCCGAGCGGGAGTACGCAAGACAGCAGGAGGAGGCCAGCTGGTTCGAGTTGACGAGCGCGGCGAGCGCGTCGCTGACGGTGCACGCGATCCTCGCACTGGCCGCAGAATCCCGCTGCGAGCAGGGCGAGGTGGAGAGTGCCTACTCCGCCTACTTCCCGTGGATCTCGGCACTGGGCACGATGCTCGACAGCTACGTCGACCGCGCGCAAGACGTGGCGGAGGGCAACCATCGCTACATCGACCACTACCCCACAGGTGCGGCCGGTCTGCGTCGCGTGGGAGAGCTTGTGGATCGATCGGCCCGAGAGGCGCGCGGCTTGCGAGACGGCTACCGGCATGCGGTGATCGTCGCCTGCATGGTCGCGATGTACCTCTCTAAGGACAGCGCCCGCGCGCCCTCGATGCGGGTTAGCACACGTGGGCTTGTGCGGGAGGGGGGAGCCCTGTCGGTGCTGCTGCTCCCCGCCCTGCGGATGTGGCGCATCGCCTACGAGCAGCGCTCTGCGTGACTGTCCCGGCGTGCGGGCCCGGGACAGGCTCGTGGGTTCCTCGCGAGAGATGACTGCAGCGTGTGGTCGGGCCTGGGTGGGCACCCGTCCAGGTGTGACCGGGTCTGGGTCGGCGCCGGCGTACCGGCCCCTTCTGCATCATTCTTTTCACTTGTGCATTGAGTACCATGTAAGGGATGAGCGATCATGCGTTTGCAATGCGGGGCAGAAATGTCAGCCCATGGGTCATGGCCCTTCGGCGAGGGGGGAAAAAGCAGTGTCGTGCGCGACACGCGGCCGAGGGTGCCAGGGGTGGCGTGGATTGCTCCCGAAGCGCTCCACCGCGGGTCGGGCGCCGTGTGCGGCGCTCGACCCGCATCCCGTGCAGCAGCCGGCTTCCGGCTCTCCCGAGACGGGGCCGGACTTGCCCCCAGGAGGAGCTTTGCCCGTGAGTAAACAGCCGCAGAGGTCGCTCGAGCGCAACGGGGCGAGTCGCGGGGGCGCAGAGCCGATCGACGAGGAAGGGCGTCGCGGAAGGTTCTCCTCCTCGTTGCAGGCGGGCCTCGCGATCCTCAACTGCTTCAGCGCCCAACAGCCCGTGCTTGGCATCGCCAAGCTCGCCGATGAGCTGAACATGAGCCGCTCGACCACCCACCGCTACGCCTCTACGCTGGTCGCACTCGGCTACCTTGAGCAGGACCAGGCTCGCCGCTACCGCCTGGCTCCCCGGGTCGCCGACATGGGCATGTCGGTGCTGGACTCGATGGCGCTGCGCGGCAAGGCCCGCGCGCACCTGCGCGAGCTGCGCGAGCAGACAGGCCGCACGGCCTCGCTGGCAGTGCTCGACGGCGACCAGGTTCGCTACGTGGACCGGCTACGCGGCTGGCGGCGCGGGCAGCACGCCGTCGACCTCGACCTCGGGGCGGGGGCGCGCCTGCCGGCGCCCTGCACCGCGATGGGTAAGGTGCTGCTTGCGAACCTGCCCGAACCGGAGCGCGAGCAGGTGGTCTCCGGCCTGAAGTTGACGCGGCAGGGTCCCAACAGCATCACCAGCAAGCGGGCGCTGCGGGCGGAGCTCGAGCAGGTGCGGGCGGAGGGCATGGCGCTCGGCGACGAAGAGCTCGGTCCCGGAGTACGGACGATCGCCGCGCCAGTGATCGGCCCCGACGGCGAGGTGGTGGCTGCCGTCGGCATCCCAGTCCCCACCGACGCGTTCTCAGTCCAGGAGCTCCGCAAGGTCCTGGGCCCCCCGGTGACGGCCGCCGCCAAGCGCATCTCCGCTGAGCTGCGGGTCTGAGACGCAGCACAGGTCTCCGCCTGCGCGATTGCGACGCGGTCGCTTCGTCGGCCATTGTCGTCGGCTCCAGCGTATGCTCGCGGTGCCGCGGTGCACACCTTCACACCCCTCTATCCCCCCTATGCCGGCCCGTCCCGGCGAGTGGGAGGGCGCGACTCAGCCGGTCGGCGATCTCTTCGACCGCGACGAGGTCAAGCTCGGCCTTGAAGGCGAAGGGGACTCTCGCCACGTCGAGGCCCTCGCGGCGCAGGCGGGCGAGCTGGCTCTGCTGCGTGCGCGTGCGCTCGTGGACCGCGTGCGCGGCGCGTACGGCCGAGCGCCTCACGGCGCTCTCGCCGGCGTTCCCGCCCTCACCGGCGCTCCTGTTCACGCCAGCCGTTCGGGCGCCGGCCGACCCGGTGGACGCCTCGCCTGGCGGTGCCCCGTCGGGCGGCGCCCCGCCAAGCCACGCACCGTTCAACGCAGCGATGCGCTCCAGCTCGCCGCCCTCGAAGCGGCGTGGCAGCGTGCCGTTGACCACCACCCCGTCGAGCTCCCGGTCCAGATCCCGGCGCAGGCCCTCGCGCAGCTCTAGAGTCTCGGTGACCGCCATCTCGGTGGCGTGCGCCACCGCGAGGTACGCGGAGCGCACGGGGTCCTCCAGGAGCTCGCGCACCTGCCCCGACTGCCGCGCGATTGGCCCCACGCGTGCGATCGCCGAGAAGGTCCGCGGCGAGCGCAGCATCGCTAGCGCGTGCCCCGTGGCGGGAGCGTCGAGGACCACGAGGTCGTAGTCCGCTGCACGCCCGGCCCGGTGCCCGTCCCGAGAGCTGCGGTCCTGCGGGCGGCGGCCCTGGGCGAGCTCCCACACCTTGATCATGCTGAGCATCTCCCGCGCTCCGGGGGCAGCGGCGATCAGGTACTGGAAGCTCGTGCTCGAGGTGAGCACGCGGGCCGGCACGCGACCCCCGATCGCCCGCAGCCACTCGGCGAGCACGCGGTCGCGGTCGATCGACAGACTCCACAGCAACCCCTCGCGCAGCTCAGTCTCCACCCCGTGGCGCGGGGGGATGGAGTTCCCGCCCATACCGTGGCCGAGTAGCGCGGCGAGGCGGCCCACGCTGGCGGTGCCACCCACAGCCTCCAGGCCGGTCACCTCCACCACGATCGTCCGCAACCCCTGGCGCGCCGCGAGTAGACCCAGCGCGGCGGACACAGTGGTCTTGCCGACGCCCCCCTTGCCGGTGACCACGATCAGCTTGCGCTCCAGCGGTGCCGCCACGCCTCCATGATGACGCCGGGAGGGGCGCGGAGCACTGACCCAACCACAAGCGCGCCTACAATCCCGTGGGTGAGCGCCTCTGCTGACATACAGACCGCTGAGAGCCCCGCCGCCGATCCACAGACGGCCGGCGCCCTCGCGGCGCAGAAGGGCGACGCGCTGGCCGAAACGGGGACGCTGGCCGAAACGGGGACCGATCAGGGAGAAACTCGCTCCGCTTCGGTCGTCTACGACGAGCGCGGCCTGGTGCCCTGCGTGGTGCAGGACTGGGACAGTGGCGAGGTGCTGACGCTGGCGTACATGAACGAGGAGGCGTTGGCGCGCACGCGGGACACGCGGGAGCTGCACCTCTGGAGCCGCTCCCGCGGGGAGCTTTGGCACAAGGGGGCCACCAGCGGCAACACCCAGGTGGTGCGCGCGCTGCGCGTGGACTGCGACGGAGACACGGTGCTCGCGCTCGTTGAGCCCGCGGGGCCCGCGTGCCACACGGGGGAGCGCACCTGCTTTCACCGCGGCGAGCGGCCGCAGGGCGGCCAGCAGCCGCTCGCGCCCCACGAGACGCTGCCTGCCCTTGAGCGCACCCTCGCTGAGCGTGCCCGGGAGCGCCGCGCGGGCTCCTACACCGTTGCGCTGCTCGAGGACCCGCCGCGGATCGGCGAGAAGGTGCGGGAGGAGGCCGAGGAGGTCGCGCGCGCCGCGCGGGAGGAGTCCGACGAGCGCGTCGACGAAGAGGCTGCCGACGTGCTCTACCACCTGCTCGTGCTGCTCCACAGCCGCGGCCGCGCTCTCGCCGACGCCGAGCGGGTGCTCGATGCCCGTCGCCGCTGAGCGCCCCCCGCGCGTCCCCGCCGCGGACCTCGAGATCGAGCCGACGCTCGAGCGGGCACGGGAGCTCGCGCGCGAGTACAACCTGATCCCCCTGCGCCACACCTTCATCGCTGACTGCGAGACCCCTGTATCCGCGTTCCTCAAGCTCCGCGGGCTCGCTCCCGAGGAGCCCGCGTTCCTGCTGGAGTCCGCCGAGCAGGGCCAGCGCATGGGCCGCTACTCGTTCCTCGGCATCCGCCCCCGCGCGGTGGTCCGCTGGTCGCTGGGCGACTCCGGTGACCCCTACGCGTACGCCGCGGCCGCGCTCGCTTCCTACCGCCAGGCGCCGCTGCCCGAGCTGCCGCACTTCGCTGGGGGCGCCGTCGGCTTCTTCGGCTACGACCTCGTGCGCGCCGTCGAGCCGCTCGGCGAGCCCAACCCGGACCCGCTCGGGCTACCCGACATGGCGTTGATGCTCTCCGACGTGGTCGTGGTGTTCGACCACCTCATGCACACGCTCACCGTGCTCGCCCACGCCTACGTCGAGGGGGACGACCAGGGGGAGGGCGTCGAGGGGGACGGGGTCGAGGGGGAGGAGTTCGATCGCACCTACGCGAGGGCGAGTGCCACGATTGCGCAGGTGCGCGCCGCGCTGGACGGCCCGCTCCCTCAGGAGGCCGCGCGCTCGCGGCCATGCGAGCACGGCCCGCCTGTGTTCGAGCCCGAAATGGAGCGCTCGCAGTTCGAAGCGATAGTGGCGCGCATCATCGAGTACGTGTACGCGGGCGACGCCTTCCAGGTAGTGCCCTCTCAGCGGTGGTCAGCGCCGATCGAGCAGGACGCCTTCTCGGTGTACCGCGGCCTGCGCGCGGTCAACCCCTCCCCCTATATGTACTTCCTGGACTTCGGCGACTTCCAGGTCGCCGGCGCGAGCCCCGAGCCGCTGCTGACGGTGACCGGCCGCACCGTCTCCACCTGCCCGATCGCCGGCACCCGTCCGCGGGGGGCGAGTGCCGAGGAGGACCGTCGGATCGCGCAGGAGCTGCTGGCCGACGAGAAGGAGCGCGCCGAGCACGTGATGCTCGTGGACCTCGGGCGCAACGACCTCGGCCGCGTGTGCGAGTTCGGCAGCGTGGAGGTGCAGACGTTCATGGCGGTGGAGACGTACTCCCACGTCATGCACATCGTCTCTACCGTCGACGGCCGCCTGCGGGAGGGGATCGCCCCGATGGACGCCCTGCGCTCGGTGCTGCCAGCCGGCACCCTCTCGGGCGCCCCGAAGGTGCGCGCGATGCAGATCATCGACGAGCTCGAGTCTCTCAAGCGCGGCGGCTACGGCGGCGCGATCGGTTACCTCTCCTACACCGGGGACCTGGACACGTGCATCCACATTCGCACCGTCGTCATCAAGGACGGCCGCGCGTACGTACAGGCCGGCGGCGGCACGGTCGCCGACGCCAAGCCCGCGTACGAGTACGAGGAGTCCCTCGCCAAGGCTCGCGCGGTCATGCGCGCCGTAGAGCTCGCCGCTGCTCAGCCGAACTGGCCGTAGAGACCTTGGAGACACCGTGCGCGTGCTGATGATCGACAACTACGACTCCTTCACCTACAACCTCGTGCAGTACCTGGGTGAGCTGGGGGCAGAGGTGGACACGGTGCGCAACGACCGCGCCACTGTGGGGGAGCTGCTCGCGGGTGGCTACGAGCGCTGCGTCGTGTCCCCGGGACCCTGCACTCCCAACGAGGCCGGGATCTCCCTGGAGGTCGTGCGCCGGATGCCCGAGGCGGGTGTCCCCACGCTCGGGGTGTGCCTTGGCCACCAGGCCATGGCGCAGGCGTTCGGGGGGCGTGTCAGCCTGCTGCCCCCGGTGCACGGCAAGGCCACCACGATCGAACACGACGGCCGTACGATCTTCCGTGGGCTCTCCTGTCCGCTGGAGGTGGGGCGCTACCACTCGCTGGTGGTGGACCCGGAGCTGCCCGACTGCCTGGAGGCCTCCGCGCACGGCGGGGGGGTGCTGATGGCTCTGCGCCACCGGGAGCTACCGGCGGAGGGCGTGCAGTTCCACCCTGAGTCGGTGCTTACCGACGAGGGCCGGCTGCTGTTGCAGAACTTCCTCGACTGATGCCCAACCCGATCCTCACGCGCGCCATCGACACGCTCGCCTCGCGCGAGGACCTCTCCGAGCAGCAGGCCGCGGAGGTGCTCGCGGAGATCATGCGCGGCGAGGTCTCCGAGACCCAGATCGCGGGCTTCCTGATCGCGCTGCGCACCAAGGGGGAGACGGTGCAGGAGCTCGCCGGGCTGGCGCGCACGATGCGCGAGCTCGCCGCCCACGTGCCCACCACCCGCGAGGACCTGCTCGACACCGCCGGCACCGGCGGGGGGCGGCGGACCTTCAACGTCTCCACCACCGCCGCGCTGATCGCCGCCGGCGCGGGCTGCGCGGTGGCCAAGCACGGTAACCGCTCCGCCACTGGGCCCTCGGGCTCGGCCGACCTGCTGGAAGCGCTCGGCGCCCGCATCGACCTCGACCCCGACGGTGTGGCGGGCTGCATCGAGGAGGCCGGCTTCGGCTTCATGTTTGCCCCCGCCCACCACCGGGCGACCCGCTTCGTGGTGCCGGTGCGCCGCGAGCTCGCGGTGCGTACGGCCTTCAACCTGCTCGGCCCGCTCACCAACCCCGCCGGGGCCACCCGCCAGCTGATCGGGGTCTCCGAACCCCGCTTCCTGGAGGTTGTCGCCGGGGCGCTCGCGCTGCTCGGGGCGACGCGCGCGCTGGTGGTCTCCGGCGAGGACGGGCTCGACGAGGTCTCGAGCTACGCCCCCACCCACGTCGTGGAGGTCAACGGCCCCGACCTCCGCCGGTACACGGTCAGCCCCGAGGAGCTCGGGATCGTGCCGGGCGCCCCATCGGACCCGGCGCTACAGGGGGGCACGCCCGCCGAGAATGCTGCGGTCACCCGCGCCATCCTCCACGGCGAGGACGGAGTCGGCGTAGTGGATGGAGTGGGCGTGGCGGACGGGGTAAGCGGGCCTCGAACCGACCTCGCCCTCGTCAACGCCGGTGCCGCGATCTACGCCGCCGGAGTTACCTCCACGCTCGCCGAAGGGGTGCAGGCCGCCCGCGCTGCGCTCGCCGACGGGGCCGCCGCGCGGGCGTTGGAGGGCTACGTGCAGGCCACCCTCCGGCACGCCCCCGTCGAGGCCGCTTCATGAACGCCACAGTGCTCGAGCGCATTCTCGCGTCTACCCGTGAGGAAGTCGATCGCCGCAAGCGCGAGCTCCCTTTGCAGGAGTGCGGGGCCCCCGCCGGCGAGCGACCCTTCCGCGAGGCCATCACGGGTCCGGGCGTCGCGGTGATTGCAGAGTTCAAGCGCCGCTCCCCCTCCGCTGGCCGGCTGCGGGAGCGACCAGAGGTGCGCGAGATCGTGAGCGCCTACGAGCGCGGCGGCGCCGCCGCCGTGTCGATCCTCACCGAGGGTCCCCACTTCGACGGCTCTCTGGACGACCTGCGCGTGGCTCGGGCCGCGTGCGCACTGCCTGTGCTGCGCAAGGACTTCGTCGTCGACCCCTACCAGCTGCACGAGGCCCGCGCGGCCGGGGCGGACGCGGTGCTGCTGATCGTGGCGGCGCTGGATCAGTCCACGCTGCGCTCTCTGCATGACACGGCTCGTGAGCTGGGCCTCGATGCGCTCGTCGAGGTGCACGACCGCCCGGAGCTGCACCGCGCCCTGGAGCTGGGGGCCGAGCTGATCGGGATCAACAACCGCGACCTGCGCGACTTCACGGTGGATGTCGAGCGCACGTTCGCCCTGCTGGAGGAGATCCCCGACGAGGTCACGGTGGTCTCAGAGTCGGGGATCGCCGGCCCCGAGCAGCTACGGCACCTGGAGCAGCAGGGAGTGCGGGGGGTGCTGGTGGGGGAGACGCTGATGCGCGCCCCCGACCCCGAGGCAGCATTGCGGGAGTTGCTGTCGCTCGCCCACGTTGCTGAGGAGCCGTGAGACGGAGGATCGGAGTCCTTCTAGCCTTGCCACGCTCAACTGGCGTCGAGACGGCGCCGTGCCATCCGGCCGAAGGGTCTGAAGGTTTAGGGACACCAGGGCCACCCTTTAGATCGTCTTCATCACGACCGCTCATCCTGTACTCACGATGAACGCACTTCCGACACTCATGACCACCACGACCACAACGACCACGACGACCACGACGACCGCTACCCTCACGACCGTCTCCTCGCCTACGACCGCCTGCTCGCCCACGACTACCACCTCGCGATGAAACGCCTCTACGCCATTCCCTTCCTCTCCGCCCTCGTCGGGGGCGGCGTCGTGGTGGCTGTGATCGCCGCGGCCGGCGGCCTCGGCTCCACGCAGAAGACCGTCACCCAGGTCCAGGCTGCCGCGCCGGTGGCCTCTACAACCACCCCCTCCTCCAAGGCGGGTGACTTCAAGGCCCTCACACCTACCGCCCACGAAATCTACGAGCGCACCGCGCCCTCAGTGGCCTACGTGACCTCCACGATCGTGCGCCAGAGCGAATCGCCCTTCGGCTTCGGCGAATCCCAGCAGCAGGGCATCGCCACGGGCTCCGGGTTCGTGATCAACTCCAACGGCACCATCCTCACCAACTGGCACGTGGTCGAGAACGCCGTGAAGGTCACCGTCAGCTTCGAACACGGCAAGACCGTCGAAGCGCGCGTGGTGGGCAAAAACCCCTCTCAGGACCTCGCAGTGCTGCGCATCCCCACCGAAGGGCTCACCCTGCACGCGCTCACGCTCGGCAACTCGAGCGCCGTCGAGGTCGGCGAACCGGTGCTCGCGATCGGCAACCCCTTCGGGCTCAGCCGCACGCTCACCACCGGCGTGATCTCCGCGCTGCAGCGCCAGATCACCGCTCCCAACGGCTTCACGATCGACAACGTCCTGCAGACCGACGCTCCGATCAACCCCGGCAACTCCGGCGGTCCGCTGCTCAACGCCACGGGTGAAGTGATCGGCATCAACTCCCAGATCGAGACCGGCGGCAGCGGCGACGGCAACATCGGCATTGGCTTTGCGGTGCCGATCGACACCGCCAAGTCCGAGCTCCCCGAACTCGAGAAGGGCGGCACGATCCGCGGCGCCTACCTCGGCGTCTCCACGATCACGGTCAACGGGTCGCTCTCCAGCCTGAACCTGCCCACCAAGAGCGGCGCGATGGTCGAGAAAGTCGAAGCCGGCACCGCCGCGGCCAAGGCCGGCATCCACGCCGGCAACATCGAAGCGAAGATCAACGGCAACGAAATCTCCGTCGGTGGGGACATCATCGTGGGGGTCAACGGCAAGCCGGTCACGAGCTCCGAAGACCTCGCCGAAGTGATCGGCAACAAGAAACCCGGCGACTCCATCACGCTCGAACTGTGGCGCACGTCGGGCAGCGGCGGCTACACCAAGAAGACCCTCACCGTCACGCTCGGCGAGCGCCCCAACTCGATCCCCAACCCCTCCACGCCGGAATAGCTGAGGACCGTCTCGTTGCGCTAGGCACCAGGTTGGCTAGAGAAGCAGATTGCTGACTCCTCGAAGCGCCCGGGATGCGGGCGCTTCGTCGTTAAGGGCCTCGCCCGCTACCGTGGGCCTATGTCTGACGCCATCCCCCGAGTCAAGGTCTGTGGCATCACGCGCCTGGCCGACGCCGAGCTCGCGGTGGAGCTGGGGGCGTGGGCAGTGGGCCTGATCTTCTACGAGGGCTCCCCCCGCGCGTGCTCCGCCGAAGAGGCACTGCGCATCGCCACCGCTCTGCGCCGCCGGGTGGAGGTGTGCGGAGTGTTCGTCAATGCTCCGCTGGACGACGTCGTCCAGACCGCCGACGAGCTCGGGTTGACGATGCTGCAGCTGCACGGCGACGAGGGGCCTGCGTACTGCGCGGAGGCGGGGCACCGCACGGGCGCGCGGGTCATCAAGGCGGTGCAGGTGGCCTCAGTCGGGGAGGTGCGCGACGTGGAGCGCTTCCACACCGACTTTCACCTGCTCGACGCGCGCTCCTCCACGCCCGGCAAGCAGCAGCTGCGCGGAGGGACCGGTGAGGCGTTCGACTGGAGCCTGCTCGCCGTGCGACGCTCGGGCGTGCCGCTGATCCTGAGCGGGGGCCTTGGGCCGGAGAACGCCGCGGAGGCAATCCTCGCGGCCTCCCGTCAGGGACACCGCGCGAGGCCGTTCGCTCTGGATACGGCCTCCGGCACCGAGGCCGCGCCTGGCCACAAGGACCCCGAGCGCCTGCGGGCGTTCTTCGCCGCGGTGCAGGGGGTCGCGCCGGTCGGCGTGCCTGCGTGAGGGTGAGCTGGTCCGTGTACGGCGCCTCCTTCCCGCACTGCGAACGCTGCTCACTGGAGCCCGTAAGACGGGAGCCGTGGTCGGTGCGCTACGCCCAGTCTTCGTGCTACGAACGCCGAGCGCCGGAGCCCGTGAGGGCGGAGGCCCATCCAAACCCCACCCCCTCGCGGTAACCTCGCCCGCGTGAGCACCGTCGAGCACCGCTTCGGACGCTACGGGGGGCAGTACGTCCCCGAGACGCTGATGCCCGCGCTTGCCGAGCTCGAGCAGGCGTGGGTGGCCGCCCGTGCGGACCCCGCCTACCGCTCGGAGCTCGACGGCCTGCTGCGCGACTTCGCGGGACGCCCCACCCCGCTGTACTGCGCGGGGCGGCTCTCCGAGCGACTGGGGAGGTTGGTGTACCTCAAGCGCGAGGACCTCAACCACACGGGCTCTCACAAGCTCAACAACGCGCTCGGCCAGGCGCTGCTGGCGCGGCGGATGGGCAAGCGACGGATCATCGCGGAGACCGGCGCGGGCCAGCACGGGGTGGCGACCGCCACGGTGTGCGCGCTGCTGGACCTGGAGTGCGAGATCTACATGGGCGCCGAGGACACCCGCCGCCAGCGCCCCAACGTGCAGCGCATGGAGCTGCTGGGCGCCACCGTGCACGAGGTGGACGCGGGTGCGCGCACGCTCAAGGAGGCCACCTCCGCGGCGATCCGCGACTGGGTGACCAACGTGGCGGACACCCACTACGTGATCGGTTCCGTGGTGGGCCCCGCGCCCTACCCCGCGCTGGTGCGCGACCTGCAGCGGGTGATCGGCGACGAGGCCCGGGCGCAGCTGCTGGAGCGCGAGGGGCGCCTCCCCACGCGCGTGATCGCGTGCGTGGGCGGGGGCTCCAACGCGCTGGGCGTCTTCACCGCGTTCCTCGAGGACACACACGTGCAGCTGATCGGGGTGGAGGCCGGGGGGGAGGGGATCGACACTCCGCGCCACGGCGCCCCGCTCACTGTGGGTGGCCGCGCGGGGGTGCTGCACGGCGCGCTCTCGGCGGTGCTGCAGGACGAGGAGGGCCAGATCGTCGAGGCGCACTCGGTTTCCGCGGGCCTCGACTACCCCGGCACCGGCCCGCAGCACGCGCACCTGCGCGACTGCGGCCGCGCGCGCTACGTGGCCGTCACCGACCGCGACGCGCTCGCCGCCTTCGGAGAGCTCGCCCGCACGGAGGGCATCATCCCCGCTCTGGAGACCGCGCACGCGCTCGCGTGGACGCTCGCCCAGCCCGACGGTGACCTCGACCTCGTGTGCCTCTCCGGGCGCGGGGACAAGGACCTGGCCGAGGTGCTCGCGCGGTCATGAGCGACGCGCCCGTGAGCTCGCACACGCCCGAGGTCCCGGAGGCGGGCAATGTTGTTGGGATGGCCTTCGGCAGCGGGCGTTCGCAGTGCGGTGACGGGGCGTCCGGCACAGACCGCCTCGCCGCGGCGTTTGCCGGCGCAGCACGCGAGGGGCGTGCGGCCGCGCTGATGCCCTACCTGATGGGCGGCTACCCCACGCTCGCCGACTCCGTGCGCATCGGCGAGGCGTGCGTGCAGGCTGGCGCCGACGTCCTCGAGCTCGGCGTGCCCTACTCCGACCCGCTCGCCGACGGACCCGTGATCCACGCGGCCGCGACCCATGCGCTCGCCGCGGGGGCCTCGCTCGCCGGGGTGCTCGAGGTCGCGCGTGCGCTCGCCCCGGCGGTGCCGGTGGTGTTGATGTGTTACGCGAACATGGTGCTTGCGCCCGGCGCCGGCGCTTTCGTGGAGCGCCTCGCGCGCACGGGGGCGTGCGGGCTGATCGTGCCTGACCTGCCCTTCGAGGAGGCCGGCGAGGTGCTCGCTGCGTGTGACGCGCACGGTCTCGCGCTTGTGCCGCTCGTTGCGCCCACCACCCCGCCTGCGCGCCTCGCGCAGATCGGGTCCCGCGCGCGCGGGTTCCTGTACACCGTCTCGGTCGTCGGCACCACCGGGGAGCGCGCCGCGCTTGCGGAGAGCTTCGCCGAGGTGGTCGCCCGCGCTAAGGCCGCCACGCACGTGCCGGTCGCGCTCGGCTTCGGGATCTCCACGCCCGCGCAGGCTCGCCAGGCGGCCGACGCGGGGGCCGACGGGGTGATCGTGGGCAGCCGCCTCGTGCGCGCCGCGGGGGAGTCTGCCGATCCTGCCGCGGCGGTCGGGGCGCTCGTCGCCGAGCTGGCCGCGGGGTTGGAGCGCTGACGCCGGTCGGGAGACCCCACCCGTGCAACGGCGGCGCGCGCATCGCCGGGCTGGCCGCGGCGCACAAGCCTTGACGCCGGTCGGGAGCGCCCTACCCGTGCAACCCGCCCGCGCGGCCGGTAGGATGCGCGTGCGATGGGATTGATCCTGACCGTTACCGCCGGCCTCGTCGTGTGGATCGTGCTGTGGGCGCTGGGCGCCAAGGGGTTCGACGCGTTCATGCTCGCCGCGGCCATCATGCTCGTCGGCGCCTGTGTTCGGATCCTCTCCGGCTACCTGCCCGGCCGCCGCCGCAGCGGCGCCTGAGCCTGCCGGTGCGTGCGCGCTGGCTCCGTCTCGACTCGTTCGGGTCTCGCGTCCGCGCATGCGCCCTTGCGCCGCTCGCGGCGGTGCTGCTCGCGCTGCCGGCGCTCGCGGCCCTCGGCGGCTGCGGCGGGGTTGGGGTGTCCACCGCCTCCACCACCCCCGGCAACGAGCTGACCGTCTACTCCAGCCTCCCGCTCGAGGGTCCCTCCGCCTCTGCTTCGCACCAGATCGTCAACGGCGAGAAGCTCGCTCTCGCCCAGGCCGGCGGGCGCGTGGGGCGCTTCAGGATCGACTACGCCTCGCTCGACGACGCCAACCCCACGACCGGCGAAGCGGACCCGGGGATCACCGCCACGTACGCTCGCGTCGCCGCCCAGGACACCTCCACGATCGCCTACCTCGGCGACCTCGACTCGGCCGCGTCCGCCGTCTCGCTGCCACTGACCAACGCCGCGGGGATCCTCCAGGTGAGCCCGGGGAGCCCCTACGAGGGCCTGACCTCCTCGCTCGACGCTGGCCAGGACGAGCCCTACCGCTTCTACCTCACCGGACAGCGCACCTTCGGCCGCCTGGTGCCCGGCGATCAGGTGCAGGCCGCCGCCCAGGTGAGGCTGGCGCGCGCGCTGCACCTGCGGCGGGTGTACGTGCTCGAGGACCAGGACCCTCTCAACCTGCCGCTCGCGGAGCTGTTCGCCGAAGACGCCCGGCGCGCCGGCCTTGCCGTCGTCGGCGAAGAACAGCTCGACACCGAAGGCACCACGGAATTCTCGAGCGTGGTCCAGAAGGTGCTCGAAAGTGGTGCCCGCGCGGTGTTCTTCAGCGGCGCGCCGGGCTCCGGAACCGTTGCGCTGTGGCAACAGCTGCACGGGGCCGACTCGCACCTGCGCCTGCTCGGCACCTCCGCGCTCGCCGAACCGGCCTTCGCCGCGCAGCTCGGCTCCGCCGCGGCCCACACGTACCTGGCCACCCCGCTGCTGCCCCTCTCGCTGTACCCTGCCCCGGCCCAGCAGGTCCTGGCGGCCTACCAGCGGCGCTTTCACCAGGCGCCCGGGCCCTACGCGCTGTACGGGTACGAGGCAATGAGCGTCGTGTTGCTCACGATCCGTCGAGCCGGGCGCCACGGCGACGACCGCGCCGCCGTGATCCACCAGTTCTTCGCGATCCGCGACCGCGACTCGGTGCTGGGTCGCTACTCGGTGTTACCCGACGGTGACACCACGCTTTCGCGCTACGCCGTTGACCGCGTCGAGGGGGGGCGGCTGGTGTTCTACCGGGCTTTCTCCCTGCCACCCGCAGAGTGAGGGAGCGCCGCCGCGAGGGCCTGCTCGCCAACACCGCCTTGAGCGCTTGCTCGAGGTGGGAGTAGCGGGGAGTACGTGGGGCTGCGCAATCGCGCGCAGTGGATTGCCGCGGCTTGTGTGGCTTGCCGGCCTCGGTGGGGGGCGTCTACACGCCAGCAGAGTGACGGAGTCACCCGGTGCGCGGGTCGCAAGAACGACGGGTCACACGTGCTGTCGCTCGTCGAGCGCCGCGTTCAGTGCTTCGTCCAGGTGGGGGTAGCGGAACTCGTAGCCGAGCACCAGTGGCTTGACGGGCAACACGCGCGCGCCCGTGGTCACGACCTGTGCCATCTCGCCGTAGAGCGCTCGTATGGCCACGCCCGGCACCGGCAGCAGCGCGGGGCGGTGCAGCGCGCGGCCGAGCGCGCGGGAGAGCTCGCGGTTGGTGACCGGCTCGGGGGCCGTCCCGTTGACTGGACCTGACCACCGCTCGTCGGCGAGCGCGGCGCACACGATACCCACGAGGTCGTCCACGTGTACCCACGACACGTACTGGTGGCCGCCCGCAATGGGGCCGCCCAGGCCGAGGCGGAAGGGGGGCAGCATCTTCGCGAGTGCCCCCCCGTGACGGTCGAGCACGACCCCGATGCGTACCTGCACCGTTCGCATCCCGAGTTCCTGCGCCGCGCGCGCCTGTGCCTCCCACGCGACGCACACCTCGCCCAGGAGCTCGCGACCCGGGGGCGCCTCCTCATCCAGCGGCTCCTCTCCGTGTGCGCCGTAGTAGCCGACCGCCGAGGCGCTCACCAGCACCTTCGGCCTCGCGCCGACCTCGCTGCGGCCGCCGGCGCTGCGCGCGCCGGCCCCGCTGTCCGAGCCGCACTCGCGCAGTCCCTCCACCAGGTGGCGCGTGCCGATCACGCGGCTCTCGCGGATCGCCCGCTTCGCGCTCGCCGTCCACCGCTGTGCGACGTTCTCGCCCGCGAGGTGCACCACCGCGTCACGCCCCTGGAGCGCCTGCGTCGGCGCCCGTTCGTTCAGCGGATCCCAGCCCACCGCCTGCACGCCGCGCGTTGCCCTGCCCTGCGCTCCGAGCCCTGCCCCGCTCTGCGCTCCGAGCGTCGCCTCGGCCCGGGCGGGGTCGCGCGTGAGCACTGTGACCTCGGCGCCGTCGGCCAGCAACCGCGCGACGAGCGTGGTCCCGATCAGACCCGTCGCGCCGGTGACAGTGACCCGCATGACCTCACGCCGCGGTGGGCGTGCTGGTGGCCGTGTCGCCCTGCGCGAACCCCACCTCCTGGCCGGCCAGCGCCATGCCGCTGGCGCGTGCCTGGTCGGCCACCGCCGCGGCCACCGCGGGGGCGACGTCGCGGTTGAAGACGGAGGGGATGATGTAGTCCTCGCGCAGCTCCTCCTCGGGGACGATCGCCGCGATCGCGTGGGCGGCGGCCATCTTCATCTCCTCGGTGATCGCGCGGGCGCGCACGTCCAGCGCGCCGCGGAAGATCCCCGGGAAGCACAGCACGTTGTTGATCTGGTTGGGGTAGTCCGAGCGGCCGGTCGCCATGATGCGCACGTACGGCGCGGCCTCCTCGGGGACGACCTCGGGGTTGGGGTTGGCCATCGCGAACACCATCGCGTTCTCGCTCATCCGCGCGAGCGCCTCCGCCGGCAGCGCCCGCGCGCCGGAGACCCCGATCAGCAGGTCGGCGCCCTCGATCACGTCCGCGGGGGCGCCCGCGCGGCACTCGGGGTTGGTGACCTCCGCGAACCACCGCTTCACGGGGTTCATCGTCCCGTCGAGGTAGTCCTCGCGGCGCACGTGCAGCGCCCCCCGCGAGTCGGCGCCGACGATGTTGGTGACGCCCGCCTCGCGCAGGATCTTTGTCACCGCGATCCCCGCGGCGCCGAGGCCGATGACCAGCACGCGCAGATCCTCCAGGCGGTGGCCGGTGAGCTTTACCGCGTTCAGCAGTGCCGCCATCACGACCACCGCGGTGCCGTGCTGGTCGTCGTGGAAGACCGGGATTTCGAGCTCCTCCTTGAGGCGCTCCTCGATCTCGAAGCACCGCGGCGCGGAGATGTCCTCGAGGTTGATCCCCCCGAACCCTGGGGCGATCAGCTTCACGGTGCGCACGATCTCGTCGGGGTCCTTCGTGTCGAGGCAGATCGGGAACGCGTCGACGCCGGCGAACTCCTTGAACAGGCACGCCTTGCCCTCCATCACCGGCATCGCCGCCGCGGGGCCGATGTCGCCGAGCCCCAGCACCGCAGTGCCGTCGGAGACGACCGCCACGGTGTTGCGCTTGATCGTGTACTGGGCGGCCTTGTCGGGGTCGTCGCGGATCGCGATGCACACCCGCGCGACGCCCGGGGTGTAGACCATCGAGAGGTCGTCGCGCGTCTTCAGCTGGTGCTTGTTGTGCTGCTCGATCTTGCCGCCCACGTGCAGCAGGAACGTGCGGTCGGTGGTGTCCACCACCTCCACGCCCGCGACCGCCTCGATCGCCTCCAGGATGCGGCCCCAGTGTTCGCGGTTGGCGGCGTCCACCACGATGTCGCGCACGCTGCCCTCCGCGTCCACCTCCACGGGGTCCACCGCCACCACGACCCCGCCCTGCTCGCCGATCCCCGCCGTCACGGACCCCAGCAGGGCGCCCTGGGCGTCATCCAGCTTCACGCGGATCGTGAGGCGGTACTGCGCGCTGGGGGTGACGTTCACGTGTGTCGGCTCCTGTCCGGTCGAGGGGCAGCCATCTTATGGCGTCCCCCCGGTGCCGCGCGCGCCCGCCGCGGAGTCCCCGGGGCGCTGCGCGCCGGTGATAGAGCACGCCCTCACCGCTCGGCGCGTAAAGTGCTCCGTCGTGGCGACCCGCGCGACAGCCCCCTCGGCCCCTGCGGCGGAGGCTGGACGGCGCCTCTTCCTGATCGACGGCCCCTCGCTCGTCTACCGTGCCTTCTTCGCGCTGCCCGAGTCGATCGCGACCTCCACCGGCGTGCCCACCAACGCGATCTTCGGGTTCGCCTCGATGCTCGTCAAGATCGTCACCGAGTACGGCGTCTGCCCCACGGTCGTCGCGTGGGACGCCGGAACCTCCGGGCGCACGGAGCTGTTCCCCGAGTACAAGGCCCAGCGGCGCTCGCGCCCGGACCTACTCAAGCAGCAGTGGCCCGCGATGGAACCGCTGGTGGAGGCGTTCGGGTACCGCAACGTGAAGGTCGAGGGGTACGAGGCCGACGACGTGATCGCCTCGCTCGCCGCGCGCGCGCTCGCCGCCGACCCGCCGGTCCCGGTGACGATCGTGACCGGCGACCGCGACGTCTTCCAGCTGATCGACGAGGGCGGCCTCGTCGAGGTGATGGCCACCGCGCGGGGTATCACCGACACCAAGGTCTACGACCACCAGGCGGTGCTCGACCGCTACGGCATCCCGCCCGTGCTGATCCCCGACTTCTACGGCCTGAAGGGCGACACCTCCGACAACATCCCCGGGGTGCCGGGGATCGGCGACAAGACCGCCTCCGACCTGATCCAGCGCTACGGCCCCCTGGAGGAGGTGCTCGCCCACATCCCCGACATCTCTGGCGCGAAGCGCAAACAGAACCTGCGCGAGCACGCCGAGAACGCTCGGGTCTCCAAGCGCTTGGCGACCGTCAACCGCGCCGTCGCGTTCGACCTCGACCCGACCGCCGAGGCTGCCCGCGAGCCCGACCGCTCGCGGCTGCGGGAGGTCTTCCGCGAGTACGAGCTGCGCGACCCCCTGCGCCGCCTGGAAGAGGCGCTCGGTGAGGGGGAGCAGGCGGTGCCCGCCGGCCCGACGGAGGTGCGGCTCTCCGGGCGCGTACGCGCGGGGGCGGTCGCGGACATCCCCGCGCTGGTCGCCTCCGGGCGGGGATCAAGCACAGAGCCGCCGGAGCTGTGTCTCTCCGTGCGCCCTCCCGAGACGCCCGAGGGCGTGCTGTTCGCGGAGGGTGCCGGCTGGCGCTTTGCGGTCACGCTCGCTCCGGGGGGTGGTAGCGCGAGCACTGCGGCCGCGGAAGGCGCCAAGGCTGCGAAGGGCGTGAGGGGCGCCGGCGCGGGGGGCGCCGCGCTCCCCGAGGTCCTCTACGGCGACTGCGAGGGTCCCGAGGAGGTGTCCGCCGCCTGCGGGGAGCTGCCGGTGGTCGTCCACGACGCGAAGGCCCTCGGGCTCGTGCCGCCGGGTCTCGTGCACGACACGATGCTCGGCGCCTACCTGCTGGAGCCCGCGCGGCGCGGGTACCCCTTCGCGGAGCTCTGCGAGGAGCGCGGCCTGGCTGCCGACGTGGACGACCCAGCGGCCGGCGAGGCGCTGCTCGTGGGGGCCCTCGCGGCGTGGCAGCGCGAGCAGATCGCAGAGCGGGGTCTGGAGGGGCTGATGCGCGACATCGAGCTGCCGCTCGTGGGGGTGCTACGGGCGATGGAGCTCGCCGGGGTGCGCCTCAACGTGCCCCGCCTGCAGGAGGTCTCCACGCGCGTGCGCGAGGAGATCGCCGAGCTCGAACAGGAAATCTTCGCGCTCGCCGACGAGGAGTTCCTGATCGCCTCCCCCCAGCAGCTCGGGGAGATCCTGTTCGAGAAGCTCGGCCTCTCGCGCAAGCGGCGCGGCAAGATCGGCTACTCGACCGACGCGCGCGTGCTCCAGGCGATCCGCTCCGAGCACGTGATCGTGCCCAAGATCGAGCGCTGGCGCGAGCTCTCGACGCTGATCAAGACCTACTTCGACGTGCTCCCCGGCCAGGCCGACGAGCGCTCGCGCATCCACACCACCTTCCTGCAGGCTGTAGCCCAGACAGGGCGCCTGTCAAGCACCAACCCCAACATGCAGAACGTCCCGATCCGCACCGCGCTGGGCCGCGAGATCCGCGGCTGCTTCGAGGCCGAGGAGGGCCGCGTGCTGATCTCCGCGGACTACTCCCAGATCGAGCTGCGCGTGCTCGCCCACGCCGCCGAGGAGCCGGTGTTGAAGGAGATCTTCGCGCGCTCCGAAGACGTCCACACCGCCACGGCCTCGCAGGTTTTCGGCGTCCCCCCAGAGCAGATCGACCCCGGGATGCGCGCGAAGTCCAAGATGATCAACTACGGCATCGTCTACGGTCTCTCCGACTATGGCCTCGCCGACCGCCTCAACATCCCCCGTGAGGAGGCCCGGGAGTTCATCGACGCCTACCTCGCCCGCTTTCCGCGTGTCGCGCAGTTCATGGCCGATACCATCGAGCGCGCCAAGGACGAGGGGCACGTCACAACCCTCTGGGGCCGTCGCCGCCAGATCCCCGAGCTGCGCGCGCGCAACTTCCAGGTGCGCTCTCTTGGCGAGCGCTTGGCGGTCAACACGGTCGTGCAGGGCACCGCGGCCGACATCATCAAGCTCGCGATGGTCCGCTGCCACGGGGCGCTCGCCACGAGCGGCCTGACGTGCCGCCTGATCCTCACGATCCACGACGAGCTGCTCTTCGAAGCGGACCCCGGGGAGGTCCCCGCCGCGCGCGAGCTGATCGAGCGCGAGATGGTCGGGGTCTGGGAACTCGAGCCCCCGATGGCGGTCGAGGTCGGGGTCGGCCACAACTGGCTGGAGGCGAAGTGACCCGCGGGCTGGCCGTGCTGCTGGCGGCGGGCGCGGGGGTGCTCGTGGGGATGCAGGCTCCGATCAACGCGCGTCTGGGGCGTGCCATCGGCAGCATCCAGGCGGCGAGCTTCTCGTTCATCGTCGGCACGGTCGCGCTCGTGACGATCGCCGCGCTCTCCCGCGGCGGCCTCGGCTCCTTCGGCGACCTCAGCCGCCCGCCCTGGTGGGCGCTCGTCGGCGGCCTGCTGGGGGCGACGTACGTGACCGTCGCGATCCTCACCGTGCGCACGCTCGGCGCCAGCGGCCTCACCGCGGCGGTGATCACCGGCCAGCTCGGGATCTCGGTCGCGATCGACCGCTTCGGCCTGCTAGGGATCGCCCGCCAGCCGATCGGCCTGCAGCGGGTCGTCGGTCTCGTGCTGCTCGTCGCCGGGGTTGCGCTGGTCGTGCGCAAGTAAACGCCAGCCGCCCGGGGCTCGGTCAGGCCGCGGCACGATCGACTGAGCTGGGTCCTCCCCGGTGCTCAACGCGCCGCGGCACGATCGACCGAGCCTCCCGACTCTCACCGCACCGCGGCGTACGCCTCCGCGAGCAGGCGCACACCCTGTTCGAGCGCCGGCTCGGAGAGGTTGCCGTAGCCGAGCACCAGGCCGGGCGCACCGCCCGCGGCGAAGCGGTGCCAGGCGAGGCCCTCGGCGCCCACTCCCCGCTCGGCGGCGGCCTGCAGCAGTGCGGGCTCGTCGGCCTCCTCGGGTAGCAGCACCGTCTCGAAGAGCCCGGCGGCGGCGCCGCTCGCGCGCCCCTGCGGCAGCCACCGGGCGAGCGCGGCGAGCAGCGCCTCGCGGCGGCGCTGGTAGTGGGTGCGCATGCGCCGCACGTGCCGGTCGAGCTCGCCGCGGGCGATAAAGTCGCGCAGCGCGAGCTGTCCGACCACCTCCGAGCCGCCGTCCTCGACGGCCTTCGCCGAGGAGAGCTCCCACGCCAGCCACGAGGGGGTGAGCATCCAGCCGAGGCGCATCCCTGGCGCCAGGCGCTTGCTGGCCGAGCCTATGTAGAGGACGCGCTCGGGCGCGAGCCCCTGCAGCGCGCCGACCGCCACACGGTCGTAGCGGAACTCGGCGTCGAAGTCGTCCTCGACGATCAGCCGCTCCTCGCTCTCGGCCCACTCGACCAGCTCGGCCCGTCGTGCGGGGCTGAGCACCGCCCCGGTGGGGAACTGGTGCGCGGGCGTCACCACGACCACGGCAGCGTCGCTGCGAACGAGCTCGGCCACCCGCAGCCCCTCGCAGTCGACGGGGACGGGCACCACCTCCAGGCCTGACTGCTCGGCGATCAGCCGGTGCACGTGCCAGCCGGGGTCCTCGAGTGCGATCGCATCCACGCCGTGGCTGCGCAGTACGCGGCAGGCGAGCGAGAAGCCCTGCATGAAACCGGTGCAGATCGTCATGTGCTCGGTGTCGGCCGCGGTGCCGCGGACGCGGCCGAGGTAGTCGGCGAGCGCTTCGCGCAGCCCGGGGTGCCCGCGCGGATCGCCGTAGCCGAGCGCGTCGAGCGGCGACTCGCGCAGCGCTGCGCGCAGCGAGCGCAGCCACCGGTCGCGGGGGAAGCCCGCGAGGTCGGGCAGGCCGGGGTGGAAGTGGTAGGGGAAGGTGGGTAGCAGCGAGCGGGCGGGAGCGCGTGGGGTGGAGGCCCGCACCGCGGCGGTCACCGCCACGGGCGC
The DNA here is from genome assembly GCA_963706545.1 of uncultured Solirubrobacterales bacterium. GTDB lineage: Bacteria > Actinomycetota > Thermoleophilia > Solirubrobacterales > Solirubrobacteraceae > Palsa-744. Next base: position 3,076,902 of record OY970161.1, read on the forward strand.
GCCCTGGCGCATCGTCAGGTACCCCTCCGCCGCGAGCTGGCGGTATGCCTCGACGACCACGCCACGGGAGACCCCCAGCTCGGCGGCGAGGCCCCGGGTCGAGGGCATCGACATCGCGGCTGGCAGGCGGCCGGCGCGGATCCCCTCGCGGATCGAGCGCTCGAGCTGCTCGTGCAGCGAGAGCTCCCCAGCGCGGTCGAGCTCGACGAGCAGGTCCGGCCCGTGTACCTGCGACGCCCGAGGCTCCAACTCGTGCAGGCCGATCTTCGACTGGTCCGGCGGCTTCACTGGTCCTGTTCGCGAACCCATAACTGGCACTGTACAGCGAGCCAGTTGCGAGCTACCGTGAGGGCACACTCTCGATTGGAGGCCACCATGAGCCAGACGAGCCAGATAACCGTTGTGGGAGGCGGACTTGCGGGGCTGACGGCCGCGATTGCGTGCGCGGAGGGCGGCGCGAAGGTGCGCCTGCTGGAGGCGCACGAGGAGCTCGGCGGGCGGGCGCGCAGCGCCGACGGCCCGTACAAAGCCAACCTCGGGCCGCACGCCCTCTACAGCGACGGCCCGCTGTGGCGGTGGCTGGCGGAGCGCAAGCTGCTGCCCGCCCACGTGCGCCCGCCGCTCGGCGGCGCGCGCTTCCGCTGGCAGGGCTCGGTGCAGCGCACCCCGCCGCTGAGCACAATCCCGGCGGTCCTGCGCCTGCGCGGCCGCCAGGCGCCCGTCGAACGGGACTTCCGCAGCTGGGCCACGAGCCACACCGACGAGCGCACCGCCGCGATGCTCTCCTCCGCGGCCGGCGTCTACACCTACTACCACGACCCGGGTGAGCTGTCCGCGGCGTTCGTGTGGGAGCGCACCGTGCGCCTGTTCCTCTCCACGCCCCCTCCGAACACGATGGTGCGCTACGCCAGCGGCGGCTGGAGCGGGCTGGTTGCCCCGCAGGAGCGCCGCGCGCGCGAGCTGGGCGTCGAGGTGCAGACCGGCCACCGCGTGGAGACGCTGCCCGAGCCGCCGGTGATCCTCGCCACCGAGCTCACGCAGGCGAGCGAGCTGCTGGGGGGCGAGCCGCTGAGCGGCCTGAGCGGGCGCACGGTGTGCCTCGACGTGGGCCTCTCGCACCGTCGCGGCGACCCGTGGATCGTCTCCGACATGGATGAGGCGGGCTGGCTCGGGCGCTACTCCTCCTCCGATCGCGAGATCGCCCCGGCGGGCCACGAGCTGATCCAGACGCAGATGCCGATCCGCCCCGGCGAGAGCACCGACGAGGCGGGCGTGCGCCTGGAGCGGCTGATCGACCAGTCGGTCGCGGAGTGGCGCACGCGTGAGACGTGGCGCCGCCGGCAGGTGATGGACGCCCGCTCCGGCGCGCTCGACCTGCCCGGCAGCACCTGGCAGGATCGGCCGGCCATAGATCGCGGCGAGGGCGTCTACCTCGCCGGCGACATGGTCGCCGCCCCCGGCCTACTCGCCGAAGTCTCCTGGGCCAGTGGCCTCGAGGCCAGCCGACTCGCGCTGCGGGCCGTGGAGGCCGCGCGTCCGCGGCTGCGCAAGGTGGCGTGACCCCGGCTCGCCCCTCCGCGCACCCGCGGCCTGGGCGCCGACTGCCGGCGGCGGTCTTCAACGCGCGCCTCACCGCCCGCCTGACGCCGCCGGGCGCGAGGGAGATCGTCGGTGCGCCGCGCGGCGGCTCGCTCGCCGAGGTACGCGCCTGCAAGCGCTCGCTGCTGGTCACCTTCCGCCGCGATGGCACTCCGGTCCCCACGCCGGTGTGGGCGGCGCAGGCGGGCGGTCGTCTCTACGTTCGCACCGACCGCACGGCGGGCAAGGTCAAGCGGCTGCGCAACGACCCGCGCCTGCTCGTGGCCCCCTGCACAGTGCGCGGCAGGCCGCTCGGCGCGCCGCTGGAGGCGACCGCCAGGATGCTCGCACCCGAGGAGGAGCCGGTGGCCGAGCGGACGCTCGCGGCCCGCTACGGGCTCGGCCGCACGATCTTCGAGTGGGCGATGGACGTGCTGCGCGTGGACATGGGCTACCTGGAGATCATGCCCGGGGGGTGGGGAGAGCCGCCGACCTGAGCTCAAGCAGTCGCGGCTGCCGCCGCCCGTCGGCCGGGAACGGGGCGCCCCGCGCGCGGCTCGACGAACGAGGCGGGCGCGATCCGTCCGTAGTGCTCGAACGCCCAGGCGCACACGCGCGGATCCTCCAGGGCGCGGGCGAGCGCGGTGACCGCGCGCGAAGGGGTCAGACGCCCGACGGCGCGCTGGGTAAAGAGCAGCGAGCGAAACTTCCACGCGTGCGCGTCAGAGAACGTGCCGTAGCGGGACAGCGCCTGCTCGCGGGTGCAGGAGCCGGCGAGCACCGCGCGCAGCTCCCGGCCGCAGGCGCACCCGAAGTACAGCGCGGTGCGGATGCCCTCCGCGGTGAGTGGCAGGCAGTGGCCCGCAGAGTCGCCCACGAAGAACACGCCATCCTCGACCGCGGGGCGCAGCTCGTGGGGGATCCAGTTGCCCTGGTAGCCGCTCTCGCCCAGGCCGAGCTCGCGGGCGAGGCGCACTGTCGGCTCGCGCACGTGGTGGGCGGGCCAGAAGGAGCCGACGCCCACGCGCATCTCCTCCGCCGCGGGGAAGCTCCAGGAGTAGCCCGAGCGGATGTAACGGGGGTCAATCCACAACTCCATCTCCTCGCCGGAGCCCTGGGGGTGCACCTCCAGCCCCCGCGAGAGCCGTGCGCGCGGGGGCTGGATCGCGACGGTGCGCGAGAGCACCCGGCGCCAGCCGAGCGCGTCAACGATCAGCGGCGCGCGCAGCTCCCCGCGGTCGGTGCGCACCGCGAAGCCCTCGCGGGACTCGACGGTGGCGGTCTCGAAGACGGTGCCCTCCGCGCGCGCCTGCTCCCACAGCAGCGCGCAGAGCCCGCGGTAGTCGAAGGTCGAAAACGTCCACGGGAGCCTCCAGCGGGAGCGCCGCCAGGGGGTGTGCACCACGAGCTCGCCAAAGGTCTGCAGCAGTGTGGAGCGCAGCCCGAGCGCGTCGAGCCACGTGGTGGGGACGGCGCACGCAGAGGTCTGGCGCTCCCCGATCTCGTAGCGGTCGATCACGAGCACCCGCGCGCCTGAGCCCGCGAGCTCGCGGGCGACCGCGAGGCCCGCAAAGGAGGCGCCGCAGACGAGCACGTCGCAGTCGCGCTCCAGGCGGGTACGCGCCGCCCCCCGCTTGGTCGCTCGCACAGGCACGCTCGTCATGATACGAGCGCGTACGAGCGCGGCGCGGTGCGAGCTCACCCCCGCGGCGGTGGGAGGGCGCCGATGTCTAGACGGAGCGCGGGCACGACTCGGCTGCGCCCGACGAGGCCGGTGGGCACTCCTGTCGAGGACCGAGCGCGACACGACTTGGCCACCACGGCGAGGCCGGGGGGCACTCCTGTCGAAGACCGAGCGCGGCCCGACGGCTGCACCCCGGCGAGGCGGGAGCACTCATGTCCACGACGCTGCGCTAGGCTTCGGACGGTGCAAGCGCTGATCGAGAAACCCGAAGCTCGGGTCGTCGAGGGGTCGGGCGGACTCCTGCTCGAAGTCGAAGGGCAGATCGTCCCCAACTACGACGCCACGATGCAGCCCTTCGAGGAGGGCGAGGTCGTGACCGGCCGGGTGGTGCGCATCGACAAGGACGAGGTCCTCGTGGACATCGGCTACAAGTCCGAGGGCGTGATTCCCTCCGGGGAGCTGTCGATCCGCAAGTCGGTGGACCCGCGCGAGGAGGTGCAGCTTGGCGAGGAGGTCAACGCGATTGTCCTCACCAAGGAGGACCAAGACGGCCGCCTGATCATGTCCAAGAAGCGCGCCCGCTTCGAGAAGGCGTGGCGGCGCATCGAGGCCGCCGCGGAGTCCGGGCAGCCGGTCGAGGGCAACGTGATCGAGGTCGTCAAGGGCGGCCTGATCATCGACCTCGGCGTGCGCGGCTTCCTGCCCGCCTCGCTGGTGGACATCCGCCGCGTGCCGAACCTCGACGAATACATGGGCACGAAGATCGAGACGAAGGTGATCGAGCTCAACCGCTCGCGCAACAACGTCGTGCTCTCGCGCCGCGCGGTGCTCGAGGAAGAGCGCAAGGAGGTGCGCCAGCAGATCCTCGACCGCCTGCAGCCCGGCCTCGTCGTGGAGGGGCAGATCTCCAACATCGTGGACTTCGGAGCGTTCGTGGACCTCGACGGGATCGACGGCCTGATCCACATCTCAGAGCTGTCGTGGTCGCACGTGAACCACCCCTCCGAGATCCTCAACATCGGCGACACCGTGCAGGTCAAGGTGCTCGACATCGACCGCGACCGCCAGCGCATCTCGCTGGGCCTCAAGCAGACCCAGGAAGACCCGTGGCAGCGGATCGTGGACACCTACAACGTCGGCGACGAGCTGGAAGGCACGGTCACGAAGGTCGTCACGTTCGGTGCGTTCGTGGAGATCCTCGACGGCGTCGAGGGTCTCGTCCACATCTCCGAGCTGGCCGTCCACCACGTGGAAAGCCCGCGCGAGGTGGTCCACCCGGGCGACGAGATCCGCGTGAAGATCCTCGAGATCGACTCCGAGCGCCGACGCCTGTCGCTGTCGGCCAAGCGGGTGGAGGACCAAATCCTGCCGCTGCCGCGCGCGGACGTCCCTACGGTGCCGCCTGCCGACGCTGATGCACCGGCGCCCGAGGGCATCGCCCCTGCTACCGCCGAGGCGCCGGCGTCCGCCACCGAGGCCGTGGAGCTCGGGGCCGCGGCTGAGACCTCGGCGCCCGAGGCTGCCGAGGCGCTGGCATCGGCCGCCGAGGCCGTGGAGCCTGGGGCCGCAGCTGAGATCCCGGCCGCCGAGGCCGGTGCCGCGGAGGCCGGCGCGCTCGAGGCCGCGAGTGAGGCGCCTACCCCCGAGGCCGGTGCTGTGGAGGAGGTGCCTGCCGCAGAGACCGAGGTCGACCAGGTCGGAGTCGAGGCCGTGCACGCGCCCGAGCCTGCGAGTGAGGCCCCCAGGCCCGGTGCCGTCGAGGACGTGCCCGTCGGGGAGGCCGCCGCTGAGGGCGCTCCTGAGGTCTTGTCTTCCGAGTCCGAGCCGGCGTCGACGGAACCCGAGGTTGCCGGTGAGGCTCCCGAGGCCGGTGTGGTGGAGGAGGTGCCCGCCGCAGAGGCCGAGGAGCCACCGGCTGGGGTGGAGCCGAGCGCCGAGGCCGAGTCCGCAGCTGAGGCCCCGGCGTCCGAGCCCGAAACGGCGCCGGCGCAGCCCGAAGCCGCTGCCGCGACCCCGGCCTCCGAGCCGGAGCCGGAGTCCGAGCCAGAACCTGTGCCGGCGGCGGTCAACACCCCCCAGGACTGACCCGCCGCGGCCGTGCGGGCGCCGCCGAGGGTCCCACTCGTCGGGCTGACCGGTGGGATGGGGGCCGGCAAGTCGACCGCGCTGGCGGCCCTGGAGCGCCTCGGGGCAGCGACGCTCTCGACGGACGCGGTCGTGCACGAGCTGTACGTGGGCGACGAGCGCCTGCGCGCAGCGGTGGTGGAGCGGTGGGGCGCGGAGGTGGCGCCCGGCGGGGTGGTGGACCGCGCGGCGGTTGCGCGACGGGCGTTCGCGGACGAAGGGGAGCGCCGCTGGCTGGAGGCTCTGACGTGGCCGCTGGTGGGCGAGCGGGTGGGGGAGTGGCTCACGCAGGCGCGCACGCGGCGCCCGGCGCCGCGGGCGGCGGTGGTCGAGGTTCCACTGCTGTTCGAGGCTGAGATGGAGGGGCTGTACGACGCGACGGTGGCGGTCGTGGCCCCGGAGGAGCTGCGCCGTGAACGAGCCGCCGCCCGGGGTCACGAGCTGCAGGGGGAGCGCACGGCGCGACAGCTCGCCCAGGAGGAGAAGGCGCGACGCGCTACGTTCACAGTGCGCAACGAGGGCAGCGAGCAGGAGTTGGAGAGGAAGCTGTCGGAGGTACTTGAGAAGCTGAAGCGATGAGCAGCCCGACCGTCGTCAGAGCGAACACGCGCGTGCACCGCCCACCGGGCCGGCGCAGACGGACGCTGCGGACGGTGGTGGCCCTGGTGGTGGGAGTGGGGCTGATCGCGGTCCTCGCCCCGCGCCTGGAGCACGCGGTGCACGAACTGGCGCTGCCGCTGCGAGACGCGAGCACGATCCGCGAACAGGCCGCGCAGAAGCACCTCGACCCGGCGCTGATCGCGGGGGTGATTTACGCGGAGACCAAGTTCGACCCGCGCCCCTCCCCGGCGGGTGCGGAGGGCCTGATGCAGATCCTCCCGAGCACGGCGGAGTACCTCGCCCACCTCTCGGGCGGGGTTGCCTTCCAGACGGCCGACCTGGCGAGCCCGGCGGTCAACATTGCGTACGGGAGCTACTACCTGCGGTACCTGCTGGCACACTACGAAGGCAACGAGTGGGAGGCGGTGGCGGCGTACAACGCGGGCCTGACGAACGTCAACGAGTGGGTCGCCAACGCGCGCGCACACGGAACCGAGCTGACGGTCGAAGCGATCCCGTTCCCCCAGACCCGCGAATACGTGCGCCGGGTGCTGAATGCGCAGCAGGCCTACCAGGCGACGTACCCGAGCCAGTTGGGGATCGGTCAGCGAAGGTAGTTTTTTGATGAGGGCCGCCCCGAGGCGGCCCCAGCGGCGTTCGCAGTGGCGACCCCGGGCGGCGTGCAAAAAGCCAGGGGCGACCGGGCGGCGCGCAAAGGTCAGGCGGAGCGGAGTCCAGTGGGCGCAGAGCCCGGAAGGACACGACTCCAAGGCCGTATGCAAGGCGGGGCGCGCCGGCGGGCGCTACGGTGGGGAGGCTCACGACCATGCCCGAGTTCCGACTGGACACAGCCTTTACCCCGACCGCGGACCAGCCCAAGGCGATCGCCGGGCTCGCGGAAGGCGTGCGGGCCGGCGAGCGCTTCCAGACGCTGCTGGGGGCGACGGGCACCGGCAAGACGATGACGATGGCGGGCGTGATCGAGGCGGTGCAGCGCCCGGCGCTCGTGATCGCGCACAACAAGACGCTCGCGGCGCAGTTGTGCAACGAGTTCCGCACGTTCTTCCCCGACAACGCGGTCGAGTACTTCGTGTCGTACTACGACTACTACCAGCCCGAGGCGTACGTCCCCAGCCGCGACCTGTACATCGAGAAGGACTCGGCGATCAACCAGGAGGTGGACCGCCTGCGCCACGCGGCCACGGCGGCGGTGTTCGCGCGCCGGGACGTGATCGTGGTGGCGTCGGTGTCGTGCATCTACGGCCTCGGCTCGCCCGAGGTGTATGAGATGAACATGCAGATCCTGCGCCGCGGTGAGGAGGTGGACCGCGACGCGCTGCTGCGCAAACTGGTGGCGATCCAGTACACGCGCAACGACACGGTGCTCGCACGCGGCACGTTCCGGGTGCGGGGGGAGACCTTGGAGATCTTCCCCGCCTACGCAGAGACCGCGTACCGCGCGACGCTGTTCGGCGACGAAGTGGAGCGCCTGCAGCACTTCGACCCGCTCACGGGAGAGCTGATCGAGGAGGACCTCGAGCACGTGGCGATCTGGCCGGCGACCCACTACAACGTCAGGGAGGGCTCGGTTGAAAAGGCGGTCGCGGACATCGGCGCCGAGCTGAACGAGCGGTGCACGCAGCTGGAGAGCGAAGGCAAGCTGCTGGAGAGCCACCGCCTGCGCCAGCGCACCCAGTACGACATGGAGATGTTGCGCGAGATGGGGTTCTGCTCGGGGATCGAGAACTACTCGCGGATCCTCGACGGCCGCGGACCAGGCGACCGCCCGTACTGCCTGATCGACTACTTCCCGAAGGACTTCGTGTGCTTCGTCGACGAGTCCCACCAGACGGTGCCGCAGCTCGGGGGGATGTACGAGGGGGACCGCTCGCGCAAGCAGACGCTCGTGGACTACGGCTTCCGCCTGCCGAGCGCGATGGACAACCGCCCGCAGCGCTTCGAGGAGTTCCTTCAGATCACCCCGCAGCTGCTGTTCGTCTCCGCGACCCCGGGGGAGTTCGAGCGCACCCGGGCGGGCCGGGTGGTGGAGCAGATCGTGCGCCCGACGGGGGTCGTGGACCCGGAGGTGCAGGTGCGCGCGACGCGCAACCAGATCGACGATCTGATGAACGAGATCCGCGCGCGCGTGGACGTGCAGGAGCGGGTGCTGGTCACGACGCTGACGAAGAAGATGAGCGAGGACCTCACTCAGTACCTGCTGGAGATGGGCTTCAAGGTGCGCTACCTGCACTCTGAGATCGACACGCTCGAGCGCATCCAGATCATCCGCGACCTGCGCCTCGGCGAGTACGACGTGCTGGTCGGCGTCAACCTGCTGCGCGAGGGCCTCGACCTGCCCGAGGTCTCGCTGGTTGCGATCCTCGACGCCGACAAGGAGGGCTTCCTGCGCGGGGAGACCTCGCTGATCCAGACGATCGGCCGCGCCGCGCGCAACGTCAACGGCAAGGTGTTGATGTACGCGGACAAGGAGACGAGGGCGATGAAGGCGGCACTCGAGGAGACCGACCGCCGCCGCGCGATCCAGGTGGCGTACAACAAGCAGCACGGCATCACCGCCGCGTCGATCGTCAAGGGCGTCTCGGACATCGCAGAGTTCCTGCAGGGCGACTCCAAGGTCCCCCGCGGGCGCCGTCAGCGACGCAGCGGCGCACGGGGGCGCACAAAGGCGAAGGAGATGCCCACGCACGAGCTGGAGCGCCTCGCGGTGGAGCTCGAGGAGGAGATGCTCGCGGCGGCGGAGGAGCTGCGCTTCGAGTACGCCGCCCAGCTGCGCGACGAGATCCGCGAGCTGCGCCGCGACCTCCGGGAGGCCCAGGCCGAAGAAGCGCCGCCGCAGGAGGACACGCCGGCGCCCGAGGAGGAGACGCGGGCGCCCGAGGAGGAACCATCCGAGGCGCCCGCGTAGCGGCAGAACGGCGCGAGCCGTCCGCTACGCTTGCGCAGTGCAGAGGGAGCGCGAGAATGGTGAGCGTCAGAACGTCCCCGGTGCGGGACGGGAACACGACCCGGCGATCGTGGACGCGCATCTGCAAGCGCTCGCCGCGGAGGCGCAGGCGCTCGCCCGGGCAAGCGCCGCGCTGCACGATCGCGTGCGGGCGGTGGAGGGTGAGCTGAACGCTCTGACGCTCAGCTTGAGGGCCGGCGCAGAGGAACCGGCGGCCCCCAGGACTGAGGAGCGGCCCGAGGCGCTGCCCCCGGCCTCGGTCTCCGCGACCGAGGAGGAGCACGAGGCGCCACCCGCCGCTCCGGTCGCTGCCGAGGTGGCCCCCACTCCTCCAGCCGCCGCGGGCGCAGGGGAGCAGAAGCGCAGTGACCTCGACAGCGCGCGGCTGGTCGCGCTCAACATGGCCCTCAGCGGCGAGTCGCGCGAGCAGGCCGACCGCCACCTGGCCGACAGCTTCGAGCTCGCCGACCGCGCGAAACTGCTCGACGAGGTGTACGCCGCGGTTGAGGGCTGAGGGCGCGCCACACCCGGGGCCGAGCATCCATCTACAATGCGCGCTCAGCCAGATCGACGCGCCTGTAGCTCAGTGGTCAACGGCAACCTACGGGGTGCCAAAGAGCAGCGGCCTTTCAAGCCGCAGGTCGGGGGTTCGATTCCCCCCAGGCGCACTGCAAAGGAGCCCTGCAAACGCAGGGTTTTTTTGTGGCCGGAGGTTGGCGGAGGGGTTGTCGAGGGCCGGGGTGCTAACGGAAGTGCTAACACGCCGCGTGCTGGGAGTGTGCGGGGAGCCGCTGGGGGGTGAGCCGACGCACACCCGCATACGTCTGTCGGATGCGGCCCGTAAGGTGCGCAGGCGTGAGAAAGGGCGTAAGCCGTCTGTCCACCGTCGTCGGCTCGCTGCCGCGCGAGCTTGGCGTCGCGGTCGTGGTGACCGTTGTGGCCGCTGTGGTCGTGCCGCTCCTCCTGGCGCTGCTGACGAAGCACATGGCTCCCCTCTGGGTGGTTGTCCTTGCCGCCTTGGGCGCGCTGTTCGCGGGACTCGTGGTCGGGGCGGCCCTCGGTGGCGCTGACGATGGCAAGATCCGCGAGCTTGAGTCCCGCGCCGGCGAGCTTGGCGCGTACGAGACGTATGCCGAGCACGTGCGCGATGCGCTCGGGGATCTGCGCAAAGTGATCGCCAAGGAACTCCCGAGCTTCTCAACGCGCGACTTCATCGAGACTGGCATCTTCGAGCCAGCGCACAAGCTGCTCCAGCGCGATCACCGAGATGCCGCGCGGGGCGACGTGCGATTCTCGATCCTCCGTTCGAGTGGGGACGATTTCGTGATGGCGGACAGTACGGGGCTACTCCCGGCGCTTGGCCACCGGATGGAGAGCCGGGAGCGGTTCCGTCTGCCGATCAAGGGTTCGTTCGCGGGTGTGGCGTTGGACCACGGTCGCGTTCAGTGGTCGAACGATCTCAGCGAAGACCAGCGATTCACGCGCCACCCAAAGGCTGAAGATGACCGCCAGTACGAGTCGATCGTGTCCGTTCCCCTTTGGAGGGCCGGCGAGATCGATGGTGTGCTGAACGTCTTGGCGGTCCGCAAGGATGCCTTCTCGCCGGTTGATCGAACCTACATCACGCTCCTGGCGTCCGTCATCGACGTTGTAAGGAGCCTGGAGCCGCCGTCCGATGCGCAATACTAGGAGGAAGCAACGCATGAGGAATACAGTGCCGCCCGCTGAGCCCAACACCTTCCGCCGCCTAGTCGAGGGCGAGATCACGGCCGACGAGTACGTTCGGAACCTCGACGAGCGCGTCCAGCAGACCCGGGAAGCCAACCGGCCGACGTCGCCAGCCCCCGCGCCAGAGCACGCATAGGCATAGTGCTGTCGCGCTCACCTGTCGCGGGAACCCGCCGACGGCTGTCTGCGTCAAGGGTTGCCGTGGAAGTCGGTGACCGCTTGCTGGAGTGCTTTGACCGCTCGCGCGTAACTGCGGATCGCTTTCTCCACGCCCGCGCGGGCGAACTGCATGTGCTCCCCATCGGGGTCCTGGTCAGGTCGAATTCATCCACCCGTTTGAGGTTGACGCCCTGCGCAGAGACGACTCGTTCGAGAGCTGCCACGTAGTGGCTCTCGCCACGTACCTCGACCATCCGGTGGTCGTAGGGCAGGCGCAGGGCTGGCTTGCTGCGCTTGGGGGTGGGGGGCCGTGTTGGCTGGTCCGCGCGAGCTGGAGGCGGGGTGGTGTTGCTCGTCCCTGCGGCAGCGTTGACCTTGGCCGCGAAGTCGCGGGCCTTTCGCTCGGAGCCGAATCCGGCCTCTGCGGTGACCTCCCAACCCTAGCCGGTGATCGTGAGGCAGGCTTTGCGGAATACGGAGGGCGCCTCTGGGGTTCCGACGCTGGCTCGCGCTCCTGCGACCGGCCAGTTCCCGTCAGGCGTGAAGATGCGGCCACCATCCACATCCAGCGCGATGGAGGCGAACGTGTGGCCCTTCTTTTTGGCGATGCTCGCGGCCTTCCAGAATGCGCGGGCTGCGTCTTGGCTGATGGCTGCTACTCCTCGCGCCCCGTTCGGTTGGCTGGGACAGGCCGCATACGGTACACGATCGATTTGCGAACGTATCGTCCGAGAGACGAGGCCACCGTGTCAAGTCCGCGCTCTCGGCGCAGCCGTTCGCACGCCTGCCCACCTGACTGCCCCACTGTCCCGATCGTTCCACGCCTCTACCGTTGACCTGCCTCTCCCCCTGAGATCCGCTCGCCTCCGAGTTCCGCCCAAGCCCCCTTCGGGCTATCGCCGCACGGCCCACGACGCGCCAACCGGCGCTCTGTCCGGCACCCGAACTCCACCAGCAAAGGCTACCCTGCCGCTCTGCGTCGCTGCGCTCCGCCTCACGGCAAAGCAATGCCGAAAGCGCGGCGTTGAACTCCGTGAGGTGCGAAAAGTCAATGAGATTGCTGGCCACCTTTGCACCCGCTACGGAGACATGGACATGTAGACCAACGGACGACGATACCCATGTGCCTAATAGAACGCGGATGCGTGTCATACTACGCAGCGCGCTCGCCTGGGCCGACGGCTACGGCGACGCGCTCCTCACCGAAGACGGCGGCGATCTCTAGATGCCCGCCGAGCGCCTCGACGTAGGAGCGCAGCGTCGAGAGATAGACGTCGCTGCGGCCCTCCAGCCGCGAGACGTTGCCCTGGGAGATCCCGAGCTGCTCGGCGAGCTGGACCTGGGTGACGTGCCTGGCCTGGCGCAGGCCGGCCAGGGCGAGGGCGTCCTGCATCGCGCGCTGGCGCTCGGCGACATTGGCGTCCCAGTCGGGGTGCCGGCTGCGCGCATGCTTGCGCAGCTCGTTGAAGCTCTTGGTTTTGGTGGCCATCTAGGTAGCTCCTTCGTTGTCAAGTTCTGTGAGGTGCTCGTCGAAGAGGTCGTCGGCGAGCGGGATCATCTGCGCGTAGAACTCCTGCCAGCGATCGCGCTTGTCCCCACCGATGAGCAGCAGTGCTGTGCGCTTCGGGTTGAAGGCGAACAGCACGCGGATCGTGCCCGCGCAGCTCCTTCATGTTCGCGTGGTGTGAGCCCTTCACGCTGTCAACGAGTGGCCGCCCGAGTCCCGGGCCACGCTGTTCCAGCAGGCCCACTGCGGCATCGATCGTCTGCTGATCCTCGACGTTCAGCGTGTCCCACCACTGCTCGAACTGGTCGGTGACTTCGACATCCCACACCCGAGCACTATATCGTACAGCGCATATGCTGGTGATAGCATAGTCCGGCAGGGTAGGCCGAGGCGTATCGCACGCCTTTCAAGCCGCAGGTCGGGGGTTCGATTCCCTCCAGGCGCACTCGGGTCCCCGCCGTAGCCCGACTCATTCACACGCTCAGAGGAGAGGCGTCCTTCAGAGGAGCAGGGATGCTCAAAGGCGCCCCGAAGCTGACCGACAGTAGCGCGCCGCCCCCAGGCGCGTTGGCAGCCCGCGCGTAGCCGTGGTGCGCCTCGGCTGCCTGGCGCACGATTGCGAGTCCCAGCCCGGAGCCGGGGAGCTTGCGGGCATCGGCGGCGCGATAGAAGCGCTCGAACACGTGGGGCAGGTCGGCCTCCTCGAAGCCGGGGCCGTGGTCGCGGACGGTGAGCACGCCGTCGTGGAGCTCGACCTCGATCAGCCCGTCCGCAGGGCTCCAGCGGCGCGCGTTGTCGAGCAGGTTCGAGACCGCGCGGTTGACGCGCTCGGGCTCCGCTCTTACGAGCGTGGGCTGCAGGTCGACGCGGAAGCGCAGCTCGCCGCGCCGGCGCGTGCGCGCCACCGCTTCGTGGACGATCTCGTCCAGGCGCACCTCCTCGCGGGCCGCCTCGCCGCGGGTGCCCCGTGCGAGCTCGACCACGTCGCTCACCAGCGCCGTGAGCTCGTCGAGCTCGTCGATGACGTCGCGGCGCAGGCCCTCGCGGTCCTCGGGAGAGAGACGGTCGGCGTCCTGCAGGGTCTGGACGTTCGCTCGCAGCGAGGCGATCGGGGTGCGCAGCTCGTGGCTGGCGTCGGCGATCAGGTGGCGCTGGGCCTCCACCGAGCGCTCGAGCGCGTCGAGCGTCGCGTTGAAGGAGCCCGCCAGCCGCGCGAGCTCGTCGCGGCCCGTGACCTCCAGGCGTTGGGAGAGGTCGAGGCCGCCGGCGAGCGTCTCCGCGCGGCCGGTGAAGCGTGCGATCGGGGCGAGCGCGGTGCGCGCGACCAGCGCTCCCAGCAGTGCCGCGATCGCGATGCCCGCGACTCCCACGATCAGGAGGATCAGCAGGATGTGGCTCAGCTCGTGGTCGACCTCGGTGAGCGGCCGCGCAATCAGCACCGCGCCCAGCGAGCCGCCGCCGACCGTGAGCACGCGCAGGTGGGTTCCCTTGACCGTCCGGTCGCTCAGCGCCCGGCCGTGCCCGCTAGCCGCGATCGCCCTGTCGGTGGCGGTCGGCGCGATCGACGGGGAGGAGCTCTGGCCGCCGGGCACCTGCACCGCGCCGGTCGGGGAGATGAACTCCACGTAGCCCGACGCTCCGCCGAAGCGGGCCGGCTGGACGGCCCTCGGAAACCCGGGGCGGTTGGCGCCGGCGCCTGTGAAGAACCCCGGCTCACGGTCGAAGCGGTTCTCACTCCCAGCGCCGCTCAGGGGTGTGCCCGGCGGCCGGGGGGACGGCGCCGAGACGAGCTCCTGCGCGCGGGCACTCAGCGATTTGTCGATCTGCCCGCGCAGGTCCGAGCGCACCGCGAGGTACAGGCCGACCGCGGCGCCCACCACCGCCACCGCGACCGCGAGGCCCGCCGCCGCGGCGATGCGCGCACGCAACGTCACGGCTCGCGCAGGACGTAGCCGACACCGCGCACCGTGTGTATCAGTCCGGGCGCGCCGAGGTCCTCGAGCTTGCGGCGTAGGTAGCCGACGTACACCCGCAGCGAGTTCGAGGCCGCGCCGAAGTCGTAGCCCCACACGCGGTCGTAGATCACGCTGTGCGTGAGCACGCGCCGGGGGTTGCGCATCAGCAGCTCCAGCAGCTGGTACTCGGTGCGTGTCAGCTCGGTGAACCGCTCGCCCACCACCGCCCCGTGGCGGGCGCCGTCGAGCAGCAGCTCCCCGAAGGACAGCGAGCCGGGGTCCCCCTCCGTGCCCGAGCGGCGCAGCAGCGCCCGCAGGCGCGCCTTCAGCTCGTTCACGTCGAACGGCTTGACCAGGTAGTCATCCGCGCCCGCGTCGAGGCCATCGATGCGGTCGGCGACCGCCTCGCGCGCGGTGAGCATCAGGATCGGCACACGGTTGCCCAGCAGGCGCAGGCGGCGGCACACCTCCAGGCCGTCCATCCCCGGCATCCCGATGTCGAGCACGACCGCGTCGGGCACTGCGCTCGCCACCGCCTCGAGCGCCTGCGCGCCGTCCTCGACGCTCTGCACCTCGTAGCTGCCGAGCGTCAGCGTGCGGCGCAGGGCCTCGCGTAGCGCGCGGTCGTCGTCCACCACGAGGATCCTCACCGCCGGATTGTGCCACCGGCCCGGACCCGCCGCGGGGGATTCCTACTTTTGCCTTACACGGTCCGTACCTCGCTTTAGGGGTCCCACCCGATCATCGTCCTGCAGCCTTACACGCCCGCCCGCGTCCTCCAGCCGTCTCTACGACTGCTGAGGGATGCCGCGGCGGGGGCCCACACAGCGAGGAGCTCACCGTGTCAGACCAAGCGCTTGCACTCCCAGCCCACTCGGCCCTCGCGGACTCCGCGCGCGAGCGGCTGCGCGCGCTGCTGCGCGGCCGCCCCGCCGACCCGCCGTGGGCGCGCCCGGCGCTGCTCGGCATCGCGCTGCTCGCCGCGGTGCTGATGCTGTGGGGCCTCACCGTGAACGGCTACGCGAACACCTACTACGCCTCGGCGGTGTACGCGGACAGCCACAGCTGGTCGGCGTTCCTCTACAACGCGCTCGACCTCAGCCGCTACGTCTCGATCGACAAGACGCCGCTGTCGATCTGGATGATGGCGCTGTCCGTCAGGGTCTTCGGCTTCTCGAGCTTCGCGATGCTGCTGCCCGACGCGCTCTGCGGGGTCGCCTCCGTGGTGGTGCTCCACGACGCTGTGCGCCGCACGCTCGGCCCGCGCGCGGCGATCCTCGCGGCGCTGATGCTCGCGCTCACGCCTGTGACGGTGCTGATGAGCCGCTTCAACAACCCCGACGCGCTGCTCGTGCTGCTGCTCGTGTGCTCCGCATGGGCGACGGTGCGCGCGATCGAGACCGGGCGCACTCGCCACCTGCTGCTCGCCGGTTTGCTCGTGGGGCTCGCCTTCAACACGAAGATGCTCCAGGCCTACCTTGTGCTCCCCGCGCTCGCTGTCGCCTACCTCTACGCCGGCCCCGGCTGTGTGCGGCGCCGCCTCACACAGCTTGTTGGCGCCGGCGCCCTCACGTTCGCGGTGAGCGCCGTGTGGGTGGGCGCGATGATGCTGATCCCCGCCGCGCAGCGGCCGTACGTCGGCGACACCCTCCACAACTCCTGGTGGGAACTGATCTTCGAAGCCAACGGTCTCAACCGCGTTGGCTCGAGCGGCGCCGGCGGAGTCGGCGGACCCGGCGGCTTCGGCGGCGGCCAGGGCGTGCTGCGGCTGTTCAACACGGAGGTCGGCGGGCAGATCGCGTGGCTGTTGCCGCTCGCCGCGCTCGGCCTGCTCGTCGGCCTGTGGGTGCGCCGGCGCACCCACCGCACCGACCCGGCCCGCGCCGCGTACGTGCTGTGGGGTCTGTGGGCGCTCGTGCACGTGGCTGTCTTCAGCCTGGCGTTGAACCTCTTCCACCCCTACTACACGAGCGCACTCGCGCCCGCCATCGCGGTGCTCGCCGCCGGGGGCCTGCTCGCGCTGTGGGACCGCGTCCGCGTCTCCCGACTCGCCGCCGCGACGCTCGCGCTCGCCCTCGTCGCGACCGCGCTTCTCTCGACCTCGCTACTTGACCGCACCCCCGCGTTCGTGCCGTGGCTGCGCTGGCTCGTGCTCGTCGTGGCGTTCGGCTGCGCGGCGGCGCTCCTGGTGTGGCGCGTTCGCGCCCGCGCGCTTGTGCTGGTGCTCGCGCTCGCGGCGGTGCTCGCCGGCCCGGTGGCGTACTCGCTGGCCACGGTGGGGCGGAGCGTCACCGGCGGCAACCCCAAGGCGGGGCCCGCCGCCGTCGAAAGCGGGTTCGGCGGGGCCCCCGGAGGGGGCGGTGCCGCCGGCAGCGGCCTTCTCGCCAGTGGCGGTCCGCTCCCGTTCGCAGGCGCGCGGGGCAGGACCTCCTCGGGGTCGCCCGGCGGCCTGGGCCTCCCGGGTGTGAGGGCCGGCGGCGGCGGTACGGCAGACGCCGGTGGGCCGGGCGGCGGCGGGCAGGCCAGCAAGCGGTTGATCGCCTACCTCGAGGCGCACCGCGACGGCGCGAAGTACCTGGTTGCGGCCGACGGCTCGATGACTGCGGCGCCGATCATCCTTGCCACACACCAACTCGTGGTCACCGTCGGCGGCTTCTCCGGGCAGGACCCCGCGCCCACCGCCACCCAGCTCGAGCAGTTGGTCTCCTCTGGTCAGCTTCGCTACGTCTACGGGTTTGGGAGCGCTGGCGGCTCCGGGACGCTGCGCCACGGCCGTCTCTCGCCCGGCGGCCGGTTCGGCTTCGCCGGTGGTGCGCTGCCCGGTGGCGGTGCTGCAAGCGGCGGTGCGAGCGCGAGCACAATCCCTGGCGGTGGCGGCGTGCCCGGCGGTGCCCCTCCGGCCGGCGGTCCGCCCGGTGGTGGTCTCCCCGGCGGTGGCGCCCCCGCGGGTGGTGGGACTACAGGCGGTGGCCTGCCCGGCGCCCCGGGCGGTCTGGGGGGCTCGGCCTCGGGCGCGCGGGCCTTGCAGACGTGGGTGGCCGCTCACTGCAAGGCGCTCAGCGGTTACTCCGGCCTCGATCAGTGCTCCGCCGCATGACCCCCGCTCGACGGCAGGTGCGCAGCGCGCAGGGTGTCATCTCCGTGTATCTACGCTCAATCCGCCGACGTGGGGTAGGAGGCCCCACGCCCACGCGCGTGGCAGCCACACACACCCGCGTGGACGATCCCAAAAGAACCCCGTCCCGGTCGCCTCCGCGCGTTAGGATCGACGCGTGCTCGCCCTCACCGCAGCACCTGGCGCGCCCGCGAACGTGAGCCTGCGCGAGGTACCCGATCCCGTGCCGCTGCCCAGCGAGGCGCTCGTGCGCGTGCGCGCGTTCTCGCTCAACCGCGGCGAGTCGCGGCGGCTCGCCGACATGGCCGACGGGGAGCTCACAGGCTGGGACATCGCGGGGGTCGTCGAGGCCCCGGCGGCCGATGGCTCCGGTCCCCCGCAGGGCGCGCGAGTCGTCGGCCTGGTCGGGCGCGGAGCGTGGGCGCAGCTCGCCGCGGTGCCCACCGAGACGCTCTGCGAGCTGCCCTCCGGGGTCTCCGACGTGCAGGCCGCCACGCTGCCCGTCGCCGGGCTCACCGCGCTGAAGGCGCTCGACATCGCCGGCTGCGTGCTCGGCCGGCGGGTGCTCGTCACCGGCGCCTCCGGTGGGGTGGGGCGCTTCGCGGTGCAGCTCGCCCGGCTCGCCGGCGCCCACGTCAGCGCGGTGTCCGCGAGCGCCGAGCGCGCCCGTGGCCTGCGCGAGCTCGGCGCCGACGAGGTCCTCCACTCGCTCGAGCCCGCGGGCGAGGAGTTCGACGCGATCGTCGAGGCCGTCGGTGGGGAGACGCTCGGGGCTGCGTTGCAGCGCGTCGCGCCGGGCGGGACCGTCGTCTCCTTCGCCTCCTCGGACCCCGCGCCCACCTCCTTCCCCACGCGCGCGCTCTTCGGCCGCGCCCCCGGTGCGCGGCTCTACGGGCTCTTGCTGTTCGCCGAGCTCGCCCGCGGGCGCTCCGGCGCGCGGGACCTCGGCCGGCTCGCCGGGCTCGTCGCCGCCGGGAGGCTCGACTGCTCGGTGGACCACGAGGCCAGTTGGCACGAGGCTGCGGAGGCGATCGCCGCGTTGATGGAGCGCCGCATCGCGGGTAAGGCCGCCCTGCTCGTCGACTGAGGGCGCTCGCTCTGTTTTGGCGCTCGGCGGGGCGATCTTCTAGATCGGCCGCTGGTGGGTGGCCCTGGGGTAGTCGGCGCTCACTCGTAGCGCTCGGCGAGCGTCTCCCAGTGGACCATGTCGTGGCCCGGGACGATTAGCGCGTCTTGGTGCTCGCGGTCGTACGCCTGCAGCATTCGTAGGCTGCGCTCGAAGGCTGCGCGATTCTGCGAGTGCCACGGTCGCTGTCCCTCGCGCAGCGTGGCGATCGTATAGATCGCGTCGCCCGCGATCAGCGCCTCGCGCTCGCGCAGCCGGGCGAGGACGGAGAGGTGTCCCGCACTATGCCCTGGGGTGTCGAGCAGCGTGATCGAGCCGTCGCCGAACAGGTCAATCGCGCGGTCGAATGGGCTGTGCACGTGAGCTCCCGGTCCGTGGAAGTCGATGGTGCGGTACGTGAGGCGTGGGTCGAGCTGGGGGACGGAGTAGCCCTGCAGCGCGGCTCCCCGCGCACGCGCCGCTCGCCACTCCGCCGCGGACACGATCACCGTGGCGGCGGGGAACTCCGCGAGCGCGCTGGCGTGGTCGAAGTGCATGTGCGTCATCACGATCAGGCCGAGCTCTTGCGGGTCGATGCCTCGTGCACGCAGCTGCGCCGCCGCGGTCTGCTCCGCGCGCAACTCGATGTTGGCACCCACCAGCCACCTGATCGGGCCGAGGTTGCGGTTGCGCGCCGAGCTGGGACGATCGGTGCCCGGCGTTCCCTGCGCGATATCACGGTGGAAACCGGTGTCGATCAAGACCGTCCCCGCCGTGGGGTGTTCGAGCAGGAACGCCACGATCGGGATGCGGATCAGCTGGTTCTTCGGAACCCCCAGGCCAAGCGCCCGCAGTGTGCCTGTAATTCCTGGTTCCGCCTCGAACCAGCCCGTCGGCGCGCGTATCTCGCCGCACTTCAGTGGCTGGATGGTTACTGTCGCTCCCTCGCTCCCCCCCGGCAGGGGCAGCTGTGCGGGCACGGCTTCGATCGCAACCGACATGGTCGTGCGTAGTCTCCGCGATCCCTGGCCGGGAGGTCGTGCGGTGCCACGCAGCCCCCGATTTCGATCTGCGCTAAGTTCCCCACGATGGGCGAGCGCACGAGCTACACCCCCGGAACGTTCTGCTGGGCCGACCTGTCGAGCACCGACCAGCCGGCCGCGAAGGCGTTCTACAGCGGCCTGTTCGGCTGGGAGGCTGAGGACTCGCCGGTGGGCGACGGGGTGTACTACTCGATGATGCACCTCGACGGCAAGCGAGTCGCGGCGATCGCGCCGCAGCCACAGCAGCAGCGCGAGGCGGGGGTGCCGCCGCAGTGGCAGTCCTACGTCTTGGTGGAGAGCGCCGACGCGGCCGCGGAGCGCGCGGGCGAGCTCGGCGCGAGCGTGCACGCGGGCCCCTTCGACGTGATGGACGTGGGCCGCATGGCTGTGATCCGCGACCCCCAGGGCGCCCACTTCATGGTGTGGCAGCCCCGCGCGCACCACGGCGCGGAGCTCGTCAACGCCCCTGGGGCGCTCGTGTGGAACGAGCTCAACTCCCCCGACCTCGACGCCTCCGCCGCCTTCTACGGCGGCCTCTTCGGCTGGACCGTCGCCCCGTTCGAGGGTGGCCCCGGCCCGTACCTGTCGATCAAGAACGGGGAGGCCAACGCCGGCGGCATCCGGCCGCTGACCCCGCCGGGGGCGCCGCCCCACTGGCTGGTGTACTTCGGCGTGGAGGACCTCGACCCGGCGCTCGCCAAGGTGGCGGAGCTCGGCGGGACCGTGCACGCCGGCCCGATCGACATACAGGTCGCGAAGATCGCGATCGTCTCAGACCCGCAGGGCGCGATCTTCGCGGTCTACGCGGGCGAGCTCGAGCCGTAGGGTAGGCCGGCGCCGGCGCGCGCGGGTGCTCCGAGCGGTGGAGGCGCGCCGGGCGAAGACCTACGCACCCGAACGTCTGTTCGCTCTCGTATGATAGGGAGCAGATGCCCTCGAGCAACCAGATCGTCGTCAGCGGCGCGCGTGAGCACAACCTCAAAGACGTATCCCTGACGCTGCCGCGCGACGCGCTGGTCGTCATCACGGGCCTGTCGGGCTCGGGCAAGTCGAGCCTCGCGTTCGACACGATCTACGCGGAGGGGCAGCGGCGCTACGTGGAGTCGCTCTCGGCGTACGCGCGCCAGTTCCTGGGGCAGATGGACAAGCCCGACGTGGACTCGATCGAGGGACTGTCCCCGGCGATCTCGATCGACCAGAAGACCACCTCGCGCAACCCGCGCTCGACCGTGGGCACCGTAACGGAGATCTACGACTACCTGCGCCTGCTGTGGGCGCGCGTCGGCAAGCCCCACTGCCCGAAGTGCGGTCGCCCGATCACGGGCCAGTCGGCGGAGCAGATCATCGACCAGGTGATGGAGCTCCCCGAGGGCACGCGCTTCATGGTCGCGGCCCCGGTCGTGCGCGGGCGCAAGGGCGAGTACGGCAAGCTGCTGGACGAGCTGCGCGCGGACGGCTTCGCGCGCGTGCGGATCGACGACCGCGTGCGCCAACTCGAAGAAGCGATCGTGCTCGACAAGCGCTACAAGCACGACATCTCGGTCATCGTCAACCGCCTCACGATGCGCCACGACGTGCGCAAGCGCCTGGCGGACTCGATCGAGACCGCGGTGCGCCTGGCGGACGGGCTGGTAGAGGTGGAGGTGATGGGCTCCGCCCCTTCGGGCTCCGCCGCTGGGTCGCGTGCCACGCAGAGCGGACCGGGTGCGGCGTCCCCGGATGGCGAGGTTCCCGAGGCCGTGGGCGATATCGCAGCGCGCACCCGCGGTGGTGGCCGGGGGAGGGAGGCGACGGAGACGGGGGGACGCCATGCGACAGGCGCGCTCGGAGCGCGCGCGGCGAGCGCGCAGATCGTCCCCGGGGAGGCGCCCCCCGAGGGAACGGTGTTCACGTTCTCCGAGCGCTTCGCGTGCCCCGAGCACGGGCCGTCGCTGGTCGAGCTGGAGCCAAGGATCTTCTCGTTCAACTCCCCCCACGGCGCGTGCGAGCGCTGCCACGGGCTGGGCGCGCAGATGGAGATCGACCCCGAGCTGCTCGTGCCCGACCCGACGCTGTCGGTCAGCGAAGGCGCGATCGCGCCGTGGAGCGGGGCGGCTGCGTTCTCCAACTACTACGAGCAGGTCGCCGAGGCGATCGCCGAGAGCTACGGCGTCAACCTCGACGCGCCGTGGGAGAAGCTTCCGCAAGAGCACCAGGACCTGTTCCTGCACGGCACCGGCGAGTCGCTGGCGATCACCTACCGCAACCGCTTCGGTAGGCGGCGCTCGTACTCGACGCGCTTCGCGGGGCTGATCGCCAACCTCGAAAAGCGCTACCGCGAAACCGAGTCCGAGGGGGTCAAGGAGAAACTTGAGGAGTACATGTCGCTGCGCGCCTGCCCAGTGTGCGGGGGTGCGCGCCTGCGTGCGGAGTCCCGTGCGGTGCTCGTGGGGGGAACGCGGATCGAGGACTTCTGCGCGCTCTCCGCCCGCCGCGCGCTGGAGTGGCTGGAGCGGGTGGAGCTCTCAGAGACCGACCGCCACGTGGCGCGGCTGATCGTGCGCGAGATCGGCGAGCGGCTGCAGTTCCTGGAGAACGTGGGGATCGGGTACCTCTCGATGGACCGCGCGTCGGCGACCCTCTCCGGGGGGGAGGCGCAGCGCATCCGCCTCGCGACGCAGATCGGAAGCTCGCTGGTGGGCGTGCTGTACATCCTCGACGAGCCCTCGATCGGCCTGCACCAGCGCGACAACTCGAAGCTGATCGCCACGCTGGAACGCCTGCGCGACCTCGGCAACACGGTGATCGTGGTCGAGCACGACGAGCAGACGATGCGCGCTGCCGACCATCTCGTGGACCTCGGCCCGGGCGCGGGCGAGCACGGCGGGAGGATCGTCGCGCAGGGAACCGCAGCGCAGGTGCAGCGCGTCAAGGAGTCGCTTACCGGGCAGTACCTCGCGGGCGCGCGCACGGTCGCGGTGCCCACCAAGCGCCGCACACCCACCGGTTATGTGAAGGTCGAAGGCGCGAAGCAGCACAACCTCCGCGACGTCGACGCGAGTTTCCCGCTGGGTGCGCTGACGTGCGTGACGGGGGTGTCGGGCTCAGGCAAGAGCACGCTCGTCAACGAGATCCTCTACAAGGCCGTGGCCGCGCGCCTGCACCGCGCGCGCTCGCGAGCCGGTGCGCACCGCGCGATCCGAGGTCTCGAGCAGCTCGACAAGATCATCGCCGTGGACCAGTCCCCGATCGGGCGCACCCCGCGCTCGAACCCCGCGACGTACACCGGCCTGTTCGACGTGATCCGCGACCTCTTCTCAAAGACCCAGGAGGCCCGCGCGCGCGGGTACAAGCCCGGGCGCTTCTCGTTCAACGTCAAGGGTGGGCGCTGCGAGGTGTGCAAGGGCGACGGGCAGATCAAGATCGAGATGCACTTCCTCCCTGACGTGTACGTGCCTTGCGAGCAGTGCCACGGCAAGCGCTACAACCGCGAGACGCTGGAGGTGCGCTTCAAGGGCAAGAGCATCGCGGACGTGCTCGACATGCCGGTGGAGGAGGCGGTGCAGTTCTTCGAGCACATCCCCAAGGTGCGCCGGCGCCTTGAGACCCTGAACGCGGTGGGCCTCGGCTACGTGCGCCTCGGCCAGCCCGCGACGACACTCTCCGGCGGGGAGGCCCAGCGCGTGAAGCTCGCCACCGAGCTCTCCAAGGTGGCGACCGGCCGCACCCTGTACATCCTCGACGAGCCCACCACGGGCCTGCACTTCGCCGACGTGCAACGCCTGCTGGAGGTGCTGCAGCGCCTCGTGGATGCGGGCAACAGCGTGGTCGTGATCGAGCACAACCTCGACGTGATCAAGTGCGCGGACCGTCTGATCGACATGGGGCCCGAGGGCGGCGAGGAGGGCGGCCTCGTGGTCGCCGCGGGCACGCCGGAGGAGGTCGCAGCGGAGCCGGCCTCGCACACGGGTCAGTTCCTCGCGCAGCTGCTGGCCGACCCCAAGCGATCGGTCGCGGCGGGAGCATCCTCCAACGGCAAGCCGCGCACCGGGGCGAAAAAGCAAACCCCCACCCCCACGGCCGGCCAGGGATCGGCCGGCAGACGCCGCTCGCGGGCGAAGGCCGCCGCGTAGGTCGATCGTGCCGAGCGCGCCCGGTCCGCTCCGGATTGCACTGATCCTGCGAAACTCGCTCCGAGCCACCGTGTTTGTGAGCAGCGAGCCGGATGTGCCCGGCGAGCCGCGCGCGCTCGGTGTTGTAGGTTGCGTAACAAGCGGGGGAGAGGTTGTGAGATGGGCTTGGCAGCGCTGACGCGCAGGGCATCGACAGTCGTAGCGCTTGCGGGCGTGATCGCGCTGGCGCTCACCCCAGGGGCGCGCGCGGCGCCCCTGGAAGGCATCCACAAGATCCAGCACGTGATCATCATCATGCAGGAGAACCGCTCCTTCGACTCCTACTTCGGCACCTACCCGGGCGCCAGCGGGATCCCAGCGGACGTGTGCGCGCCCGATCCGCTGCACGGCGGCTGCGTGGCGCCCTTCCACGACCCGAACAACGTGAACTACGGTGGGCCCCACGGGCACAGCGCCTTCGAAGGGGACCTCGACGGGGGCGCCATGAACGGGTTCGTATCGGAGGCCGAGAAAGGCGAGAAATGCAGCACCACCGAACCCGGCTGCAGCGCCTGCACCGAAGCGGGCTCGAGCGCCCAGTGCATCGACACGATGGGCTACCACGACGCACGCGAGATTCCCAACTACTGGACGTACGCCGAGAACTTCGTCCTCCAGGACGCCATGTTCGAGCCGGTCTCCTCCTGGAGCTGGCCCGAGCACCTGACGCTCGTCTCTGGGTGGTCGGCGACGTGCAAAGAGTGGACCAACCCGCTGTCGTGCTTCACCAGCCTCGAAGGGCCGCCGGTACCGGAAGCCAAGGACGGCAAACCCAACCCCTACAGTGTCCCCGAAGCGGGCTCCGCCGCGATCTCGCTGCCGTGGACCGACATCACCTACCTGCTGCACAAGGACAGCGTCAACTGGGGCTACTACATCTTCGAAGGCGAAGAGCCCGACTGCGAGTCCGACGAAGCAGTGACCTGCGCGCCCGTGAAGTCGGGGCCCGAAACGCCGGGCATCTGGAACCCGCTGGTCGACTTCGCCGACGTCGAAGAAGACCAGCAGCGCGGCAACGTGCAGTCGCTTTCCAACTTCTACTCTGCCGTGCAGAACACGAGCGAATGCGGCTTGCCGAAGGTCTCCTGGATCATTCCCAACGGCGAGGTCTCAGAACACCCGCCCGCGCTGATCTCCAGGGGCCAGGCGTACGTGACGACGCTGATCAACACGGTCATGAAAAGTCCCTGCTGGGACTCGAGCGCGATCTTCCTCTCGTGGGACGACTGGGGCGGGTTCTACGACCACGTCGCGCCGCCGGTGATCGACAACGAGGGCTACGGCTTCCGGGTTCCCGGCCTGACGATCAGCCCGTACGCGCGCGCCGGCTACGTCGATCACCAGCAGCTCTCCCACGACGCCTACCTGAAGTTCATCGAGGACGACTTCCTCGAAGGCCAGCGCTTGAATCCCAAAACCGACGGGCGTCCCGACTCCCGCAAAGACGTACGCGAAGAAGCGCCCGGCCTCGGCAACCTGGAAAGCGAGTTCGAATTCAACCAGCCGCCGCGCCCGCCGCTGCTCCTTCCCCCCGAACCCGCGCCGGGACCGGCCTCCTGCCCGCCCGGCCAGGTTCCGCCGGTGGGACCTGGGCCGCCGGAATCGCCCTGCTTGCCCGGGCCCGCGCCCCCGCCCGCGCCCGCCCCCGCGCCGACGACGAGCTCGCCCCCTGCTGCCCCGGCTGTGCTGCCGATAGTCTTGCAACTAACGGCCGCGGTCGCGCCGCGTCAGGACCTGCGCCTGAATCACGGCCGCGTCTACCTGATGATCGGCTGCAACGTGGCCTGCTCGCTCTACGCACACGGGCACCTGAACCTGCGCCACGGCCGTGGGCACCTGCGGCTTGGCGGCGTCCGCACCTCGCTCGCGGCCCATCGGACTGTGGACATCACGCTATCGCTGTCGCGCCGCAACCTGAGCGCCGTCCGCTCGGCGTTGCGCAAGCACCGATCGGTTAAGGCCTCGATCGACGTAGAAGCCACCGGGACAGAAGGCGTGCGGCGCGGCTACTTCGTGAGCGTGGTGCTCACCTGGCGCTGACGCCCCTCCCGGCAGGCTGCTAGGGCTCCTCCCGGCAGGCTGCTAGGCGCTCGGTTCGTAGGGCTTGGGTTCGGCTGCTTCGAGTGGTTTTTCGGCCGCTCGGCGCTCCCGCTTCTCCGCTTCGCCAACTTCCTGAATCACACCGGGTCCGGCTGCCTGTTCGGCTTCCAGCAGGGCTTTGCGTTCCCTCCCGCGGGCCGCGGCCGGCGCCCCGCCGCGGCTCCTCGGCCTGACGGTCGTCCCGCCCGCGCTCTGGAGGCAGCTGGAGCCTTCTGCGCATTTGATGGGCGCTCCGGTGGTGTCGAAGCAGGCGTAGATGGTGTAGACAGGGTTCACGACGCTGCCTCCGTGCGCGGCGGTCATCATCTGCTGCCCCACGAATGACGGCGGTGCGTCTGCCTTGTAGCAGCCGTCGGATTTCGCGCTCACGTCGTAGACGACGGACGTGAGCAGAAACGGTTCGGCTCCCGGCAGCGCGTTGAGCGCCGTCAGCGTGCAGGTCCAGTCGTCGCCCGGTCCCTGGCTCCTGCCGGCGTGCCGGTCGCAGAACGTGCGGAGCCTCAGCTTGGCCCCCTTCGCAACCGTGCGGCCCAGCTCCCGCTGCTGAAGGACCGTGAGTTTGTCGAAAACGGACGAGATCGAGGCCTCGAGCCGCGCTTGTGTGACTGTCACCGGCCCCAGGCTCGTGCCCGCTCCGAGCACGACGATCAACACCGCCGCGGCGAGCACCGCGCGCACCGGCGCGACCCAGCCGGGCCGGCGAGCGACTGGCGGACCGGCGAAGTCCCGTCTGCGGAGGATCAGCCACGACGCGCCCAGGCACCCCACCACCCACAGGACGCACACGCAGGTGCCGACGACCACGGCGCTGTAGAACCGGGGAGCGCTCAGCAGCCCATGCCAGTCGTTGAATGCCGAGGCGACCAGGAGCGTGTGGACCCAGCTCCCGCTGCCGATCAGTTCCAGCAGCTGCATCGCCAGGCCGACAACCACCGGTCCGAGCACCCCCACGATGCCGTTGCGGCTCGCAACCGAGAAGAGCAGCGCCAAGCTTGTGAACGCCAGCACCGAAGGCACCCCCAGCAGCCAGCTCGCGAGCACCAGCCACAGGGCTTCGCCGGAGGAGAGCACGTTCCCGCCGAGGCCGACAAGCGGCTGATCGCCGGTGAACAGGAGGCCGGCGAGGAGGCTCGACAGCGCGAGCAGCGCGACGAGTGCCAGCGCTAGCGCCGTGGCGGCGAGCACCTTTCCGGCGAACACGTCTTTACGGGAGCGAGAGCGGGTGAGGACGGTCTTCCACGTCCCGTAGCGGTCCTCGGAGGAGAACAGGTCGCCGGCGAGCACGCCTGCCAGCACTGGAAACCCCAGGTAGTCGCAGAAGCCCAATACCACCAGCGCGACGGCGTAGCCGGAGGCGTGGACCCAAACGCCGAGCAGCGTGTCCGCCGGGAGTCCGCTCTGCAGGCTCAAGATCGCGCCAAACGCCAGTGGGCCGAGTGCGCAGACGAGCGCCAGCACCCGGGTCGAGAGCTGAGCAAGGAGCTTGCGCCGCTCGGCTCGGTAGACGTTCAGCATTGGTCGGTGAGCGCGAAGAACATCGACTCGAGCGGGCTCATCGACAACTCCAGGCGCCGGACAGCCACGTCTGCCCGACCGAGCGCGAGCACGAAGGGGTCCAACGCGCCGCTGTCGGCTTGCAGCGTGAGCTCGCCGGCCGGCGAGCGCTCGGCACGTACGCCCCGCTGCCCGCCGGCGAGCTCGAGCGCGCGAGCGTCGTCGCTCGTGGCGATCCGGTAGGCCGAGGGCGGGGCCTCGGCCAGCATCCGCGCCGCGGTCCCCTCCCACACCACACGACCCCGGCTGAGCACGCTGAAGCTGTCGCACACCCCCTCGACCTCCTCGATCTGGTGGCTGCTCAGCAGCACGGCGACTCCGCTCTGCGAGAGCGCGCGCACCAGCCCAGCGACGAAGCGGATCCCCGCCGGGTCGAGCGCGGATGTCGGCTCGTCCAGGAGCAGCAGCCGCGGCGCGCGCATCAGCGCCGCGGCGATGCCCAGACGCTGGCGCATTCCGGATGAGTAGCCGCCCACCCGGTCCCCGGCACGCCCTGCCAGCTCCACCTGCTCGAGCGCTCCGTCGATGCGCGTCCGTGCCCCCGCGCCGTCCAGCTCCGCCAGAACCTCCAGGTTGGCGCGTCCAGACAGGTACGGGTAGAAGGCCGGCTCCTCGACAAACCCCGAGACGCCATCCAAAGCAAGCGGGTCCGATCGGTCGAGCACCCGGCCGAAGAGCTCGATCGTTCCCTGATCTGCTGCCACCAATCCGAGCAGCATTCGCAGCAGCGTCGTCTTGCCGGCGCCGTTGGGACCGAGCAAGCCCCGCACCTCGCCCTCCTCGAGGGCCAGGTCAACCCGGTCGACCGCGCACGTCCTCTCAAACCGCTTGGTCAAGCTGCTCGCAGTCACCACAGCCATGCCGAGCGCCCATAGTAGAGCGTCCGTGGACGGCGGCACGCAGCTTCCGGCGTCGCAGGCCCCGGCCCGTGCGCCCCCGGTCGGGCGACGGCCTCGCCGCTATACGAAGACGGGCGAAGACGGTCGCCGGATTCGGCGGCAGCGTCCTCCCGCGAGTGCGCCGGCAAGCTAGCGTTCACCCCTATGGAGGTCGCACAAGCGAACGAGCTGGCCCGCCACGCGAGGCTGTGGGCGCAGAAGTGGCGCTGGTACGAGCGCAACACGCTGCCGTGGAACCGCGCGCGGATCCACTGGGAGCTGATGCGCCGCGGGGCGTTCGCGCGGTGGCCGGTGCACGGCAACGTGCTGGAGGCCCTGCGCGAGGGCCGCCTGGAGGTGGGGGAGGGGGTGCTGTGGGAGCCCAACGTGTGGATCACCGCCCCCGGTCGCGCGCGCGTGCGGATCGGCGCGGGGACGTTCCTCAACCAGGGCGTGATGGTCGCTGCGCAGGAGCTCGTGGAGATCGGGGAGCACTGTATGGTGGCCAACGGCTGCTTCGTCTCCGACGCCTCCCACCGCTACGAGGACCCCGAGCGCCCGGTGCCGTGGCAGGGCTTCCAGAGCAAGGGGCCCACGCGCATCGGGGACAACTGCTGGCTCGGTGCGAACGTCGTGGTGAGCAGCGGGGTGAGCGTCGGCGAGCGCTGCGTGGTCGGCGCCAACAGCGTGGTGACCCGCGACGTCGAGCCCTTCTCGGCGGTGGCCGGCGCCCCGGCGCGGGTGCTGCGGAGGATCGAGTACAGCGGCCACGCCAGGCGCCGCGACTGAACTGCGGCGCTGCCCCTGCGGCGCCGTTCAAGAATTGTCATCTGTGAGCCCTGCGCGGCCGACTCTGATGTAGGGTCACGGCATTATAAACGTGGACCGGTGCTGAAGTCCGGCCCGGCAGGGGAGGTCGTATGCAGAAAAAGCCATGGCGCGGGCGACGGCCCGCGGTATTCGTCGTATGCGTGGTGGCCGCGTTTGTGGCGACGGCGACCGTGTTGAGCGTCAGCGTGGCGGCAACCAATGCCGGCACGGCGAGCAGCAGCAAAGCGAGGACCAAGGCGAAGAGCGAGGGCCTGACAAAGGCCGAAGTGATCAGCTTGATCAAACGGTACTCAACGTCGGGGTCCACCGGCGCGACCGGCCCCGCGGGCGCGAGCGGCTCCGCCGGCGCAAAAGGCGAAAACGGCGCAAAAGGCGAAAACGGGACGAACGGGGAAAATGGCGTAAAAGGTGAAACTGGGACGAAAGGTGAAACAGGAGCGCCGGGGGCAAATGGAGCCGTTGCGGGCTACTCGGCCAGCCAGCCCCCCACCGGTCCCGAGGAAGGCGTGATGTTCGGGTCCAGCACCGCGGCCTCGCCGGTCACGGTGCTGACCAAGGCGCTGCCTGCCGGCAGCTACCTCGCCTCGGCCAAGGTCCAGGTCACGATGGTCGCGACAGACCCGGGCGGAGAGGGTGCCGTGGACTGCTCGCTGGCCGACGTCCCGGGCAGTGGGAGCCCGGTGGCGGACGTGTCAGGCTTCGTCTCGGGCACCACGGCGCTGATCCCCGTCGCCAATCTGTACGTGGCGGAGACCACACTGCCGATGGAGGTGGCGGTCAGCTCCACCAGCCCCAGCGAGCTCGCGGTCAGTTGCTGGGTCAACCTGGGCGACGGCGGCGAAAACGGGACACCGGGTACGTTCGCCGCGGAAGCGGCCGAGACACAGATCCAGGCGGTGCAGACCACCAGCAACAGCTGAGGTTAAGCGCCTCCCCGCGCGTCGGCACGACGCGGCGCGCGGGGAGCGTCGCCCCCGGCCGCAGAGGCGGCGCGGAGGATCTCCCCGCTCACATCGCTGAAGCGCCCTCGTAGGGGGTTGCAGCCGCCATACCTACTGCAGTAGGATGAGAACCATGGGTATCCGATCGGTCTCGGTCCTCCTCGCCGGAGTAGCGGCGCTCGCAGTGGCGCCGTCGGCCGCTAGCGCCAATTCGGCAGACGTGGCCGCCACACAGGCTCTGGCTCGCGCCACCAACACGCTCGTGCGCGCCTCGGAGCCCGATATCGCCAAGGCGCTGGCGAACGTCAAGAGCTTCGCGAACCAGACCGTCGCTCAGTGTCCCCACGTAGCCGCGGGCTCACCGCAGGACCACGACTCCGAACAGCTCGACAACGAGGTCGCGGGGGCGTTGACGACCGTGGGGTACCGCACCGCAGCCGCACCGATCGCGACCTTCGCCCACGCGGTCAAGGGCCTGCACTGGAGCAACGGCCGGCTCACACGCGCGGTGAGGACCTTCGCGACCAAGCTCGTGGGGCTCTCCACGCTGGCGGTCCCGAGCCTGTGCGGCGACATCGGGGCGTGGGTCTCGGGCGGCTACACGACGCTCCCTGCGAGCACTGTCCAGTTCGACCAGCGCTACTCCGAAGTGGACCCCGAAGCCGAAGAATCTCCTCTGATCATCAAGCTCGCCACGCCTTACGGCACCCCGAGCGACGTCTCCGTGCTCCATCGCGTCGAACGCTTCGAAGCCCAGCTCGCCGAAGCCGAAGCCAACGGGGTCGAATACTACGTCCACCTCATGAACTCGATCGAACTGAAGCAGTGAGGCTGGACGCGCCTCCCGCGTAGCACCCAGCCCCGCGTAGCACCCAGCCTCCCGCCTCCCTCGCGATCCTCAACCGCTCCCGCCCGCTCCAGCTGGGTGCAGGATCGTCCCTCAGCCCAGCAGCGCGCGCAGCTCGGTGAGCTCAGCGGGGTCGATCTTGTAGGTGTGCTCGGGGCCGGGGTAGCGCCGCGCGCGGACGTCCTCGGCGTAGGCGGCGACGCCGGCGTTCATCTCCTCCTGGAGGTTGGCGTAGCGCTTGACGAAGCGCGGCCCGAGGCCGTCGCGGATGCCGAGCAGGTCGTGGAAGACGAGCACCTGCCCGTCGGTGGCGGGGCCGGCGCCGATACCGATCACGGGGATCTCCATGCGGCCCATCAGCTCCTCGGTGACCGCGGCGGGGATCGCCTCGAAGACGAGTGCGAAACAGCCGGCCTCCTGTAGGGCGAGCGCCTGCGCGCCGATCCGCGCGGCGGCCTGCGCGGAGCGCCCCTGCGCCTTCCAGCCGCCGAGCGCCGTGGAAGTCTGGGGGGTGAGCCCGACGTGGCCCATCACGGGGATGCCGGCGCCCACGATCGCGCGAGCGCGAGCCAGAGACGCAGGGCCGCCGCCCTCGAGCTTAACGGTGTCGCAGCCGGCCTCCTGGATCATCCGCACGGCGGTCGTGATGGCCTGCTCGTCAGAGACCTCGTAGGAGCCGAACGGTAGGTCGCCGATCAAGAGCGGAGTTCTGAGGCCGCGCCGCGCGGCGGCGGCGAGCACGAGCATGTCCTCCAGGCGCACGGGGGTGGTGGCGCTGTAGCCGAGCACGGTGGTGGCGGCGGAGTCCCCGACGAGCACGAGGTCAACGCCGGCCGCCTCGGCAGCACGGGCGGAGGGGTAGTCGTAGGCGGTGACCATCACGATCGGGTCGCCGAGGCGCTTCTTCTCCGCCAGCAGCGGCAGGGTCATCGGCAGGCGGCCGGGGTCGTGGGGGATCTTGACGTTGGGCTGGCTGGACATGGCTGGTGAGTCCTCTCTGACTGGGTTGGCGCCCTTGCCTGGCCGGTGCCGGCGGAATGGCCGACGCCCCCGGGCATGTCGCGGGACCTCTCCTCAGGCGCGCACCGCTTGCGCACCGTCCAAGACGGGCCTGTCGCTGAGTAGGGTCGCCACCGCGTCGTCGACGGTGATGATGCGGTTGGTCTGCGCCTCCACGTGGACCACGCGGGGCTCGTAGTGCTCCATCTCCGCGCGGTCGTACTGGCCGTAGGAGATCACGATGATGGTGTCGCCGCGGTGCACGAGGCGTGCGGCGGCGCCGTTGACCTTCATCGCCCCCGAGCCGCGCTCGCCGGGGATCGTGTAGGTCTCGAAGCGTGCGCCGTTGTCGATGTCGACCACGTGCACCTGCTCGTACTCGAGGATGTCTGCGGCCTCGAGCAGGTCCGGGTCGATCGTGATCGACCCGACGTAGTGCAGGTCGCAGTCGGTCACCGTGGCGCGGTGGATCTTGGACTTGAGCATCACGCGCTGCATGTCGCGGCCGCCTTTCCCGAGGGTCGAGTGGGCTCCAAAGCTGGTTCGAGTACAGCGTTGTCGATCAGCCGCACCTGGCCGACGCGCGCGGCGAGCAGCAGCAGTGCCGGGCGGTCGAGTTCGGCGAGCGCCTCCAGGGTGTCGGGGTCCACGAGCTCGACGTAGTCGGCGCGCACCCCGGCCGCGGCCAGCGCGGCGTGGGCGGCACCGAGCAGCACCTCGGGCGAGTGCTCCCCCCCAACGGCCAGTGCGGCGGCGGCGCGCAGCGCGGTGGCCAGCGCCCGGGCGCGCTCGCGGGCGCGGGGGTCGAGCAACGCGTTGCGGCTGGAGAGCGCCAGCCCGTCGGCCTCACGCACGGTGGGTAGCGCCTCGACCTGCACCGGCAGGTTCAGGTCGGCGAGCAGGCGGCGGATCACGACGACCTGCTGGGCGTCCTTCTGGCCGAGGTAGAGGGTGTCGGGCATTGTCATGCACGCGAGCTTCGTGACCACCGTCGTGACCCCCCGAAAGTGCGAGGCCCCGCGCGCAGCGCCCTCCAAACGGTCGGTCAGCCCAAGCACTTCCACCGCGGTGGCGAACCCCGGCGGGTAGACCTCTTCGACCGAGGGCGCGAACAGTAGGTCCGCGCCGGCTTCCGCAGCAAGCCCCGCGTCGCGCAGCTCCGAGCGCGGATAGTGCTCCAGGTCGGAGCGCTCGTCGAACTGGGCGGGGTTGACGAACAGCGAGACCACGACCGTCTCGCACTGCTCCCGCGCACGGCGGATCAGCGACAGGTGCCCCTCGTGCAGCGCCCCCATCGTGGGCACGAGCCCAATCGTCGAGCCCGCGCGCCGGGCCGGCGCGAGCGCGGCTCGCAGCTCCCCGACGGTGCGCAGCGTCCTCATCGGGGGACGCGCCCCCCGGTACAGATCGGTACCTGCTCCCCGGTACAGATGCCCAAGACCCGCAGCGCTCTCACGTCGCCACCAACCCCCCCGAGGCCCCGCCCCAGAGATCCCAACACGCAGGCCCTTCGCGAAGCACTTGCCCCCGACCAACGCGATCAACCATCGCGATCTGGCGTACTGAAGTTGGGTGGCTCATGGCTTTCGGTCCAGTCCCTGCGGATACCGGCGCGATAAGAGATGTCTCCTGCACTACGGGTCCGTCCCGAACGATCTCGGTGACGGCCTGTGAGGAATGATACAGGGGTTCCGGGGCCTGTGGGGGCTGAGTGGTGCTGTGTGTCCACCTGCACAGAAGGGATCGTGAGCCGCGCGGCGGCCAAGTCCTTCGTGCCCGGCGAGGGGATACGATCCGGCTTCGATGTCTTCCGAGGAGAGCCAGCTGCCGGGGTCGGCCGCGGAGCGGCGCGAGGCCCTCAAGGAGGTGTTCGAGCAGGCCCAGGGGTGTATGCGCTGCTCGGAGCTGGCGGCCACTCGCAAGACAGTCGTGTTCGGGGCGGGCAATGCGGACGCCGACCTGATGTTCGTGGGGGAGGCGCCGGGGGCGAGCGAGGACGAGCAGGGGCTGCCGTTCGTGGGCGCGGCGGGCAAACTGCTCGAGAAGCTGCTCGGGGAGATCGGGATGGCGCGCGCGGAGGTGTTCATCGCGAATGTCCTCAAGTGCCGGCCCCCCGGCAACCGCGACCCACAGCCGGCGGAGATCGAGAACTGCCGCGAGTATCTGTACCGCCAGGTCGAGCTGATCCAGCCGCGGGTGATATGTACGCTGGGGAACTTCTCCACGAAGCTGCTGCGCGAGGATCCGATGGGGATCACGCGCCTACACGGGCAGCCGGAGGTGCTGGCGGTGGGCCGCCGGGCGGTGCGGCTATACCCGATCTTCCACCCCGCCGCGGCGCTCTATACCCCGCGGATGCTGGAAACCTTGCGCGAGGACTTCAAGCGGCTGCCCGAGCTGCTCGCGCTACCTGCGCCGGAGCAGCCGCAGTGGCTGGAGGTGCCGGAGGCGGCCGAAGAGCTGGAGGAGTCCCCAGTCGCCGCTGGGTCCGGCGCGGCCGCAGAGTCGGTGGCGGAGGCCAATCAACTCGGCCTTTTCTGAGCCATCTAGCGTGCCAAATCGTCTCTAAAGCTGTCAGGGGGAGCTGCCGATAGAGGACAAACCTCCTCCTCCCAAGCAGTGCGACCGGCCCACGAACCCCTCTCCCGTGGGCCGGTCGTCGTTAAGGGTCTTCGAGCAAGATCCTTCAAAGGTCCTTCAAGAAAGATTTGACCCCTGGGCTTGCCCCTCCCGTCAAAAGATGGTATTGTCGATCTACTTTATGAGGTATAGGCGATGCGGGTCGAGTCCGCGGGCCTGTCAAGGAGCCGGCCTTCCGGCGAAGGATGTCTTCCGAAACCATGCAGATCGACGTTCATCAGCACATCTGGACTGCCCCGCTGCTCGATGCCCTGGTCGCTCGCCGGACACTCCCGTTCGTCCGGCGCTCCCATGGCCTAACGGTGCTTCACGCCGCGGGTGAGCAGCCCTATGTGATCGACCCGGGGGCGGAATCGCCCGCGCGTCGAGCGAACCTTGTGGATGGTGATGGCCTCGACCTTGCGCTGGTGGCGCTCTCGAGCGCGATCGGCATTGAGGCGCTGCCGCGCGAGCAGGTCGATGAGCTGATCGAGGCCCACCTCGAGGGCGCGCTGGCGCTGCCCGACGGATTTGCCGCGTGGGGGCCGATCGCGCTCGACGGACCCGACCCCGACGACGTCAACCGACTGCTCGCGCGCGGCTGCATCGGGGTCTGCCTACCCGCGGGAGCGCTTGCTGGCCCGGATGCTCTCGCACTTGTTTCACCGCTGCTCGCGCGGGTCGCGGAGCGCAGGGCACCGGTGTTCGTCCACCCCGGTCCCGGACTGGGCTGGCGTCCCTCCGAGGCGACGCTCAGCGAGCCGCTGTGGTGGCGGCCGCTGACCGATTATGTAGCGCAGATGCAGGCGGCGTGGCTGACGTTCGCGACGCTCGGACGGCGCGAGCATCCGCGGCTGCGGGTCGTGTTCGCGATGCTTGCGGGCGGCGCGCCGCTGCTCAGCGAGCGGCTCGCAGCTCGCGGCGGCCCGGCGGTGGACCTGCGCGATCCGCTGACCTTCTACGACACCTCCAGCTACGGCCCGGCGGCCGTGGAGGCGATGGCCCGCCGCGTGGGCGGGGAGCAGCTGGTGTATGGCTCGGACCGCCCCGTCGTCGAGCCGACCCCCACCGGCCGCGAGGCGCTGCTCGCCGAGAACGCCGCCCAGCTGCTGGGGCGCGCATCCCCGATTCGGGCAGGGGTGGCGGTATGAGTGCCCGCCCTAAGCGGCTTGTGTGGTTCGCCCCGGCGCCCCGTTCGCGGCCCACGTCCGATTCACCCGCTGCCTGCTCGCAGCTGAGCTTTGCCATCAAGCGGTTCGAGCGGCTGTTGGAAGAGCCCGAGCCGGTGCCCACAGATGGCCTCGATGCGAACCTCAACCCCGAGCAGCTCGAGCGCTTCGCCGCGGCGCTCGCCGCCGACCCGGCCCGCTGGCGTCACCTGGTCCGCCACGAGAACGACACGCGCGTCTACGAGCAGATCTTCAGCGACGAGCGCGTCAACGCCTGGCTGATCTGCTGGAGCGACAACCAGGACACGGGCTTTCACGACCATGACGAGTCCGCGGGCGGCATCGCGGTGATCGCCGGCCGCGTCCGCGAGGAGCGCCTCGTGATGGGCTCCACTCCGCTGGTGCGCAAGCTCTCGGCGGGGGCGTGCTTCAACGTCCCCGCGAGCGCGATCCACCGCGTCCTGCACGCCGGCACAGAGCCCGCGGTCACGATCCACGCGTACTCCCCGCCACTCACCCGCATGGGCGCCTACCGGGTCGGCCCCGACGGCGGGTTCGAGCGCCAGGCGCTCTCCTACGAGCAGGAGCTGCGCGCCGCGTAGGGCCCGCCACGCAGGTGGCGGATCAAAGGCCGCATCCAGGCCGGCAGATATGGGAGCGTCGGTCTACTGGGACCTGCCCTCGGAGTCCCAGCAATAAAGTCTCTCGTGTGTTCGTGCGCGAAACCGCGGCCCCAGAGGAGACCGAGGCGCTGGGCGCCGAGCTCGCTGCGGAGCTGCTCGCGGGGGACGTGGTACTGGTGCGCGGCGAGCTGGGTGCGGGCAAGACCACGCTGGTGCGGGGAGCCGCGCGGGCGCTGGGCGTGACCGACCCGGTGACCAGCCCCACGTTCGCGATCGGGCACCGTTATCGGGGGTCGAACGTAACGGTCGCCCACCTCGACCTCTACCGGCTGGCGGGGCTGGGGCAGGAGGATCCGGGCCTGCTGGAGGACTACGTGGGGCCACAGAGCGTCGCGTTCGTGGAGTGGCCTGAGGAGGGCAGCCCCGAGCTCGGGGAGGCAAGGGTGCGGGTGACGCTCACCCACTGTGGCGGGGACCGCCGGCGGATCGAGGTGTGGGCATAGTGATGGTCGTCCTCGGCTTCGACACCGCCACGCCCGCCACGGCTGTGGGCCTGCGGCTCGCCGACGGGACCACGCTGCAAGCGCGCGACGACCCCCCTGACGGCCAGCGTCCCGGACACGCCACGCGGCTGCTGCCACTGGCGAGCGAGCTGCTCGCGCAGGCGGGTATGCGCTGGGGGCAGCTCGAGCGGATCGCGGTGGGCGTGGGTCCGGGCACGTTCACGGGCCTGCGCATCGGGGTCGCCACGGCGCGCGGGCTGGCGCAGTCGCTGGGGGTCGAGGTGGCGGGCGTCTCCACCCTGCGGGTCCTCGCCGAGGCCGCCCTACGGGCACCGGACGCGGAGTGGCCGCAGCTGCAGGCGGGCAGTGGGCCACAGGTGTCCAAGCGCGGCGTGCTCGCAGCAGTGGACGCCCGCCGCGGCGAGGCGTTCGTCGCGGTCTATGCCGGCGGGAAGGAGGTGGCAGCCCCCCGCGCGCTGCGCCCCGAGGAGCTGGGCAGATTCCCCGTGGGCTCCGTGGAGGGCCTGGGCACTCGTTCTGAGGGGGCCGGGGGGGGGCCGGACAGCTTCTCCGTGAGCTCACCGAACGGTCTGGAGTGGCTGGCGGTGGGGGGTGGGGCGGTACGCTTTCGGGGATATGTGGAGGCGCTCGGAGTTGTGGTAGCGGACGACTCCTCGCCGCTGCACCGAGTCGACGCCGGGGTGCTGTGCGAGCTCGCGCTCGAGGCGCCCGCCGGCGCTCCGGAGGCGGTGCTCCCCGACTACCGACGCCTCCCCGATGCAGAGATCGCTTTGGAAAAGAGTGCAGGTAAGTGAGCCAGCTCCCCCGTTCCTCGCAGAGGTCGCAGCGGAGGGCTCCCTGAGGTGAGCGCGCAATACGTCGCCGAGGTTGCCTCCGGACGGCCGCCGCTGGAGATCCGGCGCCTGGCGTACTCCGACCTGCCGCAGGTGATCGGGGTCGAGCGGCGCGCGTTCCCTACGCCGTGGTCGCTGGCGATGTTCGTGCTGGAGCTCTCCAAGTCCTCGGGTATCTGCCTCGCAGCGGTACTGGGCACCGAGTACGACAGGCGGCTCGTGGGGTACCTGATCTGCTCGCGCTACGAGACCGTGTGGCACGTGATGAACGTGGCCGTCGCTCCCGAGCACCGTCGCGAGGGGGTGGCCTCGGCGCTGCTCAGCGAGCTGTACGCGCGCGTGGGCGACGAGCAGGCGCGGTACACGCTGGAGGTGCGCCGCTCCAACGACGTCGCGATCCGCCTCTACGAACGGGAGGGCTTCCGCGCCGCCGGACTGCGCCGGCGCTACTACCAGGACAACGGCGAGGACGCGCTGGTGATGTGGCGCACGCCCGCCACGCTCGCGGGGTCCTTCGAGGACGTACCCAACCCCGGCTTCGTATGAGGCCCACCCACCCCGCCAGCCCCGTTCAGTTCGCCCGGTGGACCCCGCCGTCAGAGATCCATGCGTGAGGCTCGGTTCCAGGACGGCACAGGCGTGGTACTCGCGCTGGAGACCAGCTGCGACGACACCTGCGCGGCTGTCCTCGACGGGG
The DNA here is from genome assembly GCA_963706545.1 of uncultured Solirubrobacterales bacterium. Classification (GTDB taxonomy): domain Bacteria; phylum Actinomycetota; class Thermoleophilia; order Solirubrobacterales; family Solirubrobacteraceae; genus Palsa-744. The sequence goes on from OY970161.1 coordinate 3,115,231, forward strand.
AGGGGCGGGTGCGCTCCAACGTGGTCTCCTCCCAGGAGGTCCACAACCGCTTCGGAGGCGTGGTCCCGGAGATCGCCTCCCGCCACCACCTGGAGCTGGTCAACCTCGTGGTGGCCCACGCGCTCGAGCGCGCAGGGGCGAGCCTGGACGAGGTCAACCTGGTCGCTGCCACCCAGGGCCCTGGGCTGGTGGGGGCGCTGCTGGTGGGCCTCACCACCGCCAAGGCGCTGGCCGCGGCGCGCGAGCTGCCGTTCGCCGCGGTGGACCACCTCCAGGGCCACGTGGCCGCAAACTTCATCGCCCCGGCGAGCGACGAGCAGGAAGGCGCTGTCGCTCATCCGGCGAGCGAGGGACCGGCGGGCTCCAGCGGTTCGGCAGTCGAGCGGGGGCAGTCTGAGCGGGGCCCGTTCGAGCCCCCCTTCGTGTGCCTGATCGCAAGCGGCGGCCACACCCTGCTGGCGCACGTGCACGAGCACGAGGGCTTTGAGGTGCTGGGGAGCACGCTCGACGACGCCGCGGGCGAGGCGTTCGACAAGGGCGCCCGAATGCTCGGGCTCGGCTACCCCGGCGGGCCGGCGCTCGAACGCCTCGCGGCGAGCGGCGACCCCGAGGCGTTCCCGTTCCCCGCCGGGGGACCTCGGCCGGGACTCGGCACCGCCCGCCAGGCGTTCGCTCACAGCCTCGACTTCTCCTTCGCGGGCCTGAAGACCTCGCTGCTCTATAAGGTGCGTGAGCTCTCCGAGGCCGCGCTCGCCGCGCGCGCGGCGGACCTGGCGGCCTCCTACCAGGCGGCCATCATCGAGCGTCTTGTGGAACGGGCCGAGCGGGCGCTGCAGCGGACCGGCCTGGAGCGCCTGGCGGTCGGCGGCGGGGTGGCCGCCAACGGCGCGCTGCGCCGCCGACTCGGCGAGCTGGGCGCGAGCGTGCACGTGCCCGAGCGCGTGTTGTGCACCGACAACGCCGCGATGATCGCCAGCGCCGCGCGCTTCGCCGAGCAGACGCCATACCCGCGCTATCTCGACCTCGACGCGTACGCGACCGGGGAACGAGCAGATGGGACCTCGCCCCCGCGGCGGCCGTAGTGAGGCGGCTGCGCAGGGCGCCTCTATAGTCACGGACGATGGCCTATGGACAGTTGACCGAAGCCGGGGGACACGCGCCTTCGACCGAAGCCGGGAGACGCTCGCCTCCGGCGAGCATCCCCGTTTCAGCCAACATCCCCGTTTCGGCCAACACCGCGGAGATCGAGCGCGCCCACGGGGAGGTCGCCGGCGAACGGCTCTCGCTGGGAGTCGCCGCGCGCCTCTCGCGCTACCTGCAGGTGCTCACCCAGGCCCGCAAGATGGGCAAGGAGACGATCTCCTCCCAGGAGCTCTCCGACTACACCCACGTCAACTCCACCCAGATCCGCCGCGACCTCTCGGGCTTCGGCAAGTTCGGCAAGCGCGGGGTCGGCTACAACGTGGAGTCGCTCGTCTCGCAGATCCGCAAGATCCTGCGCACCGCCGGTCAGCACAACATCGCGCTGTTCGGCGCCGGGCACCTCGGCAAGGCGATCGCCTCCTCGGACATCTTCGCCGACCACGGTTTCCGCGTGGTGGCGATCTTCGACGTGGACACCTCCAAGGTCGGCACCACGGTGGGCAACAAGGTGGTGCGCCACACTCGCGACCTACGCCAGATGGTGGAGGACGAGGACATCGTCGTCGGGGTTCTCGCGGTCCCCGGCGGCGTCGCCCAGGAGCTCGCCGACGAGCTCGTCGAGGCGGGGGTGAAGATCATCTTCAACTACTCCGAGTCGCTGCTGCTCGTGCCCCCCGAGGTCACCGTCCACACCTCGAGCCCCGCGGTGGACCTGCTGTACGCGCTGTACTTCTACCTGACCTAACCTGATCTGAACCGCGCATGAACAGCTTGGACCTCGACCGGGCGGTGGAGACCTTCGCGCAGGCGGTGGACGGCACCGTCGGCTTGGAGGAGGAGTTCTCACTGCTGCACCCCTCGACGCTGGAGATGGTGCCCCGCTTCGAAGAGCTCCGCGACGCCGCCCGCACGAGCGACCTGCTGCTGCACGAGCACATCACCGGCGAGCTGATCTCCGGCGAGATCGAGATCGTCTCCGGCCCCGGCGCGGACCTCCACGACGCGCTCGCCCGCCAGCGCGAGTACCGCCGCAGGCTGTTCGCGCTCGCCGAGGAGAACGGCGTGGCGCTGGGGGCCACCGGGACCCACCCGTGGGCGGACTACCGCGAGCAGCGGATCATCGACACCGAGCACTACCGCCGCGTGGAGGAGGGCCTGAAGTACGTCGCGTGGCGTAACAACACTTTCTCCATGCATGTCCACGTCGGCGTGCGCGGCGCCGACCGCGCGGTGCTCGTGTGCGACCGCCTGCGCGGCGTGCTGCCGCTGCTGCTGGCGGTGTCCGCCAACTCCCCCTACCTCGATGGCCGCGACTCGGGCCTGCACTCCGCGCGCACCCAGAGCTTCACCCGCAGCTTCCCGCGCTGCGGGGTGCCCGACCCCTTCGGTGGGTGGCAGGCCTACCGCGAGTACATCGAGATGCTCGTGCGCACCCGCTCGATCGTGGAGTTCACGCAGGTGTGGTGGTCGGTGCGCCCCCACTTCGCGTTCGGCACCGTGGAGGTCCGCATCTGCGACGCCCAGGCGACCGCAGCGGAGTCCGAGGCGCTGGCCGCGCTGATCGTGGCGTGCGTGGCCCAGGCCACCCGCGACGTCAACGAGGGCGTCCCGTTCGCCGACCCGACGCCGCGAGTGGTCGAGGAGAACGTGTGGCGCGCGATCCGCTTCGGCCTCGACGGCCGGCTGATCGACTTGGAGCGCGTCGAGGAGTACCCCGCGCGGGAGGCGATCGAGCGCCTCGCGGAGTGGACGGCGCCGGTGCGCGGGGAGCTCGGCATCGAGCTTGCCTTCCCCGAGCGCAACGGCGCCCAGCGCCAGCGCATGATGATCGAGGCGGGCGCCGACCGCCGGGAGGTCTTCGCGGCGTCGGTGGCGGAGACCAGGCAAACCTACGCACGGGAGGTGGCTGTATGAGTACACAGGAGGCCCCGCAGGGGGGGACCACGGAGTTCGAGGGGGAGCGGCCGAGCGAGCAGGGACCCGGCGCGGTCGGGCAGCCTAGCCAGTCGGGTGGGCCGGGGCAGCCTGGTGGGCCGGGGCAGCCGAGCGAGGAGGACCGATCGGAGATCGGCCAGCGCGCCGCCTACGAAGCCGAACTGAGCCGCCTCACGAGCGCCGACATGGTGCTCCAGGCGACCGTCTCACTGCTCAACATCGGCGCCCGCCGCCTCGGGCTCGTCGGGGGGCCGGAGGGAGCAGGTGCTCAGCAGTCCCCGGAGCGCGACCTCGAGCAGGTGCGTGATGCGATCGACGCCGTCCGCGGCCTGATGGGAGTGATCGAGCGCCGCGCCCCGCAGGAAGCGCGCGCCCTGCGCGAGGCCCTCTCCCAGCTGCAGATGGCCTACGCCCGCGAGGCCCAGGCGGGCGCACCGACCCAGGCCCCGCCCGGCGAGCCGGACCCGCCCGCCGACGCCCCGGGCGCGGGTGGCCCCCAGGGCGCTCCGGCGGGGCGGCCTCCAGCTGGCCAGACCGGCGGCAAGCCCGGACCCGGGCCTGCAGAGTCAAGCGGCCGACTGTGGGTGCCGGGACGCTGAACGCCTCCCGCCGCACGGCACGATAGACTGCCCCCCGCTTTTCCGCCGGGTAGGCGCCCATGCAGGGCGGCCCGGGCGGGACTGCGGACAACAGTGCGCGCGATCCTCGCGCGGCACGCCAACTGACCGCGGAGGATTTCTTGAGCAGCTTCCTGACGAACCACGGGGTCGTCGTCGCCCTCGTTTGCGCCGCGTGCGCTGTCGCGTACGGCCTTCTGACCACGCGCGCCCTGCTCGCGCTCTCGCCGGGCAACGAGAAGATGCAGAGCATCTCGGGCGCCGTCCAGCAGGGCGCACGCGCCTACCTGAACCGCCAGTACACGACGATCGCCGTCGTCGGCGTCGTGCTGTTCGTCGCGCTGATCTTCGTGCAGAACATCGCGGTGGCGTGCGGCTTTGCGATCGGCGGCCTGCTGTCCGGCTCGACCGGGTACATCGGGATGAACGTCTCGGTCCGCTCGAACGCCCGCGTCGCGGAGGCCGCGCGGGGTGGCGTCACGCCGGCGCTGCGGGTCGCCTTCCGCGGCGGCGCGATCACCGGCCTGCTGGTCGTCGGACTGGCGTTGATCGGAGTGGCGGGCTACTACGGCGCGCTGACCTCGTTCTTCAACGACAGCCCGAAGACGGCGGTCGATGCCCTGATCGGGCTCGGTTTCGGCGGTTCGCTGATCTCGGTCTTCGCGCGTCTGGGCGGCGGCATCTTCACGAAGGCGGCCGACGTCGGCGCCGACCTCGTGGGCAAGGTCGAGGCGGGCATCCCCGAGGACGACCCGCGCAACCCCGCGACGATCGCCGACAACGTCGGCGACAACGTGGGCGACTGCGCTGGCATGGCCGCGGACCTGTTCGAGACCTACGCGGTCACCGCGGTCGCGGTCATCCTGCTCGGCGTCCTCACGTTCAACCAGTCCACCCAGGTGGCGTTGTACCCGCTCGTGATCGGTGGCGCCGCGATCATCGCCTCGATCATCGGCACGTTCGCGGTGCGCACGAACTCCGACAACGTCGAGCGCGCACTCCTACAGGGGCTGATCGTCTCGGGCGTGATCGCCGCGGCAGCGTTCGCCCCGATCACGTACTGGCTGATGCGCAATCTGACCTTCCAGGACGGCTCGTCGGGCGTGCCCAAATGGAGCCACCTGTACCTGTGTTCGCTGATTGGCATCGCCATAACGGCGCTGCTATTCGGAATAACCGAATACTACACCTCGACCCGCTTCTCCCCGGTGAAGAAGACCGCGAAAGCGTCGATCACGGGCCACGCGACGAACATCATCCAGGGCTTCGGCTCAGGACTGCAGGCCACGGCGCTGCCGGCGCTCGTGATCGTGCTCGGCATCCTCGGCGCGTGGAAGCTCGCGGGCGGCGGTGTCACCGGCATCTACGGCGTCGGCGTGGCAGTCATGGGCCTGCTCTCGCTGACGGGGCTGATCGTCGCGCTCGACGCCTTCGGCCCGATCACCGACAACGCGGGCGGCATCGCGGAGATGGCCGACCTGCCCGAGGATGTGCGCAAGGTCACCGATCGCCTCGACGCGGTCGGGAACACGACGAAGGCGGTCACCAAGGGCTACGCGATCGGCTCCGCGGTGCTCGCGGCCGTCGTGCTGTTCGCCGGGTTCCAGAAAGAACTCGAAAACAAGCTCGAACACACGATCTCGTTCGGCATCAACGAACCGCCGGTGCTGATCGGGCTGCTCCTCGGCGGGCTGATGGTCTGCCTGTTCGCCTCGCTCTCGATCGAGGCCGTCGGCCGCGCCGGCGGCGCGGTCGTGGAGGAGGTGCGCCGCCAGTTCCGCGAGCACCCCGGGATCATGGACTACTCCGAAGAGCCCGACTACGCGACCTGCGTGGACATCGTCACCCGCACCGCCCAGCGCGAGATGATCCTGCCCTCGCTGCTGCCGATCGGGCTGACCCTGATCGTCGGGTTGATCGACCGCCAGGCACTCGGCGGCCTGCTGATCGGGGTGATTGTGGTTGGCTTCTTCTTCGCGGTGCTGATGACCGCCGGCGGCGGCGCGTGGGACAACGCCAAGAAGCTGATCGAGGACGGCGCGTTCGGGGGCAAGGGCTCCGACGCGCACGCCGCGTCGGTCACCGGCGACACCGTCGGGGACCCCTTCAAGGACACGGCCGGCCCCGCGATCAACCCGATGATCAAGGTCGCCAACATCGTCGCGATCCTGATCATCCCGCTGATCACCTGAGCGGGACCTGGAGCCGGCCCGCGCCCGAGCGGGCCGCGCTCCCGCGGAGAACCGCGAAGGTCATAACCTCAGAAAGATGACCGGACGCCGCCTCCACCGCTCGGCTACCGTCGCGCTCTCCACGCTGATGGTCCTGCTCGGCGTCGCGCTTGTGGTGCAGGCGCTCGCCGGGCAGGGGGGCGTGCTCTCCGCGCGCACCCTGCTCGGGCTGCTGTTCCTCGCCGCCGGGGTGGGGCGGCTATACATTGAGGCTCGCAGGGGCCGGCAAGCGTGAGCTCGCCCGCCGACGGGGGGCTCCCGCCCTGGGAGGGGTTCGAGCCCGCGGCTCCTGAAGGGCCGGCGCGCGAGCGGATTGCCGCAGAGCTCTCCGCGTGGTCGCTGGCGACGCTCAGCCGCACCATCGGTTCACCGATCCTGTTCGGGATCGTCTACACCTCGCTCGCCTCCGCCGTCTTCTTCTCACTCGGGGTCGTCGTCAACCACGCGCTCGGGCTCACCCCGCTCGTCTTCCTACTCGCCGCGGGGATGTTCGGGCTGACCGCGCTGACCTACGTCGAGGGCTCCTCACTGCACCAGGAGCCCGGCGGTTCCACCGTGTTCGCCCGCTACGCCTTCAACGAGCTCGTCTCGTTCGTCGCCGGGTGGGCGATCCTGCTCGACTACATCATCCTAATCGCGGTCTGCGCCTACTCCGCGACGCAGTACCTCAAGGTCTTCTGGGCGCCGCTGGGCAACCGCAACGAGGCGTTCGTGCTCGCCCTGGCGATCATCGCCTTCGTCGTGCTCTCCAACATCCGCGGCCTCTCCTCACGCCGCGCGCTGCGCATCGGCGTGCTCGTCGTCGGGGCGCTCGCGCTCGAGCTGGTGGTGATCGCGCTCGGTCTCGTCCTCTACTTCAACCCCCACACCCTCACCGCCTCGATCCACCTCGGCAGCGCCCCCACGTGGGGGGGGGTGATCTTCGCGCTCACCGTCACCACGATGGCGTTCACCTCTGTGGAGTACGCCTCCGGCCTCGCCGGGGAGGTGCGCGCCAGCCGCCGCGCGCTGCGCCGGCTGCTGGGCAGCGGCATCGTGGTGCTGGTCCTCGCCTACGTCGGCGTGGCGCTACTCGCCGTCACCGCCTTCCCGATCCACGGCACCCACTCCGCCCTCGGCCACCGCTACCTGGACGATCCGGTGATCGGGCTCGTCAGCCGCCTGCGCCCCCACGCCGTGGAGCAGGCGCTGCGCTACGCGATGGGAGCCGTCGTCGCCGTGACGCTGATCGCTGCCGCCAACTCCGCGATGCTCGGGCTCTCGCGGCTGGCCTACTCGCTCTCCACCAACCGCCAGATCCCCTCCGGTCTCGGGCGTCTGCACCCACGGCGCTCCACCCCCTACGTGCTGATCCTGCTCGCCGGCGGGCTCGCCGCCGTGCTCGTGGTGCCGGAGAACCTCGACTTCCTCGTCGGGATCTACGCGTTCGGCGCCGTGCTCTCCTTCACGATCGCCCACCTCTCGGTGGTGCGCCTGCGCTACCGCGAGCCCCACGGCCGCCGCCCGTTCCGCATCCCCCTCTCGGTGCGCTTCCGCGGGGGAGACCTGCCGGTGCTCGCTGTGCTCGGGGCGTTGCTCTCCGCCGCCGGGTGGGTCGCCCTGATGGTCGTCCACCACGCCGCCCGCTACGTCGGCCTCGGGTGGATGGCCGCCGGCCTCGTGCTCTACCTGCTCTACCGCCGCCTCGACGAAAGCTCTCCCCTGCAGCGGGTCACCGTTGCGCCCGAGATGCTCCGCCCCGAGCAGCCCCGCGAACGAGACTACGGCTCGATTCTCGTGCCCGTCCAGGGTGGCGCGCTCGACGACGACATGGTGCAGACCGCCGCCCTGCTCGTCGCCGGCGAGCCGACCGACGAGGCCGCCGTCAACACCGCCACGATCGAGGCCGTGTGGATCTTCGAGATCCCCCTGGCCCTCACGCTCGACGCGCGCCTGCCCGAGGAGCACATCCGCCGCGCCCGCCGCGCGCTCGCCCGCGCCAAGGCCGTCGGCGAGGAGTACACCGGCGTGCACGTCGCCACTGCCACCGTCCGCGCCCGCGCCGCCGGCCACGCGATCGTCGAGGAGGCCCGCCGCCGGGGGGTGGAGGCGATCGTGCTCGGCGCCGCCGAGCCCTCCCGCGTGCGCGGCGGAGCCAGCCTCGGCGGCCGCGGGGGTCCGCTGGAGAGCTTCGCCGGGGACCTCATCCGCTACGTCGTCGCCCGAGCTCCCTGCCGGGTGATCGTCACCGCTCCCCCCAGCCGCGAGGCGCCCTCTGCCGATGGTCCTCCGCCACAACCGGCCGGCGCCGGCATCGTCTAATGTGCGACCCATGTTCGTCCTGATCGTGGGCGCCGGGCGCGTCGGCTCGGCCGTCGCCAAGTCCGCGCTGGCAGCCGGCCACGAGGTCTCAGTGCTCGACGAGGACCCGCTCTCCCACGAGCGCCTTAACGCCGGGCAGCCCACCTCCTGGGAGGACGCCGGCGGACTGTTCACGATCGGCACCGCCCTGGAGGTCGACGCGCTCGTGCAGGCCGGCGTGGAGCGCGCCGACGTGTTCATCGCGTCCACCAACGGCGACAACACCAACCTGATCATCGCCCAGATCGCCCAGAAGCGCTTCGCGGTGCCCAAGGTGCTCGCCCGCGTGATGGACCCCGCGCGCGCGGGGTGGTACGGCGAGCAGGGCCTGCACACGATCTCCCCCACCCAGCACGCCATCGAGATGTTCGAGCGCGCCCTCACCGTCGAGCACGTCGGCTAGCTGCGCTGCCCTGATGGACGACCGGGTTCCCACGCTTCACGACGAGCACGGCGGCGCGCCCACCGGCGGGAGGCTCTGCGCGCGGGGCCGCGGAGGGGTGGGCTAACCGTGTACGCGATCATCGTCGGAGCGGGCAAGGTCGGGCGCAACCTCGCCCGCGAGCTCATCGCCAAGGGGCAGGAGATCACACTGATCGAGTCCGCCCGCCCCCGCTACCTCTCGATCGAGGAGGAGTTCGAGCATGCCGCCCAGTACGGCGACGCCACCGAGCTGTGGGTGCTCGAGCGCGCCGGCATCCAGCGCGCGGACCTCGTGATCGCCGTCACTGGGGACGACGAGGACAACATGCTCGTCTGTCAGGTCGCCAAGGAGAAGTACCTCTGCGACCGCATCATCGCCCGCGTCAACAACCCCCGCAACCACGAGCACTTCAAGCTGCTCGGGATCCAGCCCGCCGTCTCGGCCACCGACCTGATCCTGCGCCTGATCGAGCACGAGGTGCCCCGTTACGGCCTCGTGCACCTGCTCGCCCTCGAAGAGGAGCGCCTGGAGATCATCGAGCTGGAGGTCTCTGCCGGTGCGCCCGCCGTCGGCGAGCGCGTCGTGGACATCCACCTCCCCGAAGGCTCGCTGATCATCTCCGTGCTGCGCGGCGGCTCCGGCTTTGTCCCCAAGGCCGACACCGTGATCGAGGCTGGCGATGAGGTTCTCCTCGTGCTCGATCCCGGCCTGGAGGACGCGATCACCGGCTTTTTCGCGGCCAACGGAGCCCAGCCGCAGGGGTAGGGCTCCGCAGGACCATCCTCTATCCTCTTGCGTTCGATCCGGGATGGTGTAATTGGTAACACGCGTGCCTCTGGAGCACGAATTTGGGGTTCGAGTCCCTGTCCCGGAGTTCGCTTGCGCCCCGTGAACACAGGGCGTTTCGCGTTCCTGGGGGTGCCCGGGCCAGGATTTGGGCCAGTCGTGCGATCGCAGCCTGGGCGGGTGCCCCGGAGCGGGGTATCGTGAGCGCGTGCTTGACGATGCGGTGATAGCGGAGGCTGGCCGTCGGTTGTCCGAGGCGGCGCCACCGAGCTCGCGGGTGATCCTGTTCGGCTCGGCTGCGCGTGGGGAGCTGACGCGGGATAGCGATCTGGACTTCTTGGTGATCGAGCCGGAGGTCGAGAATCCCGCCTTGGAGTCGGTGCGGCTGCGTAGGGTGCTGGGGGATCTGGTGCTCGCCGCGGATGTGATCGTTGCGAGTGAACACCGGGTGCAAGAGGGGCGTGATGTGCGAGGGAGCCTGATCCACGCGGCGCTGGCTGAGGGACGGGAGTTGGCGGCCTGATGGCCAGCGAGCAGGATCTCGCAGAGCAACTTCTTCGTCGCGCTGACACGGACGCGGCCGGGGCCAGGGCGATGCTGCCGATCGACGAAATAGCGGACGTGCTCGTCTGCTTTCACGCCCAGCAGGCTGTTGAGAAGGCGCTCAAGGCCGTTCTTGCTGCCCGCAGCGTGGAGTTTCCATTCATTCATGACATCGGTGGTCTGGCCAAGCTGTGCAGGGAAGCGGGCGCACCGCTACCGGACGAGATGGATGGTGTAGACCAAACTGACCCCCTACGCGGTTGGTCTGCGCTACGACGACGACACGGTGCACGCCGTCGAGCGTGAGATGGCATCGAGGTGGGCGACCGCCGCGGTCCAGTGGGCGCGGGGCCTGGTTGAGGAGGCTGGGGGTGGACAGAAGTCCTCAACCGAGCCGGAAGCCGTCGATGGAGGCTGAGAGGCGGAGGCCGTCCCTGAAGTGGTCGAGTGGTGGGGAGTACGGGCTTTGCAAGCGGAGGTCACCGGTTCGATCCCGGTTGGCTCCACCAAAACGTTGCTAATCGAACCAACGTCCAAAGGTTCCCGTTCCCCCCAGGGGACGGGAACCTTGGCGTTTTGGGGGAGCGTGCTGGCGACTGCGGTGGCTGGCGTGGAGTCCGGGGTGGTGCTGACGATGCCTCGGAGGGTGTTGTGGAAGTCGCGTAGCTCGGCGAATGGCCCGGCCAGCTCGGCCTTGGTGATCGTTTCGTCGCAGACGAAGAGGGCGTTGAAGATGGCCTGGTTGAGCAGGCGCCTGACGGTGTCGTCGGCTCGTTGGTAGAGGTCGTGGAGGTCTTCGCCGATGATCTCTAGGGCGAGGTCGAGGGTTTCGGCGATGTCTTGGTAGCTGAGGTTCAGGCGGGTGATGAGCGTCTCGGCGTCTTCGCGTTGGTGGCGTAGGCGGGTCTGCTCGTCGTCGAAGAGCTCGCCGGTGATGCGGTCTTCGTAGTGCATGTTCAGGAGCTTTCGTTCTTGCTCTTTGATTGCTCGCAGGACGCCTCGGCAGCGGTCGATCTCCTGCTGGGCGGTGGCGACCCGCTCACCCAAGTCCGCGCTGATCGCCCGGCGGACTTCCTCGCGTTCGGCCTCACTGAACGGGACGCCAGCGTAGTAGTCCTCGATGGCTGCCTCAACGAGGTCGACGGGCTGGTAGCCCTGGGGGCATTCGCCGCGCTGGTTGCGTGGGCAGACGAAGTATTCGTAGTGGCCTCCGTTGCCTTTGTTGCGGGAGTAGACCAGGCGGCATCCGCAGGTGCCGCAGCGGATCGTGCCCTTGAGGTAGTGCTGGTGCTTGCGGTCACGCTCGCCGGCAAGACAGTGTGCCTGGAGGACGGCCTGGACCTGGTCGAAGAGTTCCTGGCTGATGAGCGGCTCGTGCCGGCCGGGGTACTGCTTGCCTCGGTAGGTGACGATTCCGGCGTAGTAGGGGCTGGAGAGCAGGTCGTGAACGCTAGAGAGGTTCAGTGGCTTCGGGGTGCGGCGGCGATCCCCGCGCGAGCGTAGGCCGCGGGCCTCGAGAAGCATCACCATCTCGTTGAGGCTGTAGAGGCCGGTAGCGTAGGTCTCAAACGCCCACCTGACGATCGGGCCGCGCTCCAGGTCGATGACGATGGTGCGGACCTCGCCGCCCTGTGGGAGCTGCTCTCGGGTGTTCAGGTAGCCAAGTGGAGCGCGTCCGGGTGTGCCGCCACGCTTGGCCTTCTCGGTCGCGCCCTTGAGCACCTCGTTGGCGAGGTTGCGGCTGTAATACTCGGCGAAGCTGGCCAACATGCCGTGCATCAGCCGGCCGGCTGGTGTCTGGTCGATGTTCTCGGTGACGCTGATGAGCCGGGCGCCGGCCAGCTCGATCTCGAACAGCATGTTGGCGTCATCGCGGCGGTTGCGGGCGAAGCGATCGACCTTCCAGACGATCACGTAATCGACGTCGCGCTGCTCCTTGATCCGTTTGAGCATGGCGTTGAGGGCCGGGCGATCATTGGTCTTGGCCGACTCGGCCCGCTCGATGTAGTCATCAACGACCGAAGCGTTGTACTCAGTTGCCTTCTGTGTACCGCGCTCCCGCTGTGCAGCGATCGACAGGCCATCGTCGTCGTAGTCTGTCTCTAGCTGGTCGCGTGAGCTGACTCGCAGGTATAGCACGGCTCGCTTGACGGCATCCGCCGAAGCGGTGTCGGGTTTGTTCTTGGTGATGGTGAGTGTCATTGCGCGTTTCTCCTTTTCTTAGTGTGCTTGGTGTGCGGCTGCCACTGGCAATACGAGCGGCCACGGCGTCGTGGCCTTCCTTTCAAGAGTCCGAGAGCGTGCAGGCGATGTGCGACCGCCTCGACGGGCACTTGGTAGCGCTCGGCCAGCGCGCTGACGCTGCGGTGTCCCGCCTGCCAGTCGTCGCGCAGCCACGGCGCGGGCAACAGCACGCTCAGCGCGAAGTCGGTGCAGAGCCCTTCACTGCTGCTGTGGCTGCCGGCCTGCCGCGGCCGGGTGGTATGCCCACCGTCGATGATATGTTTCAGTTCATGCAGGAGTGTCACGCGCCGCTCGTCCGGCGGCAGGGTGCTGTCGATCAGGATGTCGCCACCGCGGCTGCTCGGTTTGCTGACGCCCATGAGTCCTTTCACAGGCACCTGCGCCAATGGGTAGACCCTCACGCCGTCGAGGTCACTGACGATTCGCTCAGGGACCGGCGGGGCGGTGACGTGTGCTTCGGCGAGTAGGAGCTTAGCTTGCTGTTCTGCGACCCAACGCGCCTCGCGGCGGGTTACTGACCATGCTGGGGTGAGGGCGCGCAGGCGTTGCACCAGTCGGGGTGCCTGTGGCCCGGTCGCACCCACCCGTGCGTGCATCAGTCGTGGAGTTCTCCGCCGTGGTGTTCGCGGCGGTTGCGGCGAATCAGATCGAAGACGTCTTCGATCTGTCTTATCTCCTGCGGGTCGAGCTTGTACTTGGTGCGAAAGTAGGTGCGGATCGCCGGCAGGTCGCTGGAGACCTTCCCGCGGGTCATCCGGTCGATCCGCTCCATCGGTATGTCGAGTGCCTCGGCTACCTTGGTCAGTTTGCTCGGCGCTGGCTTGGTAATCTTGCCGCGCTCCAACATGCCGAGCCAGCCGTAGGACACGCCGGTCAACTCGTCCAGCGCGCGCAACGTCAACCCCTGAGCGCTGCGAGCCCGTTTGACCAATCGTCCGAGTTCTCGTGCCTGTACTTCTGTCATGTGTCATTCCTGTTTACTACCTCCATTGTATTACATACTGTGACAAATGTTAACCGTGTATCTTAAAATGGTTGTGCGATCACTTCACAATTACCATTACCGTCTTTCCCTTTATTATATTTCATCCCCTTGGTGAGGTGGTAAGTGTGGGTGGCCCAAATCAATTGGATTTGAGCCACCCGCCCCATGTTGTCTTGCGAGTGAGCCTTACGGCTAAGAGGACTGCTCCAGCAGCGTGATCTTCTCGGTAATGCTGGCCTTGCGCTCATCGGCGCTGGCCTGCATCGCCTCGTACTCTGCCTGGGCCTCTGTGGCTCGTTCCTGGGCGACCTCGATCTCCGCGTCGATACTCTCGATCGCTCGCTTGAGTGTCGTGATCGCCGACTCGACCGCTGTCTCGCTGGTCGTCTCGCGTCGCCTGGTGCGACGAGTCCCGCCACCGTTGCCGGTAGGGGCTGTGCCGCCATTGTCCAGCACGCGCTTGTGCTGGTAGTAGGCGCCGCGTAGGCTGTCGACCGGCTGGCCGTACTGCTCGGCGAGGGTCTTGAAGGCATCAGCCTTCTTGACCTCGCCCGAGGCAATCATCGCCTCGATCTTCTCGTAGACCTCTTGTGCCTTGGTCATCGCCAAGTACCTCCGTTTTGTTGGATTGGATGGGGTTGCGGCGCGCACGACGACGCGGCTGGTTTTCACCGTGGTCGTTATGCACGCCGTGCAGCCATCCAGCACCAACGCTTCCCCTCATTTCCGGGCCTCCGCGGACCAGTGCTCAAGCCGCGCCCGTGCGATCGGCACATACCGCTCGTCGCGTTCGATGCCGATGAACCGCCGGCCCTCGATCGCACAGGCCGCACCAGTGGAGCCGCTGCCGGTGAAGGGGTCGAGTACCGTGCCGCCCGGTGGGCAGAGCAGCCGCGTCAGCCAGCGCATCAACGCCAGCGGCTTGACCGTCGGATGGGTATTGCGCACCAGTCGCACCGAACCCGGCCCGCGCGGGTAGATCGGCACCTCGGTGAGCGCCAGCGCCTCACAGCCGGCCTCGCGCTCCCGGCGGCTGGCCTTCGAGGTGTAGAACAAGCGGCTGATCTCCCGGCCGGGGCGAGGCTCGCTGTCGATCAAGGCGACCGGGCAGTCCGCTTGGCAGCGTCCGGGCCGGCACCGTGAACCGTGCGTGAGCGTGACGTTCGCCGGCCAGAACCCCGGGCCGCCCGCACGGTTCGGGACACGCGCCGCATCGATCTGAAGCGCCCCGGTGCCGTGCAGCGCCAGGTTGGCGTCGAGCGTCGTCCCTTCCAGCGGTTTGCGGGCCAGCAGGATCGGCTCGTAGGCCGGTTTCAGCGTGCTACCGAGCCCGTCAACGCGGCGGTGGGATTTGGGCACACCGTTGGCGTAGAGCCACAGCAGTTGATCGCGGATCTCGAACCCGGCGTCCTCCACTCCGGCGACCAGCCGGTGGGTGGTGCGCGGCGTGCCGAACGCTGCCAGCCAGCCGCCCGGTTTGAGTACCCGCAGCGCCGCAGCCGCCCATGCGCTCGTCCAGTCCTGAAACGTCGCGGCGTCGGTCAGCGTGCCGCCGTCCCATGCCTCGCCGGCGAAGCCAATGCCATACGGCGGGTCGGTGATGATCGCCTCCACCGAGTTCTCGGGTAGCTCGGGCAGCAGCTTGAGGCTATCGGCGTGCAGCAGCAGCCAGCGTTTCGCATCGCCATACATCACCGGGCGCTCGGTAGTCGCCGCGCTCATGCTGCGCCTCCTGCCGCCGTAGCCTCCGAGGCCGGGCCGCAGAGCACGTCAAGGGCCTGCTCGCTGGTGGCGACCGTGAACAGCCGCCGCGTCTGCTCGGGCAGCCCCCGGTGGATGTCCGTGAGCAGCGCCAGCCGTTGCGCGTCGGGCACGATCCACAGCACGCCGGGGAACACCCCGGTCTTGGCCTGCTCTTCGCCGGAGCGGAAATACTCGCTGTAGGCGTGATGCTGGCGGGTCAACTGGCCGCGGTGCTCGGAGCCCAGGTCCACCTCCACGAAGAAGGAGTCCTCGAACTCGCCGACACCGAGCCGCACGAACGCATCGGGCTTGAGCACCCCCGCCGCGCCACCGAGCCGTGAATACCGCTGCCAGCAAGCGGGCTCGGCGTCGAAGTCCAGCAGTTCCACCCGCCCGGCCCGCTCCGCCTGCCGCAGCCGAACGTATAGGTCGCTGACGGCCAGCGTGTGCGCTGTCCACGTCGCACCAGGCTCGTGCGCGCCGCGCGATCGTGGCAGACCCTCACCAGCCCAATAGGCGACCATCCGCCGCCCGGCTGGGCCGAGCGCATACACCCACGCCGAGGAACCGCCGCCGATCCCTCCTTGACGGCGCTCCAAGCGGTCGAGTACCCGCTGCTCCACCAGCCGAGCCAGTACCCGGCGAGCCTGACGAGCGCGAGTAGCAGGCGAAGCAGCAGCAGAATCAGAAATATATAAATAAAAATAAAAAAATAAATAAGAGAGCTGCCGACCACTGACCAAGGTGAGGCGAGCGACCGTCTCCACGATCTGCCTCTCAAGGAGGGGCATCCCATCAGCCAACGCCACCAGCCGGGGAACACTAACCCGACTCACGACCAGCCCCCCGCACGGGACAACAACACAAGCAGCACAAGGGCAAGAGCCCCTGGCGTTATTTGCCGAAAAGCCCCATGCCACAAGGGCGAATGGCGATCGTGACTCAAGGCGACCGGCGAGGCGAGCGGCACAGCGAGCGGCACATTTTGGAGGAGTAGTCCGCGGCTCACGGTGCCTGCCTCCGGCGGCGGCGCAGCAGCGACTCACCAGCCTCGCTATCCCCGCTCGCTGGGTCGCTGTCGCCAAGACCGTGGCGCTCCAGTAGCACCGCGTCGACCTGCTTGGGGTCGTTGCCGTAGCGCGCGGCCGATTCCCGGCGCACCGCCTCGGGGTCGCTGATCGACTCCGGTGGTGCCACGGTACGGCCGGTGACTGGCGGGCTGACATCACCCGGGCCGAGCCCGATACGCGCCGCGATCTCAAAGCGCCCGAGCGCCTGTAGTTCCTCGGCGCTCACGCCCGGCAGCTCCCGCGCCAGCAGCTTGGCGTCGTCGGCGTTCTGGCGGAAGGCCACGAGTGTCGCGGCGTTGGTGAGCGCCGCCTGGGCGAGATCGGTTGGGAGCTGGCTGATCGACTGCGCGGAGAGCGTCAGGCCAACACCGAGGCCGCGCGCCAGCTCGAACAGCGAGTCCAACGGCATCGGGATATCGGTGAAGACCTTGGGCTCATCGACATAGACGTAGAACGGACGACGCTTGACGGCCGGCACCTGGGAGCGGGCTTGCACAGCCTGGAAGAGTTCGTGGATCACCAGCGCCGCCAGCAATCTCGAGGCCGGCGAGCCGATCACCCCCGGCGACAGCGAGACAATCACCACCTGCCCGCGGCGCAGCACCTCGCGCATGTCCCACTTCGGCTCAGACTGAGCCAGCACCGAGCGCACCACCCGCCGGCCGACCAGCTCGTTGACCTTCCCGAGCGGCGACCCGAGCTGCTGGGCGCGGCCCTCCGGGCTCAGCGCCTCAAACTGCGCCCACGTCGCTTTCAACAGCGGGTCTTGCAACCGTCCCGTTAGGCGCCGCCGGAACGAGTCCGAGGCGAACAAGAAGGGCAGGTCGGCAAGCGTGGCCGAGCGGTCATAGGCCAGCGTCACCAGCGCCGCGCGCAGCCACTTATCCGAGCGTACCCCCCACGAGTCAATGAAGATCGAGCGGAACATGCCGAGCACCAGATCACCGGACAGCTCCGGGTCACCACCGCCGAACACCCGCAGCCCCGGCACCGGCCCCGGCCGGCCGGGATCGAGCACGATCACCTCACGACCCTCGGGCACCAGCCGCAGGATCTCCTCGGCGAGATCGCCCTTCCCGTCGAGTACCAGGCAGCCACGACCGGCTGCCAGGTCTTGGGCCACCGCAGACGCCAGTAGTGCGGACTTGCCGACTCCCGAAGGACCAGCAGCAACCATGTGGCTAAGCCCCCCAACGAGCGGCTGCGCCAGCGGTCGCTTCTCCATCCCCGGCCAGGTGGAGTACGCCAGCACCCGGCCGCCCTTACGCGGAAGCCGCGCCGGAGGAAGTAGCTGGGGAGCGACACCGAGCACCAGGCCCGGCACCCGCGGCGCATCGATCGGCCAGCCAATCAGGCCCATAAGCTCGGCCGGTGAGAACCGGCTGCCTTTGCCGAGGGGCACCCGCTCCACGAAGCGCTGCACACGGGCCGAGCGACAATAGCGCATCACGGGATGACCACGCAGGCCGGACTGTGCGCGCAGCACCGCCGCTACCCGCGTCAACAAGTTCACGCTCCGTCCCTCGCTGCCCGCGGCAACTGCCACCACCGCACGGGAGTGGAGCACCGGCCCGCTGTACTTGGAGCGCAGCGCCGGCAGATGCGCCGGGTCGATTGGCTGCTCGGAGAACAACCGCACCAGAAGCCCCTGGTTACGAGCCTGCGACCGCGACTGCCGTTCCGGCAAATACGGCCCACGCGCCGGGCGCAGCGTCCAGCGCACCATCACCTTCTCACCGCCATGCAGATCAGACAGCGCACCGAGGAGTGCTGCCGCCGACTCACCACTGCGATCAGTGCGCAACAGCGGGTGACGACCACCCCAGCGCACCCGTGCCGCCATCCGCCACTTGTCCGTCGTGGTCGGCTCTACCGGCTCCAGCCGCACACCGGGCAGCAGACCCCGCAAATGGGCGCGCAGTATCCCGAGCGTCCCAGGCTCAGCGTGCAAGTAGTGGCGGATACCGTCGGCGTCGCCGACCAGCTCCAACACCACTTGCGCGGCAGTCGGCAAACCCGAGATACAACCGAGCACCCCCCACACCGCGTTCTCGCTGATATCCGTTCCAAAGCGCAGCTCGACACTCTCCATGCCTGGGACACGCCGTCCGCGATTAATGAGCGATGCAACGAGCCCCCCGCCGAGCGCCAGCACCACACCACCCAGGATCGCTGCCGCCACCATTACGTGGCCTCCTGCGTATCGGGGCGTTCACCCCCGCCCACATCAGCAGCCGGAATATTCACCTCATCACTGGTTGGCGGGGTAGGCTGTGAGCGCTGGGTGCGATCTTCGACCTTGCCCTTGGCGAGCAGCCAAATAGCGACCTCCATCTTGGTCCCATCGAGCTTGCTCAACCGATCCTCACGGATTTTGATACTCCTTGGCTTACGTCGTCCCATCGCTCACCTCCTCTCACTTGTTAGTTGTGAAGCGATTTCACAAGTCACCTGTTACAATTTGTGAAGTGACTACACAACTAATTTACCACACAATTTGTTTATAAGTCAACACATTTTCTATCTACGTCAACAATGACAGGGGTAAAGAGGTGCGTTCATAGTGATTTTTATAACTGCGTGTACCACCAGACGAGGCGGACAACGACGACGACGATCGCCAGCACCACGAGCGGCACCAGCAGCCGCGGGAGCACGCCGGCTAGTAGCTCAAGGCCGATGACGGCGGCGATCAGCCACCAGACGAGGCGCTCCCACGACGGTGGGCCGGTGTGGTTCACAGCTTCCGCTCCCGTTTCTCCAACGCATTGAGTTCATCACGCAGCTCGCGCCGCAGGTGTGCGCCGTCCTGTTTCGTTTCGACCTTGAACTGAGACAAGTCGAGACGGCGGCGGATGAGGTATAGCGCCACCCTTGTCTGATAGGTGCCCGCATCTGGCGTTTGGTCGCTGCGGCTCCAGACCAGCCAACCCACCACCAGCACCACCACGGTGATGATGAGCCAGATCACAGCGACCACCTCCGACTACGACGGCGCTCCCGCCGTCGCTGCAACAGGTAAGTCAGTCGGAGCTTGTCAGCCACCAGCGGTGCGGCCCTGGGCTGACCGCAGACCTCCGCCCACTGGCGTGCGGCCTGCTTGATCTCACTTTCTACATCGGGATCGACGTCGAGCTGGTCAACCAGCCTGGCTTCGGGGGACAGGCGGCGGGTCGTCCACCAGCCTGCCAGCGCGCCAGCAGCGGTGCCGCCGAGCGTGCCGGCGATGAGTGCGATGAGGGCGATAAGCATGACGGTCACCCGAAGCGCCGGGTGATCCGGCGGTTGTTGATGGTGGCCATACGCTCGACGTGGCGGGCGACAAGGTCCAGCCTGGCGGCAGACGTGCCAGCACGGGCCATGCCGTAGTCGAGGAGGTCCAGCTCCTCCTCCAGCGATGCGCGGGAGGCATCGGCCAGGGCCTGACCGTCGAGCTGATCGACCTCTGCCCGTAGACGGGCCTTGAGTCTGTGGTCGAAGATGGCGAGTTCGGTACTAGTCTGCGCGCGCCTGGCCTTCGCCATCTGGCGGGGCGTCAGGCCCGCCGCGTCATCGAGGGGTGCGGGGAGCATGGGCATGGGGTATGGCCTCCTTTTGGGAGTCGTTGGGCATACGCTCGGCGGCTGTACTGGGCAGTACGAGCCGTGATGGCGGGACAAGCAGGCCGACGGGACGCGGGCGCTGGGCGTCGAGGCGCATCAGCTCCCGAAGGCCGGGGACAGTCCCGGCGTCCTGTAGCACGGCAGCGTGCAGAGCTTCGGCTCGCCATTGCACCTCGGCCGGCGTCTCCAAGCCGTATGCCTCGCGCGCCACCGGACAGACGCCACGGCGCTCGTAGAGGAAGCAGCCCTCGCAGGGCAAGTCGGGGTTGGGGGGCGGGCTCATCGGGCCCCAGCCATGTGGATGCTCAGTGACTGGTCGGGACGGATGACTGCTACTGGATTGCTGGATACGATGTGGTGCATGAGGAATCGGGCTCCTTGGGAAAGGTTCGAAGCGGGTCCGCAAGGACGAACTCACTATTTTCTGCAAAGTAGCCTGCCGCCTCAACGCTCTTGGGGAACTTTGGGGACAGGCATTTTGATCGATGCCTAAGCCAGGTGACGACATCAAGGCCGAGCCTCTGTACCACGCACTCGCTGAGCTCGGCGGGCCCAAACGGCGGTCTATGGGCCTCGACGCCTTGAAGCACTACCACGTCATCTTGAAGGCGCCAGAGGTGCGTCGGCGGGCAGGGCGGCGAACCAGCTTCGATCAGCTCGCCGCAGCCGCCCACGCGGCAATCACGGCGGCGATTGACGAGCTACACGAAGCTCGCCTAAAGGAGGCGGCTCAAGCAGTCATGTGCGCATCACCGAAGTACGAGGGCCAAAAAGTTGAACAACGGATTCGCAAACTCGAAGAGAGTTATCCTGACCTTGATCGCAATGGCTACAAATACGCTCGGCTCATCGTGCTGGAGCGAATCTACCACTATCTCAATCGTGAGCCGTCTCCCGATAACAGTTGGCTGTCGTCAAGCTATTCTCAGGGCTGGCCTATGCATCCGGCAGGGTGGGAGGTCGCGCCCGCCCTATTGCCCACTCTTGGGCGACTCCGATTTCGCATAGCTCAGCTCCACTACGGCGCGCTCGGTACAACCTTTGTTACTCGCTTCAATGATCGAGTCCTAGCGGAGCGCCGCTACGGCGTCAAGTTTCCGAGTAATGGGGATGGCAGCTTGCCCCCGGCCGGAGATTTCTTTTTTGAGCCTTGTGCCCGCTTTGTTATCGCCCGTGATGAGTTTGAGCAACGGTTCGCTAAATGGCGGGCCACATATACGACAGTATGGCAAGAGACACGGCTCGGTAGTCAGCTAGATCGGCTTGAGGTATTCCAGCCGCCCATTAGAGAAGTTGCGGCAGTATGGGGCGCAATGTCCGCAGATCAACGCAAAAGTACAACCGATACGTTAACGCCCTTGGAGACGTTTTACTCCGAGCAGTGGTTCCCGTGGTTTCTGCGTGTAACCCCAAGATATGGGACTTCCGGCCCTGACGTCTTTACACGCACAGCCTTCGCGAGCTGGGAGCTGCTTCACACACTGCGAGACCTGTTTGGCGAGGACCCGAATCAAGTACAAAGCGCACGGATAGAGATGGAAGAGATGCTTGCAATATATTACCAGAAGTTCTCTCGCGCCATCAGTGTCGACGATAAACCTATACGCACCGTCATCAGCGAGTATTTTAATCAACGTGGCAAAAAGCCCATTGACGAGCAACCCGTGGTCTGGCATCGGCTTACTTTGGGTAGTGGTCGCCAAGGCAGATAAAACCGCTGATGCTTGCAGAGTGACTACCAGGAGATTTACACTTACTGGTATGCCAGGAAGGGATACGCCCCAAATCTATAACTCTGCGCTCGGCGAAGTAGATCCACAGGCCGATGAGCTATATCGGCGTATGGACGACGCCGCTGACAAAACATGGATGAGCCTGGTGTTCGGATGGATGAGAAAGCGACGGACGAACGAACGCTGTGACATGGTTTCGCTGCGGGGCGCGCTCAGTCTCGCCGACTGCTGTGACGAAGCGCTGGCTAAGCCGGAAGTATTTCTGCACCCAAACACCAACTACTCCCGGTATGAGCTGTTTGCCGCTGCCCTGGTCGTGCGCGAGGTTTTTCCGATTCCGGTTGGCGAGCGCCCGCAGCTCGCCCACAGCGTCGATCAATATGACCTCAGAGAGAATCGCTGGCGGACCTCTCCATCCTCCCATCACGCCGAACTAATAGATTATTGGCAAGCATGGCTGCGCCGTGAAGGTACGACGCGGGCGCAGCCCGGTGCTGAACTACACGGCGAAGCATCTCTCTTTGCAGCGGCCAGTTACCGGATTCTTGTTGCGCTGCACCCAGGTGGTGAAGTCTATGACTACCCTCTCGTAGCTCCGCTCGTATCGCCCGTTAAACGTGAACCGTGGCGGCAATAGTCGGCCCCGTCGAACTTGGCCATATTGCCGTCTATAGCAGTCCTACGACGTAGCAGGACAGACTGCTAGATGCAGTCGCTTCGACGTACTACCAATAGGCGCGACGTATTCAGAGCGAGAAGGAAGGGGGCCACCAGTTTCACACGTCACCACCCGAGGCCCGGTAGCACTCAGGTGTCCGTCAAGGCTGGATGAACCATCGACTGTCACCTGGGGCAATTCCATAACCCAATCCCTAGCCCCAAGTACCTTTTCCGAGGGATGTTGATCATTGGGTGTGATCGCATTCACAGAGACGAGCCACATCGTAAAGTCCGTCGATTGGTGAGGCTGTAGAGTGCCGAGCTTCGCGCCGGTGCCCTCCGCCTCACTCTCGCATTGGGCACCTGAGCCATAGCCCATGACATAGTCAGTGCCAGCCACAGCGCTGCCG
Source organism: uncultured Solirubrobacterales bacterium (assembly GCA_963706545.1). GTDB lineage: Bacteria > Actinomycetota > Thermoleophilia > Solirubrobacterales > Solirubrobacteraceae > Palsa-744. The sequence goes on from OY970161.1 coordinate 3,137,697, forward strand.
GTGTTTAGTTCGACTTCCCCGGACAGACTCGTTTCAAGTGTGGTTGCCAGATCAAGATGAACGACGATGGCTCGCCCGTCAGTTGCCGGCGGCGGACATTCACTGAACGCAGTTTGATCGATATCGGATTCACCGGCTGGCAAAGGTGACCCAAACCAGCCTTCGATCTTGACCTTGTCGCCATCCTGCGTCGTGGCGTTCACCACAAAGCTCGGTGACCCACTCGTGTTCGGTGTTGCGGCTGAGGTGCTCGTTGCCGGCGCCGGAGCTGGTGCTGCCTGGGTAGTGGTTGCAACGGCGGCAGGCGAGGGCGTCGTGGCCGGATTGGGCGGAAGGGATGAGGCGGTCGAGCCACACCCGGCCAACACTGACGCCACCACAACCAGCAGGGCGAGCGATACGGATAGCGCAGACCCCTCGCGCGAGTCTGTCGCGATGCCGGCTCTCTTGATGCGACGGCAGGCGTTGAGCAGGGATAAGAACATCTGCATGGCTGGTCGTCTCCTTGTCGGTGGTGGGCTTGGGAGCGGTGCCGGGGTTGCCCTGCCCGCAAGCGCGTGGGAGTAGAACGCGGCGTGTACATTAGCGAGCATGGCGCATGATGCGCAAGACGAGCAAGGGATCGGGCGGGGGGCGGTTGTAGACCCAGGGGTATGCCCATCCGTCGCCCTCCATCTCAAGCTGAGCGCGCCCATGCCTTCGGCGCTCGTGTGCGCTCGCTGCGCAGAGCCAAGAAGCTGACTCAGCGCCAAGTAGCCGAGCGCATCCCCATGAGCCCCGGCAACCTGTCTCGCCTAGAGAACGGCGAGCACGGCCCGCCAGCCGACGAGGTCATCACCAAGCTGGCCGGCATCCTCGACGTCAACGTTGCCGAGCTGTTCAAGCTGGCCGGGCGAGACGTGGGCGGCGCATCCTTCGAGCAGCAGGTACTCGGCGAGCTCGACCGGCTGCGGCGCGACCTGGCCGCAAGCCACCGCGATACGCAGGTTGGCCTCAAGCGACTCACCGAGCTGGTGCAAGGACTCCAGCCGCCCGCCGACACGGAGTAGCCGCCTCGGCTACTGCTCCGGCTGTCCGCCCTCGATCAGCCACAGCCGGGGGAGCCGCAAAGGCGCCTCGCGCTGGCCCGCGAGTGTCCGGCTGGCGACCTCGGCCACGCAGAACGCGTCGGACAGCATGGCGCGGGCGAACTCGCTGATCGCGTCATCGATGACCCGGCTCGCCCGTTCATGCAAACGGCCGAACAGCGCCAGCACGTCGGCGTCGCCCAGCTCCACCTCGTAGCGCTCGCGGGAGCCCACCTTCTCCCACCCGATCTGATCCAGCAGCCGCGCGGCCTGCTCGAAGTTGCGGCGCAGCCACCGGGCGCGATTGATTTCATCGGCTGCCAGCACCAATGCTAGGTCCCCGGCCTCGGCCAGGTCGCTGACAATGAAGCCATACACCGCGTTGCGTTGTGCCCGATTCAACACGATTGCCATACCAGGGCCTCCAATCCGAGGGACAGAGCGGCCCAGACCCCCCGGAGGGGCCGGGGCCTGGACCGCCCCCAAGCAAACCGGATCACAACGCGATATGGCAAGGTGTGGGGCAGGCTAATCATCGTGAGCCGTGCACTGGCAAGCCGATGGTGGTCGCACTGTCATAAAATCCCTTGTTAGCTGCTGTTACTCGGGTGGTTTACTCATTCGCAGAGATCCACGAGTGCGCTAGTTTACGCGCCGCACCGAGGGACAGCCATCCTTCGACCACAAGCCGCCCATTTACCGGAAAATCCGGCAAAACCCGGCGGGATTTTTGGCGTCCTGGGCGGCTGGTAGACCTTGACGACGAAAAGGGTAAAAGTGACCCCGGCCGCTTGGGGGCAGCCGGGGCCGTACACAGGAGGAACAATCTCCCATGCCAGCCAATCATAGGCCAGAGAGCGACACGTACGTTGAGCAGCGCGCCGTAGTGCTGCAACTACTCCGCAGCGACCACCGCCAGCGCTGGTCGCTGAAACAGCTCGAACGCGAGCTATACGACATCGAGCCCGAGGCCATCAGCGACGCCCTCACCTATCTGGAGGCCCAGGGCGTGATCTACCGCCTGGATGAGTTCATCGGGGCCTCGCGCTGCGCGCGCTGCCTCGACTCCCTCGACCTCATCACCATCTGAGAGGCCACCATGCGTCTCTCCGAAATGGGCCTTGAGCCCACCACGCTGGCCTGCCTGCACCGCGGCGGCATCAACACCACCTACTGGCTACTCGATCACACCTATCGAGAGCTGATCTGGCACTCCGAGATCACCCCCGAGGCGCTCTACGACATCCTCCGTGCGCTGTGCCGGCACGGCATGAGGCTAAAACCGCACACCAAGGGGATCGAGCGATCGGTGAACGAGCGTAACCTCGAGGTCTTCCGCCTGCGCGTCGTGGAGGGCCGCAGACTCAAGGCAACCGGCGAGCAGGTCGGCATCGGTGTCGAGCGCGTCCGGCAGGTGCTCGCGGCCTACTTCGGCCTCCGAGGCGCACCGCCGGCCATCAAAGCCCGCCGGCAGCAGCGCCGAAGCAGGGAGGCCAAGTAGCGCACATGCCTCAACGGCCGTCTACTTTCGGTGAGCGTCGCCGGCTGTATCTGCTCGCGCGCGTGACAGTTCAGCGTTACTACCGCAGCGAGCTGACTGTGGCGAGCGTTGCCAAGGCCCTCGCCATTTCCCCTCGCCAGCTACAGCGCATCTACGCGCAGTTCGGCGACACCACCTTCCACGACGACCTCGTTGGTAGGCGCCTGGAAGCCGCTGCCCGGCTTCTGTCCACGCCCTCGATCACGGTGCGTGAGGTGGCACAGCGAGTCGGCTTTCACCAGTCGCCTCACTTCGCTCGCGCGTTCCGGCGCCGCTACGGGGTTTCACCCTCGACCTATCGTGCCAAGCTGGATCGGACAACGTCGCTATGAGGCGCCAGCCGCCATCGTCCATGAACGAACCATGCGTCACCATCAATCAGCCCAGACCGGAGCCGAGGACAAACAGCGAGCGCGAGCCGATTCTCGTCATCGAGGCCGACCGTGATCTCGGCCAGGCAATCGTTGACCAACTGGTCGCCGACGAGGACCACGCCAAGCTCGCGCTCAGCACCACCCACGCCGAAACACTGGCGGGCAGGGAACCCCCGAGACTCGTGGTGCTCGGAGAGCTGGACACCCCACACGGCGCCCTGGAACTGCTGCGGAAGATCCGCGATAGCGACCCAGGCGCCTCCCCGTGGCAGGAGGATGTGCCGGTGATCGTGCTCAGCCCGAACACCCACGAGCCCGATCTGCTCCGGGCCTTTGAGGCGGGCGCTGATGACTTCCTGCCCCGCCCAACCCGCTACCTGGAGCTGCGAGCCCGGCTACGGGCCGTCCTGCGTCGAGCTGACGGCCCCAAGCGTAGACAGGTGCTCCAGGTCGGCCCGCTGGCGATCGACACCGATGCCTACACGGCGAGCCTTCACGGCAAGCGCCTTGATCTACGCCACATGGAGTACCAGCTACTCGTTCACCTCGCCAGCGATCCCCAGCGGGTCTTCCGCAAGCAGGAGCTATTGCGGGCCGTCTGGGGATACCCCGTTGTCTGCTCGACCCGAACGCTCGACAGCCACGCCAGCCGCCTACGCAGTAAGCTCGCTGCCGGCGGCGAACGGTGGATTATCAACCGGCGCGGCGTGGGATATAGGCTGAGGCGCCGCCAGCCCGAACAGGCCGCTCGCACGATGGCGCCCAATGGCACTTGTGCGACGTGTCTATGAATGGCAACGATGAGCCTCTATGACGGCTCTTGTGATCTCCTCGGGTCGCTGGTCTACGAGCCAGTGTGTTCCGTTGTCAATTTCTGTAATCTTGAGCTGGCGCTTTTTCACAAAGAGTCGGCTCAGAACTATCGAGAGGCGTCCAGTGAGCGCATCGTTCCGGCCCCACACAATATGCACATCGCCCTTGGCACGGAAGAAAGTCGACGACAGCGGCGAGAACGGCATTGCCTGATACCACTTGATTGCACCGACGAATCGATTCCCAATCGCCAAGTAGTCTAGATAACGTGCCGATTTGTTCCGCGGCAGACCGCGTCGCGCAAGACCCGCAGCGAGACGGTCGCGCGACGCTGGCTTTGATGGCGAGTACATCGCTGTCGCGGCCCCAGTGCATTGTGCGAGCACAAAATACCAAGCTCTCACTATTTGTCTCACATCAATCAAAGAAAGTACAAAAGCCGCCGGATGGGGTACGCTCACGATCACGAGCGACTTCGTTCGATCGGGCACCACCCGGCCTATCTCCCAGGCGACGAGTCCCCCGAGGTCATGCCCGACCACGGTCCACGATCTGATGTCACGTTCATCCATAATACGGATCGCATCAGCTGCAAGTCGTCTCACCGTGTAGTCACAGCGTCGGCCTGACGTAGTGTCGTCCGTGTAACCTCGCTGGTTAAACCTGATGACACGGAAACCGTCGGCCACCAATTGCTCCGTTAGTGTGTCAAATACTTCACGGTTCTCCGGAAATCCATGCAGGCACAACACCACTGGACCCGAGCCACTGTCTAGAACGTTTTCGGACTTAGTCATCACCCTCACCATTGGGATCGTATGCTTCGGGAGTCTCATAACGGAATCCATGTCTGTCGAGATAATCGGCGGCCACGCGTATCCCATTCAGACCGGGAAGCCCGTCTACGATCTGATCCACTCTTAGCATGCGCGTCGCATATCGGGAATCAGTCAGGAGCGGCCCAAAGATGACCTCGTAGTTCCCGGTCCCCAACAGGTCACGTCCCGGTGGCTGCCACAGTCGCTTGATCAAGATCCGAGTGTTTCGTTGTGCCGCCTTCGAGTCACGCAGAAACAGCTCAGCCGCACGCCGATAAAATCTCATGTGGTGCGACTCTTGCCGAGCGATCGCCTTAAGCACGGCGCGAATCTCGGGGTCCTCGCATTCAGACGCCAGATGATGGTAAGTCGTGAGGGCAATCAGCTCTTGCATCGCACCAAGCATGCAATATGCCGCACAGATCCCGCGCAACTCGCGCACGACGTAAAGCATCGGCCACGTCAATAGCGTCCGAAGATCGCGGGTCGTCTTTCGTGTAGCTAGGGAAGTCGGCTCAAATCCGTGCATTCGCGCCATCTGCGTGAGGGCGCGTGAATGCTCTCCCTCCTCGGCGAGCCATATCGTTATGAACTCTAGTAGCTCCTCCACGCGATCAGCGCCGATAGCGGAGATCCTTCGACGCATAGTCAGTGAGTCTGCCTCAATCAATGCGAGCGCATAGAGCATGCAGCCGGCGCTCCGATCTTCGCATCGGAACTCGCTCGACTTGAGGCTACGCCATGCGACAGGCCCCCAGTCGCTGGTGTACGAATCAACTAGCTCGCGCAGCTCAGTGGTTGGCAAAGGCGGCTTCATATGCATTAATTATATAGGTGTTGAATAATATCGAACACAAAAGCCACGCTCGCAATCGTGCCAACGTAGTACAGCAATCGCTGCACTATACCCGAAAACGGATTTACCCGTACCTTGCGCAGGTCAGCTAGCTGTTGTTCGAGGGTCCGTTGCTCCGCATCGCTGGTCTCTGCCGCTCTTAGCTGGCGAAGACGGGCGCGTTCGGATCGCTTCCACCCAGTAACGTGGCGCCTGGTAATCCAAAAAGGCAGCAGCATATACACCGGCGAGACGACGATCCACTGAAATAGCAACGGAGCGAGAACGAGCGCGACTGGTTGACGACGAGGCAGCGATAGCCCGACCATCGCGAGACAGACACCGTGGATAATAATCAACGACCAAGTTGCCAAAAGTATTCCCCGCACCTCCGACCAGCCGTGGTAGCCATCGGGGTCGGCGATGCGTATGCCGCCGGTCATCGCATGACGGGTACGCCAGAGCAGGAGAACGACCCGCGATCCGTTAATTGTCTGAATAAAGATGATATAGACCACAACGCAACCGAGGGCGAAGAAGAGCATTCCGGCCAGACTCACTCCAGTAATGGTCAGCCACCAGTTATGTGGGGTGATGCCGTAGCGGTGTGGTGAGACTTGCAAGAAGGGATATACGCGACCAGCGGTTTGCGCTCTGACGATCAACAAGACAGCAAGGACAGCCACAAAGGCGACCACTGGATTCCACGCCGCCCACTTCGAGAAATAGCGGTTACATTCAGAGACCTCACTGTAGACCAACTGATCGTCCTTTATGGTAAGGATGTCGCGTTCCGACATCGCGCTGAGAAACCGTGTGATGTTGTCCCATTGGCGAATCGCCAGCGGTACCGTCATTGGTATCAGGAAGACAAGGACGAGCGACGGCAGATCACGTAAGGCAGACATTTGGGTACTCAAGGAATAATGGCGACAGACGTGCTGAGCTTTGAGATAGGAGCGAGCATCGTTGCACAAGATCGTGTAAAGGTGACTTTGTAGAAGATGGCCATCAGCCAATGCAGCAGCTAGGAAAGTGACCAAGGAGAATAGTCCAACGATGAGTGGAGCGCGCGGGTTGGCCAAGGAGAGAAACCGCTGTAGGAACAGATGGCCCTTGAATATTTCGAGCCGCAGTTGCTGTCCCCGTGACACGCTCGATGTGATCGGCTGCGACAAGCTAGGCTGAATGGCGTGGAGAGAGCAACCCTAGAGCGCACAGCACAGGCAGCGACTTGTGTATTTCTGTACCCTATATATGGCCTTCATTCTCGAATGAATCCATTATATACCAGGGAAACCGATGGGCAAAAGGGGCGTTTCTAACTCGCTGACGGCCAGCTCTACTGCACACCATCGCGGACAATAGCACGTCGCCAGATACCGGTTGTGCGACGTGCTGGCCTCAGCGCCACATTCGGCTTGCCGACTGCCGAGCTGCCGATGTATAATGAGACCATGAATGGACAGCACGAGTTTGACGTAGTCTTCGAACCCCAGGATGAGGGCGGCTACACCGCCTATGTCCCCGACCTGCCTGGCTGCATCAGCGAGGGAGACACCCTGGAGGAAGCCACCGCCATGATCCAAGAGGCAATGGCGCTCTACCTTGACGCCCGCCGGGAGCGTGGCTGGTCGCTACCAAAGATCGAGCACCGTAAACTGGTGCCGGCCGCGTGAGCGAGAAGCTCCCTCGGCTCACCGCCAAAGAACTCATCCGGGTCTTGGAACGCAAGGGCTGGGAGCATGACCGGAGTCGTGGCAGCCACCACATCTACGTCCATGTCGCTACCCGCCGTACATTAAGCATTCCGGTAGCTCGCCGAGCCATGTCAATCGGGACGCTGTCACGGCTGCTCAAGGATGCAGAGATCAGCCGTGAGGAACTGCGCAAGTTGCTGTAGGCCCCAGATGGTGCTCGATGGCACGACCTGACGGATCGGGGGAGCAGGGCAGGCTACGCCAAGGTGTACCGGCCTCGGGCGATCCGCACGAACCGACACGAAGAGCCCGAGACGTGGTCAGCAAGGGCACCCTTGATCGAGGACCACGAGACCGACTCGCCCACCAACGCCTCAACGGCAGCATGGATGTCCTTGGCTCGCATCGGCTCGTCTCGATCGGCGAGCACTTGGACGACAGCCTTCAGCACCCAGCCTGGCCGGCGAGGCCGCTGCCGACAGGCCACAGTCCGCCGCCGAGATCCGCCGCTGGCCCGCACAGTGGCCAGTTTCTCGGCCAACCGAGCCAGCGACCCCTGTAGATCGTGGTTCGATAGAACTCCGATTAGGTCCATTTCTGGGGAAGAAAGCAGCGCTAATCGAACCTATCTGGAGCGTGATCCTCACGGCGGCGGCTTGATCAACCTCCCCGGTCGTCCGTGCGGTACAGGCATTGGGCATCCTGGTACGTCTGGGGGTCCAAATACGATCAAATGATGGTCGGAGTTGTTTTGGTCTTCTTGGTGTGCTTCGGTGTGGGATTGACGGCGGCGGCCAACTGGCTGCCTGACCTGGCCGCAGGACGAGTCGGGGGTATGGCGTTCGTGACCGTGTGCGTGCTGCTGGGTGCAGCGCTGGGCATGGTGGGCCTCCACACCTATTCGCTCATCAGCGAGCTGAGGCATACGACAAGCGGGATCAGCGAACCCGAAATCCTCGCCGCCATCCTGCGGGACATACTGCTGGATGCCGGCACTCTCCTGGGGTTGGCCGGCATCGTCTACCTACTTGCGCCCCCCGGCGAGGAGGGGCCAGCTGCTGATCCCCCGATTGAGGATGTTGACGAAGAACCCTGAAGCGACAGGGGGTCGGCCGTGTCCGCCGTGCCGTAGCCGACAATGGCGCGGTGCCTCGTCTCGCTACGTTCTACGGAATCGTCATATGGATGTACCGTCCCGATCATCCTCCGCCGCACTTCCACGCCCAGTACGGCGACGAGGTTGCGCAGATCGAGCTCGCCACTCTGCGCATTCTCAATGGATCGCTTCCACCGCGTGCGCTGCGGCTCGTCCGAGCGTGGGCACGACTCCATACCGAGGAGCTCGCCGATAACTGGGTGCGTGCCCAGGCACTGGAACCCCTGGCGTCGATCGAGCCTCTGCCCTAACATGAAGGAATAATGCTCCGAGTCACCAGCGTCCAGCCGCTAAACGGCTACCGCCTGCGGGTCGCGTTCAATGACGGCGTCGAGCGGAACGTCAACTGTGCATTCTTGCTCCACGGGACGCTCGGGGAGCCCCTGCGCGATCCCGAGTACTTCCGGCAAGTCCGGGTCGATGACGAGGCGCGAACGGCGGTGTGGCCCAATGGCCTTGATCCCGCGCCGGAGCTTCTACACGGCGACTGCGAGCCGGCAATCCCTGAGAGGATGCACTCCCAAACGCCCGCGGTGAGCCGGGCCGCCTAACTACTCTCGGCCACGGCAGCAACGCCAGGCCCCCAGGCAACTCTTCGACCTCGGTATCGATGTCGTGTGCCCGCATCGGCTTTGCCCGAGTCGGCCAAAGACGCGCCCGATGGCTTTGGGCGCCAAGCCGCCTTCGGCAGATTCAGCGGTTCGCCAGCACGTACTGCCCCCTTGCCACCCGCACGAATCGTGGCGAGGAGCCTGAAACGTTGGAGGCCAAAGCACCCTTGACGGAACTCCACGCCACCGCCTCCCCAAGCATCGTTTCGACCGCTGCATGGATTTCCCGAGCCCGCATCGGCTCCCCCCGGCCACCCAGGACCCGGACCAGAGCATCGACCACCCAGCCCGGCCGTCGCCGTCAACACCGCTGGCTCGCAACCACCCGCGGTGGCGCTCCGCTGGCCCGCACCGCCGCCAACTTCGCGGCCAGATGCGCCAACGATCCCTGTAGATCGTGGTTCGATAGAACTCCGATTAGGTCCGCCAGAACTCATTTTTGGTTTGTTAGAAGGCCAACCGGCGCAACGAGAAGGAGAACCACCACCATGACGATTCAGCGGATGGATAACGTCGGCATTGTCGTCGAAGACCTGGGTGCCGCTATCGCGTTCTTCACCGCGCTTGGCATGCAGCTGGAAGGCAACGCACAGATCGAGGGCCTCTGGGCGGACCGCACCGTCGGACTCGACGGCGTCCGCAGCGACATAGCGATGATGCGGACCCCGGACGGTCACAGCAAGCTGGAGCTGGCGAAGTATCACGCCCCCGCGGCGGTCGGCACCGAGCCGGAGAACCCGCCGCCCAACACGCTGGGTCTTCATCGCGTCATGTTCGCCGTCGACGATATCGACGACACTGTGCGCCGCCTGCGCGCCCACGGCGCCGAACTCCTCGGTGAGGTGGCGCAGTACGAGGACAGCTACCGGCTCTGCTACCTCCGCGGGCCCGCAGGCATCATCGTTGCCCTGGCCGAACAGATCAGCCAACGGGCCGTGGCGGCCGACCTGCACCCAACCCCCCGGAATTAAGCGGGGCTAGACGGACAGCCTCGACCCGGGCCCGACGGCTTGGTCTTGGCCCAGCTTGGTCTGACCGGACCCGTGCGCGATACTTCCCCGGACCACGGGAGGGGAGCGATGTCAACAGACGACGAGCGCCAAGGAAAGCGCAGCTTCAACGAGGCCGAGATAGGACTCACCGAGGACCTCGTCGAAGCGATTGCTGATCAGCTTGGGACACGGGCGAAACGGGAGTCCTCCGGCCTTGCGGCGCTGGGAGAGCGGAAGGACCTGGAGCCATCTGCCCTGGCCGTTCTCATGACCGTCTTCGGGACACGCGCGGAAAAGGATCGGCGTGTCCTGATCCCAGGTTGGTCGGGAGTTGGGAATGTCAATCTGCTGCTGAGGCGTCGTGACCCCGAGGATGCTCTGGCTTGGATGTGCGAGCTGAAGTGGTGTGGGCCGGGGAACGACGTGCTCTACGAGGCAATCTGGGACTTGTTCAAGATGGCGCTCGGCAAGACCCGCGAGGACCATCCTGCGACCTTTCTGATGACCGGAGCACAGAAATCCCTCTGGGCGGGCTCAGCCTTCGCAGACATCTTCGAGACCAAGAACCACGTGTCTGAAGAGCTTTGTCAGCGCCGCCTGCCGGATCGCCGCAAAACCATCGCCTGGGACGACCTCCTGCGCGGCGGCTACGACAAACACCCAGAACACGTCCCAGCGGAAATCACGACCGAGTCAGTTGGCCGGGCGACGATCGGCGATTGGGAACTTCGCGCAGTACGTATCGGGGCCGTCTCCCACGATCTAATTCCCATGACCGGGGGCTGGCCACGCGGCGCACGGCCAGCCGATGCTCGTCACCCCAGCTTCACACCGAAGCCACCCACACCAACGCCCGAGTGCCCCGAGCCCACGCGGGCCTCATCCTCGCCCGAGTCGCTCTGCTGGGAACGACACGAGACCCCTCCGGCCCGGTGCTGGCGGGCCGGAGGGGACCAACATTGGACTCGTGGTGCGAGACCCGCTCAGGGCGCTCGGAGATGCTCTACGAGCCGACCGGCTGGCCGTTACCGGGGCCTCCCGCGCTCCACGGCTGCCACGGCAACCTGGGGCCGCCGGGGGGATTCCATGGCAGGAGGTAGGCGCGGTAGGTGTTGACCCCGGCGGGGAGCTCGGCGTTGAAGATGAGGTTGCCCCGCGGGTCGAACTCCGAGAAGTAGGGCAGCGCTCCCCAGCCCACGAACAGATCTCCGTAGGCGGTGGTCTGGGCGTTGCCCTGCGACGCTGCCGACAGCCCCTCGGGCTGGTTGTCGGAGGACAGCAGCGTGGCGACGTGCGTCCACGGATTCAACCTCACTGTGACGGCCCGGCTGTAGGGGAGCAGCGGCGTGCCGGAGGACTCGTTGTCGAAGAACGTGTACACCCCATTGCCCAACGGCTGGGGATCGTGCTGCCAGGCGAAGATCTCGCCCGCGCTGTCGAGCACCTGTCCCGGGGCCGCCTGGAGGGTGAAGCTCGAGTCCTTGCCGCCGAGCTGCCAGACGATGTTCCCTGTACGTGGGTCCACCTCGTAGGTCGTCCAGGTGTTGCGGGCGTCGATCAGCAGGTCGCCGTTGGTGTCGACCTTCACGGCGTTGATGTGAAACCAATCCCATGGGGTGCTCGGCGACGCCGGTAGCGGCTGCTCGCTCTGGCTGAAGGGAACGTGGTCCTCGCTGTTCCACTGGAACAACACCTGGCCCGTGGCGATGTCGATCTCCTGCACGACGCCGTTGATCACGGTCTGGTTGGGTGGTCCGCCGATCGAGGTGAGGTTGGCGGTGGTCGTGGTGTAGGAGAGGATCAGCGCCGTGCTCCAGGGAGTGATGAGGAACTCGTGCCCGTCCGCGCTGAGCCCGTTGCCGGCATTGACCGTGGCGATCTGCTGGTAGTGGTCGTTGTAGATGTAGTCGGTGCCGCTCGAGAGGCCGCCCAGCCCGGTGCCCTGCCACCACGTGAGGACCGGCTGGCCGTCGTAGGTCTGGGCGCGGAAGTCGCTCGCCTCCTCGCCGGCGGGGACCGCTTTGAACCAGACGACGTTGCCCTGCTGGTCGAGGATCTCGGGACCGTTGGCATACGTGCTCGCATCGCCGAACGGAGAGATGAAGATGTCGCCGCCGCCGAGGTTGGGCTGTGAGGTGAGAATCGTGACCGGGGGCGGCGCCGTGGGTGTTGCCGCCTCGGCCACGCCGCTCGGAGCGCTGGCGGCTGCGCCGAGGATGACGGCGGCGCCGAGGGCCAACTGACGCCATCGCCGCCAACCGGCCCGGGGTGCGGTGGAAGGGGTGATTCGGGGCATGGAACTTCCTCCTTGCAATAGGTGGGGCTTGGTTAATGGGTGGGCTTTGTGATGAGGGGTCGTGGACCGCTCGGGTCGGCCCACGGTGAGCACCTTAGGACATAAATCTCATAAAGTCAACAGAAAAAGTGATCTTTTCGTGAAACTTTGTACTTACAGGCGATTGGGCCGTCGGTGCTCCGGTAGCGGGCCGTCTCGGATCGTCAGACGGCGGGGTTGAGGCGCCTACGCCGCGGCCTGCGCGGACCAGTCGCGGTAGAGGGCGTGGTAACGGCCCTCGGCGGCGATCAGCTCGTCGTGTGTGCCCTGCTCGACGATGCGGCCGTGCTCGAGCACGACGATCCGCCCAGCGCGGCGGATCGTGGAGAGGCGGTGGGCGATCACGATTGCGGTGCGGCCCGCCAGCAGGCGGCGCAGACCGGCCTCGATGCGGCCCTCGGTGTGGAGGTCCACGTTGGAGGTCGCCTCGTCGAGGATCAGGATGCGCGGGTCGGCGATCAGCGCCCGCGCGAACGCGATCAGCTGGCGCTGGCCGGCGGAGAGCTGCGCGCCGCGCTCGCCGACCTCGGTGTCGTAGCCGCGTGGCAGCGCTGCGATGAACTCGTCGGCGCCCACAGCGTGTGCGGCGTCGCGGATCTGCTCGGGCGTGGCGTCGGGGCGCCCGAAGGCGATGTTCTCGGCGGCGGTGCCGCTGAACAGGAACGCCTCCTGGGGGACGATCCCCATCTGCGAGCGCAGCGAGTGGGCGCTCACCTCGCGCAGGTCGTGTCCGTCCACCAGCACCCTGCCCGCGGTCGGGTCGTAGAAGCGCGCGACGAGCTTCGCCATCGTGGACTTGCCGGCGCCGGTGGCGCCGACGAGCGCGACGGTCTGGCCGGGGGGGACGTGCAGGTCGATGTGGTCGAGCGCCAACACCTCCGCCGGCGCTGCGCCGCTGCCGTTGGGGCTCGCAGCGGCCGCTCCTTGGCCCCGCTGGTGCCGCGGGTTGTAGGCAAATGAGACCTCCTCGAAGCACACGTCGCCGCGGATCGCCCCGAGCGCGGGCGCGCCGGGGCGGTCCTCGAGCGTCGGCGGGGTATCGAGCAGCTGGAAGATCTTCTCGAGTGCTGCCATGCCGGACTGGTAGGTGGTGTAAAGCTGCGAGAGCTGCTGGATCGGTTCGAACAGGAACGAGAGCGTCGCCACGAACGCGACCACCGTACCGGCGGTGATGTGGCCGGCGATCGCCTGGTAGCCGCCGTACAGCACGATCAGCGCGAGCGCGACCCCGGAGAGCATTTCCACGGCGGGGAAGTAGGCGGCGTTGAGCCGCACGGTGACCATGTTGGCGTCGCAGTTGTCGCGGTTGTACTCGGCGAAGCGCGCCTCGTGGCGGTGCTCCTGCCCGAAGGAGCGCACGACGCGGATGCCCGAGAGTGTCTCCTGCAGGTAGGCGGTGATCGCCCCGATCGTCTCGCGGGTGCGCCGGAACGCGCCCGCCGACACCAGCCGAAACCAGATCGACAGGCCGGCGACGAACGGCACGATGCAGAACGTCAAGAGCGCCAGTCCCGGGTCGAGGTAGAGCAGTACCGCGATCGCCCCTACCAGCGTCAGGCTGGCCTGCACGAGCGTCACGACGGAGTCGGTGACGAGGCTTTCCAGCGCCTCGACGTCATTGGTGATGCGCGAGATCAGCACCCCCGCGGGGCGGCTCTCGTAGAAGCCGATCGGCTGGCGCTGCAGGTGGGTGAAGATGCGGATACGCAGGTCCGCGAGCGCGCGCTGGCCGACGAGGCCGACGAGGTAGGTCTGCACGTAGGTCATCCCCCACACCACCAGCGCGGAGGCAAGGAACGCGAGCACGACGAGCACCAGCGTGTGCGTGTCGTGGCGCTCGATCCCTTCGTCGATCGCGACCTTGGCGAGCAGCGGCGGCGCCAGCGAGGCGGCGGTGCCGACGATCAGCGCTGTGAGCATCGCCGCGACGCGCAGCCGGTAGGGGCGCAGCAGCTCGAGCAGGCCACGAAGATTGCGCGCGCGGCTTTCCTTGCTCGCGCGCTCCCCGTCCCACTGCTGCCCACCGCGTCCAAAGCCCGGGCCGAGGCCGCGCCGAGCAGCTGAGCCGCCACGCCCGCCGCCCATGCCGCCGCCTCCGAAGCCGCCTGGGGGGCTCATTTGGGATCGTCCACGTGGGTGGTTTCCGTGCCGGGCGTGTGGGCGTGGGGCTTCCTACCCCACGTCACCGCGTGGTGTGTCCGTCCAGGCAGACTCACAGCGCCACTCCCTGCTCACGCTCGCGGGTCTCCTTGGTGAGGAACACGTGCTCGGGCAGGCCCTTCTCCACGATCTCGCGGTACAGCTCGGACTCCTCCAGCAGTTCCTCGTGGTCGCCCTGGGCGACGATTCGCCCGCCGTCCAGCACGACGATCTCGTCCGCGAGCGCGATCGTCGAGAGACGGTGGGCGATCACGAACGTGGTGCGCCCGGCCATCGCCTCGGCGAGTGCGAGCTTGATGCTCTGCTCGGTGGAGGCGTCCACCGAGGAGGTCGCGTCGTCGAGCACCAGCACCCGCGGGTTGGCCAGCAGCGCGCGCGCGATCGCGATGCGCTGGCGCTGGCCGCCGGAGACGGTGAGGCCGCGCTCGCCGATCTGGGTCTCGTAGCCCTGGGGCAGGCGGGCTACGAAGTCGTGCGCCTGGGCGCGGCGGGCGGCCGCTTCGATCTCCTCGATCGAGGCCTCCGGGCGGGCGTAGGCGATGTTTTCGGCGACGGAGGCCGAGAACAGGAAGGGGTCGTCGCTGACCACCGCCACGGCGCCGCGCAGCGAGCGCAGGCTCACCTCGCGGACGTCCGCTCCGTCCAGCAGGACGCTCCCCACGGCCGGGTCGTACAGCCGCGAGATCAGCGCCACGAGGCTGGTCTTGCCCGAGCCAGTCGCCCCCACCAGTGCGACGGTCTGCCCCGCGGGCACGTCGAGGTCGATGTCGTGCAGCACCGCCCGCGCTCTCTGCGACGCGGGCGCGTGCGCCGCCGAGGAGCCGATGCCAGCCAACTCGTCGTGGGGGTCCTCATAGCGCAGCGTGACGTCCCGCAGCTGCACGTGGCCGTTGCCGGCGGGCAGCGGGGGGGCGCCGGGGGGCTCGGCGAGGCGGGGCTCGCGATCGAGCACCTGGAAGATGCGCGCGCCCGAGGCGGTGGCGCGCTGGGCGAGGTTGAGCGTCACGCCGAGCGTGCGCATCGGGCTGATCAGCATGTTCAGGTAGAGGTAGAAGGAGGTGAACTGGCCGAGCGTCAGGTGGGCGTGGATCACCGACTCGCCCCCCAGCAGCAGCACGGCGGCGAGGCCGAGCTGGGGCAGGAAGCCGATCACCGGGTTGTAGGTGGCTTCCAGGCGGGTGGTGACCATCGCCTGCTCGAAGACGCGCCCGGAGCTGCGCTGGAAGCGCTCCAGCTGGCGGGGCTCGCGGGCGAACGCCTTGACGACGCGCACCCCGGTGATGTTCTCCTCGGCGTCCGCGGTGAGCTCGCCGATGCGCTGCTGGACCTCCTGGATCGCGGGCCGCGCGCGGCGGCCGTAGCGGTAGGAGATGACCACCACGAACGGCACCGGCGCCAGCGCGATCAGGCCCAGCTCGGGGTTGATGAAGATCATCACGACGCCGGCGAGCACGATCGTGAGGATTGACTGCAGGATGAACACGAGCCCGTAGCCGAGGAAGAAACGCACGGCCTGCAGGTCCACGGTCGCGCGCGACATCAGCTGGCCCGTCTGCTGGTGGTCGAAGAAGCCGAGCTCGAGGCGCTGCAGGTGGCCGTAGATCCGCTCGCGCAGGTCGTATTCGACATCGAGCGACATCCGCCCGGCGACCATCCGCCGCCAGTACATCGCCCCCCAGCGCACGAGCACCACGGCGAGGATCGCCAACGCGAGGGTCAGCAGCGTGTGGCGGTCGTGTGCGCGCAGCACGGGCTGGTGGTGCTCAGCGTGGTGGACGCCGTCGTTGATCGCTTCCACCGCGTGGCCGGTGAGGAGAGGGAGCGCGACGGTCATCACCATCGCGAGGCCGGCCAGGATCCAGGAGACGGTCAGCCCGCGCCGGTAGGGGCGCAGGAAGCCGAGCAGTCGGTAGAAGGTCGTCATAGTTGCTTAGTCAACGATTATTGCAGGGTCCACTACTCTGCGTCCATGCCCGCGGATCTGACGTCCTCGACACTCCGCAAGCGACCGGCGGTCGGGCTCTGCGACACGTGCGCCTACCAGCGCGTGGTGCCCAACACACGGGGCTCGACCTTCTCGCTGTGCAACCGCTCGCGCGAGGACCCGGCGTCGTACCCACGCTACCCGCGCCTGCCGGTGCTGAGCTGCGCGGGGTACGAGCGGCGTGGGGAGTGACGCAGGGCAGCCGCCCGGTGGTGTCGCTGTGCCTGCTCTGTGGTGGCGGAAGACACCCACCGGTGAGGCTCGCTCGGCGCGAGCGGGTGCGTCCTGGAAACCACTGGCGCCCCTCATCCCGCGGCCACTCCGACGGGCTCGCGCGCGGGGACCTCGGCGGCGGGCTCGGCGGAGGAGACGAAGTCGCGGCTGCGGATCAGCGCGAACGCGAGCACCGAGCCGACGAGGGCAACGGTGGCGGCGATCAGGAGGATCGTGGTGAAGGCTTCGGTGAAGCCCACGCGGTAGGCGTGTTCCAGCCCGGCGCGGGCGGCGGGGGAGAGGGCCGGGAGCAGGTGGGCGACTTCGCCGGACTGCAGCACTTTGGAGAGCTGCCCGTGGGCGGCGCTCTGGACGGCGCCCCCCTGCCCGTCCGCGGCGAGGGCCGAGGCGGTGGTGTGAGTGACCTGGTGGGCGAACACGGCGCCGAGGCCGGCGATCCCGGTGACGAGGCCGACCTGGCGGAAGGTGCTGTTGATGCCGGAGGCCATGCCGCTGCGCGAGTAGTGCACGACCCCGATCGCGGTCGAGGCGAGCGGGGGGTTGATCATGCCAATGCCCGCCCCGGCGAGCACGAACCCGGGAATCAGCGCGGTCCACCCGGAGGTTGCGTTGACCGCGGTCATCGCCAGCAGCCCGCCGCTGACAAGCAGCAGGCCCCCGCCGAGCAGCAGCCGCACCGGCACGCGCACGGTCAGCCGCCCCGCGATGGGCGCCACGAAGAAGGAGAGCAGCGTGATCGGCAGGAAGCGCAGGCCGGCCTGCAGGGCGCCGTAGCCGAGGACGTCCTGGATGTAGAGGGTGAGGTAGAGGAACATCGCGAAGATCGAGGAGGCGAGCGCGAACGCCACGATGTTGGCCCCGGTGAAGGCTGGGCGGCGGAAGAGGGTCAGGTCGAGCATCGGCCGTCGCAGGCGGCTCTCGGCGAGCAGGAACGCCGCGAGCAGCACGGCGGCGCCGAGCAGCATCGAGACGATCTTCGCCGAGCCCCACCCCGCTTCGTTGCCCTGCTCGAGCGCGTACACGAGCAGGAACAGTGCTCCCGAGAAGGTCACGAGGCCGAGCCAGTCCACGCCCGTCGCGTTCGGATCGCGCGACTCGCCCACGTGCTTGAGCGTAAGGACGACGGCAGCCACGCCGATGGGGACGTTAACGAAGAAGATCCACTCCCAGCCGATGCCGGTCGTGATGACTCCGCCAACCAGGGGTCCCACGGCTACCGCGGCGCCGGTGACGGCCCCGAACACCCCGAAGGCCACCCCGCGCTCGCGCCCGCGGAACGCCTGGGCGATGAGCGCGAGCGAGGTGGCGAACATCATCGCCCCGCCGACTCCCTGCACGGCGCGGGCGAGGTTGAGCATCAGCGGGCTGGAGGAGAGCCCGCACACCGCCGAGGAGCAGGTGAACACCACGAGGCCCGCGGTGAACACGCGCCGGCGGCCCACCAGGTCGGCGACCGCGCCGGCCGTCAGCAGGAAGGCGGCAAGGGTCAGCGCGTAGGCGTTGACCACCCACTGCAGGTCCGAGAAGGAGGCGTGCAGTTCGCGCTGGATCGAGGGCAGCGCGACGTTCACGACGGTGATGTCGAGCAGCAGCATGAAGATCGCCACCGAGACGGCGATCAGGGTCCACCATTTGCGATCCACGGCTGTGCTCCTCTCTGCGTTCGGTGGTCGGGTGGGTTGGGGTGGTGAGGCTGGTCGGGTGGTGTGGCGGGTTGCGGTGTGAGGCGGGTTGCGGTGGTCAGGCGGGGATGTGCTCGGCGGCCCACGGCCGCCCGCCCGGTGCTGTGGGCGTCGTGGCGGCGATGGGAGGAGTGGGGACGGGAGCGGGAGCGCTCTCGGCAGGGCCGCGAGGGAGCTCGCGCAGTTTGCGGCGCACCCGCGCGCGGGTCTGGCAGAGCTCCTGCTTGAGCTTCGCGAGCTCGGCGGCGCGGTGCTCGACGAGCCGCAGCTGGCGGTCGATGTGTCCGAGCGCCTCCTCCAGCAGCTCCTGGCGGCGCTCGGGGTGGACGTCCTCGCGCTGCAGTTGGGCGCGCACGGCGGCGCGGGCCTCCTCGGCGGAGAGCAGGGTCTTGAGCTCCTCGAGGGAGACCCCGAGCAGGTTCTTCAGGCGCATCACCTCGCGCAGGCGCTCGACCTCGGCCTCGGTGTAGGTGCGGTGTCCTCCGGAGGGCCGCGCGGGCGCCTCGGGGAGCAGCCCGATCTCCTCGTAGTAGCGGATCGTGCGCGGCGTCGTGCCGACGAGCCGCGCAACGTCGCCGATGCGCAGGGGGGGGCTCACGACCGCGCTCCAGCCGTGGCCAGCTGCTCGCCGGCCCGCTCAGCCTCCTGGACGTGGCGGGGGCGCAGCAGGCAGACCCCGGCGCCCACCAGCGACGTGGCCGCGAGCACCCACAGGGCGACGTGCATGTTGTCGATGAACGGCGCGAGCTTTTGTGGGGAGAGGCCTTTGGCCAGGCCGGAGAAGACGGCGAACAGCGTCGATTTGGGGACCGCGGAGGTGACGATCGCGAGCACGAACGCGATCGAGAGCACGGCGCCGGTGTTCTGCAGCAGTGTGCGCGCGCCGGCGGCGATCCCGCGGCGATCGGCGGGCACGGTGCCCATCATCGCGGCGGTGTTGGGGCTGTTGAACATGCCCGAGCCCACGCCGACGATGAGCAGCCACAGGGTGCTCTGCCAGTAGGGGGTGTGGACCTCCAAAGTGGTCATCGCTGCGAGGCCCGCGGCGCTGACGAGCATCCCCAGCGCGGCCAGGCCGCGGGAGCCGTGGCGGTCGGCATAGATGCCGGCCAGGGGGGAGGAGACGAGCATCCCCACGGCGAGCGGGATCAGCTTGATGCCGGCGTCGATCGGGGAGTTGCCCTGGGCGCCCTGGAAGTAGAAGACGAACAGGAACATCAGCGCGAAGCGGGCCAGCCCGTTGATGAAGGCGGCGGCGGTGGCGGCCGCGAACAGTCGGTTCTTGAACAGCGAGAGGTCGAGCATCGGGGCGCGCGAGCGGTTCTCGATCAGCACCCACGTGGGCAGCAGCACCGCCGCCGTGGCCAGCCCGGCGATCACGATCGTGTCGTTCCAGCCGCTGAGCCCGCCGCGCGAGACGCCGAGCACGAGGCCGGTGAGGCCGAGCACGAAGGTGACGTTGCCGAGCACGTCGTAGCCGCGCACCTGGTCGGGCTTCGAGAGCTCGCGCAGGATCAGCGCGCCCCACGCGGCTCCGGCGAGGCTGAGCGGGACGTTGAACCAGAAGACCCAGTGCCAGGAGATCGCGACCAGCGCCCCGCCGAGCACCGGCCCGATCGCCAGGCCGCACGCGGCGACCATCGTGTTGGTACCCATCGCGAGACCCAGCTCGTCGTGGGGGAACGCGTCGGTGACGAGCGCGGCGGCGTTGGCGAACAGGAAGGCCGAGCCGATCCCCTGCAGCACGCGCCACACGATCAGCACGTTGGCGTCGGGTGCAAAGCCGGCCCCCAGGGAGGCGAGGGCGAACACTAGAAAGCCGCCTATATATGCCTTCTTGCGCCCGAACAGATCCGACAGCCGGCCAGCCATCAGCACGAGCACGGTGGCGGCGATCAGGTAGGCGAGGATCACCCACACCAGCGCCAGCAGGCTGGCGTGCAGCGAGCGCTCGAGGTCGGGCAGCGCGATGATCAGCGTGCCCGAATTGGTCGCGGCGAGCAGCATCCCGAGGCTGGTGCATGAGAGTGCCCACCACTTGTAGTTCTGGTGGCCAGCGGCGACACCCATGCGGGGCTTGGTTGAAACTGACGTGAACGTAAGGATCAGGATAGCAGGCCCTCGGCGGTGGGAGGGCTCGGGCGCCGGCGGGGGGAGGCTTGGAGGGCGCCGGCTGGCTCGTAGAGCGGCGGCGGGAGAGCTCGGACGGCGCCGGTGGCGGGAGGGTGCCGCCAAAAGCTTGGTGTGGTGCACATGTGATAATGTGCATCCCATGTTGACCATGATCCAGGTTCGCAACGTTCCCGATGAGGTGCACCGGACGCTGAAGATGAGGGCGGCGGCCGCCGGGATGTCACTGTCTGACTACGTCAAGCGCGATCTCGTGCAGGCGGCGTCGGCCCCCACCATGGAGGAGATCGACGCGCGTGTCCGTGCGCGCGGGCCCTCGCGGGTGCGGGCGCACACGATCCTCTCGGCCCTGCACGAAGTGCGTGAGAGCTGATGCTCGTCGTCGACGCCTCGGCATTGGTCGCCTACTTGACCGAAGGCGAGCACGTCGAGCAGGTACGCGCCCAGCTACTCGCGCCGGGACAGGCTCTATGGGCACCGCACCTGGTGGACGCCGAGGTGGGGCACGTGTTGCGACGCGAGACGCTCACCGGTGAGCTAGCGCCCACCGCGGCGCGCGCGGCGCTCGAGGATTTGAGTGACCTCCCGCTGCGCCGAGCCTCCCATCGCGGGCTGCTTGGGCGCGCCTGGGCATTGCGCGAGAACCTCACCTTCTACGACGCGCTCTACGTCGCGCTGGCCGAGCGACTGCGCGCGACCCTCCTGACGCTCGACGGACGCCTCGCCGGTGCGCCCGGTGTCAAGGCGAGTGTCCTGCACGTGGGCTGAGGCGCCTCTCAGACACGATCGAGGACCTCGCGTGCAATGAACACACCGTGGCGGCGGGCGTGTGGGCGCGTATGTAGGCGTAGTGGCGGCCAGGTAGTCCTCGCCCCGAAGCCGGCACTGCTAGAACAAGGGCGATGAGCGCTCCACCGCACTCACTCCAGCGGCCCGCGGGGCAGGAGGCTCACCCGCGGCCCGCGGGGCACGGAGGACCGAAGCCGGGGGACACTCGCCTCCGGCGAGCATCCCCGTTTCGGCCAGCGCGTGCGCGCCCGTTGCTCCGCACCGACTCACGCGGACGATCCCCCGAACCCCTCCCCTCCACACCACACGCTGGAGGACTTCGTGATCGAGGTGGGTGCGCATGAGTGACGACCCGGTCGTCAAGTCCGAGCAGCAGTGGCGCGAGCAGCTGACGCCCGAGCAGTACGAGATTCTGCGTCGCGCCGGCACCGAGGCGCCGTTCACGGGGGAGTACGTCTACAACAAGGACTCGGGCATGTACCGCTGCGCGGCCTGCGGGGCGGACCTGTTCGCCTCGGACACCAAGTTCGAGTCGGGTACTGGCTGGCCCTCCTTTACCGAGCCTGCCGTCGCGGCTGCCGTGGAGCTGCGGGCCGACAACTCGCTTTTCATGCGCCGCACGGAGGTTCGCTGCCGTCGCTGCGGGGGGCACCTCGGGCACGTCTTCGACGACGGCCCCGGCCCCGGCGGGCAGCGCTACTGCATCAACTCCGCCGCGCTTGCCTTCGCGCCCGGTGACGTGCCCTCTGGGGGTGCCGGCGCGGGGGATGGAGACCTGCAGCCGGGCGGTGGGGACTCGGAGTCCGGTGGCGCGGCCCCCGGGCCGGGCGGCGCCGAGCAGTAGCCTCTGCACGCGTGATGATCATGCAGGACCGGTCCCAGCGGCTCTCCGAACCGCTGCACTGGGGACGGCGCGAGCGGACGGTGGTCGCCGTGCTGCTTGCCTGTGTGGCGCTGGGGGCGGTCGGCCTCGGCGTCTTCGCCCTGACGAGCGGCGCGCCAGCACGTCGGGACTGCATCGAAGTGACGTTCGCCTCCACGCTCGGCGGCGCCACCGAGCACGCCTGCGGCGCGCAGGCCCGTGCTGTGTGTGCCTCGCTGGGTGCGTTCAAGAGCGTCGCCGAAGAGCTGCGCGCCGCCTGCCTGCGAGCCGGCTTTCCGTACGATCCTCGACGCTGAGGGACTGCCGGCGGGCCTGTTTCCCGCGGTCGCCCGCGCCCGTCAGACGAGCGCGTGCGCACTCTCTGCGCGCCGTCCCTTCGTGCGCCGTCCGCTGCGGGAGCCTCCCGGAGGGTGTCTCGACAAATGTCGAAAGACCTCGCTGAAGTGTTGGCCACCCTGTCCCTACCGGCCCGCCTGCAAGCCGGATTTCATAACGGAACTGCAACAGGTGCCACTCGCCCGTGGGCGGGTCGGCGCCACAAGACCCGACAACGACAGGGGAACGGAGGCACATGACCTGGCTGGCATACCCAAGTTGGCTCAACGCAGGTGACAACGCGTGGCAGATGACCGCGGCCACATTCGTCGGGCTGATGAGCCTGCCGGGCCTCGCGGTCCTGTATGGCGGCGTCATGCAGAAGCGTTGGTCGGTGAACAGCATGATGCTCACGTTCGTCGCGTTTTCTGTGACGCTGATCGTGTGGTGCCTGTGGGCGTTCAAGATGGGCTTCGGCTCTCCGATCGCGCACAGCGGGGGCGGCATCTTCGGGACGAAAGGGTTCCTGGGCACGGCGCTGGGTGAACCGGGCAGCGTGCTCGGGCACGTCGGCGAGGAGGCCCGGGCGGACATCCCGTCGATCACCGAAGGGCCGGACTTCCACTTCCCTGAGGCCTCGCTCGTGTACTTCCAGTTCGTGTTCGCCGCGATCACACCGATCCTGGCGCTCGGATCGGTGCTCGGGCGGGTCAACTTCAAGGCGTGGATCCCCTACGTGGTGCTGTGGATCACATTCGTGTACGCGGTCGACGCGTTCCTGCTGTGGGGCGGCGGCTACTTTGCGGCCCACGGCGCCCTGGACTACTCCGGTGGCTACGTCATCCATCTCTCCGCAGGCGTCTCAGGGTTCGTGTTCGCTTGGGTGATCGGGCCGCGATTGCAGCGAGATCGCGAGATCGATGCGCCCAACAATCTGTTGATGGTCGCGTGCGGGGCCGGTCTGCTGTGGCTCGGCTGGAACGGTTTCAACGGCGGGGACTCCTACTACGCCGGCGCCGACGCCTCCGCGGCCGTGATCAACACCAACCTCTGCACCGCCGTGGCGATGATGGTGTGGATCGCGTGGGACTACATCTTCCGCGACAAGCCCTCCATGCTCGGGGCGGTCAACGGGATGATCACCGGCCTCGTTGGCATCACGCCGGCCGCCGGGTTCGTCAACGGCTACGGGGCGATCATCATCGGGGTCGTGGACGCGACGATCGTGTGGTTCGCGATTCGCTACCTCAGCCGAGCACCGATGTTCCGCAGCGTCGACGACACGCTGGGGGTGATCTACACGCACGGTATCGCCGGGTTGGCCGGGGGCCTGCTGGTCGGGCTGCTGGCCAATCCCAACGTCGTCGAGTACATGGGCAAGGTTGGCACCAACACCCCCAACCTGCCCGGGAAATCGGGCCTGTTCATAAGCGGCAGCTGGACGCTGCTTCGATGGCAGGCCGAGGCTGGTCTGTTCGTGATCGCCTGGACTGCGGTGGTGACTTTCCTCATCCTGAAGCTTGTCGGGATCTTCGTCCCGCTGCGCCTCACCGACGAGGAGCTGGAGATCGGAGACCACGCGATCCACGGCAACGAGGTCTACCCCTCGGACATTCCGACCCTCGGGGGGCCGCACCCGCCGGCGTGGCAGCCGGCTCCGCAACCCGCGGTGGGGACCGCGACGTAGGCACGGACGCCAACCACGGAGGCGCGCCATCCTCTGGGCCCGCTCTCCCTCCCACGCGATGCAACTGCGGCCCCGCTTCGGCGGGGTCGCAGTGCGTCCTGACGTGCGTCAGTTGCTCGTGTACCGATCGTCGATCAGATGCGATCGACTGATCGGCCAGCACACTTCGCTCCCTGCGTCCTTGCCAGGAGCGACGATTCGCACGTCAGGTGGCGGTGTGTGCCATACGTGCGGGCTCCTGTCTCAGCCGCTCGCGGCCAGCCCCACAGGGCAGGTGACCCCGGTGCCCCCGAGGCCGCAGTAGCCGCCGGGGTTCTTCGCCAGGTACTGCTGGTGGTAGGCCTCCGCGTAGTAGAACGGATGCGCGGGAGGGCCCTCGGCCAGTCCGGTGGTGATCTCCCCGTGGCCCGCCGCGGTGAGTACCTGCTGGTAGGCCGCCAGCGACGCTTCGGCCTGCCGGCGCTGTGAGTCGCCCTCCCAGAGGATCGCGGAGCGGTACTGGGTGCCGGCGTCGTTGCCCTGGCGCATCCCCTGGGTGGGGTCGTGGCCCTCCCAGAAGAGTCGCAGCAGCTCCTCGAAGGTGGTGGTGGCGGCGTCGAACGCGACCAGCACGACCTCCGCGTGGCCGGTGCGACCCGAGCAGACCTCCTCGTAGGTGGGGTTTGGGGTGTAGCCCCCCGCGTAGCCCACGGCCGTGGTGTATACCCCGGGGGCCTGCCAGAAGAGCCGCTCGGCGCCCCAGAAGCAGCCCATCCCGAAGACCGCCCGCTCGACCCCCTCCGGGAAGGGCGGCCGCAGTGGTGTACCCAACACCTCGTGGCGCGCCGGCACGGGGAGCTCCTGCGCGCGGCCTGGGAGGGCGGCGGCGGGGTCGATCATGTGGGTCTTGCGCTGGCCGAAGAGCACCTGTCCAGGCTAGCCGATACCGCTGCTCTTGCCCGTCCGGCGTTGGCCCTGCACCTCGGATGCTCGCTGTGCTCGGAGTGCCCGATCGCGCGAGTCGCCAAACGTTGCGTAGCAGCGAGTTTTTTGGGCCCCGAGCGCTCAAGCCCGCGCGAGGTCGCACCGAAGAGACGAGCAGATGCTCGACTCGCATCCCTTGCGAATCTCCCGTGGTGCGCTGACGCGGCTGCACAGCACGCGCCCGTCGATGGTGTGGGCCGCGGCGCTCCTCTATATGTGTCGCGGCGTGACCTGCCTCGCGGCGGTGGCCTTTCCCGTAAGCGCCCGCGAGCCCGTGCACCTGGACCTCGCTGTCGGGGTGCTCGCCTGCCTGCTCGGCGTGGGGCTGTGGGTCTTCGCACGCAACGCACCTGCGCGCCTGCTGCAGCTGCTGATGGCGCTGAGCGCGGTGACCGTCAGCGTGATGGTAGCCAACGCCCACACCAGCGGGGGCGTGATGTTGGCGGCGTTCGCCTACCCCTGGACCGCGATGTACGTGGCCCACTTCTTCTCCCGCCGCGCGGTGCTCGCCCAGTCGCTGCTGATCTCCGTGGGCTTCGCAGCCGGTCTCGTCGTGGGGGGCCTGCCCGACATGACGATCGTGTGGGTGATCGTGACCGGCACCGTGTGGTCCACCGGCCTGGTGCTCGCCAATCTCAGCGAAAGCCTGCGCCGGCGAGCCGACACCGATCCGCTCACCGGCCTGCTCAACCGCAGCGGCTTCCTGGCTCTCGCTGCGCGCGAGCACGCGATCGCCGAACGCACTCGGGCTCCCCTGACCCTCGCGATGCTCGACCTCAACGGCTTCAAGCAGGTCAACGACCGCCTCGGGCACGTCGCCGGAGACCGGCTCCTGGCTGACCTGGGGAGGCGCTGGCTCGAGGGCCTGCGCGCCGGGGACGTCCTCGCGCGCCACGGGGGGGACGAGTTCGTGCTGCTGCTCCCCGCCACCGCCCCGCGCGAGGCCGAGGGCGTGCTCGAGCGCCTGCGCGCGGAGGGACTGCCCGTGCACTGGTCGGTGGGGGTCAGCGAGTGGCTGCCCGGGGAGGACCTCGACGCCTGCCTGGCCCGCGCGGATCGCAGTCTTTACCGCGCCAAGCAGTCCGTCGAGCCCCCCCCGGCGCAGGTGGAGAGCTGGCGCGCCGGGTTTGTGCTGCCCTCGACGTAGTCCCGTGGGGTGTGGGGTCGGTGCCCTCGGCTGCCTCCCCGGCGCGCCAGGTCTGTGCTGTCTCGGCGGCCCTGCGGCGTGCCGGGCCCCACCTGGCTCCCGATTGTGAGGTCCAACGATTCCAATTTGGACAACCTGGGGTTTGGGTTTGGTCCGTTCGGGCAAGATAACCCCGAGGAGCATCCCTCCCTCATTCCCTCCCAGACCGGCCCGCTCCCGAGCGGGCCGGTCGCTTACAGGCCGCGACTACCGGCGGCACGACTACCGCGGCGAGGGCCGGCCAAGCCACTGCTCGAGCGGCGCGGGCTCCCCCAAGTGGAAGCCCTGGGCGTAGTCCACGCCCAGCTCCCGCAGGGTGTCGAGCGTGGCCGCGTCGCCGACGAACTCCGCGATCGTGCGCTTGCCGAGCCCCCGCGCGAGCTCCACGACCGCGCCGATCACGAGCCGGTCGGTGGGGTCGGACGTGCAGTTGCGCACGAACTCCCCGTCGATCTTGATGAAGTCGAAGGGGAGGTGCTTGAGGTAGTAGAAGGAGCCGAAGCCCGCCCCGAAGTCGTCCAGCGCGAAGCGACATCCCAGCTCGCCCAGCCGTTCGGCGAAGGCGCGCGCCGCGGCGATGTTGCCGATCGCGGTGGTCTCGGTGATCTCGAAGATCAGCTGGGTGGCGTGCACCCCCGCGGCGCGCAGCTCGCGGCCGATGTGCGTGGCGAGCTGGGAGTCCCCGAGCGAGTGCGCGGAGAGGTTGAGCTCGACCGTCGGGCGGCGGCCCTCGGCGCGGCACTCGCCGAGCCAGCGGATCGCGTGGGTTACTACCCAGCGGTCGATCTCCCGGATCAGCCCGAAGCGCTCGGCGATCGGCAGGAAGGACCCGGGCGGGATCACCTCGCCGTGGATGTCCACCATGCGCACGAGCAGCTCGTGCTGGGTGGTGCGCCCGGTGGCGGTCTCGACCACCGGCTGGGCGTGCAGCACGAGCCGGTCCTCGTCGAGCGCGGCGCGGATGCGCTCGACCCACTGCAGGCGGGCCTCGATGCGCGCCTGCCCGCGGCTGGTCCCGCCGTAGGTCTCCGAGCGGTCGCGGCCGGCCTCCTTGGCGTCGTACATCGCGAGGTCGGCGTTGATCAGCGCCTCCTCCGCGCTGGGGGGCTGCGCTCCCTCCAGCGGTGCGAGGCCGATCGAGGCCGTGATCGGCCGCTCGGGCCCGCCGGGCCCGCGCGGGGCGTGCTCGCGGCGGACGACCCCCAGCAGCAGCTGCGCGAGGCGCTCGGCCTCGGCGCGGTCGCCCATGGGGGTGAGCACCGCGAACTCGTCGCCCCCGAGGCGCGCCAGCGTGTCGGACTCGCGCAGGCGTGAGGCCAGCGCGCTCGCGACGCGCCCGATCAGCTCGTCCCCCGCGGAGTGCCCGAGTGTGTCGTTGACTCCCTTGAAGTCGTCGAGGTCCACGACCAGCACCGCGCCCGCGTGGCCGTAGCGAGTCCCCCGCGCAAGGTGCTCCTCCAAGGAGCGCTCGAACGCGCGGCGGTTGAGCAGGCCGGTGAGGGGGTCGTGGTCGGCGAGGTACTGCAGTTCGGACTCGTGGCGCCGGCGGTCATGCGCGAGCGCCTGCTCAGCCAGTTCCCGCTCGGCCAGGCGGCGTGCGACGAGCGCCTGCGCGTAGCGCTCCCGCCGCCAGGCCTGCACGCCGAAGGTGCCCACGAGCAGCGTTCCCAGCAGCCCCACGAGCAGGATCGTGACCGCCAACGAGAGGTCGGGGGAGGGCTCCCCGACCGTCAGGGTCCAAGTGCGGCCCGCCACCGCCAGCTGCGTGGCAGTCGGGTGCTGCGGGGTCCCCTGGGAGAGGAGCCGCACACGGCCGTCGGAGAGCACGAAGGCGGTGCTCGCCGGGGCCGCCCGTTGTAGCGCGGGCCCCAGCAGAGCGTAGGAGTAGCCGATCGAGACGAACCCGCGCAGGGCGTGCAGCCGCTGTGCGGCGGTGCGCAGCGGCAGCGAGGAGGGCCGAAAGACCGGCACGTACAGCACCGTGCCCGCCTGGCCGCTCATCAGGCGAACGGGTGGCGTCGCTCGGGGCCGTCCCGAGCGGGCCGCTGCCAGCAGCGTGACCAGGCGCGTGCGCTCGGTGCCGACGTCGAGGCCGATACTGGAGGGCACCCTGCCGCGGTGGGCCGAGTCGAGCACCACGTAGTACTCCGTCTGCGCCGGCGCCGGGCGCAGGACCCCCCGCGGGGTGAGTAGCTCGATCGGGCCGTGGCGGCGTTCGAAGCCGGCGCGCTGGGTGGCTCCCACCGTGACCATGAGCCCCACGCCGTTGATGCCCGGTTCCTGTGCAAGGTTGCTGGCGACCGCCGCGAAGATCGCCGCGTGCGCGGGCCAGTCCGCTCCCAGGCTCGCAGCGAGGTCGCTCGTACGCCGGATCGCGGCGTCCACCGTGTCGAGCGCCTGCGCGCGGATGTCCACAGAGAGACTCGCGCGTCGCGCCTGCGCGTTGCTGCGGGCCTGATCGTCAGCGGCGAACGCGCCCGCAAGGGTCAGCGCGGCCACGCACGAGGTGACGAGGGCCGGCAGGAACCGCCGAAGCGGGTGCTCGCCGTGAGTGGGCAGGGGGGATCGTCCACGTGGGTCGGGCGTGCCCTGAGCGGGTGTGCGCGGAGCCTCCGTGCTCCGCGTCGGCGGTGGGGGCGGCAACGTCGGTGGCCTGGGCATGCTCCGCCTCGGCGGCGGCGGCGGGAGCCGCCGTTGCCCTGGCGTGCTCCGCGGTGACTCGGGTGTGCCTCTCGGCGTGGGCGTGCCCATCGGCGGGCGGGGCGCGTCCGGCGGTTGCCTGGGCGCCCCGTCGGCGGGCGGCAGGAAGCGTCGGAGCGGCTGCTCGCTGTCGCTCTCCCCGGCCACGGTGAAGTATCGGCTCAGGCGGGACAAAACTGAATATCGAAAGTGCGGCCTTTGCGGCCCGCCCAGCCCTGGCCCATTCCCGCCAAACCCCGGCCCGCTTCTGTGCAAACCCGGGCCCACCCTCGCCAACCCCGGCTCACTTCTGTGCAAATCGGGGCCCACTCCTGCCTGGCCCCGGCTCACTTCTGTGCAAACCCGGCCCACTCCCGCTCGACTCTCGCACACCCCCCCTCGTTACAGCCGCCCAGTCCATGCCGCTACGCCTCCGTGCTCGCTCGCAGCCCGCGTTTCTGCTAGGAAGTCGGCGATGGCGACGGGCACGCAGGAGAACGCAACGGCGGTGGCTAACGGCGCGACGCGTGGAGGCACGGCCGGCGGGTGGCGCGTGGTGGCCGCGTACGGCGCGGTGGCGGCGGCCACCCAGATGCTGTGGCTCACCTACGCGGCGATCACCACGGGCACGGCCCACCGCTACGGGGTGTCGGTCGGCGCGGTGGGGTGGCTGGCAGAGATCTTCCCGTTGCTTTACGTGGCGCTCGCGATCCCGGCGGGCGCACTGCTGGACCGCTGGTTTCGCCCCAGCCTCGCGCTCGGCGGCGCACTGGTGGCGGCGGGTGGGCTGGTGCGCCTCGGGGGGCTCTCGTTCGCGTGGGCGCTGGCGGGGCAGGTGCTGGTCGCGGTGGCTCAGCCGGTAGTGATGAGCGCGGTGGCGAAGCTGCCGGGCGAGTACCTGCCTGTGGGCGAGCGGGCGCTGGGCATCTCGCTCGCCTCGGCGGCGGGCTTCGTGGGGATGTTGGTGGCATTGCTGGCGGGCCCGCTGCTCGGGGCCGCCCACCTGGAGGTGCTGCTGGAGGTGCAGGCCGCAGTGGCGGTGCTCGCGGCGGTCGCCCTGGCGCTCGCGCTGCGGCGGCCCGGGAGCGGGGCGGGGGAGCGCACGGCGATCGAGGGCGGGGTCGCACGGGCGCTGTGGGCGCGCCCGGAGGTGCGCGTGCTCTCGGGCCTCGCGTTCCTCGGCTTCGGGGTGTTCGTGGCGCTGTCCACGTGGCTGCAGACGCTGTTGCACCCCGCTGGGGTCTCGGAAACGGCCGCGGGTGCGCTGCTGGTGGGGATGATCGTGGCGGGAGTGGTCGGCTGTGCGGCGCTGCCCGCCCCGATTACCAACCGCGGAGCCGAGCGGGGGTTCATGGCGGCGGTGATCGCGGTGGGTTGCGCGGGCTCCGTGGCGCTCGCGTTCGTGCCGGGGATGGCGGGCCGCGCGGTGGTGATGGTGGCGATGGGGGCGCTGCTGCTCCCCGCGCTGCCGGTGATCATGACCGTCGCCGAGCGACTCGCGGGGCCGGCGGCCGGCACGGCGGGGGCGATTGTGTGGATGGCGGGCAACGCCGGGGGCCTCGTGGTGGCACTGCTCGTGCAGGCGCTCGTTCACCACCCCACGACGGCGTTCCTGGCGATGGCCGCCACGGTCCTCTGCGCGGCTCCGCTGGCCGCGCGGATGGTCTCGCTGCGCGGGCTCCCGGACGGCGCGCCCGAAGGCGCGGGGCTGGAGGAACTCGCCGCCCCGGGAGCGCTCGCGGCGGCCGGCTCCGAAGGGGCCTCGGCCGCGTAACGACACGGTCCCTCGGCCCGAGGGCAGGGGCCGGCCGCGGAGGCTCGCGTCAGCGCGTCGTCAGACGGGCTCCTCGGCGAGCCAGTCCAGCACCTCTGAGGGGTTGCGGTGCGGGGGGAAGACGGGGTAGAACACCTTCGCGATCCGCCGTCCGCGCGCGATGAAGGTCAGGCGCCGGTAGAACCGTGCCCCGGCTGCCTGAAAGGTGGGCAGCCCCAGCGCGCCAGCCAGCCGCAGCTCGGGGTCGGAGAGCAGCGGGTAGGGGATGTGCTCGCGCCCCGCGAACTCGCGCTGCTCGGAGTGCGCCTGGGCGCTCAGGCCGAGCACCGAGGCGCCGTAGGCCGCGAGCTCGAGAACGTGGTCGCGGAAGGCGCAGCTCTGGGGGGTGCAGCCGCGCGCGCCCGGGATCTCGTCCCAGCCCGCGGGCAGGGGCTCCCCTGGCACACCCGTGCGGGGGTACACGTAGACCACTGCCAGCCGGTCGGTGGCCGCGCTCAGGTCGAGCTGCCCGCCGTGCGTGGAGCTCAGGAGCACCGCCGGCACCTCCCGTCCCGGCAGGTGATCCGCGGCCCCGTCGTCCGTTGGGACGGACGGGTCGCCGGGTGGGTTCCGGTAGCTCTCGATCATCGCCGTGATTCTTCCAAAGGGCCGCTGCTTTTTGCTTTCTGGAGCCCACCCAGGCGTTCGGTTCATGACGACGAGTGTGAGCAGAGTGAATCTTTGGGCGCATCGGATCAGTGGAATGCAACCTTGAGCGTCGCCGCCTGCGCTCAGCGCGCGTTATTCAGCTGTGCTGCTCTGCGGTGCTGCGAGGGTCCTCGTGATCAGCCGGTGCTGCCGAACCTTCGTCCTACCTGGCGGCGCCGCAGAGGCTCTCGTCTACCCACCGGTGCTGCCGAAGCCTCCGCGGCTGCCCGCGTCGGGATCGTGCACGCTCCACTGCACGCGGTCGGTGCGCACGAACACGCCCTGCGCGATGCGGCTGCCGGCCGGGATGTGGGTCGGCGCGGGCGTGAAGTTCAGCAGCTGCAGCCGCAACTCGTCGGCAGGGCCGCGGTAGTCCTCGTCGATGACGCCCACGGCGTGCGGCTGGAGCACCCCGAACCGGCGCGGCGTCGAGGAGCGCAGGCACACGAGCAGGCACCACCCGGGCGGCGTGGCGAAGACCAACCCGGTTCCCACCAGGGCGATCTCCCCAGGGGCGAGGTCCGCCACTTCGGCGGTGCACAGGTCAAAGCCGCTGGAGCCCGCGGTGGCGTAGTGCGGCTGCTGCGCAGAGTCGTGCAGGCGGAGGATCGGCACATCCATGGGCTGCTCCCGGTCGGTAGGGCACAAGAGCGCGACGGCTCGGCTGGAGCCTACCGTCGGGAAGAGACCGACGGCGAGCGCCGCCGTCCGCCGCTGGACCGGGTCTGGGTCCACTGGGGACCGACACCGGCACCGGTCGGCGTTGGGGCGCGCGGTACCGCCGCGCTACTGGCCTTCCCCGCCGTCGGTACCCGGTCGCCGTGGAGAGCGCTCGGCCCCGCCGGGCCCTGAGCGCCGAGCGACGCTGGCGAGCCGGTAGCGCCGTATCCGAGGCCCCCGACCGGGGGCCTCGAGCGACTCCTCGGGCAACAGCAGAAACCGTCGTGGGGTGCTGGGCAGCGGGTTGGAGAGCGAACGGTTCATGCGAGGATATTGGCGCACGGCGCCCTTCGCGCCTTTGGACTGCGGTCCAAAATGTGCGAGCTGTCGGTGCCCTGGATGGTCTGCGCTGCTGGGTGAGCAGCGGCGTAGCCGGCGCAGGCGCCGTCTTGGAACGGGTCAATCGAGATCGAACGCGGCCTGGATTGCGTAACCGAGGGCCTGCTCTTGGCGGTCGAGCAGGAACGTCGAACTAGACCTCAAGCGTGGCCTGCCGATACTCGTCGGCAATCGTGCAGCAGGTCGGGACAGTGATCTTCTCGTTCGGCTACCGGACGAGGTGACGGGGAATGGTCGCCAAATGGCCCTCCCCCAGGGCTCTCACGTGCTTGCGGTAGTCCCGGTCGGAAAAGGTTGTGCGATGTGGCTTGCGCATACCGTTGATGACGACGATGCTCGGCCCTTTCAGCCCTCGGCGGCTCAGCTCGTCGGGGTCGGCGTTCTCAAGCAGGCAGAACAGGCGGAACTGCTCGCGGCCCGGCCCAGTAAGGCGAATCTCGTAGTAGCCGCCCATACTGCCGTGCATAGCCTCCCACTTTCCGCCCCCGCTGAACTGCGGCGGCAACAGCGTCGAGCACCGCGTTGAATTGAGCGTCGATCTTGGTCGGGCATTCGTCCAAGAACTCCACGGCGGGAGCGCTGCCGTCCTGATGTTCGTAGTACTCGATCTGCCAGGCCACCGGGTGAGGGTAGCCTCAAGTTCGGCGGCTCGGGCTCGCTCAGGCGGCGGTGGCGCTCGCGCTCTCGGTCCCTTTGAGGCGGTCGCGCTTCTTGCGACGCGGGACGACGGTGATGTCCGCGTCGAGATCGTTGGCGATCTGCACCACGAGCCTCAGCTCAGGATTCGATGCCGCGGTAAACAAGCGGCGAATGCTCGACGGGTTGCGCCCGATGCGCCGCGCCAGGTCCGTCTTGCTCATCCCCGTGCTCTCGCGCAGTTGGTCGAGAGAGCGCACAACAGAGTCGATCTGCTCAATCTCGCTCCGCGCGCGCTCGTACTCGGCGCGAAACTCTGGATCACGCATCCGCTCGGCGCTGCGACGTTCATGGAAGCTGGTCCGGCTCATCGACACTCCTGGCTTGTGGGTGATTGGATCGTATCATAGGCGCAACGCGCAGTCAAGAGGCATCAATAGCCTTGCAGCGTTGCATATTCGGTCTGTCAGACTTGCCGCGTTATGCGACAGTTCGGCAACGGACTGCCTGTCGAGACGGTGTGAGAAGCACGAACAGCGTCGATTAGGTACCTTCCTCCCGGTCACTGATGTATGGAGGCGGGCAAAGGGTGCTCCATCTGGCCGACGGTTTCGACCTCTGCCTTGCGGGCCACCTTCACAGCGGCGGCATGCGCGACGACCTCGTCCTCTACCCGGGGTCGCCGGAGCCGCTTGCATGGGATGAGACCGGGCGGCACTGCGTGGCGGTAGTCGAGCTGGTGCCTGGTCGGCAGCCGGGCGTGGATCTCGTGGACTTCAACCGCCGGCGCTACGCCGTCCGCAACGTCAACTGCGAGGGCGCCCGCTCGAGCCGAATCCGACGATCCCCGGCCCACCAGTATGCGGGCTGGCGAGGCTACCAGGAGTTGTGGTCCACCCGAAAAATAGGTGTTGCACCTGAGCGCGATCCCCGGATCTATGCTCATGCGATCGACGCGCTGCTCTCTCCCGACTCGTCCTTGGTCGATCTTGTCGAGGCCGTGCGCGTCCTCCCCTACGGTCGTCCGAGCGATCGTACGGTTGAGGGGATGCTGCGCGAGCGCCGTGGCACATGCTCGACGAAGCACCTGTTTCTCGCCCGCGTCTTGGCCGACCACTTTCCTGAGACCGAGCCGTTGCTCATCCACCGCGTCTACCAGTTGGATCGGGCTCGTGCCGGCGAGCTGTTAGGCGCGCGGGTCGCCGAGGTGATGCCCGAGGACGGGCTCGTCGACGTCCACCGCTATCTCACGATCGCCGTCGAGGGACAGCAGGTCACCGTTGACGCGACGTTCCCTGGCACAGCTTGGGACGGTCGCTCGTCGCTGCCGCTCGCCTGCGGCTCCGGGCCCGACTATCCGGCCGGCGAAGACCCGGACACCGAGAAGCGCATGCTCGAGGAGCAACACTGCAACGCCGCAATCCGCGAGCCATTCATTGCAGCTCTGGCGCGATGGCACGATCCGGCCTGCCTCGCAGGCTGAGGCAGATGCCTGAACCGTCTTTCGAACTCGCGCGTCGCATCTGGAAGCGACGTGCATGACCAACACCAATTTGGTACCCGCGAGTGGTACCCGCACAGCTCGTCACCACCACACGTCCCACCCCGAAACGAAAAAATCCCGCGATTAGCAGGGCTTCCTCAAAAGCGGATGATGGGACTCGAACCCACGACCTTCTGCATGGCAAGCAGACGCTCTAGCCAACTGAGCTACATCCGCGCGAGATCAGAACTATAGACACCTCGGGGGAATGGTTGTGCGCGAGCGCCGGGCGTCGTCGCACAACTCAGAGCCCGTGCCAGGTGAGTCGCAGCCCCCGCAGGTATCGGTCTCGCTGAGGCGCTCATCGCGGAACCATCTCACTGGTAACGAGGCCGTGCTGAGCGGTGAGCTCATCGACGCACCAGGGCGATACCGCACTGCCCGGCGTCGCAGGGGGTGCAAGGTCGCCTTCACACGCAAACCACGTAGCGCCCGCCATCGCCGCGTGCCACCGCGCCGCTCAGCTCCAGCTGCGCGAGTGCGAGCAGCGTCTCCTGGGTTCCTGCGCCCTGCGCGGCGAGTTGGGTCACGGTGTCGCAGCCGGCGCCCACCTGCTCCAGCACCGCCCGTAGGCGGGGCTCCATCTCAAGCAGGTGGGGCTGGATCGCGGGGCGTGCCCCGGCGGCGCGGCACTCACCCACTCCGTAGAGCGCGTCCAGCGCGTCCTGGGGGTCGCGCACCAGCAGCGCCCCCTCTCTGAGTAGCCGGTGGGGGCCGCGCGCCGCGGGGGCGCTCACCCTGCCGGGAACCGCCGCGACGATCGCGCCCGTGGCCTCGGCGAGGCGCGCGTGCAGCAGTTCAGCTGGGCGCTCTGTCGCCTCCACCACGATCACCAGGCGTGCCAGCGCCGCGACGATCCGCGCGCGCGCGACGTGGCACCAGGGGCCCGGTGCGCAGCAGCACGGCAGCTCCGCCATCGCGCAGCCCTCCGCGGCGATGCGCCGATGCAACGCGCGCCAACTCGCGGGGTGGGCCACGTCCACGCCGCCCGCCGTCACAGTCAGCGTGGGCGCGCCTGCGTGCAGCGCCCCGAGGTGCGCAGCCGCGGGGATGCCATCGGCGAGACCACTCACGATGGTGATCCCGCTCGCTGCCAGCCCCTGTGCGAGGCCGTGCGCGACCTCCATGCCGTAGTCGCTCGCCCTCCGGGTTCCCACGATCGCCACGGTCGGCTGCGCCAGCAACTCCTCCAGGCGCACCACGGAGCCCGCGACGTGCAGCACTCGTGGCGAGCCGTCCACTGGCGCGAGTGCGCGAGGGTAGCCGGGGTCGTGCCGGCAGATCCGCTGCACGCCAGGAGTTAGAGGCAGCTGCGAGCGTTCTAACTGTGCGTAGCGCGCCAGTAGGGACTCCCGCCACTTGCCGCCGAGCGCCCGCACGAGCTCCTCGTCGGCGAGCCCGAGCAGTCGCAACAGGCGCTCGGGGTCGCGCCGGTGGTACGCAAGCCGCCCGCTCAACGCCCCCAGCAGCCAGGCGTGGCGCAGACACGCGAGGCAGGCGCCCTCACGCGGGGACCCCGCCTCTCCGCCAGAAGAGACTCCGCTCACGCCACTCGCCGGCGCGACGCGCCGGCCTCCGGACGCAGCGAGAGG
The DNA here is from genome assembly GCA_963706545.1 of uncultured Solirubrobacterales bacterium. Taxonomy (GTDB): domain Bacteria; phylum Actinomycetota; class Thermoleophilia; order Solirubrobacterales; family Solirubrobacteraceae; genus Palsa-744. Next base: position 3,173,921 of record OY970161.1, read on the forward strand.
GCGAGCGAGACGTCCTGCTCGCGGGTGCGCGCGCTGCCCTCCAGGTCGGCCGCGGTGCGCGCGACGCGCAGCACGCGGGCGATGCCGCGCGCGCTCATCGTGCCTCGTTCCTGGGCGCCGCGCAGTAGCTGGGCCGCGCCCTCGCTCAGCGCCACGTGGCGGCGCAGCAGGCGAGCGTCCATGTGGGCGTTGGCGCTCACCCCGTCCTCGCGCAGGCGCGCCTCCTGGCGTTCCCGGGCGTGCACGACCCGCTCGCGGGCCTGCGCGGAGGTGACGGCGGGTGCGGTGTTCGGAGTGCGGCCACCGGGGGCCGGCGGGGTTGCAGTGGACCGGCTGCCCGCCCGCTGGTCGAAACGGGGACCGATTGGGGAGACACTCGCTCCGCTCGCATCCCCAAATCGGCCAGCGCCGGAGGCGCGTGTCTCCCGGCTTCGGTCGGAGGCGAGCGTCTCCCGGCTTCGGGCACCGCCGGGCCAACGACCGTCCGTTTGACTCCCGTCGGGCCAACCCACGCCGGACCACGTCCGCTCGGGCCCCCCGGAGCCGTGACGACGCCCGCCGGGCCGATCGAGGTGTGCGACGAGGTCGATGCGGTCGAGCAGCGGCCCGCTGAGGCGCCGGCGGTGGCGGGCGAGGTCGGCTTCGGTGCACCGGCACCGCTCCCCGTCGCCGAGGTAGCCGCAGGGGCAGGGGTTGGTGGCCGCGACGAGCGCGAAGCACGCGGGGTACACCGCGGAGTGCCGCGCACGCACGATCGCTACACGCCCGTCCTCCAGTGGCTGGCGCAGCGCCTCCAGGGTGGGGCGCGCGAACTCCGAGAGCTCGTCTAAAAACAGCACGCCGCGGTGGGCGAGCACCACCTCGCCGACCCACCCGCGCCGCGCGCCGCCCACCAGGCCGGCAGTCGTGATCGAGTGGTGGGGGGCGCGGAAGGGGCGGCGTCGGATCAGCTCCCCGTCCTGGAGGCGACCGGTGATGGAGTGGATGCGCGTCACCTCGATCGCCTCGGAGCGGCTCAGCGGCGGCAGGATCGTGGGCAGGCGCTGCGCGAGCATCGTCTTGCCAGTCCCCGGCGGGCCGCTCAGCAGCAGGTTGTGGGCGCCCGCTGCGGCCAGTGTGAGCGCTTCGATCGCGTGCGGCTGGCCGCACACATCGGCGAGCTCGAGGCTCCCACACCCACCCGCCTCCTCGCTGGCGCAGCCCGAGTCGTCGGTGTCGTCCCCCTGGAGTGGGGCGGGCAGCGGATCACCGGCCCCACCGGCAAGCACGCGCACGGCGCTGGAGAGGCGCTCGGCGACCACGACCTGAAGGTGCTCCACGAGCGCCGCCTCGCGTGCACGCGCGCCTGCGAGCACCATCGTGGAGAGGCCCTCCTCCTGCGCGGCCTGCGCGATCGCCAGCGTGCCGTGGCAGGGGCGCACCTCGCCGTCGAGTGAGAGCTCCCCGAACAGGGCGTGGGTCTCCAGACGCTCTCCCGAGAGCTGGCCGGAGGCGGCGAGCACGGCGCAGGCGAGCGCGAGGTCGAGCCCGGGGCCGACCTTGGGGACGTCGCCGGGGGCCAGGTTCGCGGTGATGCGCCGCTCGGGGAACTCGTAGCCGCAGTTGAGGATCGCCGCGCGCACCCGGTCGCGTGCCTCGCGCACCGCGGCGTCGGCGAGGCCGACGATCGTGAACGCGGGCAGCCCCGCGCGGATATCCACCTCCACGGTCACCGGCTGCGTCTCGAGCCCCTCGATCGTGAACGTATGTGCCCGCGCCAGCATCATGGTCTCCTTCGTGTCAGACGGTGGTCATAGTCGCCAGATGACGACTGTCCGCACGGTAGGCCGCGCTTGAGACGGTACGCTCGCTCGGCCCAGTTTGCGCAACACTTTCCATTGCGCTACGATACGGCTCATGCCCGTGAGCACCGCCGAGAAGGTCACCGCCCTGAGCCACGACTTTCGCTCCCAGCGTCGCCTGGCCGAGCTAATGGAGGTCAGTCCCGCGCAGGTCACACGCTGGCGCCGCGGGCAGGGGATCGACGAGGCGAACGCGCAACGGGTGGACCTGCTGGAGATGGTCATGTCGAGCCTGCTGAGGCTGTACCCGCCCGAGGCGGCCGAGCAGTGGCTGCACGGCCTCAATCCGCACCTCGGCGACCGTCGGCCGATCGACCTCGTGCGCGCGGGGCGCTCCCGCGAGCTACTCGACGCGATCGCGCAGGAGCGCGCTGGCAGCTACGCGTGAACCTCTGGCGGGTGGTGCCGTGGCGGGTGCAGGCGCCACCGCGGGAGCCCGGCGGAGCGCTGTGGTTCCCGCGTGAGCTGCAGGGCCTCGGGCGTCACGACAACCCGGACCGCTACGGCTGCCTGTATGTCTCCGAGACGGCGGTTGCCGCGAGCGCCGAGGCACTGGCGCCGTTCCGCGGCAGCGGGGGGCTCTCCCCGGGAATGCTGACGCGGGCGGGCCTGCCGCTGGCGCTGGCTCGGTTGGAGCTCGACGAGCGCGGGCCCCTCGTGAACCTCGACGACCCGCGCGTACTTGCCCGTCTCGGCGTACGCCCCTCCCAGGTCGCGACACGCGCGCGCCCCGTCACGCAGGCGTACGCTGAGCGTCTGTTCGACGGGGTTCCCGAGGCGGTCGGCCTGCGCTGGTGGTCGACGCTGGAGGCGAGCCTGATCAACCTCACGCTCTTCGACCGCGCCGCGCCGCACCTGAGCGTGCTTGACGTCGAAGGGCTGGTCGTGGAGCATCCCGTGGTGGTGGAGGCTGCCGAGTTGTTGGGGCTTGCCGCAGGGGGTCGTCAACCGTGAGAGCTATGATGGCAAAATGAGTTCTTATGTCAAAGAGATAGAGCTTTTGCTCGAGACCGACGACTCCTCGGACTTCGGGGCTGCGGGGGATGACATCCAGATCTCCGGTTGGCATGAGATAGCCATCCCAGAGCGTCAGTTCTCGGAGGCGGGTTTTCACGTGGGGGACACCGTTGAGGTTCGCGCCGTGGGTCCCGGGCGGATTCTGGTCACACGCGCGGACAGCCTGCTGGCCCGTTACAGCGGAGCTCTGCCGCCCGGCACCTACCCACCGGGCTCGCTGGAGAAGCTGCGCGACGAGTGGCAGTAGACGGTGGGCGTTGTCCTGCTGGACACGTCGGCGGTCATCGCGTTTCTGCAGTCGGACGATGCCTTTCACGCATCTGCCTCGACCATAATCTCCGCGCATGTGGGCGCGCGCAGTCGGCTGGCGATCTCAGTGGTGACGGTGACGGAGCTTTTCACGGGGGCAGCGCTCGGTCATCAGGAGGAGAGGGTGGTGAATGGATTCCTCGAGGACTTCGGTGTGCTGCGACTGCCGGTTGAAGAGGCGATCGCGAGGAGAGCCGCGCAGATCCGCGGCGTACACACCGGGGCCACCCAGGAGGACGTTGCTCGTCCGATCGTCAGGGTCCCTGACGCGCTCATTCTGGCGACGGCGGATCTCAGTACCGATATCGAGATCGTAGTCGGAGGAGACAAGCGGTGGAAACAGGCGGCTGAGGCGTTGGATGTGCTCTTTGTTTATTTAGGAGGGACACCTGAGCTCGAGGCAACACTAAGTGGCAAGCGCGGTGGTGTTGAGAAGGCTGTTCGTCCCACCGAGACGGATGTGCGTCCTATGTACCGGCGATTGCCCCATGGCCCGCATGGGATGGGTCGTGAGGCAGTCGCGCGCCACCAGCGCGCGCGGATATTCGGAGCGATGATCGAGGCGGTGTACCGCAACGGCTATCAGGGTACGACCGTCGCGCACGTGATCGCGCTGGCGGGTGTGTCTAGGCATACATTCTGGGAGCAGTTTGCAAACAAGGAGGACTGTTTCCTGGGCACGTACGACATCGTAACGGCACGTGCGAAGAAACGGATGATGGAAGGATGGATGAGTGAGCGCGGCTGGGCCAATCGCGTATTCAGAGCGGCTCAAGCATTGTTCGAGGATGCGCAGAGGAATGTGAAGAGCACCCGCCTTGTGCTGATCGACGGACTGGGCCTGGGGCCAAGAGGGCTGGAACGTATGGCGCGCTCCTCATTGGCGTTTGAGCGTGTACTGGCGGATGGGTTCAGAGTGGCGCCAGACGGGGTCCAGCTTCCGCCGCTTGCCCCGAAGGCGATCGTGGGCGGCGCTCGCTACGTGATGCTCGACCGACTGTTGAGCAAGCGCGAAGCAGAGTTACCTATGTTGGCCGACGAAATGCTCGATTGGATCAGCGCCTATCGGTCGCCTGCCGCGCGCATTGGGGCGATACGAGCGAGGCCATCTCATCTACCAGCCCAGCCGTTGCGCTTCTTAATGGGAGAGGATGAGCGCGCCCGTGTGTTGGGTGCGACCGTGCATCTGATTCTCGACATGGGATACGGTGAGCTGACAGATGCTCAGATCGCTCAATTCGCGGGTATGTCCACGCGATCGTTCCACCAACAGTTCGCTAACAAGCAGGAGTGCTTTCTGGCCGCGGTGGATGCATTCGTGGACGAAACCCTCGATGTGATCGTCGCCGCGGCGAGCGGCGGGGACAGCTGGTCGGAGGCCGTGTATCTCGGGGTGAAGGCTGGAGTCGAGCATCTGACGAGCCACCCGGGAGCGACGAGGGTATCGCTGATTGATGTTTTCGAGACTGGTCCGGCTGTCAGCGACAGCGTCAGTCGCTCGCTGCGTAAGCTCTCCGGTCTACTGGCAAAGGATGCCCCCGTGCCTCGTCGGGCTCCGCTGATTGCGCACGAGGCGATCGCTGGGGCTGTTTGGGCTGTGGCGCTCGCGTATGCGCGGCCCCCGCGCTTGAAGTACCTGCCGAGCCTGACAGACGAACTTGCCTGCGTCGTGCTCGCTCCCTACGTGGGCCCCAAGGCGGCTGCGCAAACTATCGAGACCATGAGACGTCCTGATAACCCATAAGACCCCCATGCCGCGCTGCGCGAAGCACCTGCGGACCATAAAACGGACGATCTCTGAGCAGGGAGGCTCACGACCGCCGGTCTTGATGTATGTGTCCTGCGCAACCGAACGTGCCTCCTGCGCTAGGCGCCCCTACAGCCCGTCGGGGTGGCGCTCCACGAAGTCGCCGCCGTCGTCGCCGGACGAGGAGGACCAGCGGGAGCCGTCTTCGGCGAGCGCGACGGTGTCGAAGCGACGGCCGTCGATCGTCATGTAGGCGTGTTCGGCGTTGGCGTAGATTGTGATGTAGCGCCCGGGGCCGGGTTCGCCGTAGGACTCCAGTTCGGAGGAGTCCTCGGGGGAGGCGAGCAGACCGCCGCCGTGCAGCGCGTAGGAGACCGAGCCCGAGCAGTCGTAGCCGTCGGAGATGAACGAGCCGTGGCCGCCGCCGTAGACGTAGGGGCGGGTGGCGATTTCGTCGGCGGCGGCGATCACGCGCGCGACGACGCCTTCACCTTCGCCTGTGGTGGAGGAGGAGCCGCCCACGGAGGACCCCCCACCGGCGGTGGAGGAGGAGCCCCCGCCTCCCCCGCCGGCGAGTGCCCAGTGAGGCGGGTGCAGTTCGGGCAGGCCGGAGACCCCGAGCGCGCTCCAGGTGGCAGGGCCGACGACCCCGTCCACGGCCAGGCCGTGGGCTTCCTGCAAGTTGCGTACGGCGGCCTCGGTTTCGGGGCCGAATTCGCCGTCCACGGCGACGTGGAGACCTTCCTGCAGGCGGCGGACCGCAGCGCTGTGCGAGAGGTGCCCGGCGGGGAGCGGGGCGCCGCCGGCCGGAGAGTCGGTCCCGCCGAGGAGGTCTCCGTGCTGGGCGATCTCCGAGCGTCCGCCGCCCTGCGCGTGGTGGACCGGCTGTGGCAGCGCGGAGGGGGGAGGGGTCAGCTCGGGAAGGCCGTGGAGGCCGAGTGCGTGCCAGGTAGCGGGGCCGGCGACGCCGTCGACCGCAAGCCCGTCGCGGGCCTGGAGGCTGCGCAGGGCGGCCTCGGTGCGCGGCCCGAATTCACCGTCCACGGCAACGCCCAGCGCGGCCTGCAGGCGCCGCACGGCGTGGGTTTCGGCTGCCGCGGCCGCCTGTTCGGCGTGAGTGCGGGCTTCCGCGGCGACACTTTCGGCGTGCGCGACTTCGACTTCCGCGGGCGTCGGAGTGGCCGCGGCGCCGGCTTCGCCCGCGCCCTGGCCTGCGGTGGCACCTCCCGCGGCGCCGCTCTGCGCTTCACCCGCGCCAGTCGCTGCTTCGCTGCCGCCGGCCCCTTCGCCCGTCGCGCCCCCGGCGCCTTCCGCAGGCCCGGAGGTCCCGCCTGAGCTTTCGAGCTCGACCGGAGCTCGAACTCCACCGGGGACTTCGGGTTCGGAGGGGAGGGCGGTCCCGCTGGTCCCGCCGGAACCGGCTCCTTCGCTGGCGCCCGTCCCCGCGCTCGCGGCGCCACTGGCGAGCGAGTCCGCGCTCGCGCCGGCCGCACCTGAACCGGCGCTCGGAGCGACGCCGCCGGCTTCGCTCGCTTCGGCCCCCGCCACCCCGGCGCTCGTCTGGGCTCCACCGGAGCCGGCTGAGGTGGAGGCGAGCGCGGTTTCGCTCACCTCCCCAGGCGCGGGTTCGCGGACTTCGCCGTCGAGGTCGCGCAGCACGGCGGACCCGGAGAGTACGGGGGGGGCCTGGACTGCGAGTGCGTGGGCGGTGAGCGGGCCGACGATGCCGTCGACGGCGAGCCCGCGGGAGGCCTGGAAGCGGCGCACGGCGGCTTCGGTGCGGGAGCCGTAGACGCCGTCGGCGCGGATCCCGAGCGCGAGCTGCAGCAGGCGCACCTGGCGGCCTTCCGAGCCGGCGGAGAGCACGATGTGGTGCGTGGTGGTGGTGACGGCCGGTTCCGGCTCCGCGGGCGCGGCGCCGGCAAGCGAGGTCCCCCCGGACTCCAGCAGCATGGAGGCGGGCGCGGCGGTCAGCGCGACGAGCGCCCCGAGCGAGAGCCGCCGGGCGCGCGAGGAGGCGGGCACGAAGCGAAGCTGCGCGGCGCGGCGCCGTGCACGGGAGCGCCCGAGGGAGAGCTCCCAGGGCTCGTGTGCGGCGAGGTCGCGGGCTTCGCGGCGGGCGTCCAGTAGCGCGACGAGCGAGACCGGCGAGACGGCGAGCGTCGCGGCGCGGCCGCGGCCGGCGACCCTGCGGCGGCGGGCACGGGAGCGTGCAAGCGAAGCCTCCCAAGGCTCAAGGGTGGCAAGGTCACGGGCGTATCCCGACATGCGCAGACGTCCTTTCTCAACTGGCGTGGGCGCCTACGGGGTTAGCTGTCGGGCTCGCGCATTGCGCTACGCCACAAACGGTGGCGATTCGCCCCCGCAGCCCTGAAGGGCTGCACTGGGTCCCCCGCTCCCCCTCCCCGTGGGGAGGAGAACTCGGCACGACGCGGGCACCGTATCAGGTCTCGGCGCAAGATGCATCACACGGGAAGGAGTGCAAGCGTTCTTGCCGACGGCCCCCACTATATGGAGTCCTCGAAGACAGCGAATCCGTGCCGACGGCACACTACCCCAGGGCGGTAGCCACCCGCTAAGTCACGAGCAAGACCGAAACCCTGGTCACGTCGGAGCTACGGCGGCGAGCCTCGTATGAGGGGGCTTGCGATACGACTGGCGGCCTAGCTGGGATACCCAATCCGTCGCCCTATATCGGGTCCGCAAAGTTTGTGCTTAAGCCCCATACAGGGTCCTCGAGGAACAAAGCTCCCGTCCCGGTCTAGGGTCCACAAAGTTCAACGTCCTGCCCCCTATATACGGGCTCCCGCGCGAGGCGGCGAGGAGTCCGGACGGCGGGGGTACACTGGCGGAGATGGGCGCCTTCGAACCAGAGGATCGATCGGCGGTGGACTCCGCGGGAGATAGCCCGTCCGGGGGCGAGCCCACGGGAGACGGCCCGTCGGGGGAAGGCTCCGCGCCCCCGCGCGGGCGGATGGACCGCCGGGCGGTGCTGCCGCTGGTCGCGGTGCTGGTGCTCGCGGCGGCCATTGCGGTGCTGCTGCAGAGCACGGGTAAAAACTCCCAGCCGCTGGCGGCGGGCGTGCACAGCACGCACTCGACGACCTTCCAGGGCAACGAACTCTCGCCCCCCAAGCAGGCCCCCCCGCTGGTGCTGCGCAATTACCTGGGCGAACGGGTGAACATAAACAGCTACCGCGGGAAGGCCGTGCTGGTGACGTTCCTGTACACGCACTGCCCCGACGTGTGCCCGCTGATCGCGGCGAACCTGCGGGTGGCCCAGAACGAGATGGGCGCGGCGGTGACGGCGAAAGTCCAGATCATCGCGGTCTCGGTGGATCCCCGCGGGGACACCCCGCAGACGGTGGCAGAGTTCCTGAAGCTGCACGGGATGACGGGCCGCATGAAGTACCTGATCGGCTCCCCCAAGGAACTGGGGAGGGTGTGGCAGGCGTGGGGCGTGGGCTCCGAACGCGACGCGCAGCAGCCTGACATCGTCAACCACTCGGCGCTGGTGTACGGGATCGACGCGACGGGCAGGATGCGCACGCTGTACATCGGCGGCACGTGGAACCCCAGCGAAATCGCCCACGACGTCCCGCTGCTCGCCGCCCAGTAGAACAGGGACGGAACCGCGCAGGGCACGGAGCCGCCGATGTGTGGACGAGAGGGAGGGGTATTGGGGATCGTCCGCGTGTGTGAGTGTGGCCACCGGGGCGAGTGTGTGCGGGGCATCGTGCCCCGCGACCGCGCGATTAGTGCCTGCGTCGGCTTCAGGGCGAGAGCGTCGTCACGGCGGCGAAGTCGGGCGGCGTCCTCGCGGCGAGCGGCTCAGGGGAAGAGCGTCGTCACGGCAGAGTCGGGTCGCAGCCCAACGCGGCCGGCTCAGCGCGAGAGCGTCACCACGGCAGCGGAGTCAGGCGGCATCCCCACGGCGAGCGCTCCGGCGTGGCCGAACACGCGGGGCAGCGCCGAGGGTAGGGTGAACGCCCCGTCGGGCGCGACCGCGCGCCCCCCGAGGAGCACCTCGGAGGTGGCCGTGGGGGAGGGGGCGGTGAGTCGCAGAACGCTTCCACCGCCGAGGCTCCTCGGCACGCGCAGACGTACCGCGAGCGGCGTCGAGCCGGGCGGGTCGTAGTCGACGAGCACGAGACGCAGCTGCCCGTCGGGGCCGCGCACCGCGCTCGCGCTCAGCTCCCCGGGAGCGGCCCCCGCGACGGCGGCGGGCAGTGGGCGGCCTCCCACGAGGCCGCGGGCGGCGAGCAGCGCGTACCACTCCGGTGCCGCGTGCAGCGCGCCGGCGCCGAGCGCGGCGGGGGTGGGGGCGAACAGCGCACTGTAGGCCTCGGTCTTGTCGATCAGGTCGTGGAAGTTGAGCCCCACGACCCCCGCGTCCGCCGCGCGCGCGGCGTAGTCGAGCGCCCACAGCGCCGAGGCGAAGGTGTTGGAGACCCCGGGCTGCCCTTCGCAGGAGACGTTGTTGGTCTCGTCCATCCGCAGCGCCAGCCCGTGCGCGCGGGCGATCCCCACCGCTTTGCCGAGCATGTCGCTCTCGGCGCGGCGCACGTTCGGACTCAGCAGTTCCGAGACGGTAGGCCGGTACCCGCAGCTGGAGAGCGGGTAGTAGTGGTCGGTGAGCAGCGCCGGGCGCAGCGACGGCGAGGAGGCGACGGTGCGCAGCCAGCTGAGACCGGCGACCCCCGTGGAGGGGTCGGGCCCGGCGATCGGCGTCCCTGGCGCGGCCGCCGCGATCGCCGCGCGGTACGCGCGCGCTTGGGGTACGTAGGCGACGATCCCCCACTCTGGCCCACGCAGGTGCTTGCGCACTAACAGGTCGGGCTCGTTGCCGATCTCGATCCCCGCGAGGTTTGAGCCCAGCAGTCGCCGCGCCGCCGCAGCCTCCAGTGCCGCTGCCGCGGGGTCGTAGTGGCCGAGGTTCACGGTCAGCAGCACCCGCCACCCGGTCTCCCGCGCGAGCACTGCCAGCCCTGCAAGGTCCGCTTCGTCGATCGCGACTCTCGCCCACCCTGGCCGCGCCGCGCCGTTTGCGACCCACGCGGCCTGTTCGTCGGCGGAGATCCCCCCGAAGCGCATCACCCCGGGCCCCAGCGAACGCAGCAGTGCCACCAGATCTCCTCGCGCGGCGTACCCCGCGATCGCTGGCAGGCTGCGCACCTCGAAGGAGAGCCCGAGAAAGTCCGGGGGCACTGCGGCCCCCTCCGGCCGCGCGGCGACGCTCACGCTCACAGGCGTACCCCGCGGGGAGGCCGCGCTCAGCCCGCCCGCGGGGGGCGCCGCGGAGCGCGCGCCGGAGGGATCGCCCGTGCGCGGGTCGCCCGGATGGGTTGGTCCCGATCTCCGCACGGCCGGCGTCTGTGCGGAGGAGAGGCTGCGGTGGGCGTGCCCGGAGGAGGAGACCACCCGCGAGACCACCACCGCCAGCGCCAGCGTGAGTCCCACCGTCACCGTGAGCGCCCATGGCGTATGGCCGGCGAGCCTGCGCAGCGGGCTTCTCGTGGGGCGAGTATCGCGAGGGTGTGGGGTGTGCGCGCTGTGGTGGACCATTCGAATCGGCTCCCGAGGATACGCCCCGTCCGCACGATCTCGGGCAAGCGCCGTCGTCCAGCGGTGGCCCGGACGGCCGAGCGAGCGTACCGTCCCAAGCGCACAGCATTCTCTTTGCTATGGACGATTTGAATGCGCTTGTCGGCTCGGCGCGCGACCTCGCCGGCGCTGTCATGCGCAAAGCCTCAGATCAACTGCTCGTGGATGCCGATGTCGGGTGCACCACAAGGACTTCGTCGTCGTTGCGATCGAAATGCTGGAGGAGGTCGAGATCCAAGCGCTGCGAGCTGCGACGGGGGATCGTTATGCGCTCCACCAGATCGCTGATCTGGTGGACAGTCTTGCGAAGCTGCTCGCGAAGCTGGACGAGCAGTAGGCGGATTAGGAGCGGGCGGAATGCATAGAGCGAGCCGCGGCGCGCTCTTCGAACCTCTTGGCCATATCCTCCGCGATATCACGCTGGCGCTGACTTGTCAGCTTCGGGCTGACTTCGCGTAGGAGTACAGCTGTTCGACTGTTCTGCTCCGGCGTCGCCTCTGCGAGCTCGCGCCGGGCTGTTGCGACCATCGCGCGCGTCTCCTTGTCGAGCACCACGCCTTTAGCGTACCGCGCTTGCACACCTGCGGCCAATCGACGCGGAGTCGAGCACCGCATCGGCAGCGGCCAACTGCTGCTGGGAGAGCGGCCCACGTTCGGCTTCCCATTCCGCGACCCCCGCCAGGCCGTCCTTGATGGCCAATGCGTTCACGGATGCCTGGTTCAGCCAGGCCGACAGGCTGATGCCCTCGCGCTCGGCTGCCTTCCGAGTCGCCTCGGGCACCCGTTGATCTAGTGCGATTAGTGCCTCGTTCGCCTCAGCGTCCGTGAGCTCATCCACAAGCCGATGCAGGCGTTCCTTGGCTGTCACGGCTCTGATTGTAGGTGCCACTCTTACTCCGACCCGCCGGGGTGAGTGGGACGAAGCCGGCCCGCCCGGGTGCTCTCAACGAACGCCGGCCCGCCCGGGTGCTCCCAACGAACGCCGACCCGCCTGGTGTTCTCCGACGAACGGGATGCCCCGGGCCGGGGTGGTTGCCGCGCGTGTGGGCACGCCGGCGCGCGCGGGGGCGTCATCCACGACCATACGGGCCGTGCTCCCGCGTTTCTCCCGCTCGCCCGTGTACCTGCTGCGCTCGCTAGCCCGCGCCCTCCCGTCCCGCGCTTTCAAGCGCACTCCACCACGCCCAGGGCGCCACTGCGAACTCCCTCTTCTCCTCGCCGCGCTCCTCCCCCTCACCCTGCTGCTCGCGGCGGTCCTCGCGTGCGCGGGATGCGGGGGTGGGTCCTCCTCGCGCGTTGCGCTTCTGCGGGCCTGTCCCGGTGCGGTTGGGGCTGTGTGTCCCTACACCGGCGTGCGCGCTCTCGGTCGGCGCGGGGCGGGGGTGCTTCGCTGTCCCGAGGCGCTTGCGTTCGCGCCCGACGGCGAGCTTTACGTTGCCGACCAGTTCTCCCACGTCGTGCAGCGCTTCTCTCCCTCTGGGCGCTTTCTCGGGCAGTGGGGTTCCTTTGGCTCGGGGCCCGGGCAGTTTGGGGCTGTCGACGGGCTCGCGGTCGCGCCCTCGGGGGACGTTTACGTGCTCGACTCCACGCACGCGCGCGTCGAGCGCTTTTCTGCCTCGGGGCGTCTGCTTGGCGCATGGGGGCGGCCCGGGCGTGCGCTCGGGGAGTTCGACTTCGGCCCCGGCTTCGGTCCCGACAAGCCGCCCGGCGGGGGGCTTGCGATTGGTGGGGGGTTTGTCTACGTCTCGGACACGGCTGCCAACCGCATCGTCCGTTTTCGCCTCGACGGCTCGGACCCGGTGCTCTGGGGGCGGCCTGGGTCCGCGCCCGGGCGCTTCTCCTCCCCGCGCGGGCTCGCTGTCGCCGGGGGCGTCGTCTACGTCGCCGACGAGGGCAACCACCGCGTGCAGGCGCTCGCGCTCAACGGCCGGCCGCTGTACGCCGAGGGCTCCTTCGGCACCGGGCCCGGGCAGTTCGTCAACCCCTTCGGCGTCGCCGTCCACGGTGGGCGCGTCTACGTGGTCGACGACAACAACAACCGGCTCGTCGTGCTCACCCGCGACCTGCGCTACGTGGAAGAGTGGTCGGGGGACGGCCCCTTTCACCTCTCCTACATCCGCGCCGCCGCCGTCTCGCCCTCGGGCCACGTGTTTGTCGCGGACACCGGGCACGAACGGGTCGTAGCCTTCGACCCCTTCGGCCGCGGGTTGCTCGCCTTCGGCACGCCCGGCACCGCGCCCGGGCAGTTCGTCGCCCCGCTTGGGGTCGCTGTGGACTCTGCGGGGGACGTGGTCGTGGTCGAGACCTACGGCTCTCGTAGTCCCATCTACCGCTTCGACTCCTCACTGCGCTACCTCGGTGAGTGGCAGCGGGGCGGGGGCGCCATCATCGGCAGCCACTGGTTCGGCCCCACTGCCGCGGCCGTCGCGCCCGACGGGTCGGTGTGGGTCACCGACCCCCGCAACGGCCTCGTGCGCCACCTCTCCTCCGCCGGGGCCTTCCTCGCCGCGCTTGGCGTGCCCGCCGCGCCCGGCTCCCCGGTCGCGCCGCCCGGCGTGGGCGCGGGCGCCTACGCGAGTGGGAGTGGGAGTGCCAGCGCCAGCGGGGGGAGCGGCGGGGAGGGGAGCGCCAGCGGTGGGGCGGGCGGCGCCGACGCTCTCCTGGAACCGCTTGGGGTCGCGCTCTCTCCCTCCGGTGCGGTGGTGTACGTCGCCGACACCGGCGCCGGGCGCATCGTGCGCTTCACCTCCTCCGGGCAGCCCCTGGGCGTCTTCGGCTCGGTTGCGTTCGTGCGCCCCGTCGCGCTCGCCGTCGGCCCCGGCGGGGTGGTGTACGTCGCCGACGCCGGCCTGCGTCGCGTCTTCGAGCTCTCCCCAGCCGGCGCTCTGCTCGCCTCCTGGGGGGGCTCCGGCTCCGCGCCCGGGCGCTTCCTCGAACCTGCCGGGCTGGCCGTTGACTCCGCCGGGCACGTGTTTGTCTCCGACCGCCGTGCCGCGCGCGTGCAGGAGTTCTCCTCGCGCGGGCGCTTCCTCGCCGCGTGGGGGGCCCCCGGCGGCGCGCCCGGTGAGCTCAGTGCCCCCTCTGGCCTTGCCGTGGACTGCCGGGGCGACGTGCTGGTGGCCGACACCGCGAACAACCGCGTGCTGCTCTTTGCCGGAGCTGCCTCGCGCGGGGTGTGCGCGCCGGCGAGCCGCGCTCCGCTGGGGGCGTAGGACCCCCGTCAAGGCTCGCCGCTCCGGTGCCGATAGTTCGAGTATGTCCGCCTCACAGCGTAACCCGCTGGAGGGCCTCTCGGTGGGCGAGATCGCCCTCACGGTGCTCCGTACCCTTCCTGCCGCCTCGGCGCTCGTGTTCGACCGCGACCTGCGCTACGTGCTCGCCGGGGGGCACGCCCTGGAGCACGAGGGGCTCGACGCCGCCGAGCTCGAGGGGATGCCCGCCGAGGAGGTGCTCGTCGGGGAGCGCTGGGGCACCTACGAGCCGCTCTACCGCTCGGCGTTGAACGGGGAGACCCGTTCGCTGGAGGTCTGGTCCTCCGACGACACCCGCTGCTACCAGGTCGAGGTCGGGCCGCTGCGCGGTGGCGCCGGGGAGATCGTGGGCGGTGTGGCTGTCTCGCGTGACATTACCCCCCGCAAGCACGCCGAGGAGGCCCGCCGCCACGCCCAGGAGCGCTTCGAGCTCGTCTTCGAGCAGGCCCCCATCGGGATGGCGCTGCTGACCCCCGAGGGCCGCTGGGTGCGCGTCAACCCCGCGCTACTCACGATCACCGGGTACACCTCCGAGGAGCTGCTCGCCAAGTCGCTGGAGGAGATCACCCACCCCGACGACCTCTCGGCCGACCTCGAGTACGTGCGGCGCCTGCTCGCGGGGGAGATCACCCACTACGAGATGGAGCGCCGCTACTTCCACGCCCGCGGGCACGTGATCTCCACCGTGCTCTCCGTCTCGGTGATGCGCGACCGCCAGGGCCGCCCGCAGCACTTCATCGCGCAGATCCAGGACATCACCGAGCGCAAGCTGATCGAGGAGCGCCTGCGCCACCTCGCCGAGCACGACTCGCTCACCGGCCTTCACAACCGCCGCCTGCTGGAGCGTCAGCTGGCGATGCAGGTCGCCCGCTGCAGGCGCTACGGCGAGCAGGCAGCGCTGCTGGTACTCGACCTCGACGGCTTCAAGGCTGTCAACGACGCCTACGGCCACAAGGTCGGCGACGAGCTGCTCACAGCGGTCGCCCGCGAGCTGCAGCATCGCCTGCGCGGCACTGACATGGTCGCGCGCCACGGCGGTGACGAGTTCGCGGTGCTGCTCCCCGGCACCTCCGCGGAGGCTGCGCGCAAGGTCTCCACCGTCCTCGCCGACGCGGTCGCCGCGTGCTCGGTGGAAGCTGACGGTGGGCGCGTCTCGGTCACCGCCTCCGTGGGCATCGCCGCGATCGACCAGGACGCCCCGGGCGGCGAGGCGATCCTGATGGAGGCCGACCGCGCGATGTACGCGGCGAAGGACCGCCCGCGGGTGCACACCTCGCGGGATTGAGCGGCTGCTCCCGTCTACGTTGCGAGGTTGTCAGCTCGTCGTTCGGCGTTACCGTTTAGCGCTATGCCCTGTCCACACGTCCTGAGGAGAGCACGATGTCCACGTCGCCCGCAGACTTCAACGCCCAGATCATTGAGGAGTTCCACGCCAACGAAGGACGCGTTGGGGGCATGTTCGAGGGTCTGCCGCTGTTGCTGTTGCACCACACCGGTGCGAAGTCCGGCAAGCGCCGCGTCAACCCGCTCGCCTACCAGGCCGATGACGGGCGCTACGTGATCTTCGCCTCGAAGGCTGGGGCGCCGACCAATCCTGACTGGTACCACAACCTCAAGGCCCACCCCTCCGTCGCGATCGAGGTCGGGACCGACACGGTCAACGTTCTTGCCAGCGAGGCGACCGGCGCGGAACGCGAGCGCCTCTTCCGCACGCAGGCCGAGCGCGTCCCGCAGTTCGCCGACTACGAGGCGAAAGCCGGGCGCGTCATCCCGGTGATGGTCCTGACACCTGTCAAGACCAGCTGAGCGGCTCGGTGGGCGATCCCGATCGGGGCGCGCGCCTCCAGCTCATTTCAGCTTGCGGCCGTAGCGGTTGACGTACTGGCTGGGCTGCCATTCGTCGAGGAACTTGCGCGCGGCTTCCTTGCCGGATTCGAGCAGCCACTGCCGCTGCGCAGGGGTCAGGTCGAAGTCGGTCGTTCCGATGTCCCCGGCGGAGACGGTGCACGTCCGCACGTAGGTCGAGCTGGACACCCAGTGCTTGTCCCACGCGTCGGTGGCGGTGTGGAAGATGTTGACGCCCATCTGCACGGGCCAGCCGAAGGCGCGGACGATTTTTTCAAGGCTCCCGCCGACGCCCTTGCCGCCGATCAGCTTGAAGCCGAAGGTCGGTCGCTCGGGGTCGTGGTCTTCCACGTCGAAGATCCACACCGGGAAGTTCGACAGCACTCCTCCGTCGACGATCGTCGAGGGCAGGCCCGTTTCTACGTGGACCAGCTCGATGGGCTGGAAGAAGTAGGGGATCGACATGCTCATGCGCACGGCGTCGGCGACCGCGAAGGTCTGCGGGTTGATCGGATCCGAGTGCTTGTCGAGTCGGTAGTTGGAAAGGGAGCCGGGCAGCACGAGCATTTCCCGGCGGGTGATGTCAGTGGCGATCAGCTTGAGGGTGCGGCCGCTGGTTTCGACGTCGCCGAAGGTCCTCCCTTCGGTCTGCTTGCGAAACCACTCGAGGAAGACCTTGCCGTGGGCGAGGCCATGGTGCAGGACGAGGTTGATCGCGCCGCCCAGCAGCTCGCCGCCGGGGCCCCAGTCCTCGAACTGGGTGAAGTCCGTGTCCGCGACGAGCTTGGCGGTGTCCGCGATGCTGTTGCCGCAGGCGAGGTACGCGGCAATGATCGCGCCTGCGCTGGTCCCGGCAAGCTGGACCCACTTGTCCACGTAGTTGTCCGGGTGCCGTTCGGCGTCGGCGAACTCCTCGAGCGCCCCGGCGAGCGCGATCCCCTTGACCCCGCCGCCCTGGAAGACGCCGTCCGCTTCGTGGGAGAAGGTCACGTTCGCCGACCCCGGGACTCGACTGCCTGGCCGCCCCTGGTGGTCTCCCAATCTGCATTCACGATGCCGGAACGATACTGGTCTCGTAGCCGGATGGGCAGTGCGGTGGACAGTTTTGGGAGGGGTACCCGGTGAGTGACCTGGCCCGTAGCGCAAGCACTGTGCTACGATGCATACATGTCGGTAAATGTCTCTGTGCGTCTCGACGATGCCCTTGCCGGGCGTCTGCGTCTGCGCGCGCGGGCTGCGGGGGAGACCCTTTCTGATCGCTTGCGTCGCTATGCCGAGGAGGGAACGCGTCGCGAGGAGCACCCGCAGGTCACGTTTCGTGATGGTCCAACTGGTCGCCGTGCCGGGTTGCTCGGTGGTCCTGACGTCTGGGAGGTCTCGATGTGGCTGGAGGATCTGGCGGGGGAGCGCGATCCGCTCACCGCGCTCCTCGAGGACTCGTCCCTCGCAAGGTCCCAGGTCGAGGCCGCGATGCACTACCGGGCGGCCTATCCGGAGGAGATCGCGGCACGCATCGAGTTGCACCGAAGCGCAACGGCGGCCGCCGAGACGCATTGAGGCTGCTGCTGGATGAGATGTACCCCGCTGCGCTCGCGGAAGCGCTGCGTGCTGCGGGCGTGGACGCTCATACCGTGGTCGAGCTTGGGCTGGCCGAAAGCTCGGATTCCGAGATCCTTGCGGCGGCGGTCGCGGACGGCTGTGCCGTGCTCACCGAGAACGTTGCCGACTTCGCTCACATCTCGGCCGAGCACCTGACGGCTGGACGTCATCATCCGGGTGTACTGATCGCCCTCTCGTCGCGGTTCTCCCGTCGTCGAGCGGGCATCGGCGCGATCGTGGTCGCGGTACGCGCCGTTGCCGATCAGACGCTTGAGGATCGCGTGGTGTACCTCCAGAACATCGCTGCTTCCTGAGCGCCTTTTGGGAGACCTCTGGGAGAGTAGACGATCGTCTGCGTAGCGGTCCACAAAAAAGTGTAAGCGTTCAGTTGGTCTGCTCAGGTGAGTAGCGGCGCTGGGTCGCCGCGGGCGTGGGCGGTGTTGGCGTCGGTGAGGTAGGCGGATAGCGAGCGGCGCTGGAGGCGGCAGGTGGTGTGTGCCGAGAGCAGCCGTGCGATGCGCTGCTCGCCTTGCTCGGATTGGCTGCCGAGGCAGAGCTTGCGGTAGATGACTGCGCTGCGCAGGGCACGCTCGGCGTGGTTGTTGGTCGGCTCGACACCGGCGTGCGCGGCGAATGTCCACAGTGCGGGCCACGCCTTCAGGAGGTTGCGCGCCATCCCTCGGCAGCGCTTGTTGCGAGTGCGCTTGGCGGCGTAGGAGCGGATGATCGGCTTGTACTGTCGCTGCAGCGAGCGGATCGTGCGTTTGAGCTCGCGGGGGTCGTTGGTGTGCTGGAAGACCTCCCAAGCCCAGAACACGCGCTCGCAAAGCGCAAGGCCGTGCTCGCCGAACTCCTTCTCGGCGGCCAAGCCTTCGGTGTGCGCCTTGAAATCGCGCCGCAGATGCGCCCAGCACAGCTGGCGCCGCGCGAGCGGCAGGTGCGTGTAAGTCCACCAGCGGTCGGAGGTGACGATCGCCTTGGTGTCGGCGAGCAGCCGTTTGGCGTGATCCTCGTGGCGGTCGGGCTGCACGGAGAAGTAGGCGTGCTCGGGGTCGAAGATGCCCACAGCGCGCGGCTCTGCCCGGCGGTGCGCCAGCCGGTCTCGTCCATGTGCAGCGCCCGCGAGGAGCGCAGCCTTCCCAGCAGGTCGGCGTGCGGCTCGGCCAGCGCATCCGCCACTCGGGTGAGGATCGCGTCCACGCTGCCAGAGCTGATGCGCGCGCCGAATAGCTCTTCGTAGAGCTCCACCGCGTCATCGCGCGAGACACGGTTGCGCACCGACACCGTCGCCACGGCCGCCTGCAGGCGAGGCCCGAAGGAACTCTTGGCGACCTGCGACGGTAGCTCGCCACGACGGCGCCTGCCACACGCTGGGCAGCGCAGCCGCTGACAACGATGCTCGACCACCCGCACCGTGATCGGCGGGAGCTCTTCGACCTGGTGGCGCGCCGGCGTTCCCACCTCCCGTCGCTCCTCGGATGAGAACACGTGCCCGCAGCGGCAGCGCGCCGGCCAGTGCTCGACGACCTCATCGATCGCCCACGCCGGCAACAGCGGACGCCCATGCCCCTCATGGCCGTCCTGGGCGCCGCGCTTACGCCCGGAGGGATCCTTGCCGCACTTCAGCGTGCTCGGCGGATCCGAGCTCGGCGGAGCCGAGGAGCTACGCGAGCTGCGATTCAACCTGCGCTCAAGTTGCGCGATCCGCTCATCCTGGCGCACCACTCGCTCCTCCAAGCGGCAAATCTGCTCGTCCATGCGCAACAACACCGCCACCACGACCTCGCGGCCCTGCTCGTAGATCGCCTCCGCCCCAACACGCTCCACACAGACGGATTCGACGCGCCAGCGTTATGTCCCCCAGACCAACTGAACGCTTACCAAAAAGCAACGATTTGCAGGCATTTTTCAAGGCGACGACCGGAATCGAACCGGTGTAGACGGCTTTGCAGGCCGCTGCGTAGCCACTCCGCCACGTCGCCAGGAGGAACCACAAGCGTATCGAGGGGTGCGTCTGTCGGGTGAGGCAGCGGCCCTTCGGGACGCGCGCGCGTCCTGGTCCGCTGGTCGGCGAGGCACCCTTAGCGGGCGGTTGGCGGGGCGTTATGAACTTCTTCCCCTTCCGTTAGCCGGGCTTTCGCACATTGTTAGCGGTCGCACAGCAACCCCCTCGATCATCGTCTCATCCCCACGAACCGGAGGCGACCCATGAGGCGACTATTTCTACCCACGCTGCTGGCAGGCTTTGCCGGAGCAGTTGCTGCGGGCGCCGTGGTGCTACTCCTCGGTGGCGGGGCTTCAGGCGCGATACCGAGGGCGCGCACGACGACGGCGTTGGTGCGGGGCGCCTCCACCGCAGGTACCCGCCGTGAGGTGGCCTCGACGACGCCCCCCGCCACGCAGATCTACCGCCAGGACGCCCCCGGCGTGGTGTCAATCAAGGTGGTCACCGCCGAAGGCGAGGACGAGGGCACCGGCATCGTCCTGAACGAAAAAGGCCTGATCCTCACGAACGATCACGTGGTCAAGGGTGCGAGGAGCATCACGATCGACGCCAGCGGGTCCTCGAACACAACTCGCAGCGCGACACTCGTCGGCGAAGAAGCCAACAAGGATCTGGCACTGATCCGTGTCAACTCGTCGGGTCTCGGCCTGAAAGCGCTGACTCTCGCGGACTCGAGCTCGGTGCAGGTCGGCGATACCGTGTACGCGATCGGCACTCCCTACGGCCTCGAAGAGACCTTCACCAAAGGCATCGTGTCGGCCCTCGGCCGCGAAATCTCAGCTCCCGACGGCGCCAAGATCGCGGGCGCGATCCAGACCGACGCGGCGCTCAACCCGGGCAACTCGGGTGGGCCGCTGCTCAACGAACAGGGCGAAGTGATCGGTGTCAACTCGCAGATCGCCAGCGACGCGGCGAGCGTCGACGGCTCGCAGCCGGGGAGCACGGGCGTGGGCTTCGCGATCGCCTCCGACACGGTTGTTTCGGCGGTGCGCACGATCGAAGCCGGCAATGGCGTCACCTACGCCTCGGCGACCGGGCAGAGCCGGGCCGAAGGAGGCTACGGGACGCAGTCGCCTGAAGAAGGACGCTCGCCGTACGGCGAGCGTCGCCCGTATGGCGAAGCCAAAACGCAGGGCTCCGCGGGTGGCGAAGAAGCCGGCGAATCAAGTGCCGGTGGCGTGGAAGGCGCGGGCGAAGCGGCCTCCGGCGAATCCGGAGCGGTCGTCGGTGAAGGAGGGCGCGTGGTGATCGTGCCGTGATCCGCATGCGTGGCGGTCCGTGGAGTCTTTGCACGGGCCGATCGACTATTGCCCGTTGATACGCTTGCGGTCGATCCCAGGGCGATTAGCTCAGCTGGGAGAGCGCCGTCTCGACAAGGCGGAGGTCACTGGTTCGAGCCCAGTATCGCCCATCGGTCAGAACCCCAGCATTTACCAGGGATTTTGTGTTTTAGGAGCGTCGGCAGCGAGTGGCGTATAGCTCGTGGGTACCACATGTGGGTACCAATTGGTGTTCCCTCTGTAGATGCCGCCCGCCGGGTCGTTATGCTCGGTATCCGATGACACCGGACAGCGCGCGTGAAATCCGGGACATCCTTCGACAGCTCAAACGAACGCTCGAACAGCTGACGCAACGCGACCCTGAGCAGGAGGTGACGGGTATTGCTTTGCCTGTGCTTGATGCCGTACTTGAGCAGGCGCGCGATCTGGTTCCTGATAGTCCAGTCGTATCGAGGATCGGTGATGTGATCTCTCCAGATGCCGTGTTGGCCGGCGAGCCGCTCCGGGCTGCCGACGCCCTTATTGTCGTGGAGACCTTGTGGGGTGCGCTTCGTCGCCCGGCGGGCGTGTTCAGCATCGAGAGGTCCTAATCCCGCCGCCGGCGGGAGGGGTCGTTGGTTCCTGCGCCACACGGACCTGAACCGAATACCCGGGCGCCAGATACGTCCGTGGGCGTCCAGATTGGACGTTCGCGGGGTTTCGCGGACATAGCGCGATGCCCTTGGCGGACAGCTCTACGACCCGTCATCCAGCTTCGAGCGCGTGCTCAGTGCGCCGGCTTCAAAGCGACGCCCGGCCGCATGTATCGGGTTGCCGCCAGGGCTAACCGGACGGCGAGGCAACGGTGAGGTCGGCCGGGCCGTCGTCAAGGTGCTTGTAACGCGAGCGGCATCCGATTGGCGCGTCAGAATAGTCCGGCAAGGGATATGGGCACGAATCAATTCATTGCATCGTTGGTCAGCACGTTGGCGTGGCCTGCTGCCATCGTCTGTATTGCAATTGTCTTCCGCACACAGCTCAAGACGCTGTTGACGGATCGGCTCAAGCACATAGAGGCCGGACCCTTGAAGGCGGATTTCGACCTCATCGGTTCGGAGGTTCAGGCGACGCTCGGGCAAGCTGGAATCCCCGTACCCGCACACGCCGGGTCCGATGACCTTGCAGGTCTTGTGCAGCAGGCACCGGAGCTGGTGATTTCCGAGGCGTTTGGCCTGATTGAGCAAGAGCTACGTGATGCGATGAGCAAGATCGGTAAGCCACTGGCAGACGGTGCCGATGCGATGGCGCTCGCTCGTACAGCCTTGGAGCAAGGCTTGATCTCATCGCTGACGCTCAATGCCATCCAAGGCGTTGCGGTGATGCGCAATCTCGCCGTTCGTGGGCCGCGGCGCGAAATCACCAGTGCTCAGGTAGACGAGTACCTCGCACTCGTTGAAAGCGTGCTGTTCGCTATGCGGCAGAACATCATGCGATACGACCAGAACGGGACAGCCCTCGCCGTCGCTGGCTGAGGCCGCGAGGGGCACATCCGGTCTGGGGTCGTGGGCTCAGGCTGCCTGACTGCCCCGAATCCGCATCACAATCTCAGACTCGGTGTGCCGGTGAGCCATCCGATCGTCGGGGAGCGGCAAGTCGATTCCGTAGTCGTGGGCGTCCTCAGTCGGGTGCCTGAGATGGATCGTTCCGAACATCTCCTGCCGTGATGCCCGAGAGTACGTAATGAGCCATCCGTGGGCGCGCGCTTCACCGATCGCCCGATGGATCGTGTTGGGTACGGCGGTGATGAGCGCTAGGTCGATGGCGTCGTCGTGAGCGGCGCGCTGCTCTGCCGCCTCTCGGCGCAAGTCTCGCATCTCTGCCTCGACAGCGGCGAGTCGAGCCAACAGACCGTCTTTCGACTTGCGCGAGAACACAGAAAGACCACGATACGCCGCACATCGGTCGGATTCGGCTCGGTTCGAGCGAGCCTCTCGACCTGGTTGTGCCGTCGCCGCCGTGCATGCGCGCAACAACGGTTTGAGCGCGTCGGCTACGGGGTCTATCGACTCTTGTTGAGGGCGCTACGATGTCAGGCTTACAGCTCCCGCTCGGCCGTCTCGTAAGGCATGAATCTCATCGACTTGAGATCGAGACCTGGATAGAGGTCGTCGATGATCGTCTGGTCGCTCAGGTCTCGCGCAGCTTGCCAACCCTTCAAGTGGTAGACCCGCCGGCCGCTCGTAACCGTTGACAGGTAGAGGCGTCGCCCAGCCATGTCAACGCCCGAGACGAAGCCTTTGGCGGTCTTCTCGCCTGATGCTTTTGCGTTCGTCGTGATTAGGCGGCTCTCGCCAGGGCGAAAGACAGCGGTGGGAGACGGGTGGCCGTAGATCAACTGGTCGCCCTCAATGACGCAGAATCGGACCTTCCTGGCGGTCCCCCCGTTGTTGGTTATGTGGAGCGTGATCACCCCGGTGCCAAGACCTTGCTGGACCTCAAGATGAAGTTCTGGTCTCGCGGCGGCAAGACGCTCGCGACGGGTTTGCCATACCGAGGCCCACGACGCGCACGCCGCTACGGCGGCGAATCCTGTTGCGACGATGGTCGGCCACTCCGCTTCCATAGACTGGGAGTATCCGGCCACGGGCGGTCAGTTGTACGTCGCAACTTCCATCGTCACCTACTGCCCAGTCAACGATGCGTGCCACAGTCTGTAGCAGTTGGTGCTTGAGCCACAGCGCCCCGCAGTAGATGGTGCCGTCGCGTCGAACATGCTTTAAGCGATGTCGTCCCCCGATCAGCCAGCGCTCGGTGCCGCCGTGAAGGCGATCCGCAATGAGCGGAAGATCAGCCAAGTCGCGCTCTCCAGAGCGACGGAGTTCCCGCAGAGCTGGCTGAGCGAGATCGAGCACGGCCGGCGTAATCCCAGCTGGCGCAACGTTGTCCGCTTGGCCCGTGGCCTTGGCGTCAGCGTCGCAGAGCTTGCCGCACGAGCCGAAGAACTGTCCCACTAAAACTTCGCGCGGATCATATAGTACGCTGTAGTCGCTGGCCGACGAAAGGCTGGCCGAAAAGCCAAAAAGTGCCCCCGCACCGTGCAACCGGCCGGGGGCGTGGCACCGAAGACCAAGGCTTCGGCACGAAGGCCACGATACCCACACGGGTCTGCGTGGCGCTTCGCCGAAGACGGCGGTCGTGGTGCCTCCGACCAAGGAGGACATTGAAGATGACGGCCACTGTGTTGATCCCCGCTGCGGGGGTTGTCGATGGGCGTGAAGCGCTGTTGTGTCTGCTGCACGAGCCGGTCGAAGCGATCGACCATGTGCTCACGCTCCCTGAGCGTGAGCTGCACCCGGAGTGGTTCGAGGACGGCAGGCGTCAGTTCGAGCAGGTCTGCCAGCTGCTCGACCTGATCGGTTGGGACGTGAGCGCGCCCACGGCCGACGTGCAGGTCCCAGGCGAGCACGCACAGACGCTGCGTGAGGCGATCGAGGGGTATCTGCCCCTGGTCGAGCAGTGGCTCCCGGAAGCCAAGGCGCTGCGCACACGCCGCGAACACCGCGACAGCGTGCAGGCGATGTGCTCGCTCCTGGCCGCGCTGCGCCAGGTCACGCCCACCGAAGAGCAGGAGGCTTCGTGATGGCGCCCGTCAGCGATGCCGTGGAGCTTGGCCGGCTGGCGCGTCGGCGTCAACGCGAACAACGCGAGACACAGCAGAACCTCGCCGACGTCTGTCGCGTAGGTCGCGGCTCGGTCGCCAAGCTGGAGCGCGGCGAGGCAAACATCCAGCTAGGGATCGCACTCCGCCTGGTGCAGGCGTTGGGGCTGGACGTGGAGGTCGTCCCGCGCGGCACCAGCGTCGTGATGACCGCGGCGGAGGTAGCAGAGATGGTCGAGCACGACCGGGCGTTGACCGCGCTCGGTCAGAGAGTCCGCCGACTGCGCGAGAACCGGAACATGAGCGAGCAGGAGCTTGCTGGCGCGGCTGGGCTGAAAGTGCGGCGCCTTGACTCGATCGAAGCCGGACGATTCGATCTGCGCTACGACGAACTAATGGCGCTGGCTGACGCGCTCGGTGTCAAGTCCACCGAGCTTGTGGGCTGCGACGAAGACGAGACAGAGCGGAGCTGAGCAAGCACCGCCGGCTAGCCGCGCTGCCCACGGGTAGCGCGGCCTCCCGGCTCTCACTCACCGCCCGCCGGTAGGTGGCGGGATGCCGAGCTGCTTGCAAATCTTGCGGGCTAGTGGCCACGCAATCTCGCGGTGACGCGGGATAGCCGTGGAGCGCTCGGGATCAAAGCCCCAGTAGCTGTGCCTGCCGCCCTCGCGCAGTGGCCGGGCGCCGTGTTCGCGCAGGTGGTGCTCCAGATCGCGGCGCTTCACGCCGCGATCGTCAGCTCAAGTGGCTCGCTGTCCGACGCCGGCTCGTTGAGAGCGTGCTCGCCAAAGCGCAGCTCCAAGATGCCGTGCAGGGCGTCGATCACGTTCTCGCGCGCCTCTTGGCGGGTGTGGCCCTGGCTGAGCGCGCCCGGAACCTCAGGGATCGACGCCACGATCCACTCATCGCCAGCGTTCTCGTAGACGATCGTCAAACGCAGCGGCTCACTCATACCCGACACAGTAGCCCCTGCAGGCGTCGGACACCAGCCGCACGCCTGTCAGCGGCCTGCTTGGCGCGACCGCGACACCAACGCTCGGCATCTCCGCCACCCATATCGGTACTCCCCAACCTTCAACCAGACCATATGCAGGACCCTGCGGGTGCTGTGCGATTGCTGTGCCCGCGTGGTGGTGTTCGACTCGGCCTGACTCGGGTGCGGGGTGCTTGTTGGGCGGTAAGGGGACGCGCGTGTCGCTGGGCGTGGGCGCGCGAGGCCGAGCGTGAGGGCTTGGGCGTCGAGGGTCGTCGCGGTCGGGCGACCGCAGTTAGCTGCGTCGGAGGCGTCGGCTTCGCCTCCTTCTCGTGCGATCCGGCGGGAAGCGCCATTGCCTCCAAAACTCGTTGGCCGGTCGGGGCCACTTGGGGTCTATATCGGGCGTGCAGAGGCGCAGTCCCGCAATTTCCTGGCCGTTTCGCCGGCCTCGCGGATGCTTCTATGAAGTCAAGGGCTGGTGGACGAGTTGCTTGTAGAGGGTTCGTGAGAGGTGGCGCTTGAGGGCTCGCATGGCTTCGCGTTTGGTCTTTCCCTCGCTGGTTCTGCGGGCGAGATATGTCTGTGTTTCGGGGTGGTGTATTGAGCGGCTGAGGGCGATCATGTGGATCGCGGCGTTGACTTGGCGGTCGCCTCCGCGGTTGAGCCTGTGGCGGATGGTCTGGCCGGATGAGGCCGGGATCGGCGCGGTGCCGTTGGTGCGTGCGAACGCGGCCTCGTTCTTGAAGCGCGCGGCGTCGCATGTCAGGAGCTTCGCGGCGGTGATCGGCCCGACTCCTGGCTGCTCGAGCAGCGTCGGGTGCAATACGCGGACGAGATCCGTGATCTCGCTCTTGTAGCGATCGACGGTCTCGCTCGTGGCTTTGATGCGACGCGCAAGATCACGCAGTACCGCGAGGATCGTCGTCTCCTGCACGCTCGCGTCTGGCTGGTTGCGCATCCGGGTCAGACGCCGGGCGAGGGTGGCTCCACCGCCCCGCCCGACGCGTTCGCGAAGCGCGGCCGGCGCGGTGGCGTGTAGTGCGTGCAGCTGGTTGTAGAGCCGGGTGCGCTCACCTACGCACGACTGGTAGGCGCTGAGGAGCGTTTGCAGTGCTCTGCGCTCGCCTGATCTTCTCGGCGTCGACAGGCCATCACCAGCGAGCACTCTCTTGGCTGCCAGGAGCGCGTCGATCGAGTCCGACTTGCCGCTACGACGATCACGCCGCCGCGGACGCTCAACCTCGAACACCGGTATACCCATGTTCTGCAGGTGTTCGGTCAGCGCCGCGCCATAGCTGCCGGTGCCCTCGACCCCGGCCCGCGGATCCTCACCGAGGCCCTCCAGCCATGTCGTGAGCTGCTGGTAGCCGGCCTGGCTGGCCGGCACCGCGAGCTCGCCGAGGACCTGTCCAAGCCCGTCAAGAGCTACGGCGACGTGCTCGTCTTTGTGTGTGTCCACGCCTGCTGCGATCATGAATTCTCCTCATCTCTCGGGTTTAGCTGGGTGATGTAGAGGCCGCCGGACAGAACTGTGTCGAGTGATGTCCAGGCTTCTATGAAGTCACGACGGCGTCCGTGAGCGGCGGCGGGAGACGAATCCGCGAGAAGGCACTTGCGGCCAGTCAATAACCGAGTCATCCCGCCGTCGCCCACACCCTCACGAGGGCCCCGGACGCCACCACGCGGCTGCGAATCCGCTACGCCCTACGGGCTCCGCTACATCGCAGCCGGCCTGCCAAACCCACACAGGCCCAACAGACACCCCGAACCTACACAGTCATTAACAGTGATGATGACCGCATCCAGCATCGGCGCTGCGAAGGGCGGCGGCTATGCCCGGTATCTGGAGGGCAAGACCGTCGCGCCCGAGCGCGGGGACTACTACCTGACGCCAACCGGCGAGCCCACACAGGCACCCGGCCGCTGGATCGTCTCCCCGGACACACTCGCCCGCCTTGGGATCGAGGGCAGCACAGTTGACAGTCGGGACTTCATCGCGCTGATGGAGGGCCGCCATCCGCAGTCCGGCCGTTGGCTTCGCCAGGCCGGCGCGGATGGCAGCCGTGGCGGTGGAATCGACGTTACATTCAGCGCCCCGAAGTCGGTGTCCGTCTTGTGGGCGCTCGGAGACGAGAGCGAGCGCCGGGGGATCGAGCAGGCCCACCGCGCGGCTGTCGATCAGGCAATCCGCCACATGACCGAGACGGTAGGGACGGTGCGGCGCAGCTACGCCGGCAAGGTCGTTGAGCAGCCCGCACGCGAGCTGATCGCCGCCGAGTATCTGCACACGACCGCGAGGGGCGTGCTCGACGGCGACGCGCCCGATCCGCAGCTACACAGCCATGTGGTCATCACGAGCGCCGTCCGAGACGACGAGCGGATTGTCGCGGTCGCTTCGCGGCCGATCTTCCGCGCGGCGCGGGAGATGGGCGCGTTCTACCGCTCCGCTCTTGCCCACGAGCTGTCAGAGCGCGGATACGCGATCAACTCTGGCACGGGCAAGGAAGGCCGATACTTCGAGATCGCCGGCGTGCCTGACGGGTTGATCGAGGCGTTCTCGGCACGCAGCCGCGAAGTCGCGGCGGCGGCCGAGAGGTTCCGAGCGAAGTGGGGGAGAGCACCCGAGCGTGGGGAGCTGCGCCGCCTGAAGCTGGAGAACCGCCGGGCGAAGCTCCCGGTCACGCGCACGGACTTGCAGCGTGTGTGGGATGAGAAGGCCACCCGCCAGGGGTACTCGCGCGAGCGCCGCGACCAGCCACACGGCGAGCGGTCGCGTTCTCGAGCTGCGCTCGAGGATCGCGTCGAAGACAGGTTGACCGAGCAAGCCGCGACGTTCGGGGCGGGCGAGCTGCGTGCCGTGCTGCTTGAGCAGTCCGCAGGCGAACTCGCGCCAGCTGACGCGCTCGCCAAGGCCACCGGCATGATCGCTGAGCGACGCATCCTGCCGTTGGAGGGCGGGCGGATGACGACGCTCGAGCTCCGCGCCAAAGAGCAAGCGATCGAGCGCCGCGTGGCAAAGCTCGCGCGGCCCGCAGGCCGTGACGTGGGGGAGCGGGCACGCGCTACGGCTGCCGGCCAGGTAGCCGAGCGGATCGGTGCGCGGATCAGCGACGAGCAGGCCCACGCGCTCCAGATCATCACCGGCCCCGAGCGCGCCGCCGTCCTCGTCGGCGCGGCAGGAACAGGCAAGGGCGTGGTGATCGACGCGGCAGCGTGCGCCGAGCAGACGGTCGGATCACGGACATTTGGGATCGCGGTGTCTGGCTCCACCGCGCAGCGCCTCGGCCAAGACAGCCCCGCGCTCGCCAGGCAGACATTGACGCTCGACGCGCTCGTCACCAGGGCCGAACACGGACGCCTCGCCCTCGACACGAACACGACGGTCTTCTTTGACGAGGCGGGGATGGCCGACACAAGCCGCCTCGATCGGCTCACAGATGTCGTGGAGCGCAGCGGGGCGAAGCTCGTGGTGATCGGTGACGGTGCGCAGCTCCCCTCGATCGGCGCCGGCGGCATGTTCGACCGGATCACCAACATCGCCCCGACAGCAGCTCTATGCGATGTGCGGCGGACGCTCGACCCTGCCGAGCAGAAAGCGTGGGCGGACCTGCGCGCTGGACGCTCAGACCGCGCGATGGCCCACTACCTCCGCAGGGGCCGGCTGCACATGGCCGATACTCGCGATCAAGCCATCGAGAACGCGGTAAGCGCATGGGCCGATCTGACGACACAGCTCCCGGTAGAGCAGGTCGCGCTCATCTCCGACGCCTCGAACCTGGAGATCGCGCGGTTGAACGCTCGCGCTCAGCACCACCGAGCGCAGCGCGGTGAACTCGGCGAGATCGAAGTCCACGTCCCCGGCGTCCACTACGGCATCCGTGCAGGCGACCGGATAGCGATGATCGACCAACACGACCAGCCCGGCGTCCAAAGGGTCGAGAACGGCGCCAAAGGTGAAGTGCTGGACATCACCGACGAGGGCGACGTGCTGATCCAGTTCGACGCCACCCACCAATGGCGCACCCTTACAGGCGACGAACTTGCCAAGGTCAGGCTCGGCTACGCCAGCCATATCCACCGCGCCCAAGGCGCCACCGTCACACGCACCCTCGTCGTCACCGGCGGCTGGCAAACCAGCAAGGAGAACGCCTACGTCCAGGCATCGCGCGCACGCGAAGGCACCGACTGGTACGTCAACCGGCAAGACCTCGGCGAACACGGCCACGACACCCAAAGGATCAAACGCCTCGCGCGCGATATGAGCCGAAGTCGTACACAAACACCCTCACTCGCACACCGCGCGCCGTTCGAGAACGCGTGGGAAATCGGCCGCGACGCGATCGGCCGCCACGGACCAGGCCGCTACGCCCCACGGCTCCCAGGCATGGCCCGCACCGTCAGCCGCATCCTCAACCCGCCGGCCCCTGAGCGAACACGATGACCCCGCATCAAATCGCCCAAGACCGCCCCACGACATCACCGCGGCTGAGCGCACGCGACGTAATGCTCGGCCGCGAGGTCGCAGCGCTCCTGCGGATGCCCGTCTCGACCGTGGAAGACCTCGCACGCCGAGGCGAGCTGCCATCAGTCAAGGTAGGCCGACGCCGACTCTACATCCGCACACAGATCGAAGCAGTACTAACCGGAGGTCAGCAGTGAACCAAGCGGAATCGGGCAACCGTCGTCACGCCGCCACGGCGTTTGAGTCTGGCGCGTCGGCCGTAAACGCCGCCGTGAACGCCTGCGCCTGCTCGGACGCCGGCCGCGCGTGCAGGTAGCGGCTCGTCGTAGCGAGCGCACTGTGTCCCATCGCCTTCTGGATCGCCACGACATCGACGCCCTTGGCAGCGAGCCGCGAACCGAATGTGTGCCGCAGGTCATGGAAGCGGAGCGGCCGAACACCGGCCGCGACCTGCGCGCGTCGGTAGCGACGGCGCAACGCGGACCCGTCAAGCGGCCGTCCGAAGGCATTGCAGAACACAAAGTCCTCGGGCGATACGAAGTGGTCACGACGGCTCACGCGATCCAGCGCGGCGGCAGCCTGATCGGCCATCGGTACACGACGAACGCGGCCGGACTTCGTGGTCGATTCGACGCCCGCGCTCATCGCCCGCGCGATTGTCAACGCGGACCCAGCGAAATCAACATCCCGCCAACGCAAGGCGACAAGCTCCCCGCGCCTCAATCCCGCGTAGGCAGCGACGCGGATCATCTCCGCGTCCTGTCGGTTCTCGGCATCCTGGGCTTCCCGCTCATCAGCGGTCACGGGTGCCCGGTACGAATCGCGGTGTTGCCCTTCCTCAAAAGCGCGGGCGATGGCCTCGACTTCCTCCGGGGAGTAGAACACGAGCGCGGCCGGGTGAGGCTCTCGGCGCCTGTCGGCCGACTCGGCGGGATTCGCCGGCAACGCGAACGTGGACGGCTTACACCCGTAGCTGAACACGGCGCACATCACCTTGCGGTACTTGTTGACCGTGCTCGCCGACGCACCCGTGCTGCTGACCGTCGCCAGCACGGCCTCAACGTCCCGCGTCGTGATCTTCGCGGCTGGCTGATCGCCCAACGCCGCCATGACGTGCCCGGCCGTGGTTCCGGTGCCGTGCTTGTATCGGATGCCCGGCTCACCGAGCACGTAACCGTGATCGCGCAACGTGGCCGGCTTGGCGCCGGCCACATCCGCAAGCCACGCGAGGTATGCGTGGGCGACTTCGCGGAACGTCACGCCGCGAGTTCGGCGTTCCTGCTCGACGCGCGCCTGGTCGGCAGCTTCGGCAACGTAAGCGTCCACGATCCGCGCGGCGGCGACGATCGCTCCCCGCTCGTCATAGGAGCCGTCCGGCACACGACCCTTACGCGGGCGCCACCCATTGCCACCGGCGTCGCGTTCAAGCCATGCGGCACCGATGCGGCGTTTCACCTGGCGACCGTGGACCCGGAACTTCGCTTCGTAAAACGGCCGTCCACCGTGCTCCCGAACGATGATGTTCGTGCTCGGTGTCTCACCCATGCCGTCATCATATAAGACGTGGGTACCACGTGGGTACCACGCCCGCGCGTGGGTACCAAGTTGGGTACCAAACAGGCCAGATCGTGCTTATCTAAAGGGGATTCGGCCGGGCAAATCGCCCCGAAACTACGGGTATCGGCGTTGCTTTGCCGCCTCGACAAGGCGGAGGTCATTGGTTCGAGCCCAATATCGCCCATCGCACGTATCGGCCTCGACAGGAGCGGAAATGCCTGGAAAAGCACGCATTTTCGACTCCTTCGTTGGGGTTCGCCGCCTCGGACAAAGGCGGACAATCGAGGACAAAGCATAAACCCCGTTGCTGGTGATCTTGCGGTAACGGTGGTGGGCTCGCCGGAGGCGGTTGACGGCTTTTCTCGGAGGATGCGGGAATCGCCGCTCGCCTCCGGACATCAAAGGGGGTCGGTACGCGGACCATCGCTCGCGTGGCATTTCGGTCGTGCGCATCGGCGAGGGGCGGTGTCCCGAGCTCCGCCCGGCCGCTCAGTCTTCGGTCAGCGTGCCGGCGAACACAACTGAAGCCGGCTGCTTCCCATCTCTCAGCGCAGCCCGCTGTCGTAGCCAGGCCGCACGCGCTCCCTCGAGTCGGTCAACGGAGTCCTCTCCGTCGGCGGCTGCGGCGAGAGCCTGAGCGACCACCTGCCCGCAGAGCTCTCGGATGAAAGGCTCACAGCTCGCAATCACCTGAGGGACGGTCTGGGCGCCGTGCACGACGGCGTTGCGCTGGCGGATCGTGCGCGCCAGCAGACGCCTGAAGCGTCCATCGAGCTCCTCTATGTGGGCGTCCATCGCGCTCGCGCTAGACACCCAATCCGCCGCCTCGGCGACCATCCGGTGCTGCATCGTCAACTCATCGAGCCCGCTGAGTACCTCGGCGATGCGCTCCATGAACGTCCCCGGCTTGAACGTGAACGACAGGTCGCCGGTCAACGGCAAGATCGCGTTGCGGAGCTCCGTGCGGTCGCGCGAGGCGCCCGGCCGAAGCGCCGAACTGGTGCCGTAATAGGCGGCGTCGCGCAGCTGTCCGTGGAGCGTGCCCATGCTCCACGTCTCCATCAGGTAGCGCTCGCACGATTCACGCACCGATCCGCCCGCGGCTCGCCCGATGGGCAGCGCTTCCTCGAGCGTCCGCATCGCAAGCGTAAGGCGCTGGGCGGGGTCCTCTGCCGCTGCGACGGCCCGCTCCCATCGACGCTGCGTCAGTGCAGCCGCAGTCCGCTCATCAGCGGCCACCAGCCGCTCGACAATGCCAGGCTTGAGCTCTTCGAGGAACTGGCCCGTGCGGTCGTACCTCGGATCGTCCCGATCGAGAATCTGTCCGGGATCGCCGAAGCCCATCGTCCCCCACCACTGGCCTGCGGTGAAGACGGCCTCGCCCTCAAACAACAGCCACGCTGTATCTCGGTGGGCGACCTCCACGAGACCGGAGACCAGATCCCTAGTAGTGCTTCGTTAGGTTGAAGGGTTCTGGATTGGGGTCTCGAATCTCCTTGTCGATGTTGTTGTCGATTGGGGAGGTCAAGATGCGGGCTGTGGCTGGTCTTTCGCTGGGTGAGCTTGCGCGTGTGCGGGGGCGGTTGGAGGAGTTTGCCGGGGAGATGTTCGACTCGATGCGCCGTAAGGACCAGCGGCGGTGGGGCGAGGTGTATCTGCGTGGGCTGATGCTGGATGGCAAGCGCAAGTCGATTGAGCCGATGGCCGCACGGTTGGAGGACGGGGATGAGCAGTGTTTGCAGCAGTTTGTGAGTCAGTCGCCGTGGGATTGGCAGCCTGTGCGCAGGGCGCTGGCGGTACGGATGAGCGCCGAGATTGAGCCCGAGGCGTGGATCGTTGATGACACCGGGTTCCCGAAGTTCGGGAAGATGTCGGTCGGGGTCGCGCGCCAGTATTCCGGCGCGCTGGGAAAGGTCGGCAACTGTCAGCTCGGGGTGTCGATCAACGCCGCGTCAGGGCAGGCGTCGTGTCCGCTTGACTGGCGGCTGTTCATCCCGCAGGAGTGGGACGAGGACAGCGAGTCCAATCAGCAGCGGCGCGAGAAAGCCAAGCTGGCGCAGGATGCGCACCACGTCGAGAAATGGCGACAGGCGCTCGAGATGATCGATGAGCTGATCGGCTGGGGCATCGAGGCGCCGGTGATCCTCGGCGACGGCGCGTACGGCGATATCACCGAGTTCCGCGGCGGTCTTCAGGAGCGCGAGCTGCAGTATGTGCTGGACGTCAAAAGTGCCACGTCCGCCTATAGCGAGGAAGTCCAGCCCGAGCGTCCGGAGTGGAAAGGGACCGGCAGGCCACCCAAGCCGCGCTACCGCCAGGAGCCATCCTCGCTGAAGGCGCTGGCGCTCGCCGCCGGCAAACAGGCCGCTCAGACAGTCACCTGGCGGGAGGGGACACGCGGCAGCATGACCTCGAGGTTCTTGGCGCTGAAGGTCCGCCCCGCGAACATCCACCTGCGCAACAACGCCAACCGAAACGGCGAGGAGCTCCCGGTGTGCTGGCTGCTGTGCGAGTGGCCCCCCGGCAAGGACGAGCCGACCAAGTACTGGCTCTCCAACTTCCCACCCGACACGCCACTAAAGACGCTAGTGAAACTGGCGAAGCTGCGCTGGCGGATCGAGCATGACTACCGCGAGCTCAAGGACGCACTCGGCCTCGACCACTTCGAGGGCCGCACCTACCGCGGCTGGCACCACCACGTCACCCTCGTCTCCATCGCGCACGCGTTCCTCACCCTGGAGCGAACCCGGCACCCTCAAGCCAGGGCGGCAGCCTAACCCTCTTCGCAATCGTCCGGGAGCTACAAGCACTCCTGGCCTGCTGGCACGGAACCTGCCCCACCTGCCACAAAGAACTGCCGCCCCACCACCAACCACACCCACCACCAACCTAACGAAGCACTACTAGGAGGGAGTAGCGAAACTCGGATCGCCGCTCATAGAGCGGGATCGTAGAGCACCCGGCGGGCGAGTACCCCAGGATCAGCCGATCCTTACCCCACCCCACCGAATGAGGCTCGAATGGAGGCCCGATCAGGCCCGCTAACGACGGTTTTTCCGTCCGACGCGACCTGTAGTTTTCCTTGTATTCAAGCCAAAAAGGACCCCCGCGCGATTGCCGTCGCCGGGGGCCTGGATCAAGGAGATATCGGCTCCCATGACCACGCGAAACGTAGCACGGCGCTCCGTCGCCGAAGACCTCTCGACCGTCCTCGACTCGCCGGAGGTCTCCCGCCTCATCGACCAGCTTCAGGAGACGCGCTTGACGGGCCGTCCCGGCTACCCGCTGCGGTCGATGGTCGGCATGGCGCTGGCGAAGTCGATGTATGCCCTGCCGACCTGGACGCGCACGGTCGCGCTTGTACGGGAGCATCCCGCCCTTGCGGCTGTGATCGCCCCCGGCGGGGATGTGCCGTCCGTGTATGCCTGCTACCGCTTCACGGCGAAGCTCCGCGCCCACGCGAACATGCTGGAGGAGTGCATCGCCGGGGTACTGAAGGAACTCAAGAAGCGCAACCCGCTGTTGGGCTGGAACGTCGCCATCGACGCCAGCGACATGCCCGCCTACGCGAACGGGCAGCGCTTCAAGTACAAGAACGGCCCGGAACGCAAGAAGTACAGCGACCCGGACGCATCGTGGGGTCACCGCTCGGCCGTCTCGACGCGCAAGGGCGGCGGCTTCTACGGCTACCGCCTCCACATGGCGGTCTGCGCCAAGACCGATCTGCCGCTCGCGTGGAAGGTCGAGACGGCCAAGATGCACGAAGCGCCGACTGTCCCGCCGCTGCTCGACAAGCTGAAGGGCCTCGGCTTCAACCCCGAGACGTGCGCGCTGGACAAGGGCTACGACGGCGAAGCGGTCTACGACGCCTGCGAGGACCGCGATATCCGGCCCGTGATCTGCCTGAAGGAAACCGCGCGCGTGAAGCGCGGGGACCACAAGCCGCCGAAGTGCGAGCACGGAGAGTGGCGGTTCGCCGGAGCCGACTACGACCGCAAGGCAACCAAGTGGCGGTGCCCCACGGGCGAGTGCAAGCCCGGGTCCCGGTGGATCAAGGCCGACCGCCTCCGCCCGCTGATCCCGCGCGAGACGCTGCGCTGGAAGGCCCTCTACCGGGGCCGCGCGTCGGTGGAGCGGGCGTTCGGCCGCTCCAAGCACGAATGGGGCCTCGCGCCGCTCCGGGTGCGCAGGATTGAGCGTGTGCGGCTCCACGCGAACCTCACGATCCTCTCGCAGTTGACGTGTGCGCTCAACCGGGAGCGGGCCGTGGCGGCGCTGGCCGCGTAGAACGGCAGTACGTGTGTCAAGCAGGGGGGGGCACACGGACAGCCTCGTAGATCATCTGCTCGAGAATCCCACGCCTCTCTTCGAGGAACTTACGAATGTAGTCCGGCGGCTGCCCATCCGCTGCCGCAAGCGTGTTTGGATCAAGCCGGTGCGAGCGGATCGCGTCATGGCTGATATCCGGCCGCAGGAGTACATCCTTTGGCTGCGTGTTGCGGAGCTTCTTATTTGTGCTCTCCGTCAGCAGTGCAAAGTTGACAACGGGGTCCTTATCGCCATCCCAATGCTTTTCAAGAAACTCGTCCGGCATAATGTGGTGAACTTGGAGCTTGTCGTCGAGATCTTGAAACCGCTTGTCCTCGATCCAGTCGCGAGCGTTATTCGTAACGGACCGGCAGAGAATGCCTCGCACAAGCATCTCATTTCGGCGACGCCCATCCATGAGCAGCTCTGAGTCCAACCGGAACAGTCGAATAACATCGGGCACGGCTGCGGGATCGCTTTGCCATGCGCTCAAAATGCGTGTGTCCGCCACTGCCTGAGTGTTCGCGCCCTGTGCGTAGGTTTGCGCGAAGCTCGTCGCCCAGAACCAGCGCCCGAGATCGGCTTCAAGCTGTGCCCTCTGCGCTTTGCCCGGGGCAAGCATGTGCGCAAGCGGCAGAAGCATCGCTGAGGATGGCATCAGCCCCTTGCGGATCGCCCCGCACTCACCGCTTACAAAGTCGATCGCATTTGCGAGAGCTTGGACGGCATCGGCCCAGTGGTCGATCACCGTCTGGGGGGCAAGGGCGAGCACATCGCTCTCGCGGACGCCCTTGACCGTGAGTTTGATGTTCGCGTCTCGTTGTCGCATGTGCTCGCGCAGAGCTATTACCTTAAGAACCTCGACCCCGTCCTCGATGCCGAGATCGTCGAACTGATCGCGGATTGCTCGCGCAGCTTCCCATTCATCGCGCAGCTTGAAGTCATATGGGTAGAGACGCGCAACCATGAGATCGAACGTCGCCAACCTCATGCCCGTGCGATTCAACGTCTCGAATATCTTGGCGATAGCAGCAAGCGGAACGTCCGGAGGAAGTCGCACGGCCGGAATGTCGTACTCGCGGAGCCCAGGAAGCTGCTCCTGCCGAATCTGGAGCATTTGATCCTGCTCCTCGTTTGTCAAGTACCGGCACCACTGGTTGAAGGCGAGATCGTTCGCAAGGGTGGCAACCTTGACGATCTTGGCCTTTGCCATCGCCTCCACGTCAGGATAGTCCCGAGCAAAGCGAGCGGTCTTGAGGAAGCGAAGGTGGTCATCTTCAAACTCGCCGGTCTTCGCAATTGCTCCCATTTCGACGAAGTAGGTCTCGCCTGCGATGTCCGTGAGGGCATGAAAGAGCGCCGTGGTCCGCTGCTGTCCGTCGAGGATCAGGATCTTTGGGTTGGTCGTTGGAGGCGCACTCTTGAGTGCCTTGAAAGCGAATGCTGGCTTGTCCTCTACCTCGAGCACGAGGAATGTGCCCGCTGGCCACTGCCGAGCAACTGTGCGGAGAAGATCGGCTATCGCTGGTGGCTGCCAGAGGAAGTCCCGCTGGAACTCTGGTAGTGCGATCTCGCCCTCTTCGATTCGGACGACCAGTGTGCTGACCTTGTAGTTCTGCGGCGTGAACTCCATAGGGCGCAACGCTATCGGGTCGCGCGCCTCGAGCGCGGCGTGGTTCGAGAGCGCCATCAGAAGCGCCCTCCAGGGCGCCACGCCCAGCCTTGCGGCGTGGCGCCCTTGCGGTCGTCAGACGACCTGGCCGACGATCTGGACCATGCGGAACGCGGCGCGCGTGGCGAACACATGGCCGTCGCTCGTCTGGTTGACCAGGCCGTTGGTCCGCAGGGACCGGATCGTGTCTTTGACGCACTTGCCGCGCTCGACGGCACGGGCGAGGTCCCAAACGGACCAGATCGGCAGGGAGTCCTCGGCGGTGAGCAGGTACAGCACGTCGCGCTCGATCGCGTTGGCTTCGGCGACGGGATCAGGGGTAGGGTTCTGGTCAGGCATGGGAGGCATCGTCTCCTGTGTCTAGGCTCCGGCGTCGGGTGACAGCCCGCGCCGGGGCCGATTGGTATGGATGCCGCCCAAGCTAGACTCTCCCGACGGTGCCCGCAACCCCTTTCGCTAGCCGTTTCGCTAGCCCCTCCTAGCGAACCTTCTGACATCCGCGACGTGCCGCGAGTCGACATCAACACGCGCGAACACGAACGGCCGTTCCGGAAGCTCGTCGAAGAACGTGTCGGCCATCGGATGCTCCAGCTCCGCCGGGCGTTCGAAGTCGGGCGTGTCCAACGCCGGACAGCCATCTCGGATCGCGGTCAGTGGTAGGTCACCGTTGAAGAACTGCACTGGTCCCGTGCGGAGAAACGCCGCGCGCAGAGCCGCGTGGCCAAAGACCATCCAGACGATCGAATGCTCCTCGACCGGAGCGTCGCTGACCACCGCTCGACACAGTTCGATTCTTCGCTCCAGCGAGAGACCGGCCAGATCGTGGAGGTTCTCATTGGTTACCTCGACATCGACCGCGCCCGTCTCGGCCACGTAGTGAAGCCGGTCGCTCAACACACCCACGAGCTGGCGCTCGACCGCATCCCAGCTCTGCCCACGCCGAACCGAGATCTCGCGAAGCTGGGCGATGCGAACAGTGCACGTCTCAAATGGCGTAGGGGTCTCAAACGCCCGCACCACGTCGTCCCACGCCGCACGCGACGTGCGTGGGAGCAGGAGCTCAGCGATCAGGGCCTTCGCCGAGCTCCGCGCGCGCCGGGCGCCATCTACATCCGCCAGGAGCTGAGGGAGCCGTCGCAAATCATCAGACTGAAACGCGCGCAGGACCGCGCCACTGACCTTCTGAACAGCTGGGCCGAGACTCTTCAGGCTCGCCGAGACGTCCTTCCCCAGCGACAGGCGATCCGCCTCGCGTATCTGGCCGCGGCCGCCGGCCACGGATCTAGCCGTCGCCATCACCTCATCCAAGGCTGCAAGCGGCGTCAGAAGATGCGGTGAGGCTTCCTTCCCTCCTCTGCCCAGCTCTCGAATCAGGGTGACCGCCCACGTTGGCAGACCCTCCTGTCCTTGGAAGACCGCGTCTCCAGGGCGCATGGCTATCCGCCTGCCAGCAGATCTTCGATGAACTCGTTGACGGCGGCTACAGCCAGCGCGCGGTTCTCGTCCCGCAGGGCCGATGGATCGGCGCGCGCCGATTCGGCCGCGAAACCCTTGGGGCCCGGACTGGTGACCGAATAGAAGCGTTCGCGCACCTCCAGGAACGTTGAGCGCAAGGCCGGCAGCCTGTTGGCTAGCTTGCCGTCAAGCAGTTGCCGTGCCGCGGCTCTAGGGCCGCCGGCACGGTTGTGAATGAGCACGAACACAAGGTCGTAGTGGTCCTTGTCCTTGCCGCGGTAGCGGGCAGCGACGCACTTCGTCAGCAGATAGCCCTGGAGACCGGCGAACCGCACACGCACGGTCGTCGGACCCAGGCCGGCGAGATCGGCGGTCAGCTCCCGCGCTGTCCAGTCCGCTGCGACGTAGCCGGTGCCCCGAAGGTTGTTGGCGCGCAGGACCCGACAACCGGGGATCGCGACGATGCCTTCAGGCTCGGTGTCAAGGTCACAGAGAAACTCGAGCTTGACCGCGAAGCCGTCGACGATGCCACGCCACCGCCAACCGTTCTCCCCCCGCTGTGTGCTGAAGCCAGCGACTTCGAGCGCGGCCTCCACACGTGTAAAACCGTCGGTTTGTTCGAGATGGGCCACGAGCAGCATGTCCACGTCGGTTGTGCCGAGGTGCGACGGGCCGGTCTCCCGGCCCTCGGTGAGGATCTCCGGCATCAATCCGCCAAGGACGATCAAGGGGACGTCGTCGTCCGTGATGTGTGCCGCGAGCGTGCACAGCGCCCGCTCCGCGCGTGCTCTCGCCGCCGGCGAACGTTCGCCGTCGATCGTCGGGTCAGCCACCGGTCTGACCCCGGCTTCGCTCGAGCATGTTGGCGATCTCCGTTGCGTACAGCGATCCCGGAGGATCAAATAGTCCGAAGATTTCAAAAAGCGAAGAGACCAGCGCACGGACCACGCTCGGGAGATTCTGGTCGATCTCCTCGGGGCTTGTGGTCACGAACGTCGCGATGCTGTCGTCGTGCGCGACGTGCCCGGGCCCCAAGTCCCAGCGATCGGTCGTCACGGTTCTCAGCTCCCGGTTCTCGAGGCCGTCCCATCGAGCGAAGAACTTGATGTCGTCGGCGTTCACATAGCGGGCCATCCGGGCAGAGTGCAGCAACGCCTCGGCCATGCGCCATACCGGGAACACCGGGTCAAGCGCCGAGCCGGGAGCCCCGGTGATGCCGTCCTCCTGGTAGCCGCGCAGCAGGAACAGCTTGAGCTCGGGCTCCGCGCGCCAGAAGTCCGAGTGCCCATAGTTGCGCACCGCATCGTCGCGGAACCAGCACTCGATCGCACTGTGTCGGATCTCGGGCTGGATGCCAACTCGCGTTGGCACCCACCACGGGGGCCACCCGGTCTCGCGACCCTCGACCGCTACCAAGGCGTCCCGCAATCCCCCCAACGGCAGAGTGACCTCAGGGATCCAGTAGGAGACCGACCAAGTCCCGCTGTCGTACACGGTCCCGGCGTCGTCGGACTCGTCGGCGATGCGTTCTTTCAGTCGGTTGCGGCAGCGCTTATCCCAGGCATCCATCTCGGCAGAGGTGGTTCTGCTCCGGCTCGTCCGCAGGTTGTTGAGGATGACCTCTTCGCGCAGATGCCCGGCTGCGTCCTCACCACGTCCCCCGAGCGCCTGGAGGTCGGCGAAGACGCGGGGCGCAGTCGCTAGAGGAATGCCATTGCGCCGCGTCGCGAGCTTCAGCAGATGCGGATCGGCGCTGCGAAACTCGATGCGCCCGCCGGACTCCACTTGGCGAACCGGGATGTCCCGCATAGCCAAGGTCAACGGTCCCTGGAAGGCGCGCTCCTCGACGTACACCTGCAGGGCTGGGACGGCGGTCGCGAACGGCGCGAGCTGCTCGGCTGCGGCCCAGCCAGTAACCGCCCAATCGATGTCATGCTTGTCGAGACCCGGAGCAAGCTCGTCTACGAGGAACTGCATCGGGTCGTTGAAGATGCGCTCGGCGAAGCGACACTCGGGCTTGACAGCTGACACCTCCTCGGCCCAGGCGTCCAGCATCTTTGCGCCGTCGGCGACCTCGCGACTCGCACCCGGGCCTCGTTGCGGCCCCCACTTTGTCGTCCAGCCTTCGGCATCGAACGCGCCCAGCACCTGTGAGATCTGCGGT
Organism: uncultured Solirubrobacterales bacterium; assembly: GCA_963706545.1. Taxonomy (GTDB): domain Bacteria; phylum Actinomycetota; class Thermoleophilia; order Solirubrobacterales; family Solirubrobacteraceae; genus Palsa-744. The sequence continues at coordinate 3,214,650 of OY970161.1, forward strand.
GTCGACCAGCCCGTGAGCATCGCCAGCTCGGTCGCCCGGACGCCGTACGGCGAGTTGCGGTTCAGGAGCGCCTCAGCGATCGAAACGGCGGAGGCCGACCAAGAGAAGGCTCGTCGGTCAGCGCCAGGTTGCTGCTTAGCCTCGCGCATGACCAACAGATCGCCTACGACGATGTGTGCGTCACCGCTGCCGTCGACCCAGCTTGCGCCCCTGCGGTCGAGCATTTCCCGTGAGCCGGCAGAAAGGTTCCGTGCCACCACGACAAGATCCGGAGGCCACTCTTCGCCGAGATGGCAGATCGCCCGGTCGACGTCCGCCGGCCACCCGGCGCCAGCCCAGAGCGCACGCAGGCGATAGTTACGCGTGCGGCCGCGGATCAGCACTCGCGCCACGTCGTCCTTGGTCTCAACAGCCTCGACGACCGCCAGTCCGTCCAGCGCGCGATCAAGCGCCATCTGAATCTCATTGTTCGCTGCTCTAGCCATATTCGCTCGCCTAGAAAATAACACTTCTTGAGCAAACAAGGCGGTATTCGCTCGCGGCTGCCCGGCTTGCCGTTCACGCGATGATTCGCCGTTCGCTCTTAGGAGCCCGCCGAGCTCGCTATCGCTATGCCACGTTTGCACTCGCCCTGCACGCCCGGAGGTTGACTGCCGCGATACCCGGGGAATCACCGAAGCAGGATGTACCCTGGGGTCGGCGCACGCAGCCCCGAGATTCGCCACAAGCAGTCATGATGGCGCGCAAACGCGACTTGCCCGCTCCGGACGATGGGTATCGCGAACGGCGGCACGCCGTCTGATCAGTCGAGGTGGCGGCGGTAGATCGCCTCCGCTCGGTCGGCCCATTCTCGCGGCAGCTCGCTGTGCAGCTCAGCGAGGAAGGCCTCGCTCTGCTCAGGCTGGGGTGCCGGTAGCGAGGTGAGGAATCGCTCCGCCTCGCTCGCCACCCACCCTGCGAGCTCGGGGTCGTGCTCTTCGGCCAGCTCGACCAGCCCGCCGGCGACCTCCTCGACGGCGTTGCGTCGTGCGTGTGCGGCGATCAGCAGCACGTCGGCGATCTGCAGGTAGCGCTCGCGTCGTCCCCACTCGACAGGCGTGATCCCGAGGTCGCGCACGGCACGGGTGATGAACGATGGGTGCACGTCGATCAGCGCAGCTGCCTGGCGGAAGCTGGGAAGCGCCCGCCGCAGGTCTGCACGAGGAATCGTCGGTGACATTGCCATGAGAGCCGACGATAGCATGTCTCTGCAACGATTACAACGGTCGCATAGGTAGCAACCCCATGCTCGCCTCTTGCGCTCGCGCCGAGTCGAGAATCGGGCGAAGAGGCCGCGGTGTTGTTCTCGCTCTCGCGCACGTTGTTCGCTCAGGGCGGCGCGCCACTCGATGTCGGCGGGTCGCGGCTCGTGGTGTCGCAGGTCCTCGATCGGGAACGAGTAGTGGTCGCTGAGCATCTTCAGGCTGGTGCCGCACTCGCTGGCGACGATTTGCGGGTCCTCGGTGCGCAGGCGCAGGGAGATGCCGCCGCGGCGTAGCGCGTAGGGGGTGGCGCCGAGGATGCTCGCGAACTCTGTGCGTGTCGCGAGGGCTCGCACCGCGGGCCTGAAGCGTGTTTGGACCCAGTTCTTCGCCTGCGCCCGGCTGAGATGAACCGCGCCCGTCGCCGGGTCGCGTACTCCCTGCTCAGCGCCGGTGAGGTCCCCAGGAATGATGAAGTCCACGTCGCGGGCGGAGTGGCCGCCGTCCACGAGAGCTTGGCGCCACTGTTGGAGGTCTTCGCGCAGGATGCTGGGTATCGCGGTGTGCCTGCGGGTGCTCATCGCGGTCTTACCCCAGTGTTCGAGCCGTCCGTAGCTGATCACTTCCGTCACCCACGCGAAGTGCGCGTCGATCGAGGACCAGCGCAGTCCCCAGACCTCCTGGTTGCGAGTGGCGAGCCCGAATTGCAAGCTGACGATCGCCGCGTCCCGGTGGGCGAGCAGCGCGTCGCCCGGCTCGCCGCCGCGGAGCATCTGAGCGCGGATCGCCTCCACGGCCTGCGGGGAGAGCGCCCAGCTGGCCAACGGGCGCGGGGGTACCCCGGGCCCGTAGCCGGTCCCGCCGCGCCGCGCGGATCGGCGGGGGCTGATGACGGGCTCTTTGGCCAGCCGGCACCCGTTCGTCTCGATCTCGGGCACCGACGCCGAGGCGGACGCCCAGCTCAGCGCGGATGAGAGCGCGCGCCATGCCCGGACGCGAGTTGAGCGCGGCACGCGCGCCTGGCGCATCTGCTCCCGCCAAGCCCTGGGCGTCTGCGGTCGGTTGAACCGCTCCGCGGGGGTCGCCGCGATCGCGACGGCGTAGCGCGCCGCTGGCACTATGCGCCTGCTCCCCCGCGTCCTTCGCGGCTTTCCGAGCAGATGGCTGTTCAGCACCAAGGCGTAGTCCGCGTAGGTGGCGGGTGCGAGTCCTTCCTCGTTGCGTGGGTGCGCGTCGGTCTCCAGGAACAGCTCGACGACCTCGGCGATCGTGCGGCCTTCCGCTTCGTTGGCCTCTTTGGCGTCGAGATCCAAGAGGAAGCGTCGCAGGCTGTGACGCCCGCGACGCTCGGCCGTGACGTAGTCGTACATCCACGCGCGGGCGTGGCGCGCCGACGGGAAGCTCTTGGTGCGCTCGCGCTTGTCGTGGTCGTAGAAGCCGACCCGGTAGGCACGCTTGCCGCTCTTGGCGACATACGGCCACGCAGAGCGCTTGCGCCACGGTCTAGCCACCGCTCCAGCGCTCCGCGCACGATCCAACAGGGCTCCCCGTCAAGTCCACGATCGAAGCATCGGCGGCCGCCTGAAACACGGCCTCCGTCGTTCTCCGAACACGTTTTGCGCAGAACTGCGGTCCTGCTGCGGTAGCGGCACCTCGACGCGCCACGAAGGTGTTCATTTGCAGGGAAACTCCTGCCGGGGCATCCGCGTCGACAAGGCGGAGGTCACTGGTTCGAGCCCAGTATCGCCCATCGAAGGTCAGGTGCAAGCAAAACCCGGGCTAATGCTGGGGTTTTGTCGTTCTGTTGGCGGTCAGGAGTGGGTCTCCTGTGGTTCTCGTCGGGGCGCGGGGGCTCTGGCGTTCTCAGCACCCAAGCGGGCTATCTGTTGTGTCCGCTTCGTGCTCGCTCCCGGTGAGCCTCTCGATCGTTTTGAGGAGGCTGCGCGTCTTTGCTGGCGCTTGAGCCTGGACGGGCGCCGGCTGACCTGCCGGCTCGTCTGGAGCGGGCTGGGGGAGCGCTCGGCCTGCCGGCCCGCTTCTTCGCTGAGGCGGGCGAGTTCCTCTTCGTCGAAGCCTTCGTCGTCTTCCCTGAGGACCTTCTGAGCCCGGGCCAGATCCTCCTCCTCGACGGATGCCCTACGTAGGCCCGGCCGCGGGCCGGGTCTAACTCGGCTGTTCGCCCTGTAGGTTGCGCCGTGCCTGATCGCGGGGTATGGAGGCCCCGCGGGTGTGGGCGTGGACAGATCGCCCATACGCGCAGATGATCCCCCGCCCCGCCTCTCTGCGGTCCTGTCGAGCCGCAGAGCCCTAGTCGGAAACATCCTCGGAGCGCCGGGTGCCGTGGCTGTTGGGGTCGCAGCGTGGTCCTTGACATCCGCGATCCCGGGCGCGTAAGCCTTTGATCCATAGAAACCGACGGATTCCTTTGGGGATCAAGGGAGTTGAGCGAGATGCGAACAGTCGGGAAGCTCGTATTGGGATCCATCACGATCTCGAGCTGCAAATGGATCAAACTTGTGAAAATGTGGAAACAGTCAAGCCAGTGAACCTGCCGTGGCACACCGAACTGTTCGAAGAAGGCGGCCGTATACGTAACAGGATCACACCAGGGACTGCGAAACTCGAGCCTGGCTGGTCAGTCAAGTGCAAGGTACTGGGTAGTTCGCGTACGGATGAATGTCTAACCGAAACCGGGAAAGAAGGTAGTACGGCCGAGACGAACGAAGCGACGCATGGCTACGTGCTCAGCGAATTCGGACCAACATCGAAAGCGGATTGCACCGAAGGGGGGCAGCATCAGGTGAAGTGGGCGGCATCGTCACGACAGAGGGCAATGGCGGGGCGGGACTTCTGGTCCGTGAAGCCCCCGCACAACAGCCGGTCATTAGAAAGGCAGGAAATACCAATTTTGGGAATGTCCCAGAAAATGGTGAAAAGACAGAAACATTTGTTTTAGAAAATCCCAATCATGCCGTTACATATATAGCAACGTATGTGCTTCCTAGAAAGTATAAAGATAACTTTGAAATAAAAACCAACACCTGCACTGGTGCGAAGGCAGCAAAAAGTACATGTAGCATCGAAGTAACATTTAAGCCAAGCAATAAAATGCCGTACAAGGCTGGACTGAATACTGACTACAATGTTCTGGGGGGTGTGAGGACCAATAACACACCACTGATGAAGGGCGTGGGAACATAGGAAGTTAGGATTAATTAGTTGCTAGGTAACCGGCGGCTGGCCCCGAAGCTGGCCGATGGACCTCACGTGCCCCCCTCCCCTGGACAGTTGACCCGTACCACGCCAGGCGCCTGGTCGGCGCCTGGCGTGACTACGACGGCCCACCCGGTGGGTAGGCGCTTGATGCGGGAGGGGTGGACCTCGAACTCGTAGCCGCGCCGCCGGGAGCCCTGGCCGCTGGGGCCGGGGGCGATCAGACCGTCCTCGGTCTGCTGGGTGGTGACCCACACGGCTTTGGTGCCCGCGATGGAGGCGATCAGCTCCGCGGACTCGGGTACGTTCTGGCAGTGTGCGATCACGGTCTCGACGTTGGCGAGGACTTTCTCGCGCAGTGCGTCCTCGCCGGCGCTGTTCAGGTCGGCGAGCTCCTGGGTGGCAAGGATGAGGCTGATCCCGGCGGAGCGGGCGCGGCCGAAGAGCCGCGATACCGGCCGGCGGCGACCGCGGAGAACTCGTTGACCATCATGGGCCGGCGCGGCCAGGCGTGTGCTGTTTGACGAACTCGCCCTTGGCCTCGGTGTATGCCTCGCGGTCATCGGAGTAGCGCTCCGCGAGCGCCCGCTTCAGCGCTACGTACTCACTCGCAAGGGCGGGATCGGCACGCAGGCGGTCGCGAAAGCGCAGACGGCGCTTGAGTTCCCCTGGTTCGTCCACGAGGTGCAGGTGGTGGGTGCGGTGGGCAGCTGTCGGGTAGCACAGGAACCGCCGGTGGATGAGCGTCGCGTTGAACGCCTGCGGGTACTGGTAGCCGCCGCGTTGCACCAACGCCGCGATCGGCGCGTCGAGGTCGTCCACGAGCGCGATCATGTCGATCACCGGCTTGGCCGCCAGACCGGGGACGGCGGTGGACCCGAAGTGGTGCAACTCCACCCCGGCTGGTAACAGCGGCGCGAGCCGCCCACGCTCGGCCCGATAGGCGGACGGCCACGCGGGGTCGTACTCGACGATCACCACCTCGGCGTCGTGCCCACCGGCACGCGCGAGATCCTCGGCTGCGGCGCTGCGGCGGTCTGCTGGTGCCATCTCGCAGCAGTCTTTCAGACCATCGCGAGTCCTAGAGACTCAAGACGAGCGCGAGCGCTTCATCGACGGCGCTCAGCTCATCCGGATCGAGGCGTCCCGCCGAGCGTCCCAGGCGCTGGGGATCCACGACAGTCGTCTGCTCGACAAGGATGCGCGTGTGAGTGCCATCGAGGGTTATGCCCGGCCGAAAGCTCGCTGGTTGCGCACTCGTCGAGGTCGGCGAGACGAGGACGGTGCTCAGCGTCAGGAACTCGTCGGCTTGAACGACCACCGCGTAGCGCGCGCCTCGCTGCTCCCTACCGCGCGTCCCTCGCGGCGTAGGCAGGCGAAATATCTCGCCACGCACCACCTCAGCCAGTGGGCTCCGGCGCCAGTTCCGCCATCTGCTCGCGGATCGCTCGCATCTCCGCTCGATCGTCCTCATCACCTGCGAGCCGTCTAACCTCAGCTGCAATGGCGGAGCGAGCCCGACGCCTTGCCGCAGTCTCGCGCAGCGCAGTACGCACCGCCTCGGAGTCGCTCAGTCCGTCATTGCGGATGAGGCTGAGCGCTGCGGCCGAGCTGTCGTCCAAGCGCACATGGAGAGAGCGGCTCACGCGACCTAGCGTAGCACAAAACATGCTACGCAAAGGACGATTTGGTTCTTTCGGTCGATCACCACGGCTAGCACCGCCATCAGCGCATGGTTTGCGCGCCGAGAAGTTTCACCCATCCGAGAGAGCCCCTGCCAACGCAGGGGTTTTCTCGTTATCCGTCCTCGCGCCCTTCAGACATGCGCTGCCGGGTACGCGATTGGGCGGGGTACACAGGGCAGCCCGCTCCGGGCCCAAGATCGGCGAGACTACACGGAGGCGATGAGAGCGAGTGTCGTGCGATGAGGAGAGCGAGCGTGGTGCGATGAGCGAGTGGGCCGCGCAAGGAAAGGGAACCAACCCACCCCGCAAACCGCACGCCCGCGAGCTGTTCGCGCCGCTGCCGCTCCAGTACGACCGCGTGGCGACGCTGCTCAGCTTCGGCCAGGACCCGAGGTGGCGGCGTGCGATGGTGGCCGCGGTGAACGCGGCGCCGGGGGAGCGCGTGCTCGACGTGGCGACCGGCACAGGGCTGGTCGCCCAGGAGCTCGTGCGCCACTACGGGTGCTCGGTGGTGGGCCTCGACCAGAGCCCGGAGATGCTGGGGGCCGCGCGGGCGCGGCTGGCGCGCGACCCCGCTCTGGCGGCGCGGGTGACGCTCGTGGAGGGCGAGGCTGAGCGCCTGCCGTTCGCCGCTGAGGAGTTTGACTACCTCACGTTCACGTACCTGCTGCGCTACGTCGAGGACCCCGCTGCGACGCTCGCGGAGCTCGCGCGGGTCGTGCGACCGGGCGGCCGGATCGCGATGCTCGAGTTCGGGGTGCCCCCCAACCCGACGTGGCGCGCCGCGTGGAGGCTGTACACGCACGTGGGCCTGCCCACGCTCGGGCGCCTCGCCTCGCGCGAGTGGGCGCACACGGGGCGGTTCCTGGCGCACAGCATCCCCGACTTCTACGCCCGGCACCCGCTGGAGGAGATCGTCGCCATGTGGCGGGCCGCGGGGATCGAGGCCGTCTACGCCCGCCGCATGAGCCTCGGCGGCGGCGTGGTGATGTGGGGTACGCGGGGGCCCGCGGGATGAAAGCCCACCCACCTGGACGCGAAGTGCTCCCCAAAAGTACACAGCGACGGTGACCACGCCGGGGCCGGTGTCCGAGGGAGCCCCCAAGAGGCTCGACCGCCCCGCGTTCTACGCGCTGCGCCCGGGCGGGTGGCGGGATCTCGTGACGCTGCTGCATCCCCCTTACACCGCGTGGAACCTCGCCAACGTCGCGATCGGGGCGGCGGTCGCGCCGCACCTGTACGGCGACCGTCTGCTGGCGACGCTCGGCGCGTTCCTGCTCGGCGTGGGTGTCTGCGCGCACGTGCTGGACGAGCTCAATGGCCGGCCGCTCGGCACTCAGCTCTCCACGCGCACGCTGGTGGCGATGGCTGCGCTCTCGCTCGCGGGCGCGGTGGCGATCGGGGTCGTGGGGGCCGTGAACGTCTCGCTCACGCTGGTGCCGTTCGTCATCGCGGGGACGTTCATCGTGCTCGCCTACAACCTTGAGTGGTTCGGCGGGCGCTTTCACACCGCGTTCTGGCTCGCCGCCTCGTGGGGCGCGTTCCCCGCGCTGACTGGCTACTGGGTCAACGAACAGCAGCTGCGCGTGCCCGCGGTCCTCGCGGCGGGGGCGTGCTTCACGTTGACCCTCGCCCAGCGGCGCCTCAGCACCCCCGTCCGCGAGCTGCGCCGGCGCACCGTGTCGCTCAGTGGCGAGCAGCGCCTCGCCGATGGCTCGACCGTGACGCTTGACGCCGCGCGCCTGGCCGCGCCGATGGAGGGCGCGCTCGGGGCGTGCGCGCTGGCGATGGTGCTGCTCGCCTCGGGGCTTGTGGCGGCGCGGTTGTGAACCGTGGTTGTGAGTCCGTGGATGTGAGTCCGTGGTTGTGATCCGTGGCTGTGAGTCCGTGGATGTAAGCCGTGGGGGGCGTCGTTGGATTGGGGGCGTCGTGAGCTGCGCCACCACTCGCCTGGATCACCACGGTTTGTGCGGCTTGCCGGCGACGGTGGTTGGCACCTACACGCCAGCCCGAGTTACGGAGTCGTTGACGAGCGCGTGGTCTCGAGGGCCGAGGCGAACAGCCCAATGAGCCCCCCCCTACTCGCCGTCCCGAACGTCTCCGAGGGCCGCGACCCCGCCGCGGTCGACGCGATTGCGCGCGCCTTTACCGCCGGCGGCGCGGCGCGGCTGCTCGATGTCCACGCCGACGCCGACCACCACCGTGCGGTGTTCACGCTCGCGGGCCGCCCGGGGTCGCTGGCGGACGCACTGGCGGCGGGCGCGGCGGAGGCGGTGCGCCGCGTCAACCTGGGGGAGGGCGCAGACCGTCAGCACCCCTACGTGGGTGCGGTGGATGTGGTGCCCGTCGTGTACCTGGACCCTGCACAGCGCGGCGCCGCGTGCGCGGAGGCGTTGGTAGCGGCAGAGCTGATCGGGGGGCTGGGGGTTCCGGTGTTCGTGTACGGCGAGCTGGCGGGGGCCGACCGGGAGCCCCCCCGGACCCGCGCAGAACTGCGCCGCGGCGGCACAGCGGGTCTTGCGGACCGGATGCGCGCGGGGGAGCTGCGGCCGGACTTCGGTCCCCAGGCGCCGCACCCGACCGCGGGCGTAACGCTCGTGGCGGCGCGCCCGCCGCTGGTGGCGTTCAACCTCGAGTTGGCGCCCTCTGCGACCGTGGAGGATGCGCGCCGGATCGCGGGCCTGGTACGCGAGGGCGGCGCGGAGGGCCTACCGGGCGTACGCGCGATCGGGGTGGCGCTGCGCCGGGGGCCCGCGGCAGGCGAGCAAGCGGAGGACCTGATCGTGCCCGGCGCGCAGCGCGCGACCGCGCAGGTCTCGACGAACGTCGAGCGCCCCGTCGAGGTGCCCCTGCGAGCGGTGGTCGAGGCGGTGCGCAGGCACGCCGAGGTGGCCTGCGGGGAGCTCGTGGGCCTCGCGCCCGCGGCGGCGTGGGAGGGCTTCCCGCAGGACGTGCCGGTGCCCGGCTTCGACCCCGCGCGCCACGTGATCGAGAATGCGCTGCTCGACTGGGAACACGGGTGCTTGCGCGACGGCGCGCGCGGCGGCCCGAGAACGCACTAGGCTTAGCGGGATGGCCCAGACAAAGCGCAAGACCAAGCACCGTGGCAACGCGGCGGGGATGGTGGAGTCCCGCGGGCGCACCGGCCGGCGGCCGACAGCGGCGGAGCGCAGCGGGAGCGCCCGCGAGAAGGAGAAGGCGCGCGAGAAGCGCCTGAGTAAGTACGACCGCCCGCCCACGTGGCGGGGCGCGTTCTACCGCGCGGCGGTCGCCGCGGTGCTGATGCTGCTGATCGGCATCATCCTGATCAAGAACTCCAGCGAGGCGATTGCGCTGTTCCCGATCGTGCTCGCGCTGTACGTGCCGATCAGCTACTACACCGACATGTGGCTCTACAAGCGCCGGATGCGTCAGAAAGCCAAGGCGGGGAGCACGGTGAAGTGAGGTGGCCGTAAGCGCGGTGGAGAAGCGACCGTGAGCGCGGACGTACGGATGTTCACGGTGGGCCCGGTGCAGGAGAACGCCTACATCGTGAGCCCAGGCCGCGAGAGCGGGCGGGCGGTGATGGTTGACCCCGGCGAGGAGTCAGAGCGGCTGTTGGCGGCGGCGGACGCGCTGGGGGTGAAGGTGGAGGCGGTGCTCGTCACCCACTGCCACTTCGACCACATCGGCGCCGTGGCCCCGGTGGCGTGCGCGACGGGAGCGCCGGTCTACTGCCCCGAGATCGAGCGGCCGCTGTTGAGCGACATCATGAAGTGGGTGCCCGCAGGGTTCGGCCCGTTTGAGAACTGGGAGCCCGAGCACACTGTCGCGGGCGGCGAGCGCCTCACCCTCGCAGGACTCGAGATCGAGGTGGTGTCTACCCCCGGCCACAGCCCGGGGCACGTGACGTACGCGATCACGCCCGCCGTCGCTGACTCAGCCGCGGCGCCTGCGGAGACGACCTCGCCGGGGGAGACCCCGGCGTTGCTCTCCGGCGACGTGCTGTTCCAGGGCAGCGTCGGGCGGGTGGACCTCCCGGGGGGCGACTGGAGCGTGCTGGAGCGCTCGATCGCCACGCTCCTCGAGCGGTTCCCAGCCGAGACGGTCGTCTACCCAGGCCATATGGGCGTCACAACACTGGGACGCGAGCTCCAAACCAACCCGTTCCTCGCGGAGCTTCGAACGTCGAAGGCGGACGCGACGGCTGCGACCCCGCTGCGCGCGGCTGTGCCCAGGGCCTCCGTGGCGAGCGCGCCGGGCGGTCGGGCCCGCAGTTGAGCGCCCCGCAGATCAGGGCGCCAAGGGGCACCCATGACGTGCTGCCCGAGCAGGCACTCGCGCGGGCGCGCGTGGAGGAGGCCGCGCGCCGGGTGCTGGAGGGCGCGGGGTACGAGCGGATCGAGACCCCTACGTTCGAGTCCACGGAGCTGTTCGCTCGCGGCGTGGGCGCCTCGACGGACATCGTGCAGAAGGAGATGTACACCTTCGAGGACGGCAGCGGCCGCTCGCTGACGCTGCGCCCCGAGGGCACCGCGCCGGTGTGCAGGGCGTACGTGGAGCACGGGATGCACAAGCAGCGCCAGCCGGTGAAGCTGTGGTACGCGTCGAGCTTCTTCCGCTACGAGCGCGCCCAGGCGGGCCGCCAGCGCCAGTTCTGGCAGGTCGGTGCGGAGGCGCTCGGCTCCGAGGACCCCGCGGTGGACGCCGAGTCGATCGTGCTGCTCGCGCGGCTGCTGGAGGAGCTCGGCGTGGCGGAGGTCCGCCTGCGCCTGGCGAGCCTCGGCGGCCGCGAGGCCCGCGCCGAGTACCGCGAGCGCCTGAAGGCCCACCTGCGCTCCAACGAGGCCGAGCTCGCCGAGGAGGTGCGCGAGCGGATCGAGCTGAACCCCCTGCGCGCGTTCGACTCCGAACACCCGGGCACCCGCGCGGTGATGGCGAGTGCGCCCCGCCTGCTCGAGCACCTGAACCCCGAGGACAGGGCGCACTTCGCGGAGGTCCGCGCTCTCCTGGACGAGGCGGGGGTGAGCTACGAGCTCGACCCAACGCTCGTGCGGGGCCTCGACTACTACACGCGCACGGTCTTCGAGCTGACCTCCGAGAAGCTCGGCGCGCAGAGCGGCGTGGGCGGCGGCGGCCGCTACGACGGCCTGGTGGCCGAGCTCGGCGGCCCCCCGACCCCGGGGATGGGGTGGGCCGCGGGGATCGAGCGGATCCTGCTGGCAGGCCAGGCGCCGGTGGCGGGGACGGCGGCGATCGACCTGTATGTGGCCTTTGAAAAGCATTTTAGTGGGGACCCCCCAAGGGGGGTCGGGAGCGGCGTTCGTGTGGGGGCCGGCCCGCCCGAGGGCGGGCCGGCTGCGGCGGCTGGTGCACGTCCCACGGAGCAGGAATCGGGGGATCGGGGGGCCACATCGGCGGATCGCGTTGTCGCGGAGCGCAAATCCGCGGATCGCGGGGCCATGGAAGGGGCATCCATCGACTGCGGGACAGCCAAGCGGAGCACCCCCGCCAGGGTCGCGTTCGGGGTCCTGCACGAAGCACGTGGCGCGGGCCTCACGGCGCAGATGGAGCTCGGAGGCCGCTCCCTGAAGAACCAGCTCGCCCACGCGGGCCGCCTCGGCGCGCGCTACGTCGCGATCGTCGGCGCGCCAGGGTCCGTGGGGGAGACCACGCTGAAAGACATGCAGGCACGCACCGAGCAGGCGATCCCAACGGAGACCGTGGTGCACACGGTCCTGCGCGGTCTGCACGATCTTTGAGCAGCCCCGAAGCCCCGCCGTCGCCTCGCAACGTCCAAGCCCCAACTGAGCCCGAATCCACCGATCCTGGGGTCGCCTTGGCACCGAATAACACTGCGTCAGGGCCCATCGGCCTCGCCCACAGGGATCACCCTGCTGGTGCTCGGCCGCCGGCCCCTGACTTGGCTTTCGGCACCGAGGCTCAGCCCATTATCGGTGGATTCGGGCTTGGGGCTCAACTCGCGCGGCGGGAATGCCGAAGTTGGGAGGGATGGCCCAGTTGTCGCGTCCATTTCAGATCGCTCTGATCGCGCTCGGGGTGTTCGTCCTCGCGTGGTTCGCCGTGCTGCACCGTCCCGGCGGGTCGTCCACGAGCTCCTCGTCCCCGAGCGTCTCCTCCGCGGCCAGTTCTTCGGCCCACTCCTCCGGCTCCGCCACCAATGGCTCGGGCGCTGCGAAATCGAGCTCGGTCTACCACGGCCCGGTGCCGGGTCTGGAAGGGCTGACGCGGGACGTCCAACGGGCGCACGGCGCCGCCGCCGAGGTCGAAAGCAATGGCCGCGAAGTCCAGAGCAAGGCTGCCCAGTCGCCCAGTGAAGCGACCGGCGGAGGGACGCCCGCCGCGGCGTCATCCTCCGCCGCGAGCGCGCCCACCCGTGCCACCGCGGGCGCCACGGCCTCCGCTGCCGCCGGGTCTCGTACCCGGACACACACTTCCGTGCACCCCGCCTCTTCTTCGGCATCTGTGCATCCTGCCTCCTCCTCGGCATCTGCGACGCGCACGGGGACCGCACAACGAACGCCGCATGCGCGGAGCGGCTCCGCCGCGGCAGCGCCATCCCATTCAAAGCCCACCACCGCGGAAGCCGTCGCCGCCGAGCTCAAGCACGGCAAGATCGTTCTGCTGCTGTTCTGGAATCCCCACTCCTTCGACGACGAGGCCGTCGAGATCGAAACGAAGCTCGCCATCCACCGGCTGGGTCACGAGGTCGCTGTGAACTACGCGCTCGCCAAGCAGATCAACTCGTTCGGCTCGATCACGCGCAACATCCAGGTCTACCAGACCCCCACGCTGCTGATCATCAACCCGAAGCTGCAGGTCACCACGCTGACCGGGCTCACCGACGGCTACTCGATCGAACAGGCCGTCGCCGAAGCGCGCAAGTAGGGCGCGACCTGGACCGCGGGTCCAAGGGTCCGCTTCGCGGGCCCTAAACTCGACCCATGCTCGCCGGGGCGCTCGCCGACCACCTGGAGCGCCCGCTCGGGCGCGGACACACCCCCTCGGACTCCTTCACCGGCGCCGCCGGCGGGGCCGCCTGCGGGGATCTCGTGCGCGTCTCGCTCGCGCTCGACCCCGACTCTCCCGAGGGGCTCATCGTGGACGCCGGCTTCGACGCCTCCGGTTGCGGGGCGGCGCTCGCCGCCGGCTCCGCCACGGTCGCGCTCGTACGCGGCGTGCCGCTGCTGGACGCCGCGCGCGTCGGGGCGCAGGAGATCGCCGCCGAGCTTGGGGGACTCTCGCCGGCTAAGCGCCACGCCGCCGAGCTCGCCGCCGACGCCCTGCACCGTGCCCTCGGGGGGGGCGCCCGTGCCCGCGCCGCGCTCGCTCCGTGCGCCGAGCGCGCGCTCGTGGCGATGAGCGGCGGCGTGGACTCCTCCGTCGCCGCGCTGCTCACCGCGCGCTCCGGTGCGGAGGTCGTCTGCGTGACACTCGAGTTGTGGTCGGACCCCGAGAACGACGCCGAGCGCTCCTGCTGCTCCGCGCAGGCCGTCCGTGGCGCCCGCGCGCTCGCGCACTCCCAGGGGCTGGCGCACCTCTCGATCGACCTGCGCGAGGAGTTCCGCGCCGGGGTGGTCGAGGGCTGGCTGGAGGGCTACGCGCAGGGGGTCACGCCCAATCCCTGCATCCGTTGCAACGGCTCGGTGCGCCTCGACGCGATGCTCGAGCTCGCCACGCGGCTGGGCGCCACGCACCTCGTCACCGGCCACTACGCGCGCGTGCTCGACGGCCCCGTCCCGCTGCTGCGGATGGCGCGTCACACGCTCAAGGACCAGAGCTACGCGCTCGCCGGGCTCGACCCGTCCTCGCTCGCGCGGCTGCGCTTCCCCCTGGGGGACATAACCAAGGACGAGGTGCGCGAGATCGCCGAGCGGGAGGGGCTCTCAGTCGCGCACAAGCCCGACTCGCAGGACCTCTGCTTCCTCGCGGGCACCGACCTGCAGCGCTTCATCGCGCGCCACGGGGACCTCGCGCCCGCTCCCGGAAGCATCCTCGACGCCGACGGCGCCCGCCTGGGCACCCACCGCGGCGCGCACGCGTACACCGTCGGGCAGCGCCACGGCCTCGGCCTGCGCGGCGGACACGAGCCGCTGTTCGTGCTGGGCACTGACCCGCTCGCCAACACCGTCACGGTCGGCCCGCGCGCGGCGCTCGTGACCGGCACTGTCACCGTGCGTGACGTGACGCTGCGCCGCTCCGGCGCGCGGGTTGACGGCGTGCGCGTGCGCTCCCACGGGCGCCTTCACCCCTGCCGCCTGGCGGCCGACCCCGGGCCCGGTCGACACGAGGGGGTCGAGGTGCGGTTGGACGAACCGATCACTCGCGCTGCGCCGGGGCAGATCGCCTGCCTCTACGAGGGTGACGTGATCCTCGGCTACGGCACAGTCGCCTGACCTGACGGTGCCGATGGCCGGCGCATAGCTGCGTCCTCGATCGGTCGTGTGCAAAGCACACTTCCCTCACTGCGTCCTTGCTCTGCTTGGCCCTCGGCACCGTCAGCAGTTGCTCGACCGGGGGCGAAGTTCTTCAGACTCATATGGCGTGGGGGTGTAGTTCTTCTTTTGGGACCCTATATATAGGGTCCAGATGGAGCGCATGAACCCTAAGATCATCCGACGATGACCTCGGACGAGATCCGCGAGCGCTACCTGGCGTTCTTCGAGGAGCGCGGGCACCGACGGCTGGCCTCGGCCTCGCTCGTGCCGCCCCCCGAGGACCGTTCGGTGCTGCTCACAACCGCGGGGATGCAGCCGCTGAAGCCGTACTTCCTCGGGCGCGAGAGGCCGCCCGCGCCGACGCTCACCAGCTGCCAGAAGTGCTTCCGCACGCCCGACATCGAGAAGGTCGGCTCGACGCTGCGCCACCTGACGTTCTTCGAGATGCTCGGGAACTTCTCGATCGGGGCGTACTTCAAGCAGGGTGCGATCGAGCTCGCGTGGGAGCTCGCGCGGGAGGTCTTCGGCTTCCGCGGGGAGGACATCTGGGTGACGGTGTTCGAGGGCGACGAGGCGCTCGGGCTCGGGCCCGATGAGGAGGCGATCGAGCTGTGGGAGGCGGTCGGGGTGCCCCGCGAGCGGATCGTCGGCTGTCCGCGCTCGGAGAACTTCTGGGAAGCGGGGCCGGTCGGGCCCTCGGGGCCCTGCTCTGAGCTCTACCTCGACCGCGGCCTTGACTTCGGCACGGCCGAGGACCTCCCTGGCGGGGAGAACGAGCGCTTCCTGGAGTTCTGGAACCTCGTCTTCATGCAGTACAACCAGGAGCCGCACGACCACTTGAGCGAGCTGCCGACGCGCAACATCGACACCGGCCTCGGCCTCAACCGCATGGCGGCGATCCTCCAGGGCAAGGAGTCCGTGTTCGAGACCGACCAGTTCCAGCCGCTGCTCGACCTCGGCCAGGAGCTCTCCGGCCAGCGCTACGGCGAGGCGCTCCCCACCGACCGCGCCCTGCGCATCCTCGCCGACCATACACGTGGCATGTCGTTCATGGTCGCCGACGGTGTCGTGCCCTCCAACGAGGAGCGCGGCTACGTGCTGCGCCGCGTGATGCGCCGCGCGATCCAGCAGGGCCGCAGCCTGGGGATGGAGGGCGGCTTCCTCGTGCGCTACGCCGGGGTCGTGCGCGAGCTGATGGGCCGCGCCTACCCCGAGCTCGCGCAGCAGCGCGAGGCGATCGAGAAGTGGCTGGCCTCCGAGGAGGAGTCCTTCGGGCGTACACTTGAGCAGGGTACGCGGCTGCTCGAGGATCTGATCGCCCGCGCCGTGGACGCTGGTGCCGAGGGGATCGCCGCGGCCGACGCCTTCGAGCTGCACGACACCTACGGCTTCCCCTTCGATCTGACGCGGGAACTGCTCGCCGAGCGCGGCCTCGGCGTCGATGCCGCCGGCTTCGAGCAGCTGATGGATGGCCAGCGCGCCCGGGCCCGTGCGGCTGCCGGCGCAGGGGGGCACGACGGGGAGGACCCCCGCGAGGTTGCGCGGGAACTGGCCGCCGCCGCGGGCTTTCAGACGCGCTTCACCGGTTACGAGACCGAGACACAGCGCACCACGGTCGGCGCCGTGCAGGCGGTTGGCGTGAACGGTTCGAGCGACTCTGGCGTTGCGGACGCAGGCGCGGGGAGCGGAGCGGGCGTCGGGAGTGGGGCGGGCGCGGCGAACGGGCAGCGCTACCTCCTGAAGCTCGCCGAGTCCCCCTTCTACCCCGCCGGCGGCGGCCAGGTCTCAGACGTCGGCACGCTCGAGTGCGAGCACGGCGACTGCCGCGCACGTGTGGAGGGCGTCTTCCGTCTCGGCGACGACCAGGCGCTCGCGGTGGTGCTCGAGCGGGGGACGCTCGATCCCGACGAGCCCGTGCTCGCGCGCGTGGACCACGCCGCTCGCCACGCCACCGAGTGCAACCACACAGCGACCCACCTCCTGCACGCCGCGCTGCGCGAGCGCCTCGGTGCCCACGTGCGCCAGGCCGGCTCCTACGTAGGCCCCGACAAGCTGCGCTTCGACTTCAGCCACTCCCAGGCGCTCACTGCCGAGGAGCTGCGCGAAGTCGAGGATCGCGTGAACGCCTGGATTCTCGCCAACGACCCGGTGCGCCCGATCACCACGACCCTGGACGAGGCCCGCCGGCTGGGCGCGATGGCGCTGTTCGGCGAGAAGTACGGGGACGTGGTGCGCATGGTGCAGATCGGCGAGGGCGAGTACTCCCGCGAGCTGTGTGGGGGCACCCACGTGCGCTCCACCGCCGAGATCGGGCTGTTCCACATGCAGAGCGAGACCTCCAGTGCCGCCAACGTGCGGCGCATCGAGGCGCTGACCGGACCCGCTGCGGTGGGGCTGCTGCGAACGCACGACCGCTGGCTCGCGGAGGTCGCAACGACGCTGCGCGCCCGTCCGGAGGGCGCGCCCGAGGCCGTGCGCGAACGAGAGCTCGAGCGCCGGCGGCTGGAGAAGGAGCTCAAGCAGCTTCGCGGCGGCACAGGTTCGAGTGGGGACGGACCCGGCATCGACCTCGATGCGCTCGCCGCGCATGCCACCGAGGTTGCAGGCGCGCGCGTGCTGAGCGCCACCGTCGACGCCCCCGACCCGAAGGCCCTGCCGGAGCTCGTGGACCGCCTGAAGGGCAGGCTGCCCGACGCCGCGATCGTGCTCGGCGGTGCGCTGGACGGGCGCGTGCACCTGATCGTCGGCGTCGCCCCCTCGCTGGTCGCCCGCGGCGTCAAGGCCGGCGCCGTCGTCAAGGCCGCGGCTGCGGTCGTCGGCGGCGGGGGAGGGGGCCGCGACACGCTGGCCCAGGCCGGTGGGCGCGATCCGCAGAAGCTGGGGGAGGCACTCGACGCGGCCCGGGCAGCGATCGAGGCTGCGCTTGCGGCGAGCCCGTCGGCGGAGAGCCCGCCCGCGGAGAGTGCACCCGCCGGCTGATGCGCATACTCGGCCTCGACTACGGCAGCGCCCGCTGCGGCTGCGCGGTGGCCGACCCGACGGGGACGCTCGTCACCCCGCTGGAGGCGATCCCCCGCCCGGCGACCCGTCGAGGAATGGACGCGCTGACCGCGCTCGTCGCCGAGCGCGAGGTGCAGCGCGTGGTCGTCGGCCTACCGCTCTCGCTCAGCGGTGAGGACACCGAGCAGACCCGTGAGACCCGTGAGTTTGCCGCCC
The DNA here is from genome assembly GCA_963706545.1 of uncultured Solirubrobacterales bacterium. GTDB lineage: Bacteria > Actinomycetota > Thermoleophilia > Solirubrobacterales > Solirubrobacteraceae > Palsa-744. The sequence goes on from OY970161.1 coordinate 3,232,443, forward strand.
GGCTTGCACGGCGGCTGAGTGGGGAGACGGGGGAGGGGGTGTCCGTGGAGCTGCACGACGAGCGCTTCACCACGCGCCTGGCGCAGAGGATGGGAACCCACCCACCCGCCGCGACGCCCGAGGACTCCCGTGCCGCTGCGGTGATGTTGGAGTCATGGCTGTCAAGGTGAGACGCCGCCGAGTGGTGGCGCTCGCCGCGGTCGCGGTAGTCGTCGTGGTGGGCGCGTTCGCCCTGGCCCGGGCGCTGCCCGGCTCCAAGCCCGCGCCGCCCCCGCCTGCGCCGCCGGGGATCGTGAGGATCACGATCCCCGAGGGCGAGACGCGCGCGCAGATCGCCCTGATCGCCAAAGAAAAGGGGCTGACGGGCATCTACCTGGAAGCGGCCTACCGAGCCGCGACCGGAAGCAGGGCGCTGCTCAATCCCGTGCACTACGGGGCGCCGCGGGACACGACTGACCTCGAAGGCTTCCTGTTCCCCGCGACCTACGAACTGTACGCGGGCGTCGACGCCAGCTACCTGGTGTCCGAGCAGCTGCAGGCGTTCAAGGAACGCTTCGGCCCGCGCCTGTTCGCCCGGGCGCGCGCGCTTCACATAACCCCCTACCAGCTGCTGACCGTCGCCTCGATGGTCGAGCGCGAGGCGGTGCTCCCTGGCGACCGGCCGAAGATCGCCGCAGTCATCTACAACCGGCTGCGCCTCGGGATGCCGCTGGGGATCGACGCCACGATCTACTACGCGGTCGAGCAGCAGTTGAGGATCCCCACCTACACCGGCGAACTGACCGAGGCCCAGCTGCACATCGACTCCCCCTACAACACGCGCACGCACACCGGCCTGCCCCCGACCCCGATCTCCAACCCCGGCATGGCCTCGATCGAAGCGGCCGCCCACCCCGCCCACGTCTCCTACCTGTACTACGTCGCGGGCGCGGACGGCTGCGGCGAGCAGGTGTTCTCGAACACCGCGGCCGAATTCGAAGTCAACGTCGCGGCCTACCAGGCGGCGGTGCAGCGGGGCGGCGGTCACCCCCCGACTTGCAAGAGGTCTCACAAGTGACGCTCCTCGGCACGTTGGCGCCCGTGCACGGAGGCACCCATGTCCGCGCGCGCTGGAGGTGGTGATGCCACGCCTCGGCGTGCTGGGCTGGCCCGTGGCGCACAGCCGCTCGCCGGCGATGCACACCGCGGCGCTGCAGGAGCTGGGCCTGGCGGAGTGGAGCTACCAGCGGCTGCCGGTGCCACCGGAGCTCTTCGAGGAGACCGTGCGCGCGCTCGACGGCGCCGGCTTTGTGGGGGCGAACGTGACGATCCCGCACAAGGAGGGGGCGCTCGCGCTTGCCGACACGGCCAGTACCGCTGCGCGGGAGATCGGGGCGGCGAACACGCTCACCTTCGACGCCGCCGGGGGCGTTGCCGCAGAGAACACCGACGCCCCGGGGCTGATCGCGGCGATGGAGCGCGCAGGGCGCTCCCCGCGGGGCCTCACCGCGATGGTGCTCGGCGCGGGGGGCAGTGCGCGCGCGGTGGTCTGGGCGCTGCGCGCGGCGGGCGCGCGCGAGGTGTCGGTGTGGAACCGCACCGCCGATCGTGCGGTGCAGCTCGGACGGTCGCTGGGGGTTCGTACGGTTGAGCTGCCCGAAAGGGCCGACATTCTGATCAATTGCACCTCGGTTGGCCTAGTACGACCGGCTAGCGATGTGGAGAGCGGCCTCAACCTGCTGGGTCTAACGCACGATCTGATCGGTGAGTCCTCCTATGTCATCGATCTGGTCTACAGAGAAGGCAGCACGCCGCTGCTCGCCGCTGCCCGCGAGCGGGGAGTGCCGACGCTCGACGGGCTGGAAGTGCTCGTCGCCCAAGGCGCGCTCAGCCTCGAACTGTGGACCGGGCGCCCTGCCCCGATTGAGGTCATGCAGCGCGCGGCCCGGGGGGCACCTGACGAGCAGTAACGCGAAGTGGGCGACATGAGCGCCCTGCATCCCGAGGAGAGCCCGGACCTGCGTGAGATCTTCGGCGTGGAGGAGCAGCCCGCGGTGGTTGTGACGCTGCCCGAGCGCGAGCCGCAGGAGCCCGCGCCGGAGGCCCCCAGGGCGGCCGGCAGGCCGGGTGAGACTCCCGGCGAGGGTCGCGTGGGGATCACCTCGCCGACGCGCCGCGGCTCCTCCTCGCGCTTCCTGACGGACGTGATCGTGGACATGGGCCTCGTGGCGCGCGCGCGTGTGGACGAGGCGATCGCGGCATCGCGCAGTTCGGGTACTACGCCCGAGCGGGTGCTGGTCGAAGAAGGGGCGCTCAGCAACGACGGCCTCGCGCGGGCGCTCGCGGAGCGCTACGGCCTCGACCACCTCGACCTCGGGGTCTTCCAGGTGGACATGGGCGCCGCGAACCTCGTGACGACGGCGGCGGCGAAGCGCTACCAGGCGGTGCCGGTGGCGTACGTGGACAAGCGCACGCTGCTGGTTGCGATGACCGATCCTTCCAACGTGCTCGCGGTGGACGACATCGCGATCATGACCGGCTACGAGGTGCGCGTCGCGGTCGCCGCGCCGGAGGACATCGTCGCGCTGATCTCGCGTCTGGATCGCCTGGAGGACGCGGTCGCTGGCACCGCGGAGCTCACCGAGGAGGCAGAGGCCCACGAAGTCGTCGACCTGCACGAGACCGACGACGACGCACCGGTCATCAAGCTCGTCAACCAGATCGTCGCGCAGGCGGTCGAACAGCACGCTTCCGACATTCACATAACGCCCGACGGTAAGGAGACGCGGGTGCGCTTCCGCGTGGACGGGGTGCTCTCAGACGTCACCACTGTGCCCAAACGGATGGGTCCGGGGGTCGTCTCGCGCGTGAAGATCATGTCCGAACTGGACATCTCCGAGCGCCGGCTGCCTCAGGACGGCCGCGTCGGGCTGACCGTCGATGGGCGCCACGTCAACCTGCGCGTCGTGACGCTCCCGAGCGTGCACGGCGAGTCGATCGTGATGCGCATCCTCGACAAGGACTCCGTGGTGATGAAGCTCGAGAAGCTCGGCATGGGCGACGAGGACCGCGAGCGCTTCGAGCACGCCTTCCACCAGACCCACGGCGCGGTGCTCGTCACGGGCCCCACCGGTTCGGGCAAGTCGACCTCGCTGTACGCGGCGCTGCAGGAACTGAACACGCCGGAGAAGAACATCATCACCGTCGAGGACCCAGTCGAGTACCAGGTCGAGGGCATCACCCAGGTGCAGGTCTCCCCGAAGGCCGGCCTGACCTTCGCGACGGGTCTGCGCGCGATGGTACGTGCCGACCCCGACGTGATCATGGTCGGTGAGATTCGCGACCACGAGACCGCGCAGATCGCGGTGGAGTCGGCGCTGACGGGGCACCTCGTGCTCTCCACGCTGCACACCAACGACGCGCCGTCCGCGATCACGCGCCTGATCGAGATGGGCATCGAGCCGTTCCTGGTGGCCTCCGCGCTGGACTGCGTGCTCGCGCAGCGGTTGGTGCGCACGCTCTGCTCGCACTGCAAGCAGCGCACGATCATCTCCGCGGAGATGCTGCGCCAGAACGGCTACAAGGCGCTCGTCGACCTCGAGGCGTACGAGCCCAAGGGCTGCCGGCGCTGCGGCGGCTCGGGCTACCGGGGCCGCGCGGGGATCTACGAGGTGATGAGCGTAACCCCCGAGATCCGCCGCCTGGCGCTCGAGCGCCGGTCCTCCGAGGATCTGCGCGATGCGGCGGTCCAGCAGGGGATGCGCGGCCTGCGCGACGACGGCCTGGAGAAGGTCCGCCAGGGCCGTACCTCCATAGCCGAGCTCTCGCGCGTGTTGGGAAACTAGAGGGCGTCCTGCAACATTTTCTGCAGAGGGCGCGGCGGCTCGTATTTCCGTCCAATGTGCCGCCGGCGGCCGCGAAATGGAGCGCGGGGTGTCGATGGGCAGGGCGATGGGCATTGACTTCGCAGACCTACTGATGGAGGTCGTCTCGCGGCGCGCCTCGGACCTGCACCTCTCCGCGGGGGCGCACCCGACGATTCGCGTGCGCGGGCGCCTCACGCCGCTGGAGGAGTACCAGAAGCTCTCCGGCACGGACACCCGCGAGATCGTCTACTCGATCCTCACCGGCGACCAGCGCCAGCGCCTGGAGACCGACTGGCAGCTCGACTTCGCCTACTCGGTGCCCGGCCACGCCCGCTTCCGCGTGAACGCGTACTACCAGCGCGGTGCGATCGGCGCGGCCTTCCGCCTGATCCCGGTCGACTTGACCTCGATCGACGAGCTCGGCCTGCCGGCCACGGTGCACGAGTTCACGCGCAGGCCACGCGGGTTCGTACTCGTCACGGGCCCGACGGGCTCGGGCAAGTCCACCTCGCTGGCGGGGATGATCGACGAGATCAACCAGTCGCGCGACGAGCACATCATGACGATCGAGGACCCGATCGAGTTCCTGCACCCGCACAAGCGCTGCCTGGTCAACCAGCGCGAGCTGGGTGCGGACGCGCAGAGCTTCTCCGCCGCGCTGAAGGCCGCGCTGCGCCAGGACCCCGACGTGATCCTCGTCGGCGAGATGCGCGACCTGGAGACGATCTCCACCGCGCTGACCGCCGCGGAGACCGGCCACCTCGTGTTCGCGACGCTGCACACGCAGGACACCGCACAGACGATCGACCGCGTGATCGACGTGTTCCCGCCCCACCAGCAGGGGCAGGTGCGGGTGCAGCTGTCGGTCTGTCTGCAGGGGATCGTGACCCAGCAGCTGATCCCGACGGCGGACGGCTCGGGCCGGGCGGTCGCGTGCGAGGTGCTGGTGCCCACGCCCGCGGTGCGCAACCTGATCCGCGAGGGCAAGACCCACCAGATTTACTCGACACTGCAGACCGGCACGGCCCACGGGATGCAGACGATGGACGCCTCGCTGGCGACGCTCGTGCGCCAGAACACGATCTCCCAGAAAATGGCCGAATCCCGCTCGTCCACCCCCGAAGAGCTGCGGCGCCTGCTGGGCGCCGGCTCGCTGGCGGCGTAACGTGAGCACCTACGTCTTCAAGGCGATGGACCTCGCCGGCGTGAAGGCGCGCGGGGAAGTCGACGCCGACTCCAAGCAGGCAGTATCCGACCAGCTGAAGGGGCGCGGGCTGATCGTCCTTGAGATCGCCGACAAGCACGCCTCCAAGGAGATCCAGTTCGAGTTCATGAAGAGCGTGAAGGCGGCCGACCTGGCGGTCTTCTCACGCCAGCTCTCGACGATGATCACCTCGGGTATGAGCATCCTGCGCGCGCTGTACGTGCTGGAGGATCAGACGGAGAACAAGTTCCTCAAGGAAACGATCGTGGCGGTGCGCAAGGACGTCGAGGCGGGCCTGCCGCTGAGCGACTCGCTGGAGCGCCACCCGAAGGTGTTCAACCCCCTGTTCGTCGCGATGACGCGCGCGGGGGAGACCGGCGGCGTGCTCGAGGGCGGGCTGCTGCGCGTGGCCGACCAGTTGGAGAAGGACGCCTCGCTGCGCCGCCAGATCAAAGCGGCGATGATCTACCCGACGTTGGTGCTCGTCTTCGCGGTCGCGGTGATGATGGCGCTGGTCGCCTTCCTCGTACCGGTGTTCGAGGCCGTCTTCAAGGAATTCGGCGGGGAACTGCCGAAGATCACCCAGGTCTCGGTGTTCCTCTCGCACATGGTGATCGGCTACTGGTGGCTGATGTTCGCCTCGGCCGGCGGGCTGGCGGTGCTGTTCATCAAGTGGAAGGGCAGCACATGGGGCCGACCGCAGTGGGACCGCTTCCGCCTGCGCGTCCCGATGAAGATCGGAACGATCGTGCAGGAGGTGGCGATCGCCCGTTGGTCGCGCACCCTGGCCTCGCTGACCGCCGCGGGCGTGCCGCTGCTGCAGGCGCTTGAGATCACCGGCAAAACCGGCGGCAACATCGCGGTCGAGGAGGCGATGGACGGAGTGATCGCCTCGGTCAAGCGCGGCGGCACGATCGCCGCCCCCCTCGGACAGGCCTCGATCTTCCCGACAATGGTCGCGCACATGGTCGGCGTCGGCGAGGAAACGGGCGCCCTGGACGCAATGCTCGACAAGGTCGCGGACTTCTACGAGGACCGCGTTGACGCCTCCGTTAAGGCGCTCACCTCGATCATGGAGCCGATCATGATCATCGTGATCGGCGGCATCGTCGGCTTCATCGTGATCTCGATGTACATGCCGCTGTTCACGGTGTACCAGCACATCGAATAGCCTCCTGGTGCGTATAGCCGGCGCCTGGCGGCGTCCTCCCTCGCTCGTGTGCCGGCGCACACTTCGCTCGGTGCGTCCTGGCCAGGCTTGGCTCTACGCACCAGGAGGCGGACGTCCTTCGACCCTCATGCTCCCCTCGCCCACCGAAAGCGAGACGCGTCCGTCGAGCAGCTCTAAGAGCTCGGCACCCACCAACTCCCGGCGCCAGCCATGCAGAGTACGGACATCCGGCTCGGGAGCGCTGGAGCGCGCGGCGACAACGATCGCCTGCAGGTCCGAGCGCGCGGCGATCAGCTCGTAGGCGAGGTCGGATTCGCGCGCGCGGGCGCGCACCAAGGCTTCGCAGAGAGCGACCAGAGGGGCGTCCGCGGGGTCGGGCGGCGTGTGGCGCGGGAGGCGGTCGAGCGGCGTGTGCGGGCGGTCGGCGCCGCTGCGCACGACGTCGAGCAGTTCCGCGCCGCGGCGACGCAGGCCGCCCTGGGAGAAGCCGCGGATCTGCTCCAGGTCGCGCAGGGTAGAGGGGCGGCGCTTGGCCAACTCGATCAGCGCGGCGTCGCCGAGCACGCTCTGAACAGTGCGGTCCTGTGCTGCAGCGGTGCGCTCGCGCCAGGAGACAAGCTCGCGCGCGATCGCCTGCGCGGCCGCGCTCAGGTTGCGGATGCGAGGAAGGCGCGCGAAGATCTCATCCTCGTGGCGATCGTCGGAGACCTGCTCCAAAGCGCGGCACTCCTCGCGCGCCCATTGCAGGCGCCCGGAGGCGGAGAGCCGCCGCTGCAGCTCGGAGGCGAGCTCCAGGAGGTGAACCACGTCCTCGCGCGCGTACGCGAGCTGCTCGCGGGTGAGCGGCCGAGCGTCCCAGCGGGTGAAGGAGGCGCTCTTGGCGAGACGGACCCCGAGCAGCTCGGCGAGCAATGTCTCGTAGGAGGTCTGCGCGGCCAGGCCCGCGAAGCCGGCCGCGATCTGCGTGTCGAAGATGTTGCAGATAGGCGTCTGAAAACGTCGGCGCAGGAGCGCGATGTCCTGGCGGCCGGAGTGGACGACCACCTCCACGGCGGGATCGGCCAGCACGTCCGCCAGTGGCGCGCCGTCGAGGGAGTCGTGCAGCGGGTCGACGAGCTCGATGCGCAGGCCGGCGGTGTGGTCGGGGACCGCCAGCTGGATGAGGCAGAGCAAGGTGCGGTAGCGCCCCTCGCCCATGAACTCGGTGTCGAGCGCAAGGTGCCCGGATCGCCGCGCTTGCGCGGCGATCTCCGCGAGCACGTCTGAATCGTCGCTCACGGGTGTCGCTCCTCGCCGAGGCTCGTGGCGCCCGGGAGGCGCAGCTGAAAGCGGGCGCCGCCCGGGTAGGTGGGTCCAGGGCCGCCGGCGTCGAGCAACTCGAGCGCTCCGCCCATGCGAACGGCCAGCTCCCGGCCGATCGCGAGGCCGAGGCCGAAGCCGGAGCGCCCGCCCGTGGAGGAGCCGCGCTGGAAGCGCTCGAAGATCAGCGAGCGCTCGGAGGGCGCGACCCCGGGGCCGCGGTCGCTGACCGTGAGTGAGGCGTAAGGTCCATTGAGCGCGGACTGTAGCTCGATGCTCGAATCGGGCGGTGCCACGCGCAGCGCATTGTCGAGCAGGATGCGGACGATGCGCGCGACGGCGCCGGGGTCCCCCTGCGCCCAGCACGGCTCGGGCGGGGGCGGCGCGAGGATCGCCACGTGGTGCCGGCCGGCGTCGAGCTCCAGCTCGGCGGCCACTGCGCGGCAGAGCTCGCCGAGCTCGAGCGGCTCGCTGCGCAGCTCGACGTCGGCGTCCAGACGGGAGAGGTCGAGCAGGTCCGAGGCGAGGTGGGTGAGCGTGCGCGTCTGCTCACGCGCGCTCGAAATACGATCGCGGGCGTCGTCTAGATCGAGCTGCGCGGGGTCGAGGTCGTCCTCGAGCAGCTCGAGCATCCCGTCGAGCGAGGCCAGGGGGGTGCGCAGCTCGTGCGAGGCGGTCGCGACGAACGCCTGCCGGGCGGCCTCCTGGCCGCGCAGGCGGGACTGCATACGTCTGAACGCGCGAGTGAGCTCGCCGATCTCGTCGAGGCCGCGGTCCTCGGGCAGCGGGTCGGATCCGAACCCGCCCCCCCCGTGGCGCTCGAGCTCGCGGGTCGCGTCGCGCAGCCGTTCCAGGCGGCGCAGCAGAGTGGTCGCGATGCCGATGCCGAGCAGCAAAGCGACGAGCAGACCGGCCGCGGCGGCCTCGAGAAAGGCGGTCCGCACGACACGCACGGCGGAGGCGACGTAGTCGAGGCGCCGGGTCAGCGCGACAACGTAGCGCTGGCCGGCGATCTTCAGCGGCTCGGCCACCACCAGCTCGTCGCCGACGAGGGTGTGGACGGGCGTATGGGTGCGCAATGCGAGGCGCACCTGGCCGTAGTAGTCGGGCACGTTGAGGCTGGTGCTCGGGGTCGCATACAGCACGTCGAGTGCGCTGTCGAGGATCGCCACCTCGCCATCCGAGCGCCGCCGTAGCGCGTCGACGGCGACTCGCACTTCCCCTTCGGAGGGCAGCCCCGTCGCGGGGTCGATGCGAATCTCGGCGAGCTCCGGGCGCGAGGCCCCGAGCGCCGCTTTGACGGTCGCTTCGCCGTCTTCGCGCAGCCGCTGCTCCAGCGGCGAGAGCAGCGCGAGCGCCGCCACCGCAAGCGTCACGACCGAGCTCAAGAGCATTGCGGCGAGCAGCCGCGGGCGTAGCCCCAGCAGTTGGGGAGGCAGCGCGAAGCCCCGCGCGCGCGACCCCATCACTGCTCGGCGAAGCGGTAGCCGGCCCCCCGCACGGTCAGGATCAGCCGCGGCTCCTCTGGGCGCTCCTCGAGCTTCTCGCGCAGGTGGCGGATGTGGACGTCGATCGCGCGGGGGTCGCGGTAGGCAGAGTCCCCCCAGATCGCGCGCAGCAGCTCCTGGCGGTTGAGCAGGCGACCCGGTTCGGACATCAAGCGCGCGAGCAGCTCGAACTCGGAGAAGGTCAGGCGCACGGGCTGACCGTTGGAGGTCACCTCCCGCCGGCCGCGGTCGAGCGCGACGGGCCCGACGCTCAGCACCTCGCGCCCCAGCGCGCGCGGCCCGGAGCGGCGCAGCACGGCGCGCACACGGCTGCGCAGCTCGGCGAGCCCAAAGGGCTTGGTTACATAATCATCCGCACCGGCCTCCAACCCCTGCACCGCGTCGGCCTCGGTGTCCAGCGCGGTGAGCATGATGATCGGAACCACGTTGCGCTGCTCGCGCAGCGTGCGGCAGACCTCATAGCCGTTGGGTCCTGCGCCGAGCGCAACGTCGAGCAGCACGACATCGAACTGCTCGGCGCCCGCGCGCTCGATCGCCGCGGCCCCAGTGCCGACCGCCTCGACGGTATGCCCCTCCCGCGAGAACGAGCGCGTCAATGTCTCACGCAGCGTCTCCTCATCGTCGACGACGAGGATCTTCAGCGAGGGTGGCGCCTCAATGGTGTTCACAACGGGCACGCTACACCTCAGGGCAGCCGCCACAACATCCCGGCGCGTGGCATCTCGGCGGCCTTCGAGACGTCGGTGCCGTGTGCAACCACCCAGCGGGCCGGCGCGGAGCAGTCGGGGTCGGTGGGGGGTGAGTGTGGCCCGCATCCTTCGTCGATGAAGGCGTAACGGACCTTCCCCGCCGCGGCGAGCGCGCGCAATCTGGCGACCGAGGTGAAGACGCGGCCGTTGAGCGTCGTCAGCACGAGGATCGGGCGGGCGTCGTCCACGACCAGTTCGCCCATCTTCGTGCCGGAGTCGAACGCCGCCTCGTAGTAGGCGGAGCCCTGGTGGGCGCGCAGGTAGGTGCTGAGCGGCTGCAGCTCTCCCGGGTGCAGAACGCCGAGGCGGTTGGTGTCGGACACGTTTTCGCGCACAACGCGCAGCGATGACCACAGTGGAATCGCGAGCAGGCAGAGGAGCGCGAGCGCCAAGACGCCGGCGCGCAGCACGTTGCCGGGGGGGCGGCCGATCCAGGCGAGCGCGAGCGCCCCAGTCGCCCCGATGGCGGTGATCCACCACACAGCGGTAGTGCCGAACAGCAGTCGCTCGGCATATATGGCCACCGCGAGCAGTGTCACGCTCAGCGCGAGCAGTCGCGCGAGGCTGCGGCGTTCGGTCGCCCAAGCGACGCCGATCCCCAGTGTGGCGGCGACGGCGGGCGTGAAGCCTTCGGTGTAGCGTGGGTGCAGGCGGCCCATATCGCTGAACAACAGGATGCCGGTGAGCAGCCAGAGCATCAGGCCGGCCGACAGCGCCAGCTTCAGGCGGGAGTCTGGCGACGCGCCAGCCGCGTCCCCGCCGCCCGCCGCGTCCACCGTGCCCACTCCGGCCCCGCCGCTTTCGCGTTCGTCACGCGGCGCCGTCAGATCATCGACAGGTCGCCGTTCCCACAGCAGCGACCCGAGTACGGCGCCCCCCAGCAGTAACCCAGCGAGCACCTCCAGGCCGAGCCGCTCGCCCGAGAGCGGGCCGATGCGGGCGAGTAGGCGAGTGGGGGAGGGGGGAACGATCGGGATCGCATCGCGCTCGGCCTGGGTGGCCTCGGGGTAATCGTGTCCCGACTGGAAGGCCGCCTGGACGCCTTCGGTGGCCTTGCCCTCCAACCGTTCCAGGCCGTTGAAGACGAACGCGGCATCCCACGCGCTGCCGTTAGTCGAGCCGTACGCCCAGGGCCGATCGTGCGCGGGGTAGAGCAGCGTGGCGCTCAGCCATGCAAGCGCGACCGCGACATATACAACGCCCGCCAGTGCGAGCTGCGCGATCCGCCGGCGGGTGCTGCCGGGCAACCCAAGCCAGGCGAGCAACGTGATCCCCGGCAGTGCGACGAGCGACTCCAGCAGCTTGACGTCGAACGCTACACCGAGCGCGGCGGCGGCCCCCAACAGCCAGACGGTCCGCCCCGTCATCGTGGCGCGCACCGCGAGCGCGAGCGCGAGCACCGTCAACACCATCATCACCGCGTCCATCGTGTCGCTGCGCGCGGTGATCACCTCGATCGGCAAGACCGCCAACGCCAACGCGGAGACGAGCCCGGCGCGCGCGCCAAAGACCGGCATGACCCCCGCGAAGAGGAGCGGCACCGCGATCGTGCCTGCGAGCGCCTCGGGCAGCTTCAACGTTGTCGAGCCGAAGCCAAAGAGCTTCACGCTGGCGACCTGCAGCCACAGATCGACCGGAGGCTTGTCGATCGCCACCGCCCCCGATGGCTCGACCGCTCCGAAGAAGAAGTTGTGCCACGAGAGCCCCATACTTCTGACGGCGGCGTCGTAGAAGGGGTCGCTGACGACCTCCCCAAGGTGCGCGAAGCGCAACACCGCAGCGAGCAGCGTGACCGCGGCGAGCGCGACCCACACGACTGCCCGATTGGATGTTCGGCTGGCGATGGCGCTATTCTCGCCGTTCGATGCCCAAGCACGGTGAGCCCGAAGCGTGTATGCCCTGCCGGGGCACCGGCAAGGTGATCTCCAACCTCGGCGGCGAGTCCCGCCAGGTGCCCTGCCCCTGGTGCCAGGGCGACGGCGTCCGCCACACGGGCATTGACGCCCAGGCCGCGTGGCTGGAGGGCGATGCGGCGAGCAGTGGCGGTGGGGAGGCCCCCGCAGCGCCGGCCGTCGACGTCGTCGCGTAGAGCTCGGCCGAAGGCTGCCGAGCCGAAGGACCGCCCCCACACGCCGATTGGACCTGCCCAAGGGCCTGCGCTCATGTGTCCAGGGTCGCTTGCGCGGCTCAAGCGTCACATATGCCTGCCGATGCTGAGCGCAACAAGAGCCAGCCAGAGGTGTCAGGGCAGAGCATCCATAAGGTGCGTAGCAAAGCCGGCGACCCTCACAGGCCGATCGAGAATCGACCCGCGGGGGGCGTATCGCCAAAGGGCGATGGGACCAAGGGCTGGCGCCCTATACCCGGATCCTAGGAGGATTCAAATGTTTTATCGACTGCGCCAGCGCACCCAGGATGAGGGTGGTTTCACACTCATCGAATTGCTGGTCGTTATTCTCATCATCGGCATCCTGTCCGCGATCGCCATTCCGGCGTTCCTGAGCCAGAAGAGCAAGGCCAACGACGCGGCAGCCAAGACCCAGGTCGGCACGCTGCAGACGGCGATGGAGACCTACTCCACCGAAAACAGCGGCAGCTATGCGGGCGCTACGCTCGCGAAGCTGGAAGCGATCGAGCCGACGCTGGCGGACAAATCGAACTCGACCCCGAGCGTCGGGACGGTGGCTGCGGAAGAATACACAGTCTCGTCGACCTCGAACGCCAGTACCGACAAATTTACGCTCAGCAGCGTGAAAGGCGTAGTCGCACGTACCTGCACAACGGCTGGTAAGGGTGGCTGCCCTTCGGCCGGCACCTGGTAGAGGCGACCGCTCGACCCGATCGAGCGACGCTTCCTCGGCATTGCATTGGGGGCGGCCTGCGGGCCGCTCCCTTTGCATGTGCCGGGCGCTTGATGTCGCGGCCAGCATTGCGCGAGTTTTCCTCTCAAGCGATCCCACCCGGTCGCCGATCATGCTCTCATGGAGGCAACCTTCGCCGGCGTGATGGGCGCCCTCTTCGGCTCGTTCCTGAACGTCGTTGCCTACCGCCTGCCCCGGCGCGAATCGCTCGTCAGGCCCCGCTCGCGCTGCCCCTCCTGCGGGGCGCAGATAAGGCCGTACGACAACGTGCCGATCCTCTCGTGGCTGTTGCTGCGGGGTCATTGCCGCAACTGCTCGGCGCGCATCTCCCCCCGCTACCCGTTGGTGGAGGCCGCCACCGCGCTGCTGTGCGCCGGCGCCGTGCTGAGCAACGACACGGCGGCCGGGATTGCGCTCTCGGTGGTGCTGATCCTACTGCTCGTGCCTGCGGCACTGATCGACCTCGAGCACCGCATCATCCCCAACACGCTGACGGGGACCGGGGCATTGCTCGCGCTCGGATTGGGGACCGCGCTCGATCCCAGTGGCGAGCCGACGCGGCTGATCGCCGGGGCCGCCGCGGGCGGCTTCCTGCTGATCGCAGCGCTCGCCTACCCCGGCGGGATGGGGATGGGGGACGTCAAGCTCGCGGGGGTGATGGGGCTCTTCCTCGGGACCGCGGTCGCGCCCGCGATCCTGATCGCGCTTATCTCAGGTGTGCTGGTCGGCGCGGTGATCGCCGCCCGCAAGGGCGCCCGCGCAGCACGCAAGACCGCGGTGCCCTTCGGCCCCTTCCTCGCATTCGGGGGGATTGTCGCGATCTTCGCGGGCCAGCCGATCGTCAGCTGGTACTCCCAGACCTTCATCCACTGAAGGACGCCCGTGGACCCCATAGCACGATCCTCTCAAGCGGCCGCGGCTCTGGACAAATTGGCAATCGGGCCGATTACCTATACAGCGATCCGTGGAGCAGACCGATGAGAGATCGCGAAGCTCTTGAGACCCGCGGGCCGAGGTGCCTGAGGTCTAGCGCCTATAACCGGATTGTAGGAGGATGAAAATGTCGTTTCGACCCCACAGGCGTACCCAGGATGAGGGTGGTTTCACGCTCATCGAATTGCTGGTCGTCATCCTTATCATCGGCATCCTGTCCGCGATTGCGATCCCCGCGTTCCTGAGCCAGAAGAGCAAGGCCAACGATGCGGCGGCCAAGACCCAGATCGGGACACTGGAGACGTCGATGGAGACCTACTCCACCGAAAACGACGGCAGCTACAAAGGCGCGACGCTGCTGTTGCTGGAAGGGATCGAGCCTTCGCTGAAGGATCACTCCGGGGCGACTCCGGCGGTGCTCAAAGCCGAAAGAGAAGAATACGAAGTGGAATCTGTCAGTGCTAGCGGCGACAAATTCAAATACCTCATCAAAGGCGGCGAAGCCAAACGTACCTGCTCGCCTGTAAGCAAAGGCGGCTGCGCCGCCGCTGGCACCTGGTAGGAGCTACCCGATCGCTGACCGATAGCTGAGCCAATCGTTTCCGATCAGACCGTGACCACCTTCAGAGCTGTGTGTGCCTTAGCGATTCGGTTGTAGTCGTCGTCCTGAGTGACGACTGGCAGTCCACGCTCGATTGCGGTCGCGGCGATCAATGCGTCGGTGAGCTTGATGGTGCGGTGAATGTTGGCGCGGCGGCAGTCGGACACGAGCTGCGCCCAGCCGACCATCGTTGCCTCGCTGATCGGTATTGGGTCGGCGGCTCTGGCGAGAGCGAGGGTGTCGGCGCGGCGTATTCTTGCGGCGTCGTCAGCGGCGGCCAGCACGCCGAGCTGGAGCTCGCCGATCGTTACGACGGACACGGCCACGTGTGGCGGAAGCTCTCCCAGAGGCCGTCCAGTCTCTCGCGCGATGAACACCGAGGTGTCCAGCAGACCGTTGTCGGGTACGCTCAAAGCTCCCCGAGCGTCTGGCCCGCGAGTTCGTCCAGCTCGTGTCGAAGAGCGGGATCGGCGGCGCGATCGGCAAGCTGCGTGCGCAACTGCGGTCCAGAGAGCCAGCGTGCGCGGCGTTCGTGGGGCACGATGTCGGCGACTGGCTCGCCGTGCACAGTGAGGATCACGCGCTCGCCCGCTCGGACGGCGTCGATCACCTGGCCTGTGTGGTTGCGTAGATCTCGCACCCCGACGTTCATGTGCGACACCGTAGCACATGATGGCGCACTGCTCATGCTGCTTTGTCTGTCGCTTGCTCCTTTGGCGGCTCAAGCGATCCCACGGGAACGCCGATCAGCCTCTCATGCAGGCGACATATGCCGACCTCCTATCGCTGGATATGGCGGCGAACGCCCCCATAGCACGACTCCCGGCCTCCGGGGGCGCATCTGGACGAAAAGGCAGTCGCTTCGATTGCCCCTATAGCGATCGGCTCCAGGGGTCGATGACGCGTCGTGAAGCTCAATCGCGGCGCGAAGCGCTCCCGCTCCACAACGCGTAAGCGAACGCAGCTGAATCCCTTCCAATGCCCAATCTCAGCGCACTGACCAACCTCCGCCTCCCGATCGGCGGCAATCGCGGGGCGGATATCGTCGGCCTCGATATCCAGCCCGGGTATGTCGCCGCGGTGAAGGCGCATGTCAACGGCGGGATCGTCGTCGAGCAGGCGGCCGGAGCTCCGCTTCCCCCAGACACGGTCCGCGAGGGCGAGGTGTATGACGAGGGTGCGCTCGGCGAGGCGCTGCAGGAGCTTTTCAAGGACGGACGGCTCGGCAAGCGCGTGCGGGTCGGCCTCGCAAATCAGCGCACCGTATTGCGCATGTTGGAACTGCCTCCGGTGACCGATCGCAAGGAGCTCGCCGCTGCGGTGCGCTTCCAGGCCGAGGATCAGGTGCCGATGCCGCTCGCCAGCGCCGTGCTCGACTTCCACTCGCTGGGGGTGTTCGACACTCCCACCGGGCCGCGCCAGCGGGTGATCGTGGTGGCGGCACAGCGCGAGATGGTCGAGCGCCTGTTGCGCGCCGTGCGCCATGCCGGATTGCGGCCCGAAGGCGTCGATCTCTCCGCATTTGCGTTGATACGCTCCCTATACCGTCCCGGCAGTGCGCAGGCGGTCGCGCACGGTGAGGACGGTACCGCGGAGCCGCAGACCGAGCGTGTGCTCTACCTGAACGTCGGCGGGCTCACGAACATGGCAATCGCCGAGGGGAAGCTCTGCCGCTTCACCCGCGTCGTCGGCGGTGGCCTCGAGGCGATGGCCAGCGAGATCGCCGAGCGGCGCGGAATCCCGCTCGTCGATGCCCGCGCGCTGTTGGCAGCCTTCGAGTTGAACAAGCCCCCCGTCGAAATGCTGCTGCCCGAGCCGCTGGCCGAAACGGGGATGCTCGCTGGAGGCGAGGGTCTCCCGGCTTCGCTTAGCACTCCCGAGCCCCTCGCGGCCGACGCCGAGGGTACGGCGATCGACCAGCCACAGGATTTCGAGGAGGGCTCGACTCCGCCGGAGCCGGAGCGGGTCGAGACGTGGGCGCTTGCGCAGGGCGCCGATACAGCGCCGCAGGAGACTGCCGCTCCCGAGTCGCCCAAACCCCACCGAGCGGAGGGCGACCGAGCGAGGAGCAGCCAGCAGCGCTCGGCGGCCGCGCTGCAGGCCGACACCGACGCCGAGGTGCGCATGGTGCTCGAGAACGGCATCCGCGAGATCGTCGGGGAGGTGCGCAACTCGCTCGACTTCCACCGCTCCCAGGAGGGCGGCGGTGAGGTGCAGAGCGTCGTGCTCAGCGGCCCGGCGTTGGAGCTGAACGGCTTCCCCGAGGCGCTGGAAGCCGATCTTGGGATCGCCGTGCGCCGCGAGGCCGTGCACTTCGCCACCGGCGGGGCTTCCGATCCCGCCCACCCGATCTCCGCCCACCGGCTGGCGATCGCCACCGGGCTCGCCACCGAGGAGGCGTCCCGATGAGGGCCGTAAACCTGATCCCCTCCGAGCAGCGCTCGGGAGGCACCGTCGGGTCCCGCTCGCAGGGCGCCGCGTTCGCCGTGCTTGCACTGCTCGCGGGCGTCGCGGTGCTCGTGTTCATGTACGGGAGCGCCCACCATCAGGTCTCCAGCCACCACGCCGAAGCGGCCACGCTCACGACCGAGGCGCAGCAGCTACAGACGCAGGCATCCCAGCTCGCTTCCTACACGAGCTTCGTGGCGATGCGCGAACAGCGCCTGCAGGCGATCGCCTCGCTGGTCGGCTCCCGCTTCGACTGGGCCGCCGCGATGGGCGAACTGAGCCGCGTGCTGCCGCCCTTTGTCTCGCTCAGCTCGCTGCAGGGCACGGTCGGCTCCACGACCGCCACCACCGGCGCCAAAGCCCCCTCCTCTGTCACCACCACCGCCTCCGCCTCCTCCACCACCGGGGCCGCCGGCGGTGGCGCCGTCAGCTCCGCGACGCCTCCCGGCACGGTCCCCACCTTCACGCTCAGCGGGTGCGCCACCAGCCAGGCGGCGGTCGCGGACACGCTCGTGCGCCTGCGCCTGATCAATGGCGTCAGCAACGTCACGCTGCTCAGCTCCACCGCGTCAACCAGCAGCGGCGGCGGCGACGGCTCGTGCGCCGCCGGCGATCCTCTCTTCTCGGTGCAGGTGAGCTTCGAAGGGCTACCCGCGCCGCCGAGCTCGAGCGTCAGCCAGCTCGAGTCGACCGCGTCCACGTCGTCCGCCAAGAGCGGGCAGCGCCCGGTGGCGAACCTCGCCACGGGAGCGAAGCGATGACCACCCGCGACCGTCTTGTACTGATTGGCGTGATCGTGCTGGTCGCGCTCGCCGGCGGCTACCTGCTCGTCGTCTCTCCCGAGCGCAAGCAGGCCGCCCAGGCGGATACGCAGGTGCAGAGCGCCCAGCAACAGCTCGAAAGCGCCAGGACCGCGGCCGCCGGCGCGAAAGCAGCCGAGCAGCGCTACGACGCCGCCTACAACTCCGTCGTGAGCCTCGGCAAGGCGGTACCGCCCGCCACCGAAGTGCCCTCGCTGATCTACGAGCTCGACGTGGCCTCCGACCAGCGCAACGTCAACTTCGCCTCGATCTCCAGCAGCACCAGTGGCTCGGCCTCCAGCCCCGCCCCCAGCTCAGCCGCGTCCAGCTCGGCTGCCGGCGCCGCCGGGGCCTCCGCCGCGCCCGCGGGCTTCACGCAGATGCCGTTCACGTTCGTCTTCAAAGGGAGCTACGAGGGGCTCGCCCACCTGCTCGCGCAGGTTGACAGCTTCGTGCAGCGCACCACCACCGGCGAGCTGCGGGTGAGCGGGCGTCTGCTCACGATCCAGGGCGCCGACATCACGATCGAAAGCTCGGGCAGCACGGCCGTGGGTGGCGCCAAGTACAACCCCTTCGCCCCGCCGCTCACCGCGACGATCACCGCGACCGCCTACGTGCTGCCGGCCTCCCAGGGGCTGACTGGAGGCGCGACGCCGATCCTCCCAGGCTCCACCGGCTCCGCCTCCACGTCCTCCAGCGCCACGACCCCCGCCGTCATCAAGGTGACGCCATGAACGAGATCCTCCAGTCGTTGAAGTCGGACCTGCTCGACCGGCGGATGCTGCCGATCCTGGTACTGCTCCTCGCCGCGGTCGCGGGCGCGGTCGCCTACACAGTGCTCGCCGGCAGCGGATCGAGCGGGACCCCCGCGTCCGCCGCCGCCGGCCCGGTCGCTCCCCCCACCCAGGGCCCCGCGCTGGCCGTGCAGCAGGCCGCCGCGAACCCCAACGGCGCGCTCGCCGAGACGACCGATGGAGCGCGCTACCAGCACAATCCGGGCAAGCACGACCCGTTCACCCCGCTCCCCGGAGCGGTCAAACAGGAAAAGGTGGCCCCCACGAGCACGTCCTCCGCGACCTCCACCTCCGCTTCGGAAAGCAAGTCGAGCGCCTCGACCGGCGGGAGCTCAACGACTTCCACCCAGCCGACCCAGCCGACCAAGCCGGCCGCGCCCACGAAGAAGCCCAAGCCCAAACCGGCCTACGTCGTGAACCTGCAGTTCGGGCAGCTGCCTACCACCCCAGTCCCGGGAGAAACCGCCCAGCTGGCCCCCTACGAACTGCGCGCGCGCAAGCAGCTGCCCTCCGCGAGCGATCCCAAGATCATCTTCACCGGCGTCCACGGCAACCCCTTCGAGGCGATCTTCGCGCTCACCACCGAAGTGATCCCCAAGGGTGAAGGTGTCTGCCTGCCCAGCACCTCGCAGTGCGAATCGATCGAACTCGCGGCGGGCAAGAGCGAGCAGCTCGAATACCTCGAACCGACTGGGCAGAGCGTCGTCTACGAATTGAAGGTCGTCAGCATCGCCCGGCCCGAAGGCGCCTCCGCCGCGCGGATCGCGCGCCGGCGCCACCATCACCATCATCACCACGGTTAGGCCCCCAGCGGTGGGTCGTCGCGTGGGCGCTCGCCGCCATCACCGGTAGGCCTGCTGCCTCTCGCGCGGTGGACGCACCCACCGCGGACGCGGGGGCACGGAGGCCCCAGCGCGCACGCGCTCGGCGCTCGTGCCTACTCACGCGGACGATCCCCCCAAATACCCCTCACGGCTCTGCGGAAGCCGGCGGTTCTGCCGCACGCCATAAGCTAGGGCGCGATGAGCCTCCGCCTGACAACCGCCGGGGAGTCCCACGGCCCCGGCCTGACCGCGATCGTCGAGGGGTTGCCCGCGGGTCTTGAGCTCCGCCAGGAGGACCTCGACGCCGATCTCGCCCGGCGCCAGCTCGGCCACGGGCGCGGGGGGCGCATGAAGATCGAGCGCGACGCTGCTGTCGTGACCGGCGGGGTGCGCCACGGCCGCACGCTCGGCGGCCCCGTCGCGCTGCAGGTCGCCAACCGCGACTACGCCAACTGGGAGGCGCGCATGAGCCCCTGGCCGGTCGCCGAGGAGATTCCCGAGGTCCACCTGCCGCGGCCAGGGCACGCCGACCTCGTGGGGACGTGGAAGTACGGGCAGAGCGACGTGCGCAACATCCTCGAGCGCGCCTCCGCCCGCGAGACCGCCGCGCGCGTCGCCGGCGGGGCGCTCGCCAAGGCGTTCCTGCGCGCGCTCGGCGTCGAGGTCCGCTCGCACGTCGTGCAGATCGCCTCCGTGCACGCTCCCGCGCGCGAGCGGCCGCTGCGTGTCGAGGACTTCGCCGCGGTGGACGACTCCCCGGTGCGTTGCCTGGACGCTGAGGCCTCGCGCGCGATGGTCGCCGAGATCGACACGCTGCGCCGGGCAAACGAGTCGCTCGGCGGCGTCTTCGAGGTGCAGGCGTTCGGGCTGACGCCTGGCCTCGGCTCGCACGTCTCCTGGGAGGAGCGTCTCAGCGGGCGCCTCGCGCAGGCGATCCTCTCGATCCACGCGCTCAAGGGCGTCTCCGTCGGCGACGGCTTCGACCTCGCCGGGGTGCCGGGCTCCCACGCCCACGACGAGATCTTCTTCTCGCCCGAGCGGGGGTACTTCCGCCAGACCAACCACTCCGGGGGCCTGGAGGGTGGGATGAGCACCGGCGAGCCGCTCGTCGTGCGCGGCGCGATGAAGCCGCTGCCGACGCTCACCAAGCCGCTGCGTTCAGTGGACATCGCCACCCACGAGCCGGCCGAGGCGCTGCGCGAGCGCACCGACTCCTGCACCGTCCCCGCCGCCGGGGTCGTCGGCGAGGCGATGGTCGCGCTCGTGCTCGCCGGCGCCTACCGCCAGAAGTTCGGGGGTGACCACATCGACGACGTGCGCGCGGCGCTGCGCGCCTACGAGGAGCGGATCGATTGGCGCCGCTAGCGTCCGCTGGCGGGAGCGCACCGGAGGGGGCCGGTGGCGCTTCGCGGGGCGGGCCGCAGAGCGTTGGCCCGTGGTCCCCGTCGTCCGTGCTCCCGCGGCGCGCGCTCGTCTTCATCGGCTTCATGGGCGCCGGCAAGTCCACCGCCGCCGCTGAAGTCGCCCGCGCGCTCGGCGGGGAGGTGCTCGACACCGATCGGCTGCTCGAGGCGCACCTCGGACACCCGATCGCGCGCGAGTTCGAGCTCCACGGCGAGGCCGCCTTCCGTGCGCACGAGCAGGAGCTCATATGCGAGCTGCTCGCCCAGGCGGGTCCCGGTGTCACGATCGCGCTCGGCGGCGGGGCGGTGCTCTCCGAGCGGGTGCGCGCGGCGCTGGCTCCGCATATCACCGTCCTGCTCGAAATCGATCCCAGGCTCGCCTGGGAGCGCGTGGGGGCAGGGGCCGGGCAGCGACCGCTCGCGCGCGACCCCGAGGCGTTCGCGGTGCTGCACGCTCAGCGCCGCGGGCTGTACGAGGGGCTCGCCGACGCGATCCTGCCGGCCGAGCGGCCCAGGGTCGCCGTGCGCGCGCTGCCCGCGCTGCGGGTGCTCGCCTCGGCGCCGGCCGGTGGGGAAGACCCTCGGGGTGGGGGGCGGCCGCGGCTACTGTGGGCGGTCGCAGCCTCCGGGGAGTACCCGGTGCTCGTGGGGCGTGGACTGCTCGATGGGGCTCACCGGCCCGAGGGCTGGCCGCTCGACCGCGCCGTCTCGCGGCCGTTCTGCGTCACCGACGAGGCCGTCGGCGCGCTTTACGCGCAGCGGCTGGGGACGCTCGCCGCGTCGATCGCGATCCCCCCGGGAGAGTCCCACAAGACACTCGCCACCGCTGGGCGCGTGTGGCACGAGCTGGCGGCGGCGGGCATGACGCGCGCCGACCACCTGGTCGCGCTCGGCGGCGGGGTCGTCGGCGACCTCGCGGGCTTCTGCGCGGCGACCTACCAGCGCGGGGTGCCTGTCGTGCAGGTTCCCACCACGCTCGTCGCCCAGGTGGACTCCGCCTACGGCGGCAAGACCGGCGTGGACCTCCCCGAGGCCAAGAACTACGTCGGCGCCTACCACCAGCCGGCCGCCGTGGTGGTGGACCCCGACACGCTGGGCACGCTGCCCGCGGCCGAGCTGCACGCCGGCTGGGTCGAGGTGCTGAAGACCGCGCTGCTCGCGGGAGGCGAGCTGTGGGAGCGCGTCGCTGCGGAACGGCCCCTGTTCGCGGAGCCGAGCGGACCTGGGGCGGAGGGGGCGCGCACGGTTGCCGGACGGTCCGCTGCTGAGCAGTCTGCAGCAGATCCCGCCGCGCCCACTGTGGACGAGCGTACGATCCTCGCCTGCGCGCGCTTCAAGCTCGCGGTCGTCGCCGAGGACGAGCGCGACGGCGGCCGCCGCCAGGTTCTCAACCTCGGGCACACCGTCGGCCACGCGATCGAGACCGCCACCGGCTACGCCCGCTACCGCCACGGCGAGGCCGTCGGTCTCGGCCTGCTCGCCGCGCTGCGGCTCTCCGGCCTGGAGGAGCTACGCGCCCAGGTGCTCGAGCTGCTGCTCGCCCGCCGACTCCCCGTGACCCTCCAGGGCGCCTCCCTCGACGCCGTCGTGGCGGCCGTCGCGCACGACAAGAAGCGCCTCGCCGGCTCGACTCCGTTCGTGCTGCTCGACGCCCCCGGCGCCGTTCGCATCGGCTGTGAGGTGCCCGAGGGTGATCTGCGTGCCGCTGTCGCCGAGCTCGCCTGAGCTCGCGGCCCGCGCGCGCTCGGCGGTGAGCAGCGCGACGAGCAGGAACGGTAGCGCCCACGGCAGGTACGACCACGTCCAGTAGTTGGCGGCGAGCTGCACGCCGAGCAGCAGGGCGCCGGCGAGCGCGCTCATCCGGACGAGGTCCTCCCGGGCGGACGGGTCGGCTCGCAGGCGCAGGACCGCGGCGAGCAGGGCGGCGATCACTCCCGCCTGCACGAACGGTTGCAGCCACCCCAGGCCGAACGTGTACCAGGGGGCGTAGAAGGAGCCGCGCTGGAACTGAAAGCTCATCGCTCGCACCATCGCCGTGATCGCGCCCGGGCCGCCGAGCGCGACCAGCACGCCCGCCAGCGCCGCCGACAGCGCCACGGGCGCGATCCACGAGCGGGCCAGCTCGCGGCGGCGGTAGGGAACCCAGATCGCCACCAGCACCAGCGGCACGAGCTTGACCCACACGCCCGCGCCCAGCAGCAGCAGCGACGCGGCGGCGCGGGTGCGCAGGGCGAGCATCCACGCCAGGCACGCCGCCAGCAGCAGATCGTTCGAGCCGCCGGAGGCCGCCAACAGCACGGGCGGGAAGGCGAACCACGCGAGCGTCGTGCGCAGCTGGCGCTCGACGCGCTGCTCCCCGCCGTCCGCGGCGAGCTGGGGGCTGCCGGCGACCCGGTACAGCGCCGCGCCGGCCAGCAGGCTTGCGGTCATCGCGACCGCCAGCGAGCCGGTCAGGTCGCTGAACGCGTTGCTCACCGGCAGCCACAGCGCGCCGGGGATGTAGAGGATGTAGTTCAGCAGGGGGTACGTGTCGCCGTGCAGCGCGAGGGTGATGTGCCCGTAGGGCAGCACGCCGCGGAGCAGTTCGGTCGCGCCCTGCATCGAGGCGGCGGCCACGTCGGTGTAGCCGCTGGAGGTGAGCGTGATCATCGCGAACGCGAGCACCGTCGCCGCCACGATCAGGCGCAGCAGCGCGACACGCCGCCGCGGCTCCCACCCGGCGCACAGCCAGTTCAGTAGCGGCGTGCTGGGCGCCGCGCCGGCGGGGCCCTCGGCTCGCTGGCTGTCAGCGGAGCCACCCCCTCGCGGGTTGACGTCGGGGTCAGCGGCGCGCGTGCGAGCGTCGGGGTCGGCGGTGCGCAGGCCGATAGTGAGGCATCTGAGCGTCAGGTAGCCGAGCGCGAGGTAGGCGCAGACGACGCTCGCGCCGGCCAGCCGCGCGTTGATCAGCGGTACGGTGACGGTCAGGCTCACAAGCACGAGCGCGTCGAGATTGCGCACGCGCCGCAGCGGCAGCACGAGCGTCGCAAGCAGGAACAGGCAGCTGAACAGCGCAAGAACCCACGGTGAGTTGGCCAGCGCGGCCCCCGACGCGGGCGCCCCGTCAACGTGTTCCTCGGTGGAGACCACTTCGCCGTGTTCGCCCACCGCCGCGTCCAGCACGACCTGCGGGCCGTCAAAGAACGTAACGCGCTGGAGCTTTGAGTCCAGCGGTATCACCCGCACGCGTGTGGTCGGGTTGTGCGCGAGGAACTCCCGATCCCCTCGGTTGGCGCGCGCCGCTGCGATCGCCGACTTGGCGGGCAGGCGGTAGTGCACCCTGGTCTGCTGATGCAGCGCCCACAGGCCGACCGTGCCCAGCACGAACGCGGCCGCGACCGCACAGAGGCCCCGGCGGGTGAGCGTCGCGCGCGAGCTCACGGCTGGATGCCCGCGGAGGGCTTGTCGGGAGCTCGAGCGCCGCGCAGCGCGCGGCCGTGCGCAGCCGGCGTCATGTGTGAGTATCGACACCCGCGCAGAGCTGCATTAGCCGCGCCCGCTCCAGGTACGCTCTGCTCTGAATGAGCGACGTCTCCTACCGCATCGTGGTCATGCACGGGGTCAACCTCGACATGCTGGGTCGCCGCGACCCGGCGCACTACGGCACGCTCACCCTCCCGGAGCTCGAACTGCGCGTGGAGCAGTTCGCCACCGAGCTGGGGCTGCGGGCGCGCTTCTTCCAGACCAACGCCGAGGTCGAGCTCGTCGAGCGCCTGCACCGCGTACGCGAGGAGGCCGACGGGATCATCCTCAACCCCGGTGCCTGGACCCACTATGCGTGGGCGCTCCACGACGCGCTGGAGATAGCCGCCCTGCCCACGGTCGAGGTCCACCTCTCCGACATCAAGGCGCGCGAGCCCTGGCGGCGGGTCTCGGTGATCGAGGACCTCTGCGTCGCCTCCGTCTCTGGGCAGGGGGTCGAGGGGTACCGCGTGGCGCTCGAGCGGCTGCGGGCCGTGCTTGAAGGCGCCGCGTGAGCGACCCGGGCGAGGTGCAGCCGCCCGAGGTGCAGCGCACACTCTGTCTCGCCGCGCTGCTGCGCGAGCGCGACGTCGATCTGCTGCTCGTAACGCACCCCGTTAACCTGCGCTACCTCACCGGCTTCACCGGCACCAACGGCCTCGCCCTGGTCGCCGCCGGGGGGAGCTCAGACCGCTTCTTCACCGACTTCCGCTACGACAACCAGTCCGCCGCCCAGGTCCCCGCGCTGTTCGAGCGGCGCATCGTCCCCGTGGACCTGCTGGAGGCGGCCGCCGGGGAGCTCGCGCCGGCCGACGAGGATGGGGAGGCGGACGCGGTGGACGCCTCGTCGCTCGCCGTCCCGCCGACGGAAGGCTGCCTGGGCTTCGAAGAGGGCGTCCTCACGGTCAAGCAGCACCTGCGCCTGCGCGAGCTCCTCCCGGAGTCCTGGGAGCTCGTCCCCAGCGGGGGCCTCGTCGAGGAGCTGCGCGAAGTTAAGGAGGCGCCAGAGATCGCGCGCATCCGCGCCGCCGCGGAGCTGGCCGACGAGGCGCTGCGGGGCGTCCTCGAAGGAGGGCTCGCCGGACGCACCGAGCGGGAGGTCGCGATCGAACTGGAGCTGCGTATGCGCCGTCTCGGCGCCGCCGGCCCGAGCTTCCCCTCGATCGTTGCCGCCGGCGCCCACTCTGCCCTGCCGCACGCCGAGCCGCGCGACGCGCAGATCCCGCGCGACACGCTCGTCACGATCGACTGGGGCGCCCTTCTCGATGGCTACTGCTCGGACTGCACCCGCACCTACGCCACCGGCGAGCACCTCCCCGACGAGGCGCGCGCCGTCTACGAGCTGGTGCTCGAAGCCCAGCTCGCCGGCCTCGCCGCCGTGCGCGCGGGACCGAACGGCAAAGAGATCGACGCCGTCGCCCGCGAGGTGATCGAGGCCGCCGGCCACGGCGAGCACTTCGGCCACGGCCTCGGCCACGGAGTGGGCCTGGAGGTCCACGAGGCCCCCCGCCTCTCCCGCACCGCGGGCGAGCAGCCGCTGCGCGCCGGGTCTGTCGTGACCGTTGAGCCGGGGATCTATATACCCGGCCTTTTCGGTGTTCGCATCGAGGACCTTCTTGTCGTCACCGACGACGGCTTCGTCGTGTTCACGGGGCTGCCGAAGGAGCTGGCCGTCGTCGGGTGACCGCCTGGTGCCCCGCCCGCTACCCTGCGAGACCGTGATCACAACCAATCAGTTTCGCAACGGCAGCCATATAGAGGTCGAGGGGACGGTCTTCAAGATCGTGGAGTTCCAGCATGTGAAGCCCGGCAAGGGAGGGGCGTTCGTGCGCACCAAGCTCCGACGGGCATCCGACGGTGCTGTGATCGATCGGACGTTCAGGGCGGGGGAGAAGTTTCGCCCTGTGCGCACCGAGGCTCGGCGGATGCAGTTCCTGTACGCCGATGGGACCGATGCGCACTTCATGGACATGGAGTCCTATGAGCAGCTGGCCGTGCCCGAGGGGAGCGTGAGCGAGGCGCTGCGCTGGACGAAACCCTCCAGCGAGGTGGACGTGCTGTTCATCGACGATCGACCCGCGGACGTGCAGCTGCCGAGCGCCGTGGACCTCGAGGTCACCGAGACCGAACCGGGCCTGCGCGGAGACACCGCCTCTGGTGGGGGCACCAAGCCGGCGACGCTCGAGACGGGCGCCACGATCCACGTGCCGCTGTTCGTGAACGTCGGCGAGCGGGTGCGGGTGGACACCCGCTCGGGCGAGTATGTCTCGCGTGCCTGAGCCCCACCCGGAGGGGGCCGGTGCCCACCGCGGGGAAGCTGGGTCGTATCGGGTGGCGGCCAGGCTCCCCCCGGCGGGCGCGGGGCTCCCCCCGGCGGGCGGTTAGCGTGCGCCGCTCCGAGCAGCGGCAGGCGGCGGTGTTCGCGCTCTACCAGCACGATCTGACCGGCCGGGAGCTCGCGCTGCCCCCGGCGGCCTCGCTGTTCACGCGAGCGCTCGCGCACGCCGCCGCGGACCGCGCGGGGGAGCTCGACGAGGTGATCGATCGCCACGCGCACGGATGGTCGGTGGAGCGCATCCAGCCGCTGGAGCGCTCGATCCTGCGGGTGGCCCTGATCGAGATCCTGCACCCCGACGCGGCTCCCGGTGAGACCCCAATCCCCCCGGAGGGAGCGATCGAGGAGGCGGTGGCGAGCGCGAAGACGTTCTGTGGGGCGGACGCCCCGGCGTTCGTCAACGGGGTGCTGGCTGCGGTGTTGCGCGAGGTGCGAGAGAATGCCCCGATCCCATGAGCGACGCCGCTGACTCCCTCGACGATTTGATCGCACGCCTGGAACGCGCGGCCGAGCAGCTGCGCTCGGGCGAGCTCTCCGCAGACGCGGCCGCGACGCTGGTGGACGAGTGCGCGGCGCTGGCCAACCGGGCGGGGGCGGAGCTCGAGCGCCGCTCGCGCGCGGAGCCGTTCGCGCCGCCGCCCGGCCAGGATTCGCTGCTGTAACCGTGGCGAGCGTGAGCGCACACGAGTCCACAGGCCCGCAGGGTGGGGATGAGATGCCCACCCACTCGGGAGAACCAGACCCGCAGCCCGGCGACCCGGTCTCCACGCCGTCCCCGGGGCTCCCGTCCGAGGCGGCTTACCCGGAGCACCTGCGGGTCGAGGTGGAGCGCTACCTGGAGCGGATGCGCTTCTCCGAGGAGCAGCTCACGGCCGGCCTGGACGAGGCGATGCGCTACTCGCTGCTGGCGGGGGGCAAGCGGATTCGCCCGGTGCTGACGCTGGCTACCGCACGCGCGGTGGGCCTGCCGCGCCAGGAGGCGCTGCCGCTCGCGGGAGCGATCGAGCTGATCCACACCTACTCGCTGATCCACGACGACCTGCCGGCGATGGACGACGACGCGCTGCGCCGGGGCCAGCCGACCTGCCACGTGACGTTCGGCGAGGACGTGGCGATCCTCGCGGGGGACGGGCTGTACGCCGAAGCGTTCCGCCACCTGCTGAGCAACCCGCGCTCCGCGCCGGAGAGAGTGCTCGCGGCGGCGGCCGAGCTCGCGGCGGCGACCGGGGCGGGGGGCATGGTCGGGGGCCAGTACGCGGACGTCCGCGACACCGCGCCGCGAGGGCCGGCGGGGCTACGGCGCCTGCACGAGCTGAAGACGGGCCGGCTGATCGGCGCGTCGGTGGTGTGCGTGCTGAGGTTGGCCGGGGTGGACGGACCTGCGACAATGGCGTTCAACCGCTTCGCAGCGGAGTTGGGCGTGCTGTTTCAGATCGTCGACGACATCCTCGACGTGACCGGGACGGAGGACGCGCTCGGCAAGCCGCGAGGCAGCGATGAGCGGCACGGCAAGCGCACCTACGTGAGCGAGTTCGGAATCGATCAAGCGAAGGATCTCGCCGGAGAGTCCCACCGGCTCGCGCGCGCCGCGCTGGCGGAGGCCGCGCGCGCGGGGGTGGAGACCCCGCGGGACACGGTGGAGCTCGAGCAGATCACCGACTTCATCTACACCCGAACCTCGTGAACTAGCCCACCTCCTGAAGACCCTTACCTCGTGAACACCTGCACCTCATGAGCGACGATCTGATCCTCCCCCGCATCGAGGGGCCGCAGGACCTCCACGCGCTCTCTGAGGAGGAGCTGCAGCGCCTCGCGCAGGAGGTGCGCGAGCACATCATCGACACGGTGGGGGAGATCGGGGGGCACTTCGGCGCGAACCTCGGGACGTGCGAGCTCGCGGTGGCTCTGCACTCGCTGCTCGATTCGCCCCGCGACAAGATCCTGTGGGACGTCGGCCACCAGGCGTACCCCCACAAGGTCCTCACGGGCCGCCGCGACCGCCTGCACACGATTCGCCAATACGGCGGCCTCGCGCCGTTCTGCTCGATCGCGGAGTCCCCGCACGACATCATGGGCGCCGGACACGCCTCGACCTCGGTGGGCTATGCGGTGGGGCTCAGAGAGGGCATGCGACGCCTCGACCGTCGCGACCCCGGCAAGGTGGTGGCGGTGATCGGCGACGGGGCGATGACCGGTGGGGTCGCGTTCGAGGCGATCGGACAGGCCGGCGGGTTGGGGACGCCGATGGTCGTGGTGCTCAACGACAACGGCATGTCGATCGCCCCCAACGTCGGGGCGCTCTCGCGTTACTTCAACCGGGTGCGACTGAACCCGAAGCTGTGGCACGCCCGCGAGGGCGTCGAGGGCGGCCTGGCGCGCCTGCCGGGGGGGATCGGCGCGGCGTTCGAGCGCCTCGGCCCACAGCTGAAGGAGTCGCTGAAGGCGTTCTGGGCGCCCGGACTGTGGTGGGAGGAGCTCGACTGGGCCTATATGGGGGTGATCGACGGCCACGACGTGCGCGCGCTGCGCAAGGCGCTGCGCGAGGCGCTGGCGGCGGATCGGCCGGTGGTGGTGCACATCGCGACGGTCAAGGGCAAGGGCTTTGCCCCCGCTGAGGATGGGGGGCTTGAGGGAATGGAGAAGTGGCACGCGGCCAAGCCGAAGTCGATCCTCAACGGGTCCCCGACCGCTCCCGTGAAGGTTGCCGGCGGGGCGCAGCGCAGCGCAGCGCCCGCCCCGCAGTACACCCAGGTCTTCGGGGAGGCCCTGGTGCGCGAGTGCGAACGGGACCCCCGCGTGGTGGGGATCACCGCGGCGATGAACTCCGGGACGGGCCTGAACGTCCTGCAGAAGGCGCTGCCCGAGCGCTACTTCGACGTCGGCATCGCCGAGCAGCAGGCGATCCTGTTTGCGGCCGGCCTGGCGCTTGAGGGCTGCAAGCCGGTGGCGGCGATCTACTCGACCTTCCTGCAGCGCGCGTACGACCAGATCGTGCACGACGTGTGCCTGCAGCGGCTGAACGTGGTGTTCGCGATGGACCGCGCAGGGCTCGTGGGCGACGACGGCCCCACCCACCACGGGGCGTTCGACATCGCCTACCTGCGGTGCCTGCCGAACATCGTGCTGATGGCGCCCCGCGACGAGGCGATGCTCGTCCACATGCTGCACACCGCGCTGGTATACGACGGGGGCCCGATCGCACTGCGCTACCCGCGCGGTGAGGGTGTGGGCGTACCGCTGCCGAGCGAGCCGCAGGCGATCCCGATCGGCACCGGGGAGATCCTGCGCGAGGCGGGCGCCGGGCGCCCCTCCCCCAACGGCCCGTCCGCCGCGGGCCCACCCACCGCCGGTGAGTCCACCGATGGCCCGCTCTCCCCGTCCACTCCCCTCGCGCGCGTGGGCACGCGGGTGGCGCTGATCGGCTACGGCAGCGGCGTTGGCAAGGCGCTGGAGGCCGCGGCGCTGCTGGAGGAGCGTGGTCTGGACGTGACGGTCGCGGACGCGCGCTTCGCCAAGCCGATCGACGCGGGCCTGCTGGCGCAGCTCGCCGCCGAGCACGACCTGCTGGTGACCGTCGAGGAGGGCGTGCTCGCGGGCGGCTTCGGCACGGCGGTCTGGGAGACCCTCAACGAGACCGGGATCGCGGGGGCGGGCGGCGTCCGGATCATGCGGGTTGGCCTGCCCGACCGCTACGTGACCCACGGCAAGCCCGCCTTGCTGCACGAGGAGGTCGGTTTCACCGGCAAGCGCATCGCGGAGCGCATCGAGGCCGCGATCCTCGACCGCGACCCGGCGGCGGTGGGCGCGTAGGGCAAGGCCGGCCCGGTTGAGACCACCTCTGTGCGCACTCGCACATATGGTCAATCTCTGTATAAGCGCCATTTGATCGGTTTTTCCTGTCCTGGAGCGGGTTTACGGTGGTCCGTCCTAGTCAAATGACGCTTTGACCCCCGCGCCGGGGCGAACCGGCCGGGGGTCGTGGCACGGAAAGGACGGACCTTCCCATGCAGGACGAATCCAAGCAGGATCGGGGCGCAGCCAGCCCGCTCGTTGAAAACCTCGTGGTGCTCCTCGTGCTCAGCCAGAACCACCCGGAGGGCCGGTCGATCAGCGAGTTGCACGCCGAGATCGGCTTCGAGCGGGAGGACATCACCGACGCGGTGGACAGCCTGAAGGCTGTCGGGGTGGTGGTCATCGACGGCGAGCAGGTCCAGCCGTCGCAGGCCACGAGACGTATTGACGACCTCAACATGATCTGCATTTGAGGGCGCACAATGGCCCGGAATGACGCCTACATGGCCGAGCGCGCACGACTGCTACGCACGTTCGGTGGGAAGCTACGCGCCTTGCGCGACCGCCGGAACGTCTCGCTCGAAACGCTCGCAGAGATCGCCAACGTCCACCGGACCAACCTCGGCGCGCTTGAGCTCGGGAAGCGCGACCCGCACCTGTCGATGCTCCTCATCCTCGCCGACGCGCTGGAGGTCCCGCCGGGCGCCCTGCTCGATGGTCTGCCAGTGCCGACGGAGCGCAAGGCCCCGACGCACTCCAAGGGCGGATGCTGACCGCCCGGGGCGCCACGTCACAGGGCTGGGCGTGGCGCTTTGCGAGCGTCGTCCGGTGCATCGCAGATGCTCAAGTGTTAGCCCTCAGGCGAGGGCGCCTGGCTGTCCGGCCCCGGCGACGGAGAGACAGCCCAGGCAACCAACGCCCAAGGGAGGTGATGCCCAATGGGAAAGCTCGGTCCTTTCAACTCGGGCATGTAGCTAGGCCCTCGGCGTAAAGAAACACGCGCTGAGGGCTTGATCGTGTTCGCGCGGGTCGCCCTCTAAATGTGGCCCGCGCAGCACGGTTTCGACGGCCGAAAGGCCGTCCCTGCTAGCCGGGTCGGCTCAGTGAGCTATGCGGCGGCGCGACTTGTGCAGGGCGGGCAGGCGCACTTGCCAGCCTGGAAGCTGCGAGAAACATGAACCAAGCCGTGCATCTTGCCGTCAGCTTGGTCGAAGTGAGACCAAAGTGGCTTGATCCATCGGTCGTCGGGGCTCGGCAGCCCGTAGTAGCGCCACAGCGCCCATGAAACGAAATCTGCGGCCTGGAGAAGCCTACTTGCTCGTGAATCGGCGAAGAACGGAACGTCAGCCATATGCGTGAGCACCCCGATTCGGCTTTCGATGAGGCGCCATCGATCGGCCCAATCTTGGACCCGGCGCTCAGTCGAGCTTCGATCGTGGATCACAATTCCCCGTTGGCGCGGCTCGTCTGATCCGGCGTCGTGAGCCTGTCGGGTGAGCATCTCATCGAAGCGATGCAGAACCTCATGCCACGCTCGTTCTTCGTAGTCCCGATAGGTGCGCTCAACTATGACGCCAAAGCAGATGCATGGATGAGCCTCGTCCACGCATTTGTAGCTCTCCAAAGCCCGGTAGCTCGCGCGCAGGATGCTAAAGCGAGCACTTGCAGGAACCCCCTTCCAAACGCTTGTCTCCTTGCGAGGGCTGACGATCTCGGTCGCGTGCAGCTCATAGTCGCGCGGATCGGGACCTCCGGGTAGCCTGTTCAAAGGTGTCGCGAAGCGCTGCTGCAGGTAGTAGGCATCTTGCTCGTGAACAGCTATACCCGCGAGAATGTAGACCGGACTCGCTCCATGCGTCCCAGAAGCGTCCAAGTAAAGCGAGTACACGCAGCATTCCTCGTTTGCGCAAAAGGTGCGGCCGGGTCCATTGGTTCGAGCACCGCAAGTGCAGTCTCGCCAACGAAACGGGCACCGCCGAGGCGGTCCTCCCGGCTGCAAGTTCAAGCTACCAGAGCGAAGGGCGGGTTGTCAATGGGGTGGGCACTCAATCTGCGTAAGGCGCCTTGACAAACACCCGCTTGTAAGGTAGCCTTACATTATGCCTCCAGTAGACCGCCACGCACCACGCCGGGCCGACTGCTCCGAGTCCACGTACTCGCTGATGGAGTTCATGCGCGAGTTCCCCGACGACGACGCCTGCCTTGAGCACCTATGGCGTGCCCGCCATGCCCCGGACGGCGAACGCGCCGAGTGCCCGAAGTGCAAGCAGGAGCGCGTCTTCCGCAAGTACCAGACCTCGCAGGGGCGCCAGTCGTGGACCTGCACCGGCTGTGGGCACCACGTCCACCCGACGGCCGGGACGATCTTCGCGAAGTCCTCCACGTCGCTGCACCTCTGGTACTACGCGATGTATCTCGTCACGAGCACTCGCTGTGGGATCTCTGCGAAGCAGCTTGAGCGTACCCTGGGTGTGTCCTACCGGACGGCATGGCGGATGCTGAACAAGATCCGCAACGAGCTGATGAAGGACGACGGCGAACTGCTGCGCGGCGACGTGGAGGCCGATGAGGCGTCTGTGGACGGCAAGCCGCGCAAGCCACACGGCCGTTCCCCGTTCGCCCAGCCCGGCGTAAACCGGCGCTCGGAGGCGAACAAGCTGGCGGAGCGTAGTAGAGCGACCGTGTTCGCTGCCGTGGAACGCGGCGGGCGGATCAGGGCGACCGTCCTGCCGTCGCGCAGGGGGCCGAAGCTCAAGGAAACGCTGATCGAGTGGGTTGAGCCCGAGTCCATCATCATCACGGACGAGTGGCCGTCCTACAACGGCCTGGACAAGCACTTCATCGCGCATAGTCGGATCAACCACTCGGCGGGCATGTACGTCGTCGGCGACACCTACACGAACACCGTGGAGGGGTTCTTCGGCCACCTGAAGCCATCGATCAGGGGCACGTACAGGAAGGTGTCCCACCACTGGCTACAGGGCTACCTGAACGAGTTCACCTGGCGCTACAACTTGCGCTACCAGCGGGAACCGTCGATGTTCGCCGAACTGATCGCACGGGCCGCTGAGGGCATGTCGTGAGTGACGAGCAGCTAATCGCCGATCTCCGACGCGCCGCCGTAAACCGCGAGCGCGCGGACATCGCCAAGCGTGCTGCCGCCGCCGAGCTACGCGAGCGCATCCGCGTGGCTCACGCGGGCGGCGTGGGCATCACTCGGATTGCTCAGGAGGCCGGTCTTTCCCGGCAGAGCGTCTACGAACTCCTGGGGCGCCCGCAACCTTCTTGACGAGACTGTCGAACTCGCCGCGCGTCGGGACCGGGATCTCGAACGGCTTCCCCTTCTTGGGATGAACCGTCTGAGTAGGCTTCGCGTCGTGCTTGTCGTCAGCCATCTACGGCGAGGGTAGCGATTTGGACCGCTGTATCTTCTGCCGCGAGCCGTTCGGCTCAAATCGCCGCCGAAGCGACGAGCACGCAGCTCCGCGCTGGTGCGCAGAAATCCTCCCACCCGTAGACCCCAAGAAACGCCCGGAACACGCCTTTGTGCTCGAAACGGCCGACGGGCGACAAGAGTTCTTCCGGGGCATCCGCGACCCGTTCACCACGGTCGCCAAAGACGTATGCGAGCCGTGCAACACGGGATGGATGGAGGAGCTTGAGGACTGGGCGAAGCGATGGCTCGCAAAGCCGATCCTCGGACAGCCACGGACCCTGCGGTACTGGCGACAAGTCTGCGCTGCGACTTGGGTCGTCAAGACCGCAATGGTGTGGGAGTTGGTCGAACCGCAGCACCGTACGGTGCCAATGGAGATATTGCAGATCCTCCATCGCACGCAGCGGCCTGGCGGTCGGCAACAGGTATGGCTTGGTCGCTACCACGGCGTGCAGCCACACAACTCATTCCGCCGTACCGCCGCCCACCTCATCGAGGCCGCGCCACCAGGGCCGAACAATGAAGCAGACGCGGACGGCTATCTCTTGGCCGTGACGATCGGTGAGCTTGCGTGCGTGGTCTTTGGGCACTCCCTCTCCCTCGCCAACTACACCGTCAACGATCGGTTGCCGGGCCTCGCGCTGGAGGAGACCTTCCCAGGCCAGCTCGTCCAAATATGGCCGTCCGTCCACGAGGTCGTGCGCTGGCCGCCCCCCAAGATCATCGACGACGCCGGTATGGACGAGATCGTCCGCGCACTTGGTCGGCCGTGGGACCCCAACCCCGCCACCACGTAGCCGCAACAGCCAACCCCGCAAAGTCCCGTAGTTTCTACCTATGTGCGGTTTGTTGCTTATACAGTCGCTTGCCATATGTGCGCACTCGCACACACAAAGGTGAGTGGAGTGGGCATTATGACTTCAGACCCGAAGTACAGCAGCATCCCTCCTCCCTCGAAACGGCCCGTCTCCCCAGGCGGGCCGTTTCATTTAAGCCGCATCATCGTGTGGGGGGCTGAAGCTGATACGGGCCGGCGGGCGTGAGCGGATACCGTTCCCGGCAGTGGTGGCCAAGCAGCGCATCGACACACTCCTGGCCGAGCGCGGCGTGTTCGCCTCGCGCAGCCGCGCCGCGGCGTCGGTGATGGCCGGGGAGGTGCGCATCGGGTCCGCGGGTCGGCGGGCGGAGAAGCCGGGGGAGATGGTCCCCGCGGATGCGCTCTTGAGTGTGGATGAGCGACCGCGGTATGTATCGCGCGGGGGGATCAAGTTGGAGAATGCCCTGCGCCGTACAGGGATCGCCGTGGCGGGGCGCAGCGCGCTGGACGTGGGGGCATCGACGGGGGGGTTCACCGATTGCCTACTCCAGCATGGGGCCGCGGAGGTGCTCGCGGTGGACGTGGGTTATGGAGAGCTCGACTACGGCTTGCGCACCGACTCTCGCGTGTGGGTGCTCGAGCGCACCAATGCTCGCTCCCTGACCCCCGCGATGGTGGCTGCCGCGGTGGCTGGGGGTCCGCTGGGGCGCTCTGGGGTGGAGCGGGCCACCGACCTCGCGGTGGTGGACGTCTCGTTCATCTCCCTGACCAAGGTTCTTCCTGCGGTGCTCACCTGTCTGGCGGAACCCTATGACGTGCTCGCGCTCGTCAAGCCCCAGTTCGAGGCCCCGAGGGAGCTGATCGGCAAAGGCGGCGTCGTGCGCGACCCTGCCGTCCGTCGCGCGGCGCTCGTGAGCGTTGGGCTTGCGACCATGGAGATCGAGAGCGCCCCCGTCCAGGACGGCTTGCCCTCCGGCCCGCCAGCGGTCCTCGGCTTCTGCTCCTCAGGCCTGCCCGGGCCCAAGGGCAATCGCGAGACCTTCGTATGGCTTGCCGAGCCTGGGCGTGCTGGTGGCGCTCGGGGCGCCGAGGAGATCGAACACATGGCCCTCCGGGAGGAGCCTTGATGGTGCCATCTCGCGACCACCGTCCACTCTGGCACGTGTCCTGACCGTGGCGGACCACGCACATATCCGCGCGCGCCCGGAGGGCGCTCATCAAAAAAAGGGGGATGGTCTCCAACCCTCGGCGAAGCGCGTCGCGGTGCTGACGCACATGCGCATCGAGGAAACCCGCGAGGCGATGAAGCGGCTGATCGAGATGGCGGGGGAGGCGGACGTCACGTTGTGCTTCAACCCGGAGGAGACCGCCAAGCACGGCCTCGAGGCGGGGCCGGGCGTGGAGGTGGACGCGCAGATCGGCACCGAGGAGCAGCTGTGCGTGGTGCTGGGCGGCGATGGCACGATCCTGCGCGCGCTGCGGCTCTATGCGGGCACCAAGGTGCCGGTATTCGCGATCAACTTCGGGGAGATCGGGTTCCTCGCCACGGTCGAGCCGCAGGAGATGCAGGAGGGTATCGCCCGCGCGTTCAACGGCCACTTCGAGTTGCTGCACCTGCCTGGGATCGCGCTGCAGACCCCCGCCGGCGGGGTGGAGACCGCGATCAACGACATCGCGATTCACCGCCGCGTGGGCGAGCGCGTCGCCGAGCTCGCCTACACGCTCGACGGCGAGGAGGTCGGCTCGGTGCGCTGCGACGGGCTCGTGCTCGCTACCCCCGCGGGCTCCACCGGCTACAACCTCGCCAACGGCGGCCCTGTGATGGCGTGGGGGGTGGAGGGGTTCGTGGTCTCCTTCATCGCCCCCCACTCGCTCACAGCACGCGCGCTCGTCGCGGCTCCGGGGGACCCGATCACGATCCACAACCGCTCGCGCGAGGCGCTCGACGTCTCCGTCGACGGGCGCCCCGTCTGCGACCTCGCCCCCGACGCGCGCATCCGCGCGCGATTCGTCGACGAGGTCGGCACGATCGCCCAGCTGCCGGGCTCCTCCTTCTACCGGCGGCTGCGTGAGAAGTTCGGGCGCCTCGCCCGCTGAGATCCCGGGGCCGGCTCAGG
Source organism: uncultured Solirubrobacterales bacterium (assembly GCA_963706545.1). GTDB lineage: Bacteria > Actinomycetota > Thermoleophilia > Solirubrobacterales > Solirubrobacteraceae > Palsa-744. The sequence goes on from OY970161.1 coordinate 3,268,881, forward strand.
CTGCGCGCTGAGCGGGGTGCGCGTCGCCGGTGCGCTGCAGCGAGTCCACGAAGCCGTCGAGCTGCTCGCGTGAGAAGCGCCGCTGCCCGCCCGGCGTGCGGTAGCAGTCCAGGTGGCCGGCGTCCGCCCAGCGGCGGATCGTGGCCAGCGAGACGCCCAGGTAGCGCGCCGCCTGGGAGCTCGTGAAGACGAGTTGGCTGTCGTGGTGGGTGGGGGGGTTGGGTGCGAAGGGCATCAGGGTGTGTCCTCTCGATCTGGGAGCGCGTCCGGGTGCGCCTCTCTGCAGCGTGTTTCGGCCCGATGGCCCCGGAAGTTGAGCGCGGTGCACCTTTGTGGACGTTTGGTCCACCGATCCCGTGGAGGCCTGCCCCAGAAGTCCTGCGTATGCAAGAAATCGTGCACAAGGTTGCCAATCGTTTATCCAACCTGCACAATTCGCATGGTCCTGGTACTATCCTCCGTAAACCTACTCAAGTCGAGTAGGTGCGGTTGTCCTGGAGAGGGTAGGTGCCCGGGGCCGTGATCCCCTGCGGCCCCCACCGGTCCGAGCGAAGGAGCAGACGATGGGTTGGAAATAAGCCGGCTGCTACCAACGATCAAGAAGCTGTTTGAGAGGTCGCCAGGTTTTTAGCCTCTGCCCGGTAGGCGCCTGTACTCGGCGTCTATCGGTGTTTAAGAGGGTGTCGTAGGGAGGTGTTCCTGGAGAGGAACCGCAGAGGGGAGTCTTGCTGGCTGACCCGCTACGGAAGCGGCTGTGAGTAGGCCGTCCGTCGGGAGGCCTACTGAGAGACTGGCTGAGCGATCGCCCGCGCCCGCCGCTCGAACGCTAGCTCTGCCTCGAAGTCCACCTCGTCCCCGCGCGCGAAGATCGCGGGGCCTTCGCGTTCGAGCATCGCAACGAACTTGCCGACCAGCTCGGAGTCGAACTGGCGCCCCGCCATCCGGCGCAGCTCCGCGAGCGCGTCCTGCGCGGTCATCGGCGCGCGGTAGGAGTCGCGCGAGGTCATCGTGTCGTAAGCGCTGCAGATCGCAAGGATGCGCGAGAGCAGCGGGATCTCGTTGCCGATCAGGCCCGCCGGGTAGCCGCTGCCGTCGATGTGCTCGTGGTGGTAGAGAATCGCGTCCGCGATCGGGCCGTAGCCGTCGAGGCGCCCCACCAGCGTCGCCCCGTCCTGGGGATGGCGGCGGATCTGCGCCCAATCCTCGTCGGAGAGCACCTCCGCCTTGAGGATGCGGTCGGGTAGCGCGAACTTGCCGATGTCGTGCAGCAGCCCCGCGGTGTGCGCGACGTCCTGTTCGGACTCGTCGCAGCCCGCCTCGCGCGCCAGCGCCCGCGCGAAGCGGGCCACCGCCGCAGCGTGGCGAGCGGTCATGCGGTCACGCAGGGCGAGCGTCTCGACGAGCGTCACCAGCACGCCGAGCTGTAACGAGGCGAGGTGCATCGAGCGCGCCTCCAACTGGTCGGCGCGGTCCTCTGAGCGCAGCAGCGCGACCGCGAGGTACTGGAAGATCAAGATTACGAGCACGAGCCCCAGCAGCACCGGGTAGCCGAAGTTCGTGTACGCCACCGCGACCAGCGCCGCGAGCGCTCCCACCGCAACCTGGCCGGGCAGCATCGGCATCAGCAGGTAGCGGGTCTGGTCAACCAGGCCGCGGCCGCTGAAGACCCGCTGGTGCGCGGCGATCATCGCGAAGTTGAGCAGGTTCGTGCCGATGAACACGCCGAACACGATCAGCGCGAATTCCACGCTGTGGCTCGCCTGGGCGTTGACGGGGTCGTGCACGTCCAGCAGCGAGCGCGCCAGCAGGCCGCCCGCGACGGGGAAGACCGAGTAGGTCGCGAGATTGTTGATCCAGCGCGCACGAGAGAGCCCGCGGACCCGCGCGTCGACGACTACGACCACGATCCCGATTGCCATCGCCGGCAGCGGCCCGAGCAGGGTCATCGCCAGTACGAGCGCCACGAAGGCCGCCGAGAGGTTCTGGTTGCGCACCGTCACCGCCAGCCGGTCGCCGCCGACGCCCAGGAGCAGGAGCAGCAGGAACAGTTCGACGGGGTGCCATTCGTCGGGACGCGAGCACACCACCCCTGCGGTCAGCGCGCCCACGAGCAGGGCGCACTCGAAGGCCGTGTACAGGTACGTGCGACGAATGTGACTCATGGGTGCCAGGGGAGGAGTCCTTCTAGTGCCAGGGCAGAGCTCTGTCGTTCTTAACGACCCACGTCCAGTCGTACTTGAGGACCCTCCGGCTGGGGAAACGAGTCCACTAGCGGTCCCCCGTTCGAGGTGGGAAGAGCGGCCTCAGCGCTCACCGCGGACTCCGTCGTTTCCGCGGGGCGCTCGAGCCGGAAGTTCGAGTGCGCGATCCGCACGAACAGGCCGGTGATCGCCGTCGCCGCCACGCCCGCGACCAGCATCGCCACGCGGGGCGAGCTGAGCGCGGTGATCGCGCCGCCGAGCGCGAAGCCGATCGCCGGGCAGAGCGAGCCGATCGATTCCACGGCGCTCATCAGGCGGCCGTGCAGCGCCTTCGGCGTGAGCTGTTGTACCGCGCTGATCAGCGACGGCCACTGCGCGCCGTTGCCGGCGCCACCCACCAGCGCCGCCGCACAGGCGACCGCGAGCGTGGGGGCGACGGCGAAGCCGAGGTAGGCGAGGCCGACGAGCAGCGTGCCCACTACGAGCATCGGCCCGAGCGGCCGGCGCACCGCGCGGGCGAACACGACGCTGCCGAGCACCATGCCGATGCCCCACACGTCCACCAGGAGGCCGAAGCCGCGGTCGCCCACCGCGAGCGTCTGCTTGGCGTAGAGCACCTCGACCGGCTCCACCGAGGCGAAGAAGACGACCGCCACCGCCTCGATCACCAGCAGGCTGCGCAGGCGGGGCATTTCGTTCAGGTACCGCCACGCGGCGAGCAGTCGTGCGCGCACCGACGTCCCGTCGGCGTCCTCCGCGTTCGGGCGCACGCTGAAGAGGAGCGCCGCGCACGCCACGAACGTAGCCGCGTTGATCAGCAGCGCCGTGGGCGCCCCCGCCGTTTCGACGACCAGGCCGACGACCAACGGAACCACAGCGAGGGTGCCTGTGAACGCGAAGTTGAACGCCGCGTTGACCTTGCGCTGAGCAACCTCGACCTCGACCTCCACCTCCATGTCGTCGACCTCCTCGGCTGCCACGCGAGCCCCCGTGGCGCGCAGCAGTGCACTCGCGGTCAGCGCCGCCGTGCCGTCGATTGCGACGAGGACGAGCAGGCCCGGCAGCCAGAAGTGCGACAGCAGCGCCGCGAGCCCGAGGGCGGCGAGCGCCTCCACGAGGTACAACCGGCTGAGGCCGCCGCGGCCCTCGAAGAGTTCGGTGGAGGCCACGAGCGCCGGCGCGAGTAGCGCAGGCAACCCGCGTGCTGCGACGAACATGCCCGCCACCGCCAGCGCGGAGTGGGTGTGGTCGTAGATGCCCAGCGAGAGCGCGAAGTACCCGAACCACGTCCCCAGCTGGTTGACGGTGTAGGCGAAGAGGATCCGGCGCAGCCGGGGGGAGGGTGGCAACGCGAACACGCCGCCACGCTAACGCCTGACCGGGACGAGACACGATCGTCTGGACGGTTTGGTCGATTTCGTGCAACGCCCTACGCCACACAGGACTCGGGAGTGGCGCGCAGGGCGTGGGCCTTACAGCGCCTTGTCTGAGAGCCAGCGGGAGGCGCTGGCCGAAACGGGGATGCTGGTCGAAACGGGGATTCGCGCCGCAGGCGCGTGTCTCCCGGCTTCGGTCAGAGGCGAGTGTCTCCCGGCTTCGGTCAGGCCAGGGCGCTCAAATGGCTGGCGAGGCCACGCTCCGCCCGCCGCAGTCAGCGGTGAGACCGAGCGCGATTACCGGTAGGCTCGGGTAGCGGATGCCGAGCGTCTGCATCAGCGACTCCGCTGAGACCTCACCGAGGTCGCCGGCGAGCATCACGACGCTGGAGGAGGGTGCCTGCTCGAGCACCTCCCACGCTGCGCCCGCCTCGCCGATCTGCGTGTCCGCCGGCAGCGCCTCGCTCAGGTCGTGGCGCACTGCCGCCCGCTGGTCGGGGTCGGCGCCCGCCACCAGGATGCGTGAGGCTCGCTCGGCGTCTGTGCACGAGCGTCGCTTTGCCGTGAGGGTCGCGGGGCTCATCTCATGTAACTCGTGTCGATCAGTTCGGCCTCGCCGACGATCCCCAGTTCCGCCTCCCCAGGCGCCGCGAGGCGCGCGAGCGCCGACAGCGCCAGGAACGCGACCGCCGCGATCGTCAGCCAGATGAGCACGACGCCAACGACGGTCATCGCTGCTCACCCCGGCTCGTCTGCTGTGTCATCCGTGACGTACGCATGTGGTCCTCGACTCTTCTCTGCGGCCCTCACGGCTCAGGGCATCTCCGGAGGGGCGTTTGAATAAAAACAGTGCACACGACATGGTGCACGCCCCGCGGGTGTTTGTCTGCCGTCCAGAGGGTGCCGATCGTGTCGTCCCAAAGGTGCCGATCTCTGTCGTCCCTGGGGACCACGTGTGGCCCTTGGACGACATGTCCAACCGGGTCGATATGTTTTGACCAGCCTGTCTGAGCCTTGAATTCGGGGCCGGACAACGTGCGCCGCCCGCGCATCGCTGCCGCCCCCGAGGCCGATACGGTGTGCGGGATGGAGAACGGCACCCCCGGGGTCAACCGCCCGATCGAGGTGATCATCGCCGACGACCACAGCGTAGTACGCGACGGCATCCGCGCCGTGCTAGAGCGCGAGGCCGAAGAGTTCCGGGTGGTCGCCGAGGCCGCCGACGTGCCCGCCACGATCCGCGAAGTGCGCGCCCACAGGCCCGACCTGCTCACGCTCGACCTCACGATGCCCGGAGGTTCGAGCCTCGCGGCGCTGCCCCAGTGCTTCGTCGCCCACCCCACGCTCGCCGTGGCGATCCTCACGATGCGCGAGGACCCCGAGTACGCCCGCCAAGCGCTCAGAGCGGGCGCGCGCAGCTACGTCCTGAAGGAGGCCGAGCCCGCGGAGCTATTACAGGCGTTCCGCCTAGCGGTCGCCGGCAGCAACTACCTGCACCCCCGACTCGGCGCGTTGATGGCCACTGGCGGGGAGTCCGCGCAGGAGGGGCCAGCGCTCTCCGAGCGCGAGCGCGAGGTGGTTCGGCTGATCGCGATGGGCCACACCAACCCACAAATCGCCGAGCAGCTGCACGTCGCCGAGCGTACCGTCAAGACCTACCGTGCGCGGGCGATCGAGAAGCTGGGGTTCTCCTCGCGCGCCGAGATCACCGCCTACGCGCGGCGCCTCGGGTTGGTGGATTAGCGTCAGACCGCTGCCGGGCGGTCTTCGACCGGGCGCCCCGCCAGCGGGACCTTGAGGCGCACCGTGGTGCCCGCGCCACCCTCTCCGCACCCGCCTGCTCCGAACTGGAGCTCGCCGCCCACGAGCTCCGCGCGCTCGCGCATCCCCGACATGCCGAAGCCCCCCTCCAGGCCGTCGCCGCGGGGACCGAGGCTCGCGGCGTCGGGCAGCCCACGACCGTCGTCGGCGACGCTCACGCGCACCGTGGAGCCGTCGCCGGAGCGCGTCACGCTCACCACCGCGTGCGTCGCCTGCGCGTGACGGGAGACGTTCGTCAGCGCCTCTTGCACAACGCGGTAGATCGTGCTCTCGAGCTCCGTGTCGAGCCGCTCGTGCTCGTGGGCGGGGTCGAGGTCGAGCTCCGTCTGTACGTCCAGGCCGTCGATCGCCTGCGCGCGGCGCGCCAGCGCCTGGAGCGCCGGCACCAGGCCGAGGTCGTCGAGCGCCGCAGGGCGCAGCTCGGTGATCAGGTGGCGCAGCCCTTCGATCTCGCGGCCGAGGCCCTCCAGCACCTCGTCCACGGCCACGTCGAGTGCCCGAATACCCTCGCTGTCGGTGGCGGTACCGACCACGCCCTGCGCGACGCCGTCCTGCAGGCCGTGTGCCAGTGCCCCCGGGCGAGCGGCCTTGGAGCGGTCGCGCTCATCGCGCGCGGTGGCGAGCTGCAGGCGCAGCGCGCCGAGTCCCTGCACGGTCTCGTCGTGGATCTCCCGCGCCCAGCGCGTGCGCTCCCGCTCGCGCGCCTCCATGCCGTAGCGAAGTCGCTCGATCTCCACCGAGCGCTCCGCCGCCAGGCGCTGCGCGACGCTCGTCGCAAACGCTTTGAGCGCCTGCTTGTCAGGGCCGCGGAAGCCGCCGTCGCGCCGCAGCGCGATCACCAGACCGCCCCCGTGGCCCTCCATCGAGAGCGGCTCGACCAGCGCCGCGCGTGCCTCGAGGCCGAGCTCGTGCAGCCACGCCGCGTCGGAACCCCGCGGGCGGTCGAGCGCGAGCGGCTCCCCCCTGCGGTACAGCCCCCCTAGCGCGGAGCCCTCGACCGGCATGATGCGCAGCCGCGGCGTGCCCTCGCCGGAGGCCGCCGCGACTCGCAGCTCGCCGCGCTCCTCGATGACCATCAGCAGCGTGCTTGCGTCGAGCAGCGCCAGGCCGCGGTCGGCCATCAGGCGCAGTAGCCAGAGCTCAGAGCCGGAGAGCATCCGGGAAAGCTAGCTGGTCGCCCCGGTTGGCCGCGGCGCGCGCGCCGCAGAGCAGCGCGAGGGCGCTCATGCCCTCCCGCCACGGGGCAAGGCCGACCGCGAAGCGCAGCGAGCGGCGCTCCTCACCGTCCTGGAGCTTGAGCGCGCGCAGCCGGCCGAGCATCCGCCGGGCGACGATCTCCCCGCGCGGCCCGTCCGCGCCGGGTAGCACGACCAGCAGCTCGCCCTCCGCCGAGCGCCCGACGCGATCGAAGCGGCGCAGCTCGCAGCGCAGCGCGAGCTCGACGTAGGCGGCGAGGAGCTCGGCGAGCAGAGGACCGTGCGTGCGCTGCACGTCGCGTAGGTCCTCGATGTCCAGCAGCAGACAGCTCAGCGGCGTACCGTGGCGCCCCGCGCGGAGAACCTCCTCCTCCAGCCGTTCGCGCAGCGCGGAGCCGGAGAGGTAGTCGATCGGCTCGCGCAGAGGGTCGGCGTCGGAGTCGGTGGCAGCCATGCCGGGAGGAGGATCGGAGGGGGTCACCGTCGTGGTCACCCTAATCAACGCAAGTTTAGGGGTTGCGCTCCCGCCGACGAACCGGCGCGCCCCGCCTCCGGACCGAGCGGGTGCAGAGCGGGGTGGGTCGGGGGGATCGTCCGCGCGTGTGGGCGGGGACTATCACGGCTGTGTGCGCTGGCCGAAACGGGGATTCGCGCCGGAGGCGCGTGTCTCCCGGCTTCGGTCATCGTGCCCCGCGTCGGCGCGCACGAGCGATCTGTCGGTGCTCGCTGATACACCTGCGGGCGTGATATACGAGCTGCGCGTCGAGAACCTGCTGCTGATCGAGCGCGCCGAGCTGCGCCTCGCGGACGGGCTGAACGTGCTCACGGGAGAGACCGGCGCCGGTAAGACCGTGCTCGCGCATGCCCTGGACCTGCTGCTCGGCGGGCGCGCCCGGGCGGGAATCGTACGGTGCGGTGCCGCCGAGGCGTACGTCGAGGGGGTCTTTGCGCTGCCCGACGCGCTGGAGGGTGAGCGCGGCGAGCTGCTCCCCGTCGACGCCGAGGAGGTCGTGCTCGCGCGGCGCGTCGGCGCCGACGGGCGCACCCGCGCCCAGATCAACGGCCGCACCGCCGCCGTCGCGGACCTGCGCCGCCTCGGCACGGCGCTACTCACCTTCTACGGCCAGCACGAGCACCGCAAGCTGACGCTCGCCGCCGCGCAGCTGGAGATCCTCGACGGCTACTGCGGCCCGGAGCAGGCTGTCCGCCGGGCCGCCTGCGCCGCCGCCCACCGCGAGGTGCGCGAGCTGCGCGAGCGCGCCGAGCAGCTGCGCGAGCTGGAGGACGCGCGCGAGCGGGAGCTCGACCTGCTCGAGCACGAGCTCGCTGAGATCGAAGAGGCTACGCCGCAGGAGGGTGAGCCCGAGCGGCTACGCGCCGAGCGCGAGCGCCTGCGCCAGCTCGACGCCCTGCTCGCCGCCGCGGGCTCCGCGGCCGAAGCGCTCGCTGGTGGGCAGGGCTCAGAAGCGCACGACGCGCCCGGCGCCGCCACGCTTAGCGCCCAGGCGACCGCAAGCCTGGAGGGCGTCGCCGGCGTGGACTCTCAACTCGACGCGCTGACCGAGCGAGCCCGGGAGCTGGCGATCGAGGCCGGCGACCTCGCCGGGGAGCTGCGCGGCTACGGCGAGCGGCTGTTGGCCGAAACGGGGATGCTGGCCGAAGGCCAGTGTCTCCCGGCTTCGGTCGAGGCCGCTGGGGGACAGGATGGAGGTGCGGCCGGCGGACTCCAGGCCGTCGAAGAGCGGCTCGCGGCGCTCGAGCGGCTGCTGCGCAAGTACGGCCTCACGGTTGCCGCCGTGTGGGAGCACGCCGAGCGGGCGTGCGCCCGCCGTGAGGAGCTGCAGGGAGCCGCCGAGGCGCTCGAGGAGACCGCGGCACGCCTACAGACCGCCGAGGAGACGCTGCAGGAGCGCGTCGAGGTCCTGCGAGCGGCGCGCGTGCGGGCAGCCCCACGCCTGGCCGAGGCGGTCCGCGAGCAGCTCACCGCACTGGCGATGCCCGACGCGACCTTCGCCGTGCAGCTGACCGAGCGCGAGCCCGGTCCGAGCGGCGGCGACGCGGTGGAGCTCGAGATCGCGCCCAACCCCGGCGTCGCCGCGGGCCCGCTGCGCGAGATCGCCTCCGGCGGGGAGCTGTCGCGAGTGATGCTTGCGCTGAGCACTGTCAGCGCTGAAGGCGGGGGGGCCGCCGGTCCTGACTCCAATTCCAATTCCAAACCCACGCTGGTGTTCGACGAGGTCAACGCCGGAATCGGAGGCCACACCGCGCGCACTGTGGGCGAACGCTTGCGCGACCTCGCCGCGACCCGCCAGGTGATCTGCATTACACACCACCCCCAGATCGCCTCGCTCGCCACTCGCCACTTCTCCGTGGTCAAGGAGTCCGCCGAGGGCCAAACGCGCACCAGCGTGGAGCAGCTCGCCGAGCCAGAGGTGCTCTCCGAGCTCGTGCGGATGCTGGGCGCCCCCGACCGCGACACGGCCGCTCGCCGCCACGCCCGCGAGCTGCGGCGGGCGGCGTGAGAAACATTTCGACCCTTTGGGCAAGTCGGAAACAATCCTTCCAAAACACTTGCAATGGTCGTAAACTTTACCGTCATGCGTTGACAGCCCTAAATCAGAGTTTTTAGTTGCGTTGCGATCGGTGACATTAAGTCGGGGCTTGCAGCGAAGACGAGGCAACCAACGACCAGTTAGACAAGCGCATCAAGACGGGCTACGGCGTCAGCTCGCGGGCGTCCAACCGACCCTTCGGCGCCCGCAGAGACCCCGAGAGCGTGGATTCTCCTCTCCCCACGCGTGTAGTTCCTCGGGGTCGCTGCGCGGGGGGCCGGCCTACCAGACCGGCTCCCCGCCAGCAGCACTCACGCTGCTGCGGAGGCTTCTTCGCAGACGAACACGCCGCCGCCTTCCGCTTTAGGGGCGCTGCCGTCTTCGCAGAGCGTTTCCGAGGTGCCCGCCGACGATGCGTGTTCGCCAGCTCCCGTTTCGCCGGATTCCCCGGCTTCTTCGCCGCTTTCCCCGCTTTCCCCGCCTTCGCCGCCTTCCCCTGCGGGCCGCTTGGTCGGGTGCCTGGGGTGGTGCCCGCTCTTCGAGTGGGTGTGGGACCTGCCGCCCTTGCCGTGTGACCTACCCGTGCTCCCCGAGTCGGTGCAGGAGTGCTCGACGTGCCCGGTGTGCCCGGCGGCCGCGTGCGTGCACGCCGCCCCACGCGCCCTCTGCGCCCGTACGTCCGCCTGCGCTGAGAAGGCCAGCGCGAGCGCGAGCACGACGGCCGTGAGGACCGCCGCGAGGGCTCCTGCTCGGGTTGAGGTGGCGGCGGTCACGGTCGGTCTTTTCGTCACTAGGCACTTGGGACCCGAGCGTACGGGGCATGCCTGGACGAGGTGGCGAGCCGGGTGGGGGGTGCGCGGGCGGGTGCGCGGGGTTCCGGGGACGCGGCGACTAGACTCCCCTGGCAGGTGATGAACCGCCCCGCGCCCGACCGCCACGCCGACCCGCCGGCCAAGACCCGGTTCATCTTCATCACCGGCGGCGTGGTCTCCTCGCTGGGGAAGGGCATCGCCGCGGCGTCGATCGGGCGGCTGCTCGTCGCGCGGGGCCTGACGGTGGGGTTGCAGAAGTTCGACCCCTACATCAACGTCGATCCGGGCACCATGTCGCCCTACCAGCATGGGGAGGTGTTCGTCACCGAGGACGGCGCCGAGACCGACCTGGACCTCGGGCACTACGAGCGCTTCACCGACGCCAACACCTCGCGCGCCTCGAACGTCACCGCGGGGGGCATCTACGACACGGTGATCCGCCGCGAGCGGCGCGGAGACTACCTCGGGGGCACCGTCCAGGTGGTGCCGCACATCACCGACGAGATCAAGCAGCGCATCGCGCTGATCGCGCAGTCCTCCGACGTCGACTTCGTGATCACCGAGATCGGTGGCACCGTCGGGGACATCGAGTCGCTGCCGTTCCTGGAGGCGATCCGCCAGTTCCCCGTTAACGTGGGGCGGCGGCGCTGTATGTTCATCCACCTCACGCTCGTCCCCTACATCGGCCACGCCGGGGAGCTGAAGACCAAGCCCACCCAGCACTCCGTCAACGAGCTGCGCGGCATCGGGATCGCGCCCGACATGCTGATGTGCCGCTCGGAGGGCTCGCTCTCGCACGAGATCCGCAAGAAGATCGCGCTGTTTGCGAGCCTGCCCCCGTCGGCGATCGTCTCCGCGTGTGACGTCGACAACATCTACAAGGTCCCGCTCACTTTCCGCGAGCAGGGCGTCGACGACTTCATCCTCGAGCACTTCGGCGTTGCCGCCCCCGCGCCCGACCTCTCCGCTTGGCAGGAGCCGATCGAGCGTGCCGAGCGGGCCGGTGGGGGAGTGGGTGGGCGCACGGGTGGGGCTGGCGAGACGGTTCGCATCGCGATCGTCGGCAAGTACGTGCAGCTCGAGGACGCCTACCTCTCTGTCTCGGAGGCGCTGCGCCACGCCGCTGCGCTGCAGGACGCACGCGTGGAGATCGAGTGGGTGGACTCCGAACGGCTGGAGGGCGCCGGGTCCGGGGATCTGGAGGCGGCTGGCGGGGCCGGGCGGCGCGACGGCGCAGAGGAGCGCGAGCGCACGCGGGGGCTCCTTGCCGGCGCCGACGGCATCCTAATCCCGGGCGGCTTCGGGGGGCGCGGGATCGAGGGCAAGATCGCCGCCGCTCGGATCGCGCGCGAGCAGTGCATCCCCTACCTGGGAATCTGTCTCGGGATGCAGGTCGCCGTTGCGGAGTTTGCGCGCCACGTCGCCGGCATGGAGGGCGCCAACTCGACCGAGTTCGACCTGGAGACCCCCTTCCCCGTGATCGACCTGCTGCCCGAGCAGAAGGAGGTCGCGGACCTCGGCGGCACGATGCGCCTGGGGGCCGACCCGATCAAGCTCCACGACGGCTCCCGCGCGCGGGCCGTCTACGGCGAGGCCGTCATCTACGAGCGCCACCGCCACCGCTACGAGGTCAACAACCTGCTGCGCCGCCAGCTGCAGAACGCCGGCCTCGGCATCGCGGGGACCTCCCCCGACGAGCGCCTCGTCGAGGTCATCGAGCTGCCCGGCGGAGAGGGTGGGCATCCCTTCTTCCTCGCCTCCCAGTTCCACCCCGAGTTCAAGTCCCGCCCCGAGCGACCCGCGCCGCTCTTCCGCGAGTTCGTCGCCGCCGCCCTGGCTCGCGGTACGGGCTGGAATGATGAAGGTGGAGCCGTGAGCGCCTCCCGGGCGCTCTCGGAGCAGAGCGAGGGCTCTCCCGACGAGGCCGAGGCGTCCGCCGCCGGCTCCGCGTCCGGGGCGGGCTCCCGCGCGCTGTCCGACAGCCGGTGAACGCCCTGGTGCGCGGCGGCCCGCCCGACGAGCTCGAGCGCCGGTACCTGTCCGACACCTTCGCCACACTCTGCCGCATCGAGAGCCCCTCCGGGCGTGAGCGCGCCTGCGCGGAGTGGATCGCCGCGGAGCTGCGCGCGCTCGGACTCGAGGTGCAGGAGGACGATGCCGCCGCCGCCGCCGGCTCGGACTGCGGCAACCTGCTCGCGCGCTTGCCCGGCGGCGCGCCCGCCGCCGGCGGCGGAGACGGCGCTCCTCCCGGCGGTCCGGCACCGCTCGCCGGTAGGGAGGCGGGCGGTGGGGTGCGCGCGGGCGATGGGAGCGGCCCGCAGGGTGGGCGGCCTTCACTGCTGCTCTGCGCGCACATGGACACCGTCCCCCTCCAGGCACCTGTGGAGCCCGTGATGTCCGATGGCTTCTGGGAGAACGCCAACGAGGGGATCCTCGGGGCCGACAACAAGGCCGCCGTCGCGGTGCTGCTCACGCTCGCGCGCCGCGCGCGCCGGGAAGTATTGGAGGGGGTCGGCCTGCCCGTCGACCTCGAGCTGCTCTTCACCGTCGGGGAGGAGCGCTCGCTCGCGGGCGCCCGCGCGTTCGACGTGACGCGCCTGCACAGCCGCCTCGGCTACGTCTTCGACCACTCCTCGCCCGTCGGCGAGGTGATCCTCTCCTCGCCCACCCACCACCGCCTGGAAGCCGTCTTCCACGGCCTCGCCGCCCACGCCGGCGTGCGCCCCGAGCAGGGACGCTCCGCGATCCTCGCTGCCGCGCGCGCCGTCGCCGACATGCGCCTCGGGCGCGTCGACGGCGAGACGACCGCCAACGTCGGCACGATCGCCGGGGGCTCGGCCATCAACGTCATCCCCGAGCGCTGCTCGCTGGTGGCCGAGGTCCGCTCGCTGCGCGAGGAGCGCGGCGAGGAGCTCCTGGCTGAGCTGCTGGACTGCGTGCACGAGGCCGCCAACCTCCCCGAGTGCGAATGCGACGTCAACGTGACCGTCGAGCGCACCTTTCGGGGTTACCACACCGCTCCCTCGACCCCCGCGGTGCGCGCCGCCGAGCGGGCGCTGCGCGCCTGCGGCTACGAGCCGGTGCGGATCGCGAGCGGCGGCGCCTCCGACGCCAACGCGCTGATCGCCGCAGGCCTGCCGGTGGTCAACCTCGCCAACGGCACCGAGCGCAACCACGAGCCCGGCGAGCGTGTCTCGGTCGCCGCGCTGGAGGCCGCGCTGGAGGTCGCGCTCGCGCTCCCCGACGCGGTCGCCGCCGACCGAAGCCGGTAGACACTGCCTTCGACCGAAGCCGGGAGACACTCGCCTTCGGCTCCCATCCCCGTTTCGGCCAGCATCCCCGTTTCGACCAACAGGAGTAGCAGCGCCGCGGGCCGCGGGGCCTTGAGACGGATGCGCCGGGCGGGCTTTGCGGGTCGGATCCCGATGGCTCGATCGTGGGCGCGGAGCTCGCGACGCCTTCGTTTCGCGAGTTCACCGGTCTGCTCGCAGGAGTAGCTGCGCCGAGGGCGAAGCAGGGCGCAGTGACCGCGCCCCCGTCCACCGCACTCCCGCCGCCGCGGGGCACGACGCCCCGCGCGCACTCCCCCGAGGCCGAACCCACACACGTGGACGATCCCCAAGCCTCACCTACTGTCTCCCCACCTGCTGCGGACGATCTCACGGCGCTCTCGCTCGACTTTCTCGCCTATCTGGAGCTTGAGCGGGGGCTCTCTCGCAACACGCTCGAGGCGTACCGCGCCGACCTGCTCCAGCTCAGGGCCTTCCTGGACCGCCGCGGTGTGCGCGCGCTGGATGCCAGCCACGGCGACCTCGCCGCGTTCCTCTCCGAGCTCGCCTCCGGCACCGCCGAGCGGCCCGCCGTCGCGCCCGCCACGCTGCAGCGCAAGGCCGCCTGCCTGCGCTCCTTCTACCGCCACCTCCGTCGCGAGGGGCTGCTCGCTCACGACCCCACCGCCGAGCTGCGCGGGCCCCCGCGGCTGCAGCGCCTGCCCTCCGTGCTCACCCGCGAGGAGGTCGCGCTCCTGCTGCGCCAGCCCTCCGGCTCGGGGCCGCTCGCGCTGCGCGACCGTGCGCTGCTGGAGGTCCTCTACGCCTGCGGGCTGCGCGCCTCGGAGGCTGTCGTTCTGGCACTCGGCGACGTCGACCTCGACGAGGGGCTGCTGCGCGCGCGCGGCAAGGGCTCCAAGGAGCGCATCGTCCCCGTCGGGCGCGTCGCCGTCGCTGCGCTGCGCGCCTGGTGTGAGCGCGGGCGCCCTGTTCTGCTAGCTGGCGGTGGAGGTGCTCTCGCCGCCTCCACGACGCTCTTTCTCAACCACCGCGGGCGGCCGCTCACTCGCCAGGGCCTCTACAAGATCGTGCAGGGTCACGCGCGCAGCGCTGGCCTCGCCGAGCGCATGTCCCCCCACACCCTGCGCCACACCTTCGCCACCCACCTGCTGGCCGGCGGCTGCGACCTTCGCTCACTGCAGGACATGCTCGGTCACGCCGACCTCGCCACCACCCAGATCTACACCCACCTCTCCGCCGAGCGGCTCAAGGACGTGTACTTCGCTGCGCACCCGCGTGCGCAGCGGTGACGTTTCCTGCCCGCCGGGTGTGGTGCCGGCCTCGGTGTAGCGGGACTTGTGGAGTTAAAAATGGGGCCTATATAGGCCCCACATAGGGAGTAGGAGAACAACCCTCTATAGGCCCCATATAGAACGTTGTGGAAACGGTCCCGCGAGGACATAAGCTGGCGACTTGCCCGAGCTCCCCGAGGTCGAGACGATCCGCCGCCAGCTTGCCCCCCTCGTGGAGGGTCGGCGCCTGGCGCGCGTGGAGATCCTCGACCCCCGCTGGTCGCGCCCGCTCGCCCCTGAGGAGCTGGCCGACGCGCTCGTGGGGCGGCGCGTGGAGCGCCTGGAGCGGCGCGGCAAGTACCTCATATGGTGTCTCTCCGACGAGGTCTTCCTCGTCCAGCACCTGCGGATGACCGGGGCGGTCCTCTGTGAGCCTCGACCCGAGCCGCCCCACGTGAGCGCGCGGATCGAGCTTGGCGCAGTTGGGCCAGGAGCGTCGCGTGCTTCCAAGGCCGCGCCGGTCACCCGGGGCAGGGGGGGCGGTGGCGCTCGCCGCCGGCTCGTGATCGTCAACCCGCGGCGCTTCGGCACCGGTGAGCTGCTGCTCGGAGAGGCGGCGTTGGAGGAGTTCTTCGCTGCCCGCCTCGGGCTGGAGCCGCTGGACGAGCGGTTCACCGCCGCTCACCTGCGGGCGCTCGCGCGGGGGCGCACCGCCCCGGTCAAGGCGTTCCTGCTCGACCAGCGTCGCGTCGCGGGGGTCGGCAACATCTACGCCGACGAGGCTCTCTTCCGCGCGGGCGTCCACCCGCTGCGCCCCGCCGGACGGCTCACCGGTGTGCAGTACGCCCGCCTGCGCGAGACCGTGATCGAGGTCCTGCTCGACGGCATCGACGCGCGCGGGGCCACGATTGACGACTTCCGCCACGTTCAACGGGGTGCGCGGCTCCTTTCAGGACCGCTTTCTCGTGCACCGCCGAGCCGGGGAGCCCTGCCCACGGTGTGGGCGGACGATCGTGAAGCTGGTCGTGGGCGGGCGCGGGACGTACGTCTGCGAGCGCTGCCAGCCCCGGCCGCGGGGGCTCAGGCCGCGAGCAGTTCCTCCAGCCGGCCGCTCTCCACAGCCGCCTGCGTCTCGTTGAAGCTCCCCACGAGCTGGTCGCCGACCACGACCTGGGGAAAGGTCATCATCCCCGTCCTCTGCGCCAGCTCCATCCGCCCCTCCGGGTCCTTGGAGAGGTTCACCTCGGAGAACTCCAGGCCGCGTGACTTCAACAGGCCCTTCACGCGGGCGCAGTAGCCACACGGCTCGGTCGTGTAAACGGTTATACGGCTCATTACTTCATAAAGTATAGCCTGGCGATGGGGGCCAAACCGGTCCACACCATGCAGCCTTACGACGATCGGTCTCCGCCTGCCGCCGACTCGGGGACGACGGTTCTCGCCGCCGGCTGCCGACGCCGCCGACGCCGCTCCTACACTCGCCCCTATGGCCGGGCCGGTCAAGACCGAGGCGGTGGTGCTGCGCTCGATGCGCTACGGGGAGGCGGACCGCATCCTGCACGTCTACACCCCCCATCGCGGGCGGGTGAGCGCGATCGCCAAGGGGGTGCGGCGCACGCGCAGCCGCTTCGGGGGGCGCCTGGAGCCGTTCTTCCGCCTGCGCCTGGAGCTGCACGAGGGGCGCGGGGAGCTGCTGACGGTCACCGGCGCGCACACTGTGGATGGGCACCCCCGCCTGCGCGAAGACGCTCACGCGCTCGACTCGGCCGCCCGTGCTTGCGACGCCGTGGGGCGCCTGTTCGAGACCGAGGAGCCCCACCCCGGCGTGTTCAACCTGCTCTGCCGCAAGCTCGCGCTGCTGGACGCGCAGGCGGCGGGCGCGGGATCTGCCGAACCGCCTGCGCCGGACGGAAGGCCGCCCGGCGGCGCTGCCCGTGCGGGGGGTCTGCAGTTCCGCCTGAAGCTGCTGCACGCCGCGGGCCTCGCGCCCCAGCTGGGGGCGTGCGCGCACTGCGGCGAGCCCGAGCACCTGGTCGGCTTCTCCGGCGCGGCAGGGGGAGTGGTCTGCGGCGCGTGCGAGGCCGCTTCGTTCCCGCTCGGCGAGGACGCCCACGGCTTCATGGTGCAGGCCCTCGCCCAGGCGCTCGCCGAGGCCCCCTCGGCCTCCGAGCAGACGCTCGGCCAGGTCGAGCGCGCGATCTCCGAGACGCTCGAGCACCACGCCCACCTGCGACTGCGGCCCCTGGCCGGCCGGGCTTCGGTCGGACGCGCCGGTTGACCGAGGCTCGCCGTTGCGTGCCGGGGTGTGCCGGCCCTCGCGAAGCCCTGTCTGTATCGTGAGGGCCGTGGACGAGGGCCTGCCGATCGCCTACCAGCTGCTCGACGCCGGCGTGCCCGTGCTGGCGTCCGACGGCACCCAGGTGGGGACCGTGACGAGCGTGCTGGCGGCCCCCGAGAAGGACGTCTTCCACGGGTTGTTGATCAAGACCACCGGCCACACGGTCCACTTCGTCGAGGCGGCCGACGTCGCGTCGATCCACGAACACGGCGTCAACCTGCGGATCGACACGGCCGCGGTCATGGGTCTCCCCGGGCCCGAGCACGCGGCGCCGGTGTTCAACGAGGACCCCGGCGACCAGGGGCGCTGGCACCACTGGGTCCACCGCCTCAGCGGGCACGGCGACTGGAACCGCGAGCGCTGAGAACCGGTTTCAAAATAGGCGGTGCGTCCGGGGCGTTCCTGGACCAAGCTGGGCGACGCGGGTCGGTGAAGCCCGTGCTGGTAGCACGGGCAAGCCGGCACGTGGCGATCCAGCGCCGTGTCCAGGGGCGTATCCGGGCGTGCCGATCTTTTTGAAACCGGTTCTGAGGGCGCGGGTCCAGCGCGCGCGGTGGGCCGTCCGCGGCGGATCGACTCACCGACGACGGACCTGTGGGCGGCCTGTGGGCGGGTTCGCCGCCGAGTGTGTGCGTCGCCACGCGGTGCCACAATCGAAGGCATGAGCGTCGCGGCGCACGAGGACACGGCAACTGAGGGCACGGTGGCGGCGGCCTTCGCGACGCGCCGTGAACAGCTCGAGGAGCTGACGCTGAGCCAGCGCGCGACGCGCTCCTACCCCGCCAGGCGCGCCCGGGAGGAGCCCGACTGCGCGCTGCGCACCCCCTTCCAGCGCGACCGCGACCGGATCGTGCACTGCAAGGCGTTCCGCCGCCTGAAGCACAAGACGCAGGTGTTCGTGGCGCCGCAGGGCGACCACTACCGCACGCGACTGACCCACACGCTGGAGGTGACTGGGATCTCGCGCACGGTGGCGCGTGCGCTGGGGCTCAACGAGGACCTGACCGAGGCGATCGGGCTCGGCCACGACCTCGGGCACCCGCCCTTCGGGCACATCGGCGAGGAGGTGCTCGACGCCTGCCTGCGCGAGCGCTTCGGCGGGGGCTTTCGCCACTACGAGCACTCCCTGCGGGTGGTCGAGCGCTTGGAGCGCGACGGACAGGGCCTCAACCTCACAGAGCAGGTGCGCGACGGCATCGCGCGGCACTCCAGCCGCGCGCCGGAGCCCGCGACGCAGGAGGGGCGGATCGTGCGGGTGATGGACCGCGTGGCGTACATCAACCACGACATCGACGACGCCGTGCGCGCGGGCCTGCTGGACGAGCGCGACCTTCCCGCCGAGCCGCTGGCGGTGCTGGGGCGCACGGGCTCGGCGCGGATCGACGCGCTAGTGCACGACATGGTGGAGCGCTCCGCACGCGCCGGGGAGATCGTCCAGGGCGAGGAGGCCGCGCGCGCGATGGGGGCGCTGCGGGAGTTCATGTTCGAGCGGGTGTACCTCGGCCTGGAGGTGCGCGCCGAGCGCGAGCGCATCGAGGCGGTGGTGCGCAGGCTGTTCGAGCACTACGTCGAGCACCCCGAGCAGATGCCCGGGTCGCCCACCCTCGACGCGCAGGCCGCGCCGGCAGACGTGGCCCAGCGCGTGACCGACTACCTGGCCGGGATGACCGACCGGTACTGCATCAGGGTGTACACCGAGCTCCAGGTGCCCCGCGCGTTCGCGGGCTGATGGCTGCACGCTCGCGAAGGCGCGCCGCGAGTGTCGCGAGCGGGCGGTGCGAGTGAGCGCCGGTCGAGTGCCGATGCGCCGGGCTGCGCGTGGCGAGCACGAGCGGCTAGCGTAGACCCGTGGCCCGCTACACCCAGGTGTCCAAGGACCGCGTGCGCGACGCGGTGGACTTCGTGGAGTTGGTCTCCACGCGCACCGACCTGCGCCGCGCGGGCCCCAGCGCGTATGAGGGCCTGTGCCCCTTCCACGACGAGCGCACCCCCTCCTTCGGGATCAACCCGGCCAGCAAGGTGTACTACTGCTTCGGCTGCCAGGCGAAGGGGGACGTGTTCACGTTTGTGCAGGAGACCGAGGGCGTGGACTTCAAAGAGGCCCTGGAGCTGCTGGCGGACCGCTGCGGGGTCGAGCTCGAGCGCGAAGCCGAGGACCCCCGCGAAGCGGAACGCCGCCGCCGCCGCGACCGTCTGGGTGAGCTGCTGGCGCGCACGAGCGCCTACTACGAGCGTTGCCTGTGGGAGTCCAAAGAGGCCCAGCGCGCACGAGAGTACCTGGAGGGCCGCGGCCTGCGCGAGGAGGCGCTGCGGGCGTTCCACGTCGGCTACGCCCCGAGCGCGTGGGACAAGGTGCTGGTGGCCTCGCGGCGGGGGGGCTTCACCGAGCAGGAGCTCTACGCGACCGGCCTCGCGCAGCGCTCGGCTAGCGAGCGGGGGCGCGTGTACGACCGCTTCCGCGCGCGCATCATGTTCCCGCTGGCGGACACCCGCGGGCGGGTGCTGGGCTTCGGCGCGCGCGCGCTGCGCGAGGAGCAGAAACCGAAGTACCTGAACACCTCGGACAACGACGTGTACCACAAGGGCCGCCACCTCTACGGCGCGGACCTCGCCCGTGCGCACGCTGCGCGCGCAGGGCGGACGATCCTGTGCGAGGGGTACACCGACGTGATCGCGATGCACCAGGCGGGGATGCCGAACACCGTGGGCCTGATGGGCACGGCGCTGACAGCGGAGCAGGTCGGAGAGCTCGCGCGGATGGCCCCGACCGTGCTGCTCGCGCTCGACGCAGACACCGCGGGCCAGGAGGCGATGCTGCGCGCGGCCCAGCTCGCGGCGCGCCGGCGCCTGGAGCTGCGCGTGGTGAGCCTCCCCGGCGGGTGGGACCCGGCGGAGCTGATTCAGCGCGAGGGGCCGGAGGGGATCGCGGCGGCGGTCGAGGAGTCTAAGCCGTTCGTGCGCTTCCGCGTGGAGCGCGTGCTCGCCGCGGGCGACCACGGGAGCCCCGAGGGTCGCGACCGCATGGTCGAAGAGCTGCGCCCGGTTTTCGCGACGCTGCCCCCGAGCGCGATGCGGATGGAGCTCACACGCCTGGTGGCCGGGCGCCTGGAGCTGCCGGAGAGCCTCGCGGAGCGGCTGCTGTCGGCGCCGGCGAGATCATCCGACGCCCGCCCGCCCCAGGCGAGCAGCGAGAGGACTCGAGCAGGAACCCGCTCACCCGACGGAGCCGATGCGCGCGCACCCCGTGGGGGAGGGGATGGGATGGGGGCCCCCGCCCGGGGGGCGGGGCCTGGAGCGGCGTTCGCAGTGGGGGACCTGGCGCGGCGTGCAGAGACCGAGCGGACGTTCCTGGCGCTGTGCATCGCCTCCCCGGGGGAGGGCGAGAGGGCGCTGGCAGAGCTCGACCCCGAGGAGCACTTCACCAGCGAGCGGCTGCGCCGCGCGGCGGCGCACCTGCGCGCGGGTAGCCTGACCGAGCCGGTGGAGGGCGTCGCCGAGGAGGACCCCGAGCTGACGGGCGTGCTCGCCGAGCTCGTTGTGCAGGCCGGCCGTCTGCCCGCCACCGCCGCCCCGGCGATGCTCGATGTCCAGCGTATGCAGCTCGACCTAGCGCGCCTGGACCGCCGCATCCTCAGCGCGCGAGCGCAGGGCAGCGGCGAGGTCAGCGACCTGGCGCGGCGGCGAGCCGATGTCAAGCGCGCTTTCGAGCAGGCGTACGAGCGGGCACTGGCGGAGACCGGGGGGTAGGGAGGACGCCCGTCGGTCTCTCCTCGACCCCGCCTACGTCCGCGGCCGAAACACCGAGGTAGCGGGGGAGGTGTCGCAGGCGATAGGCTGAGAGCCTGCTTCTGAGGAGGGGTTATGTACGAACCAGTTTTGTTTCGCGACCGCCAGCGTCCCGCGCAGATTATGCTGGCCGGTGTCGTACCCGCGGTCGCCGGCGGGGTGGCCGGCGTGCTGGTGGGAGTCTCCAGCGGCGCCTACTGGGCGTTCGGTGCGCTCGCCGCGGTGGGTGCGATCGTGGCCGGCTTCGAGCACCAGGACGGGTGGGGCGGGGCCGACCGCGGTCTAGTGGCCGGCTTGATCTACGGGATCGCCCTGCTCGTGGTGCACGCGGTCGTTGGCACCCACGCGAAGGTCTCGCTCGGCAGCTTTCCACCCTTGCTCGCGGTGGTCACCGCGATCGCCGGCATGTTGCTGAGTGCCCTCGGTGGACGGATCGCCCGTCTGCAACGGGAGCACCGGACCCCGCCCGCTGAGACTGAGTGAGGTCGACTTGGCCTGATTCGCCGGCTGCGTCAGACCCACACCTTGCCGGCCCACCAAGATTGACTGAGGGTCCGGCCTGAGATAACTCACCGGGCTCCACGCCTGTCGCCCACCGAGGCTGAGTAATGCCCGGCCTGGCTCAACGCGCCGGGCCATAATGGCCTGGGCTCCGGTTATGTCAACTGCTGGACCTTGGCGGAGGCGTGCCGAGCAAGCGCCGCGCGGTGGCGCTTAGCGCCTCCTAGCAGCGCCGCGTCCAACTGCGCGCGCTTGAACAGCCAGTGCACGTCGGCCTCCCATGTGAACCCGATCCCGCCGTGCATCTGGATCGCGCCGGCGGTGACCGATGGGCCGCCTTCGGCCGCCGCGGCGGCGGCAAGCGCCGCTGCCTCCGGGAGCAGTTGCGGGTCGGCGTCGGCGGCCCACGCTGCGTAGTAGGCGGTCGAGCGCGCGCTCTCGGTGTGCAGCAGCATCTCCGCGCAGCGGTGCGCGACGGCCTGAAAGGACCCGACGGGGACGCCAAACTGCTGGCGCTCTTTGACGTAAGCGAGCGTCATATCGAGCGCCCGCTGGCAGACACCCACGAGCTCGGCGGCGAGCGCCGCGCGGATCCGGTCGGCGGCGCCGGGGCCAAGGGGCTCGCCGTCCCCCGCGACGGTTGCGAAGCGCCGGGTGGGGTCGATCGAGACAAACTCGCCGGTCTTCGGCGAGGCGATCAGCTGCGCCTCGTCGCCGTCGAGCACGAGCACGACCGCGGCGCCCGCGGCGTCGGCTGCCAGCTCGCGCGTGCCGATCCCAGCGGTCAGTTCTCCGGAGGCGAGCCCCGGCAGCCACCGGGCCTGCTGCTCGTCGGTGCCTGCGGCCTGGATCGCCGCTGCGGCTGTGGCTGTGGAGAGGAATGGCGTCGCCGCACACGCGTACCCGAGCTCCTCGAGCAGGACGGCCAGCTCGACTGCGCCGAGCCCCTGGCCGCCGTGCTCCGCGGCGACGGCGATGCCCGGCCAGCCGAGCGCGACCAGCTCGCTCCACAGCGCGGTGTCGTACGCGGCGGCCTCGGCCGCCTCACGCACCTTGGCGAACGGCGAGCGCGCGGTGAGCAGCTCGCGGGCGACGTCCTTGATCTCACGCTGCTCGGAAGTGAGGTCGAAATCCACAGCGGCTCCCTAACGCGACTTGGGAAGGCCGAGCACACGCTCGGCGACGATGTTCTTGAGCACCTCGGTGGTGCCCCCCTCGATCGAGTTGCCGCGGGCCCGCAGCAGCTCGTAGGACCACGGGTCCTCGGCGCGCAGCGCGCGGGGGCCGAGCAGCTCGGCGGCGAGCTGCGTGAGCCGCTGGTTGGTGTCCGACCACATCCACTTGGTCAGCGACCCCTCCGGGCCGGGCTGGCCGTACTTCTCGATCGCGGTCAGGCCCCGGTAGGCGGTGAGCCGCACGATCTCGGTGCGCAGGTGCAGCTCGCCGAGACGGTCCGCGACGACTGGGTCCTCGAGCAGTCCTTCGCGCGCGGCCTCCTCGATCAGGCGGTCAAGCAGCTGGCGTAGGCGGACCTGCAGGAAGAACCCCAAGCCCGCGCGCTCGTTCATCAGCGTTGTGAGCGCGACCTTCCAGCCGTTGCCGACGCCCCCGAGCACGTTCTCATTCGAGACGCGGGCGCCGTCGAGGAACAGCTCGTTGAACTCTGGCTCACCGGTGATCTGGCGCAGCGGACGGATCTGCACGCCCTCCTGCTCCATGTCCATCAGGAAGTAGGTGAGCCCCTTGTGCTTGGGCGCGTCAGGGTCCGAGCGCGCGACCAACATGCACCACTTCGAGTACTGCGCAGCGCTCGTCCACACCTTCTGACCGGTGAGCACCCACTCATCGCCATCCCGCACAGCGCGCGTCTTCAGGCTGGCGAGGTCCGAGCCGGCGTCGGGCTCGGAGAAGCCCTGGCACCAGATCTCATCCGCGGTCAGGATCGGCGAGAGGTAGCGCTCCTTCTGGGACTCGGTGCCCCATGTCATGATCGTCGGACCGGCGAGCAGCAGACCGAGTACGTTGGCCGGCAGGGGAGCGCCGGAGCGCCCCAGCTCCTCGAAGAAGATCGCCGACTCGGTCAGCGTCGCCCCGCGCCCGCCGTACTCGCGCGGCCAGTGCACGGCAGCCCAGCCGCCCTCGGCAAGCCGCCGCTGAAAGTCGCGTCGCCACGCATACCGGTGGTCTTCGTCGCCGTCCGGCTCCTCGCCCGGGTCGTTCGCGCCGAACCACGCGCGCAGCTCGTCGCGGAACGCGGTCTCCTGCTCACTGAAGGTCAAGTCCATGGTTACACTCCTCCACGATGTGGCCGCGTGCGCGGCCGGCCCGATGTCCTCGATCGTGCAGGCTATCTCGTCGGGCGCGTCGTGTCGTAAAGTTGCAGCTGAACGACGATCTGGGGTAGCTCAATCGGCAGAGCATTCGGCTGTTAACCGAAGGGTTGTGGGTTCGAGTCCCACCCCCAGAGCCTCAGCGAGTCCCGCGGCGGTATCAGCGGGATCATGCAGGGCCCACCACGCCGCCAGCTCCCGTGCGCTGGCGCGGATCGTGGGGTCATCTAGAGCTCGCTCCACGGCGAGGCGCAGAGGCCGGGGGGCGATGAAGCGGCGGGGGAGGCGAACGCCGGCACCGGCCCAGTCGAGGCGGGCGGCGTTCTCGCTCATGTCGCCCAGGACGGGGCAGGCGACCACCGCGCAGCCGCAGGAGAGAGCGCGTGCGAGGGTGCCGTGGCCGGCGTGGCAGACGACGACGTCGCAGAGGGGCATGGTGCGCGCGTAGGAGAGCCACTCGACGACGCGGGCGTTCGCGGGGACCGGCAGCGGCGCCGGCGGGAGGCGGCGGTTCCAGGTGGCGAGCACGCGCACCGGCGCGTCGGCCAGGCCGCGCAGCGCGGCGCGCAGCAGGCGGTGCTCGGGGTCCTGGGCGGTCGAGGGGGCGATCAGGACCAGGGGGTCATCGCCGGGCGGGAGCTCGATGTCCTCCGTGGGGGGCTCCCAGATCAGCGGCCCGACCACGTGCGTGTGGGCGGGCCAGACGCGGGGGTACTCGAGCTGGGGGAAGGTGCCCACCAGTGCGAGCTCGCGGCTCGTGCCGCCGTGGACGTGGGCAAGCGGCGGTAGGTCGAGGCGTGCGCGGACGGCGTTGAGATCCCTGCGGCCCCGCTCGAGGCCGTGCTCGACGGGGCGCGTGGCGCGCCGCCAGAAGGCGCGGCCGAGTGCGCTGCGCGGCAGGCGGGCGCCGATCGAGTAGATCGGGGCGCCATCGGGGGGGTGGGGGTGCACGTGGGGGATCAGGGTCGCCCAGGGGATGCCCTGAAGCTCGGCGGCGAGGGCGGGGGCGAGCGTGAGGATGTCGGCCACGACGACCTCGGGCTCGAGCTCGCGCACGAGCGGGAGCGTGTCGCGGGTGGCGTGCACGACCGCCTCGTAGAAGTCCAGCGGCGGAGCGCCCGGCCCCCCGTTGGGGAAGACGTTGTACTCGGGAGCGGGAGCGAAGCGCAGGCCCTCCGCCTCCACGGGCTCGCGCCAGCGCGTCCAGGTCTGCAGCGTGACGTCGTGCCCGCGCGCGGCCAGCCCGCGCCCGAGGGCGATCATCGGGAAGGCGTGGCCGGGGTCCCCGAAGGCACCCAGGAGAACACGCCGGGCGCTCACGCCGCGGCGAGCTCCGCCACCAGGCGCAGCTGCGTGAGGCGGTCCTCAGCGGTGAAGGCGAGCGGGGTGATCCCCAGCGTGCCCACGCCGGCGTCGCGGTAGACCGCGAGGCGCTCGCGCACCACGTCCGCCGGGCCGCACAGGGAGACGGTGTCGATCAGCCTGTCAGGGATCGCTGCCATCGCCTCCTCGCGCTTGCCTTCGAGGTAGAGGTCCTGGATCGTTTTCGCCTCCGCCTCGAAGCCGTAGCGCTGCACGAGGTTGTTGTAAAAGTTCTGCTTGCGCGAGCCCATCCCGCCGACGTAGAGCGCGATGAACGGCCGCATCGCGTTGCGCGCGCCCTCGAGGTCGTCGGTGACGAACACGTTGACCGTGGGCGCGATGTCGAAGCCCTCCAGGGAGCGCCCCGAGCGGGCGGCGCCCTCCTCCAGCAGGGGGCGCAGCTCGGAGACGTGCTCGGGGGAGAACAGCGTGGGGATCCACCCGTCCGCGATCTCGCCGGCGAGCGCGGTGTTCTTCGGGCCGATCGCCGCGAGGTAGATCGGGATGCGCTCCTGCACGGTGCCGATCGTGAGCTTCAGCGCCTTGCCGGGGCCGTCGGGCAGCGGGAGCTCCAGAGTCTCGCCGTGGAAGTCCACGCGCTCGCGCGCGAGCGCCATGCGGACCACGGCGACGTACTCGCGCGTGCGCTGCAGCTGGCGCGCGAAGCGCTGCCCGTGCCAGCCCTCGGCGACCTGCGGGCCGGAGGAGCCGATCCCGAGGATCATGCGCCCCCCGGAGAGCTGGTCGATCGTGGCGGCCGTCATCGCGGTCATCGCCGCGGAGCGGCCCGGCATCTGCAGGATCCCCGAGCCGAGGCGGATTTTCGAGGTCTGCCCCGCCAGCCACCCGAGCACGGTGGCGGCGTCCGAGCCGTACGCCTCTGCCGTCCACACCGAGTCGTAGCCGAGCCGCTCCGCCTCCTGCACGATGTGCAGCTGGTCCTCCGAGGTGAGGCCGAGGCCCCAGTAGCCGATGTGAACGCCGAGCTTCATGCGCAAGTTTCCTTTCAGCGGAAGGGAGAGCGTTGCCAAGCGCGAGCCCATCTCCTACGCTTGGGGCGCGCCCGTCCGGAGCCATCACGGCCGCCGACGAGTCACAGACTATGCCAACCGCCCGCTCTCGCAACGCCCAACCGATCGAGGAGCTGCGCCTCGCGGTCGAGTGCCTGCCCCTCCAGACCCGCGAAGCGATGCTCGAAGGGGTGCTCGCAGGTCCCCGCATCATCGTCGGCGCCTACACCGACCGCGAGGGCGGCGTGTGTCCGATGCTCGCCGCGCACCGTCGTGGCGGGCGTACCAACTTCCTCTCCTTCGCCCGCTCTTGGGATCGCTTCACGCACGCCCGGCGCCGGCGCCGGGCGACCAGGCACGAGCTCGCGGTCCTGGTCGGCCTGCTGCGCGCGAGCGTGATGGACGAGGAGTCGTGCGACCTCGCTCGCGCGATCGACGAGCACACCGAGCTGCTCGCACGCCACCGGCGTGCACGCACCGCCGATCCAACTGGCGAGCTGAGCGGCGAGATCGTCGCCCGCCGCCTGCGCGCCCCGCGCTGGCTGGGGCGCCGCCGCGAGCGCGTCTCGGCGTAGATGCAGGTCCGGGCTCGCTCAGCCGGCGCGAGATCGTCTGTAAGCGCCGTTTCGAAGGACGGGTGGCCCAAGGCACCCGGCGCGCACGTATCGCTGACGCGTAGACGCGCTAGAACATGTCCCCGGGCCGGATGAACATCATCTCCGGGACGATGCACGCGGGGGAGACCCGCAGCAAGTAGCGCACCGCCTCCGCGATGTCCTCGGGACGGATCATCTCCTCCGCCTTGACCTGGCCCTTGACGTAGTCGGTCATCGGGGTGTCCACGAAGGCGGGGCACAGCGCGGTCGACTTGATGCCCTGCTGGCCGAGCTCGATATGCATCGAGCGCGTCCAACCGACCACTCCGTGCTTGGTGGCCGAGTACACCGAAGTCCACGCCGCCCCGCGCTTGCCGGCGATCGAGGCGGTGTTTACCACCAGTGCGCCCCGGTGCTCGGCTCCGGCGGCTTGCAGCATCTCAAGGCACTCCCGGTAGAAGATCACGATCGCCCGCAGGTTGATGTCGAGCTGCATGTCAAGGCGCTTGGTCTGGATGTCTCCAACCGGCGCCCCGATCCCGACGCCCGCGTTGTTCACGAGCACATCCAGGCGCCCGTAGCGCTCACGGTGCGCCGCCACCACCTTCTGGATCTCCTGCTCGTGGGAGACATCCGCGGGGACCCCATGCACCTCCAGGCCCTCCTCAGCCAGTTCCGCCACCGCGCCCTCCAGCTTCTCCGGCCTGCGGGCGGCCATCGTCACCGCATGTCCCTCCTGCCCCAGCACCCGCGCGATCGCCAGCCCGATCCCGCTCGAAGCCCCCGTAACGATCGCCGCTCGCTCAGCCATAGATCCGCTCCGTCCTTGTGGTCGTTGACAGGCGCAATCAAACCATCCTCGGCTCGTGTCCGCATCCCGGGCGCCGGTCGCGACCTTCCCATCCGCCAGACACCCCCGCGTTCCGGGGGTGGATCGCCTCCGCGGCCGCGGAGATCGCTGGTAGCGTCTGCCGCACCGCGCGCCACCCGCGCGGGGCGGGCCCGTAGCTCAGCTGGTTAGAGCTGGCGACTCATAATCGCTAGGTCGCAGGTTCGAGTCCTGCCGGGCCCACAGCGCGAGACCCGCACAACCATGCGGGTTTCGCGCTTTCAGGCGTCAACGCCGACCGGCTCCGGGAGGCCCTGGGGCCAACCTTGGGGCCACCCGCCCCGCCGAGGCGTCCCGATGGTGAGGCCCGGTGGGGCCTCTCTGCCACCGCCCACCGGTATCGAGGTGGTACGTGGGGTCTGCTCGAGGTGGATGTCCCCTGGACATACACGGCACGAGCTCGGCTCACACGAGCGGAGTACACGGAGCACCGGAGCCGTGGCGCTCGCACTCAATAGGAGGAGTGAGCCGAGTAGGCCTGACGTACTGCTGGAGTGCGTCCGAGGGGGCTGTCTGCGCGGTCGCGGCGTGGACGCTCGCTTGTAGCAGAAAGGGGCACTCCCGCGCGGCGAAGCGACAGGACGTAGGACGCTACACCGCGCCAGTCCAACCGACGCGACGGCGCTCTCGTCTGCGCTGACACGCTCCCAAACACCGTTTATCGCCGCAAACCGGCCCAGGAGCCAGCCTCAGGGCCGTCCTGGTCCCGGAGCCCGATATCAAGGAAACGAGATGGGTCGGCGTGTTGGCCTAAACGCAATAGGATCGCTCAGGCGTACGACGCACGGAATTAATTGCCCGGCCGGTTCGCCCTTGAGTGCTTCCGCGCAGGCCTTCGGAGAGGTCTCGCCATTGCCGGGAGCGGTCGCTTCATACGCCCGAAGCCCTGCGGCCATCGAGAACCCGGTCAGCTCGGTGGATGCAAACGCTCGAACATACGTATCGTGCGTCGGATCGAATCCATACACGTAGATGCAGTGTTCGACGCACTCAGGAAGACCGTCCGCGTAGAAGTAGAGCTTCCCTTCTGACCAAGAGGGACCGAGCCAGAACGTTTCTCCCCCGCCTTCTTCAACCCCCTCCAGCGCGACGAGATGCTGCGGACCGCCCTTGACCGCCTCGGTCAGCACCTCGCCCTCGCCATTTGGGCTTCCGTTTCTGGTGTAGAACGAGTCGGTCAGCGCCAGCCGCCCGTAGTACAGCTGCAGACCGGTGACGGTGCGTTCCGTCGTGACTTCGCAGCTCGCACGCGTTTCTTTGTTTGCCGGCTGGCACAGCCTTCGCGGCGCGCCGCCGAGCATTCTTCGCCCGCTGCCATCGAGCAGGCTTGTCATCACCTGATTCGCGCCCCTCACCCAAGCGACCCGATCGCCCCAAATTGTCGGATGCCAAGCTTCGTCGCTGCCGGGAACCGCGCGAGGATCACTTCCATCCACTCCTGAAACGACAAGATGGCAGCCGCTTGGGCAGACCTTGTAGACGAGTAGCGGGGAGCCAGACGGACCAGGACCAACGTCGGCTTCGATCGTACGTGTGGCGGCAGGGATAGGCGGCATCGAGATCAGACCATCGCTGTCCACGACAAGGTGCCAGCTCTCGTCGGTCGTGTTGTAGTCACTCCACACCTGCAGGTCGCCGAATGACTCGATGGTGGTCCCTCCGTGCAGGGGCGCGATCAACGTTGGCGCTGCAGCGGCGCTGCTCGACGCAGACAGTGCAATCCCGACAGTTAGCGCCAAGACTCCTCTCATCACAGCTAAGACAACCACATTGAACCGGAGTTGCGTAGACCATCCCGGAGGCAAACGAAAGCTCGGCGTTGAGGGCATCGCAGAACGAGGTGCCCCCTCCCGCGGACTCCGGCTCCACCGCGTAGCTCAGGTGGAGCCGTCGGAAGAGTGGCCGTGCCTGCGGGCACGGCCACTCTCTCGCTGCGCTTGTGCTTTGCGGCCAAACCGAGCGTGCAAGGGCAGGTCAAGCAGACGACCGGAAGGGACGACGAGGGGCCACCCGCATCGGCTCTTGGCTCGCTCCTGCTTCTGGGCGGTTTCGCGCGTGTTTAGCCTTTCATCGGGCCCCCTACCCGGGAGGACACCCGAGCGTGGATACGCTCGGACTGCATCCAGCAGCGTGTTGAGCCAGGTTCGATCGAGTCCGCTCCGGTGGCCTCGCCGGCTACGCGGTCGCGAGGGTCGTGGAGAGGGCGGGGGTGGCGGCGAGGGTCTGGTAGACGACGCAGTAGCGCTCGGTGAGCTTGAGGAGCGTCGCGAGCTGCTCCTCCTCGGCAGCGGTGTCGAGTTCGAAGGAGAGACGGATCGCGGAGAAGCCGGCAGGCGCCTCGCGGTCCACGCCGAGGGTGCCGCGGAAGTCCAGGTCCCCCTCGGCACGGACGCGCCCGGATGCGACGGAGATCCCCAGCGAGGTCGCGACCGCCCTCAGCGTGACTCCGGCGCACGCGACGAGTGCCTCAAGCAGCATGTCGCCGGAGCACAGCAGCGAGCCGTCGCCCCCCGACGCCGGGTGAAGCCCCGCCTCCGCGACTGCCTGGGCGGTTCGCACCGAGCACGAGACGCCCTCTCCGAGCTCGCCCGTCGCGGACAGCGTGAGAAGCGCCGCGCCGGGCTCTGTCCTGTAGCGATCCTTCAGCGGCGCTTGCAGCGCCTTCAGCTCCTCGCGCTCCACGCGAGGGATCTTAGAGAGCCCCCGCGGCCCGGTGGCATTCTAAGAACCGGGTCATCCATACGTCCCGGCCAGGCCTCAGAGCATGAAGGCGTCGTTGATCCGGCTGCGCCCTTGGTAGCGGTGGGCAGCCCGGGCCAGCTGCTCTTCGTCGTAGAAGCGCTTGGCCCACCAGGAGTCTCGGCGCGCAAGACGCGCCCCCGCAAGGATCGCCGGAATCCCAAAGAGCACAAAGAGCCCGACGATGTCGAACAACAAAACCTACTAATCCAGTGGTCAGGTCATCAGCGGGCGACCAGAGACCCGCAGTGTTTCTCGTTTGCCGGGCTCCGTACCCGGGTAGCCTCCTGGGAGGTTCCGGGGCGTGCGGATCGAAGAACGGAGCGAACGAGTATGCGGGGCGATGGCAAGGGTGACACCTTGACGGTGAGCCACACAGGAGCGCGGGTCAGACGCGAGGAGCCTGCTCGCCCGCGGGCCACGCGCGAGGCACTACGCGACTCTCAGGCGGGGCGCGAGCGGCCGCCTGAGCCCGGCTCTCCGCCCAGGATGGTCCCGCCCGCGCCGGAGCTATCCCAGGAGGAAGTCGTGGCCCGCCTGTTCGAGGCGTTCAGCCGCCGCGACCTGGAGAGCACGCTCGCACTGGTGCACCCCGAGGTCGTCTTCGAACCGATGACTGCGGCGGTCACGCGGGCGGGCGAGCCCTACCGCGGACATGAGGGCATCCGCCGCTACGCGCAGGACGTCGAGTCACACTGGGAGGTGTTGACCGTCCACCCCGCCCAGATCCGCGCCGCCGGCTGCGCGGTGGTGGCGCTTGGCCTGGTCAGCGGGCGCGGCCCGGGGGGGTCGTTCCAGGACGCGCCGACCACGTGGGTCGTGAAGTTCAGGGATGGCCTGGTGGCGCACGCCCAGATCTTCTCCGACGCGCGCAACGTGGTGAACGCGCTGGTCGAAACGGGGATTCGGGCCGAAGGCCCGTGTCCCCCGGCTTCGGCCGAAACGGGGACCGATTAGGGAGACACTCGCTTTGCCGAAGCCGGGGGACGCTCGCCTTTGACGAGCATCCCCGTTTCGGCCAGCATCCCCGAATCGGCCAGCCCCGAAGGCCCGTGTCACCCGGCTTCGGCCGGCGAGGACGCCTGAGCAGGAGCGTCTGAACGAGGACACTCGAGCAAGCGCCTGGGCGGCGAACGCCGAAGACGTCGCGGACCCGGCCGCCCTGGGGAATACCCTCAAAGGGTGCACAGACGCGAGCGGCTCGCCGTGATCGACCTCGGCTCGAACTCGTTTCGGCTCGTGGTGTTCTCCGCGGCGGACGGGTGGTGGCAGCGCACCGACGAGATCTACCAGGCGGTGCGAATCGGCGAAGGGATGGCGGCCACCGGCCGGCTGGGGGAGGAGCCGATCGAGCGGGCGCTGGCGGCGCTCGATGTGTTCGACCACTTCTGCCGGGCGGCGGGGCTCTTGGACCAGCCCGCTCAGTCCGCGGCGCCGGCTCCACCTACAGCGCTCACCCCGAGCGCTCGCACGGACCCCACCGCGTCCGAGGGGGCGGTCGACGCGGTCGCGACGAGCGCGATCCGCGACGCGGAGAACGCGCCGGCCTTCTTGGCGCGGGCACGAGCGCGGACGAGCTTGCCGATCCGCGTGTTGAGCCGGGAGGAGGAGTCGCGGTACGGCTACCTGGCGGCTGTGAACTCGACCACACTGACCGACGGCTGCGTGCTGGACCTCGGCGGCGGCTCGCTGCAGCTCGTGCGGGTGCGCGAGCGGCTCGCGCGGGAGGTGGGCTCGTGGCGGGTGGGGGCGGTGCGGATGACCGAGCACTTCCTACCCAACGGGGGCCCGGCGAAGCCCCGTCAGGTGCAGGCGCTGCGCGAGCACGTCGCACAGGAGCTCGCGAGCGCCCCGTGGTTGTCGAAGACGGGCCGGCGGTTGGTGGGGATCGGGGGGACGGTGCGCAGCCTCGCGACGGTCGCCCAGCGCGCCGAGGGACTGCCCACGAACGGCGTGCAGGGGGCGACCGTGACGCGCGAGGCGCTGGAGGAGATCGTAGAGCGTCTGGCGGCGCTGCCGACGGCGGAGCGCGCGAGCGTGCCCGGGGTCAAGCCGGCGCGCGCGGACCTGATCCTGGCAGGGGCGGTGGTCGTGGAGGGGGCGATGCGGGCGGGCGGCTTCGAGCAGCTGGAGGTCACCGAGGCGGGCCTGCGCGAGGGCGTGTTTTTCGAGCGTCTCCTGGCCGGGAGCGAGCTTCCGCTGTTCGAGGACGTGCGCCGGGCCTCGGTGGAGAACCTCGCGGCGCGCTATGGGGTTGATCGGGCCCACACCCGCCACGTGGCCACGCTTGCGCTGGGGATGTTCGACCAGCTTGCGCGGATGGGCCTGCACGCCGGCGACGAGCGCGAGCGAGAGTTGCTGTGGGCGGCGTGCACGCTGCACGACATCGGGATGTCGGTGGCCTACGACGACCATCACAAGCACTCGCGCTACCTGATCCTCAACGCGGGCCTGCCGGGGTACTCCCCGACGGAGGTGGCGATCGTCGCGCAGGCGGCGCGCTACCACCGCAAGGGCCTGCCCGAGCCGGGTCCGCTTGCGGCGCTGTTCGGGGAGGGCGACGCGGCGCGCCTGGACCGCTGCGCGGTGCTGCTGCGCCTGGCAGAGGACCTGGAGCGCTCACGCGACCAGCTGGTGCGCGACACGGTCCTCAGCGCCCGCAACGGCGAGGTGCGCCTGCGGCTGGTGGCCGAGGGCGGCGCGGCGGTCCCGCGGTGGGCGGCGGCCCGGGAGTGCGAGCTGTTCGCCCGCGCGTTCGGCCGCGGGCTGTCGGTGGTGGCGTAGTGGTCGGGGGAGGGCGGGCCCTCCCCCGAGGCCCCCTCCCGTTTGTGAGTCAGCCGGCGGCCGCCAACCGCCGCTCGGCCCCGGCGCAGTCGTACAGCGTGAGGCTGTAGATCGACCAGCGCGGGAAGTGCAGCCAGACCTGGGAGGGGATGTAGCGGCAGGCACGGATCACCGCGTGGGTGGCGAGGTTGCCGCCGCGGCTGGAGTACGCGCCCCCGAGCGCCACGTAGCGCGCTTCGTGGCGGGCCACGAGCCGCGCGAGGCCGGGGCCGTCGAGGGCGGGGTCGGTCCCGGAGTAGCCGCCGACCGCGCCGGCGCGCCAGCCGAGCAGGATAATCGAGGCGGCGGTGTTGGAGGAGACGGTCAGCACTTCCCAGCGGTGGGTGGGGTGGTGGGCGTCGATGTAGCGCAGCAGGTCGCGGTCGACTTTGACGTCGTGCGCGGTGATCCCGTAGGGCCCCAGCGAGCCGGCGACGCGCGGCCCGGCGGCGGGGAAGGTCCCCTCGACCGGGATCGACCAGGTGGTGGTCGCGAACGCCGTGGGGGCGACGAGCAGCACGGCGAGCACGAGCACCATCGCGGGGGCCGCGAGGCGGCGCACGGCCAGTAGCGCCAGCACGCCGGCGGCGGTGGCGGCGATCAGCACCGGTGGCAGCCAGTGGGCGTAGTGTTCGCGGCGCAGCAGCACGAGCTGCACGGCGACGGTCGCCGCGACGGCGAGCGGCAGCAGCACCACGCGCCAGTCGCGCCCGCGGCCGAAGCGCGCGAAGGCGACCGCGCCGGCGCCGACCATCGCGGCAGTGCCGGGGCCGAGGGCGGAGACGTAGTAGGGGTGCACGATGCCCTTGGAGAAGTCCAGGATGAAGGCCTCCGTCAGGAACCAACCGCCGAACACGAACAGCCCCGCGGTGCGCGGGTCGCGCCGGATGCGCTGCAAGCGGGAGCCGCCCGGCTCGGCCTCGGCTGGGGTGCTTCCGCGGGCCGGCCAGAGGACGGACAGGGCGAGCGCGAGCAGCCCGAGCAGCGCGAACGGCAGCATCCAGCCGCCCTGGCCGCCGAGGCCGTAGTGGAACAGGCGCATCGGTCCGACCGGGCCGCCGAAGGGGGTGGGGTCGGTGAAGTGGCCGTCGGGCAAGATCGGGTTGGGGACGACTTTCGGCGCGGCTTTGCGTTTGGCGGTGAGGTCCGTGCGCACGCGGGCGGGGAAGGGCGCGACGGCGCCGAGGCGAATGAAGATCTCACCCGGCCCCCCGACCTGCCCTTCGACGCGCCCGAGGCCGTTGTAGCCGAAGGTGAGGTTGAGCTCGGTGTTGTTCGTGGAGCCCCCCACGTAGGGGCGCTGGGAGGCGGGGGTCGCTTCAACGAGGGCAGTCCACGAGAAGGAGACCGCGGCGAGCACCACCCCAGCGGCGAGCAGCCGCAGCGCCCGGCGCAGCAGCGGCCCCGGCGCGCAGAGCAGGTAGCCGAGTGCGATCCCGGGGACGACGAGGTAGGCGGCGAGGGTCTTGGCGTTGAACGCGAGTCCCACCAGCGCAGCAGCGGCGAGCAGCGAGGGCCAGCCCCCCGTGCGGATCGCGCGCAGCGCGGCGCCGCAGGCGAGGATCAGGAGCAGGATCAGGAAGGGGTCCACGCCGTTGTCGCGGGAGGCCGCGACGTAGGAGGGGAAGACCGCGAGCGCGAGCGCGCCGGCGAGCGCGGCGAGCTGCCCGAAGGGTCGACGCATGGCGGCGTACAGCGCGGCCACCCCGAGCACTCCCACGATCGCCTCGGGCAGCAGCAGGCTGAGGGGGGAGAAGCCGAACAGCCGGGCGCTCGCCACTTGCACCCACAGCGAGAGGGGTGGCTTGTTGACGGTGACGAGCCCGCCGGGGTCGAAGGAGGCGAACAGGAAGTTGTGCCAGGAGCCGAGCATCGAGCGCACGGCGGCGGCGTAGAAGACGTTGGCGTAGCCGTTCTGGGAGAGCCGCTCGGTGCCGAGCACCGCGGAGAGCGCGAGCACCGGCGCGAGCGCCACCCACCCGAGCGCCGAGCGCAGGTCCGGCGTGGGGAGTGTGCGCCGCGGGCTCGCCGCGGTCGGCGGTGCCGAAGGGGTCGGAGCGTCCGAGGAATCGAAGCCCTGCCCGTCCGCGTCCGCGGGCAGCTCGGGAGCGGAGGGCTCGGGGACCTCAGGGGCGGGCGTCTTAGGGGGCGAGGTGCTCATCGGGGCGTCTGTGGGGGGCGCGGCGGAGCCTCGCCCGCGCGAGGAAAGCAAAGCGCAAACCGTGCTAAGAGAGCATTAAGACCTAAGAGTGCAGTAAGAACGGCTTTCAAAAAGACCGGCACGCCCGGATGCGCCCCTGGGACGCGGCGCTGGATCGCCACGTGCCGGCTTGCCCGTGCTACCAGCACGGGCTTCACCGCCCCGCGTCGCCCAGCTTGGTCCAGAGACGCCCCGGTCGCACCGTCTATTTTGAAAGACGTTCTAGAAGGGTCGCGCCTCACCGCTCCAGCGCGTCGAGCAGGCGGTCGAGGTCGCCCACGTCGTTCCACGCCCCTACGGAGGCGCGCAACCAGGGTCGCCCGGGGATGTCGCGCAGGATGACTCCCTGAGCGGCGAGGCGTTCGCGCTCGGCGTGAGGGTCGGGGCTGGTGAAGGTGACGAGCGTGCCGCGGTGGCCGATGAACGGGTCCCCGCCCACCCCGCCCGCCCCGGCGCCCGACCCGGAGGCGGCCGTGTGGGATGGTTGCCCACGCCCAGTCTGGCGCCCGACGACCTCGCGCCCGTGGGCGGCGAGCCGCTCGGCGAGCTCCGCGGCGAGCAGTCGGGCGCGCTCGTGCACGCGCGCCCAGCCGGCGCGCTCGAGCACCTGGAAGGCGCCCAGCGCGCAGGCGACGGTCTCGGCACCGAGCGAGAGCGTGTCGAAGCGCCGCGCGTCGGCGTGCAGACCGGCGTCGAGTCCCGCGCCGGGGTCGGCGAGGTTGGCGTAGCCGCGGCGCGCGACGGCGAGCCGCTCGCGCAGCTCCGGGGCGACGTAGAGCAGGCCGGTCCCGTCGGGGCCGCACAGCCACTTCTGGCCCGCGCCGGCGTAGGCGGCGCAGCGCAGCGCGTGCACGTCGGTGGGGACGGCGCCGACACCCTGGGCGCCGTCGAGCAGCACGGGGACTCCCGTGTCGGCGAGCTCTGCGGTAGGGGCGAAGCGCCCGGTCTGCCAGCTCACGTGCGAGACGGCCACGAGTCGGGTGCGGGGGCCGACGGCGGCGGGCAGCTCAGACCACGGCGCCGTGCGAACCGTCACGCCGCGCAGGGCGCGCTCGGCGGCGAGCGCGCCGAGCAGGCCGGGGTGCTCCTCGTCACTGGTGAGGATCTCCTCGCCGCGGGCAAGCTGCAGGCCGCCGAGCACCACCGCGAGGCCCTCGGTGGTGCAGGTGGTGAGCGCGAGGTCCTCAGAGGCGCACCCGAGCAGGGAGGCGTAGGCGCCCCGCAGCGAGCGGTTCAACTCGCCACGGCGCTCGAAGTGGCGGCCCGCGCGGCCCTCCTCGGCCTCCCGTTGCAGCTCTTCGGTGGCGGCCTGCACGGCGGCGCGGGGCAGCGGGCCGTCGGTGCCCGCGTTGAGGTACGCGAGGTGGCGCAGGACGGGGAACTGCTCGCGCAGGGCGGGGGCGTTCACGAGCGAGGAGGATAACTGCGCGGATGCGTGCGGCCTGACATACTGGGGTTTCGCGATATCCGAATCACTCGGAACGAGTCGAAGAAGTGGCAGGCTTCCGTGCCAGGCAGCCGGGGGAGCGCAGGACGAACGGTGGAGCGGGCGATGCGCGAAGTGGGGTGGGAGCGGGACGGAGCGAGGGGAGCACCACGGTGAGTGGCGGAGAGCGACTCAGTCCTTCGGACCGTGTGCCCCCGGGCGGTCGCGAGACCCCGCTGTGGACACCAACCCTGCAGCAACGCGAGCGCGCGAGCATGACCCGCTTCATGCGCTGGGTGGGCGAGCGCGAGGGCCGGGAGTTCGAGGAGTACGAGCAGCTACGGCAGTGGTCGGTGCAGGAGCTGGAGCGCTTCTGGGCCGCGATCTGGGAGTTCTGCGGCGTGCGGGCGACGCGCCCCTACGAGCGGGTGCTGACCGATCGTGGATCGGCGGGATCCCCGATCGGTCAACGGCAGATGCCGGGTGCGCGGTGGTTCGAGGGAGCGGAGCTCAACTACACGGAGAACATGCTGGCGCGGGGTCGTGAGGGTGGGCCGGGCGGGCCGGGTGGGCGGGATCCCAATCAAATCGCGGTGTTCCACGCCTCCGAGCTGCGTCCCCTGCGCGAGCTGACGTGGGGCGAGCTCTCTGCGCAGGTGGCCGCGGTGGCCGGCGGGCTGCGCGCGCTGGGGGTGGGGCGGGGCGACCGGGTGGTCGCGTACCTGCCGAACATCCCCGAGACGCTCGTCGCGTTCCTCGCGACGGCGAGCGTGGGCGCGATCTGGTCGAGCGCCGCGCCGGAGTTCGGGGCGCGCAGCGTGGCCGACCGCTTCGGGCAGATCGAGCCGAAGGTGCTGCTGGCGGTGGACGGCTACCGCCACGGCGGCAAGGACTTCGACCGACGCGCTGTCGTCGGGGAGGTCCTCGCCGAGCTGCCGACCGTGCGCCACACGGTGCTCGTGCCCTACCTGGTGCAGGACGCGTCCGAGGTGCCTGCGGCCTGGCCGGGCGGCCTCACGTGGGCGGAGCTGTGCAAGCGCGGCGCGAGCGAGCGCGAGGCGGGCGAGCCGACCTACGAGCAGGTGCCCTTCGAACACCCGCTGTGGGTGCTGTACTCCTCGGGCACGACGGGCCTGCCGAAGGCGATCGTCCACGGCCACGGCGGGATCCTCTTGGAGCAGCTCAAGAAGAGCTACCTGCACCTCGACCTGCACGCAGGGGACCGCATGTTCTGGTTCACCACGACCGGGTGGATGATGTGGAACTTCCTGATCGGCTGCCTGCTGACCGACGCGGCGGTGGTGCTCTACGACGGCAGCCCGGCCCACCCCGACACGGGCGCGATGTGGGAGCTGGCGCAGCGCACCGGGATGACGTGCATGGGCCTCAGCGCGGGCCTGCTGAGCGCCTGCGAGAAGGCGGGCGTGCGCCCGGGCGAGCAGTACGACCTGAGCGCGCTGCGCGCCATCGGCTCGACCGGCTCGCCGCTGGCGCCGGAGAGCTTCGCGTGGGTGTACGAGCAGGTCAAGCCGGACGTGTGGCTGTTCTCGACGAGCGGTGGCACGGACGTGTGCACGGCGTTCGTCGGCGGCTGCCCGCTGCTGCCGGTGTACGAAGGCGAGCTGCAGTGCCGCGTGTTGGGGTGTGCGGTGGAGGCTTGGGATGAGCAGGGCCGCAGCCTCACCGACGAGGTGGGCGAGCTGGTGCTGACCGAGCCGCTGCCGTCGATGCCGCTGTTTTTCTGGGGTGACGAGCCCGCCCACGACGCACCCACTCCCGACGCGCCTGCCGATCGAGCACCGGACACGCCCGCAGCCACGAACGTCGCCGACGGGGCGTCAGGCGAGGGACAGCCAGTGGGGGAGCGGTACCGCGAGAGCTACTTCTCGATGTACCCCGGGGTGTGGCGCCACGGCGACTGGATCAAGATCACCCCGCGCGGCGGCGCGGTGATCTACGGCCGTTCGGACGCGACGATCAACCGCCAGGGGGTGCGGATGGGCACGAGCGAGATCTACCGCGCCGCGAACGCGGTGGAGGAGGTGGTGGACGCGCTCGTGGTAGACATCCCGCCCAGGATCGAGGCCAACCCGACCGACGCCCACCGGGTGGGGGGGCTTGAATCCGAGATGTGGCTGTTCGTGGTGCTGAGCCCCGGGACGAAGTTGGACGAGGCGAGGGCGGCAGCGATCAAGCGGCGCATCCGCGAGGACTGCTCGCCGCGGCACGTGCCGGACAGGGTGCTGCAGATCGAGGAGGTGCCGCGCACACTCTCGGGCAAGGCGCTCGAGGTGCCGGTGAAGCGGATCCTGATGGGAGCCGAGCCGGGGGAGACCACGAGCGTCAACTCGCTCGCGAACCCGGCCGCGCTCGACTACTTCGTGCGCCTCGCGCAGACGCTGCGCTGAGTGTTGCGCCGCGAGCCACATGCGCGCCAGGTCGGCGAGCGCCGCGAGCGCTCCACCCGAAGATCCGAGCCGCCGCGGGAGGAGTCCGAGCCACGGACGTCGAACAAGGGGGCCGTGAAGCGAACAGCTGCAGCCCCGACGGTCGAGGTGCCCCTCAACGGCAAGGCCGGCGAGAACCAGAGCCTCTCCAAGTACATCCAGACGCGCTTCGAGCAGTGTTCGCGCTCCCAGAAGGACGTGGCGCAGTACATCGTGGACCACCTCGACGAGGCGGCCTTCCAGACCGCAGAGGAGCTCGCCCGGCGCGCGAACACGTCGAGCTCGACGGTCGTGCGCTTCTCCCAAGCGCTCGGGTTCGAGGGCTTCCCGGAGCTACAGGCCGCGGCGCGCGAGGAGTACCGGCGCGTTCATTCGGGTCCCCCCCCGGCCATCGGCGGCGGCAGCTCGACGCCGCTGTTCTCGCTCGACCAGACCGAGTTCGAGGCGGCGCTGGCGGCCGACCACCTGAACGTCGAGGAGACCGCACGCAAGGTCTCCCGCGAGTCGGTGGACGCGCTGATCGACGCCGTGGTGAGCGCCGAGAAGGTGCTCGTGGCGGGCACCGACCAGATGGCGTTCTTCGCCAGCTACCTGCGCCACCTGCTGATGCTGCTCGACCTGCGCGTGGACGTCGTGGCGAGTCCCTCCCAGGAGGCGCTCAGCCGCCTCGGGCGGATCGACGAAGGGACGCTCGTGATCGGCCTCTCCGCGGGCCGCCCGCACCCGCTGGTGGTGCGCGCGATGAAGCTCGCGCGCCACCGCAAGGCACGCACGGCGGCGGTCACCGACGCGACCCTCTCGGAGGTCGCGAAGCTCGCGCAGATCAAGCTGTACTACTCCTCCAACAGCCCCGCGTACGTGCGCTCCCACGCGGCGCTGCTGAGCCTCATCCAGGCGCTCGCGTACGGCGTGTACTCGCGCGACAGCGCCTCCTACGAAGACCGCATCAAGGCGTTCCGGCTGAAGTAGCCAGGGCCAGGCCCTAGACTTCACCCCATGCGCGACGAGGCGACGTTCACGGTCAAGGCCGGGCTGGCGGAGATGCTCAAGGGCGGGGTGATCATGGACGTGGTCACCCCCGAGCAGGCGAAGGTCGCCGAGGACGCCGGCGCCGCGGCTGTGATGGCGCTCGAGCGGGTGCCCGCGGACATTCGCCGCGACGGGGGGGTGGCGCGGATGTCCGACCCGGAGATGATCGCGGGCATCCAGGAGGCGGTGAGCATCCCGGTGATGGCCAAGGCGCGCATCGGCCACTTCGTGGAGGCGCAGGTGCTCGAAGCGCTGGACGTGGACTACGTGGACGAGTCGGAGGTGCTGACGCCCGCGGACGAGGCCAACCACATCGACAAGTGGGCCTTCAAGGTGCCGTTCGTGTGCGGTGCCACGAACCTCGGCGAGGCGCTGCGACGCATCGGAGAGGGCGCGGCGATGATCCGCTCCAAGGGCGAGGCGGGCACCGGGGACATCGTCGAGGCGGTGCGCCACATGCGCCTGATCACAGGTGAGCTGCGCCGGTTGGCCGTCCTGCAGGAGAGCGAGCTCGCCACGGCCGCCAAGGCCCACGGGGCGCCGCTCGAGCTCGTGCGCCGCGTCGCCGCGGAGGGGCGCCTGCCGGTCGTGCTGTTCTGCGCGGGCGGCATCGCGACGCCCGCGGACGCTGCGTTGATGATGGCGCTCGGCGCCGAAGGGGTGTTCGTCGGCTCGGGCATCTTCAAGTCCGAGGACCCCCCCGGCCGCGCGCGTGCGATCGTGGAGGCCACCACGCACTGGCAGGACCCCGCGCGCGTGGCGGGTGCCTCGCGCGGCCTCGGCACGGCGATGGCGAGCCTGGAGAGCTCCAAGCTTCAGGGCGAGCAGCTGTTGGCGTCCCGGGGTTGGTAAGCGCCCTGACGCGCGGAGCGGGTGCAGTGGGAGACGACGGCGCACCGCTGGTGGGGGTGCTCGCGCTGCAGGGCGGCTTCGAGGCGCACGCGCGGGTGCTGCGGAGACTGGGGCCCACCCCCCCGCGCGTGCGCGAGGTGCGGGTGCCCGCTGACCTCGACGGCCTCGACGGTCTCGTGATCCCCGGGGGGGAGTCCACGACGATGACGTTGGGAATCGAGCGCGAGGGCCTGGCCGAGCCGCTGCGCGAGCTGTGCGCCCCGCCGCCGGGGGGCCGGGGGGTGCCCGTGCTCGGGTCGTGCGCGGGGCTCATCATGCTCGACCGCGAGCACCTGGGGCTGATGGACCTGCGCGCACGACGCAACGCGTTCGGTCGCCAGACCCGCAGCTTCGAAGCGGACGTGCGGATGCGGGGGATCTCGGACTCGCCCGCTCCGTCGGTATCGGACCCGCCCGCTCGTCCGCTGCGCGGAGTCTTCATCCGCGCACCGTGGATCGAGGCCCACGGCCCTGGGGTGGAGATCCTCGCGGAGGTGGACGGCCACCCGGTCGCGGCCCGCGAGGGCGAGCGCCTGGCCGTCGCGTTCCATGCGGAGCTCACCCCGGACGACCGCGTACACCGGCTGTTCCTGGAGGCCGTCCGGCGCCGGCGGGCGCGGGACCTGGGGGCTCTGCGGGCCAGTACGCAGTAGCCACCGCTGAGCCCTCAGCACAAGGGGGCTTGACATCAGATTGCGAGTCTGCTTATAATGGCCGTTGTCACGTGGTGTTGGGTGCCGCGGGCAATACATAGGGTCTGGTTTGGGTCAAGCCGTTTTGTGGTTGACATCAAGCGCTCGCAGGATTGTTTGCTTGGGAGAGGGGCTTGGTCAGAGCGATGAGGGAGATGTCTTAGCGTGGTTTCTGGAGGGAGAAACGTGCCGGTCCTGTGCACCGCCTCTGGCGGGCGTGTCACCAGATGCGTCAGCTGCCTGACGCATCTCTCTCTCTCTCTCTCTCTCTTGTTCGAGTCGGCTAGCCGCTAGCGCAAGCTTTTTCGCACTGCGGCGACGCCCCGATTCCCCGCTCACGGGGGTTGGGTTTCACCCGGCCTCGGGCT
Organism: uncultured Solirubrobacterales bacterium; assembly: GCA_963706545.1. Lineage (GTDB taxonomy): Bacteria > Actinomycetota > Thermoleophilia > Solirubrobacterales > Solirubrobacteraceae > Palsa-744. Next base: position 3,310,827 of record OY970161.1, read on the forward strand.
GTGTACGACGTGCGGTAACCAAGGCCGGGGTTGTTCGAGACCAGCGCGATCTGGAGCAGGACCGAAACCGCGGTCAACAAGGTACGTACCGGCGGCGAGCCTCGTATGCGTTGGCCTGTGCTGGGACTGGCGGCGTAGCTGTGTCACACCGCGCGTGGGGGGTGGCATGATGCCCACGCGGGCGATATCGCGTACGGGCGCTCGGCGTGCTAAGCAGGGGTCTTTGCGGCGCGATCTGCCGGCGGCGCAGGTCGCGGAGATTCAGCGTTCGAGGTTGATGGCGGGTGCGGTCGGCGCGATCGAGGAGTATGGGTGTGCGCGCACGACGGTCGCGCATATCACGGCTCGTTCGCGGGTTTCGCGGCGGACGTTCTACGAGCTGTTCGAGAACCGCGAGGCATGCTTGATTGCGCTGCTTGAGGATTTCGTGGTCGGGGCGCTCGAGGAGGAGATCGCGGGGGCGGGCCTGGAGGGTCTTGCGTGGCGTGAGCGTGTGCGGGGCGGCCTGTGGGTGATTCTCTGTTTCTTTGAGCGTGAGCCGACGTTGGCGCGGGTTTCTGTGGTGCAGGCGTTGCAGGGTGGTCCGCGGGTGTTGGCGTATCGCGAGCGGGTCCTCGCGCGGCTGGTCGCTGTGCTCGACGAGGGCCGCCTGGAGGGCTCTTCGCGGGCGGACGACTGCACGCCTTTGACGGCTGAGGGTTTGGTGGGTGCGGCGTTCAGCATTCTCTATGCGCGTTTGGCTCGCAATGAGCCTGGGTCCCCGACGGAGTTGCTCGGCGAGCTGATGGGCTTGATTGTGCTGCCTTACCTAGGAGTTGCGGCGGCGCGGCGCGAGCGTAAGCGTCCTGTGCCTGCCCCGCCGGCTGAGCTTGCCGCGCGAGCGTCGGGTAGGCGGGCGGCGGTGGAGCTTGACCCGCTTGGGGATGTTCCGATGCGTCTGACCTACCGCACCGCGCGGGTGCTGGGCGGTATCGCCTCACAGCCGGGTGCCAGCAACCGGATGGTCTCTGAGCACGCTGGGGTCGCGGACCAGGGTCAGGTCTCGAAGTTGCTCGCGCGGCTCAAACGCTTGGGACTGATCCAGAACACCGGTGGTGGCTATGTCAGGGGCGAGCCGAATGCGTGGGAGCTGACGCCCGTGGGCCGCGAGGTCGCACAGCGCATCGGCGCCGGCACCGGCGTCAACGGCCAGGAGCGGGCGGCTTGATGCGCTCCTCGGCCTGCACCAACTCAACTCGACAACACACGTGCGTAGCGCTGGACGCCGGCACGTTCGACTCTCAGCAGAGAAGGAGATGACGATGTTCTCAGCAATACGCACCCACCTCAGCTACAGCAACGTGGCCGCCACGATGGCGCTGGTCTTCGCCCTCACGGGCGGCGCGTTCGCCGCAACCAGCCACCCCGGCGGCAGCTCGACTGGCTTCAAAGCGAGCGCTTCGGTCACGCCGATAGCGAGCGCCGCCAAGAAGAAGAAGCCCGCGTCCAAAGTGGTCAGAGGCTCCGCCGGGCCCAAGGGCGCTACCGGGGCGACAGGGCCGGCGGGAGCGACAGGTCCCGCGGGCGGAACTGGTCCGCAGGGTCCGCAGGGTAACGCGGGCAGCAATGGTGAAAAGGGCGAAAAGGGCGAATCTGGTGCCAGCGTCACCAGCGCCAAAGCCTCTACGACCGAATGTCCCGAAGGCGGTACGAAGTTCACCGCTGCTAACGGCACGTCCAAGGCCTGTAATGGTAAGGAAGGCTCGCCTTGGACCGCTGGTGGCACGCTTCCCCCTGAAAAGACCGAGACCGGTGCGTGGTCGTTTGGACCTATTGCGCAAGCATCTATTCCGGAAGGCGGATCACTGAGAGTGACGATTGCTTCATTCGCGATCCCGTTGGCCAATCCTTTGAGCGGGGCAGGCTGTGAGGAAGAACCGGCGACAAGGACACAACCATGCCAAGTCCACTTCATCAATCATCTGGGCAAAGAAGTCATCTTGGACGAAACGACTGACCTAGAAGAAGAAATAGAACCGTCGGTTGTAGGTGCGTGCCTGGGGTCCGCCCAAACCCCGGCCGCGGCGCCCGGCAACTTCTGTGTCTACGCCGATAGGCTGCTCGAAACAAAAGCTAATACCGGAGGTATCTTTAATCCCGCCCCTGTCGTTGGCGAGCCCTCAGGGGGTGCGGGCACGACCGGAGCGATTGGGCGGTTCCTTGTGACTGGTAGTGAGGGGCAGGGCTATGGCACTTGGGCGGTGACCGCTCCCGCCGCGTAAACAATCAGAGCCAGGAGTCCGGGTGGCACCGCTGTCGTCCGGGCTCCGGCTCATACCAAGACACTTCACACGAACTAACATTTACGGGCTCCCATGCATGAGAAAGGTACGACAGTGAAATTCACAGCGCACGACGCGAATTCCGCTTCCTCGCCGAAGACCGGTTTCTTCGCGACGCTCCGTGGTCTGTTCCATGCTCAAGGGAGTGGTGTGCCCATCGTCGCTTTGCTGCTCGGCGTCCTGGGCTCGCTTGTGTTTGCCGGTGTGCCTGCACAGGCGGCGGTGGCGCATAGGTATCTTTCGCAGCTGACGGGGGCGCCGGGTGGTTCGTTCGGTGCCAACGTGTGTGGTGTGGCGGTCGATCCTGCGACTCAGGATGTTTATGTCGCCGATCCCGAAAATGACGCGATCGACATCTTCGAACCCTCAGGCGCCGGCGTCTATACTTATAAGTCTCAGATCAGCGGGACGAGCATCCCCACAGGCCCGTTTGGCAGCAGGGAATTCCCCGAGGAGCCCTGCTCGGTCGCGGTCAGTGGCGTGACTGGTGACGTGTACGTCACTGGTAAAGCGCCAGAAGATCTTAGTATTCCAAATGGTCCTAATGAATGGGTCTATGTGTTCAACGCGATGGGCGACTGGATCAAGACGATCGATGGTTCGGGTACGCCCAAAGAAGGCGGCACGCCTCAGGGAGGGTTCGGTAGCGGCGGATATGTGGCTAACGTAGCTGTCAATCAGTCAAGTGGCGAAGTCTATGTCGCCAGCAGTTTTTATGGCCTTGTCGATCGCTTCAATTCGGCGAACGAATATCAGTCCCAGTTCACCGTGCCTGAACCCGAGTGGTTGGCTACGGACTCTAGCGGCGATACTTATGATTACAGCAGGGGGGGTGTCTATGAGTTCAACTCGTCTGGAAGCCAGATCGCCCAGATCACTGTGCCCCAAAGTGAAGAGAACAGCATTGCGGTCGATTCCGCGGGAGCCGTGTATGTCACTCATGAAGGAAACCTTCGCAGAACGAGCAAAGAAGATGGGTTGGCGCTCCCTGTCGAAGAGTTTGGTCCTGCGGGTGAATTGGAGGGGGAAACGCGTGGTACCCCGGGTGGTCCTTTCAGCAAACCCCAGAGCGCCACGGTCAACTCTAGCGGGGATCTCTTCGTCGTTGACCGCAACTCCTTCGGCTATTTTGGTTCCCCCGGTGTCGTGGATATCTTCGGCGCAGGCTTCGTCGTGCCCGGTACGACTGCTCAGGCGCCGTCCAGCACGAGCCCGACGACCGCTGCGGTAGGTGGCAGCGTCAACCCGGCGGGTGTCCAGGTCACCTCGTGCGAGTTTGAATACGGCACCAGCACCTCCTATGGTCAGAGCGTACCCTGCGAACAGACTGTCGGTAATGGGACGAGCCCGGTGGTGGTCACCGCGACCCTGAGCCCCCTGCAGCCGGACACGACCTATCACTATCGTCTGAATGCCGTCAACGCAAACGGTGATGCTAATGAAGCGGGCACCAACGATGAGGTCTTCACGACGCCCGGGGTCCCGAAGGTCGACAGCGAGTCCGCGGAAGTCAAGTCAACTGAAAAAGCGGGGCAGACGCACGCGACGCTGACGGCGCAGATCACCCCCAACGGTCGCGAAACGACTTACCACTTCGAATACGGCGAAACGGAGTCTTACGGGTCGAGTGTCCCGATTCCCGACGGTGTTATCGCGGCTGGTTTTGCCGAAGAAGGCGTCAGTGTCGAACTGAGCGGCTTGAAGGTCGGTGCGACCTACCACTATAGGATCGTCGCGAGCAACGAATACGGCACGATCCCCGGTCCCGACCACGAATTTACGACGGTCGCGGCTGCTCTTATAGAAGGGTCGTCGGTTTCCAAAGTGTCGGCCACGAGCGTAACGTTCGACGCGCAGGTCGATCCGCTGGGCACCGACACGCGCGCCTACTTCCAGTACGGCACTATGAGCTGCGCGAGCAGTCCGGCATCCTGCACCGATACGCCCGAAGTGGATATCGGCTCCGCGGAAGGCTACCAGGCCCTGGGCGCCCATGTGCAAAACCTCACGTCCTCCACCACTTACTACTACCGCGTGATCGCCACGAACGCGCTCGGGACAGTCGAAGGCGAACATAGTAAAAAGGGTGAAGAAATCGTGCATGCGTTCACGACACAGCGCTCGGGCAGCACGCTCGTGCTGCCCGATGATCGTCAGTGGGAGATGGTTTCTCCGCCGGACAAGCACGGTGCGGTGATCGCGCCGATCGGTGAAGAAGGGGTGATCGAGGCCGCGGCTGATGGCAGCGCGTTCACGTATGTGACGGGGTCTCCGATCGAATCAAACCCTCGTGGGTACACGAACTTTGGGCAGGTGCTCTCCACGCGCGGTAATACCGCGTGGTCTTCGCAGGATCCCGCGCTGCGTCACGATACCGGGACCGGTGTCCCATTTGGCACCGGAACTGAATATCGGGCCTTCTCGCCTGATCTGTCGCTTGCGCTTGTGCAGCCGGAGGGCGAATTCACGCCGCTGACGGGCGAAGAAGCATCTCCTGAAGCCAGCGAAGATACGCCGTATCTGCGTGCCGACTTCACCTGTCAGGCGACGCCCGCGACGTGCTACACACCGCTGGTAACGGAAGCAAATGTGCCGCCGGGCACCAAGTTCGGCGAAACGGGACATAACACGTCGACCGAAGAAGGCCCCGTGCGATTCATCGGCGCCACGCCGGACCTGAGTCATGTGCTGCTGACGTCAGTTCCCGTTAACAATCACGTCAAAGCCCCCGCCCTGATCGAAGGAGCCCCTGAATATAGCCTCTACGAGTGGGCGAATGGGCGGTTGCAGCTCGTCAACATATTGCCCGCCGGCGAAGGCGGGGTCCCGGTGGCTGATGTCCAGCTGGGCGCTGATTTTGGACTCTTGGCCAATGGAGCTGAAACGCGCAACGCGATCTCAGAAGATGGTTCGCGTGTGATCTGGTCACATGCAGTACATAACGGTGGTGATGCTCTATACATGCGCGATATGACTACTGGGGAAACGGTGCGTCTCGATCTCCCCGAAGCGCAGTGCCTGAAAGAAGTCACGTGCGGCAGCGAACCCGCCGATCCGGAGTTCGACATGGCCAGCAGCGACGGGTCAACGGTGTTCTTCACCGATACGCAGCACCTGACCGCGAGCTCCCGCGGGAGTTTCACCGAACCGGACCTCTACGCGTGCGAGATGGTGGAAGTGCAAGAAGCCGGTCAGCAGAAGCTGAAGTGTGATCTGAGCGATCTGACGACCGACAGCAACCCCGATGGCGCACGCGTCGATGTCCAGGGCGCAGTGTTGGCCGCGAGCGAAGACGGATCCCACGTCTACTTCGTCGCGAACGGTGTTCTCGGTGATGGCGCCGAAGCGGGCGCGAGCCAGGGGGACTGCGGTGACGCACAGGTCCCCAGCGAAGCGCAGATGTGCAACCTCTACGTCGAGCATTATGATGGCAGTGCGCGGGAAGCACCGCGGTTCATCGCCGCGCTGTCGGGCGCTGATAGTCCCGACTGGAAGTACAGTCATCTAGCCCAGCATACGTCGCGGTCCTCGCCGGATGGTCGCTACCTGGCGTTCATGTCGCAGCGGTCGCTGACGGGCTATGACAACACCGATGTCGATGAAGCGGGCGGTAAACATGCTGATGAGGAGCTCTTCCTCTATGACGCCCTGACGGGCAAGCTGGTGTGTGCGTCGTGTAATCCGACGGGTGCGCGACCGGTGGGCCAGGAATACGGTGGCGATATTCACGAAACGATGCCACTCGCCGGCGGCAGCAGGGTGTGGAGCGAAACCACCTGGTTGTCTGCTGACGTGCCGGGCTGGACGATGTTCGAACTCAGTCAGGGCATCCATCAGCCGCGTTATCTTTCTGACAGTGGACGTCTGTTCTTCAATAGTCGTGAAGCGTTGGTTCCGCAGGATGTCAACGGTACGTGGGATGTGTATGAGTATGAGCCGCCGGGGTTCGGTACCTGCACAACGAGCAACACGACGTTTGGTGCTCGCTCGGGGGGTTGTGTCGGCCTGATCTCTTCGGGTGAATCCAGTGAAGAAACTGCGTTCCTTGATGCTTCGGAAACGGGTGGTGACGTGTTTTTCCTGACGGCCTCGCAATTGGTTTCGCAGGACTTTGATCACAGCCTGGACGTGTATGATGCGCGTGAATGCACGAGTTCCTCCGCGTGTTTCCCGACGCCTGCTGAAGCGCCGCCTGTGTGTACGACTGAAGCGTCGTGCAAACGGGCTCCGGAACCGCCGCCCTCGATCTATGGTGCCCCGGCGAGTGCGACGTTCAGCGGTCCTGGCAACATCGCCCCGCTACCCGCGGCTCCTGTTACGAAGCCGAAGGCGAGGCCGTTGACGCGTGCTCAAAAACTCGTCAACGCCCTGAAGGCGTGCAGGAAGAGACTGAAGCAGAAGCGTGCGGTGTGTGAAGGGCGGGCCAGGAAGGACTATGGCCCCGCGCATAAAGCGAAGAAGGCCGGCAACGGCGGGAGGGCAGGCCGATGACTGTCAAGATGCGTACGCTCATAGCGCTCAGCGTTGTGCTCAGCACCCTCGCTTTCTCGGTATCCTGCGCCTCCGCCGCTGAGCCGTGGTGGCACATCACGTCGGGGTCGGCTCCGGTGATCCTTCTCTCCGAAGGCAAGGGTCAGATCGTGTTGACAGCGCAGAATCTCGGTGACGCCGACGCGGACGGCGCGATCACACCGGTGCGGATCGCGGACACGCTCCCGGCCGGGCTGCGGGCGACGGGTATCGGCGCTGCGTACGAGGGCGAAGAAGTCGAAGATGGTTCGAACGCTACGAAGTTTGGTTCGGTGAAGTGTGTGCTCGCGACGCTGAGCTGTGAATTCGCGGGTGTCGTCCCACCGTATGTGACGATCCAGATCATTGTGTCGGTCGAGGTGCAGCCGGACGCGGAATCCGGCGAAGTCAACCAGGCCGGTGTCACTGGTGGTGGTGCGCGCGGCGCTTCGGTATCGCGTCCGCTTACGATTGGTGAAACAGAACCGTCGTTTGGTGTCGAAGACTACGAAATGAGCCTCGAAGAAGAAGGCGGTGCCGCTGATACGCAGGCGGGCTCGCACCCGTTTCAGCTCACGACGACGCTGGCGCTCGACCAGTCCGCCGAACCGGCGCACCCGCCCGCGCTGGTGAAGGATCTGCACTTCGATACGCCTCCTGGGCTGGTGGGGAACCCAACGGTGTTCCCTCAGTGCTCGGAAGCCTTGTTCCTGCACCAGAACGCGAACCGTTTCAGCGACGAATGTCCCGCGAACACGGCGATCGGTGTCGCCGCGATAACGGTGTTGGTCCCTAATCTCGCCAACAACCCGCTTCATTTCGTGGTGCCGTTGTTCAACATCGTGCCCGAGGTTGGTGAGCCGGCGCGATTCGGGTTTTATTACACTCGCGTCCCAGTGTATCTCGACACCTCCGTACTGACCGGTGATGGTTATGCTGTGCGTGTCAGCGTCGATAACATCACGCAGGCCGTGACTTTTATCTCCAGTCGTGTGACGCTCTGGGGTGTCCCGGGAGCAGCCAGCCATGATAATTCTCGTGGCTGGAGCTGCATCGATGACGGGGATTTCTACGAACCGGTATCGATGCGGCCCTGCACCCCGCTTGGGGAAACGCATCCCGCTCCGTTCCTGGTGTCGCCGACGTCGTGCACGGGACCGTTGCAGACGAGCGTGGAAGCGGACTCGTGGCGAGAAGAGGGTGTGTTCCAGGACTTCCCGCAGAATCCGGTTGATCCTTTGCCCGCGCTTGATGGTTGCAACGAGTTGCCGTTCAAGCCGGAAGTCAGGGTCACGCCCGATGTGCAGGAAGCGAGCAAGCCGAGCGGGTTGAAGGTCGACGTGCACGTCCCGCAATCCGTGGATCTCGACGCTGAAGGGTTGTCTGCGTCTGATGTGAATGGCATCACGGTCGCGTTGCCTGCGGGTGTCGCTATCGATCCTTCCGCTGGGGATGGTTTGGAAACCTGTTCTGAGGGCTTGGTCGGCTATCTCCCGGGGGAAAGCCATCCGCCGGGCGAACTGCGTTTCACGCCGCGTGTCCCGGGTGGTATCGACGCGTTGCAGGCCGGCGAAGAGGGGCCGTTGGAACCCGGTATCAATTTCTGTGTGAACGCGTCGAAGATCGGCGAAGTCACGATCCATACGCCCGATTTGCCGAACCCGCTGAAGGGCTTTGTGTACTTGGCGGCGCAGGAATCGAACCCGTTCGGTTCGCTGATGGCAATGTATGTCATCGCGGAAGACCCCGTGTCTGGTTCGCTGGTCAAGCTCGCGGGCGAAGTACAGTTGTGCAAGGCCGCGGGTGAAGTTATCGATGGTTATACCTGCCAGGTGCTGGGGCAGATCGTAACGACTTTTGCCAACAACCCGCAGTTGCCGTTCGAAGACGCCGAACTGCATTTCTTTGGTGGGGAACGCGCACCGTTGGCAAACCCGTCGCGCTGTGGCGCCTACACGACGAGCGCGACGCTTGTGCCGTGGTCGGGTAACGAACCAGTCGAGGCGTCCTCAACGTTCGATATCACGAGCGGCCCCAACGGCGGCCCGTGTCCCGGGGCGAGCTTGCCGTTCAGCCCGTCGTTGACTGGTGGTGGGCTGAGCGTCAACGCGGGCTGGTTCTCGCCGTTTGACGCGACGATGTCCCGCTCCTCCGGCGAACAGAACCTGCAGTCGCTCGAAGTGCATCTGCCCCCGGGATTGTCAGCGATCCTCTCCAACGTGGAACTGTGCCCCGAACCGCAGGCCAATCAGGGCGCGTGCGGCCCGAATAGCCTGATCGGCGAAACGACCGTTGCTGTGGGTGTCGGTGGTGAGCCGTTCACGGTCAGTGGCGGGAAGTTCTATCTCACCGGCCCCTACAACGGCACGAGCGGGTGCACGGTTGGAACGTCCGGGTGCGCCCCGTTCGGGATCACGTTCGAGGTCCCGGCGAAGGCCGGCCCGTTCGATCTCGCGAAAACGGCTCACAACCATCCCGCGTGCGACTGCGTGCTCGTCAGGGGCAAGATCGAAATCAACCCGCTCACGTCCGCGGTCACGATCACGTCAAACCCCCCGGGTGCCCCCGATGCGATCCCGACGAGCATCGAAGGGATCCCCCTCGAAATCCAGCACGTCAACGCGATCACCACCCGCAACGACTTCCAGTTCAACCCGACGAACTGCTCAAAAATGGAAGTCACCGGGACGATCCACTCGAGCGAAGGCGGGACGGACACGATCGGCGTACCATTCCAGGTGACGAACTGCGCGTACTTGAAGTTCGCTCCGAAACTCTCGGTCTCGACCTCCGCGAAGACCAGCAGAGCGAGCGGTGAGAGCCTCGCAGTGAAGCTCACCTACCCGGTCGCGCCGTTTGGCTCTCAGGCGAACATCGCGAAGGTCAAAGTTGAACTCCCCAAGCAGCTCCCCTCCAGGCTCACGACGCTGCAGAAGGCGTGCACCAGCGCTCAGTTCGATGCTGACCCCGCGGGGTGCCCGCCCGGGTCGATCGTGGGGCACGGGAAGGCGATCACCCCGCTGATCCCCGTCCCCCTGGAAGGCCCCGCGTACTTCGTCAGCCACGGCGGGGAAGCATTCCCATCGCTCGTGATCGTGCTGCAGGGCTACGGCGTGACGATCGATCTGGTCGGGACGACGTTCATCAACAAGGCTGGGATCACGAGCAGCACATTCAAGACGGTCCCCGACCAGCCCGTCGGCAGCTTCGAACTGACCTTTCCCCAGGGCCCGGATTCCGCCCTGGCCGCACACGGGAACCTCTGCAAGACCAAGCTCACGATGCCAACCGAATTCGTCGCGCAGAACGGCGCGGAAATCCACGAGGCGACGAAGATCGCGGTCACCGGCTGCCCCAAGACCAAGAAGACCAAGCACCACAAGAAAGCCACGCACAAGAAGAAGCAGCACAAGCAGTGACGCGCGAGGGTAGGCGAGTCCCCGTCTACGGCCAGTCGATCCGCTGGGCGAGCTCCGCCGGGCCGAGGTCGGTTAGCCCGCTGCGCCGCAGTGCGCGGTCCTCGCCGTCGGCGAGACCGAGCGAGTGGACGGTCCGCTCGGTGGGATCGACGATCAGCACCTCGTTGACACGGTGGGCGGCGTAGAACGGGAGCTTCTTCCAGCTCTCATCGCCCGGGCGGGACGATCTCGACGACGAGCGCTGCGGTCGGGAACCACGGCTCGCGCGGGATCGCGTGGTGCAGGGCGCCGTCCAGCCGCTCTAGGGGGCGAGGCGGGCACCGGCGGGCCGGATCGAAAGCTGGGGGCTTGACATCTGATTGCGAGTCTGCTTATAATGGCCGTTGTCACGTGGCGTTGGGTGCCGCGGGCAATACATAGGGTCTGGTTTGGGTCAAGCCGTTTTGTGGTTGACATCAAGCGCTCGCAGGATTGTTTGCTTGGGAGAGGGGCTTGGTCAGAGCGATGAGGGAGATGTCTTAGCGTGGTTTCGGGAGGGAGATACGTGCCGGTCGCGTGCACCGCTTTGGGCGGGCGTGTCACTAGATGCGTCAGCTGCCTGACGCATCTCTCTCTCTCTCTCTCTCTCTTGTTCGAGTCGGCTAGCCGCTAGCGCAAGCTTTTTCGCGCTGCGCCGCCGCCCCGGTTCCCCGCTTGCGGGGGTTGGGTCTCGCCCGGCCTCGGGCTGTGTACGACGTACGGTAACCAGGGCCGGGGCTGTTCGAGACCAGCGCGATCTAGAGCAGGACCGAAACCGCGGTCAACAAGGTACGTCCCGGCGGCGAGCTTCGCATGCGATGGCCTGTGCTGGGACTGGCGGCGTAGCTGGGACACACCGCGCGTGGGGGGTGGCATGATGCCCACGCGGGCGATATCGCGTACGGGCGCCCGGCGCGCCGAGCAGGCGTCCGCGCGGTCCTCGCGGCCGGACGTGCCGGCGGCGCAGGTTGCGGAGATTCAGCGTTCGAGGTTGATGGCGGGTGCGGTCGGCGCGATTGAGGAGTATGGGTGTGCGCGTACGACGGTTGCGCATATCACGGCTCGTTCGCGGGTTTCGCGGCGGACGTTTTACGAGTTGTTTGAGAACCGCGAAGCGTGCTTGATCGCGCTGCTTGAGGAGTTCGTCGTCGGAGCTCTCGAAGAGGAGATCGCGGCGGCGGGCTTGGAGGGTCTTGCGTGGCGTGAGCGTGTGCGGGGTGGCCTGTGGGTGATTCTCTGTTTCTTTGAGCGTGAGCCGACGTTGGCGCGGGTTGCTGTGGTGCAGGCAGTGCAGGGCGGCCCGCGGGTTTTGGCGTATCGCGAGCGGGTGCTCGCGCGGCTGGTCGCTGTGCTCGACGAGGGTCGCCTGGAGGGTTCTTCGCGGGCGGGTGACTGCACTCCTCTGACGGCTGAGGGGTTGGTGGGTGCAGCGTTCAGCATTCTTTACGCGCGTCTGGCTCGCAACGAGCCTGGGTCTCCGACGGAGTTGCTCGGTGAGTTGATGGGCTTGATTGTGCTGCCCTACCTGGGAGTCGCTGCGGCGCGGCGCGAGCGCAAGCGCCCCGTGCCTGCTCCGTCGGCCGTGTTTGCCGCGCGAGCGTCGGGCAGGGCTGGGGCGGCGGTTGAGCTTGACCCGCTGGGTGATGTTCCGATGCGTCTGACCTATCGCACCGCGCGGGTGTTGGGTGGTATCGCTTCACAGCCGGGTGCTAGTAACCGGATGGTCTCTGAGCACGCTGGGGTTGCGGATCAGGGTCAGGTCTCGAAGTTGCTCGCGCGGCTCAAACGCCTGGGGCTGATCCAGAACACCGGTGGCGGCCACGTCAGGGGCGAGCCGAATGCGTGGGAGCTGACGCCTGTGGGCCGTGAGGTCGCACAGCGCATCGGCGCCGGCGTTGACGGCCAGGAGCGGGCGGCTTGATGCGCGCGTCGGCCTCAACCAACTCAATTCGACAACTCACGTGCGTAGCGCTGGGCGCCGGCACGTTCGACTCTCAGCAGAGAAGGAGATGACGATGTTCTCAGCAATACGCACCCACCTCAGCTACAGCAACGTGGCCGCCACGATGGCACTGGTCTTCGCCCTCACGGGCGGTGCGTTCGCCGCGACCAGCCACCCCGGCGGCGGCTCGACTGGCGCCAAAGCGAGCGCTTCGGTCACGCCGGTGGCGAGCGCCGCCAAGAAGAAGTCCAAAGCCCCCGCTCGTGGGCCCGCCGGGCCCAAGGGCGCGACGGGACCGGCTGGTCCCGCGGGAGCCAAAGGCGAAACCGGACAGGCCGGCGGCACCGGGCCGCAGGGGAATGCCGGCACCAATGGCAGCAACGGTGAAAACGGCAAAGAAGGCACGCCCGGCAAAGAAGGCAAAGCCGGCGCCAGTGTGACGAGCACCGAATTCTCGGGTGAAAAAGAAGGAAAATGCAAAGAAGGCGGCTCGGAATTTAAGGCCGGGACTAAAACAACCTACGCCTGCAACGGCAAAGAAGGCTCTCCTTGGACCGCCGGTGGTATGCTGCCTCCTGAAAAGACTGAGACAGGCGTGTGGTCGTTTGGACCGATAGGGGAAGAATCTGTCCCGGTAACGTTCGGCGAGCACATACTGAATGTACCGGTGGCCTCCTTTGTGATTCCGTTGGAAAAATCTCCGGAATCGCATTACATCAATGGTAGTGGTGAAGAAGTCACAGAAGCAGGGCCTGTTCCGAATACGGGGGCGTGCAAAGCAGGGAGGGTTACGAACCCGACCGCTGAACCCGGCAATCTATGTGTGTACGCCAATGGTGGACTGGAGATGGAATTTCTCATAAGCAAAGGTGGCAGGACTGGGGCGATCGCGTCTTTTGCTGTCACAGGTGATCATGGGGAAGGCTCGGGTACCTGGGCCGTTACCGCTCCCAAGGAAGCGTAAGGCGGGGCTCCCCGGGGGCCATTGCTCCCCGGGGAGCCGTGTAAACGACACGTCACACGAACTGGCTGATCACAGCTACACCACGAGAAAGGCACAACAGTGAAACCCATAGAGCGCAGCGCGAAGTCCGCTTTCATGCCGAAGACCGGTTTCTTCTCGGCGCTCCGTGGTCTGCTCCAGGCTCAAGGGAGTGGTGCGCCTGTTGCCGCCTTACTGCTCGGCCTAGTCGGCTCGCTTGTGTTCGTCAGCACCCCAGCGCAGGCCGCGATCGCGCATAAATATATATCCCAGTTCACGGGGGCGCCTGCCGGTTCTTTCAGTGGTGGTGCGTGTGGTGTCACGGTCGATCCAGCGACTCAGGATGTCTATGTCGTCGACCCCGGAAGTAACGCGATCGATATCTTTGAACCTTCGGGCGCCGGCGCCTACACCTACAAGTCCCAGATCAGCGGCTTGAGCATCCCCGGAGGCTCCTTCGATGCGCAATATATCTGCAGTGTCGCGGTCAGCGACGTGACCGGCGATGTGTATCTCGCCTCGGAAGATCCGAACGCAGAATCGAACCATCATAAAGTCGTCTACGTGTTTAACCATTTGGGCGCCTATATCGAAACAATGAACGGCTCGGGCACGCCTGTAGGAAGTCTCGGTGAGGGTAGTAGCCATGAGAGCGTGGTCGTCGATCAGTCAAACGGCGATGTCTATGACGCTACCGACTTCCAATCTGAAGTCAACGTGTTCAGCTCGGCGAACAAATACCTGTCTACATTTTCTGGTCCTGAATGGTTGGCCGCGATCTCCAGCGGTGATATCTACGGTTATGAATCCGGCACTATCTATCAGTTCACCCCGTCTGGAAGCCTGATCACTGAAATCAGCGTTCAAGGAGGTGGGCGTGGTAGCGGTATCGCGGTCGATTCCGCGGGGGATGTTTATCTCACGAACAATGGTGTTGTCGAAGAGTTCGGTCCCTCGGGTGAATTAGAGGGACAGACACGGGCCGCTCCGGGTGGCTCCCTCGTGAGCGCCGCGGTCAACTCCAGCGAAGACCTGATCGTAGCCGACGACAGCTCCCCCGGTGTCGTGGATATCCTTGGTCCGGGCATCGTCGTGCCCGGTGCGACCGTGCAGGCGCCCTCCAGTGTGGGGTCTACTACGGCCGTACTGGACGGCAGTGTCAACCCTGCTGGTGTCCAGGTCACCTCGTGTGGGTTTGAATATGGCACCAGCACCTCCTACGGTCAGAGCGTTCCCTGCGAACAGACTACCGCGGAAATAGGTTCGGGCACGAGCCCCGTGAAGGTCACCGCTACCCTGAGAGGTCTTCAGCCAAACACGACCTACTACTACCATCTCAATGCCGCTGACGCCAACGGGAATGCCGACGAAGCGGGCGTCAACGATGAAGTCGTCACGACACCCGGGATCCCCAAGATCGATGGCGAGTCCGCGGAAGTCAAGTCGACTGAAAAGGCGGGGCAGACGCACGCGACGTTGACGGCGCAGGTTACCCCCGACGGTCGCGAAACGACCTACCACTTCGAATACGGCGAAACGGAATCCTACGGGTCGAGCACTCCCCCTGGCGATCTCGGCTCCGGGGAGGCGCCTGTACCGGCCACGACCGAACTGAGCGGCCTGAAGGTCGATACGACTTACCACTACAGAGTGCTCGCGAGCAACGAATGCGAAGTGGGCAAAACCTGCACTGCTTATGGCCCCGACCAGACGTTCACGACTGTCGCGGCCGCGTTTGTCGAAGAGTCGGTGTCAGGCGTGTCGGCCACGAGCGCCACGCTGAACGCCAAGGTCAATCCGCTGGGCACAGACACGAGTGCCTACTTCCAGTACGGCATCGTGAACTGCGCGGCCAGCCCTACATCTTGCACCGATGTGCCAGTCCCGCCTGGGACGGATGTCGGCTCCGCGGAAGTCTACCAGGCTCTGCGTAGTATTCATCTGCAGAGCCTCACGCCTGACACCGTCTACTACTACCGGGTGGTCGCCACGAATGCGCTGGGGACCGTAGAAGGCGAACGCAACGAAAAGGGTGAAGAAGTCGTGCACACCTTTACGACCCAGCTCTCCGGCAGCGCGTTTGCTTTGCCCGATGGTCGTCAGTGGGAGATGGTTTCTCCGCCGGATAAGCACGGTGCGTTGATCGAGGGGTTCAGTGAACCTGGGCTGTTCCAGGCTTCCGCGGACGGTGACGCGTTTACGTTTTGGACGGATCTACCGACCGAATCGGAACCGCTGGGCAACGGGACGAATGTGCAGGTCTTCTCCATGCGTGGTGGCTCGTCTTGGTCTTCTCAGGATATCGCGACGCCTCACGATGCCGCGACGGGTGTCACGATCGGCAATGGCTTTGAATATGCGTTCTTTTCATCTGATTTGTCGCGAGCTTTGGTGCAGTCTCAAGGTGAATTCACTCCGCTCTCGCCTGAAGCGACGGAACAGACTCCCTACGTGCGCGCGGACTTCACCTGTCAGGCGATGCCCGCCACGTGCTACACCCCGCTGGTCACGGAAGCGAACGTGCCACCCGGCACCAAGTTCGGAGAAATCAGCGATAGCACCGGGGTCGAGACAAGCAATGTGCATTTCCTCGATGCTACCCCTGACCTCAGCCACGTTCTTCTCACTTCCCAACAAGCTCGAGCCAACGGACCAATACCCTCTCTCATCGAAGGAGCCCCCGAAGGGAGTCTCTACGAGTGGGCGGGCGGGCAACTGCAGCTCGTCAACGTGCTGCCTGAAAGCGAAGGCGGGGCCCCGGTGGCAAATGCCAGCATAGGCTTCGCGAGGAACGTGATCTCCAACGACGGCTCGCGCGTCGTATGGTCTACCGAAAGCGCCCTGTATATGCGTGACATGGTGAGGAAGGAAACGGTGCGGATCAGTGGGGCTAAAGCGTTGTTCGTCGGCGCCAGCAGCGATGACTCCAAGGTCTTCTTCAAGCAGGGAGGAGAAACGGATGAAGACCTTTACGTGTTTGAAGTGACCAGTGGTGCAAGTGAACCGCTGGCGGGTAAGGTGACGCGCCTGACTGAAGGCGCGGCAGTGCAGGGAATGGTGCTTGGCGCCAGCGAAGACGGCTCGTATGTGTATTTCGTGGCGCAGGGGGTTCTCGGCGACGGCGCCGAACACGGCGCGGTCCCCGGGAGCTGTAAAGGTGAAGGGATGTGCAATCTCTATGTGGATCACTACAACGGTAGCGCGTGGGAAGCACCGAGCTTCATCGCTGCGCTCTCGGGTGAAGACAGTGAGGACTGGGCTCCACTTGCTAGGGATACTTCTCGGTCGTCGCCGGATGGTCGCTATCTGGAGTTTATGTCGATGCGGTCTCTGACGGGGTATGACAATCGCGATGTCAACAGTGGCGAACCTGATGAGGAGGTGTATCTCTATGACGCCCTCACCGGTAAGCTTGTGTGCGCTTCATGTAATCCGACGGGTGCGCAGCCGGTGGGTGAAGAAAATGGCTCAAGTTACCATGGGAAGCTCTTTGATGGGGCTAGTGTGTGGCCACCAGGGAGGTGGCTCGCGGCGAACGTCCCGGCGTGGACGGCGTATGAATATACAGGCAATCGTGCTGTTTACCAGCCGCGTTATTTGTCGGACAGTGGCCGGTTGTTCTTCAACAGTCACGATGCGCTCGTGCCCCAGGATGTGAACGGTACGTGGGACGTGTATGAGTATGAGCCGCCGGGTATCGGGAGCTGCACCAAAGAAAATGCGACGTTCAGCGAACGATCGAGTGGCTGTGTTGACCTGATCTCCTCGGGGGAATCCGCTCAAGAATCAGGCTTCCTTGATGCGTCAGAAAGCGGCGGTGACGTGTTCTTCCTGACTGCTTCACGGCTGGTGCCGCAGGATTACGATAACAATTATGATGTCTATGATGCGCGTGAATGCACGACCGAATCGTCGTGTTTTCCGACCTCCGCCGAAGTGCCGCTGCCGTGTGCGACCGAAGCCTCCTGCAAACCCGCCCCTACACCTCAGCCCACGCTTTACGCTCCGCCCGCGAGCGCCACTTTCAGCGGCCCCGGTAATCTCGCGCCACCCCCGCCGCCTGTATCGGCAAGGGTTACGAAGACAAAAACAATGAAGTGCCCCAAGGGGAAGAAGTTAAGCCACGGCAAATGCGTCAAGGCGAAAGCAAAGAGGAAAACAAAGGCCAAGAAGTCGGCGAAGGGGAGAAAGTAATAATGTTCAAGCGATCCACATGTACTCTTCTGGCATTTATCCCGGTCGCGTTGTTCGCGCTCGTGGGAGTCAGTGCCGCGCCGGCGGCTGCCGCGGTGCCGTGGTGGCATTTGAACTCGGGGTCGGCCCCGACGAACCTTCCACCCGAAGGCGAGGGTCAGATCGTATTGACCGCGCAGAACCTCGGTGACGTAGACGCGAACGGTGGCATCACGCCGGTGCGTATTACCGACACCCTCCCACAAGGGCTGAAAGCAACCGCGATCGCCGGTGAAGCTCAAGAAGGATCTGGTGGTAATAGTATCGGTTCGGTGGATTGCTCGCTGGTGACGCTCAGCTGTGAATTCGCGAGAGTCATCCCACCCTATATGTCGATCCGGGTTGTCATCTCGGTCGAGGTGCGGCCGGGTGCCGAATCGGGCGAAGTCAACCATGCGGGTGTGTCCGGTGGTGGCGCGCTGGGCGTCTCGGTGGCCCGCCCGATCGTGGTGAGCGAAGCACCGACGCCCTTCGGTGTCGAAGCCTACGAACTGACCCCCGAAGAACCCGATGGCGCCGTCGATACCCAGGCGGGCTCGCACCCGTTTCAGCTGACGACGACGCTCGACCTGAACCAGACCTCTGTACCGAGTGAACCGCCGGCGCTCGCGAAGGATTTGAACTTCAAGCTCCCGCCGGGCTTGGTCGGTAACCCGACGGTGTTCCCGCAGTGCTCGGAAACACTGTTCTTGCACAACTTCGGGAACCATGGATGGGATGAATGTCCGGCAAAAACGGCGGTGGGGGTCGCTGCGGTAAGTGTCCTTGTTCCGAACCTCGGAAAGAACAATCCTTTTCACTTTGTCGTGCCGTTGTTCAACCTTGTACCATTGATCGGGGAGCCGGCCCGGTTCGGTTTCTACTTCGAACGCACCCCAGTATTCCTCGATACCTCTGTGCGTAGCGGTTCCGATTACGGTGTCACGGTCAGCGTCGATAACATCACGCAGACCGTGACGTTCGTTTCGAGCAGCGTGACGCTCTGGGGTGTCCCCGGCGACCCGCGCCACGATAACTCTCGCGGCTGGAGCTGCATCGACGACGAAGAGTTCTACAACAGGGTTGAAAACGAGGGAACTCTGCCTCCTTGCACCCGTCTCGGTGAAGAGCATCCCCCACCCTTCCTGATGTTGCCGACGTCGTGTACGGGCCCGTTGCAGACGACCGTGGAAGCGGATTCCTGGATGCAAGAGGGTGTGTTCACCTCGGCCCTGCCGAGCGAACCGCTGCCCGCGCTGGATGGTTGCAACGACCTGCCGTTCAAGCCGGAAGTCAGGGTGGCACCCGATGTTCAGGAAGCGAGCAAGCCCAGCGGCTTGAGGGTTGACGTGCACGTCCCGCAGGCCGTGGACCTGGACTCTGAAGGGCTGTCTGCGTCGGATGTGAAGAACATCGTGGTTGCGTTGCCGGCGGGTGTCGCGATCAATCCTTCCAGTGGGGATGGTTTGGAAGCCTGTTCTGAGGGCCTCGTCGGCTACCTTCCCGGCGAAAGCAAACCGCCGGGCGAACTGCGCTTCACGCCGCGTGTCCCGGGCGGTATCGACGCGCTGCAGGCCGGCGAAGAGGCGCCGTTGGAACCCGGCATCAATTTCTGTACGAACGCGTCGAAGATCGGCGAAGTCACGATCCACTCACCCGATTTGCCGAACCCGCTGACGGGCTTTGTATACCTGGCGGCGCAGGAATCCAACCCGTTTGGTTCGTTGCTCGCGATGTATCTCGTCGCGGAAGATCCTACGGCCGGTGTGCTGGCGAAGCTCGCGGGCGAAGTGCAACTGTGCAAGGGGGCGGGTGAAGTGATCGCCGGTCAGACCTGCCAGGCGCTGGGGCAGATCGTATCGACTTTTGCAAACAGCCCGCAGGTGCCGTTCGAAGACGCCGAACTGCATTTCTTCGGTGGGGAACGCGCGCCGTTGGCGAACCCGTCGCGCTGCGGCGCCTATACCACTAGTGCGTCGTTCGCGCCGTGGTCGGGTAACGAACCGAGCCATGTCAGCTCGACGTTCGATATCACGAGCGGCCCGAAGACCCTGAGCGAACCGGGCGGTAGCCCGTGTCCCGGCGCGAGTTTGCCGTTCAGCCCGTCGTTGACGGGTGGCGCGTTGAGCGTCAACGCGGGCTGGTTCTCGCCGTTTACGCTGACGATGACCCGCCAAGACGGCGAACAGAACCTGCAGTCCGTGGAAGCGCATCTCCCTCCGGGCCTGTCGGGGATCCTCTCGAACATCGAACTGTGCCCCGAACCGCAGGCCAACCAGGGCGCCTGCGGCCCGAACAGTCTCGTGGGAGAAACCACGGTTTCCGTGGGGGTGGGCGGCACCCCCTACACCGTCAAGGGCGGGAAGTTCTATCTCACCGGCCCGTATAACGGCAGCGGTAGCTGCACGGTCGGAACATCCGGGTGTGCGCCGTTCGGGTTGACGTTCGAGGTTCCGGCGAAGGCCGGCCCGTTCGATCTCGCGAAAACGGCTCACAACCATCCCGCGTGTGACTGTGTGCTTGTCAGGGGCAAGATCGAAGTCAACCCGATCACCTCTGCAATCACGATCACGTCAAACCCCCCGGGTACACCCGATGCGATCCCGACGAGCATCGAAGGCATCCCCCTGGAAATCCAGCATGTCAACGCGATCACCACCCGCGCGGACTTCCAGTTCAACCCGACGAACTGCTCGAAGATGGAAGTCACCGGAACGATCCACTCGAGCGAAGGCGGGACGGACACGATCGGCGTGCCGTTCCAGGTGACGAACTGCGCGTACCTGAAGTTCGCTCCAAAACTCTCGGTCTCGACCTCCGCGAAGACGAGCAGGGCGAGCGGTGAGAGCCTCGCAGTGAAACTCACCTACCCGATCGCGCCGTTCGGCTCTCAGGCGAACATCGCGAAGGTCAAAGTCGAACTCCCCAAGCAGCTGCCCTCCAGGCTCACGACGCTGCAGAAGGCGTGCACCAGCGCACAGTTCGATGCCGACCCCGCGGGGTGCCCGCCCGGGTCGATCGTGGGGCACGGGAAGGCGATCACCCCACTGATCCCCGTCCCCCTGGAAGGCCCCGCGTACTTCGTCAGCCACGGCGGCGAAGCGTTCCCGTCGCTGGTGATCGTGCTGCAGGGCTACGGCGTGACGATCGACTTGGTCGGGACGACGTTCATCGACAAGGCTGGGATCACGAGCAGCACGTTCAAGACGGTCCCCGATCAGCCAGTGGGCAGCTTCGAATTGACCTTTCCCGAGGGCCAGTATTCCGCGCTCGCCGCGCACGGAAACCTCTGCAAGACCAAGCTCACGATGCCAACCGAATTCGTCGCGCAGAACGGCGCGGAAATCCACGAGGCCACGAAGATCGCGGTCACCGGCTGCCCGAAGAGCAAGAAGGCCAAGCACCACAAGAAAACGACACACAAGAAAGCGACGCACAAGAAGAAGCGCAAGCGCTGACGCGCAGCCCCGGCCAAGCGCTGACGCGCACCCCGGGGATCGCTGAGGGGTGGAGATTCTCGCGGTGCTCGACGGCCATTCGGTGGGGCGGAGGTCCCGCGGGGGCGCCCCATGCGCAGCTCACCGTAGACGACCGAGTGCACCGGCTGTTTCTGGAGGCTGTCCGGTGTCCGCGGGCGCGGGGATCGGGGGCTCTTCGAGCAGGTCGAGCACAAGGTTGATCGCGTCGCGGATCTCCCCTGCGAGCAGGCCCTCGTCGTCGAGGCGGCTGGCTTCCTCGAATGGCCACGCGCGGGCAACGTGCAGCGACGGGCGCAGGTGCGCGGCGCGGCGCCCGAGCGTGCGCAGGAACGCCTCCAGGCGGGCTTTGTCGCGGGCGGAGGCGTAGCGGCGACGCAGCATCCACGGCCACAGCTCTGTGAGGATGGTGTCGGGCGGATGGGCGCCGACCTGTTTGAAATCCTCGCCCTGCCAGCGGTGTACGTAGGTGACGGCGTCCAGGCGGCACGTGAGGTACACGCGGGTGCGGGCGGGGGCGTTGCGGAAACCGAGCTGTGGCTGGGGCTCCACGCGCCAGGGTCCGGAGGCGGCGTCGAGCTCGCCGAGGCGTGTGGCGAGCCCGGAGCTGTAGAGGTGGTCGGCCTGGCGCTTGAGCTCGCCCGGCCACATGTGCAGCAGCAGCTCCTGCCCGTCGAAGTCAAGCGCCGCGCGCTGCACGGTGACGGCGCCGAGCGCGGAGTCCAGGCGCACGTGCGCGAGCCCGATGCGCTCGGGGGCGAGGCCCGTGGATTCACGCAGCAGCGCGCGCAGGCGCCACTTGCGCCGCACGGGGTCCTCGCCGACGCGCCGCAGCGAGCCGAACGGCAGCAGGTGCGCGAAGTCCTGGTGGGCGTAGGCGAGCATGTCCTGCACGAGCGCGCGCTCGGCGGGGGCCAGGACGCCGAGCTCGACCAGCCGCCACCACGACTCCAGCAGGTCGTGCCAGCGCAGCACGCACGTGCGCCGCTGCGCGAAGCGCGCGCTGCCGAGGTTGAGCTCACCGACGCGGTGGCCGTCGCGCCGCGCCCAGCGGGTGCAGACCTTGCTCTCCAGCAGCACGACGAGCTCGGGGTCGAAGCGCAGCACGCCGTCGAAGCGCTGTCCGCGGCTCGTGTCCCGGACCTCGCCGTCGGGCTCGGCCGCTTCGTTGTCGGGGGTCAGGAAGACCGAGACCAGCCGTCCGCGCTTGACCTCCCCGCCGGAGGCGCTCTCCTCGGAGGCGTCGACGATGTGCGTGGCCTGCATGTCCACGGCGCAGTCCGGCAGTTCGCTCTGCGAGGGCTCGCCGATCGCCCGCAGCAGCGTCTCGCGCGCGAACGGCACGAGCCGCAGGACGATCATCGCCGCGCGGGTGAGCTGGTCCTCGTGTGTACGGCCGAGGTCGCGGTAGGGGTCGAAGACGTTCAGGTGCGGGTTGGCGGTGGCGCTGTCCACATCCCTCTCCCTGGTTGGAACCCCAAGTGCGACCCCATCTACGACCCTCGCCTCCAATGCTCCCGCCGTCCGTGTAAGAGATCTGATCTCGTACAAACGATCGGCGAACTGTCAAAGACTTTAGCGCACGCTGACGTTTCCGCGGAGGCGGACGACGCCGGCCGCAGGCGCCCCGGGTGGGACGCCTGGGCCGTGGAGCCGGGGTGGGTGCCGCGGGCCGTGGAGGGGTTGGGGGAAGTAGCTAGTGCGTCTGGGGTTGACAAGCGGTGCCGGGTGGTGTACGGTTGCCCTTGTCATGGTCATCCCACCGGGGTGCCTGATGTACATAGGATCGGGTTTGGGTCGTCGCATCCTGCGGTTGACATCAAAAGCGCGAGCAGGGTGATGGTTGGGAATGAGGGACTGGGTCGCAAACGGATGAGGGAGTCGGTTTAGCGTGGTTTCGAGAGGGGAATACGTGCCGGGGGTCTTCGCAGCCCGTGAGGGGCGCGTTGCTAGATGCGTCAGCTGCCTGACGCATCTCTCTCTCTCTCTCTCTCTCTTGTCCTCGGCATCTAGCCGCTAGCCGGGCGTTCTCGCAGCGCTCGGGGTCCCCCGCGCGGGGGGAGAGGCCCCGTGCTGTTGTGGGACTCACGTGGGGAGCCGCGTGATGGCGCGGAGGTCCACCACTGGGCGTCCGGGTGCGGGCGGTGTGAGGCTGCGGCGGCGGCAGTTGGCGAGTGGGGCGGTTGCGCGCTCGCAGGTGCTTGAGATTCAGCGCTCGCGGCTGATAGCGGGTGCGGTCAACGCGATCGACGAGCTCGGTTACGCGCAGGCGACGGTGGGGCACATCACGTCGCGTGCGCGGATCTCACGTAGGACTTTTTACGAACTGTTCGCGAATCGTGAGGAGTGTTTGGCGGCGGTTCTCGATGATGTCGCCGGTCTTGTCGGGGTTGAGTTGGCTGCGGCGGGGTTGGGGGGTCTTGGGTGGCGTGAGCGGGTGCGTGCGGGGCTGTCGGTGATCCTGGCGTTCTTCGATCGCGAGCCGGTGCTCGCGCGGGTCTGTGTGGTGCAGGCGCTGCGTGCGGACCCGGGGTTGTTGGGACGTCGCGAGGAGCTCCTCGGGCAGCTCGCGGGTGTGGTGGATGAGGGGCGTTTGGAGGGTGCGCGGGGCGCGGAGTGCTCGCCGCTGACGGCGGAGGGGTTGGTCGGCGCGGCGTTCTCGATTGTGTACGCGCGGCTGTTGCGGGGGGATCGTGGGTCGCTCACGGGTCTTGTGGGGGAGTTGATGGGGATGATCGTGCTGCCCTACCTTGGTCCCGCGGCAGCGCGGCGTGAGCAGTCGCGGCGGCCCGCTGCGGTCTCCGTTGCGGCGCCTGTGGTCCCGCGGGTGCGCGGGGGAGCCCCACGGGATGTGCGGGACCCGCTCGAGGGTATGCGCATGCGCTTGACCTACCGCACCGCGCGGGTGCTGGAGGGTGTCGCGGAGTCTCCGGGTGCCAGCAACCGGATGGTCGGGGACGTGGCGGGGATCGCCGACCCGGGGCAGATATCAAAGCTGTTGCACCGTTTACGGAGTCTCGGGCTGCTCGCCAATACCAGCGGTGGGCATCTGAAGGGCGAGCCGAACGCCTGGACGTTGACGGCGAAGGGCGAGCGCGTCGCGCAGAGCATCCGTCTTCATGGGCGCTGTGAGAGCGAGGCCGCGTGATGCCGCGCCCGTCGCAGCAGGCTCCGCAGTCGGCGCTTGGGCCCGCGAGCGCCGTCACGCACCGCATCTTTCACAACGTCACTCAACCCGCCTGCGTAGCGCTGAGCGCCTCCAGGCCGAACTCCGAGGAGGAGAAGTAAGAAATGCTCTCAGCACTACGTAAGCACATCAACTCTGCGACGAGCATGGCTTTTGTGGCCATGATCTTCGCGGTAACCGGCGGCGCGTACGCCGCGAGCAGCGGCGGCGGTTCCTCGCACGCGACGCTGACGGCGTCCACCGCCAAGAAGAAGAAGTCTACGACCAAGGTCGTCAAGGGCCCCCCCGGGCCCGAGGGCGCGACGGGTAGCACGGGCCCAGCTGGAGCAGCCGGAACGCCGGGAGCGAAAGGCGAAATGGGTGCGACAGGTGCGACGGGCGTGACAGGTCCCGCGGGCACTGGTTCCGCTGGCCCTCCCGGCCCTGCAGGCGCAGCCGGCGCCAGCGTGACGAGCAAAGGATATCCAGCTGGTGAAGCCGAATGCGCAGAACAGGGCGGCTCCGAATTCACGGCGGGTACCACCACGACCTATGCCTGCAATGGCAAGGAAGGCTCCCCCTGGACCGCCGGTGGCACGCTCCCGAAGGGCGCGAGCGAGACGGGCACCTGGACCACTGAAAATCCTGGCAATACAGCAACAAAGGAAAGCTACGAATACCGCTCGCTTTCATTCCCGATACGGCTCGCAGCACCTCTTCTCGATCACCATGGCATATTCGTCACAAAGGAAGAGCAGGAAAAAGGCGGTGAAAAAGTCCCTAACCAGTGCTCGAAGGAAGGGAAGGGGGACGAAAAAGGCAACGTGGAAAACCCACTGGCAGCCAACGGTTACCTCTGCATCTACCAAGGTTACACCCATACGAATGCGGTAGCAGCGCCGGAATACGAAGTCAGCCTGATCACACGTCCTGGAGAAGGACCAACTGAAGGAACCTCTTCTGCGGGGGCGGCCGGAGCGCATTTCGTCGTCCGTTACGAAGGAGAAGCAGCGACTCATGAAATGCAAGGCAGCTGGGCGGTGACTGCCGAATAACCAACCAAGATCCGGGACGGTCGGACCCGACCTAGAAGAACCGCTTCGCGGGTCCGGTCGGACCGAATATTCCGGACCTGCTGCAGCTTACGATAATTAAGAAAATCATACACAGCGAAACAGCAAACGACCGGGCGACAGATGCACCATTCCCATACGAAAGGCACGAACATGATCCGCACAGAGCACTCAGCGAAGGCGTCGCACAGCATCGGTCGCTTTGTCGTGCTCCGTGGCCTGCTTCGTAGCCACGGGAGTGGTGTGCCTTCGCCCGCTCGCCGGCTGACCCTTACCGGCCTGGTGTTCGTGTGTGCATTGGCGAGCGCGCTTGCCGTGGGCGCCACCGCCGCGCTGGCAACTCGCGGCCGTGTTGTTTCTATCCACTTTGGATCACCCGGCTCCGCCGCCGGCGAGATGGAATTGGCCTATGACGGTCAGCTTTCAGATCAGTCCTCCAAAAGCGGCGTGGCGGTTAACGACGAAACCCATGACGTCTACGTGGCGGATACGGATAATCACCGCGTGGATGTCTTCAATGACAAAGGCCTTTTTCAGTTTGCGTTTGGCAAGGAAGTCGAATCTCTGGGGGGAGATGTATGCACGCTGATGACCGGTTGCCAGAAGGGTGCCGTCGGCACTGAACCCGGGGCGCTGCAAGCCCCGTCGTTCATTGCGGTGGACAACTCCTCCGGTCCTTCTCACGGCGACGTGTATGTCGGTGCGAGTGTCGGCAGCGTAGCCAAAAACGAGGTGCGGGTCATTCACAGCAATGCGACCGGAGGCACGTATACCCTCACTTTTGAGGGTGAAACGACCGAACCGATCCCCTACGCCGAGCCGAGTGAAATGGCTTGGAAAGCCATCCAGATAGCGCTCGAAAAGCTCCCCAAGATCGGTAACGGCAACATCGGGGTTACCCAAAAAACAGTGCCGGGCGGCACCGACATCGAATTTCTCGGTGCGCTTGCCGAAAAGATGGTCCCGCCACTCACTGTAGATGCCTCTGGCCTGTCTCCCGCCGGTTCGACGTTGGAAACGATCATAGTCCAGGAAGGATCTCCTTTCGTCCAAGAAACAATCTCCAAGTTCACCGCCGAAGGTACCCTCGTCGATTCGTGGGGGAACAACGGTCCCGGTGAAAGCGCGAACGGTCAGTTGGCCGGCTCCTCCAAGGCGACCGGCACGGGCGACTTCACCGCAGGCACGCCGGCCGCCGGGACTGGCGAATTGGTCGGTGGAGGAGGCTCGACAACCATCACCAATGTTGTGACCTCCACGGGCGCATTCGCCGTCGGGCAGGTGATCCAAGCGCTCGGTATTCACACGAGTGATCTCCCAGCATTCCCGTCCGGCACCGTCATCACTGCGGTAGGCGCTGAGACGCTCACTGTCTCCAAGCCCTGCAAAATTTTTTGCGTGGAAGCCGATAAACTCGTCACTGACTCGGTTCTCACTAACGTGGTCACATCAACTGGTGTGTTCGGAATAGGTCAGAGAATCTCGGGCACCGGCATCGAAGGAACGATCGAAGCCGTCGGTCCGGAAACATTGGCCGTCTCGGCTAATCCTACGGCAAGCGGTACTGGTGTGGCTCTCACCGCCGCACCGAATCCTCTCGAATCTCCTCCTGAGGGGATCGCCGTCGATATGGCCGGTGACCTGTGGTCCGAGGGAGGCCAGGGGGCCATGGAAGTCATGGACGAGTTTACTCAGGAAGGCAAATTTATCCAGAACTGGAGTTACTCCGATACCTCCAGGTCGTCCCATGCAAAGGGCGGCATCGCGACCGACAGCGCGGGGAATATCTACGGGGTGTCAGGCAACAATTTCATCCGTGAAGAAGGCGCGGTGGAAAAGTTCACGCCCGCTGGCGTAGACCTCGGCGTCGTGAGCCCGGGGAAAGGTCCCGGTATGACCACCGGACTGGCGGTCGACCAGGCGAGCAACGACTTGTATGTCGACCGGGGCGCCTCGATTGAAGAAATCAGCCCCTCCGGTGGTGTTCTCAACACGTTCGGTCCCCCCGAGTTGAAAGCCGGCGCGGGTCTGGCGGTTGATTCCTCGATCGAAACGGTGTATGTCGCGGACTCGGCCGCCGATACACTCGACGGCTTCGTGCCCAGTCCGCCCAGCGCTCCGACGGTCGAACCGGGAAGCGAGTCGGTCTCGGAAGTGACCGCGGACAGTGCGACGTTTGGCGGCGGGGAAGTCAACCCTCGCTCGCTGAGCAACGAACCGGACACCGAATACTTCTTCGAATATACGACCGAAGCGCAGTTTCAGCGGGAAGGTTTCACTGGGGCGACTCGTACTCCGTCTGGATCGCTTCCCGCTAGTTTCGATGTCGATACGGTCGCCCCCGTGCATGTGCAGGGACTGTCTGCGGACGCTGTCTATCATTACCGTCTTGTCGCTGAAAACAAGATTTCGAGAAAGGAAGGTAAGCTTGTCGCAGGCGAAGACGGAACGTTGACCACGCAGCGCAGCGGTGCTGCGTTTTCGCTACCTGACGGGCGCTCATGGGAATTGGTGACACCGGCGCAGAAGCACGGCGCTCTGTTCTATGGGCAGAATTACGGATGGACCGAAGGCGTCGAACCGAACCCGTTTGTCGCCAAGGCGTCCGCCAACGGTGATGCGATGATCAACCTGGCGAGTGCGCCCACTGAAGAGGAGCCGCAGGGCTATGCCGAAAATACGTCGGTGCTTTCGACACATGGCTCCGCGGGCTGGTCCTCGCAGGTGATCGCGCCGCCTCACGACGAAGCCACCGGTCCAGCCGCCATCGGTCAGGGCGGGGAATATACGCTGTTCTCCGAAGATCTCTCACTGGGGATACTGCAGCCGCTCGGCAATTTCATGGCGCTGTCGCCTGAAGCTAGCGAAGCGACCGCGTACCTGCGCACCGACTATTTGGGCGGGAACGTCAGCGAACACTGTCAGACTTCCTGCTACAGGCCGCTGGTGACAGCCGCGAACACCAGTCCGGGCAAGGTGTTCGGCGAAGAGAAAGAAGGCCTGTGCGAACACCTGGCCTGTGGTCCGCTCTTCATCGACGCGACCCCCGACCTCAGTCATGTCATTCTGGGGCCTGGATACACAACACCGGTTCAGTTGACCTCGACTCCAGACGAAGGAGATCTCTACGAGTGGTCGGATGGGCAGCTGCAGCCGCTTTACCTGTTGCCCAAGCACGAAGGTGGAGTTGGAGTGAATGCCGGCGAGCTGTCATCGGTGACCCATCAGCTCTCCGACGAGGGTTCGGTCTTCTTCTCCCACAGCGGCCGTCTTTATGTGCACGACTTCGCGAAGGACGAATCGTATCGTCTGGACGTGGCGCAGGGCGTGGCGGAACCGACCGAAGCCGACGCCGGGTTCCTATACGCCAGCAGTGACGGCTCAAAGGTTCTGTTCAGTGATTCGGAACAATTGACGACCGCTCCTGGGGGCGGCATTTATGAATGCCGAATCGTGGAAGCCGCCGGCAGCATAAAGTGCGAACTCGAATTGACCGGTCTGGCGGGCGGCGGGCTGATCGGTGGCAGCGAAGACGCGTCCTATCTGTACTTCCTGGGCGCTGGCGGTAAGCTGGTCGTCGATCACTACAACGGGCGGGAATGGATGACGACGAACGGGCCGTTCGTCGGGACACAGAAATTTCCTGAAGCAGCGCCACCACCGGGAACACTCGGAAACTTCAGGGTTTCGCCGAACGGGCTCTACTTCACGTTCATGTCGAATGAAGACCTGGCCGGCTATGACACGCGCGACGCGATCAGCGGGAAGCCTGATCTCGAGGTTTACCTGTATGACGCTGCCTCTAATGGGCTGATCTGCACTTCGTGTAATCCGACCGGTGCGCGACCGGTGGGAGACCCGATAGGCGAACCCGAAAACAAAGACTACAGCGATGAGCTTGTAGCCGGCAGCTTTGGCACCGAAAATAATGATTCGTCGGTGGCTGCGAATCTACCGCCGTGGACGAACAGTCACACCACTGGCAGTGAGTGGGCTCGTTACCAGCCGCGTTTTCTCTCCGATAGCGGCCGGTTGTTCTTCGACAGCTACGATGCGCTGGTGCCCGACGATGTGAATGGCGCGCAGGACGTGTATGAGTGGGAGCCCGCGGGAGTGGGTACGTGCACTGAAGCGACTGCCTCGGGCAGCGCGGAGTATGTACCAGGCTCTCACGGGTGCGTGGGCCTGATCTCGTCGGGTACCTCGGCTGAGGAATCGGCGTTTATGGACGCAAGCGAAACAGGCGGGGACGTGTTCTTCATTACACAATCAAAACTCGTTCCGGAAGACACCGATGACGCGCTCGATGTCTATGACGCGCATGAATGTACATCTGCCTTGCCGTGCGTCGCGCCGGCGGTGCAGTCGCCGCCGTGCGACACTGAAGCGTCCTGCAAAGCGGCGCCGATGCACCAGCCTGAAATCTACGGGGCGCCCGCCAGCGCCACGTTTTCCGGCATCGGCAACATCTCACCGCCGTCGTCGCCACCACCTGCAGTCAAGAAGGTCACGACGAAGACGGTGAAGTGCAAGAAGGGCTTCGTCAAGAACAAGCACAACAAGTGCGTCCGTAAAAAAACGCCATCTAAGAAAGCAAAGAAAGCCAGCGACGACCGGAGGACCAAGTAATGAGACGGCTCATAATTACGACGGCAGTGTTGTCAGCTTTCTTGTTGGCGGGCGTCGCCTCTGCCTCCGCCGAAACGTGTACAGGATGCTCTCCGTGGTGGCATTTGAGTTCTTCTTCGCGGCCAACCTACCTGCAGCCGACGATCGTCAAGGGAAGCTCGAGCCCGGACCATGACGGGGAGATAGTGGTAACCGCGGCAAATATAGGTGACGCAGACGCTGATCCTGAAGTGGAACCTATCACGCTCACGGACAAGCTTCCCAAGGGGTTGAAGGCGGTCGCAATCGAAGGGTACGTCAATGAAGCGGTTACGCTGCAGTATGAGTATCCACTTGAATGCTCGCTGGAATCGCTGAGTTGCACGTTCACAGGGGAGAACAGTGATGGGGCGATCAGTGTACCACCGTACGGAGGGCTCCAAATGCGTATAGCGGTCGTCTTGCGTCCCGGTGCGAAGTCTGGTGAAGTCAACGAAGCGGCGGTCGTTGGCGGTGGAGCGCCGAGTGACGCCGTCAAGCAGTCGCTGACTGTGAGCGCCAACCCGCCTCCGTTCGGTGTGAACACGTATGAAATAAGACCGGAAAACGCCGGCGGTAGTGTGGATACGCAGGCCGGTTCGCATCCGTTTCAGCTCACGGCGACGCTGGGACTCAACGAAACCTACGAAGAAGCGTTTTACACCATATTCGATAAAACCCTGCCTTTTCCCGAGCCGGTGGCGTTGACCAAAGATCTGCATTTCAAGGTGCCGGCGGGCTTGATCGGCAACCCAGCACCGTTTGCGCAATGCAAGCTTGCAGACTTCTTGGAAGAACCCGGCCCTAATAATGTTGGGCTGTGTCCGAAGCAGAGCGTGGTGGGGGTGGCGAGGGTGGTCGTTACGCTCCCTGGGGTGGGGGGTGGCGATGCGATTCCCTTCGTGCAGCCTCTGTTCACTATCGAACCGGCGTTCGGTGAACCTGCGCGTTTCGGCTTCATTGTTCACGGCGTGCCGGTCCTGCTCGACACTTCGGTGCGCACCGGCGGTGACTATGGCGTGACGGTGAGCGTCAATAACATCTCTCAGATCGCCGGATTCATCAGCAGCGAAGTGACGTTCTGGGGAGTTCCGGGCGACCCACGCCACAATCTCGCACGAGGAGAAAACTGCCTTCTGGGTGCGGCAGAGGTGGCGGATGGTGATAGTGTTAATGATGTATCTCCCTGTGCTCCGCTTGGGGAGGCCACTCCCCCACCGCTGTTGGCGTTGCCGACGTCGTGTACGGGTCCGTTGCAGACGACGATGGAAGCCGACTCGTGGAAGGAACCGCAGGCTGTCCAGTCGTTGGCGAATACCGAAGCGATGTCGGCGCTCGATGGTTGCAACCGCCTGCCGTTCGAACCGTCGATCAAGGTGACCCCGGACGGGCAGGCAGGGAGCACGCCGACGGGGTTGAACGTCAACGTTCACGTCGACCAGGAATCGGTCCTGAACGGAACGAGCCTGGCCGAGTCTGACGTGAGAACCATTGCTGTCGCGCTGCCCGAGGGCGTCGCAATCAACCCCGCCGGGGGTGACGGGTTGGAAGCGTGCTCGAGCGATCCGAACGACCAGCCGCAGACTCCGGGTAACCTGATCGGCTTCAAGGGCTTCGCGGAAGCTCCGACCGAGCCGGGCGTAAGCAACCTCGCGTTCACGCCAACGGTGCCGGGCAGCACCGCGGCGCTCGCGGCCGGTGAAACCGCGCCACTGGAACCGGGCATCGACTTCTGCGCGAACGCGTCGAAGATCGGCGAAGTGACGATCCATACGCCGCTGTTGCCGAACCCGGTGAAGGGGTTCGTGTATCTCGCGGCGCAGGAAGCGAACCCGTTTGGGTCACTCGTGGCGATGTACATCGTCGCGGAAGACCCCGTGTCGGGCACCATTGTGAAGCTTTCGGGTAAGGTGGTGCTGTGTAAGGACGCGGGCGAAGTCATCGCCGGCATGACCTGTCAAGGGCTGGGGCAGATCATCTCGACGTTCGAAAACAACCCGCAGTTGCCGTTCGAAGACGCCGAACTGCACTTCTTCGGCGGGGAACGCGCACCGCTGGCGAGCCCAACCCGTTGCGGCGCGTACACAACCCAGGCGTCGTTCGCGCCGTGGTCGGGCAGCGAAGCGGTCGGCGCGAGCTCGACGTTCGACATCACCTCGGGTCCCGCCACGACCGCGCACCCGGGCGGCACCCCGTGCCCCGGCCCGTTGCTGCCGTTCAATCCGACCTCGACCGGTGGTGCGACGAATGTCAACGCGGGCGCGTTCTCGCCGTTGACGACGACGTTCTCCACCGAATCCGGCGAACAGAACCTGCAGGCCGTCGAAGCGAAGCTGCCCCCAGGCCTCTCCGGCCTCTTGTCGAGTGTCGAACTGTGCCGCGAACCGCAGGCGAGCCTCGGCACGTGCGGGGCGAACAGCCAGATCGGCGAAACGACGGTCTCGGTCGGTTTCGGCGGCGACCCGTTCACGGTTAAGGGCGGGCGGGTATACATCACCGGGCCGTACAACGGCACAAGCGAATGCAACACCCCCGGCAGCAACGGCTGCGCGCCGTTCGGGTTGTCGGTCGTGAACCCCGCGAAGGCCGGGCCGTTCGACCTCGCGAACACAAAGAACAACCACCCAGAGTGCGACTGCGTGCTCGTCCGGGCGAAGATCGAAATCAACCCCGAAACAGCGGCACTGACGGTCACGAGTGACCCGCCCGGCAGCCCAGACGCGATCCCGACATCGATCGAAG
Source organism: uncultured Solirubrobacterales bacterium (assembly GCA_963706545.1). Lineage (GTDB taxonomy): Bacteria > Actinomycetota > Thermoleophilia > Solirubrobacterales > Solirubrobacteraceae > Palsa-744. The sequence continues at coordinate 3,343,334 of OY970161.1, forward strand.
GGATCCCCCTCGAGATCCAGCACGTCAATATCACGACGACGCGCTCCGCGTTCCAGTTCAACCCGACGAACTGCAACAAGATGCAGGTCGAAGCGACGCTGCACTCAGCCGAAGGCGGCGTCGATACGATCAGGATCCCCTTCCAGGTCACCAACTGCGCGGCGCTGAAGTTCGAACCGAAGTTCTCGGTCTCCACGTCCGGGAATACGAGCCGAGCTAACGGGGCGAGCCTATCCGTGAACGTCGCCTATCCGAAGGTGCCGCAGGGCACCGATGCGGATATCGCCAAGGTCAAAGTCGAATTGCCGAAGGCGCTTCCCTCAAGGTTGACGACGCTGCAGAAGGCGTGCACGCAGACGCAGTTCAAAGCCGACCCTGCCGGGTGCCCGCCAGCGTCGGTGATCGGCACGGCCGTCGTGCATACCCAGCTGCTGCCCGTGCCGCTGACTGGTCCGGCGTACTTCGTCTCGAACGGCCACGAAGCGTTCCCCAACCTGATCATGGTGCTGCAGGGTTACGGGATCACGATCGATCTGGTCGGCGACACGTTCATCTCCAAATCGGGGATCACCTCCTCGACGTTCAAGACCGTCCCCGACCAGCCGTTTGAAAGTTTCGCACTGAGCCTGCAGAACGGCCCCCACTCCGCGCTGGCGGCGAATGGGGACCTCTGCAAGAAGAAGCTCACGATGCCAACCGAATTCGTCGCGCAGAACGGTGCAGTGATCCGTCAGAACACCAGGATCGATGTCGTCGGCTGCCCGAAGGCCCACAAGGCCAAGAAGAAGGCCAAGCACCACAGGAAGGGCAGGGGCGCAAAGAAGAAGTGATAGAGCGCTGTGGCGCCCCGCTACGCAGCCGCGAACCGGGCGATCCCGTCCTCCTCGCGCTCCACGACGCGGCTGTCGCCCAGCAGCAGGTTGACGTGCCCGAGAACCTCGGAGATCGTAAGGTACGCCTGGGTGACCGCGACGTTGCCCCACATCTCGCAGGCGAGCTCGTAGGCGGTGCGGGGCCGTTCGGCGATTAGCCGGCGGATGCGCTCCGCGCGCCGCTCGTGCAGGCGCAGGCGCTCGTCGATCAGCGCGGCGTGGTCAGTGATTGGGACGCCGTGACCGGAGAGCACGAGCTCCACGTCCATCGCGCGGGTCTTGCGCAGCGAGTCGATGTAGGTGAGCAGCGCCTGGGGGCGGGGGCCGTCGTAGTCGCCCTGCGCCTCCAGCGGCCTCGCGATCAGGGGGTTGGAGGAGATGTGCGAGAGCAGGTGGTCGCCGGCGATCAGCAGCAAGCGGCGCTCGTCCCAGAAGAGGGTGTCCGAGGGGCTGTGGCCGGGCCGGTGCAGGACCGTGAGGGTGCGGTCGCGCAGCTCCAGGGCCTCCCCCGGGGCGAGCGGGCGGTCCACCTCGACCGTGCACCCCCACGCGCGGAAGCTCGCCGAGACGGCGCGCAGGGCGGTGACCACGTCGGTGGGGACCCCATGGCGGAGCATGATGCGCGCGGCGAAGCGGTCGTCGAGCTCGGCGTCGGTGCGGAAGTCGCGCAGGCGGTGGTCGAGGCCCTGTAGGGCGGCGACCTGCGCGCCGGAGCGCCGTGCCAGGATCGCAGCGAGGCCGAAGTGGTCGATGTGCTGGTGGGTGATGACCAGCAGCTCCAGGTCCTCGATCGCGTGCCCCCGCGCTGCCAGCGCCTGTTCGAGCTCATCCAGCGCCTTGGCGGAGTTCGGCCCCGAGTCGATCAGCGTGAGCGGCTCGTCCTCGATCAGGTACGCGTTGACGCGCCCGACCGCGAACGGCGTGGGGACGGCCAGGCGGTGGACGCCCTCCCGCGCGGCCCGCTCGAGCGTGGCGGCCTCGTCAGCCGGATTCCGCTTGGTCGCTTTCGCGGTGGCGCCGGTACCACGTTTTGCGCCGGCCGCGCCGCGGGCTGGCTTAGCGGTGGGTGCAGCCGGCCTGGTGGCGGCTGCTGGCTTCGCGTCGGGCTCGGCCGCCTTGCGAGGGCTCACGAGCGGATCAGCCCCAGCACCTCGTCGCGGCGGCGTTCCATGTCCTCCTGGGAGCGCAGGGACTCCAGGCAGAGGCGCAGCAATGGCTCCGTGTTGGAGGGCCGCACGTTGAAGTGCCACTCCTCGTAGTCGACCGAGATCCCGTCGAGGCGGCTCTGCTCGGCGTCTGCGTAGTGCGCGGCGATCTCCTCCATCTTGGCCTGCTGGTCTGCCACCTCGGTGTTGATCTCCCCGGAGATGTGGTACCGCTCGCGGTAGGGCGCCAGCAGCTCAGACATGCGCCGACCGGTGCGCGAGAGGTGCTCGAGGATCAGCAGCGCCGGCAGCGTGCCGGAGTCCGCGCAGTAGAAGTCGCGGAAGTAGTAGTGCCCGGAGACCTCCCCGCCGAACAGCGAGCCCTCCTCGCGCATCCGCGTCTTGAAGAACGCGTGGCCCACGCGGTTCACATAAGCCGTGCCCCCGGCCCGTGTGACCGTGTCGGGCACCGCTCGTGAGGCGCGCACGTCGTAGAGGATCGCCTCGCCGGGGTGCTTGCCCAGCAGCGACTCCGCAAGCAGCGCGGTGAGGAAGTCGCCGTCCACGAAGCGCCCGGTGTCGTCGATGAAGAAGCAGCGGTCGGCGTCCCCGTCCCACGCGATCCCGAGGTCGGCGCCGGTCTCGAGCACCTTGTCGATCACGAACTGCCGGTTCTCCGGCAGCAGCGGGTTGGGCTCGTGGTCGGGGAAGCTGCCGTCCGGGGTCCAGTACGTCTCGATCGGCTCGAGCCCCAGGCGCTCCAGCAGCGGGCCGACCATCGGGCCGGCCATCCCGTTGCCGCCGTCCACCACGACCTTCAGCGGCGCCTCCGCGGAGCGGATCGTCTCTGGGTCGATGAAGCGCAGCGCGGCCTCTCGGAACTCCTCGGCGACGTCCACCTCTTCAACCGATCCACGCTCCCCGCCGGGCGCCTCCAGCCCCGCCTCGCACAGCCGGCGGATGTCCTGGATGCCACTGTCCCCCGAGAGCGCGAGCGCCCCCGCGCGCACGAGCTTGGCGCCGGTGTACGCCTTCGGGTTGTGCGAGGCCGTGCACATCAACCCGCCGTCGAGGCCGCGCGAGCCGACGAGGTAGTAGAGCATCTCGGTCCCTACTTCCCCGACGTCGAACACGTGCACGCCCTCGGCGACGAGGCCCTCGCGATAGCGCCCCGCGAGCTCGGGCGCCGTCAGGCGCATGTCGCGCCCCAACCCCACGCGCAGCTCGCCCGTGGGCTTGCCTTCGAGAGCAGAGAGCACCCGTGCGAACGCGCGGCCGATCAACTCGGCGGTGTCACCGTCGATCTGCTCGCCGAACAGGCCACGGATGTCGTAGGCCTTGAAGATGTCTGGGGAGAGAGCACGCACAGTGGGTTGCATCCTAAGCTCTAGGGCATGTCAGGGCACTCCAAGTGGTCGAGCATCAAGCACAAGAAGGCTGTAGTGGACTCCCGCCGCGGGGCCGCTTTCACGAAGCTGGCGCGGGCTGTCACGGTGGCGGCACGCGAGGGCGGGGGGGACCCCGACTCCAACGCGGCGCTGGAGAACGCGATCCGCAAGGCGAAGGCGGCGTCGATGCCGAAGGACAACATCGAGCGCGCGATCGCCAAGGGCACCGGCGAGGGCGGCGACGCGGACGCCCTGGAGACCGTGATCTACGAGGGCTACGGCCCTGCCGGCGTGGCGCTGCTGGTGGAGACCGTCACCGACAACCGCAACCGCACAGGACCGGACGTGCGCAACCTCTTCACCAAATACGGCGGCTCCCTCGGCGAGCCGGGCTCGGTGGCGTACCTGTTCGACAAGAAGGGCGTGATCGTCGTGGACGCCTCGCGCTACACCGAGGACGACCTGCTCGTCGCCGTGGAGGCCGGCGCGGAGGACCTCTCCGAGGACGAGGACGTCTTCGAGGTTGTCACCGCGCTGGGCGACTTCACCGCGGTACGCCGGGCGCTCGAGGAGGCCGGGATCGAGCTGGAGAGCGCCGAGCTCACCTACCGGCCCTCCAGCCTCGTGCCGATCGAGCACGAGGGCCAGGTCGTGAAGCTGATGAAGCTGATCGACTCGCTCGAAGAGAACGACGACGTCTCCGCCGTGCACGCGAACTTCGACGTCCCCGCCGAGTTGCTCGCGCGCGCCGTTGGCTGACCGTCCACCCGTCGTGATCCTCTGCGGCGGGCGCGGCACACGCCTGCGCGAGCGCACCCGGGAGATCCCCAAGCCGCTCGTGGAGATCGGGGGGCGGCCGATCGTCCAGCACGTGATCGAGCTGTACGCCGCCCAGGGGTTTCGCCACTTCCTGCTGGCCACCGGCTACCGCGGTGAGCTGATCGAGCGCTTCGTTGCGGCCTGTCGCTGGCCGGAGGGAGTGCAGGTGCAGTGCGTGGACACCGGCCTCGACACCCCTACGGGTGGTCGTCTCAAGCTTTTAGTGGACGCCGACCCTGACGGCCAGGGGGGTGGACTTGAACTTTTCGGACCCCGTGTTGGGGGGGGTGAGATTGAACTTTCGGGACTCCCTACCGGGGGGGGTGGGCGTGAACTTCTTGGACCCCGTACCGCGCGTGACGCGCGTGCGTGTGCAAAGTGGGGTTCGCTCTGCGTCACCTACGCCGACGGGCTCGCCGACATCGACTTCGCGCGGCTGCTCGCCTTCCACGAGGGCCACGGCGCGCTCGCCACGATGACCGTCGTGCGCCCCGAGCTGCCCTTCGGAGTGGCCGAGCTCGACGGCGGAGACGGCCGCGTGCTCGGCTTCCACGAGAAGCCCCGCTCCGAGCACTGGATCAACGGCGGCTTCTTCTGCTTGCGCGCCGGCGCGCTGGAGTACCTCGCCCACGACTCGGTGCTCGAGCGCGAGCCGCTGCGGCGCCTCGCCGCCGACGGGCAACTGCGAGCGTACCGCCATGAGGGCTTCTGGGAGTGCATGGACACCTACAAGGACGCCGTCGCCTTGAATGACCTGTGGGCGTCGGGCGCCGCGCCCTGGCGCATTGAGCGGGCGTCCGACCCCCGCCGTTGAGCTGCGCCGCCGTGCGCCATGGATGGCCGCGGTTTGTGTGGGCTTGCCGGCCGAGGTCGCCGGCTCATCCGCGCCAGGTCAAGTTTGCGTGGCGGAAGGTCGTGTGGGTACCGCCGCTCTTGGAGGCGTCCGGCAGTCCACGCAGAATCTCTCGCTGTGATCGTCCTCGGCATCGACCCCGGTCTCGCCAACGCCGGCTACGGCGTCGTCGCCCGCCGCGGCCGGCGCCTGGCCGCGCTCGACGGGGGCGTGATCGACACGCCTGCCGGCCTCGCCCTGGAGGCGCGCCTGGCGAGGGTGCACAGGCGTGTGCTGGAGCTGCTCGACGAGCACGCCTGCACCGCGATGGCCTTGGAGCAGCTGTACTTCGGCCAGAACGTGCAAACCGCCTTCGCCGTCGGGCACGCGCGCGGAGTCACGATGCTCGCCGCCGGGGAGCGCGGGGTGCCGTGCTTCTCCTACACCCCCCAGCGCGTGAAGTCCTCCGTCTGCGGCAACGGCCGCGCGGCGAAGGACCAGGTGGCGCGGATGGTGCAGACGCTGCTGAGCCTGCCAGAGCTGCCCCGACCCGACCACGCCTCCGACGCGTTGGCGGTGGCGCTCTGCCACCTGAACGCCGCGCCGCTCGCGTTCGCCGTCGCCGAAGCGGAGGGGGTGGGGGCGCGGTGATCGTGTCTTCTTTTGCGTGCCCGATAACGAGCTCTGAAGGGCGCGCATGATCGCGCTGCTTCGAGGTGAGGTCGCGGTGCGCCGCGCAGACCACGTCGTGGTCCTCTGCGGAGGGGTCGGCCACCGCGCGGCCGTCTCCGCCGAGACCCTGCGCCACGTACCCCCAGTGGGAGGCGAGACGACGCTGCACACCCACCTGATCGTGCGCGACGACGCCCTGGCGCTGTACGGCTTTCACTCCGAACCCGAGCGCGACCTCTTCCTGATGCTGCTCTCCGTGCAGGCCGTCGGCCCGAAGGTCGCGCTCGCCGTACTCTCCGCCGGAACCCCCCGCGAGTTGCTCGCCACGCTCGCTGGCGGCGACACCGCACGCCTGCAGGCGGTGCCCGGGATCGGCAAGCGCACGGCGGAGCGGATCATCGTCGAGCTGCGCGAGAAGGTCGGGGTTGTGGCCGACCTTGACGTGGGCGCCGGGGTTGGGACAGTCGGCGGCGCGATCAAAGCTCGTCGCGTCGAGAGCCCGCGCACGCTGGCCCGCGACGGGCTGCTGGAGCTCGGCTACTCCCACAGCGAGGCCGAGGCGCTGCTCGACGGCGCCGAGGGCGAGAGCGCCGAGGAGCTGCTCTCCCAAGCGTTGCGCACGGCTCGGGCGGGGTGAGCGGGAAGCCGTGACGTGACTCGCATCCAGACCCCCGACCTGGACGAGCACGACGAGCTCGAGGAGGAGCTCGAGCTCTCGCTGCGCCCGCGGCGGCTGAGCGAGTTCGTCGGCCAGTCCGCCCTGCGTGAGCAGCTCGCGGTCGCGATCGAAGCTGCGGTCGCGCGGGGGGAGGCGCTCGACCACCTGCTGCTCGCTGGCCCCCCGGGCCTCGGCAAGACCTCGCTCGCGCAGATCGTCGCTGGGGAGCTCGGGGTGCCGTTCGTGCAGACCGCGGGGCCGGCCCTGGAGCGAAAGGGAGACATCGCGGCGTTCCTCACCGCCCTGGAGCCGCGCTCGGTGTTCTTCGTGGACGAGATCCACCGCCTACCGCGCACGCTGGAGGAGACGTTCTACCCGGCGATGGAGGACCGCCGCCTGCCGATCACCGTCGGACAGGGCGCCGGGGCGCGCGTGGTGACGCTCGACCTGCCCCCGTTCACGCTTGTCGGAGCGACCACCCGCACCGGCTTGCTCACCACGCCGCTGCGCGATCGCTTCGGCATCCAGGCGCGCCTGGAGCCCTACGCGAGCAGGGAGCTCGTGGCGATCGTCCGGCGCTCCGCCGGGATCCTCGAGATTCCCCTGGAGGAGGGGGGCGCAGAGGCGATCGCCGCACGCAGCCGCGGCACTCCGCGCGTGGCCAACCGGCTGCTGCGGCGCGTACGCGACTACGCGGAGGTGCGTATGGAGGGCGTCCTCACCGCCGACGCCGCGCGCGCGGCGCTCGAGCTGCTGGAGGTCGACGAGCTGGGCCTCGACCGCCTGGACCGCGCGATCCTGCGCGCCGTCTGTGAGAAGTTCGACGGCGGCCCTGTCGGCCTCTCGACGCTCGCGGTTGCGGTGGGTGAGGAGCAGGACACGCTGGAGGACGTCTACGAGCCCCACCTGCTGCGCGAGGGGCTGCTCAAGCGCACCCCGCGGGGCCGCGCCGCCACCCCCGCGGCGTTCGCGCACCTCGGCTTGGAGGTCCCCAACGGCCTTGGGCAAGGCAGGCGCGCGAGTGGGAGCGCGGGCACGGACGGGAGTGCCGGGCCGGCGCTCTTCTGAGGTCTCCCCGATGCCCTCCTCGAAGCGGGGTCTCCGCTTGGGCGCCCTCCCCCAAGGCGGGGCCTGCCGCGCCTTGCCTGCTAGGGCGGGGCTCCACTTGGTGCCCTCCCACCCGGGCGGGACCTCCACTTGGCGCCTTCCCTACTCTTAGTAGAGCCCCCGCCCATGACACATCCCTTCATCTGCCCCAACTGCGGCCACCGCTACAGCGAGCTGGACCGCAACCTCGGCTTCACCCGCCAACCGAAGGGCTGCTCGAAGTGCGGCTTCGCGTTCCTCTTCGAACTGCTCGACGACTACTACCCAGCCCCGGACGCCGCGTTCTTCGTCTGCGATCGCGAGGGACGCGTGATCGGCTGCGGCAAGAATTCCTTCGCGCTCACCGGTCTCGAGGAGGAAGCGGTGATCGGCCGGCCCGTCGCGCAGGCGCTCGGCCTGGAGTTCTCCAACGGCGACGACCCGGTGGGGACGGTCCTCGAGTGGGGGGTGCGCGCGCTGGGCAAGCCGGTGCGCGTCAACGGCGACCGCGACATGCCCGCGACCGCCCGCGCGGACATGTTCCCCGCGTACGACGACGAGGGCGGACTGTTGCTCGTGCTCACTCCCGACAGGTAGTCTTCAGTGGTGACCACCGAGCCTCCAACCCGGCCTCGCGTTCCCACTGGTGGGATAGACAGGCCGCCCTTAGGGCTGCCCCCAAGGCCGCCGCACGGGTCCTCCGCCGCTCGAGACCGCTCGGCTGCGCTACCGGCGAGGCGGCGCGTCGGCGCGGCTAGCCTCTATCTGAGATGAGCGACCGCCGCCGCAACTCCCTGGTCCTGCTGCTCGTCGCCGCGCTGCTGGCGGTCTCGGCGATCGTGATCGCGACCAAGCCGACCCGCTTGGGCCTCGACCTGAAGGGTGGGGTGTCGCTCGTCTACAAGGGCATCCCGACCGCCCAGGCGAAGGTCAACTCCGAAACGCTCAACCGCACGATCGCCATCATGCGCAAACGCGTCGACCAGCTCGGCGTCGCTCAGCCGGAAATCCAGACCACGGGCCACAACGAAATCGACGTCTCGCTGCCGGCGGTAAGCAGCGCCAAGCGCGCGCAGGAACAGGTCGGCAAGGTCGCCCAGCTCGACTTCTACGACTGGGAGCCGAACGTGATCGGCCCCTCGGGCACGCCGGAACCGAGCAACCGCGCCGCCACGGGCGACGGCAGCGCAGACGGGGCCGGCGGGGTCACGTCAGGCCTGCTTGAGTACCAGGCGGTCCTACGCGCCGCCAAACGCCCGGCGATCATCCGCCCGAACGACACCACCTACGAACACGAACACGGCTGCACGCCGGCGCAGGTTAACGGCTGCATCTACGGCGAGTGGTACCTCGTGGACACCAAGCACGAAAAGGTTCTGTGCGCCGGCAACAAGCCGGTCTGCGGCCCGGTGGACACGGAGGCCGAGCTCTACGCCGACGGCTACAAACCGCCGGCCGGCGCGAAGGTGAAGGCCGTGCACGTGAACCCGGGCACGGTGCTCGTCGAGGCGCACCCCGAAGAATTCAGCGGCAAGATCAACAAGCCCGAACCGAACAGCTTCTACGTGCTCAACGACAACCCGGTGTTGAGCGGCGAAGACATCAACAACCCCCAGCAGGGCTTCCAGAACGAAGGCTCCGGCTCGGGCCTGCCGGACGTGAACTTCGACTTCTCCTCACACGGGGCCAAGGTCTTCGAACGTGTCACCAAGGAAATCGCCGAACGCGGCCAGAACGCCCAGCTGCCGGGCGTCACCAAGGCCAACGCGGAGCAGCACTTCGCGATCGTGCTTGACGAACAGGTGATCACGGCGCCCTTGGTCGACTACACGCAGTACCCGACCGGCATCGACGCGAGCAACGGCTCGGAGATCACCGGCGGCTTCACGCTCACCTCCGCACAGAACCTCGCCGACGAGCTGCAGTCGGGCGCGCTGCCGATCAAGCTGGAACTGATCGCCAAATCGCTGGTCTCCGCGACGCTCGGCAAACAGGCGCTGAGCCAGGGCCTGCTCGCGATGCTGGCCGGCCTGTTGATCGTGTGCCTGTTCCTGCTGACCTTCTACCGCGTGCTGGGGATGGTCGCGATCGCGGGCCTCGCGATCTACAGCGTCTACTACTTCGCGCTGATCAAGGCGATCCCGATCGTCATGACGCTGCCGGGCATCGCCGGCCTGATCCTCACGATCGGCATCGCCGCGGACGCCAACATCGTGATCTTCGAGCGCGTCAAGGAGGAGATCCGCGCTGGGCGCTCGATCCCGGCGGGGATCGCCGCCGGCTACAAGCGCGGGTTCGCGGCGATCGTCGACGCCAACGTGGTGACGTTCATGACCGCGTTCATCCTGTTCGCGCTGGCCACCGCCGAAGTCCAGGGCTTCGCGTTCACGCTCGGCATCGGCACGCTGCTCTCGCTGTTCACCGCGGTGCTCGCCACGCAGGCCGTGCTCGGCTCGATGGGTCGCTCGCGCCTGGTGGGGCACCCCGCGATGCTCGGCGCCGCCCGCCGGCGGGCGGCACTGCGCTTTGACTTCATGGGCGCCTCGAAGTGGTTCTTCTCACTGTCGGGCACGATCCTCTTGATCGGAGCGCTCGCGATCGGCGCCAAAGGGGTGAACTTCGGGATCGACTTCAAGTCCGGCACCCGCATCGAGACGGGGTTCGTCAAGCCGGCCTCCGAGGAACAGATCCGCACGGTGCTGCGCGCGGACAAACTCGGAGACGCCCAGGTGCAGAAGCTCACCGGCGACAAGAACATCGGCGGCTCGGGCTACCAGATCTCGCTTAAGCACCTCACGCCGATCGAGGTGGTGTCGGTCGAGGAAACGCTCAACAAGGCGTACACGCTGCGACCCGGGTTGACCTCGGACACCTCGATCGGGCCGACGTTCGGCCAGTCGGTGGCCAACAGCGCGGTGCTCGCGATCATCGCCTCGCTGATCGTGATCTCCGCGTACATCGCGCTGCGCTTCGAGTGGAAGTACGCGGTGCCGGTGCTGATCGCGCTGATGCACGACCTGCTGATCACCGCGGGCGTGTACGCGCTCACCGGCCGTGAAGTGACGACCTCGACGGTCGCTGCGCTGCTGACGATCCTCGGGTACTCGCTGTACGACACGATCATCGTGTTCGACCGTGTGCGCGAGAACGTGCCGCGGATGCCGCGCGCGGCGTTCTCGCAGATCGTCAACCGCTCGATGTCCGAGGTGATCACACGCTCGCTGGCCACTAGCTTCTGCACGCTGCTACCGGTGCTCGCGCTGCTGCTGTTCGGCGGGGAAACGCTGAAGGACTTCGCGTTCGCGCTGATGGTCGGGATCGCCTCGGGCGCGTACTCCTCGATTTTCATCGCCTCGCCGGTGCTGACCCACTGGAAGGAACGCGAGGGCTCCTACCGCAACCGCCGCGCGCGTCTGGTGCGCGACCTCGGCTACGTGCCCGCTTACGCCACTGCGCTTGACGGCACGCCGATCGACGTGGAGCCTGTACGCAAGCCACGCAAGGAGCGCTCGGGTGCCGGGAGCTGGAGCGCCGGGACGCTCGGCAACCGGACTCCCGCTCCGGCAGGAGCCGGAGACGAGGTCTCCCAGGAAGAGTTCGACAAGATGGTGCGCGACCTCGACATCGAGCGAGACGGCGAGCAGGCTCTCACCGGCCCCGCCGGCAGCTCTGCGATCGGTCGCCGTGGCGCCAGGGGCAACGGCAGGCGCGGTCGGGCTGGCCGGGTGGGTGGGCCTCCACCGTCGTCGGGCGCCCCTACCGGCACGGCGCCCCCACCCCCCAGGGCAGGTGCCTCGAAGGCAGCCCCAGCTGCGGCGCCCGCGCAGCCGCTGCCCTCGCAGGCGCCGCAGGACCCCGCGGCCGATCTGACTCCCGAGGACCTGGTGCTCAAGGAACAGCCCAAGCGCCAGAAGCGCCCGCGCAACCGACGCCACGGGAGGGCACGGTGATGCTCGGAGTGCAGGCTCACCGGTTCGTGCCAGCCCGCGCCCGCTCGCGCGGCATCGCGGCGACCCGCCGGCCCGGCCGGATGAACCCCCGCGTTCACGGACGGAGTCGCTAATGGGACTCCTCGGCTGGGTGATGATGGGCCTCGCGCTGTGGCACTACACGATCTTCCTGCCGGACCGCTTCTGGGGCGGGATCGTGGGTGCCCTGGTCGGCGCGCTGGTTGGCGCGATCGCGGTCGGCATGGTGATCTCCAGCGTCAAAGGCACCGGCTTGGTGCCTGGGGAAAAGGCGACGGACGTCGCCGTGGTGCTCTACGCGGTGCCCGGCGCGCTGCTCGGGATCGCAGCGGTCTACTTCGAGGGGATGCGCCGCGAACAGGCCGGCCGACAGTCGGCCAGCGCGCCCGCCTGACCAATCTTCCGTCCAGACCCATCCGTAGGGTGGATCTGGAATGGCTGCCGACCCGCCCCGCCGCTTCGAGATCGCGCCGTGCCCTGAGCCGCAGGTCCGCGAGCTCGCTCACGAGCTTGGGGTGAGCGAGGCGCTGGCCCAGGTGCTGGTGCGCCGCGGCTTCGCGGAGCTCGAGCACGCGCGGGCGTTCTTAGCCGCCGAGGAGGAGCACCCGCCGGCCGCGTTCAGGGGCATCGAGGTGGCGCTCGCGACGATCCACGCCCACGCGCGCGCCGGCACTCGGATCACCGTGCACGGCGACTACGACGTGGACGGGATCTGCTCCACGGCGGTGCTCGTGCGCGCGCTGCGCGCGTTCGGAGCGGACGTGGACTGGTACCTGCCCGATCGCGCGAGCGACGGCTACGGGCTGAACGCACGCACGGTGCAGCGCCTGGCGGCGCGCGGCACGCGCCTGCTGCTTACCGCGGACTGCGGAATCACGGCTGTCGAGGAGGTGCACCTCGCGCAGAGCCTGGGGGTGGAGGTCGTGGTCAGCGACCACCACGCCCGGCGCGCGGACGGGACACTGCCGCAGGCACCGATCGTGCACCCTGCGGTGTGTGGGTACCCGTGTCCTGATCTGTGCGCAACTGCTGTTGCTTACAAGCTGGCGCAAGCGCTGTGCGAGAGCGTGGGGTACGACCCGCGCGAGGACCTTGACCTGGTGGCGCTGGCGAGCATCGCGGATGTCGTGCCGCTACTGGGCGAGAACCGCGCCCTGGTGCGCCGCGGACTGCGGGCGCTGGCGGGCACCGCCAAGCCTGGTCTGCGCGCACTGCTGGCGGTGGCGCGGTCCTCCGCAGGCGAGGTCAACGAGCGCACGGTGGCCTTCGCGCTCGCGCCGCGGCTGAACGCGGCAGGGCGGATGTACCGCGCGGACGCAGGCCTCGAGCTGGTTCTGACCGAGGACCCGGAGCGCGCGCAGACGATCGCGGCGGAGCTCGACCGCGCCAACCACGAGCGCCGACACGTCGAGCAGCGGATTCTGTTCGACGCCGAGCGCCAGGTGGCCGCGGCCGGGGAGCGAGCGGGGTACGTGCTCGCGGGCGAGGGGTGGCACCCGGGGGTGATCGGGATCGTCGCCTCGCGTCTGGCCGAGCGCCACCACCGCCCGTTCGTGCTGGTTGCGCTGGAGGGCGAGCGGGGCCGTGGGTCGGGTCGCAGCATCGCGGGCTTCGACCTGCTCGGCGCGCTGGACTCCTGCGCGGGACACCTGACGCGCCACGGCGGCCACGAAGCGGCGGCGGGCCTTGAGATCGAGCGGGAGAGACTGGAAGGATTTGGAGCGGCGTTCGCAGCACACACCGAGCGTGTCTTGAGCGAGGAGGCGAGGGTCGTGCGCGAGCGCGTGGACGCCGTCGTAGCAGGGGGAGAGCTGGGGATGGAGCTCGCGGAGGAACTGCGGGCGCTGGCGCCGTTCGGGTGCGCGAACCCCGCGGTCTCGCTGCTGGTGCGGGGCGCGCGCTTCGCCGAGCGTCGGCCGATGGGGGAGGGCCGGCACGTGCGCTTCACGGTGCTCGCGGACGGGGCGCGCGCTCGTGCGGTGGCGTTCGGGGCCGGTACGAGCCTGCCGGTGGGCGATGGCAAGCTGGCGGACGCGACGTTCGCCCTGGAGGTCAACGAGTGGCGCGGCGTGAGCGAACCGCGTCTGGTGCTGCGCCACGCGCAACCCGCGGAGGTCGAGGTCGAGGCGCCCACTGAGCAGAAGCTGGTCCTCTTCGCTTGAGAACGTGCTTTGAAACGATCGGCACGCCCGGATGCGTCCCTGTACACGGCGCTGGATCGCCACGTGCCGGCTTGCCCGTGCCACCAGCACGGGCTTCACCGTCCCGCGTCGCCCAGCTTGGTCCAGGAACGCCCCGAACGTACCGCCTGTTTCAAAACACGTTCTGACGCGACTGGTCCCCTACCCTTAAGGGAATGGCCACGCCACAGGATCAGAAGAGCCCGGTCAAGGAGCCGGTCCATCAGCTGGGCGAGCTCGAGCGGCGACTGCTAGGCGACCTGTTCGCGATCGTCTCCGAGCACGCCGCGGACTCCGCCGTCCACGTTGACCGCGCGCGGGTGGAGGAGGCGTTCGTGTTTGCCTGCGAGCACCACGCCGCACAGCGGCGCAAGTCGGGCGAGGAGTTCATCGTGCACCCGGTCGGGGTGGCGAGAATCTGCGCGGGGATGCGCCTGGACACCGAGACGCTGTGCGCGGCGCTGCTGCACGACACCGTGGAGGACACCTCGGCCTCGATCGAGGAGGTGCGCGAGCGCTTCGGCGAGGAGATCGCGAACGTGGTCAACGGCGTGACAAAGCTCACGGGCATCACGTTCCACTCGCGCGACGAGGCGCAGGCGGAGAACTACCGCAAGATGATGGTCGCGATGGCCACCGACGTGCGGGTCATCCTGATCAAGCTCGCCGATCGCCTGCACAACATGCGCACGATCGAGGCGATGCCTAAGCAGAAGCAGGTGGACAAGGCGCGGGAGACTCTGGAGATCTACGCACCGATCGCGCACCGCCTGGGGATCCACGCGATCAAGTGGGAGCTCGAGGACCTCGCGTTCGCGACACTGCACCCCCGCAAGTACCAGGAGATCAAGGGCCTCGTGGCCCAGCAGCGCGACGACCGCGAGCGCTACGTCAGCGAGGCCGGCGAGTACCTGACGGGCGAGTTGCGCCAGGTGGGCGTCGAAGCGCAGATCGCGGGCCGCGCCAAGCACTTCTACTCGATCTACTCGAAGATGACCAAGAAGGGCAAGGAGTTCAACGAGATCTACGACCTCACCGCGATGCGCGTGATCGTGGACTCCGTGAAGGACTGCTACGGCACCGTGGGGGTGATCCACTCGCTGTGGAAGCCACTGCCGGGCCGTTTCAAGGACTTCATTGCGATGCCCAAGTTCAACATGTACCAGTCGCTGCACACGACCGTGATCGGGCCGGAGGGGCGGCCGCTGGAGATCCAGATCCGCACCGACGAGATGCACGAAATGGCGGAGTTCGGGGTGGCGGCGCACTGGATGTATAAGAGGGGATCGGGACCCGCCCATCCAGGACCCCACGCGGCGAACGATCAGCGGGCTCCCGGCGCGTCCGGACAGACCGCGGGGGCGGCCGGTGAGCACTCGGGCTCCGCGCGCGGAGCGGGGGGCCGGGAGGCGGCCTCCACGTGGCCGGAGGAAGCGAAGCTGAAGTGGCTGCGCTCGATGCTCGACTGGCAGCAGGACGCCTCGGACCCCCAGGAGTTCATGGAGAGCCTGAAGATCGACCTGTTCGAGGACGAGGTGTACGTGTTCACCCCCAAGGGCGAGGTCAAGTCGCTGGCGGCGGGCGCGACGCCGCTGGACTTCGCCTACGAGGTGCACACCGAGATCGGCCACCGCTGCGTGGGGGCGCGCGTGAACGGCAAGATCGTGCCGCTGCACTACGAGCTGCGCAGCGGGGACATCGTGGAGATCCTCACCGCCAAGCGCGAGCGCGGCCCCTCGCGGGACTGGCTGGCGATGGTCAAGACCACACGCGCGCGCAACAAGATCAGGGCGTGGTTCAAAGCGGAGAGCCGCCAGGACACCGAGCACACCGGCCGCGAGGTGCTCCAAGAGCACCTCAAGAAACAGGGCCTGCCGGCCCAGCGGATCACCGGCTCGGCGCTGCTGGCGGACGTGATCCGCGAGATGGGCTTCCGCAAGGCCGACGACTTCTACATCGCGCTGGGCGCCGCGAAGGTCTCGCCGAAGATCGTGGTCAACAAGGTGATGCAGCGCCTCAAGCGGGGCGAGGCGGCCGACGGCGGGGCCACCGCGGCGAGCGACCTGCTGCGCGTGGGGCGCTCCCCGCGCCGTCCGACGCGCTCCTCGGGCCAGTACGGGATCCAGGTGGAGGGCGTGGAGGACGTGATGCTGCGCCTGGCGAAGTGCTGCCGGCCGGTGCCGGGCGATGAGATCGTCGGCTACATCTCCCTCGGGCGGGGTATCACGATCCACCGCGAGGACTGCCCGAACGCCACAGTGCTGCGCAAGAACCCCGAACGCTTCACCCACGTCTACTGGGAGGGCGAGCAGTCGAGCGCGTTTGTCGTGGAAATCCAGATTGACGCGTGGGACCGCCACCGGCTGCTGGAGGACCTCTCGCGCGTGTTCTCGGAGTCGGGCGCGAACATCGTTGAAGCGCGGTGCCTGTCGAACCCGCCGATGGTCAAGAACCGCTTCGTGGTCGAGGTCGCCGACACGCACTCACTGAAGGGCGCGATCAACCGCCTGCGCAACACGGAGTCCGTCTTCGATGCCTACCGAGTCACGCCAGGCGCCGCAGGGTAGTTAGGCGACGACGCTGAGTGCCCGGGGCATGATCGAGTAACGCGCCTCGGCGACGTCGCCGAGGTAGTCGCCGTCGACCTGCAGCGGCAGGGGGCGGTCGTCGGCGCTGCGGACGGTCAGCTCGGTGGCGGGGGAGAGCGCGGTGATCTGGCGGTGGCGGGAGAGGCGTGCGCGGCGGGAGAAGGCGCGCCAGGCGATGAACGGCATGTCGATCGGCCGCGCGCGACGCAGGACGCTCGTGGAGAGGGTGCCGGAGTCGAGCTTTGCGTCGTCGGCGATCTCGATGGGTCGGTCGCGGAAGTAGGTGAAGGGGGAGCCGTTCTGGATGACCGCGGTGACTCCGGAGTGCTCCTCGCCGGCGAGGTGAGTGTGCAGGCGCGGCGGGCGCACCAGGTAGCGGCGGGCGAACGTCCCCACGGCAACCCACGTGAAGAACCAGGGCCCCAGACGGGCCTTCAGCCACGGCCGGGCGTCCACGCGTTGCACGACCGAGGCGTCGAGGCCGAGGCCCGAGGCGAACGTGAAGCAGCGCCCGTTGACGACGCCGAGGTTGACCCGGTGCACGCGCCAGTCGTCGGCCATGCCCAGCAGGTGCTCGGTGGCGTCGACGAGGTCGCCGGGGATGCCGAGCATCTTGCCGAACACGTTGGCCGAGCCGCCGGGCAGGCAGGTCAGCGGGGTGGGAGAGCCGAGCAGGCCGTTGGCGGCCTCGTTGACGGTGCCGTCCCCGCCGAAGGCGACTACCACGTCGTAGCCCTCCTGGGCGGCCTCGCGGCAGAGCTCGGTGGCGTGCCCGCGGGCCTCGGTGTCGACGGCGTCGACCTCGAAGCGGCCCTGCAGTGCGTGCACGACCAGGTGGCGCAGGCCGTCAGAGACGGTGGAGGCGTAGGGGTTGACGATGATCAACATGCGCTTCTTGACGACCGGCGAGGCAAGAGCGAAGCTCTCCTCGCCTTGCTCAGGGCGCTGCGCCTGCGCGAGCTGGCCGAAACGGGGATTCTCGCCGGAGGCGAGTGTCTCCCGGCTTCGGTCGCGGTCGTGCTCACCTTGCTCCGGCAGGGATCGCGTAGGGTCATGTACGGGGGTACCCACGGACCTGCGTACACCACGCGCGCGCAAGCGTTACCAGGGCAGGCGGGCTAATGCCGTTCCGCCTCGCATCCGATATACTGCCCAACAGCAGTACACATCAAGAGGGGTGGAGGGACTGGCCCGACGAAGCCCCGGCAACCACCGCGTCCCAACGCGGAAGGTGCCAATTCCAGACAGATGTGTGGCGGGCTTCACGTCTTACGCCACACGGGAAACGGCGAAGACGACGAAAGGAGCCCGAGGTGGCTGCCAGGAACCTGAAGTGTCGAGAGTGCAAGGCGGAGTACCCGCTGGAGGCGCTGTACGTGTGCGAGCGGTGCTTCGGCCCGCTGGAGGTCGGCTACGACCACAGCCGCCTGGTCGACGGCGGCGTGCAGGAGCTGCGCCGCCGCATCCAGGGGGGGCCGCAGAACATCTGGCGCTACGCAGACTTTCTGCCCCTCGCAGGCGGACCCCCGGGCCCCTCGGGACGGTTGGCTTCGCGCACGGGGCTTCCGGCCGGCTGCACCCCACTGGTTCGCGCCGATCGCCTAGCGCAGCGTCTGGGGCTGGGGGAGGTGTGGGTCAAGAACGACGCGGCGAACCCCACCCACTCCTTCAAGGACCGTGTGGTCGCGGTCGCGGCGGCGCGAGCCCGCGAGCTCGGCTACCAGACGATCGCGTGCGCCTCGACCGGGAACCTGGCCAACTCCGTGGCGGCGCACGGGGCGGCGATGGGCCTCGACTCCTACGTGTTCATCCCAGCTGACCTGGAGGAGCAGAAGGTGCTCGCAACGGGCGTCTACGGGACCCGCCTGGTCGCGGTCAAAGGCAACTACGACGACGTCAACCGTCTCTGCACCGAGCTCTCCGCCGAGCGCGAGTGGGCGTTCGTGAACATCAACCTGCGCCCCTACTACGCCGAGGGTTCAAAGACCCTCGCGTTCGAGATCGCCGAGCAGCTCGGTTTCGAGCTGCCCGACCGCTGCGTGGTGCCGATCGCCTCGGGCTCGCTGTTCACAAAGATCGCCAAAGGCTTCGCGGAATGGCGCCAGCTCGGCCTGGTGAGCGGCGAGCTGCCGCGCATGAGCGGCGCCCAGGCCGAGGGCTGCGCCCCAGTGGCGAGCGCGTACGCGGCCGGCCAGGAGGTGTGCAGGCCGGTGAAGCCCAACACGATCGCCAAGTCCCTGGCGATCGGCAACCCCGCAGATGGCCCTTACGCCCTGGAGGAGGCGCGCTCGAGCGGCGGCTCGATCGACGCGGTCAGCGACGAGGAGATCCGCGAGGGCATCGAGCTGCTCGCCCAGACCACCGGCATCTTCACGGAGACCGCCGGCGGCGTCACTACAGCGGTCCTGGCAAAGCTCGCCAAGCGCGGAGAGATCGCCCCCTCCGAGCGCGTGGTGCTTGTCATAACGGGCGAGGGCCTGAAGACACTGGACGCAGTGCGGGGTCGCTTCGAGACCCACACGATCGCACCGAGCGTGGAGGAGTTCGAGACCAAGGTGGAGCCCCACTTCCAGACGGCCACAAGGGACGTGGCGCTCGGTGTCGGCGTAAGGGGCTGAGAGTGTGGCCGTAACGGTGAAGATCCCCACGCAGCTGCGAGCCGCGACCGAGGGCGCCACAGAGGCGCAGCTAGAGGGCGCAACGGTCCAAGAGGTCTTGGACGGCCTGTTCAACCGCTTCGGAGAGCTGCGCGAGCGAATCTCCGACGAAGACGGCTCACTGCGACGCTTCGTAAACGTCTACCTGGGCGGCGAGGACATCCGCTTCCTGGACGGCCTGCAAACGCCCGTAGCCGATGGCGCAGAGCTGACGATCTTGCCGGCTGTGGCCGGAGGCTGAGACGCCGCCCAGCGGGCGACTAACGCTACCTGGGTCGCCACGTGCAGTGGTGTCTCAGGACGTGGCAATCAGCGCGTGCCGGCGACGTGGGCTGCCGCGGGGGCGCTATGCGCGGGGGCAGTCGGTATCGAGGATCCACTGACCCCGATCGTGGAGACAAGCCCGGCGGCGCACATGGCGGTGAGCGTCAAAGCGCGCATACGACGAGGGGTGAGCCACCCCATGTGATGGGTCTGAAGCCAGGTCCGAAACCCGCTGGCGGCCGAAGCCGCCGCCATAGCGCAACCAACACACATGCCCACATCGTAGTCGAAAGCGACGAAATTAAAAATGGGAGGGGGTGGGGGGCGACGGGGGAGGGGGAGGGCTAGCCCTCCCCCTCCCCCGTCAAGAGGAGTCAGGAGTCATAGCCGGAGCAGGCGACCCATCGCCCACCTCCACCCGGCGTTCAAGCCGCCGCCGAAGCTCCGCCCCGCGGCCGGCAGAAACCGCCCGAGCAGCCCGCTTGTCGCTCAGCGGAACCCCATGCAGACGAGCGAAGTCAAGCAGCTCCTGTCGCTCCTCGGCCTCCCGAGCGGTGCGCAGAAACAGCCAGCAGAAGAGGCCGATCGTCAAAAAGCTCTCCTCGATCATCATGATCGCCCCAGCAAGGTTCTGGTCGGCAAGCGGGGAGATGTGGTGCAGCGAGTCCGAGTGCAGGTAGTAGGGATAGAACACGGTGCCAGACCAAAGAAAGATGTTGCCAAGCGCCGTCCCGGCAAGTCGCACAGCGACGATATAGAGCAGCTTCCCGAGGTTCCCAAACCAGGCAGGCATCGGCAGCGGCCCGACGAGGCACATCCACATGTTGATCCCGAAGCCAAGGAACATCGTGTGCTCGAGCGCATGCACCCAAGAGTTTTCAAGCGCCGCCTGGTAGAAGACCGGCAGGTGCCACGCGTAGAGGTCGATCATCCACAGGGGGAACGCGATCAGTGGATTGGCGAGCACCCGCAGGCGGTCGAAGAAGCGGATCTTGAGGATCGGCGCGATCAGCGGGGCGGTGAGTCCGAGCACGATCAAAAGCGCCGCGACGTCCCCCAGCAGCAGGTGCTCGATCATGTGCACGTACAGCAGTTCCTGGCTGGCTTTCCCAAGCGATGTCAGCGCGGCGCCGATCACGACGAACCCCGAGTAGAAGCACACCTGGCGCCAGCCCGGCACGGGGCGCCCGCCCAGCGCAAGCGTGCGCACACGCCGCGCGTAGAGCAGGCCGAGGATCATCAGCGGCCCAAGCTGGATGGCGGCGAGCAGCTCAGTGGAGACGGCAAGCGGGAGCGGAGGGATCACAGCTTCTCAGCCTATACACGCCTGGCACGGCAGGTTCCAACCGGGACGCGCCCAGAGCAGCAGGCTCCAGCCGGAGGCGAGCGTGGTAGCTTTACGGGATGGCCGTGTTCGCGTGCCTCTACCACTGGTACACCTCCGCGATGTACGTCGCACCCGTGCTCGCCGTGGGCGGCTGGGGCTGGTGGAGCACCAAGCGGATCGGCAAGGGTCAGGACAAGCGCCAGGCGTAGAGCAGCGCGGCCACCGAGGTGGCGAGGTTGAGGCTCGAGACGCCCTCGCGCATCGGCAGGCGCACCAAAGCGTCGGCCCGACCCAAGAGCTCCTCGGAGAGCCCCTGGCGCTCGCTGCCGAAGGCGAGGATCGCACGAGGGGGGAGCCGCTCGGCACGTAGATCCTCACCGTCAGGGTCAACAGCGACCAGCGGGCGAGCGTCCTCGCCGGCCGCGCCCATCCCGGCGCCCACGAGCTCTCGCCGCGCGCTGCCAAGCCCCGCCAGCGCGTCCTCGCCGAGTCGCGCGACAGGCAGCGCGTAGTGCAGGCCGGCGGAGCCGCGCAGCGCGGCGGGGTCCCACGGGTCGTGTACGCCGGTGGTAAGCACCCCCGCGATGTCCGCGGCGGCAGCGACGCGCACGCACGCGCCGAGGTTCCCGAGGTTGCGAGGCTGCTCGAGCAGCACGATCGGCGCAGGGTGGGTATCGACAAGTAGCGCCGCGACATCGACGCGGCAACGCCGGGCGACGGCGATCACACCGGTCGAGGGAGCCTGCGGGGCGAGGGCCGCAAACACCTCGGGAGAGACAGCCTGAGCGTCGGCGAAGATGCGCTCCGCGACGTCGGGCGCGAGCGCCTGCGCAAGCGTGCGCACTTGCTCAGGCTCAGTGACGACCACGCACTGCACCTGCGCGCCGAAGCGGAGCGCGTGCTTAAGCGCGTGCAGGCCTTCGAGCACAGCCAACTCGGGGTCGCGGCGGGCGTCGTGAAAGACCCCCTTTAGGGAGGCTGTCGAAGCTTGCGCACAGGCATCGGGCGGGGATTGCACGCAGCTATCTTCTCAGGGCTCTTCGCGGACAGGACACGGCGGTGCTTGGCCACACCATGGACTAGGGCTAGCTAGGCAGTGCTACAATTGGCGGTGTGGCCCGCGTGGGAATGCACGACGCCAAGACGCACCTCTCCAAACTTGTGGAGCGCGCCGAAGCCGGTGAGGATGTAGTCATCCAGCGCAACGGCAAGCCGGCAGTGCGGCTGGTGCCTGTCGTGGAGGAGCCGCGCTCGCTGGCGTCGGTGCGTGGCGCGTGGCGAGGCCGCGTGCACATGGCCGATGACTTCGACGAGCTTCCCGAGGACATTGCCGAGGCGTTCGGCGCCCGGTGAGGCTGCTGGCCGACACCCACGCCGCGCTCTGGCTGCTCGACGAAGACAAACGACTGAGCACGCACGCCGATGAGCTGCTCACCGACGCCACGAACGAGGTGTTGCTGAGCGCAGCAGTGGTGTGGGAGGTCGCGATCAAGCGGTCGCTCGGAAAGCTCGACGCGCCCGACGGGTTCGCGAGGCAACTGTTGGATGGAGGAGCCGTTCCCTTGCCCATCAGCATCGACCACGCACGGGCAGTACGCACGTTGCCGTGGCATCACCGCGACCCCTTCGACCGCCTGCTCATCGCCCAGACCGCCATCGAGGACGCGGTTCTCGTCTCAAGCGACAAGCGACTGCGTGTCTATGACGTGCGGGTCGAGTGGTAGTCCTCCCACAAAGCGTACGAACGAAGCATCTCACTATGCGCCGGGGACTAGCCGCATCGTCGGCTTGACGGTGCTCGGTGCGCGACAGGTCTTGGAGCGCGACGGGCATCTCGCGGTCACGGGTCCCCGAGACCGTGGAGACAACCGCGGAGCAACTCGCTCCGGCGCTAGCTGCCGTTTAGCGGTCGCCTACGCCGGGAAGGCAACAATTGCGGTTCCGCCTGACGCGACCCAACGGAATGGTTCATTGCAGGAAACTTATGAGGCGCGCCCGGCAAGATTCGAACTTGCGACCTCTCGCTCCGGAGGCGAGCGCTCTATCCACTGAGCTACGGGCGCAGGGAGGCCGTCGCGGACGGCGTACTGCACACCGGAGCTTAGCGGGCAGCGAGCAGGCCCCACCTGGCGCCCTGAGGGTCGAAAGGCCCCGGGGCGAGCCTCCCAGCGCCACGCGCCGCTACCGTTGCCGGCATGGAGATGTCCATGTTCTTCGCAGGAACCGGCGGGTCGGTGCCGAGCGCACGGCGCGGGCTGCCCGCGGTGCTGGTGCGCCACGGGGGCGACAGGCTGCTGTTCGACTGCGGCGAGGGCACCCAGCGCCAGCTGCTGCGCTCAGTGGGGCTGGCGGACGTGGAGTGCGTGTTCATCACGCACTTCCATGCCGATCATTGGCTGGGGCTGCCGGGGATGCTGAAGTCCTTCGCGCTGCGCGACCGTGACCAGCCCCTGAGCGTGTACGGACCAGCAGGGCTTAGGGAGCTGATGGCCCAGACGCGCTTCATTTACGGGCGGCGGCTGCCGTACGAGCTACAGATCGTGGAGCTCGAGCCGGCGCAGGCGGTCGAGCGCGAGGGCTACAGCGTGACGCCGGTCCCGGTGCAACACCGGGCCGCCTCGGCCGTGGGGTACGCGCTCGTGGAGGACGCTCGCCCAGGGCAGCTCGACCCGGAGCTAGCGGAGCGCCTGGGGGTGCGGCCGGGGCCGGACTTCGGGCGGCTGGTGCGCGGGGAGAGCGTGAACGGGGTCGCCCCCGAGCAGGTGGTGGGCCCCACTCGGGAGGGCCGCAAGGTGGTGATCTCGGGCGACACGGCGCCGTGCGAGGCGCTGGCGGTGGCCGCGCACCAGGCGGACGTGCTGGTGCACGAGGCGACGTTCGCGGAGGAGGAGGGGGAGCGGGCGCGCCAGACGGGCCATAGCACCGCGCGCCAGGCGGCGCAGCTGGCGCGGGACGCGGAGGTCAGGATGCTCGTCCTCACCCATCTCTCGACGCGCTACTCCGGCGGGGAGGTCCAGAGCGAGGCCCGCGCGGTGTTCGCCTCCACGGAGGTCCCTCGGGACTTCGACGCGGTCGAGATCCCGTTCCCCGAGCGCGGGCCTGCGCGGCTGATCCGCTGGTCCAACCGCCCGGCGCCGGCTCCCGGGGTGGGTCCCGGAGGGGGTGGCGCGGAGGGCGCCGCCGAGCGCACGCAGGGCGAGGAGGCCGGCGGTGGGGCGGGGGTCCGCACCCCACAGGACGCCGAGGCAGTGGCGTCCTCGATAATCCCATGAACTTGTCTCGTCGCACAGAACCGAGTCCCCGTCGCAGGAGCTCAACAACGTGAGCTCGCCAGCGCTCATTCGTGTTCCTGCCCACCCCGCCGAGCTGCTGTTGCGGGATGTCCACCTGTTCGATCCGCGCGCCGGCTGGGACGCCCGCCACGACGTGCTGGTGCGGGGCGGCGTCGTCGTGCAGGTGGGCGCGCCGGGGACGCTCCCGGCGGAGGAGGAGGTTGAGGTGCTCGAGGGCGGCGGGCGGCTGCGTGCGGTGCCCGCCTTCTTCGATCCGCACGTTCACCTGCGCAGCCCCGGGGAGGAGCACAAGGAGAGCATCGAGAGCGGCACCCGCGCGGCCGCGGCGGGAGGGTTCGGCGCGGTGGTGGCGATGCCCAACACGAAGCCGCCGATCGACTCACCCGAGCGGCTGCGCGCCGTGCGGGAGACCGCCGCGCAGCAGGCGCACGTGCCGGTCGGCTTCCTGGCGGCGCTCACACGGGGCCTCGACGGGGAGGAACTGACAGAGATGGCCGAGCTGCGCGAGGGGGGCGCGAGCGGCTTCACCGACGACGGGAATCCCGTGGCAAGCGCGGGGGTGCTGTGCGAAGCGCTCCAGCTGCAGCGCACGTGCGGCGGCGTGGTGGCGCTGCACGAGGAGGACCGGACGCTCTCGCGTGGGGGCGCGATGCACGAGGGCGTGCTCAGCGCGGAGCTCGGCATCCCCGGCGTCCCGTGCGCGAGCGAGGCGAGCATGGTCGCGCGCGACGCGGTCCTTGCCACGGCCGAGGGCGGGCGTGTGCACTTCCAGCACCTCAGCTGCGCCGCCTCGGTGCAGGCGCTCGCGGCCGCCAAGGCCCACGGCGTGAGGGTGAGCGCCGAGGCGACGCCCCACCACCTGCTGCTGACCGAGGAGGCCGTGCGCGGAGTAAACGCCCCCGGAGATGCTCGCGCGAGGACCCACCCGGACACACGCGCGAAGATGAACCCACCGCTCTCCACCGAGGTGGATCGGAAGGCGCTCGTGGAGGCGCTACGCACGGGCACTATCGACTGCGTGGCCACCGACCACGCCCCGCACGCGCGTGCGGAAAAGGAGCTCCCGTTCGCGCAGGCCCCGATGGGCACGACCGGCCTGGAGACGGCGTTCGCTGCGCTGTACACGGAGCTGGTGCTGCCCGGCGTGCTCAGCTTCGGGGTCCTGCTCGAGCGGATGACTGCGGGCGCGGAGCTGTTCGAGCTGCCCGTCCCGACGATTGCGCAGAGCCAAGAGGCCAACATCACGCTCATCGATCTCGACGCCGAGTGGGTGGCAGGCGAGCACGGTTGGCAGAGCCGCTCGGAGAGCTGCTGTTTCGCCGGCCGGCGTCTGTGCGGGCGAGTACTGCTGACGGTGGCCGCGGGCTCGGTGGCCTGGCGCGCGCCGGTGGGGGACGCCGTGGCTGACCAGGGAAGCCGGGTGGTGGTCGTATGAGGCGCAACTGCCCACAAGGCCACCGCCGGCGGGGCGTGCCGAGCCAGGGAACCCCGGCCCGAGGACGGTGTTCCTAGTGAGCTTGCTCTCGCGCGAGCGCGCCGCGCTGGTCGTGGTGGACGTCCAGGAGGCGTTCCGCCCGTATGCGTCCTTTGCGGGTGTTGCAGAATCCTGCGCGAAGCTCGTGCGGGGGGCTCGCATCCTGGGGGTGCCGGCGCAGGTCAGCGAGCAGTACCCGAAGGGCCTCGGCCACACCGCCGCGGAGGTGGGCCTGGAGGACGAGCCGCGGATCGAGAAGAGCGTCTTCTCGGCTGCGCGCGCGGAGAGCTTCGACCTCAAAGGCCGCGAGCAGGCGGTGGTGTGCGGGATCGAGACCCACGTGTGCGTCTCGCAGACCGTCCACGACCTGCTGGAGCGCGGCGTGGAAGTGCACGTGCCGGCCGACGCGGTGGGCTCGCGCCACGAGCTGGACTACCAGCGCGGCCTGGAGCGCATGGAGCGCGCGGGAGCGGTCGTTACCACGGTCGAGGCGGCCCTGTTCGAGCTGCTGGAGCGCGCGGGCACGCCGGAGTTCAAGGAAGTGCAGAGGCTCATCCTGTGACCCGCCCGCCCGCGTACGTACTCCTGGAGGATGGAGCCCGCTTCGACGGCGAGGCGTGCGGGGCGCAGGGCAGCGCCGTGGGCGAGGTGGTGTTCACGACGGGGATGTCGGGCTACCAGGAGTCGGTCAGCGACCCATCGTTCGCCGGCCAGCTGATCACGTACACGTACCCGCACATCGGCAACTACGGCGTGAGCGCGGAGGCGATGGAGTCAGAGCGCCCGTGGGCGCGTGGCACGATCATGCGCGAAGCGTGCGACCGCGAGGACGCCCCCGGCGCGGAGGGGGGGTGGCTGGCGTGGCTGACCGACCGCGGGGTGCCCGCGATCAGCGGCGTGGACACACGCGCGCTGGTGCGTCACATCCGCGAGGCGGGGGCGATGCGCGGCGGGATCTTCCCGACCGACGTGGCCCCGGCCGACGCGCACGCGCAGATCGAGGCCGAGCCGCGGATGGATGGACAGGATCTCGCGGCGACCGTGAGCCCCAGCGAGGTGAGCCACCACGGCGATGGGGAGGGCCCGCGGATCGCCGTGCTGGACACGGGGATCAAGGGTTCGATCGTGCGCAACCTCGTGGCGCGGGGAGCGCGGGTGGCGCTGCACCCGTGCGCGACCTCCGCGGCGGACCTGCTGGCGAGCGAACCGGACGCCGTGCTGCTCGCCAACGGCCCCGGCGATCCGGCGGCGGTCGAGTACGTGACGCAGACCGTCCGCGAAGTGGTCGGGCGCAAGCCGGTGTGGGGGATCTGCCTCGGCCACCAGCTGCTGTGCAGGGCGGTGGGCCTGAAGACGTTCAAGCTGCCGTTCGGCCACCGCGGCGCCAACCACCCGGTGAAGGACCTGCAGACGGGCCGCGTGGAGATCACCTCCCAGAACCACGGCTTCGCGGTGGTGGGTCCGAGCGGGAAGGGCACGATCGAGGGCACCAAACCCGTCCGCTGGCAGACCGACTTCGGCGCGGCGCAGCTGACGCACGTGAACCTGTACGACCGCACCGTGGAGGGCCTGGAACTGCTGGACGTGCCGGGCGGCTCGGTGCAGTATCACCCCGAGGCGGGGCCCGGCCCGCACGACAGCGTGTATCTGTTCGACCGCTTCCTGGAGCGCATCGCGGAGGCGAGAGCGTGAGGCACCCGCGGGGGAAGAGATTTGATGAGGACCCCCAAGGGGGGGTCCCAGCGGCGTTCGTTGCGCGGAACGGGGGCTTGTGCTGATGCCCCGCCGCGAGGACATCCGCAAGATCCTGATCCTCGGCTCGGGCCCGATCGTGATCGGGCAGGCCGCGGAGTTCGACTACTCCGGCGTGCAGGCGTGCAAGGTGCTGCGCGAGGAGGGGTACGAGGTGGTGCTCGTGAACTCCAACCCCGCGACGATCATGACCGACCCGGAGATGGCCGACGCCACGTACGTCGAGCCGCTGCTGCCCGGCCCGGTGGCGCAGGTGATCGAGCGCGAGCGCCCCGACGCGCTGCTGCCCACGCTGGGTGGACAGACGGCGCTGAACCTCGCCAAGGCGCTGCACGACGACGGAACGCTCGAGCGCTGCGGGGTGGAGTTGATCGGCGCGAACTACGAGGCGATCTCCTGCGCGGAGGACCGCGAGCTGTTCGGCGCAGCAATGGCGCAGGCGGGCCTACGGATGCCCGCGAACGTGGTGGTCTCCAGCTGGGACGAGCAGGAGCAGCGCTTCGACGTCAAGCGCGGGGTGGGGCGCGCCCAAGGCGTGATGCACGAGGTCGGGCTGCCGTGCATCGTGCGACCCGCGTACACGCTCGGTGGACGCGGGGGCGGCGTGGCGCGCACCCCCGAGGAGTTCCGCGTGGCCGTCGCGCGGGGTCTCGAAGCATCGCCGATCGGCCAGGTGCTGCTCGACCAGTCGGTGCTGGGTTGGGGGGAGTTCGAGCTGGAGGTGATGCGCGACCGCGCTGACAACGTGGTGATCGTGTGCTCGATCGAGAACGTCGACCCGATGGGCGTGCACACGGGCGACTCGGTGACGGTGGCCCCCCAGCAGACGCTCAGCGACCGCCTCTACCAGCGCCTGCGCGACCAGGCGATCGCAGTGATCCGCGCGGTGGGCGTTGAGACGGGCGGCTCGAACGTGCAGTTCGCGGTCAACCCGCAGACCGAGGAGGTGCTGGTGATCGAGATGAACCCCCGCGTCTCGCGCTCCTCCGCGCTGGCCTCCAAGGCGACGGGCTTCCCGATCGCGAAGATCGCCGCGCGCCTGGCGGTGGGGTACCTGCTGGAGGAGATCCCCAACGACATCACCCGCTCCACCCCAGCGAGCTTCGAGCCGGCGATCGACTACGTGGTCGTGAAGTGGCCGCGGTTCGCGTTCGAGAAGTTCCCAGGCGTGGAGTCCACGCTCACTACGCACATGAAGTCGGTGGGGGAGGCGATGGCGATCGGGCGCACGTTCGGGCAGGCGTTCGCCAAGGCGCTGCGCTCGCGCGAGCTCGACAAGACCCCGCGCCTGGGGGAGATCGGCGAAGCCGAGCTGCTTGCAAGCCTCGCCACCCCCGCGCCGGAGCGCTTCGAAACGGTATTGGAGCTCTTTCGCCGCGGCGCGGAGATCGAGGCGGTTCACGAGCGCACGGCGGTGGACCCGTGGTTCCTGCGCGAGCTGCGCGTACTCGCCCAGGACCCTGAGGCCCCGTTCGCGGGGCAGCGCACCTACAGGGCGGTGGACACGTGCGCCGCGGAGTTCCCCGCGAGCACCCCCTACTACTACTCCGCGTGGGAGCGTCCGCTGGCGGTCTCGGCTCCGCCGCCCGCGTCTGCTGCCGCGCCCGAGCAGAGCGCGCCGGCGCCCAACGGCGAGAGCCCCCCACCGATGGGCGAGGATCCCATGCCCGCGTCCGAGACGCGCGCCCCCGCCCACGAGGTCCAGCGCGGCGAGCGTCCCTCTGTAGTGATCCTCGGCGCCGGCCCCAACCGCATCGGGCAGGGCATCGAGTTCGACTACTGCTGCGTGCACGCCGCCCAGACCGTGCGCGAGTCCGGCCGCGACGCGGTGATGGTCAACTGCAACCCCGAGACCGTCTCTACCGACTACGACACCTCCGACCGCCTGTACTTCGAGCCGCTGACGCTCGAGGACGTGCTGGGCGTGGTCGAGGTCGAGCAACCCGAGGGCGTGATCGTGCAGTTCGGCGGGCAGACGCCGCTGAAGCTCGCCGCCGGCCTCGCCGCCGCGGGCGTGCCGCTGCTGGGTACGAGCGTGGAGGCGATCGACCTCGCCGAGGACCGCGGGCGCTTCGGCGAGTTGCTCGGCCGCCTCGGCTATCAGGCGCCGCCGTACGCCACCGCTCGCTCGGTGGAGGAGGCGCTGCAGAGAGGCGAGGAGGTCGGCTTCCCGCTGCTCGTGCGTCCCAGCTACGTGTTGGGGGGCCGGGCGATGGAGATCGTGTACTCCCGCGAGGGCCTCGCCGACTACTTGCGCCGTGAGCTGCCACCAGAGGGCACCACCACGATCTACCTCGACCGGTTCCTGGAGAACGCGATCGAGGTCGATGTCGACGCGCTGTGCGACGGGCACGAGACGTGGGTCGGCGGCATCATGCAGCATGTCGAGGAGGCCGGCGTGCACTCCGGCGACTCCGCCTGCGTGCTGCCCCCGCACTCGCTCGGGGGGGCGATGCTCGAGCAGATCCGCGAGGCCACTCGCGAGCTCGCGCTGAGCATCGGGGTGGTGGGGCTGCTCAACGTGCAGTACGCGGTCGTGGACGGGCAGCTGTACGTGCTGGAGGCCAACCCGCGCGCCTCGCGCACCGTGCCGTTCGTCTCGAAGGCCGTCGGGCTCCCGCTCGCAAAGCTCGCCTGCCGCGTGCAGCTGGGAGAGTCGATCGCCGAGCTCGGGCTGCCCCGCGAGCGCGAAGGGCTCGGCTTCGGCGACCACGTCTCGGTCAAGGAGGCCGTGCTGCCATTCGACCGCTTCGAGGGCGCGGACGCGGTGCTCGGCCCCGAGATGCGCTCCACCGGAGAGGTCATGGGCATCGCGCGCGACTTCCCCACGGCGTTCGCCAAGGCCCAGGCCGCCGCCGGCTGCCCGCTGCCGCTGCGCGGCACCGCGTTCATCTCCGTCACTGACGCCGACAAGGCCGGCGCCTTCGCGATTGCCCAGTCGCTGCACGACAACGGCTTTCGCATCCTCGCCACGCGAGGCACCGCCGAGGCGATCGCGCGCATGGGGATCCCTGTGCAGCCGCTCAACAAGGTCGGCGAGGGCTCCCCGCACGTGGTCGAGTGGATCGAGCGCGGCGACGTGGACCTCGTCGTCAACACCCCCACCGGCTCCGGCGCGCGCACCGACGGGCGGCTGATCCGCCGCGCGGCGGTGACCCGCGGTGTCCCCTGCCTGACGACGCTTGCCGCCGGCGTGTCCGCCGCGCGCGCGATCGCGAGCGCGCGCCAGAGCGGCCCCCCGCCGGTGCTGTGCCTGCAGGAGCTCCACCGCGAGGGCGGCCCGACAGCGGGTGGCGGGTCCGCGGCGAAGGCGAGCGCTGCGCGGCATGGTTCGGGTGCGGCAAAGGAGGCGTCTGAGCCGACGCCGGCCCCGCCACGGGGGGAGGGCTCGTCCGCGGCGAGCGCACCGGCCGCGCCGCACGGGGGCGGATCCGAGCGCCCCGGGGCCCGGGTGGCGTGAGCCGTCCCACGGCCCCCTTCGGCCGGCGCCTGCTGCGCGTCACCGGCAACGAGGAGGTCGGCGCCTACCGCGTGCTGCGCGTGGCTGCCGGCGAGCAGGCGGACGAACCGCGCGGGAGTGGACGGGCAGACGCATCCACCGCCCCCCGGCCGGCCGGGGAGCGAGCGCGTGGGTCGGCGCCCGCGCCCGGCCAATTCGCGATGCTCGCCGCCGCGGAGCGGTGGGGGGGTGGGGCCGACGAGCGCCCCCACCTGCCCCGCGCCTTCTCCTACGCGCGCGTCACCGCGGAGGGCGAGGCGCACTTCCTGCTCGAGGACGTCGGCCCCGGCACGCGCCGGCTGTGCGAGCTGCGCCCTGGCGAGCCGGTATGGCTGCTCGGGCCGCTCGGCGTCGGCTTCACGGCGCCCGCCGAGGGCCGCCGCGCGATCCTCGTGGGTGGTGGCGCGGGGATCGCCCCCCTTGCGATCTGGCAGGACACGCTTGTAGATGGCGCTGTCCACCCGCGCTCCGTGCTGCTCGGCTTTCGCGACCGTCGCCACGCCGCGGGAGCCGCGCTGCTGCGCGACGCACAGGTGGCCACCGACGACGGCTCCGTAGGGCGCCACGGGCTCGTTACCGAGCTGCTCGCGTCCGAGGTGGCGCGCGCGCCCCACGCGACCGTGTACGCCTGCGGCCCCGCGCCGATGCTGGAGGCCGTGCGCGCGCTCTGTGCCGAGCGCTCCGTGCCCGCTCAGCTCGCCCTGGAGTCCGGGATGGCCTGCGGCTTCGGCGCGTGCTTCGGCTGCGTCGTGCCCCGCCGCGGCGGCGGCTACCTGCGCGTGTGCGTGGATGGCCCCGTGATCGACGCCGCACAGCTTGACCACGTCGACGCTCACGCCGGCGCCCCAGCATGAGCGTGAACTTCTGCGGCCTGGAACTGGCTCACCCGGTGGTCAACGCCTCGGGCACCTTCGACGTGCCCGCCGCCCGCGCGGCCTTCGGGGAGGCGCTCGACGCCGAGTTCCCGTTCTCCGCGTTCGTGTCCAAGACCATCACGCTGAAGCCCCGCGACGGCAACCCACCGCCGCGGTTGTGGGAGGCGCCCGCGGGTCTCATCAACTCGATTGGATTGCCCAACAAGGGCCTGGAGGGCTACCTGGAGCACGACCTCCCCGAGCTCGCGCGGCTTCCAGTGCCGCTGATCACCAACGTGATGGGGTCCACTGCCAGCGAGATCGCCACGCTGCTTGAGCGCTGCGAGGAGCGCCCCGAGATCGCGGCGCTCGAGCTGAACGTCTCCTGCCCCAACGTTGAGACTGGGCTCGACATCGGCGCCGAGCCGGCAACTCTGGAGGCTGTGGTGCACGAGGTTCGCCCCCGCACCTCCAAGCCGCTGATCGTCAAGCTCACACCCAACACCGCCGACGTGGCCTCCTGTGCGCTGGCTGCGGAGGCTGGCGGGGCGGATGCCGTGTCGCTGATCAACACGCTGCGCGCCCTCGCGCTCGCTCCAGAGATGCGTTCAGCTCCACGCGCCCCCTGGCTCGGCGGGGGCAGCGGCGGGCTCTCCGGCCCCGCGATCCGCGCGGTCGCGCTCGCCCAGGTCGCCGCCGCCGCGAGGGCCGTCACGATCCCCGTCGTGGGCATGGGGGGGGTGCAGAGGGCCGCCCACGCGCGCGACCTGCTCGACGTGGGCGCCACGCTCGTGGCGGTCGGCACTGAGAGCTTTCGCGACCCCGCGGCCGGCGGGCTTATCGCGAGGGCGCTCGCCGGGTGACTGGCTACACAGCCAGCGCGGCGGGGGGCAAAAACCCCTGCAAACGCGCCTGCGCACCGTACACCAGCCTCCACATACTTAGACCTCTACTTGAGCTTTAGGTGAATTGGGACCCCGTGCCTTGATCGTCGGGCGCGGGTCTGTAGACTCGCCGCCCATGGCGATGGGGACGGGTACGACGCCCACCAAGCACTCGGCGGCGCCGGAGCGCTCACTGAACCAGCGGATGGACGCCCTCGCCAGGGCCAACCTGATTCGTACCGAACGCGCCCGCCTCAAGCGCGACCTGAAGGCGGGGCGGTACTCGATCCACACCCTCCTGCTCAACCCTCCCGAGTACATCGAGACCGCGAAGGTGTTCGACATGATGCTCGCCGTCCCCAAGTACGGGCGCGTGAAGGTCAACAAGATCCTCGCCCACTGTCGCATCGCCCCCAGCAAGACCATCGGCGGACTCTCCGAGAGACAGCGCTCGGAGTTGGTGTCGCTGCTGCGCCGCTAGCTTGCGCCGCCCCGACTGCCGGCGGCGTGTGCTGTCCTCACCGATCGGATCCGTTCCACCGACGGCGGCACTAGGGTCCCGGGGATGGCGCGCGTCTTCGTAATCACCGGCCCCTCGGGTGTGGGCAAGGGCACGCTCATCCGCGGCCTGATGGAGCGCCTGCCCCAGCTCGAGCTCTCCGTCTCTGCGACTACCCGCCCGGCCCGGCCCGGCGAGCAGGACGGGCGCGACTACCACTTCCTCACCCCCGAGAAGTTCGAGCGGCGCGTGCAGGCAGGGGACTTCGTCGAGCACGCCGACTACGCGGGGCGCCGCTACGGGACGCTGCGCAGCGAGCTCGACGGGCGCGTGCGGGCCGGCGTGCCCGTCGTCCTGGAGATCGAGGTGCAGGGCGCCCGCCAGGTTCGCGCCGCAGCGCCCGAGGCGCTGCAGGTCTTCATCGCGCCGCCCTCCCTTGATGCGTTACGCACCCGCCTCATCGGGCGCGGGGCCGACGGCGCCGAGGAGGTAGAGCGGCGCCTGCGCGTGGCCGAGCAGGAGTTGCAGGCGCAGTCCGAGTTCGCCCACGTGGTCGTCAACGACCGCCTTGACGAGGCGCTCGAGGAGCTCGTCGCAGTCGTCGCGGCCGAGCTGGACGGGGGGTCGGCGGGGCTCCCTCCGCCGGGCCTCTACACTTGACGCTCAACCACGAAAGGCTGATCTCACTGTGATCTCCCCCCGCATCGACCGTCTGCTGGAGAACGTCAACTCCAACTACGCCTCCGTCGTGGTGGCCGCCAAGCGCGCCCGCCAGATCAACAGCTACTACCACAACCTCGGCGAGGGCACGTTCGACGAGTTCCCACCCCCCATGATCGAGACCACCTCCAAGAACTACCTCACGATCGCCCTCGAGGAGGTAGCGCAAGGGAAGATCAAGTACCACTACCGCTAGGACGTTCGCTGAGCGGCGCCATGCTGCGTCCTCGATCGCTCGTGTGCAAAGCACACTTCGCTCACTGCGTCCTTGCCTGGCTTGCTCAGCGAACGTCCTAGGAGCTGAGTTCATCATCGACGGTCCCGCAAACCCCCGCTCAAGGCTTGCCAGTTCCCCTCTGGCGGTCTAAAACCCGGGTATGTCCAGAATCCTGCTCGGGGTGAGCGGCGGGATCGCCGCGTACAAGGCGCTCGAGCTTGTGCGTCTGGCGACCGGCGCCGGCCACTCGGTGCGGGTCGTGCAGACGCCCGCCAGCCGCCACTTCGTGGGCAGCGCCTCCTTCGCGGCGCTCACCGGGGCGCCCGTGCTCCACGAAGAGTTCGAGCGTGACCCTGCGCGCGGGGCGTTCCCCGGACAGCCGCTTCCCGCGCACGAGCCGATCAGCCATCTGGAGCTCGTACGCAACGCGGAGCTCTACCTGGTCGCGCCCGCCTCGGCGAACACGATCGCCAAGCTCGCCCACGGTCTGGCCGACAACCTCCTGTGCAGCGCCGCGCTCGCCGCGACGTGCCCGCTCGTGGTGGCCCCGGCGATGAACAACCACATGTACGAGCACCCGGCCGTACAGGCCAACCTCGAGACGCTGCGCGCGCGGGGGGTGAACGTTGTCGAGCCCGACCGCGGACGCCTGGCCTCGGAGGGCGAGGAGGGAGTGGGGCGCCTGCCCGACCCCGTGCGGCTGCTGGAGGTCTGTGAGGCGCTGCTCGCTGGTAAGGGAGCCCCCACCAGCTCGTGGCGCGGGCTGCGCGTGCTCGTCACCGCGGGGGGCACCCGCGAGCCGATCGACAGCGTGCGCTTCATCGGCAACGGCTCTTCCGGGCACATGGGGATTGCGCTCGCCGAAGCTGCCCACGCGCGCGGAGCCGAGGTGACGGTCGTAGCGGCCAACGTCTCGCTGCCCCGGCCCCCCGGCGTCGCCTGGCGTGAGGTTTCAACCGCCGCTCAGCTCGCTGAGGCCTGCGAGCGTGAGTTTCAGACCTGCGACGTGCTGCTGATGGTCGCCGCCGTCGCAGACTTCCGCCCAGTCGAGCGCGCGAACGGGAAGCTCAAGAAGGCCGACCGCGAGCGCCTGCGTCTGGAGCTCGAAGCGACCCCGGACGTGCTCCGCGCGCTCACCGCCCGCCGGCAGGCCGGGCAGACGCTCGTGGGGTTCGCCGCCGAGCACGGAGCGGGCGCGATCGACTACGGGCGGGGCAAGCTAGAGGACAAGGGGCTCGACGCCGTCGTGGTCAACGACATCTCCCGCTCTGACATCGGCATCGGGGCCGACTCCAACGAGGTCACGATCCTTACCGCGGCGGGCGACGAACACGTGCCGCGCACCTCTAAGGAGAGGGTCGCCGAGGCGATCCTCGACGCCGTGGAGCGTCTACGAACGGGCTGAGCACCTTTCTACAGTGGAGGAGACCACTATGGACAGCGTCTACGACCTCTACCGCCGCGGCTGTGACCTGCTCCGTCACGGCGACTACCAGGCCGCGATCGTGCCGCTCACCAGCGCGCGCGAACAGGAGCCCGACAAGGCCTCGATCCGCGAGGCGCTCGGACGCGCGCTGTTCCACGCGCAGCGCTACGAGGCCGCCGCCGAGGAGTTCCGCGCGATCGCCGCCCAGGCGCCCACCAACGACTACGCGTTGTTCTGCCTCGGGCGCTCCATGCAGCAACTCGGCCGCCACGAGGAGGCCCGCCACCCGCTCGCGCTGGCCTGCTCGCTGCGTCCCGAGCGCCGCGACTACCGGGTCTACCGCGACCGCGCGCGCCGCGCCACCCACAGCTCCTAGACCGCCGATGCTATGCTCGCCCGACAGCTTTCGTGCCGGCCGAAGCCGGGAGACACTCGCCTTCGGCTCGCGTCCCCGTTTCGGCCAGCGGATGCCGGTTGTCGGACCGAAAGTGGGCGGATTGCCCGCTTTTTTCATTTCTGGAGGGCGTATGTCTACAACACTGCAGAGGGAGATCGAAGAGCAGCTCGCCGCGTGCGAGCCCGACGTCGAGGTGCTGCTCGCCGAGGTGATCGGCGGCGGGACACTGCGGATCTTCATCGACCACCCCGACGGCGTTGCGCTCGCGCTCTGCGAGCGGGTCACGGTGGCGCTCGCCCAGCTGCGCGAGCGCTACACCCTGGAGGTCTCCTCCCCGGGTCCCGAGCGGCCGCTGACGAAGCCCGACCACTTCCGCCGCTTCGTCGGGCGCCGCGCGCGCGTACGCACTCGTGGTGACCAGCCCGCGCCGCCGACCCGCCAGCCCGTGGGTGGGCGGGCACCGAGTCGGCGCAGCTACACAGGGGAGCTCGTGGGGGCCTCGGACACGGAGATCACGCTCGCCGCCGACGGCGCGCTGGTCACGATCCCCTACGCGCAGATCCGCCGTTCCAACCTGGTGGAGGAGTAGGCGCCATGTCACGCGAGATCCTCGAAGCGATGCACGCGCTGGCCCGCGAGAAGGGCATCGAGCCCGAGAAGCTGATGGTCGCGCTGGAGGACGCCCTGCTCTCCGCCTACAAGAAGCAGCCCGGCTCGGCGAAGTACGCACGCGTGGAAATGGACCGCGAGACCGCCGACTTCCGCGTGATCGAACTGATCATCCCCGAGCGCCTGGAGGCGCACCTGATTGTGGAGACGATCGACGAGGGCACCGTCGTGGACCCCGAGACGGGAGAGCTGCGCGAGCCCGAGGAGCCCGAAATCGACCCCGCCAAGTTCGAGCAGTACCGCGACCAGATCGGCGAACAGGACGTCACGCCCGACGACTTCGGCCGGATCGCGGCGCAGACAGCCAAGCAGGTGATCCTGCAGCGCATCCGCGAGGCCGAGCGGGACATGATGTACGAGGAGTACCGCGACCGCGTGGGCGAGCTGATCACTGGCATCGTGCAGCAGTCGGACTCCCGCTACACGCTCGTGCAGCTGCGCGAGCGCGTTGAGGCGCTGCTGCCCAAGTCCGAGCAGGTCGACGGCGAGCGCTACGACCACTCGCAGCGCATCAAGGCCGTCATCAAGGAGGTCTCTCCCTCCACCAAGGGGCCCTCGATCATCGTCTCCCGGCGCGACCCCGAGCTGATTAAGAAGCTGTTCGAGCTCGAGGTCCCCGAGATCGCCGACGGCCTCGTGGAAATCGCCAACGTGGCGCGCGAGCCGGGCTACCGCTCGAAGATCGCGGTGGTCTCCCACGCCGACGGCGTGGACCCCGTCGGCGCCTGCGTCGGGCCGCGCGGCTCGCGCGTGCGGATGGTTGTCTCCGAGCTGCGCGGCGAGAAGATCGACATCATCCCCTTCAACGAAGAGCCCGCGCGCTTCGTCGCCAAGGCGCTCTCGCCCGCGCGCGTGCGTGAGGTGCTGGTCGACGACGAGGCCAAGCAGGCCACGGTGATAGTGCCCGACGACCAGCTCTCCCTGGCGATCGGGCGCGAAGGCCAAAACGCGCGCCTGGCCGCCCGCCTGACGGGCTGGCGCGTGGACATCCGCTCGGAGACCGAGTTCGCCGCCGAGGAGGCCGAGCACGGCTACGAGGAGGAGGAGGTCTCCGGCCGCTGCGCCGCGATCCTCTCAAACGGACGGCGCTGCCCCAACGCGGCCCTACCCGGCTCGCGCTACTGCGGCCTTGAGACCCACCAAGCGCTGGCGGGCATCACCGGCGACAGAGTGGCCGACCTCAACGGTGACGGCGCGGCGTCCGGCGAGGCTCCGCCGCCGCCCGCCGCGGAGGCCGTGCAGGGCGACCCCGTTGTCGAGCCTGTGCAGGAGGATACGGTGGACCAGGACGCATCTCCGGTTGCGCTGCAGCCTGCCACCGAAATCGTGCCCGGGATCGCCCAGGAGCAGCCCGCCGAGGTCGAGAGCGCAGGGGGGCAAGCGCCATAGCGGGCCACGTGCCCCGACGCCGCTGCGTCGGCTGCGGGCGGATCGCGTCGAAGTCCGAGCTCGTGCGCCTCGCCGTCGCCGGCGATGGACGCCCCCGGCGTGCGGTGATCGACCTTGCTGGCACACTGCCCGGTCGCGGCGCTTACCTCTGCCGCGCGGGCACCGCCGAGCCGAAGCCAAATCCGGATTGCCTGCAGCTCGCCGAGCGTCGCCGGGGCATCGCGCGGACGCTGCGCTGCTCGGTGACCCTTGGCCCTGAGATCATAGAATCGGTGAACCAGTGAGCAAGAAGCGCGTACACGAGATCGCCAAGGAGCAAGGCGTCGCCAGCAAGGCGCTGATCGAGCGGCTGCGGGCCGCCGGCGTCGAGGTCAAGACGGCGTCCTCCTCGGTCGAGGAGTCCCTCGCGCTGCGCGCGCTTGGAGGGGACGGCGCCTCTGCGGCGGCGGCCCCGGTCGCGACTGCTGTGGTCGAGCCGCCCGTGGCGAAGCCTCCCACTCCTGCGGTCGTGGAGCGCCCGGTGCCGACACCCTCGCAGACGTCCACACTCCCACCGGCGCCCGTCGTGCGCGCCGCGCCCCCCGCGGCGACAGTCTCCGAACCCGCTCCGCAGGCGTCCGTCGCAACCGCGCCACCGCCGGTCGTGGATCTCCCCGCGCCCGCGCGAGCAGCCGCGCCAGCCGACCAGGCCGCTGCACCCCCTGCGGGCGCTGCACCCAACGTAGGCGAGGTACCGAGCACCCCCGCCGAGCGGGTGCGCCCCACGCGCGACTCGCGCACCGGCGAGCGCGCGCCGGCGGGCGCGGGTCCGCCCGGGCGCCGCCGCGTGGTGATCGACTCGCAGGCCTCCCGCCGCCAACAGGCGGGTCCTGCCAACCAGCCTCAGCGCCGGCCCCGCCGTGGGCGCCGGCGGCGCGGCACCTACGACGACACGATCGCCCCGATCGACAACACCGCCGCGATCCGCGACGCCAACCTCGCGCGCATCAACTCCGGCTCGACCGTCAAGGGTGTCGCCGAGTACCTCGGTGTGCCGGTACCCGAGGTGATCAAGAAGCTGATGTCGCTTGGGGAGATGGCCACGCTCACCCAGACGCTCTCCGACGAGGCAATCCAGGTGCTCGCCGAGGAGTTCGGCAAGGAGATCGAGATCGTCCACGCCGCCGACGACGTGGAGCTCGAGCCGGTCTTCGAGGACGCCGAGGAGGACCTCGTCGAGCGCCCGCCGGTGGTGACCGTGATGGGCCACGTCGACCACGGCAAGACCTCGCTGCTAGACGCGATCCGTGAGACCGAGGTCGCCGCCGGGGAGGCGGGCGGCATCACGCAGCACATCGGCGCCTACCAGGCGAGCCACGCGGGCAAACAGGTGACCTTCCTGGACACCCCCGGCCACGAGGCGTTCACCGCGATGCGCGCCCGCGGCGCGCGCGTGACCGACCTCGCCGTGATCGTGGTCGCGGCCGACGACGGGGTCAAGCCGCAGACCGAGGAGGCGATCGACCACGCCCGCGCGGCCGATGTGCCGATCGTGGTGGCGGTCAACAAGGTCGACAAGGAGGGCGCCCAGCCCGAACGGGTGCGTACCGAAATGGCCCAGCGCGGGCTGCAGCCCGCCGCGTGGGGGGGGGAGACCGAGTACGTGGACGTCTCCGCCAAGACCCGCCAGGGCCTCGACGAGCTGCTCGACACGATCCTCGTCGTCACCGACCTGGAGGAGCTGCGCGCCAACCGCGAGGCGGAGGCCTCCGGCACGGTGATCGAGTCCAAGCTCGACCCCGGCCGCGGCCCGGTCGTGAGCGTCCTGATCCAGCGCGGCACCCTGCGCGTCGGCGACTCGCTGGTGGCCGGCGCGCACTTCGGGCGGGTGCGCGCGATGCACGACTACACCGGGGCGCGCGTGAAGCGCGCCGAGCCTGGCGACCCGGTCGAGGTGCTCGGCTTCGACGGGGTCCCCGAGGCGGGTGAGCTCGTGCGAGTCGTCGAGAACGAGCGCCGCGCGCGCCAGCTCGCGGGCGAACGGGCCAACCGCCTGAAGACCGAGGCGCTGGCCCGGCGCTCCGGGCGCAAGCTCTCACTCGAGGACGTTTTCAAACTCGCCCGCGAGGGCGCCGTCAAGGAGCTCGGCCTGGTCATCAAGGCCGACGTCGCCGGGTCGCTCGAGGCGATCGAGGACGAGATCGCCAAGCTCCCGCAGGAGGAGGTAAAGGTCAACATCATCCACCGCGGGGTCGGCGGCATCAACGAGTCCGACGTGATGCTCGCCGCCGCCTCCGAAGGGCTGATCCTCGCCTTCAACGTGCGCCCCGTCGGCGACGCCCGCCAGCTGGCAGAGCGCGAGGGCGTGGAGATCCGCTCCTACGCGGTGATCTACCGCGCGATCGAGGAGCTGCGCGCCGCGATGCAGGGCCTGCTCGAGCCCGAGGAGGTCGAGAGCACACTCGGCCAGGCGGAGGTGCGCCAGCTGTTCCGCGCCTCGCGCATCGGGGTGATCGCGGGCTCTCACGTGACCGAGGGCAAGGTCACGCGCGGGGCGCGCGTGCGGGTGGTGCGCGAGGGCACCGTCATCTACGACACCACCGTCGCGAGCCTGCGCCGCTTCAACGAGGACGTGCGCGAGGTCGCCGCCGGGTTCGAGTGCGGGATCGTGCTCGCCAACTTCCAGGACCTCCGCGAGGGCGACATCCTCGAGACCTACGAGACGCGCCAGGTCGAGCGCGAACTCTGACTCCGAGGGTCGATGGCCGGCGCTGGCCGAAACGGGGATTCGCGCCGAAGGCGCGTGTCCCCCGGCTTCGGTCTGCGTCCTCGGTCGCTCATGTGCAAAGCACATTTCGCTCCCTGCGTCCTTGCCTCGCTTGGCCCTCGACCCTCAGAGGGGCGTTGTTGCGGTTACGCGGGAGATGCAGACCTGACGCCGGGCGTGCAGACCCGACAGGTGGGGAGAGTAGGATGACTTCAGGCCGGATGCGCCGGGTCGATGAGGCGATCAGGCAGGTGATTGGAGAGGTGGTGGCAGGCGAGTTGAAGGATCCCCGAGTGGGCTTCGTGACGGTGACCGATGTGCGCACGAGCGCCGATCTGAGCCACGCCCGCGTCTACGTGAGCGTGCTGGACGAAACGGGGATTCGCGCCGCAGGCGCGTGTCCCCCGGCTTCGTCCGACGAGCCTCGGCGCGAGGCGACGCTCGCGGGGCTGCGCAGCGCGCACGGCTACCTGCAGCGGCGCGTCGCCTCCGAGCTGCGCCTCAAGCGCACCCCCACGCTGGACTTCCTCTACGACGACACGACAGACCGCGCGATGCGCCTGGAGGAGCTGCTGGAGGAATCGGGGGCCGACGCCGATGAGTGAGAACGGCGCAGCGGCCGGGCAGGACACGGCCGAGACCCGCGCGCTTGTGCTGGAGCACATCCGCAGTGACCACAGTTTCGTGCTCGCCACGCACGAAAACATGGACGGCGACGCGATCGGCTCGCTGATCGGGATGCACGGGCTGCTCACCGCGCTCGGCAAGGACTCGCTGATGTTCATCCCCGCCGGAGAGCTGCCGCTGCCGATCGAGTACCGCTTCTTCGAGCTCGACCGCGTGATCGAGGCGCCGCCGGCGGACATCGCGCAGCGCACCGTAGTGCTGTTGGACTGCGGCAACATCGACCGCAACTCGGCCGGAGTGCTGCGCGACGGCGCGCACCTGTTGAATGTCGATCACCACCACGACAACACCCGCTTCGGCACCCTCAACCACGTGGTGGCGGACGCCTCGTGCACCGCGGAGATCATCTGGGATCTGGCGCACGGGCTGGGGGTGGCACCCACGCCGGCGGTCGCGGAGGCGCTGTACGTGGGCCTGGTCACCGACACCGGCCGCTTCATGTACGAGAACACCGGGCCCCGCGCACACGTGATGGCGGCGGAGCTGATCGAAGCGGGCGTGGACGTGCAGGCCGTCTACCGCCGCCTCTACGAGGAGACGCCGTACGCCAAGCTCACCCTGCTGGCCCTGGGACTCGGGCAGGTGCGCCGCTTCGACTCCGGCGAGCTCACGCTGGCGTTCCTGAGCGCCGAGGACTTCCGCCGGGCTGAGGCCGAGGACAGCTACTCGGAGGGCATCGTCGACCACCTACGCGCCGTGCAGGGCACCAAGGTCGCGGCGCTCGTGCGCGAGCTCACGGCAGAGGAGCGGCGCGGCGAGCGCAAGGTCTCGCTGCGAGCGGTGGACGACGACGTGGACGTCTCGGCGATCGCGCGGGCCCAGGGGGGAGGCGGACACCGCCGCGCCGCGGGCTTCTCCACCACGCTCGAGCCGGAGGAGCTGATCGAGTTCCTGCGCCGCGAGATCGCCGCGCAGCTGCTGGCCGATCCCGGACGATCGGTCGCGCCGGCGCCGGCGTGAACGCCGACGGCTCGACGCTCTGAGGCCTTGGGTTATGTGCCCCTGGCCTCGCCGCGAGGGTACGCGATGATCCGCGCGTGATGGACGGCGTCCTGCCGATCGACAAGCCCGTGGGGTGCACCTCGCACGACGTTGTCGCCGCGGTGCGCCGCGCGCTGGGGGGCATCAAGACGGGGCACGCAGGGACGCTCGACCCCTTCGCCAGCGGCCTGCTGCTCGTGTTGGTGGGAAAAGCGACGCGCATCCAGGAGCAGCTGATGGGGCTCTCCAAGCGCTACGAGACCGTGGCGCGTCTCGGGGCCGTGTCGAGCACGGGCGACCCGGAGGGGGAGATCACGCAGACCGGCCGGGTTCCACCTGATCCGCCCCCCCTGCCGACGGGCGAGGTGCGCCAGCGGCCCCCGATCTACTCTGCGGTGAAGATCGGCGGCGAGCGCGCGT
This sequence comes from uncultured Solirubrobacterales bacterium, assembly GCA_963706545.1. Taxonomy (GTDB): domain Bacteria; phylum Actinomycetota; class Thermoleophilia; order Solirubrobacterales; family Solirubrobacteraceae; genus Palsa-744. The sequence goes on from OY970161.1 coordinate 3,385,697, forward strand.
ACAAGCGTGCGCGGCGTGGCGAGCGCTTCGAGATGCCCGAGCGCCTCGTGATGGTCTACCGCTTCGAGCAGCTGTGGAGGGACGAGAATCCCGCCGACCCACGTGCGGGGTATCTGATCGAGTGCTCGGCCGGCACGTATGTGCGTTCGCTGATCGCGGACCTCGGCGATGCCTACTGCGTCGAGCTGAGGCGCACGGCGATCGGGCCGTTCAAGGTGGAGGATGCTGTGGCGCCTCCCCGCCGCGGCGAGCCGTGGCAGCCACCGGAGCTCCTCACGATCGAGCAGGCGCTCGGCGGTCTGGACTAGGCTTCCCATCGGTGAAGGTCACCTGGCTACCAGAAGCGCAGCGCCGTGAGCGCCAGGTGGCGGTCGATCCCTCAGCGGGGGGAGGGCAGGCCCGTGGCGGGCGGGACCGATTCTTTGGGGAGGTCGGGAGGAGGACCTGCCCCCCTCCCGTTGAGAGCCCCCTCCCACAATGCTGATCACCTGGCTACCGGACGTGCAGCGCCGTGAGCGCCAGGTGGCGGTTGGGACCTTCGACGGTGTGCACCTCGGCCACCGCGAGGTGATTCGCGGCGCGGACAGCGTGCTCACGTTCGAGCCCCATCCGGTGTCGGTGGTCGCGCCCCAGCACGCGCCGAAGCTGCTCACGAAGCTCGACGTCAAGGCCGAGCTGATCGCCTCGTTGGGCGTGCAGGAGCTGATCGTGATCCCCTTCGACGCTGCCTTCGCCGCGCGCAGCGCGCAGGAGTTCATCGATGAGGTGCTCGTCGGCGCGCTGGGGGCGGTGCGGGTGTCGGTCGGCGAGAACTTCCGCTTCGGCAACCGCGCCAAGGGGGACACTGCGCTGCTCGCCGCCGACGAGCGCTTCCAGACGACGGTGCACCCGCTGCTGGAGGTCGAGGGGGAGATCGTCTCCTCCAGCCACATCCGCGGTCTCGTGCTCGCCGGCGAGGTCGACCAGGCGACGCGCTTTCTCGGGGCGCCCTTTCAGCTGCGAGGCGAGGTGGTGCGCGGCGACGAACGGGGGCGCACGCTTGATTTCCCGACCGCGAACCTGGTCCCCGAGGAGGAGCTCGTGTGCCCCGGACACGGCATCTACGCCTGCCTCGCCGGCGGTCACCCGGCCGCGGTCAACGTGGGGGTGCGCCCGACGTTCACAACCGGCCGCGGCGAGCTGATCGAGGCGTACCTGCTCGACTTCGACGGTGACCTGTACGGCAGCGAGCTGCGTATCGACTGGCTGCGCCGGCTGCGCGGCGAGCGGCGCTTCGCCACCGTCGAGGCGCTGGTCGAGCAGATGCACAGCGACGTCGAGCTCACCCGTGAGGTGGTGGCGGCACTCTGAGTACCAGCCCGCGCTTTCCAATGACTTGGTAACTCGGGCTGGCGTGGAGGAGCCAGCGACAACGGCCGGCAAGCCCGCACACACCGTGGTAGTCCACGCGCGTGGCGGCGCAGCTCACGGCGCGGCCTTTGCTACCGTGTGCCGCCGATGACGATGACGACCGAGAGAAAGCGCGAGCTCACCGCCAAGTTCGGGGCGAGCGAGCGCGACACCGGGAACACGCGGGTGCAGGTGGCGCTCCTGACCGAGCGCATCAACCACCTCACCGAGCACCTGCGCGAGCAGAAGAAGGACCACCACTCACGGCGCGGCCTGCTGATGCTCGTCGGTCGCCGCCGGCGCTTCCTCGACTACCTGCAGCGCACCGACCTCGAGGGCTACCGCGCGCTCATCAAAGAGCTGGGTCTGCGTAAGTAAGCAGGTCGAATGAGCGTCCTCGACCCCGGCACCGAGGTTCCGAGCTTCTCGCTCACCACCGAAAGTGGCGAGCGCTTCACCGAGAAGGAGCTACACGGCGGAACGACCGTGCTGGTGTTCTACCCGTTTGCGTTCAGCCCCGTGTGCACCGACCAGCTGCAGCTGTACGAGCGGGAGCTCGACCAGATCACCGCGGACGGGGCCGCGATCTACGGCGTCTCGTGCGACAGCACGTGGGCGCAGAAAGCGTTCCGCGAAAAGCTCGGCGTGAGCATCCCGCAGCTCTCGGACTTCGAGCCCAAGGGTGCGGCCTGCACCGCCTTCGGTGTGCTCCACGAGGGCGGCTTCCCCCAGCGCGCGCTGGTGGTGGTCGGCCCCGACGGGGTCGTGCGCTGGAGCTATCAGGCTCCGTCGCCCGCCGACCTTCCCGGCGTGCACATGATTCTCGGTGGCTTGAAGCAGGTCTGAGGGGGTTGCTGTTCCGGTGGGCACATGTGCTGGCCGAAACGGGGATTCGCGCCGAAGGCGCGTGTCTCCCGGCTTCGGTCGGCCGGACGGTACATGTACCGTCCGGCGCCGCCGCACATGTGCGGCGGCGAGGAACGGCCGCATGCGGCCGTTCCGGGAGGGCCACATGTGGCCCTCCCCGACACATCCGCTAAGCTCCGCTGGTTCGGAACAGAGATAAAAGAGACAAGAGCCGCCGACCGACGGGCGGACAGGAAGGCAGTGGATATGAGTAGCGACGCCGTGACGCGGGTCTCCGTGGAGATCGCAGGCAGCGAAATCTCGTTCGAGACCGGCAGGATGGCCAAGCAGGCCTCCGGCGCAGTGGTCGTCCGCCAGGGCGACACGATGGTCCTCGCGACAGCAACCGCGGGCAACCCCCGCGACGTGGACTTTCTCCCGCTCACCGTGGACGTGGAGGAGCGGATGTACGCGGCCGGGAAGATTCCCGGCTCGTTCTTCAAGCGCGAGGGGCGCTCGGGCGAGAAGGCGACACTGACGGCGCGCATGATCGACCGTCCGCTGCGCCCGCTGTTCCCGAAGGGCTGGAACCGCGAGACCCAGCTGGTCGCGATCCCGCTCTCGGTGGACCACGTGCACCCGTACGACATCCTCGCGATGAACGGCGCCTCCGCGGCGCTGATGATCTCCGAGGTACCGTTCGCCGGCCCCGTGGGGGCGGTGCGAATCGGGAAGGTCGACGGCAACTTCGTGGTGAACCCCAACGAGGCGCACCTCAGCGGCACGGATGAGGAGGTCTCCTCCGAACTCGATCTCGTGGTGGCCGGCTCGGAGGACGCGATCCTGATGGTGGAGGCGGGCGCGAACGAGATCTCCGAGGCGGAGATCCTCGACGCGCTGGACATCGCGCACTCGGAGATCAAGAAGATCTGCGCGTTGCAGCGGGAGCTCGCCCAGCGGGTGGGCAAGGAGAAGGTCGCGGTGCAGCCGCCCGCCGCCGACGAGTCGCTGCTCGCGGCGATCCGCGGCTCGCATGGGAGCGCGCTCGACGCGGCCACCCAGGTGGTCGACAAGCTCGAGCGCCAGGAGGCCACGACCGAGGTCGAGCAGGCGATCCTCGAGCACTACGCCCCGGCGGCGCCCGAGGGCGCGGACGAGGAGGCGCTGGTGCTCGCCCGTGAGCGGCGCGCCGCGGCGCAGCTCGCGTTCGACCGACTCGAGAAGGCGATCATCCGCGAGCGCATCGCGGTGCACAAGAAGCGCCCCGACGGCCGCGCCGAGGACGAGATCCGCGAGATCTCGATTGAAGTGGGCGTGACGCCGAGAACGCACGGATCGGCGCTGTTCACCCGCGGGCAGACCCAGGCCCTGAGCGTCGCCGCGCTCGGCACCCTGAAGGAGGAGATGCGCCTCGACACACTGGGGTTGCAGAGCAAAAAGTACTACTTCCACCACTACAACTTCCCGCCGTTCTCGGTGGGCGAGGCGGGCCGCATGGGCCCCAAGCGCCGCGACATCGGCCACGGCGCGCTGGCCGAGCGGGCGCTCGTACCGATGGTGCCGACGATCGAGGAGTTCCCCTACACGATCCGCGTGGTCTCGGACATCCTCGAGTCCAACGGCTCCTCCTCGATGGCCTCGGTGTGCGGCTCCTCGCTGTCGCTGATGGACGCGGGCGTGCCGCTCAAGCGCCCCGTGGCGGGGATCGCGATGGGACTAATCAAGGAGGGCGAGCAGTACACGGTGCTGACCGACATCGCCGGTGTGGAGGACCACCTGGGAGACATGGACTTCAAGGTGGCCGGCACCGAGCGGGGCATCACCGCGCTGCAGATGGACATCAAGATCTCGGGTGTCACGTTCGAGATCCTGCGCGACGCGCTCACGCAGGCACACAAGGCGCGCTCCTACATCCTCGGGCGGATGGCCGAGACGATCGAAGGCCCGCGCTCGCAACTCAGCCAGTACGCCCCGCGCATCCAGACGATCCAGATCGACCCCTCGCAGATCGGCCTGCTGATCGGCAAGGGCGGGGAAACGATCCGCGGCCTCTCGGACGAGTTCGAATCCCAGATCGACGTCAACGACGAGGGTCAGGTACTGATCTACTCCGCCAACGGCGAGCTCGCAGACGAGCTCGCGGAGCGCATCCGGATGATGATGAAGGAGGTCGAGGTCGGCGACGAGTTCGTCGGCAAGGTTGTCAAGACGACCACCTTTGGCGCGTTCGTCGAGCTCGCGAAGGGCACCGACGGCCTGCTGCATATCTCGAACGTCTCCCCGGGCGAGCGCATCGCGAGCGTCGAGGAGGTGCTCAACAAGGGCGACGAGATCAACGTGCGCGTGGTCGAGGTGGACCGCGAGCGCGGACGCATCGGCCTGCGCCTCGCCGACGACCCGGAGATCGCGGGCAAGTCGGTCGAGGAGCTGGCGACCGTCGGCGCCGGAGGCGGCGGAGGCGGAGGCGGTCGCTCGTCGGGTCCCTCGCGCAACGGCCGTGAAGGTCGCAGCGGTGGCGGCGATCGGGACCGTGACCGCAGCGAGCGCGGAGAGCGCGGCTCCGGCCGTCCCCGTCACGGCTCCGGGCGCGACCGCGACCGGTTCTGAGACCGCGAGAGGACGGGGCCGTTCGCAACACGTCGCCGTGCGCGGGTGGGCGGGATCCGGATCATTCCGCCGAGCTCCACGAACCCTGCGCAGCAAACCGCTATGAGTGAGATGTCCCACCGCATCACCACCCTGGACTGCGGCGTCCGGGTGGTGAGCGAACCGATGCCGGCGGTGCGCTCGGTCGCGCTCGGCTTCTGGATCGGCGCGGGCTCGGCGCACGAGCGCGAAGAGCAGGCGGGAATCTCGCACCTGCTCGAGCACATGCTGTTCCGCGGCTCGGAGCGCTACGGCTCCGAGGAGATCGACCAGCTCTTCGACGCGATGGGCGCGGAGCTGAACGCGGGCACCGACAAGGAGGCGACGTCGGTGTACACACGCGTGCTCGACCGCCACCTGGAGCGCGCGTTCGACGTGATCGCCGACATGGTGTGGCGCCCCCGCATGGGCGAGCTCGAGGCCGAGCGCGAGGTCGTGCTCGAAGAGATCGCGATGTACGAGGACGACCCGCAGGACCGCGTGTTCGACGTGCTCGGCGAGGCGGTCTTCGGCGAGCACCAGCTCGGGCGCCCGGTGATCGGCCGTGCCGAGGTGGTAGGAGCGCTCACGCGCGAGCAGTTGCGGGGCTTCCACACTGAGCGCTACGCCCCCACGGACGTGGTGATCTCGGCCGCTGGGTCAGTCGACCACGACGCGTTGGTGGAGATGGCGCGAGCGGCGTGCCCGCAGGTGCCCTCCCCGCAACCGGACAGTGAGGACGCCCAGGTGGGCGAGCCTCGGTTTGAACGGCGTGTGCGCTTCCTGCGCAAGGAGACCGAGCAGTACCACCTGTGCCTGGGAGGCCGCGGGATGGCACACGACGACAAGCGCCGCTTCGCGCTGCGGGTGCTCGACAACGTGCTCGGCGGCGGCGCGTCCTCGCGGCTCTTTCAGGAGGTGCGCGAGCGCCGCGGTCTGGCGTACTCGGTGTTCTCCTTCTCGAACCTCTACTCGGCCACCGGCGAGGTGGGGCTGTACGTGGGCACCCGCCCGGAGAACCTCGCGGAGGCGCTGCAGGTGATCGCGGCCGAGCTCGAGCGCTTCGTGCGCGAACCCGCCGACGCGCAGGAGCTCGAGCGCTCGCGCGAGAACGCCAAGGGCCGCCTCGCGCTCTCGCTGGAGTCCACCGCAGCGCGCATGAACCGGTTGGGGGCGTCCGTGCTGAACGACCTGCCGATCCTCTCGGTGGAGGAGATCATCGCGCGAATCGACGCAGTCACGGCCGACGAGCTGCGCGAGCTCGCGGGGGAGCTGTTCCGCGGGCAGGAGCTGTCGGTTGCGGCGATCGGCCCCGACGAGGGTGCGCTGCTCGGGGCATTGGCGCCGCTGGAGGCTGTGGCGGCGTGAGCGGAGCGGTTGCGGCACGGGAGGCGACGTGATCCGCGTCGCGGTCGCAGGAGCCGCAGGCCGCATGGGCGAAGCGGTGTGCGCCGCGGTGCAGGGCGCGCAGGACATGGAGCTCACCGGCCGCGCCGACCCCGTGCTGGGCACGACGCTCGCCGAGGTGCTGCCAGACGCCGACGTGGTCGTGGACTTCACGCAGCCCAACACCGCTCCGGAGAATGCGCTGGCCTGCGTGCGGGCGGGGGTGCACGTGGTGGTCGGCACGAGCGGCTTCGACGTGGAGGAGCTGGGCCGAGCGTGCGCGGCCGAGCGCTCCACGGTGGCGGCGGACAGTGGCGCGAGCGCCGCCGGTGACGCCGAGATTCACCCGCAGGGCGGGAACCCTCCGGCCGAGAGGCGCGCCCCGGCGAACGTGCTGGTGGCGCCCAACTTCGCGATCGGCGCGGTGCTGATGATGCGCTTCGCCGCAGAGGCCGCCCGCCACATGGCCAAGGCGGAGATCGTCGAGCTGCACCACGACCGCAAGCTCGACGCACCCAGCGGCACCGCAAAGCGCACCGCGCAGTTGATGGCGGCGGCGAGCGGCGGCCCAGAGCCACCGATCCACTCGGTCCGCCTACCTGGCCTCGTGGCCCACCAGGAGGTGATTCTCGGCGACCTTGGCCAGACGCTCACGATCCGCCACGACTCGATCGACCGCGAGTCGTTCATGCCCGGGGTGCTGTTGGCGGTCCGTCGGATCGCGGCGCTCGAGCAGCCGCTCACCGTGGGCCTCGAGAGCCTGCTGGCCGAAACGGGGATGCCGGCCGAAGGCCGGTGTCTCCCGGCTTCGGTCGAAACGGGGACCGATTGGGGAGACACTCGCTGCGCTCGCATCCCCAAATCGGCCAGCGCCGAAGGCGCGTGTCCCCCGGCTTCGGTCGATGATGAGTGCCCACCCACCCCCGGTCAAACCCATCCGTCTGCATGAGCCCCGGGACAGACACGGACCGGCAGCGTGGAATAATGCCGCAGATGGCAGACCTGGGAACGATCCTGACGGCAATCGTGACGCCGTTCGACGCGCAGCTGCGCGTCGACGAGGAGGCGTTCGTGGCGCTGATGCACCACCTCGCCGCGCACGGCTCGGACGGCTTCGTGGTCGCCGCCACCACCGGCGAGGCCGCCACGCTCACCGACGACGAGCAGCTCGCGCTGATCGAGCTGGCGATCGCCGAGCGGCCGGCGGGCAAGACGGTGGTCGCCGGCGCCGGCACCAACGACACGCGCCACGCGGTTCTCTTGACCGAACGCGCGAGTGCGCTGGGCCCCGACGCGATCATCTCGGTGACGCCCTACTACAACCGCCCCAGCCCGCTGGGCCTCAAGCGTCACTACGAAGCCGTCGCCGCCGCCACCGACAAGCCGATCCTGCTCTACAACATCCCGAGCCGCACCGGCACGAACATCGGTCCCGAGCTGCTCGCAGAGCTGGCGCAGATCGAGCGTATCGAGGGGGTCAAGCAGGCCAACGCGGACGAGCTGCAGCTGATCGACGGGCTCGAGGTGTACGCCGGCGACGACAGCTCGTTCGCGCGCACGCTCGACATCGGCGGGGCGGGGGGCGTCTGCGTCTCGAGCCACGTAGTCGGCGAGGAGATGCGCCGGATGGTCGAGGAGCCGCAGCAGCGCGCCGCGATCGACGCGTCGCTGCAGGACGTCTACAGCACGCTGTTCCTCACCGCCAGCCCCACCTGCACGAAGGCTGCGCTGAACCTGCTGGGCCACAGCGTCGGCGGTGTGCGCCTGCCGATCGTGGAGGCCACCCCCGAGGAGCTCGAGGCGGTGCGGGCGATGCTCGTCCGCCACGGCCTGTTGGCGGCCGGCGAGGCTTCGCCGTCGTCGGTCGGAACGGCTGCCGCGTCGCCGACCGGCGAGAGTTCCGCGTCCTCCGTCCGGGCCGGCAGGATCTCGAGCTCGGCGGGCGAGACCCACGCGCCCTCAGCACAGGCGCAGCACGCGTGAGCGCCTCGAAGCTGCGCGTCCTGCCGCTCGGCGGGCTAGGGGAGATCGGCAAGAACATGACCGTCGTGGAGTACGACGGGCGGATCGTCGTGGTGGACGTCGGCCTGCGCTTCCCGACGCCCGAGATGGTCGGCATCGACCTGGTGCTGCCCGACTTCACCTACCTGCGCGAGCGCGCACGGGACATTGAGGCGATCGTCGTCACGCACGGCCACGAGGACCACCTCGGGGCGCTGCCGTGGGTGCTGCGCGAGCTCTCCGAGCACGGCGATCCCCCACCGGTGTACGGGGGGGCGCTGACGGTGGCGATGGCCCGCTCGAAGCTCGAGGAGCACAAGCTGCGCGACGTCGAGCTCTCCGACGTGGCGCCGGGGGAAGTGCTCGAGCTGGGGCCGTTCTCGATGGAGATGGTGCACATGACCCACTCGATCCCCGACTCCAGCGCAGTGGCGCTCGGCACGGAGCTCGGGACGGTGCTGATCACGGGCGACTACAAGTTCGACCAGACGCCCGTGGACGGGCCACCCGCGGACGTCTCGCGCCTGGCGGAACTGGGGCGCGAGGGGGTGCTGCTGCTGTGCGGGGACTCCACGAACGTGGACCGCCCGGGCTTCTCTCCGTCGGAGTCGGGGGTGGGGCGCCACCTGGAGGAGGTGTTCGCCCGTTGCGAGGGGCGGATCGTGGTGACGAGCTTCGCCTCGAACATCCACCGCGTGCAGCAGGTCGTCGACGCGGCCCAGGCGCTGGGGCGCAAGGTCTCGCTGGTGGGACGCTCGATGCGCAAGAACGTGGGCATCGGGCGCACGCTCGGACACATCGAGGTGCCCGAGGGGATGCTGGTGGGGACGCGCGAGATCGAAAACTTCCCGGACGAGCGGATCGTGATTATCTCCACCGGCTCCCAGGGCGAGCCGCTCTCCGCGCTGCGGCGGATGGCCTACCGCGATCACCCCCAGGTGCAGCTGCGCTCCGGGGACACGGTCGTGTTCTCCGCGACTCCGGTCCCGGGCAACGAGCGCGCGGTGAACGAGACGATCGACCGGCTGTACCACATCGGCTGCGACGTGGTGACCCCGGCCGACGCGCCCGTGCACGCCTCCGGCCACGGCTATGCCGAGGAGGTGAAGCTGATGCTGAACCTCGTGCAGCCGCGCTACGTGATGCCCTTCCACGGCGACTTCAAGCGCCTGCGCCTGCACAGCCAGCTCGCCGAGGCGGTGGGGATCGCCCCGGAGGACATCTTCCAGGGCGACAACGGCCTGCCGCTGGAACTCAACGGGAACGGGGCGCGCTTCGGCGAGCGCGAGCAGGCGGGGATGGTGTTCGTCGACGGGGTGGAGATCGGCGACATGGCCGACGTGGCGCTGCGCGACCGCAGAATGCTCTCCGCCGACGGGATCTTCATCGTGGTCGCCACGATCGCCGAGCAGGACGGCCGCTCGGTGGCCGACCCCGAGGTGATCTTCCGCGGCGTCCCGTTCTTGGATGAGGCGGGCAAGCTGATCGAGGAGATCCGCAGCACCGTCGAGGAGTCCCTGCGCCGCGCCGCGGAGGAGGACCTGCGCGAGGTCGACCTGATCCAGCAGGCGCTGCACGACGACCTAGCGCAACTGGTCTACGACCGCCTGCACCGTCGCCCGATGGTCCTTCCCGTCGTCGTCGAGGTCTGACCGGGGGGTAAGCGGCAGTCGCACGGTGAAGCGTGCGCCGTGGGGGATTGCGTCCTCCAAGACGACCGAGCCGCCGTGGGACTCGGCGACGGCGCGGACGATCGCGAGGCCGAGGCCGAACGAACCGCCTCGGTCACCGGCGCCGCGGACGAAGCGCTCGAAGAGGGTGGGAGCGATCTCGGGAGGCACGCCGGGACCGTCGTCCTCGACCACCAGCAGCGCCTCGGCGTCGTCGGCAGCGGTGGAGACGCGGACCGCGGTCCCCGGCGGGGTGTGGCGCAGCGCGTTCTCGATCAGGTTGAGCGTGAGGCGGAAGAGCTCGTCGTGGTCGCCCTGCACGACCGCAGGGTGAACGTCGATCGAGAGGTCGTGCTCGCCGGAGAGCGGCCCCAGCTCGGCGGCAGCGTCGAGCGCGACCCGAGCGAGGTCCACGGGCTCGTGTGCGACGTCGCGCGGGACGTCGGTGCGGGCGAGCAGCAGCAGGTCGGCGACGAGTCGGCGCATACGCCGCGAAGAGCGCAGGGCCGAGCGCGCCGCGTCACCCTCGTCGCCGCGGAGCGATTCGGCGAGCAGCTCGAGGTTGGCGAGCACGGAGGTGAGCGGTGTGCGCAGCTCGTGGGAGGCGTCGGCGACGAAGCGGCGCTGACGGGCGAGCATCGCTTCGGTCTCGGCGTGGGCGTCGTCGAGCGAGTGGAGCATCCCCTGCAGCGTGCGGGCGAGCTCGGCGACCTCGTCGTCAGCCTCGGACTGGGGCATCGTCGCGGAGGAGTCGCGGGTGCGGGCGATCTCGGCGGCGGTGGTGGTGAGCGTGGTGATCGGCTGCATCGCGCGGCGGGCGATCATGGCGCCGGCGAGCAGCGCGAGACCGGAGCCGGCAAGCGTGCCGAGCACGAGCAGCAGCTCGACGCGCGCGATCGTGCCCTGCACGTCGGAGAGGGGGCGGGCGTACTGGATCACGACGTCACCGCCGATCGGCGGGGGGAGGGCCTTGAGGATCGATTCCACGCGGTAGCCATCGATGTTCTCGTGGCCTTTGAGGGCCAATTCGCCGTGGGAGCCCGTGACGAGGGCGCGGCCGAGGTTGGGAGCGTTGGCGGTCTGGGCTACCACGTGTTCGTTGATGGGGGTGAGAACCTTGATGGCGGCGTGATCGGGGGCGGCGGATTCGTCGAGGTTGGGCACGTTGATGGCGAATCCCTGGGTGTAGTTGCCGCTCACCCCGACCTGCAGCAGCCCGGCGAGGTCGACGGCGTCGGCGGAGACTTCGCGGTTGAAGTCCGAGCGGATGCGGTGCACGGTGAGCGAGCCGACGATCAGCGCGAAGGCGCAGAGGATCACGAACGTGAGCAGCGCCGAGACGCCAGCCAGGCGAGTACGGATCGGTAGGCGGTCAAAGGCCGCGGAGATCCGTGTGGCGATATTACGCCCTGAGGACGTAGCCGGCTCCTCGGATCGTGTGCAACAGCCGAGGCTCGCCCTCTGCCTCGAGCTTGCGCCGGAGGTTAGAGACGAACACCTCGATGGTGTTGGTGGTGGAGAACGGGTCGTACCCCCACACCTCGTCGAGCAGCCGCTGGCGGGAGATGACGATCCGCTCGTTGCGCATCAGGTATTCAAGAAGTTCAAACTCACGCTGGGTCAGGTCGATGGCCCGCTCAGCGCGGGTGACCTCGTGGGTGTCGGCGTTCAGCGAGAGGTCGCCGACGCGCAGCGGCGCGGAGCCGCGGGGGGGCCGGCGGCGCAGCAGCGCGCGCATCCGCGCGAGCAGCTCCTGGCGCTCGAAGGGCTTGACGAGGTAGTCGTCGGCGCCGACGTCGAGTCCCTCGACGCGGGACTCCAGCGCGTCGCGAGCGGTGAGGATCAGGATTGGCACGTCGTCCTGCTGGCGCAGGGTGAGCGCGACGTCGATGCCGTCGAGCCGGGGCAGCCCGAGGTCGAGGATCACAAGGTCGGGGACGAACGCGCGCGCCTGTTCGAGGCCCTGGACCCCGTCGGCGGCGGTGTGGACCTCGTAGCCCTCCATGCGCAGCGAGCGCTGGAGCGCCTGGGCGATGTCCTCGTCGTCCTCGATCACAAGAACTCTGGGTGCACGGTCGAAGTCGTTCATACAGGCTCCTTGTAGCGATCTGCGCTAAAGCGATAGTAAGGGGTTGCGAATGATTGCCCCTGATCCGAGCTCCTCTATGTCTGTGTAACTCTGCTGGCGTGGGGGCGTCGGCAACCGTGGCCTGCAAGCCCACACCCGCGCGGGTGAGACTGGCGCGTGGCGGCGCAGCCCACGCGAGAAGAAGTCGTGTGCCATCCGTAACTCTGCTGGCCGCCACGCAGGTTCTCGGGCTTCGGCGTCGAAGTTGCGGAAGCATGGCAGGCACACGAAAGCGCACCACGCGCAGGCCCCCGGCCGCTCGCAGATCGAATGCCAAGACACGTCGCCGGCGACGCACGGCACGCTGGACGACGCCGTCGTGGCCGCCGCGCCTGCCTGCGCTCGACCAGCGTCAGCGGGATGTGCTCGCGCTCGCGCTGATCGCGGTGGGCGCATATATGGCCTTTGTGTTGTACGGAAGCGCGGGCACCCAGGCCGGCGGCGGGGTGGGTCACGCCCTGGCGGTGGCGTTTGGTCTCGGCGTGGGCCGTGCAAGAGTGCTCGCCCCGATCGCGCTGGTGGGTGGCGGGGCGGTGCTGCTGATGCGCCCTGTCCTCCCGGCGCTGCGCCCGCTGCGGGCTGGCAGCGTGTGCGTGGCCTGCGCGGTCGTGCTGGCGCTCGCAGCGGGCACGCTCGGCGTGAGCGCGGGCCAGGGCACCACGGACGGCGGCCGCTCGCAGTGGTCGGCGCACTTCCTGCAGGCCCGCGGGGGCGGGGCGGGGCAGGCGCTGTACACGGTGGCGCACGGGTTGGTGCAGCAGGTGGGCGTGGACATCCTCGTGGTCTTCCTGTTCGTGGTGGGTGTGGTGCTGCTGACGGGCGCCTCGCTGGCGAGCGTGCTGCGGGCGACCGGCAGCGGCGTGGTAGACAGCACGAGGCGAGTGCGAACCCGCGTGGCGGAGCACCGCCCGGACCGCGCGCTGCGGGTCGCGAGCGAGGCTCCGGGACCGTCGCCCCATCCGATCGAGCAGCTGCTCCCCCCGGAGCCAGAGCCGGAGGAGCTGGTCGTGAGGGCGACCCACGTGGAGGCGCCTTCGCTGGATGAGCTGCAGTTCGAGAACGGGGAAGAGGAGGAGGAGAGAGAGGAAGAGGTGGAAGTCGAGGAAGAGGCCGAGGAGGAGACCGTCGCGGGCGTGGCGGCGACCGACCCCGAAGACCTTACCCCGCAGGGCCGTCTGCGTGAGCGGGTGACCGACGACCCAGACTTCGTGTGGAAGCTGCCCCAGGCGAACAGGGTCCTCTCGCGCTCCACCGCCGAGCAGGCGCGCCCGGACACCGCCGGCCAGGAGCGCACGGCGGCGAGCCTCGTAGAGGCGCTCGGCCACTTCGGCGTGCAGGCGAAGGTGATCGGCACAGTGGCGGGCCCGCACATCACCCGCTACGAGCTGCGCCTCGCGCCGGGCACGAAGGTCGGCAAGGTGGCCCAGCTAAAGGACGACCTCGCGTACGCGCTGGCGGCGACGGACATCCGCATCCTCGCACCGATCCCCGGCAAGCAGGCGGTGGGGGTGGAGGTGCCGAACGCGAAACGACGGATCGTGCGCCTCGGCGACGTCTTCCAGGAGCCCCCGGCCGACTGGTCGCCGCTGACGGTGTGGCTCGGCAAGGACGTCGCGGGCAAGGCGATCGGCGCCGACCTCGCGAAGATGCCCCACCTGCTCGTGGCGGGCACGACGGGCGCGGGGAAGTCCGGCGCGATCAACGCGATGCTCGCAAGCGTTCTGCTGCGCGCGAGCCCCCACGAGCTGCGCCTCGTGCTGGTGGACCCCAAGCAGGTGGAGCTCAACCACTACGAGTCGATCCCGCACCTGCTGACCCCGGTGATCACGAGCCCGCGGATGGCGGCCAACGCGCTGGCGAACCTCGTGCGCGAGATGGAGCAGCGCTACGGCACGATGTCGCTGGCGCGCACGCGCAGCCTGCCGGAGCTCAACCGCGTGCGCGAAGGCCGTGGGGAGCCGCCGCTGCCGTACATCCTGTGCGTGATCGACGAGCTCGCGGACCTGATGATGGTCGCGCCGGCGGACGTGGAGGACTCGATCATCCGCCTCGCGCAGAAGGCCCGCGCGGTGGGTATCCACCTCGTGCTGGCGACGCAGAGCCCCCGCGTGGATGTGATCACGGGCATGATCAAGGCGAACGTGCCCTCGCGGATCGCGTTCGCGGTCTCCTCGCAGACCGACTCGCGCGTGATCCTCGACCAGAACGGCGCGGAGTCGCTGCTGGGGCAGGGCGACATGCTGTTCAGCCCGGTGGGCTCCTCGCGGTTGCAGCGCATCCAGGGGGCGTACGTGGACGAGCCGCAGATCGAGAAGCTGACCGACTTCTGGCGCAAGCAGGGCGAGCCGGAGCTGCGCGAGGAGCTGCTGGAGGAGGTCGAGCCGGCCGCGGGGGAGGGAGAGCCCACAGCGGAGGACTTCAGCCCCGACGAGGACCCGCTGCTGCGCGACGCGATCGCACTGGTGGCGGAGATGCAGACGGCCTCGACCTCGATGCTGCAGCGTCGCCTGCGCCTCGGCTACACGCGGGCGGGCCGCCTGATCGACATGCTCGAGCGCCGCGGCGTGATCTCCGGCTACGAGGGTTCCAAGCCCCGCCAGGTGCTGATCGGCGAGGGTGACGTGCCGCGAGTCCTGGCAGCGCTCGAGGAGCGCGCAGTCGCGGCGGAGAGGTCGGGGTCTTGATTTTTTTTATGAGTGGGTGGGCGGGCAATCAGAAAAGGGTCGGGAGCGGCGTTCGTTGTGCTGGCCGATCTTCGATCGGTCCGGGCGAAGCTCGACTTGACTAGCCTCTGAAGCCGATGGCGGAGATCGGAGCAACACTTCGCGAGGCACGCATGCGCGCGCGGATCGACGTGTCGGAGATCGAGGCGCAGACGAAGATCCGCGCCAAGTACCTGCGCGCGCTTGAGAACGAAGAGTGGGACCTGTTGCCAGGCCCGACGTTCGTGAAGAGCTTCCTGCGCACCTACGCGCAGGCGCTGGGCCTCGACGGGCGGGCGCTGGTGGAGGAGTACAAGCTGCACTACGAGCACCCCGGGGAGGGGCCCGAGCCCGTCCAGCAGCCGGCGGCGTCCTCCCAGCGGCGGGCGGGCAGGCGCGCAGGCGGCGGCGGGACCCGCCGTCGCAGTGGTACGGGAGCCGGCGCGCCACCGCGCCAGGGTCCCTCGCGCGGCTACATCGTGGCGGTGAGCGCGGTGGCGGTCGTGATCGTGCTGCTGGTGTACGCGCTGCTCTCGGGCGGCTCCACCCCGAGCCCGACGGTGAGCACCCCCACCGTCGCCGCCTCGCACGGCGGGGCGAGAAGGAGTCACTTCCCGCACAGAGGCACAGCGACGGTGAGCCCGACGACGGCGCTGGCGTCGCTGAAGGTGGAGCCGACTGGGAGGGTGTACGTGTGCCTGCTCGGTGACGGCCGCCAGCGCATCCCGGGTCTGATCCTCACCCCGGAATCGACCCTCCCCACCTACCACGCGCGGCGCTTCGAAGTGACGCTAGGCAACGACGAAGTGACGCTGGTGGTGAACGGCACGCCACACACGGTGCCGGCCTCCGCGCAGGCGATCGGGTACACGATCACGAGGGCGGGGCTGCGGCCGCTGCCGTCCGCCGAACAGCCGACGTGCAAGTGAGTCGCCTCTGGCCGTTCGCTGGGCCGTTTGCGGAGACGCCTGGTTCCGCGCAACGAACGCCGCTCCCGACCCTTTTTTTTGATTGCCCGCCCACCCACTTCATCAAGGAAAAAACGAGGTGAGCAAGAGCGTGCGCGCGGGCATCGTGGTGACAGGCACGGAGGTGCTGACGGGTCGTGTCGCGGACCGCAACGGCCCCTGGCTCGCCGACCGTCTGGAGGAGCTCGGCGTGGACCTCGCGTACGTGGTGATCGTGGGCGACCGCCGTGCGGACCTGCTGGCGGCGCTGCGGTTCCTGGCGGGGGAGGGGCTCGATGTGGTGCTGACCTCTGGGGGCCTCGGCCCGACCGCGGACGACCTCACCGCGGAGGTCGTAGGGGAGTTTCAGGGCCGCCCTCCGGTGTGGGACGAGGCGCTCCACGCGCGCATCGAAGCGATCGTCGCGCCGTTGTCGCGGCGGTGGCGGGGCTTCGACCCCGAGGCGCTGCGCGAGGGCACGCGCAAGCAGGCGACGGTCCCCGCGGGAGCGGTGGTGCTCGACCCGGTCGGCACCGCCCCGGGTCTCGTGGTGGCGCCCGCCGACGGTGCGCACGGCCCGACGGTCGTGGTGCTCCCGGGCCCCCCGCGCGAGCTGCAGCCGATGTGGCGCCTGGCCGTCCAGGGCGACGCGCTGCGCGCCGTGCTCGCGGGCGCGACCGTCTACCGGCGGCGAACGCTGCGCCTGTTCGGGATCCCCGAGTCGGAGATCGCCCAGACGCTGCGCGCCGCCGCCGGCGAGGGCGTCGAACTGGAGCGCCTGGAGATCACCACCTGCCTGAAACGGGGCGAGGTCGAGGTCGTGACCCGCTACGAGCCCCCCGCCCAGGACGCCTACGACGCGCTGGTGGCGGTAGTGCGCGCGCGCCACGCGGACACACTCTTCTCCGAGGACGGCGCCACCGTGGACGAGCTCCTCGCAGCGCTGCTGCGGGGCGAGGGTGGGGGGGAGGCCCGCACGATCGCCACCGCGGAGTCCTGCACCGGCGGCCTGCTCGCCGCGCGCCTGACCGAGCTGCCGGGCGCTTCCGCGTACATGCGCGGCGCGGTGGTGGCGTACTCCGACGACCTCAAGGTCGCCCTCGCGGGGGTCCCTGCGGAGCTGCTCGCCCGCCACGGAGCGGTCTCCCCGGAGGTTGCGGCGGCGCTGGCTGAGGGCGCGCGCGCGCGCCTGGGGGCCGACGTGGGCGTGGGCGTCACCGGGATCGCGGGCCCCGGCGGCGGTTCCCCCGAGAAGCCGGTGGGCCTCATCTGCCTCGCCGTGGCCGGCCCCGGCGAGGCTTCCGTCGCGCGCGAAGTCACGCTCCCGGGCGGCCGGGTCGATGTGCGCGACCGCGCCACCACGGTCGCACTGCACCTCGTGCGCCGGGCGCTGGCGCCTCCTCCGGATCTGTGACCTACGACACTACGGGTTCAGAAGCGCTTCGAGGTCGGCTTGGTCGAGGGTCTTCTTCTCATCCGCCAGCTCCTTGAAGCGCGCGAACGCTCTGTTGAGCGCGTGTCCCTCGACCTCGTGGCCCATTTCGTGAAGCACCTGGCGCAGACCGTGGCGGCCGGAGTGCTTGCCGAGGACGATCGAGTTGTTCCCGGTCACGCCCACCGTGGCCGCGTCGATGATCTCGTAGGTCGCGCGGTTCTTCAGCACGCCGTCCTGGTGGATGCCGGCCTCGTGGACGAAGGCGTTGCGCCCGACGATCGCCTTGTTTGGGGGAACGGAGAAGCCCGTGAGTTCGGCGACGAGGCGGCTCGTGTTCATGATCTCGGTCGTGTCGACGCCCGTGTAGAGGCCGACCGCGGCGCCCCGCATGCGCAGCAGCATCACGAGCTCCTCCAGCGACGCGTTGCCGGCGCGTTCGCCGATTCCGTTGACCGTGCAATGCACCTGCCGCGCACCTGCCACCACGCCCGCCAGCGAGTTGGCGACCGCCAGGCCCAGGTCGTCGTGGCAGTGGACCGACAGCGTGACACCGTGCAGCGCGGGGACAAGCTCGTAGAGCTTGTCGATCATCGCGCCGAACTCGTGCGGCATCGCGTAGCCGACGGTGTCGGGGAGGTCGATCGTGCTCGCGCCCTCCTCGATCGCGACCTCGATCAGCTCGGCTAGGTACTCGACGTCGGAGCGAGTCGTGTCCATCGGGGAGATTTCGACGTCCTCGGTGTAGCCACGGGCGTGGGCGACCGCGGCGCGCACCTGGCCCTTGACGTCCTCGCGGGTGCTGTTCAGCTGGTGCTCGATGTGGATGTCCGAAGCGGAGCTGACGATGTCGATCCGTGCCCGCTCGGCGTCCCTGAGCGCCTGCCACGCCGTGTCGATGTCGCGTTTCTCCGTCCGTGCCAGCGCGCAGATCACGGGTCCCTCCACTCGCTGGGCGATCGTGCGCACCGCCTCGAAGTCGCCGTCGGAGGTCACGGGGAAGCCCACCTCCATCACGTCCACGCCGAGGCGGGCGAGCTGCTGGGCGATCCTTAGCTTCTCCTCGGCGTTCAGAGCGATCCCCGGCGCCTGCTCGCCGTCGCGCAGCGTCGTGTCGAAGATCAGCACCTGCTCGCGCGGGGTGTCCCGCGCCGCGTCGTTGCTCGGCTGTGTGGGGTGAGCTTGCATGTGAGGTTCTCAGCGCCAGTGAGAAACAGCCCGGCGAGGCGCTACGCGTCCGACGGGAATCGAACCCGCATCGATGGCGCCTAGGGCCATTGCTCTTATGCGTGGGCCGCGGCAGTTGGAGCTCAGAAGGCCGCGCGGCGTACAGCCACCAACAGTCTGGCTCAGACCAATCCCTTAGCTCAGCCCTACGTGTTGACTGAAGTAGCTGACATCCGAAGTTCCGGTCGCTTGAGGCTGTCGGCAATTTACCGTTAAGCTACGGACGCATGGGGGGAAAGCGTTTGGGTGGTGGGCTCCTGGGGTAAGTGGGTGTGGGCCAGCACGGCGCCCGGTGTTGTAGGGATAGTGGACCTCCCACCGGCTCGTCAAGGAGGCCGCGGCGCCGGTGACCGGAGGCCGGGTCGGCGGCGCGATCCGCAGTGAGCGAAACCGCTTGAACAGGAGCCCCACGCGGCGTGATCGTGCGCTGCGCGCCCACCGGGTCCCGACACACCGAGCGGCGGAGTTCCTCACGGGTGTCTCTCACTCGCACGCCGCCGTCGTCGTGCGATCATCGGACTTCGCCGCTCATGCAGACTCAGCCTCGCACCAACACAGCTAACACGCAGAGCGACACCTACGCGCCGCAGCGCATCGAGCGGCGCTGGCAGGCGGCGTGGGAGCAGTCCGACGTGTTCGCCACACCGAAGCTGGCGGCCGGAGAGCGGGGTTCCTACATCATGCCCGTGCCGCCGTTCACCTCCGGCGGCGCGCACATGGGCCACATCCGTTGCTACACGCTGATCGACACGTACGCGCGCTTCCGCCGCGCGTGCGGCGATCGGGTGCTGTTTGCGCTCGGCTTCGACTCGTTCGGTCTGCCCTCGGAGCTGGGGGCGATTCACAACAACGTGCCCCCCGGGCAGTGGGTGCTGCAGTGCGCGAGCAGGATGCGCGCGCAGTTCACGGCGCTGGGCTACTCCTTCGACTGGGAGCGGACGTTTGTCTCCTGCGAACCGGACATCTACCGCTGGTCGCAGTGGCTGTTCCTCAAGCTGCTGGAGCGCGACCTCGTCTACCGCGACGAGGCGCGCGTCGACTGGTGCGGCTCGTGCAACACGGTACTGGCGCGGCTGCAGGTCGAGGAGGGGCGCTGCTCGCGCTGCGGGAGCCCGGTGCGGCTGGTGACCCGCAGGCAGTGGTTCGTGCGGGTGAGCGCCTACCTGGACGAGAGCTACGAGACGCTCGGCAACCTGCGTGGGTGGGACAGGATGTCGCTCGGAGCGCTGCGCGCGGCGCTCGGCAGGGTCGAGGGCGTCGAACTACAGGCGGTGGCAGCCGACGGGCAGACGCTGAGCGTCTTCACCCCGCACTCGCAGGAGATCGCCGAGGGAGTCTTCGTGGCGCTCTCGCCACGGCACCCCGAGCTCGACCGGTGGATCCCGGACGAGCGGGTCGAGCAGGAGCTCAGCGACCTGCGCAGCGGCGGGTGGCAGCGCTCCGAGCGCGAGGCGGATGCGGTGGCGGTGGTCGCACTGAGACGGCAGGTCTCGATCGCGGGTGTGCCGCGCGCTCTGCCGGTGATCGTCTCGCCGTCCGTCGACGCACGCTTCGGGCCGACGGCGGTCCTCGGCATCCCCGCGCGCGAGCCGCTCGACCGCGCGATCGCCAGCAGGCTGGCGGGCGGCGGGGCGCCCTCGGTGTCCTCGAGGCCGTCGAGTGGCAGTGCGCCCCCAAGGTTGCGGGACGGCCGCCTGGCACAGCCGCGGCGGGCGGTGCGCTACGCCGGCGGGGATTTCCCGATCTCGCGCCAGCGGGCGTGGGGGGCGCCGATTCCGCTGATCCACTGCCCCGCCTGCGGGACGCTGCCGGTGGGGGTCGAGGACCTGCCGGTGAGGCTGCCGGAGGACCTGCAGATCACGGGCGCCGGCAACCCGCTGAGCGACCACCCGCACTTCACCACCTGCCGCTGCCCGGGCTGTGGCGGCGCCGCGCGGCGCGAGACAGACACGCTGGACTGCAACTTCGACGGGCTGTGGCTGTGGATCCCGCAGGGCGTCCCGCGCGAGGACCGCGCGCGGGAGCTGTTCACGCACGCGGAGCTGCGCAGCTGGCTGCCGGTGCACGCGGAGGTCTGGGGCGCAGATGGCGGCTTCTACCTGGCCAACGAGCGGACGCTGACAAAGATGCTGCGCGACGCCGGGGTCTTCGACTACCTCCCGGACGGCGAGCCCTACGTGCGCGCGGTGATGCACGAGATGGTGCGCGTCGAGGGGCGCAAGATGAGCAAGCACCTCGGCAACGTGGTCAACCCGGACGAGCTCGTCGGGCGGGTCGGGGCCGACACGGTGAGGCTGACGGTGCTGCACGCGGCGGCGCCCCGCAACGGGATCGACTGGAACGAGCAGGCGCTCGACTACTGCCACCGCATCGTCCTGCGCCTGTGGCACTACGCGCGCCCGCGCCTGGAGGAGCTCGAGCCCACGGCCGAGAGCTCGATCGACACCTCCGACCGGCTGCGCCGGCAGCTGGCGAAGGGGTGCGACACGGCGATCCGGAAGGTGACGGAGGACCTCGACGCCTTCCAGATGCACAAGGCAGCGCGCAACGTGATCATGCTGCTGAGCCGCCTCGAAGAGTATGAGCGGGCCGTGCTCGCCCTACGGGGTTCGTTGGAGGATGCCGACAGTGAGGCGCTCGGGGTCGCGCTGGTGGCGCTCGTTCAGCTCAGTGCCCCGCTCTTGCCGCACCTCGCGGAGGAGTTGTGGGCAGCGGCCGGCCGCGAGCCGTTCGTGTGTGCCGCGCCGTGGCCCGAGAAGGTCCCGAGCCGGGCGGCGGCGCGGAACGCCCGGGCCACCCGGAGCGCGGGCCGCTGAGGGAGCCCTCCGAGCAGGGCGCGAGCACCGGCGGGAACCGCCTGAGCCGGGGAACGGGGTCTTCAGCGAACCGCGCTCTCCAGGCCCAGTTGGGCTGCTGTGCTCCCCGGATCACCCGGGTCGCGGTACTGGCAAAACCTCTGAGCTCGGGGGACAGGACCTTCAGCGAGTCCGGTTTCTCGAAGCCCAGTGGGACTGCTCTGCTTCCCGGACTAGCCGGGTCCTAGCGGCGCTGCTCTGATCCCGGGTCCGGGAGCCGGCCGCCTTAAGAAGGCAGTGGTACGGATCTCTAGATCAGGGAGCTGACCGATGTCATCTAACTCTAATAAACCTGGTGTCAAAGAGAAGATTGTCCATCTACCCGACAGTTTCTGGGAGTCTTTTGTCGCGTTGATTTCCTCTCCTCCTTCCACACCAAGCACCTTACAGGTGACGTCCAACTCAGGTTCTTCTTTTTCCGATTTCCCTTTGTCGGTCACCTGCTCTGCTGCGCCTTCCGTTTCAAAGAGTTCTTCTTGCCACGGGAGGTTCTTGTCGATCGCTTTAGCGGTGCCGCTTTCACAGCCTTTCAGCGCTGTGCATTCGTATTTAGCTGTTTCGATTCTGCTGTACTTCCCGGGACCGAAGGACCCTTCGAACAGGCCAGTGCATGCAACTTCCGCTTTGATGGCTTCGTCCACCAGCAGCAGCGTGGCACGACCCTCGGAGTTCTCCGTTCCTTTGATTTCCGACCACGCCCATTCACCTTTGCCAGCGGCTTCGCCGCACTCTTCTTCGGCGAATTTGGTGCCGGACGCTCCTTTTTCGCACGTTCCCCAATGTGGTGCTGCCGTCGCGGTCGCCGCCACGGCCATGCTCATCAAGAGCAGGGCCACGAGGCAGAGCCCCGCGACCTTCATGTACTGCATGTTGGCGCTTCTCCTTTCTCTTGAGGTTTGCAGTCGATACGACCGTTCGACCATACGCAGACCTCGAGCGAAGCCAGGCGGGAGGTGGTTCCATGCCTGTGGGTGCATGTCGGAGTGGACGCAGAACGTCTCCCACTCCGCCACTCCGGGCGGGCTGTGCCTCAACCACCGGCAGAGCTGCGCTCGCCCGCGAGCGTTCGGCCGTCCCGCGGGCGGAGCCACGGCGGTTCCAGGAGGTACTCCCGAGCGCTGTGCTGCTGCACAATCCCCCCATGACCCGAGGCGCTGAGGCGAGGCTGTTCGTGGCGGTCGGCATACCGGCTGCGGTGCGCGCCGAACTGGTGCGTTGGGCCCGCACGGCCGCCTCGAGCGTGCGCGCCGCCCAGCGGGCCGTGCCAGATCTCGATACGCCGGGCGCCACACCCCCGCGTGCCCGAGCCAGCCGCCCTTCCGCCGCGCGCAGGTCAACTGCCGGGGGCCGGCTGCGGCTGCTGGAGACCGACATGCTCCACCTGACGCTCTGCTTCCTCGGCAACCGGCCGGTGGGGGAGATCGCGGCCTTCGGCGAGATCATCGCCAGCGCGTGCGCGGAGGCTCCGCCGATCGGGGCGCTCGCGGTTGGCGCCCCACTTTGGTTGCCCCCGCGCCGGCCCCGTGCGCTGGCTGTGGAGCTGCATGACGACGACGCCCACGCGCTGGCGACCCTGCACGACTCCGTCGTCGCCGCGCTCGTCGCGGGCACCAAGCTCGACCTCGACCCGCGCGTCGGCGGCGCGAGGCGGGGCGCTTCGCGCCGTGGTGGGCGCTTTCGCCCCCATGTAACCGTCGCTCGCCTGTCCGCGGCGGACGCTCCCCGCCTGCGCGGCCTCCCAGCCACGCCCCCGCTGTCGTTCGTCCCGGAGTCGGTGACGCTCTTCCGCTCGTGGCTCACACCCACCGAGGCCGTCTACGAGGGACTCATCACTCACGCCCTCGCAACGGGCCGCTGATCGTGCTCCTCACCCACCGGGGCCGCTCGTAACCCACACTCTCGTGGCCCCGTAGAACGATTCGACCCCGTCCACCCCTGCCCGCAGAGCCTCTCCTCGGGCCGCTCCCCGATACGAACAACTGTTCTGTCCGGAGCGGTCTCTACGGTGTGCCGACCAATCTCGATTCGGAGGAGTCCACGATGCCCGCAAACACCGACCAGGAGAAGGCCGCCAAGGCCCGCGACGCTGCGCTGAAGGGCGCGCTCACCCAGATCGAGCGCGAGTTCGGCAAGGGCACCGTTATGCGCATGGGCGACGAGGGCGCGCAGGTGCGCGTCGCCGCGATTTCCACGGGCGCGCTGTCGCTCGACCTCGCGCTGGGGATCGGGGGGGTGCCGCGCGGGCGCATCGTGGAGGTCTTCGGCCCCGAGTCCTCGGGGAAGACCACGCTCATCTACCACGTCCTCGCCGAGGCCCAGAAGCTGGGGGGTGTGTGCGCGTTCATCGACGCCGAGCACTCGATGGACCCCATCTACGCCAGGGAGATCGGATGCGACATCGACGAGCTGCTCGTCTCCCAGCCCGACTACGGCGAGCAGGCGCTCGAGGTCGCCGACATGCTCGTGCGCTCCGGCGCCGTCAACGTCGTGGCGATCGACTCCGTCGCCGCGCTCACCCCGCGCGTGGAGCTGGAGGGCCAGATGGGCGACCAGACGGTCGGCTCGCAGGCGCGCATGATGTCTCAGGCGATGCGCAAGCTCGCGGGTAACCTCAACCGCACGCAGACGCTCTGCATCCTCACCAACCAGATCCGCGAAAAGGTCGGGGTCATGTTCGGCTCGCCCGAGACCCAGCCGGGTGGGCGAGCGCTGAAGTTCTACGCCTCCCAGCGCCTGGACATCCGGCGCATCGAGACGCTCAAGGACGGCACCGAGGCGGTTGGTAACCGCGTGCGCGTGAAGGTCGTCAAGAACAAGCTTGCCGCCCCCTTCCGCCAGGCCGAGTTCGACATCGAGTTCGGCCGCGGCATCTCCACCGCCGGCTGCCTGATCGACCTCGGCCTCGAGGACAACCTAGTCACCAAGTCCGGCTCGTTCTTCTCCTACGGCTCCGAGCGCCTTGGCCAGGGCCGCGGCGCCGCGAAGGCATACCTCACAGAGCACCCAGCGATGGCGAAGGAGCTGCGCGAGAAGATCTTCGCCGCGCGCGGCCTCTCGCCAGATGGACCGGCCGTGCCGCTGGAGGCGGTCGCCGCCGACGGCTCGGCACCTCCGGAGGTCGCGGTCGGCCCGGAGCCCGAACGCGCTGCCGCGCGTGCAAAAGAGCGCGAACCCGTGGCTGCCTGAGCTCCGCCTCGCAGGCTCATCTCGTAGCTACTCTAAGGGGGTCATGCCGCGCTACCACGTAACGACCTTCGGCTGCCAGATGAACGAGCACGACTCCGAGCGGATGAAGGGGATGCTGGAGTCGCTCGGCTACGGCGAGGCACCCGAGCGCGCAGAGGCAGACCTGATCCTCTTCAACACCTGCTCGATCCGCGAGACCGCCGATAGCCGCTTCCTCGCGCATCTCGGGGAAGCCAAGCGGTTGAAGCGCGAACGGCCCGAGCGGATCGTGGGCGTGGGGGGGTGCTGGGCGCAGTCGGTCAAGGAGGAGGTCTTCGCGCGCTTCCCGTTCGTCAACGTCGCGTTCGGCCCCGGGCAGGTGCACCGCCTCGCGGAGTTCCTCAACTCCGATTCGCTCACGGCCCAGGGGTACTTCGAGTTCGAGGGCTTCACCGGGCGCCTGCCCGCCCACCGCGAGCGCCCCTTCCAGGGGTGGGTGCAGATCAGCGTCGGGTGCAACTGCCGCTGCTCCTACTGCATCGTGCCCTCCACCCGCGGGCGCGAGGTCTCCCGGCCCTTCGAGGAGCTCGTCGAGGAGGTGCGCGCGATGGCGGCCGACGGAGTGCGCGAGGTCACGCTGCTCGGGCAGAACGTCAACTCCTACGGGCGCGACCTGCGGGATGCGCCCACCACCGCGGGCGAGGCGCGGCCCGGGATATCGAGCGCCCTCTCCGCGCGGATGGCGGGGCGGCGGCCGCGCAGCTTCGCCGAATTGCTCCACGCACTCGACGCGGTGGACGGCGTCGAGCGCATCCGCTACACGAGCCCCCACCCCAAGGACATGCGCGAGGATGTGATCCGCGCCCACGCCGAGCTGCGTACCCTCTGCGAGCACGTACACCTGCCGCTGCAGTCCGGCTCCACCCGCATCCTCAAGGCGATGCGCCGCACCTACGACCGCGAGCGCTACCTCGACCGCGTCGCGCTGATCCGCGAGCACGTCCCCGACGTGGCGCTCACCACCGACATTATCGTCGGCTTCCCAGGGGAGACAGAGGAGGACTTCGAGCAGACGCTCTCGCTCGTCGAGCAGGTCCGCTACGACGGCGCGTTCACGTTCCTGTTCTCGCCCCGCCGCGGCACCGAGGCGGCAGAGCTCACCGAGGGCCTCGTCCCGCACCCGGTGAAGGTGCAGCGCATGGAGCGCCTCGTGGAGGCCGTCCAGCGCCACGCACGCGAGCGCGCGCAGCGCTTCGTCGGGCGCACCGTGGAGGTGCTCGTGGAGGGCCCATCCCGCACCGACCCGGAGCGGCTGCGCGGGCGCACCCGCCACAACAAGGTCGTCAACTTTGCCGGCCTCGCCGCGCCCGGCGAGATCACCCACGTGCGGATCGACTCAGCCACCAGCCAGACACTCGCCGGCGAGGAGCTGTTGCTCGCCCGGGCGCTCTGATCGCTATTTTTTGGACGCTTCCGCGAACGCTTTGGCGATGACCGAGTGGCACTTCGTCACGGCCGAGTGGAACTGAGGGGTGCGCGTCGCAGGTCCTTCGATCTTCAGGAAGCCTTCCGCGTTCGGTTCCGCCACCTGGGCACCGTTGCTGCGCAGGCATTTCGCCACCGCTACAGTTTGCTTACGGCGATGGGTCCTGCTGGCTTCGGCTTCGGAGGTCGTGCTCGCGGGCGTGGTGGTCGCTGGAGTCGTCGCAGTCGTGGTCGTTGCTTCCGCCGTTGCTTTGGCAGTCGTCGGGGTCGACGCGCTGGAGGAGGACCCGCCGGAGGAGCTCCCGCACGCCGCCACACCGAGGCAGGCGAGCGCGGCGAGCACCAACGCGATCGTCAGCGGTCCGAGGTTCTTAGAGCTGGTATGGGGCATGAGGCTCCTTCTAGCCCCCGCCGAACACGGTGTGCAGGCACTTGGTCCTGGCCGCCTTGAACTGCGGGGTGTTCGTGTTGATTGTGTGCTTGCCTCCCAGTTCGTTGATCGGGGGCAGCTTGATTCCGTTGTGGCGCAAGCAATCGAACATGGCGACGAACTGCTTACGGGTGGTGATCGTCGGCTCGTGGGTCGTGCTCGTGGGCGTGGTGGTCGTCGGGGTCGTGCTTTCTGGGGCCGTGGTCGTCTGAGTCGTCGCGACCGCTTCCGCGGTCGTCTTGACAGCCGTCGGGGTGGACACGCTGGAGGAGGACCCGCCGGAGGAGCTCCCGCACGCCGCCACACCGAGGCAGGCGAGCACAGCGACCACCGAGGCGATCGTCGTCGCTCTACGGCTCTTGGTGCTAGTACGGGGCATTGGGGCTCCTTCGTGGGCTCGTCGGTTGCGCGCGGATTATCCACACCGCAACCAAACGTCCTGCGATCCTCCGCGTTTGCCGCGGAGGATCCTGCTGCGAAGTCACGTGCGCCGAGCCGGCGATGCTCTGCCACCATTGGGCTGCTGGCAGTTTGAGGGGCGCAAACGTGCGGCCGACTCATCCGACCGCACTGCACCCACAGTGTTTCCGATCCCTGGAGTGCGGCGGTTCTAAAGCGCGCGGCGAGCCGTCCCGACCTGGCAACGGCCCGCCGCCTCTCCGCTCGAGGCCCACGCCAGGCGCGAGCCTCGCCGTGGACTACTGGTTGGTGGGAGCTGCCCCCGGGGGTCCGCCGGAGTAGCTACCGGGGCTCGATCCCGATTCGGATTCCGAGTTCGAGCCCGAGCTCGACCCCGAGCCCATGTGCGGGCAGTGGTGACCGGAGGGCGTCGTCGTGTTCGGCGCCGGGGTCGTTTTGGACGGGGTGGACGGAGTGGTCGTGCTCGGCGTCAACTGGGTCTGGGTGGTGCCAGTCGCCGTGCTCGATCCACTCGGAGCCGCGGCCGCGCCGGCGATGCCGGCCACCGCGCCTCCCGTTGCCAGCGCGCCCACCACGAGAACTGCCCTGATGGTGCTTGCTCTGCTCATGCGAACCTCCTGTGGTCGTGAGGGCTCTTCTGCTTACGCCGGTCATCATTCGCGTTGCCCCTAAGCGGACCGCAACGGGCCGCTAAACCCCGCCAAAGGAGTGTGTAGGAGTGCTCTTACCCGGCGCCTGGCCAGCGAAACGGTCGCTCCGGGGCTGCCGCGTCGAGCGCCCGGGCCCGTCGCGGCGCCGCCCGCCCGCCAGGCCCGCGGCCTCAGCGTTTGTCGCGCTGGACCGCCGCGAGCGAGTCGGCGAGCTTGTCGGCGCCGGTCACGCGCGTGAAGCTCGCCGCGAGGCCGGGGGCGACGCTCGCGAAGATCGTGCCCGCCCGCAACGGCAGGGGGGCGACGTCCACCTCGCCGCGGTTGCGCTCGATCGCCTCAGCCACCGCCCGCGCCACATCCTCGGGGCTGCGCGTGCCCACGCCCGGCGGGAGCGACGCGCCGGAGTCCGCGAACAGCCCCGCGTCGCGAATGAAGCCGGGGCACACCAGCGAGACGCCCACGCGCTGCGCGCGCAGGTCCATGCGCAGCGCCAGCGCGAAGCCGCGCAGGCCGAACTTCGTCGCGTTGTACATCGCCGACTGCGCCGTGGCCGCCTTGCCCGCGAGCGAGGAGACGAACAGCAGGTGCCCGCTGCCGCGTGCGGCCATCGCCGGCGCGAGCGCCCGCGCCATCACGATCGGGGCGCGCAGGTTTACGTCGAGCACCCGGTCGAGCTCCTCGGTGGAGTAGCTCTCCAGCAGACCCGTCCCCGGCAGGGCGGCGTTCGCGACCAGGATGTCCACCTCGCCCACCTCTCCCAGCAGGCGATCGACAGCCGCGCGGTCGGCCAGGTCGGCGGCCAGCACCTGAGCGCCGAGCTCCGCCGCCAGCTCCTGCAGCACCTCCACGCGGCGGCCGGTCAGGATCAGGCGCGCGCCGCGCCCGTGCAGCTCGCGCGCGACAGCGTGGCCGATGCCGCCTGTGGCACCGGTGAGCAGGACGGTCGACCCCGGGATCCGCATCGACCCAGCCTACGCCACGCGGGCAGCCGGTGAAGGCTCGCCCGCCCGCGATACTGCGCCGATGCCAGACCGCCGCCCACAACCCTCCCCGACGGCCCCGCCCCGCGAGGTGCTCGCGCTGTTCGGCCCGACTGGCGTCGGCAAGACCGCGGTTGCGGTCGCGCTCGCCGCGCGGCTGCGGGCCGCTGGGGAGGACCCGGTGGCCGTGTCCGCGGACGCGCTGCAGGTGTACGCGGGCCTGGAGACGCTCACCGGCGTCGCCTCCCCGGCCGAGCGCGCCCAGCTGGAGCACCGCCTGGTCTCGTTCCTGCCGCTCGACGCGAGCTTCAGTGCCGGCCAGTACGCCGAGCTCGCGCACGCCGAGATCGACGGGCTGCTCGCCGCCGGCCGCCGGCCGATCGTCGTCGGCGGCACCGGGCTGTACCTGCGCGCCGCGCTCACCGAGCTGCGCTTGCGACCGCCACCCCCCGAGGGCGTGCGCGAGCGCCTGACCGCCGAGCTCGAACGCGACGGGCCGGAGGTCCTGCACGCCCGCCTCGCCCAGCGCGCCCCGTGGGCGGCCGAGGGCATCGACCCGGCGGACCGCCAGCGGATCGTCCGCGCGCTGGAGTCGCTCGAGGCCGGCGAGCTCGAGCCGCCCGAGGGCCCCTCGCAGCTGTGGAGCACCGAGGTGCGCCGCCCGACGCTGCTTGTGGGGCTGACGATGGAGCGCGAGGCGCTCTACGAGCGGATCGACGCGCGTGTGCGGGAGATGCTCGACGGGGGGGTCCGCGAGGAGGTGCTGCGCGCGCACGCCGCCGGGGCCTCAGTGGGCGCGCGCCAGGCGCTGGGCTTCGAGGAGCTGCTCGCCGGGGACGTGGAGGCGTGGCAGCGACGAACCCGTAACTACGCGCGCCGTCAGCTCACGTGGATGCGCAAGCTCGCCGGCGTCCACCTGATTGACGTGACCGGCCGTGCGCCGGAGGAGGTCGCCGCGGAGATCGCGCTCACTGCAGGCGGCGCGCCGTCCGCCGACGCCGTGTGAGAAGACAGCCAGTCCAAAGCCAAGACCATCCAGCGGCACCGTTCGCGCAGGTGCGGCGACTACACTCCGGGCGACTCATGACCGCCCACGAAGACACGCGCCCGCTGCGGTTCGAGAAGTGGCAGGCGCTCGGCAACGACTACCTGATCGTGGAGCGCGAGCAGCTGCCGCTCGAGCTCACCCCGCCGCGCGTGCGCAAGCTGTGCGCCCCGCACTTCGGCGTGGGTGCCGACGGGGTGCTGCTGCTCAGCCCCAGCGAGGACTCGGGCCACGTCGCGCGCCTTCAGATCTACAACCCCGACGGGTCGCAGGCCGAGCTCTCGGGCAACGGTGCCCGCGAGGCCGTGCTGTACCTGCGCCGCCACGGGTGGACCGAGGAGGACGTGTTCTCGATCGAGACGGCCGCGGGACCGATCACCCCGACGATCCTCAGCCCCCACAGCTGCCGCATCGACATGGGCGCCGCGACGCTGACGTCGCCGGGCTTCCCGAGCGGTCCGCCCGACGGCCACGGCGAACTGAGTGCCGGCGGGCGCCGGTGGCGCTTCCAGCACGTCTCGATCGGCAACCCGCAGTGCGCGATCCACGTTGAGGACCTCGGCGCGCTGCTGGCGCTGGACCTGCCCGCGGTCGGCCCCGCGATCGAAGGCCACGAGCTGTTCCCCCACCGCACCAACGTATCGTGGTACACGGAGACCGAACCTTGCCGGCTGCGCGCACGGATCTTCGAGCGCGGGGTGGGGGAGACGCTCGCCTCGGGGACCGGCGCCACAGGCGCCGCGGTCGCCCACATCCTGGCCCAGCGCCGTGCGCCGCGCGGGGACACGAACGATGCCAACCACTCGCCGGGCAGCGCCCCCGCGCAGACCGCCGGCACGGTCACCGTCGCCCTCGACGGCGGCGAGCTGCACGTGGAGGTGGGGGAGGACCTGCGCGTGCACCTGACAGGCTGGGCGCGGCCCGTGTGCGAGGGCCAGCTGAGCGACGACCTCCTGAAGGAGCTATATGAGACCGAGTGAGCGCCTGAGCCGCATCAGCCAGCTGGGGGAGGGCAAGCCCTCCCCCAGTACCCCCTCCCAGAAAAAGCGCGTCAATGAATGAGGGGAGATCATGAGACCGAGTAAGCGCCTGAGCCGCATCCCGCCGTACCTGTTTGCCGAACTGGAGCGCAAGATCGCCGAGAAGAAGGCCGCAGGGGTGGACGTGATCAGCCTCGGCATTGGCGACCCCGACCGACCGACACCGGCGCTCGTGGTGGAGGCGATGCGCGAGGCGGTGACCGAGCCCGAGACTCACAAGTACCCCTCCAACCGCGGCCGCGCAGACTTCCGCGAGGCCGTCAGCGACTACTACGCGCGCCGCTTCGATGTGCAGGTGGACCCCGAGAGCGAAGTCATCCCCGCCATCGGCGCCAAGGAGGCGATCTTCAACCTCAACCTCGCGTTCCTCGACCCCGGTGACGCGGCGCTCGCGGCGGACCCAGGGTACCCCGTGTACACCGGCGGCCCCCTGCTCGCCGGCGCCGACGCCGTCCCGCTGCCGCTCGTGCCCGAGCTGGGCTTCGTGCCCGACCTCGACGCGGTGGCTCCTGCGGACAGCGCACGCGCGAAGGTGGTGTACCTCAACTACCCCAATAACCCGACTGGCGCGCTCGCCCCCGAGGGCTTCTTCGAGCGCGTCGTGGCGTTCGCCCGCGAGCACGAGGTGCTCGTCGTGCACGACAACTCCTACTCAGAGATCGCCTACGAAGGCCACCGCCCGCCGTCGTTCCTGGCGACGCCCGGCGCGAAGGAGGTGGGGATCGAGGTGTACTCGCTCTCCAAGGGTTACAACATGACCGGCTGGCGGTGCGCGGCGGTGGTCGGAAACGCGGAGGCCGTCGAGACGTACTGGCGCCTGAAGACGAACATCGACTCCGGCCTGTTCGAGGCGGTGCAGCTCGCGGGCGTGGCGGCGCTCTCCCCGGACGCCGACGCCGAGGTCGCCTCGATGAACGAGCTGTACCGGATGCGCCGCGACCTCGTGTGCGAGGCGCTCGCGAAGGCCGGCGTGCACGTGACCCCGCCGAAGGGCACGATCTACGTGTGGGCCCCCGTCCCCGCAGGCTTCGAGAGCTCCGTCGCGTACTGCGAGCACGTGCTCGAGCGCACCGCCGTGGTGGTCTCCCCCGGCAGCGCGTATGGCCCCAGCGGCGAGGGGTGGTTTCGCATCTCCCTGACCACCCCGGACGACCGCTTGGCGGAGGCCGTCGAGCGGTTGGCCTCGATGACCTGAGCTGATTTGGGGGGATCGTCCGCGCGGGTGGGTGTGTCTGCCGGGCGGGAGCGCGCGGGGCTTCCGTGCCCCGCGTCCGCGCGGCCGGCGGCCACTTCGCGGAGAGCCGAGGCGCCTACACTGGGGGTGAGAATGGATAGAACGTGGGAGTGAATGGATAGAGCAGCGCACCTGACAGTCCCTCGCGCGCGCCAGCGCGCCCTCTGCATCGCGGCGCTCCCGGACGGCGAGGAAAGCAGCGTGCGGGAGCTCAAGGAGCTGCTGCTCACCGCGGGAGTGGCGAGCGTGGGGGAGGTGGTGCAGCGCCGCGAGCAGCCCCACCCCAACACGTACCTCGGGCCGGGCAAGGTCGCGGAGGCCAAGCGCGCCGCGCAGGAGTGCGACGCGAACGTGGTCGCCTGCGACGACGAGTTGAGCCCGCGCCAGGAGCGCAACCTCGAGCAGGAGATGGGCCTGCCCGTGGTCGATCGCACCACCGTGATCCTCGACATCTTCGCCGCGCACGCCGCCTCCGCGGAGGGCAAGCTCCAGGTCGAGCTCGCGCAGCTGGAGTACAACCTCGCGCGGATGCGCGGATTGTGGAGCCACCTGGAGCGCCTCGGCGGCGGGATCGGCACCCGAGGGCCGGGCGAGAGCCAGATCGAGACAGACCGCCGCCTCGCACGCGACCGGATCGCGGCGCTGCGCCGGCGCCTGGAGCACGTGCGCAGCTCGCGCGCGACGGGGCGCGCCGAGCGCGAGCGCGCCGCGCTGCCGACGGTCGCGCTCGCGGGCTACACCAACGCGGGCAAGTCGACGCTGCTCAACGCGCTCACGGCAGCGCACGGCCGCCGCGCGGGCACCAACGCGGGCCCGGAGGTCGAGGTGCGCGACCGCCTCTTTCACACGCTCGACCCGACGACCCGCACGATCCGCCTCGGCGGGCGCCCGCACCTGCTGACCGACACGGTGGGCTTCATCCGCAAGCTGCCCCATCAGCTCGTGGACGCCTTCGGGGCAACGCTCGAGGAGACGATCCGCGCGGACCTGCTGCTGCACGTGCTTGACGCCTCCGCGCCGGAGAACGAGGGGGAGGCGATGCGCCGCGCGGTCGAGGAGGTGCTCGAGGAGATCGGCGCCGACTCCAACCCCAGGGTGCTCGTCCTCAACAAGGTGGACCTGCTCGACGAGCCCGCCCGCCAAGAGCTGCGGCTGCGCCACCCCGACGCGGTGCTCGTCAGCGGCGAGAGCGGAGAGGGCCTGGAGGACCTGGTCGCGCGGATCGAGCGCGAGCTGCGCCACACGCTGTGCCCGGTGGAGCTGCTGGTCCCGTACGCCAACGGCTCAAGCCTCGCGGAGCTGCACGAGCTCGCCGGCGACCTCGCCCGCCTCGATACCCCTGAGGGCGTCCGCGTCAGAGCGCTCGTGCCGGCCCGCATGGCGGCGCGCTTCGCGCGGTTCGCGGTCGCTTAAAGAACTCGACCCGCCGGAGCGGGTCGGGTGTGGGTGTAGGAGGAGCTACCTCCGACCGGTTGACACCTCGAACGATCATAACAGAGTCACCCGCGGGCTCAGTCATAAGTCAAAGGCGGTTGCTACCCGCGAGTGCATGACATAGCACTCATAGACCAAGCCCGGCGGGCTCAATGGCGGCGGGCGGGAGACTCGAACTCCATCCGAGGAGCTACCCCGAATTCCCGGGTGTCAACCGGTCGCGCCGACCTTGACGCAACACCCGCCGTCACAGACCATTGTACTCAGCGACCGGGACGGTACGCTGGCTCAGATCCCGGCGGCATGGCGCGCCCCGCGATGGGCCCCTGCCTCCAGCGCGTCGTCAAGCGGCGTCAAGTCAGCCGGTTCCATCCCCAATGCTGTAATGATCAACCAGTCGGCGAACCACGCGTTCTTGGGCAGCAGCGGCCCATGCAGGTAGGTGCCGATCACGTTGCCAAAACGCGCGCCCTCGAAGCCGCTGCGCCCATCGTTGCCATGACCCTTCAGGACGCGCCCGAGCGGAGCCTGGTCCGCGCCAAGGTGCGTGCGCCCGCCATGGTTCTCGAAGCCGGCGAGGACACGACCGCCGCCACCGTCGAGCGAGACCTCGATCGCGACGTTGCCGATCAGGCGGGGGCCGTCAGCGCGCACCGTGCGAACGTCCAGCAGACCAATACCCGGCAGATTCTCGCCGGGGCCGAGCTCGTAGGAGCGCCCCAGGAGCTGGTAGCCGCCGCACACCCCCAGAATCACAGCGCCGCGGGCCGCGGCGGCGTGCAGCGCATCGCGCTTAGTCGCGAGCAGGTCCTCCGCGCAGAGCCGCTGGTCGCGGTCCTGCCCACCGCCGAGGTAAAAGAGGTCGTGGGCACTGCCGTCCAGCGGCTCCCCCAGCCCGGCCGAGGCGAGCTCGAAGCCGAGCCCGCGCCAGGCGCAACGGCGCTCGAGCACGAGCAGGTTGCCGCGATCGGCATAGATGTTCATCAGGTCGGGGTAGAGCGCGCAGACGCGCAGGGTGCTCATGAGAGCGCGCTCTGCGTCTGGCCACCGGCGCTCAGGAGCTCGCGCAGCGAGAGCATGGCGGTGTAGGTGGGAAGCGCATATAGGGGGACCTCAGTAGGTGGCGCGTCGGCCTGCGCAGCGGCGAGGGCAGCGGCGAGGTCGGAGAGCACGTGGATGCGCTCGGGCTCCACGCCGGCGTACTTCAGGCGCACCGCGAGCTCGGCAGCCCGGGTGCCGCTGCAGGTGGCGCGCCGAACGCGCCCCGCGAGCAGCTCGAAGTCGGCGTCCCAGATCCAGGAGACGTCGCGCCCGTCGGCGATGTTGTCGTTGAGAACACCGAGCAGGTCGTGCTGTCCCGGCTCCAGGGCGAGTGTGCGCAGCACCTCGTTGGCGCCGGCAGGGTTCTTTACGAGCAGGATGCGCAGAGCGCGGGGGTGGGCGGGCGATCCGATCTGCACGATCTCTCCGCGGCCGAAGGCCGCCCGGCTGCTCTCCAATCCGGCGACGATGCTCCCGAGCGGGACCTCCAGCGCGTGGGCGAGCGCCACCGCGGCGAGCGCGTTGTAGACGTTGTAGAGGCCGGGCAAAGGCAGCGCAACATCGGCTTCGCCGGCGGGGGTGTGAAGCGTGAAGCGCGCGGCATGAACCCCTTCCAGCCGCACGGCCGTCGCGAAGACCGCCGGCGCCGGACGGGTCTGGCCGCAGGCGGGGCAGTGGTAGTGGCCGAGGTGGCCGAGGTAGACAGCCTCGAAGATGTAAGGGGCGCCGCAGTTGCGACAGTGCTTGGCGTCGGCGGCGTGCGCCATGCGGGGGAGCGCGAGCGAGTCGTCAGCGACCCCGAAGTACAGGACGCCCGCCGCCCCAACACGCCCGCGGCCGAGGTCGGCGACCAGGGGGTCGTCGGCGTTGAGGACCAGGCAGGCGTCTCGACCCGGGCCGTTGCGGACCACGTGCGCCCAGCGCTCGGCGATCGTCTCGAGCTCCCCGTAGCGGTCGAGCTGGTCGCGGAAGAGGTTGCCGAGCAAGATTGCGCGAGGGTGCAGCTGGGCAGCGAGCCGGTCGAGCCAGAGCTCATCGACCTCGAACAGTCCGAGCTCGCCGGCGATCGAATTGCGCCCGCGGGCCGCGGCGAGCAGCGTGGAGGCGACGCCCCCGGCCATGTTGGCCCCGGCGCGGTTATGAACGAGCCCGACGCCCTCCTGCGCGAGGATCGCAGCGGCCATCGCCGCGGTGGTGGTCTTGCCGTTGGTGGCGGAGATCAAAACGCTGCCATGCTGCAGGCGCGCTCCGAGCAGGCCGATCGCGCGGGGCTCCAGGCGCAGAAGCACCTTGCCGGGCGCCGAGGTGGCGCCGCCGCCGCGCCGCCGCGAGAGCGCGCCGGCGACCCGCGCGAGCGCGAGCTTGGGACGCAGGCCCCGCGCGCCCGTGGGTACGAGCGGGCCGGCCATCAGGCGTCGGGCGAGACAGGCTCGGGCTCGGAGAAAGGAGAGTCGGGGCGTGAGCCTGTGGGGACCAGCACCCGCACGGCGCCCGGCAGCGCGCGCACGCGCACCGGCAGCTCGCCGATGGGGTCGCCGTCGGCGTACATCGTGAACGGCCGGTCCGCGCTGACGGAGACTTCACGCGCGCGAAAGACGTGTACGCAGGGCTCGCGCACATGCGTTCCGCTGAACACCTTCGGAAGGATCTTGCGTAGGAAGGTGAGCTTGCCGACGCTTTCGAGCACCACCACATCGAGCAGGCCGTCGTCGAGTAGTGCGTCCGGCGCTGCGCGCATCCCGCCGCCGTAGGTCTTCGAGTTGCACGCTCCGATCGTGTAGGCGGTGAAGCTGTGGCGCTCGCCCGGCGGGTCGAGCTCGAGCTCGAAGCGGGCGGGGCGCCAGGACCAGAGAGCGCGCAGTGCGCCGTAGACGTACACGAACCCCCCGAGCCACGCGGGAGCTTCGTTGGCGAGGCGGTTCGCGTCGCTGTCGAAGCCGACCGAGGCGATCCCCACGAACGCCCGGCCGCCCGCGCCACCCGGCGCCCCGTCGACCACGCCGAGGTCGAGCGGCCGCGGCACTCCGTGTGCGATCACCGCACACGCGGCCACCGGATCCCGGGGGAGGCCGAGCACGCGCGCCAGGTCGTTGCCACGCCCGCCGGGCAGCACCCCGAGCAGCGCTCCGGGCACGCCGCGCAGCGCGTCGGCGACGGCTCCGGCGAGCCCGTCGCCGCCGAGCGTCACAGCAGTCTCACCGGCACGCGCGGCCTCGAGCGCCAGCTCGCGGGCATGGGGGAGATCGCGGGTGTCGGCGCGGCGCACCTCGAACCCGTGCCCGCGCAGGGCATCGACTACGGCGGGCGCCGTGCGCCCCGCGCGCCCACCGCCCGCGGCGGGGTTGACGATCAGGCGAACGGGAGCGGCCACCGCGCTAGCGTATTGAGTGCGCCCCGCCTCACCAAGCCCGGTGGCGCCGCAGCGGGTCGCGAACCGCGGGTCGAGAGTGTGGCGATTCTCCAGTGCGGAGCCCCGGATAAGAGTTTCTTAAGATCGCGCGAAGAGCGCGCAGTTGCCGGGGAGTTCGCATCTAAGCTGACGCAGTGCTCGCGCGATCACGCATTGTCCGAGCCGTCCGCACCCTCGGTCTGCTCGCCGCGGTCTTTCCGATCGCGCTCGGGCTGTCGGCGTGCGGGACGAGCCACGCGAGCGCCTCGGCGAGCGCGGGCAGGGACGCGGCCTCCGCCTCCGCGGGTGGTGCGGGGGAAGCCTGCCGAAGGGTGAGCGCCCCGGTGCCGAAGGGCGCCCAGCACGTGCCGCCGCCGACGCAGAGGCTGAACCCGGCGAAGCGCTATGTGGTGGCGTTGACAACAAACTGCGGGAACATCGCAATCCAACTGGACGTGCAGCGGGCGCCGAAGACAACAGCCTCGTTCGCGTACCTGGTGCGACGGGGCTTCTACAACGATCTGACCTTCCACCGCGTGGCGGCGAACTTCGTGATCCAGGGGGGAGACCCCAACGGTGACGGTTCGGGGGGCCCGGGCTACACGATCGTGGAGCGCCCCCCGGCGAACCTGCGCTACACGCGCGGGACGGTGGCGATGGCGAAGACGGGCACCGACCCGGCGGGAGCGTCGGGAAGCCAGTTCTTCATCGTCACCGAGCAGGAAGCGGAACTGCCACCGCAGTACGCGCTGGTGGGAAGAGTGGTGGGGACGATGGCAGGGGTGAACGCGATCGCCAAGCTCCCGACGAGTCCGCCGCAGGACGGGGAGCCGATCCATCCGGTCGTGATCAGCCGGGCGAGCCTCGCGGAAAGCTGAGCCTGGGGGTCGCTGCCGGGGCAGGGCCTGGCTGAGCCAAACGGCCACCGGCCGGCCGTCATTCAGTGGGAGACTCGCTCAGCCGGGTGGCGCCCGGCGAGCGGCCTCGCGAGCGCGGTCGCGCCGGCGGCGCCCGATCAGCGCGACGACGGCGAGCACGGCGATCACAAGGAACAGCCCGAGCAGGACGCCGGGGGCGAGGCCGAGGCCGCCGAAGGGAAGCGAGATCAGCTCGACCACGCCGAGGCCAAGGGCGAGCAGGAGGATCACCAGCAGGACGATCAGGAGGATGCCGCGCACGCGCGCGACGATGCCGGCGGAGGCGGGGGGGATCAGCAGCCCCATCGCGCGCAGCGCGAACATCTGCCGGCCGGAGGGGGGCTCCTGGCCGAGCCGCTGTACGGCCTCGCGCAGGTCGCCGGGGCGGCGCTCGGCGAGCGCCAGCGAGGCGTCGGCCATGCGCCGGATCTGCATGCGCTCCTGGGGGCGAGCGGCAGCGATCGCACGCTGGAAGTAAGCGCGGGCCTGCTCGGCGTCGAAGCGCTCGGCCGCGCGGGCGCCGAGGATCGAGAGGGCAGCCGACTTGAACTTGGTCTCGCCCTCAAGCTCCTCGTTGGTGCGCTGCTCGAGCGCCTGGATAGCCTCGGCTGCGCCGCGCTGTTCGATCCGTACCTGACGCTGCTTGGGGGGCATCGGTTGAGCATTCTACGGTCTGCGCGCAGGGGCGGTTGAGCCAGCCCGAATCCACCGATCCCGGGGTCGCCCCGGCACCGGATGACGCATCGCCAGGACCAACCGCCCTCGCTCCGAGGGGTCACCCTACGGATGCTCGGTCTATTGCCCCTGGCTCGGTCACCGGCACCGGTTGCTCAGCCCGTTATCGGCGGATCCAGGCTGAGTCCGAAAGCGTGCGCAGACGCCACCCAGGCGCTATGCTCGCAAGCGAGGAAACGGTCTGGTGCGTCCAACTCCGCAGATCAAGACGACTCGACCGATCAGAGATCGGCCAGCGGCGTGCGTGTGTGTGGTGCTGGCGTTGGCACTGCCTGTTCTGCTGCCCGCCGCCGCGGCTGCAGCGAGCGAAGCGGGCAACCCGTTCGTGCCAGCCTCGCCGGCCGCTCCGTCGGCAGCGAAACAGGCAAGCGGCGCGGGCACGCCCGCCAGCACGTCTCCGACGTTGGCGCCAGGCGCAGGCAAGACGGCGACGCGGGCTGCGGGCGTGGGCAAGGTCTCGACAGCCACCACCCCGAAGGGCGCCATCCTCCCTTCGCAGGTGACGGCTGCGAAAACGACGACGACTGCGAGCACGAGCACGCAGGAATCGAGCTCGGGGACGAGCACGTCGGAGATCCTGGCGCTGGTCGCGGGCGGCCTGCTGCTGGTGGGGATCGCGTACATGATCCTCCGCGACGCGCGCTCGGTGGCGCCGGTGACAGAGGGCTTGGCGACCGGCGGCACACGCAACCCTGAGGGACGTCTGCGCAAGCGCCGCGCGCAGGCGAAGGCGGCACGGCTCCAGCGCAAGCGCCACCGCAAGAGATAGGAGCGAGTCGGCCGGCCTCCCGGCCTCGAGAGCCGCTGCGCGGGGCACCCAGGCCGCCGTGCTCAGACAGTCAAAGCCCACCCACACGCTCTCAGAGAGGCACCGTACTCGCCCTGACGCGTGTGGGCTACCAGCGCGACGCGTGTGGGGCTACTGGCGCGCCCTGACGCGCGTGGCGCTGCGTCCCGCGCCGCGAACCCGCGCGGGGGATGCGGGCCGTCCGCTCGCCGCGCCGCCGTGAGGTCCGCGACGGGGCCTGCGACTGCCGAGCGGTGCACGCGGATCGGGGTGGGGACTCACTCGAGGACCGCCCGCGCCGCCGGGGAGGGCTTTGCTGCCTCCGTCGTCCTCGTCGGAGGTATCGACCGCAGCGGACTCGGTGTGCGGGTGCGACACGAGCGCGTCGTCGGACCGAAAGGGGATCCAGAGCATCAGCGCGGCGATCGGAAGTTTGATCAGCCCGAAAGCGATAAGCACGAACCACATCCACGTGTGCACGATTCGATGCTACTACGGCGCGGCGCGGCCATCGCAGAGGGCATAGTGTCCGAGCGGTGAAGCGCACGATCTTCGAGGACGAGCACCGCGACTACCGGGAATCGGTGCGCCGGTTCCTCGCCGCCGAGGTCACTCCGCACCACGCGGAGTGGGAGCGCGAGGGCATCGTCCCGCGGGAGCTCTTCACGAAGGCAGCCGAGCGCGGGGTGCTCGCGATGGCGGTCCCGGAAGCCTACGGTGGGGCGGGCGTAGAGGACTTCCGTTTCAACCAGATCGTGGTCGAGGAGGTGGCCTATGCGGGCGTCGCGGGCAGCGGCCTGGGGATCACGCTGCACAATGACATCTGCCTGCCGTACTTCCTGAGTTACTGCACCGAGGAGCAGCGCGCGCGCTGGCTGCCCGGCATCGCCGACGGTTCGGCGATCACGGCGCTGGCGATGACCGAGCCAGGGATCGGCTCGGACCTTGCGTCGATGAGCACGGGCGCGCGCCGCGAGGACGGCTACTACGTCCTCAACGGAGCGAAGACGTTCATCACCAACGGCATCAACGCGGATCTGACGATCGTCGCGGTGAAGACCGACCCCTCCAAGCGCCACCGGGGGATCTCACTGCTGGTCGTGGAACGGGGGGTGGCGGGTTTCGAACACGGGCGCAACCTGGAGAAGGTCGGGATGCACGCGCAGGACACCGCGGAGCTATTCTTCTCCGACGTGCGGGTGCCGGTGGAGAACCGGCTGGGCGAGGAGGGGAGGGGCTTTCACTACCTCGTCTCCAACCTCGCCCAGGAGCGGCTGTCGATCGCGATCGCCGGCGTGGCGGCGTCGCAGGCGGCGCTCGAGTGGACGCTTGATTATGTGAAGCAGCGCACAGCGTTCGGCCAGCCGGTGGGCGCCTTCCAGTCAGCGCGCTTCGCGCTAGCGGAGATGAAGACGGAGATCGAGATGGCAACGGCGTTCGTCGACCAGGCGGTGCTGGCGCTGGTGCGGGGAGAGCTGTCCGCGGAGGACGCGGCGATGGCGAAGTGGTGGTGCACCGAGCTTCAGGGCCGCGTGGTCGATCGCTGCGTGCAGCTGCACGGCGGCTACGGCTACATGCTCGAGTACCCGATCGCCCGCGCCTACGTCGACGCTCGCGTGACCCGCATCTACGGAGGCACCACGGAGATCATGAAGGAGATCGTCGGCCGCTCGCTGGGGGTTTGAGGTCCCAGGGGGAGCCCGCTGGCCGGCGAGCACGCGGTCGTCCCCAAAGCCGACCACGGAGCCGCAGCGTCGTAGCGCGACGCGACCGCTTGGCGTGGCGCTACGCTGTTGGGCGGCAGAACAACCGCGGCAGGAGACCCTATGAGGATCGCGTTCGTAGTAGCGGGCTTGGCGGCAACCGTCCTGGTGGCCGGCGGGGTGATCGTGATGACGGCAGGAGCCGAAACGACCCCGACGCCACCGGCGAGCGCGCCGGTGCGCACCGTGAGCGTACAGGGCGTCGCGAACGAGCCCATCGACTCGACCGCGAGCGCCGAAGCAGCGACCACGGTCTATCGCCAGGCGATGGCCGCCGCGATCACCGACGGCCAGGCCAAGGCCCAGTTCCTCGTCGAAAAGGCAGGCGCCACGCTGGGTCAGGTGCACAGCATCGGCGAAGGCGGCGGCGACATACAGTGCCCCGAAGGCGAGGAATACCAGGGCGCCCAGCCCGACTTCGGCTCCGCCACCGGGGAGGTGTTTGGGGTCGCGACCCCAACCGTGGCCGCGGGCCGGGCAACCCCGACCATCCACAGAGCACCCGCCACAAAACCGTCCGCCAAGCATCACAGGCGGCACTCGGCGAAGAAGTCCGCGGCAGAACCCTGCACGCTCTCAACGCAGATCGCGCTGGTCTACGAACTCAGCTAAGACGAGTGAGCGCTCCTCTGCCGGTGGCTACGGCGTGCGCGGGCCGAGCGCCTCGGCGGATGGGTCACAAGAGGGCGCCATCTCTATAGATTTACATAACATCTATTATCGAGCATTCGTAGGTAGTGTCTCAGTTTGAAAGTTCGGCGATCTCGCGCAGGCTCCAAATGTGATCGGCGACACCTGCGGCCATCGCCGGGGTCCGTGGGTACGGCTTCGCCAGGGTCTTGTGGGGCCGCGCGAAGTTGTAGTGCATGAAGTGGATTGCGACGGCGGCGGCGTGGTTCTCGACCTTCTTGCTGAATCCGTTCGTGAGGCGCGTGAACCGGCGCATTCCCATCCGCATGGTGAGGTTCTGGCGCTCCACATAGCTGGTGCTGATCTTCGCGGGGTCCGGGTAGCCGAGGCGGACTTTCGTGCGCGTCCCGGTGCAGACGGGCGGGCTGTAGCGCCGCTCCCCCAGGTACTCGGTTCGGTATTCCTTGACCTGCTGCGCCCAGTCGATGTCCCCGCCGAAGATCAAGCCGACTGTGCCCTGATAGGCCGCGAGACCATCGGTGCTGAGCTGTATGCGTCCACGCACGCGACCCTTCAGGTCTTCGATGAACGTCCAGCAGTCGTCCAGGTTGCGTTCTCCGACCTGCCATGACGGGATGAGCTTCGTGTCCGCGCAGATCGCGGTCCAGGTCCACACGTCGCCGTAGCCGAACGTCCCCTTGTGCTCCTCCGGCACGTTCTTCGCCTTCGCGTAGCAGAACGCCCAAATCTCGTCCGCCTGGATCGTCTTACACGGCAGGTCCCGCAGGTGCTCGTCCTGATAGGCCGTGCAAGCCTCGCCCATGTCGAGGAGGAGCTTCGAGACGGTGTTGATCGAGCAACCCGCCATGCGGGTCGTCGCGCGGAGGCTGTTGCCCTCGACCAGCATCCCGAGTATCTGCGCGCGCTTCTCGATCGGCAACCTGTTCATACTGATATTATGCTTGAGCGGTCGGACAGAAAAATCAGCAGGGGCCGGCAGCCCCCCGTCGAAGACGGGAGCATTGACCGCAGCGGCCTCTCGTGTCTGCCGTATAGGCTTCAAACGCCCCCGGGAGGAATCGGACCTCCTACCTCCGGCTTAGCAGGCCGGTGCTCTATGCCAGTGAGCTACGGGGGCGAGAAGAGAGCGGCAGGACGGGCGCGAACCCGCCCCGCCACTCGAACGGGGTTGTCGGGCCGGGCACTCGGGGTCAGAAACTGGGAGCCCGGTCCGTGACCTCACCTCATAGGCATCACCCGGCCCGCGTTGGGTCGTCGCCCCGCCGTTCGGGGGCAAGCCATCGGCCGGGATTCCCGGCGCACGGGTGCCGCAAGGGTCATGGTGTCTGCGTTGGGTTGCTCATGCCGTCACGCAGTCGGTTCCAGCCCCGGAAGGGGCCGGAGGTCGGCTGGTGGGTTTAGTCAGAGATCACGGGCGCCATTCTGCCCCCTCTACCGGCGGCAAAATACGGAGGGCCGCCCAGACACCAGGACGACCCTCCGCTATCTCTGTAGAAAGCCTTCCAGCAGGAAGACGACAGCATGAGCACGGGTAGGTTTACAGGAGCCTGCGGACGTTACCGTGACGCTTAGCGCATCTTTGCCCATCGCGCGGCAGCGGCCTTCCGCGCAGCGGCGCTGCGCTCCTCGGCCGTCATCTTCTCGGCGCGGGCCTTCCCGCCCTTCAAGCCGCCTTTGCGCCCCAGCTCGACTGCGGCTGGGTTCTTCCCGTCATCATCGGCGGGCGTGTCCTCAACCTCACCCGTGGCGATGTCCACGATGAGCTTGGCGAGCTGGTTCGGGTCGCGCGGCCGTTTGCGTGAGCGGTCGGGCATCGCTACATCGTAGCGTCGCTAGAACCATCGCCCATTGCAGCCATCCCCGACACAAGCTAGTCTAGGTTATGGTCGAACGTGCTGAGTACCTGGACATTGTGGCAACCAAAGGGAGTCCCGTGACCGTAGCCGAACAGATCGCGGCTGAGACTGAGCTAAACGACCGGCTTGCAGAATATGCTGGCCGGTGTGTTGCATTGCGCGATCACAAGATCGTGGCGGATGCGGACACGCTCAGGGAGCTCCTTGACCAGACCAAAGACCAAAGCGCAGAGATCGAAGTCGTCCAAGTCGCGGACGATCCACACGTCGCCTGCTTCTACTAGGCTAACAGCGGCATCCCAAGCAGCCGTCGCCAAGGATATCCCTTACTGCGGCGGCCTTGGAGCGCAGCTTGCGCCGGGCGTCCCCATCGCGCTGGTCCGCAAGGACGGGACGATGACCGCGCGTACCCGCGCACTCGTGGACAGCGGATGCGACATAACGTCGTTCCCGACGGCATGGGCAGAAGAACTCGGGATCGATCTCGGCGAATGCGCTCCTTTTGCAGGCGTGACCGCCGCAGGGAAAGACGGCGCAAACAAAGCGCAGCAGCCGCGCCGCTGGCCCGAAGGTGTCGATGCTCTCGTCCTCGGGCAGAAGATCCACCTTGAGGCGGTGTTTAGGCCGGGCCTCCCGATCGTCCTACTGGGTCGCGAGGACTTCTTTAGCTACTTCAAGGTCATATTCGACCACCGGCAGAAGATCATGCGACTGGAATCCTATAGCTGAGCGCCACGCCCAGCCTGCGACGTGGCGCCCAGTCAGACCGTGGTCTACGCCGCTGAGCGTTCGCGTAGGTAGGTGGCGTGGCGGCGGCAGGTGTCTGAGCAGAACCGCGCCGCGCGGTGGCGATCGACCGGGATCTCCACGCCGCAGTTCTCGCAAGCGCGTTCCGGCAG
Source organism: uncultured Solirubrobacterales bacterium (assembly GCA_963706545.1). GTDB lineage: Bacteria > Actinomycetota > Thermoleophilia > Solirubrobacterales > Solirubrobacteraceae > Palsa-744. Next base: position 3,429,826 of record OY970161.1, read on the forward strand.
CGGAGTCCCGCCGGGCCTCACGATTACGAGTAGCGCGCGATCCGTGCGCGAGGCGTCCCGGCGCTCCCACGCCGCGCGCCACGCCTCGATAGTGCCCGAGAGCGCGTCGCTCCACTCCTCGCGCTCCCACTGCATGGCGTTCACCGCTGCGGCGAGGGCTGCGGGCCACGCCCGATCGAAGCTCACGCCGTCCTGTCGCGCAGCCGCGAGCCGTTCTCTTAGGACTTCGGGCGGTGTCATATGCAGATCATCCCGAGCGCGTCGATGCGTATTGCGGCCTGCGACGGCCGGAGCTGTTCGCCGTCGAGGACCACCACGCCAGCGTCCTTCAGGCTGTCCACGGCCTCAGTGATGTCCTCCCGGTCGAAGCCGATCTCGGCGTGCAGCTCGCTGATTGAGCAGCCGTCCGGGCGGTCACCCCGGAGTACCTGGAGGACGATCAGCTCTTCGACCAGGGGGCTACCAGCCTCCCGGTCCTGATTGGATGGGTCCTGCATGGGGAAGGTCCGTCCTTTCCTGTGCCGCGCCCCCCGGCTGTTTGCGCAGCGCGGGGGGCAACTCTTGGATGGGATCAGACGAACCTAGACCATGCGATGCCCGAGCGGACACGCATCCTCAAACTGAGACACTACCCATTCGTAGGCGAAAAAAAACGAGGCCCGGCTCATGTGTAAGACGACACCGGCATGAAACCGATGCGACACGGAGATGAAACCGGCGTCGCGACACCAGAACAAAACCGGTCGCCCGGTGGTTTCTCACGCGGCGTGAGAGACCTTCGGTGGGATTGAGCCAGCCGGATACGAACTTTCGTCCGACTGCCATTGAGGACTGGGCCTCTGCGGTGGCTTCGGTTCCGACCGACCCGTCCCTCAGTGCGTCAGCGAGGCTTCGCGCCGCGTCGGCTCGAACAGCTCGACGAGATTGCCGGACGGGTCTTCGGCGAGAATCTGCTTGCCGCCGACTCCGGTCACGATCTCGTTGCGGAATGGGACACCCGCCCGACGCAGCTCCTCGACTTTGGCCTCGAGGTCCGAGACCTCGAGCTGGAAGCGGTTCCAACCGCCGGGCTCGGGCATCGTGCCGTCTGGCATCGCCTGGCCGCCGCCCCCTGCGCCGCTCGGGGCGCTCAGGACGAGGCGCAGATCGCCTTGCGAGAGCATCGCGAAGGACGGGGCCGGGTGCATGTCCTCGTGGAAGCCGAGCTGACGACAGTAGAAGTTGATCGCTGCGTCGACGTCGTTGACGATGTAGCGGACGCTGACGGTGGCCATGTGTCCCTCCCTCTCTCGTTTCCAACGATCGTATCGAACGCTAGCGTTTCGCAGCGCTACAGTAGCGTTTCAGACCGCTAGACTGCCCATAGACCCGAGTTAGGGGGAGCACAATCATGAGCGACACGCAGCCCGACGGCACAACTGACCCGAGGGTGGAGCGCTCCCGGATGGTGGTCCTCCGCGCCGCGGTCGAGGAGCTCGCCGACGTCGGATACGGGGCGTTCACGATCGAGTCGGTCGCAGCTCGCGCGCGCGTGGCCAAGTCCACGATCTACCGTCACTGGCCGGACAAGCTCTCGTTGATCGCCGACGCGTTCGAGACCTTCCACGAGCAGATGGTCCCCAGCATCGACGACGCGCCGCCTCGCGAGCGTGTGGGGCGCTTGATCCGCCACGTCGCCGAAATCGTGGTCGACTCGACCTTCTCTCGTTGCATCCCCGCCCTGATTGAGGGCGCCGAGCGCGACCCGCGGGTCCGCGAGTTTCACCACCGCTACTCAGCAGAGCGCCGCCAAGCCCTCGTCGACGTGATCGCCGAAGGCGTCGCATCGGGCGACCTTCCCGCCCACGTCGATCCCGAGCTCGCCACCCTCGCGCTGCTCGGCCCGATCTTCTATCGACGACTGATGTCAAACGAGCCGTTCGACCCACAGCGAGCCGGCGAACTGGTCACTGCCGTCCTCGGAGCTTCGCCGCCGTCTGGGCCCGGAGTTCAGCGCTAGCTGCGAGGAGAGCGGTCTGACAGGACCGTCTCGCACCCCTTGTTTTGTTCTGCAAGGGATCTCTCGGGCAAACTCGCACGTGGCGTACGGGGAGCGTCAAGCCCGGACTCGGGCGATTGAGATCGGCCTGATGTGGCCCGATCCGCACCGCGGCAGCCTCCGGATCTGCCCGAGAGCTCGCGGTTGACCCTCCGTCGCGGACGGCGGTGTCAGTCCGACTTATCGCGGGCGCGCCTGTAGCGCTCGTAGATCACGCGCGAGCCGAACGTCTTGGTCTCGACCAGGTTCAGCGGAACGTCTTCGGTGACCGGCGGCAGGAACGGCGTGCCGCCGCCGACGAGAACCGGATTGCGGAACATCCGCAGCTCGTCGACGAGGCCGAGCTCGATCGCTGCCGCGGCCAGGTCGGCGCCGCCGATCGCGACGTCCTTGTCAGTTGCGTTGAGCGCCGCAGGGGCCTCCTCGGCCACCGACGCCTCGGCGAGCCGGGCGTTGCCCTGGACGCTGTCGAGCGTGCGGCTGAAGACGACCTTCGGGAGCGCGCACCAGACGTCAGCGAACGCGACGCCAAGCTCGTCGTCGCGCAGCGACGGATCGGTCTCCCACACCAGCATCGTCTCGTACAGCCTGCGGCCGCATAGAAAGCCCCCGAGCTCGCGTGTCTGCGCGATGTGGAAACGAAACTGTTCCTCGTTAGGGACCGACCATCCGAACGCGCCCTCGCGGTCGGCGATAAAGCCGTCCACCGAGACGCTCATCGAGTAGATCAGCATGGCTTCAAGCTCGCTCCTTGTGTTCAGCTTGCCTTCAGGACGCCTTTGGGGAGCTTGACGCGGCGGGTGAGGATTTCCACGCCGAGGATCAGTGTGCGGATCACGCCGAGCTGCCCGAGTAGAGCAATCGAGTCTAAGTGTCCCCGGTCTTCGAGGGTTCTACCGTCCCCCCCCAGGCGGCTGATCGTGATGCCGCGAAGCGTGACAGCGCGGCCGTGGTAGGTGCCGTGGAGGACCCACCGGGAGGCGACACGGTTTCCCTCGGTGACCTGCTCCTCGACACCCATGCGGTAGTCCTTGAACAGGGTCGCGTAGAAGGCGAGCGACTCACGGCCTCCCTCATAGCCGTGAAAGGTCATGTCGTTGATGTGATCGACGAAGTCGGGGCTGTAAAACTCCTCCATCCTCGAGAGGTCGCCTGAGCAGACGATCTCGATCGCTTGTCGGGCCTGTGCTGCGTAGTCGTGATGGGTTGTGGTCATGGCCCGAGCATACACGACAGGAATGTAGTAGAGTGTTGGTTATGGCGGGAAGGCCGAGAAGCGCAACTGCTGGGTTTGCTCCGCTCGAGTCCGAGATCATGGACGCGATCTGGGACGCGAGCCGGCCGGTGTCGGTTCGTGAAGTCCTCGACACGCTCAACGAGCGCCGGCGCGAACCGTTGGCGTACACGACCGTGATGACGGTGATGAACCGGCTCGCCGCGAAGAACGTCCTCACGCGCCAGGGCGAGCGACGCAGCTACGTGTATGAGGCGACGGCCGCAGACGCCGCCGGGATCGCGGTACGCGAAGTGATCCGCACCTACGGCGATGCGGCGGTCGCGCATTTCGTGGATGAGGCGCGCGCCGATCCCGGTGTGCTGCGCCGCCTGCGTGGCCTGCTCGCGGAGGACGCATGAGGCTCGACAGCGCCAACCGCAGCTTCCTAGCCCTGATGTCCCTCGCGCTGCTGTTGGGCATGTATGTGCTCTGCGGCGCCGTGGGGAGCGTGCTCGTGCCGCTGATCCTGGCACGGATTTCTCACGATGGGATCGCTGGGCTCTCGGACGGCGGCGGCGCGATGCTGCCCGTGCTGCTTTTCATCATCCTGGTAGCAGTCGGCCTCGCGTTCGGAGCGCGGTCGATTGCCCGGCAGATCGTCGCCTCCTCAAGACTCGCGCGCCGTGTGCGTGGCCTTGCGCTCGAACTGCCCCACGAGCTGGCGCTGACGGCATCACAGGCCGGGTTGCGTGGGCGCATGGTTCTCCTTGATGCGCCTGAGCGGTTCTCCTTCGCCTACGGTGTCCTGACTCCTCGCGTCGCGGTCAGCCGTGGGCTCCTGGTAGGCGTCTCGGATGAAGAGCTGCGGGCGGTGCTCGAGCATGAGCGCTACCACGTGTGCAACCTCGACCCGTTGAAGGTCGTGCTTGTGCAGGCGCTCTCGGCCGCGTTTTTCTTCTTGCCGGCGCTGGATTCTCTACGCGCCCGCTATCTCGCGGGCCGGGAGCTCGCGGCCGACCGCAGGGCGGTACAGGCGTGTGGGCGCCGGCCCCTCGCTGGCGCGCTCTTGAAGGTCGTCCGTGGCCCCGACTGGAGCGAGCTGGAGGGCGTCGCGGCGATCGGTGGCCCCGAGCTGCTGGACGTGCGTGTCGCGCAACTTGAGAGCGGCATCCAGCCAAAGCTCTCCACGCTCAGCATCACCCGCGCTACGGTCTCGCTCGTCGGCGCAACACTGTTCGCTGCCACGTTCCTCGCAGCGGTGTTCAGTTTCGGAGGCCCGGCGGCGGTGTATCGGGCGACCGGCACGGGGCTGACGATTGCCGATCTGCTCAGCGGCCTGACCTGCGCCGCCCCGTTCGCGGGCGCTGGGCTGGTCGCGTACTGGCTCATCGCGCGACGTGCCAGCCAGCCACTCACCACGAAAGCGAGCGCCGATGTCGGGGCTTGAGATTTTGTTGTGCCCGTTGGGGATGGCAGCTATGGGAGGTATCGCCTGGGTGCTGACGAGGCTGCCGGGGAGACGGACTGAGCGGATCGCGCGGATGGCCCGCCACTCGACCTGCCTGCCGGTGGGTGCCAAGCATCCCCCCGACGCCGAGCAGAACACACCGGACACCGAGAGCGAGGTCGCAGAACGTGTCTGAGCCGACCCAAATAGGACAGCCGGCCGGGAAGGTCGGCAGCCATCCGATCTTTGCCCGCGTGTATGAGCGGTGGGCTCAGGTCAGTGACCGTCGCGGTGCCACCGAGCACCGCCAGCGGATGCTCGCGGGACTGACCGGCCGTGCGATCGAGGTCGGAGCCGGCAGCGGCGCGAACTTCCCCTTCTACCCGAGCACCGTGACCGAGGTCATCGCGGTCGAGCCCGAGCGGTATCTGCGCGAGCGCGCGCAGGCCGCAGCCGCGCAGGCGCCCGTGCCCGTGACGGTCCTCGATGGTGTCGGGGGGCAACTCCCCGGTGAGGATGGGAGCTTCGATGCCGGTGTCGCAGCGCTTGTGCTCTGCACCATCCCCGATCCGCAGGAGGCGCTCGCGGAGCTGTTTCGTGTGATTCGCCCCGGAGGCGAGCTGCGTTTCTATGAGCACGTCGTCACGCATCGGAAGTGGGAGGCGCGCTTTCAGCGGCTCGCCGACGCTACGTTCTGGCCTCACGTCGCGGGCGGCTGCCACATGGCGCGCGACACTGAGACCGCGATCGAGCACGCGGGGTTCGTGATCGAGACGTGCGAGCGCTTCGGATTCAGCCCCGCCCCGCTGTTCCCGCCGGACCCGATCATCCTCGGAGTGGCCCGGCGCCCATAACCTGTTAGCTGTGGCCGTGTGATGGATGTGCTCGAAGTCATCTGGCACGGCCTTCGGGACTCGTTCTTGATGGCCTGGGAGGTTTGGTGGGCGCTGGTGCTCGGCTTCGCCATCAGCGCGATCGTGCAGGCATGGGTGCCAAGGGAGCGCATCGAGCACGCTCTGTCCGGCGATGGTGCCGGCCCGCTGGCGAGGGCCACCGGCCTCGGTGCGGCTTCCTCCTCGTGCTCCTACGCGGCTATCGCCATCGCCAAGAGCCTTTTCCAGAAGGGCGCATCGGCGTCCTCGGCGCTGGCTTTCCAGTTCGCCTCCACGAACCTCGTGTGGGAGCTGGGCTTGGTGCTGTGGGTGCTGATCGGCTGGCAGTTCACGCTCGCCGAGTACCTCGGCGGGCTCGTGATGATCGTCCTCATGGCGGTGCTGCTGCGCGTGTTCGTCTCGCCACGACTTGAGCAGCAGGCCCGCGAGCACGCCCAGCAGGCGGACACCGGGCACCAGCACCACATGGCCGGCGAGCAGATGAGTTGGCGAGAGCGGCTGACCTCAGCGTCGGGATGGTCGGATGTCGCTCACAACTTCCGTGGAGACTGGCAGATGCTCTACAAGGAGATCACCGTTGGCTTCCTGCTCGCCGGGTTCATCGCTCAGCTCGGCAACGGCTTCTTCAATGGGCTTTTCCTCAAGGGCTCTCCGGCGCTCGTGCAAGTCGTGTGGGGCGCGCTCATCGGCCCAGTGATCGCCATGCTGAGCTTTGTCTGCTCGGTCGGCAACGTGCCACTCGCGGCGGTGCTGTGGTCCGGGGGGATCAGCTTCGCCGGGGTGATGGCGTTCATCTTCGCCGACCTGATCGTCCTGCCGATCATCGCTATCTACCGCAAGTATTACGGCACGAGCTACGCGCTGCGGATCGTCGCGCTGATGTTCGTGACGATGGTTCTGGCCGCGCTCATCGTCAATGGGCTGTTCAGCCTCGCCGGGCTGATTCCGACCGGACCACGACCGTCGCGAGGTGACATCTTCGGGACGATCGCCGTCAACTACAAGCTCCTCCTCAACGTCCTCGGGCTTGTCATCTTCGCTGCGTTGTTCTGGCTGACTGCGCGCCGGGGAGTGACCGACCCGGTATGCGGCATGAAGGTCGATAAGGCGAAGGCGATCCGTAAGGACTTCGGCGCGGAGAGCTTCTACTTCTGCTCCGAGCATTGCCTACACGCCTTCCAGGTCAGCCCCGCAGAGCAGTTGGAAGGGCAATCCGCGTGAGCATGATCGAGCTGCCCACGGCGTTTCTGCCAAGCCCACCCGTCAACGGGTTTCACATCGGCCCCTTGTTCGTCCACGCCTACGGGCTCTGCTACGTCGTCGCGGTCATCGCCGCTGTAGCGATCACCGTGCGCCGCTGGGAGGCGAAAGGCGGGCAGCGCGATCTCGTCTACGAGGTCGCGTTGTGGGGATTCCCCGCCGGGGTGATCGGCGGGCGCCTGTACTTTCTGGCGACGAGCTGGAACGAAGTCCCGCCGCATTGGTGGGGGCCGTTTGCGGTGTGGAAGGGTGGCCTGGGGATTTGGGGCGGGATAGCGCTCGGGACGCTCGCCGGACTGTGGGTGCTACGTCGCCGTGGTGCGAACATCCCGGTCTTCATGGACGCCGCCGCTCCCGCGCTGCTCGTCGCGCAGGCGATCGGCAGGGTCGGCAACTACTTCAACCAAGAGCTGTTCGGCGGACCCACGATGCTGCCGTGGGCATTGGAGATAAGCCCCGCGCACCGGCCGGTGGGCTATGCGCAGTACGCGACCTTCCACCCGACGTTCCTCTATGAGCTGATCTGGAACCTGCTGCTCGCGGGAGCGCTCGTGTGGCTCGGGCACCACCGGCGGATTCGTGCGCCCGGCCTGTTCGCGCTCTACGTCGCCGGGTACTCCTTCGCGCGGATCGGCGAGGAGCTGCTGCGCGTAGACCCCGCCCACCACATCTTCGGGCTGCGCCTGAACTTCTACGTGGCGAGCATCCTGTTCATCGCCGGCGTCGCATGGTTTGTGCGAATCCAGCGCGTCCGTGTGAGCCCGCCCACGGTTCGCCGTGGCGGTGCGCTGCTGGCAGCCGGCGGTCTGCTTGCGCTCACGGGCTGCGGCCAGGCGTCACATACCAGCGGCAAACACGCAACTGCGAGCTCGCCCACCCTGTCACCATCCTTGGCAGCTCAAGCGCGAGTACGACTCCCAAACAAGCAGAGCGGCATTTAGCAGCAGTCCTCCTCAACGCAGTCGGTGTGTGACTTCAAGCCGATCGGTGCGCAGTCGGCGCAGACCTTCCCGGCCCATGCCTCGCGTCCCTCGCGCACTGCAAGGCCGGCGATCCCAAGCCCGGTGATCGGGTCAAGCCACCACCAGCCGAGAGCAGCGTTGACAAGGATGCTCACGAGCACCGCTGCGGCGCTGATCGCGCAGAGCCATGACTGCGCCGCGTCGCCCGCGGTCGCCGCGGAGCCGAGCTGCACGGCGACGCGGCCCTTCGCGCGGGCGAGCAGCGGCATGACGAGAATCGCCCCGGCCGCCACCGCGACTCCCGGCCAGCTCGTCTTGGGATGCGATCCGCCCGCGAGCGTGTTGATCGCATCGACCGTCACGTACAGTGCGAGGACCCCGAAGCAGACGGCGACGAGTTGCTGCGCGCGGCGCTCGGCCGCAGCCGAGCCGCTGCGACTGCCGGTGTAGAGCCACAGGATCGTGCTCGCCGAGACCAGCTCGATCAGCGAGTCCAGGCCGAAGGCCAGCAACGCGACCGACCCGGCGAGCAGGGCAGCGACGATGGCCACGCCGGCCTCCACTGTCATCCAGGCGATGCTCAGCAGCGAGAGTGTCCTCGCGCGCTGGATCAGCCGCGCACGAGTTCTGCCGGCTGGCTGGAGTACGGGCAGTGCAGGGGCGTGCGAACTCATATCTCAACGCTACCGAGCGGCGCACGCCGGACAGGCGATGCCATCGCTCAGAGGGTCTCGAGGGGCACGCCGATGGCGGGTCAGGCCGTCGAGGGCGAAGGCGCGCAGATCGCCAGCCGAGGCGCCCAGGACGGATGCGTCTGCACCTGTAGGCGGCGTCAGGGACTCGGCGACGGCTCGCAGAGCAAGCGGATATCGTCGTGACGATGGGCTGCGGTAATGAGTGCCCCTACATCCCAGGCAAGCGCTACATCGAGTGGGAGCTGCCCGACCCGAAGGGCCGTCCGCTTGATGAAGTCCGCGTGATCCGCGATGACATCACTCGCCGCATCGACGCGCTGCTCGCCGATGAGACCCTGAAGTGAGCAGCCCCCACGCCGCCGTGCCGCCGCGAGCTGGCGTGTCGCTGCGCACCATCGCGCGTGAGTGGGGCCACATCGGGTGTATCGGGTTCGGTGGCCCGCCAGCGCACGTCGCGCTGTTCCGCGAGCTGTGCGTGACACGACGGGAATGGCTCACCGACGACCAGTTCGAGCGGGCAATCGCAGCGACCAACATCCTGCCCGGACCAGCCTCCACGCAGCTCGCGATCTACTGCGCCTGGCGGCTACGCGGCCCCAAGGGAGCAATCATCGGAGGCCTTGGCTTCATCCTGCCCGGCCTCGCGCTGATCCTCGCGCTGTCCGTGCTATTCCTCGCCGGATCACCGCCCGCATGGATACGGGGCGCCGGGATGGGAGCCGGCGCTGCCGTTGCTGCCATCGCGGTCAGGGCCGGGCTGGGCGTTGCCGTCCCAATCTGGAGACGCACCACAGACGCTCAGCGGCCTCGCATCCTGCTCTATGCGCTCGCCGCGGGGATCGCGGCGGCCAGGACGGGCCCGTGGCTCGTGCTCGTCCTGCTTGCGTGCGGCACGATCGAGTTGGCATGGCAGCGCAAGCTCACCGGAGGCGTCGCGAGCTTTCACGCCTGGCCGCTGCTCGCGGCAGTCGCAGAGCCGGGCGGGACGGGCGCGTTGATCTGGACAGCGTTGAAGGTCGGGGCGCTCGCGTTCGGTGGCGGGTACGTGATCGTTCCGCTGATGCAATCAGACGCCGTAAGCACCTACCACTGGATGACCCACGGGCAGTTCCTCAACGCCGTCGCGCTCGGACAGGTCACACCGGGGCCGCTCACGCAGACCGTCGCGGCAGTCGGCTACGCCGCAGGCGGGTTTCCCGCAGCGCTCTTGGCGGCGTTCGTCGCGTTCCTGCCGTCGTTCTCTTTCATCCTGTTCGGTGCAGCTCGCTTCGAGCGGCTGCTGCACAACGAGCGAGTGACCGGGTTCCTCGCCGGCGCGGCACCCGCGGCGGCCGGGGCCATCATCGGCTCGGCGATCCCTCTCACCGCGGCCCTGAGCGAGACGTGGCAGTACGTCGTGCTCGCTGCCGCGGCCATCGCCTTGCTTGCGCTGCGTCGCAGCATCGTCCTCACGCTGCTCGCCGCCGGAACGATAGGCGCCATCGCCGCCCTGCTCGGCGCTCCAATCCCACGCTAGACGGGCCGGTCAGTCGCTGGCTCTGCACCGTGCCGGTCTGCGCGTAGGTCATGGCGGCGGCCCGGTCGGCGCAACCCTTCAGCTCGATCACGAGCCCATTGCGCATCGTGACGACGACGTAGGCGATGCCCTGATCCAGCGGTCGTCCGTCGTCTCGGGGGTGATCGGGACGAAACGCCACGACGATCCGCCCGCCAACCTCGACCGTCTCCTCGATCTGCCCGGCGAACTCCCTTGGGAGGTTGCGCTTTATGATCGCGAGGATCATCTTGCGGTTCTCGCATATCTGCCCGTCCTCGACGCCGAGCCACTGCGCCTCCGGGTCGAGCGCCCCTTCCAACACGCTCAGGTCCCCCGCGCTACTCATCGCCTCCCAGGCCCGGTGCAGCAGCTCTATGTCAGTGCTATCGCTCATACGGTGATCCTCTCTGATCGCATTGGTGAATGACGGGCAGCTGATAACGCGCCGTCAGGGAGGCGGACGAGGATAGGCCGCATACGGGTGTAGTCAGCGTCAACCAGGCACGCCCTGAAGGCTACTCCCGCCCGCCGCGCGACAAGGCCAGCCCAGGATGATCGCGCTGGCACACTTCTGGGTGTGCTCACCCTCTTTGGTGCCTGCGCCGTCACTTTCATGGTCCTGATGTACGCGCTGGAACGACGCGGCCGAGGGTTCATCCTCGCCTTCGCTTTCGGCTGTGCCTTGTCGAGCGTTTACGGCTTCCTCGCTGGCACCTGGCCCTTCGGCGTAGTCGAGGCGATTTGGGCCGTGATCGCCTTGAAGCGCTACCGATCCAAGCCAACGATGCACGCGCACCCGACGGAGACCTAACCGTGCTCTCCACCACCTATGAGCTTGTCAACGGCGATCTGCACCGTCACGGCATCCTGCATCACGCCCACCCGCACACCGGGCCGCACGAGCACCACCACCGCTATAAGCACCCCCACGACCATCACCACGAGCACGGGCACTCCCACGGCCTCGTGGACGAGAGCATCAAGCGCTCGCGCGAGGGCGTCCGAGCCGTTGCGCTCGCGCTCGCCATCCTCACCGTCACCGTCGCGGTGCAGGCGGTCGTATTCGCGCTCAGCGGCAGCCTGGCGCTGCTGGCCGACCTGATCCATAACGGCGGGGACGCGCTGACCGCGATCCCGCTCGGCATCGCGTTCGCGCTGCGCTCCCAGCGCGCCGAGCGCCTAGCCGGCCTGGCGGTCGTGGCCGCCATCTTCATATCCGCGTGCGTCGTTGCCTACGAGTCGATCCTGCGGCTCCTGCATCCATCCACACCCGACCACCTGCTCGCCCTCATGCTCGCCGGAGCGACCGGGTTCGCCGGCAACTGGCTCGCGGCGCTGATCCGCACCCGTGCCGGGCACCGGCTGGAAAGCCCCGCGCTGATCGCAGACGGCGATCACGCCCGCGCCGACGCATACGTCTCGCTCGCCGTCATCGCCAGCGCCATCGCGATCGCCGCGGGCGCCCCGATCCTCGATCCCATCATCGGCCTCGGCATGACCGCCGTCATCCTGCGCATCACCCGCGAGAGCTGGCTCACAGTACGCGGCCACCCCCACCACTAACTTGCGCAGTGCAGCCCTCGCCGATCTCATATAGATGAGACGCCACCAGTCTCACATGAGTGAGATCGAGCTGTCTCACATCGGTGAGACGCCGCAGGCCCTGCATTTGGCGCCTTGCAGGCCCGCTCTCAGGACCGATCTTGAGCCGCTCGAGCGCCCAACGCAACTCGTCGATCTGAAAGCTGCTCGCCGCGAGCTCGCGGACAACTTGCTGGAGGCCGCGCGCGGCGATCTGCCGTTCGAGTATCCGGAGACCGCTGGTGAGCTCGCCGCGGCGTTCCTTCGGCGCTATGACGACCGGCGCAACACTCAAGGCGCGTACGCGCTCGATCTCGCCGACTGGTTCGTGTGGCTCGCGCGCGCCGGGACTGGCCCGCTCGAGGCGACGCTCGCGACGATCGAGAGCTACAAGCGCGAGCCGCTGCTCGATGGCAAGGCGCCCGCGCCGTCAACGATGGCACGACGCCTGGCGTGCCTCTCGCACTTCTACCGCCGCGCCCACTACGACGGGCTGATCGAACGCAACCCGGTCGAGTTCGCCGACCGCCCGAAGGTCCCAGACCAGGCCGCGACCGCGGGGATCTCAAAGCAGCGCGCCCGGCGGCTGATTACCGCTGCCCGCGCCGAGGGTCCACGCGAACTGCTGCTCGTGCTGCTGTTGCTCGAGCTCGGCCTGCGGGTCTCTGAGGCTGTCGGCGCAGACATCGAGGATCTCGACGAGCAGGGCCGCCACCGCGTGCTGAAGCTGAAGGGCAAGGGCCAGACGACGAAGGCTGCCGTCGCGCCGCTGAACGCGGCCGTCGCGCACGCCGTTGACCGAGCCAAGGGCGGGCGCACCAAAGGACCCTTGCTCATCCCCTCGACCGGTGAGCGCCTGACCCGCCAGCACGCAGGGAAGCTGATCAAACGGATGGGCGAGCAGATCGGCATCCCCGACCTTCACCCCCACGCCCTACGCCACGGCTTCGTGACGCTCTCGCTCGATGAGGGAGTATCGCTGCGGGATGTGCAGGACGCAGCCAGGCACGCCGATCCTCGCACGACACGGCGCTATGACAAGAACCGGAACAGCCTGAACCGCCACCCCACCCACCGCCTACTCGGTGCGCTCGAGCCGTAGCCGACAATGCTGCGCGTCCTCCGCCGCAACCGCCACAGGCACCCCTATCCTGTCGGAAGGATGACGGCACCGAAACGGACCCCACGGACGCTCAGCGTCAACGCGCAGACCCTGACCCGCTGGAGCAGCCGGGGAATCTTGCAGGCACGCGAGCTGCACAGCGACCAGTTGCGGGCTGGCTATGGGAATGGCGCGCCTCCTGTGGGGGTCGGCGCCGCGCCGACGTTGGTGTTCGGCAGCGACGATCTCATGGCCGTCAGAGCGCGCCCTGTGGACTAACGATCGCTTACTTTCTGCCCGCGGGACGGCGGACAAGCATCCGGGCTCCTGGGAGCGTCAGTGCTGTCCGACGTCTCGCTAGGCCCCTCGCACGATCTCGTAGGTGAGGAAGGCGAGGCCGTCACCGATTGTCCGTGCGTCGAGGAGGCGCATAGGCTTCATGTCGCTGGTCTCCCCGAACAAGCGCTCGCCGGCACCGAGCACGACCGGGAAGACGACCAGCCGCAGCTCGTCAACCAGGCCGTGCTCGATTAGCGTGCGCCCGAGCTGATAGCTGGCAGGGACGACGATCTCTCCGTCCACCTGCTGCTTGAGCTTCGAGACCTCGGTCACGACGTCCCCCTTGAGGACTGTCGAGTTGTTCCACTCGGGATCTTCGAGGGTCGAGGACACGACGTACTTGGGCATGCTGTTGATCCTGTCCGCGAGCTCGCCATTCCGGGGTCGCCACCGCATCCCGAAAAACTCATAGCTCTTCCGACCCAGCAGCCATGCCTCGGCGCCCAGCGCCTCTTCGAGCGCGACCGTGTTCCACGCTTCGAGGTCCTTGCCCCCAAACTGCACGAACCAGCCGCCCAGCCTGAAGCCCTCCTGACCGTCCGGGTCCTGGACCACGCCGTCGAGCGAGACATTCTGCGGGCCACTCATCACGATCTTTCCCATCTCGGTTCTCCCTTCGTCGGACTGTTAGTTGCTGCGTTCGTTGAGGCGTCGGCCGCGACGAAAATTGCGCGGCGAATTTCGAGCCGCCCCGACGTCATTACTCGTGATGCCCATGACAGGAAGAGTTAGTGCGAGGATGCGAGCGTGACCGAGCAGACCCTCGCCCATGCACGCGCTGGCGACGAGGACGCGTTCCGCGAGCTGACCGAGCCATACCGGCGTGAGCTCCAAGTGCACATCTACCGGATCGTCGGCTCAGCTCAGGACGCGGAGGACCTCCTCCAAGAGACCTTCCTCGCCGCTTGGCGGGGCCTTGGGCAGTTCGAGGAACGCGCCTCGGTGCGTGCCTGGCTTTACCGGATCGCCACCAACCGCTCGCTGGATGCTCTTCGTTCTAGCCGGCGCCGTCCGGAAGAGGAGCGGATGCCCCAGATGCCCGAGCCGACACGCTGGAACGAGCCGACATGGCTCGAGCCCTACGCCGACGTTCTCCTCGATGGGGTCGCGGACGAAGCTCCGGGACCGGAGGCGCGCTATGAGACCAAGGAGGCGATCGCGCTGGCGTTCGTCGTCGGTCTTCAGCACCTCCCGCCCCAACAGCGCGCGGTACTCGTGCTACGCGACGTGCTGGGCTACCGCGCTGGCGAGGTTGCCGAGATGCTGGAGACCAGCGAGGCCTCGGTCAATAACCTGCTGCGCCGCGCGCGTGCGGCGTTCGAGACCCGGCTGCCGGCGACCGGCCGCGAACGAGCGCCGCTGCCGAACTCCAAGCTCGAGCGCGACATCGTCGGCCGCTTCGCCGAAACGGTCGAGAATGGCGACATCGATGGCATGGTCGCGCTCCTGACCGAGGACGCGTGGGTCACGATGCCACCCCTCCCCCACGCCTACCAGGGACACGACGCGATCGGCGCGTTCCTACGCGGCTCTGCGGAGCGGCGCGGCGCACCGATGCGGCTGGTGCCGACGCGCGCCAACACACAGCCGGCATTCGGCTGCTACCTCCCGGTGCCCGACACCGACATCGCGCGCGCGTACGCGCTGTTCGTACTGACCCTTGAAGGCGACCACATCTCGGCCATCACCTGGTTCGCCGACAGCAGCGTCTTTCCACAGTTCGGCCTACCACGGATGCTGCCCGGCAGAGCGCGATGACGCACGCGGATCAGCCGGGGGACGCACAACCACGGTCACGCTGCGTCGCCTGCGGTCGCTGCAGCAGGCTCCGGAGGAGATCGGCTGGAACACCCTTCGCCCGTAGCGCTCGCTGGGTAGGAGCGATCAGCCGATCGCGACGCCCCCAGAGTGAAGGCGCCTCGACTCGAGCTGAATCACGGCGAAACTCGACTACGAGTCGGTCTCTTGGCCGAAGCGAAGCTGATTGTTGTCCGGGTCCATGATCGTGAACTCGCGAACGCCCCACGGCTTTGCCTCGATGCCCTCTGTGATCCGGCCCGCCCGCTCGTCCGCCTCCTGGATGTCGGCGGATACAACGTGGAGCCCGCATCCAAGCCACCCGGAGTGAAGCGCGTCAACCGCCGGAGCGTCAACGTAGACGCCGGAGTTGTTCGCGAGCGGATCAAGCCCCGGCACGGCGCGCAGATGAAGGCGCAGCCGCTCACGGCGAGCGAAGCCGTAGCCCTCGTCGTAGGTGTCGGTGCGGAAGCCCAGCCGCTCATAAAACGCGAGCGAGAAGTCGAGATCGCGCACCGGGAATATGCACGCAGGACGACGCAAAGCGGGGACGTTCTGCGCTTGTTCAGCCTGTGTGCTCATGGCTCCGACCATACCGCGCGGGCCATAGAGCCAACCATGCGCGAGAAACCCCGCCCCCAGAAATCATCAGCCGGGCTACAGCACCCCCCTCCCCCGCGTGGCTGCACGCGGCTGCCCGCAACCAGTCATCTCCGTCTACTGCGCGGTGTCGGGTCTTGGTTTGTCCTGCGGCTCGGTTTGAGCGACCATCAGGACGTAACCATCGGGGTCGGTGAGCTGCATCTGCTGACGCGGACCGGGTGTGCCGTCCTCGATCTCCCCGGCGTCGATGCCGGCTCCGAGCAGCCGCTCGCGCAGCGCAGCCAGATCGGACGAGTACAGGTAGAACAGGACGCCCTGGCCGGCAGGGTCGCCGTCGGTGCTGACCATCAGCTGCGCTCGATCGCTCTCCAGCGCCGCCCAGACCGGGGTGCCCTTATACCATAGCCGGCCTCGATCAGCGATTGCGCGAACTGGAAAGCCTCGGCGGTGGTTTGAATCCTCCATTGACCCGGGCGAATCCGTTCGATCTGAGGGTGGCGTAATCCCGTGTGTTCATCGCGAGCGTTGGTCGCGGAGAGTGGAGCGTCGGACCTTGCCTGCGTCGTCGCGTAGAGGAAGTGCCGTGAACTCGTATGTTCGGGGTGTCTTGTAGAGCAAGAGTCGGCCAGCGAGATGCTCGCGTAGGGCCTGCTCCTTCAGAGTGTCGGTGTCGGTCTGGACGATCGCGTGTACGCGCTGTCCAAGGTCCTCGTCGGGCAATCCGATCACAACGCAGTCGATCACGCTTGGGTGCGCGGCCAACGCGGCCTCCACCTCAGCAGGGTAGATGTTCGCTGCGCCCGAGACGATCATGTCGGTCCGGCGGTCTGCCAGGAAGAGATAGCCCTCGTCGTCCATCCATCCAAGGTCACCCGCTGTGTCCCAGCCGTCGTCACGTTCTTCGGACTCCTCGCCGATGTAGCTGTAGGTGCGATCGGACCCTGACGGGCGGCGCATCCAAATCATCCCGAGCTCACCCGCCGCTACTGGCACGCCGTCTTCGTCGAAGATCGCCATCTCCCCCATGAAGCAGCGCCCGACGGTGCCTGGTCGCTCTAGCCACTCGCTCCCACTGCACAGGGTCACGGCCGCCGCCTCCGTCGCGGTGTACATCTCGATGATCCGGTCGGGCCCGAGCCAATTGATCCAGGCCCGCTTGAGCTCGGCCGGACAAGGCCCACCCCCGTGAAGGAGCACGCCAAGACTGGAGATGTCATAGCTCTCGCGCACAGCTGCGGGCAGCCGCCAGATCCTGTTCATGTGCGTCGGAACGACCCACGCAGACACAACCCGGTGGCGGTCGATTAGCCGAAGGGTCAGATCGGCGTCGAAGCGCTCTTGGAGCACGACGTGGCTTCCACCGCTCAACCCGAGCAGGGTCCCCAGGACTCCCATGTTGTGGTACAGCGGACTGGGAAACATCACGACACTGTCGGCTGGAATACCGACAGGTGTTGGTCTGCCCTCAACGACCGGGATCACGGCCGGGGTGCCCGAGAGGATGATCTTGGGCCGCCCGGTGCTACCCCCAGACGTCGGCGCCTTGTATGCCGGCGCCACCGTCTCCGGCAACGGTCCGTCGTCGTGGTCATCGATCGGCGGATTGCTCGCGAGAACCTGATGGCCGAGATGGACAGTGGGATCAAAGCCGACGACGAGCCTCGGCCGGGCGAGCTCGATGATCTGTGCGAGCTCGCCGGCCGGCAGTCGCGCTGAGACCGGCTGCGGCACAGCACCGAGCTTAAGCGCGGCGACCATCGACTCTACGAACGCCACGCTCGTCGGCAGCCCGATCGTCACGAAGTCTCCCTCCCCCACCCCCAGCTCCGCATACGCGCGAGCGAGCCGGTTCGTACGGGCAGCAAGCTCACCCCAGCTTACGGTCGGATGCTCACTCACCGTGAGCGCAGGACCATCCGGACGCTCCTCAGCGTGCATCCGCCAAGCCGCGACCATCGACATCGTCTCTAGGTTCTCGCTCACCCTCGCCCCGTTCAACAGCGGTGCTTACCCGAGCATCCCTTGCGCACGCGCGACGCCATGCGGCGCACTCGCCACCGGACCCTACCAATGCTGACGTGTCGTCGGCCACGCAGGCTGGCGAGGCTGCTCGCGGTCCTGTACCACCGGGGCAGGGAGTTGCCCTCGCTCAGCCGCGGGTGACTGACCGGGTGACGCGAACGGGATGAAGCGCGGGGCCTTCAAGAGCGATGACCCGGCTGCAGGTAAGCCATATGACACCCGAAGATGACCGTGTAATCCGCTCGCCTCATTCTGTGCAGGCTGGCTGGCTACTGACACTCGATCAGTGCTAATTTTTGGACACTGTGGAGGCACACCCAGCGGCCCTTGCACCGCTCATCTGCAATGCCGCCGTGTCAGGAATCCGCTCGTGAGCGACGGATCGGTGCTGCGCCGCGTCGGGGATCTCGCCGGGCGAGGCGTCACCTCCGGCGGCTCACCGCGATCGGCACGCCGCGGCAGGAGCTGCTGGCGCTTCAGCGACGCTGCTTGGTTCAGACGGCGCGAGACGCAGCGGCGACCTCTCCGTTCTATCGCGAGCTGTATGCCGGCATCAAGCTCGCCGACGACCTCGATGTGCGCGCTTTGCCGGTCGTGACTAAGGCGATGCTGATGGAGCGATTCGACGAGTGGGTGAGCGACCCGCGGCTGCGGCTCTCAGGGGTCGAGAGTCATCTCGAGCGGATCCGCGGCGACGAGCTCTACCTCGGCGCGTATCGCTGCATGCCGACCGGTGGCACGACTGGACGCAAGGGCGTCTTCGTCTACAACCGCGACGAATGGCACCAGTGCCTGGCCGCGTCACTGCGCTGGAGTGAGCTCACGGGAGTGCGTCCACGATTTGGCCGCCGACTGCGCGTCGCCATTGTTGGTGCCAGCAGCCCACTGCACATGTCGACGCGCTTTGGCCTGAGCATCGACCTGGGCCTGTACGCCCTGCTACGGCTCGACGCGCACACATCGCTCGGCGAGCTCGTCGCAGCGCTCAACAAGCACCGCCCCGAGAATCTCGTCGCCTACCCGTCGATCGCGTCACTGCTGGCGGTCGAGCAGCTCGAGGGCCGGCTGCACATCGCTCCCCGGATCGTCTGCACCAATGCCGAGCTTCGCACCGAGGAGATGGCCGCCAACATCCGCGCGGCGTGGGGCGTCGAGCCGTTCAACGTTTACGGCGCCACCGAGGGCTTCTACGCCGAGCGACTGCGTGCATCACCTGGGGATGCATGTTTTCGAGGATCTCTGTCTGATGGAGGTCGTCGACGAACGCGGCGAGCCGGTTCCCGACGGCGTCGTCGGTGCGAAGCTGCTCGTCTCCAGTTTCATCAAGCGCACCCAGCCGCTGATCCGTTACGAGGTCTCTGACATGGCCGCGCTCACGAGCGCGCCCTGCCCGTGTGGGCGCCCCCTCGCACGCATGGTGTCGCTGGACGGGCGCAGCGACGACATCCTGCAAATGACGGGAACCGACGGTCGGACCGTAGCCGTGCACCCGCATACGTTGAAGAGTCCTATGGTCGCACTCCCAGAGCTCCACGATCGCGCCCGGTCGTCGCGGTAGGCCGTGGCGGGTGTACCGGCCGGCACGGGCGAGCGCCGCTGCCTCCTCGAGGAAGCCCTGCAGCTCCAGTGCCGGCTCGACCTCGACCAGCAGATGCGCCTCGACGTCGCCGGTGTTGCGAAACGAGTGCTTGGCGCCGACCGGCGCGACCACGCGTGTGCCCGGCCCAGCGTTGATTCGCTTGCCGTTGATCGTGAAGCGCACCGTGCCGGCGAGCACTTCGAAGCGCTCTTCTTGGGCGGGGTGGTAGTGCGCTGGAACGTCGCCGTTGGGTGCGGCCCAGACCTCGGTGTGCAGGATGTCGCCGTTGCGGTGGAAGCCCAGTCGCTGGCGGCGGACGGGATCGTGAACAAGCTCGGTCATGGCGCTCCTCTGTCGGGTGCGACCGGATAAGTCACCCGAGAGTAACATGCTGCGGGATGACCCAACGACTCCCGAAGGCCAAGCGCCGCGCGACGCTCGTGGCCGCCGCGACCAAGCTGTTCGCACAGCGCGGCTACGACCATGCCTCACTCGACGAGCTCGCCGCGCAGGTTGGCGTTACCAAGGCGATCGTCTACCGACACTTTGCCTCCAAGAAGGACCTCTACCTCGAGCTTCTCGCCGCCCATCGCGACGAGCTGCTGCACACCCTCGCTGAGGGCATGACAGGGCCGGGACCGCTCGCCGAGCGTATTCCCGCAGTCGCCGACAGTTGGTTCGCCTACGTCGAAGCCAATCCGTTCGCCTGGACGATGCTGTTCGCCGACGTCACAGGCGATCCCGAGATCCGCGTCTTCCACGCAACAATGCGCGACACCGCCCGCGCCGCGATCGCAGGCCTCCTCGAAACCGAGCCCGGCCTGACGCTTGCGCCCGAGCTGATCATGCCCGTCGTTGAGCTGCTGCGCTCCGCGATGACCGGGCTCGCTCTGTGGTGGCTCGAGCACCGCGACGTCCCCCGCGCCACGCTCGTCCAGGCCATCACCCAGACCACCTGGCACGGACTCGCCGACGCAAGCCGCGTAGGTCGTGCCAAGCCCTAACCCGAGCTGGGTAGCGTTGGGGTTGTGAGTTACCTCGAGCGTCTCGTCGCCTCGCCGTTGGTGGCCTGCACGTGGGAGCAAGCCACGACGACTCAGCACGAGCAGCAGATCGTGCCTGACGCCTGCGTGGATCTGATCTGGACGGGCCGGGCGCTGACCATCGCCGGGCCTGATACCCGGCCACGCAGCGTGACGCTGGAGTCGGGCTCGCGGGTCGTCGGGGCACGGTTGCGGCCGGGCACGGCGGGCGCGATCCTGGGACTGCCGGCGTCGGAGCTGTGCGACGTCTCGGCGGATGCCACCGAGGTTCTGGGACGCGATGTGGCCGCGACACTGCTCGAGGAGCTGGCCGGAGGCTCGGACCCGCACGCGCTGCTGCTGCGAGCCGTTGAGCTGCGCGCTGCTGAGCTCGATCCGCTCGTGCGTGCCGCGGTCGTGGCACTCGGGCGCCCACGCGCTCGCGTGGCCCCTGTCGCCGACGAGCTCAGCATCAGCGCGCGTCAGCTGCACCGGCGCGTCAGCGATGCGGTCGGGTACGGGCCGAAGATCCTTCAGCGCGTGTTGCGCTTCCGACGGCTGCAGGCGCTCCCGCCCGCGCCGCTTGTTGAGCTGGCGCTCGATGCCGGCTACGCCGATCAGGCGCATATGACCGCCGAGGTCACGCACCTGGCCGGGCTCTCGCCTGTCCGATTTCTCAAAGACCGCAGGCCGACCGCCGCCTAGCTTGTAGGTCATGCCAATCGATCAGCGCGCCGCCGAGAACTTCATCTGGTCCGCCGCCCGCCTGGTGGACCGCCACCGCTACAGCCTGCTGTTCGCCGACGGGCCGGCCGCCCCGGTCGTCGAGGCGCTACGTGGCTATCGCAACCCGGACGGCGGCTTCGGCCACGCGTTGGAGCCCGACCTGCGCGGCCCAGCCAGCGGCTCCGACGCTATACGCGCTCGAGATCCTCGGCGAGGCTGGCGCTGCGGACGGCGAGCTCGCTCGCGGCGCGCGCGCCTTCATCGCGTCGATCGCCGACCCAGACGGCGGCATCCCGTCCGTGCTGCCCGGCTTCGAGGACTACCCGCACGCGCCCTGGTTCGAGCCCGAGCCGGGATCCATGCTCACGCTCGGGCTGGCTGCAGCCCTCCACGCCGGCGGCGTTACCGATGACGTGTGGCTCGACCGCGCCACCAGCTGGTGCTGGCGGTCAATCGAGACCGCGGAGCAGCCACGCGGGTACTGGCTGAAGTTCGCCTGCGGATTCCTCGACGCGGTTCCTGACGACCAGCGTGCCCGCGCGGCGATCGCGTCGCTGGCCGCCCGCGTCGACGCCTCGGCGCTCGCGCCCATCGGCGGCACGGAGGGAGAGGCGCTGCGCCCGCTCGACCTCTCGCCGCGCCCGGGCAGCCGCTCACGCGGCCTACTCAGCGACGACCAGGTTGAGGCTCACCTCGACGCCGTCGAGTCCGAACAGCAGCAAGACGGCGGCTGGATGTTCGACTGGCGGGCCTGGGCGCCGGCGCAGATGACCGACTGGCGCGGCAACGTCACCCTCCGCGCGTTGATCTGGCTACGCGACAACGGACGACTCTGACGCCCCGGAACCACGGGCCGAGCTACGGCGCTCAGTCCGGCTAGAGACCCCGCTCGACCGGCCCGCTACAAGCGAGAGTGTCAACCCTCGGGTTGACGAGAGCTCAAGTATGCGGGTGGTTGGCATTGGTGAGGGTCGATTGGAGGGTGGCAGCGAGCCAGTCGACGTACCGCTGTGTGGTCCAGTCGCACTCGTCGGTGAGGAGCAGGTACGTGGCCTGGCTGGCGAGGGCGTAGATCACGTCCGCGGCGTGCGTGGCGGTGAGGTGCGGAGCAAGGCATCGATGGCTGGCGAGCGCGTCTGCAATCTGCTGGAAGTCGGCGCGTATGTGCGCATGCGCGCTGTCGCGACGTGCGGCGAGCTCGACGTCGGCGGTGGCTGCGGCCTCGGCGACGGCGAGGATGCGTGCGGTTCGGGCCTGGACCACACCGTTGAACTCTGCGAATCGGGTCAGTATCTGCTCTGGCGAGCTGTCGAGCATCGCTTGCCAGCTGGCTCGGCTGGCGATCGGAGTGTCGTGGTCGTCGCCGCGGACACTGGTCCGGATGATCTCCGAGAGCAGCGCCGCCTTGTTGTCGAACGCTAGGAACAGGGTCATCTCGGCGACGCCGGCCTCCCGTGCGATCGCCTTCGTCGTCGTGCGGATATATCCGTCGCGCAGGAACAGGGCCTCGGCCGTCGCGCGAATCCGCCGGCGGGTCTCGAGGGATGCCTGCTCGCGCTTACGCGAGCGGTAGGCGCGCCGAGGCATCGCTCCCGGCTGGTCGGCGGGCTCGACAGGTCGCTCAGTCATTAACTAGAGTGCCACTATAGCGATTAGCAGGCCGCATCCACTTTCGATTGCAGAGGAGAAGCACGTGTTGCCACAGGATGATTCCGCCGCGCCGGGCTGTCAGCAGAACAAGCAGGTTGTTCGCCGGCTCTACGCCGAGGTGTTCGGTCAAGGCCAGCTGGACGTCGCCGACCTGCTTGTGCACCCTGAATGCCGCGACCTCAACGATCCGCAGGACCGACGCGGCCCAGCCCGCGCCAAGGAGGTCGCGACGATGCTGCGCGGCGCCTTTCCCGACCAGCGCTGGGAGATCGAGCAGCTCATCGCCGACGGCGATCGCGTCGCGATGTACTGCACCTGGACCGGCACCCACGAGGGCGAGTTCATGGGCATCCCCCCGACTGGACGACGGGCGACCGTTCCGCACATGTACCTCTTCCGGCTGGACGCCGGCCAAGTCACCGAGTACGCGGCAGTCCGAGACGACCTCGGAATGATGAGACAACTCGGACTGATCCCGGCCGGCCGCTGAGCCAGGAGCCACGCGAGCCGACCCACCGCCAGACCGACGGGCGAGACCCCGACACCGGTGCCCGACCACCGGGCCCGCAGAGTTCCGCTCACTCACGTGGGTGGCGCGCAAAGGGTCGCAGCCACCGTGGTGGTGTGGTTTGTGGCGGCGACGCCCGGCGTGTGGTCTGTGTTCCCCGTGCTGTAGGTGCTCCCCAGCGGTCCGGTTGCCGCCAGGGTGGTCCCCTCCGCCGGCCGAGTCTCACATGAACGGGACGGTCTGGTCTCAGATGAACGGGACTGGGCCGTCTCAGATCGGCGGGACGCCGCATCGGGTGCTAGGGCCACGACTCCCATATGGCCTCTAGTAGGTTCGCGAGGAATCGACGGATGCTCCGGCGTTTGTCGGGGCGGTCCTTTGCTCGATATGAGTCCAGCCACCTTCATGGCCTTCAGTTGGCTAGCTCCGTTATCTCTCGGGTAGTCCAGTTGTGATCACAACCGGGCCGTGGGCGTGAACCTACGTGGAGGTGCTACAAGGTTCTAACCGAGCGGCCTGAGAGTCGGGGAAGTATGCTCCCAGTCTGGCGAGGGCTGAGTCGATCCAGAGATGCAGCCCGGCCTAGCATGTTCCAGGGACCAGCGAACGTCCGGGTGATGGGAGTCGTATGAGTGCAAGAAACGCCGTGCGAGCCGGGGTGCTGCGTCAGCGCGGGGCCAGACTGATCGTATTCACGTTGCTGGGTGCGACCCTGCTCGTGGTCAGCGCGTACGCGGAATCGCCTAAGCCGGTAGAGGTCACGCGCTGCGGCTATGCAAACGCCACCTATGGCAGGAGTGCGCTGTACCCCTGGCACATGCCGTGCGCCGCAGCGCGCAACGTGGTTACAGCGAGCGACAATCCCCACGCCCACGTGATCGACTTCGGGCCAGGCTGGGATGGCGGCGCCGTGCGCATCAACGGCCGTTACTGGGTCTGCACAGGCCAAATGGGCTTCTACAACTGTGGCTATCCGTACCGGCCGCGGAAGGTTGAACGGGGCGCAAGGCTACAAGGGGCCATTCACCAAGGACGTGGAGTACCGGACGTGCTCGGTGATCATGCCCGCGGGCTCGGGGTGCCCTAAGACGGTCGAATTCAGTCAGCCCTAGAGCTGACGGCCGCCCCGCGGCCGCGCACTGCGATCCTGGGCACGCCGCTTTTGAGGGCGGTAGCGGATCAGCTGCCGAGCGTGTCACTGGGCAGCCGCCTATGGGCGTTGCGGGTTACCCGCGGCGAAAGCCGCGGTCCGGCGTGGGATCGAGGGGGCTCGGCGGCAGACCGGGCGGTGGATCCTTGAGGTTGTAGCCTGACGGCGCAATGTCGTTGGGCGCGCCGGGATGGAAGAGCGACGCGAGCAGCTGGGCCTGCCCGCGGCCGACGCCGAGCTCGCCCATGCCGCCGTTGTACATCTGGATGCCGGCGGACTCGCAGTGCGCATACAAGCGGCTGAGCTCCTGTAAGCGGCCGACGCGGCAGGGCTTGACGTTGACGATCCCTACCTCGATAGGGGTCGCGCCGATCGACGCGACGCTCGTGATCGGCGCGTCGTAGGAGACGCGATCCGCGATTGGCGTGAGCAGCTCGAGCACCGCAGGGTGGTCGTGCGGGTCCTCGAAGACGACTTCGGTGAACGTGGCCAGCGTGCGTTCGTACATCGCCAGCAGCGCCGCCTGGTCCTCGACCTCGAGGCCGTACTGGCCCTTGAAGTCGACCGTCGCGACACCCTCGACGGCCGCCACGCGGTCCATGATCTCCTGCGTCCACGACGGCGCAACGTCCAGCTTGAAACCAACCGTCGGATGCATCGCCCGCCGATCGGCGACCTTGTCGATGTCCGGTGGATCGCCGAGCCCGAACGAGTTGACGAACCTCACCGGCTGGGGCGTACGGCCGAGGACCTCGGGCAGGCTCGTGGCCGACTGCCGCAGCGCGAGATCGAGTGCCGCAGACTCGAACGTCCAGCGCCGCCAGTTGCGCTGTAGCTCGTACTCGGGCGGCTCGGGCCACATGTCGATCGCGTCGACGCGGGCGAGGAAGCCGGCGAGCGTCGCCCACTCGCCCGCCAGCGGGAAGTCGCTCGCGCGCAGGCTCTCCTGGGCATCCCCCATGCCGACCTGCTCGCCGACGCCCTCCTCTCCACGACCCTGCAGTCGCAGTTGCGTCGTCGAGTGGTCCTCGAGCCCGGTCGGGCCGCTCGGCACAAGCGCCTCGCACGAGAACGACTCAATCGCGATCGGCAGGTCCTTGACGGCGCTCCAGAGGTCGATCATGAGCAGGTCCCATAGCTCTTGGCGATCGGGTGCATGGGTGACACCCTATGTGGTCGCTGTGAGCGCGTGGACCTACGCCCCCGCGGATGCTGGCGAGCCGAGCTTCAATGCCCGAGCGTGTCTGCGGCGTCTCATTCGACTAACGAGAAGCTGCTTGGGATCGTCGAGGCTGGCACGAGCCTCCCGTGGATGCTCGCCCGCAAGGCTGGGGGAGCGTTCCGCGAGCGCGATTATGCGGCGTGGCTGCACGGCGACAGCGCCGCCCCGTCAGACGAGTCGCGCCTATCGGTGCTGGGGGAGCGCTGGGAGGCGATGAGCATCGAGGTGCAGCGAACCAACGAACGTGCAGCGCAGGTCCAAATGGACGAGCCGCAGGGCGCGGGCACGGAGTAGGCGGTGTCGTCTGCGAGTTTACGAATCCTCGTGAGCAAGCACGTAATAGGTGATGAAAGCCCCCGACCCCGCACCGACCACGAAGGTCACCGTGATGAGTGCCGCGAGAATGCCCATGACGGCGATCAGCAGCTGCAGCGTGCTCTCGGCGACGGCCACCGCGCTGAGTAGAAGCGTCAAATTTTTCTTTGTCATGAACATTACGCCCCGACCTCGTCAAGAAAATAGGGTGTATCTGAATTCTTGCTTCACGTCTCGGGTGGCAGCCCCAGCCTGCGTCGGAGCCAACCGAAGAACGCGAACGCGGAGGCCGAGCCGAATGCAACTGCCCGGGGGCGGACTCCTTCCCACAGCGCGACGCCGACGACGTACACGAGACGCCAAACAAAGAGGAGCGCGAGCAACACTAGGTGGCCAGTCACGAGCGCCATCGCGACAAAGCCGACGCGTCCAATCGGGGCGGCCAGCCCGCTGCAGTGGTGAAAAAGATCCGCCATCACCAGTTACCATGCAGTACCAGCCTGGAAAATGGCAACCCTTTTGCGAGAGCTTGCTTCAGGCGTTCCTTGCCAGCGAGCTGCCTCATCTGCTATAGGGCCGTATTGCGCAGAACGGTCACACCTGAGGACCGACGAGCCTCCCGCCAGCGACGGACCGTAGACCGCAAAAGCCCTGCTCTCCGCGCGGAGATCGGCCCGGTCCTCTACGAGCAGATCGGTACGGATTACACGCACGCGCGTCGCACAGAGCCACGGATCGCCGAGCAGATCTGGAGGGCGCTCGGGGATGCTGAGAGCGTGCTGAACGTCAGCGCTGGGACCGGCTCTTACGAGCCCCGGACCGCGATGTTCTCGCGGTCGAGCCCTCGCAAGTTATGCGCGCGCAGCGCCCGACGGGCGCGGCGCCCTGCATCGACGCTTCGGCCGAGGCGCTGCCTTTCCCTGACCAGTCCTTCGATTCGGCGATGGCGGTCCTCTCAGACCATCACTGGGGCGACCCGATCGCCGGGCTTCTAGAGATGCGCCGCGTGGCTCGACAGGTCGTCGTCTTGCAATGGGACAACGCCGAGACCCAACGGTTCTGGCTGATCCGCGACTACCTCCCCGGTCCCACACACTC
Organism: uncultured Solirubrobacterales bacterium; assembly: GCA_963706545.1. Classification (GTDB taxonomy): domain Bacteria; phylum Actinomycetota; class Thermoleophilia; order Solirubrobacterales; family Solirubrobacteraceae; genus Palsa-744. The sequence goes on from OY970161.1 coordinate 3,456,588, forward strand.
ACCGCTGGACGGCCGGGCCTGGCCGAGCGTGCCGCGGCGATCGGAGCACGCATGGAGCGGGTGCTGATCCCGTGGGACTGCGTTGATGGGTTCTTCCACTCCTACTGGCGCGGACCATCCGCGTACCTGCAAGAGCCCGTCCGCTGCGGCAGCTCGGTATGGGCTCGCCTGGGTGAGCACGCAGAGCAGCGGGCCGTCGCCACGCGCGCCCGGGACCTCGACAGCGGCGCTTGGGAGCAGCGCAACGCGGAGCTGCTCGACCTGGAGAGCGTCAACCTCGGTACCAGGCTGCTGATCGCTCCAGCACAGCCCTGATCAGAGCACCATCGCGTGGTCACGGAGCCCGGTCGTCATCCGATCACTGCTTCGCCCGGCTGGAGGAGTGCCGGCACATCGCGCAGGCGAGGACTAGATCACCAGTGGGGCATACGGTTTGCCCACGGGTGAGCTGCTTCGAGTTGTGCGGCGAGTGCGAGCAGCGTGGTCTCGTCGACGGGCTGCCCGACGATCTGCACCGTCAGCGGCAGGCCGTCCGGGCCGTCGAAGAGGGGTACGGTCATCGCGGGCTGGCCGGTGATGTTCCAGAGAGCGCCGTAGGGGGTGAAGTGGGCGGAGTCCTCGAAGTCGCTCATGGGGTCCTTTGAGCAGGCGTCGATCTGGCCGATCGGTACGGGTCGCTGGGCTAGGGAAGGTGTCAGCAGCACGTCGAAGTCGTTGAACATGGAGACGATCTTGCGGCTGGCTGCCTGCAGACGGACGGTGAGCGCCATGAGCTCTATTGCGCTGGTCGCGGTGCCCCGCTGGTAGAGCGCCCAGCTCAGCGGCTCGACGTTCTCCGCGGTGGGCTGCCGCCCCGCGAGCGCTCCGGTGAGCGCCACCGCTGCGGCTGTGTGCACCCCCCACAGTGCCATGAACGCCGGCATCAGCTCGGACGTCTCGATTGAGGGCGCGTGGATGATCTCGTGTCCGAGGCCGGCGAGCAGTTCGGCAGCGTCTGTGGCTGCCTGGATGCACAGCGGATCGACTTCCGAGCCGATCGGTGAGTCGGTGTGCAGGGCTATACGCAGCCGGCCTGGGTCATCCAGGGCAGCAACGGCGAACGGCTCGATCGGAGCGGGCGCCCATGTCGAGTCGCCGGGCTCATAGCCGGCGAGGATGTCAAGCATCGCGGCGCTGTCTGCGACGGTGCGGGTGAGGACGCCCGGTGTCGCGAGGAAGGAGTCGCCGAGCGCGGGCGCCATCGAGATCCGGCCGCGGGAGGGCTTGAGCGCGAACAGCCCGCAGCAGGAGGCCGGGGTGCGCAGCGACCCGCCGCCATCGGTGCCGTGCGCGAGCGGCACCATCCCGCTTGCCACGGCTGCCGCGGAGCCACCGGAGGAGCCGCCGGGGGTGCGTGTGAGGTCCCAAGGGTTGCGTGTGGGGCCGTTCAGCCGTGGCTCGGTGACGGGCAGGATGCCGAACTCGGGCGAGTTGGTCACTCCAACGATCACGCACCCGGCGGCCTTCATCCGCCGTACGGTGTTGTGGTCGAAGCTCGCGATTGCACCGTCGGCGAGCAGTGTGGAGCAGTTGGTCTGGCGGAACCCGGCGATCGGCGTGAACAGGTCCTTGATCGCGACCGGCGCCCCCGCGAATGGCCGCTCGTCGCCCTTGCCGATCGCAGTGGCGGCAGCGAGTGCGCGGTCGGCGTCCAGGGCGGTGAACGCGCCGACCTGCGGGTTCAGGTCTTCGATGCGCTGGAGCGCTGCTTCGGTCAGCTCGCGTGAGGTGACCTGGCCGGCGCGCACGAGCCCGGCCAGCTCGAGCGCCGGGCGGGTGAGCAGGTTGGCGAGCTGCGATCCCATACCTAACCCAACCCATGTTACATTGATATCGTTATGTCCGTCGACAGGTCGTCGTCACCCGTTGGGTTTTCGTCACCGGTTGGGTCCTCCCCGCCGCGCCGATCGAGGCGCGAGGAGCGCAAGGAGGAGACCCGTGCCGAGCTCATCGCCGCGGCCGCCAGGGTGTTCGCCCGCCGCGGCTTTCAGGGCGCCTCGCTGCAGGAGATCGCGCGGGAGGCGGGCTATTCGACCGGCGCGGTGTACTGGCACTTCCAGGGCAAGGACGACCTCTTCCTTGCCGTGTATGAGGCTCAGGCGGCGATGAGGGTGCGTGACATGGAGAGCTTCCGCGAGGTCGCGACCGGCGAGCTGCCGCAGCGAGCGCGCGCGTTCGCCGATCAGTTCATGGCACGGCTCGCGAAGGACCCGGAGTTCATGATCCTCTCGCTCGAGTTCCTCGTCCACGCCTGGCGCAACCCGCGGTTGCGGGAGGCGTTCTCTCACCGCATCTCGTGGGGACGGGACGCGGCAGCGCGACTGCTGCAGGACGGCGCCCGCGAGGCGGGCGTGGAGTTGCCGATGCCGGCCGATGAGCTGGCGAGCGTGTTGCGTGAGCTCGGCACCGGGCTTGGGCTCGCCAAGCTCGCCGACCCTGACGCGATCCCCGATCGTCTGTTCGGCGACTTCGTGCAGTTGCTCTTCGAGCGACTCATCCAACGCCAACCCGACACCGACGCGGACCCACCGCCCGCAGAGGGGAAGCCGGCTCGTGAGCCCAGATAGGCAGACCACCCTGCCGGCGGCGGCGTCGCTGCCGCTCCTCGGAGGCTCACCCGGCGCGACCGTGCGCCTGTATCCGCTGCGCTGTGGGGATTCGCTGGCCCCGCCAGGTTGGACGTTCCGCCACGATGGGCGCGGAGCGGCACGGCGGGCGCTCGGCATCGGCGTTCCTCTGAGCGAGTGGGAGAGCGGCCCGATCGGCGCGTTCCTGCTCGAGCACCGGACGGTCGGGCCGATCCTCATCGACACCGGACTTCACTCCAGCGCCGCAGAGCGGCTGAAGGACAACTTCGGGCGCGTCAACGCATACTTCTTTCGCACGCTGCGCACCAGCCCGCAACAGTCGCTGCCGGCGCAGCTGCGCTCGCGCGGTATCGACCCCACCCAGATCGAGCTCGTCGTGATGACCCACCTGCACGTTGACCACGCGAGCGCAATGTCCGAGCTTCCCGCCGCGACGTTCATCTGCGCGCGCAGCGAGTGGCGCGCGGCGAGCGCCAGGTTCGGAGTGTGGTCCGGGTATGTGCGCTCCCAGCTCCCGGGGCCCTCGCGTATCCGCACGATCGACTTCACTTCCGAGCACGCGGGGCGGCATGGGCCGTTCGAGCGGACAATCGACCTATTTGGAGACGGCAGCATCAGGCTGCTGCACACACCCGGCCACACCACCGGGCACGTGTCCGTGCTCGCAAGGCTCACCGAAGGCGAGGCGCTGCTCGCCGGCGACGCGATCTACACGATGCGCAACCTGCGCGAGGGAATACTCCCTTGGCGCACGATCGACGATGACGTCTACCGCCGCTCTGTCGGCGAGCTGCGCACATACGCCGAGCAGAACCCCGACGCACTGATAATCCCCACCCACGACGCCGACGTATGGAACGGCCTGGATGAGCACTGCTGACCAATTCGCGAACGACCTCTACACCACCCCAGACTTTCACGCGGCGGCGCTGGTCACGATCGACACCCAGCGCGACGTGCTGGACGGCGGTCCCTTCGAGATCCCCGGAACCACCGTGGCGCTTGCAGCGATGCGGCTGCTCGCGCACACCTTTCGCGAGGCGGGCCGTCCGATCGTGCACATTGTCCGCCTGTACGAGCCAGACGGCGCCAACGTCAACCCCTGCCGCCGCCAGGGGGTGCAGAACGGGATGAGAGCGCTCGTCCCGGGCGCACCCGGTTCACAGCTCGCCGGCGAGCTGCTGCCAAAGCCCGGCGTCGAGCTCGACGCGCGACTGCTGCTCGCGGGCCGCGTACAGCTCCTCGGTCCAGGCGAGGTCGCGATCTACAAGCCACGATGGGGCGCGTTCTACAACACCCCGCTCGAAGGGCACCTGCGCGAGCAAGGCGTCACCACGCTCGTGTTCTGCGGCTGCAACTTCCCCAACTGCCCGCGCACCTCGATCTACGAGGCCAGCGAGCGGGACTTCAGGATCGTGCTCGCCCAAGACGCCATATCCGGACTCTATGAGCGCGGGGAACGCGAGCTCAAAGGCATCGGCGTTCACCTGATCCGCGCAAGCGAGGTGGCCGAGGCGCTCCTCGCTGCTACCCGCGAGGCAACTCCCACCGGGCTTGGCGAGCGCGAAGGCGCGGATCGATGAGCGCCGCCAACACGGTCGAGCGACAGATCCGCGAGCTGTGCGCCGGTGAGACGCGCCTCGCGCACGAGGCGATGCGCGCTCTGCGAACCGCCTACGAGAGCGAGCAGGAGTTCGTCGAGCACGTCGACGGTGCGCTTCGCCCCACGGGCTACCGGCTTCTCGGCGCTTTCTCGTCAGAACGCGAGCCGGCCGTCGCGGTCGCCGGTTTCCGTCTCGGCACCAGCCTCGCCTGGGGCTACCACCTCTACGTCGATGACCTCTCGACCGCGCCGGAAGCACGACGCCACGGCCACGCTGGAGCGCTGCTGGACCGGCTCATCGAGGAGGGCCGAAGACTCGGATGCGATCAGCTGCATCTGGACTCGGGAGTCGGCCCGGAGCGCTTTGACGCGCACCGGCTCTACCACACTCACGGCCTCGCGATCTACTCACATCACTTCGCGAGAGCGCTGTAGCGGCGCCGGTAGGGGCGATGTAGCTGGAGGTCTCTCACGACGTGAGCGACCTCCCACGCCCGAAAGCGGACGCGGGCTACTCCACTGGCTCAGTCTCCGAAGCCGCGCCCATGCCCGATGATGACTCGATGCCGGCCTGGCAAATAGCGCAGCACGATGCTGGGCTGTTGGGCCGTCATTTTCAGCCCCAAACTGTACCTTGCTGCATAACTATTATTATGCAGGCGAAGTTTGTAGGCTCCCCGGGACATGACGTACCGCTTCGGATCGGACGTACCGCTTCGGATCGCTCGTCAACGACTTCCTGAACAACCTCCGCACGGGTGCAGAATCTCATCTCGGCGGGACGCCGCGGTGACGTGGGAGCATCACGCCAGACGAGGAAGGATTCGCTGTGGCCCCGAGCTGGGACCTACACTGCCGTAGCGTGAATATCCAGCCGACCATCGACATCTGGAACGAGGAGTACGGGAACCGTCGGCGCGCCGAGCGGTTCGTAGAGCTCCCGGCCGTCCCGCGCGTCGGCGAGATCATCGACGCAACCCGAATGCTCGCGCTCAAGGTGACCACCGTACGTTGGCAGTCCCCCGAGCAGCAGCCAGTCGTGTTCCTCGGCCGGGCGGAGGGCACGTCCTCGAACGTGACCGATGAGGACGCTCCGGTGCTCACGATGCCCGAGACCTACGTGGACCAGCTCCGCGAGGCTGGCTGGCAGTTGAGCGACTGGTAGCCATTTCACCGCTTGACAGCGACGCGGCCGCGAGCCGCTGGCGCGCGGAGGCCGGCCCTCGTGACCGATTGTCCACCAGTACTCATAGACAGAGACGCGTGGCGCAGTCGGAGCGCCGCCGGTTGTCGCTGCCGTCGCGAGCTCCGCGAAGCTGCCGTCCAGTAACGGCTCGGTCTCGCCAAACAGTTCGAAATAGAACGGCTTCGCCCCCTCCTTGTCGGGATCCCACAACTTCAGGTCAGGCGGTGAGCTGACGGACTGGATGAGCATCGACCAATCGTCGCGGACGTTGCGGACGCCTCCTGATGACCGGCGCGTTTCAGGTTGAGCAGCTGGACTCCAGCCACGCTAGCGTCGCTGTCCTCCGCGCCGCGCGCCAATTCACCAGCGCAGACGCCGCGCCCAGCGCATGAACTTATCGTCCCTGCCGATGCTCTCTACACTTAAGAGCTGTGTCGACGCACCCTGCGAGCCAGAGCCAACCCGAGCACCTGGAGCTCCCGGTCGAGGAGTTGCTGCGCCGCGCGCGTCCTTTGCCTGACCACGATGAGATGGTGATCGAGGATCTCAGCCAAGTGGAAGGCAAGGCCTTCCTCGCCGCTGTCCAGTCGTGACCGCACTGGGATCGCGCGGTGCGATCGTAATCGACACCGGATGTCTTCAGCGCTGACCTGGTCCCGGCGTCACGCTTGGCGGAGCGCTACGCACCGATTATCACCGGCCGGCCGGGTTGCGGTACCCATCTCATCCCGCCCGGCGGTAGCGGATGTGCGTCGCCAGTGGGGAATGAAGGACCTCGGCGGGCTCGAAATCGAACTCGGCGATGCTGTTGAATATCCCCTCGCCGGACCCGAGTAGAACGGGGACGATGTCGAGCCAGAGCTCGTCGATGACGCCCGCTAGCAGCGCTTGGCGGACGGTCGAGGCGCCGCCCGCGATGTCGACGCCGTCTGCGCCGGCAGTCTCGCGGGCCTGGGCGTAGGCGGCGTCGAAGCCATCGGTGACGAAGTGAAACGTCGTCCCGCCCTCCATCTCGATCGGCGCGTGAGAGTGATGGGTTAGGACGAACACGGGCGCGTGGTAGGGCGGCTCGGGCCCCCACCAGCCCGACCACTCCTCGTCCCACTCGCCGCGCATCGGGCCAAACATATTGCGGCCCATGACGTAGGCGCCACGAGGGCGCAGCAGACGGCGCTCGGCGGTGGCGTCCGCCTCGTTCGCGCGCTCGTCGCCAAGGTGCCAGCCGTGAAGCTCGCGGCCCCGCTTGCCGAGCGGGTCTTCGCGGCTTTGATCCGGCCCGGCGACGAAGCCGTCGAGGGAGATCGACATGTGGCAGGTGGTGTCGGCCATTACTCTCCTCCAAAGTGATTGTGATTTGCAAGCGGCGGCGGTAGCACCGGCGCCACAGGGGCCTCCCTGCTCGCGAGGTATGCCTGGGCTGTGGCGCGGTCGGCGCACCCCTTCAACTCGATGATCTTGCCGTCGCTGATCGTCACGACCATGTAGGCGATCCCGTCGTCCAACGGCCGGTCCTCTGCGTCGGATGGCTGCTCGGGGCGGAACGCGACGAGCACGCGAGGGCCGATCTGGATCGTCTCCTCGATACGTCCCCGCCAACGACCGGGCAGGTTGCGTGTCATCACCTCGAGGATCTCTGTGCGGCCCGAACAGAGCTGCCCGTCCTCCACTCCATGCCACTTGGCACCCTCGGCCAGCGACTCCTCGAGGACGGCGAAGTCGCCCCCGGTCATCGCCTCCCAGGCGCGGTGCAGCAGCTCGATCTCTGGACTGTCGCTCATTGTGCTCATCGTTGCTCAGCTCCTCCCGTACAGCGACAGGCAAACCATGTCGCGCTCGAACCCTGCGCCTGCCAAAACGCCTGCGCCTCATCATCCTCGATGCACACGAGGTTGTGGATCACGCCAGCATCGCGCGCCCGTAGCTCCGCGATGGCCGCCTTGGCCAGCGCCGAACGTGTTCCCCCGCCCCGCGCCTGCGGCGTCAATACAGCGCGTCGATCTCGCCCACGAGCCCCGGCAAGAGTCCCGTGCCGGCGTCGATGCGCGCGCACGCGAACCCGACGAGACGCCCGTCCTCGACGGCAGGGGGCGCCTCCGCCAGCACGGCCTAACCTGACCCGACATGACCTCCGCCACCTACGAACTTCTCCGAGGCGACGCACACCGTCACGGCACGCTGCGCCACGCCCACCCACACACCGGACCGCACGAGCATCCCTCCCTCCGCAGCCATGACCACGAGCACACGCGCGAGGAGCACGGCGAGCATGCCCACGGTCACTCTCACGGGCTCGTGCACGACAGCATCAAGCGCTCACGCGACGGTGTTCGGACCGTCACGATCGCGCTCGCGATCCTCGCCAGCACCGTCGCGGTGCAGGCGCTCGTATTCGCGCTCACCGGCAGCCTGGCGCTGCTGGCCGACCTGATCCATAACGGCGGGGACGCGCTGACCGCGATCCCGCTCGGCATCGCGTTCGCGCTGCGCTCCCAGCGCGCCGAGCGCCTCGCCGGCCTGGCCATTGTCGCCGCAATCTTCATTTCCGCGTGCGTTGCCGCCTACGAGGCGATCCTGCGCCTGATCTACCCGTCTACGCCCGACCATCTGCTCGCCCTCGCACTCGCCGGCGCCGTCGGATTCGCCGGCAACTGGCTCGCGGCGGCGGTGCGCACCCGCGCCGGGCGTCGACTCGACAGCTTCGCACTGATCGCCGACGGCGAGCACGCCCGCGTTGACGCGTACGTGTCACTCGCCGTTATCGCCAGCGCGATCGCGATCGCCGCCGGCGCCCCGATCCTCGACCCAGTGATCGGCTTGGGGATGACCGTCGTGATCCTGCGCATCACCCGCGAGAGCTGGCGCACGGTACGCGGGCACTCACACGGCTAAACGCTGGCTCGCGGTGCTGCGTCTGGCAGCCGCGCCGCAAGGTCTGCCACACGATCTGAGAGACCGTCCCTGGAGTGGCGCTGAGTCTCATATGGGTGAGACGTCAGAGTCTCACATGAATGGGATTCGGCTGTCTCAGATCGACGGGACGCTGCACCGTGATGTAGCGTTTCATCATGTGAGACAGGAATCTCACGTATCTGAGACGGCTTTATCTCAGCCATGTGAGACTCGCCGACGGCGTTTTCGTCTCATCCATGTGAGACTGGCGCGGCGAGGTCTCAGCTCTGCATCAGCTGAGTGCGGCGGCGGCGATGAAGCAGGCGAGTCCAAGGCCACAGCCAATGGCTGGCGCGTAGAACCAGAACCGCACGGCGAGGAGAAAGTAGACCGCGGAGACCGCTATGGTGAGCGGCTCGATGGCGCTGATCTGCTGCACGAGGCCGTAGTCGTGGAGCGCCAGGATTAGCATCGTGAAACCGAAAGTGGCGGCTCCCAGGCCGTGGCTGATGTTGAACCCAAGCCACCCCCTCCACATCGAGAAACGAGCCCCGGAAGCGCCGGGGAACATCTCTCGCAGCCGAATCCCGGCAACTTCCATCTCGGAGCGCAGGCCCGGCTTCGTCGGGGCGAAGAAGGTCAGCCGGAGGGTATCGATGAGCGAGGCAAGCGCGTGGAGGCCGCCCATAAGGATGAAGGGCGCGGTCGCGAGCGCGAATAGGATCCGTGCGGTTTCGTGCTGGCTCATGGCTCTCGGTCGGACTTGGCTGCGCCGGTCAGCGTGAGGTCGATGATTGCGTCGATGAAGCGCTCGTCGAGTGGATGGTCCAACAGCAGCGCACGTCCGAGCACGGTGCCGATGAGCGTGTCCAGGACCAGGTCGAGGTCGACCTCAGCGCGCAGCTCACCGCGCACGACGGCGCGCTCGAGAACCGTGCGGATACGCGCGTGCTCCCGCTCGATCGGGCCTGCCCGCAGGAGCCGCTCGAGCTCAGGGTCGGCGCGCAGTTCCATCAGCATCCCGGGCAGCGCCGCGTGGGCCTCCGGCGCTGTTGTCTGCTCGACTCCCCAGCGCAGAATCGTGCACAGGTCGTCTCGCACGTTGCCGGAGTCGGGCAGAGACCGCACCACGCTCTTTCCGAGCACCGCCTCCCACACGAGCGCGCCCTTGCTCGGCCAGCGCCGGTAGATCGTGGGCTTGCCGACCCCCGCGCGCTCCGCGATCCGCTCGATCGACAGTTCGGCGTAGCCGACCTCGACCAAGAGCCTCCGCGTCGCACGCAGGATCGTGTCGCGCACGCGCGGATCGCGCGGGCGGCCTGGCCCTCTACTCATGGTTATGTCCGGTGCGGTCGCGGCGGTCATTTGTCGAAGATCGAAGATTATATTACTATACGTAACGTAATGAATAAATTTTCGATGATGTCGCCGAGCGAGAGGTCATCGGCCGCAGGGGATCGCGTCGTCGGCCGATGACCTCGCAGCAAGCTAAAAATGCGGCCGGCAACACAGCCGCGATCTCGGTGATTCGCGAAGGGAAGGGTCCCGAGGTGCTGCTCGTCCACGGCGGCGCCAGCCCGGCGACTACATGGTCCGGACTGGAGCAGCTCAGCGAGCGGTGGACGCTGATGTCCGCCTACCGCCGCGGCTTTGGGCCGAGTCCCGATCCACCCGGCGGCCGCCAGGACTTCGAGCTCGACGCGGCGGACATCTGCGAGCTGCTGGACAACCGCCCGCATCTCGTTGGCCATTCCTACGGCGGCGTGGCGGCCACCATTGCCGCAATCCGGAGACCCACGCGGGTGCGCTCGCTGACGCTGCTCGAGCCGGCCCTATTCTTGCCTTCCGATGATCCTGACGTGGCGCGTTTTAGGCGCCTGGGCGACGAGTTCCTGACTCACGGACTGCGGACCGAACCGACCAACCTGCGAGAATTCCTCACGATCGCCGGCGCGCGGGTGCCTGACAAGGGCCCGCTTCCCGATGAGGTCGTCCGCAGCATTCGCCGCGCACAAGGGAGTCGACCGCCCAGCGAGGCAAGCCCGCCGCTCGAGGTGCTGCGCGAAGCCGGCATCCGCTCGCTGGTCGCCTCGGGCGATCATCATGTCGCCGTCGAGCGCTACGCAGAAAACCCATGGCTTTTCTGCAAACCATCTCAGATAAGCCAGGCATTATATGCGTAGAAAGGCCGAACAGCCAGCATTCCCGGGGGCCCGGATTCGATCCTGACATGGCGCCCGGCGTCCGTCTGGCTCGCCATCTTACTTGAATGAGACGCCTACTGTCTCACATGGATGAGATTGGCCCGTCTCGGATCAATGAGACGCCGCACGGTGCCAGCTACACGTCGTCCTACACCCTGCCGAGCGCGAGAACGCGACCGACTCGGGCATCCTGCTCCTACTCCTACAGGAGTCTCAGCAGGCCCGTGGGCTGTCGAGGAGTCGCGGCGGATTGCGATGTCCAGTTGGTTCCTGGTGGGCGCTCTCCCCGAGCGCGGCGTTACTGCACTATCACGGTGTTGGACGTACCAAGGCTCACGATTTCCCCGGGCTCGCCTTCTTCGTCTAGTTCGGGGTCCTGATAGCTAACCGTGAAGAACATGGTGTCCCCAGCTTTCATTTTGTACTCCGTTGGGCTCACTGTCCACCAGCGCCGGGCACCGTCGGCGTAGATGGAACCACCGATTTCAGTGAGGCCCTCGTAGAATTCGATTCCTTCTATTCCCTCCTGCCCGTTGATGTAGTCCTGCGTCAGGTACTCGTATGGGCCGGCGGGGTAGATGGCGCAACTACATGCGTTCCAGGCCAGCGTGACGTACCCGTTTTCGTCGGCGACCAGGCACGGGCTGCCTGTGCATGGCGGTGATTCCACGGTGATGGTGTATTCCTGGGTGCCGGAATCGCCAAATTCGTCAGTCACTTCGAGGGTGAAGTGATACACCCCCACCGCGTTGGGAAAGCCCTCTAGGATAGCTTCGTTTGGCTCCGGGCCGTGAACAATCTCCAAGTCATACGGCAAGCTGCCGTGCGTGATGTTCCATTCGAGGAACCCGGTACCGCCTGTCGCTGTGATCGCCTCGCTGTAGCTCACCCCTGGGATCTTCGGCGCTTCAAATGCGCTTGGGCCGATCGCGAGTGTGACGTCGCCTTTCACGAACAGGTAGTAGTAGGCCATCGCGGTGGAGCCGCGGGCGTCCTTCACCGTGATTTCGACGTCGCTTTCGCCGGGCTGAGTCGGAGTCCCGGATATCACTCCCGTTTCCGAGTCCAGTTCGAGGCCGGGTGGCAGGCTCCCCGAGGTGACTTCCCAGGTGTAGGGTGCTTCGCCCCCTGTCGCCTCGAGCGTCGCCGTGTACGGGGTGTTCTCGACAGGACTCGCCAGAGTCGGCGTGGTGATCACAAGACCGGTGGCGATCAGGGTCGCGGTTTCTGACGCGGTTCCGTCTTGCGCGGTCACTGTGTGGGCGCCGGGAGCTGCGGGTGTGCAGGTGTGGGCTACGTTGTCGCACGAGCCGTCAGGACTGATCGACAACGTGGTCTGCTTGGTGATGTCTCCAAGATCAAGGTTGGCGGCGTCGTACCCCTCCGCCTTGTAAGCCTGTGCTTCGCCGGCGTTTACGCTCGCTTCGTGAGGCGTCAGTGTCATATGAGCCACGGGCGCCGCTTCGAGCATCGCGGTTCCGGTGGCTTCTGCGGCGGTGGCGCGCACGACGTATTGCGTAGAACTCGTGACTGCAGGTGCCGTACAGACATAGCCAACGCAGCCGCCGCCGAGCGGTTCAAGTGAGAGGATCGCGTTCGTCACGGGCCCTCGCGGGTTGTGATATGCGTCGAAGCCCTTCACTTCGTAGATCTGTTCGCCACCGGCGGCGATCGTCTTGCTGGCCGGCGCCAATTCAAGGGTCGCGAGCGGGCCTGCCACGATCTGCAGGCCAGTGCTCCCGCTGACGGTGCCGGATTGGGCGGTTACGGTGTGTGGGCCGGCCGTCTTGACGGTACACGCGTCTGTTGCGTCGTTGCATTCGCCGTCGGGAGCGACGGAGAGGTGGACGAGATGGTTCAGCGTCCCGGTGGGATCACCGGCGCTGTCCCACCCGGTGACTGAGTAGGCGACAGTTTGACCTGCCGGTATTTCGGCGTTCTCCGGTTCGAGGGTGATCTTGGCGGGATTCGTGTCGGCGGCGGTGACCGCCAACGTATAGCTGGCGGTGTCACTTGCCTCGAACTTGTCGGTGACGGTGATCGCAACGGCGCTTTCGCCGGGCGCGGTCGGTGTGCCGGAGATCACACCGCTGGCGGGGTCGAGTGCCAGGCCAGCCGGCAAAGTGCCGGATGTGACGGCCCAGGAGTAGGGTTGTTCGCCTCCGGTGGCTTTCAGCGTTTCGCTGTAGGGCGTGTTGGCGACCCCGTCGCCGAGAGTCTTCGTGGTGATGGTCGGTCCGACGGTGAACGTTACCGCTTCGGTTGGCAGGCTGTCGTTCGCCGATCCGGCCTGTCCATCTGCGACCACCGTGGCGTGGTAGGTCACCCCACCGCGAAGACCAGTGAGAGTGAGGCTGGTGGCGCCGTCGGGCACCGCCTTTTCTTCGCCGTTCAGAAACACGGTGTAGCCGCTGACCGGTTGGCACGCGCACGGCACTTCGCCGACCAGGATGGGTTCCGCCGGGTTCGGGGGTGGCGCCTTCCAGGAGATCGTGGCGCCTTCGCTTTCGGGTGTTGCGGTGACTTCGCGGGGGCGGCCGGGAGGCGCCGATATCGCGAATTGGGCGAGCTGGAACGTTTGGCTGGCGTCGAGGCCCAGTTGCGGCACGGCGAGAGCCGCGGTCAGCTTGAAGTTGGCGTCCAGGCGCCACCACGGTTCAAGCGATCGCTGTATGGTCAGGGTTGGGCCGACCGTGGCCGCCAAGTAGGGCACGCCGAGAACGTCGGCGCAGTTGCCGAGCACGAGGCAGGCGAACTGGCGCTGCTTGAAGAAGTCGAGGTACACCTTGAGGCCGGCGGCGACTTCGACCTGACCGGAGGCACCCGGCGAGCTGGAGCTGGTGGTTGTGTCGTGAATCGCGCTGAGTGTGGACTGGAAGTGGCCGTTGGCGTAGGCCAGACCCGCGGTGACGCTGGCGGTGTTCGTCGTTGACTGCGAGAGCGCTTCTTCGGCTTGCCCGGAGACGCTGGCAGTGCCGACTAGCTCGGGTGTGACCCAGACCGGGACGCCGCCGACGAGCGCCCTGATTTCCGGCAGCAGCACCCCAGTTGCGGGGCTTGTGGGAAAGTCGATGCTCGCCGAACAGGTGAAGCTGTGTGCCGCCGAGAACGACGAGGTAACCGTCGCCGCGAGGGTGCCCGACAGCGACGCCGTCGGCTGGCCGCCCTGCCCCCATTCGGCGCTGAAAGAGATCTGGGGGGGCTGGACGTCAAGCTCAGCCGAGAGCGAGACGGCGGTGGCGGAGCTGCACGACACTGGGGTGCCGGGCAGGGCGAGCGAGAGAGCCCCGACCGATGCGGTGTGCGCCTGTAGGGGCGAGGAGCTGCTCGCCGCAGTCGTAGTGAAGGCGAGCGTGCCGCGCGGGACCGCTTCAATCAGTGTCGCCGCAACAGTTGAGACAAGCGTTTGGCTGCCGCTCACCGTTACGTCAGAGACCTTGCGCAGCAAGCCGTAGGGCAGCTTCTGGGAGGGTGCGCCGACGATCACCGAGCCCGGCCCGAAGCCAAGCGCAGCGGTTCCCCCGAAGACCAGCTGCCCGCTCGCGCTCAGGTCGCCGGTGAGCCTGCGCAGCGACGTTGGTCCGAGTACCTTCGTCGTCTTCGCGACGACGTCCTGATAGGTCACGTACAGCGTCAGGTGGGCGCCCCGCTTGAGGACTACCCGCCCGCGGCTGACTGCTGGGCAGGTCGTCAGCTCAACACAGGCGCCGATCGTCGGATGGTAGACGTCGGTCTTGCCCGAGACCATCCGAGCGCTCAGCGTGTAGGTGCCGGCGCGAAGGTGGCGCAGCGTCGTGGTGCGCTCGATCGCGCGCAGCCCAGCGGGACCCCTGATCGTGGCGGCAGCGCGAAGGCCGCGAGGAAGCGCACGCACCCTCACCGTGATGGAGCCGCCACCAGACTTGCGCGCCACGCGAGCCCCCGTCGTAGTATGCGCTGACCGCGCTGCGACCGCGGCGCTGGCCGGCACGGCGACCGTCACCATACCAACAAGCGTGACCGCGACGGCGGCAGCGCAGTACGCCCCGCCCACGCACACGCGCCTCGCACGTGTCACGAAACGCTCACAGTATTGAACGACCCATAAGTATTAGCGAAACCATACTGCTTGATCGCCCCAGTCCAGCGAGCCGGTCGTCACCAAAACTGCTCCAGGGTGCGCTCGCCAGGTACTGCGCTCGCACGAACGCGCCTCGGTGAGCGAGCAACTGCAAGGACTCTGCGAGAGCCAGCACGTCGCCCAGGCAGCGGGGGCATCGTGGCGTACCGCCATCACGCACCGCCATCATCTACCGTGAAGTCGTGCCGCGCCAACCCGACGCCCGCAGCTACGAACGCGTCTTCGATGAGGTCGCCGAGGACTATGACCGTCATCGTCCGACCTACCCGGACGCACTCGTCGATCGGGCGTGCGAGGGCGCCGGCATCGGCCCCGGCGCCGCGGTGCTCGAGATCGGCTGCGGCACTGGACAGCTCACGCGCAGCCTGCTGGCCCGCGGGCTGCGGGTGACAGCCGTGGAGCCGGGCCAACAACTGATCGCGCGGGCTCGCGATCAGTTGAACGGCGTTGGCGATGTGCAATTCGTCAATGCGCGCCTGGAGGACGCCGCGCTGCCGCGTGCCCAGTACTCGGCTGTGTTCTCGGCGTCGGCGATCCATTGGATCGATCCGGATGTGAGCTGGCGCAAGGCGGCCGACGCGCTGGTGGACGGCGGGAGCCTTGCTCTGGTCTCGTACTTCGGGCTCGACGATCCCCGCAGCGCCGACGATCAGCAGGCGCTGCGTGCTGCCATGACGACGATCGCGCCCGAACTTGCCGCCGATTGGCCTACCTACCGCGACCTCGCCGGCACCCTCGCCGGCATTGCGGCCCGGCGCGAAAACCTCTCGGAGGTGTGGGCGTGGCTGGGGGGCTATGAGATCGCGCGCGGGTATGCGGCAGACCTCTTTGATGACGCGCAGGTCGTCGCGGTGCCGACCCAGCTGGAGCACACCGCTGACGAGCTCAACGCTCTGCTGGGCACCATGTCGTTCTGGGCAGGACTGTCACCCCGACAGCGCGACGCTCTCGTCGCCGAAAACCAAACCTTCCACCAGCGGCTCGGACGGCCGATCCGCTCTAGCGCAGTCGCCTGCCTGGTAGTGGCACGGCGCGAGCCCCGCACCTAACCAGCTAGCGTGCTCGCGAAGGCGACGCCGGTCTCATATGGATGAGACGTCTGTGGTCTCACATGACTGAGATTGGGCGTCTCACATCGGTGTATGCTCCTCGACTCGCAGGCCGGGAGGTACTCGAACTCGACGCCCTCGAGACCCCAATTGGGCTACTCCACCTCGGTCGCCCTCGCCAGGAACAGCATGTACCCGAGCGGGCACCCGCCGCCGAGTACGTGCGCCATCTGCCCTAGGCGTTGCGACGTCTCACCGATGCTAGACAGCCCAATAGTCGCTGATGTGCGACCGGGCGCGTCTCATCCAACCGAGACTTCCTTCCGTGGGGCAGGGGTCCACAATGTCTGGCGTGGAGGATGATCGCGCCACCCTCAGATCTAGCGGATTCGTAAGGAGCGACGAGGGGTTTAGCACGGCCGCCGAGGCTTCTGAGTTCGCGCGCTCCGTGGTCGAGGTAGGCTGCAGCGAGGACGGTCTGGGCCCGCTCTCGATCATCGGCGACTTCGTGCTCCCGCCTGTAGAGGGGCCTAAGACTCGCGATTTTCAGACGCTGCATTTCGACTTTGGTGTGACGCTCGATCCCAAGGTCAACCAGGACGTCGCGCGCTACACCGCGCTCTACATTCCCGCCGGAGCGCCCAACGTCTCGGCGATCACGAGACTCGTACCGCTGGGCACGCTGCTGCGGCAGCAGACCTGGCCCGTGCGCTCCGAGCTGCTCGAGCGCCTCGTGGCCTACGGCCAAACGCACGGCGCGTGGGATGACGTTCGAGGTTACGTCGAGGGGAGCCTCGCGCGAATCGTCGAGGCTGCGGCCGGATCCCAGCCGGATCTCCCAAGCGTGAAGCTAGACCGCGACTTTCTCTGTGGGCTGGAGTTCGACAGCCTACGCGCTGAGGTCGCGTTCTTCGCGCAACACGGCCTTCGTGTCGAGGACGTCGCGATCGACGTCGCGCTCCGGCCCGGTGAGCTGTTGGTTTTCAACAACTTCGCCCTCGCGCACGGTCGACGCGGCACGCGAGCACCAGGAGAGCTCCGCCAGCGCGTCTTTGGACACAGAGATCTCGCCCCAGCGGCTCAATGCGAACTGCGTGCCCGCGTTCTAAGCGCATTCTACGCTCCGCCAGTGGTCTCCCAAGACGTGTGAGACCTTCACGGCAGCTGTAGGCGCTCACGCTTTTTTCCAAACGGCGCAACCGGCAGCTGACCGATGTTGTCGCAAATGATGAGACAACATCGCATGCGCGAGACCGGCTCATCTCGGATCGGTGAGACGCCGCACCCGGCGGCGCGCTTTACCTGACAACGCGCGTGACATGAGCCTCGCGGCACCCGGCGCGCGACGGGCGAAGCGCAGCGCTGTACGATCTCCTTTCGCGACCAATGTCGCGTTGGGGGCGAGCGGGTCGCCTGCTCCCTTCGCCACTGCAGGTTCGCCGTCGGCAAGCGCCCCAGCGACCGCGAGCAGCCGCCATTCCCCTGGCACGCCTTTGAGCTCGTGGATACCGCGGTCGGCGAACTCGATCCTTGAGCCAACAACTAGGTCGCGCACCGCGCTAGACACAAGCACCTCGCCGGGTGCCGCCCGCGCGGCGACGCGCCCGCCGATGTGCACTGCCATGCCGCCGATGTCCCCGCCGATCACCTCGCACTCGCCGGTGTGCACGCCGGCGCGCATACCGATGCCGAGCGAGCCGACGTCCTCGCGGATCGCACAAGCACATCGGATCGCTCGCGCGGGACCGTCGAACGTCGCCAGGAACCCGTCGCCGAGCGTCTTGACCTCGCGCCCGCGGAATGTCGCCAACTGGCGACGCACGAGCTCGTTATGGCTGTCGAGCAGAGCACACCAACGGTCGTCGCCGAGCTCCGCAGCGCGCTCGGTCGAGCCGGCGATGTCAGTGAACAGCACGGTCGCCAGCACGCGGTCGGGCTCGGCGGCGTGTCGGGCGCCGGTGAGAAACTGCTCGACCTCGTCCACGACGGCGTCGCTGTCGCCGAGCCAAGGGACGTGATCATTCCCCGCCAGCTCGACGAAGTGCGCGCCGGGCACGTGGTCGGCGACATAACGCCCGAGTTCGACTGGAACCAAGTCGTCGGTGCGGTGCAGCACGAGTGTCGGCACGCCAATCAGCGGCAGGATGTGGGTGACATCGATCTCGGTGTTGAATTGCTGCAGCGCGGAGACCATTGCTGGGCTCGCCGCGGCGCGCTCGAACAAGCCGAGCATCCTCTGTATAGTCGAGTCCCCCGCGATGCTGGGCATGAACAGCGCGAGCGTCCTGCCTTCGCCCCAGTGGTTTTCGAGCGCATCGGTGAACTGCGCAAGCCTCTCGTAAAAGTCCTCGCGCAGCTCCCACAAGTAGTGGGGAGCCGGAATCAGCTTTGCGAACGACCCGAACATGATCAGCGCCGTCGTGCGCTCGGGATAGGTCGCGGCGAACAGCAGGCTCATAGGGCCGCCCTCGGAGAGCCCGAACAGCGCCGCCCGCCGCGACCCGACCGCGTCGAGCACCGCGTGGACATCCTCCATCCGCTCCTCCAGCGTAGCCACCTCAGAAACCGGATCGGACAAGCCGGTGCCGCGCTTGTCAAACAGAATCAACCGTGAGAACGAGGCCAGGCGGCGGAAGAAGGCGGCGGTTTCGGGTTCCGTCCAATAGAGGTCCAAGTGCGAGACGAAGGCCGGGATGAACAAGAGATCCAGCGGCCCGTCGCCGATGACCTGGTAGGCGATATTCACGTCGCCGTTGCGCGCGTAGCTGGTCTTGGGCTGGATCACGTCCGACGCCCCTTCGTAGTCTTGCGACTCAGGCTACCGCGCCCGTCCGGGGACGTTAGTGGTAGCGGTCGAAGTCGGCCGGCCAGGGCAGCGGGAACAGGTGCCGGTAGGGCCGCGCGCCCGCGATCACGTTGGCGAAGGACGGCCGGTGCGCCAGCGCCCGGTAGTAGCGCGTCAGCTGCGGGTGCGCGCCCTCACTCCAGGGGTGAATTGCCAGGGCGTAGAACAGACCCGGCGCGGCGGCGCAGTCGGCAATCGTGAACGTGTCACCGGCTAGGAACTCGTGCTGGGTGAGCTGCGTCTCGAGCATGCCGTAGACCATGTCAAGCCGGCCGCGCGCGTGTGCGACGGCGCGCTGGTCGAGGAGCAGCGCGACTTCGACCGCGCCGAGCTGGCCGAGCTGTGGCCGCCCGCGCGCGGATCTCCATGCATGAAGACGTCCTTGTCCTCCTGGGAGAGCCCGTTCCAGGCTTCGGTGTTCTGGTAGATCAGCAGGATGTAGCGCATCGAGATGCTCCTTGTGGTCGGGGGCGTTCACCCTGTGCGCAGCAGGTCTATAACCGCGATCCTAGAGCTCCGGTCAGCCATCAGTCTCAGATGGATGAGACGCCACCGGTCTCTAGGGCAGGTGGCGCACGAAATCGGCGACGGGTGCCCGCTCGGGCACGTGCTGGTCTTGGCGAGGGCGGCCGAGGTGGAGTAGCCCAATTGGGGTCTCGAGAGCGTCGAGTCCGAGCACCTCCCGGCCGGCCGGCGAGTCGAGGAGTGGCAGGGTCCGCCAGTAGCCGGCGAGCCCTGCCCCGTGGGCGGCGAGTAGCACCAGATAGGCGGCTACCGCGCTCGCGAGCAGATCCTCCCTCTGCTGAGTGCTGTCACCCTGCGTGCAAACCGATGCAACAACAAGGGTGGGCGCGCGATCGAGCTTGCTCGCCGAACCGGGGGCGGCGTTCTCGGCGATCACCTTCAGCCGCTCAACCGTGCTGGGGCCGAGCACCCGAAAGCGCCAAGGGTTGGTGAGGTGGTGGTTCGGAGCCCAGCGGGCCAGCTCGAACAGCTGTTGCAGCAGCTCCGGCGCCACCGGCTCTGGGGCGAACACCTTGTGGGTGCGCCTCGTTCGGATTGCGTGCTCGAGCTCCATGCCTCAGCGAACGTACCCGATCTCGGTGAGACGCCACACACGGCTCAGTCTGCGGGCGAGCGCCAGTTGAGCCCGGGGAAGCGCGCGAAGTCGCGGTCGAAACTGATCCATTCGCAGCCAGACTCGATCGCGAGCGCTGCCAGGTACGCGTCGGCCGCCAGATTGCCGACGGCGTCGACTCGCCGGCAGAGGTCGGCGAACAGCGTCCAGTGGCGGCGACCGGGAGCGACGATACGTGCGTTGGGCCGGCTGCGAAGACCGTCACAGAAGTCGAGGGCATCACCGAGAGGGGTCGGCGGGTTCAGTGCGCGGCGGTGTGTGGCGATGCGCACGAAGGAGCTGAGGATGAACTCGGAGAGAGCGAAGGGGTGCACCGCCCCAGCGGTGCGTTCGAGCAGATCGCGTGCGACCTCGTGATCAGGCTGCTCGACACGATGGGCGTTGAGCAGCACGTTGACGTCGAAGAGGATCACCCGCCGGTGTTCTCGAGGATGTCGGCCAGCGCTGCATTGCTGTTCAGGTTGACGCCGGGCACTGGCGCTTTACCACGAAAGGTCGGGACTCGGTAGAGCTCGGACTTTGCCGCCTCGGCACGTTCGGCCAGTTCCGAGCGCAGCGCCTCCTCAATCTCGTGGGACAGCGACGTTCCGCGCTCCGCGGCGCGCTGCTTGAAAGCACGGAACACTTCGTCATCGAGCTGAATAGTCGTGCGCACGCATATTAGTGTAGCGCGACCGCATAAAGATGTATAGCCTCGCCGTCGGAGTCTCCCCTGTCGGGCGGGACTGACGGAGCGAACGAGCGCGGAGCTTCGAGAGCCCGAGCTGATCAAGCTCGCATCGCGAGTCGCTCCACGAGCTAAGAGCCGTCACCACAGGCCGATAGTCGTCGGTTAGCCTTCCCGAGCGCCAACCGTCGAGCTGTGACTCGGTCGTGAGATGTCGCATCACTGCCGCAGCTAGAGTGACCACGTCGATCCCCGGGCTACCCGTTCGTCTTTAAGCTCGACCGTACACATTGGGTCGAATCTGACCCACGACTTCAGGAGTGACCATGACCGGCTCAACCACCCAGGGAATCAAGATCGTGCTGCATCCCGTGTCCGACCTGGCGGCGGCCAAGGCGGTGTACACCGCTCTGCTCGGCTTCCCGCCGCAGGCCGACTCCTCCTACTACGTCGGTTTCGATACCGAGGGCCAGCACATCGGGCTGGTGCCGGGCGGTGGGCCGCAGGACATGACCTCGCCGGTGACCTTCTGGCAGGTGCCGGACATCGAGGCGAAGCTGGCCGAGGTGACCGCCGCGGGTGCCACCGTGAAGGAACCCGCGCACGAGGTTGGACCCGGCCGCACCGTGGCCACCTTCACAGACCCCGATGGCAACGTCCTCGGGCTGCTTCAGGACCGCTGAACGGGACCCCACCTGACAGTGCAAAGACGGTGAACATGGCCACGAGGACGGACACGCGGTCGCCTGCGCCGCAAGCTGCCGACAGCCACGAGCTGATCCGAGTGCACGGCGCGCGCGTGAACAACCTCAAGGACGTGAGCATCGAGATCCCCAAGCGCCGGCTGACGGTATTCACCGGTGTCTCCGGCTCGGGCAAGAGCTCGCTCGTGTTCGGCACGATTGCCGCGGAGTCGCAGCGGCTGATCAACGAGACCTACAGCGCCTTCGTGCAGGGCTTCATGCCGACGCTGGCGCGGCCCGAGGTCGATGTGCTGGAGGGACTGACGACCGCGATCGTCGTCGACCAGGAGCGGATGGGCGCCGAAGCTCGCTCCACGGTCGGCACCGCGACCGATGCCAACGCGATGCTCCGGATCCTCTTCAGCCGACTCGGAAAGCCGCACATCGGCTCGCCCAACGCGTACTCCTTCAACGTCCCCTCGGTCCGGGCCAGCGGTGCGATCACGGTCGAACGCGCCAACAAGAAGACCGTACGCGCGACGTTCAACCGGCTGGGCGGCATGTGTCCGCGCTGCGAGGGCCGGGGCTCTGTCAACGACATCGACCTCTCCCAGCTGTACGACGACAGCAAGTCGCTCAATGAGGGCGCGCTCACGATCCCCGGCTACAGCATGGATGGCTGGTACGGCCGTATCTTCACCGGCTGCGGCTTCTTCGACCCGGACAAGCCGATCCGCAAGTTCACGAAGAAGGAGCTTGGCGACCTCCTCCACAAGGAGCCGACCAAGATCAAGGTCGAGGGCATCAACCTGACCTACGAGGGGCTGATCCCGAGGATCCAGAAGTCGATGCTCGCCAAGGACCTCGACTCGCTACAGCCCCACGTCCGCGCCTTCGTGGAGCGGGCGGTCGCCTTCGCCACCTGCCCCGAGTGCGGCGGCACCCGGCTCAGCAAGGAGGCGCGGTCGTCGAAGATCAAGGGGATCAACATCGCCGACGCCTGCGCGATGCAGATCACCGACCTCGCCGAGTGGGTGCAGGGTCTGGATGAGCCCTCGGTCGCGCCGCTGCTCGAGGCGCTGCGGCAGAGTCTCGAGTCCTTCGTGGAGATCGGGCTGGGCTACCTCTCGCTCGAGCGGCCCTCTGGCACGCTGTCAGGCGGCGAGGCACAGCGGGTCAAGATGATCCGTCAGCTCGGGTCCTCGCTGACTGACGTCACCTACGTCTTCGACGAGCCGACGATCGGGCTGCACCCCCACGACATCCAGCGGATGAACGACTTGCTGATGCAGCTGCGCGACAAGGGCAACACGGTGCTCGTCGTGGAGCACAAGCCGGAGACGATCGCGATCGCCGACCGCGTCGTCGACCTCGGCCCGGGTGCCGGCACCGCCGGTGGCGAGGTGGTCTTCGAGGGCACCGTCGAGGGGTTGCGGGGCAGCGACACCATTACCGGCCGCCATCTCGACGACAGGGCCACCCTCAAGGAGACGGTGCGCACGTCCTCGGGGGTGCTGGAGGTGCGCGGCGCCGACACCCACAACCTGCAGGACGTTGACGTCGATATCCCGCTCGGCGTGCTGGTGGTGGTGACCGGCGTGGCCGGGTCGGGAAAGAGCTCACTGATCGGCGGCTCGATTATCAAGTCCCACCCGCCCCGAGACGGCGTGGTGTCGGTCAACCAGGCAGCGATCAAGGGCTCACGGCGCAGCAACCCCGCAACGTACACCGGGCTGCTCGACCCGATCCGCAAGTCGTTCGCGAAGGCCAACGGTGTGAAGCCGGCGCTGTTCAGCGCCAACTCTGAGGGCGCCTGCCCGACCTGCAACGGCGCCGGCGTCATCTACACCGACCTGGCGATGATGGCCGGCGTCGCCACGGTGTGCGAGGAGTGCGAGGGCAAGCGCTTCCAGGCCGAGATCCTGACGTACACGTTTGGCGGCAAGGACATCAGCGAGGTGCTCGCGATGTCGGTGACCGAGGCCGAGGGGTTCTTCGGCGACGGCGAGGCGAGTACACCCGCTGCACACAAGATCCTGACCCGGCTCGCCGATGTCGGGCTCGGCTACCTCAGCCTCGGCCAGCCGCTCACCACGCTCTCCGGCGGCGAGCGCCAGCGGCTCAAGCTGGCCACC
Source organism: uncultured Solirubrobacterales bacterium (assembly GCA_963706545.1). GTDB lineage: Bacteria > Actinomycetota > Thermoleophilia > Solirubrobacterales > Solirubrobacteraceae > Palsa-744. The sequence goes on from OY970161.1 coordinate 3,479,734, forward strand.
CGGATGGCAGAGAAAGGCGAGGTCTACGTGCTCGACGAGCCGACCACCGGCCTGCACCTCGCCGACGTCGAGCAGCTGCTCGGCCTACTCGATCGGCTCGTCAACTCCGGCAAGTCGGTGATCGTCATCGAGCACCACCAGGCGGTCATGGCGCACGCCGACTGGATCATCGACCTCGGCCCCGGCGCCGGCCACGACGGTGGCCGGATCGTCTTCGAGGGCACCCCCGCCGACCTCGTCGCCGGGCGCTCCACCCTCACCGGTGAGCACCTCTCGGCCTACGTCGAGAGCTGACCGAGGCCCTCGCACGCTGGCGCTCGCGCGGCACCGCCGACCTATGCTCGACGCGGCGCTATGACAAACCACAGCCTCAACCGCCGCCCACGCGCCGGCTACCTGGGCGCTCGGGCTGTAGCCGCCGACCTTGCATGTGCAGAGCCATGCCGGTTGGTTAGGCGTGTTCGCGGATGACGCAGCGGAAGCCGAGGTGGCTGGTGCTGGTGTCGATCGCCTCGGGCTGTCTGGCGGCCGGGCGGTAGCGCAGGCAGTAGCTTGGAGCGCAGAGGTGCGAGCCGCCCTTGATGACGCGGCGTGGGATGCTCGCGCCGGGACGCCCAACGTCGTAGCTCCCAGCTGGGGTCTCGACGCGCGGGTTCAGTCGCGGCTTGCAGCAGGCGCTGGGGATTGAGCCGCCCTGGGTTCCACGGAGACCGTTTTTGTAGGTTCCCTATGTTCATTGCGTGGGTGTGGTTGCCCGGTTTTTCGCAGCGTATAGTTCCTCGATCTCTCGGGGTGGCCGGTCGCTGAGGGATTCGTGCAGGCGGGTGTTGTTGAACCAGGCGACGTACTCCACGATGGCGAGCTCGAGCTGGCTTCTGCTGGCCCAGGTGCGGTCCGTGATGAGCTCGGTCTTGAAGGTGTTGACGAAGCTCTCGGCGGCTGCGTTGTCGTAGGCGTCGCCGACCGTCCCGATCGAGGCGAGCAGATCGTGGTCGTCCAGGAGCTGGGTGTAGTCGTACGACGTGTATTGGCTGCCGGCGTCTGAGTGTGCCACGAGCGAGACGTCCGCTCCTGGGGTCCGCCGGCGCAAAGCCATCCTGAGAGCGTCCAAGACGAGATCGGTGCGCATGTGGATGGCGAACTGCCAGCCGACGATCATCCGGCTGTAGGCGTCGATCACGAAGCTGAAGAACACCAGGCCCTCCCAGCAGCGCAGATACGTGAAGTCCGCGAACCACTTCTCATCCGGCCGGGACGCGGTGAAGTCGCGCTTGACCCTGTCAGGGCTGCGCAGCGCCGCCGGGTCGGCCTTGGTGGTCCGCCATGGCTTGCCGCGCCGCTTGGCGCCCTGGATGCCGTTCTGGCGCATCAGGCGTTCCACCCGGCTGCGGCCGACCTGCTCGCCCTCGCGCAGCAGCGCCTTCCACATCCGCCGTGATCCGTAGGCGCAGTAGTTCACGACGTGCAGCGCTTCGATCACGCCGAGCAGCCGCTCATCCTCGACGGCTCGTGCTGAGCGCTCTCCGGTCGCCCGCTGGTAATAGGCGGACGCCGACACGCCCAGGGTCTCGCAGATCGGCTCGACCCCGAAGCGCTCACGATGCTCGTCGATGAACGCGCTCACTTCGGACGGTGTGGATCGAGCTCGCCCGCGAAAAACACGCTGGCGGCCTTCAGGATCTCGTTCGCTCGGCGCAGTTGCGCAACCTCACGACGCAACGATTTGATCTCCTCACGCTCCTGGCTGCTCAGGACGTCTTTGCGTCGGCCCTCATCTGCTTCGGTCTGCCGGACGTGTTTGCGAAGCGTCTCGCTCTCGATCCCAAGATCCCTCGCGACATGCGCGATAGGACGCCCAGACTCGAACACCAAACGCGTCCCGCGGTCCAGCAACTCCTTTGAATACTTCCTCGCATGTGCCATGAGCCGAGACTTCTCCCTCCGCCAGGCAAACCCTGGCCTCGAAGTCTCCGTCAAACACAGGATGGCTCAGATCGCCTCGGAGTCTGGGTTGCGGGCGGCGTAGTAGTCGGTCGTCCACTCCCAGACATTGCCCGTGGCGTCGTAGAGTCCGAAGCCGTTCGCGGGGAAGAGCCCGACGGGCGATGTGCCACGCCACCCCTTCGCTCCGGTGTTGCGCCAGGGGAACTCACCCTGCCAGAAGTTCGCCATCAGCTCGCCACCGGGTCGCTCCTGGTTGCCCCAGGCGAAGACAGCACCGTCGAGTCGGCCGCGTGCCGCGTACTCCCACTCGGCCTCGCTCGGCAGTTGCTTGCCGGCCCACGTCGCGTACGCCTCGGCGTCTTGGAAGGCGACGTGGGTGACCGGATGATTGTCTCGCCCGGCGTTGTCGCTGTCTGGCCCCCAGGGTGCTCGCCAGCTCGCGCCGGGCAGGTAGGCCCACCAGCCGCTCGGGTCCTGCAGCGGCACGGGGCCGGGCGTGGGATGAAAGACGATCGATCCCTCGCGCAGGAGTGAGGGATCGGCGTCGGGGTACTGGGCGGGATCGGGGGGACGCTCGGCGAGGGTGAGGTACCCAGTCTCTGCGGTGAAGCGGGCGAACTGCGCGACCGTGACTGGTCCGCGGTCGATCGCGAAGTCGCTGACCTCCACCTCGCGGACCGGCGCCTCTTCGGGGTAGAAGTCGGCTGAGCCCATCCGGAAGCGCCCCGCCGGGATCTGGACCGTGTCCTCGTGGCTCATCCCAATCGGATGGTAGAAGCTGAGGGTCGGTGCTCTCACCCCGATCGGGTGATGCCTGCTCACCCCGTACGGGCGCAGGCTTCTCTGCTGTAGCTCTGCGTCTCACGCGCGTCTGCATCTCACGCGCGCTTGAGCAGCAGAGCCCCGATGGTGCGCCACTGTTCTGTTGCCGGTCCGCCCCATTTTTCGGGATGGGCCGTTCAGCTCGAGAGCCGAAGGAGAGTGAGTCCATGGCCAGGCCGTTCAAAGGCGTCGTCAATGTCAACGTGACGGAGTCGGTTCCGGATTGGGGTCCGTACACGCAGCCGATTGCGCCAGAGGGAACCCCAAGCGTTCTGTACATCGTCCTCGACGATGTCGGCTACTCCGCGATGGAGTGCTTCGGTGGCCTGATCGAGACCCCCAACATCAACCGCATCGCCGAGCGCGGGCTGTTGTACACGAACTTTCACACCACGGCGCTCTGCTCCCCCACGCGCTCGTGCCTGATGACCGGCCGCAACCACACCACCAACGGGATGGCGACGATCACCGAGGCCGCATCGGGCTTTCCGAGCTCCAACGGTCACATCCCGTTCGAGTGCGGCACGATCGCGGAGGTGCTCGGCGAGCGGGGCTGGAACACCTACATGACCGGCAAGTGGCACCTGACTGCCGAGGATGAGATGAACATGGCGTCCGTCAAGCGCCAGTGGCCGATCGGTCGCGGCTTCGAGCGCTTCTACGGGTTCCTGGGCGCGGAGACCAACCAGTGGTATCCGGATCTCGTCTACGACAACCACCCAGTCGAGCAGCCAGCCTCGCCCGAGGAGGGCTATCACCTGACGACCGACCTCACCGACCGAGCGCTGGCGTTCATCCGCGACGCCAAGGCAGTGGCACCGGAAAAGCCGTTCTTCCTGTACTTCTGCCCCGGCGCCTGTCACGCGCCGCATCATGTCCCGAAGGAGTGGGCGGACAAGTACAAGGGCAAGTTCGACATGGGCTATGAGGCCTACCGCGAGCTTGTTTTCGACCGCCAGAAAAAGGCGGGCATCGTTCCCGAGCACGCCGAGCTCTCGCCGATCAATCCGTACATCGATCAGACGAGCGAGAGCGGTACCCCGTGGCCGGAGCTCGACACGGTTCGTCCCTGGGACTCCCTATCTGAGGACGAGCAGCGCCTGTTCGCCCGGATGGCAGAGGTGTACGCAGGCTTCCTCAGCCACGCCGACAATGAGATCGGGCGCCTGCTCGCCTATCTCGAGCAGAGCGGCCAGCTCGATAACACGCTGATCGTGCTCGTCTCCGACAACGGCGCCTCCGGCGAGGGCGGTCCCAACGGCTCGTTCAACGAGAACAAGATGTTCAACGGGCTGCCCGACAGCACCGAGGACAACCTCAAGCACCTGGACGAGCTCGGCGGCCCCCGCACCTACAACCACTATCCAACCGGATGGGCGTGGGCCTTCAACACGCCGTTCAAGCTCTGGAAGCGCTACTCCAACTACGAGGGCGGCACCGCCGATCCGATGATCGTCTCCTGGCCCAAGCGGATCGAGCAGCGAGGCATGTGCCGCCAGTACGTGCACGCGGTGGACATCGTCGCGACGATCTACGAGGGTCTCGGCATCGAACCGCCGGAGGTGCTCAAGGGCTACACCCAGCACCCGCTAGAGGGCGTCAGCTTCGCTGCCACGTTCGCCGACTCCGAGGCGAAGACGGCCAAGCAGACGCAGTTCTACTCGATGGGAGGCACCCGCGCGATCTGGCATCAGGGCTGGAAGGCAGCCGCGCTCTCACCGGCTGCGCCGGACGCCTGGGCGGGTTACGCGACGCAACGCTGGGAGCTGTTCGACACTGAGCACGACCCCTGCGAGTGCCACGATCTCGCGGCGCAGCATCCGGAGAAGCTGCAGGAACTGATCGGTCTCTGGTGGGCTGAGGCGGGCCGCTACGAAGCGCTGCCGCTGGAGAATCGCAACGCGATCGAGATCCTCACAACCGATCGCCCACAGCTCTCCAAACCGCGCAACCGCTACGTCTACTATCCCGGTTGCGCCGAGGTGCCGGAGTCCGTCGCGCCGAACCTTCGTGGCCGCTCGTACACGATTGCAGTCGAGGTCGAGATCGACACCGCGGAGGCCAGCGGCGTCCTGTTCGCCCACGGCTCGCGCTTCGGGGGTCACGCGCTGTACATCAAGGATCGCAAGCTCAAGTACGTCTACAACTGGGTCGGCGAGTTCGATCAGATCATCGAGTCGAGCGAGCCTGTCCCTACCGGCCGTGTCGTGCTGTCCGCCTCCTTCGAGATGCAGGAGGGCACGATGCCAGCTGAGGGAGCGCTCACCCTGCACATCCGCGACGCCCAGGTCGGCGAGGGCCAGATCAAGACCCAGCCGGGCAAGTTCGCGATCGGCGGCGAGGGGCTGAACATCGGCAGGGACGGCGCGGAGCCGGTCACCGACGACTATCCGGGCGAGTCGCCCTGGCCGCTCGTCGGCGGCACGATCCTGCGGGCAGTCGTGGATGTTAGCGGCGAACCCTTCGTCGATCTCGCCAACGAGGCGCGGATGGCGTTCGCCCGAGACTGACCCGGAAAACGGCGAACTCGAGGCTCCGGTTAGGCAGAGCGCTTGAGCTGGCTGTTCCCCTCCCTGCGGGGCTATCGCCGTGGATGGCTGGCGGGTTCGCCTCACGCCCCGACTTCATCGCCGCGATCGCTGCCCTGCTCGGCGTCACCGTCTTCGACACCCTCCCCGGCCTGTTCATCGGCATCGGCATCTCGCTGCTGCTGCTGATCTACCGTGCCTCTCGGCCCTACATCGCGACACTCGGACGCGAACCAGGCCCCGAGGGCCGCTACAGCGACATCGACCGCCACCCCAACAACGAGCTCCCCCCGCACGTCGCCGTGCTGCGGATCGAGAGCAGCCTGTACTTCGCCAACGCCGACGCCATACGGACCCGCATCATGGGCGCTGCCGAGGCCGAGGGCATCACCGCCGTGATCCTCGACGCCGAGACAATCCCCTTCATCGATGTCACGGCCGCCCGGATGCTCGCCACCCTGGCAGAAGACCTGGCCCAGCGCGATGTGGAGATGCTCCTAGCCCGCGACATCGGGCAGGTCTGCGACATCCTCCACAGCGTCATCGACAGCCCCGCGATCACCCACTTCTACTCGACTGTGCAGGCCGCCTTAGGGCCTATCCCTGTAGGAGGGATTCTGCTCGGTCGTGGCGAACTGGATGTCTGATCTGTTGATCGGACATAGGAGGTTGGAGATGGGTTTGGTTGACCGCGATGATGGCTGGCGTATGCCGGAGTGGTTGTGGGAGCAGATCGAGCCTTTGCTGCCGGCTGCCCCCGAGCATCCGTTGGGAACTCACCGGCGTGGTCTTCCCAAGCGCCAGGTGATGGACGCGATCTTGCTTGTCCTGCGCACTGGCATGCAGTGGAACGCGCTCGACGCGACTGGGGTGTGCAACTCCTCTACTGCCCACCGGCGCTTTCAGGAGTGGGAGCGAGCCGGAGTCTTCCACGAGATTTGGCGCCAGGGCCTGCTCGATTACGACAAGGAGATCGGTATCGACTGGTCGTGGCTGGCAGCGGACGGCGCGATGAGCAAAGCGCCGCTCGGCGGGCCGAAGACTGGTCCCAATCCCACTGATAGAGCCAAGGGGGGGCGAAGCGCTCGCTCCTCGTCGAGGCGCGTGGGGTCCCGGTCGGGCTTGCTCACGACGGCGCGAACCGCAACGATCACAAGCTGCTGAAGGAGACGCTCGACTCGGTCCCGATCGAGCGTCCGAAACCAACCAAGGCCCACCCCCAAGGTCTCTGCCTGGACAAGGGCTACGATTTCCCCGTCGTCCGTGATCTGCTCGAAGACCGCGAGCTCACACCACACATCCGGGCGCGCGGCGAGGAGATCGATCTCAAGGCCCGCAACCCGGACTGGCGAGCACGGCGGTGGGTCGTCGAGGCCTGTCACTCATGGCTCAACCGCAACCGGGCGATCCTGGTCCGCTGGTCCAAGAAGGACGAGAACCACCTCGCTCTCCTCCAGCTCGCCAGCGGCATGATCGCCTTCAAGCGAGCCCACGCCGCGCGCACAGCAACCGCCCTACAGGGATAGGCCCTTAGCCGCAGCTCAGACCAGGACATAACGCCAGAGGCTGCACCTAGCAGCCCCCTGGCGGAGGTCTCATCGCTCGTAAATCCCCATGAGCCGCTCAACTGTGCTGGGGCCCAGCACCCGAAAGCGCAAAGGGTTGGTGGGTGCGCGCTGTCTGACCTGTACGCGTAACCTGGACAGAGCATGCCCACGAAGCAGACCGGTAGTACGCTCGTAACGATCCCGATCAGCCACTACTGCGAGAAGGCGCGGTGGGCGCTGGAGCGCGCGGGCGTGGCGTATCGGGAGCGCGCTCATGTCCAGGCGTTCCATCGCGCCGCGACGCTGCGCGCCGGCGGTGGCCTCACCGTGCCCGTGTTCGTGGGCCCCGACGGTGTGTTGGCCGACTCCGCAGACATCCTCACGTGGGCCGATACGCAGTCCCCAGAGGGCCGTGGGCTGTATCCGGAGGACATCGAACGGGCGGCCGAGGTGCGGCGGCTGGAGGCCGACTTCAACGCACGCCTGGGTCCCTCATCGCGGTGTTGGATGTATCAGCAGTTGCGCAAGCGCCGCGATCTCGCGCTCTCATATGGCTGCGCTGGCGTCCCTGCCTGGGAGCGGGCAAGCCTGCGCGTCGGCTACCCCGCGGTGCTGGCGATCGTTGCGCATGTCCTCGACGTCACGTCTGCCACGGCCGTCAGGGCCGAGGCCGAGGTGCGAGACACGTTCGACGCGGTCGGCGAGCGCCTGGCCGACGGTCGGCCCTACATGTGCGGCGAGCAGTTCACCGCCGCCGACCTGACGTTCTCGGCGTTGGCCGCGCCGATGCTGATGCCGGCCGACTACGGAGTGGCACTGCCGCGGCCCGAGGAGCTGCCCGCCTACGCCGCCGGGGTCGTGCGCGAGCTGCGCGCCCACCCTGCCGGCGTTCATGCGTTGGCGATGTTCGAGACCGAGCGTCGCTGAGCAGAGCGCGTCAAGCAGACAGAACTACTCAGCCGGGTCGTCATAAACGCCCCCCTACGCAGGAGCTAGCGATGCCTGGTATGGTTCCGACTGGAACAACTGTCCAGGTTTGGTTTAGAAACTGCATTTTTAGATTCTCCGGCCCCGTGGGACACGGTGTCCCGGGGCGACGCTGGTGTAGACGGACAACGCCGAGCAGCGACGGGCAAAAAGCGCGCACAGAAAAGGTTGAGAATGCCGTCGGAGACCAATGAGTCGCGTCGAGATAGCTCCCAGGGCCCGGACGCCGTCGCGTATGCGCCGCTAGCCGCTGCAAGCGTTGCGAGCAGACCTGCCTCGTGGAGCGACTGGTCGCCAGCGGGATCGCCCCTCGTTCCCCCTAGCCCGACCATAACGCTGGCGCTGATCGGCGGGCAGCGGCTGCTGCGGGAAGCCACCGCGAGCCTGCTGACGGCGCAGGACGGGCTCAACGTACTGGGGACGTTCGAGTCAGCCCACCACTTCCTGGCCGCCGATGGAAAGAGCCCGCCGGCGGTGCTTCTGCTCGACAGCGACAGAGGCGATCTCGGCGATTGCCGAAGCGCCGTCGGCGCGCTGAGCTCGGCGCGCGTGAAGTCCAGGATCGTGATGCTCTGCGGGGAGCTCTGCGAGGAAGTGGTTCGCTGCGCAATCGACCACCGGGTGAGTGGGGTGCTCCTCAAGAGCTACTCGCCAGAGGACATACGAGCTGCGATCAGGTACACCACCACTGGGCGCACCGTCATGCCGGCCGGCTGGCAGCGGGTGGTCGCCCCGCACCCGGGAGCGCGAGGCGGGCTGAGCCCGCGTCATCGGCAAATACTCGCGCTGATCGCCCAGGGGCGGCGTAACGACGAGATCGCCAGGGATCTCAACCTGAGCTCAAACACGATCAAGTTCCATATCCGCGCGCTATATGCGCGGATGGGGGTACGCAATCGTGTCGAGGCCGCCAATCAGCATGCGCAGATGACCAGTGGCGGCGCTTGAGCCCAGGATCGCGATCGTTGGTGGAGCTGGAGCGCTCGCCACCGAGGCACTCGCATGGATGCTCACGAAAAGCGGCAACCAGGTGGTGGGCGCCTACTCGAGCTGCCGCGATCTGGAGACGGGCTCGCGTGCGGACGAGCTGAACCTGCAGGCCGCGATCGTCTACACCGACGATCCCGATGCCGGTCCGGAGGCGGTAGCCGAGATCAAGCGTGCGCATCCGGAACTGAAGATCCTGCTGCTCTGCGAGGTCGCAACGCCGGCTGTGGTGCGCTGCGCGATCGACGAGCAGGCGGAGGGCGTCGTGCTCACCTCCGACACGGTCGAGGAGATGACCTTCGCCCTGCGCCACGTGCTCGAGGGACGCGCGGTGATGCCCGTCGGCTGGCAGGCGGCGTCGCTGCAACCGGATGCCCCGCTGGCAGCATTAAGCGTGCGCGAGCGCGAGGTCCTCGAGCTCCTCACTGCTGGGATGAGCAATAAGGAGATCGCCGCGCAACTGACGATCTCCTCAAACACGGTCAAGTTTCACCTGCGCACGATCTACTCCAAGCTGGGCGTGCGCAACCGGGTGCAGGCGATGCAAGCCGTGGGTCGCAGGCAGGGAGATATCGCAGAAAGCTCGAATATGTCAAGTAACGAGGAGCCGGCAGCACAGCCCGGACCGCCCTCCGCATGCTGACCGCCTGCGACCAGCCGTGGAGTTTTCCGCCTCAGCACTGCGGATTCTCACATACACGTCGCTTGGGGTAGTGGTTTACCTACCCGTTTGACAGGGGGCAAAGACTACCCCACCTGATGATTGTGGCGGGCTCGCTCGATCCATAGTATCCGGCCCGCTGATAGGCCGTTGTAGGTCTGTCATGCGCCTGTCGTGTCGATTGGAAGGCAAGTCTGTCCTGTCAATCGGAAGGCACTCAGTCCACTCTAAGTCAAGGAGGAGGCCGCACACAAATGCGACCACAAAACAAAAGGAAAATGATCGCGGGACTAGCTTCCGCGGCAGGAGCGGCGGTGCTGGCCCTGGGCTCGCTCACGGCAGGCGCCGTTGCCGCTCCTAACCCGGGGCCGGCAGCTGACGGCCCGCAGAGCGCCAACGTCCCATATGTGGCGTGGGTGGGCGAGCACGTGCGCCTCGTGGTGTGCGACCCGGCCATCGAAACCAGCGAAGACGGCGGCCAGCGCGCCAACTTTCAGCTCGAGGACTGGTCCGGCCGGCCCGAAGCGGCTGAGCTCCCGGCGCCCGATCCCGGGTCCTCGGCGTTCTTCGCTCCGAGTGAAGGCAGCCCCCAGGCCTCGATTGGCGCCGGCTGCGTGAAGATCGACTACAAGTCGCTCAATCCCGGCCTTGCCCGGATCAGGGCGGTCGTCACGAACGCAGCGGGATCGATCGTGTTCTCGCATCAGTTCCTGGTGATCTGGCTGACGGTCAACAAGCCGTCGCTTGCCGAGCTCCCCTACGGGGGCGACCCCTCGGGCAACGGCGAATTCGTGCCGTCGCCGTTCTCGGAACCCGAAACCAACGCGGACAAGGGTCTCGTTCAGGTCAAGGTGACGGGCAGCTTCCCGGTCGAACCGGGCTCGGCGCTGCACAACCTCCTCCCCGAAACGAGCTACACGCTGCCCGAAAGCTGGGCGACCCTGGCCGATACGCTGGCGACCAGCTCCGAAGAACTGGAACCGGAGGGCACCAACCCAGACCTGTGGGACATCCACGGAAGCCCGGAAGACAGCCTGAACACAAGCGTATTCGGACCGTACGATCCGCAGGCCCCCGAAACGCTCATTAGCAATGGCATTCTCAACGCTGACGACGCTCCGATGCCCGCCATTCGCATCGACGTGCATCTTGCGCCGAACGAAGGTGGCCTGGGTGGCGTCGGTCAAATCTCAGGTGCGGACAAGGCTGAAATCTACTCGGACAACCCGTACTACGGCGCGTACATCCCCGCCACCGATCGTCCCGTTCCCCAGGCGTCTGGGATCGACGGCCCGAGCCCCGGCGGAGACTTCCCGGCGTTCCTGAACAAACACCCCGAACCGTATACGTTCTGGACGTCGGTTCACAGCAGCGGAGAACGCATCGCGGAATCGACGGGATGTCTGCAGCGCAACGAAGGCGAGGGCCCCAGCTACTACCAGACTCCGAGCGGTTCGTTGAATGAAACGTTCTACACGGACGAGCGTGGCGAAGTGCTCGTGAAGTACACACCGGGTGACGGGTTCTACTTCAACCACATCCCGGTGTTCGGTGGAGTCGAAGGCGAAAGCGAAGCGGGCAAGATCGTCAAGAACGCCGACGGCGGCTGCGACCTGAAGGGCCTGTACAAAGAAGTCATCGGCGAATCGTCGATCTCTGCCACGGCCGTGTATCCGTACCAGTCGGTCGATTACCCGGCGGAGAATTCGGAAGAATCGCTGGTCAAGAAAGTCAGGTCGCTGTGGGAAAAGGAATTCTTTGAGTTCCCCAAGGGCAACGGCAAAGAAGAACAGAACGTTCGGATCGTCGTCGCCAAGGCGCAGGACATCGACGGGCGTCCGATCGTCGGTGAGACCGTGTGCTTCCACGCACAGCAGGAAACCGGGCTCTACCAGTTCACCAACCCCACGAACGGGGACAAGCTGGAAGATCCAAGCGGCTTGCTGGGCAAGGGCAGCGTGGTCTACCTCGGCGGCAGCGATGTGAGGGATCCTTCAGACGAAGGCTCCGATCACCTCTGCGTGACGACCAATGACCTCGGTTTGGCCGCGATCGACTTGGTCAACAGCACGACCTCATCGGTCAACCTGACCGCCAGGTACGAAGGCGAGGAGATTGTCCGCGATCACATGGTCGACTTCTCGACGAACATCGGTTCGAAGGAAGCCAAAGAAAAGCAGGAAGCGGCAGAAAAGAAAGCAGCAGAAGAAAAAGCGGCCGCCGAAAAGAAAGCCGCCGAAGAAAAGAAAGCCGCCGAAGAAAAAGCGGCCGAAGAAAAGAAGACACAGGCCGAAAAAGAAGTAAAGGCCGAAAAGGAACGAAACGCAAGAGAAGAAGCCGCTGAAAAAGCCCGAATCGAACGGGAAGAGGCGGCCGAAAAGCGACAGGGTGAAAAAGAAAAGGCGAAAGAAGAATTCGAAAAAAGGACCGCCGAAGAAATCACCAAAAACAACGAAAAACGCGCAGCAGAAGAAGCCGCTGAAAAGGCAAGGCGCGAAACAGAAGCAGCGGCCGAAAAGGCAAGGCGCGAAGCGGAAGTAGCGCAGCACGAAAAAGAAGTGGCAGCGCTGGCTAAGCCGCTGGTGACGCCGCTCGCCGGAGCGCTCGACCCGCCCAAGGTCCAGGTCAAGGGCAAGAAGGCGCATGCGGCCTCCAAGAAGAAGAAGGGTGGCAAGAAAGGCAAGAAGAGCAAGAAGTAGGCCAGAGCCACAGTGAGTACCGAGGGCCCGCCTGGTGCGGGCCCTCGGTAGTTAAAGACCCTGCGGACGGCCTCGGGTCGGCGTTCCCACGTGCGGCAGCCTACGCGGTGGCAGGGGCGGCTGCGCAGTCGCCTGGCGTACCCTCTCGCGGAGAGCGTGCCGCAGGTTGGCGCGGGTCTGGCGGCGGTGGGGCGCAGGCAGCGAGTCGATCGCGAGCAGCCGCTTGCAGGCGAGGATCGAGGCGCTCCACTCCCCGCACCAGTAGGCGGTGATCGAGTACTCGAACAGCATCCCCCACTCGTAGATCCAGGGAGCCACGAACAGGATGTCGTCGGGCACCGGCAGCGGGCGCAGGTCCGCAGCCAGTCGCGTGAACTGGTGTGCCGCACGGTAGAGGCCGCGCTCGCGCAAGCCGACTACGAGATCGTGCACTGCCTCCAGGCGGGCAGGGCGCTGCTCCCACGCCGACATGAACGCGTCGACGGCTCCGGGCCAGTCACCCAGCCGGGCGCTGAGGACGCCAACTTGGTAACGAGCGAAGTACGTCTCCTCCACCCAGCCACCCAACTCTGCGCGACACTGGTAGTGCTCGAGCGCGAGTCCGAGCGTGGCCTCGTCATCGCTCTGGGTACCGATGTCACGATAGGTCTGCGCGAGGTAGAACACGGTGCGACTGTTGTTCGGGTCGCGGCGCAGATCCTCCCTCAGCAGGTGGAGATCGCGCTCGAACTTGTGACTCCAGCTATGTCCGTCCGCGTGGTGCTCGATGACGAGCGAGTCGAGATGCTCGACGCTTTCCTCGGCGTCAGCGCACTCGATGTACTCGTGCGTCGAGCCGACGTAGCGCCAGTGAAGGTCCCCACGCACGAGCCGCTTGTTGCGGTATCCGCTGAGCTCGTTGCCCTGACGCAGCATGTATGAGTCGGCGGTGAGAGCGGGCAGCGGCTGATACTGCGTGACTGTCATGTCGCCGTCAAGCAAGAGCAGGTAGTCGGCCTTGCTGTGAGCAACGCGCATTAGTGCGCTGCGGTTGTGGCTGAAGTCGACCCACTTGTGCTCGTGCAACTCACCGGGTATCCCCCCGAGCGCGCGACGAATCAGATCCTGCGTGCCATCTGTGGACCCTGTGTCGCAGATCACCCAGTAGTCGACCAGCTCACGGCATGAGTCAAAGCAGCGTTCCAGGACGACGACCTCGTCCTTGACGATCATGCACAGGCAGATTGACGAACGGCCGACGGTCATTTGGTACCATGTATGCTAACCCGCTGAACTAGTGTGCATATGCACCGCGTGCGTCAGACAACTCTCAAAGTCGGTCGAAGCCTGTTCGGCAGCAGCCTGCTCGGCATGCTCGCACTGGGCACGACCACCCCTTCGGCCGACGCCGCCGGGGCTCGATCCGTAGTCCACTCCAGGGCGAAGCCGAGGAGCAAGAGTATTTTGCGTGGCCCCGCTGGCCCCCCTGGCGCGACTGGTCCCCCCGGCCCAACGGGTTCACCCGGCGCCAACGGTCTGAGCGGCGAACGGGGTGCCGAAGGGCTCCAGGGGCCTCAGGGAGTCACAGGAGCAACCGGTGCTCCCGGCGCAACCGGATCCGTGGGACTGCGCGGCGTGACCGGACCAGTTGGTCCGACCGGCCCACCGGGTGCGACCGGTGCTACCGGCCCACCCGGCCCGGGCGCCGGCGCGACCGGCCCCACAGGTGCTACCGGCCCTATTGGTCCGACTGGCGCGACCGGTGAACCAGGGATCGAAGGATTCACAGGCCCAACGGGCCCCATCGGCCCGCGGGGCCCTGCTGGCGGTACGGGTGAAACGGGAGCTACCGGCGCAAGTGGTGCTGCCGGGGTGACCGGCGAAACCGGACCAACCGGCGCGACCGGACCCACTGGCCCGCAGGGAGCCAGCGGGTCAGCCGGCGAACCGGGCGCGACCGGCCCTGCGGGGCCAACTGGAGCCACCGGTCCTACGGGTGCGACCGGAGCCACTGGCGAAACCGGGCCACGAGGCGCCAAAGGCGCCGGCCTAACAGAGGTGGCGACCGTAACGTCCGCAGGGGTCGAGGACACGCTGGTGGGTGAAATGCTCACCGTCGAACACGCATCGACCGGCACGTACACACTGTCGGATGGAACAGGCGTAAAACTCACCGAGTGCGCCGTCGTGGTGACGGTCAACGCGAGCGGAGTTGACGACACGGCCCAGGCGGTGACCGGCGAACACACGATCACGGTGATGACCTATGAAGGCGCTGTCCCCACCGACAGCCCGTTCTCACTGATGGTCACCTGCCCGTAGACGCCCCTCCCTCCTGCCCCCACCTCCTCCCCTCCTGCTCTCCTCCTCCTACCACCACCGCCTCCTCTCTACTTCTCCCCCTCCCTTCTCCCGCTCCCAACTCGCCTCCCTACCCCCCCCCCCCCCCCCCAGCCGCGCGCTCGTCCTCCCGGCGAAAGCCGACCTGCGCGGAGATGCGGTCGGCGGTGGAGATCAGGTGAGGACCGAGGTGCTCGACGAGGTGATCGAGGGAGATCGTTGAGCGGTGCGCGATCATGCTCACCGCCGCAAGCAGCTCCCCCGCGTGCGAGCGCACCGGGGCCGCAAGCTCCAACAGCTCCGGCGCGAGCTCTTCCTCGCCCGTGGCAAGGCCAGCTTCGTGGAGCTGGGCGAGCTCCCGACGCAGCGCGGCCCGGCTCACGATCGTGCGCGGTCCTCGCCGCGCCAGCTTGAGCTCCGCGATCAGATCGCGCTGCTCGGGCGCCGGAAGGTTTGCCAACAGCAGCTTGCCGATCGCCGTGCAGTGCGCCGGCAGGCGCGCGCCCTCGCCCAACCCGAGATCGACCGGGTGGAGCCCCCGGCGGCTGCCGCGGACGCAGTCCACGTACAGGACCTCGGGACCCTCCAGCACAGCGAGCGCGAGCGTGTGCGGAACCCGCCTGCCCAGCTCCTCCAGGTGCGGCTGCGCATGCGTACGCAGGCTCGTCGCGCTCAGCGTCGAGAGCCCTAATCGGGTGACCCCCAACCCCAGCCGGTAGCGGCGGCGGGGGGCGCGCACCAGGTGGCCGAGCTCCGTCAGCGTGAGCGCGTAGCGGTGCGTGGTGGAGCGGCTCATCCCCAGCTCGTCGGCGAGCTCCGCGATCCCCCACACGGGACGCTCCGGGGTGAAGCACTCGAGGATCGCGAGGCCGCGCTCGAGCGACTGCGAGTAGCGCGACTCGAGCAGGTGGGGAACGGGCTCGCGCCACGCGCCGCCGGGGCTCTGAACGGCCGTCGCGCGAGGCGGCTGGCCGCGCGCAGCCGGCGCCTTCGTCCCGGCCGCTCGGGCACCCGCGCGTGGGCCGCGCGCCCCCGGCGACGCACGGCCCACGCCTCGGTCACGCAACCCGCTCACAGCCGCGGCTGCGGCCCTCCCTCACCGCACCTCTCCTCGGGCGCCCACCCGACGCCGGGCCGGTCGAGCGCAGCTGCGTTTCCGTGGACCCTCACGCAACCGATCGTTGCGTAAACGGCACCTCCCAAGCACTCAGCGCGTTTTCATAAAACCAAAAAAGCGCAGACAAAAAGCTGCGTAAGGGAGGGAGGCCACTGGAGCTGGCCACTGCTCGCTCGCTCCACGTGCACAGCACCGGCAAAAGCACTCGCCGGCGAACCACTGGCACATGCGGACGGCGCGTGCTCGCACACAGCTCCAAGCGAACGCGAACACCTCACGTGTCGGCGTCGGCGTGGCGGACACTACTCGTCGCGCTGCGCGTACATCACGCGCCACACACGCAGCACCGGCAAAAGCACTCTCGCCAGAGAGCCACAGGCGCGAGCGAGGTGCAGTGTGCTCGCGCGCAGCTCCGGTGTGCGCACGGAATCCTTCGAGAGGTACATCGCAACCATGCAAGCCACCAGCACTGTGTGCCGCGGGCCGTCTGGCAGGGCTCGCGCCCGCAGCGCCGCCTCGCGCACCAGGACCCCCAGGCGCTCCACCGCCTCCTCGGCGCAGGGGTAGTGCGCGATGTAGCTGTGCTCCCCATCCGCCGCGTCCTGCGCCGAGTCGGCGTAGCTGTCGAGCATCGTGCCCGCCAGCGAGATCCAGGGCAGGTACGCGGTGTAGGTGTCGAGCACCCGACGCTCGTCCAGCCCTCCCGCGGCAGCCAGCGCGAGCAGCGCCAGCACCGTCAGCCAGCCGGAGGCCGCCGCGGTGGACTCGAACCACTCGAGATCCCCCCACCCGTGGGCCTCCCGCCGCGCCCACTCGCCGAGCGCCGCGTCGCGCGCAGCGGGGTCGGGCTCGTGGTTGAGGCCGAGCACGCGCGCGAGGGTCGCCGCCTGGATCGCCGGCGCACGCACGCGCTCGTAGGAGGGGAGTCGCGCGCAGCGCCCGCGGCAGGCGTCGAGGAGCGCACGCAGGTAGCCACCGTCCTCGCGCCACGGGTGGTGGCAGTAGTAGGCGGACACCGGCGCGCCCGGGTCCAGCGCCTCGGAGAGCGCCAGGTGCAACTGGATGCCGCTCGCCGCGCTCGCGTGCACACCTCCCCCGCTCGCGCCGCCCCCGCGCACCCCTCCCTCCCCGGCAGCACCCGCGCGCAACCCCCGCTCGGACGCGCTGTCGAGGAAGTCCGCCATCACCTCGAAGGCAACGAGCAGGCGCAGCAGGTTCGGGCTGCGCGAGGCCGGAAGGGTCCAGAAGAGCGCGGCGCCGTCGGTGCTCGCGCGCTTGCGCGCGAGCGAGTCCAGCGCGGCGGTGCGCAGCGCTGCGTCCGGGATCCCTGCAGCCCGCGAGCGCCAGCAGCGAACCTCCCGCGCGACCTCCCTCAGACCCCAGACCAGCTCGCGCGTCGCAGCGCTAGGCAGCGCTGACAGTTGTCGGACGCACACGTACCGCAAGATAGCCCGGAAGCGCGAGGATCGCCACCCCAGTCGCAGACACCAGCGCGAAGCTCCAGAGCGCCGTCACGCCGCCCACCGAGAAGACGATCGGAAAGCCGGTGACGGACGCCAGCGCGTGGCTCAAGAGCAGCTGGCCGTAGACCCCGAAGAGCGCCCCCAGCAGGCAGCCCGAGCCGAGCAGCAGCGCGCTCTCGCACAGGAGCGCCCGCCACAGCACCCCCCGCCGGTAGCCCTGACGCTTGATGTAGGCGAGCTGCGGGCGGCGCTGCCAGATCATTGAGCCCATCGCGCCCGCCATCGCGAGCACCGAGGCGATCAGCACGAGCGCGCCGATCTGCGTCAGGCGTGAGAGCGCCTGACGCGTGGTCGTGTAGTGGTGGCCGACCCACTGGGAGGCGGTCTGCGCGAGCAGCCCCGTGTCCGGCCCCAGGGCACGCTGGATCTCGGCGCGCACTACCCCCGGCGAGGCGCCGCGGTCGAGGCGGATCTGGAGGGCGCTCGCGTCAGCGGAGCCCCATGCGCGCGCGTAGTCCTCCGCGTTCAGGAGGATCGCGCCCGGCGGCCAGCCGAGGTTCGTGCTCAGCGCCGCGACCCGGAACACGGTAGGACGAGGTGCGGGTAGGACGAAGCGCTCGCCGAGGCGCAGGTGGTGGGCGGCCGCCAGGGCCTGCGAGACGACCGCCCAGCCGCTCCCGCGCAGCGCCGCGGTGGCCTGCTGCAGGGAACCCCGCACGAGCTGGGTGGGCGGCACCGGGTGGGCCGCCCCACGCGGCGGCGCGAGCACCCAGACGCGGCGGTTCCCCCAGTCCAGGAAGCCGCCGCGGTACACCCCCACCGCGGCCACGCCCGGCAGGCGGGCCAGGTCCCGCGCCGGCGGGCCGCTGAAGGGGATCGTCGTGAACGCGTCGGCTTCCCCCTGGGGGCTCACCCAGACCGCCGCGTTCGCACCGATGTCCCGCACCGACGCGTCCAGGCCGCGCTGCAGGTTGAGCCGCGCGCCCTCGACTGCCACGGAGCCGAACACCGCCACCGCTCCTGTGGCGGCGATCGCCAGCGAGCGCGTGCGGTTGGAGGGGGTGCCCAGTTCGACGAGCGCGAGGCGGGTTGACGCCGCGTAGAGCGGGCGCTGGAGTCGCTCGAAGCTAGCGAGGATCGCGTCGAAGCAGAGCGGCAGCAGGAGCAGCAGGGCCGCCACGAGCGCGACGGCGCCGAGGATCGCCGACTGCGGGCGCACGAGCAGGATCGCCGTCGTGAACGCCAGGCAGCCAGCGCCGCCCGCAGGGCCACCCGCATCTGAGCCACGCCCGCCCGGGCCGGAGCAGTGCGCAGGCGTGCTCGCAGCACCCCGTAGAGCGGCGCCAGCACGCCGATGCTGGCTGCCGCGAGCCCCGTTCCGACCGCCAGCGCGACGGACTGCCAGGTCACGAGCCGCTGCGCCCCGACCGCGAACGCGAACGAGAGGTAGCCGGGGTTCGCGCGGAACACCGCGATCGAGAGCACCTCGCCGAGCGCGAGACCGAGCAACGAGCCGAGCACGCCGAGCACGAGCGCGTCGAACAGCAGCACCTGCACAAGCATCGGGCGAGTCGCGCCCTGCCGGCGCAGGAGCGCCACCAGGCTACGGCGCAGGTGCACGGTGACCAGCAGCGCGTTGAACGCGAACAGGAAGCCCACGAGCGCGGAGATCGCCGAGAACAGCTCCTCGGACTGGTCTGCCGGCGCTGCGGCCGTGTCGAACAGCTGCGCGTCGTGGTCGGCCGGCTCGAGGTTCGCCTGCGCCACCGCCGCCGGCGCGGCGAGCTCGCGGCGCACCTCGCGCGCGCGCCCCGGCCTGGTGAGCACCAGGATGCGGGTCACGCGGCCGCGCAGCCCGGTCAGCGCCTGTGCGTAGGCCAGCGGCGCCAGCGCGACCGGGCTGTTGACGAGCGCGCCGACGTCACCAGCGTCCAGCGTGGCTCCCATCAGCACGGTGAGCCGGGAGGCGCCGAGCTCGAGGGTGACCGTCTGTAGCGAGTCAACCCCGATCGCACGCGCGAGAGGGACGGGTAGCGCGATCATGCGCAGTGCCGCCAGCTGCGCGAGCGTGAAGTGCGTCAGCAGCCCACCGCCGAGGTGGACGTAGCGGGGTTCGCCCGCGAGCAGGTCGACCGAGCGCTGGCCCAGCGGACCGAGGACGGTGGCGCGCTGCTCGAGCACCGGCTCCGCTGCCTGCACCCCGGGCAGCCGGCGCACCTGGCGCAGCAGCCGCTCGTCGAAGCCGTCCGGGGCGCGCGCCACCAACTGCACACTCGCACGGCCCACGACACCGGCGGTTAGCTGCTGGATCGAACCGGCGAGGCTCGTGGAGGCGACCTGGGAGGCGAACAGCAGCGCCACCCCCACGGCGAGCCCCAGCACCGCGAGCAGCTCCTGGACGAGCACGAGCCGCGCGCGCAGGCGGGCACGGTAGATGTAGAGGAGCTCCCACGCAGCCAGCAGGCGCAGTTCCCCCACACCTCACCCCCGGCGTGCGTCGCGCAGGCCCGGAGGGCGCCCATGCGGGAAGTCGATCACGACACCTGGCTCCTGAGCGCCAACGTCCGAGAGCACCGTCAGGCGCCCGCCCGCGAGTGAGAGGACGCGGTGTGAGCAGAGTGCCGCCTCGGGGTCGGAGACGGTCATCAACACGCCCAGGCCGAGCTCCTCGGCGAGCGCACGCACAAGCACCGACACCTCCTCGGTCTCGCGCGCCCCGAGCCCGTCGAGCAGGTCGTCGATCAGCAGCAGCCGTGGAGCGCTCGCGAGCGCCTGAGCGAGCTCCACGAGCGCGCGCTCCCAGTCGGAGAGCTCGCCCCAGCGCCGCTCGGCGCAGTGCTCGACGCCCACCCGCTCGAGCGCGGCGAGCGCGAGCGAACGCACAGCCCGGCGGTGCGAGCGCCCGCCGAGCGTGAGCCGCAGCGCAACGTAGTCAAGCATCTGCATGCCGAGGCCGGGACCGAGACGGCCAGCCCACCCGAGCTGCTCGCGCAGCACACGCGCGTGCGCGGGGTCCGAGAGGCTGCCGAGGTCGGTCCGCCCGAGCAGCACGCGCCCCTCGTCCGGCGCCACCATGCCGGCGGCGAGCCGCAGCAGCGTGGTCTTGCCCTGCGAGCGCAGCGCGAGGACCGAGACGACCTCCCCGGGGGCGACGTCGAGCCAGACGGACCGCAGCAGCCACCTGGCCAAGTCCCCGCGCCGGTAGCGCAGACTGATGCCCTGAAGAGACAGGAGGGTCATCGGGGGGGATCGTCCACGTGTGTGGGGCGCCCGCCGAGCGCGTGTGCGCTGGGCGTCGTGCCCAGCGGCGGCGCGTCCCGCCCCAACAGCGGCTCGACGGCGAGCGTGCCAACACGCGCAGCGCCAACAACGCGCGCCGAATCGGCCGAGCGCGCCCGCACCGACTCGACGGCAACGTCGCGCGGCGCCTCGCGGCGCCCTGGCTCCTCGACCGTCCCCACGACAGCCTCGTACGCCGACTCGACGGCAACGTCGCGCGGCGCCTCGCGGCGCCCCGGCCCCTCGACCGTCCCCACGACAGCCTCGTACGCCGACTCGACGGCAACGTCGCGCGGCGCCTCGCGGCGCCCCGGCCCCTCGACCGTCCCCGCAACAGCCTCGTACGCCGACTCGACGGCAACGTCGCGCGGCGCCTCGCGGCGCCCCGGCCCCTCGACCGTCCCCGCAACAGCCTCGCACCCCAACTCGACAGCAACCTCGCCCAGCTCCTCCAGGCGCGCGCGCAGGCGCTCCAGGCGCTTAAACCGCGTGCCCCATAGTGCCGCTTCGTCGCGCAGGACCGCCCGGCGCGCAAGCGCCGACCACCGCTGCTCAGCGGTGGCGCACCGCGGGGCGACGAGCTCGGCCTCGGAGAGGCGCCCCTGGGCGGCCGCGAACATGCTCGCGCAGGCCCGTTCCTCAGCACAGATCGCCTCGATCAGCTGCGGCAGGTCGGCGGCGGTGCAGAACTCGACCTTCGCGTGCAGCTCCTCGCGCAGGGCCGGAGCCGTGACGGAGGAGGCGCACAGCCAGGCGCGGAAGTGCTCGACGCCCAGCGGCGTCGCCTCGTAGCGGCAGTCCTCCGGCCCGTCCTCGTCGGCAACGACCCGCACGAGTCCCTGCCGGGCGAGGCGACTCAGCGCGTTGTGAGCGGTGGAGCGGGTGAACTGCGCGGAGCGGAAGCGCTCGACCAGGCGAGAGCCGAGCCGCGAGGCGGAGTCGGGCTGCTCGATCACGAGCCCCAGTACGGCCTCCCCGGCCGATAAGCCAACCAGTCGCTTCCGTGGCATTTTCACAAGAGACCGTACACCAAAACTCGGGCGCGCAGTCATGTGGATCGAATGATTTTACAAACTGGCCATTTGAGAGACAGGAACCAGGCAGAGCTTCGGTGGGACCCAAACCCGATTGTAGACGAATGTCTTCACGGCTTGGGTCTTCCCGGCCACCGGCGCGTGGCGACTGAAGGGCTCGCTAACCTCCGGCTCCTGAAGCCCGAACGCCCGCACACGCACACGAGGCCCCCGACATCCTCCTCACCGTCCCTGCGCCCGCGTGCGCGCTGCTGGGCGGTTCCTCGACGCAGACACTGCGCAACCGCAGGCAGTGGGGCCGGGCCACGGCGCAACCGTGGGCCACGGCCCGTGTTAAGGGGAGGTGTGCGCTTGGACCGTCCCACGGCCACCATCTCCGCTGCGCTCACGGCGCTGCTGTGCGCCGTCGCGTGCGCCTGCCTGGTGGCTGCGCCCGCCGGTGCGGTGCCCACCCTCGGGTGGAGCACGGTCAAAGTTGACGGCGTCGGTCTCACCGGGGTCTCCTGCGCCTCGGAGACCCTCTGCCTGGCCGTTGACAAGGAAGGCCACGCGCTCCTCGCCACCGACCCGGGCAGCGGTGCCAGCGCGACGTGGAGCCAGCACGAAATCGACGGCAAGACCGCCCTCACCGGGGTCTCCTGCACCTCCAACGCCCTCTGTGTCGCCGTCGACGGGGAAGGCCACGTGCTCATCAGCACTAATCCCACCGCCGGCGCGGGCGCGGGGTGGAGCCGCGTAGAAATCGCAGGCGCCCCGGCGTTCACCGGGGTCTCCTGCGCGTCGAGCACGCTGTGCGTGGCCGTGGACAAGGCCGGCGACGCATACGTCAGCACCAACCCCACCGCCGGTGCGGGCGCGGGGTGGAGCCGTGTGGCGATCGACTCCGGGAACGCGTTGAGCTCGGTCTCGTGCGCCTCCACGGCGCTGTGTGTGGCGGTCGACAACGCCGGCCAGGCGCTCGTGAGCCGCGAACCGGCCGGGGGCGCGTGGCACCCGGACCCGATCGACTTGAGCCCGAACCTCGTCTCGGTCTCCTGCGCTCCTGCTCCTGCTGGCGTGTGCGTGGCGGTCGACGGCGAAGGCGACGTGCTGGCGAGCGGGGACCCGACCGCCGAAGCGCCCACGTGGAGCTGGACCCCGGCCTTCGCGCTCGCGCCCGGCGCGCCCACGGCCGTCTCATGCGCCGCGGCCGGCCTCTGCGTGTCCGTGGACAGTGGCGGAGGCGCTTACGCCAGCGATGACCCCACCGCGACGCCGCCCCTCTGGACCTTCTACGGCATCGACCCCGGCAGGGCGCTGTCGGGAGTCTCGTGTGTGGCCGAAGGGCTCTGCGCAGCCGTGGACAACACCGGCCAGGTGTTCGTCACGCGCGTCCCCCCGCCGACCGCCGCGACCGGCACGCCGACCGCGCTCAGCGAAACCGCAGCGAACGTCTCTGGCGCGGTGAACCCCGACGACGCGACGCTCACGAGCTGCGCCTTCGAATACGGCCCGAGCGAAGCGTACGGACAGAGCGCGCCCTGCGCGACTCCGCTCCCGGCAGGTGGCGCCACGCAGGCGGTGATCGCGACAATGAGCCCCCTCGCGCCCGGCACGACCTACCACTACCGGCTGGTGGCGAGCAGCGCGAGTGGCACCTCGGTGGGCGCGGACACCACATTCAAGACGCTCGCCCCCCCGCTCGTCCAGCCGCACCCATCGATCAGCGGCATCCCAGCGCTCGGGCAGCGGCTCACGTGCAAGTCCGGCGTGAGCGGGAGCGGAAGTACGAGCGCGACACTGAGCTACGCGTGGCTGCGCGACACGCACGCCGTCGCCGGCGCGAGCGGCTCCGCCTACACCGTCTCGAGCGCGGACGTGACCCACCACCTGCAGTGCCGCGTGACCGCGACCAACGCGGGCGGCAGCGCGAGCGCAGCGAGCGCGTTCGTGACGGTGCCTGCCGGCGGTCTTGGAGCGATCTCGGAGACCCAGGTCGGGACCCCGCGGGTCGCGGGCGCCACGGTGAGCGTGCCGCTGACGTGCTCGGCGCAGGCTGCGGGGAGCTGCACGATCACGCTGCGCCTCACCGTGGTCGAGACGCTCCACGGCACCCGCGTGGTGGCCGTGGCGGCGGCACGCGTTCGGCACGCGACGGTGACGGTCAGCACGAGCACTGTGCACTTGAAACCGAGCCAGCAGCTGACGGTCAACCTCACCCTGAACGCCACGGGTAGGCGCCTGCTCGCGCACCTGCGGCAGATACCGGTGAGGCTCGCGGTGAGCGGCACGGTGGTGGGCGCGCTCAGCGCCACCCTGAAGAGCGCCACGCTCACCTTGAGCAGGGGGAGCAAGGCGTCCTCTCACAAGGCCTCGACCCACCACCGCCGGTGAACACCGCGCCCGACACTCTCCCCCACCCCTCCCGGCACATCGCCCGCGCCGGCGTCCTAGCACGGGTCGTCCCAGCACGGGTGTCGGTCGCGCGCGGAAGAGCGCGCCGAGCGGATCCACGTCACATCGCCCGCGCTGGCGTCCTCGCCGCACTGGGAGTGCTGGTGCTCGCCGCCCCGGCCCTGGGATCCGGACCCACCCACCCTCGGACCACGCGCCACCTAAGGGCCCACGTCCCAGTATCTGCCGACCTGGATGCGGCCGCTCCGCGGCGGTCTGCGCCACCCACGATGCTCGGCGTGCCACCAGCACGCCTGCGCTCGCGTGCGTCGCATCCCATCCACGGATCGACCGGGTGGGTGGGCTCGAATCCGCCATCTATTGTGACGAGGGCCCCGAGTGCCAGCAAGGCCAGCGGGGGCGCCACCCCGGCGGGGGTGCTGGCGCCGACCCCGTACATGGGCTGGGACTCGTACTTCGCGTTCGGCTCCCACTACGACGAGGCGACCGTCCTCGAGCAGGCCAGCCAGCTCGTCACGCGCGGCCTGGTGCGGGACGGCTACAACTACGTGTGGCTGGACGTGGGCTGGTGGCAGGGCCAGCGAAACGCGGCGGGGGAAATCGTCGTCAACTCCACCCAGTGGCCGCATGGGATGGCGTGGCTGACGAGCGTGCTGCACGCGGCGGGGCTGAGGGTGGGCCTGTACACCGACGCGGGCACCAACGGTTGCGGCGGGAAGGGGCAGGGCAGCTACGGGCACTACCAGCAGGACGTCAACACGTTCGCGGCGTGGGGCTTCGACGCGGTCAAGGTGGACTACTGCGGGGGCATCGAACAGCGCCTGGAACCGGCGGCGGCCTATGGGGCGTTCCACGAAGCGATCGTGCACAACTCCAGCCACCGCCCGATGCTGCTGTCAGTATGCAACTTCCTGCAGCCGGGCCAGTACGAAAACGAAGTCCCGACGCTCGAAGGCTCGAACTTCGCCTCGTACACGTTCGGGCCGAGCGTGGGCAACAGCTGGCGCACGGACACCGACGTCGGCGTCCCGGGCGACGTGGAATTCACCGCGGTGCTGCGCAACCTCGACGCGGACGCCGCGCAGCCCCAGGCGGCGGGGCCGGGTCACTGGAACGACCCCGACTACCTGGGTCCCGACCAGGGGATGACAGCCGCGCAGTTCCGCACGCAGTTCAGCATGTGGGCGATGCTCGCGGCCCCGCTGATGATCAGCGAGGACCTCGTGTCGATGTCGAGCGCCACCCAGACCACCGTCTCCAACCACGAAGCGATCGCGATCGACCAGGACCCCGCGGGCGTGCAGGCCCGACTGCTCTCCTCGAACGGTTCGGGCGAGGTGTGGGTCAAGCCGCTCAGCAACGGCACCCGCGCGGTGGCGCTGCTGAACCGCTCCGGGCAGACGATCGAGATTGCGACCACCGCTGCGGGCGTGGGAATGTCGAAGGGGAGCGGCTACGACGTGCGCAACGTGTGGACCGGCGCGGTCACCAGCACCACGGGCACGATCGCGGCGAGCGTGCCCGCGGACTCCACGGTGCTGCTGCGTGTCTCAACAGCAGCGCAGGCCCTACACACCAGCCCCAACCCCAAACGTCGCGGGTAGGGCGACCTCAACCGCTCCCCGCCGCGGCCAACTCGTCGTCGCGACGGTAACCGAGGCGCGCGGAGATGCGGTCGGCGGTGGCGATCAGGTGGGGGCCGAGGTGGTCGATGAGGTCCTGCAGGGCAATCATCGAGCTGTGCGCCGCCATGTTGGCGACGGCGACGACCTCGCGCGAGTCCGAGCGGATCGGCGCGGCGATCGAGTGCAGGCCGGACGTGAGCTCTTCGTCGTTGACCGCGAAGCCGTCCTCGCGGATGCGGTCGAGCTCGATCTGCAGCAGCCGCTTGTTGGTGATCGTGTTGGGGGTGCGCCGCTCCAGGCGGATCTCCGAGAGCAGCTCGCGCCGCTCGCGGTCAGGCAGGTGCGCGAGCAGCAGCTTGCCCATCGCAGTGCAGTACACCGGCAGGCGCGAGCCGAGGGCGAGCCCCAGGTCGATCCGCTGCTGGGCGCGGCGGTGGGAGCGAGAGCGTGCGATGTAGACGATCTCGGGGCCGTCGAGCACCGCGACGTTGATCGTGTACCCCGTCCGCCGTCGCAGTTCGTCCAGGTACGGTTGGGCGTGCTCGCGCAGGGACGTGGAGTTCAGCGCGGACATCCCGAGGTCGGTGACGTGCAGGCCGAGACGGTACTTGCGCGAGGCGCCCTGCTCCAGGTAGCCCAGCGCGACCAGCGTGATGACGTAGCGGTGCGTGGTCGAGCGGCTCATGCCGAGCGAGTCTGCGATCTCGGCGATCCCGAGCACGGGCTGGTCGGGCGTGAAGCAGGCGAGGATCGCCAGGCCCCGCTCCAGCGACTGCGAGTAGCGCGGCTCGCGCAGACTCGGAATCGTCCACTCGTTCTCAGGCGGTAGCGTTCGAGGCACTGACTCTCTCCCTTAGTCTGGTTGATGGAATGCTACCCGAGAACGGGGTGGCGGAAACAAATCGAGCCTTCGCCACGTCGCTGGAAGGGTGACGAGCGGTGCGCTCCGTCTTTAGAACCGATTTCAAAAGATCGGCACGCCCGGATGCGCCCCTGTACGCTGCGCTGGATCGCCACGGTCCGTCTTGCCCGTGCTACCAGCACGGGCTTCACCGACCGAAGCCGGGAGACACTCGCCCTTCGACCGAAGCCGGGGGACACGGGCCTCCGGCCCGAATCCCCGCTTCGGCCAGCATCCCCGTTTCGGCTAGCGTCGCCCAGCTTGGTCCAGGAACGCCCCGGACGCACCGCCTATTTTGAAACCAGTTCTCAGGAGGTCGATCGTTCAGGTGTGGCCGGCGGTTCGTCCGTAGCCCGTAGTCGATCACTCGGTCCCGGCGGCCGGTTCGGAAGCCGTCGGGGAGGAGTGCTGGCTGGCGTAGACCCTGAGGTCCTGGAGTTCCTCGACCGTCTGGTAGTCGGCCAGCCCGCGGCGCTGGACGGCGCGCAGCGCGTAGGGCAGTGGCGCGCGCAGCTCGTCCGGGATCGCGACTTCTTCGAGGGTCACCCACAGTTCCTCTTCCAGCGCTCCCGCCGCGCCCGCGGCGTTTTCGAGCTCGGCGCGCCCCGCGGGGGAGCTGTAGTCGTAGAGCTCGAATTCAGCACCGGCCGGTTCGACCGCGATCGAGCCGACGCTCCAGTTGGAGTAGAGCGCGAGCTTGCCGCGGGGGGTGCGCAGTGCGACGACGTGGCGGGGCGCTTCGGAGGCGTACGGTTCGGTGGCGAACTCGGTGACGTCCTCGTCGGTGGCGTGCAGTACCCAGGGGCGCCCGGGAGCGTCGGGGTGGGCGCAGATCGCGGCGAGGTCGTGGCGGGCGACTAGGTGGCGGTAGCGGCTCTCTCGGCGCCACTGCGAGGAGCCGGTGGCGAGCGTGAGCAGCAGCGCGGCGACGTCCACCGAGGAGGTGAGCTGGGTGCGCCCCACCGCGGGCGCTGCGGTGGCGAGGCCGCGGAAGTCGCGCACGTAGAGCGGTACACGGATCGCCTCCTCGTAGGCAGAGGCGCCCTTGCCGCGCAGCCCGTGCGAGCCGCCGTACTCGCCGTGGTCGGAGGTGAAGAGCACCACCGTGTTGGCGTGCACGGCGGGCTGGGCGGCGAGCGCGGCGAGCACGGCGCCGACCTGCGCGTCGACGTAGCTTTGCAGCAGCAGGTAGGTGTCCATCAGCCCTGTCCACGCCTGCAGCGCTTCGGCGCCATCGAACGGGACGGACCCGAAGGAGCGCGCGGCGGTGTCCTGCAGCGAGCGCTGCAGGCGCGGCTTGCGCTGGGCTTCGAGCGCTTCGGGGGTCTCGTAGTTGGGAGGCAGCGCTTCAGCGAGCCCCGGCGGCGAGCTCTCGGCGGGCACCTGGCTGGTGAAGCGGTACCACCACGCGATGTCGTGCGGGTTGACGAACGAGACGGTCGCGCACCACGGCTCGGTGCCCCCCTCTTCGCGCAGCCATTCGGCGAACTGCGCGGTGATCGCGGGGTCGACTTCGGTGCCCTGTCCGGGGGAGCCGTTGGGCGAGGGGTAGGTACCCCCCGAGAAGCCGTAGGGCTCGAGCGAGGCATCGGGGTTGGGGTTCAGGTGCCACTTGCCCCACCACGTGGTGTGGTAGCCGAGCTCGCGCAGCAACGTCCCCCAGGTGGGAAAGCCCGGATCGAGACGGCTGTCGCCCGTGATCAGGCAACCGGTCTGCTGGGAGTACAGGCCGGTCACGAGCGCGCTGCGCGAGGGCGTGCAGTCGTTGGCGGCGGTGTAGTGGCGTTCGAAGCTGACGGCCCCGGCGCGCAGCGCGGCCAGGTTCGGAGTAAGCGCGGCCGGCTGGGCGGCGGGTGGCAGCCACACCGGTGTGCGCAACTGGTCGACGACGACCACGAGGATGTTCGGCGCCCTGCCGGCCCGCGAGCGTGAGCCCGAGCCCACTCGCCCAGAGCCCCCCTGCCTGCCGGGCCGCCCTGGCGCGCTTGCGCCTCCAACACCCAGAGCGAGCGATCCAGCGGCGAGCACCCCCTGCTTGAGGAAGGTACGACGATCGCTGGCGGCTCGCATGTCGGACAGGTCGGGGGGCACCGCTGAAACCTCGAACAACGCGCACTCGTAGGCGATGCGCTGGGGGAGGCAATTTTAAGGATTTGGATCGGGGGTCGTCGAGCTCGCGAGATTCCGTGCAGAGGGCTTCGGTGGCGACCGATCGAAGATCAGCCAGTGCAGGCAGCGGTCCGCCTACCGCGAGGACGGCTCGGCACTCGGCACAGGTTCGGGGCTGCTCTCCGTCGGCGAGGAGGCGGAGGTGAAACCGGGCAGCTCGAGCTCCACGCGGGCGCCTCCAGCGAAGCTCTCCGACGCCGCCACCCGCCCACCGTGGGCCTCGGCGATGGCGCGCACGATCGCGAGACCGAGGCCGGTGCCGCCGGAGGCACGGTCGCGGGCGGCGTCAGTACGGTGGAAACGGTCGAACACCCGGTCGCGCTGCTCGACCGGGATCCCGGGACCGTCGTCCTGCACGACGAAGCGCACCCGCTCGCACTCCCGCCCCCCGCCCTCGGGCCACTCGACGTCCGGACGTACCGGGCCGCCCTGACCCCGCCCGCCCGAGCACTCGGCGTTCTGGCGGGCCAGTTCGGACTCCCGACCCCGCCTGTCCTTGGACTCGGCATCCTGGCGGGCCAGTTCGGATCTCTGACTCCGCCTGCTCGAGCATTCGACGTCCAGGCGCACGAGGCCAGGTCCATGACCCGCCCGCGCCGTGTGGGCGATCGCGTTGGCCAGCAGGTTGCGCAGCGCCTGTGCGAGCCGGTCGGGGTCTGCGAGCAGTGTGCCCGCCGGCACCCCCCCGAGCTCGAAGCGCCGCGGTACCGAAGCCGGGAGACACTCGCCTCCGACCGAAGCCGGGGGACACTCGCCTTTGACCGAAGCCGGGGGACACGCGCCTTCGGCGCGAGTCCCCGTTTCGGCCAGCATCCCCGGTTCGGCCAGCATCCCCGTTTCGGCCAGCAGGGTGGTGCCGTCCCACAGCTCCTCGACGAAGGGCTCCAGGGCGATCGGCTCCAGGCGCAGGAACTCCGTCTGCTCGGCCTTGGCGAGCACCAGGAGGTCGTCCACGAGGCGCGTGACGCGGGCGATCTCCGCCTGCACGAGGCGCTCCACACGCCGCACCTCCTCACCGGAGGGCTCCTGCTGAGCGGCGAGCACCTCGAGCTGGCCGCGGATCACGGTCAGCGGCGTGCGCAGCTCGTGCGAGGCGTCCGCCACGAACGCGCGCTGACCCGCGAACGCGTCGGTGAGGCGGTCGAGCATGTGGTTGAAGGCGTCCGCGAGCACCCGCACCTCCTGGCCCTCGCGCTCGACGTCGTGGATCCGCGGGTGCAGGTCGCCGGCGTCCACCTGCGCTGCCACCGCAGCCATCCGCCGCAGCGGGCGTGAGAAGCGCGCGCCGATCGCCAGCGAGGCGAGCAGCGCCCCGGCGAGCGTAAGCAGGCCGGCGAGGATGAACGCCCGCGCCACGCCCCGCTGGGCGTGGGCCACGCTCGCCAGCGACTCCCCCACACCGATCGTCACCGGTCGGCTCGTCTTCGGTTGACTCCCCGTCCGCTCGCCGGGGAGGTTCACCGGCCGCTTGAGCAGGCGCAGGTACCCGACGTCGGGGAGGCTCAGGGTCGAGTACCCGTACCCCGCCGTGAGCAGCCTGCGGGAGAGTCGGTTCTCCTGGGCCTGCACCGCGTGGCTCTCGCCGTCGTCGGGCTCAGCGCGGCCGAACAGCTCTGGTGTGTTGGTGGCGGTCCCCGCCCCGGGGACGAGCGCAAACAGCAACGTCGAGCTCGCGTCGAACGGTTGCCCGCGGATGTAGGCACTCACCGCCGCGAGCGCCCCGCGGGGGGTGCGCCCACCCGCCGAAGAGGTGAGCGCGTGGGCGAGCTCGTCCGCGTCGGCGGCGATCTCGCGGTCGATCTGGTTGTGCAACTGGGTGCCCGTCCCGCGGTAGACCGCCACGAACGCGACCCCCGTGGAGAGCACCACCACCAAGGCCACCCACGCCGCCAGCCGCCACCGGAGGCTGGCTGGACGCCCGGACCCACGGGTGGGCTCTCCGATCGACCGCCGGCGGCTGCCGGCCGTGAACCGCCGGGGGCGTGGCGGGGTTGGGGTCTCGCCGTCGCCGCCGGCGCGGGAGTCCGGCGCCCCGCCCCCCTCGTGCCCAGCGTCAGCCGACACGGCCGAGGCGGTACCCCACCGCGCGCACGGTGTGGATCGGCGCCGGGGATTGGTTCCCGCCCACCCCGCGCAGCTTGCGGCGCAGGTACCCGACGTACACGTCCACGATGTTCGTCGCCGGATCGTGCTGGTAGCCCCACACCGCGCTCAGGATCTGCTCGCGCGAGAGCACCGTGCCGCGGTGGCGCGCCAGGTACACGAGCAGCTCGAACTCGGTCGTCGAGAGCAGCACCGGCTCCCCCGCGCGGCGCACCTTGCGGCTAAGGAGGTCCACCTCGATGTCCTCCACCCGCAGCGTGGTGGGCGCGCCCTGCGTGGCGCTGCGCAGCTGCGCGCGCACCCGCGCCAGCAGCTCCGCCAGCGAGAAGGGCTTGACGAGGTAGTCCACCGCGCCCCCGTCGAGACCCGCGACGCGGTCCTCCACCTCGCCTCTGGCGGTCAGCACGATCACCGGCAGCGTCGGCTTGGCGGCACGCAGCGCGGCGAGCACCTCCATGCCGCCGCGGCCCGGGAGCATCAGGTCGAGGACGACCGCGTCGAAGCTCTCCTGCAGCGCGCGGCGCTCCCCCTCCGCCCCGTCGTGCTCGGCTCGGACTTCGAAGCCCTCCGCCTCCATGCCCCTTCGCACGAAATCGACGATCCCCGGCTCGTCCTCCACCAGTAGGACCAACGGTCGCATCGCCGCCCGCGGCGGGGCCGCCTGGGCGGGGCGTGCTGTGGGGCCGCCTGCGGTGGGGAACTCCGAGGGACACTGCACCCACTCCAGGATAGGGCCGGGCGGTGTTGCTAGTTGCTTGGTTCTCGAAGCCTGCCGAGAATCTCCTTGCGAGCTGTGCAACATTGGGGTGGCCTGAGTTGATTGCGTAGCGATAGGCTGCCTCAGCCTCGCCGCGGCGCTTCTCATCTCTTGCCAGCAGCATGCCCAGGTAGATTGCTGCCCTTGGCGCGTCGTCGGGATGGCCGGAGTCCTTTGCATAGCGATAGGCTGCCTCTGCCTCGTTCAACCGTTTCTTCGCCTCGAGCAGCACACCGAAGTTGATCGCAGCTTTGGGTGCTGCGTCGGGGTGGCCGGAGTCGATAGCTGAGCGGTAGGCAGCTTCGGCTTCCTCGAACTCGCCCTGCTCCATCAGTCGCGCTCCCAGATTTGCCGTGGCCACAGCTGCAACCGAATCGTCCGCTGAGTCTCTGGCCATTGTCCAGGCGCGCTCGGCGACGGCCGATTGATCTGCGTAGTGGGCCGCCAAGGCGAGAGCATTCAAGTTTCGCTCACCGGCGTGCTCGAGGATGAAGTCCCAGACTGTTTTGGGGTAGGCCGCTCGTGTGCCTCCGTCCACGAGGCGACCGCGTCGAGTGTGCGGTAACGCTCGACGCCGGTCGTTTGGGGTCGAGGACGCTCGCTTGCCTGTGCCCACGAGACAGCCACGTCGGGTGAGCGGTAAGGGGCCGTGTCGGTTGTGTCCGGCTCGTTCTTGCGGACCAGTGCAGCGGATGTCGCCACTGGTTCCATGCTCCAGCTCAGTCCGGCGGCGAAGTCACCGTCTGTCAGTTCTCGCGTTGGGGCGATCTCGCGAAGCGTGAGCTTCGTGAGGGCCTCCAGGGTCGGGCGGTCGATGGAGCCCGGCGGCATGCCTGCGCGCTGCCAGGCGATGGCTGCCGCGGCGACTGCGACGCCTACCGGTTGGGTGGCTCGTGAGCCCTGGTAGCGGTCGATGAGTTGCAGAACGGCGGCGAAGAACTCCGGCAGCCGCTCGAGTTCGGGGTTGTCGGCGAGCCCGGGGTAGCGTTCCTTTGCTGCTTGTAGCTCGGCGTCGTCGAGTCGGGGCTCGAGGTGGAGATCGTCGAAGGGCTCTCGAAGCAGGGCGTGCAGCTCGCGGTCGAAGTCTTTGATCGCCTCGAGACGGGCGCTGTGGATCGTGGCAGCGATGATTGCCTGGGGATAGCGGCGCCCTTCCACAAGGCGGCGTAGATTGTCTCGCGTGAGGCCGTGGTCGAGGTGGAGGTTGCGCATCGTCGATCCAGATCACAAGGTCCCGGCCTTTCACCGTCGAAAGTCGCCGCTCCAGCGCGAGCAGGGTGCTCAATGGTTCGGCCGCGGGGTCGGAAGGCTGGACACCTGGGTCAGGCGCTTTGAGCGCAACGAGCCGGCGCCCCTCAAGCCGGCGAACCGTCTCCCAAAGGGTGCGAGACTTGCCAGCCTTCGGGTCGCCACGCAGCACGACAAGCCGCCCGCTGCGAGCAAGAGCTACATCGTCAAACGCCTCCCGCAACGGGCCGTCCAGCGTCCGTGCAACGTACTCTGGGGTGCCGGCCGTACGCGCACTCTCCTCGGCGATCTGCGAGCGAAACACGCCGATCTTGAACGGGTCCACGTCGGCAAGCGGCAACGGTTCGCCGCCGACGAGGATGGACCGCACTCGGTCCTCCTGGTCGTGCTGGCGTTCTTTGAGGGCTGCGAGCGGTTCAAAGGCGTTCGGGACGGCGATTGCCGTGGCGGCAACCACCCCCACGGCGATCACGACGATCCCGGTGACTTCGAGCTTTGCGAGGATGACGAGCGCCAGACCCGAGAGCACGCCGAGCACCGCGAGCGCCGCAAGCACCTGATCTCGTCAACGCACCCGGGAGAGCATCGGAGAATCGTTGCACTGAGGGCGGATCCATAGATTGCTCCTCGCCGAGATGGCGAGGCGTAAGGGAGGGATACCGAGGGTTCCTCACCCGGTGAGGGTGAGCTGGCCCCCCAATGGACCTGGTGGCTTGGGCTCCGCGAGGGTCGAGTCGGAGACATTCCCGGCGCGCCAGGTGCCGTGGCTATTGGGTTCGCGACACCCTCCTTGACGTCCGCGCTACGGGCGCGTAAAGCCTCTTCATTGTGACGGTTGAGAATATTGGACCTAAGGGTGAAAGCTTCATAGGCTTGATGAACTCCGGCAGCCGTTGAAAACCACTTGGGGATACCCAAGTAAAGAACAGGAAGCAAAAGCAAATGAATGCTTGACAATGGCATATGAACATGATCAGGAATGCTTTTGGGAAGTGAGATATCTAAACAAGGAAGCTGGTATAGCTATTTTCATAGCTGAAGGTAAGAATAGACTGTCGAGTACGAGATCAGTCTCTGGTGAATAATCACCTGCCCAGACTCTCCTGAGCCACCCTTCGAGCATAGAAGCCCCCGACGGCCCTACCCCGGGCAGTTGACCCGCACAACGCCAGGCGCCTGGTCGGCGCCTGGCGTTATCACGATGGCCCACCCGGTGGGTAGGCGCTTGATGCGGGAGGGGTGGACCTCGAGCTCGTAGCCGCGGCTGCGGGAGCCTCGGCCGCTGGGGCCCCGGGGGCGAGCAAGCCGCCCCCGGTCTGCTGGGTGGTGACCACACGGCCTTTGACGGGGTCCCCATGAAGTGATCCAGGCTGGACGCGTGGTCGTGTTTCCCGTGATGGGATGGAAGGATGAACACGATCATGAAGCGACGCAGGCACACGCCGGAGCAGGCGGTCAGGAAGATCAGGGAGGGCGAACGGCTCTTGAACGAGGGCGGCGAGCTCGTGGAGGTTCTCCGTCAGCTGGAGGTCAGCGAGGCGACGTGGAACCGCTGGCGGGCGCAGTACGGCGGGATGAAGGCTGATGAAGCGAAGCGCTTGAAGCAGTTGGAGGGCGAGAACCAGCGGTTGAAGAAGCTCGTTGCTGAGCAGGCGCTGGATATCGACATGCTCAAGGAGCTGGCGGAGGGAAACTTTTGACCCCGGGGCGCCGGCGTAGGGCCGTCGGCACCCTGCAGGAGCGCTTCGGGGTTTCAGAGCGCCGTGCGTGCCGTGTCGCGGGCCAGCACCGCTCCACCCAACGCAAGCAGCCACAGCCACCGCGTGACGCGGATCAGCGTCTCGCATCGAGGCTGCGGGTGATCGCCAAAGAGCACCCGAGGTGGGGTTGGAAGACAGCACACGAGATCCTGCTGCGGGAAGGCTGGACGGTCAACCGTAAGCGCACCAGGCGAATCTGGCGCCAGGAGGGCCTGCGACGGCCTGTGAGGGCCCGCAAGCGCCGCCGTCTCAGTAACGGGCGAGCAGCGCGTTTGAGAGCGACCAGAGCGAACGAGGTGTGGGCTGTGGACTTCCAGTTCGATGAGACGTCCGACCGCCGCCGCATCAAGCTCTGCAACATTGTCGATGAGTACACCCGCGAGGCACTCGCGATCAGAGTCAACCGGACCTGCACCGCCGAGAACGTCATCACCATCATCGAGCAACTCGTCACCCAGCGAGGTACCCCAAAGTATCTCCGGGCTGATAACGGCCCGGAGATGATCGCGTGGACGCTGCGGGACTACTGCCGCCTGGCGGGCACTCAGACCGCGTACATCGAGCCCGGCAGCCCATGGGAGAACCCATTCGTGGAGTCCTTCAACGGCCGCCTCCGCGACGAGCTGCTCAACATCGAAGAGTTCGCCTGCCTCACCGAGGCCAGAGTCATCATCGAGGACTGGCGCATCCAGTACAACACCTACCGGCCACACTCAGCCCTCGGCGGACTCACACCCACCGAGTACGCAACGAAAGAGAACAACCAACACCAACCAGACCACGCATAAGTTCTGGACCACCTACAGGGACCCCTTCACCTTCGTGCCGGCGATGGGAGGCGATCAGCTCCGCGGACTCGGGGACGTTCTGGCGGTGCGCGATCACGATCTCGACGTTGGCGAGGACTTTCTCGCGCAGCGCGTCCTCGCCTGCGCTGTTCAGCTCGGCGAGCTCCCGGGTCGCAAGGATGAGGCTGATCCCGGCGAAGCGGACGCGGCCGAGAGCCACATGAACCGTGCGCCGCGCTTTCCTCTTCAGGTCTTACGTCGAGCACACGCACCCTTATGGAACTTCTCACCCGTCCTTTAGTTCGAGCTTGTGCAACGTGGGCAGACTGACTTCGTAGCCTTGCCACCCGACCCCTGGATCCCAATGTCCGACGCCGGCCACACACCCCGCTCCCGCGACACCGCTCTGCGCCGGCTGGCACGGGCCAACCGCTGGCTGCTCGCGGGCAGCGCGGCCCTCACCGGGGTTCTCACCGCGGTCGCCGCTTCCGCGTTCCCGGGCAGGACGCTCAGGACGACCGGCGGCTCCGTCAAGACGGACTCCGCCCCGCCCGTCGCTCACCGCGCACGCGCCTCCCAGCGGGGTTCGGGGACCTCCACGAGTTCCTCGCCCGCACTGCAGCCCCCCGCGCAGGCTCCGCAGTCCACCACGCCCCAGGCAGCGGCGCCGACCCAGGAATCCACGCCCTCCGGGGAAGCCTCCTCCGCGACGCCCTCCGGGGAAGCGTCGTCGGGAGCGTCAGCGCGGGAATCGACGCCCTCGCAGGAGGTCACACCCTCGCAGGAAGCGACCCCGAGCCAGCAGGTGCCGCCCTCTCAGAAAGCTGTGCCTACCCAAGAATCCTCCGCCCCCTCCCAGGAATCGACCCCCGCACAGGAAAGCAGCACCGTCGTCTCCGGCGGATCGTGAGGGCTCCCACACCATGCGCCACGGCCCACACCAGCCCTCCACACCAGCCGCCGCCGCGGCGACGGCGCGCTGGGAGGCGCTCGGCACGAGCGTCGTGCTGCGTATCCTCGACCCCCTCTGGCTGCCCCGCGCCAGTGCGATCCTCACGCGCGAGCTCGACGCGCTTGACCGCGCCTGTAGCCGCTTTCGCCCCGACTCCGACCTCTCACGCGTGAACGCCTGTGCCGGTGGGCGCCCCCTGCCGGTCGCCCCGCTGTTGATCGAGGCGCTTCTGGTTGCGCTGCGCGCCGCGGAGTTGACCGACGGCGACGTCGACCCGACCGTCGGCGCCGCTCTTGTACTTGCCGGCTACGACCGCGACTGGCGGCTACTGGAGCCGGCTCCCGCCGACCACGCAGAGAGCAGCCTGGAGTACGACTCGCGGCCCGTTCCTCCGGTGGTGAGTGTGGGGCTGCGCAGCGGCCACCGCACCGTGGAGCTCGACACCGCGCTGCACACCGTCCGCGTCCCCCGCGGCGTGGTCCTCGACCTCGGCGCCACCGCCAAAGCGTGGGCCACCGACCGCGCCGCACGCGGCGTGCACGCCGCGTGCGGCTGTGGGGTGCTCGTCAGCCTCGGCGGGGACCTCGCCACCGCCGGTGCCGCTCCCGCGGGTGGCTGGCGTGTCCACGTCACCGACGACCACCGCGCCGGCCCCCTCGCACCGGGGCAGACGGTCACGATCGCCTCCGGCGGCCTCGCGACCTCCTCCACCACCGTACGCCGCTGGCACCACGGTGGTGTCACCGCGCACCACCTGATCGACCCCGCCGCCGGCGTCCCCGTGCGCGGACCCTGGCGCACCGTCAGCGTGGCCGCGGGCACCTGCGCGGACGCCAACACCGCCGCCACCGCCGCGCTCGTGCGCCAGGCGCGCGCGCCCGCCTGGCTGGGTCGGCTCGGACTGCCCGCGCGCCTTGTCGCCCACGACGGCGCCGTGCTCCGTCTCGGCGCCTGGCCCGAAGACCCGGTGGCGCACCGCCGAGCCGTCCGGACGCAGCGTGGGGCTTCGGCCAGCCCAGCGTCAACGCCAGTGCGGCGGCCGGTGTCCCCGCAGGCTCAGGGCTCAGCCGCCCGGCGCCCTCCGCGCTCGCCGGCCGGTGAGCGGACGGTGACGCCTGGAGGGCCACCCGACGCGCCGACGCGGGGCACGATGCCCCGCGCGCACCCGCTCGGGGCGGTGCCCACACACGTGGACGATCCCCTATGACTACCCCCCTCTCCCCCCTGGCCTCGGTCGGCCCGTCGCTCGCCTGGTACCTCACCCGGTCCACCGGCGCCGTCGCATTGCTGCTCCTGACGCTCGCCGTTGCGCTCGGTGTCCTCGACGTGCAGCGCTGGTCCTCGCCGCGCTGGCCGCGCTTCGTCGTGGACGGCCTGCACCGCTCCGTCTCGCTGCTCGCGCTCGTGTTCCTCGTGCTGCACATCCTCACCGCGGTGCTCGACACGTTCGCGCCGATCTCGCTGCTCGCGGCCTTCGTGCCGTTCGTGAGCCCCTACCGGCCCTTCTGGCTGGGGCTCGGCGCCGTCGCGTTCGACCTGCTGCTCGCCGTGCTCCTCACGAGCCTGCTGCGCGCCCGCGTCGGGGCTCGCGTCTGGCGCGCTACGCACTGGCTCGTCTACGCCTGCTGGCCTGTTGCGCTGCTGCACACGCTCGGGACTGGCTCGGACGTCCGATCGGCCTGGCTGCTCGTGCTGTCTGCCGTCTGTCTCGCGGTCGTCGTCGCTGCTGTGCTCGTGCGCACGCTCGGCTCGTGGGCGGCGCCCGCGCGCGTGCGCGGCCTCGCGCTCGGGGGTTGCGCTGCCTTCACCGTGGGCCTCCTGCTGTGGCTGCCCTCCGGGCCGCTCGGCTCCGGCTGGGCGCGGCGCTCTGGGACCCCCGCCTCGCTGCTGGGCCACTCCTCCGCGGCCCGCTCCTCCTCCACCTCCTCCCGCACCGTGGTGAGCCCGTGAGACCGCAGCGGCTGAGGCGGGCGAAGGATTCCCTGTGAGCGGCTACGGATCTTTCGCCGAGCGCTCCACCGTCCCCGCCCGCCCCGACGGTCCGCCGGCCGGGCTGCCGCGGCTGCTCGCTGGGATCCCCGCCCGCGGGGCGCTCCCCCTCGGTGACCACCTCGCCTTGCACGGGCCGCTTCCTTTGGTACTGGGAAGCCCACCCTCCCGCCCACCCTCCCTCCCACCCTCCCGCCCACCACTCCGCGGCCGGCGCGGGTCCTCCGCGCTGCTCGACCTCGTCGAGGCGTCCGGCCTGCGCGGCCGAGGCGGGGCGGGCTTCCCCCTCGCCACCAAGCTGCGCGCGGTCGCCGGCGCTTCCCGCGCCCCCCTCGGCGGGCGACCCGTCGTGGTCGTCAACGGCGCCGAGGGCGAGCCCGCGAGCGCCAAGGACCGCACGCTGCTGCGCTGCCTCCCCCACCTCGTGCTCGACGGCGCCCTGCTCGCCGCCGCCGCCGTCGGTGCGCACGAGGTTCTCCTCGGCGTCTGCGAGTCGTTCCCTGCGGCGCTTGACGCCTGTGCGCTCGCGCTCGCCGAACGTGGGGCTCCTCGCCGCGGGGAGCCTTCCGTCCAGTTGGTTGCGGTGCCCTCCCGTTACGTCGCCGGGCAGGAGTCCGCGCTCGTCTCCTTCCTCGGTGGCGGCTTCCCGCTGCCCACCTTCACCCCGCCGCGGCCCTCCGCCCGTGGGGTGCGTGGACGGCCCACGCTGGTCTCCAACGTCGAGACCCTCGCCCACCTCGCGCTGCTCGCACGGTACGGGCCGGACTGGTTTCGCGAGCTCGGGACCCTCGCGCAGCCCGGGTCCGCGCTCGTCACGCTCTCGGGGCCCGTCGCCTTCCCCGGTGTCTACGAGCTCGAGCACGGCTCCCCCCTTCTCGCCCTGCTCGACGCCGCCGGGGGCGCCACCGCGCCGCTGCGCGCCGTGCTGCTCGGCGGCTACGCCGGCACCTGGCTCGACGCCTCGCTGCTGCGCGGTGTGGCGCTCTCCGACGAGTACCTCGCGCCCCACGGCGCCACGCTCGGGGCCGGCGTCGTCGTGCTGCTCTCCGCCGACGCCTGCCCCGTTGCCGAGCTCGCCCGTCTCGTGCGCTGGCTCGCTTCGGAGTCCGCCCGCCAGTGCGGGCCCTGCGTGTTCGGACTCGACGCGCTCGCCTGCGTGTTCGAGCAGCTGGTGCTCGGGGACGCCCCCGGTGAGCGGCGTGGACGGGGCGCCATACCCCGCATCGCAACCCTCGCCGGCCTCGTCAACCGCCGCGGCGCCTGCTCGCACCCCGACAGCGCTGCCCGCCTCGTCGCGAGCGCCCTCGACGTGTTCGCCGAGGAGCTCACCGACCACGCCCACCACGGCCCCTGCGCCGCCTGCGCCCGGCCCTCCGAGCTGCCCCTCCTCGCGAGTCCCTCGCGCCGATGAGTCACCGCTTGCGCATCAACCCTATCGCCTGTGAGGCCCACGGCATGTGCGCCGAGCTACTGCCCGAGCGCATCTCGCTCGACGAGTGGGGCTACCCGCTGCTCGACGGCGGCCCCCTTCCCCCCAAGCTGCTCGCTCACGCCCGCCGCGCCGCCTTTGCCTGCCCCACCTACGCGCTGCTCGTCGAGAGCTCGAAGCCCGACCGGTGAGCAACCGCCGTTCCGTGGCGGCCGCTCACCGGGGTACTGCGCCCTGACAGGGGCTCCTTCAGTACCTACGACTCCGGGGCCGCTCGATCCTTCCCGACGCGCCGGCGCTGCACGATTCTTCCCACGGCCTGCGGCGCCCTCCCGGTGCCTCGGGGGGCCTCGCTCAGCGAACGATCACCTTGCCGACCATCCCTTCGTGGAGCGTGCAGCGGTAGTTGAACGTCCCCGCGTGCGTGAACCGCACCGTGAACGAGCCGTGCGCCTGCGTGCGTGAGCGGAAGCTGCCGCTGGTCACGTTGTGCTCAATGTCACCGTCCTCCCACACCCACGTCACGCTTTCACCGGGGTTGACGGCGATCGTGCTCGGGTGGAACCGCAGCCCTTTGAGCACTACCTCGTGCGAGCTCGTGCCGCGCGCGCCGGCGCCACCCGCTCCCGCCTGGGCGAGCGGACTAAGGACCGCGGCCGCCGGCGCCGCGACTGCGGTCACCGCAAGCAGGGCGAACGCCGCGCGCATTTTCATCCTGCCCATGTCCGCACTCCCTTTTCTCCGACTCTCTCTGTCTTTTTGCGTTGTTTTGCGTTGTGCCTCTGTGGCGTGTGCGTCTCGTGTGCGTGATATCGGCGCCTGTGGGACACCCCTCCAGGAGTCGCTCAGTTGATCTCGCTCCCACTTGGCGCCAGCACGTACCACGGTGCGCCGAAGCTGTTGACGCCCTGCCCCGTGGTTTCACCCGACTGTTGGTCGCTCACGTAGTAGTAGAGCGGGTGGCCCTTGTAGGTGAGCTGCTTGGTCCCGTCCGTACGTGTGATCGTGCCCACGTTCGCCGCCTGCGCGCCGCCTTCGGCCTTTGGGGCGCCGCTGGTGGTCACCGGAGGCCACACCTGTGCGCAGGCGCCCGAGCACGTGGAGGCTGCGCCGGTGTCCGCCGCGAACAGGTACACCGTCAGTCGCTTCGGGCCCGCCGCGAGCACCATGCCGAGGCTCGTGTGCACGGTCGTCACTGCCGTCCCCATGGCCGCTGAACCGCTGGAGCTCGGCGTGGTGGCGGCCGCCTTCTGCGACGCGGACGTGGCGGCCGAGGAGTAGCCGCCCGCTTCGGTTTTGCTCGAGCTCGAGCCGCACCCCGCGAAGGCGAGCCCGACGGCTGCGAGGGTGGCTGCTGCAAACGTGGACGGGTGTCGCACCCTGACCTCCTGGGTCGTTGTTGACGCTGCTTGCCGTTGGCGCTACTTCAACGTGACGCTGCTTCACTCCTCCAGACTCCACCGTGGGCACAAACCTTTCACCACCTCGCGCACTGGCCGCTACAGTCGTGCCTGGTGCCTGCGCTCGATCCCCAGTCGCTGCCGCGCCACCTCGACCGTCTCTACCGCGCGGCGTGGGCGCTGTGCGGCTCGCCGCACGACGCCGAGGACCTCGTGCAGGAGACGTTCGCCCGCGTGCTCGCGCGTCCCCGGCGGCTGCGCGGCCACGACGAGCTCGCCTACCTGATGACGGTGCTGCGCAACACCTTCCTCACCGAACGTCGCACCGCCGCGCGCCGGCCGCGCACCGGGGGCGTGCCGCTCGAGGAGCTCGAACCGGTGGACCCGCGCACCGGGGCGCGCCCCGAGGAGGCCCTCCAGGCGAAGGAGGTCTTCGCCGTGATCGCGGCGCTGCCCGAGCGCTACCGCCTCGCACTGGTCGCCGTGGACCTCGTAGGGCTCTCCTACCGCGAGGCCGCGGTTGCCCTCGAG
The DNA here is from genome assembly GCA_963706545.1 of uncultured Solirubrobacterales bacterium. Classification (GTDB taxonomy): domain Bacteria; phylum Actinomycetota; class Thermoleophilia; order Solirubrobacterales; family Solirubrobacteraceae; genus Palsa-744. Next base: position 3,521,167 of record OY970161.1, read on the forward strand.
ACCCGCGAGGCGACGATCGCCACGCGCGTCTTCCGCGCCCGCGAGCAGGTCGCGCGCAGGCTCACGCCCGAGGGCGAGGACACGCCTGGCGAGGCACCCGCGCCCGAGGGCGAGAACACGCCCGGTGAGGCACCCGCGCTCGAAGACCAGGCCACACCCGGTGGGGAGCCTGCATCCGACGAGGAGCCCACGCCCGAGGACGCCGCGCCCGAGGCCGAGCCGGCTGCCGGCCCGGAGTCCGCCCCCGAGGATCGTTCAGCCGCGGCAGCGCGCGCCCAGCGGGAAGGTCGGCCCCCCCGGCGGCGTCTTACTCAACGAGGGCCCCTATGAGCCACAAGCCCGAGGACACCCACGCCGAGCTCGCCGCGCTCGCCGACGGCACGCTGCCGGCTGCGCGGAGTGAGCAGCTGCTCGCCCAGGCTGCTGACTCCCCTGACCTGGCCGCCGAGCTCGAGCGCCAGCGTCGCGCCGTGGCGATCGTACGCTCGCTGGAGAGCGTCCAGGCGCCCCCCCTGCTGCGCCGCTCCGTCGAGACGGCGACGGCCGGCGGGGCAGAGCCTGGGAGCGCCGGTCCCCGCTCCACGCGCACTCGGCTCCGGCGACGCACGGTGCCTGCGCGACTGCAGGCCGGCGTCGCGGTGGCGCTGGCGGCGGTTGCAGTGGTGGCGGTGGTCCTGGCGCTGACGGGCGGCTCGGGCACCCCCACCGCCGCACCCACCCTGCTGCAGGCCGCGAGCGCGGGGGTGCGCCCCTCGACGCAGCCGCCGCCGCCGCAGAGCCGGCGCAACCCCAACCTGCTCGCGGCCTCCGCCGCGGGGATCGCCTTCCCCTACTGGGGCGACCGGTTCGGCTGGCAGACGGCCGGCGCCCGCACCGACACGGTTGCCGGGCGCACGGTCACCACGGTCTTCTACACCCACCGCGGCGCGGGGCGGGTCTGGTACTCGATCGTCTCCGGCGTCGCCCTGCCCGTTCCGGCCGGGAGTCCCACGATCGAGCGTCACGGTGTGAGCTTTCACGTCGTGCGAGCCGCCAACCCGACGGTCGTGACCTGGCGCGAAGCCGGCCACACCTGCATCCTCACCGCGCGGGCCGTCGGCGCCGGGACGCTGGTGCACCTCGCCGCGTGGCAGCGCGCGTAGTCCACGACGTTTCCGATGGCCCCTCGTCCAGTGGCAGCCTCCCCGCCGTAGGGATGCCGCCCGCCGCTCTGATAGGCGTGACTTCGGCCCGCCGTAGCCATTAGAGTTGGCGACGTGGACGACGGCTACTTCCCACGTGGGCAGTCGATGCTGCGAGGGGTGCACGAAGAGCGGGCTGTGGGACTCATGTACGGGCAGCGCGCGCTGTGCATCGGCGCGTTGAAGCCGCTCAACTACGTGGGCACCTCGCTGCACACACACAACAAGCTCAACCCCTTCCGGCGCATCACCCACACCGCCGCGATGTTCGAGACGGTCTTCTTCGGCTCCCGCGCCGAGGCCGACCGTGCGCTGGCGGCGACCCACCGCATGCACGAGCGCGTGGTCGGCTCGCTCCCCGAGGACGCGGGCCCCCACTACCCCGCCGGCACCCCCTACTCGGCGCTCGACCCCGAGCTGATGCTGTGGACGGTCGCCGTGATCGCCGACTCGGCGCAATGGTTCTACGAGCACCTCGTCGGCCCCCTGTCCGACAGCGAGCGCGAAGCACTGTGGCAGGACTACATCCGCTTCGCGGAGCTCTTCCGCGCTCCCCGCGAGAGCCTTCCGCCCACCTACCGGGAGTTCCGCGCGTGGTACGAGCGCCAGCTTGCGGGCCCCGACCTGTTCCTCACCGAGGAGGCCCGCTACATGGGTCACGCCTCGGCTTTCCAGATCCCCACGGCGCCCTCGCGGCTACTCGCCAAGCGCGTCCACGACCTTGTGATGCTCGGCTCGCTGCCACCGCGGGTGCGGGAGCTGTACGGCCTGCGCTACACCCTCGCGCACGCGGCAGGGTGCCGGGCGGCGCTCGCCGCGGCACGGCTCGTGCGCCCGTTGGTCCCCGACTCGCGGCTGCGGGGCTCCTGCGTACCCGAGTTCGAGGGAGTCGCCGCCGTCGAGCGGGCCCGCATCGAACGCGGCCAGGCCACGCCGCAGATCGTCAGAGGCTGACAGGACTCGAGCACCGGAAGTCCGCAAGCCGTCGGTGAGCCCGCGCCGCGCGAGTCGCCGACCACGGCAACAGACAATAGTCAGAAACAAGCCTGCTAGGCGGGATGTACAAGCTGTATGGTTTGTGCAGGTATGAGGAGAACGGTCTTCGAAATCCGAACGCTCCTTGTCCCCGCGCTGGCCGCACTCGTACTCGCGGCCTGCGTGTGCCTGCCGGCCGCCGCGGGAGCTGCCCAAACGGTCAAGCTCCATGCCTCGCTCACGCCCGAGCAGCTCGGCGCGGGTACCACGATCGCGTTCGCGTTCACCGTCTCCACCACCACCAGCCACGTGCCCTCCCCCCTCACCGGCGTCGAACTGCTCTACCCGGCAAACCTCGGCCTCGCCACCAGCGGCCTCGGCCTTGCCACCTGCACCGCCACAATCCTCGAAGAACTCGGCCCCGAAGGCTGCCCCTCCGAGTCCCAGATGGGCTACGGCGCCGGACTCGTGGAGGTCCCCTTCGGCCCCGAGATCCTGCAGGAGACCGCAACCACCAAGGTCTTCATGGCCCAGCTCAACGAAGGGCACCTCGGGCTGGTCTTCTACGCCGTCGGCGTGACGCCCGTCGCCGCGCAGATCGTCTTCCCCGGGCTCGTGCTCCCCGCCTCAGACCCCTACGGGGGCAACCTCTCCACCACGATCCCGCTCGTCCCCACGCTCCCCGGAGCGCCCGACGCCGCCGTCGTCAAGCTCTCCACCACGATCGGCCCCGAGCACATCACCTACTACGAACGCATCCGCGGCCGCTACCTCCCCTACCACCCCCGCGGCATCGTCCTGCCCCGCACCTGCCCTACCGGTGGCTTCAAGTTCGCCGCCCGCTTCACCTTCCAGGACACGACCCACGCCAGTGCCCACACGGCCGTGCCCTGCCCACGGCGACGGTGAACCCGGGGAATCGGTCTCCCACCCCTCGGCAGGGGCCGCGGCCCACTGGCCGCCCCGCCCGAGACTGAGACCAACTGCACTGCCCGGCAGGAACCGCAGCCCCCTGCACACTACAAGCGTGTTGAATGTGCGCTCCCCCGCAACCACAGAGGAGATGCGATGAAAGCGGTTCAGATCGTGGAGCTCAGCGGCCCCGCCGGCGCGCTGCGACTGCTCGACCTGCCCGAGCCCGAGAGCTCGTCGAATTCCCTGAGCCCGGAGGGCGGCGTCGTGATCGACGTGCACGCCGCCGGCGTCTCCTTCCCCGAGGTGCTCCAGACACGCGGTGAGTACCAGCTCAAACCGCCACTGCCGTTCATCCCGGGCAGCGAGGTCGCCGGGGTGGTGCGCAGCGCGCCCGCGGGGGACGAGCAGGGATCGGGCCGTGCGCCCGCCGCGGGTGAGCGCGTGGCCGCGTTCTGCGCGCTCGGCGGCTTCGCCGAGGTCGCCGTCGCGCCCCCCTTCCTGACCTTCCCGCTGCCGGACGTGCTCGACTTCGCGCAGGGCGCAGCGCTGATCCTCAACTACCACACCGCCTTTTTCGCGCTTGCCCTGCGCGGGCGTCTGCGGGAGGGCGAAACCGTGCTCGTGCACGGGGCCGCTGGCGGGGTCGGCACCGCGGCGCTGCAGGTCGCGGCCGGCCTCGGTGCGCGCACGATCGCGGTCGTCTCCTCCGACGCGAAGGAGCAGATCGCGCGCGCGGCGGGCGCCGGCGAGGTGCTGCGCTCCGACGGTCCGTGGAAGGACGAGGCGAGGGCGCTTACCGGCGGTGGCGTGGACGTCGTGCTCGACCCCGTCGGCGGTGAGCGCTTCACCGACAGCCTGCGCTCGCTGCGCCCCGACGGGCGCCTCGTCGTGGTCGGGTTCACTGGCGGCTCGATCCCCGAGGTGCGTGTCAACCGGCTGCTGCTCGGCAACGTCGAGGTGGTCGGCGCCGGGTGGGGCGCCTACGCGCTCGCGCGCCCCGAGCTCTGCCGCGAGATCGGAGAGCGGCTTGACCGCTTGATCGACGCAGGCTTCGTGCGCCCACTCGTCGGTGCGCGCTTCCCGCTGGAGCGCACCGCGGAGGCGCTGCAGGAGATCGACGAGCGGCGTGCCACTGGCAAGGTCGTCCTGGAGGTGCGTTGATGGAGTTCGTGAAGGTGCAGTGATGGACTTCGAGCACTCCCCCCGCGCGAGCGAGCTGCTGGAGCGCCTGAGCGCGTTCCTCGAGCGCGAGGTGGCGCCCCGCGAGGAGCCCTACCATCGCACGCTGCTCGCCCGTGCCGATCCGTGGGTCGTACACCCGACGATCGAGGAGCTCAAGGCCAAGGCGCGCGCGGAGGGCCTGTGGAACCTGTTCCTGCCGGGCGGCCCCGAGGTCGGCGGGCGCGTCCAGGGCGCGGGTCTCACGAACGTCGAGTACGCCCCGCTGGCCGAGCGCATGGGCCGCTCGCTGATCGCCTCCGAGGTGTGCAACTGCAACGCCCCGGACACCGGCAACATGGAGGTGCTGCTGCACTTCGGCTCCCCCGAGCAGCACGAGCGCTGGTTGGAGCCGCTGCTCGCGGGGGAGATCCGCTCGGCGTTCTGCATGACCGAGCCCGACGTGGCCTCCTCGGACGCCACCAACATGCAGGCCACCGCGACGCTCGAGGGCGATGAGGTCGTGCTCAACGGGCGCAAGTGGTGGAGCACCGGCGTGGGGCACCCCCGCTGCAAGGTGGCGATCTTCATGGGGCTCACCGACCCCGCCGCCGACCGCTACCACCAGCACTCGATGGTGCTCGTCCCGCTCGAGACCCCCGGCGTGAAGGTCGAGCGGATGCTCTCCGCGATGGGCTTCGACGACGCTCCCGGTGGGCACGGCGAGGTCTCCTTCACCGACGTGCGCCTGCCCGCGAGCGCGATCGTCGGTGGGCCCGGCCAGGCGTTCGCGATCGCCCAGGCGCGCCTCGGCCCGGGGCGTGTGCACCACTGCATGCGCCTGATCGGCCTGGCTGAGCTGGCGCTGGAGCTCGCCTGCCGTCGCGCCACCGAGCGGGTAGCTTTCGGCAAGCCGCTGGCCAACCTCGGCGGCAACCGCGAGCGGATCGCCGACGCCCGCATCGCGATCGACCAGGCACGCCTGCACGTCCTGCACGCTGCGTGGCTGATCGACGCGGCCTCGCCGAAGATGCTTGGTGCGGTCTCTCAGATCAAGGTCGCCGTGCCCAACATGGCACAGCGGGTCGTGGACATGGCGATGCAGCTGCACGGCGGCGGCGGCCTCAGTGACGACTTCCCCCTGGGCGCCGCGTGGACCGTGGCCCGCGCGCTGCGCCTGGCCGACGGCCCCGACGAGGTCCACCGCGGCGTGATCGCACGGCTCGAGCTTGCGCGCTACGGGCAGGGGAAGTGGCGCTCGTAGGGCCTCCTACGCCTCATCGTCGTCCTCATCGCCTTCCTCGTCCTCCACGTCTCCCCCACCCGATCCCCGCAACCAGCCCGCGAGCTCCTGACCGACGGAGTTGATCGACTCGCCGGCGTCTCTGAAGGCGTCGCGGAAGCGCTCGGAGTAGTGGGAGACGGCGTCGGAGCCCTCCGCGCGGGCATCGACGGGTTCGTCGCGAGTCGGGTACTCGCCGGCGACGATCCGGTCGAACTCGCCCGAGCGCACCCACGCCATCAGCTCGTGCGTGCGCTTCACCGGCATCGGGTGGCTGAGGCCCAGGTCGATCAACAGACGCGTGAGGCGCTCCAGGCCGCCGCCCTTCTCGGTGTAGTCAAGGCCCTGGCGCATGAACACGTCGAGGTCGAGCTCGTCGACCATCGCGCCAGCGGAGAGGCACATCAACGTCCGACACACCGTCAGCGGGTCGCGTGTGACGAGCGCTGCGGCGCGGTCGGCGCTCAACTCGGTGGCACGCTCCCACTCCATCAGCGCGGTGCGAATCGGCGCCAGCGGCAGCAGCAGCCGCGAGGTGCGCGTCAACAGCATCAGGATGTAGAGCGCGGTGCGGTACAGCTGGTGGTCGGCGAGGATGTGGGCGGCCTCGTGGGCGAATACCGCCCGGCGCTGGCCCACGTCCAGCAGGCTCACGAGCTCGGACTGCACCACCACGATCGGGCGCTTGGAGCCGATCGCCATCGCGTTCGGCGAGGGGTACTGGGTCAGGTAGAGGTCGGGCACGTCGGCCATGTCGAGCGTGGCATAGGCGATCGCGTGCTCGCGCCACACGTCTCCCAACTGCTCTTCGGAGAGCCGCACCGCGGAGCCTAGGTAGCTCTGGCGCAGCGCCCGCTCGTAGCCCAGCTCGATCAGCTTGCGCACCACCGTGTCCAGGTACGGGATCGAGCTCAACGCCGCGGTGGCAGCGCGGTCGGCCGGATGCTGGAACGCGCGGGGTGAGATGCCCGTCAGGCGGTAGCCCTCCACCGGCAGCATCTGGCCCGAGGGCTCCATAACCACAGAGTACCGGGCGGCGGTGCGATCGGCGCCGGGCTTGGTCCACTCCGACTGATCGGCCCACTTTGTCGCTCGGCTCCAGCTCGGTCAGCTATAGCGTCGGCGGGCCTCGGGCTCAGTCGCCACCGGCGCGGTTACGGTAAGGTCGCGGCGTGAGCGGACCACTCGTCGCGGTGATCACGGGCGCCTCCAGCGGCATCGGGGAGGCGACGGCGCGGCGTCTGGCGCGCGAGCTACCGACCACAGGCGAGGCCGTCTCCACCAACGGCAGCGCCGGGCACACGACCGCGGGGGCCGGGTCGCACCTGGTGCTGGTGGCACGCCGCGAGGAGCGCCTGCGCGAGTTGGCGGCGACGCTGCCCGTGCCGTGCAGCTGCCTGGCACTCGACCTGACCGACGAGGACGCGCCCGCGCGCGTGCTCGCACACGTGCAGGAGCACTGCGGGGGGCGCCTGACGCTGCTCGTCAACAACGCCGGGGCTTCGTGGCGCGCGAGCTTCGCGGAGGGTGGGTACGCGAACGTGCGGCGCACGATGGAGCTCAACTTCGACGCGCCCGTGCGGCTGACCGAGGCGCTCTTGCCGTTGCTGCGCGCCTCGGCGCCGAGCGCGATCGTCAACGTGTCGAGCACCGCCGCTCGCGTCGCCCGGCCCGGCACCGGCTCCTACTCGGCGAGCAAGTTCGCGCTCACCGGCTGGAGCGACGCGCTCTACGCCGAGGAGCACTCCCACGGCGTGCACGTGGGCATCGTGTTCCCCGGTTTCATCGCCACCGAGGGCTTCCCCGCCCGCGAGCTGACCGCGCGGCGGGCCACCGCGTGGACCGTCTCTACGCCCGACCGCGCGGCGGAGGCGATCGTGGATGCCGGCCTGCGCCGGCGCCCCGAGCGCTATGTGCCCCGCGCCTACGCGCTCGCCGGCGCCGCGCGGCTGCTACTCCCGGGGCTCGTGCGCCGCGCGCTGGGCAGCAGTGGCGCTTCGGTCTTCACCACGAAGACCGGGGCCGAACACACGCGGGCCTCGTAGAACGTCTTTCAAAATAGGCGGTGCGTCTGGGGCGTCCCTGGACCATAGGCGGTGCGTCTGGGGCGTCCCTGGACCATAGGCGGTGCGTCTGGGGCGTCCCTGGACCAAGCTGGGCGACGCTGGCCGAAACGGGGATGCGAGCCGAAGGCGAGTGTCTCCCGGCTTCGGTCGGTGAAGCCCGTGCTGGTAGCACGGGCAAGCCGGCACGTGGCGATCCAGCGCCGCGTCCCAGGGGCGCATCCAGGCGTGCCGGTCTTTTTGAAAGCCGTTCTCAGGCTTGGCCGGCAGGCCGTCTCCACATCGGCGAGCGTACGTACCGCGTTATGGAGCCCTCGCGGCGCCTCCCGGTTCTTGAGAACCCACGCAAGGCCGGGGCGGACGGTCAACCCGGCCAGCCTGAGGCCGCGAAGCTTGGGCGATCGTGGTGGCGGTCCGATGAGTCGAACAGCAAGCGGCGCAGGTTTCTCGACCTTGCGCGCGAATAAGAAGCTCACCACTAGCCGTAACGACCGCATAACCCACTGGCCCGACGGGTAGCTCACTCTTGTAGGGACAGCAACTTCCGGGGAGGCCAACGGTCTCCAAGGGGGAAGCCTCCGCGTATACAAGGTGGAGGATAGCTGCCGCGAGACCACTCCACAGAGAATGATTGACAACGCAACTACTGTGCCCTATAATTCCGACTCCAGGCATCGGCATTCTAAGGACCGAGCCCCATAGGAAAGAACAAGCACCATGTCAGACGATAAGCCCCAGATCACCACACTAGACACTCTCGAGACCGCCGCGGGACCGGTGGCGAGCACCGTCGCGCTCGACCCCGCCTACGGGGAGGCCCGCCCGGCGTCTGCCAGCCGCCCGCGTCCTGTGGCGGCGGAGCCCGAAAGCTTCATCCCCGAGTCGGTCGACCAGCTGCTCGCGCACTCGCGGCGCTACCCCCTGCTCACGCCCGACCAGGAGATCGAACTGGCCCAGCGGATCGAGCGCGGGGACCTGCACGCCAAGGAACTGATGATCAACTCCAACCTGCGGCTGGTCGCCTCCAACGCGCGGCGCTACCAGAACCAGGGGCTGCCACTCGCCGACCTCGTGCAGGAGGGGATGCTCGGCCTGATCCGCGCCAGCGAGAAGTTCGACTGGCGCAAGGGCTTCCGCTTCTCCACCTACGCGACCCTGTGGATCCGCCAGGCGATCCAGCGGGGCCTGGAGAACTCCGGCCGCACGATCCGCCTGCCGGTGCACGTCGCCCAGCGCACCCGCAAGGTGGGCCGTGTGGAGCGCGAGCTCTCGGTACGCCTCGGGCGGGAGCCCACCACGGAGGAGATCGCGCTGGAGACGGGCCTTGAGATCGAGCAGGTTGAGGAAGTCCGCCACCAGCGCGCCGCGCTGGTGAGCCTCGACCAGCAGGTTGGTGAGGACGGCGACACCGCCCTCGGCGACCTGCTGCCCTCCGACCAGGAGCCCCCGGAGGAGACCGCGTACGAGAACGAGCGCGAGCGCCTCGTGCACCTCGCGATCTCGCAGCTCCCGGAAACCGAGCGCACGGTGCTGACGCTGCGCTTCGGCACCGGCCACGAGGCCCCGCAGACGCTGACCGCGATCGGCAAGCGCCTCGGGTTCTCCGCGGAGCGGGCCTCCCAGCTGGAGCAGCGCGCGCTGAAGAAGCTCGCCGAGTCGCCCGAGCTAGCCGCTTTGCGCGAGGCGGCCTGACGGCCAATAACCGGCGCGGCTCTGCGTCCTCGGTCGCTCGCGTGCTCACAGCACGCCACGCTCCCTGCGTCCTTGATCCGCTTGGTTCTTGGCCGTCAGGGGGCGTAATATGGTGAGCCGTATGTGGGACCGTGTCGTCCAATGGACGATTGCCGTAGGAGAACGGATTCTCGCCCCCATCGAGCGCTTCATCGGGCGGCGCTCGCTGGTGGGCGATGCGACGTTCTTCCCGCTCGAGCGCTTCCCCTGGGTGGCGCACGTGGAGGAGAACTGGGAGGTGATCCGCGAGGAGCTGCAGCGGGTGTTGGAGGACCGCGATGCGCTGCCCAACTTCCAGGACATCTCCAAGGACCAGGTCGAGATCACCGACGACGACCGCTGGAAGACGTTCTTCCTGTACGGGTACGGCTTCGAGGCGAAGCTTGGCGTGGAGATGTGCCCACGCACGGCAGCGCTGATGCGCGAGATCCCCGGGATGACCACGGCGATGTTCTCGATCCTCTCCCCCCGCAAGCACATCCTCGACCACCGTGGCCCCTACAAGGGCGTGCTGCGCTACCACCTCGGCCTGATCGTCCCCCGCGACGCGCAGGCGTGCCGGATCCGCGTCGGCGACGAGCTCCGCCACTGGGAGGCGGGTCGCAGCATCGTCTTCGACGACACCTTCAACCACGAGGTCTGGAACGACACCGACGAGACCCGCGTGGTGCTATTCGTGGACGTGCTGCGTCCCCTGCCCTTCCCGGAGTCCAAAATCAACGAGTTGATCGTCAAGGCGATCGGCTACTCGCCCTTCATCCGCGACGCCAAACGTAACCAAGAAGCCTGGGAACAGCGTTACCGTAACGCTCAGATGCTCGAAACGTCCAGCCCGGTGCCCTGAAGCAGTTCGTTTGCCCTGGCGTTGAGCACTGTGAACTCCCCCGTGAGGATCAACAGGCCCAGTGCGATCATCACCGCGCCGCCGACGCCCACGATCACGGGGAAGTGGCGCTTGACCACCGTAAGCGCGCCGGTCATCCGCTCGAACGCCAGCGCGATCAACAGGAACGGGATCGCGAGGCCCGCGGAGTAGAAGGCGAGCAGCAGCGCCCCGTGCGCGGCGGAGCTCGAGACCGCCGCCTGAGTGAGGATCGCCCCGAGCGTGATGCTCGTGCAGGGAGTCCACGCGATTGCGAACGCCGCGCCCGCGATCAGCGGACCCCCGCGGCCAGCCATGCGCATCAACCTCTCCGAGTGCCACTGGAAATTGAGCGCGTCAACGAAGGGTGTCGCGAGGAACAGCACCCCCATCAGCAGGATCAACACTCCCCCGACGGTCCTCAGCGTCGAGATGTGGTCGTTCAGCAGCGAGCCCACCTGCGTGGCGGTGAGCCCCAGGAGGATGAAGATCAGCGAGAAGCTCGCGACGAACAGCAGGCTTGGACCGAGCACCCGCCGTGCGCCCGCGCCCTGGATGTCCGCGGGGGCCACCCCGATCACTGTCGAGAGGTAGCCCGGCACGAGCGGCAGCACACAGGGCGAGAGGAACGACACGAGGCCCGCCGCGAGCGCCAGCGGGATGCCGACCCCCGTTGCGGTGTCGCTGGAGGAGATGGCAGCGAGGACCGCCGTAGCGTGAGTCACGTCCATTCGAGCGTCTCCTCGGGCCGGTCTGCATCCTGTTCCTCCGCTTTTGGCTGGTCTCCCAGCGCGGTTCGCAGCTGCGCTACTTCGCGCTCCAGGCGCGCCACCCGCTCCTCCAGGGCCTTCACGGCGGGGGTCGCGAGGCTCTCCGCGACGTCGGCTCCGCTCCCCTGATGCGCAGGCTGGCCAAGGGGCTGTGGCGGGGAGAACGGGGGCGGCGCGGCCAGTGGCTGGGCGGGTGCTGCGGTACTCGCAGCCTCGGAGTCCGCACCCTCGCCCCCCAGCAGCTGCATATAGCGCTCCTCCTTCTGCCCGGGCCGGCGCTCCAGAGCGGCCACCAGCCCACGGCCGATCAGCCGGTGCAGCGTCTCGTGCACCCCCCCGAGCTCGGCGAAGGCGTGCATCCGCTCCGTGCGCTGCTTGAGCTCCCCGGGCGTCTGGGGGCCGCGCAGCATCAGCACGCACACCACCGCCTGCTCGTCCGCGGCCATCGGCAGTGCTTCGGCGAGCAGGTGCCGGTACTTCGGCGCACGGCTGCCCGCCCCGCTGGCCAGCCGCGTATACCCTCGGCGCTCCAGGCGGTGGAGCGCGTCGCGCAGCACCGCGTCGTCGTACTGCACCACCGGCTCGCGGTTGGTCGACTGGTTGCACGCCAACCGCAGCGCGTTGAGGCTCAGCGGGTATGCATCCGGGGTCGTGCGCTGCTTTTCCATGAGGCAGCCCAGCACACGGATCTCGGTGGAAGAGAGGTTCATCGCCTTAACCCTAGTGAGCAGGGCGCGTAAGTACGACAACCACGCGCTCGGCCTCTCCACAGCCGCGGCACGCCCGACGGAGCCCCCTTTGGGGGGCGGAGTCCCATCCCCCAAAATCCCTGCGACGGCGGGTGGATACAGTCATCTGATGCGTAAGCGAGCACTGGCGGAGCGACGGTGAGCTTTCACGGCGAGGGCCGCGGCGGCGGCGACGGGAGATCGGGTGCCCGCCCACCCGGCGCCCGCAAGGAGCTCCGCCCCGAGGACATCCCCGACAAACCGGTCTCGCTGCGGCGCATCGGCCGCCTGTTCATCCCGTACCGCGTGCGCCTGTCGCTGCTGCTGGGGCTGATCGTCTTCGGCTCGATCCTGAGCGTCGCCTCGCCGTTCCTGCTGCGCGAAGCGCTCGACAAGGGCATCCTCGGGCACGACCTGGAACTGCTCACGTGGATGGTCGCCGGCATGATCGCGCTGGCCATCATCAACGGTGTCATCAGCGTCGCGCAGACGTGGATCTCCAACGAGGTCGGCCAGCGCGTGATGCACGACCTTCGCGCCGCGGTGTACGCGCACCTGCAGCGGATGTCGCTGGCGTTCTTCACGCGCACCCGCTCGGGCGAGGTGCAGGCGCGGATCGCCTACGACATCGGCGGGATCGACGACGTCGTGACGAGCACCGCGACCTCGACCGTCTCGACCGTCGCCACCGTGATCGCGACCGTTGTGGCGATGTTCGCGCTGAGCTGGCAGCTGACCGTGTTCTCGCTGGTGCTGCTGCCGTTCTTCGTGTGGCTGACGCGCCGCGTCGGCAACGAGCGCCGGCGCATCCAGTCGGTGCGCCAGGGGCGCCTCGCCGACATGTCCACGCTCGTTGAGGAGTCGCTGTCGGTGTCCGGCATCCTGCTCGGCAAAACGATGGGCCGCTCCGGCGAGCTCGTCGATCGCTTCTCGCGGGAGTCCTCCGAGCTCGCCAACTTGGAGGTGCGCGCGCGCATGGCCGGACGCTGGCGGATGGCCTCGGTGCAGATGAGCTTCGCGATCATGCCCGCCGCGGTGTACTGGTTCGGCGGCTACAGCATCGCCCACGGCAACGACGCGCTGTCAGTCGGGACGATCGTGGCGTTCACCACCCTGCAGACGCGGCTGCTGTTCCCGATGCAGTCACTGCTGTCGGTCGGCCTGGAAGTCCAGACCTCGCTGGCGCTGTTCGGGCGGATCTTCGAGTACCTCGACCTACCCGTGGACATCGTGGAGCGGCCCGGCGCCCGCGCGCTCGGCGGCGGAGCACCGGGCGCGGGGGGCGTAGTTGGGGACGTCACACTCGAAGACGTGTGGTTCCGCTACGACACCGACGCGCCGTGGACGCTGCAGGAGATCGACGCGGAGATCCCCGCGGGGACGCGCACCGCGCTGGTGGGCGAGACCGGCGCCGGCAAGACCACGCTCGCCTACCTCGTCGCGCGGCTGTACGAGCCCCAGCGCGGGCGTGTGGCGATCGACGGGGTGGACATCCGCGACGTGACGCTCCAGTCGCTTGCAGCCACGGTGGGGCTGGTCTCCCAGGAGACCTACCTGTTCCACGCCTCGATCCGCGAGAACCTCCGCTTCGCCTGCCCCGACGCGAGTGATGGGCAGATCGAAGAGGCCGCGCGCGCCGCGCAGATCCACGAGCTGATCGCCTCGCTGCCCGAGGGCTACGACACCCCAGTTGGCGAGCGCGGCTACCGCTTCTCCGGCGGGGAGAAGCAGCGCATCGCGATCGCGCGCACGATCCTGCGCAACCCCCCGGTGCTGGTCCTCGACGAGGCCACCTCGGCGCTCGACACCGAGACCGAGCGCGCGGTGCAGCTCGCGCTGGACGACCTCTCTCGCGGCCGCACCACGATCGCGATCGCCCACCGCCTCTCAACGGTCCGCGACGCCGACCAGATCCTCGTGCTCGACAGCGGGCGCATCGTTGAGCGCGGCACCCACGATGAGCTGCTGGCGATGGGCGGGCGCTACGCGGCGCTCACCGGGCGAGCCGAGACCGACTCGGCGGCGCTGGCGTGAGAGCCCCGCAGTGGGACGGCTGACCTCCGTGTGGCTGGCCAACACCCCGCAGCAGGACGGCTGACCTTCGTGGCTGACCAACCCCCGCGGCAGGCGGCAGGCGCCTACGCCACGGCGTCGAGGTTGAGCCGGATGTAGTCCACGACCACCGGCTCCCCCAGCTCGGCGAGCACGGTGTCCATGAACGGCTCGCGCAGGTCTTCGGGCAGCTGCTGGTAGTGGGGGCCGAGCACGATCGAGGAGAGGAACTCGCGCGGGTGCTCGGGCTGCTGCGGGGCGGGCTGCAGCCAACACTCCGCCGATGAGAACCCCGCGCGGAGCAGGCGTTCGCGGGTGGCCTCGGGGCCGGCGTAGTTCCACGGCGCGCGCCAGTTGCGGAAGTGCGCGGCGTACGGTTCGCGCTCCAGGATCGCGTGGGCGACCCCGCGCAGCGCGTTGACGTTGCCCTCTCCCCCACACTGCGCGACCAGCCGCCCCCCGGGCGCGAGCGCGGCGCGCAGCCGGCGGAAGAGCGCATCGTGGTCGGCGATCCAGTGGAAGGTCGCGGTGGAGAGGATCGCGTCCACCGGCTCGTCCACCTCCAGCTCCAGCAGGTCCCCCTCACGCACCTCGACGCGCTCCGAGCCGATCCCCGCGCCCGCGAGCCGCTCGCGCGCGGCCTGCGCCATCGAGGCCGAGGCGTCTACGGCGATCACCCGCCCCCGCGGCAGCCGCTCGAGCAGCGCCTCCGTGACACGCCCCGAGCCGCAGCCGGCGTCGATCACGGTCTCATCGCCGCGCAGGGCCAGGCGGTCGAGCACAGCGCGCCCCAGCGCCTCCATCGGCGCGGAGATGCGGTCGTAGACGCTGCCGTCCCACTCGCGTACGGTCAAGGGTTCCCGGCCTCATCCCGCTCGAGGACCGCCAACTCCTCAAGGATGCGTTTCGGAAGCGCCGAGCGGGTCTGCTCGCGCGCGAGCTCCCCACCCTCTGGGGTGGAGGACTCGCGGCGCAAGCGGCGCAGGTACCGCTCGACGGGGGCGCTGGGGTCGATGCTGTGAGCTTCGTCGATCGCAATCTCGGCCGTCTCAGGCTCTCGGGCTCGGATTGCGATGTCAGCCAGCGCGAGGTGAGCGTCGGCCCCAGCCCACTCCAGGTCGCCAGCGTCTCGCGCGACGCGGATGGCTCGCCGGATGAAGAGGAGCGCCAGGTCGGGGAGACGCAGACGATCGAGCGAGGAGGCCAGGTTCCAAGGGTACGCGGGCTCCAGCGGATCGCTCTCCATCGCTTGTATGTAGAGGGCGAGGACACGCTCCAAAGCACCGCTCTTCAGAAAGTGATGAGCGACTCGTGCGGTAGGCAGACGCCCGAGCTTCAGGTAGCCGCCGAGGATCTCCTCGGCCTGCTCCGCGAGCTGGGCAGCCGCCTCGACCTGAGCGGGGCTACCGGCTCTGGGCCGGCCGCCGTCCGCGTGCCTGCTTGTACTGGCTGCGTTGCGTGTCATCGAGTCGATCCCAGACATCTTGCCAGCTCGCCGCGCGTGCCCCACGATGCCCACGGCCCAACTGGCCCTCCAGCTTGCCCACCATGTCACACACGCGCCATGGTTGTCCAGTCTCAGGATCGATACCGGCAGGGTCGCGCCAGTTCTCTGCACGTGGATTGCCCATGGGCAGGCAAGCTACAGGCGAGTGGGGAGGCGACAGTCACACGAGCAGCTCCACAAGCACCCTGGAGAGCTGCCCCCCCTGCCACGCGAGCGGCGAGCGGATTGGATGCCCCACCCCGCCGTCCTCGACGGTGAGCACGGCCCCGGGGATCGCCCGCGCGTAGCGTTCGGCCACGGCAAGCGGGTGCCCGGGGTCCACCTCGTCGCGCGAGGCGATGACAACGGTGGGCACGGCGAGGGCCTCCAGCTCAGCGAAGTCCTCGAAGGGCCGTGAGCGGGGCACGACTTCCAGGGCGTCGGCGACAGCGAGAGGGTGCTCGTGGCGGGAGAGCCGCTGGCGGACGACTTGCTCGACCGTGTCCCGCCAGGCGGGGGGAATGGTGGAGAAGTCGTAGGCACGCACGAACCCGTCTACCCCGCCGGCACGCAGCGCGCGGGCGAGCTGGCCGAAACGGGGACCGATTGGGGAGACACTCGCTTCGCTCGCATCCCCCAATCGGCCAGCGCCGAAGGCGAGTGTCCCCCGGCTTCGGTCACGGTCGCCTTCGGTGGAAGCCATACCGGGGAGCTCGCCGCCCGTGGCGAGGTCGCCGGCCGGCGCGGAGGGGTCGAAGGCCGGCGTCACGAGCCCGAGCGCCGCCACGCGCTCAGGGTGAGCGAGGGCGAAGCGCAGGGCGGTGTGAGCCCCCATCGAGGCGCCGGCGAGCGCTGCGCGGGCGAGCCCCAGCGCGTCGAGCACGGCCTCTAGGTCGCGGGCGAGCCGCTCGTAGCCGTAGGCGGCCGGGTCCGGCGCGGGACTCGAGCGCCCGTGGCCACGGGCGTCGTAGGCGACAACGCGGTGCCCGGAGCGCTCCAACAGCCGGGAGCCCATCACGACGTAACGGTGGGTGGCGGTGAGCCCGTGCAGGAGCACGATCGGCGGTCCGTCCCCGGCCTCCTCGCCCGCGAGCAGGACCCCGTCGTCGGTGAGGACGCTCAGCTCGCGCGAGGCCACGCCTACGCGGGCACAGCCGCAAGGTCCCAAACGAGCTCGGCAGAGCGCAGCGGCTCCTCCCAGAAGAACAGGTGACCGGCGTCGTCGAGGAGCTCCAAACGAGCGTCGGGCAGGTGCCCCGCCAGCACCCGGGCGTTCTCGACCGGGATCAGGTCGTCCGCGGTGCCGTGCACGATCAGCGTCGGTATCCCCAGCCCGGAGAGCCGCGCGGAGGTGTCGTGCGCGGCGATGGCCTGCATCTGGGCCAGGATCACAGCGCGGGCGACGGGCCGAGCGCTCGCGCGCTCAAGGTAGGCGTCGTAGAGAGCGGCGTCGTCGCGAAAGCGGGGCGAGATGCAGATCTCCCAGCCGGTGCGCAGCGCGAGGGCGCGGTCGCCGGAGCGCAGCGACTCGACCAGCCGCTGGGCGACAGCCGGCGAGGCGAGCGAGGAGCCCGGCCCACCACAGTAGGTGCAGCCGAGCGCGAGCGAACGAACCCGGGCGGGGTGCGCGAGCGTGAGCTCCTGGGCGACCATGCCGCCCATCGAGATGCCGAGCACGTGCACGGAGTCGAGCGCGAGCGCGTCGAGCAGCCCGGCGGCGTCCCCGGCGAGGTCGGCGATCGTGAAGGGCCCATCCAGACGGCTGCTGTCCCCCACGCCGCGGTGGTCGTAAGTGATCACCTCGAAGTGCTCCCACAAAGCGCCCAAGAAGGGCTCCCCCCAGCTCAGCTGACTGCCGCTCATGCCAATGATCGCCAACAGCGGAGGCCCGGAGCCGGTGCGCTCGTAGGAAAGGTCGACGTCGCCGACTCGTGCAAGAGGCATCCGAGGATGGTACCCGTCCCATGAATCTTTCGAGATCATCCGCGCGGCGCGGTACGACCACCAGAGCGGGTGCGCGCGGTGCCTCCGTGCCCCGCGGCCGCGCGTTCCTGGTTCAAGCGAAACCAATCGTCGTCAGCCACCAGCGAGAGTCAGAGCAGACCGAAACCGCGGTCACCGAACAACGTACGGCGGCAAGCCTCGTGCGCGCGGTGAGCGCTACGACTGGCGGCGTAGCTGGAATAGATGCGGCCGCGGGTACCACAGTCCATCCGGGTCCCTTCGTAAGATCCCCAAGGTGGCACGAATCGTACGAGTGGCAGCGATTGCGGTAACCCTGACCGTGGTGTCGGGGCTGATGCCCGCTGCTGTGGCGGCGTCGAGCGAAGCGCCGAAGCCGCCGGCGAACGACGAAGTCGCCAACGCCCAGGCGATTCACTCGCTGCCGGCAACCGTGGAAGGCACGACGGTGGGCGCCACGGTCGTGACGAGCGAACCGGGGTCGGGCTGCGTCGGGGGAACCGTGGCCTCGGTCTGGTACAGCCTGCACACCACGAACGCCCAGCGGGTCGCGGTCGAACTGGCCGCCGGGGGCGCGCTCGACGGCACGGTCGACGTGTACAAGGCGGTGCGCTCGCAGCTGGAACCAGTGGCGTGCGCGCAGACCGAAGAAGAAGGCAAGGCATCGCTGTCGTTCAAGGCGAAGAAGAACACCAACTACGACATCCGCGTGGCGGCGCTGCCGAACTCGCAGTTGGCGGCCTTCACGCTGAACGTCTTCCAGCCAACCCCGGCGGTCCCCCCGCCCGGCCTGCGCCTGCCCGCGGGCGGCGCGAGCGGGCAGGTCGACCGCATCCAGAACAGCAACGCGGCGTACTCGGTCAGCCTGCACGCGGGGGTCAGCTACCTGATCAACCTCGCCAACGAGACGAAAGGGGGGTGCGTGAACGGCGCGCTGTTCGCACCGGGCACGACCTCCTTCGAAGGTGCCAGCGCGCGCTTCCGCGTGGACTGCGGCGGCTACCGGCTGTTCACCCCCGGTCCAGGCAAGGGCGGGCTCTACAGCTTCGAGGTCACACCGAGCCCCGAACGCAAGGGCGAGCAGCGCTACCACCTGCAGGTCGCGCGGGCGAACGGCACGCAGACGGCGCCGGGGGTGCCGCTGGGCAACTACGCCCGCGCAAGCGGGCGCCTGGAAGGCACCGGCATCCAGGTGCTGCGCCTGTACCGGGTGGATGTGACCAGCCACTCCAACCTGACGTTGAGGCTGAGCGCGCCACAGAGCGCCGAATTCAACCTGCAGCTACGCGAACAGAACGGCGGCGTGATCGCGTGCAGCTGCAGCGGCAGCGGCTCGCAGAAGGTGCAGCAGCAGCTGCGCAAAGGCCGCTACTACGCGGTGGTCTCGGTGCGCAACCACACCTCCGGGAACTACACCCTGACGCGCGAGTCGCGCACGATCACCCACACCAAGATCGCCTTCGGCGCCGCCCACGCAACCGCGGGCCAGACGGTCCCGATCAAGCTTCGCATCGCGCCGGGCGCCTCGGGCCCGGTGAAGGTCGAAGTGCAGCGCTTCGACCCGGTCTTCGGGTGGCAGTTCTACCGCGAGATCGAAGCGCAGGTCAGCGAAGGCACCGCGGAAATCCCGTTCACGCCTCCCGCGGTCGGAAACTGGCGGGCGAACGCCTCCTACGCCGGCTCGCTCGTGGCGAGCCCGAGCGCGGTCGGGTTCACGTACCTGCTCGTCAACTGAGGTCTAGGACGGCCGCTCTAGACGGACGACCGATGTCCTTCAGACCGGCAGGGCGAGCTGATCCTCCGCGGGCGTCCAGGTGTCCTTCGCTCGGAGCTCACGGGCATGGTCCCCACCGAGGCCGGCGACGCGCACCCCCAGCAGCCGCACGGGTCGCGCGGGGGCATACTCGCGCAGCAGCCGCTGGGCGACGGC
Organism: uncultured Solirubrobacterales bacterium; assembly: GCA_963706545.1. Taxonomy (GTDB): domain Bacteria; phylum Actinomycetota; class Thermoleophilia; order Solirubrobacterales; family Solirubrobacteraceae; genus Palsa-744. Next base: position 3,540,262 of record OY970161.1, read on the forward strand.
GTTGACGAGTTGCGGGTCGCGGGTGGGCTCCTCGAGGGTGCGCGCGCGCGTGACCGTGGTGAAGTCGTCGAGGCGGACCTTGATCCCGACCGTGCGCCCACTGCGCCCGTGCGCGGCGAGGCTTGCGCAGAGCTCGCGGGACATCCGCTCAAGCTCTGCGCGCAGCAGGGCGTGGTCGTGGACGTCGCGGTCGAAGGTGCGCTCGCGTGACTCGGACACCACCTTGCGCGCGGCCCCCACCTCCCCGTCGTGCTCGAAGCGCGCGCGCCGACCGAGCTCGCGGCCGAGGTTGGGGCCGAAGCGCTCGGCCAGCAGGCGCTCGGGGGCCTGCGCGACGGCGGCGAGCGTGGCGAGCCCCAGCTCGGCCAGCCGCGCGGCGGTCTTCGGCCCGATGCCCGGCACGAGCCCCGGGGGCGAGCCGGCGAAGCGCGCACACGCCTGCTCGCGGCTGAGCACGACGAAGCCAGCGGGCTTCTCCGCGTCGGAGGCGACCTTCGCGACGAGCTTGTTGGGGCCGATGCCCACCGAGCAGGCGATCCCGGTTTCCTGAAAGATCTCCGTCACGAGCCGGCGCATCGCCGCGCGCGGGAAGAGCAGGCCGCTCACGTCGAGGTACGCCTCGTCGAGCCCCACCACCTCCACACGCTCCACGGTCCCGCGCACGAGCTCCATCACCCGCCGGGAGACCTCGCGGTACGTGGGGAAGTCGGGTGCCAGGAACACCGCCTGCGGGCACAGCCGCCGCGCGCGCGCCGCGGGCATCGCAGAGCCCACCCCGAAGCGCCGCGCCTCGTAGCTGGCGGTGGTCACCACCGCCCTTGGACCGCTCCCCGCGACGACCACCGGCAGCCCACGCAGCTCCGGCCGGCGCCCCAGCTCGATCGAGACGTAGAAGGCGTCCATATCTACAACCGCGACGCTATAGTCCTCGCGTGCCACCGCCTCGAAAGCTAAACCGCGGAACGGACATCGCACCGGCGCCGTTCAGCGGCTGAGCCAGCCCCAACCGCAGCGCCTGCTGGGACATGGGCCGATACTGACCAGCCAGGAGCGGGTCAGACCGGCCATGTTTCTGTGGAGTCTGTTGAGCCCTGCTGGGCGGGCTGTCGCGCTCCACAGAGTCTCAGCGGAGCACCACGCAGCCGCGTGCTTCGAGCCCTGTTATCCAGGCTGGAGTCCCAGCCAGCTTGTTCCAGCGTAGGTCCAGCTTTTCGAGGCGGGGCAGCTCTCCGATCGAGCGCGGCAGTGTGAGCAACCGGTTGGCCCGAAGGTCTAGCTGCCGAAGGCGCGCCAGCGCGCCGATTGAGTCCGGGAGCGACGTCAGCTCGTTGTCGCGTAGGTCGAGCAATGTCAGGCTGCGCAGCCCACCGATGGAGGCTGGAACGCTCGTCAGACGGTTGCTCTCAGCACGCAGCTCGCGTAGCTGACCCAGGCTCCCTATCGACTCCGGCAGCGCTGTCAGCTCATTGTCCTGCACGTGCAGCTCGATCAGATTGGTCATGCTTCCAAGCGAGTCTGGAAGCGCAGCCAGACGGTTCCGGTACGCCCGCAGCTCCTGCAGCTCCGCCAGCTTACCGATCGCGTCGGGGAGGAAGAGGAGACGGTTCTCGCTCAGGTTCAGGTAGCGCAGCCGCGCAAGCTCCGCTACAGACGCCGGTAGCGAGGTGAGCCGATTGTGACCCAGGTAGAGAAAGCCAAGGCCGGTGAGGGAGCCGATTGCATCGGGCAGCTCCGACAACCCGTTGTGGCCAAGGTCGAGCACCTGCAGCCGAACGAAACCGCCGACGCACGCGCTCAGCTTGGTCAGACAGTTCGCAGATAGATTGAGAATCGTCAGGCACGGGAGACCCCACACTGGCTCGGGCACCGTCTTGAGCCGGTTCGCCGCCAAGCTCAGGTCCTCGAGCAAGGTAAGCTGACCGAGGCTCAGCGGCACACGACTGAGGCGGTTTTCCCTGACGTGCAGCCGACGCAGCCGCGTCAGGTTACCCACCGCAACCGGCAGGGACCGCAGGCCGTTGCCGTCGAGATCGAGTTCCCGCAGCGCGGTCAGGCGAGCAAGCTGCCGAGGGAACGAGGTGAGACGGTTGCCGTCGAGGAGCAGCCGCTCGAGCCCCGCCATCCGCTCGACAGAGGTAGGCAGTGCCGCAAGCCGGTTGTCCACCAGATCGAGCTCGCGTAGGTCGCGCAACAGCCCAATCGACTCTGGTAGGGCGTCCAATTCGCATGACCGTAGCGAAAGCGCGGTGACTGCTCCGCCATCCCAGCGGATCGGCACGCCCGACATCGACCTCCCAGAACGGCCCAGCGCGGCCTTGATATCGCGCAACGCGGTGGCCTCAGTCCCGTGATCGGTCTCCTCCGCTCGAGCGATTTTGTAATCCCGATGTTTTAGACTGGACGGATGGGTGATTCGGATCTGCCACCGGCCGTCAGCGCAATGCTGAACCCAGCCTTCTATCCGGACGCCGCGAACCAGGTGGAGCTAGTCGAGACGCACGTCTCATGGGTGTTCCTTGCCGGTTCGTTCGCATACAAGGTGAGGAAGCCCGTGGTATTCCCGTTCCTCAACTATGGCACACCCGAACAGCGATTGAGGATGTGTAGGGAGGAGGTCCGACTCGGACGACGGCTGGCGCCGGATCTATACATAACCGAGTGCTCGATCGTCCCCGCGAACGACCGCGGCTTTGCACTGGCCGACGCCTCCGCGGCCGATGCCGTCGAGTACGCAGTAAAGATGCGACGCTTCGACGGTCACCGCACGCTTGATGCCATGCTGACCCGCGGCGAGGTCGATGTCGGAGACATAAGCCGGATCGCGCGCCTGCTCGCCGCCTTCCATTCGACCGCCGAGCGGGCCCCCGAAGGGACGTTCGGGCCAGCCGATGTGGCCGCGACCGTGAGCGAGAACTTCTCGACCCTTCTGCCATACGCGGCCAAGATTGGTGGCGCTTCGCTTGCGGCCGGCCATCGCTTCTCGATTGCGTTCCTTCACGCCCACGCCGAGGCGATCGCGCGGCGATCCGCGGCGGGCTACGTGCGGGATTGCCACGGCGACCTACGAGCCGAGCAGGTGATCCTCGAGGCCGATGCCGTGCTGATCCCCGACCCGGTTGAGTTCGATCCGCAGTTGCGCCTGATCGACGTCGCGGCCGACCTAGCCTTTCTCGTCATGGACCTGTACGCCCGAAATCACGAGGATCTCGCCCGTGTACTCGTCGAGGAGTACACGGCTACCGGTGGCGACTACGGCGATGAGGCGCTGCTCTACTTCTATGCGGCGTACCGAGCGTGGGTGCGGGTCAAGGTCGCCAGCCTGCGCGGGACCGAGCTGTCGCCCGGCCCGGAGCGTGAGGCGTGCCGCGATGAGGCACGTAGCCTCGCCTTGCTCGCCAACCAGCTCGCTTGGCGTGCCCGTCGCCCGCTCGTCCTAGTCGTCTGTGGCCTCTCCGCCACCGGGAAGACGCTGCTCGCGGGTGAACTGAGTGCGCGTTCGGGTCTGACCGCCGTGAGCTCGGACGTTGTGCGCAAGGAGCTCGCGGGGCTCGCGCTGCATGACCGCGCCCCGGAGAGTGAGTACTCCGAACACGCCAGCCTCCGCACCTACCGCACGCTCGGGGCTCGAGCCGCGGCCGCGGCGGCTCGGGGAGGCGCGATTGTAGACGCGACTTTTCGGCGCGCGGCTCATCGGCGCGCATTCGAGGAAGGATACGGCGAGGCCCAGCCGGCCCCACTCTTCATCCAGTGCACGGCACCCGAGGCGGTGCTCGCCGAGCGCTCGCGCAGGCGCGAGCTCGACCCGAGCCGCGTGTCTGACGCCGGCCCTGACATAGTCGCGCGTCAGGCGCGCGAGCTCGAGCCGCTAGACGAGGTGCCGGCGGATCGACACTTCGTGCTGCGCACTGACCGCGGAGCGATGGCCACGTTCTGCGTCGAGGCGTGGCTCGACGCTCTGCTCATGCCGAACGCAACTCAGGCGGAAGGTGATCGAGAAGGTTCAGGTAGACGAGGTGCCAGCGCCCACGGCGCCACTCGATCAGGTTGAGCCCGGTGTTGTAAAGCCGGAAGCACACATCGTCGGTACCGGCAGCGACTCGAAGGATCGTCTTGATGATCCCGCCGTGGGTGATGGCGAGGACAGGGCCACCGCCGGTCCCAGCACGCTCAACGAGCTCGGCGAGCGCGGTCTGCGCCTGGGACTTGAACGCTGCGTAGGTACTCGATAGGGGTCTGCGCTCGGGCGTTTCTAGAGGGGTGTCCGCACTCGGAAGGTGGTCGGCCACATGGAAGTCTGCCTCGCACAGCGAATGGAGCGTGACCGCAGGTAGCGCAAGCGTGCGTGAGGCATACTCCGCCGTCTCTCGCGCGCGACTGAGCGGACTCGAGCACAGCGTCGCGACCTCCAGTCGCGACTCGCAGTCTACCCTCCGATGCTCGACCAGCCACATCGCAAGCCGCCGCGACTGGTCGTGCCCGAGGGCGGTCAGGCAGGTGTCAAGGTCACTGCTCGGCTCGAGCTGCCAGGCTGCCTGGCCGTGACGTGCGAGGTAGATCCTCACCGCTGTCGTCGCCCAGCGCTGCCCTCACCGGCCATCGATGCCGAGCGCGTGCGCCGCCCGCTGGTACTTGATGTCGGTTGTGATCCTGGTGTCAAACTTGCTCTCCAGCGAACGCGAGAGCTGGCGGATGAGGTCGGCCACCCGTGAGTCATGGGCGATGTGCGGCTGCACCCGCGGGTAGATCGCGAGCTCGACCTCGCTCACTGCTCGCCGCTCTCGCTCCTCCTCGGGGAGCCGCAGATCCATCACAGTGGCGCGGTCGATGCTGCAGCGAAGCGCGTCCTGCTCGTCGAGCCATACGAAGAAGGTGTAGCGTAGGTCATCAAGGTGGATAGCCGGGCGCAGCAACGTTGGGCCAACGCCGAGGTGCTCGCGCAGGAACGTGCCGGGGTGCTCGATGTCCGTGCGAGCCAGGAGGGCGCGCACGATCCCTACGGAGCGCTCCGATGCCGGATCCTCCTGGATCGCGTGCTTCTCCTCGCCGGAGAACACGTACCGGTGGTCGCGCCGCACGCTCAGGTCGTCCTGCGCCATCTTGAACGCGCAGAACGCGTGTGTGACCTTGTTGCATGAGGTCCGCAGGAGGGCCCCGGTCGGTAGGATCCGGTAGTCGGGAGTGTCGTAGTACACGGCCGTGTTCAGCGGCGGCGACACCCGCGCGTGCTCCTTCTCCACGATTTGCGCGCCCGGCAAGATCTCCGGCAGCTCCTCAGTCATCCTGTCAAGCCACTCGAAATACTCGCCGTTAGACACTGAGTCCATCTCGATCTTCACGGCGAGCTGGTTGAACACGACGACGCTGCCGAGCTTTGTGTATACCGCCTCGTCGGTCGGTAGTCCAAGCTTATTCATGCCTCTCTCTCCCGTGGTCGTAGCTTCAGGTACTGAAGCAGGAGGATTGTCCTTCCGTTGACGATCTCACCCCGTTTAAGCATCGTGACCGCCTCGTCCAGTGGCCGCTCCAGCAGCTCGATTTCCTCGTCCTCGCTGGTCCTGCGCGCTAACTGGTCAGTCCACTCGTAGTCGGCTACGAAGAAGTGCACGCGCTCGGCAACGCTGGCCGGGCTCATGAATGCGATGAACGCCTCCTCCACGCGTGTGATCCGGCAGCCTGTCTCTTCCTCCGCCTCGCGCCGGGCCGCCTGCGCGGGGCTATCTCCGTCAAGCATGCCCCCGGGTGCCTCGATCAGCATGCCATCGCGACCGGCGCAGATGAGGACCGGAAGTCGGAACTGCTTTGTGAGCAGGATGGTACCGCGCGACTCTGAGTACAGCAGCGCGACCGCGCTGTCGCCGCGATGGTATGCCTCGCGTGTGATGCATCGCCAGTTGCCGTCGCGACTCCGGCAGGCAAGGGAATACTCCCTCAGCTCGTGATGCTCGTCGGCGAGCGTCCGGCTGCTCCGGATGACGACTGTCATCCGGCAGCGCCTTGGCCGGCGACGCGCTGGAGCTGCCTGGTAGGGCAGGTGATCTCATCCGCGAGGGCGATCAGCTTCTGGGCCAGCTCGTCGGACGCGAACGGCTGCGTGGGCGACTCCGTGTCCGTCACGGGGTAGGTCGTGTTGTAGATGTTCGAATAGGGCCGCTCGCGCGGGCCGCGCAGCACCAGTGTGCAGGTCATACCGTCCCGCGGCAGCAGGACTCGGTGGATGCTCTCGTAGGGAAGGTAATATGACTCGCCAACGCTCATCGTCGAGATCTCCGTCCGCTTGAGTCGGGCGTGCCCGCAGAACTCGTAGAAGTTGACGCGCGTGGTGGCCGCTCGCCGCTCCGGGATATAGCGGTAGCTGCGAAACTCCAGCCCGGCCTCATCTACTGTCCTGAACGCCTGGCTGATCAGGTTACCGGTGAGGATTGCCGACCAGAAGCTGAACCGGTGGTCGTGGATCAGCTCGTCGTTGAGCTCGGTCTCTGAGTACGGTGGGCGCCACAGGTGCAGCGTCAATCGGTGCCCACGGATCGCATCTGCATCGACGAGGACGATCTTGTCGAAGTGGTTGACGTGCCGGTATGAGCGGCCGGCGACGCGGGCGAGCACATCGTCGTCCTTGATGACCTGGTTGAGGATCGACAGCATTATCTTCGGCCGTGCGAGCCACTGGACGAACAGGGGCTTCTTCCGATCGACGGCGCCCGGGTCAGTGGGAAGCCTGCCGATGGCCTGCTCGAGCTCGTCGAGCGACAGACGCTCGTCACCAAGCAGCACAGATCATCCTCCAGCACGGGCAGACCGCGGGCGACCGAGTCGATGCGGCTGTGGTCATCGCCAGCCGCCGTCTAGCCGCAACATGGGCTCGAATCGGTCGAAGCGTTCGCAGAGCTCCTCACTCGTGACGGCGAGGCTCCGCTGGACGCCGAATCCCTCCACGGCAAACGAGGCGACCACGGTCGCCCATAGGAGCGCCAGCCTAAGGGCCCCTTCGTCGAGCTCGGCGCCGAGGGCGGCGATCGTGCCAAGGAAGCCGCCGGCGAACGCGGCCCCCGCGCCCGTCGGGTCAACCACGTCTGCGGTCGGAAACGCCGGCACCTTGCAGTAAAGGTCCTCGGCGAAGAGCGACGCGCCGAACTGGCCGTGCGTGAGCACGATGAGCTCGGGCCCCAACCGCCTCAGACGCCGCCCGGCCGCCACGAACTGGCTCTCTCCGGTGAGCACCCGCGCGTCGGCCGAGCTGAGGAACACACCGCGTGCCGCCGAGAGCGACTCGACGACCGCGACCGGTGGGCTCTCCCCCAGCGAGTGAGCCTCGTCGAGCGCGACGAAGCGGCCGCAGGGCCTGGCGCCGTGCTGCGCGCGAAGCGTGGCGGGCGACTCGAAGCAAACATCGAGCTGTTCGACACCGTGGCCAGGCGCACGCAATGATCGCCTCGGTACGGCAGGCGCGAGCCGCCGATTGAGCGTCTGCGCGTCGCTTAGCTCGTCCTCGTAGACCGCGGTCCACGATGACGTCAGGCCATCGGTCATCTGCATCCCGAGTGTCGAGATCCCGCGGCGGTCGAGGCAGGCGAGGTCGTCATGGGAGAAGTCGCGCCCGACGACGGCCGTGATCGCGACCGGCGCGAAGAGCCGCGCACCCAGTGCGAAGTGTGCCGCGGAGCCGCCGAGGAGCCGGTCGCGCCTGCCGACTGTGGCGATATCCACCGAGACGAAGGCGACGGAGCCTGTGACGGCGATCGGGTTTACGCTGTCGGTAGTTTCGGTCATGCCGGGTCGGAACAGATGCGCGAAGGCCATCGGTCGCCCCCTTTACACCTTGATCACGAGCGGGGCGTCAAGAGCACCAGGGCCGACGAGCTCGACATCGAGGGCAAGTTCGCCGCGGTCCACGCGGAGCGCGAGCGCAGTGTCGGGCGTCTGCCTGAGCCAGCCGACGATCGCCTTACGCAGCTCGTCTACCCGAGCTCGGCGGGTATGCGGCGCATAGCGCAACTCCACTGCCACGCGGATAGCTGGGCGCTCACTCTCGAGGTCGTGGGTAACCGACACTATTGGCATCGAGCCGATCGTCCGATCGTGCAACGAGCGCACGTTCGAGAACCACTCGTGCACGTTCACGTCCGGGAAGCGACTGACGATCTCGTTGAGCGCCGTGGAGAAAAGCAGCCACTCGCGCCGGCCGTTGCGGACCCACGAGACGCAGTTGCGCGCCTTCCCGAGGAACTGAAAGCGCAGCGGACCGGGTCCCGGCACCTTGCGCACGAGATCGCCTACCGTATACCGAATCAGGGGCTGCATCTGTACGAATGGGAAGAGATTCGTGAGGACAAGCAGCCCAACCGGGTCATCCGCCGGTTCGTCGGCGTCGGGATCCACTATCTCGCCCACGATGTGCGGGTCGAGCTCGTACACATCGGTCAACGGGATGCGCGACGCGCCGCCGATCGCCTCGGTAAGCGTGAAGCGGTCGTGCACGAGGCAGCCCCATGACTCCGCTAGGAACTCAATCCAGTTAGTCGCGAGGAAGCCGCCGGTGATCGTCACGCCGCGCAACTCGAGGCTGCGCGGGTCGATCCCCTGCTCGTGCAGGTAGCTCGTCAGCAAGAGCACGTGATGCGGCAGCCCTGTGACGATCGAGACGCGACTGTCGTAGCTCCTATGCCGGAAGGTGCTGTGCAGTACCCGGCACGCGTCTGCGACGAGCGTGTCATCGGTGACGCCTCCGACGAACGTCATCCCAATCGACGGCATCGGGACCGGCACACCGTGGTTCACGTTCGGCATCGAGAAGACGAGCGGCCGCGACTCCATCGAGTCGACCAACGGCTTGAAGAGCAGCCAGTAGTAACGCTGGATGAAGTCGATCTCCTCGAACGACTTGTAGAGCTCGAGCGGAGTGCCGGTCGTTCCGGACGTGTGGCAGACCGAGCGCACCGTCACATCGTCGGCAATGAAGTCATCGAAGTTCTCGACCACGGTCTCACGACGGAGCACCGGGATGCTCTCGAGGCTCGGCGGGTCCCCCGGCGTGGTCGGGGACCAGTCCCCGACCACGCTTTCCCGGTAGTAGGCCGTGTGCTCCCGCGCGTGCTCGATCGTCAGGCCGAGAAGGTAGTCCTGTACGACGTGGCGGAGCGCGGTCGCGTACTCGCCGGCGCCACTCGCATCGCGCAGCAACTCGGCCAGCAGCGCTGGGCTCGGTCGCCCGGCACACTCGAGTGAGTGCGCTATCGCGCCGGCGAGCTCGCCTGGGGTCAGTGCACCGCTGACCGGCGCCTCAAGCACGGTACCTCCTGTCCGGTGGATATCAAACCCTGCCCGCCCGTGGGCGAAAGCGAGGGGTAGGTGGGGAGAGAGATGAGCACAGCTACAGTCCGATCAGGTCAGGTCAGGTCAGGTCAGCGCCCCGCGATCGACGCCTCAGCGGTCACCTCGGCTGCCGTCGCCGCGGTCACCTCGGCTGCCGTCGCCGCGGCGGCCTCCGACTGCGCCTCCGCTGCCACCTCAGAGGCGACCTCAGCCGTGACCTCGGAGGTAAGGAAGGGGATCGCCGCCGCGTCCTCAACGCCGGCGACCTTCTCTGCAGCGTCCGTGATCCCCAGCTCGATCTGACCTCGAATCGACTCGAAGCTGCTCGGCGCAACCTCCGAGCGCACGTTCTCGAGCAAGCCGTGTAGCTCAGCGGGCACAAATTCCTGTGACATGGTTTCTCCTTGGGTTCTAAGCATTTGGGACCACTACTCACGCAAAAGCAATGGCCCACGACCAGTAAGGGGACTGTATCGTAGTTGCTAGACTCGATCAACTATTCAGGTTGGTTCACCCTGCCGGCATAGGGCTAAACCATGGTGCCTGCACAGAGATTCTACCGTCGCCCTTGCGCCCTTCTTGTTTCCGACTCCTCGACCTCCACGGGTGGTGATCGACTGTCGTCCTTGCCTCTTTTGTTTCCGACTCCCCGACCTCCACGGGTGGTGATCGACCGTCGTCCTTGCCTCTTTTGTTTCCGACTCCCCGACCTCCACGGGTGGTGATCGACCGTCGTCCTTGCGCCTTTTTTTGTTTCCGACTCCTCGACCTCCCACGGGTAGTGATCGACTGTCGTCCTTGCCTCTTTTGTTTCCGACTCCCCGACCTCCACGGGTGGTGATCGACCGTCGTCCTTGCACCCTTTTTGCTTCCGACTCCTTGACCTCCCACGCGTGGTCTTGCCTCCCTCGCCATCGATTCGGCGCATCCACACCAATGACCACCAACTGTGTCGCCGCCTTCACAAATCTCGCCGAAAGCGTAGCGCCACAGCTACGTGCGACGATCAAGCTGCGCGGCCGACCTAATGCGGGCGCCGATGCTGTCGTCTACCTGCGCAGTCCTGACAACGCTTCCCATGCCGAGGACTATGACCGGCTATTGGCGACTTTGAACGAGGTCGAGTGGATCGCCCGAATCGATCCGCGACGGACAACGTTGGACCTGACCTTCACCGACGACTTCGTGGACAGATGGACGCAGGCACTCACGCGTGGGGAGCTTCCGGCAATCGGCCCATCCCAGAGCATGATCGGCAAGCGGTTTGCCGTCCAGTATCTAGATCCGAATCTTACAAAGGCTCTTCATGCTGGTCACCTCTGGAACATTTCGCTCGGAGAGGCGTTTGCTTCGATGCTCGAGGCCGCGGGTGCCCATGTTACACGGAGGCTATGGTACGCCGATGCAGGACGCAGTATGTTCGAGGCGATTGCTGGTGTTATAAAAGCCTGCGCTGGGCAACCGAATCTCTCCCCGGATGTTAAGTTCGATCATTTCGTAGGGCACTGCTATGCCAACTACGTCGGGCACATGCAGGCCGGGGAGCAAGACGCGAATATCTCGCCAATTGACCGCGAGCTTTCAGGTTTTGGTGACATGGCAGAGGACCTCACGCGACGCTGGCTAGAAGGCGACGACACTGTCCACAACTATTGGCGACGAGTTCGAGACGGGGTTGACGCGGGGCAGCAGGTCACGCTGAATCGAATCGGGATCCGAATGGATGAGACTCTCTATCAGTCAGATTGCTTGCGGGATCTTGACAAGCTGATCTATGACGGTTTGAGCAAGGGTCTACTGGATCGACGCGACGACGGTACGATCGTCTATTACAGCGACAGGAAGGGCTTCGACTGTCTGACATTGGTCCGCGCTGACGGGTTTTCTACCGAGTATGCGCGTCTGATCGCGATGATCTGGCGGGACCAGCCTCTCGCCACGAACTACGACGCTGTAGTGGCCGTTAGTGGGGATGAGTGGCACCCGTCTGGTGCTCTGTTCGAGGAGTTCCTCAAGCGTCTTGGACCATGCCCTCTCTACGATAAGGTCACGCTCATCTACCACAGCATGTTGACGGTTCGGGGCGCCAAGATGAAGTCACGTGACGGACGCGCGATCTTGATCGATGACCTGCTTGACCGGTTGATCGATGAGCCTCGACTTCGCAAGTTGGCTCAGCAGCACAATGCGGAGTCGTCCGCAGAACTGCTCGCGAATATCATCATCAGGATATTCTTTCTCACACACCATCCTCGCAAAAGCGTTGAGTTTAGCTGGGATCGGATCCTCGACGAACAGCGAAACCCGGGATGGTTGGTCTGTCGAGCTTTCTGCCTTATGCGATCACCAAATGGTGCAGCAAAAATCGGGGAAGGCGAGTCCGATTCGCTCCGTCGTCTCATCGTAGCACGCACTCACGAGCTCCCCTCCATTCTACTGCGCTCGATCGAACGCGGCGACCCCCGGACGCTTACGAAATTCCTGATTCAGATCTGTAATTTGTGCGTTGATCCTCCGCAGAAAGCTGAGCTCGTTTGCATGGGCAGGATCCTCGTCGAGACGCTCTTGACCGCGCTAGGACTACCCGTGCAGAGCGATGAGCCCTTTCGGAGCTCATAGTGGCCATACTCGGGCGCGTCCCGGCGGAACCTTCGCGGGGCAGCGCAGCCGCAGGCTTCGGTGTCTCACTCAGCGGTGCTGCTCCACCAGCGCCCCCGGGCCGACCTCGTCGATCGACGCGTACCCGCTGAGCGCCATCGCGAGGTCGAGGTCGGCGAGGAAGGAGCGCAGCACCTCGACGACGCCCGTGGCGCCGCCCAGCGCGAGGCCCCATATATAGGGGCGGCCGAGCAGCACCGCGCGGGCGCCGAGCGCGAGCGCCTTCAGGGCGTCCGCACCGGAGCGGATGCCGCTGTCGAAGAGCACCTCGCAGCGGCCCTCCACGGCGCCAACGACCTCGGGGAGCGCGTCGAGCGCCCCGACCGCGCCGTCGACCTGGCGCCCGCCGTGGTTCGATACGAGCACGCCCTGCACGCCGTGCTCGACCGCGAGGCGGGCGTCGCCGGCGTGGAGGATGCCCTTCAGCACGATCGGCAGCTCGGTGCACTCGCGCAGGAACGCAAGGTCCTTCCAGGTCACCGCGGGGTTGGCGAACTGCCACGCCCAGTGGCCGATCGCGGCCTGCATGTTCTCCTCCGGCGGGGCCGGCAGCGCGGCGCGGAAGACGGGGTCCTCGAGGTAGTTGCGGTTGCCCTCGCCCCACAGGAACGGCAGGAAGCCGTTGGTCAGGTCCGCGGGGCGCCAGCCGAGCAGCCACGTGTCGAGCGTGAGGACGATCGCGCTGTAGCCGGCGCGCTCGGCGCGCTCCACGAAGCTGCGCGCGAGCTCGCGGTCGCGCGGCCAGTAGAGCTGGTACCAACGCGGCAGCTCCCCCGCCGCTTGTGCGATCTGCTCGATGGTGTGCGCGGCCGCGGTGCTTGCCACGAACGGCACCCCGACCTCCGCGGCGGCGCGCGCCATCGCGAGCTCCCCCTCGGGGTGCGCGAGCGTCTGCACCCCGATCGGGGCGAGCAGCACCGGCGCGGGCAGCGGCGTACCGAGCAGCGTGCGCGCGAGTGTGCGCTCGGAAACGTCGCGCAACATCCGCGGCGCAAGGCGCCAGTGGTCGAACGCCTCACGGTTGGCGCGCATCGTCTCCCCCAGTCCCGCGCCGCCGGCGATGTAGCCGCGCGGGCCCTCCGCGAGCAGGTGGTAGGCATCGTGCTCGAGCGCCCGCCAGTCGAGCGGACGCGCCGGCCGTTGCCCGCCCAGCCCGCGCAGGTAGATCTCGTACTGGTAGTTGGCGTAGGGGACCTGCTCGCTCATCCTCGGCCTCCGGGTCGGAGCCGGAAACTCTACCGGCGCCGACGCGGCGAGCCGCTCACGCGCTCGCCCACATCTCCCCTACGCCTTCGAACCCAAGCGCGCGCGCCGTAGCTTCGGTGAGGTCGTATTCGCGGCCTTCCACGTACGGGCCACGGTCGATCACCCGCACCCGCACGGTGCGCCCGTGGTAGCGCAGCGTCACGCGCGTGCCGCACGGCAGAGTCTTGTTGGCGACGCCCATCGTGGAGCTCGTGAGTAAGCCACCGCAGGCGAGGCTGCCGCCGCCGCCATACCACGAGACCTCGACGAGGCGGTAGTTCAGGCGATCCGCTGGGCGGTGCGCGGTGCGGCGCACGCTCAACGATGTCGCGGTGGGTGGGACGGGCGGGGCGGGTGCGCGGGTTTCGTCCACCCCCGCAACTATCCCTACCGGAGCAAGGGGCGGCGCGGTCAACGCAGGCGTTGCGGGTACGTACATACAGACCTCCTTGGTCACCGCCTACGGGGTTAGCTGTCGGGCTCACGCGCCGCTGCGCGCACGAAGGGCGTGCGTCAGCGAGGCGTTACCGCCGCAGCAGCGGCGGATTCGCCCCATCCAGACCGCGAGGCGGTCCGGCAGTGGGTCCCCCGTTCGCCGCCAACGACGGCGGCGATTCGGCAGATTCAAAAGACCGGCGGAGGATAGAGGGCTCGCCCAGGGGCACTGTGCGCGCCATCACACAGGCACCGGCGCCGGGTGGACAAACCCAAGCGGGGCAGGCGATCTCGTCACGAGGCGGCTCGCCGAAAATGTTTCCAGGGCTCCTGCGAGAGCCCGCGAGGCGAAAGATTCGGGCACCGTCGTTGACGCGCCGCCCCCGAGCAGCGACAATGAGGCGCATGGCCAACTCCGACCGCCTCACAGGCCTCGACACGGCGTTCCTGCACCTGGAGAACCACTCCACGGCGCACATGCACGTCGCATCGGTGATGATCTTCGAGGGCCAAGCGCCGACGCCGCAGGAGCTCGTGGACCACGTGCTGAGCCGCCTGCACCTGGTGCCGCGCTACCGCCAGCGGCTCGCGTACGTGCCGCTCGACCAGGGCCGGCCGGTGTGGACCGACGACCCGCACTTCAACCCCCACTACCACATCCGCCACACCGCGCTGCCGCGACCCGGCGACGAGACGGCGCTCAAGCGGCTCGCGGGGCGGCTCTTCTCCCAGCGTCTGGACCGCTCCAAGCCGCTGTGGGAGATCTGGCTGGTGGAGCGCATGGCAGGCCGGCGCTTCGCACTGATCGCCAAGACCCACCACGCGCTGGTGGACGGGATCTCCGGGGTGGACATAACCACTGTGCTGTTCGACACCGCGCCCGAGCCGGCGGCGACGCCGAGGCCGCCCGAGCCGTGGACCCCCCGGCCGCTGCCGGGTGCGGCGAAGCTGCTCGGCGAGGCGCTGCTGGAGCGCGCCACTGCGCCGGGGGAGATCGCGCGCGGGGCGCGGCGGATGGTGCGCGCGCCGCGCCGCGCCGTGGAGCAGCTGCGGGAGGGCCTCGCGAGCATCGGCGCCACCACGCTGGCGGGCATCAACGCGCCGGCGCCCCCCTCGCCGCTGAACGTCGACATCGGCCCGCACCGCCGCTACACGTGGGTGGATGTGGACCTCGCGCTGTTCAAGGCGATCAAGGACTCCCTCGGGGGGACACTCAACGACGTGGTGCTCGCCGCCGTCAGCCTCGCGCTCGGCCGGTGGCTGCGCGAACACGGCCAGGAGACCGAGGGGCTCGTGCTGAAGGCGATGGTGCCGGTCTCCGTGCGCGCCGTCGCCGAGCGCGGAGCGCTGGGCAACCGTGTCGCCGCGATGTGGGCGCCGCTGCCGGTCGGCGTCGAGGACCCCGCCGAGTGCCTCGCGCAGATCGGCGCCGCGATGGAGGAGATCAAGCACTCCGGCCAGGCGGTCGGCGCCCAGACGCTCACCAACCTCGCGGGCTTCGCCCCGCCAACGATTCTCAGCCAGGCGGCGCGGCTGCAGGCCCGCCAGCGGTACTTCAACCTGGTCGTCACCAACGTGCCCGGGCCCCAGTTCCCGCTGTACTTGCTCGGCCGCCGCCTGCGCTCGCTCTACCCCGTGGTCCCGCTCGCGCGCCGCCAGGCGCTCGGGATCGCGGTGATGAGCTACAACGGCCACCTCGGCTTCGGCCTGCTCGCCGACTACGACGCGCTCGGCGACCTCGACGCGATCGCGCTCGACCTGGAGCACGCGATCCGCCGGCTCGCGCGCGCCGCGGGCGTACGCACGGCGCGCGCCGGCGGTTCCCCCGCGAAGCGGGCCAACGGCGCCAAGAGCAAGACCAGCGGGCGCGTCCGCTCCCCTCGCCCGGCGAAGGCTCCCAGCGCGACGAAGACCAAAGCTCCTGCGAAGTCCGGCCGCGCCAAAGCCGGCGATCGCAACGGGGGAGCCAGCGGACGCACCCGCCCCGCCGGCCGGCCCGCCGCCTAGCGACAGTGCGTCTGGCCCTCTGCCAGATGAACGCCACCGTCGGCGACGTCGCCGGCAACGCGCAGCGCATCCAAGCTGGCATCGACGCCGCGCGCGCGGCGGGCGCGGAGCTCGTGGCGTTCCCCGAGCTCGCCGTGACCGGGTACCCGCCGGAGGACCTGCTGCTGCGCGAGCACTTCCTCGACGACGCCCGCGCCGCGCTGCAGGAGGTGGCGGCCCACACGGAGGGGATCGTCGCCGTCGTCGGGTTCCCGGAGTGGGCGCCCGGCAGGCACGAGGGGGCGCCGCGGGTCTACAACGCGGCGGCGGTGCTCACGGAGGGGGCGGTGCGCACGGTCTATCGCAAGGTCCACCTCCCCAACTACGGCGTGTTCGATGAGCGGCGCTACTTCACGGCGGGACACGCGGGCGCGGTGACGGACGTGGGCGGGCGCCCCGTGGGGCTGACGGTGTGCGAGGACCTGTGGCGGCCCGGAGCCCCCGCCGCCGAGGAGGCCAAGGCGGGTGCGAAGCTGATCCTCAACGTCTCCGCCTCCCCGTACCACGCCGGCAAGGGTCTGGAGCGCGAGCGCCTGTTCGCGCAGCGCGCCCGCGAGCACGGCGCCCACATAGCCTTCTGTGGGATGGTCGGCGGTCAGGACGAGCTGGTCTTCGACGGCCACTCGTTCGTCCTCGACCCGGCCGGCGAGACGGTCGCGCGCGCCGTGCAGTTCCAGGAGGAGCTGCTGGTGTGCGAGATCGACCTCGGGGCGGGCGTGGAGAGAGCGAGCGGAGCGGCAGGCAGGCGGGCGGCCGAGCAGGTAGGCGGGCGGGCGGGCGAGCACCCAGTCCCCCCCGCGAGCGCCGCGCCGTCCACCGGAGCGCCGGGACAGCCGCCACCCACGCCCATCGCCCCCGAGGAGGCCGAGGTCTACGCTGCGCTGTGTCTGGGACTGCGTGACTACGTCGAGAAGAACGGCTTCCGTCACGTGGTGCTCGGCCTCTCCGGCGGGATCGACAGCGCGCTCGTGGCCTGTCTCGCCGCGGACGCCCTCGGGCCGGAGCGGGTGAGCGCGGCGGTGATGCCCTCCCCGTACTCGTCCCCCGACACCCAGGGTGACGCCCACGTGGTGGCCGCCGCGCTTGGGGTGCACACCCACGAGCTGCCGATCGAGGCCGTGATGAGCGCGTACACCGCCACGCTGGCCGAAACGGGGATGCCGGCCGCAGGCCGGTGTCTCCCGGCTTCGGTCGAGGAGCTCTCCGGGCACGCGGCGGACCTCACCGAGGAGAACCTGCAGGCGCGCATCCGCGGCAACCTGCTGATGGCGCTCTCCAACAAGTTCGGGTGGCTGGTGCTCACGACTGGCAACAAGTCGGAGATGTCGGTCGGGTACACCACGCTGTACGGCGACCTCGCGGGGGGGTTCGCGGTCATCAAGGATGTCCCCAAGACGCTCGTGTACAGGCTCTGTGAGTGGCGCAACTCCCCTCCGGGCGCCGCCGGGACTCACGCGGCCGCGCCGA
The DNA here is from genome assembly GCA_963706545.1 of uncultured Solirubrobacterales bacterium. Taxonomy (GTDB): domain Bacteria; phylum Actinomycetota; class Thermoleophilia; order Solirubrobacterales; family Solirubrobacteraceae; genus Palsa-744. The sequence goes on from OY970161.1 coordinate 3,557,422, forward strand.
TCCCCGCCTCGATCATGGAGCGCCCCCCCACCGCGGAGCTGCGCGAGAACCAGCGCGACGAGGACTCACTGCCCCCCTACCCCCTGCTCGATCGCATCCTGCACGGGTATGTAGAGCGCGACCAGGGCCGCGAGCAGCTGATCGCCGAGGGTCTACCCGAAGCGGAGGTGGACCGCACAGTGCGCCTCGTGGATGGCGCCGAGTACAAGCGCCGCCAGGCCCCCCCGGGTATCAAGGTGACCACCCGCGCGTTCGGCCGTGACCGGCGGATGCCGATCACCAACAGGTACCGAGGGTGAGGCGCAAGTGACGCCCACCCGGGTGAGTGGGGTGGGTCGGCTCCCAACCTGCGCCCTCCTGACAGTGAGGCGTGCTCACCGCACAGCGCTCGCCGCGGTGGCGGTCACCTGCGCGGTGGGGGTGAGCGCGTGCGGCAACACCTTGCAGGACCAGCCGGTGGCACCGAGCATCCTCGAGCCGGCGGTGCGACAGGAGCAGTTCCCGGTGTACTGGCTCGGAGGCACCTTTCAAGGACTCGGGATCACCCGTGTCACGCTCGACTCAGCCGGGGCGTGGGAAGTCCAGTACGGCAACTGCACGGTGGGCGGCGAGAACACGTGCGTGACCCCGCTCGAGGTCGTCACGTCGCCCGACAACAGCTTCCTCCCCGGAGGCGAAGCACCGCGGCGAGAAGTGCCCGTCCGCGGGGTGCGCGCCGTAGCGACAAGGGGCGGTAGGACGCTCACGGTGGCGACGGGGGGCGTGGTGGTGGACGTCTACGCCAACAGCCCCAGGCTCGCGCGCGCGGCCGCCGCGGCGGTGGTCACGATCGGCACGCCCAACACCCCCGGCACGCCGCTGCCAAGGCCGCTGCCCAACACGGGCTATGGCGAAAAGCCGCTGCCCTCCCAGCTGCCCACGGCGGCGCCGATGGGGTGGGCAGAAGTACTGAGCGCGCACGTCAAGCAGTGAATCATTGGGGGATCGTCCGCGCGGGTCAGTGCGTCAAACAAGCGTAGTGTGGGCAGGGCCTCCGTGCCCAGCCACCAAGCGAGCGCCTCAACCGAGCGTCAGGCCGGCGGCGAGGCCGGGAGGGGGCGCACGGCGATCGTCATGCGTGTCACCGCGCAGAGGTGGCCGTCGTCGTCGCTGAAGCGAACGTCCCAAACCCAGGTGGTGCGTCCCCGGTGCAGACGCACGGCGTGGGCGTGGACGGTGCCCGCGGTGACGGGGCGCAGGAAGCTCGTGCTGTTGGAGAGGCCCATCGAGACCGAGCCTTCGGGGAACACCGCAAGCCCCGTGGCCAGCGAAGCCATCGACTCGGCCATCGCGGCATAAACGCCGCCGTGCACGAGGCCAAAGGGCTGCTTGAGCTCTCCGCGCACCCGCACCTCGCCGCGCACGTCGGTGTCGGAGATCTCCAACAACTCCAGGCCGTACAGGCGGTCGAACCCTTGCAGCGCCTCGTTGATCTGCTCCGCGCTGGGGGTGCTCATCGACGCGCCACGATAGCCTAAGAGGGTCGTGCCTGAATCCGAGAACACCACGTGAGCCGCCTGGACGACCTACCCCCCGACTTGCACGCGGTGCTCTCGCTGGTGCTGTGCCGGCAGAAGAGCTACGCCGAGGTGGGCGGGATGGTGGGCATTGAGGAGCGCGCAGTGCACGACCGCGCGCACGCCGCACTGGCGATGCTAGCCCCACGCCAGGCGCGCGAACTGAGCATCGCGCAGCGCGAGCAGGTGGGCGAGTACCTGCTCGGCCAGGATGACCCCCCAAGCAAGCGCGAGACCCGCGCGCGCCTAGAGAGCGAAGCGCCCGCAAGGGCGTGGGCGCAGGCGCTCGTCGCCGAGCTCGCCCCGCTGGCGAGCAGGCCGCTGCCCGAGATCCCCACGGCGGGCGCCGCAGAAAGCGCCGACGTACCGGGGACCACGCAGGAGGAGGGCGCGACACTGTCGGCCGTCGAGCCAGAGACCACGCAGTCGGCACCAAGCTCGGCCCAACCCCTAACCGAGCCGCCTTCGGCGAGCGCGGCCGCAGGGGGTGAGCCGCCGGCAACGACCGAGGCCACGCGCAGCAACTCGCGGCGGGGGGGCATGATCGTGCTGGGCGTGACCGCCGCGGTGGTGATCGCAGCGGTGGTGCTGATCGTGGGCGTCGGCGGCAGCGGCGGCAGCTCCAATCCAAGCTCGACCGTCGCCGCGAGCACGACGTCCGGGACGGCCTCGACGCCAGCGGCAAGCTCGACGCCGGCGTCAGGCTCAACACCCACAACGAGCACGAGCTCGACCTCGACGACCGGCTCAACTACGTCCAAGACTGCGGCCGGCGAACCCCGCATCGACGCGACGATCCCGCTCACCTCGCCCAACCCCGCCGACAAAGCGCTGGGGATCGTGGAGGTGATCTCCCGCGGCAGCGCGCGCGCCTTCCTGGTGGTCGCTGAACACCTGCCGCCGACGACCGGGTTCCGCTACGCCGCGTGGCTATACAACTCCCCCACCGACGCCCTGCTGCTCGGTAGCGGCCCGAAAGTTGGCTCGAACGGCATCCTCAAGGCCGCCGGGGGCCTGCCAGCCAACGCAAGCCACTACAGCACGATCGTCCTCACCGAGGAGAGCAGCGAAAAGCCGGCCCGGCCCGGTCCGATCGTGCTCAGTGGGGCGTTCAAGGTCGGGTAGAGCGCGCCGGCGCGGGGCACGGAGGACCGATCGAAGAGCTGCCGGCATGCACGACGCCCGGGCGGCCTCGCCCAACCCGTGCGTACTGCAAGGATGGCCTGACGGCTGCTACTTCTTTTTGGCTTTGCGGTGGGCCTTGTGGAGTGTCTTCTTCGGACAGCCGGTGACGGCGATCTTCGTGCTCTGGTGGATCACCGCGCCGTTCTGCGCGACGAATTCGGTCGGCATCGTGAGCTTGCCCTTGCACAGGTTGCCGTTCGCCGCCAGTGCGGAGAACGGTCCCTCGGGCAGCGTCAGCTCGAAGCTGCCGACGGGGACGTCGGGGACGGTCTTGAACGTGGAGCTGGTGATCCCGTGTTTGCTGATGAAGGTCGTCCCCACCAGGTCGACGGTGACGCCGTAGCCCTGCAGGACGACGATCAGCGAGGGGAAGGCTTCGCCACCGTGGGAGACGAAGAACGCGGGGCCTTCCAGCGGGACCGGGAGGATCGGCGTAATCGCCTTGGCGCGTCCCACGATCGACGTCGCGGGGCAGTTCGCGGGGTCCGCTTCGAACGTCGCCGCCGCGCACGCTTTCTCCAGCGTCTTCAGCCGGGAGGGGAGCCGTTTGGGGAGTTCGACCTTGACCCTCGCGATGTTCGCCTCCGCGCCCTGCGGGGTGCTCGGGAAGCTCAGCTTCGCGTCCAGGCTCGCGCCGTCCGCCCGCGAGGTATGCCCCGAGGTCGAGACCTTGAACGCCGGGTTGAACGCCAATGCGGCGCAGTTGGTCACCTGGAAGTGATTGGTGATCTGCGCACTCGCGCCCTCGGTGCTCGACAGCGTCCCGATCACGCTCATCGGGTTGCAGCTGGTTGGGTTGAACACGAATTCCGGGCGATTGATGTCCACGTTGACCGTCTTGACCTGGAAGGGGATGCCGTCCTTGATTGTGGGCAACGCTCCGTTGGAGACCGTCAGCTGCGCGGTCTGCGGGTTCAGGTTGACCGTCGCGCGCACCACTTCGCAGTCGCAGGCGCCGCTGCCGAGGTCGAACGGCCCGGCCCGCTCCGGCACGTCGATCGAGAGGCCGAACGGCGCGCCGTGGTAGGGGCCGGTGATGAAGACCTTGCCGCCTCTGATGAAGAACGGTTCCGGCCCCGGTCCGGCACCCGCGATCAGTTCGCCGATCCGGCTCGCTTCTGGGCACGTCCCTTCCGCGGCCTGCGGTTCGCCGCAGAGGGGGATCTTCGAGAGGTTTCCCGACAGGCCGGGGGGCGTCGTGACGGTGAGGCCGGCGAGGTTCTGGTCGGCGTCTTCGCGGGAGAAGGTCACGGTGAGCGGGGTATAGCCGCCGGCCTGGTTGCTTGTCGTGCCCGCCGCGAACGACGGGGTGAAGCGCGGCGGGGCGCAGCCGGTGATTTCGAAGCCGCTGGTCAACAGCCTGTCGGGCTCGGCGGGCGAGGTCCACGGGGTGATGTCGCTCTTTGCTTCGAAGAGGCCGCAGGTCGCGGGGTTCGCCAGCGGGGCGCGGGAGCCGCCGTTGATATGCAGTTCAAGCTCGCTGAAGGGAAGCTGCGGCGTGTTCGCGAAGGTCGTCGTCAACTGGCCGGTCGTCGGGTCGGTTTCGACCGTGCCCGCGAGCTTGATCGAGACGCCGTCGCCCGCGAGCGTCAGGAAGACGCCGTAGGGCGGGGCGGTGATCGTGCCCGACGGGGGGGCAGCAAGGTAGAGGCCGCCGGTCAGCTTGTCGTTCAGGGCCGGGGTCGTCACCGTCGCCGTCCCGATGCGCGAAGGTTCCGGGCAACGCACCGGTTCGCTGTTGCCGAGCCCGACCTGCGCTTTGGTGCAGGCTTCCAGGCCGGTCGCGGCTGAGGGGGAGAGGACTACGCCGGCGGGGAACGTGACCTCCGTCTTGCGGACGTCGGATGTCGCTACGCCTTCGGGTTCGTCGTCGGGGGGAACGGTCAGGTCGACGGTGTAGCCGGTCGGGCTGACGGGGGCATGGCTTTCCGGGTTGAGCGCCAGCGCGGGGGCGAAGCCGAGGTCTTCGCAGCCTTCGAACGGGCCGACGGTCGCTTCCGCTTCCTGGGGGGGCTGGATCTGCCACGCTTCCACGCGCAGACGCGCCTTCAACGGTTCGGCGGTGCAGTTGGTCGGGTTGCTCAGGAACGGCGCGGGGTTCGTGCTGGCCGAGAGGCCGCCGTATTGGCACACGCCGTTGATGCAGATCTGGCCGCGGTGTTTGTCGTGGACCGGGTCGCCCGGGACGCCCCACACCGTGAGCGACACCGCGTCGATTTCCGCGCTCCCGGGAACGTTCGCGTTGAACGTGCTCAAGCCGAAATCCCCCGGGCGGACCGAGAAGACGATGTTCGACGTGACGATGCCCAGGGTGTTGAAGCCGAAGACCGCCGTCTGGCCGGGGCCGGGGACCATGTTGTAGACCGGGTTGAGAACCCTTGCAGGTTCGCCCGGTTCCACCTTGAGCACCGTTTCGATCGTGCCGATCTGCGAGTCGGCCGGGCACTGGACAGCGAACTGATCTGTTTCGCTCGCGGTAAGCAACTGCGCCTGCGTGCATGTCGCGACGCTCGGGGGATAGCCCGCAAAGCCCGGCGGCAGTTCGACTTCTACGTTGCGCAGGTTGCCGTGCGCGTTGCCTTCTTCGCTGTTTACGAAGGCGAAGCTCGTCGTCAGATCGGCGTGTGCGCCGGCCTGGTTGCTCGACGCCGTGAAGCTGAAGCTGCGGGGTTCGATCGCCAGTTCCGCGCGCGCCGCCGCAGCGCAGCCCAACGACACGACCGCCGCGATGAGCAACAGAGCACGAACACGCGCCGCAACAGTATCGATGAACATCATCGTCCCCTCCCGCCGTTCGCGGCCACAGGTGCCCCGCGACGCCTCGCGGCCTTTGGCTTCCCCTTCCGCCTCTTGTGCCGCTTCGGCCTCCTCTTCGCTTTCGGCTTGGCCTTCTCTCTCGGCGCCGCATGGTTCCCGGGCCCGACGAAGGAGAGGCTCGCCGGTACGCTGAAGAGCGGCGGCGGACTGCCGACGCCCTGGCAGCTCGAACAGACGGGCGGCGGAGGTGGCGGGGCCGGGAATCCGCCGCCGATTCGGGCATCGTAGATGTCACCGTAGCTGTCGGTGTCCTGCGGCACGAGCTGTGCGTGCGTGGCGAAGAAGACGTCTCGGCCGCTCTCGCTCGCGCCCAACAGCACCGACTCGATCCCGCTCTCGCCCGAGCTGATCAAATCGGTGCAGCCCTGGCTCAATTCGCAGCCGCCGGTGCCATCGGCCTCCCACTCGTAGACATCCTGGCCGGGATACTGCCCGAACCCCGGTTCCGCGGTGCTATTCGTGTCCCGCGGGACGAGGTGCGCGGTCGAATCGAAAAATACATACTGCCCGTCTTCCGACATCGGTATCAGCCCCGGGGTCAAGTCCGCGGGGTAAAGGTCACTTCCCGTGGGAGCGATGGGTGACGACGCATTTCCTTCAGGAGGAGCCTGGTTCGGGCCGCATGAAACGCACATCACGCTCCCGTCTTCGCTGTCGTAGCGGTAGATCTCGACGTGGCCTTTACCGCGCGGTTCCCCTTCGACGCCCTCGCTGACGAACAGGAAGAATCTGCCGTCGGGCGTGACATATGGAAGTTCCTTGCCCGCGCCCTCGATCCCGTTGACAGCAGTCGCCACGTAGTGCGTTTCTTTGCTGGCCGTGTCGTAACGATAGACGGCACGCCCGCTCTGCGTGAAATAAACCGTCGAACCGTCTTCGGAGACCGTTACGCCTGGACCCACGGTTTCTTCTATTTCATTCTGAGAGATCAGCGTCAGCACGCGGGCGACCGTATCGTATTCGTAAAGCCCGAACTTGCCTTTTGCGGCACCGGCGGTCAACGCTCGTTCCGTCGTGAAGAAGACCCTTGATCCATCGGCCGACGCCCCTCGATAGACGACCGGCATTGCTTCTTCGGCCGGCGAGAGAGTGACACCGACCGGCGCCGACACTTCAACGGTTTCGGTGCCGCCGACGCGCATGTACAGCCTGGTCGGTTCCCCGCAGTTGAGTTCGGGGCTCGTAAAGAAGATCTTCGAGCCGTCTTCGGAGACGGCGTTGTGGGCAAACTGCCCTTCGGGCGAGATTCCATAGCCCAGCATCGCGCCACAGGCGCTGACGAGCGAGCCCGTGTTCGTGACGTTGACAAGCCGCAGTTCCCCGTCGATCCACTCGTACAGGTCGTAGGCGCCTTCATCCGTACCCGCGGCCGCCGGCAGCAGGGCGTGGTCGGCCGACACCAGCACGACGGCGCCCAAGTCCGAGGACCCGCCGTAGAGAGCTTCGTGCTGTCGTCCTCCTTCCACGTTCGGCGTCGTCGCGATCGTCGTATAGGGACCGCCGGGGGGACCAACCTCAAAGCTGTGTTCCGCCGCCTGCAGGTAGATGGTCCGAGCGGTCGATACTTCCACTCCCACCTGCGTAAGGTCGGGGCTGAAGATTTCGGCGTTGTAGCCGGTCTGACCCGACCCTTCCGGGTATACGGACGCCATCTGCCAGCCGGAGACGGCGTTCCGCGAGAAAATATACGTATTCTCAGCCAAACCCCCTCCCGATCCGGGATTCGGCCCGAACTTCGCGAAGATCGTGCGGAGCGCGATCCGTTCGCCGTCGGGGGCCGGGATCGCCTTGTCCTCCACGCTCCCGAATGTGAATATGTCCTGCGCGCCGCCCTTGTCGGCGGGCGTCACCAGCTCATACGCGCGGCAGTCGGGGAGGTTCGCCGACGGGCCGGTACGGAGCGCTTCGTTCGTGCATGAGCTGGCAAGCGCCTGCATGGGAACCAGACCCGCCGCCGCCGTCAGCGCCACGGACACCAACCCGGCAAACGCCGAGCTGCGCACGCTCGATATCGAGCGGCGCCGCTTCGGCAACCTGCCGTAATACGCTCCTGCGCCAAGCTGGCCCATATGTCTCCTCCGTTGCGTGAATACTCTCTGTTGCCTCGGCAAGCGCGACCCACGAAACCGGATGGGACCGGCAGAGCGCCAGCCCCACCCGAACGTGTACAGCGAACTACCTGGAAGCCCCTAACTCACGCGGACTCCCGTGAACGGGGATTCGTTCTCTTTGATTATGTTTGTGCCTTCTACTTTGCCCGTTCCGGCACCACCGCGGCTGCATTTCACGACTGCTGATTTTGCGTCGAACACAGCTTCCACAGTATTGTTCGACGTGTTGTTGACTATCGCCGTCGTGGTGTTTCCTTCACATGTATCCGAAAGTGTACATTCCACTTTCCAACCGGGGAAATCGCCGGCCACTTCACTGACGACACTGTCTCTGACTTTACCTTCTGTTTCAAACAGTTCTGTTTGCCACGGGAGGTTTCTGGCTTCTGCTTTGATGGTCCCCACGCAGCCTGTGATATTCCGGCACGGGTTTGCAACCGTAATTTTAGTGATCCGGTCGAATTTTCCAGGGCCGACAGTCCCTTCGTCTGTGCCGGAACATTCCACCGTTACCACTCCGCCCGTCAGACCGCCTTTGGTGTCGGTCAATTTCAGGGTACCTGCACTAATCACCTTCTCCGTCCCTTTGATTTCTGACCACGTCGTGCCGTTGAGTTGTTCCCAAACGGGTGTCGCCGAAGCCGTTGCCGCCGTAGCCATGGCCATTGCGGCCAAGGCCACGAGGCAGAGCCCCGCGATCTTGATAGACTTCATGTTCTACTTCTCCTTGACTTTGTGTCATTAAGGTTTTAGTAGTTGAGTATCGGCACCAAGGTGCCCACTTAGAAGGACGCTCCGGTCCCGACCTTATTCTGATCTGCTTCGCGGTCTTCCTTGGAAGCCGTCGGGCGCAAAGCGCATATACGACCAAAAGCTCGAATATCAGACCGTGTGAATAATCCTACCAGAATGTCAATGACAATGCAAGGGAAATACCCTACCTAGAAGGTCGGATTTGAACAGCGGAGATGTGTTCCCAGTCAGGCCCCTCAGGGGCGCTTTCCCGACTCCCGGGAGCCACCGCGCGCGTCGCTCGTGGCCCACAGGGAGAGCCTCCGGTCGTGCGCCACAGGGGCCGGGCCAGATGGCGCCCCGGGCCTCTGCTGCGGGGCCCCGGGGTCGGTCCCAAACCCCCTAAATAACATGGCACTCTCTAGAGCGCTGATCTGGACTTGGACGCTTGGCGGCGCTGGCCGTCGGCGTCGGGGCGCTCCTCCTCAACCTACGTACGGCCCGCGCCGGTGCCCCCGCGCGGCGATCACACGCGGCCCTAGCACCTCCACGCGCGCTTGTCAAGCGACCCGAACCGGCGCCCGATTTCCCCGCGGGCCGAAATATAAAACTTTCCTAAATTCGCGGCCTGACGCCCCGACGCGGGGCACGGAAGCCCCGCGCGCACAACGCCCGGGCGGCCCACCCACCCACGCGGACGATCCCTAAAGATCCACTCAGGGCAGGAGCTTGCCGGAGTTCATGATGCCCGCCGGGTCCCATCGCTCCTTCAACGCGCGCAGCGCCTCCACCCCCTGTTCGCCGACCTCGCCCGCGAGCCACGGGGCGTGGTCGCGGCCCACCGCGTGGTGGTGGGTGATCGTGCCGCCGTTCTGGGCGATCGCGTCGCTCGCGGCGCGCTTGACCGCCCGCCACTGCTCGAGCTCGTGGCCCTCGCGCTGGGCCGCCAGGAGCGTGAAGTAGAGCGACGCGCCCGTCTCGTAGAGGTGCGAGACGTGACACCCCGCCACGCCCGGGGTGCCCTGGCCGCTCAGCGCGCCTTCGATCGCGTGGGTGGTCGCGCGGTACAGGCGCGGGAGGTTCGACCAGCGGGTCGCCGTCTCCAGGGTCTCGGCCATCACACCGTGCGTCAGCAGCTCGTCGCGCAGGTACGGGGCCGCGAAGCGCTGGGCCTTCCACGCCTCCCCCGGCGAGCGGCCCACCAGAAGGCCGCCGTGGTCGCGGATCAGCTCGTGCGCGCGCCTGCGGCGGCGCTCCACCTCCTCGGGGGCGCCCTCGAAGCCGAGCACCGCCAGGCAGCCCGTGTGTAGCCCCGCAGGCCGAGGTACGCCTGGCCAAGGCGGCCCTTCAGGGCTCTCATCCCCTCCGCGCCCGCGCCTGCCTGGGCGAGCGCCAGGCGTGTCTCCGACTCGTCGCTGAGCCGTGCGACCGCCGGCGCCGTGCGCTCCTGCGCCATCGCGCGCAGTGCCTCCACGCCCGCCTGGAAGTCCTCGAAGAAGACCCCCTCATAGCGCTCGGCCTGCGGCGCCGGACGCACCCTCAGGTCGAGCTCGTGGATCACCCCCACCGTGCCCTCCGAGCCCACCACGAGGCGGCGCAGGTCGGGGCCCGCGGCGCTCGCCGGGTGCGCCGGGAGCTCCACCTCCCCGGACGGGGCGCTCATCCGCAGGCCGAGGACGAGCTCCTCGAAGCGCCCATAGCCCGTGGAGGCCTGGCCCGCCGAGCGAGTCGCCGTGCAGCCGCCCAGCGAGACGTGCTCGTAGGACTGTGGGAAGTGGCCCAGCGTCAGGCTCTCTGCTGCCAGGCGCCGCTCGAGCGCGGGGACGCGCGCCCCGGCCTGCACGGTCACGATCCGCGACTCGCGGTCCAGGCGCACGACCTCTCCGAGGCCGCGCATGTCCAGAGCGATCACCGCGGCGTGCTCACCGCGCAGGGGCGCCACCCCGCCGACCACGCTCGTGCCGCCCCCGAACGGCACCACCGCCACCGCGCGGCGCGCGCATACCTCCAGGACCGCGCGCAGCTGCTCCGGGCGGGACGGGTACAGCACCGCGTCTGGCGCGCCCTCGGGTTCGCCCGCGCGCAAGCGCAATAGGTCGGGGTAGCCCTTGCCCGCCGCGTGGGACACGCGCTCTGAGTGGTCGTCGCGCACCCCCTCCTCGCCGAGCACTGCGCGCAGCTCGGCGCGGGCGCCCTCGGCCAGCGCCGTCGGCTCCAGCCGCACGCTCGCGAGCGCCACCGGCGCGCGCGGGCGAGCGCTCGGAGTGCCCTCGATCCCCACGGTCTCGCGCACGAGCTCGAGCGCGCGCGGCCCCAGCGCCGGCGGGCGGGCCGGGTCGCCCCACCCCCACCACCGCATCGGTGGGACCTTGGTCATCGGCTCCCCGGCCCCCCACTCGCGGGAGTGCCCGCCGGGGAGGAGCAGAAACCGACCACCGGGAGAGCCACCAGAGCCGCAAGTACGTGGGGTTTAGCCAACGATTCGCTCCAGACCGTCCAGCGCCTCCTCGAGCGTCGCGCGCGCCGCGCGGCGTATGCGGCTTGCGCCGAGGTGGGGAAAGATGCCCTTGAGCGCCTGGCGCAGCTCAATCGTCACGTCCGTCGCCGTCCCGTTGGGCTGTAGGCGCAGCTCCGTCTCCGCGGCGCTCAGCACGCGGGCGAACGGGGTGCCCTCGATCTGCTGGGCCCACCGCAGCACGAGCGCGCGCTCGTCGGCGCGCACCTGAAAGTCAGCGCGCACCAGCCGGCCCCGCGGACTCGCGAGCACCTCCGTGAAGGCGTCCCGCTCGACCGCCTCCACACGCGCCACGCGGGGCCACCACCGGGGCAGGTGGTGGGGGTCGCTGAGCAGCTCCCACACGTCCCCCGCGGGCGCGGCCACGGTGCGGGTGCGCCGGGTGGTGGGCATTACTTGAACATCCCTCGGGGTACATGTTGCCATTGAGGTGGCCGGTCCGGGGATGGGATGCGACACATGCGAGCGCAGCCGTGCCGGTGGCACGGCGAGCACCGCGGGTGGTGCAGACCGCCGCGGATGGCCGCCTCAACCTGCGATCTTGCGCAGGTCGCGCACCAGCAGCAGGTGGCGTAGGTTCGTGGTCACTGCGGCGAGGTTCTCGAGCGCCTCCAGCGCCTCCTTGCGCCGCTGGGGGTTGCGCGAGCGCAGCGCCGGGGCGAGGATCTGCTGCAGCAGGTTCGCCTCGCGGTCCGCGGAGGAGCGGAACGTTCTGAGGTTGCGGCCCCCGACGCCGTAGCGCGCCAGTTCGGCGACCGCGCGCACGATCTCCCGCTCGGTTTCGTCGTAGTACCGCGCGCCCCCGCGCTGCTCGCCGCGGACGACCCCGTACTCCTCGAGCTCGCGCACGAGCTTCGCGTCGGCGTGCGTCTCCTCGACCACTTCCTCGAGCGAGTACAGCGCGCCGGAGTCTCCGCGCACGGTGACGCTCGCGCGCCGGGCCACCCGCGGCCCGCTCGCCCCGGCGCCGGCTTGGCCGGGGTGGCCGTCGCCGCTCGGCGGCGGGGTCTCCCCGCTGCGGCCCGCCGCGAGCTCCTGGCGGATCACGCGCAGCGGCAGGAACTCGTCGCGCTGCATCCGCAGGATCGTGCGCAGGCGCGCCACGTCGCCCTGGGTGTAGAGGCGGTAGCCCCCGGGGGTGCGGCGCGGGGTGAGCAGCTTCTGGTCCTCCAGGTACCGGATCTTGGAGATCGAGATGTCGGGGAACTCCTGCACGAGTGCCTTGCACACCGCGCCGATCGTGATCGACTTCGGACGCCCCGCAGGGAGACCGGACTCGAGCTCGCCCACATCGACGCCGGGGGCGGGAGCGGGGCCGCGGGGGGAGTTGCCGGGGGTGGTTGTCGGTGCGGAGGCCATCTCTCAGCGTCAGCGCGCGTGGAAGGTCAGCTTGTACTTGCCGATCTGCAGCTCGTCGCCATCCTCGAGGCGGTGCGACTCGATCCGCTCGCGGTTGACGTACGTGCCGTTCAGTGAGCCGCAGTCGTCGATGTGCCACTGGTCGCCGCGGCCGATCAGCAGCGCGTGGTCACGCGAGACGGTGACGTCGTCGAGGAACACGTCGGAGTCGGGGCGGCGCCCGACGCTCATCCGCTCGCCCGCGACCGGGAAGCTCTCCCCCACGCGCCCGCCGCCGGCGCGAATCACGAGCGCGGGACCGTGCGCGGTGACCTCGCCCAGCTCGACCGGCACGAGCTCCCCGCTCTCGTCGATGCGGTACGTCGCAGTTACTGGATCCCCACCCGCCAACCCCCCACCCGCCACTTCGCTGGCCATCCCTTCGCCCGCCTCTTCGCTCGTTCCAACTCCGCCCGCCCCCGCGGCGGGCGACTCACCGGGGCCCTCGCCGCGTAGCGAAGCGCCGCAGTTCTGGCAGAAGTTCGCGCCCTCACTGCCTGCGTGACCACACTCGGGGCAGAGCACCGCCATCGGCTCCAGCCCTTCCTCAGACGCCCCGCGGCGTGTCGGGGCGACGCTCGGAGGTGTCCACGGCGCGACCCACCGCTAGGCCTCGTCGGTCGCGGGGCCGGTCTGCCGCCGCGCCAGGATCTCGGTGAGCTGCTCCACGTCCGCGCCGGTGATGATCTGCTCGCCGTTGCCGTGACGCTGCTGCAGGCGGTTGACGAGCTCGGCGCGCAGGATGTCGATCTTGCCGTGCAGGATCCGCCGCCGGTAGGAGATGTCGGTCTCCTCGTCAGTGAGCTCGCGGATGAGGTCCTTTAGCTCTGCGTCCGAGAGCGAGCCGAGGTCGGGAAAGGTGTCCATGCGGGCGGTGCTCCTCTCGGGTGTGTTCGCGCCTGCGCGGGCGGCGCCGGTCGGTCTGCGACCCCACTATAGCCCAAACGTCAAGCTGAGCTTTAGGGCTCGGCTCGGGGCGAGCCCCGGAGCGCGCGGCCGTCGCGCACGTACAGCGCCGAGGCGGCGAGCGAGAGCGCGAGGCCGACGTACAGCAGCACCGCGCCGAGCCCTTCGAGGCCGACCATCGCAAAGAAGAACGCGCCCATCAGCGGCGCGACGGAGAGGCGCCCGGGCCAGTTGATGCGCAGCTCCACCCCGTGCGCGAGGCCGTAGCGCGCCAGGGCCAGCATCGCGAGCTCGCGCACCACCAACACCGCGAGCGCCCACCGGGGCAGCAGCGCGAAGTGCCAGCAGACCACGACCCCGGCGATCGCGAGCAGGCGGTCGGTGAGCGGGTCCATCAGCGCCCCCAGGCGGCTGTACTGGCGGGTCACGCGCGCGGCGATCCCATCGGCGTAGTCGCCCCACCCGATCACCGCGAACAGCACCGCGGGGAGCGTACCCACACCGTCGGAGCCGGAGAGGGCGAGCACGAGGAACACGGGGATCAGCGCGAGCCGCAGGAAGCCGATCGCGTTGGGGACCGTCCACGGTCGCAGCGGCTGACCGGCAGCTGTCTGCGGAGGCGGAGGGCCGGAGCGGTCGAGGCCGACCAGACGGCGGGCTGTCAGGGCAGGCTCTGCCACAGTTCGTCCACCGCCCGCAGCAGCACCTCGGGGTCGGCTCCCAACGGCAGACCGGCGGCGCTCTGGCGGCCGCGGCGTAGCTGCACCTCGACCTCACCCGACTCCAGGGACTTCCGTCCCACGGTGAGCCGCAGCGGGCAGCCGAGCAGCTCGGCGTCGGCGAACTTCTCTCCAGTGCCCAGGTCGCGGTCGTCGTAGAGCACCTCCACGCCGCCCGTGCGCAGCGTCTCGTAGAGTTTGTCGGCCGCGTCGCGCTCGGGGGTGCCGGGCTTGCCGAGCGCCACGAGGTGCACCGCGAAGGGCGCCAGCGCGCGCGGCCAGGAGATGCCGTGCTCGTCGGCGTACTGCTCGACGGCGGCGGCGACGATGCGCGCGGGGCCGATCCCGTAGGAGCCCATCCAAATCGGGTGCTCGCGGCCGTGCTCGTCGAGGTAGGTGGCGCCCAGCGGCTCGGAGTAGCGGGTGCCGAGCTTGAAGATGTTGGCGATCTCGATCGCGGGCTCGACGGTGAGCGGCTGCTCCCCGAGCGCGTAGCGCGTCTCTCCCTCTGCGCCGGGAGGGTGGGCCGAGTCGCCCCCGGGGGTGGCGGCAGCTCCCATCACCCGGATGTCCGGGTGCCGCAGCGCGACCTCGAGGTTCGCGGCGTAGCCCTCCGCAAGCGCCACGCGGTCCTCCCCGGCGGGGCAGGGGGCCATGTACTCGTGGGCGCCGAGGCCGCCCATCATCCCGACGTCGCCCTCGACGCGGTAGAAACGCAGGCCGGTACGCTCCATGATCCGGTCGTAGGCCTCGACCTGCCGGTCGTAGCTGACCGCCAGCCCGGCGGCGTCGCGGTCGAAGGTGTAGGCGTCCTTCATTACGAACTCGCGCGTACGCAGCACCCCGGCGCGCGGGCGCGGCTCGTCGCGCTCCTTGACCTGGAAGTGGTAGAGCGCCAGCGGCAGGTCGCGGTAGGAGCGCACCGTCTGGGCGACGTGGAAGGTGACCGCCTCCTCGTGGGTCATCGCGAGCACGAGCTCCGAGCCCTTGCGGTCTGTCAGCTTGAAGAGCTCCTCGATCTCCAGGCGCCCGGTCCGGCGCCACGGCTCGGCCGGCTGTAGCACGGGCATCAGCATCTCCTGAGCACCGACCGCGTCCATCTCCTCGCGGACGATCTGCACAACGCGCTGGTGCACGCGCCAGCCGGCGGGCAGCCACGTCCACATGCCGGCCCCCATCTGGCGGACGAGCCCGGCACGCACCATCAACTTGTGCGAGACCGCCTCCGCGTCGGCGGGGGCCTCCTTCTCGGTGGGCAGCAGGTACTCGGAGAGACGGGTCATCGAGGGCCACATCCTACGGACGCCCAGTACTTGACGTCTAGTACTTGATTCCTAGTACTAGACGCCCAGTCCTTTACCCCTACATCCTGGATACTCATCACCTGACATTCAACATCCGTCACCGCCGGACCCCAACATCAGCGGGGACGCCAGCCTTTGATAGAACAGCGAGCACCTACCGAGCGTCCCCGAAGAAAGAGAAGGAGCCCCCGATGGCCTACACAGTTCCGCCGCTCCCCTACGCGTACGACGCGCTGGAGCCGCACATCGACAAGCAGACGATGGAAATCCACCACGACAAGCACCACCAGGCGTACGTGGACAAGGTCAACGCCGCACTGGCGGGTACCCCCCTGGAGAACACGCCGATCGAGGATGTGCTCAAAGACCTGAGCCAGGTGCCCGAGGACAAGCGCACGGCGGTCAAAAACAACGGCGGCGGGCACTACAACCACACGCTCTTCTGGGAGAGCATGAGCGCCGACGGCGGCGGCGCCCCCGAGGGCGCCCTGGCAGCGGCGATCGACGCGGCGTTCGGCTCGTTCGCGGACTTCCAGGCCAAGCTAAAGGAAACGGGTGTCAACCAGTTCGGCTCGGGGTGGTCGTGGCTCGTGCACGACGGCTCCGGACTCGCGGTCGTCGGCAGCGCCAACCAGGACAACCCGATCTCGAACGCCAAGACGCCGCTGCTGGGTGTGGACGTGTGGGAGCACGCGTACTACCTGAAGTACCAGAACCGCCGCCCCGACTACCTCGACGCGTGGTGGAACACGGTGGACTGGGCGACAGTCGCAGAGCGGTTCGCAGCAGCCAGCTGAGCCTGAAAAAGGGATGGGCTCCGCGGGCCGAGCCCGCTCCGCTGCGAGGGTCGCGTGCCGGTGCTTCTCAGCCCCGTGAGAAGCGCCGGCCGGCGACAGGCGAAACAGCCTCGTCGAGCCGCGCCGGCGCCTCGGAGCGGCCGTTCTCCGCGGCCGGGACGAGCATCGACTCGAGCACGGCGTCGGCTGCCTCGTCGTTCTCGGCCGCGGCGGCCTCCAGGGCGGCCATGCGCTCGGGGGTCATCTGCGTGTCGTCCTCGTTGGCGGCGAGCCACTCCCGTGCCTCGGCGGCGGCCGCCTCGTCACGCTGAACGGTCTTGCCGGCAGCGTAGTAACGGTCGATCTCCTTGAACAGCTCATCGACGAGCTGCTCGGTGGGGACCTTCTTCAGCGGCTCGCCCTTGGAGTAGATCATCCCCATGTCTTTGGCGCCGGTGATGCCGAAGTCGGCGTGGCGGGCCTCGCCGATGCCGTTGACCGCGCAGCCGAGCACGGAGACCTCGATCGGGTCCTCGTACGCTTCCAGGCGCCGCTCGACCTCCGCGACGACGGAGTCCATGTCGAACTGCAGGCGCCCGCAAGTGGGGCAGGCAATCAGGTCGGGACCGCGCTGGCGCAGCTTCAACGCCTTGAGGATCTCCCAGGCGACCTTGACCTCCTCCTCGGCGTGGAAGGTGGAGAGCGAGATGCGGATCGTGTCGCCGATGCCGTCGGCGAGCAGCGTCCCGAGCCCGACCGCGGACTTCAGCGAGCCCGCCCACTTCGTCCCGGCCTCCGTGACCCCGAGGTGCAGCGGGTAGGGGATCTTCTCGGCGAGCAGGCGGTTGGAGGCGATCGTGTTGGGCACCGAGGTGGACTTCATCGAGACCTTGAAGTCGTAGAAGTCGAGTGACTCCATCAGCGCGACGGTCTCCAGGGCCGCGGTGACTAGCGCCTCGACGGGGTTGTCGTACTCGAGCTGGCGTAGGTGCTTGGGCAGCGAGCCCGAGTTGACGCCGACGCGCAGCGGGGTGCCGCGCTGCTTGGCAAGCGCCGTCACCTCGGCGACCTTGTCAGGGCCGCCGATGTTGCCGGGGTTCAGCCGCACGCAGTGCGCGCCGGCCTCGATCGCCTTCAGCGCGAGCGTGTGGTTGAAGTGGATGTCGGCGATCACGGGAATCGGCGACTGAGCGACGATCGTCTTGAGTGCCTCGACGTCCTGCTCGCGGGGCACGGCAACGCGCACGATGTCCGCACCGGCGTCGGCGACCTTCAGGATCTGCTCCATCGTCGCCGCGAGGTTCGCGGTCTCGGTCTTGGTCATCGTCTGCACGGCGACGGGCGCGCCGCCGCCGATCAGGACGGAGCCGACATGGATCTGGCGGGTAGAGGCCATAGGCTGATTCTACGATGCCAGACGTCTACTCCACCGCGCGCGGCCCGCTCGCACGGATCGCCTCTCCCCTGGCGGCCCGCGCCCGCAGGCGCCGCCACGCGCGCTTCTTCGAGCAGACGCGCCTGCCGGAGGGCGCGCAGGTACTGGACGTGGGCTGCGGCGCGCTCGGCCTGCGCGCTCTGGAGCCGACCCTGGACGTCACCGGCGTAGACCTGGCCGAGCGACCGGACTACCCGGGGCCGTTCGTGCGTGCAGACGCGGCCGCGGGGCTGCCGTTCGCGGACGGCGAGTTCGACCTCGCGTACTGCAGCAGCGTGATCGAGCACGTGCCGCCGGGGCGCCGCGGGGCCTTCGCGGCCGAGCTGAAGCGCGTGGGCCGAGGCTGGTTCGTGCAGACCCCTGCGTACTCCTTCCCGATCGAGCCCCACTCGCTGCTGCCGGTCGCCCACTGGCTGCCGCGAGCGCTGCGTAAGCGCTACTGGCGTCTGGGCGCGGCCGGGGAGTGGGAGGAGATCGAGCTGCTACGCCGCAGGGAGCTCGAAGCGCTGTTCGGCCCCGCGCTGCCCGAGCGGTGGGGCCCGCTAGTCAAGAGCTGGGTCTCCGTGCAAGCACCGGGCATCTCGACCACGCGCTCATCAATGACTCGGTAACTTGAGCTGGCGCGGAGGGGCCAACAACATCGGCCGGCAAGCCGCACACGCCATGGCGATCCACGCGCGCGGCGGCGCAGCTCACGCGACCCCCTGCCAGCACGCGCTTAACCGAGCACAAGCTTCCCCGAGCACAAGCTCCACCGACCCCATCACCCAGCTCGGTCCTGACGCCCCACCGATCGGATAGCGCCCGGCGTTCCAAGCGACTGCCAGCCCTAGCCCCCTACCCCCCCAAACGGCTGATGTCGTTGGAGACGCCGTTGATGACGAGGAACGCGAGCAGCACTATCCCGATCGAGCTGAAGCGCCACATCGCGGCGAGCGAGACCCGCCGGCCGCGGACCTTCTCGGCCACCGACCACAGCACGTGGCCGCCGTCGAGCGGTAGGAAGGGGAAGAGGTTGACGATTGCGAGCGCGAGCGAGACGAAGCCGAGGATCACGAGCGCGTAGCCGGCTCCGGCAACGACGGCTTCCTGGGTCACCACGGTGATCCCCACGATGCTGCTGAATTCGTGGCGGACCTTCGGGCTGGTGAAGGCGTGGCCGATGTTGGTGAGCGTGTGGGCAGTGATCCCCCACATCTCGCCGAGCGCCGCCCCGGCCGCGGCGAGCGGGCCGTAGTGCTTCGTGGCGGCCCCGAAGTCGAAGCCGATCAGCATCCGGTGCAAGGCGGCGGAGTAGCGTGGGTAGACGGACAGCTGGACCAGGCGTCCGGCACGCTTGACGGTCAAGTGCACGGGCGTCGCGGCGCGACAGCCTGCGCGCAGCGTCCCGGCACAGCGGTGAGCACCGATCGCTCGGATCGCGGAGGTGACGGTCACCGGCCGTCCGTCGATGGCGAGGATCCGATCACCGAGCGCGAGCGTGCCGTAGGCGGGCTCCGCCTTCTCGATCGCCGCCACCGTGGTGCTCGGAACGCGCGTATGGATCGAGGGGTTGAGGTTTTCGAGCGTGGTCGCGCCGTCGAGGCTGCCGGAGAGGAGGATCGCCCAGAACAACAGGAAGGCGATCAGCAGGTTCACGCCAGGGCCGGCGAGGATCACAGCGATGCGCTTCCAAGGTGGCTGGTTGTAGTAGGCACGCCGCGCCACGTCGGGCTCGAGCCCCTCGAGTTCCTGCGGGCTCATGCCTGTGATCTTCACGAACCCCCCCGCGGGGATCGCCCCGATCATGTACTCGGTCTCCCCCCTGCGCACCCCCACGAGCTTCGGGGGAAAGAACAGCGAGAAGCGCTCCACGCGCATCCCGACGGCCTTCGCGACGGTGAAGTGCCCGAGCTCGTGCAGGATGACGAGAGCAGCAATGCCGAGGATGGTGAGTACCCAGCTCATGCGTCTCAGTGTGGCAGGCGACGGCGATACTTCAGGCGATCACCCCAGCGCAGCGACGGCCTCGGCGGCGACAGCGCGCGCCTCGCGGTCGGCCTCGTACAGCGACTCGAAGGCGCGCACGGGTGCGGCGGGAAGCGTGGCAAGCGTCCGCTCGATCACGGCGGGGATCCCGTTGAACGCGAGGCGCCCCTCCATAAAGGCGTGCACTGCGATCTCGTTGGCGGCGTTCAGCACGCACGGCGCCGTACCCCCCGCACGCGCGGCCGCGCGCGCCAACCCCAGGCAGGGGAAGGCGTCGAGGTCGACCGCCTCGAAGGTCAGCTCGCCTACCTGCACGAGGTCGAGCGGCTCGATCGGAAGCTCCACGCTCTCCCCCCCGTGCAGCGCGTAGGAGATCGCCACGCGCATGTCGCGCGGGCCGATGTGGGCGAGCTGCGCGCCGTCGGCGAGGTGGATCAGCCCGTGGACGAGCGACTGCGGGTGCACGACCACGTCGAGGCGCTCGTAGGGGGTGCCGAACAGGTGGTGGGCCTCCATCAGCTCCAGGCCCTTGTTCATCAGCGTGGCCGAGCCGATCGTGTTCATGCTCCCCATCGCCCAGGTCGGGTGGGCGAGCGCCTGGGCGACCGTCACCCCCTCGAGCTGCGCGCGAGTGCGACCACGGAACGGGCCGCCGGAGGCGGTGATCGTGAGGCGCTCCACGGCCCCGGGTGGCTGGCCCGCGAGCAGCTGGTGCAGCGCGGTGTGCTCGGAGTCCACGGGCACGATCTGCGCACCGGTCGCCTCGGCGAGCGCCGTCACGAGCTCGCCGCCGACGACGAGCGACTCCTTGTTGGCGAGCGCGAGGTCGATGCCCTCGCCGAGCGTCGCCACGGTCGGCCCGAGGCCGGCGGAGCCGACGAGCGCGTTGAGCACGAGCTCCGCGCCGGACTCCACGACCAGTTGCACGAGGCCCTCGGCCCCGCCGAGCACCTCCCCCCCGTCCCACGCCTGCGCGGCGCGGGCGGCAGCGGCGGGCTCGACCAGCGCGATCCGCCCCACGCCGTGGGCGCGAGCCTGGGCGAGCAGCGCCTCCCAGGAGCGCTCGGCGGAGAGGCCGACCAATTCGAGCTCCTCGCTGCGGCTCACGATGTCCAGCGCCTGCGTGCCGATCGAGCCGGTGGAGCCGAGGATCAGCAGGCGCTTGGGCATCGGCACCGAGGGTAGTGACGCGGGGGGAAAGCGGGGGGCGGGCGGCCTGCGGGCGCCAAGCGCCCAGGAGAAGGGCTTCGCTTAAGGGTCCACGTCCCAATATCTGCCGGCCTGGATGCGGCCGCTCCGCGGCGGTCTGCGCCACCCGCGATGCTCGGCGTGCCACCAGCACGCCTGCGCTCGCGTGCGTCGCATCCCATCCACGGATCGACCACCCCAGACCCGGCATCTATTGTGACGAGGACCGGAAGCCGCCTAGTGCACATAAGCCAACCAGACGTAGTAGCCGACGACCGCCGTGAAGAGCACGCCGTCGAGACGGTCGAGCGCGCCGCCGTGGGCGCCGAACAGCCGCCCCGCGTCCTTGGCGCCGGCCTCGCGCTTGACGAACGACTCGAACAGGTCCCCGACGGGGCCGGCGAGCGCGACGGCGGCGCCGAGCACCAGCGCGTGCGTGCCGGGCAGCCATTCCTGGTAGCGCCCGGCGAACCACACCGCGACGACCGCGCAGGTCATCCCGATCACCAGCCCCTCAACGGTCTTGTTGGGCGAGATCGAGGGCGCGAGCGGGCGCCGGCCGAAGAGGCGCCCCCCGAGGTAGGCGCCGGTGTCGCCGAGGAAGGTGCCGACCAGCACGTCGATGATGATGCCCTCGCCGTGGGGCAGCTTACGCAGCAGCACGGCGTGGGCGAAGGCGAGGCCGATCCAGAAGATCCCAAACAACGTGAGGACCATCCCCCCGACGCTGGGGCGGCGCTGGGTGAGGGTCAGCGCGAACAGCAGGGGCAGCGCGGCGACCGTGGCGAGCAGCACCTGCGGGGGCCCTCCGTAGAGCGCGGCGGCGAGCAGCCCGGCGAGCGCGAGCAGCCCCGCGAGGCGCACCGGGTGGGCGCGCTCGTACATCGAGAAGAGCTCGTGCAGGCAGACCGCCCCGAGCGCGAACACGCCGAGCGCGAACACGACCCCGCCCTCGATCACGATGAACAGCGCGAACGCGATCGCGGGGAGCGCGGCAAGCACGCGCGCGGCGAGGTCCGAGCGCTCGCGCCGCTGCCCGGTCCCGTCCGCCCGGGGGCCACCGTCGGGGACGTGCAGACGGGAGCCGGCGGGTCTGTGGGAGCCGGCGGGCATCGCCTCGCTCAGCGCCCGCCGAAGCGCCGCCGCCGGGCGCTGAACTCGGCGAGGGACTGCTCGAGCGCCTCACGGGTGAAGTCTGGCCACAGCTCATCGCGGAAGACGAGCTCGGAGTAGGCGGACTGCCAGAGCAGGTAGTTGGAGAGGCGCCGCTCGCCGGAGGTGCGGATGATCAGGTCGGGGTCGTGCATCTCCGGCGCGTAGAGGCAACGGCGGAGATCCTCCTCGGTCGCGCCGCCCATCCCGGCTCCCGACGCCGCCCGCTCGGCCTGAAGGCGCACGGCGGCGTCGAGGATCTCCGCGCGCCCGCCGTAGTTGAAGGCGACGAACAGCGTGATCGTCGCGTTGGCGTCGGTCAGTGCTTCGGCCCAGCGCATCTGCTCCACCAGGTCCTCGGGCACCCCCTCGCGACGCCCGATGAAGCGCATCCGCACGCCCTCGGCGTGCAGCTCGGGGGTCTCGTGGGCAATGCGCCGGGAGAACATCTCGAACAGTCCCTGGACCTCGGCGGCGGGGCGCGACCAGTTCTCGGTGGAGAAGGAGTACACGGTGAGCTCCTTGACCCCGAGCTCCACACAGTCGCGCAGGCGGGCCTTCACGGTGTCGGCGCCGGCGTCGTGCCCCTCGTTGACGGGGACCCCGCGGGCGCGCGCCCAACGGCCGTTGCCGTCGGTGATGATCGCGACGTACCGAGCCGTCGTGAGCCGCCCTGCCTGCTCGGCAGCCGCGGGGGGCTCGGACGCCTCCGACGGGGCGGGCGGGACCTGAGGCCCGGCAGGGGGCTCGGCGCCCGCCATCAGACCTCGAGGATCTCCTCTTCCTTGGCCTTGAGCACGCCGTCGAGGTCGGCCACGCGGGCGTCGGTGAGCTTCTGCAGCTCGACCTCGGCGCGGTGCTCGTCGTCGGAGCCGGTCTCGCCGGCCTCCTTGAGCTCGCGCAGGTCGTGCATCACGTCGCGGCGCACGTTGCGGACCTTGATGCGCCCCTCCTCGATCAGGTGGCGGACGACCTTGACCAGCTCGCGGCGGCGTTCCTCGGTGAGCTCGGGTACGGCGAGGCGCACGACGGAGCCATCGTTGGAGGGGTTGAGGCCGACGTCGGACTCGTTGATCGCCTTCTCGATGAACTTGATCGAGGACTTGTCGTAGGGCTGCACGGTGAGCAGCCGCGCTTCGGGCGCGGAAATCGTCGCGAGCTGGTTCAGCGGGGTGGGGGCGCCGTAGTAGTCGACCACGACGCGCTCCAGCAACGCCGGGCTGGCGCGGCCGGTGCGCACGGTGGCCAGTTCGTGCTGGGTGGCCTCGACGGACTTGGCCATCCGCGCGCGAGCGTCCTCGATCAGCTCGTCGATCATCTCAGCCACGAACGCCTCCCTCCTCCTCGCTCGCCGTTGTCGCCACCAGGGTGCCTACGCGCTCCCCAGAGATTATCCGCGAGAGAGCGTGCTCGTCGTCCATGTTGAACACGTTGAGCGGCATGCCGTTCTCCATGCACAGCGCCAGCGCCGTGGAGTCCATCACCCGCAGGCGGCGCTCCAACGCCTCCATGTGGGTGATCGCGGGGATGAACTGTGCGGAGGAGTCGAGCGCGGGGTCGGCCGTGTAGACGCCCTGGACGCCGTTCTTGGCCATCAGGATGATCTCGGCGTGAACCTCAGCGGCGCGCAGAGCGGCGGCGGTGTCGGTCGTAAAGAACGGGTTGCCGGTGCCGGCGGCGAAGATCACCACGCGCCCCTTCTCCAGGTGGCGCATCGCGCGGCGGCGGATGTAGGGCTCGGCGACCTCGGAGATCGCCAGGGCGGACTGCACGCGCGTGTCGGTGCCGGTCTTCTCCAGGGCGTCCTGGAGCGGCAGCGCGTTGAGCACCGTGGCGAGCATCCCCATGTAGTCGGCGGTCGAGCGGTCCATCCCGGCCGCGGCGCCCTGCATCCCGCGGTAGATGTTGCCGGCGCCCACCACGATCCCGACCTGCACCCCCTGGTCGCGTACCGCGCTCACCTGCCGTGCGACGGCGGCGACGCGCTCGGGGTCGGTGCCGAACTCGAGCTCCCCCATCAGCGCCTCGCCGGAGAGCTTCAGAAGGATGCGTTTGAAGACTGGGTCTGACACGTTCTAGGGGGGGGTGGTCGGGAGGGGGGCCTGCCCCCCTCCCGCTCAAGACGGGGGCCATCTCAGCGAGAGAGCCTATCTGGCCGGGTTCTACTGACCTACTGCGAAGCGAACGAAGCGGCGAACAACCACGTTCTCGCCGGTCTTGGCCGTGAGCTCGTCGCGTAGCTGCTGGACCGTCTTGCCCTCGAACTTGGGGTTGTGCAGCTCCTGCTCGAGCAGCACGATCGTCTGGTACCACGCGTCGAGCTTGCCGGCGACGATCCGCTCACGCACGTTCTCAGGCTTGTCGGCCGCCTCCTGCTCATAGATGCGGGCCTCGGGGTCGCGCCGCTCGGCGGGCACGTCCTCGCGGCTGACGTAGGCGACGGTGGGAGACGCGGCGATCTGCATGGCGACGTCGCGGGCGAAGGCGGTGAAGTCATCGTTGGTGGCGACGAAGTCGGTGTTGCAGTCAACCTCGATCAGCACCCCGACCTTGGCGCCGGGGTGGATGTAGGCCTGCACCGTCCCCTCGGTGGCGGTGCGCTCGCCGAGGTCCTGGATCTTCTTGCCCTGGCGCAGGCGCAGGATCTCGATCGCCTTCTCGAGGTCCCCCGCGGCCTCAGTGAGGGCCTTCTTGCAGTCCATCATCCCCGCGCCGGTGCGGTCGCGCAGGGCCTTCACGTCTTTGGCACCGACCTCGATTGCACTCACTGTGCGCTCGCCTCCGTCTCGACGGCCGCTACATCCCCGTTCCCCTGAGGCTCGACGGGCGGGGTCGCGGCACTTTCAGCAGACGGCGTCTGCGGGTCGGGCGAGACAGGCTCCGGGGGTGCCTCGGGCACGGCAGCCGCAGGGCTCTCTGCCACCGGCTCGGGGGGGGCCTCGACCGCAGGAGCAGCAGGGCTCTCTGCCACCGGCGCCGCCGCGGGTTTGGGCGCGGCCTGGGCCTGCGCGGGCTCCGTCGAGGCCGGCTCCTGCGGTGCGGGCGCGGCCTGCGCGGGGGCCGCCGCGGGCGGAGCCTGCGGTACGGCCGGCGCAGCCTCGCTCTGCGCCTGAGCGGGGCCCGTTGCAGGCGGAGCCTGCGGTGCGGCGGGGGCGGCCTCGGCCGCCGCGGCAGCGGCCGCCTGCTGGGCGGCGAGGCGTTCCTGGGCCTGCTGCGCAGCCTGTTCCTCGGCCTCGCGGCGGGCGGCGTCTTCCTCGGCTTCGCGCTTGGCGCGGGCCTCCGCCTCGACGCGGGCGCGCTCCTCGGCTTCCTGGCGGGCGCGTTCCTCCTCGGCGCGGAACACGGAGCGGCCCTCGGCGACGACGTCCCCGATCGCACGGGTGATCAGCGAGCACGAGCGGATCGCGTCGTCGTTGCCGGGGATCACGAAGTCGATGCCGTCGGGGTCGCAGTTGGTGTCGACCAGGCCGATGATCGGAATCCGCAGCCGCTGGGCCTCGTGCACGGCGATCTCCTCGGTCTTGAGGTCGATCACGAACATCGCGTCGGGGACGCGCTGCATGTCTTTGACCCCACCGAGGTTGGCGCGCAGCTTGAGCAGGTCGGCCTGGCGGGCCATCCGCTCGCGGGTCGGCAACAGCGCGAGCTGGCCCTCAGCCTCGAAGCGTTCGAGGTCGTGCAGGCGGCGGATGCGGAGGTTGATGGTCTGGAAGTTGGTCAGCAGCCCACCGAGCCAGCGGTGGTTGACGTAGGGCATGCCGGCGGCCGTCGCGACGTCGCGGACGGTGTCGCGTGCCTGCTTCTTGGTGCCGACGAACAGCACCGTGCCGCCGCGGTGCGCGAGGGTGCCGGCGAACTCGCGAGCCTGCTCGAGCAGCACGGCGGTCTTGAGCAGGTCGATGATGTAGATGCCGGCGCGCTCGCCATGGATGAAGCGGCGCATCTTGGGGTTCCAGCGGCGTGTCTGGTGGCCGAAGTGAACGCCGGCCTCCAGCAGTTCCGCGATTCCTACTTGAGCCACGGTTGCTCCTTATCTATTCCTTGGTGGGTAGGTGCTGCGTGTCCGAATGGCGAGACGCGGACTCACAGGGAGATGACCGGCGCAGGCCGGTGTCCTGTGAGCAGGGCCGCGATCCGTGCTCCATACGGGTCGAGGGTGAGTTGACGGGTCAGGATACCCCAAACCCCACCTGTTCGACTGACGGCCGTCCGAGACCCACTGGGAGAGAAGGAACCTCGCGCTCGGCGAAAGCGTCCCGGAGGATGCGCGGCCCGGAGGGAGCACGCTCAACCCTCGGCACGGCGCAGCGCGGCCGCGAGGTCTTCCGGCAGCGGCGAGCGCAGCTCCAGCGACTCACCCGTGAAGGGGTGCTCGAACGCGAGACGGGCGGCGTGCAGGAACTGGCGTTGCAGGCCGAGCAGGCCGGGCGTTCCGTACTCGGGGTCTCCGGCGACGGGGTGGCCGATCGCCTGGAGGTGCACACGGATTTGGTGGGTGCGCCCGGTGTCGAGCCGCACGCGCAGCAGCGAGTACTCGGGCAGGGCGCGCTCGAGCGTGAAGCGAGTGCGCGCCTCGCGGGGAAAGTCCCCACCGACGGCCTTGCGGGTGCGTACCCGGGGGTCGCGTCCGATTGGGGCCTCGATCGTGCCGCTGCGCGCGGGGGGGCGGCCCTCCACCAGCGCGAGGTACTCGCGTTCGATGCGCCGCGCGGCGAGCGCGCGCTGCAGTAGCCGGTGGGCCTCCTCGGAGCGGGCGACGACGAGCAGACCGGAGGTGTCGCGGTCCAGGCGGTGCACGATCCCGGCGCGCTCCGGTTCCCCGCCAGCCGCGACACCGGCAAGCAGCTGGGAGAGCGTGCCCTCGCGGTGCCCGCGGGCGGGGTGCACGACGAGGCCGGCGGGCTTGTCGACGACGAGCAGGTGTGCGTCTTCGTAGACGATCCTGTAAGGCATCTCACCCCACCCCGGTCATCACGGGGCGCGCGAGCGGTCGTCCGCCGGGCGCTCAACCACAAGCAGGAGCAGCAGGACCCCCACCGTGATCGAGACGTCGGCGAGGTTGAAGGGGGGCCAGCCGAGGGGGAGCTTGACGAAGTCGGTGACCGAGCCCTCGCGCAGACGGTCGATTATGTTCCCCAACGCACCGCCGAGCAGCATTCCCGTGGGCAGCCAGATCCACGGCCGCGTGGCGTGGCGCGCGAAGTAGGCGAGCAACGCGAGCAGCGCGAGTCCGATGACGATCGTGACGGCGACGTGGTCGCCGGGCAGGAAGCCGAACGCGACCCCGTGGTTGCGCGTGTCCACCAGCTCGATCCCGGGCAGCACCCGGCGTTCTTCGCCAGGGACGATCGCGTGCCGCACCGCGCTCTTGGAGAGCTGGTCGAGAGCGACGACGACGAGGGCGACGAGCGCGACGCGGCTCCAGGGGGAGGCCCACAGCGACCGCACGGCGCACGCGCCGGGTGGGGAGCCTGGCGAGGGCGAGGGGGCGGGACTCGCATCAGGCCGAGGGTCGCGAGGAGAGGTCAACCGCCGATGATGCCCTGCACGACGACGCTGTTGAGGAGCTCGAGCACGATGATCGCGATGATCGGGCTGAAGTCGAAGGCCCCCATGCCGGGGATGACGCGACGGAAGATCCGCAGGAACGGTTCGCAGACGTCGCGCAGGAAGCCGATCACGGCGTTGGAGACGCGTGAGTAGGGCGGGTGCACGCCGAAGGCGAAGAGCCACCCCACGACGATGTGGGCGAAGATCAGCAGGATGTAGACGTAGATCAGCGTCGAGATGTAATTCGCGACTTCCGTGCGAGCGCTGGCGAGCAGGAGCGTCATCGGCCGTCTTCCCGCGGCGGGCGCCCACGCCGGCCACCTGTCCCCCGACGCCGCAGCACGGCGTCGAGCGCGTCGCTGAACGCAGCGCGGACCCCCCCACGCTCCAGGGCGTCCACCCCGCGCGCGGTGAGTCCCCCCGGAGAGGAGACCTCGCGGCGCAGAGCGAGCGTGTCGTAGTCGCGGCGGCGCAGCAGCTCCGCCGTGCCGGCGAGCGTCTGCACGACGAGCCGGGCGCCCTCGGCGGCCGGGATGCCGCGGCGCACGCCCGCGTCGATCTGGGCCTCAGCGACGAGTGCGACGTAGGCCGGCGCGCAGGACATGAGGCCCATCGCGACGTCCACGAGCGCGTCGTCGAGCACCACCAGGGAGCCGAGCTCGGCGAAGAGCTCGCGCACCTGCGCGTCGAGGGCGCTGCCCCCACCAAACGCCTCCCCAGCCGGCGCGTCGGGCGCGTCTCCGCCGAGGGCCTGCCCCGCTCGCTCCGGGTCGGCCGCCTGCACCACGGCCCCCTCGCGGACCTCGACCGGCAGCGAGGGCATGAAGCGGTAGACGGGCCGCTCGGGGTAGGCACGCTTTACCGCGTCGAGCGGGGTGGCGGCGAGGATCGAGGCGACCGCGCGCGCATGGGGGGCAACCTCCTCGGCGACACGGTCGAGCTGGGCGGGCTTGTGGCAGAGCACCACGAGCTCGGCGCGCTGGGCGACCTCGGCGTTACTCGCGAGCGCCTCCCCCCCGGTCTCCTCGGCCAGCGCGGCGGCGCGGGCGGCCACCGGATCAAAGCACAGCACCGGCCGCCCCCACCCGCGGGCGAGCGAGCGCGCCATGTTGCCTGCTCCGATCAGTCCAACCTGCATAGCGCGCTTAGGCTATCGGGCATCCGGTCCGACAAACGCCAAGACCTCGAATGAACCGTCCTGACGTGAGAGATCCAAGCATGGCAAGGACGCAAGGAACGTGGTGTGCTTTTGCACACGAGCGACTGAGGACGCCGCCAGGCGCCGGATATCTCACGTCAGGTCAGCTTTGGTTGAAGAAGCCCTTCTCTATCAGCCTGGCGCGCTCCTCAGCGGAGATCTCGACGTTGCGGGGCGTGAGCATGAAGACCTTGTCGGCGATCCGCTGCATCCCGCCGTCGAGCGCGTAGGTGAGGCCGGAGGCGAAGTCGATCAACCGCTTGGCGAGATCGGTTTCGGTGCCCTGAAGGTTGAGGATCACGGGGATCGAGTCCTTGAAGCGGTCCGCGACCTGCTGGGCGTCGTTGAAGGACTTGGGGACCACGAGGTGGACACGGACGTCGCCGTTGGAGCGGGCGCCGACGGAACGCAGGTTCGTCGTGGGACTCCCCCCCGCTCCCGCGCGTCCGCGGGGTTCGTCCTCGGCGAAGATGTCGTCCACCTCATCGCGGCGGCGGCGCAGGCGCCGGACGTTCGGGCGCTCGCGGTAGTGGTCCTCGAGCGCCGCCTCCTGGGGAGCGTCGTCCTCGTACTCGTCGTGGTACTCCTCGGCGAGGCCGAAGTACACAAGGGCACGGTGCCAGGAGTCACGAAAGGCCATCAGGGGTGGTTGTTCGCTGAAACTGCGATTTTCCCTGCATATCCTAGCCGTCCGGCCCCCGGAGGCGGGATTGGAGGCCCGCCCGCCACGTCCCGCCCTTTGGACGGAGTAGAAGCCACAGGACCTGTTTGCGGGAGGTTGGTAGGTGGTCGGGTGGTTCGTCAGCCGTAGAGCACCGTGCCCAGCCTGACTATTGTCGCGCCCTCCTCGACCGCGACAGGGTAGTCCTGGGAGGTCCCCATCGAGAGCTCACACAGGCCGTGGGCGTCGGCAAGCTCGCGCAGAGCGGCAAACCAGGGACGGTTCGCCTCAGGATCGGGAGCGAGCGGGGGCATAGTCATGAGGCCGACGACGGGGAACGGGGCGCGCTCGAGGTAGAGAGGGAGCTCCTCGGGGAGCACGCCGGCCTTGTCGGGCTCGCGGGCGACGTTGACCTGGACCAGGATCTCGAGGCCCGGGCGGGCGGCGGCGCGGTGGTGCTCGAGCGCCTGCAGGGCGGACTCGGAGGCGAGCGAGTGGATCAGGCGCACGTGGGGCACGACCAGCGGCACACGGCGGCTCTGGAGCTGGCCGATGAAGTGCCAGGTGAAGAGCTCGCCGTGGGCGGCCACCTTGGCCTGGAGGTCCTGCGCGCGGTTCTCCCCCACGAGCCGCACCCCGGCGTGGGCGAGCGTAGGCAGGTCCTCCAGGGCGATGTACTTGGTGGCGGCGAGCACCTGCACACCAGCCGAGTCACGTCCGGCGCGGGCGGCGGCGAGGGCGATCTGCTCGTGCGCACGGGCAAGGTTCTCGCGCACGCGCTCGGCGCGGACGCCGGCGATCAGCTCCACCACGCCGCCCCCCGGTTGCACGTAGCCACGAAGGCGATCCGCTGACGCACCTGGGTGAGGTCCCTCTGGACGCATTCGACACCGGTGTCGGCAATCAGCCCAGCCACGCAACCCCACTCTGGCGTCCAGCCCCGAGACCTTCGCGGCGGTAGGAGAAGAGGCGCTCGTCGCAGATCGTGCACACGCCCACGTCCTCGACGCGAGCCACCCCGGCCGCTTCCAGACGCTCACGGGCCAGGCCGGGGAGGTCGAGATTGCGCCCCTCGCCCCGCCGGGGGAGTCGCGACGGGTCAGCAAACGCAGCGTGGACCTCCTCGCCGACCTCGTAGCAGCACGGACCCGCGCCGGGCCCGATCACGGCGGCGATCTCCCCCTCGCCGCCA
Organism: uncultured Solirubrobacterales bacterium; assembly: GCA_963706545.1. Classification (GTDB taxonomy): domain Bacteria; phylum Actinomycetota; class Thermoleophilia; order Solirubrobacterales; family Solirubrobacteraceae; genus Palsa-744. The sequence continues at coordinate 3,587,785 of OY970161.1, forward strand.
AGCTCGCGCAGCGCGCGCACCCCCTCCTCGAGTACCCCGGCGGCGAGTCCACGCCAGCCGGCGTGGAGCGCCGCGACGGCGCCCTCAGACCCAAGGATCACGGGGAGGCAGTCTGCAACCAACACCATCACGCCCACTCCGCGCAGCACGGTGGCGTGGCCGTCAGCGTCGATCGCCACGGCCTCCCCGCCGCTTCCGTCCTGGGCTTCCACCCGCTGTACGACGGTGCCGTGGACCTGGCGGCTGGCGCACAGCCACCGCAGCCCCAGCTCGCGACAGAGACGGTCACGTTCGCGGCGGCCGTGCTCGTGACCGGGACCGCGCGCTGTCGAGAGGTTGCCGTCGGTGCGCGTCGTGAACAGCGCGTGCCCGCCCCCGGGGAGCTCAAAGCGCAGCGGGGACCGTACCGGCACAGTCTCCCTACTCGACCCCATCACGCTCCAGCGCCGCGGCGAGCTCCGCCTCGGAACCATCGGCCAGCCCGCCGTCCAGTCTCATACGCAGGGCGATCTCCAAGCGGTGTCCGACCTCCGGGCCCTGAGGCACCCCCGCGGCCAGCAGGTCGTCGCCGGTTATCACCAGGCGCACGTGACGAACCTCCTCCAGCCAGCGGCGCACTGCGGGCACAGCGGGCTCGCTCACCGCGCCGGCCAGCGCGACCCCCTCGGGCGGGATGGGTAGCACGAGGGCGCGCAGCTGCGAAGGAGTGGCGACGTGTGGCAGCTCCTCGACCAGGTGTGGCACGGCGACGGCCGCGGCGACCACACGGTCGCGCTCTGAGGCGGGGAACTCGAGGCGGTCGAGCAGCGCGGCGATCTCAGGTTTGGGATGCCCACCCACCCCGCCATCCGCACGGAGCGCAAGCGGCAGGACGAGCGCCGTGAGCAGCCCCAGGTCGGGGCGGCCCACCTCAGCGCCCGCCGCTCGAGGGCCATCCGTGGGCAGCAGCTCCAGGGTACGGCGCGCCAGGGGCGCCTCGAAGCGCAGGCGGGGATGCAGCGCCGCGAGCAGCCCGAGGCGCTCCAGCTCGTCGAGAGCGGCGAGCGGGTCGGGCTCGGCCAGCGCGAGGCGCAGCTCGGCGCCGACGCGCGCGCCGGAGACGGTCTGTAGGGCGCCCTCCGCGACTGCGGTGCCGGCAAGCTCCGCCGTGTGCTCCTCCACCGTGAAGCCCAGACGGGCGCGGTAGCGCGCGAGGCGCCAGAGGCGGGTGGGGTCGTCGAGGAAACTCCGCTCGTGCAGCACACGCAGACGCCCGGCGCGCAGGTCCTCAAGGGCTTGGGGCGCGGCGTGCAGCTCCCCGGGGTGCTCGCCGTCGAGCGCGAGGGCAAGCGCGTTGACGGTGAAGTCCCGCCGCAGCAGATCCTCTGCGAGCGGCGCGGGTTCGACCTCGGGCAGCGCTCCGGGTGCGGGGTAGCGCTCGCGGCGAGCCGTAGCGACGTCGATCCGCCCGGCGTCCCACTCCACCGTCGCCGTACCGAAGCGGGGATGCTCGACCTGTGCGCCGAGGCTCTCCACCAACGTATGGGCCTCGCCCTCCACTACCACGTCCAGCTCCCGCGGGTGGCGGTCCAGTAGCAGGTCCCGCACGGCACCGCCCACCAGAAAGGCGCTGGGGAGTGCCGCCGCCAGCAGCTTCTCCCCACCGGGCTCGGCCCGCAACCGCTCCAGCAGGTCAACGATGTGGGGTTCGCTCACCGGCAGCCTTACCGCCGTACAGGGACGCCGGCGCGCTCCAGGTACTCCTTCGCCTCCCCGACGGTGTGCCGGCCGTAGTGGAAGATCGACGCGCACAGCGCCGCGTCCGCGCCCGCGTGGAGAGCCTCGGCGAGGTGCGCGAGCTCGCCGGCGCCGCCGGAGGCGATCACGGGCACCCCCACCGCCTCGCTCACCGCGGCGGTCAGCCGCAGGTCGTAGCCGTCAGAGGTGCCGTCCCGGTCCATGCTCGTGAGCAGGATCTCCCCCGCCCCCCGGGCGGTGGCCTCGCGCGCCCACTCCACGACGTCGCGCCCAGTGGCGGTGCGCCCGCCCGCGACGTACGCCTCCCACGTGGCCTGCAGGCCGAGGTCCGCACCGGCTCCCGAAGTCGCGCTGGCACCGTTCGTAGGGGCTGGGCGCACCTGCGCCTTGGCGTCGATCGCGAGCACCACGCACTGAGCACCGAACACGCGCGCCAGCTCGTCGATCAGCTCGGGCCGCGCGAGCGCCGCGGAGTTCACCGAGACCTTGTCCGCCCCGGCGTCCAGCACCGCCTGAGCGTCCTGCACCGAGCGGATGCCCCCGCCGATCGTGAACGGCACGAACACCTCGTCGGCGGTGCGTCGCGCTAGCGCGACGATCGTCTCGCGCCGCTCGTGGGTGGCGGTGATGTCGAGGAACACCAGCTCGTCGGCCCCTTCGCGGTCGTAGTGGGCCGCCAGCTCCACCGGGTCCCCGGCGTCGCGGATGTCCACGAATTCGACGCCCTTCACGACGCGGCCGCCGTCCACGTCCAGGCAGGGGATCACGCGCTTGAGGTGCACGCGCTCACGGTAGCGGTCGGGCGTCAACCACCGAGTGCGGCTTGTGCTTCTGCCACTGTGAAGCGCCCCTCGTACAGGGCCTTGCCGACGATCACCCCGTCGAGACCGTCAAGGCGCTGGTCCTCGCGCAGGCGGGCAAGCGTGTCCAAATGCGCGAGGTCGCCGATCCCGCCGGAGAGGATCACGCTCCCACCGCCGGCTGCCCGAGCGGCCATCACGGCGTCGTCCCGACTCGGGCCGTCGAGCATCCCGTCGTGGTCGATGTTCGTGAAGACGAAATGCTTCACCCCGTGACCGCCGTCGTGCCAGCGTTCGATCGCTTCACGCGCAGGCACCTCGGTGGCTTCGACCCAGCCGTGCGTGGCCACGTATCCGCCTCGAGCATCGATCGACACGAGGATTTGGTCATCGCCGTACCTGTCGATCGCACGGTGGAGCAGTTCAGGCTCTGTGAAGATCGCCGTGCCCAAGATCACGCGCGTAGCGCCTGCGTCAAAGGCCGCGGCGATGGCGTCGTCGGAGCGCAGCCCGCCGCCGTACTGCACGGGCAAGCCGAGCTCTCCAGCAATCAGCCGCAGGTGCGCGAGGTTGACCGGCGTGCCGCCCTTGGCACCGTCGAGATCGACTATGTGCAGGTAGCGAGCGCCTGCCTGCGCGAACGTGCGCGCGGCAGAGAGCGGGTCCTGGTCGTAGACCTTCTTCGCGTCGAAGTCGCCCTTGACGAGGCGTACCGCGTTGCCACCAAGGATGTCGATCGCGGGGTAGAGGATCACGACGGGGCACACAGCCCGAAGGGCTGGGTCGGCACCCGCGCGGCGGCGCAGAGGCCCACGAAGTTGCCCAGCAGGCGCAGGCCGTGGGTCGAGGACTTCTCAACGTGCGACTGCGCCCCAAAGACGTTGCCGAGACCCACCACCGCGGGGAACGTCTCCCCGTACTCCGCCGTGGCGAGCACCACCTCAGGGTCCGCGGTGTGCGCCACGAAGGAGTGCACGTGGTACAGGAACGTCGGGTCCGTCAGGCCCTCGCGCAGCGGGGTCGGGCGCTGCCAGGCGACCTCGCTCCAGCCGATGTGCGGAAGCTTCAGGTCTCCTGTCTCGAGCTTGCGAACCTCTCCCCGTAGGAGCCCAAGCCCCTGCGCTCCGCCATGCTCCTCGGAACGCTCGAAGAGCAGCTGCATTCCCATACAAGACCCGAACAGCGGTGTCCCCGCTGCCGCCAGCTCGCGCAGCAGCCGATCGAGGCCGAGCTCGCGAATCACCTCCATCGCCGCCGGGAATGCCCCCACGCCGGGGAGCAGCAGGCCATCGGCCGCGCGCAGCTCCGCGTGGTCGCGGCTGATGAACGCGCGCGCGCCGACGCGCTCCAGAGCCTTCTCCACCGAGCGGCGGTTGCCCATCCCGTAGTCCACCACCGCAATCCGCGGCTCGCCCGCGCCGCTCATCCGGTGAGCGTCCCCTTCGTGCTCGGCACCCCCAACTCGGAGGGGTCGAGCGCGACCGCGGCGCGCAGGGCTCGCGCGAACGCCTTGAAGGCCGCCTCGATCTGGTGGTGCGCGTTGGTGCCCGCCTGCACCTGCAGGTGCAGCGTCACCTTCGCGGCGGTGGCCACCGCGCGGAAGAACTCCTCGGTGAGCTCGTGCTCGAAGCCCCCGGTCGAGCCCGGCGGCAGAGCGGCCTCGAACAGCGTGAAGGGACGCCCCGAGATGTCGATGGCGCAACTCGCGCGGGCCTCGTCCATCGGCACCACGGCCGACCCGTAGCGCGCGATCCCCGCGCGGTCGCCCAACGCGGCGTCCAGCGCCCGGCCCAGCACGATCGCGGTGTCCTCGACGGTGTGGTGCGCGCCGGTCTGCAGGTCCCCGGTGACCCGCACGTCGAGGTCCAGACGCCCGTGGCGGGCGAGCAGGTCGAGCATGTGGTCGAGGAAGCCGACCCCCGTCGCCCGCGTGCCCGCGCCGGTGCCGTCGAGGGCGAGCGTCAGCGTGACGTCGGTCTCTGCAGTGCGGCGCTCGAGCGTGGCGGCGCGGGGGGCTGTGGTGGGGCCGTCAGTCATCGCACGCTCAATTGTCGCCGACGGGACCACCCGGGGGCGTTCCGGGCGGGGGCGACTCCTGGCTGTAAGGCGCCTGCGGTGTGGAGGAGAGTGCGGGAGGCTCCCCCATGCGCGCCTCCATCGAGCGCGCGTGCCACTCGAAGCCCTCAGCGCGGGCGACGGGCGCCCCGGCCGCGGCAAGCTTGCGCACGGCGTCTCCACCGACGGCGCCGAGCCGCACCTCCGCCTGGAGCCGGCGAAAGTGGCGCGGTGAGAGCCCCGAGGCGAAGCGCGCGGCGCCCGCGGTCGGCAGGATGTGGTTGGAGCCCGCCACGTAGTCCCCAAACGCGGTGCCCGAAGACGCGCCGACGAACACGCAGCCGGCGCGGTGCACCTGCGGGGCCAGCGCCTCGGGCTCGGCGCCGACGAGCTGGAGGTGCTCGGGGGCGTACTCGTTGGCGATCTCCACCGCGGCGCGCGTGTCGGCGCACTGCACCAGCACGCAGCGGGGCGCATCCACGCCCGGGCGGACCGTGGCCACCGCCCCCCCCACCCCCACCGCTCCAGCGGCCTCCGCCGTTGCCGACGCGTCCTGCGCCGTCAGCCGCTGCACCTCAGCCGCGAGCGCGTCCAGCGCGTCGGCGGAGGGAGAGAGCGCGGCGACGAAGCTCCCCGCCCCGTGCTCGGCCTGGGCGAGCAGGTCGAGCGCCAGCAGCCGTGGGTCGGCGTCGGTGTCGAGCACCACCAGCAGGTCGGAGGGGCCCGCGAAGGAGTCGATGCCCACCACGTCGGAGAGCTTGCGCTTGGCTTCCTGCACGTACACGTTGCCGGGGCCCACGACCACGTCCACGCGCTGCACCGTCTCGGTCCCGTAGGCCAGCGCGGCGACGGCCTGCGCGCCGCCCATCCGGTAGACCCGCTCCACCCCCAGCAGCCGGCAGGTGCCGAGGATCAGCGGGTCCACCTGCCCGTCGCGCCCGGGCGGGGAGCAGACGACCACGTCCGCCACCCCGGCGGCGCGGGCGGTGACGACGCCCATCACCGCGGTGGAGGGGTACGGGGCGCGCCCCCCCGGCACGTACACCGCGGCGCAGTCAACCGGCAGCTCGCGCACGGTGACCGAGTGGCCCTGGGGCAGGTGTACGGACACGTCCTCCCCCACGCCCACCTGCGCGACCGCGGCGACGTTGGCGATCGCGACCTGCAGGCCCGCCACCACGTCCAGCGGCAGCTGCACGATCGCCTCGTCGAGCTCCTCCGCGGGGACCCGCAGCGGTCGCGGTGGCGCCCCGGCGAGGTCCAGTTCGCGGGTGTACTCGAGCACCGCCTCGTCTCCCTCGTGGGCGACAACCGAGAGGATCTGCGTGACCACGTCGCGCGCGTCGCCGGGCGGGGGAGCGAGCTTGCGCAGCCGCTCAGCCACCGCGGCGGGGCCGCTCAGCAGCCGCCCCCGGGCGTCGTAGCCGTCCGGCAGGGCGCGCGCGTCCAGGCGCTCAACCCGCACGCAACCGCTCCAGCAAGTCGTCGATCGCGGCCGCCTTGAGCTTGTGCGCGACGGGGTTGGCGATCAGGCGTGCGGTGCACTCGAACAGAGATTCGCGCACCTCGAGGTCGTTCTCGCGCAGCGTGGTGCCGGTCGCGGTGAGGTCCACGATCGCCTCCACGAGCCCGGTCAGCGGGGCGAGCTCGACGGAGCCCTTGACCTCGACGATCTCCGCCTGGCGGCCGGTCTCCTCGAGGTGGCGCGCTGCCGTGAGGGGGTACTTGGTGGCGACGCGCATCACCCCGAGGCGGCGCAGCGCCTCCGCGGCGGGGTCGGGGTCGCCGGCAATCGACGCCAACACCATCGTGCAGCGGCCGTAGCCGAGGTCGAGCAGCTCGTACACCTCGCGACCGGTCACGGAGCGGCCCACCCCGCCGTCGCCGCCGAGCGCGCGCTCGGCGAGCACGTCCTTGCCGGTGATCCCGAGGTCCGCGGCGCCGGCCTCCACGTAGGTCGGCACGTCGGAGGGGCGCATCGTGATCACGCCGATCTCCGCGAACAGGAGCCGGCGGTCGTTGGAGCGCAGCTCAGCCGTGTCTACCCCCAGGCGTGCCAACAGCGCGACGGTGTCGCCGAAGAGAGCGCCGCGCGGCACGGCGAGCGTGAGGCCGCCCAGCGCGCTCACCGCGTCAGCCCCGCTCCCCTGCCGCGCTCCTCACCGGCGAGCGCGATGTGCAGGCGGTCGACGCCCAGGGCCAAGCCAACCGCGGGCAGCGAGCGCCCGAAGGACCCGAGCAGCTCGTCGTAGCGCCCGCCGCCGCCGAGGGGGGCGCCAAGCGCGGGGTCGTAGACCTCGAACACGGCACCGGTGTAGTAGCCGAGCGAGCGCACGAGACCGAGGTCGAAGATCACGCGCCTCGCCACGTCGGAGTCGAGCAGCGCGTACACCGCGCCCAGCCCCGCGACCGCGTCCGCCGCGGGGCCGGGGAGGCCCTCGAGCACCTCAGGCCCCCCGCGGCGTTGGGGCACGTCGAGCAAGAGCTCCGCGTCGGGCGCCGGCAGGCCGGCCTCCTCGAGGCGGCGGCCGAGTCCCACGAAGTCCCTGCGCGCAAGCGCCTCCAGCAGGTCAGGGCGGACTGGCTCGCGCACCTGCAGGCCCGCCATCAGCGCGGGGAACAACGAGGCGTCGCCGAGGCCCACGCGGTAGCCCTCGAGGCCGGTGGCGTCCAGCGCGCGGCAGAGCACCGTGAGCGCCTCCGCGGTGCCCTCGGGGGCGGGCGAGCCGAGCAGCTCGATGCCGGCCTGCAGCAGCTCGCGCGGCTGCCCCCGGGAGGGGAGCACCGCGCGGTAGCAGTGCGCGAAGTAGCAGAACCGCAGGGGTGGCGAGACGTGCGGGTAGCGGGTGGCGACGAGGCGCGCGATCGGCACGGTCATGTCCGAGCGCAGCGCGAGCAGCGCCCCGGTCTCGTCGAACAGGCGGTACACCGGCGGCGCGGAGGGGGAGGCGTCGGTCGCGCGAGCAAGCACCGCTTCGTACTCGAGCGCGGGGGTGTACACCTCGCCGTAGCCGTGGCGGTCGAACACCCCGCGCAGCGCCTCGGTGAGGGCGCGCAGCTCGCGCATCTCGTCGGGCAGCACGTCGCGGGTGCCTGAGGGGATCGGGTGGATCATGAGCGACCCGTGAGGCTAGACGTGGACGACCGGCTGAGGCTCGACCGCGACGCGCTCGCAGGAGGCGCCGAGCTCGCGCAGGCGCTCGTCGATGCGCTCGTAGCCGCGGTCGATCTGGCGGACGTTGCCGATTTCCGAGCGCCCGTCGGCGCAGAGCGCGGCGAGCAGCATCGCCATCCCGGCGCGGATGTCGGGGGACTCGACGCGCTCCCCGCGCAGCCGCCGGGGGCCGGTGACGATCGCGCGGTGGGGGTCGCAGAGGACGATGTCGGCCCCCATCAGGATCAGTTTGTCGGTAAAGACGAGGCGGTTCTCGAACATCCACTCGTGCACGAGAATCGACCCCTCGGCCTGGGTCGCAAGCGCGAGCGCGATCGAGGTCAGGTCCGCGGGGAAGGCGGGCCAGGGACCGTCCTGGATCTTGCTCTTGTACTCCCCCACGTCGGCCTGTACTACCAGGCGCTGTCCGCCGGGCACGTACACGTCCTCGCCGCGCAGCTCGGTGCGCAGGCCGAGGCGTTCGAAGACGAGACGGATCATGCGCAGGTCTGAGGGGACTGTGTCCCGGACCAGCAGCTCCCCCCCGGTGACGCCGGCGAGCGCGATGAACGAACCGATCTCGATGTGGTCGGGGGCGATGCGGTGGGCACAGCCGTGCAGCGAGTCGCAGCCGTGGACGGTGAGCAGGTTGGAGCCGATGCCCTGGATGTCCGCGCCCATCTTGACGAGTAGCCGCGCGAGGTCCTGCACGTGGGGCTCGCAGGCGGCGTTGCCGATCACCGTCTGCCCGGGGGTGAGCGCAGCGGCCAGCAGCGCGTTCTCGGTGGCCATCACGGAGGGCTCGTCCATGAACACGTCGGTCGGCCGCAGCCCGCGGGGGGCGGTGAGCACGATGTCGCGCCCGCAGTCCGCGCGGGCGCCCATCGCACGGAAGGCGTCCAGGTGGGGGTCCAGGCGCCGGCGCCCGATCACGTCGCCCCCGGGCGGGGGCATCACGGCGCGCCCGAAGCGCGCGAGCAGCGGCCCCGCGAGCAGGAACGAGGCGCGCAGCTGCTCGGCGAGCGCGGGGTCAACCTCGACGCCGTCCACCCCGGCGGCGCACAGCGAGAGCTCGTTGGGCCCCAGCCAGCTCACACGCACCCCGAGTTGCTCCAGGATCGCGACCATCGCCTCGACGTCGCGGATGCGTGGCACGTTGCGCACGAGCACCTCGTCCTCGGTGAGCACGCAGGCAGCGAGCGCGGGCAGCGCCGCGTTCTTGTTCCCGGCCGGGGTCAGCGTGCCGGAGAGCGGGACGCCGCCGTCGATGACGAGCTTCTCCATGGGCTTCGCGCGCGCCCGCCGGCCCAGGATCGAACCGCCGCCGCGTCTGCCGGCAAGGGTAACAGCCATGTGGATAGGGAGTTCGCCGCACGGAGCCCGGGGACCTGCACGGGCAGCGCGTCCGACCGGCGGGTTGGCTGGTACGCCGGCGTTCGGTGCACGGAGCCAGGGGACGTGCATGAGCCGGGGGCGTCCACGGGCGGTGGGTGGTGCCCAGGCGTTCGCACACGGGGTCTCGGGACGTGCACGTCCGTCGGAGTCCATCGATCCCGGTGGACACGTAGCGAGATCGCGTGCGCGCGTCGCGATCCGCACGGCGTGCCGCCTCGGTTGCCGCGGATATGTCAGCGAACACAGGACCAGGCAAATGGCCGACGACTAAAATCAAGACCTATATGTCAAGCTAGTCGGTGTTTATATACTTGACTCCTAACTAGATGATTAGTATAATGCCCTAAGCATGGCTATTCCAGAACCAACTTTGCCCGTGGGCCGCCAGCCACCTACAGCGGCCAAGCGACTGGTAAAGACCTACCTGCCCATCGAGTTGGTTCGAAAGATGGACGCCCTCATCCTGGCCTCCAGCGGTGCCTACGCCGACCGCAGCGAATTTGTGGCCGAGGCCATTGTCGATCGCTTGGCCGAGGAGGCTCACGGCAACGGTCACCGTCCGGCCTTGGTAGAGCCCATGACCGTGAAGGCCGCTCCCACGCCCAGCTACACGATCCCCATCGACGAGGAAGCTGCCAGCTTCGGCGACTGGCTCAGCGACTGGTCGGCGATCAACGGCAAGACTGTGCTGCCCGCGGCTGAAGGTCCGTCCGCCAACTTTGGTCTCCACAACCGAGACCTACCGACGCTCTGGACTCTGGACTGGCTTGGCCGTCTCGTGGAGCGTTCCGGTGAGCCCATCCTCTGGCGCCAGTTCGAGACCGAGATCATCCCACGCGCTTGGGCCATGGGGCGTCAGCTACAGCGCTGCGACATCGAGACGGGCGCCGTCATCAAGAGCGCCGCTGGCTTTCCGACAAATACACGCAAGCGTGAGGCTTCCGAGCGTCGCTTTTTCGAGCACGCCGCCGGCGCTATCGCCGCACACAACCGTGGGCCACTCTTCGTCTTCCGCGCCATCGGCGTTCAGCCCGTTGACGATGACCAACATCTGGTAGCGCCGACCGAGGCAGGGGTGGCGCTCCTAACCGACCTCATTGCAACGGGCCTTACGACGTTGCCACCCTTCCCAACCAAGGCCTGGGCGACTTTTTCGGCTCACCTACAGGAGTGGGCACCCGAGGAGATCGCTCTGTGGCGGCGCGTGCTTGGCATCATCGCCGAGGAGCCAGACCGGGAGGCCCTTGTGCGCCGCTGCGACTGGTGGACGGGCAGTACCGCTGACACCAACGTGGCCAGCTATATCGCTCGCGGACGCGAGTGGGGACTGGTAGAGCCCAAGTTGGTCACAGGCCGTTACCAACTGACCGAGCTGGGCCAAAGCGAGGTCGCCTACACAAAGGAGATCGAGTAGATATGGATGCGCTCATCGCCGCAGCCCTGAAAGCCCAGGGGGCTGCCGACATCAACAGCCTCGAGGCCGAGTTGGTCAGACGCTGCGGGGTCGAAAACGGCCGCTACCTTGGCGACAACGAGTCCAACTGGTCCTCGATAGCAAGCGCCGTCGATCCGCGGGTCGTCGTCTTCGAGCGCGTGACCAACATGTGGGACGCGCTCATAGAGGCTGAGGCAGAGCGTCGCGGCGACTTCAGCCAGCCGACCCCAGCCGATGCCGCTCATGTCTTCCTCGGGGTACCGCGCGGTGGCCCGAGCGAAATGACCGAGGCCGAGCGCAGGGCCCTGGCGGCCCGGGCCGTGCTGGTGTTGCGCGACTCCGACGACCCCGTGAGCCGCCCCACTTTGGCTTTCCGGGATCTGGGCATCGGCCTAACCGCGGAGCAGATGCCGGATACGATTCTCTCACTTGAGCGCTCCAACAAGCTGCGCAAGCCCTACACGCACGGCGTCTTTGGCAAGGGCGGCTCGGTGGCCTGCATGTTCAGCATGGCCACGATCATCGTCACCCGCCGCCAGCCGGAGCTGCTCGGCGAGGATCAAGAGGATCGCGTGGCGCTGGCAATCGTTCGTCAGGGCGACGCCGATGACGTCGGCCTGCCCTTCTTCCGCTACCTGGTCGGGCCGGATGACCTGCCTTACTCGGTTCCCGCGCGCGAGGCCCCTGATTTCGAGCCCGGCACCCTGGTCCTGCACGTTGGCTACCAGGCCGAGCGCATGGGCCTGCAGAGCTGGCAGAACGAGGAGTCGATCTACGCCTATGCCGAGACGCTGCTCTTCCGGCCGACGATGCCTTATGGCCTCCAGGACGCCCGCAGCGATGAGTCCAACCGCCGGCCCGCAGAGCGCCGTGCCAAGGCCGGAGACCGTTATGGGTCTGGGCCAACGTCTCGAGGGCACCAGCGACGGCCTAATCAGCGCCAGCCGTCCGGCCACCATCTCGGTGCCAGCCCTCGGCGAGGTCCGCGTGCGATGGTGGCTTTTTGAGGACTCAGATCGCGTCCGGCGCCGCGCTGCCAAGAGCCACACCGTGCTCTTCACCACCGGCGGCCATGTCCATCACGTCTGGGACCGCCAACGCTTCACCACTTTGGTCGAGCGCCGGCGGCGTGTAGCCGAGCGCATCATCGTCGAGGTCGATACCGAGGCAATCCCCCAAAAGCAGCGCGTGCGCATCTTCTCCTCCTTCCGCGACGCCGTGCTGAAGATGAAGGAGGGCCTGGCCCTTGAGCAGGCCATTGCCGAGTGGCTAGGCAACGACGCCGATCTCGACGAGGCCGAGTCGCGCTTCACGCGCCAGGCCCTGCGCTCGACAGGAGAGGGAGTCACCGAGGCCTTCCGCCAGCGGCTCAACCGCGCCATTCGCACTCGCGTGCCGGGCCTGGCGACCGGGAGTCCTGGGCGTCTCAATGGGCGTCCACCACGGCCCAAGCAGCGTGAGGATCTGCACGCCGAGCCCACCACCTTTACCGGCCCTGAGCAGATCGAGGTCGTACCGGGCCAGCGCAAGGTCTTCTACATGCAGGCCAACGCAGTCGACGGCTTCGTGCCCGACGGCGGGAACATCGACATCAACACCGAGGAGATGGCTCCGGACTTCGCCTACGGCGTCGGCGATCTGCGCCACGGGCGCTTGCAGATCAGCGTCTTGGTGCCCGAGAGCGCGACTCTCGGCACCTACCGGATGGAGGTCTCCCTCTCCTGGTTGCGGGCCGCCAGCGGCTGTACCTCCCTGATCTGGCCCGTGCAAGTGAAGATCGTGGCCGAGGTGAAACCGCCCAGCCCCCAGACCAAGAGCAAGAGCAAGAAGGGCACCGGTCGCGCCGCCCGCGGCCAGATCGCCTTTCTCTGGCAGCAGCCCAACGAGGACAACCATTGGCACGAGAAGATCGTCGGTGAGCTTCAAGATCTCAAGGGTGATGAGCTGGCCGAGCTTGACCCCAAGGCATACGGCGACCTCAAGGGCGTCGAGGAAACCATCCCGACGATCGTCCTCAACGAACGGTTTGGCGAGCTGCATGGTTACCTCTCGGCAACTGCTCCTCGCGTCGGCGACCGTGGTCTCGATGGGCGCAAGGACCGCTATGCCCTGGCCGTCGGGGTCACCGTGGCCAACCTCTGGATCCAGGAGGACAAGCTCAAGCGCGCTTATGTGGCATGGAAGCAGAACGCCTACGGGCGCGAGGAGCCGCCGCAGCCGATGAGCGAGGAGCAACGCCAACGAGCCCTGGTCGAGCATGCACGCGGCGTCATCCTACTTCTGCCCGACTACGATCAGCTATTCGCAGACGATGATGATCTGGACGTGGCAGTTGCCGGCCGGACCGCCACCGCAGCTCTCGCGGCGATTGGCGGCTGACCACGGCGGCCCTGTCCACCGACCTTCGGCTGGAGTGCGCCTTGGCGACGATGCCCCTCTTGCTGCGGACGTTTTGCCGCCCGCGCTCGAGATAGGACCGCACGCCAATCCGTGAAGTGGCCGATGCTGCGAACCGCTTGCAGGTTGTGGGCGGCTGATTGCGGCGCGCAGGACGACCGTGCCCCTGAGCGAATACGCCTCCAATGGCGAACCGGCTGAGAGACCCTGTGGACTGGCAGCCGGACATCGACCAAAGTGTCGCCGAGTACGACGAGTGGTACCTCACCGAGTCGCCGGGCATGTTCGCTGAAGCGAGAGGACGTGCCGTCGTCGAGGTCGAAGAGGCCATGCGAGCAACTGACGACTTCAGGATGTTCGACGCAGACACATTGATGACCCGGCCGGGAGCGCTCTTCGTCGCCCGCATGTGCGTTTCGCCTCCCATGGCCAGGGATCGCTTTGTCGGCTTCTCGGGGGCAAACAAGAGCCTCGTCAGCGCGATGGAGCGGGAGGGTGTCATCCCGCCCAGAACGCGCCGGCTTCGTATGCAGCTCCAGGTGATGTGCGACTTTCTCCGACCGCTGCTCGATCCAGGGCTCTTCTGCTGGCTTGAAGACAACCATGCGCCAACCGCCGAGGAGCGCGATAAGGCGCTACTGGTCATCGGAGAGCGGCTGGCGACTGCTTTCTACCTACCGGCGCTCCGCAACGCGCAGGAGGCAAGACAGAAGGAGTTGATGCGGGCCTACCTCGAAGGGGAAGGATTCGAGGAGACCCCCAAGCCTCCGTTCCATATGCCCCCTGGAACGTTTGGCTTCGGTCGAAACGTGCGAGTGGTCCGAGAGGACGGCGAGCCACAGAACCTCCCTGTGGACTGCGTCGTGTCTCCGCTCGACGCGGGGCTGCCTTTGGCCTGTGTCGAGTTGAAGTCGGCTGGCGACTTCACGAACGTGAACAAGCGGCGCAAGGAGGAGTCTGACAAGCACGACGCACTCAAGAGAACGCACGGGGAGAGCGCGGTGTTCCTACTCCAGCTCTTCGGCTACTTCGGCCGTCCCTACCTCGGCTTCGAGGCCGCCGCTGGGATCGACTGGGCTTGGGATCATCGTCTCAGCGATCTCTCGTCGTACTTTGGTATCGAGTAGAAATCTAGAGCAGTCGCCGCTGCCCCGGCGGTTCGACACCGGCCGGCGGACGGATCGGCAGGGCGACCAGGTCTCCGGGCTCGATCTTGGCCAGGCCACCTCCGTAGGTGCGACCGAACTCGCGTAGGAGCTGTGCATTGGTCGAGTCTTCGAGTGACGGCCGCAGAGCCTCGGGGTCAACGCCGGACAGGGCCCAGACGTTGAGGAGGGAGGTCATGCACCGGGCACCGATCAGGTTGCGCACGATACGTGCCCGGTTGCGCGACATGTACGTCGTAAAGAAGTCGGCTGGCGCAACCGGCTCGACCCCGTACCAGGGCTTACGGGCACGACAGTTGAAGCGCTTGTGCAAGCCGAGCTCCAGTCCGTGTTCGATGTACCGCAGCGCCTTCGTTCCGCGCAGGGCGTCGATCGGCTCGTGGCAGAAGAAGAGGAAGGCGCGTGCCCCATCCTCGATGCGCGAAGCGTGGAAATCCGCGTCCAGTGGGCCTTCGGTCGGAAGATCCTTGGATCCGAGAACGACCGAGACGAGGAACCGCTCCTCGATGCCCCACTCCTCGACCTCAGCGCGAGTCATGACGAAGAACGAGTTGTCCCCAGTCGCGATCCCGCGCCGTACCCGGCAGTAGTCGCCAAGCTTCGCTGTGCGTCCGTCAAGCAGGGGGGCGATGCGCTCCACACGAGACGGCAGCAGCGGAGTCCAAGGCAGCGCGGCGGGCGCCAGGTCGGCCAGCAGCTCCACCTCTCGGTCCCTCTCGATCGAGCCGTTGAGACGGCCCTCCACGAGCCGGAAGCGTCGGGACGGAGACTCGCGCTTCGTGGCGATGGTGATGGCTGACGTCGTCAGGACGCCCTCGAACGCGAGCTCGTCCATCTCCAGCACGAGGATCTCGTCGATCTCACAGCGATCGAGAAGCGCTTCCTTGACAGCCTGCCCGTACCGCACGTCAAGGAACTCAGTAGGCGTGATGAAGACAAGTCGGCCACCCTCGTTCAGCCGCAGAAGCGCCTCCAGGAAGAAGTAAACGTAGCTGCCCGAGAGGCTCGATACCTTCAAGCCGAACTGCGCCGAGTAGTGTCGCGCGAGCAGCTTGTGCTCGGCCGACAGATTGTGGTGGCGAACGTACGGCGGATTCGCGATCACCGCATCGAAGGTCGCGTCGGTGAGCGGCCAGCGTTCCGCATCGAGGAAGTCGCCCACCGCGATCTCGTGTTCGCCGGGCATCGACGCTGCCGCAAGCTCAACGGCCGTCGCGTCGATGTCGAGGCCGAAGAGTCTCGGGCCATCTCCCACGGCGCGCAGCAGAACGCCCCCTCCGACACCCGGATCGAGGACCGTCGCGGGCTCGATCTCATTGACGGCCTCGGCCATCAGTTCGGCGATCGGGGCGGGCGTGAAGAACTGACCGATCTTGTACCGCCGCTCGCGCGGGCTGAGACGCTCAAGCTCGATCTCGGGGGTGGTGGTTGGCAGCAGGAACATGTGTTCGACCTTACAGTGCGCCTCGGACGAAACGCTGCATCGTAGATCCCGCAGAGCCAAGGGGCCACCGTGGTCAGCCCGATTCAGGATGCCATGCGGAGCGGCGACAGGATTGACGCACGCGGCGGTCCTCGGCCCCACGCTTCGATGCAGGTCGCCACGAGAGGTCCCTGGCGATTGCGTATCGGAGCGCGCCCGGCTTGCCAAGCGTATGCACCTTCCAGTCCCACCAGGGACCATATCGAGGAACGGTGCTGCAATTTCCGTTGCAGACCCGGGGAGTCGATCTGGCTCCGTTGAGCCACTTCTGCGCACGAAGCCCGGGGACGCACGTATGTTCGGGCGGGTCCGTCCGAAGGCCGCCCTATCTTACGAACACGTGTTCTGTTCAACTCGGACATCGACGCTCGCACAGCGCGCCCACAGGGCGCTCTCGCTGACCCGCGCGTTCCTCCTGCTCGAGGACGACGATCCAGTTGACTGGGAGGTTGACCAGGAGGAGCTCACGGAAGCGAGCAACGAGCCCACGTGGGCTCACGCGCACCGCGCGTCGCTGTGTCGAGGGCGGGCACCGCGGCGGGGGGGCCAGCCGGCGCCCTCGCCGCAGCCGTGCCTCTGCCCGACGCAGCCGTCCAGACTGCGTGCCCACCCCGTGGTTGCCGCACACGGGGAGGTCAGCATCGCGCGCCGCGCTCAGCGCTGGCCGATCTCTGATCGGTCGAGTATCACGACGGGCAGCTCACGGGTGGCGATCGACCGGTAGTGCTCGTAGCCGCTGTAGATTTGCACAAGCCGCGGCCACAACTCGGTGATCTCCTCCTCAGTGGCGGGGCGCGCGCGGACCGGGTGGGTACGCCCGCGAACGAGCGCATCGGCGTCGGGGTGGTCCTGCAGGTTCAACCACCACGCGGGTGGACGGGCGGACGCAGCGTTGGACGCGACGACGGCGAATCCGTCGTCGCGAGGGACGAAGAACACGGGCGCGTCGCGCCACTGACCGGAGCGCCGGCCGAGGGTGCTCAGCACCAGGACCTCCGCCCCGAGCGCACGGCCGCCGAGTCTCCCTCCCGTGCGCTTGACGACCCACGCGTGCGCTTGCGTAGCGAGCGCGGTGCCGGGGCGGTGCGCGAGGTAAGGCGTGAGACGGGCATAGAAGTCGGCAACGCGGGACATGGCGCAAGCCTACCCGACAGGCTGCACGTACACCCCCAGAGACACCCTAAGCCCACGACGACCACGGGCCGCCCCCGAGGGGCGGCCCGTGCGGAAAAGAACCGGCGGCGTCCTACTCTCCCAGGCCCTTGCGAGCCAAGTACCATCGGCGCTGAGGGGCTTAACTGCTCTGTTCGGAATGGGAAGAGGTGTTTCCCCCTCGCCAAGGCCACCGGAAAAAGGCGAGAGACCGACCTCCCCGGTCCTTCAAAACTGCACAGCGCCACACGGGTACCACCTTGATCAAAAAATCCGTCAAGCCCTCGAACCATTAGTACCGGTCTCCTACGGGCGTTACCACCCTTCCAGATCCGGCCTATCAACCTGGTGGTCTACCAGGGGTCTTACTCCCTCTAGGGGATGGGAGAACTCATCTTGAGGCCGGCTTCCCGCTTAGATGCTTTCAGCGGTTATCCGATCCACACGTAGCTAGCCTGCAATGCCCTTGGCAGGACAACAGATACACCAGAGGTGTGTTCATCCCGGTCCTCTCGTACTAGGGACAAATCCTCGCAATTCTCCAACGCCCACGGCAGATAGGGACCGAACTGTCTCACGACGTTCTGAACCCAGCTCGCGTACCGCTTTAATGGGCGAACAGCCCAACCCTTGGGAGCGACTCCACCCCCAGGATGCGACGAGCCGACATCGAGGTGCCAAACCGGGCCGTCGATGTGGACTCTTGGGCCCGATAAGCCTGTTATCCCCGGAGTACCTTTTATCCGTTGAGCGACGGCACTTCCACTTGCTACCGCCGGATCACTAAGACCTGCTTTCGCACCTGCTCGACCTGTCAGTCTCGCAGTCAAGCTCCCTTGCTACCTTTGCGCTCTACGCACGATTTCCAACCGTGCTGAGGGAACCTTTGTGCGCCTCCGTTACATTTTGGGAGGCGACCGCCCCAGTCAAACTACCCGCCTGGCAATGTCCAGCGCCCGGATTCACGGCACGCTGTTAGAAACCCAATACACCAAGGGTGGTATCTAAAGGTTGGCTCCACGCCGGCCGCAACCGGCGCTTCAAAGCCTCCCACCTATCCTGAGCGAGATGCACCGAATCCCAATACCAGGTTGTAGTAAAGGTTCACGGGGTCTTTCCGTCTAGCCGCGGGTACTCGGCATCTTCACCGAGACTGCAATTTCACCGAGCCCCTCGTTGAGACAGTGCTGAAGTCGTTACGCCATTCGTGCAGGTCGGAACTTACCCGACAAGGAATTTCGCTTGTGCTGTTACTTCCCAGGCCCTCGATATGCACTACCTGGGATCAACTGAGGCTCGAAAACCTCAGCGGGTCGATCATTTCTGTCGACCTCTGCATGTCGCCATGCAGGCCGGACCATATCTTGCCCACCAAAAATGGGCCCTGGCGTGTGGTCTCTGGGGGGTCAATCCGGAGAATCGGACGACTTCCCTGCTGATTGTCCGCACCGGACGCATTATCACTGCCGCACTTGCGGCGAGTAGCGCCGGATACTCGGATATTCCAGCATACAGCCAGGTTTCTCTAAGGCAGCGTGAGTCACCTTAGGACCGTTATAGTTACGGCCGCCGTTTACCGGGGCTTAGTTTCGCTGCTTCGGGTCAAGCCCTAACAACTCCACGTAACCTTCCGGCACCGGGCAGGCGTCAGCCCCTATACGTCGTCTTTCGACTTTGCAGAGACCTGTGTTTTTGGTAAACAGTCGCTTCAGCCTATTCACTGCGGCCCCCTCGGGCTCCACTCGCGAAGAGCTTCACCCTACTGGGGCGCCCCTTATCCCGAAGTTACGGGGCAATTTTGCCGAGTTCCTTAACGAGGGTTATCTCGATCACCTTAGTATTCTCTACTTGCCCACCTGTGTCGGTTTTGGTACGGGCACGCGCTCCCTCTCTAGAGGATTTTCTTGGAGGTATGGCGTCGGGGACTCGCCGGCTTAGAGCCAGCTGACATCGCACCTCAGGTTATGCAGCCCCGCATTTAACTAGGGCCACCCCTACATGCTTGTCCCAGGACAACCATCGCCTGGGTTCCCTTAGCCTTCCTCGTCTCCCCATCGGTCAATGGAAGCGACGTGGTACAGGAATATCAACCTGTTGGCCATCGACTACGCCTTTCGGCCTCGCCTTAGGTCCCGACTAACCCTTAGTAGACGAACTTTACTAAGGAATCCTTGGGCAATCGGTGGAGAGGATTCTCACCTCTCTTTCGTTACTCATGCCGGCATTCTCACTTCCCATGCCTCCACGGCTGGCTTACGCCGCCGCTTTACTGGCATGGGAACGCTCTCCTACCGCGCGTGATAAATCACGCACCCGCAGCTTCGGTGACTAGCTTGAGCCCCGTTACATTGTCCGCGCTCGAACACTTGACCAGTGAGCTGTTACGCACTCTTTCAAGGGTGGCTGCCTCTAAGCCAACCTCCTGGTTGTCTATGCACTCGAACATCGTTTCCCACTTAGCTAGCACTTTGGGACCTTAGCTGGCGGTCTGGGCTGTTTCCCTTTCGACGCTGAAGTTTATCCCCCAGCAACTGACTCCCGGAGTACACGTAATGGTCTTCGGAGTTTGCCTGAAGTCGGTAACCTGGTAGGGCCCCTAGTCCAAACAGTGCTCTACGGCCAAAACGCAATTTATCCGAGGCTATACCTAAATATATTTCGGAGAGAACCAGATATCACTGAGCTTGATTAGCCTTTCACTCCGACCCACAGGTCATCCGCCCAGTTTTCAACCTAGGTCGGTTCGGCCCTCCACGAGGTCTTACCCCCGCTTCAGCCTGCCCATGGGTAGCTCGCTCAGTTTCGGGTATACCGCCTACGACTATGTCGCCCTATTAGGACTCGCTTTCGCTACGGCTCCGCTCATCGCTTAACCTTGCCGCAGACGAGTAACTCGCCGGCTCGTTATGCAAAAAGCACGCGGTCACAGGACAAGCCTGCTCCCACCGCTTGTAGGCACGCGGTTTCAGGTACTATTTCACTCCCCTTCCGGGGTACTTTTCACCTTTCCCTCACGGTACTAGTCCGCTATCGGTCACCAAGGAGTACTTAGCCTTGGAGGGTGGTCCCCCCAGGTTCAGTCCGCGTTTCACGAGCACGGACTTACTCAGGAACGCTTGACGGAAGATCATGCAGTTTCGTCTACGGGACGGTTGCCCTCTATGGTGCGTGGTTCCACGCGCTTCGACTACCACATGATTTTGTAACTTCCGCCGAACCGGCCACGGCTCGGAACAAGCGCCCTACAACCCCCGCTACGCAACGCGTGGCCGCTTACACGCAGCAGGTTTGGGCTGATCCCCTTTCGCTCGCCACTACTCAGGGAGTCTCGGTTGATTTACTTTCCTCGGGGTACTGAGATGTTTCACTTCCCCCGCTTGTCCTCCACCGGCCTATGTGTTCAGCCGGGGATAACGCCGCATTACCAGCGCTGGGTTTCCCCATTCGGGAATCCACGGGTCAAAGGCTATTCAGCGCCTAACCGTGGCTTATCGCAGCCGTTCACGCCCTTCATCGACTCTTGGTGCCAAGGCATCCACCATGTGCCCTTACTATCTTGACGGTGATCAGACCGATCGTGATCCTCCGTACCCCTGAACAAGCAGGTACAGACGAGAATGATCGCGAGCGGCCCGGTGATACCCGTTTTTCAGCCGCCGCTTATCGATGGCGGCTGATGTGGCTTCTGTGCAGTTTTCAAGGACCGTGGAGAGGCTTACACCGGCCTGCGGTGGGCTAGTGCGGACGCGATCTCTGTATCGCGACTGCGCCAAACGCCGGGCGGGCGCCGGTCTCTCAAAGCTCAACAGCATGCTGGCGGGTTGGATGCCGCTCCGCCACAGGGTCCTCAGTAGGGGAGGACCCTCGATGGAGGAAGCAGCGCGCCAGTCAGGTTCGGTTGACATGCTAGGCCCGGTCTGCTCTTGTCACCGCCCGAGCTCCTCCGAGACCCGAAGGTCTCGATGAGATCGAGCGGCCGCTAGGACCGGGGCACCTTAGTGCTCCCTAGAAAGGAGGTGATCCAGCCGCAGCTTCCGCTACGGCTACCTTGTTACGACTTCACCCCAGTCACGAGCCCCACCTTCGACGGCTCCCTCCCTTGCGGGTTAGGCCACCGGCTTCGGGTGTTGCTCACTCCCGTGGTGTGACGGGCGGTGTGTACAAGGCCCGGGAACGTATTCACCGCGGCAGTGCTGATCCGCGATTACTAGCAACTCCGCCTTCATGCAGGCGAGTTTCAGCCTGCAATCCGAACCGAGACGCGCTTTAAGGGATTCGCTCCACCTCGCGGTATCGCAACCCTCTGTACGCGCCAATGTAGCACGTGTGTAGCCCTGAACATAAGGGGCATGATGACTTGACGTCATCCCCACCTTCCTCCGGTTTGTCACCGGCAGTCTCGCATGAGTCCCCAACTAAATGCTGGCAACATGCGACGGGGGTTGCGCTCGTTGCGGGACTTAACCCAACATCTCACGACACGAGCTGACGACAGCCATGCACCACCTGTGAAAGTGCCCCGAAAGGAGGGTGTGTTTCCACACCTGTCACTCACATGTCAAGCCCAGGTAAGGTTCTTCGCGTCGCGTCGAATTAAACCACATGCTCCGCTGCTTGTGCGGGCCCCCGTCAATTCCTTTGAGTTTTAGCCTTGCGGCCGTACTCCCCAGGCGGGCAACTTAATGCGTTAGCTTCGACACGGGGGGAGTTGACACCCCCCACATCTAGTTGCCATCGTTTACAGCGTGGACTACCAGGGTATCTAATCCTGTTTGCTCCCCACGCTTTCGCGTCTCAGCGTCAGTCACGTCCCAGCGAGCTGCCTTCGCCATTGGTGTTCCTCCTGATATCTGCGCATTTCACCGCTACACCAGGAATTCCACTCGCCCCTTCCGGACTCTAGCTTGACAGTATCCACCGGCTTTCCAGGGTTGAGCCCTGGACTTTCACAGCAGACTTATCAAGCCGCCTACACGCTCTTTACGCCCAATAATTCCGGACAACGCTTGCACCCTACGTATTACCGCGGCTGCTGGCACGTAGTTAGCCGGTGCTTCTTGTGAAGGTACCGTCACTCCAGCCGGCTATTCACCGGCGAAGCTTCGTCCCAACTGAAAGGGGTTTACAACCCGAAAGCCTTCTTCCCCCACGCGGCGTTGCTGCGTCACGCTTTCGCGCATTGCGCAAGATTCCCCACTGCTGCCTCCCGTAGGAGTCTGGGCCGTGTCTCAGTCCCAGTGTGGCTGATCGTCCTCTCAGACCAGCTACCCATCGCAGCCTTGGTGAGCCGTTACCTCACCAACAAGCTAATGGGCCGCGGGCCCATCTCGATGCGGAGGCCGAAGCTTCCTTTCCCCTTGCGGGCACATCCGGTATTAGCCCGAGTTTCCTCGGGTTGTCCCGGTCATCGAGGCAGGTAACCCACGTGTTACTCACCCGTTCGCGGCTCTGCCCCAGGGCAAGCCCTGGTTCGTCGCTCCACTTGCATGTGTTAAGCACGCCGCCAGCGTTCGTCCTGAGCCAGGATCAAACTCTCCGTGAAGAACTTCACGAAAAGCTGTCACGGCTTGCCGAGCGCCGCCGATCGAAAGACCGGCCGACGGCGACCGACGGTCCGGGGCCTATACACGTGGGCTCCGGAACCGCGACGGGGTACTGCTCCTACTTGACTCTTGGTCCGCCCCCGGAGGCACCGACGAGCCAGGCCGCAGAGCGGCCAACCCGAGGCGCCGACCCGGCGACGGGTCGAACCTGGACGCACACCACGATCGATTCTCGATCGTCGGTGCGCATGCTGTTGAGTTTTCAAAGACCGCCGAGCCTCGAGGGGAGGACGTCCCCGGAGAAGACCGATCCGGACCTGCGCCCGAGGGCGCTTTGGGACCGGCCGAGCAGTATAGCGCTATTGGACGAGCAGGCGCAGGAAGCGTCGCCGGCCCACCCGCAGCACCGCGCCCCGCGCGTCCTCGCAGGCCACGTCGTAGCGGCCCGGGTCCAGCGGCGCCCCGTTCAGCGACACGCCGCCCTGGTCGATCAGGCGCCGGGCCTCCGAGCTCGACATGGCGTACGTGGCAGCGATCAGCCGAGGCAGGTGGATCGTCCCGTCGGCGCCGACCGTGACGTGCGCCTCCTCGAGCACCTGCGGGGTCTCGTGCCGGACGAAGACTCGGTCGAAGTCGGCCTCGGCCTGTACGGCCTGCGCCGGCGAGTGCAGCCAGCCCACCAGCTCCCGCGCGAGCAGACGCTTCGCGTCGCGCGCCGACATCTCTCCCGTCGCCGGCGGTTCGCGGTGCAGCAGCAGCCTGTAGTACTCGCCCATCGCCTCATCTGGGAGGCTGAGCGTCTTGCCGTAGACCTCCCCGGGCGGATCGGTGATCCCGATCTGGTTTCCCAGCGACTTGGACATCTTCTGGCGTCCGTCGAGGCCCACGAGCAGCGGCATCGTCAGGATCGCCTGCCCGACCTCGCCGTAGGCTCGCTGGATGTCGCGACCGAGCAGCAGGTTGAACTTCTGGTCGGTGCCTCCGAGCTCCACGTCGGCGCGGACGGCGACCGAGTCGTAGCCCTGCAGCAGCGGGTACATCAGCTCGAGCATCGAGATCGGCTGCTGCGCCGCCCAGCGCGTGGCGAAGTCGTCGCGCGCCAGCAGTTGGGCCACAGTGGTCGTGCGCGTCAGCCCCAGCAGGTCGAGCTTCGCCAGCCACTCGCTGTTGCGCCGGACCTCCAGCCGCTGCGCATCGAGAATCCGCAGCGCCTGCTCCTGAAAGGTCGCCGCGTTGGCCTCGATCTCCTGCGCCGAGAGCATCGGGCGCAGCGTCGAGCGCCCCGATGGATCGCCCACACGCGCGGTGTAGTCGCCGATGATCAACACCACCACGTGACCCTCCTGCTGGAACTCGCGCAACTTGCCCAGGACGACGGCGTGACCGAGGTGGATGTCCGGGGCGGTGGGGTCGATCCCGAGCTTGACGCGCAGCGGGCGACCCTCCCCGCGCGTCTCGGCGAGCTTCTCCGCGAGCGCACCCTCGGGCAGGCAGTCAACAGCATTTTTAAGAAGGGCGGCAAGCCGCCCAGGATCGGCGTTCGTTGCACGGGACCGGGCGGAGTGGCCGACCGGGCGGGCGGGGATCTCATCGTCCGGTCGGTCGGGGGACTTCTCGTCGGGGGTGCTCGCCATGCGCGCGCTCATGCTAATAGACTCTCCCCCTCGTTTTGGAGTCCGCCACGCTGTCAGGCACAGCTCTCCCTGCAGGTACCCCCCCGCCCGCGGAGCCCCGGAGCCGCTCGCGCCTGAAGAAGCTCCGCTTCCTGCTGATCTTCCTCGCGCTCGGGCTGCTCGGCCTGGTCTCGTTCGTGTTCGGCATGTTCATGGCCGTGGCCTCGGACCTGCCCCACCTGGAAGCGAAGTACCGCCAGACCAACGCGCACAACTCAGTGCTGCTCGACGACCGGGGCACGCAGATCGGGATGTTGAGCGACCGCGACCAGGTGCTGGTCACTCAGCGGCAGATCCCGCCGGTCGTGCGTGACGCGGTCATCTCGATCGAGGACAAGCGGTTCATGACCAACGAAGGTGTGGACCTGCGCTCGATCGCTCGAGCGGCCGTGGCAGACGTGCTGCACGGGAGCGCGGTGCAGGGGGCCTCGACGATCGAGCAGCAGTTCGTCAAGAACGCGCTGGGCGAGCAGTCGCACCGCACGATCCTCGAGAAGCTGCGCGAGGCGGCGCTGGCCTTTCACCTCGCCCACCACTGGTCGAAGCTGAAGATCCTCACGGAGTACCTGAACACGATCTACTTCGGCAACGGCGCATACGGCATCGAGGCGGCGGCGCAGACGTACTTCGGCCAGGAGCCCGACCACCAGGGGTGCGGACTGCCGGGCAACCCGCTGTGCGTGCAGGAGCTCAAGCCGTGGGAGGCCGCGCTGCTGGCGGGGATTATCCAGTCCCCCACGGACTACAACCCGGTGAGCGATCCCGCGGCGGCGCGCGAACGGCGCAACGTGGTGCTCGGGCAGATGTACCAGCAGGGGTACCTCGACCGCGCGCAGTACGAAGAAAGCACGATCCAGGCGCTGCCCGCCCCGCAGGACATCGCTCCCCCCGAGCAGCCACTCGTGGATGGGGTTGACGCGGGCTACTTCGATGACTGGGTGGGCCAACAGGTGGTGGCGCGCTACGGCGCTGAGCGGGCCTACTACGGGGGCCTGCAGGTCCACACCACCCTCGACCTGGGGCTGCAGCGGGCGGCCGAACAGGCGGTGGCGGGCTACCTGCCGGGCACCGAAGGCCCGACGGCGGCGCTCGTGGCGATCGAAAATGCCACGGGCAAGGTGCGGGCGATGGTGGGCGGGCGCAACTACGACGAAAGCCCCTTCAACCTGGCGACCGAGGGGGAGCGCCAGCCGGGCTCCTCCTTCAAGGCGTTCGACCTCGCAGCAGCGCTGGAGGACGGCATCTCCCCCGACTCGGTGTGGGCCTCCAAGGAAAAGACCTTCCGGGTGCCTCACTCCTCGGAAGTGTTCACGGTGCACAACGATGAAAACGCGTACGCCGGTACAGACACCCTGACGGGCGCGACGGCGTACTCAGACAACTCGATCTACGCCGAAGTGGGCCTGCTCGTGGGGACCCACCGGATCGCGGCGCTGGCGCACCGCATGGGCATCACCACCCCGATCTCCACGAACCCGGCGATGACCATCGGGGGCCTGAAAACCGGTGTGACCCCGCTCGACATGGCCCACGCCTACGAGACGATCGCCCACGGCGGTGAGCGGGTGAGCGGCACGCTGGCCGAACCGGGCGCCCCGGTGGGCATCGAAGCGGTGCAGGACGGCTCGCACGAACAGGTCGACCGCACCCGCCTGCACCGGGTGCTCCCGGAAGGGGTCGCGACCACGGAGACCGCAATGCTGGAGACGGTGCTGGAGTACGGCACCGCGCGCTCGGCGGCGCTCGGCGAGTTCGCGGCGGGCAAGACGGGCACGACCTCCAACTACGGCGACGCGTGGTTCGTGGGGTGGGACCACCGCTACACCGTGGCAGTGTGGGTGGGCTTCCCCAACAGCCTTGTACCGATGCTCACCGAGTTCGACGGGGGCCCCGTGCTAGGCGGCACGTTCCCGGCGCTGATCTGGCACAACTTCATGGTCTCCGCGATGCAGGTGGAACGCGAACGCGCCGCCGAAGAAGCAGCCAAGCGAGCGGCCGTCGCCACCAAGAAGACGGGCGCGGGGACCGGCGCGGCCCCGGAAGGGGGCGGGGAAGCCAGCGGGACCCCCGCGCACACCACCCCTCCCACCCCGGCGGCGGAACCGTCCGCCGGTAGGGGTGCAGCTCCGAAGGGCCACACCGGCGAAGCGCCGGCGCCCGCGAGCGGCGGGGGCAAGGGCGGCAGCGCGGGGACCACTGAAGGCTCCGCAGGCGCACAGGCGCCCGCGCAGAAAGGGGCGGAAGGGAATCCGGGCAGTTCCGCGCCGGGGGCGAGCGGCGCTCCGCAGTCCCCGGAAGGTGCCGGCGAAGCTCCGAACCAGGCGCCGGCACCAGCGGAAACGCCCCCACCGAAGGTGAGCGGCGGCACGGGCGCTCCCACCGGCGGTGCGAGCCCGGGAGGCTGAGCCCTCCGACCCGTCACCCCGGCCGGGGGCGCGAGACATGAGGGTTGCCGGCGAGGCAAAACCGCCACGGGAGCTCCGCCGCCTTGGTGATCCCGATGCGGGGGGCGGCCACCACCTCGTGGTCGGCTTGCAGCCACGACTCACTCGGGGGGTGGATCGTGACCGGCCCACGAGTCAAGTCGCAGTCGTTGTGCAGCAGCTCGACGCCGAGCGCGACGGTCAGCTTGCCGGGGCCCGAGCACAGCTCCTCGCGGCGTTGCACGCCGCGGCGCTCGCGCATACGAGCGATCCCGCGCAGCGGTTCCAGCGCCCGGATCAGCACGGCGGCGCCCACCCCGGACTCCTCGCAGACGGCGTTCAGAAGCGCGTGGATGCCGTAGGAGCGGTACACGTACGCGCGGCCGGGTCCGCCGAACAGCGTGCGAGTGCGAGGCGTAAGTCCGACGAACGCGTGGCACGCGGGCTCGCCCTCGTGGTAGGCCTCGGTCTCGACGATCACCCCGGCGGCCGCACGGTGCTCCACGACGCAGCCGACCAGCGCGCGGGCGACCTCGAGCACGGGTTGGGCGTAGAACTCGACCGGCAGGGCGCCCGGCGCGGGGGTGCGCGGACGGCGCACTCCGAAGCCGCCGGCGGCTGGAGCGCGGGGCGGGTCAACGGTGGCGACGGGCGTGCGGGTCACGTAGGCCACCCTCCGACTCCTCGGTCCACTCCCAGCGGCTTTTTGCAGGCGGGTTGCACGAGTCCGTGGCTACTCAATCCCAGGGGTTCGTGGACTCCTCGGCGGGGGGGTGCGCGAGCACGCCGCGGGCGAGCTGCAGCTGCTCGCGCACGCGCTCGGAGGCGGTACCGCCCTCGGAGACCTTACTCTCCAGCCACGAGCTTTGGGTGAGCAGCTCACGGTACTCCTGGGCGTGCTCGCCGAGCACGGGGCTGTGCGCGGCGAGCTCGGCGGGGCTCAGCTCGGAGAGACTGCGCCCGTCCTGCACCGCGGTGCGCACGAGCCCAGCGACCACCCCGTGGGCCTCGCGGAAGGGCACTCCGTGGCGCACGAGCCAGTCGGCGACGTCGGTGGCGCCGAGCGTCTCGTCGGCGGCCGCGGCGGCCATCCGCTCGCGCGAGAAGTGCACGCCGCGCACCATCCCGAGGGCGGCGGTCAGCTCGAGCTCGAGCGTGTCGGCCGTGTCGAACAGGTGCTCCTTATCCTCCTGGAGGTCCTTGTTGTACGTGAGCGCCAGCGCGTGCAGGACGCCATGCAGGGCGGCGTAGTGCCCGACGACGCGGGGCGCCTTGGCGCGCAGCAGCTCGGCTGCGTCGGGGTTCTTCTTCTGGGGCATGATCGAGGAGCCCGCCGACCACGCGTCCGGCAGCTCGCAGAAGCCGACCTCCTGGCTCGACCACCACACGAGCTCTGCGCCGAGGCGCGAGAGGTGGGTCGCACACGTCGCGGCGGCGTGCAGGTAGTCGAGGGCGAAGTCGCGGTTGGAGACGCCGTCGATCGAGTTGGGCACCACGTCGTGGAAGCCCAACTGGCGGGCGAGCACGCGGCGGTCGGTGTCGAAGCTGACGCCGGCGAGCGCGCCCGAGCCGAGCGGTAGACGCCCGGCCTGGGTGAGCGCGAAGGCGAAGCGCTCGCGGTCGCGGGCGAGCATCCAGAAGTAGGCGAGCAGGTGGTGGGCGAGGTACACGGGCTGGGCGCGTTGCAGGTGCGTGTAGCCGGGCAGCGGCCAGTCCACGTGCTCCTCGGCGCGGTCCACCAACGCGCCCATCACCTCCCCCGCGGCGTCGTGGGCGACGCGGGCGTGCTCGCGCACGTACATGGCGACGTCGGTGGCGACCTGGTCGTTGCGCGAGCGCGCGGTGTGCAGCTTGCCGCCGACGGGCCCCGCGAGCTCGGTCAGGCGCCGCTCGATCGCCATGTGGATGTCTTCGTCGTCCTGCTCGAAGACGAACGTCCCCCCCGCGAGCTCGGCCTCGACTTCTTCGAGACCCCCGATCAGGTTGTTGCGGTCCTCGACGGAGATGATCCCGCGCTCGGCGAGCATCCACGCGTGGGCACGGGACTGCTCGATGTCGTGGGGCCACAGCCGCCGGTCGAAGTCCAGCGAGGCGTTCAGGCGCCGGAAGTCGGGGTGCTGGGGCTCGCGGAAGCGGGACACGTTGTTGTGGTTTACGAGAAGACTCGCGGCGTTGCGCTCGGACGGACACTAGCGGAGTTCTCGCGCGGCGGTCTCGTGCTTCGAGCTGCCCGAAGCAATCGAAGACGGGGGACACGCATCTTAGGCTGGGACACCTCCTGCGTGCCATACTCCAGGACCATCCCGATACCTCCAAAAAACACCACGTCCCGGACGGCTCGGGCAGAAGAGCTGGAAACACGTCCTACAGGGCGCGCTGGTGTGCGCAATAATCGGGCCATGTCGGAGTTGCTGGAACGACCCCCCATCGGCCGCTTTCAGGCGCTGCCGCGGGGACCGCACTCGCTCACCCGCGCGCAGGTGGCGACCAACCAGCGTCAACGCCTGCTGGAGGGCATGATCGAAGCGGTCGGAGCGAAGGGCTACGCGGCGATCGCGGTCTCGGATGTGATCAAGCGGGCGGGCGTCTCGCGGAAGGCTTTCTACGAGCACTTCACTAACAAGGAAGAGTGCTTCCTGGCCGCCTACGACGCGATCGCGGCCAACGCCCAGCGCGCGATCTCCGAGACGTTCCGCCACGCCGAAGACCTGCCGGACAGCATCGACGCGGCGCTCGAGGAACTCTTCGACCTGGCGATCGAACGGCCGGACGCGCTGCGGCTGCTGACGGTGGAGATCGCCGCGGCGGGCCCGGCGGGGATCGGACGCCGCGAACAGCTGGCGGCGGGTTACGAGGACCTCCTGCGCGAGACCTTAGGCCTACCACCGGGCCCCGGCCCGATCCCCAACCCGGTGTTGCGCGGCGTGGTCGGGGGGCTGCTGCACGTCCTCTACGGGCACCTGCGCCGGGGTCAGCGCGTGCGGCTGCGCGGGCTCGTCCCCGCCCTGGCGCAGTGGACGAGCTCCTACTGGCCGGCACCGCCGTCGATCCTGAACCTGGTCGATCCGAGACCCGAGGACCTGCACCTCGACCTGTCGGGCGGGCGCGCCCCCGGCTCGCTCTCGCTCGGCGCGGCCGCCAACGACAGACGCCGCCTGCCACGCGGAGAGGCAGGGATGTCGCGCAGCTTCGTGGTGCACTCCCAGCGCGAGCGGATCCTCGACGCGGTCACGAACCTCACAGCGCGCAAGGGCTACGCCGCGCTGACGGTGGAGGGCATCGCGGCCGAGGCGTCGGTCTCGCTGGCGGCCTTCTACGAGCACTTCAGCGGCAAGGAGGACGCGTTCCTCGTGGCGTACGAGATCGGCCACGACAAAGCGCTCGCGCTCGTGGAGCACGCGTTTCGCTCCGAGCCCGACTGGCGTCTGGGCGTGCGGGCGGGCATCGCGGCTCTGTTCCGCTTCCTGGCTGGAGAGCCGGCCTACACGCACATCTCGATGGTCAACGTGCTGGCAGCGACCGACCGCACGGCCGAACGCGCGCTCAAAGGCGTCGGCTCCTACTCGCGGATGCTGCTCCCGGGCCTCGACTACTCCCCCGGCGAGGAGCGCCCGTCGGGCGTCACCGTGGAGGCGATCGCGGGTGGTCTGTACGAGCTGTGCCTGCACCACGTGCTGCAGGACCGCACGCACGAGCTCCCCGCGATGGTCCCGCGAGCGACCTACTTCGCGCTGGCGCCGTTCATCGGCGCCCAGGACGCGGGCACGATCGCGACTGCCCCGTAGCGCGGCCGCGGGCTGCTCTTACCCGCCCCACGGCATCCCGCAGGACGTCAGCCACACACCGCACCAGCACTCAGTCGGGGGAGGGCAGGCCCTCCCCCGAAGCCCCCTCCCGTCGGCAAAGCTCGGCTACCGCCCCACGGCATCCCGCAGGACGTCAGCCACACACCGCACCAGCACTCAGTCGGGGGAGGGCAGGCCCTCCCCCGAAGCCCCCTCCCGTCGGCAAAGCTCGGCTACCGCCCCACGGCATCCCGCAGGACGTCAGCCACACACCGCACCAGCACTCAGTCGGGGGAGGGCAGGCCCTCCCCCGAAGCCCCCTCCCGTCGGCAAAGCTCGGCTACCGCCCCACGGCATCCCGCAGGACGTCAGCCACACACCGCACCTGCCACTCCTGCATGCCCACGAAGAACGGCAGCGCGATCGAGCGCGCCGCGACGTCCTCGCTGACCGGGAGCTCGCCCGGGCGGTGGCCGAAGTGCTCGCGGTAGAAGCGCATCAGGTGGATCGCCGGCAGGTAGGGCTTGCTCTGGATCCCCTCCGCCGCGAGCGCCCGTACCACCGTGTCACGGTCGACGCCGTGCGGGAGTTGCACCACGAACACGAACCACCCCCGCCTGCTCCCTTCCATGTCCGGGCACGGCAGCTCGAGGCTCCTGACGGACTGCAGCGCCTCCCGGTAGAGGCCCGCGACCCGCGCCCGCGCCGCCAGGAGCTCGTCCAGGCGTTCCAGCTGCACCAGCCCGAGGGCGCATGCGATGTCCGTGAGGCGGTAGTTGAAGCCCAGGCGGTCGTGGTCCAGCCAACCCCGCTGCGGGGAGCGCCCCTGGTTGCGCTCGGAGTCGATCCGCTCCTTGAGCGCCGCCTCGCCCAGTGTGACCATCCCGCCCTCGCCCGTAGTGATCTGCTTGTTCGCGTAGAACCCGAACACCGCCGGGTTGCCGCGGCCTCCCACGGGCCGTCCGTCCGGGTGGCGCGCCCCGAGCGCCTCGCACGCGTCCTCCACGATCGCCAGGCCGTGCTCGCGCGCGATCGCCTCCAGCGCGTCCATCTCCGCGGGGTACCCGAAGATGTGCACCGGCAGGATCGCCCGCGTGCGCTCGCTCACTGCCTCCCGCACGGCTTCGGGGTCGAGGTTCAGCGTCATCGGGTCGATGTCCGCGAACACCGGGCGCGCGCCCTCGTACACCGCCGCGTTGGCCGAGGCCACGAACGAGAACGAGCTCGTGACCACCTCGTCCCCCGGCCCCACCCCCACCGCGCGCAGGGCCAGGTGCAGACCAGCGGTGCCACTCGACACCGCGCACGCCGCTGTGGCGCCCACCCGCTGCGCGAACGCCCGCTCGAACTCCTCCACGCGCGGCCCCAGCGAGAGCTGGCCGGAGCGCAGCACCTCCAGCACCGCTCGCTCCTCCGCTGCGCCCAGCGAGGGGCGCGCCAGCGGGATCATCTCGTCTTCGACCAGCGGGACCCTCTCCTTCTCGCTCACGGCAGACGCGCCGCCGGCTGCATCCCCGACTCCAGCGAGTCCACCAGCGCGTCCCACGAGGCCGCGATCAGGTTCTCGGCGACGCCGATCGCCCCCCACACACGATGGCCGTCAGAGGCGTCGATC
Organism: uncultured Solirubrobacterales bacterium; assembly: GCA_963706545.1. GTDB lineage: Bacteria > Actinomycetota > Thermoleophilia > Solirubrobacterales > Solirubrobacteraceae > Palsa-744. The sequence continues at coordinate 3,619,598 of OY970161.1, forward strand.
AGCACCCGCGTGACCGCGCCGGTGCCCTTCGTCTCATCCAGGATGCGCACCTTGAAGTTGACCAGGTCGATGTCCTTGAGGTGCGGATGGATCTCCCCGATCGCGTCGCGCAGCGCACGGTCCAGCGCATTCACCGGACCGTTGCCCTCGGCTGTGCGCACGTAGCGCTCGCCACCCAACCAGATCTTGATCGTCGCCTCCGTGGTCGCGCGCCCGTCGGCGTGCTTCTCCACGATCACGCGCCAGGACTCCAGCCGGAACAGCGGCTCGTAGTCGCCCGCCTCCTTGCGCATCAACAGCTCCAACGAGCCGTCCGCAGTCTCGAACTGAAAGCCCTCGTGCTCAAGTTCCTTGACGCGCTCGACGACCCGCCGGGCGAAATCCTGGTCAACCGTTAGACCCGCCTGGCGCGCCTTCTCGACGATCGCGCCCCGGCCAGAGAGCTCGGAGATCAGCACGTCGCGGTCGTTGCCCACGACCGCCGGGTCGATGTGCTCGAACGTCTGCGCGTCGGCCTGCACGCCGGCCGCGTGCAGCCCCGCCTTGTGCGCGAACGCGTGCTTGCCCACGTACGGCTGCGCCGGGTCGGGGGCGCGGTTGAGCAGCTCGTCGAGGAAGTGCGCCGTCTCGGTCAGGCGCGCGAGGCGCTCGTCGGACAACAGCTCGTAGCCCATCTTCAGCTGCAGGTCGGCGATGATCGTGATCAGGTTGGCGTTGCCGGTGCGCTCGCCGATGCCGTTGACCGTGCCCTGCACCTGCGTCGCGCCGCATTCCACCGCCGTGAGCGTGTTCGCCACCGCGCAGCCAGAGTCGTCGTGCGTGTGGATGCCGAGCGGCACGCCCGGGAGCTCTTCGCCGACCACTGCGAACGCCGTCCTTATCTGGGCAGGCAGCGAGCCCCCGTTGGTGTCGCACAGCACGATCCGCTCGGCGCCCGCGTCGGCTGCCACGCGCAGGCAGTCGATCGCGTACGCGGGGTCCAGGGCGAAGCCGTCGAAGAAGTGCTCGGCGTCCAGCAGCACGCGCTTGGCGGCGCCGCACAGGAACGCCACCGAGTCGGCGATCATCGCGAGGTTCTCTTCGCGCGAGACGCGCACCACCTTCTCCACGTGCAGCACCGACGCCTTGCCGACGAGCGTGCAGGCCGGCGCGAAGGACTCCGCGAGCACACGCAGGCCCTCGTCCTCGGCGGCGCTCGCATCGCGCCGGCGGGTCATCCCGAATGCGACGATCTCCGCGTTGTGCAGGGTCTCTGCAGCGAGCAGCCCGAACAGCTCCAGCTCCTTCGGGTTCGAGGAGGGAAACCCGGCCTCGATCATCTGCACGCCGAGCTCATCCAACGCGTGCACGACCCGTAGCTTCTCCTCGGCGGTGAGCGTCAGCCCACCTCCCCCCATGCCGTCGCGCAGGGTGGCGTCGTATAGCTGTATGTCGGCCATCGCTACGGGCCTATCCCGATTGGGGCGTGCGGCTGGGGCGGCCGAGGGTCAAGCGAGGCGCGGACGCAAGGCCGAAGGCGTGGTGGGCCCACGGCGAGGCCGAGGACAAAGCCTCGCGCAGGCCATCGGTCGTATCCAGGCGTGCGAGCCATGAGGGATAGGCCCTAGCCCGCGGATACGCCCGCGTCGCCCGCGGGGGTCTCCAGGTCCGCCGCGCTCACCACGTCGAGCCACTCCCGGTAGCGCTCCGAGCGTCCGTGGGTCGCGTCGTCGAAGGCCGCCTGCAGCACGCGCGTCACCTCGCCGGGCTCGCCCGTCCCGATCGTGTGGTTGTCGACCTCGCGTACCGGCACCACCTCGGCGGCGGTCCCCGACATGAACACCTCGTCGGCGAGGTACACCTCCGCGCGCGCCACGTTGCGCTCGCAGACCTTGTAGCCGAGGTCCTGTGCGATCTGGATCAGCGAGCGGCGGGTGATGCCGTCGAGGATCGAGTTGTGCTGCCCGGGCGTGGTGATCTCCCCGTCGCGCACGATGTAGACGTTCTCGCCGGTGCCCTCGCACACATGGCCGTGGTCGTCGAGCAGGATCGCCTCTTCGTAGCCGGCCTTCACCGACTCGACCTTGGCGAGCACGTTGTTGAGGTACTGTCCGCTCGCCTTTGCGTGGGGGATCAGCGAGTCGGGGCTGATGCGCCGCCACGAGGAGGTCATCGCGCGCACGCCATGGCGCGTCCCCTCCTCGCCGAGGTACGTCCCCCACTCCCAGCAGGCGATCGTCACGTCGACCGGGGCGTCCAGCGGGTTCAGGCCCATCGTGCCGTAGCCGCGGTTGACGAGCGGGCGGATGTAGCAGGAGCGCAGCCCGTTGCGCGCCACGAGCTCGAGCGTCGCCGCGCGCAGCTGCGCGTCGGAGTAGGGCAGCGGCATGTAGTACAGCTCCGCGGAGCGGCGCAGGCGCTCGATGTGCTCGGCGTTGCGGAACACCGCCGGGCCGAGCTCGGTCTCGTAGCAGCGCATGCTGTCGAACACGCCCGTGCCGTAGTGCAAGCCGTGCGTGAGGACGTGGACCTTGGCGTCCTCCCAAGCGACGAAGTCTCCGTTCATCCAGATGAGGCCGGTGGGGTTCAAGGTCCTGCGCTCCTTCGGTGTCGTCTTAGAGGTAGTAGAGCACGGCCCGCGTTGCGTCCGCGGTGCTGGCTCCGCCCCCGAGGTCGGGGGTGCGCACGCCGTCGTCGAGCGCGCGTTCGACGGCTGATTCTACCTCCAGCGCCTTCTCCTCCAGGTCGAGGCTGTTGCGCAGCATCAGCGCTGCGGAGAGGAACATCGCCATCGGATTGGCGATCCCCTCGCCCGCGATGTCCGGCGCGGAGCCATGCACCGGCTCGTAGAGCCCCGGGGAGGGCTGGCCGATCTCCGATTGGCCGCGATCGCCCAGCGACGCGCTCGGGAGCATCCCGATCGAGCCGGTCAGCATCGCCGCCTCGTCGGAGAGGATGTCCCCGAACATGTTCTCGGTCAGCAGCACGTCGAAGTGGCGCGGGTTAGCGATCAGCTGCATCGCCGCGTTGTCTACGAGCATGTGCTCGAGCTCCACGTGCGGGTATTCGCGGTCCTGCACGCGGGTCACGACCTCCCGCCACAGGCGCGAGGTTTCCAGCACGTTGGCCTTGTCGACGCTCGTCACCTTCGCGTGCGCCGCGTTGAACGCCGTGCGTGCCACCCGCTCGATCTCCATGACGTTGTAGGAGCACAGGTCGCTCGCCGCGTCGGGTGTGCGTGTCTTCTCGCCGAAGTAGATCCCCCCGGTCAACTCGCGCACCACCAGCAGGTCAACGTCTTCGATCCGCTCGCGCCGCAGCGGCGAGGCGTCGTACAGCTGCGGCAGCGGGCGCACCGGGCGCACGTTCGCGTACAGCCCGAGGCCCCGGCGCAGCGCCAGCAGGCCCTGCTCGGGGCGCGGTGCCTGCGGGTCGGTGCTGTCCCACTTGGGCCCCCCGACCGCGCCCAGCAGCACCGCGTCCGCGCGCCGGCACGCGGCCAGCGTCTCCTCGGTCAGCGGCGCGCCGTAGGCGTCAATCGAGGCTCCACCGATCGACCGTTCGTCGATCTCGAAGTCGCCGACCGCGTTGAGCACTTCGCGCGTGGCGGCCATGATCTCCGGCCCGATCCCATCGCCGGGGAGGACCGCTATGCGCTTGTACATTTGAATCCTGGCTCCATCTGGGACCACCCTACCCCGGCTCTTGCAGCGCAGTCAGCCCTGGATGGGGCCTTGCAAGCAGTACATCAAGCAGTTACAGCAGTTACAGCGTTGTTGTAACAGGTCCCGAGCGCTGCCGGTCGCCCTCGTAGGCGATGATCGCATCCTCCTGGCCGAGCGTCACCGCGATGTCGTCGAGGCCGCCGAGCAGCCGGCGGCGCGTCTCGGGGTCGATCTCGAAGGAGACCGAGACCATCTCGCCCTGCGCGTCCGGGTAACGCACCTCCTGGGCCTGCAAATCGACCTGGCCCTCCCCAGCCGCGGCCAGCGCGCGGCAGTGCTCCTCTCCTAGGACGACCGGCAGCAGCCCGATCTTCGTGCAGTTGGAGTAGAAGATGTCAGCGAACGAGGGCGCCACCAGCGCCTGGAAGCCGTAGTCCTGCAGCCCCCACGGGGCGTGCTCGCGCGAGGAGCCGCAGCCGAAGTTCTCCCCGGCCACAAGGATCGGGTTGGCCGGCAGCTCCCAGCCCGGCTCCTTCGCCCAGTCGTAGAAGAGGAACTCCCCAAAGCCCGTCCGCTCCACGCGCTTGAGGAACTGCTTGGGCATGATCTGGTCGGTGTCCACGTTGGAGCGGTCCAGGTGGCTCACGGGGCCCGAGATCGTCTCTATTGCCTCCATCGTCAGCTCCAGTCCCTTATATCCGTGAAGTGCCCCTCGATCGCGGCAGCCGCGGCCATCTGCGGGGAGACCAGGTGCGTGCGCCCGCCGCGGCCCTGGCGGCCCTCGAAGTTGCGGTTGGACGTCGAGGCGCAGCGCTCCCCTGGGGCGAGGATGTCGGGGTTCATCCCCAGGCACATCGAGCAGCCCGCCACCCGCCAGTCGAAGCCCGCCTCGCGGAAGACCCGGTCGAGGCCCTCAGCCTCAGCCTGCGCCTTGACCTGCTGGGAGCCCGGCACCACCATCGCGCTCACGCTGTCCGCCACCCTGCGTCCGGCGACGACCTCAGCCGCGGCCCGCAGGTCGCCGATCCGCGAGTTCGTGCACGAGCCGATGAACACCCGGTCGACCGCGATCTCCGCGATCGGCGTGCCCGGCTCCAGCGCCATGTAGTGCAGCGCGCGCTCGGCGGCCTCGCGCTCGGCCTCGCTGGAGAACTCCTCCGGCGCCGGCACCCGTCCCGTCACGTCAGTGACCATCGCCGGCGTCGTGCCCCATGTGACCTGGGGGGAGAGCGCCGCGGCGTCCACCGTGAGCTCGCTGTCGAAGCTCGCGCCCTCGTCGCTTGCCAGCTCGCTCCAGCGCTCGAACGCCGCCTGTAGCTCCGCGCCCTTCGGGGCACCCGGGCGTGCGCTGTCGGTGAACCACGCGAACGTCGTCTCGTCCGGCGCGATCATCCCCGCGCGCCCGCCGCCCTCGATCGTCATGTTGCAGACCGTCATCCGCCCCTCCATCGAGAGGCCGTCGATCACGGGGCCCGCGTACTCGACGACGTGGCCAGTGGCACCGCCGACGCCCATCTGCCCGATCGTGCTGAGGATCAGGTCCTTCGCGGTGACCCCAAAGCCCAGCTGCCCCTCGTAGCGGATGCGCATCGAGCGCGGACGGTGCTGCACCATGCACTGCGTCGCCAGCACGTGCTCCACCTCGCTCGTGCCGATCCCGAACGCCAGCGCCCCGAACGCGCCGTGCGTGGCGGTGTGCGAGTCCCCGCAGACGATCGTCAAGCCCGGCTGCGTCACCCCGAGCTCCGGGCCGATCACGTGCACGATCCCCTGCCGGTTCGAGCCCAGCGAGTAGACCGGCACCCCGAACTCTGCGCAGTTGCGCTCCAGCGTCTGCACCTGCACCCGCGAGAGCTCTTCCTTGATCGCCGCCGCGTTCGGCGTTCCGTCCGTCGGCGTGTTGTGGTCGGCTGTCGCCAGCGTGCGGTCGGGACGGCGCACCTGGCGGCCTGCCAGGCGCAGGCCGTCGAACGCCTGCGGGCTCGTCACCTCGTGCACCAGGTGCAGGTCGATGTACAGCAGGCCGGGCGCCACCTCGTGCGCCTCCCAGATCTTCTCGAACATGCTTTTCGACATCGGCTCAATCCTTCTCTCTGATAGCAGTGTTTAGCGGACACACGCCGCGGCGGCCGCCCCCAGCCCCCAGGCGATCACCGGGTGGGCACGGCGCGAACCCGACGAGCGCGGGCGGGGTCACTCAAGGCGCCGTGGCGGGGAGTCCCAGCGTGTCCTTTGGTTCCAGCGCCCGGGCGCGAGCGACCGACAGCGCGCGCACGTAGGCGTGCGCCGCGGCCTCGATCACGTCCGTCGAGAGCGCCTGCCCCGACCCCGACTGGCCGTCGATCTCGACCACCACCGAGACCTCCCCGAGCGCGTCCTGGCCCTCCGTGACCGCGCCGATCTTGAAGTCCCGCAGCTTCGCCCGCGTGCCCGCCGCCGCGTTGATCGCCGCGAGCACCGCGTCGATCGGGCCGTCGCCGGTGAACGAGCCCTCCACCAGCTCGCCCTCCGGCAGGCGCACCGCCACGCGCGCGTGCGGGGGTCGGCGCGAGGAGGCCTCCACCTCGAACCACTCCAGCGTGTACCCGGGGATCTCACCCCGCAGCTCGTCGGTCACCAGCGCCTCCAGGTCCATCGCCGTGACGGCCTTCTTCTTGTCCGCGATCTCCTTGAAGCGCTTGAACGCCGTATTCAACGCCTGGCCGTCCACCTCGAAGCCCATCTCCGCCAGCGCGTCGCGCAGGGCGTGGCGCCCGGAGTGCTTGCCCAGCACGATCGAGTTGGAGTCGAGGCCCACCGACCGCGCGTCCATGATCTCGTACGTCGTGCGCTCCTTCAGCACCCCGTCCTGGTGAATGCCCGACTCGTGCGCGAACGCGTTGCGGCCCACGATCGCCTTGTTCGGCTGCACCGCGTAGCCGGTCAGGCGCGAGACCAGCCGGCTCGTGCGCGCCAGCTCGCGCGTGTTCACCGTCGTGTCGAGGCCCCCCACGTCCGCGCGGCGGGTGCGCAGTAGCATCACGATCTCCTCCAGCGACGCGTTGCCGGCGCGCTCGCCGATCCCGTTGACGGCGCACTCGACCTGGCGGGCGCCGGCCAGCACGCCCGCAAACGAGTTCGCCACGGCCAGGCCCAGGTCGTCGTGGCAATGCACCGAGAGCACCACCCCGTGCAGCTCCGGGACCAGCTCGTACAGCCGCGCCAGGAACGCCTGGAACTCGTGGGGCATCGCGTAGCCCACCGTGTCCGGGATGTTGATCGTCGTGGCCCCCTCTTCAATCGCGATCCGCACGACCTCGGCGGTGAACTCCACTTCCGAGCGGGTCGCGTCCATCGGCGAGAACTCCACGTCGTCCAGGTACTCCTTCGCGTGTGCGACCGCTGCGCGTGCCTGGCCCTTGACGTCCTCGCGCGTGGTCTGTAGCTGGTGGACGATGTGGATGTCCGAGGTCGAGACGAATGTGTGGATGCGCGGGCGCTCCGCGTCCCTGACCGCCTCCCACGCCGCGTCGATGTCGGCCACGTGGGTGCGCGCCAGGCCGGCGATGATCGGCGGCGCCGGATCGACCACCTCCCGCGCGATCGCCTGCACCGCCTCGAAGTCGCCCGGGGAGGTGATCGGGAAGCCCGCCTCGATCACCTCCACCCCCAGCCGCGCCAGCTGGTGGGCGATCTCCAGCTTCTCCTGAGTGTTCAGCGCGATCCCCGGCGACTGCTCCCCGTCGCGCAGGGTCGTGTCGAAGATCATGACGCGGCGATCCGCGTCCGCTGCTCCGTCAACTTCCTCCGGTGTGCCCATCGTCGTCATGTCGCTCACGCTCCTTGTACTCGGTCTCTTTCGTACTTCCTCCAGCCAATAGGTTTGCGGCTACGCGGCCGCCACGCACTATTCCCCCCGAGGGGGGAGGAGGAGAAGTCGAAGAGACGCCTGGAACGACATGCTTCGCGCAGGGTAGCACCGCCACCGCGCGATGCCAAGCCACGCCGGTCGGCACGAGGACGCCGCCCGATCGGAGATCGAATACATCTCGCCCCTCAGGGCGTTCCCATGAACCCTCAGGGCGTCAGGACGACCTTGCCGACGTTCCTGCGCTCGGTGATCATCCGCTGCGCCTCGCCCGCGTCCTCGAAGCTGAAGGCGCCAGCCACCACCGGCTTGACCGTGCCGTCCGCCATCAGCTCGCGCAGCGGCTCGATCCACGGCGAGAGTGTCTGACGGTCCTTCCAGAGGCTCAGCATGTTCAGGCCGATCACCGCCTTCGATTCGGAGATCTGTTTGATCATGCTGAAGCGCGGCATCCGCAGCACGGTCCCCAGCCCGGACACGAGGTTGCGCTTCTCGCCGGACACGGCCGCCGAGGCGCCGAACGCCACCAGCCGTCCGCCCGCCCGCAGCAGGTTGTAACTGCGCCGGAGGCTCTTCCCGCCGACCGCGTCCATGATCAGGTCGAACTTGGGCAGGCCCTGCTCCCAACCGTCCCGGGTGTAGTCGAGCGCGTGGTCGACGCCGAGCTCCAGGATGCGCGCGTGCTTGGCCGGCGAGGCCGTCCCATAGATCTCCGCGCCGTAACGCTTGGCGATCTGCGTCGCCGCGATCCCCACGCCGCCGCCCGCCGAGTGGACGAGCACGCGCTCACCCGGCTGCAGGTTGCCATAACCGATCAGTCCCGCCCACGCCGTGGCGTAGTTGACGGGGATCGCCGCGCCCTGCTCGAAGGTCAGCTCCTCAGGGAGCGGCACGACATCGCCAGCCGCCGCCACCACCTGCGAGGCGTAGCCGCCGAATTTCGTGCCCGCCAGCACCCGCTGTCCATGCGTCAGACCCTCCACGCCCTCGCCCAGCTCGAGGATCGTGCCCGCCACCTCGTAGCCCACCACGCATGGCGGCTTGGGCGCATCCGGGTAGATGCCGATGCGCGCCATCACGTCGGCGAAGTTGATGCCCGCCGCGGCCACGGCGATCCGCACCTCCCCTTTGCCAAGGGACGGGTCGGGCCGCTCGCGCGTCTGGAGCACATCAGGCCCTCCGTGCTTCGATATCTCAACGACCCGCATCCCGGCGCCAGACTATCTGAATCAGGAGAGGACCACTGCCCAGCCGCCGAAAAAGCCCTCCGAGGCGACGATCTCCTGCACAACCTCGGCCGGGACGGCGGCGTCGGTCGTGACGACCATCGCCGCGAGGCGCTGGTCCTCGCCGTCGGCGTGGGAGGGGTGGGCGGGCATCCCATCCCGGGTGTGCCCGACCGCCGCCGAGGAGATGTTGATGCCGTGGCTGCCGAAGATCGTCCCGACGCGGCCGATCATGCCCGGCAGGTCCGCGTAGCGGAAGACCGTCACGAACCGCTCCAGCTCCACGGTCAGGCGCCGACCCTGGACCTCGACGAGGTGCGGCACACGGTTGGGGCCGATCCCGGTACCGGCGACCGCGACCCGGCGCTCGCCGGCGATCACCGTGACACGGATCAGCTCGTTGTAGTCCTGCGCCTCGGAGACCGTCTTCTCCTCAACCACGATCCCGCGCTCCTCGGCCATTGAGGGCGCGTTGACAAGGTTGACCTGCTCCTCGGTGCGGCCCTGCAGCGCGCCCTGGATCACCGCGAGCGTCAAGAGCCGCGTGTCGAAGTCGGCGATGCGCCCCAGGAAGGCTGCCTCGATGCGCTCCACCGAGCTGCCCTCGGCCAGCTCCATCGCCAGGCGCCCCAGTTGCCGGGCGAGCGGCAGGAACGGCCCCAGCACCTGCATGTCCTCCGCCCCGATCGAGGGGATGTTGACCGCGGTGGAGACCACCCCGCCGGTCAGTGCCGCGACGACCTGCTCGGCGCTCTGGTAGCCCGCGCGGTCCGTGGCCTCCGCCGTAGAGGCCCCCAGGTGAGGGGTGACGATCACGGTCGGGTAGCCGAACAGCGGGTGCTCGGTCGTCGGCTCGGAGGGGAACACGTCGAGCGCCGCGCCGCCGACCTTGCCGGAGTCCAGGGCGTCCTTCAGCGCGTCTTCGTCGATCAGGCCGCCGCGCGCGACGTTGAGGATGCGCACCCCATCGCGCATCTGCGCGAACGCCTGCGCGTCGAGCCAGTTCTTCGTCTCGTCCGTCTTGGGGAGGTGGATCGTGAGGAAGTCCGCCTGCGCGTAGACCTCCTCGCTGTTCGCTGCCTTCTCGACCCCCAGCTCGCGGTAGCGCTCAGCGCTGACGAACGGGTCGAACGCGACGACGCGCATCTGAAAGCCACGCGCCCGCGCCGCGACGAGCTGCCCGATCCGCCCGAAGCCGACGATCCCGAGCGTCTTCTCGTACAGCTCCACGCCGGAGAACTTCGAGCGCTCCCACTTCCCGCCGGTGAGCGACACGTACGCCTGCGGGATGTTGCGCGCGAGCGCCAGCAGCAGCGCCATCGTGTGCTCGGCGGCCGTCACCACGTTCGACTGCGGCGCGTTGGCGACGATGATGCCGCGCTTGGTCGCTGCCTCCACGTCGACGTTGTCCACCCCAACACCCGCGCGGCCGATCGCGCGCAGACTGGTCGCCTGCTCGATCAGCTCCGCCGTCAGCTTCGTCGCCGAGCGGATCAGGATGCCGTGGTAGGCGCCGATCCGCTCCGCGAGCTCCTCGTCGCTCCAGTCGAGGCCGAGGTCCACGTCGAAGTGCTCGCGCAGCAGAGCCACGCCCGAGTCGCCGATCTTCTCCTTCACCAGAACCTTCAGACGCTCGCCGGCCGGGGCGCCGGTGCCTGTGGGTGCACTCTCCACGGCGCTCATGACGGCAGCCTCTCGACGATCCACTCGATACACCCTGTCAGCGCCTGCACGTCCGCCGGCTCGACCGCGGGGAACATCCCGATTCGCAGCTGGTTGCGCCCCAGCTTGCGGTACGGCTCGGTGTCCACGATCCCGTTCGCGCGCAGCGTCTTCGCGACTGCCGCCGCGTTGACGCCCTCCTCGAAGTCGATCGTCCCCACGACCAGCGAGCGCTTCGCGGGGTCGGTCACGAACGGCGTCGTATAGGGCGTGCGCTCAGCCCACTCGTAGAGGTGAGTAGAGGAGGCGGTCGTGCGCGACACGCACCAGTCGAGGCCGCCGCCATCCAGCATCCAGCGAACCTGGTCGGCGAGCAGGAACAGCGTCGCCACCGCCGGGGTGTTGTACGTCTGGTCTTTGAGCGAGTTCTCCAGGGCCGTGGAGAGCGAGAGGAACTGTGGGATCCAGCGCCCCTCCGCACCGTTGGCGCCTGCGAGCGTCGCGATCCGCTCCTGTGCCGCTGGGCTCAACAGCGCAACCCACAGCCCGCCGTCGCCGGCAAAGCTCTTCTGCGGAGCGAAGTAGTAGGCATCGGCCTGAGCGACGTCCACCGGCAGACCACCCGCGCCCGAGGTCGCGTCGATCAGCACCAACGCCTCCCCTGCGCCTGCACCCGCGGGGCGCTGCACAGGGACCATGACGCCGGTGGAGGTCTCGTTATGTGCCCACGCGACCACGTCCACCTCGCCCTCGGCGGCCCCGGCGCCCGCCTGCGCGGGGTCTGGGGCGTCGCCAGGCTCGGCTTTGATGACCACCGGCTCCTCCAGGAACGGCGCCTCACGCGCCACCTGCGCGAACTTCGAGGAGAACTCCCCATAGGTCAGGTGCAACGAACGACGCTCGATCAGCCCGCAAGCGGAGGCATCCCAGAATGCGGTAGCCCCGCCGTTGCCGAGCGCCACCTCGTAGCCCTCGGGCGCGCCGAACAGCTCGCGCAGCCCGCCGCGAATCTCACCGACGAGCGCCTTGACCGGCCGCTGCCGGTGCGAGGTGCCCATCAACGCCGCCCCATCGGAGGCCAGGCGCGCGAGCGCCTCAGGACGTACCTTCGAGGGGCCACAGCCGAAGCGCCCGTCCGCGGGCTTCAGATCGGCGGGGATCGTCAACTGCTGCTGCTCTGCGGAGGTGCTCGTCATGGGCTTCCTCGTTTCGCCTCGAGGGTTACGGGATGAGGTGCCCAGGCGCGCGGCGGTGCTGCCTTGTCGCTCCCCGGTGGTCTCTTCCACCTCGCTGCTGCGCCAGTCGCGACAGGCGCGAGTTTAGCGTAACTGCCCTGGTGCACGGAATCTCCGATACACCCACGCCGCGCTCATCACTGACTCCGTAACTCGAGCTGGCGTGAAGGAGCCAGCAACATTGGCCGGCAAGCTCTCACGTGCCGTGGCGATCCACGCGTATGGCGGCGCAGGCCACTCACCCCACACGCACGGCGGCGCAGACACCCGCCCACATCCATGGCAGCGCAGCCCACCCGCCCACGTCAGAACGAAGTCTTGATCCAGCCCATGTGCGAGCGCAGCTCTTTACCCACCGCTTCGATCTGCGTGTCGGCCTGCTCGGCGCGCATGCGCAGGAAGTTCTCCTGCCCCGCGCGGTTCTCGGCGATCCACTCCCGGGCGAAGTCCCCGGACTGGATCTCGCCGAGGATCTTGCGCATCGAAGCGCGGGTCTCCTCGGTGATCACCCGCTTGCCGCGCGTGTAGTCGCCGTACTCCGCGGTGTTGGAGATCGAAAAGCGCATCCCCGCGAGGCCCTTCTCGTACATCAGGTCGACGATCAGCTTGACCTCATGCAAGCACTCGAAGTAGGCCATCTCCGGGTCGTAGCCAGCACCAACCAGCGTCTCGAAGCCGGCCTGGACGAGCTCAGAGACTCCGCCGCACAACACGGCCTGCTCACCGAACAGGTCGGTCTCGGTCTCGTCCTTGAAGGTCGTCTCGATCACGCCCCCGCGCGTGCAGCCGATGCCCTTCGCGTAGGCCAACGCCAGCTCGCGCGCCCGACCGGTGGCGTCCTGGGCGACCGCGATCAGCCCGGGAACCCCGGAGCCTTCCACGAACTGGCGGCGAACGAGGTGGCCGGGGCCCTTCGGCGCGACCATCGCCACGTCCACGCCGGGGGGCGGCGTGACCTCGCCGTAGTGGATCGAGAAGCCGTGCCCGAACAGCAGCATGTTGCCCTCGGCGATGCCGTCGGCGATGTCCGACTCCCACACCTGACGGTGCAGCTCGTCGGGGAGCAGGATCATCACCAGGTCCCCGCGGCTCGCGGCCTCGACGACGCTCAGCACCTCCAGGCCCTGCTCGCGCGCGGGCGCCACCGAGGGGGAGCTCTCGCGCAGGCCGACCACCACCCGCACGCCGGAGTCCTTGAGGTTCAGCGCGTGGGCGTGGCCCTGGGAGCCGTAGCCGATCATCGCGACGGTCTTGCTGGCCGAAACGGGGATGCGAGCCGAAGGCGAGTGTCCCCCGGCTTCGGTAAGCAGAGAAAGGTCCGCGTCGTCGTCGTAGAGCATGGGCGGCAGGCTACCAGCGCCGCGCGCGTGGCGGGATGGTGGGGGCCTTGAGATCATCCACGTGAGCCGTGCGGAGAATCGCGGCGGTGTGCGCTCGGCCTCCGTGCCTCACGGCCGGGCATCAGGTGTCGGCCGGGGCAGGGGCCCGCTCAGGCGCTCGCCGTCGCCACCAGCGTGCGGCCGGGGATCGCGAGCGTCCCGTCCGCGGCGGTGTACGGCTCCAGACGCGCCGCTAGTGAGAAACGGATCTCCTCGATCTCCGGCGCCGGCTGCGCGAGCACGAGGTCGTGCAGCTCGCGAGAGATGTCGAGCATTGTCTCCCAGAAGGCGTCGAAGCTCGCGTGGCGCTGCGCGACGTCGATCGCCTCGACGCGCGCCTCCGCAAAGCCCGCCTGCTCCAGCAAGCCGCGCACGCGCTCGGGGGCACCGAGCGCGAACGGTCCCGGCGTGTGCTGGCCGAAACGGGGATGCTCGCCGGAGGCGAGTGTCTTCCGGCTTCGGTCGATCTCCGATCGGTCGCGGCCGTCCGCGGGGGCCGGCGCCGGCGCGAGGCCCCGCTCGATCAGCTCAAGGCGCGGCAGGAGCGCCCACGGGTTCGCGCTCACCGCGTCCCAGACCGCGAGCGCCACGCGCCCGCCGGGGCGCAGTACGCGCCGGGTCTCTGACAGCGCCGCTCCAGGGTCGGCCATCAGCATGTAGCCCCAGCGGCACAGCACCGCGTCCACGCTGGCCACTGGGAGGTCGATCCATTCGGCGTTCCACACCTGGAACTCGACGTTGGTCAGCTCGAGCTCCGCCGCGCGTGCGCGGGCGCCGTCGAGCATTCCCTCGGCGTGGTCGGAGAGGATCACCCCGCCCGTGGGGGCCACCAGCTGGGCTGCCGTCAGGCCGGTCTCGCCGAGGCCCGCCGCGAGCTCCAGCACGCGCTGTCCCGGGTGGGGGTCGATCGCCTGCAACATCCACTGCGAGACCGGCGCCCCGAGCTCACGGATCGCGCGCTGGCGGCGCACCCACCCGGGAGCCGCGTCTTCCCAGTGCTCGGCGCTCGCGATCCGGTGTTCCTCGGCGGGGTGCACGGCGTCGGGGTGGGAGCCACACGCACCGTCCTCACGTTTGGGGGCGTCCGCGCTCACACGCGCTCCCAACGCGAGAGCTCCCTGCGCAGCAGCTTGCCCGAGGGCGTGCGCGGCAACGGCCCCGCGACCAGCGCCACCCGCTTGGGGACCTTGTAGGGGGCCAGGCGCGCCGCGCAGTGCGCGCGCAACGCATCCTCCCCCACGTCTGTCCCGGCTCGGAGCACGACCAGCGCGGTGACCGCCTCGCCCCAGCGCACGTCCGCATGACCGAGGACCGCCGCCTCGAGCACTCCGGGGCAGCCCTCGAGCACGGCCTCCACCTCGCTGGGTGCCACGTTCTCCCCCCCGCTGACGATCGTGTCGGCCTTGCGTCCGGTCACGTACAAGTTGCCCTCTGCATTCAACTTACCCAGATCTCCCGTGCGCAACCACCCATCTGCGCCGGCCGCCCCCCGCGCGACGGTCGGCCCGGCGACTTCGATCTCTCCGTCGGGGGCGGTTCGCAGGCGGGTGCAGAAGAGCGGCGGGCCCGCGGTGGGGGCGAGAGGCGCAGCCGCCGGTGGGAAGAGGGACGGTCCCTTCGTGGCGGCGAGCGACGCGGGCGCGGGGGCGGACGGGTTCTCGATCGCCGCTGGCCGAAGCGGGGACCGATTAGGGCGACACTCGCTCCGCTCGCATCCCCGAATCGGCCAGCCCAGGGGCGTGTCTCCCGGCTTCGGCGGGAGGGTGCTCACCTGCGAGCAGGCCTCAGTGAGCCCGTAGGTGAGGCTCACCGGGACCCCCGCACCACGGGCGCGCTCGAGCAGCGCCACGGGCACCGGGCCACCGCCGGTGAGCGCGCAGCGCAGGGCAGGCGGGCGCTCGAGGCCCGCGTCCAGCAACCGCGCCAGGGTGGTTGCGACAAGCGAAACAATCGTCACCTGTGGAAGATCGGTCTGCAGCGCTCTGAGCGTGAGCTCTGCATCGAAGCGCTCGTGTACCACCGCCGTAGTCGCGTAGATCGCGGAGCGCACCAGGATCGAGAGCCCCCCCACGTGGGAGAGCGGCAGGTTGCACAGCCACCGCTCGCGGGAGATTGGTTGAACGAGATCCCGCCCACCCCGCCCACCCTGGTTCGCCGGGGGCACATAGCCCGTAGGGCTGGGTGCGACTGCGCCACCCTGCAGGACCCCGAGCGCCACTGCCGAACCTAACGCGCTCCAAAGGAAGTTGCCGTACGTCAGCTCCACTGGCTTGGGCGCCGAGGTGGTGCCCGAAGTGTGGATGACCGCGGCCACCGCGTCCAGGTCGTGGACGGCACCCGCGGAAGAGCCTCGGTGGGACCCCCGCTCACCCTCCGCGCGCAGCGGCTCGTCCACCACCACCGCCGCCCCGTCCACGATCGCGGCGCGCTCGCGCTCACCAAGGCGCAGGTCCACGGGCACCGCGACCGCGCCCACCAGCAGGCAGGCGTGCAGCGCACAGGCGAAGTCGAGCCCCGCCGGCAGCGCGAGCGCCACCCGCTCACCCAGGCCACCCCCCCGCGCCGCAAGCTCCGCGGCGCCCGCCCGCGCGCGCTCGTGCAACTGCGCATAGGAGCAGGCGCCCCGTGGGGTCTCCACCGCGATCGCCGCGGGCGCCGCCGCCGCGGCGCGTTGCAGCCAAGCTTCGACGACCATCGCCACAGGCTAGCCTTCGCGAATGCCTACCACCTGGACCCCCGCCGGCGAGTACACCGACATCCGCTACGAGAAGTCAACGCACCCCGAGGGGGCGATCGCGAAGATCACGATCGATCGCCCCGAGGTGCGCAACGCCTTCCGGCCGCTCACCGTGGTCGAGATCGGGCGCGCGCTCACACAGGCCCACGAGGATCTCGAGGTTGGGGCGATCGTGCTCACCGGGGAGGGCCCGCTGGCGTTCTGCTCCGGGGGGGACCAGCGCGTGCGCGGGGACTCCGGCTACCTCGCCGAGGACGCGGCCGGTAATCCGGACCCCACCCGCCCGGGGCGCTTCCACGTCACCGACCTGCACGTACAGATTCGCCGCTTGCCCAAGCCCGTCGTGGCGATGGTCGCTGGCTACGCGATCGGCGGCGGCCACGTGCTGCACCTCGTCTGCGACCTGACGATCGCCGCTGAGAACGCCCGCTTCGGGCAGGTCGGCCCGCTCGTGGGCTCCTTCGACGGGGGTTACGGGGCAGGCCTGCTCGCGAACCTCGTGGGGCCCAAGAAGGCCAAGGAGATCTGGTTCCTCTGCCGCCAGTACACCGCCGCACAGGCGCTGGAGATGGGACTCGTGAACACCGTCGTCCCCCTGGAGCGCCTGGAGGAGGAGACCGTCGCGTGGTGCCGGGAGATGCTCGCCCTCTCCCCCTTCGCGCTGCGCCTGCTGAAGGCCTCCTTCAATGCCGCCGAAGACGGCCTCGCCGGCATCCAGCAGCTCGCCCACGACGCCAACCTGCTCTTCTACGGCAGCGCCGAGGCCCAGGAGGGCCGCAACGCCTACCGCGAGAAGCGCACGCCGGACTTCTCACAGTTCCCGAGGAGGGCGTAGGCGTGCGCCGCCCGCCGAAACGACTCGCCCACCGCCGCTCCCGGGAAGGTGCACTCCGGCTGCGAGGCGGTCGGTCCCTGGCGGCGGGTTCGTGAGCCGAGGGGCGTGACCGCCGTGCCCTCCTCCCCGCCGCCGCTCAGAGACCGGCCGGCAGACCGACCGGCGACTCATGAGGTCCCCAGCGGGTCGAGTGCCGTTCACATCTGGGTGATGGCCGCGCGTGTGCGAACCCTGCCCGCGGCCGTTGCCCCCGTGCTCGTAGGCACCTCGCTGGCACTGGGGGCTGGACACTTCGACCCGCTCGCATTCGTCGCTGCGCTGCTCGGCGCGATCTTCATCCAGGTCGGAACCAACTTGTCAAACGACTACTCCGACGCCCGCCGCGGCGCCGACACCGAGGACCGCCTCGGACCCGTGCGCGTCACCGCCGGGGGCCTCGTACCGCCGCGCCAGGTGCTGCTCGCCACCTACATCACGTTCGGCCTGGCGGTGCTCTGCGGGGTCTACCTCGTCGCGGTCGCCGGGTGGGGGCTGATCGCGGTCGGCGCCGCCTCGATCCTCGCCGGCGTCCTCTACACCGGAGGACCCCGCCCCTACGGCTACGAAGGGCTCGGGGAGCTGTTCGTGTTCCTCTTTTTCGGGATCGTCGCCGTCACCGGCTCCTACTACGTGCAGGTCCAACACCTCCCCTGGCAAGCGTTCGCGTGCGCCGTCCCCGTCGGCCTGCTGGCGAGCGCGATCCTCGTCGTCAACAACGTCCGCGACATCGACACCGACCGCCGCGCCGGCAAGCGCACGCTCGCGGTGCGCCTCGGGCGTGAGCGCACCCGCGCGCTCTACACCGCGATGCTCGCGATCGCTTTCCTGACCGCCCCCCTGCCGTGGCCGCTCGGCTCGATGAGCGCCTGGCTGCTGCTCCCCTGGGCCACGGCGCCCCTGGCGCTCTCCTTGATCCGAGTCGTGCGCACCCGCGTGGATGGCCCCTCGCTGAACGGCGCCCTGGCGCGCACCGGTCTGCTGCAGCTGCTTTTCTGCCTGCTCTTCTCCGCGGGGATCCTCGCCGGCGGGGGGATCGGCTGAGCCTCCCGCGACTGAACCCTGCGATGAGGACTATCCAGCCGAGCCCCCCGCGACTGAACCCTGCGATGAGGACTATCCAGCCGAGCCCCCTCGACTGGGCCTCCCGCCATGAGGACGATCCGGCTGAGCCCCCTCGACTGGGCCTCCCGCTATGAGGATGGTGCTCACCGAGCGCGTGCTCGGGCTCACCCAGCCGTTGGACACCTCTTATGGCACCGTGCGTGAGCGGGAGCTGTTGACCGTCGCTCTGACCGACTCCGACGGGGTCACCGGGTATGGGGAAGCCGCGCCGCTCGAGCCGTACGGCGGCGTCTCCGTGGCGCGTGTGCGGCGCGCACTGGAGGCCTACCGGCCGGTGCTCATGCAGTCCGAGGGCGCAACCGGCGTACAGCTGATCGACGCCTGCCGGCGCCTGGACGACCTCCCTGCGGCGCTCGCCGCGATCGACCTCGCGCTGTGGGACCGCGCGGGGCGCCGCGCGGAGAAGCCGGTGGCGGCACTGCTCACCAATGACCCCGCCACAGAGGTCGCGGTGAACGCGACCGTGGGCGCCACCGACCGCGCGGGCGCCGCGCGGCAGGCCGCGCGCGCGGCGCAGGCGGGGTTCGGGTGCGTGAAGGTGAAGGTCGGCGTCGGCGACGACGCTGGCCGCGTGGCGGCGGTGCGCGCCGCGGTCGGCCCCCATGTCGCGCTGCGTGTTGACGCCAACGGCGCGTGGGACGTCGAGGGCGCGGTGCGCGCGATCGAAGCGCTTGCTCCCGTGGGCCTCGAGCTCGTGGAGGAGCCCACGCACGGCCTGGAGGCGGTGCGCGCGGTGCGCGAGCGGGTGGCGACGCGGGTGGCGATCGACGAGACTGCCGCCGAGCACGGCGCGCTCGGCGCGGGCGTCGCCGACGCGGTCTGCCTGAAGATCTCCCGCTGCGGGGGCATCGCCGGCCTGCTCGCCGCCGCCGCGCTCGTGCGCGCCTCCGGCGCCGAGGTCTACCTCGCCTCCACGTTCGACGGCCCGCTCGGCGTCGCCGCCGCGGTGCACGCCGCCGCCGCCCTGGCCTCGCGGGGGCCGCTGCCCGCGTGCGGCCTGGCAACGCTCAGCCTCTTCGACGGCCTCGAGGACCCGTTGCCCGTCCACGAGGGACGCATCGCGGTGCCCTCCGCGCCGGGGCTTGGGGTCGATGTGGCCTGATGGCCGAGGTCGAAGAGAGCTTTTTCAGACCCATATAGGCGGTGGCGAAGCAACTTTTCAGACCCTATATAGGCAACGTCGAGGCAACTTTCAGGACCCAAATCTCGCTCGTGGTCGAAAGAACTTTTCGGGGCATATATACGCCATGGCAAAAGCAACTTTCAGGACCCTATATAGCCGGTGGTTTGAAGAACTTTTAAGGCCCTATATATAAGGGGCCGCTTCGCAAAGCATCGACACCCAGACCACCCCTCAACAGAGCACCCGAGCAACCGCCTCGGGGTTCTCCAGCGGCAGCCCGTGGCCGCCGGGCGCAACGAGGAGCACTCCATCCGCCAGCCGCTCGACCATCCGCCGGCCCAGAGCCAGGAACTTCGCGTCGCGCTCGCCCACCAGAACGGCGACGGGTATCGGCAGCTCGGCCAGCCGATCCCAGAGCGGCGTCATCTCCCCCGTGCCGACGCCCCGCAGCACGGCGGCCAGGGCGTCCGGCCAGTTGCGGCGCTGGTCTTCGCGCGCCAGCGCGCCCACCTCGGGAGGGTCGTCGGCAAACATCGGCTGAGTGCGCCAGCGCTCGATGAACTCCTCGAACGGCGCGCGTTCGAGCTCCTCCGCGAGCGCGTGATCCGAACGTCGTCGCGCGGCCCGCTCGGCCCCGTCCTCGATCCCCGGGTTGACGCCCACAAGCACAAGCCGTGCCACCCGCTCGGGGGCGGCGAGCGCGACGTGCAGCGCGATCCGCCCCCCCAACGAGTAACCGCACAAAACGAAGCGCTCGGGACTCGCAGCGAGCACGTGCCCGACGCAGCCGGCGAACGTGATCGGCCGCGGGGCGTCCGCGGCCTCGCCGTGGCCGGGCAGATCCATCGCCAGCGGCCGGTAGCGTTCACGGTCCAGCAACTCCACCACGCCATCCCACGCACGGCGGGTGCCGCCGAAGCCGTGCAGCAGGACGACGTTCTCGGGCACCCCCCGATCCTATGACTCCCGCCACCGACACCTATCTCCTCCTGCGCGCGTTCGTGGACGAGCTCGCACGCTGCGGATTGCGCGACGTATGCACCTCGCCGGGGTCGCGGAGCGCGCCGCTCGTGCTGAGCCTCGCACAAGAGCCGCGGCTGCGCTGCCACTCACACATCGACGAGCGCTGTGCGGGCTTCTTCGCGCTGGGGCTCGCCAAGTCCTCGGGGCGACCGACCGCGGTGGCGTGCACGTCGGGGACCGCCGCCGCGGAGCTGTTGCCCGCCGTGATCGAGGCGCACGAGGCGGGCGTGCCGCTGCTGATCCTCACGGCAGACCGTC
Organism: uncultured Solirubrobacterales bacterium; assembly: GCA_963706545.1. Classification (GTDB taxonomy): domain Bacteria; phylum Actinomycetota; class Thermoleophilia; order Solirubrobacterales; family Solirubrobacteraceae; genus Palsa-744. Next base: position 3,639,728 of record OY970161.1, read on the forward strand.
CCCCGGAGCTGCGGGAAAGCGGAGCCGGACAGACGATCGATCAGATCAAGCTATATGGGGGCGCCGCGAAGTGGTTCTTCGAGGTCGGCACGCATGAGGTCGGGGTGCACAAGACCGGAGTTCACGAGGTCGAGGCGCATGAGGTCGGCGTGCACCGTGTGGAGGGCGCGAGGACGGACGAAGCCGGCGTCGGTGAGGCGGGGCGGGCGCGGCTGCGCTGGATGCGCACGCTCGCCTGCCGCGCCTACTGGCGCACACTCGAGGGGCGCCTCGGCGCGGTGCACCTCAACTTCCCGCTGCGCGAGCCGCTGGTGCGAAGCCAGGAGCAGCCGCTGCCCCACGACAGCACCGGGCGCCCCGACGGCCGCCCGCTCGTGACCTTCACGCCCGCGCGCCCGACGGCGCCCGAGGACGCACGCTCCCTCGCCGTACCCGTGGCCGCCGCCCGCCGGGGGGTGATGGTAGCTGGGCGCTACGAGCGCGACACCGCGCTCGGGGAGGCCGCGTCGGCGTTCTGCGCGGCGGCCGGCTGGCCACTGCTGGCCGACCCGCTCTCGGGCGCGCGGCGCGGGGAGGCGGCGGTGGCACACTACGACGCGCTGCTGCGCGACGGCCCGTTCGCCGCAGGCGTCAAGCCCGACCTTGTGCTGCGCGTCGGCGACCTGCCCACCTCCAAGCCCCTGCGCGAGTGGCTCGCGAGCATGTGCGACGTTCCCCAGGCGGCGATCGAGCAGGAGGGCCGCTGGCAGGACCCCGACGCGACGCTCTGCCGCTGCTTCACACTGGAGCCCGCCGCAGCGCTGCGGCAGTTGGTGGACACCACGCCCGCGTCCGATCCCGATTGGCTTGCAAGCTGGCGCAGCGCGGACGAGCGCGCCGCCGAGGCGATCCTCGGAGTACTCGCCGCGGAGGGCCTCAGCGAGCCCGCGGTGGCCGCCGAGCTCGGCGTGCTGCTGCCCGAGCAGGCAACGTTGTTCGTGGCCTCCTCAATGCCGGTGCGCGACATCGAGAGCTTCTGGCCGGCGCGCCCCGATCCCCCGCGCGTGCTATGCAACCGCGGCGCCAACGGGATCGACGGCACCGTCTCCAGCGCCTTCGGCGCCGCCGCCGACGGCCGCGGGCCGGTGGTGCTGCTGATCGGAGACGTCGCGCTCGCACACGACATCGGCGGCCTGATCGCCGCGCAGCGCCTGGAGCTGGATCTCACGATCGTGTTGATCAACAACGACGGCGGAGGCATCTTCGACTTCCTGCCCGTCGCGCGCGACCCGATGGCGCGGGCGGGGAGCGATGAGGCAAAAACGCGCCTGTCGCTCAGGCGGGCCAGCGCGGGCGACACGGAACACGGGGGCCAGCAGTGGGAGGATGCCACGGTGCAGCAGGACATCTACACCCGCCACATCGCCACCCCCACAGGCCTCGACTTCGCGCAGGCGGCGCGGCTCTACGGCCTCGAGCACGAGGTGGTCGCAGACATCGCCGCCTTCCGCGCGGCGCTCGAGCGAGCGCTCACGCCGCGACCCGGCGGCTCGCGGATCGTCGAGGTGCGCACCGACCGCGCGCGCAACGTGGCGCTCCACCGCCGCGCGTGGGAGGCTGTCGCCGGCGTGCTGGATGTGGGGGCCTGAGCTCCGCGGGAGCCGGGAACCGGACGTGCTTGCCTACCTCCTATGGCACCGCCCGGCGGACGGGATTGAGCGCTAGACCTACGAGCCTAGCGGCCCTACCGCGCGTCGAGTGCGCGCTCGCGCTGGTAGCGACGCCATGAACGTCGGGCGGTTGCGAGCGCGACGATCAAAAACGCCAATGGCAGGAGGATCGCGGCGGCGATGAGCATGACAGCGAGCGTCACGACGAGCACTCTGCCCGCGTCGTGAAGCCCTCGGTGAAGCGTGAGCCCTTCGCTTCCGGCGTGCGCGTCGCCGAGCACGGTCACTTCCACTTCGGCGGTGCTCGCACGCTGTGAGACCGCTTGGAACGCCGACCGGGCCTGGGTGATCGCGCTGCGGGCCCGCGAGAGTCGTTCGCGGAGGCTGTCGATCTGACCTTCGGTGGTTGCTCCGGCCAGCGCACGGAGCAGCGCCTGTCGTTCGGCGGTGGTGTCGCTGAGGCGCTGACGAGCTGCGTCGTAAGTGTCGGTGATGTCCTGCAGCGACTGGCTCTCGGCGAGCACCGGCGCCAGCTGCCCGAGCGAGGCCAGAGCGCCGCTGAGCTTTGCACTCGGCAGTCGCAGGTTGAGTTCACCGCGGCTCGAGCCTTCATGCTGCACCTGCACCTGGGAGCTCTGGACGAAGCCGCCAAAGCTCACCGCCAGGTGCGTCACGCGGTCGGCAACCGTCTGCACTTCGGAGGGAATCGCCGACAGGCTGATCGACGCCGCGAGCTGCTGGATGCGCCCAGACGCGGCGGCCACTCCACTAACAGCCGGTGCGTTCGAGGCCGCACCACCGGGCGCCGATCCGGCGCTTTCCGCCGCGGCGCCTTTAACCGCACCGCTCGCACCCATCGAAGTGCGGGCGCCCGAGTTGGAGGACGCAGTCCGCTGAGGTGGGACGGATCCCACGGTCGGTCTCGTGCCGACCTGCCAAGGGCCGGCGATGATCACGGCCGCGATGACCGCGCCGATCGTCGCGATGCCGGCTGCCGCCGCAAGGCTGGCCGCCGCGCCTGAAAGACCTGGTGGCCGCAGCAGCCAACCCAATCGACGGCGCAACCGCTTGGGGGCAGAGCCCGGGCGCACAGGATTCGCGGGCGCGGGCGGGGCAGGTGAGGCTGCCGTGCCAGCTCCAGCAGGCTCCAACGGGGTCACCTCGCGCGGTCGCCGCGCCCCCCGTTCGGCGATCCGCTCTCTTAGCTGGCGCTCGAACTCGGGCGCCATCGGCGGCGCCAGAGCGCGTACGTCCTCGCGCAGCTCGCGCCAGGAATCGGCCACCGAGCCCTCTTCCTCGCCGCCCAGAGCAGCGTCGAGCTCGGTATGCCAGGCATCGTTGGGCCCCACCGCGCTGCGGCCAGGGAAGGGGATGATCCTCATGCGACCTCCTGTCGTTCCAGCCCAAGGCACTCCTCGCGCAATCGCGTGAGCGCTCGGTGCAGGCGGGTACCGGCGTTCGACTCGCTGATGTCGAGCGCTCGCGCGAGCTCGCTGTTGGAGAGCTGGCCGTGGAACTTGAGCAGCACCACCTCTCGCTCACGCAGCGGCAACGCCAAAAGCGCATCGCGAACCGTCGCGCGGCGCACTATGTGCTCGAGCGCCTCCTCGGAGTCCCGATCGCCGGACAGCTCTTCGGGCAACTCGCACTGGGGCCGACGTTGACGTTGACGCAGCTCATCGAGCGCCGCGTTGCGCGCGATCGCGAAGAGCCACGCTCGAGGGGTTCCGCGACCACGATCCAGACGCGCGCGCGAACGGTAGAGCCGCTCGAACGCGAGCGCGGTCACATCCTCCGCTGCAGACCTGTTGCTGAGTAGTGAGATGGCATACGCGTGCACGTCGGCGGCACACCCACGAAAGAGCGCCTCGAAGGCGGCGTCGTCGAGACGGGCGCCCACGGACAACGGGACGGTCCGCAGTCCGGTGTCATCGGAGGAAGGCACGAGTGCGCTCACAACCCTGACTACGCTCGGGGCCCAGGTCCATCACACATCGCGCAGGGATCTCTGGACCATGTTGCATCGAGCGATGCCCGATGCTCACCCTGGCCACGAAGGCGAAAGTTGCACACGATTGTTCAAAAAGGCTCACCCCGCCAGCAGGGGCAAGAGCGCAGCCAGCTTGACCTCGGTCTCCGCCAGCTCGGCTGAGGGGTCGGAGTCGCGCACGACCCCGACGCCCGCGTAGCAGCGGGCCACGCGCCCGCGCAACAGCGCGCAGCGCAGCGCGACGCAGAACTCGCCGTCGCCGGTGGCGTCAGCCCAGCCGACGGGGCCGGCGTACCAGCCGCGGTCGAGGCCCTCCAGGGCGGGGATCAGCGGGCGGGCGCGGCCGAGCGGCTCGCCCCCCACAGCGGGCGTGGGGTGCATCAGCTCGAGCAGCTCGATCACATCCAGGGGCTGGGCGAGCTGGGCGCGGATCGGAGTGCCGAGGTGCTGGATGTTGGCGACCTTCACGAGCGTCGGCTCGGGCGGAGCGGCGGTCCACAGCGCGTGCGGGCGCAGCGTGCGCTCGATGCGGCGAATCACGATCGTGTGCTCCTCACGGTCCTTCTCGGAGTGCATCAGCTGTTCGCCGAGGTGATCGTCCACGGCGGGGTCGGCGGAGCGGCGCATGGAGCCCGCGAGCGCGAGCGCGCTGACGCGGTGCCCCTCGCGGCGCAGCAGCAGCTCAGGGGAGGCGCCGAGGAAGGCGCCGTCGCCGCGGCCGACGCAGAAGACGAAGCACGAGGGGAAACCCTCGCGGAGCACCCCGAAGAGCGCGGCGGGGTCGTAGTTGGAAGCCCCCCCGCCCGCGTGGACGTGAACCTCGCGGGCGAGCACGACCTTCTCGAGCTCCCCTGCGCGGATCAACTCGACAGCGCGCGCGACGGCGGCCTCGTAGTGCTCGGGCGGCATCGCGCTCGCGACCCGATAGCGCCCGGCGGGCGCGGGGTCGAGCAGCGCCAGCGGCGCCGCCCGCAGTTCGCCCACGCGGTCCTGCAGGCGCGCGAGCAGTTCCTCGGGGGTGTCGTCGGGCGCGACGAGCGCGTGGAGCGTCAGCCGCACGTCTCCACCGCGGCCGTCCGGCCTTGAGCCCTCCGCCCCGAAGGTGTCGGGTTCGCGGGTGAGCGCCACCTCGGGCACGGTCAGGGAGGCCGGCTCGAAGCCTGCCCAAGCGGGGTCCGCGCCGCCCTGGGGCGCAAAGGCGAAGCCGCCGACGGCAACCGGCCCGCCGCGGCCGGGGTCTTCGGGGGGGTCACTGACGGCGGCGGCCGCCAGGGAGCGCCAGCGGTCTGCCACCGTGGCAAAGCGTTCGGGGCCGGTTGCGCTCAGCAGGGCCACCTCGCCGAGCGCTGCCAGCGCACGGGCGCCCCGTTCGGGCTGCTCGAAGAGGAACCACGGCTCGCCGGGGCGACGCGAGGCGCAGGCGACAGCGCTCGGGTCCGTGCCGGCGGGCAGCGGGAGGGTCAGCGCGGCGAGGGTCGGCTGGCCGCTGCGGCGAGCGCGCTTGACGGCAAGCTGCAGGCGCGCGCCGAGTCGCTCCAGGTCGCCCTCGCGTAATGCAAAGGGACTTTCGCGCGTCTGCTGAGCGACGCCGCTCACGTCTCCGCGCGACCCCGGGAGATGGCGATCTCGCCGGTGCGCATCATCTCGATCAGCCCGAACGGCCGCACCATGCCCTCGAAGGCCTCGATCTTCTCGGTGGTGCCGGTGACCTCGACGATGATCGAGCGCTTGGTGACGTTGACCACCTTGGCGCGGAAGATCTCCGCGATCTGCATCAGCTCGCCGCGCTGGGGCCCGTCGGCGGCGACCTTGAACATCGCGAGCTCGCGCGAGACGGTGTCCCCGGGGTCGAGATCGCGGATCTTCAGGACGTTGATGAGCTTGTGCAGCTGCTTGGTCACCTGGTCAATCGGGTGCAGAGCGCCGTCAACGGTGAGCGTCACGCGCGAGACCCGCTCGTCGTCGGTGGGACCGACGGTGAGCGTGTCGATGTTGAAGCCGCGGCGGGCGAACAGGCCGGCGATGCGAGTCAGCACGCCGGACTTGTTTTCCACGAGGATCGAGAGGACGTGCTTGCGCCCGGTGCGCAGGTTGCCGGAGGCTTCGAGCTCCTCGAGGCTGAGCGGCTCCTTGGTGGCTGGTTCACCCATTCAAATCCACCATTTCCCGCGCAGCCTTCCCGGCCGGGATCATGGGGTAGGTGATCTGAGCGGGAAGGGGGCAGGCCCCCCTCCCGACCTCCCCCCGTTTGCGGATCGTCGCCATGCTCATCCCACCATCTCCCTAGCTGCCTTGCCGGCGGGAATCATCGGGTAGGTGTTCTCCTCGCGCGTGACGCGCACGTCCACGACCACGGGGCCGTCGGTGGCGATCGCGCGCTGGATGTCCTCGACAAGCGTGTGCTTGTCCTGAAAGCGCATCCCGGTGGCGCCGTAGGCCTCGGCGAGCTTGACGAAGTCGGGAAACGAACCCATGTCGACCTGGGAGTAGCGGCCGTCCCAGAAGAGCTCCTGCCACTGGCGCACCATGCCGAGGTAGCCGTTGTTCATGATGAAAACCTTGATCGGGATGCGCTCCTGCGCGCAGGTGGCGAGCTCCTGGGCGTTCATCTGCACCGAGCCGTCCCCGGCGACGCAGCAGACCACCTGGTCGGGGCAACCCACGGCAGCGCCCATCGCGGCGGGCAGCCCGAAGCCCATCGTCCCCAGGCCGCCCGAGTTGATCCAACGCCGGGGGGCAGGGAAGTCGTAGTACTGAGCGGTCCACATCTGGTGCTGGCCGACGTCGCTGCAGATGACTGCCTCGCCGCCGGTGGCCTTATACAGCGCCTGGATCATGTACTGCGGCTTGATCTCGGCGTCGGTACTGTCCTCGTAGCCGAGCGGGTAGCGCTCGCGCCACCCTTCGATGCGCTCCCACCACTCCTCCAGGCGCGCGGGGTCGGGCCCCACCGCGCGGTACTCGACGGCGAGCTTGGCGAGCACGTTGCGGGCGTCGCCGACGATCGGGATGTGGGCGGGCACGTTCTTGGAGATCTCGGCCGGGTCGATGTCGATGTGGATGAACTTCGCGTGGGGGGCGAACTCGGAGAGCTTGCCGGTGATGCGGTCGTCGAAGCGCGCGCCGACGGCGCAGATCAGGTCGGCCTCGTCCATCGCGTAGTTGGCGGCGCGGGTGCCGTGCATCCCGAGCATCCCCAACCACTGAGGGTGAGGAGCCGGGAACGCGCCTAGGCCCATCAGCGTGCAGGTGACGGGGAAGCGGTCGCAGCCGGCGAGCTCAACGAGCTCCTCGGAGGCGTTCGCATTGACTACCCCCCCGCCGGCGTAGATCACGGGGCGCTGTGCGGCGGCGAGCGCCTTGGCGGCCTGGCGGATCTGCTTCTGATTGCCCTCCACGGTGGGCTGGTAGCCGGGCAGGCGCAGGTCACCGACAGGCTCGTAGGCGATCTCAGCCCGGGAGAGGTCCTGGGGGACGTTGACGAGCACGGGACCCGGGCGCCCGGAGGAGGCGATGTGGAACGCCTCGTGGATCGCGCGGGGGATCTCCAGGGGGTGCTGGATCATGAAGGAGTGCTTGACGACGGGCATCGTGATCCCGATCGTGTCGGCCTCCTGAAAGCCGTCGGTGCCGAGCAGCTCGGTGCGGACCTGCCCGGTGATGAACACGACGGGCACGGAGTCCATCATCGCGTCGCAGATGGGGGTGACGAGATTGGTGGCGCCAGGGCCGGAGGTGGCGAGCGAGACGCCGACTTTGCCAGTCGCCTTGGCGTAGCCCTCCGCGGCGTGGCCGCCGCCGGCCTCATGGCGCACGAGGATGTGGCGGATGCCGGCGTCCACGAAGGCGTCATAGGTGGGCAGGTTGGCACCGCCAGGCAGGCCGAAGACAACCTCGACGCCCTCCGCCTTCAGACATTCCATCAGCGCATCGACTGCGCGCATGTGTGCCAACCGCCTTTCCACTGCACTCGAACGGGCCAAAAAGGCAGTGTACCAATGGGTTTAAGGCCGACTGGCCTCGGGTCCCAGCGATCGAGGACGCCGCCTGGCGTCGTGCCAGCGGCCGCTAGGAGGAGCCGATCGCGATGCCGATCGCCAAGACTATGGCCCCGCCGACGGTGACCACCAGCAGTGAGGAGCGCAGCGAGACCTCCAGGAAGCGCTTGCGCACCCACGCGATCACGAACAGCTCGATGGCGACGACGCCGCCGGCGACCACCAGAGCGGTGTGCACGTCGGAGATCAGGAACGGCAGCGTGTGGAACAAGCCGCCCAGCGCTGTCATCCCGCCGGTGATCCCGCCGCGTACGACGGGCGAGCCGCGGCCGGTGGTTTCGCCGGTGTCCGATAGTGCCTCCGACCAGCCCATGCTCACGCCCGCCCCCAGGGCGGTGGCGAGACCGACGACGAACGCGGTGTGCGAGTCCGAGGAGATCGCGGCGGCGAAGATCGGCGCGATCGAGGAGACGGTGCCGTCGATCAGCCCCACGAGCGCCGGCTGCACCACGCGCAGCAAGAAGTCCCGCTCGTCGGCGAAGCCGGCGCGGTGCACGAAGCGAGCGATCAGCGTGTGGGGTGCGGCGGAGGCCGCGGGCGCGTCCATCCCCCGTTTATAGAGCCCGCGCCGGTTCGGGCTCCCTAATGGGCTGCCCTAAGCTGCCCCAGCTCTGCGCGGCCCGCGAGGGCTGCCACGATTCGGGAGCGAGCACGGTTTGGAGACCCGCCCACCCCTCGAGCTCCCTACGCGGCGGGCACAGAGGCACGATCCTCAGCCGCGCGCAGCAGAGGAGGGCTGCCACGATTCGGGAGCGAGCACGGTCTCGGGGAAGTCGAGCTCCGTACCGCAGCGGGTGCAGAGGGTGTCGTAGATCTTGGTTACGCGCCCGCAGCGGGGGCACTGACGGCGCAGCTCGTTGCTCTCGAAGCGGTAGAGGATCGCGGCGAACAGGCCGAAGAAAGGCACGATCCCGGAGATCAGGAACCACAGCAGGAAAGAGCTGCCCTTGACTCGGCCGACGATGCCGCCGGCGAGCCCGAAGCCGAGGCAGATCACCACGTAGCCCATCGCGGGCCCCCTACAGGAGCACTCGTATCGCCCAGACGACCGCGATGATCGCGAGCACGGCGATGACGGGGACGGCGAGGAAGGTGACGATGCCGATCACGATGTGCAGCAGCACCCACGCTGCCACGGCAAGGATCAGCACCGCAACGATCATCCGGCCCAGCGAGCGGGAGGAGGATGATGAGGTGGAAGTCTCGTTCATGAGATCAGCGTAGCTCAAATGACGGGGCGGTCAGACGGGAGCGCGAACCGGGCTGGCCAAGGCTCTCACTCACAGCCCGAGCTGCTCGCGCACGAGCCGGGTGACGACGCCGCCGTCGGCGCGACCCTTGGTCTCGCGCATCACGTACCCGACGATCGGCCCGACGGCCTTGGCGTTGCCGGCGCGCACGTTCTCTGCGGCCTCGGGGTGAGCAGCGAGCGCGGCGGCTACGACGGCGGCGAGCTCCGCGTCACCGCCGTCGATCGCCGCGAGACCCTCGGCCTCGACGATCGCAAGCGGATCGCCCCCGGCGGCGACAAGCCGATCAAGTACCTGGCGGCCGGCACCGACGGAGATGCGCTTGGAAGTGACGAGGCCGACGAGCACCACGAGTGCTTGGGGGGTGACACGCAAGGAGAGCGGGTCCCCGCCTGCCCCACCGCCCGTCTCACCACCGGTGTCTGTGCCCGTCCCACCGGCGTCCGCGACCGTCTCCCCACCGGCGAGGCGCGCGAGCAGGTCGCCTGAGATCCAGTTGGCGAGCGCCTGCGCGGAAGGCGCAGGATCGGCAGGCGCGGCGAGCGCGGCCTCGAAGAAGTCGCCGAGCCCACCGCGGAACGCGAGTAGCTGCGCGCTCTCCGCGCTCAGTCCCAGCTCGCGCTCGAAACGCTCAGCGCGGTCAGCAGGCAACTCGGTCATGTCCGCGCGGGCAGCGTCGAGCATCTGCTGGTCGATGGCCACAGGCACGAGGTCGGGCTCCGGGAAGTAGCGGTAGTCGTGCGCCTCCTCCTTGGAGCGCAGCGAGGTGATGGCGCCTGAGCCCGGGTCGAAGTGCAGCGTCTCCTGGACGACCTCCCCCCCACCGCGCAGCAGCACCTCCTGGCGGGCGAGCTCGGCGCGGATGCCCCGTTCGATAAAGCGGAACGAGTTCATGTTCTTTAGCTCCGTCTTGACGCCGAGCTCCTCAGAGCCCACTGGGCGCAGCGAGACGTTGGCGTCGCAGCGCAGCGAGCCCTCCTCCATGTTCACGTCGGAGACCCCGAGCGCACGTAGTGTGGTGCGCAGCAGCCGCAGCCACTCGCCGGCGGCCTCGGCAGAGCGCAGGTCGGGCTCGGTGACGATCTCCGCGAGCGGGGTGCCGCCGCGGTTGAAGTCCACGACGGAGGCGTCGGAGCCGTGGATGCGCCCGGAGGCCCCGGCGTGCACGAGCTTCGCGGCGTCCTCCTCGAGGTGCACGCGGTGGATGCGCACCTCCCCGAGGCCCCCGCCGCGGCAGAGGGGCTCGTCGTACTGGGAGATCTGGTAGCCCTTGGGGAGGTCGGGGTAAAAGTAGTTCTTGCGGTGAAAGATCGAGCGGGGGGCGAGCTCGCAGCCGAGCGCGAGCCCGATCATCAGCCCAAAGTGCACGGCACGTGCGTTGGCGACGGGCAGGGAGCCGGGCAGCCCCAGGCAGACGGGACAGGTACGGGTGTTGGGGGGCTCCCCGAAGGAGAGCGCACAGCCGCAGAACATCTTCGTGGCGGTCGCAAGCTGGACGTGGATCTCCAGGCCGATCACCGGCTCGTACTCGACCGCGCTCACGCCGACCCCCCGACGCGCGCCCGCGCGCCGTCGAACCCGAGCGCCTGCTCTAGCGCGTAGGCGACGTTCAGCAGATCGTTCTCGCTGAACGCGGGGCCCGCGATCTGAAAGCCCACAGGCAAGTCCGCGGCACCCTCACCGTCGCTTTCGGCACTGAGCCCGCAGGGGATCGAGATCGCCGGGATCCCCGCCAGCGACATCGGCACCGTGAAGTAGTCGCTGAGGTACATCGACCACGGATCGCTCGCCTTCTCCCCCAACTCGAAGGCGACGGTCGCGGACGTGGGGGTGACGATAAAGTCAACCCTCTCGAAGGCAGCCCGGAAGTCCTCGGCGATCTTCGTGCGCACGCGCTGAGCGCGGCCGTAAAAGGCGTCGTAGTAGCCGGCGGAGAGGGCGTAGGTGCCGAGCATGATCCGCCGCTTGACCTCCGCTCCGAAGCCGTCGTGGCGGGTGCGGGTGTAGAGGTCCAGCAGGTCGGTGGCGTCCTCGGCTCGCAGTCCGTAGCGCACCCCGTCAAAACGCGCGAGGTTGGAGGACGCCTCGGCGGGGGCCAGGAGGTAGTAGGCGGAGAGAGCGTGCGGTGCGTGCGGCAACTCGACCTCGACGAGCTCCGCGCCCAGAGCCTCCGCTCGTGCGAGCGTCTCCTCGAAGCGGGCCCGCACGCTCGGCTGAACCGCGGCGCCGGCGGAAGCGCCCACCGGTTGACGCAACTCCCCGGGCACTCCCAGCCGCACGTTCTTCAGAGTCTCGGCGGCGGGCGTGGCGATCTGCTCCGGGAACGTCAACGAGGTCGCGTCGCGCTCGTCGCGACCGACCATGTGGCGCAGCAGCAGAGCCGCGTCGGTCACGTCGCGGGTGAGCGGCCCAGCCTGGTCCAGCGAGGAGGCAAACGCGATCATGCCGTAGCGCGAGACGGCGCCGTAGGTCGGTTTCAGGCCGACGATCCCGCAGAGCGCGGCGGGCTGGCGGATCGAACCGCCAGTGTCGGTGCCGAGCGCCCACGGGGCGAGGCCGGCGGCGACCGCGGCGGCGCTCCCCCCGGAGGACCCCCCGGGCACGCGCGCGCGATCCCAGGGGTTCAGCGTGGGCCCGAAGGCGGAGTTCTCGGTGGAAGAACCCATCGCGAACTCGTCCTGGTTGGTCTTCCCCAGCAGCGGTGCGCCGGCGCGGGCCAACCGCTCGACGACGGTGGCGGTGTAGGGAGGGCGGTAGTCCTCGAGGATGCGCGAGCCCGACTGGCTGGGCACGCCCTCGGTGCAGAAGAGATCCTTGACGGCGAGCGGCACCCCGCGCAGGGGCGCCCCGGACTCGAACTCAGGCGCGGACTCGCCCCCAGCGACCCAGGTGAAACAGTTGAGCTCGTCCGCTGCAGCGCGCGCACGGTAGGCGTCGAACAGCTCCGCGGCGGAGAGCCCGCCAGCTTCGATCGCCGCTACCGCCCGCGCGGCGGACAGGTCGATGATCTCAGGCGCGTTCACGCCTGGGGGCTGGGGACGAGAAAACCGTCGTCCGCGACGGCGGGCGCGGAGGCGAGCGCGACCTCGCGTGGCAGGCAGGGCCGCGGCTCGTCGGGGCGCAGCTGACCTGTGACCTCCACGACGTGCGTCGTGGGCGGCACCTCGTCGAGGTCGAGCTCCGCGATCCGGGCAATGTGGTCGAGCACGCCGGAGAGCTCGCGCGCCATCGACTCGACCTCGCCGTCGTCGAGCTGGAGGCGCGCCAAGCGTGCGACGTGCAGAACTTCCTCGCGGTCGATCACCGCGCGGATTCTATGCCGCGCGGCGCCAGGACCCGGCGCCCGCTTCGCGCAGATCGACGACTGCGCCGTAGAGGACCGCGAGACACGCGAGGAACCCGAGGTAGAGGCCGAGCTGCGCGCCGTAGGTGACCGACACCGACCCGAACGTGGCGGACGCGTGCAGGTGGTCGAGGATGCGGTAGAGCACGCAGACCGCGCTCACCCCGGCGAAGCCGGCAAGGATCGCGCTCGGCGCGATCGGGCTGGGCAGCTCGCGCTCGGCCGCAGCCGCGAAGATCAGAGCGAGGGCGACGAGGATCGTCGCCAACAGCAGCCAGCGCGTGTCGCTGAGGCTGTGCCACGCGTTGGCGCTCGAACTGATCGTGACAGTCGCGCCGCCCGGCACGCTGCCGGTGGCGGCGCCGCCGAACCACTTGAAGAGGAACGTGGCGATGCACAGCGCGACCGCGCCGCCCGCGATGATCCACTGCCCTCGGCGCAGCTGTGCGAAGTCGAGCTCCACGGCGGAGCGCGGCTACCCTGCCCCAGCTGGTGGCGCCGGGCGGGGCGGGGTTGCGTCGGGCGGGTACAGGCCGGTGCGTTCGTCACGTATCGACTGCCAACTGCCGACCAGCACGGCGAGCGCTCCGATCAACGCGAGCCACGCGCCTGCGCACAGCTCGGTGGCGTGGTCGGGGCGCTCGAGCAGCCGCACAACGGCGGCGGCGCACCCAACGAACCCGAACAGCGTGCTCCACACCGCGGCCGCGACGGGGAGCGCGGTGGTGCGCTCGGTGACGGTCGCCACCACGAGCGCGAGCGCCCCTGCGGCAGCGAGGATCAGCAGTGCGACAGCCGCCCCGAACGTCGCCCACGCGCTCAGCTTGCCCTGCGAGTTCTCGTACCACGGCAGCGTCAGCGCGACGATCAGGCAGATCGCTCCCGCCAAGGCGAGCAGCTCCCCCAAGCGCAGACGGCGCAGGCTCACGGGCGCCACCGCATCCCGTCCGCCCGCGACTTCATCGCACGATCTTCGCGCTTGGCCACGCCGCCGTCAATCCTCGATCCCAGCCTGGCGGCGGGCGGCGCTCAGGGTGTTGCGCAGCAGCAGCGCCACGGTCATCGGCCCTACGCCGCCTGGCACGGGGGTGATCGCCGAGGCGACCTTGCAGACGGCGGGGAAGTCAACGTCGCCGACCAGACCGCTGGAGTTGCCGGCCTGCTCGGGCGTGAGCCGGTTCATGCCCACATCGATCACAACCGCGCCCGGCTTCACGAACTCGCGGGCAATCAGGCGCGGACGCCCGACAGCGGCAATCAGGATGTCCGCCCGGGCGCACACCGCTGCGAGCTCGCGGGTGCGGGAGTGGCACACGGTCACGGTGGCGTTGGCCTCGAGCAGGAGCTGGGCCATCGGCTTGCCGAAGAGGTTGGAGCGCCCCACGACCACCGCCTCGGCGCCTTCGATCTGCAGGTCCCCGCCTGCCCCATCGGCGCCCTCAGTCTTCCGCTCTCCGCCCGCCCTCACGGTGCCCTCGACCTTCCCCTCGCCGCCCGCCCCGACACTCGCGAGCAGCTCCATCACCCCGAGTGGGGTGCACGGCCGGGGCCCAGGCCTCCCGAGCGAGAGCAGACCGGCGTTGACCGGGGTCAAGCCGTCCACGTCCTTGGCCGGGTCGATCAGGCCAGTGAGGGTGGGGCCGTCCAGGTGAGCGGGCACCGGCAGCTGCAGCAGCACCCCGCTGACTGCGTCGTCGGCGTTGAGGGCGTGCAGCAGCTCCGCGACCTCCGCGTGGGTGGCCTCGGCTGGCAGCCGCCGGTCGAAGGGCGTCATCCCCACCTCCGCGCACGCGCGCTGCTTGCCCCCCACGTACACCGCGGAGCCTGGGTCGTCGCCGACCAACACGGTCGCAAGCCCCGGCGCGCGCCCGGTGCGTTGGACGAACTTGCCCACATCATCGGCGACCTGCGCGCGCACGCGCGCGGCGACTGCCTTGCCGTCGATGATCGTGGCGCTCATGGGGTGGGGATGCTACTTGCGCGTGAGCGGGGTCAGCTCGGTGAGCAGCTTGCGTTCCGAGCCGTCGCCGGCGAACCGCACGACGATCACCCCGTCGGGCTCCACGCCGGTGACGACGCCCTCCCCGAAGGAGGCGTGCGTGACGTCCTCGCCGAGCCGGTAGGAGTCCGCGGCGGGGGCTCGCCTCGAGCGCCCGCTGGCCACAGACCGCCCGTGCCCTGCGGACGGGCGAGCGGCCTTGACGCCCGTGGCGGACGCCCAGCTGCCGGCTGAGGCCCAACTCCCGGCGCGGGCGAGCGTGCGGTCGGGCAGCCCGTTGGGCGCGGTGGCGCCGTGTGGGGACCATCCGGCAGTGCCGCCCACCGCCAGTGCCTCCTCCTCCTCGCGGTCGGTCAGCTCGGCGGGCACCTCGGCGAGGAAGCGGCTCGGGAAGCCGTAGGTCTGCGACCCGAACACCGCGCGCCGGCGCGCGCGGGTCAGGTAGAGCGTGCGCATTGCGCGCGTGACGCCCACGTAGAAGAGGCGCCGCTCCTCCTCCAGGGCGCCTTCGTCGAGTGCGCGCGAGTGGGGGAACACGCCGTCCTCCATGCCCGCGATGAACACCACGGGGTACTCCAGACCCTTGGCGTTGTGCAGCGTCATCAGCGTCACGAGCCCCTCGTCTGCGCTGCGGGAGTCGGCGTCGGCGACGAGCGCGATCTGCTGCAGGAACACGCCGAGCGTGTCCTGCTGCGCCTCCGCGGTGGCGTCGAACTCGCGGCCGACCCCCACCAGCTCTTCGAGGTTCTCCAGGCGCCCCTGCGCCTCGATCGTGCGCTCGGCCTCGAGCGCCTCGACGTAGCCGGTCTGCGAGAGCACCGCCTCCAGCAGGTCGCCGACGGGGACCCGCTGCTCGACACGAGTGCGCAGCTCGTCCATCGTGTCCATGAAGCGTCGCAGCGCCTTCACTGCGGCGGCGCCGAGGCCGGGGATTTCCTCGGGGGCGGACGCCGCCTCCCACACCGAGACGCCGACGGTCGCGGAGTACGCCACGATGCGCCCGAGCGAGGTCTGCCCGAGGCCGCGCCGAGGTGAATTTGCCACACGCATGAAGCTCACCACATCGAACGGGTTGGCCAACCACGAGAGGTACGCGATCGCATCCTTGATCTCGGCGCGCTCGTAGAACTTCGTCCCACCGATCACCTGGTAGGCGATCTCGTGGCGCACGAGCGTGTCCTCGAGCACCCGCGACATCGCGTTGGTGCGGTACAGCACAGCGATCTCCGTGCGCGAGGCGCCCTCGTCGACGAGCCGCTCGATCTCGCCCACCACAAAGCGCGCCTCGGCGTGCTCGTCGTCGAGCTCGCGGACGTGCAGCGGCTCGCCCGTGCCCAGCTCGCTCCACAGGCGCTTGGCGATCCCGCCGCGGTTATTGGCGATCACGGCGTTGGCGGCCGAGAGGATCGTCTGGGTGGAGCGGTAGTTCTGCTCGAGCTTGACCACGCGCGCGTCGGGGAAGTCCTCCTGGAAGTCGAGGATGTTGCGGATGTCGGCGTTGCGGAAGCTGTAGATCGACTGCGCGTCGTCGCCCACCACCGCGAGGTTGCGGTGGCCCTCAAGCCGCACGCGCTCGCCGCGCGCGGGCGCCTGGCGCCCACCGCCCACGAGCAGCTGCAGGAAGCGGTACTGCGCGTGGTTGGTGTCCTGGTACTCGTCGACCAGGACGTGGCGGAAGCTCGAGGCGTAGCGCTCGCGGGACTCCTCGAAGAGCTCCAGCAGGTTGACGGTGCGGAACAACAGGTCGTCGAAGTCCATCGCGTTCATCCGGTGCAGGTCGCGCTCGTAGAGGGTGTACACCTCGGCGACCATCTCCTCGAAGGCGGACCCGACTGCCTGGCCGTAGGCGGCGGCGTCGAGCAGCTTGTTCTTGGCGGAGGAGATCTGGTTGTGGATCGCGGCCGGGGTGTGGCGCTTGGGGTCGACACCGACGGCGTCCATGCACCGCTTGGTCAGCCGCCGCGCGTCGGCCTGGTCGTAGATCGTGAACTGGCGCGTGTACCCGAGCCGCTCCGCGTCGGCGCGCAGGATGCGCGCGCAGGCCGCGTGGAAGGTCATCAACCACATGCCGCGCGTGCCGTGGCCGAGCAGGCGCTCGACCCGCTCACGCATCTCCTTGGCAGCCTTGTTGGTGAACGTGATCGCGAGGATCTCCCCCGCCTGCGCCTGATCGGTGTAGATCAGAAAGGCGACGCGGTGGGTGAGTACCCGCGTCTTGCCTGAGCCGGCCCCCGCGAGGATCAGCAGCGGCCCCTCCCCGTGCGTGACCGCCTCGCGCTGGGGCTCGTTGAGGCCCTCCAGCAGCTCCTGGAGGTGCTCCGCGTGAGGGTTTTCGACCATCGTTGCAAGCATAGTTGCGCCCCCGGCCGGCCCGTTGGCGAATCCCCGTCGCCTTCCAGCTTGCCCGAGCCACTCTCTTCGGTCCCTGCCCGGTGATGCGCTGTCCCACCCACTCCCTGCCTGTTCTGGACGACGACCCGCAGCCGCTCCCCGCCTACCCGCCTGGCCTTAACGTTGTTGGCGAATCCCCGTCGCCTTCCAGCTTGCCCGAGCCACTCTCTTCGGTCCCTGCCCGGTGATGCGCTGTCCCACCCACTCCCTGCCTGTTCTGGACGACGACCCGCGGCCGCTCCCCGCCTACCCGCCTGGCCTTAACGTTTGCGCCATGTCCCTGCTAGAAGAGGTCCGCACAGGCTGCGCGCAGATCGCCGCGCAGGCGCAGTGTGTGCGGATCGACGAGGACGCTCTCGCCGGCGGGCGCCTGGAGGAGATCGCCGCGCCAGCGGCTCCGGGCGGGTCGGCTTCAGCCCTGGACCCGGTGCGCCACTACCTGGAGGGCGAGCCAGCGGATGTGGCGGACTACCTGTTGGCGCTCGACGCCGTCAACTTCGGCTCGGGGTGGTTCCCCACGCTGCGCAAGCGCCTCGACGCAGGCCACCCCGTGAGCGGGTACTTCACAGTCGCGTGGGCGCTCGCCGACCACGTGCGCGCCGAGGGCCCACCGACCGCGGCGTGGCTGCGCGCGGTGGACACCCGCACACTCGCTCGGATCCTCGACCAGTCACCCGACCACGAGCTGATGAGCCTCTACGCCCAGGGGCTGCGCGAGCTGGGGCGCTTCCTTGGAGAGCGTCGCGCGCTCGACGTCGTGGCGCAGTGCAACGGCTCCGCGGAGCGGCTGGCCGAACAGCTGGCACGGGGGATGGCGATGTTCGACGACCGCGACTTCTACAAGCGCGCCCAGATCGTCGCCTCCGACCTTGCACTGGCGGGGGTGGCAAGTTTCGCCGACCTCGACCGCCTGACGATCTTCGCCGACAACCTCGTCCCCCACGTGCTGCGCTGCGAGGGGGTGCTGCTCTACGACGAGTCGCTCGCCGCCCGCATCGACGCCGGCGAACTGCTCCCACCGGGCGGTGCCGAGCGTGAGATCCGCGCCTGCGCGGTGCACGCCTGCGAGCTGCTCTCAGTACGCACGGGGATCCCGCCGCGCGTGCTCGACAACCGCCTGTGGAACCACGGGCGGGCTCCGAAGTACAAGGCGCGCCCGCGCCACCGCTGTCGGTGCGTGTACTACTAAGAACCAGTTTCAAAAAGATCGGCACGCCCGGATGCGCCCCTGGACGCGGCGCTGGATCGCCACGGACGCACCGCCTATTTTGAAACCGGTTCTAAAGCCATGGCGCCGGTGCTTGTACCGAGGCCCCACGACGCGACGCGCGTCTACTACGACGCCCGAGCGGCGACTACTGCTTCTTTTTCCGCTTCGGCTGCTTCGGTTTGGCGTAGGCCTTGACGAGCACGTGGGCGCTCATGGTCGCGCTCTGGTCGGAGGCGCCGTGCGATTCGACGGCGACGGTGAGCGTCAGGCTGTGGTGGCGCTTCAGCAGTTGGAGCACCGTGGTGGGCAGCGCGACGCTCACCGTCGTCGAGTTTCCCGCCACAGCGCTGAAGGGGGCGTGGCCGGCGGCGACGGTCACGGGGGTGCTCGGCGCACGGGCCGCCACCGCCAGGCCGCTTGCGGTGGCGGGCAGGGTCAACGTCGCAGCCCCCGCGCAGGCCGCTCCACCTGCGGGGCAGGCGATCGTCAGATGCACACGCCCGTGGCTGTCGGCGGTGACGGTCGGGGAGCCTAACGTCGCCGCTTGGAACGCGGGAACACCGAACGGGGCGCCCACGGGCACGGGCGCGGCGACGGCGATCGCGGCAGTCCGCATCACCGAGTCGCCGGGCGCGACGGTGGCCGTCACCGACACGCTGTAGGTGCCGGGGTCGACGAAAGTGTGCGTCACCGTGTCCCCGCTCGCGGTCGAGGCGTCGCCGAAGGCCCACGAGACGCCGGGCGTCGGATCGACCTGGTCAACCGGCGTCACCGAGAAGCTCGTGGGCGCCCCGGCGGTCGCGGTCGCCGGGATCGACACGTTCCCCAGGGTCGGCCCTCCCGCGTCGAGCAAGCTCACCTCGGGGAGTTCTTCGCCGCCCTGGATGGTGAAGCCGACCACGCCGTCGCCGTCGCTGTCCATCGCCGTGTTGAGCCCCTGCTCGTCGCTCTCGCCGTTGGGGCTCACGATCTGTCCGGTGGGGGACACTTCCTGGGGCTCGCCGAACCGTCCTGCAGCGGGACGCACGAGCGCGAAGGCGCTGTTGCTCAGCACGTTGTCGTAGCTGACCAGCGTGTCCCCGGCGGGGTCCTCCGCGATGCTGGGGGCCCACGACGCGAACGCCAGGCTCTGAACTTCCGGGAAGGCGCCCGACGGCGTGCCGGCCGCGTACTGGACGACGAATTCGCGTGTCCACACGACGCTCGGATCCCCGCGCCCGTCGAGCGCGACCTGGGGGAACTGTGCGTCCGCTCCTTCGGCGGAGACGCTCACGGCTTTGTCGAACGTCCCGCCGGCGGGACGCACCGCGACCTGAACGAGGTGATCGGCGCCGTTGGAGGCGGCCCAGGTGACGGCCGTGTCGCCCTCGGCGTTCACCGCCACGAACGGCTGGATCGCGTATTCGGCTTCGTTGGAGAGCACCGCCGGTTTGGAGAAGCTGCCGGTCGCCGCCGGGCGTGTCGCCTCTTCCACGAGTTCGTGGACGCCGTTGTACCGATCCCAGACGACCGTGGCATTGCCCGCGTCGTCGATCGTGACCCGTGGCGCAGTGGCGCTTTCACCGCCGGTGGAGAGGCTCACGGGGGCGCCGAAGCTCCCCCCGGCCGGGCGGAACGACGCCTGAACGATGCCGTTGGAGCCTTCGCCGCGCGTCCAGGCCACGACCGTGTCCCCGCGGTCGTTCATGGCGACCGTCGGGAGGACGGCGTTCTTCCCTGCCGCCGAGAGCGTCACCGGAGCCGAGGACATTCCGTCCGTCACGGTGGCGGCCTGCACGAGGTAGTTCGACCCGAGGCTGCCGTACCAGACGACGGTCGCGTCCCCCGCGGCGTCCTCGGCCACCTGGGGAACGCGGTTTTCCCCGGCCACCGAGAGGTCGAGCGGGGACAAGAAGCCCCCGAGCGGCAGGCGTGTGGCGACCTGCACCACCTGTCCGGGTCCCAACCACGTCACGGCCGCGCCACCGTCCGATCCCATCGCGGTATCCGCAAACACGGCCCCCGATTGCGAGAGAGGGCTCGCCGCCAGCCACGTCGGAGTCGCCCCGGCCGCCGCTGGCAGCACCAGCGCCACGCAGATCGTCGTCGCCACCCCGACAGCTCGCCTACGCACAGAGCGCTCCCTTCACCCATCGTCGCCCCACCCGCATCGCACACAGCGGATTTTGTCGTGCGTGACCGTACCCGCCGTGGCGGACGCGACGGCGCGTTCGACTGCCGGCGCAGCGCCACCCGGGGATCAACCCCCGCGCGGATCAACCCCCCGCGGGGTTCGGGCCCTTCACCGGCCGCAGCGGCCTGACCTTCGCGGCGGGCTCCAGGCGCCCGCCGGAGAGCTCGCCTACCGCGCGCTCCAGCGCCCCGATGCGGCTGGAGAGGCCGCCGAGCGCCTCCGCGATCGGGTCCGGCAGGTGGATCCAGTCGGCGTCGGGGCCCTCCGGGCGGCGGCCGTCCACGCGCACCGGATGGCCTGGGTTGCCGACCACCGTGGAGTTCGGCGGCACGTCGGTGATCACCACTGTGTTCGCGCCGATCTTCGCCCCGTGGCCGACCGTGATCGGCCCCAGCAGCTTCGCCCCCGAGCCAATCGTCACGTTGTCCTGCACCGTCGGGTGGCGCTTGCCCGTGGCAAAGCCCGTGCCCCCCAGCGTCACGCCCTGGTAGAGCGTTACGTTGTCGCCGATCGTCGCCGTCTCCCCCACGACGACTCCTGCGCCGTGGTCGATGAACAGGCCCTCGCCGATCTGTGCCGCCGGGTGGATCTCGATCCCCGTCAGCGTCCGGGTGACCATCGCCAGCGTGCGCGGCACCAGCGGCACCCCCGCCTCGTGCAGCGCATGGGCCACCCTGTGAGAGAGCAGCGCATGGATGCCCGGCCACGTCGCCACGATCTCCGCCAGCCCCACCCCGCGCGCCGCGGGATCACGGTCGCGCGCCGCGGCCACATCGCGGCGCAGCTCCTTGACGACCCCCGCGAACGTGCCCACTCCGAGCATCCCCTCAGGGTAGCGAGCCTCTTTTGACCCTACGGCGCGAAGAACGCCTGGGATACGTAGCGCTCGCCGGAGTCCGGCACGATCACCACGATCCGCTGGCCGCGGGACTCCTCGCGGGCGGCGACCTGCAGCGCCGCCCACAGCGCTGCTCCGCCGGAGATGCCCGCCAGCAAGCCCGTGCGGCGGGCGCAGCTCCACGCCGTTTGGATCGCGTCGTCGTCGGAGACCGCCACCACCTCGTCCAGCAGCTCGCGCTCCAGGACCGGCGGCACGAAGCCTGCGCCGATGCCCTGGATGCGGTGCGGGCCGGGGCAGCCT
The DNA here is from genome assembly GCA_963706545.1 of uncultured Solirubrobacterales bacterium. Classification (GTDB taxonomy): domain Bacteria; phylum Actinomycetota; class Thermoleophilia; order Solirubrobacterales; family Solirubrobacteraceae; genus Palsa-744. The sequence goes on from OY970161.1 coordinate 3,660,932, forward strand.
CCCGAGAGGACCGGCGAGCCCTGCGGCTCGACCGCCACCACCCGCAGCTTTGGGTTGCGCTCGCGCAGGTAGCCCCCCGCTCCGGTGATCGTCCCACCGGTGCCCACGCCCGCCACCAGCACGTCGGGCGGGCCCTCCAGCGCGCGCTCGATCTCCGGCCCAGTTGTGCGCCGGTGCGCCTGCGGGTTGGCTGGGTTTGAGAACTGGTCGGGCAGCCACACCTGCTCGCTGCGCGCGAGCTCCTGGGCGGCCGCCACCGCCTCGCTCATCCCCCCCAGCGACTCGGTTATCTGCACCCTCGCCCCGTACAGCTTCAGCAGGCTCTCCCGCTCGCGGCTCATCCCCTGGGGCAGAGTCAGCACGAGCTCGTAGCCCTTCGCCGCACACACAAACGCGAGCGCGATCCCGGTGTTGCCGCTGGTGGCCTCCACGATCGTCGTGCGCCCCGGCTCGATTCTTCCCTCCGCCTCAGCGGCCTCGATCATCGCGACCCCGATCCTGTCCTTCACACTCCCCCCCGGGTTGGTCGCCTCGAGCTTTGCGAACAGCCCCACCCCGGCCTCCCGCTCGTGCTCCCCGAGCAGCGCCGGCAGACTCACCATGGGAGTCTCCCCCACAAGCTCCGCAATGTTGATCGAGATTCGGGGCACCGCACGACAATAGCCGTCAAGCCCGCCCTGGTGCCGGCCGATACAAGCACATGGCCACCCCCGCTCGCGAGGACCCCGAGCCGCTGCTCGCGGGCTTCGAGGACACTGCGTCCCTCCCTCGGGAGGACCTACCCGGCGCCCTGATCGCCGTCTTCGACACCGACCTGCGGCTGCTCGTCGCGGCCGGTCGCGCACTCGGGCCCCGCGCGAGCTCGCCGGCCTACCGGGAGGGCCACGCGCTGGCGGAGTCCTTCGCGCCGGAGCTCTGGCTGCAGATCGAGCCGCTCTGCCGCTCCGCGCTGCGCGGGGAGACGCGCTCGCGGAGGATCCTCGGGGCGGACGGGCGCCCGCGGCTGGCGCTCGACGTGGGGCCGCTCGCCCCCGCCGGCGGTCCCCCCTCCGCGGAGATCTCCAGCGGCGTGGCTGTGATCCTCGACCTCTCCGACCCCGCTCGCGCACTCGCGGAGCAACCCGACCCCGCTCCGGTGGGGCAGCCCGAGCGCCACTCCCGCGAGCACTTCGAGGAGGTCTTCCTGCGCGCGCCGCTCGGCACCGGCCTGCTCGACCCCGACGGCCGCTGGGTGCTTGTCAACCAGGCGCTCTGCGACATCACCGGCTACACCTCCGAGGAGCTCCTGCGCCGCCGCTTCCACGACTTCACCCACCCCGAGGACCGCGACAACGACGCCGGCCGGCGCCGCCAACTGCTGGACGGGGAGCTCTCCACCTACCAGGTCGAGAAGCGCTACTTCAACGCCGCCGGCGAGACGCTCTCAGCGCTGCTCTCCGTCTCGCTCGTGCGCGACCGCGAGCTTTGTCCGCTGCACTTCATCGTCCAGATGCAGGACATCTCCGAGCGCAAGCGCTTGGAGGAGCACCTGCGCCACCTCGCCGACCACGACCCGCTCACGGGGCTACGCAACCGCCGCCTCTTCGAGCACGACCTCCGCCACCAGGTCGGGCGCTGCCAGCGCTACGAGGAGCAAGCAGCGCTGATCGCGATCGACCTCGACGGCTTCAAGGCGGTCAACGACCTCCACGGCCACCGCGTCGGCGACGAGGCGCTGCGCGCCGTTGCACGGATGCTCACGCGGCGCCTGCGCGCCACCGACCTGGTCGCGCGCCTCGGCGGCGACGAGTTCGCCGTGCTGCTTCCCCACATGGACCTCCGTGGCACCGAGATCGTCTGCGAGGACCTCCGCCAGGTGATCGCCACCTGCACCGTTGACACCGGCGAGACCCTCGTGCGCCTCGCCGCCTCCACCGGCTTCACGCTGCTCGACCGCGAGACGCTCGACGACGCCACTGCCCTGGACGCTGCCGACCGCGCGATGTACGCGAACAAGCGGGCGCGGGCGCGCGTTGTACGGGTTTGACGGCGCACGGGCCTGAATCAGATGTGGTAGATGCTCGCGCCCGCTTCCCGCGCCTCGCGCTCGACGACGTCGGCAATCGTCGTGCGCTCCAGCACCTCGCGCGCCGCCGCCGCCGCGTCCGCGAAGACGCCCTGGGCGTCGCGGCCGAGGGGGCCGTCGAGCAGCTCCACCACCTCGAGCACGCTCACTGTCGCGGGGTCCCGGGCGAAGCGGTAGCCGCCCTTGACGCCCCGCTGGGAGGTGAGCACCCCCGCGCGGCGCAGCACCGCGAACAGCTGCTCCAGGAACTGCACCGGCACCCCCCGCCGACGCGCGAGCTCCCCGATCGGCACCGGTCCCTCGCCCGCGCTGCGGCCCAGCTCGGCGAGGGCCAACACTGCATATGGGGACTTGCTCGTGATCGAGATCATCGCCTGCTCACCCAGGCGATCCTACGGAAACAGCCCAGCGGGCGCTCTAGGGAGTCGAGATCAGCGTGGCGCTGTAGGTGAGGCGGGCCTGGCGGTAGAGGCAGTAGTACTGCACGGCCGCCCCGAGCTGCTGTACCGACTGGGCGCTGGTGCTCGAGCACTGGCTGCGGGGTCGGCTCGCCCGCCAGGAGGTTTCGTTGGTGAAGCCCAGCGCAAGCGCGGGGGCCCACGTGGGGACGGCAAGCGCGATCACGTAGCCCTTCTTGACCGCGATCGTGTTGGCGAGCGGGAATTGGACGGTCTTGCCGAAGTACTTTTCGAGCGGCACCACGGGGCTCTGCGCCACGAGCTTGTAGGCGAGGTTCGGCTTGGGTGCGGGCGCCAGCACGGCGATCGCGGCCGACGCGGGCCCGCCCTCGTTGGCGTTGAAGAACTTGACCTGCGTTGCGTTGGGCTTGCCGAGCGTGATCGTCCACGCCACGACGGTTCCTTCGCGGGGCGCGGTGACCAGGCCGCGCGTGCTGCCCACCTTCACCTGGTAGCCGGTCGTGCGGGTCACAGCCAGGCACGAGGTTGGACAGCTCGGCGTGGAGGGCGGCGTCGTTTCCGGGATCACCCCCACTTCGGAGAGCTTCGCCGCGCCGGTCGCGGGCAGTGCCAGCGTCAGGCCGACGCCCGCGAGGAGCGCCAGCGTCGATGCGCGGCGCACGTTGAGCCTGTGAGGTCTACGGGGTCTGCGGGGCATACGGAGCATGAACACGAGGGGAGCGGTTATGTAGCGGTTCGGGAGGGTTGGGTTCGCCGTGGGTCATGTAGCGGTTCGCTACGCGCGGGCGAGTTCCTGCCCGGCGGCCGCGATCTCCTCAGGGTCTCCCGCGGCGGGGGACCACGGCAGGCGCAGCGGATCTCCGGCGTAGCGCGGGATCACGTGGACGTGGAAGTGGAAGACGGTCTGCCACGCGGCGGCGCCGCAGGAGTTGAGCAGGTTGACCCCCTCCGCCCCCAGCCGCCCGCGCATTCGCTCGGCCAGGCGCTGCGCGGCGGCCGTCGTGGCGTGTAGATCCTCGGCCTCGATGCTCAGCAGGTCGCGCGTGTGGCGGCGGGGGATGACCAGGGCGTGGCCGCGGGTTGCAGGGCTGATGTCCATGAAGGCAACCGTGAGCTCGTCCTGCGCGACGATCGTGGCGGGCAGCTCGCCGGCGACGATCTTGCAGAAGATGCAGTCGGGGTCGGAGTCGGTCATGGCGTCGTCCGAGGGCTCTCGTCACGATAGATGCCGGATCTGGGGTGGTCGATCCGTGGATGGGATGACCGAAGCCGGGAGACACTCGCCTCCGGCGAGCATCCCCGTTTCGGCCAGCGCGCGAGCGCAGGCGTGCTGGTGGCACGCCGAGCATCGCGGGTGGCGCAGACCGCCGCGGAGCGGCCGCATCCAGGCCGGCAGATATTGGGACGTGGGCCCCTAGGCACCGGACCAGAATACAATCTCACTGTCCATGGGACGCTTGCACGGGCCGCGTCGGTGGCCGCTCCTCCTCGCTGCCACCCTCACGGCGGCTCTCGCTCTCTCCCCCGATGCCGCAGTCGCCTCCCCGCCGACCACAGGCTTCCTCTCGGCGCCAACCGACCAGGTCGCCGTGCCCGGCATGGTCTCCGGAGGTGAGATCACACCCGAAGGGGACCTGTACACGGGCTGGGCTGAGTACGAGCTGCGCTTCGGCCGGCGACTGGTGGCCTGGAACCAGCCGACCCGCACGCTGCCCACCCCGTCCCTGCCGCTGCTGTCGAGCACCCTCTTCGACGGACAGGTGCGCTACACCCGGACGATCTTCGCCGTCGCCGTCGCCGGGCGGCCCGTCGCGTATGACACGGTGACCGTCACGAACGGCTCAGATACTCCGCGCGAGGCCCAGGTGGCGCTGGCGATCGCCTACACGCGCGGACCCCAGGTCCGCGGCGCGCGCGGCCTCCCGACCGGCGCCTACCGCTACGAACGGCCAGCGACCGGCCAGCCCGCCGGACTCTACGACCAGCCGGGCCAACCCTTCTCCCCGGCCTTCCGCTACAGCGTCGCCGGACGGGACCTCGACCGCTCCGGACTGCTGCTGGCGCGCGGCCCGGCCGCCCCCAGCCGTCCGCTGCACACCACGAGCGCGAACACACTCACCGCGCCCCACGACGCGAGGCTGTTCAGGGCCCTCTTGCGGGCGCACAGCCGGCTCAGCCTCACATGGCAGATCCCGCTCGACCCGCCGCCCTCCGGCGCCGGCGCCGACCGTGCCCTCGACGGCGTGCCTCTGCCCAGCGCCCGCGCGGAGCTGGGGCGCATGTGGGCAGCCGAAGAGGCGGGCGCTATGCAGATCAGCGTGCCCGAGGCCAAGGTGTCGGCGACCTACCGGGCGGCGCTCACCGAGATCCTGTCCTCGCGCTACCGGACTCCCTCCGGCTGGGTGCAGGGCGTCAACAAGCTCCAGTACCAGGCGTTCTGGATCCGCGACGCGGCGCTGGAGACCGATGCACTCGACCTCGCCGGCCTACACGCGCAAGCCGCGCAGAACCTGGCGTTCATGGACACCCTGCAGCAGCCCGACGGGCTGTTCATCAGCCGCGCCGGCCAGTACGACGGATTCGGCCAGGCGCTGTGGGCGCTCGACCAGCACGCGCAGCTCACACAGGACCCCGCCTACGCCGCCGCTCAGCTCGCTCGCATCGGCGCCGCGGTCAACTGGCTCTCGGCGGTCACGGCGACCGACCGGCTGGGGCTGCTGCCCCCGGGCGACCCGCACGACGACGAGCTGGCTCAGGGGCACATAACCGGCGATGACCTCTGGGCTGCCGCCGGACTGCGCTCAGCGGTCGCCGACGCCACGCTGGCCGGGCGCGGTGACCTGGCCACTGCCTGGCAGGCGGTCGACGACCGCTTCGAGGCGTCGCTGGACCACGCGCTCGCGGTTGCCGTCGCTCGCGCCGGGCACATCCCGCCGGTGCTCGACGCCCCCGGCGGACAGGACTGGGGCAACTACGACGCGGCCTACCCCGTCCAGGTCCTCCCCGCGACCTCCCCGGCGGTCAGCGCCACGGTGGCGTGGGCGCGCGCGCATATGTCCCAGGGGCTGCCCACCTACGCAGACGGCCACAGCCTGCACGACTACCTCGGGTTCAGCATCTTTCAGACCGAGCTCGCCGCCGGGGACGCCTCGGCCGCGGTCGCGGGCCTCTACGCGGAGCTCGTCCACACCACCTCCACCGACGCCGGCTGGGAGTGGGGCATCGCGCCGTTCGGGCCCCGTGCCTCGGCGGTCGACCTGGCCCCCCACGGCACCTTCGCGGGCGACTACGTGGCGCTCTTGCGCAACCTGCTCGTGGACGAAGTCCCCGGCGGCAGCGTCGCCCTGCTGCGCGGCGCGAGCCCCGCCTGGCTTGAGCCGGGCCAGCACATCACCGTCGCGGCCGCGCCCACCGACCGTGGGCTCGTCTCCTTTACCGAGCGCTCGAGCACCCGCGGGGAGACCCTGACCTGGAGGAGCGCCCTGACCCCGGGCACCGCCCTGACCTGGACGCTGCCCGCGTGGGCGCGCCACGCCCGAACCGCGCAGGGACCGGTGGCCGGCGCGACGATCCCGCTGCGGGGCGGGTCCGGCTCGCTCACGGTCACCTTCACCGGCCACCGCCCCGCGCAGTCGTACAGGCTGGCGGTCGCGGCCTTGAACGCCGCCTACCGGGCTCACGGTCAGCCGGCTCCGCTGGTGCCCGCTCGCCGCGCGTAATCGAGCGCCTGCGCGCGGGTGGTGATCTCCCCGGCGTAGCGGGCCGCAGCGAGCTCCTCCAGCAACTCGCCCAGACGCGGGCCCTCGGGAATGCCAAGCTCGCGCGCGAGCTCGTCCCCGCGCACCAACGGCCGCGGTGGGCCGTCGGCGCGCCAGGCGAGGGCGTCCGTGAGCATCGTGCGCGCAAGACCCAGGTGCGCGTCGATCGACTCCTGAGCCCGGTCTCCGCGGGTGGCGAGGCGGTCGGCGACGGACAGCAGCGTGACGTTGACCTCCACGGGCTCGCAGGCGCAGAGGTAGGCGAACACGCTGCGGTGCGCCAGCGGCTGGAGGTCGTGCACGAGAAAACCCAACCGCAGGTGGTGGCGCACGAGCGCCGCCACCTGCGCCTGCAACCGCGCGCTCGCCCGCATCCTGGCGAGCACCTCGCCGGCGAGCTGCGCCCCCAGGGCGTCGTGCCCGATGAAGGTGACGCGCCCGTCCGTTGGACGCACCTCGCGCGTCAGCGGCTTGGCGGCATCGTGCAGCAGCGCACCCCAGCGCAGCGCGCCCCCACGGGTCAGCCCGTCGGCCAGCGGCTCGGAGAGCAGCGCCGCCAGTTCCCGGCCGCGCTCGCGCCCCACCAGCACCGCGGGGTCCCCTTGTAGCGCGATCGTCCGGGCGAGCACCTCGAGCGTGTGGTCGTACACGTCGAGGTGGTGGAAGCGACTCTGCTCGACGTTCCGCAACGCGTCGATCTCGGGGAGCACGACGGGAGTGGCGCCCACCTCCCCCATCAGCTCCAGGCCGTGCACGGCGCTGGGGGCGTCGAGGATGCGGCACAGCTCCATGAAGACGCGCTCGCCGGCGACTCCGCCCAGCCCTGCTGCGTGTGTGCGTGCGAGCGCGCGCGTGGCGGCGTCAGGCTCGAAGTCGAGCTCCACGGCCAGCCGCACGAGGCGCAGCACCCGCAGGGGATCCTGGGCGAACGCCCGGGGGCCCGCCACACGCAGGCACCGCCGGGCGAGGTCCTCGACGCCCCCCAGCGGATCGATCGCCTCTCCTCCTCGGCCTCCGCCACCGGCGCCGGCGCCCGGCTCGCCGAGCGGCTCGGCGATCGCGTTGACGGTGAAGTCACGCAGCGCGAGATCCTCCTCCAGCGAGTCGCCGCGCAGCCGCTCCACGTCGATCTGCCAGGAGCCGTCGCGGGCGACCACGCGCCAACCCCCGTACTCCTCGGAGAGCGCGAACGCGGTGGCCCTGCCGATCGAAGCTCGGCCGGCCGCGCCGGCGATCGCACGAGCCGCGGCACGGGGGTCGCCGTCGAGCACCACGTCGTAGTCCTGGGTGTCCCTGCCGAGCAGGCGGTCGCGCACGGCGCCGCCCACCAGCCACGCCAGCCGGCCGGCGAGCGCGGCGCGGATCAGCTCGAGGAGGTCATCCGTCGCCGGCAAGTTGCGCCACCCCGTCGTCACTGTGATGCACGCGGGCGACCCGCGCGGTCAGCCCGCAGGTGACCTCGTAGTTGATCGTGTGCAGGCGCCGCGCGATCTCCTCGGCGGTGATCCGCTTGGCGCCCTGGGTGCCGATCAGCACCGCGGCCTGGTCGAGCAGCGCCAGTGCGATCGGGTCGGGACCGAGGTCGACGGCGACGGAGTCCATGCTGACTGTCCCCACCAGCGGGTACCGGCGTCCGGCGATTAGCGCCTCGGCGTCCCCGGAGAGCCCCCGCCGCCAGCCGTCGCCGTAGCCGATCGGGAGCAGGCCGAGGTAGGTGTCGGCGGCGGCCACGAAGCGGCGGCCGTAGCCGGTGCTCTCGCCGGGGGCACAACGCTTGACGGCGGCCACGTAGGAGCTCAGCTCCAGGGCGGGCTCTAGGCCACGCGCGAGCGGGTCCTCGCCGAACGGGTCCATGCCGTAGATCGCGATGCCGCAGCGCACCATGTCGAAGTGGGCGGCGGCCTCGCGCAGCACCGCGGCGCTGTTGGCGGCGTGCACGATGACCTGGGGGTGCTCGCGCTTGACGGCCTGCGCCCACTCGGTGAAGCGCCGCAGCTGCTCATCGAAGAAGGCGTCTCCGCGCTCGTCGGCAGTGGCGAAGTGGGTCATGACCCCGGCGAGCTCCACGTGCGGGTTGGCCGCGGCGGCGGCCACCACGCGCGAGGCGCGCTCGGGGTCACGCACGCCGAAGCGCCCCATCCCGGTGTCGAGCTTGACGTGCACGCGGGCGCTCTTGCCCATGTCCCGCGCGAGCTCGCCGACGTGGCCGACGAGCTCCTCCTGCCAGACGACCACCTCCATGTCCAGGAAGACCGCCTCCTCGACCTCCAGCGGGCGTAGCGGCCCAAGCACGAGCAGGCGGGCCTGCTGGCCGAAACGGGGATTCCGGCCGTAGGCCGGTGTCTCCCGGCTTCGGTCGAAACGGGGACCGATTGGGGAGACACTCGCTTCGCTCGCATCCCCAAATCGGCCAGCGCTGAAGGCGCGTGTCTCCCGGCTTCGGTCGATCTCCGATCGGTCGTCGACGAGCTCGCGCGCCTCAGCGACGCTCGCGACCGCAAGCCACGTCGCGCCCCCGGCGAGCGCCGCGCGGGCGCTCTGGAGCAGCCCGTGGCCGTAGCCGTCGGCCTTGACGACGGCGCACAGCTGGACGCCCTCCTGCAGCTCGTTGCCGAGGCGCCGGCAGTTGCGTTCGATCGCATTGAGGTTGACGCGCGCGACGGCGCGATCGACGCTCACAGCTGCTCCGCTCCAGTCCGCACGGCGGGCAGCGCGGCGATCACGTCGGTCGCGATCACGCCCTCCGCGGTGCCCACCGTGCGCGCGGCGGCGCGCCCCGCGGCGGCGTGCAGCCAGACGGCGGCGGCAGCAGCGGCGAACGGGTCCAGGCCCTGGGCGAGTAGCGCGGCGATCACCCCGGTGAGCACGTCCCCGGTGCCAGCGGTTGCCAGCGCGGGGCTGTGCCCGGGGCTGACGGCGACCACTCCGGGGGCCGACCCGGAGCCGGGGGGCCTCGCGATCAGGGTGTCGTCGCCCTTGAGCACCACGACAGCTTGCGCGAGCTGCGCGGCGGCGCGCACGTGGCGCAGACGCTCGCGCTCGATCTCCTCGCTGGGCAGCTCCAACAGCCGGCCGAGCTCGCCCGCGTGGGGGGTGAGCACGGTGGGGGCCTCGCGCTGGGCGAGGTCGGGCAGGCGCCCGGCGTGGGCGTTCAGGCCGTCGGCGTCGATCACGCTCGCGACGGGGGCCCGGCGGGCGAGCTCGCGGGCGAACGCGACCGCCCCGGGGGTGCGCCCGAGTCCAGGCCCGAGCGCGAGCGCACCCCCGCGCTGGGCGGCTTCGAGCACGCCCTCCACGCCGGCCGCGCTGTGGGCGTCGTCCTCGTCAGGCAGGCCACGGGTCATCAGCTCGGGGGGACCGCCCGACGCGAGGATCCCCTGCAGCGAGGCCGGCACGCACGCCGTCACGTACCCGGCCCCTGCTCGCATGGCCGCCCGGGCGGCCATCTGCGGCGCCCCGATCAGGCCGCGCGAGCCCCCGGCCACGAGCACATGGCCGCTTGAGAACTTCGTCGAGGACGTTCCGCGGCGCGGGAGCCCGGCAAGCACCGATGGGCCGATCAGACCGACTGGCGACTCGGCCGTGTCAGGAGCACCGCGAGGGATGCCGATGTCGAGCGTGCGCACCTCCCCCGCGTGAGCCTTGCCCGGGTGTATCCAGAGACCCGGCTTGGCGGCGTGGAAGGTAACGGTGACGTCAGCGCGTACAGCCCTCGCGCAGACAACGCCCGTGGAGGCGTCCACCCCGCTGGGTGCGTCCACGCTCACCACGGGCGCCCCGGCGGCGTTCACCGCGTCGATCGCCTCCGCCACTGTCCCGCGAGGCTCGCCTGCGAAGCCGGTTCCGAGCAGCGCGTCGACGATCGCCGCGGACCCACCGAGCGGCCCACCCGAGTCGAGCTGCACCGGCGGCACACCGGGCAGGCGCAGGAGGTTCTCGCGCGCATCGCCCCCCAGCTCCTCGGGGGAGCCGGTGGTGAGGACGAGAACCTCCCTGCCGGCCTCGCGCAGCAGGCGCGCGGCGACCAGACCATCGCCGCCGTTATTGCCCTTGCCACAGATGACGGCAACAGGGCCGTCAGGCGCAAGCTCCTCCACCGCCCACGCAACCCCAGTCCCAGCGCGCTCCATCAGATCGAGCGAGGGAACACCCTCGTCGTCGATCGCCCAGCGGTCGATCGCGCGCATCGTCGCGGCGTCGGGCAGCGGCAGGCACCACTGAGGGAGGGCTCCCATGAGCCCCGATCCTAGTGGGCGCGGGGCTCTACTCGACCGTGACGGTCTTCGCGAGGTTGCGCGGCTGGTTAACGTTGAGGCCGCGGCGGCGGGCGATCTCGTAGGCCAAAAGCTGCAGCGGGATCACCGCGAGGATCGGCTGGAGCATCCAGTTGACGGCCGGCACGGGGATCGCGGCGTCGACGTGCCCGAGGATCTCCTCCGAGCCGGCGGTGGTGACCGCGATCGCGTGAGCGCCGCGAGCGCGGACCTCCTGGATGTTGGAGGCGACCTTCTCCAGCACCGGGGAGTCGGTGGCGACGCAGACGACGGGGGTGGAGTCGTCGAGCAAGGCGATCGGGCCGTGCTTCATCTCCCCGGCGGCGTAGGCGTCGGTGGCGATGTAGGAGATCTCCTTGAGCTTCAGCGCTCCCTCCAACGCGACGGGCAGCCCGACGTGGCGGCCGATGTAGAGAAAGAACTCGCTCTCCCAGTGCTGGGCGGCGACGCGCCTGACCTGGGGGACCACGCCGCCGGAGCCGTCGTCGGGGCCGGTGACCTCGGCGATGCAGTGGGGCAGGCGCTTGACGTCCGCGATCAGCTCGGACAGGCGCGCCGGGGGCAGCGTGCCGCGCAGCTCGGCGAGGCGCAGGGCGAGCAGGTAGAGGACAGCGATCTGGCAGACGAACGTCTTCGTGGCCGCGACGCCGACCTCGAGCCCGGCCCGCGTGAAGAGCACCCCGTCGGCCTCGCGAGTCGCCTGCGAGCCCATCACGTTGGTGATCGCCAACACGGTCGCGCCGCGCTCGCGCGCTAGGCGCATCGCCGCGAGGGTGTCCGCCGTCTCACCGGACTGGGAGATCCCGATCACGAGGTCGCCCGGCCCGAGCACGGGGTTGCGGTAGCGGAACTCCGAGGCGACGTCGATCTCGACGGGCACGCGCGCCCACTCCTCGATCGCGTAGCGGCCGATCAGGCCGGCGTGGTAGGCGGTGCCGCACGCCACCATCACGATGCGCTGCACGCCGGCGAGCAGCCCCTCGTCGAGCGCCCCCGGCTCGTCGAGCTCCACGCCGTCCCCACGGGCGGTGCGGTCGGCGATCGTCTCGGCGACGGCGTCGGCCTGTTCGTGGATCTCCTTGAGCATGAACGTCTCAAAGCCGCCCTTCTCGGCGGCCTCCTCGTCCCAATCCACGGTTTCGGTCTCGCGCTGCACGACGACCCCGTCGGGCGTCATCACGGTGACGCCGTCGGGCTCCAGCACGACCAGCTCGCCGTTCTCTATGTACTGCACGGTGCGGGTCTGCGCCAGGAAGGCGGGCACGGCGGAGGCGACGAACTGCTCGCCCTCGCCGCGGCCGACCACCAGCGGGCACTCGCGGCGGGCGCCCACCAACGTTTCGGGCTCGTCGAGGCTCATCGCGACGAACGCGAAGTGGCCCTGCAGCTCGGCGTAGGCGGCGCGCACCGCGGCGGCGAGGTCGCCAGCGTAGTGGTGGGCGATCAGGTGAGCGATCACCTCGGCGTCGGTCTCGGAGGTGAAGGCGCAGCCCTCGGCGCGCAGACGCTCGCGCAGCGGCATGTAGTTCTCGACGATGCCGTTGACCACCACGTGGATGCGGTCCTCGGTGTCGAAGTGGGGGTGGGCGTTCTCCTCGCTCACACGCCCGTGGGTGGCCCAGCGGGTGTGGGCTATACCTGTGGTGGAGGGCCGTGTGAGGGTTGCCACGGGCGCCTCCACAGCCCCCTCCGCATCGACCCTGCCCCGCCCACCCTCGCGCAGCTTGGCTTCCAGCGCGCGCAGGTTGCCCACGGCGCGCACGGCCTCGATGCGCTCATCGATGATCACTGAGATGCCGGCGCTGTCGTAGCCGCGGTACTCGAGCTTGCGCAGACCGGCGAGCAGCAGCTCCTTGACCGGAGGCCCGCCCTCCCGCCTGCCAACGTAGCCAACGATTCCACACACAGGCGATCGGGTCCTTTCGCGAACGATGGGGAGCCGGGGGCCCCTGGCGCCGCACCGAATCCGGTCTCCGAATGGAGGTCGCTTTCGAAGATACCACCGGCCCGCGAGGGGATAGAACAGATGTCCGCAGGCCCCACCTGTGTGAACCGGCTTACCGGGAGAGACGCATTACGGGAGAGGCCCCGTGGGGTGGGAAGCTGTGGCGGCGCGAGGCCGCTCAGGCCAGCTCGTGCTCGACGAGCGCCACGAGCCGCGCGCAGACCTCGTCGGCCTCCGCGTCGGTGGGCGCCTCGACCATCACGCGCACCAGGGGCTCGGTGCCGGAGGGGCGCACGAGTACGCGCCCGCGCCCGGAGAGGGCCTCGTCGGCGGCGCGCACAGCCGCGGTCACCGTGTCGGCGCTCTCCAGCGCCCCGCGGTCGCGCACGCGCACGTTGACGAGCCGCTGGGGAAGCTTGCGCATCGCGTGACGCTCGCTTAGCGGAGCCCCCGCGAGCGCCTCGAGGGCGAGCAGCGCTGAGGCGATGCCGTCACCGGAGCGGTTGAAGCCGGTGTCGATGATGTGCCCAGACTGCTCCCCGCCGAGCACCCAGCCGCGGGCGCGGAGCTCCTCAAGGACGTAGCGGTCCCCGACCTTGGTGGAGGCGACGGCGATCTCGGCGTCGCGCATCGCGGCGTGGAAGCCGTAGTTGGTCATCACCGTGACGACCACCCCCCCGCCGGCGAGGCGCCCGGCGCGCTTGAGGTGCAGCGCGGCGAGCGCCATCAGCTCGTCGCCGTCGACGACCTCTCCGGCGCCGTCCACGGCGAGCACGCGGTCGCCGTCGCCGTCGAAGGCGAAGCCCACGGCGTGGCCACCGGCGAGCACCTGGCAGGCGAGTTCGCCCACGTGGGTAGAGCCGCAGCCGGCGTTGATGTTGCGCCCGTCGGGGTGCTCGGCGATCACCGACACCTCGGCGCCGAGGCGCCTGAAGATCTCCGGCGCGACGCGGTAGGTGGCGCCGTGGGCGCAGTCGAGCAGCACGTCGAGCCCTTGCAGGTCGAGCTCGGCGAAGCGGGTGTGCAGCTCGCGCAGGTAGTCCTCCCCCGTGCCCCGCAGCTCGCGTACGCGGCCGATCTCCCTGGCGCCGTTGCCCGTCCCATCCTCCAGCGCTCGCTCGATCTCGAGCTCGGTCTCGTCGGAGAGCTTGAAGCCGTCGGCGCCGAAGAACTTGATGCCGTTGTCGCGGTAGGGGTTGTGCGAGGCGGAGATCACCGCCGCGAGGTCGAAGCCGTAGCGGGCGACCAAGAGCGGCGCTGCGGGAGTGGGCAGCACTCCACCGAGCAGGGCGTCCCCGCCGGCGGCGCTGACCCCGGCGGCAAGCGCGGCCTCCAGCATCTCCCCGGACTCGCGGGTGTCGCGGATTATGAGCACCTGGGGACGCTCAGCGGCGGTGAGCGCAGTCGCTGCGCGGCCGAGAGCGAGCGCCAGCTCCGCGCTCAAGAGCTCTCCCGCAACGCCACGCACCCCATCGGTTCCGAACAGGTGGCGGGTCACGCAGTGGTCCTCAGGCGCAAGGGTCGGCAACACATCGGGGAGACTCGGCGACTGGCACAGACGACTTGACCTTCTCCACGGTTGCTGGACAAAGCCGCTCCCAGCCGCCGTAGAGAGGATACGTCGTGGAGGGGCGCGGCAACCGCAAAGGCGCGGACTACCGCTTGGAGAACTGCGGACGCTTGCGCGCCTTCTTCAGACCGGCCTTCTTGCGCTCCTTGGCGCGCGAGTCGCGGGTCAGGAAGCCGCGACGCTTGAGCTCGCCGCGCAGGTTGGGGTCGGCCTCCAGCAGCGCCCGGGAGACCCCGTGGCGCAGGGCCCCCGCCTGCGCGGAGATCCCGCCGCCGTGCAGGCGCGCGACCACGTCCATGCGCTCCTCGTAGCCGACGGTCTCCAGCGGCTGGCGAATGTTGCGCTGCAACGTCACGCGCGGGAAGTGCTCCTCCAGGGTGCGCCCGTTGATCTTGTAGGCCCCGGTGCCGGGCCGCAGCGTCACGCGCGCGATCGCAGTCTTGCGCTTGCCCGTCGCGTGGTAGCGCGCGCCCGCGGCGAGGTCGATCGCGGCGGTGGAGATCGGCTGGGGAAGCTGCTCCTCCGCCTCCTCCAGCTCCGCGGCAGCCTCGGCATCCTCATCCTCGATCGCGTAGGGGTCCTCGGGGACGTCGCGCCCCAGCGGGTCGACGCCTTCGGGGACGATGTTCGACTTCGAGGTGCGCCCCCGGCACCGCGGGCTTCACGCGGGGAGCGGGCTCCTCTTCGTCCTCCTCCTCGAGCTCCTCCTCAGCCTCCAGCTCCGGCTCCTCGGCGGCGGCCTCAGCGGCAGCCTCCTCGGCCACCAGCTCTTCCACCATCTCCTCCACTAGCTCCTCTGCCACTGCCTCCACCAACTCCTCCGCCGCCTCCTCTACCAGCTCCTCCACCACCAGCTCGGCCGCCAGCTCCTCAGCCGCGGGCTCGTCCGGCGTGGGAACCTCCGCGACGGGCTCCTCCTCAGGCGTGGGCTCGTCAGCCATCAGGCCTCGATCTCCAGCGGCTGGGGCTTCTGCGCGACGTGCGGGTGCTCGGGCCCCGCGTACACCTTGAGCTTCGTAAGCTGCTTGCGCGCGAGGCGGTTGCGGGGCATCATCCCCTTCACGGCGATCCTGATGATCTCCTCGGGTCGGCGGGCGAGCATCTCCTCGAAGCTGCGCGAGCGCAGACCGCCGGGGTAGCCCGAGTGGCGGTAGTAGCGCTTGTCGGTGCGCTTCTTGCCGGTCACCGCGACCTTCTCCGCGTTGATGACCACCACGAAGTCGCCCGTGTCGATGTGTGGGGTGTACTCAGGCTTGCGCTTGCCCCGCAGCACGTCCGCGAGCTGAGTCGCCAGCCGGCCGAGGGTCTTGCCGTTGGCATCGACGAGCAGCCAGTTGCGCTCGCGGTCGGTGGGCTTGGCGACGTAGGTCTTCATGACGTGAAAAAGGCCGCACGCAGACTGCCGCGCGCGGCGAGAGGCGCATGATAGCTACTCCCACTCAATAGTTCCTGGCGGCTTGGACGTGATGTCCAGCACAACCCGGTTGACCTCGCGCAGCTCGCCGATCATGCGCGAGGCGATGGTCTCCAAAAGGTCATAAGGAAGCCGCGCCCAGTCCGCGGTCATCGCGTCGTCGGAGGTCACTGCGCGGATCACCACGACGTACCCGTAGGTGCGCTCGTCGCCTTGGACGCCCACCGTGCGCACGTCAGGAAGCACGCAGAAGGACTGCCAGAGCTCGCGGTAGAGGCCCGCACGACGGATTTCCTCCTGCAGGATGTGGTCGGCCTCGCGCAGGATGTCGAGGCGTTCCTTCGTCGCTTCGCCCCCCACCACACGGATCGCTAGGCCCGGGCCGGGGAAGGGCTGGCGCCACACGAGGCGCTCCGGCAGACCAAGCTCGGCGCCGACCGCGCGCACCTCATCCTTGAAGAGGGCCCGTAGGGGCTCGACCAGCTCGAAGCGCAGGTCGTCAGGGAGGCCCCCGACGTTGTGGTGGGACTTGATCGTCGCCGCCCCGGTGCCTCCGCCGGACTCGATCACGTCGGAGTAGAGCGTGCCCTGCACCAGGTAGGACGCGCCGTCGAGCTTCGCTGCCTCCTCCTCGAAGACACGGATGAACTCGGCCCCGATCGCCTTGCGCTTGGCCTCGGGCTCGGTGACTCCGTGCAGTCTGCGCAGGAACCGCTCCTCCGCGTCGACCGCCACGAGCGGCACCCGGAAGGTGTCGCGGAACGTCGCGATGACCTGCTCGCCCTCGTCTTTGCGCATCAGGCCGTGGTCGACGAACACACAGGTCAGCTGCTCGCCCACCGCGCGGTGCACGAGCAGCGCGGCCACCGAGGAGTCAACGCCGCCGGAGAGCCCGCAGATCACTCGCCCCTCCCCCACCTGCGCGCGGATGCGCGCGACTTGGGCGTCCACGATCGAGGCCGCCGACCACGTCGGGGGGCACTCGCACACCTCGGCGAGGAAGCGCTCGAGGATGGCCTGGCCGTAGGGGGTGTGGACGACCTCGGGGTGAAACTGGATGCCAAAGAGGCCCCGCTCGACGTGCTCGACCGCGGCCACCGGTGAGGTGGAGGTGTGCGCGAGCGCCGTGAATCCGGGGGGCGGGGCGAAGACCGTGTCGCGGTGGGACATCCAGCATGTCTGCTCCCGCGGGGTGCCGCGCAGCAGCACCCCCGGCTCGTCCACCGTGAGGTCCGAGCGTCCGAATTCCCCTACCTCCGCCTGCTCGACGCGGCCGCCGAGGGAGTGCACGAGCAGCTGCATCCCGTAACAGATGCCGAGCACCGGGACCCCGAGCTCCAGCAGGCCAAGCTCCAGGCGCGGAGCGTTCGGCGCATACACCGACGCGGGCCCCCCCGAAAGGATGATCCCGCGGGGGCGACGCGCCGCGATCTCCGCGAGCGGCACGTGGTGGGGCAACAACTCCGAGAACACCCCGCACTCGCGCACGCGCCGCGCGATCAGCTGCGAGTACTGGCCGCCGTAGTCCACCACCACCACGTTGTCAGTGACCACAGGCGCCGCGACCTGCTCCTCGACCGCAGGGGCCGACACCACGGCTGCCTCACTCATTGACGAGCGCGGCAGCCTTCCCGTTGACCGCGCCCATGCCCACGCCTTGGTCGCGCTGGAGCGCCTTGCCCTCCGTTTGCAGCGCGGGGGCGACGACGACCTCCGCGCGGTTGAACTCGGCGAGGTCCTTGTGCCCGCAGGTGGCCATCGAGGTGCGCAGGCCGCCGAAGAGGTTGAAGGTGCCGTCGTTCTCGCGCGCAGGGCCGACGAGGATCTCCTCGAGCGTGCCGTTCTGAACGGTCGCCACGCGCGCGCCGCGCGGAAGCGTGGGATGGAAGGTAGCCATGCCCCAGTGGAAGCCGTGCCCGGGCGCTTCGTGGGCGCGGGCGAGCGGCGAGCCGATCATCACGGCGTCGGCGCCGAGCGCGATCGCCTTGGAGACGTCCCCCCCGTTGCGCATCCCACCGTCGGCGATCACCATGGCGTAGTCGCCGGTCTCGAGCATGTGCGTGGAGCGCGCGTGCGCGACGTCCGCGATCGCTGTGGCCTGCGGCACCCCGATGCCGAGCACCCCGCGCGTGGTGCAGGCCGCGCCCGGCCCGACCCCGACGAGCACGCCGGCAGCGCCGGTGCGCATCAGGTGCAGGCCCGTGTGGTAGGAGGCGCAGCCGCCGACGACGACCGGCACGTCCAAGGAGGGGATGAACTCCTTGAGGTTGAGCGGCTCCGAGACGGTGGAGACGTGTTCGCCGGAGACGACCGTGCCCTGGATCACGAGCAAGTCGAGGCCCGCCTCCAGCGCGAGCTCGTGGTAGCGCAGCACCCGCTGGGGGGTCAGCGAGGCGGCGACGACGACCCGGTGCTGCTTGATTTCCTCGATGCGCTGGGCGATCAGCTCGGGCTTGATGGGCTCGCGGTAGATCTCCTGCATCTCCCGTGTGGCGGCCTCCCTGGGCAGCGCGGCGATCCGCCGCAGCTGGGCGTCGGCGTCCTCGTAACGGGTGAAAACACCCTCCAGGTTGAGCACCGCGAGGCCGCCGAGCCGCCCGATGATGCCGGCGGTGGTGGGCGAGACCACCCCGTCCATCGCGGAAGCCATCATCGGCAGCTCGAACTGGTAGGGCCCGAGCTTCCAGGAGATGTCGATGTCGTCAGGATCGCGCGTGCGCCGCGAGGGCACGATCGCGATGTCGTCGAACCCGTACGCCCGACGACCTTTCTTGCCGCGTCCGATCTCGATCTCCATCGCTGCATCATTGCAGCCCGAGCGGATGAGCACCGAGAGGCAGAAAGAGGAGAGTTGGGGTTCGCGTGGCGAGGCCGGGGCGAGTTCAAACAGCCCGACTGGGTGCCAACGGATTGCGTTGGCGTTCGTACGGCGAAGCCGGGGCGAGCCCAACCGGCCCGGCTGGGCGCCGAAGGCCGCGTCGGGGCTTGAACAGCGAGACCGGGGCAAGTTCAAACAGCCCGACTGGGTGCCCAACGGCTTGCGTTGGCGTTCGCATGGCGAAACCGGGGTGAGCCCAAACAGTCCAGGGATGCCGAAGGAGGCGTGGAGATCGCAGGCGGATCCCGGCATCACACTCCGGGCCCAGCAGGCGTCGCGTATATCCTCGCCGTGTGAACAGTGGAACACCAGCAGGTAACGGCGGGGGGCAGGCCGGGGAGCGGCCGGCGGGTTACGACCCCCGCGCAATCGAGCAGCGCCGCCAGCGCGAGTGGGAGGCGCGCGACGCCTTCCGCACGCCCACGGTGGCGGAGGGGCACACAGGCATCTACATCAAGGCGTCGGCGCCGTTCACCTCCGGGAACGTGCACATCGGCCACGTGCGCAGCTACGCGATCGGAGACGCGTACGCACGCTTCCAGCGCGCGCGAGGGGAGCCGGTGCTGTTCGCGTTCGGCTTCGATGCGTTCGGCCTGCCCGCGGAGCTCGGGGCGATCGCCAACGGAGAGTCTCCCAGCGAGTGGGTGACGCGGTGCGCAGAGCATATGACCGGCCAGCTCAAACGGCTGGGGTTCTCCTTCGGCTGGGAGCGCACGTTCATGAGCTCCGACCCGGTCATGTACCGGTGGTCGCAGTGGCTGTTCCTGACACTCCTGGAGGCCGGCCTGATCTACCACGGCAGCGCCAGCGTGGACTGGTGCGAGACCTGCCAGACGACGCTCGCCACGATCCAGGTCGAGGACGGCACGTGCTGGCGCTGCCATAACCCCGTGCGCCTGGTGCAGCGCCCGCAGTGGTATCTGCGCGTCAGCGCGTATCTGGAGGAGAACGACAGCCGCCTGGAGGAGCTGCAGAAATGGGACGAGACATCGCTCGCCTCCCAGCGCTTCGTGCTCGGCCGTGTCGATGGCGTCGAGATTGAGGCCACGGCGCCCGACGGTCGCGCGCTGACCGTGTTCACCCCCTACGCCGAGGCGCTGGAGAGCGCGCGGTTCGTACTGATCAGCCCAAAGCACCCCGAGGTCGAGCGCTGGACGGCGGAGGCCGCCGTGGAGGAGCAGTTGGAGGAGATGCGCCAGGGCGGGTGGGAGCGCAGCTCCCGGGGCGCGGAGACGGTCGCGCTGGTGGACACCGGGTACACGGTGTCGCTGCCCGGCGGCCCCCAATTGCCGCTGCTCGTGTCCCCGGCCGTAGACGAGCGCTTCGGCGCCACCGCGGTGTTGGGGATCCCCGAGCACGACCGCACCGACGAGCTGATCGCCCAGCGGCTGTCCTCGGGGGACCGTGCGACACCCGACGCGCACGTTGGCACCTCGCCGGGCAGTTTGAGCTCACCCCTGCCCGACCACGCGAACTCCAACGCAACCGTCGGCACCCCGCCGGGCAGTTTGAGCTTGCCTTCGCCTCCCCACGCGAACTCCAACCCATCAAAAAAAATCCTCGACAACGCGCGCCCTGCGGTGCGGTACAAGGCGAACGACTTCTCGATCTCCCGCCAGCGCTCGTGGGGGACGCCGATCCCGATCGTGTATTGCGAGAGCTGCGGAGCGGTGCCGGTACCCAAGGAGCAGCTGCCGGTGGAGCTGCCGCGCGACCTGAAACCCACCGGCGCCGGCAACCCGCTCGCCGAGCGCGAGGACTTCGCGAACACGACGTGCCCCCGCTGCGGGGAGCCCGCAAAGCGCGAGACGGACACGCTGGACTGCCACTTCGACGCGCTGTGGTTGTGGATCCCCGCGTGCGTGCCCGCGGGCGAGCGTGCGCGGCCGTTGGAGGAGATCCTCGCGCTGGAGGACCTGCGTGCGTGGCTGCCCTCGGAGCGACTCGTGGCGGGTTCCGACAGCGGCAACTTCATGTTCGACCAGCGCGTCACCACGAAGGCGCTGCGCGACCTGGGCCCGCTCGCGTTCCTCGCCGATGGCGAGCCGTTCGCGGGGGCGCTGATGCACGAGATGGTGATCCGCGACGGGCGCAAGATGAGCAAGCACCTCGGCAACGTCGTGGACCCCGACGAGCTGGTCGAGTCCTTCGGCGCAGACACAGTGCGGATGGCGGTGCTGTGGGCCGCGCGTCCGCAGAAGTCGCTGAACTGGAGCGACTCCGCGGTGCAGTTCTGCCACCGGTTCCTGCACAACCTGTGGCAGTACTCTCAGACCCGCTTCGCCCAGCACGTGGATGATTCCGAGGAGCTCGATCCGCGACGCACCGAGCACCTGCGCAGGCGCCTGGAGAAATGGTGCGAGACCGCCGTGGCGAAGATCACCGAGGAGCTCGCGGCCCTCGAGATGCACAGCGCGGTGCGCAACACGATCCGCCTGCTGGACCGCATCAAGGACTACGAGAAGCGCGTCGTCCAGCACAGCGGCGCGCTGTGCCGCGAGGACCACGAGGCGCTGCGCGAGGCGCTGGGGCTGATGGCGCGGGTGCTGATGCCGTTCGCCCCGCATGTCGGCGAGGAGCTATGGCAGGCGTCGGGCCTCGCCGAGCCGGGCGTCGAGCCGCCGTGGCCGCAGGGTCCCGCGCAGCAGAAGCCCGAGCAGCAGAGTCCGGCGCCGG
Source organism: uncultured Solirubrobacterales bacterium (assembly GCA_963706545.1). Classification (GTDB taxonomy): domain Bacteria; phylum Actinomycetota; class Thermoleophilia; order Solirubrobacterales; family Solirubrobacteraceae; genus Palsa-744. The sequence goes on from OY970161.1 coordinate 3,681,931, forward strand.
AGAGGCCCACGCCGGAGAGAAACAGCCCGGTGGCGGTGGCGGCCTACGCCGATCCCAACTCTGCGGACGTTCACCGGATATAACCATTCCGTTGACCTTACGCTCTGCCATCATGTGAGGAGAAGCGGATGACCACTGCACGAGACCACGCCGGGGACGGCCAGCGGACCCGCTCCTGCGCGACCGAGCTGGTGTGTCGCAAATGCAATGTGCGGGCCCCGCTCGCCGAGGGTGGGGCGTACTGCCCGCAGTGCGGCAAGAGCCTCGACGTCGACTACGACTACGAGCTCGCCGCAAAGCGCATACGCGAGACCCCGCTGGAGGGGCGCCCGCTGAACATCTGGTTCCTGGAGGAGCTGCTGCCGATCCACGACGCCGTCGGCCCGACGCGGGTCGGCGAGTACGCGGGCTTCACGCCGCTGATCAAGGCCGACCGGCTGGGCGCGGCGGTGGGCCTGCGCAACCTGTACCTCAAGGACGACTCCACCTCCCGCCCGAGCCTCTCCTACAAGGACCGTGTGGTGAGCATGGCGGTGGCGCGCCTGCTGGAGCTCGGCCGCGGGGAGATCGGGTGCGTCTCCACGGGCAACGTCGGCACCGCGGTGGCCGCGCTGGCGGCGAAGGCGGGGGTGGCGGCGTACGTGTTCTACCCCAACCGCCTGGAGTCCACCAAGGCGCACGCCTGCCGCGCGCTCGGCGCCCAGGTGTGCCAGGTCGAGGGCAACTACGACGAAGCCAACAAAGCGTGCCGCGCCCTCGCGGAAGCGACCGGCCTGGAGTTCGCCAACATCACACTGCGCCCGTTCTACGCCGAGGGTGCCAAGACCGAGGCGTACGAGATCGTGCAGCAGCTGGGGTGGCGCGCGCCGGACCACATCGTCTCCCCCGCCGCCGGCGGGACGCTCTCCTCGCGCATCCACAAGGGCCTGCAGGAGCTCGAGCGGGTCGGCCTCGCCGAGACAGCCCACACCAAGATCGACATCGCCCAGCCCGAGGGCTGCAACCCGATCGCCGAGGCGATCCTCACCGGCGCCTCGGAGATCAACCCGGTGAAGCCCACCACGAAGGCCCACTCGCTGGGGATCGGCTCGCCCGGCGACGGCGTGTTCGTGATCGACGCCGTGCGCAGCCGCGGCGGCACCGCGGCGGCCGTGAGCGATAAGGAGATCTTCGCGGGCATCGACCTGCTGGCGTCCACCGAGGGCCTGCTCACCGAGCCCGCGGGCGGCACCACCGTGGCGGTCGTCGAGAAGCTCGCCGCGGCAGGGCGCCTGGACCCCGACGAGACCGTGGTGGCGGTGATCACCGGCAACGGCCTGAAGACTCTCTACGAGCACCCGGCCAAGCCGTGGCCGGACAAGGTGCAGTGCGACACCGAGACGATGCGCGCGGTGCTCGAGGGCTTCCAGCGCGAAGCCGGCCTCGCCCCGGCCGGCCAGCACGCGTAGCCCGACGCACCCCCATCGACGCGGGTGCCGGCACGGCCGCCGGTCGGGGCAGTGCGTAGGTAGCCGCGTGCGCCACCCAGCGCGAAGGTCAACCCGGGCGACGTCCCGGGGCAGCGGCACAAGCCTGCTGAGTGGCCTGCGAACATGTCAGGCGTGGGACGCCTGGACGAAGTCGATCTGAGCCTGACCCTCTCGCGCGAGGAGTCCGAGCGGCGCCTGGCCGAGCTGCAGCAGCGCCTGCTCGCGCTGCGGCTGGTCCTCGCGGGGCTGCGCGGCGAGGGTGGCCTGGGTCCACCGGTGTGCGTCCTGTTCGAGGGCTGGGACGCCTCCGGCAAGGGTGGTGCGATCAAGCGTCTGGTGGCGCCACTGGACCCGCGCCACGTGCGCGTCGCGGAGTTCGCCGCGCCGGATGAGACCGCCAAGCGCCACCACTTCCTGTGGCGCTTCTGGCCCGCCCTGCCGGGACGAGGCGGGTTCACCGTACTCGACCGCTCGTGGTATGGGCGCGTGCTGGTGGAGCGTGTGGACAAGCTCGCCACCAAGGAGGAATGGACGCGGGCGTACGGGGAAATCGAGGAGTTCGAGCGGATGCTCACCGCCGACGGGACCGTGCTGATCAAGTTCTGGCTGCATATCTCCAGCGACGAGCAGCTGGGGCGCTTCGAAGCGCGCGCCAACGATCCGCTGAAGAGCTGGAAGCTCTCCCCCGACGACTGGCGCAACCGCGGCCAGCGCGAGGGCTACGAGCAGGCGCTGGAGGAGGCGTTCGAGCGCACCGACTCAAAGCACGCCCGCTGGCACACGGTCGCCGCGGAGTCCAAGCACTACGCGCGCGTGCGCGTGCTCGAAACCGTCAACGGCGCAATCGAACGGGCGCTGCGCCACGCGGGCGTGAAGCTCCCCGAGGCGTAGGCGGGATGGGCGCGCAGGCGAAAATCGCCAGGGGCCGGGCGACGACGACGGGCACGAGCAACGGCGACCCGTGCACCACGGACGGCGACCCGCCCACCACGAATGGCGACCCGCCCACGGATGGCAGCCCGGCCACCACGAACGGCGGCCCGCGCACCACGGATGGCAGCCCGGCCACCACAGACCACGGCCCGCCCGCCGGCGACCGCTACAAGTGGATCGCGCTGTCGAACGTCACGCTGGGAGTGCTGCTGGCGACGCTCGACGGCTCGATCACGCTGATCGCGATGCCGGACATCTTCCGCGGCATCCACCTCGACCCGCTGGTGCCTGCCAACAGCTTCTACCTGCTGTGGATGATCCTCGGTTTCCTGGTCGTCACGAGCGTGTTGATCGTGAGCCTCGGGCGACTCGGCGACATGTACGGCAGGGTGAAGATGTACAACCTCGGCTTCGTCGTCTACACGCTCGCCTCGCTCGCGCTGACGGTGGACTGGATGACCGGGCGCGCGGGAGCGACGTACCTGATCGGGTTCCGGATCGTGCAGGGCGTCGGCGCGGCGTTCCTGCTGGCCAACGCGGCGGCGATCATCACCGACGCCTTCCCCGCCAACCAGCGGGGGATGGCGCTCGGCATCAACAACATCGTCGGCGTCAGCGGCATGTTCGTCGGGCTGGTGTTGGGCGGCCTGCTGGCGCCGATCGACTGGCGCCTGGTGTTCCTGATCTCCGTGCCGGTGGGGCTGTTCGGCACGGTGTGGGCGTACATGAAGCTGGAGGAGCGCAGCACGCCCAAACGCGCGCACGTGGACTGGTGGGGCAACGTCACGTTCGCGCTCGGACTGATCCTGATCATGGTGTCGGTCACCTACGGCATCCGCCCCTACGGCAGCCACGCGACCGGCTGGGGTAGCCCGCGGGTGCTGGCGCTGCTGGGTGCTGGCCTTGCGTTCCTGGCCGCGTTCGCGCTGATCGAGCGGCGCGTCGCCGAGCCGATGTTCCGCCTGCCGCTGTTCCGCATCCGTGCGTTCACGTTCGGGACGCTCTCGACGTTCCTCTCCGCGGTGGCCCGTGGCGGGCTGCTGTTCATGCTGATCATCTGGCTGCAGGGCATCTGGCTGCCGCTGCACGGCGTCGACTTCACCGACACGCCGCTGCGGGCGGGCATCTACATGCTGCCGCTGACGCTCGGCATGCTCGTCGCCGGTCCCACCTCCGGGTACCTGTCGGACCGCTTCGGGGCGCGGTGGTTCGCGACCGGGGGGATGCTCGCCTCGGCGCTCTGCTTCTTCCTGTTGACGCTGCTGCCAATCGACTTCCCGTTCTGGCCGTTCGCGCTCGTGCTCGCGGGGATCGGCGTCTCGATGGGCATGTTCGCCTCGCCGAACCGGGCAGCGGTGATGAACAGCCTGCCGCCGCAGCACCGGGGCGCCGGCGGCGGCATGAACCAGACCTTCCAGAACTCCGCGCAGGTGCTCTCGATCGGCGTGTTCTTCACGCTGATGATCCTCGGCCTGGCCTCGAACCTGCCGCACACGTTGAGCGCCGGGCTGCAGGCCCACGGCGTCTCGGCCGCCGCAGCCACTAGCGCCGCGCACGAGCCGCCGGTGTCGGTGCTGTTCGCGGCCTTCCTCGGCTACAACCCTGTCGAACACCTGCTCGGCGCGCACGTGCTCGCCACGCTGCCCGCCGCCAGCCACGCGGTCCTCACCGGGCGCTCGTTCTTCCCGCGGCTGATCTCCGTGCCGTTTCGCTCGGGGCTGCACGAGGCGTTCCTGTTCGCGATCCTCGCCTGCCTGATCGCGGCCGGCGCGTCGCTGATGCGCGGCGGCAAGTACCACTACGCCGAGCCTGTCGAGCCACCGTCGGCGCAGCCGATCCGCGACGGCGTGCCGCCGAGCGGAACAGGCGAGAATGGCGTGGGGAGCTTCGATCTCGGCGCGAGCGAGCTCGCGCGAACTACGACAGCAGAGGAGCAGCATGCGCGTTGAGTGGTATGGGCAGTCGGCGTTTCGCCTGAGCGGCGCCGAGCAGTCGGTCGCGATCGACCCGTTCGCGGACATGTCGGCGATGGCGGCCAGCCGCGGGATGCAGTTCGACTACCCGCCGATCGAGGGTGTGGAGGCGGACCTGCTGCTGGTCACCCACGAGCACATGGACCACAACGGCGTCGAGGCGATCGGCGGCGAGCCGACGGTCCTGCGCTCGACCGCCGGCACGCTGCAGTCACCGCTGGGCGAGGTCGTCGCGATCGCCTCCGAGCACGACGAGGCCGCCGGCACCGAACGCGGACCCAACACGATCTTCGTGTTCGAGCTCGACGGGCTGCGCGTGTGCCACTTCGGCGACTTCGGCCAGAGCACGCTGCGCGAGGAGCAGGCAGCGGCGGTCGGCAGCTGCGACCTGCTGTTCCTACCGGTGGGCGGCGGCCCGACGATCGGCGCCACCCAGGCGCGGGCGATCGTCGAGCGGCTGCGCCCGCGGTGGGTCGTGCCGATGCACTACCGCACCCCGCGCATCGGGTTCCTCGAGACCGCCGAGGAGTTCCTCGCGCTGTTCACCGACGTCGAGCGCAGCGCCACCGCGACCTTCGAGACCGCGGAGCTGGCGGTCGCAGAGGGGCCCGTCGCCGTCGTACCGGCGGTGCCGTGACGGCTCGCGCGCGACTGCAGGAGCCTGCACCTGCCTGACCCCTGCTGGGCCGGCCAGCCCAACTCGCCGCCGACTCCCGCGCACAGGATCACCAACCCCCGCGACGCCAGTGGCCGGCGGGCGGAGCGGCGGGTCTACGTGTGCTGTGGCGCGGGCGTCGGGGCGGGAGCGCCGTTGCCGGACAGCTTGCGCAGGAATGCCTCGGCGGCGTCCACGTCGAGCGGTCGGGCGAACAGGAAGCCCTGCCCGCTGTCGCAGTCCTCGCCTCTGAGCAGCGAAAGCTCCTGCTGCTGCTCGATGCCCTCGGCGAAGGTCTCGATCGAAAGCGCCTTGCCGAGCTGCACGAGCGTGTGGATCAGCGTTTCGCCCTCCTTGTTGTGCTTGAGCCCGGAGATGAACGAGCGGTCGATCTTCAGCGCGTCAACGGGGAACCGCTGGAGGTGGGCGAGGGAGGAGTACCCGGTGCCGAAGTCGTCGATCGCGATCCGCACGCCGAGCCGCTTGATCTCCGTGAGTCGGCGAGCGGTCTCCTCGATGTTGCGCATGAGGGTGGTCTCGGTGATCTCGATCGTCAGCGCAGCCGGGTCCAGGCCACTGTGGGAGAGCGCGCCTTCGATCTCCCCCACGAGCTGGTCGGTGTCGAGCTGGCGCCCGGAGACGTTGACGGCCATGCTGATCGGGTACCCGGCCGCCCGCCACGCGGCGCCCTGCCGGCACGCCTCCTGGAGAACCCAGCGGCCGACCTCTGTGATCAGCCCCGTCTCCTCGAGCATCGGGACGAAGTCGTTGGGCTGCACGATGCCGCGCACCGGGTGCTTCCAGCGAATCAGGGCCTCGACCCCGTTGGGGGTCATGTCGCTGAGGTCGAGCGTGGGCTGGTAGGCGAGGAAGAACTCGCCGTTGCCGAGCGCGTCGCGCAGGTCCATCTCGAGCTCCATGCGGTCCTGCACGGTGTCCTGCATGCCGCTCTCGAACACGACGAAGCGGTTCTTGCCGTCCCACTTGGCCCGGTACATCGCGATGTCCGCGTCGCGCAGGAGTTCGTCTGCGGAGACGCGGTCTCCCGCCGCGATCCCGATGCTCGCCGTCACGGTGATGCGGTTCTCCCCGTTCTCTCCGAGCTTGAAGGGGTGCTTGAGCGAGTCGAGCAGGCGCTCGGCGATGAGCTCGGGGCCGGCCTCCAGCGAGAGGTCCTCGGAGATCACGACGAACTCGTCTCCGCCAAGCCGTCCCAGCGTGTCGCTCCCCCGGATCACCCCGTCGAGCCGCGCGGCGACCGCCTGCAGGAGCTCGTCGCCGACGCCGTGGCCGAGGGTGTCGTTGATGGACTTGAAGTTGTCGAGGTCGACGAACAGCGCCGCCGTCGGCGTCTGGGTACGGCGCGAGCGCACGAGCATCTGCTCGACGCGGTCGAGTATCAGCGTCCGGTTGGGGAGGCCGGTCAGGGGGTCGTGGGTGGCGAGGAAGGAGAGCTCCTCCTCGCGGCGCGTGAGCTCCTCGTCGGTGTGCCGACGCTCGGTCTCGTAGCACTCGCACATCCGCAGCAGGCTGAACTCGAGGCTCAGCTGCAGGATGTTCAGGGCCTCGGAGAGCGCTGCGGCGCCGACGTCAAGCTGGGCGGCGCTCTCGCGCAGCACCTCGGCCATTACGTTGCGCCACCAGAAGCAGCGCCGGGTCACCTCATCTAGGGACGCCGCGCGTTGGGCGGCCAGCTCGCCGAAGATGAGCCACGTTTCCTGGCCGGCCTCGATGGCCACCGCCATGCCCTCTCCCGCCATCCACCGGGCGACCGCGACGGTGGAGCTCCTGCTGATCCGCTCGAAACTGCCCTGAACCACGGCGTCAACGTCGTGGCCCGAGCCGGCGGTGTGCGCGACGGTCCGCTCGAGCACCTCCTCGGCGCGTGCCTTCAGCGCCTCGCCGAGGCGGCAGAGGTCGTCCCCGGACTGCTCGTCCGAAGCGCCGGACTGCTCGACCGCAGCGGTCGGTGGCAGCGGCACCCGTATCTCGTCCCTTCCAGAAATTGGACCCATAGCAGACATCTCAGCTCATCATCGGCGGTAGGAGCCCGATCTTTACAGTCGAAATAGAAAGACCCCGCCGGAGCGGGGCCTTTCCTTAGCGGGTCGGTAAGCGGGATTCTGTCGTGAGCAGCCATCCATCTGAGCGGCCTACCTGGACCTCGGCGGGCAGCCTGCGAGCGGTCCTGTCTGGCCTTGCATCGAGTGGGGTTTGCCCAGCCGCCGCGTCACCGCGACGCTGGTGCGCTCTTACCGCACCATTTCACCCTTGCCCACCGGCCGTTCACGTGGGACGGCCGGTGTCGGCGGTTTGTTTCTGTGGCACTTTCCCGCGGGTTTCCCCGGGTCGTCTTCGACCACCTTGCCCTGTGATGTCCCGACTTTCCTCGAAGACCTCGAACTCGGCCTCCGCGGCTGCTTGACCCACGCCTTCAACTTAGCGCGTCCCGTCCCCGTCGTGAAGGTGGGACCTCAGACCGCCCACGCCCCACGCTGGTAAGGCCTTTGAGCCGCAACGCCTGTTTCTTGGATCGCCTCCCTGCCGCGACGGCGCACCGCCTTACGCACCGGGCATCAACACAGCTGTGCACCACAGTCCACGCAGTCCCCGTGCCGAGTGTCATCCGGGACGATGACAAGGAAGGCTGTCACAGCGCCACCCGAGGCGGTCCCGTCACCGTGGGAGGCCATCTTTCCGCCGCAGGCCGGGCAGCGCACAACCTCGCCGACGCTCAGCTCCTCCCACACGCCAGCAATCAAGTCGTCCAACGTCAGGACACCAGGCGCCTCCCCACGGACAGCGGACTCAACCCCGCTGGGCGCCTCATCCCGGACAGCAAGCTCGACCCCGCCCGCGCGCTGAGCAGCCCGGTCCTCCGGACTGTGCGCCCCCGACCGGGGACCGTGTGCCCCCGGACGGTCGTGGTCCGCAGGCCTGCGAACCTCTCGTCCGAGGAGGCCGGGGCGGCGTCGGCGCCGGCGCCTCGGGAGAGCGACAGCGCCCATCAGAGGTTCCTCAGCAGTCCGACCACACGCCCCAGAACCTTGACCTCCCTGCTGCGGATCGGCTCCATGGTCTCGTTCTCGGGCTGCAGGCGGATGTGGTCGGCTTCGCGGAAGAAGCGCTTAACGGTCGCCTCCTCCCCCAGCAGGGCAACCACAATCTCGCCTTCCCGGGCAGTGTCCTGGGGTCGCACCACCACCAGGTCGCCCTCGAGGATGCCGGCATTCTTCATCGAGTCCCCCCGTATCCGCAGGAGGTACTCCCCGTCCTCTCCCCCAGCGGCCTCCGGGACGGAGACGTAGTCCTCGATGTTCTCCTCCGCCAGCACCGGCTGGCCCGCGGCGACGGAGCCCACCAGCGGCAGGCCTTCGGCGCGCACGATCGAGCGCACGCTGTCCACAGCGTTGCCAACCGCGCGGTCGAGTAGCTCGATCGCCCGCGGCTTGGAGGGATCGCGGCGCAGGAGGCCGATCTTCTCCAGGTTGGACAGGTGCGCGTGCACGGTCGAGGAGGAGGCGAGTCCCACCGCCTTGCCGATGTCGCGCACGGTCGGGGGGTAGCCGTACTTGGCGGAGTACTTGTGGATGAAGTCGAAGATCTCCTGCTGGCGTTTGGTCAGATCCATGATCTCTAGATCCTCTGGTCGGCTGGATGGAAGGACGTCACGAACATGTGTTCGTACAGTAGCGCCGCCCGCGGACGGACGCAAGGGCCGCTCGCACGATCAACCGCTCGGACGCCGGCTCGATGGCCCCGAGCGAGGGGCCGGGCTCCAGCCCGAAGGGCAGCGGCGGAGGCGGGCGGCAGGGCTATACTCGCCCCCTCTGCGCCCGTGGCGGAATTGGTAGACGCGCAAGGTTGAGGGCCTTGTGGAGATTGTTCTCCGTGGTGGTTCGAGTCCACTCGGGCGCATTGAGAAAGCCCTGGAAATCAGGGCTTTTTCTGGTTAAGGGTTCAATCCGTCGCTCAGAAGCGCTACTGTTCGGTTTTGGGCCAGTGGCCCAGCCGAACAATTTGCCGAACATTCTGCGTGCCAGATGTTCGGCAGGACGAGCCCCATGATCTACGTCGCCAAGACCCCTCTCACGCCAGCCAAGATCACCTACTTGTGCCGCTGGCGAGACGCTGACGGCGGCCGGCAGACACGCCGGCTCACACACGAGGAGTCGGCGCAAGTGCTCCTTGAACGGCCACGAGGCAAGCGAGCAGGCGGGGCCAAGTGAGCTGCAGCTTTACAAGGGGCGTGTTGGAGGTGCGCTGGCGGGACGGCGATGGTCGGCAGCGCTCGCGTCGCTTCGATGACGAGGCGCCCGCAAAGGCGTTCGATGAGGCGATCCACGATCAAAAGGCACTGGAGCGTAAGGAGACGAGCTATGGCGATGGCGGCGGCGTCTACTCCTACGAGACCGCGCAGGGCAAGAGATGGCGTTGCAAGGTCAAGCGCTCGGACGGAACTTGGACATACAAGCGGGGCTTTACGAGCCAGTCCGCTGCCGCGGCCTGGCGGCGGCGGCAAGCCGAGAAGGTAGAGCGACGCGAGGTCATTCATACGAAGGAGACCTTCGGAGGATTCTGGCCGCGCTGGCTGGCTCGCCGCAAGCCATATCTCAGCGAGGGGACTTGGAAGGCATACGAGCGCGACGGCCGGTTGCGCCTCATGCCAGCGCTGGAGTCGCTTCCTCTCACGCGCCTTGGCGTCGATCATGTTCGGGATCTAGTCGATGAGTTGGCCGAGTCAATGGAAGCTGGCGAGATCGCGCCAAAGACGATCAACAACACTCTCGGCACTCTGGTTGTAGCCCTCAACGGGGCGGTGAAGGAAGACCACCTGATGCCCTTCAACCCCGCGCTGCAGGTCCAGCGGCTGCCTCCTACCGACATCGAGCGTGAGTATCTACGACTGCACGAGATCCCGGTCTACCTGGACTCCTGCTCGGATCTGTACCGACCGCTGGCCGAGACGTTGATCGGTGCCGGCCCGCGAATATCCGAAACTCTGGCTCTGAGAAAGATGGATCTGGAGCTCAGCGAGGAGGGCGGCGTGCTCGTCGTCCATTCAACTAAGTCCAAGAAGTTCCGCGCGGTTGAGATCGGGCGGGCTCTGGCGAAGGTGTTGAGCGGCCAGCTCGATCGCCGTGCGGAAATGCCTGGCGGCGATGCTCCCGACGCACTCGTGTTCGTTATGCCAGTGCGGATACGAAAGCGGGATATGGGAAGGTGGGAAGGCAACGGTGACGGCGGCGCGATGAATCGCTCGACGGTCTCGCGCGACTGGCACAAGGCCGCTCTACAGGACGCCGCCCTACGCGACATGCCGCTGCACGCGCTACGCCACACCGCAGCGGCGGCGTGGCTGGCGGCAGGCAACTCTCTCAAGTACGCGAAGGACCAACTTGGGCACTCGGACATCACCACCACCGAGCGCTACTACGGACACCTGGAGCGCAGCGTGCGCGCGGCAGGACCCGCCGCCACTGAAGAAGCGATTGCCCGCGCGGTTCGCCTGGCTGCTTAGGGTGGACAGCTAGGGCCTACGGGGGCTCAGGCGAGTGCGCGCGCTCGCCTGAAAGGCATCTGCACGAGGCGCTGCGGGAGAGCGCGTTGGACGGGCGGGGGCACCGGGCAGCCATTCGGCGCGGGCTTCGTCAATCCAGCGCTGGAGGTCTTCCGGGACGAACCGAAGCGGACCCTCACATCCGCCAATGCGGATCGAGGGGATGCGGCCTGCTCTGGCTGCCTCGTACAGCCAGGTTCGCGAGACGCCAAGTCGGGCGGCGACCTCGGCCGGCTTAAGAAGGTCCGGCGAGCTGATCTGTCAACTGCTCATGTGGTTATTGACTGTGTAGGTTCGGGGTGTCTGTTGGGCCTGTGTGGGTTTGGCAGGCCGGCTGCGATGTAGCGGAGCCCGTAGGGCGTAGCGGATTCGCAGCCGCGTGGTGGCGTCCGGGGCCCTCGTGAGGGTGTGGGCGACGGCGGGATGACTCGGTTATTGACTGGCCGCAAGTGCCTTCTCGCGGATTCGTCTCCCGCCGCCGCTCACGGACGCCGTCGTGACTTCATAGAAGCCTGGACATCACTCGACACAGTTCTGTCCGGCGGCCTCTACATCACCCAGCTAAACCCGAGAGATGAGGAGAATTCATGATCGCAGCAGGCGTGGACACACACAAAGACGAGCACGTCGCCGTAGCTCTTGACGGGCTTGGACAGGTCCTCGGCGAGCTCGCGGTGCCGGCCAGCCAGGCCGGCTACCAGCAGCTCACGACATGGCTGGAGGGCCTCGGTGAGGATCCGCGGGCCGGGGTCGAGGGCACCGGCAGCTATGGCGCGGCGCTGACCGAACACCTGCAGAACATGGGTATACCGGTGTTCGAGGTTGAGCGTCCGCGGCGGCGTGATCGTCGTAGCGGCAAGTCGGACTCGATCGACGCGCTCCTGGCAGCCAAGAGAGTGCTCGCTGGTGATGGCCTGTCAACGCCGAGAAGATCAGGCGAGCGCAGAGCACTGCAAACGCTCCTCAGCGCCTACCAGTCGTGCGTAGGTGAGCGCACCCGGCTCTACAACCAGCTGCACGCACTACACGCCACCGCGCCGGCCGCGCTTCGCGAACGCGTCGGGCGGGGCGGTGGAGCCACCCTCGCCCGGCGTCTGACCCGGATGCGCAACCAGCCAGACGCGAGCGTGCAGGAGACGACGATCCTCGCGGTACTGCGTGATCTTGCGCGTCGCATCAAAGCCACGAGCGAGACCGTCGATCGCTACAAGAGCGAGATCACGGATCTCGTCCGCGTATTGCACCCGACGCTGCTCGAGCAGCCAGGAGTCGGGCCGATCACCGCCGCGAAGCTCCTGACATGCGACGCCGCGCGCTTCAAGAACGAGGCCGCGTTCGCACGCACCAACGGCACCGCGCCGATCCCGGCCTCATCCGGCCAGACCATCCGCCACAGGCTCAACCGCGGAGGCGACCGCCAAGTCAACGCCGCGATCCACATGATCGCCCTCAGCCGCTCAATACACCACCCCGAAACACAGACATATCTCGCCCGCAGAACCAGCGAGGGAAAGACCAAACGCGAAGCCATGCGAGCCCTCAAGCGCCACCTCTCACGAACCCTCTACAAGCAACTCGTCCACCAGCCCTTGACTTCATAGAAGCATCCGTGAGCGGCCCGAAACGGCCAACGAATTTGCTGGCGGTGGCGCCTAGCGGGTCTACCGCGACCTCGGAGCCGAAACGCCGGTGAGCGTCTGGAGGAGGAGATCCCCGCCAAGTGGCTGCGCGAGGTCGAACGCATCTTCGCCGAGAGCCCGATGCCGATGCCGGCCCCGACGAGGCGCTCCACGACGAGAGATGGGCGCGGCAGCATCTAACGACTAGGGTCTCCGTGTGGGCTTGCACTCCGCGTGCAGCCCTTCGGCTGGGCGACACCGGCCTCCATCATCACGACCAATGCGCGCGGTCAGACACCAACGACTTCGTAGCGTGCGCGGGCTTCGCCCGCTGTGAACGCGCTGACCTGCTGGGCGCGGCGGTTTGCGCTGGCCCCGGCGCGGCGGTGGGAATTCCAGCCAACGTCGCAACGGATGGAAGACGGGATGCTAGGGGCCAGACCATCGGAGGGGCCGCGACGCTGGCGGAGAGACCGACGCTGGTCAGTGGACTGTGCAAAGCGTCCGTCGTCGCGAAGGCCGAGTCCGTAGGACGAGGCCTGAGTGGCGATGGACGCTTTAACCGCTTCGACCGCACCCCCGGCCAAGGCCGGTGCCGCCTCCGCGTAGCACTCGGGGCGACGAGTCCGTCGATCTTCTCGGCTCGCTCCTTTGCCGGGCGTGGCCTTGTCAGCCGACTGCGAGCTCGGTGGTGAACAGGTCAGCGGGCCGGCGCCAGCCGAGGGTCCTGCGCGGCCGCTGGTTGACCTCGGTGGCGATCCGTGCGAGCTCCTCGACGCCGTGCATGGCGAGATCGGTGCCCTTGGGGAAGTAGTCGCGCAGCAACCCGTTCATGTTCTCGTTGCTGCCGCGCTGCCACGGTGAGTGTGCGTCGCAGAAGAACACGCCGGTGCCGATCGCGGAGGTGATCTGCTGGTGCATCGCCAGCTCCTTGCCTTGATCCCAGGTCAACGTCCGTCTCAGCCCGGCAGGCAGGCTCTCCAACGCCTGCGTGATCGCATCACGGACCCCGTCGGTCGTCGCGATCCCATCCGGGAATGGCAGCAGGATCAGAAACCGCGTGGTGCGCTCCACGAGCGTTCCGATCGCCGAGCGGTTCCCGGCGCCCATGATCAGATCGCCCTCCCAATGCCCAGGTTGGACACGGTCCTCCGCCACGGCTGGCCGCTCGTCGATCATCCGCATCGCGGTCAGCCTGCCGCGCCGCTGCAGCCCTTGTAGACGTCGCCTGCGGCGCCGCCGACGCGCCGGCCGGGTGATAGCCACCGCAGCGTCGTAGATCGCCTGGTAGATCGACTCCTTGCACAGCCAGCGCAACGGCTGGCCTTCGAACAGCACGCGAAGCTCATGCGCGACCTGCTCGGGGCTCCAGCGCTTCGCCAACAGCCGTTGGATGCTTCTATGTTGTCAAGGGCGTGTTTGCGAGCTGCCTGTAGAGGTGGCGGGAGAGGTGTCGCTTGAGGGATCGCATGGCCTCTCGCTTGGTCTTTCCTTCGTCGGTTCTGCGGGTGATGTAGGCGCGGCTGGGGGCGTGGTGGACGGAGCGCGATAAGGCGATCGTGTAGATCGCTGCGTTGATTTGGCGGTCGCCTCCGCGGCTGAGGCGGTGGCGGATGGTTTTGCCGGAGGACGCGGGTTGTGGTGCGGTGCCGTTGGCGCGCGCGAATGCTGCCTCGCTGGTGAAGCGCGCGGGGTTGAACGCCAGGAGCTTGCCGGCGCAGATCGGCCCGACGCCGGGCTCCTCCATGAGCTTCGGGGCGAGCGAGCTGACGAGCTGCTCGATTTCGCGGGTGTAGCCCTCGGCCTGCGTGTCGAGTGCCCTGGCGCGGTTGGCGATGTCGCGCAGCACTTGCAGGGTGGTATTCTCCGGCAGGCTCGCGGTCGGGCGTGTCCGCATCCCGGTGAGGCGTTCCGCGAGCTTGGCGCCGTTGCGAGCTGGTCCGATTCGCTCTCGCAGAGCGACGGGTGCGCCGACGTTGAGGGCTTGCAGTTGGTTGTAGAGCCTTGAGCGCTCGCCGACGACGGAACGGTAGGCGACGAGCAGCATCTGTAGCGCCAGACGGGTTCCTGAGCCCCTGGGGGTCGACAGGCCCTCACCGGCGAGGACCTTCTTCGCGGCGATCAGCGCGTCGAGGCGATCGGACTTCCCGGTCCGCCGCTCGCGGCGGCGAGGGCGCTCGACCTCGAACACCTCGACACCCTCGGCCTGCAGGTACTCGCACAACCCTGCGCCGAAGCTGCCGGCGCCCTCGATACCGACCATCACCTCCCCCTCGAGCTCGCCGAGCCAGCCCGCCATGCTGCGGTACCCGGCGAGGTCGGCCGTGATGGTGATCTCTGCAAGGAGCTGCCCGAGGTCGTCCACGGCGACAGCGAGATGCTGCTCCTTGTGGGTGTCCACGCCTACTGCGATCATGAACTTGGTCTCCTTATCTGCTGGTTGGCGCTGGTGATTTGGAGGCCGCCAGACAAAGCCATGTCGAGCGATAGGCACGCTTCTATGAAGTCATGGCAGCGTCCGTGACAGGCGGCGGGAGACAGATCCAACGCAAGGCACCCAAGTGGGGCCAGCCGTTTTATTCGAGTCATCCCGTCGCCTGCCACACCCTCTACGGGGCACCGGACGCCACTTCGTAGCCCCCGCGCAACCTCGCCCTAACGGGCCCAGCTCCACGACGGCCAGCCCGCCCACAACAGGGCCCCAGCAGGCCCCACAGAAACTACATGACCGTATCGGCCAGCACGCCGTCGCCGGCGATCCGCCGCGTACGCGGCCTGGCAGCCCGCAGCCTCGCGGCCTGCTCAGCGTGATGCGGCCGGTAGCGCCCGTCCGGGTCGCTGTTGCGAGCGATCTCACGGCTGATCGTCGACGGCGCACGGCCGAGCTCCACGGCGACCCCGCGTACCGTTGTGCCTGCCGCCAGCAGGTCAGCGATCCGGATCCGTTCCTGCTCTGAGAGATACCGCGGACTCCGCGGCCTTGATTCGGTGATTTTCACCGGCGGATAGATGACAAGCGCCCCGGCGGAATTCCGGACCCGCCGGCCGTATCGCCACCGGTTGCCCGTCTTGCGGTCGATCCCAACCAGCCGACACGCCTCGCTGTTGTTCACGCCCTGCGCGATCAGCTGCACATACCGCTGCTGCTTCTCCGCCTGAACCCCGCCCGCTCGCCGTCGTCTGTCCCGCATCGCAACCTCCAAAACCGCGTTGGTGTTGCAACGTCAGCTGGCATCCGCCCCGCCGTTCCCAAGCTTCGCCGAGCTCCTTCTCGGCAGCGAGTCCTTCGGCGTGCGCCTTGAAGTCTCGGCGTAGGTGCGCCCAGCAGAGCTGGCGGCGCGCCAAGGGCAGGTGCGCGTAGGCCCACCAGCGATCGCTCGTCACGATCGCCTTGGTATCGGCCAGCAGCTCCTTGGCGTGGTCCTCGTGGCGGTCGGCCTTGACCGTGAAATAGGCGTGGCACCGATCGAACAGGCCCCACAGCGCGCAGCGCTCACCGGCGGTGCGCCAGCCGGTCTCATCCATGTGCAGCACGCCGCTCGAGCGCAGGCGCTCAAGCAGGTCGGCGTGCGGGTCGGCCAATGCGGCAGCTGTGCGGCCAATGATCGCGTTGACCGTGCCCGAGCTGACGCGGCAACCGAACAGCTCTTCGCACAGCTCCACGGCGTCGGAACGGGAGACGCGATTGCGGACCGACAGCGTCGCTACCGCCGCTTCAAGGCGAGGCCCGAAGCAACTCCGCGCTACCTCGGCCGGCAGCTCTGCCCGCGTCGGCTTGCCGCACTCAGGGCAACGAAGCCGCTGCGCATGATGCTCGACCACCCTGACCGTGATCGGCTCAAGCTCTTCGACCTGGTGACGCGCCGACGCGCCGACCGCCCACTCATCGCCTGAGAACACATGACCGCAGCGACAGCGCGCCGGTCGGTGATCGACGACTTCGTCTACGGCCCACGCCGGCAACAGCGGACGTCCGTGTCCCTCATGCCCATCCTGGCCTCCTCGCTTGCGACCAGAGGGATCCTTGCTCCGCGCAGGGAAACCCGGCCGATCGGAGCTCGGCGGACGCGAGGAGTTACGCGAACTCTTGCTCAGCTCACGCTCAAGCTTCTCGACACGCGCCTCCAACTGCTGGATGCGGCGACCCATCCGCAGCAGAACCTCAACCACCACCTCCCGCCCAGCGTCATAGACCGCCTCCGCCTCAGCACGCTCCACACACCAAGATTCGACACGCCCAGATTATGTCCCCCCAACCCACTGAACGCTTACGCCTTTGGTTGCTTGTGATCTGTTTGTGATCACGTATGTGGCTGTCGTGACACAAGTCGTGACAAATCCGAACATTTCCGAACACCGTTTTGAGCCCACCAGAGCGCCGCACTTCGGCCAAGCGAGCGTCCCGGCCGGAACTCAAGCCACCGGGGTCAGCCAGTCAACCCGGCCGGCAGAATCGAAGTCGTATGGGTTGCTACGGAACCGAGAGGGCCAGAACTGCTTGTCGAGCACCTCTACCGACTGAGGCACCCGGCCGACAGAAGCGATGAAGCGACGCGATTGAGACAGTTAGCAGTCGGTGGCTTCGTCGATCAGCCGTTCCCAATCGTTGCGGAGCGGCTCGACGTCAAGCTCGACGATCGCCAGCGCGACAACCCGCTCGAGGCCAACCGTGCCGGTGGGTAGGTGGACCTTTCCGAGCCACCGATCACCGACCTGGATGTTGGCGCCAACGTGCATGTGCGGCCGAGTGATCGGGCTGTTGCCGCTGGGATGCCAGTGGTAGGAGACGAGCTCGCGGCCTTCATATCCGATGGCGTAGAGGTAGCCGGTAATCGCCACGCGCCAACCGTCGGCGTCTTGGCGAAGCTCGTATGCCTCAGCGACGTCGATCGAGAGCGGACCACCGCGCATCTTCGCCGTGTCAGCATGTTCGAGCTCGTGCGGCGCATCCGAGAGGTGGTAGGCGCGGACGACGACGTGGACGCTGGTCACGCGCGACAGCAGCCGCACAGTCCGGCCGCGGTAGTGCTCGACGGCCTCGGCAGGTGTCTTACTTGTGTGTGGCATGGAGCGGGAGCATCATCGCAACGCGCGTCACGTCGGGGCTATCGTCAATGTCGATCTCGCCCGCGCTCAGACGCCGCTCAAACTCCTCACCGCTCATGCCCAGGCGCTTGCGTGCCTGTTCATCGACTCGCTGGTCCCATTCTTCGGGGCTCAGCTCGCGGATTTCGTTGTCGGTTCGAGTAGCCATTGCAAACGCTCCCTGGAGGATCGGCCGCGTGGACCGACTCCTTGACCTCCATAGTAGGGGAGTACGCGGGCGACTTCCATCGGTCGGCGCCAGCGGGCCCGGCGAGCTCAGACGCCCACCGGGCCCACTCTGTCAAGCAACCGCGCGAGCTACAGGGCGCGGGTCTTCTCGGGTCCATCGTCCAGCGCACGAGCCAAGCGCTGGCCCCTCAAGCGCAACGGGCGCAGCCAGTCTCCGTACTCCACAACGGCGAGAACTCTGCGAAAGCTGCACCCTCCGACGATACGTTCAACGTCTTGGTGAGCGCGGCAAGCCTGAGATGGTTGCCGTGCTCGAGCCCTATCTCGATGCGCTGGCGGCCAGTGAGCGCCCGCGCTCGACTGCGGCTTCGTCCGAGGCGCTAGTCTCGTGCACGTCGTGGAGCGCGCTTGCAAGGCTGTGGTAGCAGGAGCCTCGCCTAGCAGGGTTTGGGGCCGGAACGGAACAGGATTTAGGATTCGTCCATCGCGGTCAGCGAGCCGCCAAATCAAAGGAGAAAAGATGCCAGCAAAGGGGAGCGCGGAATGGAAGGGCGATCTGAAGGCCGGCAGCGGGACCTTCACCGCGGGTGAACGCATCAGTGGCGACTATTCGTTCAAGTCGCGGTTCGAGGATGGCCCAGGAGCCAACCCCGAGCAACTGATCGCGGCGGCACACGCGGCGTGCTTCTCGATGGCGCTCTCGGCTGCGCTAGCCGACGCCGGCACCCCGGTCGAGTCCGTCAAGACCGACGCGACGGTGACGCTGCGTTTCGTCGACGGCGCGCCGACGATCACGGCGATCGCGCTTCACACAGTCGGGAGCGTCCCTGGAATCGACGAGGCCACCTTCAGGGCTGCCGCGCAGGGCGCGAAGGAAGGCTGCGTGGTGAGTCGCGCGCTCGCCGGTGTCGGGGAGATCACGCTGGAGGCGTCGCTCGCCTGAGCGGCGCGCGGACCTCGCTGCGCCGGCAGGCTGCGATGGCGGGCGGCCTGCTGCTCAGCGGCCGAGCGCCATCTTGCGCAGGTCGAGCGCGTCGGCCAGGATCTCGGGGTAGCGATCATTCACCGCGTCATGACCGACCGACCGCATCACCGGAACTCAGCGCCACCCGTACTCCCAGTGCCCGCCGATGTTTGACGCCCCACTCTGGCGCGACTACTTCGTGATGGTCGGCGGCGGGGCAGCCGCCCTGACCGGCCTCGTGTTCGTCGCGATGTCGCAGCACCTCTCAGACATCGCCTCCAATCCAGCGCATCGCCACCGCGCCCGCACGATCCTCATCGCGCTCACTGCCGTATTCGTCCGCTGCGGCCTCGTCCTTATGGGTGGCCAAACCGCGCGCGCCGTGGGCGTCGAGATCTTTGTTGTGCTCGTTGGTGTCGAGGTCGTCGTGTTCCGGAGTCTCAACCAAGCGCTCCGCGACAGCACGGCACAGCACGGCGTTCTATTCCGAACGCTCGGCTACGCGGCTTGCCTGATCATCGAGCAGATCGGCGCTGCGATCCTGTTCTTCGGACACACATGGGGCCTGTACGCGGTCGGGGTAGGAATGATGGCGTCGTTCCTGTTCATAGTGTCCGGGGCATGGCTTCTGCTCGTCGGCGTTGAGTCGCCGGCTCGGCCCTCGACCCCATAGAGGGCTCTAGCGTGCGAGTCGCGTGCCGCACACGCCGCGCTGACCCAGCCAGAAACGCCCGCTCCGACCCTCCAGCCCCAGTGGAGGGCACCAACCGTTGAGCCCGCGATGCCGTTTACAATCGCCAGCTGATGGCCCGCGAGGGTGTCCCGGCTTCTGTGTAGGCGCTTGACCGTCCACACCCCCCGACCTGGTGGAGCATTCACGACGGTCAGTCGGAGATCAATCGCGGCGACTGTCGCCGCGATTGGGCTCAGGTTCGGGCAGATGCGGAGCGAGCGATGGTAAGTTCCCAGTAGCCACACGCGAGATTCAGCGCTCTAACAACCAGGAAGAAGGCTGCCCATCCATAGACGGGTAGGAGATGCACACGAAGCCCGCGGCGGCCGCGACAACGCCGCCCACGATACGCGTGACCCCAAAGACGCGGACGTGGCGGTACTCAAATGGCGCAAGTAAGCGTCGCATGCCGGATCTCGGAGGAGATAGCCACCACCCGCGTAGACCTTTCGCACCGCCGTTGTCGTTGGCTGCGTTCATCGGGGCGTCCCGCTCATGCTCGCTTCAGGAATCTCAAATAGAACGCCGCGAACACCAAGACAATCCCGACGTTTACCGTCAGGCGCTCCCAGAACCGATGCCTGAAGAACAAGACGTCCACGCCGACCACCACGGTTACCAGCGCGAGCACATAAAGCATGACGCCTGTCTGCCTTCCCATCGTTCTACTCTACTGCTCGAGGACCGCGTCGCGGCCACGGATGACGCCGCCGGTAGGCAGCGTGTCGGGCGCTTCCCACACAACGTCATCAGCGAAATAGCTCCCGACCCCCGGCAAATCGACGCTCCTGAGAGCCTCATACGCTGCGCGTGCGACCGCTCCGTTCTCGGCTGGTGGCTAACGCCGCCGGCGCTGCAACACCACCAACCCACCTCAAGCCTCTAGGCGCTGGCGCTCAGGTGCGCCGGACGGCGGCTGTGAGCTGGTCTACGAGGGGTCCGTCGGGGTGTTCATCGAGCAGGAGTTGGAGGTCCTCCTCGGGCGACTCGGCGCGCACGGTTGGGATCGGCATGTCATGGCAAGCCGTTTGGTAGGAGAGATCAAGCAGAGATCAAGCAAATGCGGAAAACAGCCGCCACCAGCGATCACCAACGAACACGCAAACCCTTGTTTTATCGGCCATTCGTGCCCCGCCGACACCACCCACCGAGTCCCAGACCGCCTTTGCAAGCAGGAGGTCACCGGTTCGATCCTGGCTGGCTCCATTTCGAGAAGCGGGTGCTCGACAATCTGCTCTCTGGCTAGAAATGACGCTCGGTCGTGGCTGGCTCCTCGACCGTCGGCGTGTAGAGCGTGACGCTGTGCCCGAGTCGTTCGAGCTGCGCGACCAGGCGCGCGCCCGCGGCGTCCACCGGCAAGTCGGAGACATGAGCCGCCAGTGGAAGCGCCGCGCGATGCTGTCGCCTCGGTGCCAAAGCTGGAAGGCACTCGCGAAACTCGCCTTTCGCGCAACCATCCCTGGCCATGAGCCGACGCCCCTACACGTCCGCGCGCAGTGCCTCGGCGGCTCGAGCGGCGCGCGCCGGCGCGCGCCGTTTACGCAGAACAACCGGGGGAGAGGCGACTAGGCCAGAGGCGAGCATCGCCCGACGGCTCTCGCCCGCGTTGAGGCGTCTGCGGGACGCCCGCCGGCTGAGGTGGGCAGCTCCGATCGTGGCCGCAGGCGCCCTGATCCTGTTGCTCGCCCTGCTGGCGTGGCCACTCGTGTTCTCCGACGCCACGTTCAACGAAGACTGGCTCAACCACCTCTGGTACGTCTGGCACCAGAGCGAGTTCATCCGAGCCAACCTCCATCCGAGCTTCTTCGTCAACTACTCAGGGGGAGTGTTCTACCCCCTGTTCGCCTTCTACGGCGGCACGCTGTACGCGCTCACGGGAATCTTGTCGCTGGTCCTAGGCGATGCGCCGCTCGACGCGTACGTGCTCACCTACCTGCTCGGCTTCGCCGCCGCCTACGCGGGCTGGTACTGGATCGCGCGACTCTTTGGCGTCGGGCGCTGGCTGGCGGCGGCTCCGGGCACTCTGTTCGTGACCTCGGCCGGCTATCTGACGACGGTGTATGGCCTCGGAGACTGGCCCGAGTTCTTGGCGGTGTCGATCATGCCAGCGTTGATCGCCTCTACTCTGGCAGTGCTGCGCGCGGAACGGGTCGCGCTCGCGCCGGCGATCGCGCTCGCGGCAAGCAGCGTCCTGTTCTTCGGGAGCCACCTGCTGACGGTGATCTGGGGCTCGACGGCACTCGTGTTCACGAGCCTCGCACTCGTCGCGCTAGTACCAGACGTGCGCAGCGCTCTGCGATGGCGCAACGCACTTTGCGTGCTCGCGCTCGTCGCGCCGGCGGCGCTTGTAAGCACCTGGTTTTTGCTGCCGGCCGCTGCATACGAGTCGAAGACCGTGATCGCCCACTCCTACCCGATCTTCCGCAACCTGCTCAGGCACGACATGTATACGGTCGCGGCTCACAACCTGTTCACGTTCTCGCGATCGCCGGCGCCCGGATCGCGCGTGACGACCGCGCTGCCGATCCTCGCGATCGCCTGGGTCGTCGTCGGAGTTGCCCTGCACTGGCGCGAGCACCGGCGCGACGCCTGGATGCGCATCGTGCTCGTCCTCGGCGGGGCCACGCTCGCGATGGCGATCGTGATGACGCACGCCGAGATCATCCTCGCGCTGCCCCGTCTATACGCGACTGTGCAGTTCAGCCTGCGACTTGAGAGCTACGTGCTGCTCGGGATCAGCGGCGCGGTGATGGCGACCCTCGTTCTCAATCGCAACGGCGGGCGGGCGAGCAGAGCGCTGACAGTCGCGCTCGTGCCCGTGCTCGCCGTCTCGATAGTCGGCGCGGCCCAGCAGGTCTCCGCGCATCCCACCGGTCGCAGCCGCAGCATCGCGCTGAGCTCATACCTGCAACCGATCTACGAGCAGGAAGGCCTGCTCAACTATGTAGACGACAATCTCCCATACATCAAGCGCCGGCTGCCGAAGCTCTCAATCCCAGCGACGGCGATACGTGACGACCGCGTGTCCGTGCGCGTCGGGCGACGCGCCGGCACACGGTTGGACACGAACCTGCGCGCGGCGCCCGAACTGGTCGACATCGTGGGCGCGCGGATCGTCGGAGGAGACCCCGAAGCCGATGACGTCGTGGAACTGCTGCCGGGGGGCGGCTCGCATCGAGGCGCCAACGGGAGAGCCCGAGGGTACGTGTCGCATATCGAGATCAGCTCCGCCGGAAGCGGAGCGATCTCGGCCGGCAGGAAGCTGTCGCTGCTAGCGCTGGCTGTGCTCGGGCTCGAGCTGGCCGTGCTGGCGATGCCAAGCCGCCTGCGCGCGCGTATCGCCGACGCGACCGTAGCGCTCGCTCCGCGCCTGGGGCACGGACGGGACGACGAAGAGCGGTGAGTGCGTCCGAGCACAGCGCGCGCTACCTCGCGGCGGCCGCCGCGCTCGCGCAGGCGATCGATCCCGCCGCGATCGATGCGATCGCCGAGCGCTTGGCCGCGTTGCGCGCAGACGCCGGCCGGCTGTTCATCCTCGGCGTCGGTGGCGGTACCGGCCATGCCTCCCACGCCGTCAACGATTTCCGCAAGCTCTGCGCGATCGAGAGCTACGCCCCCAGCGATAACGTATCGGAGCTCGCGGCTCGCACCAACGACGACGGCTGGGAGACCTCGTTCAGTGGCTGGCTCGAAGTGTCGCGCCTGTCGACTGCCGACGCACTGCTCGTGTTCTCGGTTGGAGGCGGCTCGCGCGCACACGGTGTGTCGGTCAACCTCGTGTGCGCGATGGAGGCGGCCGCAGCCGCGGGGGCGGCGATCTACGGCGTCGTGGGAGCGCCCGGGGGGGATGCTCGTCGAGCTCGCCGATCGAGAGGCCGGCGATCTTCCTCGACCGCGACGGAGTGCTCAACGGGCTCGTCCGTGAGCCGGCGACGTGCGCCGCCGAGTCTCCGCTCGAGCCAGCGTCCGTGCGGCTAGCCGCAGGCGCGCCAGAGGCCGTCGCCGAGCTCGAGCGCGCTGGCTTTGCGCTCGTGTGCGTCACCAATCAGCCCGCCGCGGCGAAGGGCAAGACCACCATCGACCGACTCTGTGCCGTGCACGAGCGCGTGCTCGAGTTGCTACACGACCGCGGGGCGCGAGTCGACGCGTCCCTGCTTTGCCCGCACCATCCGGCCGGGAGTGTGCTGACGCTCGCGCGGCCGTGTTGCTGTCGCAAGCCTCGACCGGGGATGCTGCTGCACGCGGCGGCGGCACTGCGGCTAGACCTGCGAGCCTCCCGAATGATCGGAGATACCGACGCCGATCTCGGCGCGGGGCGAAGCGCGGGTTGCAAGACCGCTCTGGTGTTCTCGCCTGGCGGCGCCCACAAGCGCTCCGCTGCGCACAACCCCGATCTATGCGCCCCTAACCTCGCGCACGGGGTCAGGACGCTGCTCGATGTGAGCGGCTCGCGTTAGTGAGCCCAGCCCGCGCTCGCCGCACCTGCACGGCCTGAGCGCCCGACCACACGAGGATCAGGAGAATCGCGGCGCACGCAACCACGCTCAGTATCCACCCAGAGTAGATCGCAAGGCTTCGCGTCGTGGTCAGAACGACGTGCACGCGACCGCTACCCTTCGTCTCCCTGCGCACGACCGCGTAACCTTCGCGGTTGCGTCCGAGCAAGCGCAAGCCGGAGATATGAACGAGGTAGCTCCCACCAGCGATGTTCGTCTGAATCGGCGCCAGCCCGGCTGGCGCTTGCACCCATACGGACAGCTCGTCGCCTTTCACCTGCGCGGGGTCGAATGCGAGCAAACGGCCCGACGGCACCTTGACGATCGGTGCGGCGTTGTCGTTGTAGTTGCCCGGGTCATACCACGTTCGTGGAGTTTCATCAATGCCCGCGAGCGCTTCACCGCGGTCTTCATACGACCACATTTCACCTGACGAAGTCTTAAACAACGTGTTCGGCACCCACTCCTGCCAAATGCAGAGACCGAGACTGATCGCGCAAACCGCCGCGAGACAGGCGCGCAGACGCCTTGCCGTCTGCGCCTCGTTGCTCTGTGGCGACCGCCTCCTCGCCGCGGGGGACTTCATCTGTGCGGGCATTCGCTGCAGCGCCAAGGCGGCCACCAGCACGAGCCCGGCGATCGCGTAGCAGATGTAGCTGCCGAGCCTATAGGGAAACTGTATCTCGTCAAAGGGAAACGGCATGACACTCCACAGCGGCGTTATCATCAGCATGCACATCAGCATGCACAGGAGAATCGCCGTGCCAAGCCACGCTCGACGCAGATCTCGCTTCGCCGGGCGCCGCCATAGGATTACCACGCCGGCTATCACACTCCACGCCAAGAACCAGACCGGAACCTGAACGTACAAGGCCGGCGTGGTCGACTCGGATGGCACGCTGCGCAGCGGATTGAAAAGCACGCCGGGTGTGTCGAAGAAGCTTGCTCCTGCTACCGAACGAGCAAAGGCGTGCGCCCTGATGCTAGACGCATAGCCGATGTCCGGGACGAGATACCAACTGTTAACGAACACCGAGATCGAGGCGAGCGCGGCCACTGCTCCAAGCCGGCGGATCGGCAGCGGCCGTCCGCGGCCTATCGCGAGCCACAGGATCGCGGCCGCGAGGACCCCCACCGTGGCTCCCCACAGCAGCGTGATGTTGTGCGAGCCGCTGAAGATGACTACCGAAGCGAGGAACACGAGGATCGCCCCGGGACGCCATCTGGGCGCACGCACGAGCGACACTCCGCTCGCCACCAGCGGTGGGATCGCCGCGGTCGCCATGAACTCGGTCCACGCGCCTCGGCCATAGAGGTTCGTTATGTAGTAGGCACTCGTCACGACCGTCAGCGCCGGCGCGTGGCTCATCCAGCCGCGCAGTCCCAGCTGGCGCCCGATCCATACAACCCCCAGATAGCTGGCGGCGATCGCGAGCGTCGTGGTGCCGACATACGTCAAGACAGGATGACCGCCCAGCAGTTCGGAGATGCCGCCCACGATCATGTAGAGGGTGCCCCCGTAGAACGCGAACCACGGGTAGAAGACGCCGACACTTTTGGTGTTTAGGAAGTACGTGGGGTGTCCCGCCTGCACGAGCAGATGGCCCGCCACCCAGGTGAGCCACAGGTGGTTGGTAAAGTCGACAGCAAAGCCGGAGCTCGTGAAGAGCATCGGTGCGGCAACCACGACGACAATCGCAAGCGCACCAACGATGTGACCCGTCCGTGGGTAGCTCGCGAGCACCGCGCGAATCCGGGGCGCACAACTCGCCAGTTGACCGACGCGTCCCACCCACGCCGCCGAGCGGTCTCTCTGCAGGCCGTCCTCGGAGGGCATCGGAGCGGCGACGACCGCGGCCGCCGCCCGTCGCGCCTCTTTTTCTTCGCTCGCGAGCTCATCTCATCAACGCCTTCTGCGAGCGGTAAGCATGGCGATCGACCCGCGCCGTTCGGAGGTGGTGGGCTCGCGCGCCCGCCGCAAGCCTCGACCCACAGCTTGGACCGTGGATTCACGGCACCTGCGCCCTCAGCAAAGACCGACGGATCGTTTCCCACTTCTTGCGCGAGCGTGAGAGACAACCCATCCGATCTGCTCCGCTACTGAGCCGTCGATTGGCGATCGCACGACAAGGATGAGCCTATGAACGCGCGACGAGTTGACGATGCCTTGGGCTGAAGGGTTCTTCAGTACACGCCTCGGCGTGTACGCTCCAAACGAAGTGGAGACTGACCCGAAGACTCTGCGCTAGCTTTCATCCACGCGAGGAATACATGACCAAGCCACGCACCACCCGTATCTTTGCCGATGGCGCCGACCTCGAGGGCATCCTCGCCCTCTGCGCTGACGAGCGTATTGCGGGCTTCACGACGAACCCGACGCTGATGCGCCGAGCCGGTCTCACCAATTACAGGGAGTTCGCCCGCCGGCTGCTGGCTCACATCACGTCCCGACCTGTCTCGTTCGAGGTGCTCGCCGACGAAGCTGAGGAGATACGCCGCCAAGCGCAGATCCCGTAAACCAGGCCCCCACAGTAGCTCGCAGGGGAACGTGGTGGTTTGAAAAGGTCCCTGGACCCCGCGACCCATCAGACCGACGGTCGCTGAAAACCGTCTCCCACGGAATGCGGGCTCAGCAACCGCCAAGTCGTGGCAAATGTTTGACAAAAGTCATTTCGTCCGATGCGTCCGATGCGTACGCGAACCCGCACAAGACGGACGATCTATCGGATCCGTAGCGACGCCTACGACAATGCGGCCGCCGAGAGCTCTCGACAGCTTCAAGACCGAACTCATCACAGACCGCAGTTGGGCGACGCGCTCGCAGCTCGAGCTCGCCATCCTGGAGTACGTCGCCTGGTTCAACAACGAGCGCCTACACGAAGCCCTCGACGACCGCCCACCACGAGAAAGTCGAGGAACTATACGCTGCGAAAAACCGGGCAACCACACCCACAAAATGAACGTAGGGAACCTACAAAAACGGTCCCCGTGGAACCCAGGGCCACTCAATCCCAACGGGCGGTCCCCGCCTATGTAGCTGCTAGGATGACTTCATGACGCTACCAGCGCGGACGTACGAGGTCGGTGTGCGTGCGCTGCACGATCGCCTGAGCGAGCACTTGGAGCACGTTCAGGGTGGCGCGGAGGTGCTTGTCACGCGCCGCGGGCAGCCGATCGCCCGCCTGTCCGCAGTCAAGGAGAACGATCCTCTGCAGGATCTCGTACGACGCGGCCTCGTGACGCCGCCGAGCCGCCAGCGGACCGCGCGGCGAGCGCAGGTCAAGGCACGCGGCCCGGTTTCCGAGCTAGTTACCGAGCAACGCCGCTGATCCTCTACTTCGACACCTCGGCGCTCGTCAAGCTCGTGATCGCCGAGGAAGGGTCCGAGCTGGCGAGCGAACTGTGGGCGACCCCACATCCTGGGATCTCGAGCATCCTCGCCTACCCGGAGGGTCGTGCGGCGCTCGCGGCCGCACGGCGCGGCGCCCGGCTCACCGCCGCGGCCCACGGGCGGGCGCTTGAGGACTTCGAGTCTCTGCACGGCGAACTATCGCTCATCGGCATCGACCCGCAGCTGGCGCGCGAGGCCGGCGAGCTCGCCGAGAAGTTCGCTCTGCGCGGCTATGACGCAGTTCATCTCGCCAGCGCGCTGTCGGCTGGTGAGGCGATCACGCTCGTCAGCTGGGACGAGGATCTCAGACGCGCCGCTGCGCGCAACGGATGCGCCCTGGCCCCACCCACGCAGACGGCTGCCCGATGATGACCAGAAAGGCTCTGAGGAGCCCGGAGGCGTCGAAGATCTCCCGGAAGCCCACTCGCCGACGGCACGCACGTAGAAGGTTCAAGCAAGTGGCGTCGCGGGCTTTGTGCCTACGCGTGCATGCCGTGCAAGATCAGGGTGAGGTGGCGTTGCCAGTCCCAGCCGGGATTGCTCACGTCGATCGTCGCACAGATGCCACACATGACCATCGGGATGTCGCTCGCCTGGAAGTCATCGCGCAGCTCACCGGTGAGGTGGGCACGCGAGACGAGCTCGTTGGCGAGGAGCATGAACTCCCCCATCTCCGAGGCGGCATGGGCGAAGACGCGCTCGCCGCCGCTCATGAACGCGAAGCGTGTCGCGGCGTCCTCAGCGACCGATACCACGTTCGCGCGCAGCGCCGCGGCGAGCGCAGCGAACGCGCCGGAGTGCTCGTCTGCGAGCGCTTGGCGCAGGTTCTCGTTGAAGAGATCGAAGCGTTGGCGGACGAGCTCCCCCATCAGCGCCTCCTTGTCGGGGAAGTGCCGGTAGACGGTGCCGACGCCGACACCGGCGCGGTGCGCGACCTCGTCCATCTGGACGTTTGGCCGCTCGCCCGCGAACAGCTCGCGCGCCGCCTCGATGATGCGTTCGCGGTTGCGGCGCGCGTCTGCGCGCAACGGGCGCTCATTCTCCAGCTCGGTGTCTGTAGAGGTCTTGGTCAACATTTTTCTCGCCCTCCCCTTGAAAGCGGAATCCTAGTTCACTATAGTCGCTGACGCAACCGGAACCGGAGGTCAGCTTCCTGATGAGCTCGCTCGCCCAAACCACAGCCCACACGCCGTCGCTCGACACACCCCGTGCGAAGAACCTCGCCCTGATGCTTTTGGCGATGACGCAGTTCGTGGTCGTGATCGACGCGTCGATCGTTAACGTCGCGCTGCCCTCGATCGGCGCGGCCCTGCACTTCTCCCGCGACAACCTCTCCTGGGTCGTGAACGCCTACACCCTCACCTTCGGCGGGTTCCTGCTGCTCGGCGGGCGTCTCGCCGACCTGCTCGGGCGCAGGCGCATGTTCATGCTCGGCCTAGTCGTGTTCTCGTTGGCTTCGCTCGCCGGCGGCCTGGCGCAGTCGGAGGCGTGGCTGATCATCGCGCGCGCCATCCAGGGCTTGGGCGCGGCGATCGTCTCCCCGGCGGCGCTGTCGATCATCACCACCACGTTCGCCGAAGGAGCCGAGCGCAACCGCGCGCTCGGCATCTGGGGCGCCGTCGCGGGCCTCGGCGGCGCTGCGGGCGTGCTGCTCGGTGGCATCCTGACAAGCGGGCTGAGCTGGCGCTGGGTGCTGTTCGTCAACGTCCCGATCGGCCTGATCGCCGCCACGCTCGCCCCGCGACTGCTGCTGGAGAGCCACGCCGAGAATGGCACCGAAGGCTTCGACATCCCCGGGGCGGTAACGGTCACGGCCGGCCTTGCGCTGCTCGTCTACACGGTCGTCGACGCCGTGAACGTCGGCTGGGGCTCGACCGGGACGCTGCTGCGCCTCGCGGGGTCCGCCGTGCTGCTCGTCGCGTTCGTCGTCATCGAGAGCCGTCAGCGCCACCCCCTGATGCCATTCTCGATCTTCCGCCTGCGGACGCTCAGGGGAGCAGACATCGTCGGCCTGCTGATCGGCATGTCGCTGTTCTCGATGTTCTTCTTCATCTCCCTCTACCTACAGGACGTGCTCGGCTTCTCGCCGATCAAGGCCGGCGTCTCCTACCTCCCGCTCGCGGGCGGGATCGTCCTTGCCGCGGGCGCCGCCTCGCAGCTCACCACACGGGTCGGGTTCAAGCCGACGCTGATCGCGGGACTGCTCTTCATCGCGGGTGCTCTGCTGTGGTTCTCGCGCGTCCCCGCGCCGGGAGGCTCCTTCGCGGCGGACGTCCTTGGCCCCTCACTGCTCGCCGCGATCGGACTCGGTCTGGCATTCGTGTCGGTAACGATCGCGGCGGTGACGGGAACCAAGCCGCACGAGGCCGGTCTCGCCTCGGGGCTGATCAACACCGCCCAGCAAGTCGGAGGCGCGCTCGGCCTCGCGATCCTCGCCACCGTCGCCAACAGCCGCACCCAGAGCCTACTTCACTCAGGGGTACACAGCACCGCGATTGCTCTAACGAAAGGCTTCGACCGCGCGTTCCTTGTCGGCGCGGGCTTCGCGATCGCCGGGGCGATCCTCGCCACGGTGCTGATCTCCTCGCGAGATAGCCGCGAGCACTCCGAGGCCGCCCGGCGAGAGGAGACCTCGTTCGCACCCGCGGGCGCGTCCTGACACCCCAGTACAGTGGCGTCCCAAGTAGCTGCACCACGCGCTGCCCAGCCGTCGAGCGACAAGCACAGGGGCGACAGGCCGCTGAGAGGCGACAGTTGACTGAAGCGGCCTGTCCGGTAGAGCGTCGAAGATGGCTCGCAGGCTTGAAGAAGGGTTTGAGAGCTGTCCTACCAAGTGCATTGCCCCGATTCATGGGGCGTCGCCGGCAGTACCCGTGGTTTAGCGGAAGCGTGTGAGGTGCCGCATGATTCGGCGTCCTGCCGTCACGATTAGGGCGGCGAAGAGACCAGCAACTGCGCCTGCCGTGGCAGCAGGAACGCCAAGCTCGAGCACTGCAAACCAAGCGGTCGGCGGGTAGGCAAGGAGACCAACGATCAGACCCACGATCGCTCCGATCACGCCCAGTGAGGCCGCCCCGAAGACTGTCCACCGTACAGGCAGCGGCACGTCCCCCAGTGGTTCCACAGGGAGCCTGGCCACTGCTCTGCGGTAACCCTTGCTGATGTCGCCGATGTCGAACACCTCAAGGCTCGCGGCTCGGTGGCGATTCACGATGTCTGTTGACTTGCTTCGGCGCGCGCTTACGAGGTCGAGCCCAGCTAGCAGCGCGTTCTGCACAGTTCTCCTTCCGTACGTCCGATGACGTACAATACGGGGAATGGCATCCAAGACCGAGCGGCTGAGCCTCCGCCTGACCCCCACGCAGGACATGGTGCTGCGTCGCGCCGCAGAGGCCCGCGGCGAGTCGACGAGCGACTACGTGCTGCGCCATGCCGTAGAAGCCGCCGAGCTCGACCTCGCCGATCGTCGCGTGTTCGCTCTCGACGATGCTGCCTGGGACGAACTACAAGGTTTGCTCTCCGCGACGTCATCGCAGCTTCCGCCAGCGATGGCCAGGCTCCTCTCACAGCAGTCGGTGCTCGAGCAACCGGCACGTTGATCTACAGCGGCCCCACCCTGCTGACCGGTGAGCACAGGCTGGAGGGGTTCGACTGTGGCGAGCCTGCGCTGAATGACTGGCTCACGCGCCGGGCGCTTGGCAACCAGGCGGCCGGCACCAGCCGCACGTGGGTCGTGATCGACAAGCCGACCAGGATGGTCGTGGCGTACTACGCATCATCGACCGCTTCGGTGATGCGCGCCGCGGCGCCGCGGCGCATCGCCCGCGACCAGCCAGCCGATCTGCCAGCGATTCTGCTTGGGCGAATGGCCGTCGACAGCCGCCACCAAGGCAAGGGCCTCGGCGGCGCCATGCTCAAGCACTTCATGACGAAGGCAATCGAGGTCTCAGAGAAAGTTGGGGTGAGGCTCGTCCTCGTCCACGCCAAGGACGAGCAGGCAAAGGACTTCTATCGACATCACGGCTTCATCGAGTCACCGATCGACCCACTCACCCTGATGATGCTGCTCCCCTCCCACCGGTCGTGACCCCACGCACCATGACCCCGACGCCTACGCCGCGGTGTTGACCGGCGTGGTGGCGCTCGACTCCAGCCGCAGTCCGCGCTCGGCGAGCCGCGGCACGCCGCCGTCGATCACGTGGATGACCTTGCTCGCACCGTGATGCGCGAGCAGGCTCGCCGCGGTCGCCGCGCGGACCCCCGCGGCACAGATCACGGCGATCGGCCGCCTCGGATCCAATCCCTGCGGGATTCCCTTGATGTCGTGCCACGGAGTGAACACTGAGCTGGGCACGTGACCGGCATTCCACTCGCGTCGCTCGCGAACGTCGAGCAGCTGCAGCTCGGGCTCCTGTGCGAGCCGGTCGAGGAGCTCGTCCGCGGGCAGGCGCTCGGTCTGGGTCGCGGGGTGCCTTTCCTGGCGCCAGTTGGTCATGCCCCCCGCGAGCAGGCCGGCGACGTTGCGGACCCCCACGGACAGCGCCAGCTTGGCCGCGCGTCGCCCGTCGGCGTCGTCGCGGCCGATGAAGACGATCTCGCGGTCGTGCTCGGCGATCCATGCGAGCTTCGACCCGAATCCGGAGCTGAACGACGGAATGCAGATCGATCCGTGGATGTGCACGTCGTCGAACTGCAGGTCGGTCCGGACGTCCACCAGCAGCGCGCCCTCCTCGCGCTTGAGCCGCACCTGGTGGGGATAGAGCGCCGGCGCCTCCACCCCACTGGTCAGCAGCGGGCCGCGGTTGAGCGCCACGATCTTCTCGAAGTTCGGCGGCTGCGGCCCGAGCTTGGCGAGCGCCTGCGCGATGAACTCCTCCTCGTCCTCGATCGCGAGCGTCGGGTTGTGCTGCTTCTCGTAACCGATCGTCGAGCAGATCTTCATGTCCATGCCCGGCCCGCCGCACATCGATCCCCCGAGATGCGCAGGCCAGACCTCGCAGTCGTCGGGCAGGCTCAGCAGCCGGCCGTGCACCGAGCGAAAGATCTGGCGGGCGCCCTCGGCCTGCTCGATCGCCAGGTCGGTGCGCGCGACGTCGCCCACGAACAGACTGTCCCCGCTCAGCACCGCCCACGGATCGTCGCCGCGGTTGGTGTCGATCAATAGGTAAGCCGTGTGCTCGGGGCGGTGCCCCGGAGTATGCGTCGCACGCACGACGAGCGACCCCAATCGCAGCTCCCAGCCATCGTCGAACGGCTCATGGTCGTAGGCAGGGTCGGCCAAGCGGTGGACGTGGATGCGCGCTCCCGTCGCGGCCACCAGTCGCCCGTGCCCGGACACGTGATCGGCGTGGTTGTGGGTCTCGAGCACGTGCTCGATGGTGACCATGCGGTAGCGGGCCAGCTCGAGGTACTCGTCGATCTCAAAACGCGGATCGACGACCGCCGCGACCCCGGCTCGCTCGTCGCCGATCAGATACGAGGCGCAGCCGAGATCGTCATGCGTGATCTGCTTGAAGAGCATCGTCCTCCCCCAGCTGCCGCTGCATCGGCGCGGCGACCTTGCGGCTCGCGGTCAGCTGCAGCGAGTTCGACCACCCGCATCACCTCGGCTTGATCTTCAGCGTGTAGCCGAGCTCGCGGTATGTCGCCGACGCTCACGTTGAGGAACCCGCAGTGATGTCGTTGCAGCGCTCGCACACGTCCGCCGGTACCACCCCGAGACGCATCAGCGCCGCAAACGCCTTGCAGCCGAGACAGATGCCAAAGGCCGACTCGAGCGTAGCCGCGACGATCAGGCACCCGAGGAGAACGTCTGCGGCGGTGCTCAGGCCGAAGCCGAGCGCCAGGATCGCGGCGGCGAGCGAGAAGGCAGCACCGATCGCCTGCGCGAAGCGCTTGGGCGGCCCCGGAACCGGGCGCGGCGTGACGCGCAGGCGGGGCGTGATCACGCGGGTGACGAGCTGTCCGAGCGGACTGAGTGTGGGCCCGCTCAGCACGCGGGCCAGGAACCCGTAGGCGATCACCGCGATCAGCCACTGCTCCTGCAGCGCGATCGCAGCCAGGCTCAGCAGCACGACTCCTCCGGCGACCAAGCGGGCCGAGACCTCGTTGACCGGATCCGGAAACGCGAACACGCCGGCACGCGGTCCGTGTCGATCCAGTGATCGTGAGGTGCTCGTGGTGGTCGCCATCGTTCCGGTCCATTCCGGCTGCGATATTGTCGCAGTCAGATTTAGGACTAATCTTATCGGAGTTATGTGTTTACCCGGGAATGCGCCCCATCTCCAAGCCGAAAGTCGAGGTCCACGATGAGCACCACCGACGAACTCCTCGCCAATGCCGAGTCCTATGCCGCCTCGTTCTCCAAGGGCGACCTACCCCTGCCCCCCGGCCGCAAGATCGCGGTGCTCGCCTGCATGGACGCGCGCCTGAATCCGTATGGGCTACTCGGCCTGCAGGAGGGCGACGCGCATGTGATCCGCAACGCCGGCCGGGTGGTCACCGACGATGAGATCCGTTCCCTGGCCATCTCTCAGCGGCTGCTGGGCACCGAGGAGATCATCTTGCTCCACCACACCGACTGCGGCATGCTGACGTTCACTGACGACGAGTTCAAGCGCTCGATCCAGGACGACGTGGGCATCAAGCCCGAGTGGGCCGCGGAGGCGTTCGCAGACCTCGACGAGGACGTGCGCCAGTCGATCGCGCGCATCCAGAGCAGCCCCTTCATACCCCACAAGAACGTGCGCGGCTTCGTCTACGACGTCCACGCCGGCACGCTGCGCGAGGTGCACTGAACCGGCGTGAGGTTGAGGGCCTTGTGGAGAATTTTCTCCGTGGTGGTTCGAGTCCACTCGGGCGCACCAGAATGTCGTTATTGGAACCAACGCGGAAAGGCGCCCGGCCCCTGTCAGGGTCGGCGCCTTTGGCGTTTTCGGGGGCTGTTTCGGGGCCGTCGTCAGCCGGTACGGGGCCGGCTGGGGCCGGGTCGGGAAGACCGCGTATGGCGTTGTGCAGGGCGCGCAGGGCCGCGAACGGCTCGGCCAGCTTGGCGGCGGTGATCGTTTCGTCGCAGACGTAGAGTGCTTTGAAGATGGCCTGGTTGATGAGCCGGCGGATGGTGTCGTCGCCTCGGCGGTAGAGGTCGTGGAGGTCTTCGCCGATGATCTCGAGCGCGAGGTCGAGGGTGGCGACAACGTCGTCGTAGTTGATGCTCAGGCGGGCGACCAGGGCCTCGGCGTCCTGGCGGCGTGTTCGGATGCGGGCCTGCTCCTCGTCGAAGAGCTCGCCGCTGATGCGGTCCTGGTAGTGCATCTGTAGGAGCTTGCGCTCCTCCTCTTTGAGCTGTTCCAGCACGCCTCGGCAGTTGTCAATCTCCTGCTGGGCGAGGGCGACGCGCTCGCCGAGATCGTGGGTGAGGGAGTTGCGGACCGTCTCGCGTTCCTCTGCGCTGAACGAGACGCCCGCGTAGTGGTCTTCGATGGCGCCCTCAATGAGGTCGGTGGGCTGGTAGCCCTGGGGGCATTCGCCGCGCTGATTGCGTGAGCAGACGAAGTACTCGTAGAGGCCGCCGTTGCCTTTGTGGCGAGCGTAGATCAGGCGACTGCCGCAGGTGCCGCAGCGGATCGTGCCCTTGAGGTAGTGCTGGTGCTTGCGGTCGCGCTCTCCGGATGCACGGTGGCAGGCGATCACGGCCTGGACCTTGTCGAAGAGTTCCTGGCTGATCAGCCGTGGATGGCGTCCATCGTAGATGTGGCCTCGGTGGATGACGTTGCCGATGTAGTAGGGGCTGGTCAGCAACTCGTGGACCCGTCCGATGCTGAGCGGCTGCGGGCCTCGCCGTCGGTTGCCGCGCGTGCGCAGTCCGCGGGCCTCCAGCAGCAGCGCCATGTCGGCGATGCTGTACAGGCCGGTGGCGTAGGTCTCGTACGCCCATACGATGATCGGGGCACGCTCGGGATCAACGATCACCGTGCGGACCTCGCCACCCTGGGGCAGCGGCTCTCTGGTGTTCAGGTAGCCGATCGGTGCCAGGCCGTGAGTGCCGCCGACCTCGATCTTGCGCTTGATGCCGCGCCTGACCTCCTCGGATATTTCGATGCGCCGTCCGGCCGCCACGGCGGCCATCACGCCCTCCAACATGATTCCGTGCGAGGTCTCCTCGCCGATCGGCTCCTTGACGGAGAGCAGCTTGGCGCCGGCGCGCTTGACCATACCTCGGGCGACCCAATGGTCCTCCTGCTCGCGCGCCCAGCGCGAGACGCTCCAGACGATCACGTAGTCCACGTCCCGCCGCTCGCCTGTCTCCTCGATCATCCGCCGGAACGCGGCACGTTTGATCAGCGAGCCGGCGGAAACTCCGGGCTCGACGTACTCCCGGATCACGGTCGCGCCGAGCCGCTCGGCGTAGCGCTGACACGCCTCACGCTGCGCGGGGATCGACAGACCCTCGGGGTCGTAGTCGGTATGAACCTGTCCGGCTGAGGAGACACGCAGGTAGATCACGGCCCGCTTGACTGCCGAGCCCGAGACGGCATCGACTGGCGGGGCGCCAGCCATCTTGGTAAGCGTGAGAGTCATCGCGGCCTCCTCACTGTGTCAGCCAACACGGTCACTACCCCGGCCCGCGCCAAGTGCTGTCGCGTAGCCGCATCGTCAGCTGGGTTGCGAGTCAGGTAAAAGAAGTCGCACACGATGAGGTACTCGATCGGCGTGACTAATGCGAGCATACGCCGCAGGCCGTCACGATCTTTGTCGTTACCGGACGCGCCGATGTCGATGAACTCCTCGGCAATCTCCACACCGAGTCGCTCAGCGTGGCGGCGGCACGCCTCACGCTGTATAGCGAGGTCATGTTGCCAGTCGGCCCGGACCCCGGACTCGACCCGCAGATAGGTCACGGCTTTCGGGCTATCGCTTCTAACGTTTGTCTGGTTTATCGTTTTCACTTGTGTCTCCTTTCCTTAGTGTTCTTGGTGTGCGGCTGCCACTGGCAGTACGAGCGTGGTCGCCGCCGTCTGCGTTTGAGCAGCCCGAGATCATGGAGTCGATGTGCGACCGTCTCG
Organism: uncultured Solirubrobacterales bacterium; assembly: GCA_963706545.1. Classification (GTDB taxonomy): domain Bacteria; phylum Actinomycetota; class Thermoleophilia; order Solirubrobacterales; family Solirubrobacteraceae; genus Palsa-744. Next base: position 3,718,063 of record OY970161.1, read on the forward strand.
GCGGGCACTTGGTAGCGCTCAGCCAGAGCGCCGACGCTACGGTGTCCTGCCTGCCAGTCGGCGCGCAGCCACGGCGCGGGCATCAGCACACTCAGAGCGAAGTCGGTGCAGAGTCCCTCGCTGCTGGTTTGGCTGCCGAGTTGGCGCAGCTTGGTGGTATGCCCACCATCGATGATGTGCTTCAGTTCGTGCATCAGTGTCACGCGCCGCTCGGAGAGCGGCAGGGTGTTGTCGATGAGGATGTCGCCGCCTCGGCCGTTTGGTTTGCTGGCGCCCAGGAGTCCCTTTACGGGCATCTGCGGTAGCGGGTAGACGTTCACACCGGCAAGCTCGGACACGACTGCCTCGGGCACTGGCGGGACGGTGATGCCTGCTTCGGTGAGCAGGAGCTTTGCCTGCTGCTCGGCGATCCAATGCGCTTCGCGGCGGGAGACCGACCATGCCGGGCTCAGGGCGCGCAAGCGCTTCACCAGCCGGGTCGTATGTGGCCCGGTCGAACCCACCCGCGCGACGTGCATTAGCTGGCGGTTCCTTCTGTGGCGTCTCGCCGGTCGCGGCGAATCTGGTCGAATAGCTCCTCGATCTGCCTGATCTCTTGCGGGCTGAGCTGGTACTTGGCGCGAAAGTAGGTGCGGATCGGCGGCAGGTCGCGCGATATCCGTCCGCGGGTGATCAGATCGATCCGCTCCGGTGCGATGTCCAGCACCTCGGCTACTTTGGTCAGCTTGCTCGGTGCCGGCGCGATCATCTGCCCGCGTTCCAGCCGGCCGAGCCAACCGTAGGACACGCCGGTCAACTCGTCCACGGCGCGCAGCGACAACCGCTTGGCGCGACGTGCCTGCTTGAACAGTCGTCCGAGTTCCCGTGCCTGTACTTCTGTCATGTGTCATTCCTGTTTACTACCTCCATTGTATTACATAATGTGACGAATGTTAACGGTTTATCTTAATACGAGTGTGACGTCAACTAACCATTACCGTAATTATATATTCTGACCCTGGTGCGGTGGTAGGTGTCGGGTGGCCCAAATCGATTGGATTCGGGCCACCCTTGCCCACGTTGTCACCTTGCTGCTCAGGCGGGCTGCTCCAGCAGGGTGATCTTCTCGGTGATGCTGGCCTTGCGCTCGTCGGCGCTGGCCTGCATAGCCTCGTACTCGGCCTGAGCCTCCTTCGCTCGCTCCTTGGCGACCTCGATCTCGGCGTCGATGCTGTCGATCGCCCGCTTGAGTGTGGCAATTGCGGACTCGACCGCTGTCTCGCTGGTCGTCTCCCGTCGCCTGGTGCGGCGAGCCCCGCCGTTGCCGGCGGGCGGGGTGCCGCCGTTGTCCAGCACTCGCTTGTGCTGGTAGTAGGCGCCGCGCAGGCTGTCAACCGGCTGGCCGTACTCCTCGGCGAGCGTCTTGAAGGCATCGGCCTTTTTCACCTCGCCCGAGGCCACCATCGCCTCGATCTTCTCGTGGATCTCTTGTGCCTTGGTCATCGCCAAGTACCTCCTGTGTGGGAGTGGATGGGTTCACGCACGCGCACAAAGACGTTTCGGTCCTCATGCACGTCGTCGCACCATTCGCCAGTCGGGGTGCTGCTGGCAGTGAAAACCACTTTGCCGTGCTGTACCACTTTTGGTTTCGGTGTAAACCGACGATAGCTCGCGTCGTTGCCCGAATCAAATCGAATTGCCTTTTATTTCGATCGCTTAACATTTGCGTTCTCTTTTTCTTTTCATTTCCGCTTGGGTGTGAACCCAGCTCGGTTGTTGTCACGGTGGCACCTGCTGGTCGGCTGCCGTGGCCCAATGGGTGATCCGGGCGCAGGCGATCGGCACGTACCGGCTGTCGCGTTCGATGCCGACGAACCGCCTGGCCTCCAGCACACCGGCCGCGCCGGTGGAGCCGCTGCCGGTGAACGGGTCGAGCACCGTGCCGCCTGGCGGGCAGACCAGCCGCACCAGCCAGCGCATCAGCTTGAGCGGTTTGACCGTCGGGTGGATGTTGCGCACCAGCCGTACCGCGCCGCCCGCGCGCAGGTGGATCGGCACCTCGGTTAGTGCCAGCGCCTCGCAGCCGGCCTCGCGCTCCCGCCGGTTGGCCTTGCTGGCGAAGAACAGGCGACTGACCTCCCGGCCGGGGCGCGGCTCGGTATCGATCAGCGGCACCGGACAATCCGGCTGGCAGCGTCCGGGCCGACAGCGCGCGTCGTGGGTGAGCGTGACGTTCGCAGGCCAGAACCCCCGACCACCTTCCCGGCGCGGGACGCGCGCTGCATCGATCTGGAGCGCGCCCGTGCCGTACCGTGCAAGGTTGGCGTCGAGCGTGGCTTCCGCCATCGGTTTGCGGGCCAGCAGCACCGGCTCGTAGGCCGGTTTCAGGCAGACCCCCAGGCCACCGGGACGATGGTGGGATTTCGGGACGCCCTGCGCGTAGAGCCAGAGCAGTTGATCGCGTACCTCGAACCCGGCGTCTTCCACACCGGCTACCAGTCGGTGAACGGTGCGCGGCGCACCGAACGCCGCCAGCCACCCGCCCGGCTTGAGCACCCGCAGCGCCTCCGCCGCCCACGCGCTCGTCCACCGCTGAAAGGCCGCCGGGTCGGTCAGCGGGCCGCCGTCCCACGCCTCCCCGCCGAAGCCGATGCCATACGGCGGGTCGGTGACGACCGCGTCAACCGAGCCCTCGGGCAGCTCCGGCAGTAGCGCCAGGCAATCGGCGTGCAGCACCAGCCAGCGCGCCGGGTCGCCATACATCACCGGCCGCCCGGCCGTGCCGCCGCTCACCCTGCGCCTCCTGCCGCCGTGGCGTCCGGTGCCAGGCCGCAGAGCACCGTGAGTACCCGCTCGTTGGTCGCCACTGTGAACAGCCGCCGCGTCTGCGCGGGCAGCCCGCGCTGGATGTCCGTCAGCAGCGCCACCCGCCGCGCGTCGGGCACGATCCACAACACCGAGGGGAAGACCCCAGTCTTAGCCTGCTCCACACCGGCGCGGAAATACTCGCTGTAGGCGTGGTGCTGTCGGGTCAGTTGACCCCGGCGCTCGGTGCCCAGGTCCACCTCGACCAGGAAGGAGTCCTCGTACTCGCCGAGGCCGAGCCGCACGTAGGCGTCGGGCTTGAGCACCCCGGCCGCACCGCCCAGGCCGCTATACCGCCGCCAGCAGTCCGGCTCGGCATCGAAGGCCAAAAGCTCCACCCGCCCGGCGCGCTCCGCTTCGCGCAGCCGCACGTACAACTCGCTGACCGCCAGCGTGTGCGCCGTCCACGCCGCGCTCGGCTCGTGCGCGGCGCGCGAGCGCGGCAGCCCCTCACCGGCCCAATAAGCCACCATCCGCACCCCCGCCGGGCCAAGCCCGTAAACCCAGGCCGAGGAACCACCGCCGGCTCCGCCACGGCGGCGCTCCAAGCGGTCGAGCACCCGCTGCTCCACTAGCCGCGCCAGCACCCGGCGGGCACGACGGGTATCGGTAGAAGAACCAGCAGAAGAATCAAAAAACAGATCAAAGAGCTGCCGCCCACTGACCAAGGTGAGCCGCGCGACCGCCGCCACGATCTGCCTCTCACGGGGCGACAGACCATCGGCTAGGGCTACTAGCCGAGGTACGCTGACACGACTCACGACAGGCCCCCTTCGAGGAATAACAACACGCACAGAGCCCCTGGCGTTAATTGCGCAAAAGCCAGAGGCCACAAGGGCGAACGGCGCTCGTGACTCGGGGCGATCGGCGGCGCGATCGGCGGGGCGAGCGGCACATTTTGGGGGCGTAGCCCGGGCCTCATGGTGCCGGCCTCCGGCGGCGGCGCAGCGGCGTCTGATCCCCATTGGTGCCGGCCGCAGGCTGGTCGCTCAGGCCGTGGCGCTCCAGCAGCAGCGCGTTGACTTCCTCGGGACGACGGCCATAGCGCGCGGCCGACTCCCGGCGCACCTCCTCGGGGTCGCTGATCGGCTCCGCTGGCGGCAGGGTGCGGCCGGTCGCTGGCGGGCTGACATCACCGGGGCCGAGGCCGATCCGGGCGGCGATCTCGAACCGCCCGAGCGCCTGCAATTCTTCGGCGGTCACGCCCGGCAGCTCGCGCGCCAGCAGTTTGGCGTCGTCAGCGTTCTGGCGGAACGCGATCAGTGTCGCCGCATTTGTCAGTGCCGAGCGGGCGAGATCGGCCGGGAGCTGGGTGATCGACTGCGCCGAGAGTGTCAGGCCGACGCCGAGACCGCGGGCCAGCTCGAACAGCGAGTCCAACGGTAGCGGGATGTCGGTGAACACCTTCGGCTCATCGACATAGACGTTGAACGGACGACGCCTCTCGGCCGGTATCCGGGCGCGGGCCTGCACGCTCTGAAAGAGCTCGTGGATCGTGAGCGCTGCTAGCAATCTCGAGGCGGGCGAGCCGATCACCCCCGGCGACAGCGACACGACCACCACCAGGCCACGGCCGAGCACCTCGCGCATGTCCCACTTCGGCTCAGGCTGAGCCAGCACCGAGCGCACTACCCGCCGGCCGACCAGTTCGTTGACTTTATTCAGCGGCGACCCGAGCTGCTGCGCGCGACCCTCCGGGCTGAGCGCCTCGAACTCCGCCCACACCGCCCGCAGCAGCGGATCACTCAAACCACCAACCAAACGATGACGGTAGGCGTCCGAAGCGAACAAGAAGGGCAGGTCGGCAAGCGTCGCCGAGCGGTCATGGGCCAGCGTCACCAGCCCGGCCCGCAGCCACTTATCCGACCACACCCCCCACGAGTCAATGAAGATCGAACGGAACATGCCGAGCACCAGATCGCCCGCCAGCTCCGGGTCGCCACCACCGAACACCCGCAGCCCCGGCACCGGACCCGGCCGGCCAGGGTCAAGCACGATCACCTCGCCCCGACGACGCTCGGGCACCAGCCGCAGAACCTCCTCCGCTAGATCGCCCTTCCCATCGAGTATCAGGCAGCCACCACCCGCCGCCAAGTCCTGACCCACGGCGCCCGCCAGCAACGCGGACTTACCCACTCCCGAGGGGCCGGCGGCAACCGTGTGACTGAGCGTACCGACGAGCGGCTGAGCGAGCACCCGCCGCTCCATACCCGGCCAAGTGGAGTACGCCAGCACCCGAGCGCCCCGCCTGGGAATCCGCGATGACGGCATCAACTGAGGCGCCACACCGAGCACCAGGCCCGGCACCCGCGGCGCATCAATCGGCCAGCCGATCATCCCCACGAGCTCTGCCGGCGAGAGCCGATTATCACCACCGAGCGGCACGCGCTCCACGAACCGCTGCACACCACGCGAGCGGCAATACCGGACCACGGGCAGGCCGCGCAGCCCGGTTCGCGCTCGCAGGACTGCCGCCACCCGCGTCAGGAGATTGACGCTCCTTCCCTCCTCGCCAGCGGCGACCGCCACCATCACACGGGCGCGGAGCACTGGCCCGCTGTACTTGGAGCGCAGCGCCCGCATGTGGCCGGGGTCAATCGGCTGCTCACCCCACAGCCACCCCAGCGGCCCCTGATTACGAGACGACGACCCTGACTGACGCTCAGACAGATACGGGCCGCGAGCCGGCTTGAGCGTCCAGCGCACCATCACCCGCTCGCCAGTGTGCAGATCAGACAGCGCGCCGAGCAGCGCCGCCGCCGTCTCACCGCTGCGATCACTACGCAGCAGCGGATGACGACCACCCCAGCGCACTCGCGCCGCCGCCCGCCACACGCGCGGCTCACCCGGTTCCACCGGCTCCAGCCGCACGCCCGGCAGCAGACCCCGCAGATGCGAGCGCAGTATCCCGATCGTCCCCGGCTCAGCGTGCAGGTAGTGGCGAATACAGCCCATGTCACCGATGACCTCCAACACCACTTGCGAACGGGTCGGCAAACCTGAGATACACCCGAGTACACCCCACACCGCGCTCTCGCTTACATCCACGCCAAAGCGCAACTCGACAACCTCCATGAGGGGAACCCGCCGCCCGCGATCGATGAGCAGGGCGCCGAGCCCGCCGCCGAGCGCCAGCACCGCGCCGCCCAGGACCGCTGCCGCCATCACGCGGCCTCCTGTGGATCGGGGCGTTCACCTCCGCCCACATCATCAACTGGGTTATTCACCTCATCATGTGTTGGCGGGGCAGGCTGTGAGCGCCGGGTGCGATCTTCGACTTTGCCACGAGCAAGCAGCCAGATAGCGACCTCCATCTTGGTCCCATCGAGCTTGCTCAACCGATCCTCACGGATCACAATTTTGTGTGGCTTACGCCGTCCCATCGCTCACCTCCCTTCACTACTACAATTTGTGACGCGACGTCACAGACCATCCTGTAACACACTATGATTTTTGTCAACAACATTTCCTATTTACGGTCAACCCCACCAGATAAAAAAACCGTAGTGGCTTTTACAACTGCGTGTACCACCAAATGAGGCGCAGCACAGCCACGACGACAGCCAGCACCACCAGCGGCACCAGCACGCGGGGGAGTACGGCGGCAAGCAGCTCTAGGCCAACGACGGCGGCGATCAGCGACCAGAGGAGGCGTTCCCACGAAGGTTTGCCGGTGTGGTTCATGGCTCACGCTTCCCCCGAGCCAAGTCGCTCAGTTCATGGCGCAACTCACGCCGCGCCCTCGCCGCATCCTGCCGCGTTTCACTCTTGAACTGTGCGACTTCCCGGCGACGACGGATGACGCGCAGATCAAGCATCGACCGATACGGCAATTGGTCTGGCCGGCACCTGGAGCGCCACAAACTGAACAGCACCAACCCGATCGGCACCGCCAGCACGACCACGAGGTACAGCCACGCCAGTACCGTCACCATGACGACCACCAGCGACGACGGCGCTTCCGTCCACGACTCAGGACATAGGCCAGCCGGAGCTTGTCAGCCATTAGCGGCGCGGCGTCCGGCTGGTCTTGTTGCGCGGCCCACTGACGAGCGGCCTTGGTGATCCGCTGATCGAGGTCGGGATCAAGGCTCAGCTCGTGGGGCACGATCGGCTGCGCGGACTGGCGGCGCACCGTCCACCAGCCAGCCACGGCACCGGCCACCGCGCCGCCGAGTGTGCCCACCATCGAGGCAATAAGGAGCGCCAGCATGGAGTCACACCCCGAAGCGGCGAGCGGCACGGCGGTTGTTGGTGCTGGACAAGAGCTCAACCTTGCGGGACACCAGCTCGATCGCCGCAGCGGACTGGCCCGCCGTAGCGAGGCCGTCTCTGAGGAGGCTGAGCTCCTCATCCATAGACGCACGCAAGGCATCGGCTAGGGCCTGGGTGTCCTGCCGGTCCATGTCGGCCTGTGCCTGAGCCTGGAGGCCGTGGCGGAAGACCGCGAGATCGGTCGATAGCTGGGCGCGGCGGACTCGGGCGAGCTGACGGTTGGTGAGCCAGCCAGAGCCGTCATCGAAGGGCACGAGGGACTGCGACATGCGGGATCTCCTTCCGGGAGTCGGGAACGGGATCGGCGGGCAGCGCAGCCAGCAGGCCAAGCCGGCAGGCGGCAGCCAGCCCTGCGGGGTACTGGTGGGCCTCCAGGCGCACCAGCTCGCCAAGGCTGGGGACGGTGCCGGCGTCCCGGAGGACGGCGGTGTGCAGGACGTCGGCCCGGTGGTGGGCCTCCGCCGTGTTCTGCAAGCCGTAGGCGTCCTGGGCCATCGGGCAGACGCCGCGTCGCTCAAAGAGGAAACAGCCGCCGCACGCCTCAGTCGATATCGGGGGCTGATCGAGTCTCCTGGGCCTCATCGTAGGTGCTCCTTTCTGCCTGTCGCTTTGGGATGGACAACGAGACCAATACACGAGAAAGGCGAGGCTTTACAGGGGGTACGGCGACCGTACCCCCTGTACATCGGCCGTACCAGGAGGCGAAACTCGGCGAGGGCTCTGCAATAATCGAGGCATGGCCATCGACAGCTCAACAGGCCCGAGCACCCGAGCGCCCGAGCCGAGCCACGACGAACTCTTCGCGGACATGCTCGAAGTACGCAGCCGGGGTGTAGGCAACGAAGAGAAACCGTTGGACGACCTTGCCGCGCTACGTTGGGCGGCAAGGAACGGATGTCCTGCAAGTCACGACGGAGATTTGATCGACGACGCCGAGAAGATCGAGTACGTACTCGGGCTAGCCGTGAGTCGTTTGGGGGGAAAAAGTGCGCAGGCAATCGAAGCACGACTTGGACTCTCAAGCCAAACCCGTGGTCGCAGCCCAGGGCTTCGATGCCGAGAGGCCATTAAGATATTTGAAAGGTCCGAAGACGCCTTCCGCACACGCTTTGAAATCCCGTTGCTGATGGCCGTTGCCACATATCTGCGTGTCCTGGTAGATGAGCGGAGCTTGGCAATCCGGGAGGCGGAGTTGCTGACTCGCTTGAAGCATAACGAGAACTCCCCGAAGCCTGCTGTGCTAGGCATCGATGATGATTGGGAGAATGAACCGGCGTTTCCTTGGGAGCCCCTCATATCGCCAGACGAGATTGCAAAGATCATGGATAAGCAACAGAAAGAAACGGTTTTGCAACTTTTCTGAGAGTATGCCATTATTAGGGCAGTAATGTAGGTAATTCACAATATGGGACGACAGCAATTTGGCCCGCTTGGTATGGAGATCGCTTACCACGCAAAAGAGCTGCTTGGCTATATGGCGCCGGACTCAGACAGTGCCGGCGGTCCACTAGAATGGATAAAAGGAGATGCTTTCGCACTGGAAAGCTGGCTCGAAATCGAAGAGGCTGTACCACTTCTAGAGGTTCCCTATGAGGTTGAAGGAGAAGATCGCCGAAAGTTGCACGATACTCTCCATGCATTTCACACCGCGCTACCCTTCGATGAAGCCGAGAGGGGTTGGCTTGGGCGAACCTACAACAAAGTAAACGGGATTGACCATTCAACCGAAGATGCACCACGGCTGATCGAGGGTCACGAAGATCAGATAATGATGGCTGGCGTGCGACGGGTGGTCAGCGGCCGTGATCTGATGCGCCGATGGATAGCTTGGCGCAGGGAAGCCGGTGAATACGAGGGTCAAGGTGCCATCGATCAAGCCCGCGATGCCTTACGAACTATGCAAGAGCTAATGAGCTGATGCCATTGCTTCACTATAAACCCCTTTATCGCACTGACCTACGCATCACTCCCCGGCGTAAACGCTCCCTACGTTCATTCTCGACTAGCTACTCTGTCGGACAGTCTTGTTCGTGAATTGTGGTGGGCGTATCACCAACCACCGCAAGGTATTTTTCTGAGGCTTCATAGACTCTCGGGCAAGTGACAACCCTGGGGCCTGTAAGGCTGTTGTGCTGGTCTTGGAGGTAACTTGATCCATTGATCGACGGCTCTAGAGCCACCATGAACCAATGTTCAGCACCAAGGGCCCGTTCTGACGGATGCGGGTCGTCAGGGGTGATGGCATCAGGCAGGATAACCCACAGGGTGAAGGTATGGGGCTCCCCTCGCTGGAGTGTGCCGAGCTTGATGTTGGCGTAGCCCGGTTGCCCATTATCACACTGCGGGCCTTCACTAAAACCCATCACGAAATTGACAGTCTTGCCCGTGAGGTAGCTGGTTTCCAACTCGACTTCCCCGGACAGGCTCGATTCAAGCGTTGTCGTCAAATCAAGGCGCACGATCATTGCCCGGCCGTCGGGAGCTGGCGGTGGACATTCACTGAGTGCCGTTTGATTGAGGTCGGATTCACTCGCCGGCAGCGGCGGGCCGAACCAGCCTTCGACCTTGACGCGATCGCCCTCTTTGGTGGTGGCCTGCACCACGAAGCTCGGTGGGCCGTCGGTGTTCGGTGCTGCCGCGGACGCGCTCGATGTTGCCGGATCGGCAGTCGATTGGGTCTGGACGTTGGTAGCCGGAGGAGGGGGCACCGATCCGGCTGATGAGCCGCAGCCAGCGACGACCGACGCCGCAAGGATCAGCAGGGCCAACCCCGCGGAGTTGCGAAGTCCCGCCGTGCGCAAGCTCGTCGCCATCGCGTCGTGCCGTGGTACTCGTGCTCGCTGCCTCATCAGCGCTTGCCTCCCGCAGTCGGAGCCGGTGCAGCCTTTCGCCTGTCTCGGCCTATTGTCCGCAGGCACGCTACTTATAAGTATGTAGACTGTCAAGTAGCAAGCCGGGACTGTTCTCGGCATGGAAGGCGATCTCCAAAGAGCGGTCGGCTACAACCTGCGGGCCTACCGCCAAGCCCGCAGCCTCAGCCAAGAGGCCTTCGCCGACGAGCTCGGCGTCCACCGCACCTACATGGGCGGCATCGAGCGCGGCGAGCGCAACCTGACGCTCAAGAGCCTGGAGCGCATCGCCAGCCAAATCGACATTGACCCACTCGCCCTGCTGCAATCGCCCGAGGACGAGCCAACGCCGCCGTCCACCCAGGGCCACAGCTTGACCGCTCACGCCAAGCAGCCCTAGCCTCGGGGAGACCCGCGTCCAAGCAAAGACGCCCCAGCACGGAGCGATGGCCCACGCCGAGCCCCAGACACCAGGAGAGTGGCCTCCCATGTCCGATGCACAGCCGACCCCCGATCAAGCCGCCGAGGAAGCCCGCGTCGACTGGCTCATCCTTGACTTCCTGCTGGAAGAGGGCACCCACCGCCCCTGGGCGACCGCCGAGATCACCCGCGAATACGGCCACGAGCTCAACGCCATCGACGCGATCGACCGCCTCCACGGCGCCGGACTCGCCCACAAGACCAGCGACGGCTTCGTATTCGCCACCCGCGCCGCCGTCCGCTACCACCAAATCGCCGATCAGGCACCATCGCCACACGAGTAGCCGACGCGGCTACTGCTCCGGCTGTCCGCCCTCGATCAGCCACATGCGGGGGAGCCGCAGCGGTGGCTCGCCCACGCCGCCGAGCGTCCGGCTGGCGACCTCGGTCACGCGGAAGGCGTCGGCCAGCATGGCGCGGGCGAACTCGGTGATCGCGTCGTCGATGACCCGGCTCGCTCGTTCGTGCAGGCGCCCAAACAGCGCCAGCACGTCGGCGTCGCCCAGCTCCACCTCGTAGCGGTCACGGCTACCAGCCTTCTCCCACCCGATCTGATCGAGCAGTTGCGTCGCCTGCTCAAAGTTGCGGCGCAGCCACCGGGCGCGATTGACCTCATCGGCTGCCAGCACCAACGCCAGATCCCCGGCCTCGGCCAAGTCACTGACCACGAACCCATACACCGCGTTGCGCTGCGCCCGATCCAACACGATTCTCATACCAGGGCCTCCAATCCGAGGGACAGAGCGGCCCAGGCCCCCCGGAGGGGCCGGGGCCTGGACCGCCCCCAAAGAAAACCTGATCGGGCCGTGATATGGCAAGCTGTGGAGCGGGCTAATCATCATAATCCGCGTACTGGCGAGCCGATGGCGGTAGCACTGTCAAAAATCCCTGTTCAGCCCTTGTTACTCGGGTGGTCCCCCCCTTCGCAGATATCTACCAGTGCGCAAGTTCACGCGCTGCGCAGAGAGACAGCAATCCTTCGACCACAACCCACCTATTTACCGGAAAATCCGGCAAAACCAAGGGGGATTTTTGGCGTCCTGGGCGGGTGGTAGACCATACTGGTGAAAAAGGTAAAAGTGACCCCGGCCGCTTGCGACGACCGGGGCCGTACACAGGAGGTACTGTCTCCCATGCCGGCCAATCATAGTGCACTGCCCACTGCCGCCACCCAACAACTAGATCGCGCCATCGTCCTCCAGCTCCTACGCGACGATCACCGCGAGCGCTGGTCAGACAAACAGATCGAACGCGCCCTCTCCGACTTCAAGCCCGAGGCCATCCGCAAAGCCATCGTCCGCCTAGAGGCGAGCGGTGTCATCTGCTGCCTGGATGAGTTCATCGGCGCCTCGCGCTGCGCGCAGTACCTGGACTCCCTCGAACTCATCTCCATCTGAGGCCCCTCGCCATGCGCCTCACCGAGCTGGGGCTGCGCCCCACCACTCTGGCCCGTCTGCGCAGCGCCGGCATCAACACCACCTACCGGCTGCTCGAACACACCTGCCGCGAGCTGACCTGGCACTCCGAGATCGACGCCACCGACCTCTACAACATCCTCCGCGTACTCAACCAGCACGGCCTGGCGCTGAAAGCAACCACCAAGGGGAAGACCCCCCGCCCCCCGGGCGAGCGCAACCTCGAGATATTCCGCCTGCGCGTCGTCGAGGGCCGCCCGCTCAAAGAGACCGGCGAACGAGTCGGCATCGGCGTCGAGCGTGTACGCCAAGTGCTCGTCATCTACTTCGGCCTGCGGGGAGCACTACCGGCCATCAAGCCCGCCGCCAGCGCCAAAACAGGGAGGCCAAATGAGTTACGAGCACTCGATGTCAGACGACGAAATCAACGAGGCGCTTGAGATAGCCGAGCGCCACATCCAGGAGGATATCCTAGTGAAACTGCTGACGCCGACAGCACGGCCGTGGACCGTCGAGGCGCTGATCCGGGATATCGGGAACTGGAACCTGACAACCGAAGCCCTGACCGCTCTCCGCCGCGCCGGACTGGTCAGCGCCAGAGGCTTCTTCATTTTCCCGACGCAGGCAGCCATCCACTTCCATCAGCTTTGGGTGTAGCTGACAATGCCTCAGCGACCGTCTACTTTCGATGAGCGTCACCGACTATACCTGCTCACCCGCGCGATAGTGCAGCGTTACTACCCCAGCGAGCTGACCGTGGAGAGCGTCGCCAAGGCCCTTGCCATTTCCCCTCGCCAGCTACAGCGCATCTACGCGCAGTTCAGCGACACCACCTTCCACGATGACCTCGTCGGTCAGCGCCTGGAAGCCGCTGCCCGGCTTCTGGCCACACCCTCCATCACGGTACGTGATGCGGCACAGCGAGTCGGCTTTCACCAGTCGCCTCATTTCGCTCGCGCGTTCCGGCGCCGCTACGGTGTTTCACCCTCGACCTATCGTGCCAAGCTGGATCGGGCAACGTGACAAACAGCGAGCGTGAGCAGATTCTCGTCATCGAGGCCGACCACGACCTCGGCCAAGCGATCGTTGACCAACTCGTCGCCGACGAGCACCCCGCCAAGCTCGCGCTCAGCATCAACCACGCCGAGACGCTGGCTGGCAGGGAACCCCGAGACTCGTGGTGCTCGGAGAGCTGGACTCCCCATGCGGCGCTCTGGAGTTGCTGCGGAAGATCCGCGACAGCAGCCCGGATACCTCCCCGTGGCAGGAGGACATGCCGGTGATCGTGCTCAGCCCCGACACCCAGGAGCCTGATCTGCTGCGGGCCTTTGAGGCCGGTGCTGATGACTTCCTACCCCGCCCAGCCTGCTACCTGGAGCTGCGAGCCCGACTACGGGCCATTCTGCGACGAGCTGATGGCCCCAAGCGTAGACGGATGCTCCGGGTCGGCCCGCTGGCGATCGACACCGATGCCTACGTGGTGAGCCTTCACGGCAAGCACCTTGACCTGCGCCACATGGAGTACCAGCTACTCGTCCACCTCGCCAGCGATCCCCGGCGGGTCTTCCACAAGCAGGAGCTACTGCGGGCCGTCTGGGGCTACCCGGTGGTCTGCTCCACACGCACGCTCGACAGCCACGCCAGCCGCCTACGCAGCAAGCTCGCTGCCAGTGGCGAACGGTGGGTCATCAACCAGCGCGGCGTGGGCTACCGGCTGATCTGAGGCGCCGATAAGCCGGACGGGCCGACCGAACTGTAGTCTCAAAACCACATCCACGTGTTGGGAGCATGGCGACGACTCGAAACAGTAGCTTGACGAGCCGCAGACTTATAGGTAGCGTGCAGGAGCAACCGGCCGCAGACAATGGGATACGGAACTACTGATCAAGGGGGACCGATGGCGACACCCTGTATACGCTGGGCGACGACAGTCACGCTGGCAGCGCTGATCGTCTGCGTCTGCTACGGCATTACTTCCGTCTTCGCAACATCGCCGGCGATCGCCGCCAGTCCCATCGCTGACGGCTGGACCGTGGAGCCTCCGGCGACACCTGTGGGCGCCCAGCACGTTGTTCTTCAGGCGGTGTCCTGCGCCGAAGCCACCGCGTGCATGGCCGTCGGCTACTCCGAAGAAAGCACCCCTGGCACGATGCCGCTCGCAGAGACGTGGAACGGCTCACAATGGTCGCTCCTGGGTGCCGTGATTGCATCGCCGGGCTCCGATCTTTTGGGTGTCTCATGCCCCATCGTCGGGTGGTGCGCGGCCGTGGGTAGCAGCAGTCAGGAAGTCTTCGCGGAGACCTGGAATGGAACCGTGTGGACGAAATACACGATCGCTGCACCTTCCGGCAGCCAGTCGTTTACGTTGCTAGGAGTTTCGTGCACATCGCCCACCCACTGCCTCGCCGTCGGCTACTACGTTGACGACATTGGTTACGGGAAAACGCTCGTTGAGGAATGGAACGGGTCTACCTGGACTGAAGGCAACGCAGTCGACCCTAACCCGCGCGGTGCGCCATACGACGCGACCTCGGAGTTGTATGCGATCTCGTGCGCGAGTCCCTCGTCGTGCGTCGCCGTCGGGGAATACGAAGACGAACCCGACGACACCCACCCAGCATTGGCTGAGAGCTGGAATGGGAGCACATGGACAGTCGATTCAACGCCAACGATCCTGCACGCCTACCAGACCTACCTCAACAGCGTCTCGTGCTGGGCACCAGGCTCCTGCACGGCCGTGGGCGGCTACGACATTTTTGGCAACCCACCCCCGGAAGGCAACACTGTATCCGAGAGCTGGGACGGCTCCGTATGGAGCCTACAGAGTGCCCCGGTGCTACCCGAGACTTTTAGCGAACTCCACGGAGTCTCGTGCACGTCGGCGACATTCTGTATCGGACTCGGCTACGGTTCGCCGGGCGCAAATTATGTAGCGCTCTGGAATGGTGAGTGGTCATACGAAGCCTTCGGGGCCGCATTGCGGGCCGTATCGTGCGTTTCCCAAACATATTGCATGGCCGTCGGCGCCGAAGAGGCAGCCGTCTATATGTCGAATCCCGAAAACCCACAGCCCTTCGGCAGTGGTGGCAACAGCAGCCCACCTCCCCCGACGACACCACCCCCACCGGCTCCACCATTGCCAACGTCGAATCCATGTGCCACCACGCATGGAACGATCGCCCACGATCTTCTAGCCAGCATCAAGTGCACCTTGGTCCTGACAAAGCTAGAGGCAGAGTGCGGGGCTAGTCTAGCCATGCTCATCCTTCCCGCCAAATGGCTCAAACTTGTGGACGGAGCGAAGACACTGGCTATCTTGGGCCGGCTGCCGGCAAAGATCAGACCCGCAGCCCGGTTCGTTTACAATATATACCACGACCACTACTTGAAACATGCCCTGCCAGGCTTTCGAAGTGGTCCCCAAGCCTACGATACGATTACCCATATTCGCTTTGCGTGGAAACTCATTCTCAAGCTGCCTGACATCTACAAATCCGTCTCACATGCCGATTTCAGCAAGCTGGCACTCGACCTCGATGAAGTTCTCGATCTGCGCCCCTGTGTGCAAGCGGTAGCTGACAGCCTTGCCAACTAAACGAGCAGCAGGGCCAACTAGCCGCGCAGGCGACGAATCATCCGCTGGATTGTCTCCGAAACGGTGGAGATACTCACTACTACGGCAAAGGCAATGATGACGGCGACTGGTGAGGTATAGAACCAACCGTCATAGGCGCCCCAGGACGCCGTGATCCACCAGGCACTTGCACCACCTACACCAAAAGCAATCAGCGCGACTGGCCGGTAAAATCTTGGTGAGATACCCGGAATCCCGTAGTCGTGAGATAAGGTATCCTTGCGCGAAGAAGTCTTTCTGTTAT
Organism: uncultured Solirubrobacterales bacterium; assembly: GCA_963706545.1. Lineage (GTDB taxonomy): Bacteria > Actinomycetota > Thermoleophilia > Solirubrobacterales > Solirubrobacteraceae > Palsa-744. Next base: position 3,733,804 of record OY970161.1, read on the forward strand.
CATTTGTTGCCATACTCCTCTAGTATACGTTTCACCACAATCGTAATCAACGGCAACTTGTGGAGGATGATGCGCCAGCTAAATCACCGCGCAGACGGCATCGTTACCTTGCGATTCGTGGTCGCCTGACCGCTGATCAGGTTGCCACTGATGAGGCGCGTGATCGTCACGCTAAGCCAGACGCAGAATGGCACTTGTGCGACGTCCCCAGTCAGACTTAGGCCCGCGTCCTCGCTGTGCGCCTCGCGCGCATAACTCGTTGTTGCGCCCCGGTCTTGTTGAGTCGCCATCGCATTAGATCCTCGGAGACACCCATGCGCCTAGCTGCCTCCTCAAGCGGCAGTCCACGCCAACACGAGTTAAAGCAGGCGTCATCCGGGACAAGCAGAACCCCTCCAAGCCAGCCGGCTTCTTCCTCTTGCTCGACGTCGAACGTTGGTGGCTCACCTTGCACAATCCGGTGGGGTTTGTGCAGGAGAAGTGCATGGGCCAACTCGTGGGCGATATCTGCCCTCTGGCGCGCGAGAGCATGAGAGTCGTTATAGATGATTACTCGCCGATTGCCAACGAACGCCATCATCGCGGAGAAGGCGCTCTGCTCTACCCCCGCAAGTAGCGCAATCGCGTCAGGGATCTCTGCCTGATACGCCGTTAGCGGCCACACGGGAATCAAGAGATGCTCTGCAAGACGCCACGGGTCCAATGGATCGTGTGCGGATAGTCCGATCTCCTGGCGAACCTCGTCGCCAAGCGCATGAGCTTCTTTCTTGAATCCTCGGCGCATGGTGCCCCAGTCTAGGCGTCTCGCAGGCGTTTATATGTAGCTTTTACAAGCTCATCTATCGCTGCCGCAGCTTGGGTATTGAGATTAGGGTCTCTCCGCAGCAAGACGGAGATTTCGGCGAGAGGATCGCCCGCTCCTTTGACGCTTCCAATGAAATCCTCCGGGGGAAGACCTACCCATGCGACGAGTGCAGCAAATGAGTCAACGTCGGGCCTTCGTCCCTGACCTACTCGGGAGAGGGTAGATGCGCTCACTCCTGCCTCCGATGCGAGCTGCTTCCACGTCAAGCCACGGGCCTCACGGGCGCTGTCCAAGGCCGCAAAAAATGCCTCGTTGTCAAACGCGCGCAACCTGTCCTCCGTCATGGCCGAGTCTCCGCATTTGTGCGACGGCGACGGCGGCGCCGTGCATCTCGCGTGAAACGTACGCGTCCGCGTTGAAGCCAAAAGTGGCAATGTGTGTAGCCGTCGCGGAAATCGACCGACGGGGAGAGCGATGGGCCGTCGTCATCGAGACTAAAACTCCAATAAGGATGACGGGATGTAGATAGATTAAGCATAATTGTGTGACCTGTTCCGCAGGGACATTCGAAGATCGCCCACTTAGGCTTCTCCTTGCTGCCGATGATGGCAATAGTGTGACGTGGGATAGACTGCGGCATACTGCTCTGTCTCTCATAATACAGTGCACGACCGACCCTCGGAGCAACAATCTGCTGCCGCCGAAAGCCGTCAATGATCCGATTCCTTAGTCTGGCCATGTCATATCCAGTGGCGGCTCGCTATCAGCTCGGCCCCACGTCCTAGCGGGAGAGCAGTAGCAACCATCCCTAACAGACGAGGCGGCACGGCCAATCGCCTTGTCGGTAATTTGTAGTCGGTACTTACCCGAGAGGCTTGCAACACGAAACCCAAAGAGACGTTGCAAGAAGTCAGCTACAGCGTGCGCAGCCGTCATCGTCGTATAGGCGATCACCGCTGGGTCTGGGTCGTCAAGACCCTCGGCGTATCCCTCTCGCACAAGGCGGCCCCGCTCCTCATCAGAATATCTCTCTTCTGCCGCGCGGCGGGCGTCGATCTCGTTACGGCATAGGAGGCATGGCTGACCCGGTGCCGCGAAGGTGACGCGGCCGTATACCCCGACAACGGTATCGTCCGCCGACTTTATGACGACCGCCATGTCGATGACCGGGATCAGGTACCAGTAAGCGAGCCGCGACAAGATCATGCGGCTACAGTTGTTGTCGGTACAGCCAAATATGAGATCGCACCCTCGCAGGACTTCCATGAACGTGCGATCCGTGATGCGGCCATTATGAGCGTCCACATGGGTGCCAAGACCGATAGCCGTTAGATGCTTGCGCAGCATCTCCACCTTCGGCCGAGACTCGTCCGAGAGCCGGGACCCGTAGATGCGCGTCACGTTCGTGGAGGTTATGACGTCGTTATCGACAAGAACCAGCGTGCCTACGCCAAGACGTGTGAGCTGCTCCGCGACGGCTGAACCAGTCCCGCCGCATCCTACGATGCCGACTCGAAGATCGCGCAGCACGCGCTGTCCATCCTTGCCGAAGGCGCGAATCTGACGGTCGTATACGTCGAGTTGCTCGGGTGCCTCCATCGGTTTGTCGGCGTCCTCAAATGCACAATGCACCCGGAGTTGAGTACCGGCGATGCGAACCTTACTGACTGCCATAAATGCCGGTCCAGTCTCGTAGACTCGTCCGCTCAGTGACGGCTTACCGTCGATAATTCCGAGCACGAGACTCACATAGCGATCCGAGTTCGTGCGTGTCTGGAACACTGGTCGCAGAGCCTCGTCCACCGCATCGTCGTAGGGAGATGGCTTAGGATTGCTATGGGGATGCGTATGCAAAAAGACTGGGCACCATTTGCCGTTGGCGGCGTGTTTCAGTGCAGGCATCCATCCGGCAGAGGCAATGCGGAGCTGCCGCTTGTCTCGGTGTTCGTAGGCGTTATCGGGCACCCACATGATCTGATGGATCGTGAGAGTGAGACGATCCTTCTCAGTAGCCATTCCCGCTAGCAGGATGGCCGCCGTCTCGCGCTCGTCGGCGAGACTGGCGATCAGCTCTTGCCAGTGCGGCTCAGCGAAAGCAACGGTGATCGTCATGCGGCGACGGGCACGGCCGCCTCAAGATTAGTGCGGACAAATCGCATATATGACTGCAAGTTGTCGATGCCCGGTCGCCATTCGGCGGCGCTCAGGTGGCGGGACCATCGCTGCCAGCTACGACCCACGTAGGATTCGCGCTGGTCCGCGCCGGCAGGCTCCGCATCGCTCTGATTGCGAGCGGGCGGGTCGAGCCAAAACATGTTGGGAGCCGCGTCCGGGAAGCCTCCGGGCAGGCGGATCAACAGGTCGGCGTGTGTGGCTGCGTATCCGGGCGGCAGCTCGTAGCTGAAAATCACTAGGTTGAGTAGCTCTCCGTCAGAGTGCGTTTCATAGCGCCAGCCGTGAGAGTTGAGGAAGGCCACGTCATGTTCGTTCAGCATGCGCCCGGATTGATGTTGTTGGGAGAGGAGTAGAAGTGCATGTCCTCTTTGAGACGGATTGTCTCGCCGGGCGAGACCGGCTGATCCTCAACATCGCCATGCTCCTCACGCCAGAGATCAAAGTTCTCGGCTATCCGCGGGTTCGGCAGGTTCCGTAGCTCCGTGCCCGTAAGATCGTGCTTGTGCGCGACGTAGGGCTGACGATCGATATGGATTCTGATTTCCGGCTCATGGGCCGCGGTGGGGTCGCTCATGGGGCCTCCTTTCGTTGCTAGATTGACTATCAATTGCATTCTAGCAATTCTGGGGGCGGCTGTCAAGCGGGTTCTAGGAAGCGCTCCGCATGGAGTTTGCAAATGCGCTTCCGCACAAGGGCGGGTAAGGACGTCCTCCTCCGATCCACCGCACGCTAGGAGCTTGCATCGCGTGATTCGATGCCCGACGGGGCTAGAATCGCCCTCACGCTTGCCGACGGGCCTACCAAGCGTGGCGAAATACACCGCGGCTCATAGCCCTAAAAAGCGTGTCCGTGTGCGCGACATCTCTACGCCAACACGTACCGGCCCCTCGCCACCCGGATAAACCTTGGGTTACTTCCACGAACGCCCATGCGCAGACACCAACTGACAGACTCTATGGATACCGACTGACCGAGCTGCTGCTCCATGACCGCATGAATATCCCTGAGCCTCATAGGGCTTGCTTGATCAGCCATCACTCGCAGGATTGCATCCAGCACCCAGCCTGGACGACGAGCCCGTTGCCTTCGGCTTCTGATAACTCGTGGCTGGGCATCGCTGGCCTTTAGGGCAGCCAGCCGCTTGGTCAAATGTCTCAATCCTGATATGATTTCAGGAGTTGCGAGGACACCCAGCAGTTCGACCACATACTTGTGCGTATCACCACAATCTTGGTTCCAATACCCTCCGCTCCTCTGCATTGAGAGCAAGTTCGCATTGTGACCTCATTCCTGATAAGGTGGCCACATGCGTGAGATTGGCGTCCGTGAGTTGAAGCTGTCGCTGAGCGAGACGCTGCGCGCGGTCAGCCGCGGACAGCAGGTGCGCGTGACCGTCCGCGGTAACCCGATAGCGGACATCGTTCCCGCTGGCGCCTCAGCTGACGATGATCTTCTGCGAAAGCTCGTAGCCGACGGCCGGTTGGTCGCGCCCACGCGCACGCGGCCGACCAAGGCACCACGACTCGTAAAGAGCCGACGCAGCGCATCATCGCTGGTGCTCTCAGAGCGGGACGACGAGCGCTGAACCTCTACCTCGACGCAAGCGCACTCGTCAAGCGCTACGTGGCTGAGCCCGAGAGCGACCTGGTTCGCGACGCCATGGACGATGCCGACGGGTGGTTCATGTGCCGTGCCGGCTACGTCGAGACCGTTCGCGCCGCCGGTCTAGCCGCCGGCAAGACGGTCGCCAAGACGGTCAGTGAGGAGTGGCCCATGTTCGGTGTCATCGAGATAGACCAGCGCCTCGTAGAAGACGCCGCCGCGCTCGCGATCGATCGCGCACTACGCAGCCTCGACGCTCTGCACCTCGCCGCCGCCCTGGTGCTCCCGCGCGAGGATCTCGTATTCGCGACATGGGATCGCCGACTGCACAACGCTGCAAGCGGCGCAGGACTTCGTCTCATCCCAGAGACCCTCACCTGATCTGCCCTCACCCCAAGAGGAACTGCTGAAAGAGCAAAAAGACGTTGAGAGCGCTGATCAGACCGGCGCAGGACCACGCGAGGTACGTGGTGAGGCGACGGTTGACGTGAACCCCCATCACGTCCCGGTCGCAGGTGAGCAGAACGAGCGGGACGAGCGCGAGCGGGATGCCGAAGGAGAGCACCACCTGGCTGAGCACGAGCGCGGTGGTGGGGCTGACACCGAGGGCGAGGATCACCAGGGCGGGGATCATCGTGACCGCGCGGCGCAGCAGCAGCGGGAAGCGGACGTTGATGAAGCCGGCCATCACTACCTGCCCGGCAAAGGTGCCGACCGACGAGGACGAGGCGCCGGAGGCGAGCAGCGCTACCGCGAACGCGAGCGCGGCGGTGCCGCCGACGAGGTGGCCGAACTGCGCGTGCGCCGCGGGGATCGTGCTCAGCCCGGAGAGCGCGGGGGTGTGGAAGAGCTTCGCGGCGACGGCCAGCATCGCCAGGTTGACGAGCCCGGCGAGGCCAAGCGCGATGATCACGTCGAGGCGCTCGAAGCGCAGCACGCGGCCGCGCTCGCGGTCGTTGCGGCAGGGCATCCGGCCGTTGGTCAGCGCCGAGTGCAGGTAGATCACGTGCGGCATCACGGTCGCGCCGATGATGCCGACCGCGAGGTACAGCGAGGTGGCGCCGTGCAGGCCGGGCAACAGGCCGCGCAGCGAGGCGTGGGCGGAGGGGCCGATGCGCAGCGTCTCGTAGAGGAAGCCCGCGAAGATGATGCCGAGCAGCGCGGTGATCGCGAGCTCGAAGCGGCGGAAGCCGTGCGTCTGCAGCTCGAGGATCGCGAACGCGATCACGCCGGTGATGAGGCCCGCCGGCAGCAACGGCACGCCGAAGAGCAGGTTCAACCCGAGCGCGGCGCCGAGGAACTCGGCGACGTCGGTGGACATGGCCATGATCTCGGCCTGCACCCACATGCCCCAGGTGAACACGCGCGGGAAGCGCTCGCGCACGACTTCGGGGTAGTTGCGGTCGGTGACGATGCCCAGCTTCGCGGAGAGGTACTGGATCAGCATCGCCATCAGGTTCGCGACCAGCACGACCCACAGCAGCAGGTAGCCGTACTGCGCGCCACCCTGCAGGTTGGTGGCAAAGTTGCCCGGGTCAACGTAAGCGATCGAGGCGACGAACGCCGGGCCGAGCATCGCCAGCGTCGCGCGCACGCGCCCCCGGGAGAGCAACTGCTCGAGCGCGGAGGGCCCTACGAGGGCCCCGCCCAGCTCCCCCGGCAGCGCAACGGAGGCGCCCTCGAGCGCGGGAACCGGGGACGGGCTGAGCGGTGTCACCAGCCCTCTCCAGGGTTGGGCGAGGGCGGCCCTCCCAGGCTCAGCGGGTCGCCCAGGCGGGGCGGCGTCACGCGTCCTCCCCGGTGTCGATGCGCATCGCCCGCGCCAGCGCGCCGCCGATCGGGTGCTCCCGAGCGCCGAAGCGCACGAACACGGGCCCCCCGAACGGTTGACGGTCGACGACCTCCAGGCGGTCCCCAAGCGCGATGCCCTGCTCGGCGAGGTAGCGCAGCATCGCGGGGTCGGAGTCCGAGACGCGCACGAAGCGACCGGCGGCGCCCGGCGGCAGCTCGTCCAGTGAGTGAGTGGCGCGCTCCTGCACCCCGAGCTCCACCGTGGGGATCGGGTCGCCGTGCGGATCGACGGTGGGGTCGCCCAGACGCGCCGCGATCAGTTCCTCGAGCTCCTCGGAGAGCACGTGCTCGAGCACCTCGGCCTCGGCGTGCACACGATCCCAGGGCATCCCGAGCTCCTCAGCCAGGAACAGCTCCAGCAGCCGGTGGTGGCGCAGCACCTCGAGCGCGACACGACGCCCCTGCGAGGTGAGCCGCACGCCGCGGTAGGGCTCGTGCTCGACCAGCCCGACCTCGGAGAGCTTGCGCACCATCGCTGAGACCGAGCCCGGGGTGACGCCGAGGCGCTCGGCGAGCTCGTTGGTCGAGACCGCAGAGCCCTTGCGGACCTCCAGCGCGTAGACCGCCTTGGCGTAGTCTTGGACGGACGCTGAGATTGGATCGGGCAGGGCCACAGAAGTAGTTTAGGCATACCAAAACCAGTTGTCAAGGGAGGCATGACTTCAAAAAGGAGCCACACCCTGGCCGTCCAGCCAGTAAGATCCGGGGAGGCGTACGCACACAGCGCGAGCGAGCGGGAGGTCCATCGAGATGGCATCGACATCGGCATCGGTGAGCAGCGAGCTGGCAAGCGGCTCTCCCAAGGCGGAGAGCGGGACACCCCAGGCGGGGCCCGAGGAGCTCGAGGGCGTGCTCGTGGTCGAGCACGAGCGGTGGAAGGACGGCCCGCCGTACGAGCTGTTCGGCCGCCTGCGGCGAGAGTGCCCGGTGCACTGGACCAAGGAAGTCCCCGACTTCCCGATCGAGAAGGGGTTCTGGTCGGTGACGCGGCCGGAGGACGTCCTCGCGGTGAGCCGCGACTGGCGCACGTACTCCTCGGAGCTCGGCGGGGTGACGCTGGCCTCGGCGGTCTTCCCGATCGAGCTCACGCGGGCGATGTTTATCGGCATGGACCCCCCGAAGCACGACCGCGTGAAGGCGCTCTTCCAGGCGGGCTTCACGCCGAAGCGGATCGCCGCGCACGAGCAGGCGATCAGGGGCATCGTCACGCGCGTGCTCGACCGCCTGGAGGGGCAGGAGCGGTGCGACCTCGTCGGCGACGTCGCGCAGCCCGTGGTCTCGCGGGTGATCGGGAGCTTCATGGGGATCCCCGAGGAGGACGACGCGGCGTGGGCGCGCCTGATGAACGCGACGCTGGGAGCGGGCGACCCGGACCTCAACCCGGGCGGCGTGGAGGGCGCGCTGGCGCAGGATGTCCCGGAGATCTTCGAGCGCTGCCGCGCGATGATCGAGGAGCGCAAGGAGCACCCGACCGACGACCTGACCAGCGTGCTGGTGCACGCCGAGGTCGACGGGGAACGCCTGGAGGAGCACGAGATCGTGATGGGCTTCTTCCTGCTGGTGGCAGCGGGCAACGACAGCACGAAGGCGACGTACAGCAGCGGGATGCGCGCGCTGATGGAAAACCCCGAGCAGCGCCAGTTGCTGCTGGAGGACCCGACGCTCGTCCCCGGCGCGGTCGAGGAGGCGCTGCGGATGTTCCCCGCGTTCGCGCACTTCCGGCGCACCGCCACCCGCGACACCGAGCTCGCGGGCCAGCCGATCAAGGAGGGTGAGAAGGTCGTGATGTGGTACGTCGCCACAGGCCGCGACGAGCGCCACTTCGAGGACCCCGACCGCTTCGATGTGACCCGTAACCCCGAGCACCAGGCGTTCGGCGCCGGCGGCCGGCACTTCTGCCTGGGCACCGCGCTGGCGCGCCTGGAGCTGAAGGTGATGTTCGAGGAGACGCTCCGCCGCTTCCCGACGATGGCGCTCGACGGCCCCCAGACGGTGGTCGAGTCGGCGTTCATCAACCAGCTGAAGACGCTGCCCGTGAAGCTCGCCCCGTAGAACGTCCTTCAAGAGGCAGCCCCGCGCCGCCGCGGGCGCGGGGCTGCCTCGCCCAGGCGCTCAGCGACCGGCGCCGGGGCGCCCGCGCAAGGCGAGGCGGATCGAGAGGCCAGACGCGAGCAGGAGCAGACCCCCGCCGACCACCCAGCGCAGGTCGAGGCCGGTGAAGGGCAGCGTCGTCGCTTTCGCCGTCGGCGTGGTGGTCGTCGGTGCAACCGTTGTCGTGGGCGTGGTCGCGGCTTTCTTTTCTTCTTTGGCGGGTTCTACTTCTTTTTTCGGTTCGGTTTTGGTCGCGGGCGTGGGCGGTTTCTGGCTGTAGCCCGAGGTCCCCGAGCTCGACGTTTCCGCGGCCTGCGCAACCGCGGGCGCCGCGGAGACGATCAGCGCCAGCGCAGCTGGCAGGGCGAGCAGCTCGCGGCGGGCGAGGCGCCGGCGGGTGCGGTGCGCCAAGCGCTGGAGGGACATCTCGTTCATCGCTGCTGGTGTGTGGGACCTGCCTGAAGTCATTCCTTCGGTCCGCGTCATGCGCACCTCCGTGTTCGGTGTTCGTGTGGCCTTTCGGGTCGGGGCCACGGTGTGGTCCGGCGAAGTCTATTGCGCTCGCAGGATCGCTTCTTTCCCGTTCTACCGCCGCGGCCTTTCTCCTGCTCCGGCGCGGAGCCGTCCGCCACCCGTTGCGGGTCTCAACGCGAGGCGGTGGGGGCGCCGGCGCGCACGTCGACCATCACACGGCCCTCCAGGGTCCCGTCCTGCAGCCGAGCGCGCAACACCTTCTTGTCGAACTTGCCCACGCTCGTTTTGGGGACTTCCGCGATGAACGCCAGCTCGTCGGGCAGCCACCACTTCGCCACCCGCGGGCGCAGGTGCTCGATCAGCACCTCGGCGTTCGCCGTGGCGCCCTCGCGCAGCACCACGCAGCACAGCGGACGCTCGGCCCACCGCTCGTCGGGCTTGGCGATCACCGCCGCCTCGATCACGTCGGGGTGAGCCATCAGCTCGTTCTCGAGCTCCACCGAGGAGATCCACTCCCCGCCGGACTTGATCACGTCCTTCGCGCGGTCGGTGATCCGCACGAACGCCTGCTCGTCGATCGCCGCGATGTCGCCCGTGCGCAGCCACCCCGCGTCGAACTTCTCGTCGCCCGAGTCGTCGTTGTAGTAGCTGCTCGCGATCCACGGGCCGCGCACCTCGATCTCCCCGGTGGACTCGCCGTCCCACGGGACCTCCTGCCCGTCGTCGTCCACCAGGCGCAACTCCACCCACGGCAGCGGCTTGCCCTGCAGCGCCCGTTCGTCCCAGTAGCGCTCGTCGTGGCCGCGGCCCTCCGGGGGGTCGGAGAACGTCGCGACGGGGCTCGTCTCGGTCATCCCCCACCCCTGGTGGATCACCACCCCGTGGCGCTCCTGGAAGTCCCGCATCAGCTGCCGCGGCACGGCAGAGCCCCCGCACACCGAGTTCGTCAGCGAGCTCAGGTCCACCTCGTGGGAGTCGGCGTAGCGCAGCAGGTCCGCGAAGATCGTCGGTACGCAGCCCACCACCGTCGGGCGCTCGGACTCGATCGCGCGCGCCAGCGGCTCGGCCTGCAGGAAGCGGTCGGGCATCACCAGGTCCGCCCCGCACAGCGCCGCCGCGTGCGGCAGGCCCCACGCGTTGGCGTGGAACATCGGGACCACCACCAGCACTCGCTCGCGCCGGGAGAGCCCGAGGTTGTCGGCCATCAGCGAGGCCGTCGCGTGCAGGCAGAGCGAGCGGTGGGAGTACAGCACGCCCTTGGGGTTGCCGGTCGTGCCGCTCGTGTAGCAGAGCGCCGCCGCCTGGCGCTCGTCGAGTTCGGGGTACTCGTACGAGCCTGGGCCCGCCTCCTCCAGGAGCTCCTCGTAGCGCAGCGCATTCGGGAGGGAGCCCGCGTCACCGTCGCCCATCACTATGAAATGGCGCACGCCCTCGAAGGTGGGCGCGAGCGGCTCCAGCAGCGGCACGACCGAGTCATCGACGAAGATCACCTGGTCCTCGGCGTGGTTGACGATGTACGTGAGCTGCTCGGCGAACAGGCGGATGTTGAGCGTGTGCAGCACCGCGCCCACGCACGGGATCGCCATGTACAGCTCGAAGTGGCGCTGGTTGTTCCACGCGAACGTCCCCACCCGGTCCCCGTCGCCGATCCCCAGGCGCCCCAGCACGCGGGCGAGGCGGTCGACCCGCTCGGAGACCTCGCCGAAGCTCGCGCGTACCGGCCCTCCCTCGGTGAGCGTGACCACCTGCGCGGCCGGGTGGCAGTCGCGCATCCGCCGCCGCGCGTGCTGGAGGGTCAGCGGGAAGTCGTTCTGCATCAGTCCTTCGAGCATCTCCCATCCTCCTTGGCTACCTCGGTGCGTGCGAGCGGTGCGACGACGTTCCGGTCATGGTAAACGCCCGCACACCCCACGGGGGGCGAGCATCTCTTCGCCCGCACACCTCAAAGGGGCGAGCATCTCTTTAATAAAGGCCCCCACAAGGGGGGCCGGGATAGGGTCGCGCTGTACAGTGACGGCGGCTTGGGGGGAAGCCGTTCACGGCGCGTCTCCGCGCAGCAGCGCGACCAGCAGCCTCACCTCCGAGCCTAGCGAGGCCGGCAGCACATCCATCGCGAACCACCGCGCCTCCGCGATCTCCACCGGGTCCACCCGGATCTGAGTCAGGTCGGGCAGCTCCGCGTGCACGCACAAGATGTGCACGGCAATCCGCTCCAGGCGCATGTCCATGCTCGCCATGTCCGTCAGGGGCAGCCCGCGCACCCCGAGCTCCTCCTCGAGCTCCCGCGCTGCGGCCTGCATCATCGGCTCCCTGCGGCGGGCCGCCCCGCCCGGCACGTACCACGTGTCCCGCTTTCCGTAGGAGTGGCGCACGAGCAGCACCTTGCCCTCGTGGGTGATCAGGCACTTCACCCCGCGGCCCCGGCGCGGCCACACCTGCGCGCGCAGCTGCACCCCCCGCCACGCGACCCTGTACAGGCGCCGCAGCAGGGCCACGCGCACCGCGCTCAGCGACACCCGTTGCACTCCCTGTGCGTCCTGTGGCTCTCTCCGCGTGCCCCGTGGCACTCTCCGAGCGCCCCGCCGGCCTCGGCAGCCACTCGCCGGGTGTCGCGCGACGAACGCGCCCACCCGCGCGGCCTCTCCGCTTCGCGCCGACGCCTCGCCGCGCTTGCACCATGCGCTGCGCGGCCCCTCCCGGCCCCCCTTGTGGGGGCCCTCATCCCAACAAAAAGGCGCGCGGGCACCTCACACGCGCTGGCCGAAAGGGGGATTCTCGCCGAAGGCGAGTGTCTCCCCGCTTCGGTCGAAACGGGGATTCTCGCTGGAGCCGAGTGTCTCCCGGCTTCGGTCCGTGCGCCGGCCCGCGGTCAGCTCGCGGTAGACCCCGCGCGTGCGGCGCGCCACGTCGCTCCAGTCGAAGCTCAACACGTGCTCGCTCGCCTCCGCCACGAGGCGCTCGCGCAGCTGCGCGTCGGTCAGCAGGCGCTCGATCATCACGCCGAGGTGCGCCGCGTCGCCGCCGTTGAAGCGCAGCCCCACCCGCTCGCCCGCGGGCACCACCTCCCGCAGGCCACCCGTGTCCGCCACGATGCACGGGCACCCCGACGCCATCGCCTCCAGCGCTACCAACCCGAACGGCTCGTAGATCGAGGGCACCACGCACAGGTCCGCGATCCGGTACAGCGAGTGCAGCGCGTCGTCGCCGATCCACCCCAGGAACGCCCCGTGGTCGGAGAGGCCCAGGCGCTCTGCCTGCGCCTTGAGCTCCTGCTCGTGCGTGCCGCTGCCCGCCACCAGGAAGCGCACGTTCCCGACCCGCTCGATCACGCCCGGCAGCGCGTCGAGGGCCAGCTGGAAGCCCTTCTCGTACACCAGCCGCCCCACCAACACCACCAGGCGCTCCTGCGGCGTGGCGAACTCCGCGCGCAGCGCCTCCAGGTCCCCCACCGGGCGCAGGTCGCGCGGGTCGATCCCGTTGGGGATCACCACGATCCGGTCCTCCTCGATGTCGAAGATGTCCGCCACGTGGCCGCGCATGTAGTGCGAGCAGACGATTACCCCGTCTGCGCGCTTGGCCATCCACCGCTCCACGCCGTGGATGTGCGCCTGGGGCTCGTCCTGCACCCACCCCTGGTGGCGCCCGTGCTCGGTCGCGTGGACCGTCGTCAGGTACGGCACCCCCACGCGCTCGGCCAGCGTCACGCCCGCGTGCGCCACCAGCCAGTCGTGGCCGTGCACGAGGGCGTAGCTGCGCTCCTCGGCCAGGATTTCTCCCGCCGCCACCATGTCGCCATTCATCTGCTGCACCCACCCCACGAAGCGGTCGAGATCCCGCGGCCACCGCGGCTCGCGCACACGGTGCACGCTCACCCCCGCCCGCAGTTCCGCCTCGCGGCCGCCGACCCGCGAGCGCTCGCCCGTGCCGCGCGTGAGCACGTCGACCTCCACGCCCTGGCGCACCAACTCCTCTGCGAGCTTGCGCACGTGGCGCGCGAGGCCTCCCTCGATCACGGGCGGGTACTCCCAGGAGAGGATCAGCACGCGGTCGGCCACCGTTGCACCCTACCTCGCTCGGCCCACCAGGACGTGTTTGAGAACAGGCGGTGCGTCCGGGGCGTTCCTGGACCAAGCTGGGCGACGCGGGTCGGTGAAGCCCGTGCTGGTGGCACGGGCAAGCCGGCACGTGGCGATCCAGCGCCGTGTCCAGGGGCGCATCCGGGCGTGCCGATCGTTCTCAAACACGTCCTCACTGCCGAAAACAGGCGGCCGGCGCCGGGGCGGCGAGGCAGGCTGGGCCTCTACCCCGCGGGCGCGGTCTCCCCCTCCTCGCGGACCCCCCACCGGTTGACGGTGCGCCGTAGCTGGAAGTACGCGATCGCGCCTGGGATACTCGGTAGCCAGAAGGCGATCAGGCGGTACACCAGCACCGCCGGCACCGCCAGGCTCGGGCTGACCCCGAACGCCACGAACGCGCCGATCATGCCGCCCTCGACCACGCCGATCCCGCCCGGCAGCGGCAGCAGGTTGGCGAGCATCCCCACGAAGTACGCCTGCACCAGCACCGCCACCGGTGGCGCCTGCCCGAAGGCGCGAAACGACGCGTACAACACCGCGATGTTGAACGCCCACCACGTCACCACGCCGACCATCGCGAGGTCGGGGTTGCGCAGCTTCTGCACCGCGAAGCGGACCCCGCCAGAGATCGAGGCCGGGCCGCTGGCGAGCCGGCGCAGCCACCGCGCGCTGCGCGGACGGCGCGCGCTCAGGCGCTCCAGGCGGCGCTCGAGATCCTCGGGCACGAGCGCCACCGCGAGGCACACCGCGATCCCCACCGCGCCGACGATCGCCGGGACGACCGTGATCGCGAACGGGTGCGCTCCCGGGAACAGGCCGGTGTACAGGCCCACCCCGCACACCACCAGCGCCGCCGCGTACACCCCGTAGAGCAGCACCAGGAACGCGATCATCCGCTGCGCCACCTCCTTGCCCTCCATCCCCGAGCGGCGCAGCGCCCACGCGGTGACCGCCACCCCGCCGGCGCCGCCCGCGGCGAACAAGCGCGTGGCCGCGAGGCCCGCCATCGTGATCTGGTAGCTGTGGCGCAGGCCGATCGGCGATCCCGGGGGTACGTGCACCCCCTGGAAGATCGCGACGTAGCTCGCCATTGAGACGACCTCGACGACCAGCGCCACCGCGATCCACCGCGCGTCGCCTTCCCCGAGCTTGTCCCACGTGTGCCTCACGCCGCCCACCTGGGGCAGCACCACGTACAGGAACGCCAGCGCCGCCGCCACGAACGCCGCGAACGCCAGCGCCCTTCTGCGGGTCATCTGCAGGCGCGGCCCCTCCTCGTGGATCGGGTCCCTCACCGCCGCCGCCCGACGCGCGTCCGGCCTTGCAGCCGCGTCCGGCCTTGCGGCGCCCGGCCGTGTGCTCACCGTCTCACTCCTCACCCGCGCCGCCTCCACCGCCTCTCACCTCGCTCCGTGGGCGCTCGCTTCGAGCGCCGACACCGCGCGCCGGCAGCGTTCGAGGACCGGGGCCGCCCGCGGCCCCAGCCGGCGCACCGCCACCGTCAACGCCGCGCCCGCGATCAGGTCCGCGGCGTAGTGCTCCCCGAGGTACACCAGCGCGAACCCGAGCGTTCCCGTATACGCCCAGCCCACCGCGCCCGCCGCTGGCCCTGTCTCAGCGAGCAGTAGCGCAGCCATCACGGATGTCGCAAAGTGCAACGAGGGCATCGCAGCCAAAGGATTGCCTCCGAACACACTGTAGAGGGGGCCCCAGTCGTCACGCCAGAACGACGCCCCATACTCGACCATCATCCGCCGCACCTCGACCATCCTGTGCGGCGTCCGGTGCTGGCCGAACGGGGGATGCTCGCCGAAGGCGAGTGTCCCCCCGCTTCGGTCCTCCGCCTCCCCGCGCCCGCTCGCAAACGAGTCGATGCCGTTCTCGGGGGCCGCCGCCGCATACCACGGGGGGGCGGTGGGCAGCACCCAGTAGACCATCGCGCCTACGTCGAACACCGCGTACGTCAACACCGCCGCGCGCTCGAAGCGCTGTGGGTGGCGCAGCATGATGTACACCAGCGTCCCGTGGGGCACCATGAACCACGACCAGTGCGCCCACACCAGCACCTTGTCGAGCCGCCGCCACCGCGGGCCCTCCGGGCCGACCTTTGCGAGCCTGTGTTGCAGGCGCACCGTCGGGAGCTCGCCGAGGCCAATCACCCTGTCGATCGCGATCGGGTAGTCCACGTGCACCCGCCGTGTCTGCTTGGCCGGGTCGTCGTGAGGGGACTTGTACGCCGCCATATAGGCCCACATCTGCAGGCAGCACGTCGCCACGTCGCGCGCCCGCGAGCGCCGCACCGCCACGCACAGGCCGACCGGCGCGCAGTACGCGACCGCCTGCACCACCAGCGGCGGCGCCTTCACCCTCCTGCGCACCAGCGGCGCCGCGACCCCCGCCGCGACCACAGCCCATGCGGTTGCTCTGATCGCCCTGGGCCTGCTGCTGCTCCGCACCGGCGGGGAGTATGGCACCAGCTCCGGTTCGACCCCGTCTGTGCCGGCGTGCCCGCTCAGACGCCTGCGGTGCGCACTGCCTCCGGTACCGCGGTCGGCTGCTCGCCACGGCCGACAGCTGCGGCCTGTACCAGCGCGTGCACGAGCGGGCTGCTCGGATCGGCCTCGGGATGCCACTGCACCCCCAACACGAAGCGCCGGTCGGACAGCTCGATCGCCTCCGGCAGCTCGTCGCGCACCGAGTAGCCGCTCACCGTGAGGCCCTCGCCGATGCGCTCGACCCCCTGGTGGTGGTGGGACTTGGTGGCGTGGCTCCTCTCACCCGCGATCTGGGCCGCCAGCGAGCCCTCGACCAGGCGCACCTCGTGGTCGGCGCCGTCGAACGAACCCGGCACCGACAGGTGCTCGTGGTGGCCGAAGCGCTCGGGCAGGTGCTGCAGGAGCGTTCCTCCCAGGGCCACGTTGATCAACTGCATCCCGCGACAGATGCCGAGCACCGGCACGTCGCGCCTGAGCGCCTCGTGGAAAATCGCGATCTCGCAAGCGTCGCGCTCGGGGACGGTGCCCGTCGTCTCCGGATGGGCCGCGGCGCCATACGTGGCCGGATCGATATCGGCGCCGCCCGCCAGCATCAGCCCGTCCAGCAACTCCAGCGCCTCGCCGGGCTCCTCCACCAGGCACCGATCGGGCGGGATCATCACCGCCAGCGCCCCCGCGCTCTGCACCGCCTCGACATAGCTGCGCGGCAACAACATGGCCTGCTGATCCCACACGCTCCACTTGGCGCGCTCAAGGGCTGTGCAGATACCGATCGTGGGACGGGGCATCGGCACACAACATTAGTGGGACGTTGGCTCCCTGCCCGCGAGGATGAGCTTGCCGAAGTCGGATCGGCCAGCAGCTCGCGCTACTTCTTCTTCACCGGGCCGTAGCGCTTGTGGGCCCGCCTCTCGCACCCGGCCTGCTTCCTCTTGGACTTGTCCTTCCTACATTGCCTCTGGGCCTTCGCGAGCCTCTGGGCGCGCGTCGGCGTCTTCGTCGCGGGTTTGCTCGTTGTGCCCGTTTCGGTCGGGAACGCGATCGCGGGGGTCGCGATCAGCGGCGGCGTGAGCGGTAGGGTCAGCGAGTAGGTGTTGCCCGGGGTCGTGAACGTCTCGTCCTGCCCTTCGCCCGTGCCGTTCGCGTTGGTCGCCGACAGGCGGTAGTGGTAGGTCGTGTCAGGCGCCAGGTTTTCGAGCGCGAGCGTCACGCCCTGCGGTTCGGCGCCGGCGCCCGGCAGCGTGCCCGAGATGTCGGTGCCGTATCCGGTGCTGGTTCCCACTTCGAAGACGTAGCTGGTCGCGTAGCCCTCCGGATCGACCGTGCCCGACAACGTCGCCGACGTCTGTGTAACGCCGTTGGCCGGGCCGGTGCTCGCCACCGGTGCGTCTCCGACGCCGGTGCTCGTGGTGAACACGCCGTCCGGGCCGTATTCAACCATACCCTGTTCGTTGACCGCCACTACCCGAAAGTGGTAGGTGACGCCGGCTTCCAGGCCTTCGATGCGCTGGCCCACCACAGTGTCGCCCAGCCCCGAGCCGGCCGCTTCTTCGGGTGTGCTCTGCCCGTAGGCTTCGGTCTTGCCGTACTGGAAGTGGACCTGCGTAGCGCTGTGCTCGGGACCGACCTTCGCCACGAGCGTCGCCGTAGTCGTACCGACGAACCCAGCCGGCTGTGCTTCCACCACGGGCGGGATCGCCTGCGTGCGGAACGTGCCATTTTCGCCGTTGGTCGTGTACGGTTGCCCTTCGATCTTCCGCCCGGCGGTGAGCCGGCAGTCGTAGGTCTGGTTCGGTTCCAGGCCGCTCACAGGTTCTTTCGCGGCGACTGCCTCGGCGCTTTCCGATTCATCCACATTGGCTTTCGACCCATAGCTTTCGCTCTTCCCATATTCGAACCAGTATTCGACCTTTGAGCCCTTCGGTTCCAACGATGCTTGGAGCGTCGCGCTTTCGTCCGTGACGCCATTGGCCGCGCATCCGCTGACGCCTTCGACCGCGGGTGGCGTCATGAAGGATTCTTCCGACCCAGCGGAGTGGCCATAGGCGTTTTCCGCGACAAAGCAGAATTTGTATGACGTGTCTGGCTCCAAGCCCGTCACTTCTTCCGATACTGAGCCTTCACCTTCCCTCGCGGCTGTTTTGAAGCCTTCGCTGCAGCTCGCGCCAAAGCCGTATCCAAAGTGATATCTGATCTTCCTCCCGGCAGGCTTCAGTGTTCCGTGCAGCAGCGCGGTCGTGGCTGTGACGGCCGTTGCAGATTCCGTGACAGGTATTTCAGGTAGTTCACCGAGCTCAAATATATCGACGTCGTTGTAGGCGGCGTCGGCCACATAGACAGCGCCGGTTGCGGAGACCGCGATGCCGGTGCCGTCCGCGAGGGGTCCGTCGCCGAATTCGCGAATCAGGAGCGGTGCGGCGAGCGGTTCAACAGAGGCACCGTACTCCGCGACCTTGGTTTCCTCGTCAACGTAGAGATCGTTGGAGGCATCGACGGCAAGCGCGCTGCCACAGCCGCAGCTGTTCACTGCCCCCAGTTCGGTTCCGGTGCCGTTGAACTTCTCGACGCTCGCTCCGCCCTTCAGGACATAGACATTGTCGGCGGAGTCCACCGCGAAGCCGGGAGTCGTTTCGTGTCCCTCGTTCCACTGCAACACGAATTCGTTGCTCGGCGCATCGTTGAACCTGGCCACGGTGCCTTCCTCAGATGGCTGCTGGCTATAGAGCCAAACGCCGCCTTCAGGATCAACCGCCACGCCCTGCAAATGGAAGAACGGGACGACTTCAGAGCCAGAGCACACGCCAGCGGATGGGCACGTCCCCGTCAACTGTCCGATGTATTCCCCCGCTTCATTGAACTTGTCGATCCCATTGTGGCCGGTGTCTACCACATAGATGTCGCCGTCCGACGGGTATAGGGTTTTGCATTCGCTGGCTGTGAGCGGCCCGTGGTAGTAGCACGAGTTGTCAACGGCTACGCCATCCGCGGAGTCCAAGTCACCATGCTCCCCGCCAACCAGGCCAGCCAAGGAGAATGTCTCTGTCGGCGCCCCGCTGAGCACGTTCGTGCCCAGCGCCGAGAAGTCTTCTGGGTTTCCCGAGGCGTCGAACTTCTGCACACGGTTGTTGCCCTGATCAACCACATACACATCTCCACTCGCCTGATTGATGGCCACCCCCGCCGGTTCTCTGAACTGGCCCGTGCTCGAGCCCGCTTCACCGGGGCCGCATTCCTCGCCGGAGGCGACCGTGCAGACATTCCCTCCCGGCGGCGTCTTATCGACGCCCTGCCCAAACGAGCCGGTGACGCCATAGTCGAACGTGGCCAGTGCCGGGGCACTCCCCAGCAGCAGCCCATAGCCCGACACCGCGAGCGCGGTCAGTCCCGTCACGATCAACCTGCGGCTGCTCACCATCACTTGCCCCCTGTCTTACCGTGGCGGTGACTGGCGTTGCGGGCCTTCTTGCCCTTCTGCTTGGTCTTTTTCTTCTGAGCGGCCTTCGCCTTCGGACAGCCTGTGACGGCGATCTTCGTGGACTCGTGGATTTCCGTGCCGTTCTGCGCGACGAACGCGGTCGGCATCGCAAGAGTGCTGGTGCAAAGGTTCCCGTTGGCGGCGAGCGCGGAGTCCGGGCCCTCGGGCAGGTACAGCTCGAACGTGCCGACGGGTACGTCAGGGATC
Source organism: uncultured Solirubrobacterales bacterium (assembly GCA_963706545.1). Taxonomy (GTDB): domain Bacteria; phylum Actinomycetota; class Thermoleophilia; order Solirubrobacterales; family Solirubrobacteraceae; genus Palsa-744. Next base: position 3,753,055 of record OY970161.1, read on the forward strand.
GCGTTGAACGTGGAACTCGTGATCCCCGTCTTGTTGATAAACGTTTCGCCGTGCAGGTCAACCCTGACATTGTCGCCCTGCAGCACGACGATCAATTCGGGGAACTTCGCGCCGCCGTAGGAGACGAAGTACGCCGGGCCGCCCAGCATGACCGGCAGAAGCGGCGTGGTGGCCCTCGCGATCCCGACGGTCGACCCCGACGGACACGCCGCGGGGTCTGCTTCGAACGTCACCGCGGGACACGCCCTCTGCAGCGTCGTCAACCGCGCCGGGAGCTGCTTGGGGAGATCGACCTTGACCTTCGCGATGTTCGCCTGGTTGCCCTGCGGCGCGCTGGGATAGGACAGCCTCACATCCAGGCTCGCGCCGTCCGTCCTCGAGGTCTCCCCAGAGGTGGAGACAGCGAACGTCGGCTTGAACGCCAGTGCCGCGCAATCCCCCGCCTGATAGGGCACCGAGTCGGTCGTACTCGCACCGAGCGAGCCCTGCAATGTCGCCGAGATCGTCCTGTGTTCGCAGCTGGTGGAATTGAACATGAATTCGGGCCGGTTCACGTTCACGGTCACACTGCGAACCTGCAACGGCACGCCTTGGAGGATAGTGGGCAACGCATTGGAGGTGATCGTCAGCGCCGAGGTACGCAGATCAACGCTGATCGCGGCGCGCACGATCACGTTGCCAAGGTTGAACGGTCCGCCTGTCGCAGGCACGACGAAGGACAGTCCGAAGGGGGCGCCCTTATACGGACCCGTCAGGTACGCGCGCCCACCCGCCACATAGAACGGATAGGGGCCCGGGCCGACCGCAGCGCTCACTTCACCGATCTCACTTTCAGACCCACAAGTCCCGTCTTCCGCCTGCGGTTCGCCACACAAGGGGACGTGCGAGATCGACCCCAACAAGCCCGGCGGGGTGTGGACCTGGATCGCGCCGAATTCCTGTTCGCCATCCTGGCGCGCGAACGTGACCGTGAACGGACTGTAGCCACCCGCCTGGTTTGACGTCGTACCGGCCGTGAGCGAGGGGTTGAACGCGCCGGTCGCACAACTCGAATTGACGTCGAAGCTGCTCTGCGGCGTCGCCGGCGGACCGGACTGAGGCGCCGACCATGGCGTCAGCACCGAGGTGGTCGTATAGGAGCCGCACACCTCCGGCACCAGCGGCGCGCGCGGACCGCCAAAGAAGTTGAGTTCCAGCTCGCTGAACGGGATCTGCGGCAGATACTGGCCGGTGAGCGGATCGCGACCGAACCGCGCGGTCAACTGCCCGGTGCTCTGGTTGAGCTGCACTTCGCCCGCTGTCTTGAACAGCACCCCCGAGCCTTCGGCGACCAGGTACATCGCGACCAGCGACCCGAACGGGTTGGAGCCCTGCGCCGCGCCGCCGTTGCCCTGCTGCGCCACGTACACCGCCCCGTGCAATGAGTGTTCCAGCAGCGGCGTGACGATTTCCACCGAGGCGATCTTCGAAGATTCCGGACACGAGGGCTGACCCGGGCCGTTCAGTTCGATCTCGGCTTCGCTGCAGGCCCCCATCCCGCTCACAGTCGAGGGAGACACCACTAGCCCAGACGGCAGCGTCACGAGCGCTTCCTTCAGGTTCGCCTCGGCCAGCCCGTCAACCTCTTCGTTCTGAGGCACGCTCATCCGCACCCTGATCCCCGTCGGCGTGTCAGCCACACCCGTTTCCGGCTTGACTTCGAGCGACGGCGTGAAGCTCGGGCGTCCGCAGCCAGTCATCGCTGGCACCGGCACCGATTCAAACGGCGCGGTCCACACCCCCGGTTCCTGCCAGGAGTCCGCGCTCACCGACGCCACCAACGGCGTCCCGCACGAACTCGGCAACGTCAAAAACGGCCGTTCAGGCAACGTGACGGCGATTTCGCCGCTCGAAGGACACGTGTCCAATCCGTTTGCGCACGGCCCGCGTTCGCGGTCGTGGCTTTTCGCGTATGGGTCTCCCCACAGCGTCACGGTCGCGCCATAGAGCGCCGCGATCTGCTGGATGTTCGGCGTTTCGGTGCCAAGCGCATAGTCGCCACCCGTGCTCACCCTGCCGATCAGATGCACGAAGATCCCCAGCCCCGAGACATCGAAGCCAAGCTCACCAGGCACCCGCGGCGAGGACGGAACGATGTTGTAGAGCGCGTCCGTCGTGTTGTTGATCGCAAACAGTCCCGTATGCAATGTGATCGTGCCAACCGCGCTCGCGGCAGGACAAGCGGCTTTGGAGAACTGCACTTCGGTGCACCGTTCCACGCCCAGCAGATTGACGGTCAGCCCGGGGGGCAGCGTGTATACGAGATCCTTCACATCGCCGTCCGGGATCACTTCCAAACCCCCACCACCCGGACCGGGCCGGTGGTTGATGTAGATGGTGGTCGTGAACTCATACGGGTGCGAACCGGCCTGCATCGCCGGCGCGCCACCTTCTTCCAGTACCTGCGCCTGCAGACTTTCGAACCCGAAGGACGCACGCGCCGGGGCGGCGCTGAAACCGAGGGCAAGCACGACCACGAACGCAAACGCAACGCACGCGAACCACGCCGTGATAAATCGTTTGTACATCAGATCCTCCCCCTCCTCGAGCGCTTGGCAGCCCTGGGTCGCCTGCCCTCGTCCTGCTTCCTGGCCTTTTTCTTCTTCGCCTTGGCCTTCTGCTTGACCTTTGGCTTCGGCTTGACGACCGCAGGCTTGACTTCGGGCTGTGGAGCGAGATTCCCCGGGCCGGAGAACATCTGGCTGACCGGCCTCCCGAGCGAGGGCGCGGGGGTCTGCACGGGCCGGCACGCTTCGCCCTGACACGGCGCCACCGGCACCGATGGATTCTGCGCGGCGATGCCACCGCCGACACGCGCGTCGTAGAGATCCTCGAGTTCGTCGTTGTCCTGCCCCACCAACGACTGGCGGGTGAAGAAGAAGACATCTTCTCCGTTCGCGCTCGCTCCAGCGAACAGTGACGGTTCGGCGCTGGCACCCGAGGAGATCAGAGACAGGCAGCCTTCGCCGCGACTGGCGGGACAGCTACCCACGCCTTCGCGCTCCCACTCGTACACGTTCAGCTGGCCGTCGGTGGCCTGTGGCACAAGCGCTTCTTCGGTTTCAAAGAAGACACGGCTGCCGTCTTCAGAGAGATTGCGCGGCAGCCGTTCAGGCGTCGTGCCATGCGGCAGTACGGGGCTCGGCAGATAGCCCTGGTAGAGAAAGACGTTGCTAGAGGCGGGCGCGCCGCTCGGCTCGCAGGAGACGCAGGTGAGCCTCCCACCCGACGCGCTGTCGCTGTAAAGGTACGCCTCGGTGTGCCCAGCGTTGTCATAGCCGGTGAGGTTGCGTTGGGAGGTGAACAGCAACGTGCGCCCATCTCCGCTGACACGCGAGCTCTTGTGCTCGGAGCTTGGCTTGACGCAGTAGCCCTCGCCGCCGCAGGCTTCGCGCGGGCTCCAGTCCCATGAGTCGCCTTGGCTGTCTTCCGCCGCCGGCGATCCTTCGCCTGTGCGATCCAGCGTCGCGATGAACGAGGTCGCGCCTTCGTGCCACAGGTAGAGGTTGGCCTCGCCCGCGCTCGCGCCGTGAGCGAGCGCGGCTTCGGCGACGAAGTAGACATACGAGCCTTCGCCGCCGATCCCGACGATCCCCAGCACGCCGGCGTCTGTGGGCGTCAGTGCTTCACGCGAGCCGACTTCAACGTCGAAGCGATAAAGCGCGCCAGCACGGTAGACGCTTACTTCGTTGTATATGGTAAATTCGCTCGGTTCGCTGTAAAATGTCTCTGCGCCGCTCGGAGTGGCTGCCAGCCAGGCTGGCGACCCGACGCCTTCGGAGACCACTACCGTGCGCGGCGAGTCGGCTTGCGGTTCGCGCACATAGAGCGCCCCCGTCCCAAGATCGGTGAAGAACACACGCGAGCCGTCTTCGGAGACAGCGCGCGAGCCGTATTCGGATACGGCACCTCCCGCGAAAAGCGCGCCACCACTCGCTCGCCTGAAGCGTCCGGCCGCAGCGCCGGCACTCGACGGCTCACCGTTCGGCAGCACGTCGAGCAGCGTGATCTGCCCTTCATGCCATTCGTAGAGGTTCGGCACCCCTTGGGGAGCTTCGGGCAGCAACTGCGCTTGTGATTCGAAGAAGATCCGAGAATCTTCATCGGCGCCCGCAACCAGCTTGAAGGGTTCTTCACCGGCTTCATCGGCCTGCTCGGGCGTCAACTGAAAGAGCAGCCTGTAGACACCGGTGTTGTCGTCTCGTAGATAGACCGCTACCCGACCTTCGGTCGCTTCCGGCGCGAGCGGCGGTTCGCTTCTAGAGAGGACGAAGGAGTACTTTAGATCTTCAGTAACCGCGACTACGAGTGGCCCTTCCGCGTCAGGTTCCGCCCTGGGTTCCAAGCCCAGCGTGAACCAACCCTGAGCTTCACGCGAGGCGACATACGTAGTCGAGGTTGCGAACGAACCGACACTGACCGGCAGCGGCACATACGAGCCGAACGTCGCCGCATCGCCACTTGGGGCGACGCGCACGCTTTCGATGCCACCGAAGACGTCGCCGAAGTTCTTTTCAACCGGCGAGACCTGCTCGTAGGCGCGGCAGTCCGGCAGCGCCGCCGAGTAGGGATCTTCGGCGCGGCGCGCTTCGTTGGGGCAGGTTTCGGCAGCGCGAGCCGAGGCGACGTTGAGTGCGAGCGCGAGCAGGACAGCGGCCAGGATCGCCAACAGCGTAAGCGCGAACCCGAACCCGAACCCATAGGCGCGTGAGGGCAGTGACATTCTCATCTGAGCGTCTCCTCCGGGAAAGAGGGGAGCGCCCCTCGTGTGTTGTTGTATGACGACACGCGCGAGGGCGCAGAGCGGTGGGAGCCGCCGGGCGCGAGCAGCTTCGCCGTTGCTCCCCCGGGTCCCATCACGCGGCCTCTCGCTGGCTGCGGGCGTTCATGCCGATCCCCTGCGCGACCTGGCGGCCGAGCGGCGTCAGCTCCCACGCGTTCGGCTCGCCCCTGGCGTGCCCCCCGCTACTGTTGGACACCAGACCCAGACGCTCAAGGCGCGCGAGCAACTTCGACACCTGGCCCTGATCGGAGATCCCGGCGTGATCGGAGACCACACGGTTGTTGACTCCCGGCCGCCCGGCGATGCACTCCAACACCCGCGCGGTGCGATACGTCAGGCGCATCTGGGCGCCCTGCAGCGGGTCGCGATCGCCCCGGGGCGACACGGGGCCCCGGTGCGCCGCGGATGCCGGCTCGGGGGCCGGGCGGGTCTGCTCGCGGCGCGCCGCCGCGGGCCCCAGGTAGGGCAGCACGATCATGCTCATCAACTCGCCGTGCAGAGCCGTGAGCGGCCCGCGCTCACCCCGCGCCAGCCGCGCGTAGACGATCCCAGACGCAGCGCCGACCAAACCCTCCGCCGTCAACCGCGTGCACTCTCTCCCCCGCGAACCCTCCCCACGACCCTCATCGAGCGCCCCCGCCAGCCGCGCGAGAACCTCCTCGCGGCGCCCGAGCACCCCCGGGCCGCCCTGCAACGCCCCCACCACACACACCCGCGCGAGCGCCGGCTCACGATCGAAGAAGGAAAGGATCGCCCACAGCCCGCCGCGCACCCGCTCACGCCAGCCAAGGCCACCCAGCCCCGCCGCGGCGACCTCACCCTCAATCGTCGCCGCGACATCCTCAAACAGCGCCGTCAGGCACGCCTCACGGTTCTCGAACAGCTCGTAGAACGTACGCCGCGAGACCCGCGCCCGCGACGTGATGCTCTCGACCGTGGTACGCGCGTACCCAAGCTCCTCGATCGCGTCAACCGCGCCCGCCAACAGCCGCGAACGCTGGATCTCCGCGACCCGATGCCGCGGCACACCATCACCGGCCGACAAACCCAAAGGCCGCCGCGACGCGCCCCGGCGATCGGACACGCCCATCACCCTTCCCCCTCCGGGGGAAACCGGACGGTCCTGGCGGACCGTCCGACGGGGGATCTCGAGGCTAGCCCGCTAAGCGAAGAGAGAGAGAGAGAGAGAGAGATGCGGCAGCGTCAAGCTGACGCATCTAGCAACGCCCCGCTCACACGGTGCGGCGACCCCTGTCATGTATCTCCCTCTTGAAACCACGCTGAACAACTCCCTCATCGTTCTGACCCGGCCCTCTCCAGAACCCCTGCTAGTGCTGACAGGTTGACCCAAGGGTAGACCCCAACCAGACCTTATGTTTGCGCTCGGCAACCCTCGGCTGCCGTGACGACCTCATTATAAGCACAGTGGGAACCTCCTGTCAACCCCCCAGGCCGAGGATCAGCGCAAGCGCACGCTCGATCTCCGCGAGCGTGGCCGGCGGGAGCACTCCCAGCCTGCGCAACAGGCGTGAGCGCGCCACGCCTCTGAGGGCTCGAGGAATCGCGCAGCTTGGTCGATCGACACCCTCGATCTCCTGAACCTCGGGGCGCAGCGCCGATGGCGGGACAGAGCTCGACAGCGGCACCACGACAATCAGCTCGTGGGGCGACCCGGCGATGGTCCGATCGACCGAAACGACGACCGCGGGACGGTTCTTGCCGGGCTCGCCGGGCCTGGCGGCGCCGAACGACACGAGCCACACCTCGCCGCGGCGGGGCTCAGTCGAAGTCGAGGCCATCTTCCAACGTCGCCTCCCAGAGGCGCATCTCCTCCAGTGCGACCGGGTCCTGAGCTTCAGCGCGAACGGCCCGCCGCTCGGACTCGAAAATCTCCTCGAGTTCCTGCTCGTGTGCGATCTCCGCCAGCATGGCCGCCAGCGACATGCCACGGCCGCGCGCCTGTTCGGCCAACAGGTCGCGCGTGCCGCGTGCCACACGTATCGTCGCCGTCTCTGTCGCCATCGCAGCCACAGTGTAGCGCCATCAGATAGCGCTATGGGTTGCTTCGCATCGACGCCGCCACGCTGCAGCAGTACCGCCTGCTGGCCACCCGCACACCGTAGGATGCCGGATGCCGACACCCCCGCCACCCCGCCGAGAGGAGCCCGCGATGAGCGAGACCGACGCCCCCACCGCCCTTGAGACCGTCAACCTGCAGCTCGGCCCCGTCGCCACGATCGAGCTGAACCGCCCGCAGGCGCTGAATGCCTGGAACAAGCAGTTCGGCCTCGACCTGCTCGCCGCGGTGCGCCGCGTGGGCGAGGCGGAGTCGGTGCGCGCCGTGCTGATCGTCGGAGCCGGACGCGCGTTCTCCTCGGGGGCCGACCTCAAGGACTTCGGCGCCGACCTCACCCCCGACGGGCGCCCGGACGTCTACAAAACGCTCACCGAGCGCTACCACCCGATCATGCACGCCGTGCGCGAGCTGCCGCTGCCGGTGGTGGCGTGCGTCAACGGCCCGGCAGTCGGCATCGGCTGCTCGCTGGCGCTCTGCTGCGACCTCGTGCTCGCCGCGCAGTCCGCCTACTTCCTGCTCGCGTTCGTGAACATCGGCCTCGTGCCCGACGGGGGCTCCTCGCTGTTCGTCCCCACCCGCGTCGGCATGGCCCGGGCCACCGAGATGTCGATGCTCGGCGAGCGCGTCTCCGCCGAGCAGGCGCTGCAGTGGGGCCTCGTCAACCGCGTCGTGCCCGACGAGCGCGTGCGCGAGGAGGCCGCCGCGCTCGCCGCGCGCCTCGCCGCCGGGCCCACCCGCGCCTACGCGGGCGCCAAGCGCCAGCTCAACAGCTGGCTCTACGCGCGCATGGACGAGCAGCTCGAGCTCGAGGCGCAGATCCAGCGGGAGATGGCCGGCAGCGACGACCTGGTGGAGGGCGTCACCGCGTTCGTGGAGAAGCGCCCGCCGCGGTTCTCGGGCAGGTAGGAGCGGGCGGGTTGGTGGGCAGGTCGCAGCGGGTGGGCAGGCGGGTGGAAGCGGCGGGTGGGCAGGCCGGAGCGGGCGTGTGGGCGCCAAATCTCCTCGTGGCAAACGTCATCAAGCGCATTCCGCCCCGGGCTGAATAGAATCCCGCGCGCCTTGAGCCACCTCCTCCCCACGACGCTCGCGCTCTTCACCCCGCAGTCGGGCGGCTCGCCGAACGCGAACGAGATCGACAGCCTCTACAAGATCATCCTCTACATCGCCCTCGTGATCTTCTTCGGCGTCGAGGGGGTGCTCGCGTATGCGCTCTACCGTTTCCGCGCGCGCAAGGGCGCGGTGGCGGCCCAGATCCACGGCAACACACGCCTGGAGATCGGTTGGACCGCTGGCGCTGCGCTGATCGTGATCGTGCTCGCGATCATCACGTTCTTCAAGCTCTCCGCGATCCAGAACCCCCCGAACTCGGGCCCCGGCGGGGACGTGCTGGCCGCGGAAAACGGCGAGCTGTTCGCCACCGCCGACCGCCGCCTGCCGCCCAACGGCAAATCGCTCAACATCACGATCATCGGGCGCCAGTACATCTGGCAGTACATCTACCCCGGCGCCACCAACCACGACGGCCTCGGGGCGCCGTACTCCTACGAGGAAATGGTCGTCCCCACGAAAACCACGGTGACGCTCAACATCGTCTCCGCGGACGTCGTGCACTCCTGGTGGATCCCCGCCCTAGGAGGCAAGTTCCAGGCCGTCCCTGGCTACCACAACTACACGTGGTTCAAGATCGAAAAGCCCGGTGTCTTCCACGGGCAGTGCGCGAACATGTGCGGCCGCGGGCACGCCCGCATGATCGCCACGGTGCGCGCGATTCCGCCGGCGCAGTTCGACGCGTGGCTGGCCGAACGCAAGCGGCTGATCGAAGAAGCCAACGCCGACGCAAAGGTCGAACGGGCCACGCTGGACAGCCAGACCGGCCCCGGACGGGTCGGGAACCCTTAATCCGAGAACTGAGAAGGCAAGCAATCACATGGCCACCTATGCCGCCCCCGTCCCCCAGGTAGTCGCCCACCGCGTCGAGCGCGAGGAGCGCGGCTTCACGAGCTGGCTCACGACCACCGACCACAAGCGCATCGGGATCATGTACATGGTCCTCACGTTCGTGTTCTTCATCCTCGGCGGCACCGAGGCGCTGATGATCCGCTTGCAGCTGGGGGTGCCCGACAACAACCTGGTCACCCCCCAGACCTACAACCAGCTGTTCACGATGCACGGCACCACGATGGTCTTCCTGTTCGTCGTGCCGATGATGGCGGGCCTGGCCAACTACTTCCTGCCGTTGATGATCGGCGCGCGCGACATGGCCTACCCGCGCCTGAACGCGCTCTCCTTCTGGCTGCTGCTGGCCGGTGGCATCGTCTTCTACGCCTCGATCTTCTGGAACCCCCCCGAAGCCGGCTGGACGAGCTACCCGCCGCTCTCCAACGCCTTCTTCTCCCCCTCCGGGGGCCAGGACGCGTGGATCTACCTGATCCACCTCACCGGGCTCTCCTCGCTCGTGGGGGCGATCAACTTCTACGCGACGGTCGCCAACATGCGCGCCCCCGGGATGAGCTGGGGCCGGCTGCCGCTGTTCGTGTGGGCAATGCTCACCTACTCGATCCTGCTCATCTTCGCGCTGCCGGTCGTCGCCGCCGCCGTGACGATGCTGCTCACCGACCGGCACTTCGGCACCCACTTCTTCGACGCCGGCCTGGGCGGCTCGCCGCTCTTGTGGCAGGACCTCTTCTGGTTCTTCGGGCACCCCGAGGTCTACATCATGGTGCTCCCCGGCTTCGGGATCGTCTCGGAGATCCTGCCCGTGTTCGCGCGCAAGCCGATCTTCGGCTACCGGGCGATCGCGGTCTCCACCGTGTCGATCGGGTTCCTCGGCTTCCTCGTCTGGGCGCACCACATGTTCGCCGCCCCGATCCCCAAAGTCATCCTCTACTTCGCGATGATGAGCTCGCTGCTGATCGCGATCCCCACCGGCGTAAAGATCTTCAACTGGATCGCCACCCTGTGGCAGGGGACGATCGAATTCAAGACGCCCCTGATCTTCTGCGTGGGCTTCATCGCGCTGTTCGTCATCGGCGGCATCTCCGGCGTCTTCCTCGCGATCTTCCCCGTGGACTGGCAGCTCAACGAAACCTACTTCGTGGTCTCGCACATCCACTTCGTGCTGGTCGGCGGGGCGGTCTTCCCGATCTTCGCGGCGATCTACTACTGGTTCCCCAAGATCACAGGGCGGATGCTCAGCGAGGGCCTCGGCAAGCTCAGCTTCTGGCTGATGTTCTGGGGAGTCCTCATAACCTTCCTGATCCAGCACCAGATCGGCCTCGAAGGGATGCCCAGGCGAGTGTACGAGTACGAAAACGTGGGCCACCTCGCGCTCTTCAACCTGATCTCCACGATCGGTGCCTTCATCCTCGCCTCCGGGGTGCTCGTCACGATCGTCAACGTCATGCGCAGCCTCAAGACAGGCACGATCGCAGGGCCCGACCCATGGAAAGCGAACACGCTGGAGTGGTTCACCAGCTCCCCGCCGGCGGTCAACAACTTCGACACGGTCCCGCGCGTACGCTCGGGGGAACCGATGAAGGACATCCGCCTGGACATCGAGCGCCGGACCACCTCCGCGCCTTCGCCGGGGCGTGCCACCGTGCCGGCCGGAGCCACGCAGGTAGGCGTTTAGTGCTCGGCGGCCCCCAGGCCTCCTTGGCCTGCGGCGCACCGACGTCCGTGCGCGCCTAGACTCACCTGCGATGGACGGTTCCTCCACACCCCTCGCAGCCGCCCCGGCGCTCCCGGCACCGCCCCCCGCCACCTCCGTCGCCGCCCCCGGCGTCCGCGCGTAGACTCAAGCCCGATGGACGGCTCTCCGGCACCGCTCTCCGTCACCTCACCCGTCGACGCCGCGCGGCTCGGACTCGCCCCGCGCACCCGCCAGCTGCTCTCTGACTACCTGGAGCTGACCAAGCCGAAGGTCCAGTCGCTGCTGCTGCTAACCACGATCACCACGATGTATGTCGCCGGCGACCCCTCGCCGTTGCTCGTGGCCCTCACCTGCCTCGGCGGCTACCTCTCGGCCGGCGGCGCGGGCGCCGTCAACCACTGGTTCGACCGCGACATCGACGCGCGCATGGCACGCACCGCCACGCGCCCAATTCCCGCCGGGCGGATCGCCCCGGGGGCAGCACTGGCGTTCGGCTGCGCGCTGGCGGCGCTCTCCTTCCTGGAGCTCTCGCTGACCGTCAACGTGCTCGCCGCGAGCCTCGCGCTGTCGGGGTTCCTCGGGTACGTGCTCGTGTACACCGTGTGGCTGAAGCGGCGCACGCCGCAGAACATCGTGATCGGCGGCGCCGCCGGGGCAGTCCCGCCGCTGGTCGCGTGGGCCGCCGTGACGGGCTCCGTGAGCGGCGTCGCAGTGCTGCTGTTCTTCATCGTCTTCTTCTGGACCCCGCCCCACTTCTGGGCGCTCTCGCTGCTGATGAAGGACGAGTACGCGAAGGTCGGCGTGCCGATGCTCCCCGTGGTGCGCGGCGAGGCCGAGACCCGTCGGCAGATCCTGCTCTACACGGTCCTGCTCTACGCCGTCACCCAGCTGCCCTTCTGCGCCGGGGGCTTCGGCGGCATCTACCTGGTCGCCTCGCTGACGCTCGGCCTCGGCTTCATCGCCGGCGCCGTGCGCCTCTACCGCCGGGCCGACCGGCGCAGCGCGCTGCAGCTCTACCTCTTCTCGCTCGCCTACCTCGCGCTGCTGTTCTGCGCGATGGTGCTTGACGCCCACGTCCATCTGTAAACTGCCCGCACGATGACTCGTCGCCTCGCCCGCAAGAACATCCGCACCGGCCTGATCATCATGGCGATCTCGATGTTCATGTTCGGTATCTCCTTCGTCGTAGCCGCGCTGTATGTCTCGTGAGCGAGCTCGATCCTGAGATCCCCCCCGTCGGCGAGGAGATCCACCTCCCCGGCCCAAGCCTGCTGCCGCTGCTCACCGCGGTGGGGGTCACGCTGGCGCTCGTGGGTGTCACGACCTTCATCGAGCTGACGGTCATCGGCGTAGTCCTCACGGTCGTCTGCGTGGCCCGCTGGATCGGAGACACGCGCCGCGAAATCGACGAGCTTCCGCTCGACCCTCACTGAGGCTGACCGCGGCCCGGCCGTTTTACGGCGGCGGAGCGCATTACTCGGTGGAGCGTACTGAGACGAGCTGCATTGTCCCTCGGTGAGGCACCGCGCGTGGGTCCCTCCCACCACGCGCGGCCCCAATGGCGGCGGCGCAACCCGTTCCCCAGCGGGCGCCTCGCCCCTCTCTCACCCCACCGCGGCGCCTGCTGGAACGGGACAGACAGCCCCATCGGTTGTCCAGCAGCGCACGATGTCGCGAACGGAGAGGATGCCCACGGACTCCCCTCCCTCGACGACGATCAGATGACGAAAGCCGCCCCGCACCATCGCCGCGGCGGCCTCCTCCAGCGACCAGTCGGGCGCCGCGTAGACGACCTCTCTGGTCAGGTGCTCGGCGACGCGCTCGCCGTCGGGGTCCTGCCCGGCGCCGACGGACAGCAGTATGTCGCGCTCGGTGAGGATGCCCGGGCCGGGCCCGTCGGGATCGATCACGACCGCCGCGCCCACGCTGCGCTCGGACATCAGCCGCGCGGCGTCGCGCAGGGTGTGGCCGGGACCGACCACCAGGATCGTCGGGGTCATTCCTTCGCGAACCTCCATGGAGCTCCTTTCCCGAGTCAGTCCCCGTCGTCAACGCCCGAGGAAGCTTGCAACGATTGCCTCAATGTAGAGGCTATCAGGCGCCACGTCAAGGGGGGCTGTCATTCGTCGGGCGAAGGCAATAGGATCTTTTGTGGGATGGAAGGGATCGCATCAAATCGTCGAAGTCGAACGGTCGCCGCTGGGGAGCTGGCCGCCGGTGCCCACGCCTAGGACCCCCAGCAAACGCTCGCTGATCTGGGCGGCCCTCGCCGGGGTGCTCGCCACAGCGATCGGCATCGTCCTGAGCTACGTGATCCACTGGTTCCCGCCGGTGGCCTCTGAGCAGGCGAAGCACACCGACTTCTTCTACCACGTGCTGGTGATCGCCTCGATCCCGATCTTTGTGCTGGTGGTAACGGTGATCTTCTACTGCGTCTGGCAGTTCCACATGCGCCCGGGCCAGGAGCTCCTGGACGGGCCGCCGATCCACGGCAACACGCGCCTGGAGGTCTTCTGGACGGCGATCCCCGCGGTCCTGGTCATTGGCCTCGTCTCCTACTCGTTCGTAGTCCTCAACGAAAACGAACGCAAACCGCCCGGCAAGGAAATCCAGGTCAACGTGACCGGCCAGCAGTTCTTCTGGAGCTACGAGTACCCCTCCTCGGTGACCGGCGGGGCGCCGCTGCGCAGCTACTCGCTGTACGTGCCCAAGGGCGAGTCGGTCTACTTCCACATCCACTCCAGGGACGTCATCCACGCCTTCTACATTCCCGCCTTCCGCCTACAGGAGGATGCGGTGCCGGGCATCACCACCCACATCCGCGCGACGCCCATCCGACTCGGCACGTATCCAGTCGTCTGCAACCTGCTGTGCGGAGTCGGGCACGCGTTGATGCGCTCTGCCATCCACGTAGTGACGCCCGCGCGCTTCGAGGCGTGGATCAAGAGCCAGCTGAAGGTCCCCTCGACCGTGGCCACGGGGTAATGTGTGATGGCTGCTCAGAGATCCTCGGAGGGAGCTGACAGATGGCTGTGAGACTTCGGGCACCGGGCTTCTACCGCGCCTTCCTGGCCGCGGCCCTCGCGGTCGCGTTCGCCACAGCGCTGACGTGGGTGGTGCGGACCGCCACCGGGCACGCGACCTACACCCACTACCTCAGCGGCGACGCGATCCTGACGGTCTCGCTGATCGCCTGCCCGCTGTTCTTCCTGGTCGGGCTGGGGGTCTTCGACTACTGGTTCCACTGGGCGGCCGGCCGCCCGACGCGCCCGGAGAGCCACGCCAACCACGGGGCCTACACCTGGAAGGACTACTTCAAGGTCAACACCGACCACAAGGTGATCGGCGTGCAGTACGTGGTGACCTCGTTCTTCTTCCTGCTCGTCGGCGGGATGATCGCGATGCTGATGCGCATCCAGCTGGCCCAGCCGGGGGCGAAGTTCGTGGACGCCAACACCTACAACGGCCTCTTCTCGGTGCACGCCACGATCCTGATCTTCTTCTTCGTGATCCCCGTGTTCGCGGGCCTCGCGAACTTCGTGCTGCCGCTGATGATCGGCGCGCCCGACATGGCCTTCCCGCGCCTGAACGCACTCTCCTTCTGGATGCTGCCGCTCGGCGGAATCATCATCCTGCTGAGCTTCCTGGCCCCCGGCGGCGCGTTCGCCGACGGCTGGACCGCCTACGCGCCGCTCTCGACCGTGACCCCGATCGGGCAGAACTTCTTCTCGATCGGGGTGCAGTTCGCGGGCGCCTCCTCGGTCGCCACCGCGCTCAACTTCCTCGTGACGATCATCACGATGCGGGCGCCGGGGATGAGCTTCTTCCGGATGCCGCTGCTCGTGTGGGCAAACTTCTCGACCTCGCTGCTGGTCGTGATCGCCACGCCGTTCGTGGCGGCCTCGCAGTTCATGATCCTGCTCGACCGCGCGCTGGGCTTCAACTTCTTCGACGCTGACAAGGGCGGCAACGTGCTGATGTACCAGCACATCTTCTGGTTCTACTCCCACCCGGCGGTCTACATCATGATGCTGCCCGGCTTCGGGATCATCAGCGAAATCGTCGCCGTGAAGGCGCGCAAACCGATCTTCGGCTACCGCATGATGGCCTTCTCGCTGCTGGCGATCGTGGGGCTCGGGTTCACAGTGTGGGCCCACCACATGTTCACCTCGGGGATGCCCGGGTGGGTGCGCATCCCGATGGCGGTCACCACGGTGATCATCGCGGTGCCCACCGGCATCAAGATCTTCTCGTGGCTGGCCACGCTGTGGCGCGGGGTGCTGCACCTCGACACGTCGATGCTGTTCGCCTTGGGCTTCCTGGTCGCGTTCTCGGCGGGCGGGATCAGCGGGATCATGCTCGCGATGCTCCCGTTCGACATCCACGTGAGCGCCACCTACTTCATCGTCGCCCACATCCACTACGTGCTGTTCGGTGGCTCGCTGATGACGATCTTCGCGGGCGTCTACTACTGGTTCCCGAAGATGACCGGGCGCATGTACGACGAGCGCCTCGGCAAGTGGCACTTCTGGATGACCTTCATCTTCTTCAACCTGACCTTCGGGCCGATGCACGTCCTCGGCCTACAGGGGATGCCCCGCCGGGTGGCCACCTACGCCGCTCAGTTCGCGGACCTCAACCTGTTCATCTCGATCTGCAGCTGGATCCTCGGGGCGGCAACGCTGATCTTCCTCTACAACATGATCAACTCCTGGCGCCACGGCCCGCGTGCCGTGGCCAACCCCTGGCGAGGGATGACGCTGGAGTGGCAGGTCTCCTCGCCGCCCCCGATCTTCAACTTCGACAGGGTACCCACGGTCGTGGGCGGGGCCTACGAGTACGGCGTCCCCGGCGCGGTGCACGGCATCTTCACGCCCGCGCCGCTGCCCTCGGAAGTCAGAACCCAGACGGCCGGCAGCGTGTCGGTACCCAGTGGCGGCGAGTGAGCATCGGAATGACTCCGGGTAAGAGAGACAAACAACTCGTGTTCGCAGTGACGACATCGAAAGAGGGGGCACGATGAAGGAGATACTGGTGGTGGCCAACCGCACGCTCGGAGGCCGCAAGCTACTCGACAGGGTGCGCGAGCTCGCGGCATCCGGTGACGTGCGCTTTCGTCTCGTGGTACCCCAGAGCAAGCCCTCCTCGGGCCTCGTGATCTACGACGAGGCGGTGCGCGAGTCCGCGCAGGTGCGGATCGACCTCGCGGTCTCGCTGCTCGCCGAGGAGGGCATCAAGGCGAGCGGCGCCGTCGGCGACGCCGACCCCTTCCTGGCCACGATGGATGAGATCGGCGAGCGCCGCCCGAGCGAGGTGATCATCTCGACCCACCCGATCACGCACTCCGGCTGGATGCGGCGCGACCTGATCGAACGCGTCCACAACGCTTCGGGGCTACCGGTCGAGCACATCGTCACCGACCTCGAGCACGAGGGCCTGCCCTTCCGCGTAACGCTCGTGATCGCCAACAAAACCTCAAGCGGCGAGGAGTTGGTCGAACGGCTCAAGGAGAAGGCCGCCCACGGCGAGCGCCACCTGTTCGTCGCGGTCGTGCCCCAGCAAGGCGGCCACGGCGACGCGCCGCGCGAGGCGCGCACGCGCCTGGCGGCGATGCTCGAGAAGCTGCGCGCCGCGGGGCTGCTCAGCTCCGGCATGATCGGCGACCCCGACCCCTACACCGCAGCGATGAACGCGCTGGAGCTGTTCAGGGTCGACGACGTGGTCATCTCCACGCTGCCGGACGAGCGCTCGGGCTGGATGCGCTCGAACCTGATCGAGCGCGTGCGCGGCGCCACCACAGCTCCGGTGGAACACGTCGTGGTCAACCTGCAGGCGGCGGACGCGGCCCCAGCCGCCGCGGGGAGCTGACGGAGAAGCCGATGGAGGCCGCCAGCATCGCCCACCCCGCGGCAGGCCACGCCGCCGAGCACTCCCACGGGGGCGCAGACGAGCACCACGGCCCGCCGCCTGCCCACCACAGCTCGCGGGTGGACCCTCAGCTGCTCGGAATGCTGCTTTTCATCATCTCCGAGATCATGATCTTCGGAGCGTTCTTCACGGCCTACTTCTTCATTCGCATCGTCCAGGGCGACCCCTGGCCGGCGACCGGGACCAAACTGCCGGTCAACGTTGCGTTCGTGAACACGCTGATCCTCGTCTCCTCCTCGTTCACGATGCACTGGGCACAGACCTCGATCAAGAAAGGCAACCGCTTCGGGCTGAAGGCCGGGATGGTCGCCACCTTCCTGCTCGGCTGCTCCTTCCTGTTCATCCAGATCAACGAGTACGCCAACATCGGCTTCGCCCCCCAGGACGCCGCTCAGCAGACGATCTTCTACTCGCTCACCGGCCTGCACGGAGCACACGTGACGATCGGGTTGATCCTGCTGTTGATCGTCACCGTCAGGTCCTTCCGCGGGCACTTCACCCCCGAGGAGCACCGCGGTGTCGAGGTGCCCGGGATCTACTGGCACTTCGTGGACATCATGTGGATCGTCGTCTTCACAACGGTTTACGTACTCTGAACGTCAGTTCGCGCACCCGCCCGTGGCGATCGTCGGGGGCGTGTCGTTGTCGTGTGGAACCGTCACCGCATAGCCCGTGCTGCCGTCCACGCACACATCGATCAGATCGGCTTCCGGGCCGGTAGCTTCGGTGACGGTCGCGCTCTGGGAGGCGTAGGGGCCCGCCGCGAGAAGCGTGGCAAAGCTGGCGCTCGTGCCATCGCGGGTGAACTGCAGCGCCCAACTCGGCTGCTTGAAGCCGTAGCCTGAGGAGTACCAGCCCTGCATCGGGTTGGTCTCGCCGTAGAAGCTCTGCAGCGTCATCCCTGCGGGACTCGCCTGGGTGATCTGCAGCTGCGGCTTGCCACCCACCGTCGCAGTGACGCTCTGAACAGCACTCGTGGTGGGCGTCGCGGTCGGCGCCAGATGCCAGGTTTGGCTGTATTCGTGGGAGCTCTGGCTGCTCAGCTGATCGCGCACGAGCACGAGCCCCTGCCGGAGAATCACCACCGTGCGGTGGTGAGTGACGCCCAGATAGAGCTTGCTTACCCCACTCGCCCACGTCGAGCCTTCGGAGGAACCGTAGCTGCCCGCCACCGACGAGCCCTCTTCCTGGTCCTTCCCGTCCACCACCACCGTGTTGTGTGAGCGCGTGCCGTGGAAGTACTCGAGACCCGGTTCTTCGGTGTAGGTGTAGAGCCCGGAGGTCGGGAGCACCTCCGCGCCATTCGAGTACATCGTGATCCCCATCGCGTCAAGGTCGGAGTGACTCGTCCGGTAGGTGCCCGAGTTGAAGGTGAGGAACGTCTGGTTTGGCAGGTTGGCGACCGACCCAAGCGGGGAGCGCATCAGGAACAGCCCCGAGATCGGGAAGAGCACCGTACCGTCAGGGGGCGGGGTCCCATACGCACCGCGCGTGAAGGCGAAGTCGAATTCGGGATCGGCGGCGGCCATCGGCCCGTAGACGTTGGGGTCCTGGCTGGGCATGTACGTGGTGGCGGTCGCACCCAGCATCGGCAGGTAGCCGTCGGGCTCGGTAACATCAGCCGTGAACCTGAGCATCTTGCTGGCTGTTTCGGAGTAGGGGCCGGCGAGTTCGGGCTCGTAGTGCTTGGCCCACTGGGCTATCTGGTAGACGAGCCCCAGCACGTAGACCTGGTAGAAGGGCGAGTTCTCCACCTCGACACCGTCGGCGTCGATCGTGTTGGAGAGCATCTCCTTCAAGCGTTCCAGTGCGAGCGCTCGCCAGTTGCTCGCACCGGGCATGTGAGGAAAGTTGTCGGCCAGCAGCAGCAGTGCGGCGCCCTCGTTGAAGCCGTGGTTGTAGTCGGCCTCGAAGTGCTTGGCTTCGGCGAGAAAGGCCCCGAGCTTCTCAAGCGACCGGGCGAGGCCCGCTTCGAGATCTGCGGGCAGCGCGTGTACGATCTTCAGCTTCACATAGAAGTTGACGAGCTCCATCGTGCGGTAGGCGGAGGTGTGGTCGTTGTCGAACGTGGTCGTGTCTTCCGGGCGGACCTGGTCGTAGGCGACGTAGGAGCGCAGGATCGCGATCAGCTTTTCCAGGTAGGCCGCCCGGCCGGTCGTCTCCCACTCGTACAGCAGGGTCGCCTCCGGACGCAGCCCGTAGAAGTAGAACTCCCAGTAGGCTTCGTGGTAAGGATCCTCTTGCCAGGTCAGCGGCCACTGCAGGTAGGGCAGAGGGAAACCACGGGCGGGCCACACGTTTTCCAGGAGATCCTGCGCGGTCGCTTCTTCACCCTCGTTCATTTCGGAGTACATGCTCTCCTCACCGAGGGGCAGCGGCGTGGGGTAGCTCGTGAGGTTGTGGACGTCCACCGTCACCTGGGTGCTCACGGGCGTCGCGGCACCGGGGCCCCACAGCTTCACCGTCAGCGTGTGCGGCCCGTTGGACTCCGCCCTCGTGTACCACGTGTACTGGTAGGGAACCTCGGCGGGCTTGGCGTACCTGTACTGCCCGTCGACATCGAACTCGATGCGGGCGGCGGGCAGCCCGTAGGTGGTGGCGTTCACCACAAGCGTGCCGCTCACGGTCTCCCCTTCGCTGAGGCCGTCGATGCTCGCCGCGACCACGTCGCCGTGCCCGTCGTCGACCGGCCCCTCGCTCTGCCCGGTGACGCTCGCGCTGTGCGCGGCGCTCTTCGCCGTGACCGTCGCAGAGAGGGTCTCGCCGAGATCGGCGAGCGTGGGGGTGTAGGAGGCGCCGTCAGCGCCGGAGATCGCAGTGCAGGGCGCGTGCGTGCCGTCGGCATAGCGGGCGGCGACGTGGGCGCGAGCGATCGCGTCGGGGTAGGTCGCGACGTCCGCGAGGTCTCCCGCGAAGAAGCCCGAGCTTCCCCCCGCCCCGGCACCGATCGCGACGGGGTTGGCGACCGCACCGAGCGGGGCGGTGGTGGCCCTCGAGCCCACCTGCACCCCGTTGACGAACAGCCTCATCGTCGAGCCGTCGTAGCTCGCCACAACCTGGCTCCAGACATCGAGCGGCAGCCCCGCCGCGTAGGTGATCGACGCGCTCACACCGCCGTTCCAACGCTCGAAGCCGAGCCCCGCCTGCGAGAGCCACACGCCGGTGCCAGCCCGCTTGCCGGCGAGCGTTTCCTCGTTGGAGACAAGAAACCGGTAGACCCCGTCGATTCTCGTCGGTCGCGCCCACAGCTCGAACGTGTAGGCGCCTACTCCCTGCGGGCCGGCAACCCCGGGGAGCGTCACCGCGGAGGTGCTCCCGTCAAACGCAGCTCCCGCGCCACCCTGTTCGACCAGCGGCCCGCTTGGGGCGGGAGCGTGCGCTCCAAGGTAACGTCCGGGCGAGGAGCCCACCAGGTCAGCAGCGCTCCCAGAGGCGTCGTCCAGGGGCCACAGGTGGGCAGCGCCGTTGACGGAGACCATCGTGGTGTAGAAGGAGCACCGTCGCCACGCGTAGCCGACTTCGCCGGCTTCGGGCAGCGCGGGGGCCGCCGGGGCACTGAGCGGGACCCCGAGATGGGCCACGCCGAGGGACACCGGTTCCGCGGCGGCCCACGCCGCGGCGGAGCCCGCCCACATAACCGTGAGGAGCGTCACCGCGAGCGAGGGCGTCCTGGTCATCGCGAGCCTCGCAACCTAGCGCCGCGGATCGGCGCGGACGCCCGCGCTGGACGCAAAGACGAGTCGATCCTCTACTGTGCCGGTCCGATGCTCAACCCGTTGCGCTCCGAGGCCGAGATGTTCCGGCTGCTGCTCTACGTGATCGTCGTGTTCGCGGTGATCATCGCGGTGATCCTCATAGTCCGCGCGATCACTTGACCGTCAGCGTGCCGACCATCCCCGCTGCGCGGTGGCCGGGGGCCTGGCAGAAGAAGGTGTAGGTGCCGGGCTTCAGGTTGACGGTGAACGAGGCGGTGCCCTTGGGCTCCAGCGGGGTTGCGCCCAGGACGGGCCCGGAGGTGCCCGTCTGGATCGCAAGGTTGTGCGTCACCCCGGACATGTTTTTCATCGAGATCGTCACCGTGCCGGCCGTGGCGAGCGCCTTGTTGGTGGTGTAGGCGAGCTGCCCTGTGGGGTTGGCTTCCAATTCGAGCTTGCCGGCCTTCTCGACCGCCGGCTTGCCGGAGCCTGCGGGGGCGACGGCGCTGGCGAGCAGGCCGGTGTCGCTGCCGGGCCTCGCCGCGGCGTAGGCGACGTAGGCGGCGATGTCCTTCAGCACCGAGCCGCTCGCGAGGCCTTTGGGCATCACGTTTTCGGGGTTCGGGTATTCGACCTGGTACTGCACGACGCTGGGAATCGTGCTGCGCCCAAGTCCTTCGGCGACGCTGTGGCGGAACGCTTCGTCGAGGTTGGGTCCGACAGTGCCCTTCGTGTTGGCCCGCGCGAGCGTGTGGCAGGCGCCGCACTTGGCGACGAACTGCTGCTTGCCGACGATCAGGTTGGCGTTCTCGTTGTGCTTGACCGAGCCGCAGCCACTCCCCGCGAGCAGCGCGACGCTCGCTGTGAGCAACATCCCCATGTTGCGCAGTCCCCTCACTCGGCGCGAACTCTACCCGACTGAGCGGGCGTCAGCACGCTTCGCTAGAGTCCTCGCGATGAGCGTGCAGCAGCGCTACCGACTGCGCAACCCAGCGAGTGGACGGGAGATCATCCTGGAGGCGCAGCCGGGTGAGATCTACCGCGACCGGGAGTCGGGCGAGCCGATGGAGATCGTCGGCAAGGTGCTCCCCCTGGTGCCCTCGACCTCGCGGCTGCCGTGGGCGGTCGAGAACCTGCGCTTCTGTCCCTGGTGTCAGCAGCTCGCGCAGAAGGACCTGAACGACTGCCCAACCTGCGGCCGCCGGATGGGACCGCTGGAGCCGTGAGCGGTCGGCCACCGGCCGGCCGCAGACCGCTCGCCGCGCTCCTCGCGGGCGCGGCGGCGCTCCTCTTGGCCCTGACGCTGGGGGCCTGCGGAGGCGGCGGCAACACGGCCGACGTGGCGCCCCACAGCACCCCAGAAATCACTCCGCCGAGCAGCACCCAGGCGGAAAGCGAAGCGACGCACGGCACCTCCACGACGACCACCTCCACCACTTCGACCTCCACGACCACCTCGAGCTCCGCACCGGGCGCAAGCGAAGCAAGCTCGAGCTCTGGCGAACAGACGGCGAGCACAGCCGGCGAAAGCTCGAGCCCAGGCGGCAGCTCGGCGGGAGGGACCTCCTCCACGTCCACACCTTCGGAAGCGAGCTCCGGCGCCAACGGCGGCACCGGGGGCGGCAGCGCGGAACCCGCCGGAGGCAAAAGCGGCTCCTCGGGCGCGACCAGCAGTCCCACGGGCGGAGCCGGAGCGCCGTAGCGCCGGCACAACCGAGCTGCCCACCCCGCGAGTCAGCCGGAAGGTACGGTTCAGGCTGCCGACACGTGACCGCCCCCTGTTGGTGCCAACCGCGGGCAGGGCTGGGCTGCCCCCTCTAGAGCCAGCCGCGCTCAGTCGCGATCAGCACGGCCTGCGCGCGGTCCACCGCGCCGAGCTTGCCGTAGATGTTGTGCAGGTGGGTGCGCACGGTGCTCGTGGAGAGCGAGAGCTCGTGGGCGATCTGCTTGTAGACCTTGCCCTCCGCGAGGCGCTGCAGCACGCCGAGCTCGCGCCCCGACAGCGGGCAGGGGTCGACGTGGCGCTGGCGCTGGTTGTTGGAGTTCGGCAGCTCGTACATCACCCTGCGCAGCTCCTCCGGCCCGAGACCCACGGTGCGTGCGGTGCGCAGCATCTCAGCCGGGGAAACCGCAGCCCCCTGGGTGTAGTGGGCGAGCATGTCCGCGAGGCGCACGAACGCCGCCTCCCCTGTCGCCTCGGCGCTGTGGTGGCGTTCGATCACGCTCGCCACCGACACCGGCAGGCCCCACCGCCGCGCCAGCACCCCGCCCACGAGCGCGTGGTCCACGCCCAGCTCGCGGCGCTCCTGGTGGATGCGCCCCTCGGGAGTCTGCGCCCCCTGGTGCACCTGCACCGGGTAGCCCGGGTAGGCGTGCTGCAACACCAGCTTGCCGATGTCGTGCATCAGGCTCGTCACCGTCAGGCGGTCGCGGTTCTCGTAGCCGACCTCCGCCGCCACCCGGTCGGCCGCGTGCTGCGTGGCCAGCGCGTGCAGGCGGAAGCGCTCGGGAGCCGCGTCCCACACGCTCGCGCGCTCGAAGAAGTCGAACTTCCGCACCCGCCCCGCCAGCGCCTGTACCGTCTGCGGGGAGAGCACCTCCACGGCCGCCACCACCGTCTCGACGCGGCCTCGCGCCTGCGGCGCGCGGTTGGCCATGCGCAGCACCGCCGTGACGAGCGCCACGTCGGACTCCACCGCGCTGACCACGTCCGCCGTGGCGACGTGGTCCTTGGACATCACCGCCACCAGCCGCTTGCACGACTCCGCCAGCGCGGGGAACCCCTCGAGCGCTTCGAACGCCTGGGTCAGGCGCCGGCCGTGGCCCTCGTTCTGGTGACGGCCGCTGGCGGGGGCTGACTCGCCGGCTGCGGCGGGCCGCTCCTTGGCCCTCTGTTGTCGTGTGGTGGCTGTTGCCTGCATGCTCTTGCACACCTCTCTATCGCACACCGCCCATTCCGTTGGGCGCCTTGGTCCCATCTCCTATCGGCAGGGGTGGACGTTCGGTTGAGGTGTTTGGCCGCAGGTACGCCTCTGTAATCGGCCGCAAACCCGAGCGTTGAAGCCTCACGCTGGGGGTGCAAGCGCCGCGTCGATGCGCGCCAAGGTCTCGTCGCGACCGAGCAACGCCACGCTCTCGAAGATTCCCGGGGAGACCGCGGTGCCGGCGAGCGCCACGCGCAACGGCTGGTAGACCTCGCGCGGCTTCACCCCCAGACGCTGCTGCACCCCGGTGAGCGCCTCTTGCACCTCGTCCTCGGTGAACCCACCGGCCTGCTCTAGCGCCACACGCACCTGCGCGAGCGTCTCCCTGCCCCGCTCATCGAGCCACCGCTCCCGCGCGCGCTGGTCCTCGACGGGCTGCCCGAAGAAGAACCCCGCCAGCGGCCAGAAGTCCGCGAGCGTCTGGATCTTCTCTTGGCTGATCGCCACCGCTCGCTCAAGCAACCGACCATCGACCTCCGGGCGGTCGAGGTACTCCCCCACGCGCCGCGCGAGCTCCTCGACCGGCAGCCCGCGGATGTAGATCCCGTTCATCCACCGCAGCTTCGTCTCGTCGAACTGCGCTGGGTTGCGGCTCACCCGCTCCAGGGCGAAGCGCTCGACGAGCTGCTCGGTGGACATCACCGCGTCGTCTCCCGCGCCCCACCCGAGCAGCGCGAGGTAGTTGCGCACGGCCTCCGGCAGGAACCCGGCCGCGCGCAGCTCCTGCACTGAGGCCGCGCCGTGGCGCTTTGAGAGCTTGCGGCCGTCGGGGCCGTGCAGCAGCGGCAGGTGCGCGTACAGCGGCTGCGGGGCCCCGAGGGCCTCCAGCACGAGCAGCTGCTTGGGGGTGTTGGAGAGGTGGTCCTCCCCGCGCACCACGTGTGTGATGCTCGCGTCCAGGTCGTCCACGGCGACCGCGAAGTTGTAGAGCACCGACCCATCCGAGCGCGCGATCACGGGGTCGTCGAGGTGCACGTGCTCGAAGCGTGTCTCCCCCCTGATCACGTCGTGGACCACTGTGGCCCCTTCGTCGGGGACCCGCAGACGCACCGCGCCCTCTTTCTGAGTCCCCGCTCGCCCCTCCCCGCGGAAGCCACGCTCGGCACCGTGGCGCTGCTTGTAGGCCTTGACGTCCTCCGCGGTCGCGGTCGAGTGGTAGGCGTGCCCCGACCCCAGCAGTTGCTGGAGCACCTCGCGGTGCCGGCCGGCGCGCTCAGACTGGAGGATCGGCCCCTCGTCCCAGTCGAGCTCGAGCCACCGCAGCGCGTCGAGGATCTGCTCGACATTCTCCGGCGTGGAGCGCTCGCGGTCGGTGTCCTCGATGCGCAGCACCAGGGCGCCTTCCGAGCCGCGTGCGAGCAGCCAGTTGAACAGGGCGGTCCGCGCCCCCCCGATGTGCAGGGCCCCCGTGGGGGACGGGGCGAACCTTACGCGCAAGAGCCGTCTCGCCTGAGAAGGTGTGGTAACCAGAGGGCGTCACCACGCCCGTGGGCGTGGGGCCGGCTGGGGCCGTGTTGAGAAGAGACAGAGGGCCGGCCGGAGCTACGTCGCGAGGAGGCGTGGGACAGGGCGCAGACCATAAGATCGCCGCCATGCTAATCGGAGCGCACGTCTCACCGGCGGGAGGTCTGCCCAAGGCCGTGAAGCGCGGGGTGCAACGCGGCTGCCGGGCGATCCAGATCTTCAACCAGTCACCCCGCCAGTGGCGCCCCACGGCCTACCGCGGGGAGGACGTCGCCGCCTTCCGCGAGGCGCTCGCCGCGAGCCCGATCGACGCAGTCCTGATCCACGCGGTGTACCTGTTGAACTGCGCCTCCGAGGACCCCGACATCCGCGCCAAATCGTTGGCGTCGCTGACTCACTCGCTGCACGTGGGGGCCCAGATCGGGGCATGCGGGGTCGTGCTGCACCCCGGCTCCGCGAAGGGCGGCGACGTTGGGGAGGCGGTGGCGCGCGCGGGCGCCACGATCCGCGAGGCGCTCACGGAGAGCGAGGGCTGCCCGCTGCACCTGGAGAACACCGCGGGCGCCGGGGGCACCCTGGGGCGCTCGGTGGGGGAGCTCACCGAGCTGATCGACGCCGCAGGGGGCGGTGAGCGGCTGGGGGTGTGTCTGGACTCCTGCCACCTCTACGCCTCCGGCTACGACATCCGCACCCCCGCGGGCCTTGACGCCCTGCTGGAGGAGGTCTCGGCTGGAATCGGCCTGGAGCGCCTGGGCTCGTTGCATCTCAACGACTCTCAGGGCACCCTCGGCTCAAACCGGGACCGCCACGCCAACGTCGGGGAGGGCGAGCTCGGGGAGCGCGGCTGCGCGACCTTCCTCGCTGCTCCCGCCTTCGAGGGGCTGCCGTGCGTGCTGGAGACCCCGGGCGGCGACGGCGGCGGGCCCGCAGCCGAGGAGGTCGCGCTGGCGATGGCTCTGCGCAAGCGTGGCCTGCAGGCGCGCGCCTGAGAGCCGTGGGCGCGGCGCATGCGCGCGTCCTCAGTCGCTCATGTGCTGAAGCACATTTCGCTCCCTGCGTCCTTCGCCTGCTTGGCCCACGACCCTCAGGCGGGTCTACGCAGCCGCGAGCGCGGGAGCGACGAGCTGCTCCAGCTCGGAGTGGAGCATCGGAGTGGGCGCGACGCGGTAGGCGTCGCCGAGGCGCAGGCGGCGAGCGCCGGTGCGGGTGGCCATCTCGAGCACCAGCTCTACGGGACCGGGGTGGCTCTCGATCAGGTGCTTGAGGTCTTCGATGAAGCTCGCGGGTAGGCGGGTGGCGTCCACGCGCAGGTGGATCGCATCCGTGCTGGCGGGTTGGGTGTGTGGGGTTGACGGGGTGGATGGGATCCCCTTGACCCGCGCGGAGGACGCTGAGGGCGCCCCGGCCCGCTCGATCTCCTGCTGGGTGGGCTGGAAGGCCTCGGCAGCTTGCACCACGAGACACGTCTTGCCGGCTTCCTTGTGGTCAACGCGGCCGCGAACCAGCAGCACCTGGTCGACGGCGAGCGCCGCCTCGTGCTCCGCGAGCGCCTTGCCGAACACGAGCAGCTCCACGGATCCCTCGAGGTCGTCGAGGGTGGCGAACATCATGTAGTCACCACTGCGGGTGCGGATGCGCTTGGCCTCGGTGACGATCCCGCCGACGGTCACCCAGTCCTTGTCGCGCCGCTCGGCAAGCGCGGCGAGCGGACAGTCCGCGCGAGCACGCAGCGCCTCGCGCACAGGCTTGAGGGGGTGGGCTGAGACGAACAGCCCGATCGCCTCCTTCTCGGCGGCCAGCAGCTCGGCCTGCTCAAACTCCTCCGCTGGAATCGGAGGGTGACTTGGACGCATCAGGCCGGCGCCTGGGCCGGAGCCGGCACCGGCCGCAGTGAACGCCGCTCCCGCTTCGCCCGCCCCGTCGAGGTCGAAGATCGAGCCCTGACCGATCTCCGCATCCTGCTGGGACTTCTGCCCGGCCGCCTGGGCCTGCTCGAGTACGAACAGCATCCCCTTGCGGGTAGCTCCAGTGGACCCGAGCGCGCCGCACTTGATCAGCGCCTCGATCGCCTTCTTGTTGACGGCGCGGTTGTCTACGCGTTCGCAGAAGTCCCACAGCGAGGTGAACGGTGCCTCGCCCGCCCCGGGGTGGGCGGGACCCGACTCTCCTCGGGGGGCGGAGCTCCGGTCCTCGCGTGCACGCTTGATCGCCTCTACTGCCTGGTAGCCCACGCCCTTGACGGCGTCCAAACCGAAGCGGATGTTGCCGTCGACCACGGTGAACTCGTGGTCTGAGAGATTCACGTCGGGCGGCAGGATCTCGATCCCCATCTCCTCGCAGCGCGCCACAAAGAAGGGCACCTTGTCCTTGGTAGACATGACCGAGGAGATCAGCGCCGCCATGTACTCCGCGGTGTAGTTGGCCTTCAGCCAGGCGGTGCGGTAGGCGATCAGCCCGTAGCAGGCTGCGTGGGACTTGTTGAAGGAGTAGTCCGCGGACTTCTCGTTGGTCTGCCAGAGGAACTCGATCACCTCCGGGCGCGTACCCGACGCGCGGCAGCCCTCGACGAACTCGGGCTTCAGCGCGGCCATCGCCTGGCGGTTCTTCTTGCCGATCGCCTTGCGCAGGTCATCCGCCTTGGCCCCGGAGAAGCCGGCGAGCTCCTTGGCGATCTGCATCGCCTGCTCCTGGTAGAGGATCACGCCCTTGGAGGACTCGAGGATGCTCCGCAGGCGCTCATCGGGGTAGCTGATCGTCTCGGGGTTGCGCTTGCCTTTCGCGTACACGGGGATCTGGTCCATCGCCCCAGGGCGGTAGAGGGCGTTGAGCGCGACGAGGTCGTTGAACTCGTCGGGGCGCACCTTCTTGAGCGCCTCGCGCATGCCCTCGGACTCGAACTGGAAGACCCCGATCGAGTCCCCGCGGGCGAGCATCTCGTACGTCTCTGCGTCGTCCAGCGGCAGCGCGGTCATGTCGGGGCGCTCCCCGGTGGAGCGCTCGATGATGTCCAGCGCGTCCTCAATCACGTCGAGGTTGCGCAGCCCGAGAAAGTCCATCTTCAGCAGGCCGATCTCCTCGATCGGCTTCATCGAAAACTGTGTGACGGTACGGTAGTTGCGCTCGCCGCTGCCGCCAGCCCCGGCGTCGGCGAGCTGCAGCGGCACGATGTCGGTGAGCGGCCGGTCCGCGATCACGACCGCGGCAGCGTGGATCGAGGAGTTGCGCACGATCCCCTCGAGGCCCCGCGCGGTGTCGATGATGCGCCGCGCGTCGGGCTCCTCGTCGTAGGCCTTGCGCAGCTGTTCGCCGGTTTTCAGGCACTCCTCGAAGGAGGGCGCGCGGCCCATGACGGGGTCGGGGATCAGCTTCGCGAGGCGGTCGCCCGCGCCGTAGTCGAAGCCGAGCACGCGCGCCGCGTCGCGCGTGGCGGCGCGGGGCAGCATCTTGCCGAAGGTGACGATCTGCGCGACCGACTCGCGCCCGTACTTGTCGGTCACGTAGCGCATCACGCGCTCGCGCCCGCGCACGGAGAAGTCGATATCGATGTCCGGCATCGAGACCCGCTCGGGGTTCAGGAAGCGCTCGAACAGCAACTCGTAGCGCAGCGGGTCCACGTCGGTGATCTGCAGGCAGTAGGAGACGAGCGAGCCGGCCGCCGAGCCGCGCCCAGGCCCCACCGCGATGCCGTGCTCCTTGGCGTACTTGACGAAGTCCCAGACGATCAGGAAGTAGGCGTTGAAGCCCATCCGCTCGATCACGCCGAGCTCCATCTCCATGCGCTCCACCGCCTGCGCCGGCGGGGGGTCGCCGTAGCGCGCACGCAACCCCTCTTGCACGCGGGCGCGCAGGAGCTCGCCCTCGGAGATCCCCTCGGGGGTGGGGAAGCGCGGGATCAGCTGCTTGCCGAGCTCGAGCTCCACCGAGCAGCGCTCTGCGATCTCCACGGTGGAGGCGATCGCCTCGGGCCACCGTGCGAACGCATCGACCATTTCCGCGGAGTCGCGCAGGTAGAACTCGTTGGTGTCGAAGGTGAGCTTGGGCGCGGCGAGCGTGCTCTTGGTCTGCACGCACAGCAGCGCAGTGTGGTGGTCGTAGTCCTCACGGCGCAGGTAGTGCACGTCGCCCGTGCCCACGAGGCGTCCGCCGACCTCGCGCGCGATGCGCTCGATGCCCTCGTTGCACTTCTCCTGGACGGCGAGTCCGTTCTTCTGCAGCTCGAAGTAGACGTTCTCAGGGCCGAAGATGCCAAGCAGCTCGTCGGCGTGGGCGCGCGCGTCACCGGGGCGGTCTTCGGTGAGACGCTGGCAGAAGCGGGAGGCCAGGCAGCCGGTGAGCGCGATCACCCCCTCGGCGTGGCGGGCGACCTGCTCGAGGTCAACGGTCGGCTTGCCCCGCTGCAGGCCCTCCAGGAAGCCCGCGGAGCAGAGCTTGACGAGGTTGCGGTAGCCGCTGTCGTTGGCGGCGAGCAGCGTGAGGTGGTTGCGCTCTGTACGCCCTCCCCCCCCCACCGTGGACGTGGTGTGGTCCTCCACTAGGTAGATCTCGCAGCCGACGATCGGCTTGACGCCGTGCTTCGCGCACGCCTTGTGCAACTCCACCGCGCCGTTCATCACGCCGTGGTCGGTCAGCCCCAGGGCGGGCTGCTCGAAATGGGCGGCGCGTTCGGCGAGCGCCTCGATCTTGCAGGCGCCGTCGAGCAGCGAGTACTCGGAGTGCACGTGCAGGTGGGCGCAGGAGGACTTGGACACCGCAGTGCATCTTAGGCTTGGGAGCGGCGGAGCGAGTGAGGCTGCTCTGGTGCTAGAAGGTCTTTCAAAATAGGCGGTGCGTCTGGGGCGTTCCTGGACCAAGCTGCGCGACGCGGACGGCGAAGCCCGTGCTGGTAGCACGGGCAAGCCGGCACGTGGCGATCCAGCCCAGCGTACAGGGACGCATCCAGGCGTGCCGGTCTTTTGAAAGCCGTTCTTAGCGGGGCGGCTCTTGGGCGGGGCCAGCCCACTCGGCCAGCCGCGCGGCGATGCGACGAGCCACCGGGCGCAGCCGCCCGGCGTGGACCCGGCTCCCGGGAGACAGGCGGTGCACCACGAACACGGTGGGGATCTCCTGCGGGGGGGCTGGAGCGGCGAGCGCTGGAGCGGCGAGCGCAGCAGCCTCGGAAGCGGGGACCTCAAGCACAGGCGCCTCCGGAACGGGGGTTACAAGGGCAGGAGTCTCAGGAGCAGGAGCGTCGGGCACGGGGGCCGCAGGAGCCGGAGCCTCGGGAACAGGGACCGCGCGGGCGCGCAGGCGCTCCACGGCGGCGGTTAGCGCCCCTGCCATCTCCTCGCGGTGGGCGGGGTCCTCGGAGTTGGAAGGACCCCTAGAGGAACGTGCGAGCTCGAGCTCGCGCTCCAACTCGGCGATGCGAGCCCGAGCCGTGAGGTGGTCGCGCTCGAAGGTGGCACGCAGCTCGGCGGCTACGCCCTCCACGGCGCCGATGCCGCGCTCCAGGCGGGCACAGCTCTCGCTCACCCGGGCCAGGCGCGCGGCGAGCGCGTCGCGCTGCTCCTCGGCGCGGCGAGCGGCGGCGTGCGCCTCCTCGGCGCGCCGCTGCAGCCGGTCGAGCTCAGCGCGGTGGCCGCGGCGCAGCCGCACGACGGCCTCTTCGGCCTCGACGCGCAGTTGTTGCTCGGCGTACTCGCGCTGCTTGACCCGGCGCAGCTCGCGCTCGCGGGCGGTGAGCTGCGCGGCGGCGGACTCCCGCTCACGCTCGGCCTCCACCTGGCGGTGGCGCAAGTCAGCGAGGTGGGCCTCCAGCGTATGCACCGTCGCCTCGGCCGCCTCGGCACGACGGGCGAGAGCCGGGCTGGAGAGCCACGCGCGGCGGGCGCGGCGCTCGGCCAGCGCGTCGCGTTCGCTCTCCTGTGAGGGGCGACCGCCAAGCGCCTTGTCCTCCTCGGGTATCACCGTTACTCAGAGTATGGGCGGGCTCGGACGTGATCCGGTCTTGCTCACCGTCCCGCCCGGGGCACCCGCCAAAGGCGGGGCAGGTACGCCTACTCGGGGTGGCGCAACCGCCAGGCCATGCGCGACTGCAGCGAGAAGAGCTCGATGAAGCCGGGGGAGGCGGTCTGCGGGAAGAGGCCGCCGGACTCCGAGAAGGTAGCGAGGCGGGCGTCGTAGACGGAGAAGGGGGACTCGCGGGTGACGGCGTGCGCGTGGCCCTTGTAGAGCTTCAGGCCAATCGTGCCGGTGACGCGCTCGTTGACCGACTCCATGTAGGCGTCGAGGTCGCAGCGCAGGGGCTCCCACCAGAGCCCGGCGTAGACGAGGTAGGCCCACTGGCGGTCGAGCTGCGGCTTGAACTGGTTCTGGTGGATCGTGCCGACGAGCCGCTCGAGCTCCTGGTGGGCGGGGAGGATCAGGGCGGCGGCGGGGGCCTCATAGATGTCGCGCACCTTCAGCCCGACGATGCGGTCCTCGATGTGGTCGATGATCCCGACGCCGTGGCGCGCGCCGATCTCCGCGGCGCGTTCGAGCAGCTCCACGAGGTCGAGGCGCTCGCCGTCGAGCGCGACGGGAACCCCGCGCTCGAAGCCGATGCTCACGGTCTCGGGCTCGTCGGGCGCCCGCTCGGGGGGGGTGACGAGCTGGAAGACGTCATCCTCGGGGGCGTGCTCGAGGTCCTCGATCCAGCGTCCCTCCGAGGAACGCCCCCAGAGGTTGTCGTCGATTGAGTAGGGGACGGTCTCAGTACCTCCCTTGACGGCGATCCCGTGCTCGCGCGCGTAGGCAATCTCCTCTTCGCGGCCCATCTGCCAGGAGCGCACGGGTGCGATCACCTTCAACTCGGGGCCGAGCGTGGCGACGGTGGCCTCGATGCGGACCTGGTCGTTGCCTTTGCCGGTGCAGCCGTGCGCGATCGTGTCGCAGCCGGAGCGGCGGGCGTACTCGACCGCGAGCTTCGCGATCAGTGGCCGCCCGAGGGCGGTGAACAGGGGGTAGCCGCCGCCGTAGAGGGCGTTGGCCTTGATCGCGGGCACGAGGAAGTCTTCAGCGAATTGCTCGCGGGCGTCCACCACGTGGCACTCGATCGCACCGAGCAGGCGAGCCTTCCCTTCGATCACCGCGTAGTCCTCGCCGGGCTGCCCCAGGTTGACGGTAAGACAGACGACCTCGGCGTCGTAGCGGTCCTGGATCCACTTGAGCATCACCGAGGTGTCGAGGCCCCCGGAGTAGAGCAGCAGCACGCGGTGGACCTGCTCGGGGTCGGCCTCGTAGGAGGCGGTGCGGGGCGGGAAGTCGCGGAGAGCGTCACTCACGGCGCGCAACCTTATCCGGCGAGCGCCGAGCCGAGCCGCTCAAGGCCCTCGTCGGCCTCGGCCTCGGTGAGGGTCAGAGGGGGCAGCAGCCGTACGGTGGCGGGGCCGGTGGCGTTGACGACGAGCCGCTGCTCCAGCAGCGCGCGCCGCACGACCTCAGGCGCGGAGACGTCGAGCTCGCAGGCGAGCATCAGCCCACGCCCGCGCACGGAGAGCACATGCGGGAGCTCCTCCAAGCCGGCGGCGAGGCGCAGGCCCAGGCGGCGCACGCTCGCGAGCAGGTCGGAGTCCTCGACCAGCTCCAGGGCGGCAAGCGCGGCGGCGGCGATCACGGGGCCGCCGGCGAAGGTCGAGCCGTGGTCGCCCGGCGCGAGGACGTCGGCAAGGTGCGGGGCGGTGACGAGCGCGCCGATTGGCAGGCCCCCGCCGAGTGCCTTGGCGGTGGTGAACGCGTCGGGTGTGACACCAGTCTGCTCGTAAGCCCACAGCGAGCCGGTGCGGCCCAGACCGCACTGGATCTCGTCGAAGACGAGCGCGGCGCCGTGCTCGTCGCAGGCGGCGCGGGCCGCGCGCAGGAGCTCCTCGGAGAGCACGTTGACACCAGTCTCGCCCTGGATCGGCTCCAGCAGCACAGCGGCGGTGCGCGCATCGATCGCGCCGCGGAGCGCGGCGGGCTCGGGGGCGACGGCACGGAAGCCGGGGACGAGTGGGGCGAAGGGCGCCTGCTTGGCCTCCTGCGGGGTGGCCGAGAGCGCGCCGTAGGTGCGTCCGTGAAAGGCACCCGTGACCGAGACGACGTCCCCGCCGGGGCGCGCCTTGCGGGCGAGCTTGATCGCAGCCTCGTTGGCCTCGGCACCGGAGTTGCAGAAGAAGACCTTGCCACCTAGACCCCCCTGCGAAAGCCGCTCCGCCAGGCGCATGGCGGGAGCGGTGTAGAAGAGGTTGGAGACGTGCACGAGCCGCCCGACCTGCTCGCGCACGGCCTCCACCACCCGCGGGTGGCAGTGCCCGACGTTGGTCACGGAGATGCCGCAGAGGAAGTCGAGGTACTCCTCGCCGTCGGCGTCCCACAGGCGGGCGCCCTCACCGCGCACGAACTCCACGGGCAGGCGTGCGTAGGTTGGCATCACGCACGCGGCCTCGATCTTTTGGAGCTCAGCGAGGCTCACGGGGCTGCCTCGATCTTCGTGCCGATCCCCGCGTCGGTGAAGAACTCCAGGAGCAGCGAGTGGGGCAGGCGACCGTCGATGATGTGCGCGGAGCCGACGCCCCCCTGGATCGCCTCCAGGCAGGCCTGGAGCTTGGGGACCATGCCTCCCTCCAGGCCGGGCAGGGCGTCGCGGACCTGCTCGGCGGTGGCGTGGCCGATCAGGCTCGCGGGGTCGGCGGGGTCGGCGAGCCAACCGGGGACATCGGTGAGGAACACCACTTTGTAGGCGCCCAGCGCGCGCGCGACGGCGGCGGCGGCGTCGTCGGCGTTGACGTTGTGCGAGCGCCCCTCGCGGTCGGCGCCGACGGAGGCGATCACGGGGATGTAGTCGCGGGCGATGTGTTGCAGGACGTCAACGTTGACGCGCTCGATGGTCCCGACGAAGCCGATGTCCTCGCCTCCGGGCCCCGCCCGGCGGGCGACGCGAAAGAGCGAGCCGTCGTCGCCGCAGAGCCCCACGGCGGGCTGGCCGTGGCGGGCGAGGCGCCCGACGATCTCCTTGTTGACCTTGCCGACGAGCACCATCTTGGCGACCTCGACGGTGGCCTCGTCGGAGACGCGCAGGCCACCGACGAACTGCACGGGCAGGCCGAGACGCTCCATGTAGGCGGTGATGTCCGGCCCGCCGCCGTGGACCACGACCGGCTCGAGGCCGACGTACTTGAGCAGCACCACGTCGCGCGCGAACTCCTCGCGCAGCGCGGGGTCCTCCATCGCGGCGCCGCCGTACTTGATCACGGCCGTGCGGCCGTGGAACTCGCGGATGTAGGGGAGCGCCTCGAGGAGGGTGGCGACGTCTCTCATCGCGTGGTCCTCCATGCAAACCGCCATGAGTCCGTAGGCCAAGCTGGGCAAGGACGCAGTGAGCGAAGTGTGCTTTGCACACGAGCAATCGAGGACGCAGATCCAACGCCGGCATACGGACTCATGTGGTGTACTCCGCGTTGATTCGCACGTACTCGTGCGAGAGGTCGGAGAAGAAGACCTCGGTTTCCGCACCGTCGCCAGGGATCGCTATCTCGTATTCGACCTCGCGCCTCTGGATCGCCCGCGCAAGCGCGTCAGCGTCGTAGTCGAGTGCTGTTGAGGCTACGCATACGGGGATACCCTCGATCGTGATGTCTACGGGCAGCGGCGCCAAGCCGGGCAGGGCCGCCCCCGCGGTCATCACGAGTCGTCCCCAGTTGTAGTCGGCGCTATGCAACGCGGCTTTCACCAGAGGAGAGTTGGCGACGCTGCGCGCGACCGCCTCAACCTGCTCGGCGCTGCCGCCCCGCACGACCACGCGCGCAATCCGCGCTGCGCCCTCGCCGTCGGTGACCAACAGGATCCCCAGCTGGCGTAGCAGCGCGTCGAGTGCCTCGCCGAAGCGCAGCTCGTCCTCGCTCTCGGGCGCAATCGCCACGCCGCTCGCACCGGAGGCGATCAGCACCGCGGTGTCGTTGGTGGAGAGGTCGCCGTCCACCGAGCAGCGGTCGAAGGAGCGTTTGACGCACACGCCGAGCAGCAGGTCTGCCGTGTGGGCCTCCAGCGCGGCGTCGGTCTCCACGAAGCAGAGCATCGTGGCGAAGTTCGGCGAGATCATGCCCGCCCCCTTGCACTGGGCGCACAGCCGCACCGTCCCCGACGGGAGCGTCACCTCGAGGTTGGCGCGCTTCTCGAACGCGTCGGTGGTCTGGATCGCGTGCTGGAAGTCGACGTCGCCCTCGCAACGCAGCTCGGCGCTCGCCGCGAGGATGCCCTTCAGCGCCGCGTTAACGGGCAGATACCAGCTGATCCCGCCGGTCGAGCCGAGCACCACCTCCTCGGGCTCTACGCCCAACGCGAGCGCGGCTGCGCCCTGCGTCTTGGCGGCGTCGTCCAGACCTCGCTTGCCGGTTGCGGCGTTGGCGCAGCCGGAGTTGGCGAGCACCCCGCGCAGCGCGTCGAGGCGGCAGCGCTCGCGGCTGAGCAGCACTGGCGCGGCGGCGGTGGCGCTCGCCGTGAAGCGCGCGGCGCTCACTGGCCGCTCGGCGTCGCAGATCAAAAGGCCGAGGTCAGGGTTGCCACTGGCCTTGATCCCACACGCCACGCCAGCCGCACGAAAGCCGGCCGGCAGGCCGCTGTCGAGCGCCAGTTCGCGTACATGCGCGGGCGCCGTGACCCAGCGCGAGCCGAAGAACGGCTGCGGCGGCCCGTCGCTCGACCGATCGCCCCACACGTCGTCGCCGGCGCTCATCCCAACCACCTCATCGACCTCTTACAAATCCCACGCACTGCGCCGCCGATGTTCACAGCAGTCCCTCCCTCTCGTCCAACCCGAACATCAAATTGAGGTTCTGCACCGCCTGCGAGGAGGTGCCCTTCCAGAGATTGTCGATCGCCGAGAGCACGACCAGCTTGCCGGTGTGCGAGTCGGCGGCAGCGAACAGCCGGCAGAAGTTGGTGGCGTACACGTCGCGCGTGCCGGGCGGCGTCTGCACCACCTCGACGAACGGCTCGGAGTGGTAGGCGGCGTTGTAGAGCGCCCGCAGCTCGGAGTCCTCGACGGGACGCGTGGGGGTTACATAACAGCTCGCGAGCTCCCCCTGGTCGAGCGGCACGAGGTGCGCCTGGAACTGCACGCGCAACCCGGGGTGTGTGGGGTCCAGATCATCGAGCTGCTCCTCGATCTCGGGGGTGTGGCGGTGGGCGGCAACCTTGTAGGGCAGGATGTTCTCGCCCGCCACAGACAGGTGGGTCGTGTCGTCAAAGGTGCGCCCCGCGCCGGAGATGCCCTGCTTCGCATCCACCACCACGTCCGCGAGCAGCCCCGCCCGAGCGAGTGGCGCGAGCGCAAGCACCACGGCGGTGGGGTAGCAGCCGGGGTTGGCGACGATCGCCGCGGAGGCGATCCGCTCGCGGTGCAGCTCGGTGAGGCCGTAGACCGCCTCGCTCAGTAGCTCGGGTCGGGGGTGGGGCCCGTACCAGCGCTTGTACGTGGCGAGCTCGCGTAGGCGGAAGTCGGCGGATAGATCCACGACGCGCACCCCGCGCTCGCGCAGCGCGGCCACGGTGGGGGCAGCCGCGGCGTGCGGGTAGGCGACCACGGCGGCGTCGAGGCCACCGCTCGCATCGAAGCCGGCGCCGGTGTCAGAGTCGGCGCCCGCCCCGGGACCGGCGCCTAGCTGAACGTCAGCGCTCGGGTCGAGGCCGTGGCCACTGCCGTCGAGGTCGAGCGCCTGGATCGTGAGCGGCACGCGGTAGCGGGGGTAGAGCTCGTCCAGTCGCCGGCCCACCTCCGAGCGCCCGGTAACGCCGGCGAGCTCGAAGCGGGGGTGGCGCCAGAGCAGGTGCGCGGCGAGCGACCCCGCGAAGCCGGTGGCCCCGGCGACGAGCACCCGGGGGGAGCCGGGGACGAAGCGCTGCTCGGAGCCTCCCCCGACGGGGGCGCCCTGGAGGGCCTCACCGTCAGCCACGCAGCTCACCCCCCAGCCGCTCGCTCAGCGCCGCCACGATCCGCGCCCGCACGGGAGCGACGTCCTCGTCGGCGAGAGTGCGCTCGCCCGCACGGAAGGAGAGCGCCAGCGCGAGCGAGCGCAGGCCCTCCCCCACCTGGGGACCCTCGTACACGTCGAACACCTGCACGTCCGCGAGCAGCGTGCCCGCGGCCTCGCGCACCACCTCGAGCACGTCTGCGGCGGGCACCTGCCGAGGCAGCGCCACCGCGAGGTCGAGGCGCAGCGCTGGGAAGGAGATCAGGTCGCTGTACTTGCGTCCCTCTGCCCCCTGCACAGCGGCGGCGACCAGGCGGTCGAGGTCGAGCTCCATCACAGCCGCGCCCTGGAGGTCCCGCGCGGCTACGAGCGGGTGCAGCTCGCCGAGCCAGCCGAGCGGCTCTTCTGCCACGAAGACCTCCGCCGCGCGGCCCGGATGCAGGAAGGGGTGGCGCCCGGCCGCGGCGCGGCACTCCACCGGCACGCGCAGCGCGGCGGCGAGCGCCTCCAGGACACCCTGGACCGCGTAGAGATCGGCACGCGGCGGGTCGGGCGCCCTCCATGTGGGCGGCGTCACACGCCCGCTGAGCAGCACGCCGAGCGCGCAGTGCTCCTCGACTCCGGTGTCGCGCAGCGGGTCCCTCGGCGCGTCGCCCGCACTGGGTGATGACCCACCGGCGGCGCCCGCAGGAGCCTCTCTGACGCCCCCCTGCGAGGGCCGCGACGCCGGCAGCCAGCTGAAGACCGTGCCCACCTCGAAGATCCGCAGATCCGAGTGCTCGCGCGCGACGTTGCGAGCGGCGCTGTCGAGCAGCGAACCGAGCAACGTGGTGCGCAGCAGCGCGTGCTCCTCCGACAGTGGGTTCTCCAGGGCCACCGCGCCCGCACGGCGCGGGTCCTCCTCGTCTAGGCGCAGGCGCGCGACGGCCTCGTGCGAGGTGAACGTCCACCCCACGGTCTCATACAGCCCGCGCCCGACCAGCGCGTCGGCGGCGCGGCGACGCAGGCGCTGCTCGGGCGAGAGCAGGCCGGCGGGGCGGTGGCGGGGCAGCGTCGCGGGCAGCTTCTCCAGGCCGTCGACGCGGGCGACCTCCTCGATCAGGTCGGCCTCGCGCGTGACGTCCACACGGCGCAGGGGAGGCACAGTGACCTCCAGGCCATCGGAGACCTCCTCGCTCTGGAAGTCCAGCGCCGCGAGGATCTCCCGCTGGCGCGCGGGGGGGACTGGCACTCCGAGGATCGCCTGCACGCGCGCCTCACGCAGGCGGATGCGCCGCGGTGCGCGCTCCCACTCGCCGACATCGACCGTGCCGGGCACGAGGGTGGCGCCGCACAGCTCGACCATCAACCGCGCAGCGAGCGCCTGCGCGTGGTCGCACTGCTCGGGGGCGAGGCCCTTCTCGAAGCGTGCCGAGGCCTCGCTGCGCAGCCCCAGCGCCCACGAGGCGCGGTGGATCGCGGGCCCGTGCCAGTTGGCGACCTCCATCAGCACCCGCCTGGTGCCCTCCCCCACCTCCGAGCGCGCGCCGCCCATCAGCCCGGCGATCGAGGTGGGACCCTCGCCGTCCTCGATCACCACTATCTCCCCGTCCAGGGTGCGGGTCTGCCCGTCGAGTGTCTGTACCTGCTCGCCCGCGTGTGCGCGGCGCACCACCAGCCGTCCACCCACGACGCGGTCGAGGTCGAAGGCGTGCAGCGGCTGGCCGGTGAGCAGCATCACGTAGTTGGTTATGTCCACCACGTTGTCGATCGGCCGCTGCCCCGCGGCGCTGAGGCGCGCCTTCAGCCACGGTGGCGAGGGGCCCACGGTCACGTTCTCGAAAACCCTCACGGTGAAGCGGGGGCAGAGGTCGGGGCAGCGCACCTCGACCTCTGCGACGGCCGGGACCCCACCCGCCCCGGTCGCACGCGGTACCGCGCCGCCGGACACGGCCCTAAGCGGACCCGCGCTGCCGGGGTCCTCGCTCCACGGCGCCGGGGCCAGCGGGGCGCCCGTGGCGGCGTGCAGCTCGCGCGCCACCCCGTACACCCCCAGGCAGTCCGGCCGGTTGGGGGTCACCTCCAGCTCGAGCACCTCCGTGGCGATCGGCAGCACCTGCGCGAGCGGGGTGCCGGGAGCCGGGGTGCCCGCCGCAGGGGGCGCGCCCGTGGCGTGCGGGGCGGCGCTCTGATCGGTGGGCGGGGTCGCCGAGGGTCGGCGGCCGTCGTCGAGGAGGTCGTCCAGCACCATGATCCCCTCCCCTCCGGTGCCGATCGCAAGCTCCCGCTCCGCACAGATCATCCCTTCGGAGACCACGCCGCGCAGCTTGGCCCGCTTGATCTCCATGCCGTCGGGCATCCTCGCCCCGGGGCACGCCACCGCGACGGTCTGCCCCGCGGCGACGTTGGGCGCCCCGCACACGATCGTCGCCGGCCCCTCGGGCGCGACGCCTCCGAGATCGACTTGACAGACGCTCAGGCGGTCGGCGTTGGGGTGGCGCTCGCACGCGAGCACCCGCCCCACCACGAAGCGCTCGGGCGCGCTCACCCCGTGGTGGTGGATCGCCTCCACCTTGGTCCCCGTCATCGTCAGGCGCTCCTCGATCCCGTGCACGTCCAACCCGGGATCGCAGTACTCGCACAGCCACTCCAGGGGAACCTTCATCCGAACTGCTCCAAGAACCTCAAGTCGTTCTCGAAGTACAGCCGCAGGTCGGGCACCCCGTGCTTGAGCATCGCAATCCGCTCGACACCCATACCCCACGCGAAGCCCTGCACCCGCTCGGGGTCGTACCCGGGGGCGTTGCGCTCGGTGGTGGGAACGTAGGAGTACACGTTCGGGTCTACCTCGCCCGCGCCCAGCACCTCCAGCCACCCCTCACCCTTGCACAGGTAGCAGCGCGCGCCGTCGCCCATGAAGCCCTTGCCGGAGCAGTTGAAACAGGAGACGTCGACCTCCACCGAGGGCTCTGTGAACGGGAAGAAATGGGGACGCAGGCGCACCTCGCGCTCGTCCCCGAAGACCGCCCGCGCGAACGCCAGCAGGGTGCCCTTGAGGTCAGCCAGCGTGATGTCTTCGTCCACAGCCAACCCCTCCACCTGGTGAAACTGGGGGGTGTGGGTGGCGTCACTGTCGGGCCGGTACACCCGCCCGGGGATCACCACGTACAGCGGCGGCGGGTGCGCTTCCATCGCCCGGACCTGCGCCGGGGAGGTGTGGGTGCGCAACACGAGCTCCTCGGGCCTGCCCAGCGTCGCAGACCCCGCGTTCCGATCCTCGCCGGCGCCAGGGCGCGCGGGGTTCCGCACGTAGAACGTGTCCGTGCGCGCCCGCGCCGGGTGCGTCGGGGAATGGTTGAGCGCGTCGAAGTTGTAGTGCACCGTCTCGACCTCCGGACCCTCCGTCACGGTGAAGCCGAGCCCCACGAAGATGTCCTCGAGCTCTCGCTGGGTGGCGGTGAGCACGTGCAGGCGCCCCACCGGCTGCGGGGGGTCGCCGGGCAACGTCACGTCGAGCACGTCCTCGTGCAGGCGCGTCTCCAACTCCGCCTCCCCCAGCTGCGCGGCGCGGGCCTCGATCAGTGCCTCCATTGCTACGCGCGCCTCGTTGGCCGTCTTGCCGACCGCGCCCCGTTCCTGCGGGGGCAGCTCGCGCACGCCGCGCAACAGCTGCGGCAGCTCCGCGCGGCGGCCGAGGTGGCGTACGCGCAGCGCCTCCAGCGCCTCGGCACTCGTGGCCGCGGCGATCTCACCTTCGGCCTGCACGCGCAGCTGTTCGATCCGTTCGATCACGACGCCGAGACCTTAGTCATCTCGTACAGCGCAACGGTCGCCGCCTGCGCCGCATTCAGGGAGTCGCTGGCGATCGGGATGTGCGCCACGTGCTCGCACGCCGCGACGATCTCCTCTGGCAGACCCTCACGCTCGGCGCCCACCAGTAGGGTGAATGCGGGCACCGAGTCGCTCGGGCCACCGCCCGGCCTCCCCACGCGAACGCCGCTGGCCCCGGAGGGGCCTATCCCCTCCTCCCCACCTGCTCCGGTCACCTCGCGCGCGGGGTCAACGAGGCGACGCACCGTTTCGAGCGGCTGGGCGGGCGCGCGAGAGCTGGCCACCAGCGCGATCCGCTTCCCCGGCAGCTCCTCCATGGCGCCCGCGCGGGCCAGCGGGACGGCGAAGATCGCGCCCATCCCCGCGCGCACGGCCTTCGGCGAGCACGGGTCTGCGCAGCCGGGGCCCACCGCCACGCACGAGGCGCCGAACGCGAGTGCCGCGCGCAGCACCGCGCCGACGTTCCCCGGGTCGGCGACCCTGTGCAGGTACACGCACACCGGCCCCCGCGGCGCCTGAAGCCAGCGCTGCTCGTAGACCCCGATCACGCGCGCGCCCGAGCCGAGCGTCGAGACCTCCACGAGCGTCGCGGGCTCCACGTCGAGGAAGTCCGTGCCCCCAAGGCCGCTGCCGGCCGCGCGGAAGCCCGCCACCGCCGGCCACCCTGCGCGCCGCGCGGCCGCGACGAGGTCCTCGCCCTCGGCCATGAACCGTCCGCTGCGCGCGCGCTCGCGGCGGCGGCGCAGCCGGCGCAGCTCCTGCAGGCGAGGGTTGTGGGGGGAGGCGATGGTGGTCATTTTTTGGATTTGGATCGGCGTTGTTTGTACGGGTCGGGGGCGGGTGCACGGTCCCCGGTCTTTGCGCTCGCTGGGTTTGCGGAGGCCTGGTGTCTCGGCTCTTGCTGTCTGTTCGGGTCTCTGTCGTTGATCTTCCTCACTGCTTGGGACGGAACGCTCGGCCGGCTCCTACAAACAAAAAGGGCGCCGTCCTTGAAGGAGCGGCGCCCGGGAGGCTTCGGTTGTCGGCGGCCTGTGGGTCAGGCTACCGACGCCTCTCGGGCGACCTCGGCGAAACGTCGGAACGCGTCGGCGTCGCGTACCGCGACGTCCGCGAGCACCTTGCGGTCGAGCTCCACGCCCGCCAGCGCGAGGCCGTGCATGAACTGGGAGTAGCTCATCCCGTTCTGGCGCGCCGCTGCATTGATGCGCGTGATCCACAGCCGCCGGAAGTCCCGCTTGCGGTTGCGCCGGTCGCGGTAGGCGTACGTGTCCGCCTTGATCAGCGCCTCCTTCGCGCGTCTGTAGTTGGAGTGCGCCTCCCCCCGGAAGCCCTTCGTCAGCTCGAGGGTCGCGCGGCGCTTCTTGCGCGCGTGCACGGAGCGCTTGACCCTCACGACCCGCTCCCTTCGCTCGTCCGTGCACCAGTCCCGCCAGCCCTGCTCGCGCGGCGTGAGCTCTTGGCGCCGACCCCCAACAGCCGCTTCACGCGCGGGGTGTCGTGCGCGGAGATCTGCGCGGGGGCCCCCAGGGTGCGCTTGCGCTTGGGGGACTTCTTCTCGAGGATGTGGCTCGTGAAGGCGTGCCTGCCGCGCACCTTGCCGGTGGCGGTCACTTTGAAACGCTTCTTCGCGCCGGAGTGCGTCTTCATCTTGGGCATCGCGCCGGTGATTATGGCAGACCCGCCCCCGAGGACTCCTCACGCGGGTGCGGTATCTCCTCGCCGGCCCGGAACCCCGTCCAGCGGACGCGGAGGCTGTTATGTCGCGGGGCCTGCCAGCCGATGAACAGGTGGATGGAGAGAGCCTCTCCCGCACACCCCGCCCTTGCACAGCCCGAGGGCCTGTCCGCCGACGCCCCCGCCGCGATCGCACAGGCGCTGCGGGAGATCGCGGAAGTGGGCACGCTCGACACAGAGCGCGCGCTCGACCTCGCCTGCGAGCGCCTCGCCCAGTCGATCGCCGCCGCCGAGCGGCTGCGCGGGGAGCTGCGTACGCGACGCGCGGAGCTGCGGGAGCTCGAGAACCGCATGCACATCACCTCCGAGATGCTCTCCGAGGGGATCCTCGTGTTCGACTCCCACGGACGCGTGGTGTACGCCAACAACGGCGCCGGGCGCATCCTGCACATGAGCCACGACCAACTGCTCTCCCGCCACGCTCGCGACCGGCGCTGGCGCCTGCTGCACGAGGACGGCTCCCCCTGGCCGCTGGCCACCCACCCGATCGCCGAGACTCTCCAGACGGGGCGCTCGCGGCGCGCGGTCACGGTCGGCGTGCTCGGGCACGGCGGCACGGTCACGTGGATCCTGCTCTCCTCTCGCCCCGCGCTCGACGACCAGGGGCGCCACTGCGGGGTGATCGCGACCTTCGCGGACATCTCCGAGCGGCGCACGATCCTCGAGCAGCTCCAGCACCAGGCCCACCACGACCAGCTCACCAACCTCGCCAACCGGCGCCTCTTTCACAAAGAGCTCGACCGCGCCATCGCCCGCGCTCAGCGCCACGGGTGCGCGGTGGCGCTCGTGTACATGGACCTCAACGGGTTCAAGCAGGTCAACGACACCCTCGGACACCGCGCCGGGGACGCCGTGCTGCGCGCGCTCGCCGCGCGGCTCACTGGGGCGATCCGTGAGGAGGAGCTGATCTCGCGCTACGGGGGCGACGAGTTCGTGGCGCTGCTCTCGATGCTGCGCCACCCCTCTCGCGAGGTGGCCGCGTTCATTGAGCGTATGCGCCACACCCTCGCCGAGCCGCTGCGCATCGACGCCGGCGCGGTGAAAGTCGGTGCGAGCCTCGGGGCGTCCGTCTACCCGCACGACGGCTCCTCCGCCGAGCAACTGCTGCATCACGCCGACGCCGCGATGTTCGCGATGAAGGGCTCCCGCGCCGCAGCGTGAGGGCCGACCGAGCTAGACCCTGACGAGCCGTACCGGGCTACTGCTCGGAGTCGGCGCCCTTGGGGGCGGTGACCTCGGGGGCTACATCCCCCAGCACGACAGCAGCTTCAGGGACCCTCTCCGGCACGGCAGCGGCCTCGGGACCCACGTCACCCGGCACAGCGGCAGCCTCAGGGGGGACATCCTCCGGCAGGCCGACGTCCTCGGGGGCCACCTCCTGCGCACCCTCGACCTCGGCGCTCTCGCTCACGGGGGTAGCCTCCACTGCGCCATTGGCCTGCGCACCCTCGCCCCCGGCGCCGTCCTCCGTGAGGCCCGCGCCGTCAGGGGAGACGTCGAAGCGGCCGGCGAGCACCGCTTTGGAGGGGCCGAGCATCATCGTCATGTTGCGCCCCTCCTGCATCGGGCGCTGCTCGACGACGCCGAGCTCCGCGAGCTCCTCCGCGAGCCGGTCGAGGATCAGGGTGCCGCGCTCGGGGTGGGTGACCTCGCGCCCGCGGAACATGATCGTGACCTTCACCTTGTCCTTGTGGCGCAGGAACCGTTCGACGTGGTGCTTCTTGGTGTCGTAGTCGTGTTGGGCGATCTTCGGGCGGAACTTGATCTCGCGCACCGTGATCTGCTGCTGGTGCTTGCGCGCCTGCTTGAGCTTCTGCGCCTGCTCGTACTTGTACTTCGAGTAGTCCAACACCCGGCACACCGGGGGACGCGCCTCGGGGGCGACCTCCACGAGGTCCAGGTCGCGCTCCTGGGCGAAGCGCAGCGCGTCGGGCGTCTTCAGCACGCCCACCTGGCCGCCCTGATCGTCGATCAGACGCACCTCGGGCACGCGGATGCGCTCGTTGACCCTCGTCGTGTCGCGCTCGGGCGGGCGCCGGTCGAACCTGCGGGGTACGGCCACTAGTTGTCCTGATCGCGCGTCAAGCTTGTATCAGGCGCGGCGCTCTATGGAGGCGGACACTCAAGGCTGCCGAGTATACCGGGGTACCGGCGGCGCGCAAGGGGGGTCTCCACGATCGTCCAAGGACTGGGGGCGACGGCTGGCACCGGCGATGGCCCCGTCCGCTGCCGAGACTCCCCGCGATCGGCGGTCTCCGGGCTCATCCGGCCGCGGTCCGCTCGCGCCGACGAGCCCGCGTGGCGAGGCGCTGCGCGACCTCCTCCAGCGGGGTGCTCGGGACCCGGCCCTTGGCGTCGCGTGCCCCCCCGGTGCGGCGTTCGCGCACCGCGACGGTGCTCTCGCGCTCCTCGTGCTCACCGACCACGAGCATGTGGGGGATGCGGCGCAGTTCCGCGTCGCGCACCTTGCGACCGACGGACTCACCCCGGGCATCGAGCTCGCAGCGCAGGCCAGCC
Source organism: uncultured Solirubrobacterales bacterium (assembly GCA_963706545.1). Classification (GTDB taxonomy): domain Bacteria; phylum Actinomycetota; class Thermoleophilia; order Solirubrobacterales; family Solirubrobacteraceae; genus Palsa-744. The sequence continues at coordinate 3,797,704 of OY970161.1, forward strand.
TCGCGCAGGCGTGCCTGCACGGAGGCGCCGTACCTGTTGAAGCGGTCTGAGACGGGCAGCACGATCGCCTGCACCGGCGCCAGCCACAGCGGCAGCTCGCCCGCGTAGTGCTCGATCAGGATGCCGATGAAGCGCTCGAAGGACCCCATCAGCGCGCGGTGGATCATCACCGGGCGGTGCTCGGCGTTGTCCGCGCCGGTGTACGCGAGGTCGAAGCGCTCGGGCATCGAGTAGTCGAGCTGCACCGTTCCCAACTGCCACGAGCGCCCGATCGAGTCGGTCATGTGCAGGTCGATCTTCGGGCCGTAGAACGCACCGTCGCCCGGGTTGACCTCGTAGGCGAGACCCTCCGCCTCGAGCGCTCCTTCGAGCGCCGCCTCCGCGCGGTCCCACATCTCCTCGCTGCCGATCCGCTGCGCTGGGCGCGTGGAGAGCTCCAGACGTGGCTTGAAGTCGAACAGCTCGTAGAGGTGAAAGCCGAAGCGCAGGCACTCCACGACCTCCTCCTGCACCTGCTCCTCGGTGCAGAAGATGTGCGCGTCGTCCTGGGTTATGTGTCGCACCCGCAGCAGGCCGTGCAGTACCCCGGAGGGCTCGTGGCGGTGCACGAGACCCGCCTCGGAGTAGCGCACCGGCAGCTCGCGGTAGGAGTGGCGGGCGTCCTTGTAGATCTGGATATGCGCCGGGCAGTTCATCGGCTTCAGGCCCATCGGGCGCTCCTCGACCTCGGTGAAGTACATGTTCTCGCGGTACTTCTCCCAGTGCCCGGACTGCTTGAAGAGGTCCACGTCGAACAGGATCGGCGTTTTGACCTCCTCGTAGCCGCGCGCGCGGTTCTCCTCGCGCCACAGCTCGGTGAGGGCGTTCCACACCACCATCCCCGCCGGCTTCCACAGCGGCGCCCCCGGGGTCAGCTCGGAGAACTGGAAGAGCTCGAGCTCCCGCCCCAACTTGCGGTGATCGCGCGCGCGCGCCTGCTCCAGGCGTTCCAGGTGCTCCTCCAGGTCCCCTTTGGAGAAGAACGCCGTGCCGTAGATGCGGGTCAGCATGGTGCGCGTCGAGTCCCCTCGCCAGTACGCCCCCGCGACCGACTGCAGCCGGACCGCGCCGACGGTCTTCGTGGAGGGCGCGTGCGGGCCGCGGCAGAGGTCGGTGAACGGCCCGTTGGTGTACAGCGAGACGGTCTCCAGGCCCCCGCCGTCCCCGCCCGGGGTGGACTCGGCGGCGCGCACGAGGTCATCGATCAACTCCACCTTGTAGTCCTGCTGGGCCGCTGCAAAGCGCGCGCGCGCGTCGGCCACGGACACGTCCTCGCGCTCGAAGCGCTCCGCCGCCTTCACGTGCGCTCGCATCCGGTCTTCGATCGCGGGGAAGTCTGCCTCGGAGACACTCACCCCGTCGGGGAACTCGAAGTCGTAGTAGAAGCCCTGCTCGATCGCCGGTCCGATCGAGATCTTCACGCCCGGGTACAGCTCCATCACCGCGCTCGCCAACACGTGCGCCGCGTCATGGCGGATCAACCGCAGGGGCTCTGGCCCCTCGCTGCGCGCGGTGAGAATCGCGATGCTCGCCCCGTCGGGTAGCGGGCGGGCGAGGTCACGCACCTCAGGGGTCTCCCCGCGTACCTCGACCGCCAGCGCCGCGCGCGCCAGGCCGGGGCCGATCGCAGCGGCCGCGTCGGCGCCCGTGGCGCCGTCGGGGAGCTCCAGGGCCTTGCCGTCTGGGAGAGAGACCGCGATGCTCATGGGTTCGCACTCATGGGGTCGCGCTGGAGGCTACCCGCCCGTGGGGCTGGGCGGGAGGGCCGCTCGCGGGGACGGGGAGGAGGCCGCTGGCGGGGATGGGCGGGAGGACCGCTCGCGGGGAGGGATGGACCCCCCGCTCGGCGGCGCTACACCGGGCGAGCCCGCACGCCCCTCGCATGTGGCGCCGCGGCTCAAACGGGCTGCCAGAGAGCGTCGTCGCCCAGCGCAGTACGCCGCGCGCGGCCGTCTCCGACCAGCTCCACCAACGCGCGCTGGGCGCCGGCGCGGTCGGGAGGGTTGTTCCCCCGCGCCATGACCGCCGCGACCTCCTGGGTGACGAGACCCTGGGGGAAGCGCTCCAAGACCGGCAGGGGGTTCTCCGGCGGAGCCTCCCGGACGAGCGTCGGGTCGCAGTTGGCGATCAGCACGTCGTAAGCCTCGATCGTCTGAAAACCCCCCGCCTCCGCGCGACGCTCGCCCGCTGTGAAGATCAGCGAGGGCGCGGAGTAGCGCACCGGCCCATCGGTCTGGCGCGCCTTGCCCTGAAAGTGGGTGGGGCCGCCCTCGGCTTCGCGGGTCTCCTGCTTGTCGGCCTCGTAGGCCTCGCTTACGCGCTCCTCGTCGAGCGCGGCCACGACCGCCTGCACGTCGAGGCTCTCCACGCGCTCCAGCGCCTTGGCGATGTCCCCATCCTCGTCGAGCAGCAGCGTTGTCGTGAACCACGCGAACTGCAGCGCCCGCAGCACCTCCAGCTCGCGTCCGGGGTCAAGCAGGCGCGTGGCGACGATCGCGCGGCACGCGCGGGCCGTGGCGAGCACCCTTGCGCGCGGTTCGAACGCGAAGGGCATCCCATAGCGCTCGCGGTACATCATGTGCCCCAGCGTCGCGCGCGTGGGGGTGTAGCCGTTCTCGATGTAGCGCTCGACGCTCTCCGCCAGGCCGATCGTCACCAGGCGCCAGCGCAGCTGCTTGCCGTAGCGCCAGCGCAGCGCCGCCAGCGCGGGGCTGACCGAGTAGCCCCACGGGCAACCTGGGTCGTTGAAGTACGTGACCTCGATCTCGCCCACGTCCGCATAGTTGCACACGCAAGGACCGCGTGTGGCCCTTGCAGCCCGCATGCGACGGCGCGCAGCGCCTCCTACCGCCGACAGCGCGGGCTCGGCTGCAATGATGCGCGTGTGCATCGATTGTGGTTGCCAAGCCTCCTCTGTCTCTTCGGTCTGGTCGCGCCTGCGTCCGCCACATCAGCGTCCGCCTCGCCGTCGGACGCGCAGCTGTGGACCGCGCTCGGCCGCAGCGTCACCTGTGGAGTTGCAATCCACCCACCCAACTCACCCCCGATGCAACTGCTCTGCAGCGCCGCCTCCGTGCCGCCCCCGAAGGGCAACGAAGGGTTCGGCGATCCCGGCTTCGTCTTCCTCGGATCAATTGGGCACCCACTGCTCGCACGGCTCAGCCAGGACTCCTTCGTGGGCACGCACCCCGTGGCGCTCCACCGCGGGCGCCGGTGGGCGATCGGCCCGATCGACGTCACCTGCACGATCAGCGCAACCGCGGTTCGCTGCGCCAACCGCTCACATCACGGCTTTTCGATCACCAAGCGCTCCTACCGCGCGTTCTGAGGCTCGCTGGCGCTCCCGCCGCTCCGCCCTGCGAGGTGAGCTCATCGGAGTCGTCGCCTGCGGCGTCGACCTTCAACAGCTTGGTCACGGTGATCTCGTGGAGAGCATCGTCGTCTCCGGACCCCCGGACCCACGACCATGAACCCGCGATCCTGCGCGGGGAGCCGGTCGTACCGCCCTGGTAGGCGTGTGCGCAACGGTCGCGGCGCTCGCCCCCCGCCCGCGTCCGAGCGGAGGTGGGCGAGGCGCGCCGCCACTGTCGCTAGAACGGACCGAATCCTTCTGTGGAGGTCAGTTCCATTTCAATTTCGCCGGTGAAGCGAACCCTGTTCGATATTTCGCCGATCACTCTTAGCCCAGACGGCCGGAGTTCGCCTCTCCTGTTCCTGTATTCCCTGAACACTTCCGGTTCAAACTTCAGATCCTGGACTGCTTTTTCTTCGTATGGAATGACCGCCAACACTTTATTTCCGAATTCGACCGTTCTACCTTCAAGCGTTTTACACTGGGGGATTTTTTCAAATTCGATTTTGCCTCTCAACACCAGGTTGAGGACAGTCGTGCCAAGCGACGCCCCGACTCCTTCCCCGATTTCACCTCCGCTCGGAAAAACTTCGATCGGCTGTTTGATAGTACATTCCGCCGGAGTGACAACACTGCATTTTTCGATTTCCATATACGGTGCTACGATGGCCCCCGGCGTGCCGCCGTAGATGCGGGGTGTATTGCCCGCCTTACCTTTTACTTTTTCGCATTCGACATTGAAGTTCTGCGTATTGGTCGTCCCTTCGATGCCGAACTTCTTTCCCGCCACCGAGGAGAGCGTCGCGGACCTGATTTCCTTGTTCTGGTTTACCGCCAGTACCGCCCCCGCGACTCTCCACTGGAAGTTGATTACTTCAGACGCTTTGGCCGCGATGCGAATGCCGCTTCCAGTACCGCCTTCCATATTCAGTACCCCTTCCGCTTCGCCCGTCGCCGAGTCGGCTATCTGACTCTACGGCAGGGAATCCGCCCTCAGCGCTCCGGCCGGGTGGTGCGGGGTCCCGTGGGCGATGTTCGCACTTTGTTTGCACCCTCTCCCCTGGCAAGGCCGACTCGGCGCTACTCGATCAGATGGACCCGGTAGCCGCGCGTGCTGGCGTTGCGGGCCAGCGGCCCGTCGAGCGTCCATAGCTCAGCGCCCAAGTCATCGGCGAGAGCGAGATAAGCGGCATCGTAGGCAGAGCGCCGTTCGAGGGCGAGCGTGGAGTGCACCACGCCCGGCCCGTCGCGCAGCGCGTGGTAGACGATCGGCAACTCATTGAGGATGTCCCACGCCTCTTGCATCGCGTCGTCGCTGAGGCTTCCCGCCGCTGCCTTCTTGGCGAGCGCATTGGCGATCTCATATGGGGCGAGCGCAGGCGCGTTCACGGCCGTACCCTCGGAGCCCCAGCCATGAAGAAGCTCCGTGACCTTTGGCGCAGCCGGCTCATTGGTCACGAACGCGACAAGCGCGTTGGCGTCGATAACGACGCTCACCGGCGCTCTGCGCGCCGTTCAAGCTCGTCGCGGCCCTCACGAACCAGGGCCACGGCCTCGTCCGTGTGGGGCAGGCGAGCACGGAGTTGGGAGGCTCGCTCCAGCGTCCGCTCCAGCTTTGCCGCGTCGATCACAGACGCCGACAGCCGTTCGGCGAGCAGATCGTCGGCCGTCGTATCGACATCCCGATGACGGCGCTCGGCCTCCTCGCTCAGCAGCGCGTAGGTCCGTGCTCCAACGTGAACTGTTCGATCGGCAGTTGCCATGCGTACAGGTTAGACCAGCGACAAGTCGTTAGTGGCACTAGGACTGAGCCAGGATGCCGAGGAACTCTCGAACCACTGCGTCAGGCTGCTCATAGCAGCGCGTCGCATCAAAGTGCTCGACAACCCGAAGTCCATGTGTCCGAAAGAGCCGGTCCCGTTCATGCTCCTGGGCCGTACGCTCGGGAGGATGGAACGGCTCTCCATCGACCTCAAGGATGCCCCACCTGCCCTCGTGGCAGACGAGAAAGTCGGCCTCACGGTTGACACGAACGTCGGCGCTCGTCCCAAGACGCGATCGGCAGTTCGCCGTGACGGTGCAGATCGTCCTTGACGAGTTCATAAGTGGCGGAGGGCACGGTCAGGTCTCAGTCGAGTGCGCGGGCAACGGGACCATGAACGTAACAGCGCAAGCACCAAAGAGAGAGAGCCACCCAGAAGTCCGCCAGCGCGATCGTCCTGGGCTGGCCTTGAGCGCGCGGCAGGCGGGGAGTAGCTTTCGGTGCGTGCCCGGTTGACGTTGACCACTCCCGTATGCGGCCTATCCTCGTCCGCCTCCCTGACGGTGCATTACCCGCTGCCCGTCATTCACCGATGCGATCAGAGAGGATCACCTTATGAGCGAGAGCACCGACATAGAGCTGCTGCACCGGGCCTGGGAGGCGATGAGCGTCGATGGGGACCTGAGCGTCTTGGAAGGGGCGCTCGACCCGGAGGCGAAGTGGCACGGCGTCGAGGACGGGCAGATATGCGAGAACCGCAAGATGATCCTCACGGTCATGAAGCGCAACCTCCCAAGGGGGTTCGCCGGGCGGATCGAGGAGACAGTCGAGGTCGGCGGGCGGATCGTCGTGGCGTTCCGTCCCGATCAGCCCCGAGACGACGAACGGCCGCTGGATCAGGGCATTGCCTATGTCGTTGTGACGATGCGCGACGGGCTCGTAGTCGAGCTGAAGGGCTGCGCTGACCGGGCCGCCGCCATGACCTACGCGCAGACCGGCACCAGCCCCGCTATTGCCTCGGCTGCTCGGTGAGCCGCCCTGGGTTCCACGGAGACCGTTTTTGTAGGTTCCCTATGTTCATTGCGTGGGTGTGGTTGCCCGGTTTTTCGCAGCGTATAGTTCCTCGATCTCTCGGGGTGGCCGGTCGCTGAGGGATTCGTGCAGGCGGGTGTTGTTGAACCAGGCGACGTACTCCACGATGGCGAGCTCGAGCTGGCTTCTGCTGGCCCAGGTGCGGTCCGTGATGAGCTCGGTCTTGAAGGTGTCGACGAAGCTCTCGGCGGCTGCGTTGTCGTAGGCGTCGCCGACCGTCCCGATCGAGGCGAGCAGATCGTGGTCGTCCAGGAGCTGGGTGTAGTCGTACGACGTGTATTGGCTGCCGGCGTCTGAGTGTGCCACGAGCGAGACGTCCGCTCCTGGGGTCCGCCGGCGCAAAGCCATCCTGAGAGCGTCCAAGACGAGATCGGTGCGCATGTGGATGGCGAACTGCCAGCCGACGATCATCCGGCTGTAGGCGTCGATCACGAAGCTGAAGAACACCAGGCCCTCCCAGCAGCGCAGATACGTGAAGTCCGCGAACCACTTCTCATCCGGCCGGGACGCGGTGAAGTCGCGCTTGACCCTGTCAGGGCTGCGCAGCGCCGCCGGGTCGGCCTTGGTGGTCCGCCATGGCTTGCCGCGCCGCTTGGCGCCCTGGATGCCGTTCTGGCGCATCAGGCGTTCCACCCGGCTGCGGCCGACCTGCTCGCCCTCGCGCAGCAGCGCCTTCCACATCCGCCGTGATCCGTAGGCGCAGTAGTTCACGACGTGCAGCGCTTCGATCACGCCGAGCAGCCGCTCATCCTCGACGGCTCGTGCTGAGCGCTCTCCGGTCGCCCGCTGGTAATAGGCGGACGCCGACACGCCCAGGGTCTCGCAGATCGGCTCGACCCCGAAGCGCTCACGATGCTCGTCGATGAACGCGCTCACTTCGGACGGTGTGGATCGAGCTCGCCCGCGAAAAACACGCTGGCGGCCTTCAGGATCTCGTTCGCTCGGCGCAGTTGCGCAACCTCACGACGCAACGATTTGATCTCCTCACGCTCCTGGCTGCTCAGGACGTCTTTGCGTCGGCCCTCATCTGCTTCGGTCTGCCGGACGTGTTTGCGAAGCGTCTCGCTCTCGATCCCAAGATCCCTCGCGACATGCGCGATAGGACGCCCAGACTCGAACACCAAACGCGTCCCGCGGTCCAGCAACTCCTTTGAATACTTCCTCGCATGTGCCATGAGCCGAGACTTCTCCCTCCGCCAGGCAAACCCTGGCCTCGAAGTCTCCGTCAAACACAGGATGGCTCACGGCCAACCACTCGTCGAGCATCGGGCGCGTGAAGCGAATGTGCCGGCCTACCCGCCGGCACGACAGAAGGCCGCTGCGCACTGCCTCGTAAACCCAGATCGTCTTGACGTTCAGATACCAAGCGGCCTGCTCAGGGCGAAGGAGTCGATCTTCCTTCAGGGCAGCCGCCGGCGGCTGCTGTTCTGTCGTTGGTCCTTGCATACGCCCATACAGACCCCGAACGCCGTCGACCGGCCAACGGATTTGCGCGAGCCACGATCGGCCGCCCGTCCGATCGGGTCCTATCCGGCTGGCACGATCTAGGCCATGAGCGAGCCGCAAGTCCCCGACGATGGCGTAAAGCACCTGACGACCGGCAACTGGCTGGAGTCCGACCCGATCTGCCTGAAGTTTCGTGGAGGTCAACCTCGCCACCGCGGCGCGCCGCCCGCCGACCGGCGAGAGCTGGGCCGAGCGGTTCCTCGCCGTCGATCTCGCGCCCACCGTGGCGAGCGAGGTGCGAGATATGTGGGAGGCCGCTCGCGGGCTGCTGCTCTACGGCTGGTTCTACTACGCCATCTACGCGATCGGCGAACACCAGCTCCGGCGCGTCGCCGACGCCGCGGTCTTGCATCGCTACCAGCAGGCAGGTGGGCCGCCGAACAAGAAGCGCGGACCCGAAGGCGAGACCCGCTGGCCCGACCTGATGAAGCGCGTGGACTGGCTCATCTTTGTCGGCGTCATCCCGGCCGAGAAGCGTGACCGCTGGGACCTGGAGCGCGGGCTGCGCAACGAGACCACGCACGCCAGCATCCGGCACCTCACGCCGCCGCACGAAGCGCTGCGCGTGCTCGAACTCCTGGCGGTCGAGATCGACGCTCTGTTTGCTCCGGAGCCCCGCTTGGACACAAACGCGGCCCTCTAGGGAAATAGCTGGGGAAATAGTCGCCCCCGTCCGCAACCCCTGATAGCCTCAAAATCGCTGTGTGGGCTGGGTTTCCGGTGATGCCGGAGGAGGGACTCGAACCCCCGACACGCGGATTATGATTCCGCTGCTCTAACCAGCTGAGCTACTCCGGCGGGAGAATGGCGCAGAGTGTAGCCATCAAGGGTTCAGCTTGAGCGCATCAAGGATCTGCGTGTAGTCCGCGACGGCGTTGGCTTCGGCTTCGGCCAGCGGAGTTTCGAGCTGCTTGGTACGGCGCACCAAGGACGCCTCCCCGGCGCTCTCAAAGGGCGAAAAGAGCTTAAGGGGGACCTCTTCGGCTTCGATGTCAACGGCGTAGTAGCGAGTGTCGAACTGAACGGTGCTCGCGGGCAGCGCCTGAAAGCCGCCGGCGGCCCACGCCTTGACGTCGCCGCACACATCCGGCGGCGCAAGCGTGGCGAGCCCCTGGAGCTGGGTGGCGTAGGTCCTGACCGCGCGCGTGAGAACACGGTTGCTCCAGTGCAGGCCCCGGACCGCGCGGGCGAAGGCGCCCATTGCGGCGGCGTCGGGGTGGTAGGCAACGATGGTCAGCACACCCGCGACCTCGTTGGAGAGCTGTTCGGAGTCGTGGTTCTGAGGGGATTCGGCGGCCGCAAGCGGGCATTCGCCGGCGATCTGATGCACGAGGCTCTTGAGGGCCGCGTTCCCAGTCGCGAGGTTGGCGCGGCCGGCGCGCACAAGCGCGTAGTTGGCCTGGATGTAGGCCCGCGTGGCGGCCGCGTTCCCCGCACTGGCGAGCGCGGCAGGCGGCGCGGCGGCGAGCGCGAGGACAGCGAGGAGGATCGAGGCAGGTCGCAGGGCCACGGTGAGAAGGTTACGGGTTGGAACGTGCGAACGCGCAGCCACCCGGCCACGCAACGGCGAACCGCCGACTCATCGGAACGAGTCCCGAAGGCGCCGGGGAGATGCGTTAGCCTGTGCCCTCATGGGCGCGCGTCCAGATCGCGGGCGAATCGTGGGTAGACGCTTCTCGGGTCGCCAGGATCGCGTGGTTGCAGATGGCACGCCGGGAGCCCGGCGCAGACGGACCGTACCGACTGGCGTGCTGCTGATGGCCGCAGCGGTCGTGGCGGTGGCCGTCGGCGCAGCGCTGGCGCACCGCCACAGCGTGGGCAACCTGCTGGGCTCCGGGCTGGCGGGCGCTTCGACGCCCCCGCCGCCACTGACCCCGACACGCCTCGTGAGCGTGCCCGGACAGACGGTCAAGAACGGGACGGACCCGCTGAGCGTGACGCTGTCGGCGTCCCCCGCGAAGGACTCACCAAGGCCCACGCTGATCCCTGCGGTGGCGGGCACGTGGAGCACGGTGGGCAACACCGAGGTCTTCACCCCGGCAGCGACGCTCGCGCCGTGCTCGACGTACACGCTGACGGTGTGGGCGCACACGTACGCGAAGGGCCACTCAAGCCTGGGGCGCCGGCACGTCCTACCCCTGCACGTGCAGTGCCCGTCGATCACGGGCCTGCAGCAGGCGCTCGCGCGCCTGGGCTACCTGGGGGCGAGACTGCACCCGCGCTACGAGGTGCATCTGGCCCCGCGTCAGGAGACCATCAAGGAAGCGGCGGAACACGCCTTCCGTCCTCCCCACGGCAGGCTCGCCCCGGACCCCGCGAACGCTCCCCCGGTCGAAGAGGGTCAGCTCGATGAGACCACCAAAGGGGGGCTGGAGGTCTTCCAGGAAGACCACGACCTCGAACCGACGGGCGAACCGAACGCGGAGACGTGGCACCTGCTGCTGATCGTGGAGTCCCTCTACCACCGCAACCCGCGCCCGTACACGTGGGTGACGGTCACCGAGTCGCTCCCGGAGACCCTGGAAGTGCACCAGGGCGACCACGTGGCGCTGAGCACCCCAGCGAACACGGGAGTGGCGGGCGCGGAAACGGCGCAGGGGATCTTCCCGATCTTCGCCCGCGACGTGTCCACGACGATGGTGGGCACGGACCCGGACGGCGTCCACTACGTGGCGCCGGACGTCCCGTGGGTCAACTACTTCAACGGCGGCGACGCGGTGCATGGCTACCCGCGCGCCTCCTACGGCTTCCCCCAGTCCAACGGCTGCGTGGAGCTGCCGGTGGAAACCGCCGCGGCGGTGTACCCGATGCTGCAGATCGGGGACATCGTGTGGGTCACCTGAGGTAGGTCCCCACCCGCCCTGGCGACGGGACCTACAAGAGTCGCCCCTAAGCAGCGTCACCGGCCGGAGGTGCCCCGGCGGGCAGCGCATCGGCGGCGGCCTCCGCCGCGGCGCGGTTCTCCTCCTTGACGGCCAGCCAGATCTCCTCGCGGTAGATGGGCAGCCCCTGGGGCGCGGCGATCCCGAGGCGGACGGTCTGCCCGGAGACCTCCATGACGGTGACGAGCACGTCGTCGCCGATCACGACGCGCTCACCGGCACGGCGCGTAAGTATCAGCATGGGGCGTGATTATGAACGATTCTGGCGGAAGAGGGGCCCGGCTTGGCGGCCTACGGCCGACTGCGCCACCCTCTAGGCTGCGTCCGCGGTGCGCACCCCAGAAGCGGTCCCACCCGCCCCAGGCGCAGCGAAGAGCGGCACCCGCAGCTCGGCCCCGGGCGCGGTGTTGAGCACCTGGTGGCCGCGAAGCTCCCAGACGACGAGCGGAGCACGGAGGTTCACGACGGTGTCGGCGGGGTCGGGCGCGGTGCGCACCGTGACGTACAGCTGCGCGGCGGCAGGGTCGGGCGCCCCAACCCGCTCGCGGTCCTCGTCGGTGAGCTCCAACGCGAAGGAGCGGAAGAACCCGCGGGGGTCCACGACGGGGAGCGCGAGGCCGGGGTCTTCGAGGGAGTGCAACCAGAGGAAGCCCGTGCCGGGGTTGCGGTCGAGCAGCGCGTAGCGCAGGCCCCCAAGGCCGATCAGCCCGAGCGGGAGCTCGAGCACCTCCTCGGCGGGGATCTCGAACGTCCCGAAGCGGGAGCTCTCATAGGTGGTGGCGGTCAAGGACATGAGGCTAATGCGTGGAGGTGAAGGGGGGCGTGAGGTTGTGAGGAGGAGTTCGATCGACCCGGGGGGAGGTCGGGAGGGGGGCCCGCCCCCTTCCCGCAAACTAGTGCAGGAATTCGAGCAAGGACTCCTGCACGATCGACGCACCGGCTTTCAACGCCGCTTCGAAAGCGGCGTGCTCGTTGGTGTATTCCATCGAGACCTTGGCGATGTTGGCGTCCTGGACGTTTGCGAGCTGCTCGGTGTTGGTGGTCTGCAACGAGGAGATGCGGCTGAGCGCGAGGTTGAGCTGGTCGGTGACAGCCCCCGCTTCGGCCTGCAGGGTGGTGAGCGAGGTGAGGTTGGCGTCGAGGTGGCCGAGGTCGGTGGTGCTGAGCGCTTCCACGGCGGCGGGGTTGGCGCCTTCTCGAAGGTTCTGGGCGATCGTGCGCAACGTGTCGAGCAGCTTGCCGTCGGCGGCGCCGGTGCCGGAGCCGAGCGCGGAGGAGAGGTTGACGGCGACGTTGACAGAGGCCCCGGGGCCGAGCGCACGGGCGATCGGGGCGGCGTTGCCGTGGTATTCGTCTTCCGGCCCCTGGGCGTAGGGGGCGGTGGAGGTGAGCGTGCCGGAGAAGACGTACTGGCCGGCGTACTGGGTGTCGGCGTCCTGCTTGACGCCTTCGGTGAGCTTTTCCACGACGCCCGCGAGGTCGGCGAGGTCGGAGGGGGAGTTGGTCCCGTTGGCCGCCTGCAGGAGGATTTCGCGGACGCGCTGCACCTGGGAGTCGATCGAGGAGAGCGCGCCTGAGGCGGTGTTCATCCAGGAGACCCCGTCCTGGGCGCTCTTTTCGTAGGAGGTGAGCCCGTCGAGGGCGCTCTGCAGGGTGATGACCTGGCTCGCGCCAAAGGGGTTGTCGGACGGTTCGAGGATGGTTCGACCGGTGGAGAGTTCCCCCTGGGTACGAGCCAGGGCGGCCTGCGCGGAGTCGATCCCGGCGAGCGTGGAGGAGGTGACCATGTCGGAGGTGATGCGCGCGCTCATGGGATGCTCACAAGCCGGTCTCGTTGATGAGGGTGTTGAGCATTTCGTTCATTACGTTGAGCGCCTGCGCGGAGGCCTGGTAGCCGCGCTGGAAGGTGATGAGGTTGGTCATTTCTTCATCCAGGGAGACGCCAGAGACGGCCTGGCGCTGGTTGGAGACCGCGGTGAGCACAGCCTGGGAGGTTTCCTGGTCGGTCTTGGCGCCCCGCACGCCGGAGCCGATCTGTGTGACGAGCGCGGCGTAGCGCTGGTCGGCGGCGCCGCCGCGCAAGCCGGCCAGGGCCAGCGCGACGTTGTTGGCACCGGACGTGCCTTCCGAGGAGGCCTGGACCTGAGCGGGGGTGACGGCGACTTCGAGCGTGGCGGCGGTGGTGCCGCTGAAGAAGGGGGTGGCGGTGTGGATCGCGTTGACGGTGCTGGCAAGCGTCGCGGCGACTTCGTTGAGGCCGGTCTGGTAGGAGGCGAGGGCGCCGGTGGGACTCGAAAGTTCCAGTAGCGCCCCGAGCTGCCCCCCCGCGGCCGGGGTGAGCGCCTGGGGCCAGTTGACGGTGGACCCGGCGACGAGCGGCAGGGCGGCGTTGCCGAAGGTGACGGTGTCAGTGCCGTCGGCTTCCTTGGTGACGGTGACGGAGGCGAGCGCGGAGAGCTTGTCGAGCAGCTCATCACGGCGGTCTTCGAGGGTGTTGGGCTGCTGGTGGGCCTGCAGGGAGAGCTTGATCTGGTGGTTGAGTTCGGCGAGCTGAGCGGCGTCGGAGGAAACTTCGCCGGAGGGACCGGTGACCGCGGCGTACTGGGCGGAGGCCTGGCCTTCGATCGACTGAAGCTCGGAGGAGAGCTGGTGCAGGGTGCCGGTGAGCTGGGTGGCGGCGCCGACGACTTCGACCCGGGCGGCTTCGGAAGGCGAGACGGCGAGTTCACTCCAGGAGCTCCAGAAGGCGGAGAGCTGGGAGGCGAGCCCGGTAGAGGAGGGTTCGTTCAAGACGCTCTGAGCCTGCCCAAGCTGTTCGGCCTGGGTGGAGGCGGCGCCGAGGGCAGTGTTCTGAGCGCGAAACTGGGCGTCGAGGTAGGTGTTGCGGATGCGGGTGATCGTCGCCACCGTGACGCCGGTGCCCAGCTGGGCACCCTCGCCGGTAACGGCGGAGAGCGCGGGGATGTGCAGCGGTTCGGCGGTCTGCAGAACGGCGGTCTGCCGGGAGTAGCCTTCGGTGTTGGCGTTGGTGATGTTGGAGCCGGTGACGTCGATCGCGTCCTGCTGGGCGAGCAAGCCGGAGAGAGCGGTCTGGAGTCCCTGGAGGGTGGGGATCGACATGGGAGCGCCTACCGCTAAGCCGAGAGGTCGAGCACGCGCAGCGCGCCGTGGCGAGCGGCACTCGCGCTGGAGGTGGCGGTGCCGCGGGGGTCGTAGCCGTGCACGCCGGCGTCGAGCGCGAGCGACTGCATGAGGTGGTCGAGAAAGGAGAGCTCGATCTGCATCAGCGCGCGGTTGCAGGAGTGCTCGCGACGGAGCTCCTCGAGCAGGCCCCGCAGCTGCGCGGAGCGCTCGGCGGCCAGCAGCGCGTGCGCAGGGTGCAGCAGCACCGAGAGCCGGCTGAGCGTGACCGCCTGCGCGGGGATCCCGAGGAGGGCGCCGGCGCGCTCGAGCAGCGCCGAGCGGGTCTCCTCGAGGGTGCCGCGACGGGCGAGCTCGCCGTGCAGGAGCCCAGCGAAGCGCACGACGGTGTGCACGTCACGCGCGCGGATCGCGGCCCCCTGCTCGAGCACGATCTCGAGCAGCCGCTGTACGGAGGTGAGCTGCCCGTCGAGGTGAGCGAGCACGTCGGAGGCGAGCGGGTCCGTTTCCACGAGAACGGGGACCGGAGCCCCGTCCCCGCGGGCGAGCACGTCAGAGCCGAGCGGATCGCCTGCCATCAGGGAGGGCAGGGGGGGATCGTCCACGTGTGTGAGCACGGCAACGGGCGCGTGCGCGCGGGGCGTCGTGCCCCGCGGCCCCGGTCTCAGCGTCGGCGTGGCGCTCATGCGGACGCACCCCCGGTCTGTGCGGCGGCGCCGGGCGAGGCGGCGGTCAGCGGGGGCGCAGCAACGGTGCCGTTCGTGGCAGCGGCCGGCGCAGGCGCGGAGGCGGCGCCGGCGGGCGCAGACGCGCCACCGGTCACGTGGGCACTCGTGGGCGCGGAGGTCGCAGAGGCGGAGGGGTCAAGCGAGTGCATCAACTGCCCGGCGAGACCGAGGCCGCCCGCGCGCATCACTCCTTCGGTGAGCGTCTGGGGCAGCAGCGAGGAGAGCATTCCGCCGCCCGCTTCGCCGCCCGCTTCTGAGGAGCCTTCTTCGCCTGAGCCTTCGCCGGACGATTCACCTTCACCGGAGAGGCCGCTGCTCTGCACGAGCGAGGAGGAGAGCTGCTGCAAGAGCATCTCTTCGAAGCCCTGAGCAGAGGAGTAGGCCTGTTTGACCGACGCAGAGCCATTGCGTACCGAGGCCGGCGCGTGCGCTTCGTCGACCACGGACAGGCCGGCGGAGGCAAGCGGCGCGGCGGTGAGCGGGGCGAGCGAGCTCATGAGGTGACGAGCTGGTTGGCGATCGAGAGCATCTGGTTTTCGGTCTGGATCGCGGAGCTCTCCAACTGGTAGCTGCGCTGGGCGCCCATCATCTGCACCATGTCGTTGCCGACGTCCACGTTGGAGCCCTCTAGCGCCCCCTGCTTGATGGTGGCGCCCGTGCTCGGACGGGGGCGCCCGGAGGCGGCGTTCGCGGTGAACAGGTTGCCCCCGGCGGCGAGCAGGTGGTCGGGCGAGGCGACGGTGACGAGCGCGAGGCGGCCGATCGTCTTGGTCCCGACGCTGACGGTGCCGTCAGGGGAGATCGCGACTTCGCTGGGCGAGGACCCCCGGGGCAGCGTGAGCGGCGGATCGAGCAGGTCGCCTTCGGCGGTGGTGAGCTGCCCCTTGGCGTTCACCTGCAGGGAGCCGTCGCGTGTGAGCGCAACCGTGCCGCCCGGGCGCCGGACGGTGAGGAACCCGGGGCCCTCGATCGCGACGTCGAGGGGGTTGCCGGTGCTCTGGATCGAGCCCTGGGCCTGGTCGCGGCCGATTGTCTGCGCGGCGGCGCCGGCGCCCTGGGTCGTGACGGTGCCGGCGAGGTCGACCTGGTTGTAGAGCAGTTCGCGGAAGCCCACGCGTTCGGCCTTGTAGCCGGTGGTCGAGGCGTTCGCGAGGTCGTTGCCGATCGCGTCGAGCTGCTGCTGCTGGGCTTCCATCCCCGAGGCGGCGGCGTACAGTCCTTCGAGCATCGTGCGCCTCCTTGCTAGGACCCGTCGAGGGAGCCGACCTGGGTGGAGGCGGCCTGGAGGGTCTGGTTGATCGCTTGGATGGCCTGCTGGCCGGACTGGAAGTTGCGCAGGGAGCCGATCATTTCGACCATCGTGCGCGCAGGGTTGACACCCGATTCCTCGAGCACCCCCGAGCGCACGGTCCCCGCGGCGTGTCCTGAGGGCCTGCCGGTGTAGAGGTTTTCCCCCTGCTTGGTCGCGCCGGGAACGTTGAAGACACCGAGCGAGCCGGCGGGCACGGTACCTTCGCCACCAACCCGGAGCGGGGCGCCGGACTGGCTGAGCACGGCATCACCGGCACCGTCCACGAGCTGCCCGGACGCGGAGGTCGTGAACTGCCCGTCGCGGGTGTAGCGAACCCCCTGGGGAGTGCGCACCGCAAAGAAGCCGGTGCCGACGATGCCGAAGTCCAGCGGCTGGCCGGTTGACTGCATCCCCGCGGGCGCCAGGTCGACGACGCTCTTGCCGAGCTGCACCCCGGTGTTCATCGAGCCCACCGTCTGCCCGGTGGAGGTGTTGGAGAGCAGCAGTTCCCCGAAGCTGTGCTGGGGTGACTGTTCGGCCTTGTAGCCGGGCGTCGAGGCGTTGGCGAGGTCGTTGGAGAGCTGCGCCTGGCGGGTCTGCTCAGCGACCATGCCGGAGGCTGCGATGAAGAGGCCGAGGTCCATCTCAGTGCGGGTGATCGCCCGGCGCCGAGGATTCTTTAGGCGGTGCCGGGGATTCTGAGAGGACCCGACGGGAAGACGTGCGGACTCCCCAGTTGCCTCACCGTCCCGCGCGGGCGCGCGCAGCCCGGACTCCCCAGTTGCCTCACCGTCCCGCGCGGGCGCGCGCAGCCCGGACTCCCCAGTTGCCTCACCGTCCCGCGCGGGCGCGCGCAGCCAGGACCTCAGACGACGGTGAACAGCAACTCGTCGCTGGAGAGCCGCTCGCGCAGGCGGCGGCGCAGCTCGGTGTGGATCTGCGAGACGCGGCTCTCGGAGACCCCGAGGCGCGTGCCGATGTCGCGCAGCGTGCGCCCCTCCACGTACAGCAGCACGGCAACCTGACGCTCGCGCGGGGGTAGCTCGGCGAAGGCGGCGCGGAAGCGCTCCTTGGCCTCCGAGCGTTCGGCGGCGAGGGCGGGGTCGCAGCCCTCGTCCTCGCTCTCGAGCGTGTCGATGCGCTCGATCGTGGTGGAGTCCTCGGAGCGGATCGTCTTGTTGAGCGAGCCGACCTCCGCGAGCGCGAGCTCGTCGAGGCGGCCGCTGAGCTCGGCGGGGCTCATACCGGCGGCGACGGCGAGCTCCTCGCGGGAGGGCCGGCGCTCGTGCTCGGTGGTGAAGCTTTCGCGGGCACCGTTGATCGCGCGCTCGGCGCGGCGCAGCGAGCGGGGCGCCCAGTCGTGGCGGCGCAGCTCGTCGAGCACGGCGCCGTGAACGCGCGTCCACGCGAACTGCTCCAGGGTGGCGCCCTTGGCGGGGTCGTAGCGCTCGATCGAGTGGATCAGCGCCTCCAGGCCACAGGAGAGGAAGTCCTCCACGTCGCACTGCGCGGGTACCTCACGGACCTTGCGGTAGACGATGTAGCGGACCATCGGGGTGAACGTGAAGATCAGGCGATCGCGGAGGCGGAGGTCCCCCGTGTGCTTGTACTCCCGCCATAGCGACAGCACCTCGGTGGCCGAGATCCTGGCAGCGCGTTGCTCCATAGTTTTCATGTGGGTGCTCCGACTCTCGAGGGAAAGTGGTGCGTCCCCGCAGAGCGGCCCCCATGACCCATTCCAGGATTTCGAGGGAGTCGATCAAGCAAAGACCCCGCACTGATCGGCACGTCAGTGGCCTGACTTGAGCGGCAGGTCCACGCTCGCAAGGGAACTGGCCGCTGGCAAGCATTCAACGACGGGGGCGCCCTCACAGATCGCCCGGAGCGGTCGATGACCGTGAGCAGGTAGACGACCGCAGTCGCGGGTAGGCACTCGAACGGCCTGAACGAACTGGCCTAAAGTTTTTCGACGACCAGCCGATCAGAATGAAAACACCCAAGAGCAAAGCGGCCCACGGAAGGGTCCGTGAAGAGTGCTTTCAGGAGGAAACCAGCATGAGCTCGCCGATCACACCACCCCAGGGACCAGCCGCCGCCCAGCCGGCGCCCCCCCTCGCAGCGGCAAGACCGTCCGCGGCGCCCCAGAGCGCCGGCGCGTCGTTCGCCAGTGAGCTGGCGGTCTCGCTCGAGACCGTCCCCGCAAGCCCCCCGCCGGAGGTGCTCGACCAGATGGCCAGCGCCGCGCAGCGGCACGAAGCGTTGAGCGCCCAGGGCCGCGAACTGCGTTTTTCACGGGACGAGCAGAGCGGGCGCACGAGGATCGAGGTGCGCGACCGCGGCGGCAACGTGCTGAGGACGCTGTCCCCCGCGCAGGCGCTCGAAGTCGCGGCCGGAGCGCCGGTGGAATAGGAGGGGGAAGCCGTGACAACCGTGAGCTCATCCACCACGGGCGCGCCGATCAGCTTCAACGGCCTCTCCTCGGGGCTGAACACTGGCGAAATCATCTCCGCGCTGATGGGGGTCGAACGGGCGCCGATTACGCGCTTCACCGACGAGCAGACCACCCTGGAAGGGCAGCACGCGCAGCTGCAGTCGATCCAGAGCAGCCTCACGCAGCTCACCTTCGACGCCCAGGAACTGGGCTCGCCGGCGCTTTTCAACACCTCCCAGTCGGTGACCTCAAGCGAACCCACCCGGATCGCGGCCACCGCCACGACGGGCGCGGCGGTGGGCGGCTACGAGGTGGAAGTCACGAAGCTCGCGAACTCCGGGCAGCGCACGTTCACGTTCAAAATCCCCGCGGCCGCCGAAAAACTGACGATCGACGGCGCGGAAATCGAAGTCGCAGCGGGCACAACCGCCGAAGAGCTGGCCAAGCAGATCAACTCGGACTCCACCGCGACGGTCTACGCGGCGGCCGTGGGGAGCGAAACGGTGGTGCTCTCCACACGCGAAACGGGCGCCACGGGCGCGGGCTTCATCGCCGTCTCCGACCCGGGGGGCATACTCGTCGAACAGGCGGGCACGGCAAAAGAAGGCGTGAACGCGGAATACACCGTCAACGGGGTCGCGGGGAACTCCGCCTCGAACAAGCTCACGAGCGCGATCCCGGGGGTGACCCTGGAACTGAAGGCGCTGACCACGACCACCGGGCCGGTGACCGTCGAGGTGCAGCCCCCGGGGCCCAGCGTGAGCGCGATCGCCGCGCAGGTGCAGGCGTTCGTGACCCTCTACAACTCGACGATCGGGACGGTCAACACGCAGCTGACGACCAAGCCCCCGGCCGACCCGGCGAGCACCGCCGAACTGCAGACGGGCACGCTGTTTGGGGACTTCGAACTGGGGAACCTGCTCACCGGGATGCGCCAGTCGATCTACGAACCGGGCAAGGAACTGCCGGCGGGCATGGCGAGCCTCGCGGACATCGGCATCAGCACGGGCGCGCCGACCGGCAACGGGACCCCCTCGCAGGCGTCAGTCGAAGGGCAGCTGACGGTGAACACCGCGCAGCTGGAAGCCGCGATCCAGGCCAACCCGGCGGGCGTCGAACAGATGCTGCAGAGCTGGTCGAAAGGCTTCCAGGAACTGATCAACGCAAACTCTGGCCCGGGGGGCTCGCTGGAAGCGCGCCTCACCGGCGACAGCGCCCAGACCGCGGAACTGGGCACCAAGATCGCGACCATGAACGAAATGCTCGCGGTACGCCAGAAAACGTTGGAGTCCGAATTCGCCGCGATGGAAAAGGTCCTCGCCGAAAGCCAGGCTCAGTCCTCGTGGCTGAGCGCTCAGCTCGCCTCGCTCGCTGGCGGCTCGAGCTCCGGCTCCAAGTCCTCCGGCTAAGGGCGCGAAGTCACCCGGCGCCCGCTCGGCCAGGGGCGCCCCGGAAACGCCCTCAACTTCGGGCGGGTGCGACCGATCACCAGGACAGCCCACCGGCAAGCTGAGCAAAGGAGCGAACGAAGACCGTGACCCCCATGACGGCATCACCACAGGCATACCGCGAGAACGCCGTGCTCTGCGCAGCCCCGGCGCAGCTGGTGGTGATGCTCTACGACAGCGCGCGCCGCTTCCTGCGCCAGGCAGCAGACGCGATGCGAGCGCGCGAAGTGGAGCGCGCCCACAACACGCTGCGCCACGCGGAACAGATCCTCGCGCACCTCGACGGGGTCCTCGACTTCGAGCAGGGCGCCGAGCTCGCCGAGCAGCTGCACGCGATCTACCAGTTCAGCCTGGCCCACGTCAACCGCGCGCGCTGGAACCTCGACGCCGACAAGCTCGAGGAGGTCTCGGAGATCCTGGGTGACCTGCGCGAGTCGTGGGTGGAGATCGCACAAGGGAGAGCCGCGTGAGCACCGAACGCGACACGGGCACCGCCGCCGTGGCAACCGCTGCCCCTGCGCCCACCACGCCCGCCACGGAGATCAACTCGTCACTCGACCCCTACGAGGCGATCCTCGAGCTCGCCGAGCGCGAGCTGCAGCTCGCCCGCGACGGCCGGATCGAAGACCTACGCTCGCTGGCGCCCCAGTGGGACGCGCTAACCGCGGGCCTCCCCGAGCAGCCCCCCTCCTCCGCTCGCACCCCCCTGGAACGCGCTGCGGCCCTGCACGAGCGCACGAGCGCAACGCTTCGGTGCATGCGCGAGGCGCTGCTGTGCGACCTGCGCACGACAGCCCGCGCCAGCCGCGCCGCCCACGGCTACGCCGGCCAGGCCCCCCGGCGCGTGCACCGCGTGGATCACAGCGCGTAGCGGGCGCCCCCGCCGCTACGCTCGCGCCCCCGCCTGGGGATCGAGGCGCGAGATGCTCACCGCGGCCATCAGCTGAGAGTTGACCCCGCCCAGGTACAGACCCTTGATCGGGGGCACGTCGGCGTAGAAGCGCCCATGTCCGATCTTCACGTGGGTCTCCCCCGCCAGCCGGCGGTTGGTGGGATCGGCCCCCACCCACACCGGCTCGCCGTGGGTCGGAGAGCTGGCATCCCCGGGCAGCAGCGCCTCCAGCCAGGCGTGGGTGTCCACCTCCACCGAGTCCGAGCTCCCGTCCTCGGGGGCCGCCCACAGGTAGCCCGACACGTAGCGGGCCGCGATCCCGCGGCGGCGCAGCAGCACCAGCGAGAGGTGCACGAAGTCCTGGCATACCCCCGCCTGCGCGTGCAACAGGTCGGCCACGGTCGAACCCACGTAGGTGACCCCCGGGCGGTACTCGAAGCGGTCGGGGATCAATTCGCACAGCCGCTCCACGGCCTGTAGGGGGCTGACGGCGTCGAGTGCCGCGTCGAGCTCCCGCAGGCCGTCGATCGAGGGCTGGTCCTGCCACGGCAGCGCAAACTCTCCCGCCGCATCCAGGTAGGAGGGGCTGCGCAGGCTCGCCCACGATCCGTCGGGGGGGTCCGCCGGGTCGGAGGTCACCACTCGCGCGCGCACGTCGATGGTGAGCCTGTCGTGGTCGGTGGGGATGCCGAACTCGAGCACCTCGGTGCCGAAGTAGTCCAGGTGGCGGCTGACGCGCGCCTCGGGGTCGATGCGGGTGTGGAACTCGTCGCAGCGCTGCGAGGAGGTCGTCGCCGGACGCACCCGCAGGGCGTTGAGGTTGTCACTCACCGGAGCCTCGTACAGGTACTCGGTCAGGTAGCGGATCGCGAAGTGCACGCCCTCACCCCCTCCCCCCTGCCGGGGACGCCCCAGCGAAGTAGCGCTCGGCCACGTCGTGGTCCAGGCGCGCCAGCTCCTGCTGGGTGCGCTCGCAAATCCCCGTCAGCTCGGCCCCGTCGGGCAGCGTGCGGCGCTGGAAGTCCAGGTCAGCCGCCAGGCGGCTGACGCGCAGCACGGGCTTTGAGTTGCGCGGCCCCGCGTCGGCGGCGGCGAACGCCTCGTGCAGCGAGTCCACGCACGCCGCCACCGAGTCTGGGTAGGCGCGCTCGAACAGCAGAAAGCGGGCCACCGGCTGGGCGTTCGGCGGGGCGGTCACCGCGCGCAGGTAGGCGTGGAAGCCGCCCACCGCCTGCAGCAGGATCAGGGCGTGCCCGTCCGCGGGCGTCGCGTCGGCGCCGTCAGAGGAGGGCGGCAGCGCGATACGCAGCATCCGCAGCACCATGTCCGAGACCTCGATCGTGCCCCCCGCGTCGAGGAAGCACTTGGCTTCGTCGCGCAGCATCGAGCGATCGGCAACCCCCCAGATCAGCGCCGTGCGCTGCTTGACGTACTGGGAGGCCGCGTAGGGGCCGGCGGGCGCCGAGGAATCGACTCCCGCCCACCCCGTCCACCCCGGCTGCCCGCCCTCGCGCAGGCCAAGGGCGGTGGTGTTGATCGCCTCCCACATCTCGGCGCTGATCACGTCACGCACCGTACGCGCCCCCTCCCGGGCCCGCTCGATGCTCGCCAGCATCGAGCCCGGCCGCCGCCCGTCCAGGGTCAGGCTCCCCAGGGCCTCACTGCGTCCCGAGCCCCGCTCTGTGTCTCCCAGCATCGCCCGCAGACGGCCCGAGCCGAAGCTGACACTCGAGACGCTCTCCGAGGCCCCCTGCAGCTCGGCCTGGAAGACCGCCTCCACCGCCCGCGCGGTGAACTCGGCGCGAGCGAGGTTGCGGCCGAGCCAGTAGAGCTCGTGGGCGATGCGCGCCAGCATCAGCTCCGGCCCTGCTGCTGCTGTTGCTGCTGGCCGGTCCACTCTCCATACCGCAAGTCCGGCAGCGCCGGCGGCAGCGTGTCGGCGATCGGCGGCCCCGCGCGGTCGGCGTCGTCGCCGTCCTCCAACACCCACGTGTCCTTCGAGCCTCCTCCGCGGGAGGAGTTGACGATCATCGAGCCCTCCTCCAGGGCCACCCGCGTGAGGCCGCCGGGGACGATGTCGATGTGCTCGCCGAACACTGCGAACGGCCGCAGGTCAACGTGGCGGGGCTGCAGGCGGCCCTCGGCGTCTACCGTGGGGACGGTCGAGAGGCGCACGACGTCCTGCGCGATCCACCGGTCGGGGTGCCCTCGGATCACCTCGCGCATGTGGGCAATCTCGGCCTCCTGCGCGTGCGGGCCGATCATCACCCCGCGGCCCCCGGACTCCCCGGTCGGCTTGACCACGAGCTCCTCGAGGCGGCCGAGCACGTGCTCGAGCACCTCGGGGTCCGACAGCAGGTAGGTGCGGACGTTCTCGAGGATCGGCTCCTCCGCCAGGTAGAAGCGGATCATCTCCGGGACGAAGCAGTAGATCGCCTTGTCGTCGGCCACACCGGTCCCGAACGCGTTGGCGACCGCCACGCTGCCCGCCCGGTAGGCGCGCACCAGCCCCGGGACCCCCAGCAGCGAGTCGGGCCGGAACTCCAGCGGGTCGACGAAGTCGTCGTCCAGCCGGCGGTAGACCGCGTGCACCCGCTCGAGGCCCCGGGTGGTGCGCATGTAGAGCACGTCGTCGCGCACCACCAGATCGGAGGCCTCGACCAGCTCGACCCCCATCTGCCGCGCCAGGAAGGCGTGCTCGAAGTACGCTGGGTTGGCGGGGCCGGGCGTCCACACCACCACCGTCGCCTCGCTCTCCGCCGAGGGGGCCACCGAGCGCAGCGCCCCAAGCAGCAGCTGGGGGTAGTGGTCGACGGGGCGCACCCGGTAGGAGGCGAACAGCTCGGGCACCAGGCGCGCCATCGCCGCACGGTTCTCCAGCACGTAGGAGATGCCCGAGGGGATGCGCACGTTGTCCTCGATCACCTTCCACGCGCCGTCGCTGTCGCGCACGAGGTCGCAGCCCGCCACATGCGTGTAGACGCCGCCAGGCGGCCGGATGCCGTGTACGGCCCGCGCGAAGTGCGGGCAGCCCGCCACCAGTCGCCACGGCACCAACCCCTCGCGCACGATCTCGCGGGCGTGGTAGACGTCGTCGACGAAGTGGTTGAGCGCGCGGATGCGCTGCGCGAGGCCGCGCTTGATCTCGCGCCACTCCGCGCCGCTGAGCACCCGCGGCACGAGGTCCAGCGGGAACGGCCGTTCGTGCGAGGCGCCGCTCTCGCCGCTGGTCTCGAAGGTGATGCCCTGCTGCATGAAGACCGCGTCGCGACGACGGCCCGCCTCGACCAGCCCCTCGGGTCCCAGCCGCTCGAGCTCCGCGACCAGTGGGCCGAAGGGGACCCCGCCGACGCGCGGCATCCCGTCGAGGTCAAACAGCTCGTCCAGGAAGGAAGCCTGGGGCCGGTACCCAAGGGCCGCGGGCGTGCTCGGAGAAGTGCTCAGCGAGGAGCTCACCGCGGGATTTTCCCGCGCGGGCGGGCGCTCGGCCTTCGACGGATGGAGTAATTGCAGGGCCCGCGGCTGCTCACCTGTCGCAACCCGCGCGCCAGCCCAGCACCCCACGCGCCGGCCCAGCACCCCACGCGCCGGCCCAGCACCCGCGCCCGGGCCGCCCCACGCCCGGTCTCAGCCCACGCACCAGGTCCCACCCCGGAGCCAGTCCCGCGCCGCTGCACCCCACGCGCCGGCCCAGACGCGCTCAAGCTCCCCGCCGGCCTGCCGATGACCGGAGCAACCGGGCCTGCCCGGGGACGGCTCACACGGATGCGAGTCGGTCAGGCCCACGGAGGGCAAGCTCAGCGTTCACCCCCGTCCCTCACCGACCGGATGTCCCTGATCGACACCACCCAGATGGCATTGGAAAGCGCAGCGCGCGGCGCGTGGGCGCGCCAGACGCTGCTCACCAACAACATCTCCAACGCCAACACCCCCGGCTACCGCCGCGAGGACCTCAACTTCCAGGGCGCGCTGCGCGCGGCGCTCGCCGACGGGGAGTCCCCCGCGGAAGTGCAGTTCAAGCCCGAAGTTAGCTCCCAGGTCGTGGGGCCCGAAGGCAACGGGGTCAACATCGACCAAGAATCCGCGCAGCTCGCCGAGAACGGCCTCGAATACGAGGCGATCGTGCAGGTGATGGGGACCCGCAAC
Organism: uncultured Solirubrobacterales bacterium; assembly: GCA_963706545.1. GTDB lineage: Bacteria > Actinomycetota > Thermoleophilia > Solirubrobacterales > Solirubrobacteraceae > Palsa-744. Next base: position 3,822,414 of record OY970161.1, read on the forward strand.
GAAATCATGCGCTCCGCGATGGGGGTCAGCTGATGGGTCTCTTCGACGCCATCGAAATCGCCGGCTCCGGGCTCAGCGCCGAACGGGTGCGGATGGACGTCACCTCCGAGAACCTCGCCAACGCGCAGACGACCAAAGCGGCCAACGGCCAGCCCTACCAGCGCCAGGAGGTGCTCCTCCAGCAGACCGGCTCCGCCTCCTCGAACTTCGAAGCCACGCTCTCCGAAGCACTTGCCCCGGGCGGGACGCCCGGCGCGGGGAGCAGCATCGACGCCGGCCTGGCGGGCGGCGGCGCGACCTCGGCGGGCGTGGGCGGCCCTCTCACGCATCCGCCCGCGGGCGGCGTGCAGGTCGCGGGGATCGTCGCCGACAAGACCCCCGACCAGGAGGTCTACGACCCCGGCAACCCCGAAGCCAACGCGCAGGGCTACGTGAAGATGCCCAACGTCAACACCGTCACCGAAATGGTCAACCTCATCTCCGAGTCGCGCTCCTACCAGTCCGACGTGACCGCGATGCAGACCTCCAAGTCGATGTTCACCGCGACTCTCGGGATCCTCAAGTGACGCTGCCCCCGATCGGCGCGATCGGTGGGGTGCTCTCGCAGAGCGTCGCCGGCCTGGGCCCGAGCGAAACGTCGGGCGCCACAGGCGTGGGCGGGACCTCCACCGCCACCGGTGTCGAAGGCGCCGCCAGCGGCGAATCCGGCGGCTTCGACGGAGCGCTCACCCAGGCCATCTCCTCGCTCGACCAAAGCCAGCAGAGCGCCGCCGGCGCCGCGCAGGCGCTCGCCACCGGCACCGCCTCCAACCCCGAGAGCGCCGTGGTCACCGTCGAGGACGCGCAGCTCGCGATGCAGCTCGCCTCACAGATTCGCACCAAGGCAGTCGAAGCCGCCCAGCAGATCTTCCAGACCCAGGTGTAGCCGCCGGCCTTCCCACCACTCCGCGCATCGACCTCACTCCCTCCCACCTCTCCCAGACCCACACCTGACCCATGCCCGTAAAACAGCTCGCCACTCGACTCACCCCCCGCGGATGGCTGATCCTCGGCGCCGGTGCGGTCGCCGGGATCCTGTTCATCTACCTCTTCGTGCACCTGGTCTCCCGGCCCTCCTACTCGACGCTCGCCACCGGCCTCGAACCGGCGCAGACCGGGAAGATGACGAGCGCCCTCAGCGAGCAGGGGATCGGCTACGAATTGCAGAACAACGGCACCGCGCTGGCAGTGCAGTCCAACCAGACGGCCCGCGCCCGGGTCGCACTCGCCGGCGCCGGACTGCTCGGCAACGCGCAGCCCGGCTTCTCGCTGTTTGAAAAATCGAGCCTCGGCGAAAGTCAATTCCAGCAGCAGGTCACCTACCAGCGAGCGCTGCAGGGCCAGCTCGAGCAGACGATCGACAACATCCAGGGAGTCTCCGGCGCCCAGGTCGAGCTCGTCCTGCCCAACCCCCAGAACCAGCTCTTCGGCGAAGGCCAGAACGCCTCCTCCGCCGCCGTCCTGCTCAGCGGGACGAGCTCGCTGAGCTCGACCTCCGTGCGCGGCATCGCCCAGCTCGTCGCCTCCTCCGTGCCCGGGCTGCAGCTGCAGAAGGTCACCATCACCGACGGCACCGGCCAGCTGCTGTGGCCCTCCCCGGGCGGCGAAGCCGGCGGCGGTGCCAACGGCAAGCAGGCCGCCGAGGAACGCTACGACGACGGGCAGGAGGCCGGCCTCGACGAGATGCTCGCCCAGACGATCGGTCCCGGCAAGGCCGTGGTGCAGGTGTACGCCAACCTCAACACCAACCAGACCACCCAGGAATCGCTCAGCTACGGCAAGGCCGGCGTGCCGCTGCAGCAGAGCAAGAACATCGAAACACTCACCGGCTCCGGCGGCGGCGGAGCCGGTGCAACGGGCACCGCCAACATCCCCGCCTACGCCCAGACCGGGACTTCCGGTAAGTCCAACTACAAGCACGAAATCACCGGCTCCACGCTTGGGGTCGCAAAGACCGTCACTCACTCCACCGTCGCGCCCGGCGAAGTCGAAAGCGAGCACGTCTCCGTGCTGCTCGACAGCACCGTGCCCGCCGCGTCAGTCACCGCGATCAAGGAAGCCGTCACCAACGCCGCCGGCCTGCAGCCCAAGCGCGGGGACACCGTGTCGGTCGCTCAGATGGCCTTCGCCAAGCCCACCGCCACCGCCGCGGAAGGCTCCTCCGGTGGGATGCTCGGCTACGCCAAGTACGCCCTGATCGGCCTCGCCTCGGCGCTCTTCCTGTTCTTCACCACCCGTGCGCTGCGCCGCCGCGAGCAGGAGGGCCTCGACAACGAGCCCTCCTGGCTGCGCGAGCTCGAGCTGCCCGTGCGCCTCTCCGAACTCGAACGCGAAATCCCCCCGCGGCCTGCCGACCACGCGCCCACGCTCGTCGCCTCACCCGCCGGCGCCGGCGGGGGAGGTGGAGCTCCGATACGCCGCCAAGTCGAGCAGCTCGCCGAGTCGAACCCCGACCGCGTCGCTCAGCAGCTGCGCAGCTGGATGCAGGAGGAGGGATGACCAGGAGAGCGCTCGCGCTGGTTGACCGAGGCACGAGTGACCGCGACTACATCTGCGCCGGCGCGCTCGCGAGGCAGGCCTGATGGCAATCCAGCTCCCCCCTGCGTCCGATGCCCCCACCACCGCGCTGGTTGGGGGGGCACTGGTTCCAGCCATGCGCGTCGGCGGCCGCCGCAAGGCCGCCGTGCTGATGGCCGCCCTCGGCGCCGAGCGCGCCGCGGAGGTCCTCCAGCACCTCCGCCAGGAGGAGATCGAAAGCCTCTCCCTCGAAATGACCAAGCTCGGCGCGATCGAGGAGCACACCACCGAGGCGATCCTCGCCGAGCTCGCCGCCGTTGCGGGCACCGACAGCGTGGGCGACGTGATGGGCGGGGTCGAGCTCGTCCGCGAAGTGCTCGAGCGCGCGCTCGGCCCGGAGCGCGCCGAGGAGTTGCTCGCGCGGCTCTCCAGCGCCAACGAGGCGCGCTCCTTCGAGTTCCTGAGCCACACCCCCCCCGAGCAGATCGTCGGCTTCCTGCGCACCGAGGCCCCACAGACGATCGCACTGGTAGTCGCCAACCTCCCCACCGCGCTCGCCGCCCAGACTCTCGCCCGCCTGCCCGAGGAGCTGCAGCCCGACATCGCGCTGCGCATCGCGCGCATGGGCGAGACCAGCCCCTCCGTGATCCAGCAGGTCGAAGAGGTGATCCGCCAGAAGGTCACCACCGTGGTCGAGCAGGACTACTCCACCGCCGGGGGCGCCAAGGCGCTCGCCGACATCCTCAACCAGGCCGACCGCTCCACCGAGCGCGCGGTGCTCGAGCACCTCGCCGCCACCGACCCCGAGCTCGCCGAGGAGGTCCGCCGGATGCTGTTCGTTTTCGAGGACATCGCCAACCTCGAAGACCGCGCGATCCAGCAGGTGCTCCGTGAGGCCAACCAGAAGGACCTCGTGCTCGCGCTGCGCGGGGTCCCCGACGCCGTCAAGGAGAAGCTCCTGACCAACATGTCCGAGCGCGGCGCCGCGATGCTCAAAGAGGAGATGGAGATCCAGCCGCCCCAACGCCGCCGCGACGTCGAGGCCGCCCAGGGCCGCATCGTCGCCGTCGTGCGCCGCCTCGAGGAGGCCGGGACGATCGTGCTCTCCACCGGGGACGGCGAGGGCGAAGAGGAAGCGGTGGTGTGAGCTACCTCCTCGAGCAGCTCGAGCCCTCGGCGCCTCCGCCTCCCGGCACCGCTGCGCGCATCCTCGCCGACGCCGCCGCCGAGGCCGAGCGCATCCGCGAGCTCGCGCGTGCCGAGGGCCACGCCGAGGGTCTCACCCTCGGCCGCGAGGATGGCCTGTCCGAGGCCCGCTCAGCCGCGAACGCCCTCCGGCAGGCGCTCACGGAGGCACTGGCGCTGCGCGAGCAGCTTGCCGAGGAGACCGAGCGCGACGCCGTGGCGTTGGCGCTTGCGCTCGCCGCGAAGATCCTTGCCGGCACGCTGGAGGTGCAGCCTGAGCGAGTCCTCGACACTGTCCGCGGCGCGCTGCGCCGCGTGACCGACCGCCGTCGCGTCACCGTGTTGGTTGACCCTGGCGACCTCGAGACCGTCTCCGCCGCCTGCGCCGAGCTGGAGGCCCAGGTAGGTGGCATCGAGCACTGCGACGTCCAGGCTGACCGCCGCGTCGGGCCCGGCGGTGCGATCGTACGTACGCTCGAGAGCGAGGTAGACGCGACGGTCGAGACCCAGTTGGAGCGCGCCCGTGAGGTCATCCAGGCCGAGCTCGGAGGTGGGGAGACACACCACCGCGAAGAGGCCGCGCGCGGCGAGGAGCCCTACCCCGACGAAGAGACCGCTGCGGGCGGGGAGCACCACCTGTGAGAACGCCCCGGCCCCACACTGCGCATCGCCGCGGGGCACGACGCCCCGCGCGCACCACCGTAGTGCTCCGCCCCACACACGTGGACGATCCCAACAAGACGATCCTGCTCGCCACCCCCTCTGGGACCCGAGCTCCTGCGAGGTCCACGTGAGCAGTGAGCTACTCAGCCGCTCACGTGCCGCGCTCGCCGGCGCCGACCTCGCGCGCTGTCACGGGCGCGTGAGCAACCTCATCGGGCTGATCATCGAGGCCACCGGGCTGCAGGCCGAGGTCGGCGAGGTGTGCCTCGTCGGGGCGGACCGTCACCGCGGGGCGGTTCCCGCCGAGGTCGTCGGCTTCCGCGAGGGCCGTACCCTGCTGATGCCCCTTGGCGAGCTGCAGGGCATCGGCCCCGGCACCAAGGTCCTCCCCACCGGCGCTCCCTTCCGCGTGCCCGTCGGCCCCCACCTGCTCGGGCGCGTCCTCGACGGGCTCGGCGCCCCTCTGGACGGGCTCGGGGACGTGGTCGGAGAGGGCCACGAGGGGGCGGGGCGCCGCTCGACCGTCGCCCCTCCACCCTCCGCTCTGCGCCGGCCCCGCATCCGTGAGCGCGTCGCGCTCGGCGTGCGGGCGCTCGATTCGCTCGTCCCCTGCGGGCGCGGGCAGCGCCTCGGGATCTTCGCCGGCTCAGGCGTGGGCAAGTCCTCGCTGCTCGGGATGATCGCCCGCTCCACCTCCGCCACCGTCAACGTCATCGCGCTCGTCGGCGAGCGTGGCCGTGAGGTGCGCGAGTTCGTCGAGCGCGACCTCGGCGAGGCCCTCGAGCGCTCCGTCGTCGTCGTCGCCACCTCTGACGAGCCCGCGCTCGTGCGCATCAAGGCTGCCTTCACCGCCACCACCCTGGCCGAGCACTTCCGCGACCAGGGCCACCACGTGATGCTGATGATGGACTCCGTCACCCGCTTCGCCACCGCCCAGCGCGAGATCGGCCTCGCGATCGGCGAGCCCCCCGCCACCCGCGGCTACACCCCCTCTGTGTTCGCGCTGCTGCCGCGACTGCTGGAGCGCGCGGGCACCTCCCCCGAGGGTTCCATAACCGGTCTCTACACCGTGCTCGTCGACGGCGACGACCTCAACGAGCCGATCGCCGACGCCGTCCGCTCGATTCTCGACGGACACCTGGTTCTCACCCGCTCGCTGGCCCACGCCGGGCACTACCCCGCGATCGACGTACTCCAGTCCGTCTCCCGCCTCACCGGCGAGATCGTCTCTCCCGAGCTCCTCGCCGCCGGGCAGCGCCTGCGCTCGGCGCTCGCCGCGCTGCGTGAGAAGGAGGACCTGATCGCGATCGGCGCCTACCACACCGGCAGTGACCCGCTGCTTGACGCTACGCTCGAGCACCGCGCTCGGATCGAAGCGTTCCTGCGCCAGCGCGTCGACGAGCCCGCTGACCCCGCCGCCTCCGATGCGCGCCTGCTGGAGCTTGCAGCCTCGCTCGAGCAGTCGCTCGCGCTGCACTCGGGTGAGGTACTCGACGCCGAGGAGGTCCTCGTCGAGGAGCCCCCGGGGGTGGCCTCCGAGTTCGGGGACGCGCAGGCCGATCTCTCCGGGACCTCCGCGATCCCCTCGCTCGGGCTCACTCTCTGAGCACTACACCGCCACGGGGCGATACTCGCGCGTCGAGGGGTTCTGCTCCAGCAGGCCCACTGCCCGCAGCGTCTTCACGTAACGGTGGGTCGTCAACGGCGACATCCCCAACTGCCCGGCCAGGTCGATGATCGCTCGCCACGGGCGGTCCGGGCCGTAGGAGGCGAGGATTGCCAGTCCCCGCAGCAGCGACTGCGAGAGCTGCGGATCCTCGAGCGCCTCTTCCAGCGCCGCGCGTGTGGCCTTCTGCAACGGCGAGGGCCTCCCTCTAGCGCCGTTCTTCTCCGCCGGCTGGTAGGCGTGGTCCAACGCCGCCAGCAGTAGGTTCGACACGGTCCCGTTGCGGTTGCGGCCCGCCCCGCGCATCACCTGCTCCACTTGCAACGGAGAGAGCGTGATCACTACTTCGTCCGACTTTTTCTTGCTCATGTCTTCTTCCCCAGGGCGTGTTTGCTTGATCGGTCGGTCCCGCCGGACCGCCTTTCCGACGTTTCTCCAGGTCCATGCCTTGACGGTACGGACTTATGCTTGATTTACGAATAGTTGGGGAGTTCGGATCACGTTTCGATGAATAAATCTAACTGTCGGTCAAAAATCGTCTTCGGATTTTCCGGGAAAAACGATGGATTCGCCTCTGCGGCCGTGGCGGATACACAAGAGCTTACTCCGATCTGGTCGTGAGGTCCTAAAGAGTGGTCGTGGGCTCAGGACGTATCCCGGTAGGCCCGCACACTGGATGCGGCCGATGGCCTTACCCCTCCGGGACCCGTCGCCGCGGGGCTCGACGTGGGCCCACCGCGCCTTCGGGTGGGTGAGCTCTGATCCATCGCCTCACTTGACCCTCGACCACCACAGCAGCACGTCCCTACCGGGATACCCCTCAAGAACCGCGCCGCACGTCCGATTACGCGGCCGTGAGCACCGCTCCCTCGTTTCGCTTTCGCCTCGAGCGCATCCGCGCCCTGCGCCAGCGCAAGGAGAACCTCGCCCAGCAGGAGCTCGCCCGCGCCCTCTCCCAGCGCGCCGGTAGCCAGGCCCGCCTACAACGTGTCGAGGAGCACCTCGAGCAGGCTCTCACCCACCAGCGGCTCGCGGCCGGGGAGGGCGGGCGCGAGAGTACCGTCAGCGCCGCCGAGCTCCTCGCACGCCAGGCCTTCGTCGAGCACGTCGAGGCGCAGCGCACGATGGGCATGCGCGAGCTCGAGCGCCACGAGGCCGACGTCGCCGAGCGTGACACCCAGCTCGGCCACGCCGCGCGCGAGCACGAGATCCTCGAGCGCCTCAAGGACCGCCGGCGTGCCGAGCACGAGCACGAGGTTGGTCGGCGCGAAGGCGAGCAACTCGACGAGATCGCCCTTGAGCGCTTCCGCCGGAGCGCCGCATGAGCGCTGCCGCCGTGGGTGGGTTGGAACCGATCGCCGCTGCCGGCGCCGGCGGTGGGGAACCTGTCGCCGCCAGCACCGCTCCCGCCGCCGGCGAACGCATCCAGCAGTTGCATGCGCTCCTCGCCGAGCTCGAACACGGCCCAGCGGCCGGGGTGGGCGGGACTTCCAACACCTTCGCCTCGGCCCTCGACGCCGCTCAGGCCGGGGGCGAAAGCTCCGCCGCGACAGCCGGTGCGTACCCGTCGTCTGAGCCTGTCGCCGGCGCTGCCTCGGCCACCCCGACAGCCGACGCCTACGTCGCTCCCACGCCAACCTCAGACGCCGCCTACACCTCCTTGCTGCCAGTCAACGGGTACACCTCAGCCACACCCACAGCCAACGCCTACACCACGTCCGCCACGTCCGACATCCCCACGACAGTCGCCTACACCGCCGCACCCGTGGGCGCCGGTGCGGCCGGCGATAGCTCCGCCTACGCACCGCTGATCGAGCAGGCCGCCGCCCGTAACGGGCTCGACCCCGCGATCCTCTCCGGGCTGATCCAGCAGGAGTCCGGGTTCAATCCCTCCGCCCGTAGCAGCGCTGGCGCACTCGGGCTCACCCAGCTGATGCCCTCCACCGCCGCCTCGCTCGGCGTCACCGAACCGCTCGACCCCACCCAGTCGATCGAAGGCGGCGCCCGCTACCTCTCTCAGCTGCTGCACCAATTCGCCGGCAACACTGCCGACGCGCTCGCCGCCTACAACGCCGGGCCCGGCGCCGTCCAGCAGTACGGCGGCGTGCCCCCCTACTCCGAAACCCAGCAGTACGTCACCAAAGTGCTCGGTTACGCCGCCGCCTACAGCCAGAGCGGGGTGGGGGGGTCACCCTACACCGACACCACCGCCCCGGCCTCCACCGGCCCCGCCACCACCCCGGGGGTGGTCGTATGACCACCCCCGCCGCCCAGACCACCCCCACCGCTCCGGGTGGGCGGGAACCGATCCCTCCACCCACGGGCGGCGCGCCACCGGGCGCTCCCCCCGAAGGGGCGCCCTTCCAGAGCGCACTCGATGCTGAATGGGCCCGGACCGCCACTGCGGAAGGCCAGCAGCAGAGTCACTCAGCGAGCTCCTCCCCCACGGCCTCCCGCAACACGCCCGTTCACAGGGTGCGGGGGGTGGGGGCTGACGCCTCCTCTACCGCCACCGTTCCTCTCTGCCCCTCGGCAGCTCCCTGCCCCCCGGGCACCACTGGTGCCGGTGCCGGTGGGACACGCAGCGCGGTCACGCCTCCCGCGGTGAACGATCGTGCCACGAACGTCACTGCCACAAACGTCACCGCCGCGAACGGTCCTGCCGCAAACAACCCTGCCACCAACGTAGCTGCCGACACGCCTGATATCCCGGCCGTATGCGACGCCGGCGACGGCGCTGCGAGCCCCGCAGCCGCGACTGACTTGGAGGGGTCGTCCGCCGACGCTAAGGGCGCAGACGCGGTCCCCGGGATCCACACGAGCGCACCACCGGTTGGTGACCTGACGCCGACCGGCGGCGTCTCGACGCCAACCGCAGGGAGTCCTCCGCTCCCGACCTCCGTCGGTTCCGCAGCCTCCCAGGTGGCTCACGCCTCCTCCACCAGCCAAGCCAAGGCGTCCCCGCCGATCTTTAAGGCTCCCGCCGCAGGCGCCACCCTCAGCTCCGCCACACACATGGAGGGCGCTGGGGCCGGGGGCACCAGGAGTTGGAGCTCCCAGGCGGGCGCGCACCGGTCCGCCGAGCAGCAGGGTCCCCGCTCGGCCGGCGACGCGAGTGCTCACGACAAGCTGTGGGTCCCCGACGCCGCCCAGGCCTCCCCAGGCACTGACGCGGGTGGTGGTGGGGTGGGCACCGGTGGAGCGGGCGGACTCGCCGAAGGCTCTGGCTCAGTGCAGCTCTCCGCCGCACCGAGCGGCGAGGAACCGGAGCTCGGCCAGGGGCCACTACTCGACTACGGCGTGAGCCTGCAGCAGGCGATCGAGACGCTGCACGGCACAATCCAACTCGCCGCCCGCCAAGGGCTCGCCCAGGCACGTATCGCGCTCGAGCCCGAAGGGCTCGGCGAGATCCGCATCCACCTCACCCAGACCGCCCAGGGCCTGCTGGCCCGCGTCACCGCCGAGACGCCCGCCGCCGCGCAGGCGCTCGCCGCCGCCCACGCCGAGCTGCGCCAGTCGCTCAGCTCGCTCGGCCTCGACCTCGCGCGCCTGAGTGTCGGCCGTCACGGTCACGCCGCCGCCCAGGACGGGGGCACGGCCCTCGGGGGTGGTGGCCGCGACGGCTCCGCCGGCAGCGGTGAAGCCTCCTCCCGCGGCGCCCGCTCCGGACAGACAGCCACGACCGAAGCTCCTACCACTCCCGCCCCCGACTCTGAAGCCCAAGAGGAGGCGCAACTTGCGCCCGCGCCCACACGCGGGACGCTCGTCAACGTGCTCGCCTGAAGCACTCCCAGACGACAGACAGACAGACAGACGGACTGACCCTACGCACACACCCCCGCACGCTCACCAGAACGACCGAGCAGACACCACCCCCGAAAGCACACATGCACCCCAAGCACGAGAAGCGAGGCAACCCTATGACCACAATCACCCCCTCCCCCACCACCGCGGCGCTCCCTGCCGCCACCACCCCAAGCGCCGGCAAGACCGGTTCCGCCACGGGGTCCCCTACCGCGGAACCCGTCAACCCGAGCGGCGAACTCGGCAAGAACGCCTTTCTCCAGCTGATGGTCGCCCAGCTGCAGGCCCAGAATCCTCTGGAACCAAGCAACGGCACCGAATACATCAGCGAGCTCGCTCAGTTCTCCCAGCTCGAGCAGACCACCAACATCGCCCAGGAGGGCACCCAGTCCGCCACCGCCCAGCGCGTCGCCCAGGCGGTCGCGCTGATCGGGCACACCGTCTCCTACACCGACCCCGCCACCGGTGCCACCCAGAGCGGCTCCGTGCAGAGCGCCGAGATCACACCCGAAGGCGCCACCCTCACGATCGAAGGCACCCCAGGGATCGAACTCACCGGCGTGACGGAGGTCTCGTGAGCGTCGAGCTCAACCCTGCGCTGCTGCCTCCTGGGGCCGCGAGTGCGCCGAGCCGGAGGGCCGGTGGGCCGGCGTCGATCGAAAGTGGGCGTCCTGCGGTTGAGAGTGGGCCTGCCTCGGGCCCGTCCTTCGCCAACGTCCTCAAGGAGGCGACCGACAAGACCAGCGCGCCCCTATCCACCTCTGGACCGGCCACGGCGGGCGGGGCCGAACCGCTGCGCTTCTCCAAGCACGCGCTCGAGCGCGTGCAGCGACGCGGGATCGCGCTCGACCCCACCACCCTCGGCCGGCTGCAGGAGGGCGTTGGACGCGCAGCCGGCAAGGGCTCCCGCGATTCGATCGTACTTGTCAACGGCACCGCCTTCGTGGTGTCTGTCAACAACCGCACCGTCGTCACGGCGGTCAGCCCGGAACACATGCGCGAACACGTGTTCACCAACATCGACAGCGCCGTCATTGCTTGAGGCGCCGACACGCTTTCACCCAACCACAACCACGACCAGACAACTACGGCCGGACCTCTTCGAGGAGGCCGCGAAAGGAAGTGACGCAACCATGATGTCAGGAATGTACGCCGCGATTAGCGGCCTTGACGCCAATGAGACGATGCTCAACGTGACCGCCAACAACCTCGCGAACATCAACACGATCGGCTACAAGTCCCAGCGTGTGACGTTCGCCGACTCGCTGGCGCAGATCGTGCGGGGAGCCTCCGCGCCGACCACCAGTAACGGCGGCACCAACCCCATGCAGGTGGGACTCGGCGTGGTCGTCGCCTCGACCGACAACGAAATGACCGAGGGCTCCTTCCAGTCCACCAACAACCCGCTGGACGTCGCCATCCAGGGCGAAGGGTTCCTGCGCGTCGGCAGCGGCACGCCGCCGGCCGAACCCCCGTACACGGCCAAACTGCCGGCCGGCTTCCAGTACACCCGCGAGGGCGACCTTACGACCAACACGAAGGGCTTCCTCACCACACAGGCCGGGGACTACGTGATCGGCCGCGAAGCGGTCGCGACCGGGAAAGGAGCCGAAACCACCTACGCGCCCGGAGCCAACGACACCTACATCGTGATCCCCCCCGGGTCCGCCAACGTGTCGATCGGCGAGGACGGAGCGGTCAGCTACACCGACGAGAACCCCAAATCCCCGACCTACGAACAGCAGGTCACCGCGGGATACCTCTCCCTGGCGCAGTTCCCCAACCAGGACGGCCTGGAGCGCCTCGGCGGATCGCTGTGGGGCCAGACCACCAACTCGGGCGCGCCGACCGTGGGCACCCCCGACACCGGCGCCTTCGGACAGACAGTCGCCGGGGAGCTCGAGATGTCGAACGTCAACCTCGCCACCGAGATGACCAACATGATCACCGCCGAGCGCGGCTACCAGGCCAACTCGAAGGTGATCACCACCGCCGACGAAATGCTCCAGACGGTGGTGACTATGGTGCAGTAGCAGTCAGGGACGACACGAGGCGCCCGGGTGGGGCGTGGCCGCGACAGCGTGTCGCGCCCCACCGCCGGGCGACACTCCCACCGAGAGAAGGCTCCCATGATCACCCTCCACAGGCTCGGACACACCGACGAGCCATTCCAACTGAACCCCGATCTGATCGTCACCATCGAGTCCACCCCCGATACCGTCGTGACGCTCGCCACCACCGCGAAGGTCGTGGTCGCCGAGAGCCCCGACGAGGTCGCCGCCGCGATGCGCGCCTGGCGCGTGGACGTCCTCTCCGAGGCGATGCGCAACCGCCGCCCCGAGCACGAGCCCACCCCCCGCTCGCGCGGGCGGCAAGACAGCGCGCCGCTGTTCGCCGTCGACGACACACCAGACAAATAGGCGCCCGAGCGCCTCTCCAGCGTTTGGTGTACAGCGGCCCCGCATCTGCGGGGACCGGTGGAGGCACCGGCATCCACTGATTTTCCCGGCATCCACTGATTTTCGCCTGAGAATACTGAAGGTTCGCGACCTGCGGCCGATCAACGGGGGCGATGAAGGCCGCAACAGCTATCGGGATCGGGATCGCCTTCAGCGCCCTGCTGCTCTCCTCCATGATGGACGGCACCTCTCCGGCGTCGTTCATCAACATCCCCGCGCTGTTGATCATCCTCGGCGGCACCTGCGGAGTCACGCTCGCGAGCGTCGGGATGCAGTCGATGAAGCGCATCCCCTCCCTCTACAAGCTGACCTTCTCAGCCGAACCGCCCGACATGCGCGGGCGTCTGGACCTGCTCGTGTCGCTCGCAGACCAGGCCCGGCGCGACGGCCTGCTCGCGCTCGACGCGCAGCTCGGTGAGGTCGAGGACTCCTTCACCCGCAACGCGCTGCAGCTCGTCGTCGACGGCACTGACCCCGAGATGGTCCACACGATCATGGAGGCCGAGGTCAACGGCATGGCCGCCCGGCACGCGGCCGGGGCTGCGCCGTTTGAGAAGGCCGGCGGGTTCGCGCCCACGATGGGCATCATCGGCACCGTGCTTGGGCTCGTGCACGTGCTCCAGAACCTCGCCGCCCCCTCCACGCTCGGGCCCTCGATCTCGGCCGCCTTCCTCGCGACTTTGATGGGGGTCGGCGCGGCCAACGTGATCTTCCTGCCGATCGCCAACCGCCTGAAGGCGATCTCCGGCGAAGAGGTCGAGCTGCGCATGATGACGCTCGAGGGCATCCTCTCGCTGCAGGCCGGCGACAACCCGCGCCTGGTCGCGGAAAAGCTGATGTCCTACCTGCCGCCCGCCGAGCGCGACACCGAGGACGGCGCGGGCGTCTCCTCGCCGAGCGAGAGCCTGCAGGCCGAGGCGGCCTAATGGTCCGGCGCAGGCACACGCGGCCGGCGGTTCGGTGTGGGGATGCGTGTACCGGGGGTGCTGAGCGCGCACGGACTTACGGGAGGGATTCTTAGCCATGGCGCGTGGGCACTCTCGCCGCCGCGGGCACGGCGCCGAGCATGACAACGACGAGCGGTGGCTGCTCACCTACGCCGACATGATCACGCTGCTGATGGCGCTCTTCATGGTCCTCTTCTCGATCTCCTCGGTCAACATCTCCAAGTACCGGACCCTGCAGATGGCGCTCAAGGCGGCCTTCTCCGGGGACATCCTGCCGGGTGGTAAGTCGATCGAGCAGCCCGGCGCGTCCGCCAACTCCAGTCGCGCGCCCACCACGATCGACACACCCGCAATCGTGCGACTCACCCCCAACGTCACCTCCGAACTCGAACACGTGTCCGGCGGGCAGGCGGGCAGCGCGCAGTCGCAGTCGAGCGCGCAGTCCGCGGCCGCCAGCGCCGCCAGTGCGGCGAGCGTGCAGGTCTCCGCCGCCCAGCAGGAGCAGGCCAGCTTCGAAGCGCTCGCACGCGAGCTCAACGCCTACGCCGCGCGGCACGGGTTCGCGCGCTCCGTACACGTCGCGATCGAAACACGCGGCCTGGCGATCCGTGTGCTCACCGACAGCCTCCTCTTCAGCTCCGGCTCCGCCACCCTGGAGAGCCAGGGCGATCCCCTGCTCACCGAGATCGCGGCGCTCTTGAACGTCGACCACGTCCACCCCATCGCCGTCGAAGGCAACACCGACAACGTGCCCATCACCGGCGGCGCCTTCCCGAGCAACTGGGAGCTCTCCACCGCCCGCGCGAGCTCCGTTGTGCGCTTCCTGATCGGCCGGGGGGTGGACCCCCAGCGGCTTAGCGCCACCGGCTACGCCGAACAGCACCCGATCGCCACCAACTCCACCGCGGCCGGCCGCGCGCTGAACCGGCGTGTCGAGATCGTCCTGCAGCGCCTCTACTGATACGCCGCCCCCGGCCGATACATACGACCAGGCCCTTTTGCCCGGACTCACCACCTTAGACCGCACCCCACCACCCGCACACCCTTAGGCAGCGCCCGTCCCAACCCGTACCCGACACCCACACGACTCCATGTCCAAGAAGAAGCTCCTGATCCCGCTCGTGCTGCTGCTCGTGCTCGGCGTCGGCTACTCCATGAGCAAGCCGAAGAAGACCGTCAAGCAGAAGGTCCCCGGCACGATCTACCTGATGCCCCAGCCCTTCCTGGTGAACCTCGCCGAAGGCCACTACGCCAAGCTCTCGGTCGCACTCGAGCTCGCACCGGGACAGTCCGACGGGGCATCGGCCGCCGGCGCCTCGAGCTCCGGGGAAGGCGCGGGGACGCTGCCCGAGGAACCCCTGGTCCGTGAAATCGTCACCGACACCGTCACCGGCCTCTCCGGCGGCACGCTCACCTCCAGCCAGGGCCGCGCCTCGGTCAAGCACCGCATCCTGACGTCCATCGACCGGCAGACCGACGTCAAGGTCGCAGGCGTTTTGATCCCCGAACTGACGGTCCAGTAGGAGCGAGCGGCCATGAGCGAAGCAGTCTCCTACGAGCAGCTCGATCAGAGCCCGGCCCCCGAGACGATTGGCGTCCCGCCCACCCCGGAGGCGGACGCCGACCTGCGCCGCCTCAGCGAGGTCCCCATGGAGCTCTCCGTCGAGATCGGCCGCACCCGCATGACCGTCGGCGAGACGCTGCAGCTTCGAGCCGGCTCGATCGTCACGCTCGAGCGGCTCGCCGGCGAACCTGTTGACCTGCTCGTCAACGGCACCCCTCTCGCCCGGGGCGAGGTCGTCATCGTCGACGAAGAGTTCGGCCTGCGCGTCACCGAGATCCTCGAGGACGACCCCGCCGTGGCGAGCCTTGGTGAGGGAGAGCGTGAGGACCCACTCAACGCCGGCGTGGAGGGTGGGAACCCGATCGACACCGGGGAGGGTGGGAACCAGATCAATACTGGCCCCGCCGTGCAGGAGTGACCTGGAGGCCACGATGAGCGAGGCCGAGGAGCAGCCCCATCACGAGACCCCGCTCGGCGACGCGCGCGACCCCGCTCGCGCCGAGGTGGTCCCCGACGCCGGGGATGCTCCCTCGTCGGAGCATCCCGCGGAGTCGACCGCGGAGCCGTCGAACCCCGCGGAGTCATCAGACCCTGGGGAGCCGACCGCGGAGCCGTCAGATCCCGCGGAGTCAACCGCCGAGCCGTCGGACCCCGACCGACCCGACCCTCCGCACGCGCAGGAGCTCTCGGACGAGACGAGCGACTCGCCCGCTCGCACCGACCCTCTCGCGCCCGAGGAGCCCACCGACCCACTGGCCAACGGCCGTGCTGGGGGGGGCGGACACCAGATCCGCACGGTGGACTTCTCCCAACCGACCAAGTTCACTGCCGAGCTGCGCCGCCGGATCCTGCGCTCGCTCGGCTCCTTCTGCGAAGCCTTCGCGCTGCGCCTCTCCACCGAGCTGCGCGCCCCCGTGGAGCTCTCCGTCGCGGACTCCCACCAGCTCACCTGGGCAGCCGCCAAGGCGCAGCTGTCGGCGAACACGATCGCTGTGGCGCTCAGCGCGCAGCCGATCGATGGGCAGATGCTGCTCTGTATCGAGCCCCCGCTCGTCCTGCAGGCGCTCGAATGCCTGCTCGGGGGCAACCCCTCCCAGGCCGCCACCGAACGACGCTTCAGCGAAGTGGACTGGGCGCTCACTCACCGTCTGCTGGACTCGGCGATCGCCCTCCTCGGCCCCGCGTGGCGCGATCTCGGCGGCCTGGAACTCAGTCTCGGCGAGGTCGACCTCGAGGGCGACGCCGGCGTCGTCGTCCCGCCCGGGGAACCCACCTTCGCGCTCACCCTCGAGAGTCGCATCGACGCGCTCCCCTCCACCATGACGCTGCTGATCCCCTGGTCGGCGATCGGGCCCGTCGTGGATCAGATCCTCGGCTCCGGACCGCGCCTGCAGGACACCGACTCCCGCGAGGCCCGCGCGATGCGCCGCGGGCTCGCCGGCGCCCACGTCTGCCTGCGCGCCGAGGTCGGCTCCCTGGAGATGCCCGTCGAGCGAGTGCTCGCGCTCACCCCCGGCACGCTACTGGCGCTGCAGGACCGCGCCGAGGAGGGGGTGCGGCTGTTCGCCGAGGGCGTCCCCCTCGGCCGCTGCCGGCCCGGTCTGCGCGGCGCGCGGCGCGCGGTCAAGCTGACCGAGGCCGTCGCCCCCGGGGCGGCGGTGCAGCCGCTGCTCGACCCGGCGCCCCACGGGGCGCCGCATCCCGACCGCGACGCCGCCGCCCAGGCCGTGCCCACGCGCGAGAGCCTCGCTCGGATGCTGGACGTCTCGGTGCGCGTGTGGGCCGAGCTCGGGCGCGCCACGCTGCCGCTGGGTCAGGCCCTTGAGCTGCCGCCGGGCGCCGTCGTCGAACTCGACCAAGGCGCCGACTCTCCGATCGATCTGTTCGTCAACGGCACGCGCTTCGCTCACGGCACTCTCCAGGTGAGCACCGACGGCGAGTGGGCGGTGCAGGTCGACGCGCTGGTCTGAGCCCACAGGAGTTTCGGCACACACTTCCTCACCGGTAACTCGAGCTGGCCTGTAGCTGGGCCACGACCATCGGCCGGCAAGCCACACACGCCGTCGCGCTCCACCGCGCCACGTGGCGCAGCCCACGACCGGGTGCAGACGCGCTGGTCTGAGCCGCGTACGTAGACGCCGCGGGCGGGCGGACGCAGATCGGCGGGGCGGACGGGCAGACCCGCTGATGTGCGCACCCTGAGCGTCCGCGGGCACCACTCAAGCCAGTCGAACCAGCGCCGATAACCGGGGCGACTCTTCCTCGGAGTCGTCCCTCGATGAACAGGTTAATACTGCCTTTGCGCGCGGCCCCACGGGTCGCCCTTCCCGCGCTCGGCACGGCCCTGGGCCTTGCCGTGCTCGCTCACGCCTGCCCTGCGCAGGCCTTCACACCGAGCTCCAAGGGCGGCGGGGAAGCGGTACCGCTCAACCTCTCACCCTCCACCGCCTCACACACCAGCTCCGGCGGCGCGAGCATCGTCCGCACGATCGTTGGCCTGCTGATCGTGATCGCCGTGATCTGGGGGCTCACGTGGGTCCTCAAGCAGGTCAAGACCGGGCGCGAGACCCGCTCCGCCGGCTCCGGCCTGACCAGCCTCGCCACGTTGGCGCTCGGCTCCGGGCGCACCCTGCACCTCGTGCGCGCCGGGCGCGACTACCTGCTTGTGGGCTCCGCGGAGCACGGGGTGGCCCCGATCCACCGCTACACCGAGCAGCAGGCGCGCGACGCCGGCCTACTTGACCTCCCCGAGCTCCCGACCGGGCCCGACGCAGACGACGCCGGAGCGGGCGGTACCTCTATCCGCCCCATCCAGATCCCCGGCCAGGTGCGAGCCTCCGGGCTTCCGAGCGTGGTCTCGGACGCGCTCGACCGCCTGCGCGAATTGACGGTGCGCCGGTGAACGTGAGCTCCTCCAACGCCGTGCAGATCCTGCTGCTCGTCGGCGGGCTCGCGCTGATCCCCGCGGTTCTGTTCACCGTCACCGGCTTCAGCCGCATCCTGATCGTGCTCGGCTTTATCCGCACCGCCGTCGGCACCACCAACGCACCCCCCAACCAGGTACTCGTCGGGATCGCCCTGTTCCTCACGATCTTCGTGATGGCCCCCACGATCAGCGCGATCCGGCGCGACGCCGTCGAACCCCTCACCGCTCACCGCATCTCCACCACCACCGCGATCACGCGAGCAGAGCAGCCGCTGCGCGAATTCATGTTTCACCAGACCAGCGTGGAGGACATCTCGCTGTTCGTGAGCCTCGCCCACGCCAAGACCCCCCACACCCGCGCCGAAGTGCCCACCGAGGTGCTGATCCCCGCGTTCATCGTCTCCGAGCTCAAGACCGCCTTTCAGATCGGCTTCCTGATCTTCCTGCCGTTCCTGATCATCGACCTGATCGTCTCCTCCACGCTGATGAGCATGGGGATGATCATGCTGCCTCCGACCTTCATCTCCCTGCCCTTCAAGATCCTCCTGTTCGTCCTCGTCAACGGCTGGGACCTCGTGATCAAGGCGCTCGTGCAGAGCTTTCACTAGGAACGGCCACCCATGGACCAGGACACTGTCATCAACCTCGCCTCCCAGGCGATGAGCCTCGCCTTCAAGGTGGCCGGCCCGCTGCTGCTCGGCGCGATGGTCGTCGGCCTGCTCGTCTCCATCTTCCAGGCCGTCACCCAGATCCAGGAGCAGAGCCTCACGCTGATCCCGAAGATCGCCGCGATCGCCGTGATCGTCGTCGTGCTCGGCCCGTGGATGCTCGACCAGATGGTCGCCTACACGACCAACCTCTACACCGAGATCCCGACCCTCGTGGGCTGATGAGCGCGCTGACGCAGGGACACCCTACGCCGGGCCGCACGGCCGCAAGCCGATCAAATCTGCGCCACCCACCGGGCGGCCCGGCATGATCCAGGTTCTCAACCAGCTCGCGGGCAACGAGCTCGCCGGCTTCATCCTTGTGCTCGCGCGGGTCGGCCCGCTGTTCCTGCTCGCCCCGCCGTTCTCCTCCCCGATGGTCCCCCCGCGCGTTCGCGGCGTCATCGCGGTGGGCATCTCGATGGGCCTCGCCCCCATCGCCCTGCACGGGCAGCACATCCCCACCGACCCCCTCACCCTCGCCGCGCTGATCGTCGAGGGGATGCTCGTCGGCCTCGGCTTCGCCTTCTCCTTCGCCGTCCTGTTCGCCGCGGTCGAATCGGCCGGCTCGCTCGCCGACCTCGGCGCGGGCTTCTCCTACGGCAACCTCATCAACCCCGTCTCCGGCGAGGAAAGCGGCCCCATCACCCACGTCTACTCGCTCCTGGGGATCGCCGTCTTCCTCGTCATCGGCGGCGAAGCGTGGCTGCTGCGCGGGCTCGCCCGCACCTTCCAGCTCGTGCCCCTCACCTCCGCCCCACGGATCACCACGCTCGTGGGCGGCGCGGTGCAGGTCTTCTCCACCGTGTTCGCCTCGGCCGTGGAGATCGCCGCGCCCGTGCTGATCGCGCTGCTGATCACCGACGCCGCCTTCGGCGTGGTCTCCCGCGTCGTGCCCCAGCTCAACGTGTTCGCGGTCGGCTTCCCAGCCAAGGTCGCCGTCGCGCTGTTGCTCGTCGGCGCCTCGCTGCCGTTCGTCGCGGGCTGGATCGTAGACCAGATGTCCACCTCCGTCGGCGCCGCGCTCGGCGCCCTGCACGTCGCGTGAGGAGGTGAGGACCTGATGGCAAACGAGGACCGCACCGAGAAGGCCACTCCCAAGCACCGCAAACGCGCTCGCAGCAAGGGGCAGGTGGCGCGCTCGGCCGACGTCGGCGGCTCGCTTGTGATCGCCGGCGGGCTGTTCGCGATCGCTCTGCTCGGCCCCGCCGTCGTGGGCTCCGCCCAGGCCGCCTTCCGCGAGATCCTCGCCGAGATCGCGACGCCCGCCAAGGCGACGACTGCCGCCGGGCTGCACTCGCTGATGGAGGTCGGGCTCACCACGCTTGAGCTCACCGTCGGGCCAATCGCTGCCGTCTGCCTCGGCGCCGGCCTGCTCGCCGGGTCCGCCCAGGTCGGCTTCCGCCCGGCGCCCAAAGCGCTCGCGCTCGACTTCAAGCGCATCAATCCGCTCGCGGGAGCGCGCAACCTGTTCGGGCCCAACTTCCTCTTCGAAACACTCAAGGCGGTCACCAAGATTGCCGTCGTCGGCGGCGTTGCCGCCCTGGCGATCGTCCCCGGGATGAGCGCGCTGGCCTCCGAAGTCGGCATCCCCCCCGGCGCGCTCGGCGTGGTGATGGGCCGGCGCGCGATGGCCATCGCCCAGCACGCCACTTTCGCGTACCTCGCGATCGCCGCCGTCGACTACGCCTGGCAGCGCCGCCGCACCGAGGGCAAGCTGCGCATGACCAAGCAGGAGGTCAAAGACGAGCAGCGCCAGTACGGGCTGCCCGCCGAGGTCAAAGCCGCGCTGCGTCGCCGCCAGGCGCAGGCGGCTCGCAAGCGGATGATGGCCGCCATCCCCGAAGCCGACGTGGTGATCGCCAACCCCACCCACTTCGCCGTCGCGCTGCGCTACGACGGCACCCGCCCCGCCCCCGAGGTCGTGGCCAAGGGCCAGGACCTGATCGCCCTGCAGATCCGGCGCATCGCCGAGGAACACGACGTCCCCGTCGTCTCCGACCCCCCGCTCGCCCGAGCGCTGCACGCCTCCGCCGAGATCGGCCAGGTGATCCCCGAGGAGCTCTACGCCGCCGTCGCGCGCGTGCTCGCGTTCGTTTACCGCCTCGCCCGGCAACGTAGGTACGCGCGATGAACCTCGACACGGTCCGCCGTCTGCTGCGCCACACAGACCTGCTCGCCGCGGTCGCGGTGGTGATGGTCGTGACGATGCTCGTCGTCCCGCTGCCCCCCGCGCTGCTGGACCTGCTGATCACGCTCAACATCTCCGGCGCGCTGACGATCGTGGTCGCCACGATGTACCTCGGCAAGGCCCTGGACTTCGCCTCCTTCCCCTCGCTGCTGCTGCTCACCACGATGTTCCGCCTCGCGATCAACGTGTCGGTCACACGCCTGATCCTCACCACCGGGGACGCCGGCTCGGTGGTGAAGGCGTTCGGGTCGTTCGTTGTCTCGGGCAACGTCGTCGTCGGCCTCGTGATCTTCCTGATCCTCGTCGTGATCCAGTTCGTCGTCGTCACCAACGGCGCCGGGCGCGTCGCGGAGGTCGGCGCGCGCTTCACCCTCGACGCGATGCCCGGCAAGCAGATGGCGATCGACGCCGACCTGAACGCAGGGCTGATCACCGACGAGCAGGCCCGCAACCGGCGCTCGGAGATCGCCCGCGAAGCGGACTTCTACGGCGCGATGGACGGCGCCTCGAAGTTCGTCAAAGGCGACGCGATGGCGGCGCTGATCATCACTGCCATCAACCTCGTCGGGGGCATCATCGTGGGCGTCGCACAGCGCGGGCTGTCCTTCACCGAAGCGACCCACCAGTTCTCGCTGCTGACCGTCGGGGACGGCCTCGCTGCGCAGATCCCCGCGCTGCTGATCTCGGTCGCCACCGGCATCATCGTCACCCGCGCCACCTCCGAGAAAGACCTCGGCTCGGACATCGCCTCCCAGATCCTGCGCCAGCGCAAAGCGCCGCTGGTCGCGGCCACCGTGATCGGGCTGTTCGCGCTCGTCCCCGGCCTGCCCAAGCTGCCGTTCCTCGCGATCGCCGCGATCTTCGCCGCGATCGGCTGGAGCGTGCGCCACGGCCTGCCTGGCGAGGAGGACGCCACCGAGGCGGCGCTCGCCCTCGCCACACCCGCACAGGCCGGGCGGGCGGGCCAGCCCGGGGACGGGCAGGGCTCCGAGGAGGCACTGGAGCGGCTCTCCGTCAACGCGCTAGAGCTCGCCGTCGGCTTCGGGCTCGTCCCGCTCGTCGACGGCTCCTCCGGCGGGAACCTCCTGCGGCGCGTCTCGGCGATCCGCCGCCAGATCGCCGGCGAGCTCGGGATCGTGATCCCCGCGGTACGCATCCACGACGAGCTCGGCATGGAGTCCCACGAGTACGTGCTCAAGGTGCGCGGCTCGGAGGTCGCACGCGCACGGATCATGCCCGGGCACCTGCTCGCGATGGACCCCGGCGACGCGACCCCCGGCCTACAGGGGATCCCCACCACCGAGCCCACCTACGGGCTGCCCGCCGTGTGGGTGCACTCCTCCGACCGCGCCGAGGCTGAAGCGCTCGGCTACACCGTCGTGGACGCCGAGTCGATGATCGTCACCCATCTGACCGAGACAATCCGCACGCATGCCTCGGAGCTGCTCACCCGCCAGGACGTGCGCATGCTGCTGGACCGCCTCAAGGAGACCAACGCAGCCGTCGTCGAGGAGATCGTGCCCGAGGCGCTCACGCTCGGAGAGATCCAGCGCGTGCTGCGCTCGCTGCTCGCCGAAGGCGTCCCTGTGCGGGATCTCGGCACGATCATGGAGGCAATCGGGGACAAGGCGCGAATAACACGGGACACCGGCCTGCTGACCGAGTACGCCCGCCAGGCCCTGGGCCGCGCGATCACGGCCCCTCACCTGGACGAGCGGCTCTGCCTGCAGGCGATCACCCTCGACCCCGCGATCGAGCAGGAGGTCGCCACCTCCATCACCCAGACCACAGACGGCGAGTACCTTGCGATCGACCCGCCCCGTGCGCAGGCGATCGTGGGCGCGCTGCGCACCCAGGTCGAGCACGCCTCCGCGCGCGGCGCGCGCAACCCGATCCTGCTCTGCTCGGCGCGCGTACGTCGCCACCTGCGCAGGTTGATCGCCCAGGCTCAGCCTCACCTACCGGTCTGCTCCTACAACGAGATCGCACCCGGCGTCAACGTCGAGACGATTGGAGTCATCCACGCATGAGCACCGCCCTCTACGACACTGCCCCCCACCCCGCCGCTCCGCGCGAAGCCCCGCCCGAGGGAGCCCGGCCCCACCCCGGCCGCCACCGCGACCGGTCCGGCAGCGCGCCCGGGGACTTCGCGCCCCGCATCTACCGCGGACGCTCCGTCGAGGATCTGATCCCCCGGATCGTCGCCGAGCTCGGCGCGGACGCCGTCGTGATCCGCCACCACCGCGGGCTCACCGGCGGCTTCGCCGGCTTCTTCCAGCGGCCCTTCGTGGAAATCGAGGCTCGCCGCGGCGCCCCCGGGATCGACCTTTACGACGAGGACGACGCCGCGCCGGCGCTGCCAGACGAAGCCGCTCCCGCACCGTCCGACGATGCTACCTTCGCGCCGCGCGGAGAGCTCGAGGATTCCCGGGCGCCGGTTGCGCCCGCACCCGAGGAGTGGGAGGAACCGATGGAGGTCTGGGCGACAAACCCCTTCGCCGCCGCGCTCGCGGAGGCCGAGGCCGCGGTGCGCGCCGCCGAGCCAGCCGTCCCCCCCGACCTTGACGCCGCGCTCGCTGAAGCGCTCGCCGAAGCTGAAGACGCGGAAGCGCCTGTCGAAGAGATCGTCCCCGCGCCGCCGGACCTCCCCGCAGCGACCACTTACACCGCCGCGGAGGCAGAGGACACGGCCTTCCCCGCTGAGGTCGAAGACGTGACGCTCTCCGCCGAGGCCGAGGACGCGTCGCCCCCCGGTGCGCCCGGCGCTTCTCCCGAGCGTTACGCCACGCCTCCGCTCGCAGCCGAGTCCCCGGACGCTGCGCCCGACTCGCGTGCGCGTGAGGAGCGAGAGGAGATCGAGCGCACGCTGCTCGGAGTGGGGATGGGTGAGGAGTTTGTGCGGGAGCTGATCGAGGGCGCGACCGCCCACGTGCTGCCGCTGATGCCAGCCTCCACGAGCCTCGCGCAGGCCGTGCGCACCACGCTGGCACAGCGAATCCCTGCGTGTCCCCCGCTGCCCGCCGGAGGTGCCGCGATCGCCGTGGTCGGCGCGGGCGGTAGCGGCAAGAGTGCCTGCTGCGCCGCCCTGGCGGAGGCCTACAGCGAGCACGGCACGATGCCCGCCACGTGCGTCGCGATCGCGCCGGCGCCCACCCACTCCGCGCCCGAGGAGCCAGCACTGTGCGAGGCTCGCGAGCGGGGCCTGCTGCTGCTCGACACGCCCCCCGTCTCCAGTGCCAACCCCGCCTCGATCGCCGCGCTGGCAGAGTTGCTCGCGGAGTTGGCACCCGACCGCGTGGTGCTCGTGCTCCCCGCCACGCTCGGCGCCACACCCGCAGCCCAGCTGCTGCAGGCGCTGCGCCCGCTGAGCGCGAACGCGCTGGCGGTCACGCACACCGACGAGACCGACCAGCTCGGGGTGGCGGTGCAGGCCGCGTGCACGTCGGGGCCCGCCCCCGTCTACTTGCTCGCGCGCGCCGAGCAGGGCGGCGCCGACGGAGGGCTCGGGGCGTGGGCCCTGAGCTCGATCGACCCCTGCCAGCTCGTCGACAGGCTGCTGCCACTGCGATGAAGCTCAGGCGTTCCCCCAAGGCGCAGGATCGCGGGGAGCTTGTCCTACCGGAGCGCTCCGACCCGGTGACCATCGTGCGTCCGAGCGGCGAGCGCATCCAGGCGCGGGTCGCCGAACGCGACGGCGAGCGGCTGCGGGTGGCGCTGATGTTCCGCGCCGAACGACCCCTCAGCGAGGGACCGCTCGACGAGCTGGTGCTCGAGTTCACCAGCCCCCGCGGGCGGGTCCGGCTGCGGGGCACGGTCACGCTCGACGAGCCCGAGCTGCTGTGCTTCCGCGAGTTGCGCTCGCTCGAGCTGATCCAGGAGCGCGAGTACGTCCGCGTCCAGTCCACCCGGCCGGTGCTGGTGGTCACGGGAGGCAGCCAGGGCACGGTTCAGACCTACTCGGTGGACATCAGCGGCGGCGGGATCCTGCTCGCGGGGCCGAGCACGCTGAAGGTTGGCGAGCAGGTCCAGTTCCGGCTGGCCACCGCCAAGGGGAGCCCGCCGATCCCGGGCGTGGGCACGGTCGTACGCACCGACACCCAGGGCCGGCGCGCGATCTGCTTTGACGAGATCGCCGAGGGCGACCACCGGCGACTGGTGCGCTTCATCTTCGACTGCCAGCGCGCCGAACGCCGCCGTGGCCTGGGCCTAGAGGGTGGCGCAGGCGGCCTCAGGCCGCCGAGCCGGGCCCCTCTTTCGCAAGACAAGGGTGGCGCAGGCGGCCTCAGGCCGCCGAGCCGGGCCCCTCTTTCGCAAGACAAGGGTGGCGCAGGCGGCCTCAGGCCGCCGAGCCGGGCCCCTCTTTCGCAAGACAAGGGTGGCGCAGGCGGCCTCAGGCCGCCGAGCCGGGCCCCTCTTTCGCAAGACAAGGGTGGCGCAGGCGGCCTCAGGCCGCCGAGCCGGGCCCCTCTTTCGCAAGACAAGGGTGGCGCAGGCGGCCTCAGGCCGCCGAGCCGGGCCCCTCTTTCGCAAGACAAGGGTGGCGCAGGCGGCCTCAGGCCGCCGAGCCGGGCCCCTCTTTCGCAAGACAAGGGTGGCGCAGGCGGCCTCAGGCCGCCGAGCCGGGCCCCTCTTTCGCAAGACAAGGGTGGCGCAGGCGGCCTCAGGCCGCCGAGCCGGGCCCCTCTTTCGCAAGACAAGGGTGGCGCAGATGGCCGAAGGTCGCCGAGCCGGGCCCCCCTCTCTCACTCAGAAGGGAACGGGCGTGGCCGGTAAGAGCAAGGCGAAGGACGTCAAGGCACAGAAGGGCAAGCCGGGGAAGGCCGCCGCGAGCGGGGGGAGCACTGGCGCGGGAGGGAGCTCCGCGGGCCTCGTCCTCACCGAGCACCCCCGCGCGGTGCGGGGCATCGCCCGGGCCAAGGCGTGGGGCGGTCTCGGCGGCTTCCTGGTGGGGGGCTACCTCTCGCTGCCCACCCAGACACTCGCGGGGGCCGGCCTGCGGGCGCTGGCGGCGGGGGTGGTGTGTTATGTAGCGGTGTGGGCCGCCGCGGTGTTCCTGTGGCGGCGCCTCGTGGTCGCCGAGCTGCGCGCCGCCCAGCAGGAGGCGCTCGCCACCGAGGTCGCCAAGTTGCAGGCGAACGGGCGCCTTGGGGCCGCCGAGCCCAGGAGAGCGTGATGGACCCCATCCAACCGATCGGACCCCGCCCCCCCTGGATCGCCGAGCTGGCGGCGGAGCAAGCGCAGAGCCTCTCGCGCGAGCGCCGTGGGGCATCCGACGGGAGCGGGCGTAAGCGGGGACCTCGCCGCGAGCCGCCGCGTGCGCAGAAGGGACCCGACGAGGAGGGACCTGAAGGCCGGCACATCGACGTGCACGCCTGAGCCGGGCGGCGCGCCGCTGGCGAGCTCCGCTGGCAATCGCACCGCCGGACACCCTCCGCAGGCGGTCACACCCCGCGAATCCTCCACGGGCGGTCGCACCACAGCGCTCGCGTACCCACACCGCACGAGCGCTCCATGCGGGCCGTCCAAGCTGTTCGGCCCGCCCTCAAGGATCGCCCGCGGATGACGATAAACCGGCGTGAGACAAAGGGCTGACAGGGAGTCGGCCCGGGACTGACCACAAACCCGTCATCAAGGAGATGAACGTATGTCCCTCAGCATTAACACCAACATTGACTCGCTGATCGTTCAGCGCAACCTCAACACCAGCCAGGGCGCGCTGACCACGTCGATGGAACGCCTGTCCTCGGGTCTGCGGATCAACTCCGCTGCCGACGACGTCGCAGGCTACGCCGCCAACCAGCGCCTGCAGGGCCAGGTCAACGGCGTGATGCAGGCGGCGCAGAACACCCAGGAAGCGGTCGCGCTCGTGCAGACCGCGCAGGGCGCGCTCAACGATGTGGAGCAGATGCTCCAGCGCATCCGCGAGCTCGCAGTGCAGCTGGCCAACGGCACGAACTCGAAATCAGACGAAGAAGCGATCGAAAACGAGTCGAAACAGCTCGAAAAAGAGCTCACCCGCGTCGGCGAAACGACCAAGTTCAACGGTGTCGAACTCCTGGCCAAAGCGGAAAAAATCAAGTTCCAGGTCGGCGCCAACGAAAAAGAAACGATCGAAGTCGAAACCGCCGAACTCAAAAAAGACACCGAAGGCATCAAAATCAAAGAAATCAAAACGATTGAAGCCGCGATCGAAAAAGTCGCCACGCTGGCTGGCGAATTCGGTTCGGTGCAGGATCGTCTCCAGTACACCCAGGCCAACCAGGCGATCTACGGGGAGAACCTCTCCGCCGCTCAGAGCTCGCTCGTGGACGCCAACATGGCGGCTGAAATGAGCAACTTCACCAAGGCCCAGGTGCTGCAGCAGGCCGACGTGGCGATCCTCGCCCAGGCCAACTCGCTGCCTCAGGCAGTCCTGCAGTTGGTGGAAGGCCGGTAGTAACCCAATCTTCCTCAGTGGTGGCGCCTTGAGCGCCACCACTGCAGCGAAGCCACCCTGGGGCGGGTGAAAGCCCGCCCGGGGGTGGTCAACAACGCTTCCGACGGTCAGGGAAGGCCGGCACGAAGCTACATACCGCCGATTCATCGAGGGAACGGTGGTCGAGGTGGGCAGCTTCGGCTGCCCACCTCGTCGTTTTTGGACCCGCCACGCGCGTTGGCCGCCCGCCACACGCAGGATCACGAGCAAGACCAAAACCCCGGCTCCCCACCACGCATCGCCGGCAAGCCTCCACCGCACGACCCCGTGCCACGCACGGCGGCGCAGGCCACGCGGCAAAGCAGCCGTCCCTCGCTTCAGTCCACTACCCGCCTGACCTTCAGTCCCCCACAGCCGCGAGCAAGACCAAAACCCCGGCTCCCCACCACGCATCGCCGGCAAGCCTCCACCGCACGACCCCGTGCCACGCACGGTGGCGCAGGCCACGCGGCAAAGCAGCCGTCCCTCGCTTCAGTCCACTACCCGCCTGACCTTCAGTCCCCCACAGCCGCGAGCAAGACCAAAACCCCGGCTCCCCACCACGCATCGCCGGCAAGCCTCCACCGCACGACCCCGTGCCACGCACGGTGGCGCAGGCCACGCGGCAAAGCAGCCGTCCCTCGCTTCGGAGCTACCCTCCCGTCGCCTCACCACTCAACCTCCGCCCCCCGCTGCCGATCACCCGGTGCGATGTCGGTGGAATCCGTCCTCGCGCGCGTGGCCACGATCGAACAGGCCCTCGCCAACCCCGCCTCGCTGCTCGCCACCGCGGCCCGCACGGGCGGCACTGCGGCCCCGGCGGAACCAGGGGCCGAACCGACTGCGCCCGCGGGGAGCCCGTCGTTCGCGGAAGTCCTGCAGAGCGCGAGCGCGGGCACGCCGACCGCAGGCCTGCCGACCGCGAGCACCGCCCAGGTGGATGCGCCTACGCTCGGCACCCCGGGCGCCCTGGGCGCCCCCGGCGCAGTGGGGACGACCAGCTTGGACACGCTCGCGCCCACACAGGGGCTCACCGGCGCCACGGGGAGCGTGGGCCAGCAGATCGTGCGGATCGCCGAAAGCCAGCTCGGCCAGACCGAGCAGCCCCCGGGCTCCAACGAATCGCCCGCGATTGCCGGCTACCGCACCGCCACCGCGGGGGCGATCCCGGGGGCGCCGTGGTGTGCGTACTTCGCCTCGTGGGCCGCGCGCCAGGCCGGTGAGCCACTGGGCTCGGGCGGCGAAGGCCTGGGCTCGGTGGCGCAGGTCTGGTCGTGGGCGCAGAGCACCGGCCGCGCGATCCCCAACGGCCCCGGCGTCACCCCCCAGCCGGGTGACCTGATCGTGTTCGGCGACGAGCACGTGGGCATCGTCAGGGAAGTGCTCCCCAACGGGGACATCGCGACGATTGAGGGTAACTACGAAAACAAGGTGGCCGCGAACGTCCGCACCCCGACGGAAGCCACTGGTTACGTCAACATGAACTGAGCGCCCGACAGATGCCGCACGGGCGTGTATCTGCAGGGTGTTTGGGGATCGTCCGCGTGAGTGGGTACGCCACCCGGGCGCGCGTGCGCTGGGGCCTCCGTGCCCCGCGTACCTCGCGCACAGGAGCAACGCGCGGTGTCACCCCTACTACACCAGGTGCGGCTTACCTGTGCGATCGTGTCCGCCGTCCCGGCGCGGCGTCCACTCGCCCTGCACGACTGCCTCGGGGGCAAAGATCTCGCTTGCGTCAGGGGCGAAGCTCTCGCCTGTCTCGGGGACAAGGGTCCCGTCTGCGTCGGGAGCGAAGGTCTCCTCCGCCGGCTGCATCTCGTACGCCGCAATCCTCCCGTCGAGCTCGAGCTCGTCGGCGTACACCTCATGCACGCGAGTGTCACCCGCAAACTGGTCGATGGGTTCACCGTCAGCCGCACTCACCCACGAGCCGAGCGCGTAGCGGAACTGTCCGCTCTCGTCCGTGACCCAGAAGGCTTCGCCCTCCTCCGCGGTCTCGTGTAGGATCGAGCGGTCGTAGTGCGCTGCTATCTGCGCCAGCGCGTCCATGTCCGCGACATCGATCACGGGGACCCCGGGCAGCTGCCAGACGCGCTCGACCGGGACGATCATCCGGCCGTAGCGTGCCCGGATGGTCGACGACTCGTCTCGCACACGCGCTCGAACGAACGCCAGGACCGCCGCCAGGATGCAGACGATGATCGCAATCCCGCCGAGCACGATCTCGCGCGCGGTCGCGACCGACAGCTGCGCGATTCCGAAAGACAGGAGCCGCGGTTGGGAGCGCGTGCCCGTTACCGAGCCAGACGCCGACGGGGCGAATGGGTTCGCCGCTGGCTGCCCGGTGGTGGAGGAGCTGCCTGTGGGGGCGCTCGACTGGAGCTCGCCCTGGCCGAGCGTGAATTGCGCCGGTGGCGAGAAGGCGGTGCTGAACGGCCGGTTCCCCAGGCGCCCGCTCGCGCGCACGTGCGGCACGAGCGTGAGTGTGTACGTGCCGCCCACCCCCGTCGTGGTGTTGACGCGGTGCACCAGCGCGAGCAAGGAGGTGAGGTCGAGCGTCCCCGTGACGAGTGCGCGATCTCCTCTGAAGCGGGTCGGCTGCCCGAGCTGGAGTGTCGTCTGCCAGCCGCTCGTGGAGGCGACCGTCGCGGAGAGCGAGGCCTCCCCCGCGAGCGAGTGCGCGGCGGCAGTGTGAAAGCGGTAGGCGAAGCGGAGGTCGACGAGGCTGACGACGCGGGTGAAGAGCGGTTCACCGGTCACGGCCTGGTTGTCCGGGTAGATGGGCCCAGGGGTCGCTTCGGCGGAGTAGGAGAGCGTCGCGCTCTGCCTGTAGGGAACTTTGAAGGACACCGGCGCAGTGGAGGAACGGGTGAACGCGAGCAGCCCGAGCGCGAGGAACGGGAGCAGCGCGAGCAGCGCGAACGCGAGCAGCTCGCCGGTGGGCCCCGCGGTGCTCCGCGGTGCGTGCTGGGGCGGACGCGCGGTGCCTTCGGCGGCACGCCTCTCTCTGCCCCGGCGATGCCGCTCGCGGGCGAACGAGACCCCGGTGAGCAGGAGCACCGCGAAGGCGACGAGCGCCCCAACCAGCACCGGTGAACTCAGTGACTTCAGGCGCGTCCCCCACCCGGGGAGGTGCAGCCACAGCGCGCCGATCAGCTGGCTGGCGGCCGGGTGTTCGAAGTCGACGAAGTTGTTGTTGTCGCCCTTGAACACGTACCGGTCGCCGGCGCGGGCGATGATCCGGTGCAGCACGACCGTGTGGTAGACCTTGCTGTTGTAGGCGACGATTTCACCGACGTGGTAGCTGCTCTGGCTACGGACGAGCGCCAGGTCGCCGGTGTGAAAGCGGGGCTCCATGCTGATCCCGTCGGTGACGACGTAGGTAGTGGAGCCGCCGAGGGCGACCGGGGCGAAGTAGTACCACAGCAGCCCCAGCGCGATCAGCGCGAGAGCGCCCGAGAGCAGCCTTCTGGTATGACGAGTTAGCATAGCCCTGGTGGGGTTCGCACGGTGGAAATGGGCGCGGGGCGGCCCGTGCGTCGGCCGCCCCGCATTGCCCAGGTCTGCTTGCTATTCGACTTCCGCCTTGCCGAACTGGTTGGCGACAACGGACATTTCTTCAGCGTCTTCGTTCGGGACACCGGTTGCGTAGGCTGTCGCACCAGTGAGGGTACATGTGGCCACCTTGGCGACTGTTTTGCCACAGTCGGCCCAGTCTCCTTTGACTGGGGCCACTCCTTTCTTGGAGTAGGCGACTTTCACGTCTTCGGCTTCTTCATTCATCGTGAAGACGACCTTGAGCATTTCCGTGCCCGGGTCGTTCCACTCATATTCGCTCGGCCCTTCGACTTTGTAGCCGGTCACGCCAGCGGCGCCACCACCTGCAAAGTGGGGAGTTACGGTGTTGCTCGCGGTGAACGCGTACGCGCCCACCCCTACCACGCCTGCGAGCACGAATGCGCACAGGCCCGCTATCTTTCGCTTACGGCTAGCGAAGGTTCGCTTGCCTTTACGCATAAACACGTCGAGCCCCCTTTGGGATTTGGACACTGATCGTGGACACTTGCGTGTCCTTTGCCGGGGCTATCGGCCAGCTATTAGAAACGCTTTAGACAGTATTTTCGGATGCAAGCA
The DNA here is from genome assembly GCA_963706545.1 of uncultured Solirubrobacterales bacterium. Taxonomy (GTDB): domain Bacteria; phylum Actinomycetota; class Thermoleophilia; order Solirubrobacterales; family Solirubrobacteraceae; genus Palsa-744. The sequence continues at coordinate 3,853,670 of OY970161.1, forward strand.
TTTATGCGGCTCAGCCAGAAGGCCGATTCCAGATCGGCCGGCGGCCTCCCTGATCAGCCGCCGGCAGCCTCGAGGGAGCGTGGCATCCAGCTCCGGGGGCTCCCGCGGCCGGGCGCTCTGATACACCCACGGTGATGGAGAACACCGTCTCGCAACGGTCCCCACGCCTGCGCAGGCGTGCCGCAGTGGTCGTCGCGGTCCTCCTGCTCGCGGGAGTCCTCGCGTTCGCGCTCTCCCGCCTCGGGCTGCACCGCATCGGCAGCGCGCTCGCCTCCGCGCGGCCCGGCTGGATCGTGCTCGCGCTCGCGCTGATGGGGCTCTCGCTGCTGCTGCGCGCAGGCTCCTGGCACGAGGTCCTGCGCGCGGCGCTGCCCGAGACCCCGATCGCGTGGGCGCCCGTGGTCCGCGCCACGATGATCGGCGTGATGGCCTCCGCGGTCTTCCCCGGACGCATCGGCGAGCCGACCCGGATGCTCGTGCTCACCCGCCGCCTCCCCGGCTCCTCGCGCCGCCAACTGCCGATCGTCGCCGGCACCGTCTTCTCGCAGACGCTCATCAACCTGCTCGCGCTGGCGATCCTCGCGACCGTCACCTTCACGAGCCTCGACCTCCTGCGCCAGCACGTCTCGGGCCTCGTGATCGCGCTCGCCGTGCCGCTGTTCGTCTGCCTGCTCGTGCTGCTCGGCCCCCGCCTGCTGCGCCTCGCACAGCGCTCGCGCTCGGTTCGCGTGGCGCTCGCGGCCGCCGCGCTCGGCCGACTGCTACGCCTTGCCCGGCAGGGGCTCGCCGCGTTCGCCAACCCCCGCCACGGAGTCCCCGCCGTGCTTCTGCAGCTGCTCGCCTGGACGCTGCAGTGGCTCGCCTGCTACGCCGTACTCTGCGCGCTGGGACTCCAGTCCGATGGCAGCCTCACCGCCGCCGCGGCAGTGCTGCTCGCCGTCAACGTCTCCGCCGTGCTGCCCGCGACTCCCTCCAACGTGGGCGTCTTCCAGGCCGCCTGCCTGGTCGTGCTCGCCGCCTACGGCGTCGGCGCCGGCCCCGCGCTCGCCTACGGCATCATCCTCCAGGCCGTCGAGGTCCTCACCGCGCTCGGCCTCGGCCTCCCCGCACTGCTGGGGGAGGGCATGACCTGGCGGGACATCCGCGCCGGGGACACCATCGAGGGAACGGCCTCAGCGGAGGACTGACTCTCGTGATTCCTCGGCGCCAACACACGACTGGACGACGAGGCGTCGCCTCGGTGTTGCACCACGCCCAGGCGCCCGATGCTCCGCGCGCGGTGCCAAGTGCGCGGACGCTCCGACCCCTGCCGTCAGCTCACAAGCGCCCGTAGCGACTGGCGCAGCGAGTGGGTGGTCTGGAGCACCGCGGTCGGCTCGTAGCCGCAGTGCGCCATGCAGTTCTCGCAGCGCGGGTCGCGCCCGCGGCCGTACTTGCTCCAGTCGGTGGTCTCGACTAGCTCCTTGTAGGTCTGCGCGTAGCCGTCGGACATCAGGTAACAGGGGCGCTGCCAGCCGAACAGCGAGTAGCTGGGGATGCCCCAGGCGGTGCAGTCGAATTCGGCCTTGCCTTCGAGGAAGTCGAGGAACAGCGGGCTATGGTTCAGCCGCCACCGCTTGCGCCGCCCGTCCGCGAACGCCTCGCGGAAGAGCTCGCGCGTCTGGCGTACGCCGAGGAAGTGCTCCTGGTCGGGCGCCTTCTCGTAGGCGTACGCCGGGGAGATCATCATCTCGTCGACCCGCAACTCGTCGTTGAGGAAGTCGAGGACCTCCCGCACCGCTTTGGGGGAGTCCTGGGTGAAGAACGTCGTGTTGGTCGTCACCCGGAAGCCGCGCGCCTGCGCCGCCCTAATCGCTGCGACAGCCTTGTCGAAGACGCCCTCGCGTTCCACCGAGGCGTCGTGGCGCTCGCGCAGGCCGTTGACGTGGATCGCCCACGCGAAGTACGGGCTCGGCTTGAAGTTCTCGAGCTTGCGCTCCAGCAGCAGCGCGTTGGTGCACAGGTACACGAACCGCTTGCGCTTGACGAGCTCCGCGGCGATCGTGTGGATCTCCGGGTGAATCAGCGGCTCCCCGCCCGCGATCGAGACCATCGGCGCGCCGCTCTCCTCGATCGCTCCGACCGCCTGCTCGACCGACATCCGCCGGCTCAGCACGTGCTCGGGGTGCTGGATCTTGCCGCAACCCGCACACTCCAGGTTGCACTGGAATAGCGGCTCCAGCTCCACGATCAGCGGGAACTTCTCCCGGCCCGCCAGGCGCTGGCGCAGCAGGTAGAGGCCCATGCGCGTGCTCTGTCTCATCCGCGCCGCCACGCGGTCACCTTAGTACACCCCGAGCGGAAGCTCGATGGGAGGTCGATCGATGGGAGGCCTGGCGGGGAGCGGGGCCGGGGCCGCGCATGACCGTGTCAGCGCTCAGCCCACGGGCGCCCACTCGTGCAGCGCCCCCGCCGCGCGGCGCAGCGTGGCCATCGCACGCGCCACCCCCGACACCGTCCGCAGAGGATTCGTCAACTCCCTGGCCGGGGTGTCCGAGATCACCCGCACGACCGCGAACGGCCGCGCGCCCGCACCGGGGGCGAGCCACACCGACTCCATGTCCACCGCGATCGCTCCGCTCTCGCGCAGTCGCACCCGCGCGTCGCCCATCGCCAGGCGCGCCACCGAGGCGACCGTCCCGTGGTGCACCCGCAGCCCGCGACGCTCCAACGCCTCTGCCAACGCCTGCGCGCCCGCGCACTCCACCCGTTCGCCGTCGGGTCCCTGCACGGCGTCCGCCACGACCACGTCGCCCACGTCGCGGTGCTCGTCGAGACCGCCGCCGAAGCCCATCACCACCAGCGCCACCCCCGGCCGGCTGAGCAGCGCCGGGGCCGCCGCGCGCGCTCGGCGCGGGCCCATGCCGGTGCGGTGCACCGTCGCGAGTGGATGGGAACGGATCCCCGCGGAGATCGCCCACGCCTCCAGGCGCAGCGGCGCAGCGACCAGCAGGCCGCTCACCGCGCTGCTCCCAGCACGCACCGCGCCGCCGCATGCCCGCTCAGTACCGCGCCCTCCAAGGTCGCCGGCCAGCCCGTGTCGGTCCACGCGCCCGCCAGCACGAGCCCCGGGACGGAGGTCCTCGCGCTGGGCCGCAGCGTTCCCGCCCCCGGCTGCGCGCGAAACGTCGCGGCGTGCTCGCGTGTAGCCAAGAAGCGCTCCACCCGCGCCGTGCGCGCTCGCGGGAAGAGCTCCGCGAGGGCCGGCAGGTAGCGCTCGCGCAGCGCGTCCACGCTCATGCCCATCTCCCTGTCAGCCCCCGACAGCGACACGGCCAGATACTGACACCCCTCCCCCGCGCCCGCCGCCTCGGTGCGGTCGAACACGTACTGCACGGGCGTCCCCACTCCCGCGGCGAACGGCAACTCGCACACCCTGCGGTCGTACACCACGTGGAGGTTCACGATTGGCGAGTCCTGCAGCGCGGCTGCGCGTTCCGCCGGCTCGGGGTCCAGTGGCTCGATCAGCCCCGCCGCGCGCGCGTGGGGCAGCGCCACGATCACTGCGTCCGCCTGCACACATTCTCCGCCGCTGCTACTCGCGTCCCCCTCGCCCGCACCCTCGACACCCAGCGGCCTCCCGCCCGCATCCCTGTCCCCCGGCGGCCCCGGGCCCGCGTCGCGCCACACCTCGAACTCTCCCTCGTCCGCACTAACTCGCTCCGCGCGCCACCCCAGGCGCAGCTCCACCCCCGCCGCGCGCAGTGCCCGCTCCGCGGGGTCGCCCACGATCTCGCTCAGCGCCCGCCGGTGAAAGCCGATGTCCCCCGCGTCCGCGCGCTCCAACAGGCCCCGCTGGAACACGAACGCTGCCAGCGCTAGCGACGCCTGCGCCGCGGGCAAGTTCAGGGCGGGCAGCGCGATCAGGTCCCACAGCGCCGCGACCGCCCGCGGGCCCTGTCCGTGCGCGGCCAACCACTCGCCGAAGGTCCGCCGATCGAGCTCCGGCGCGCGCGGATCGAGGCGTCCCAACGCGAGCGCCGCACGGGCCGCCCCCGCTCGCTCGGCCACCGTCAGGTGGGGGTAGCGCAGCAGCGCCCCTGCGAGGTGCAGCGGCACCGGCAGCGAGGAGCGGCGCAGCACGCTCACCCTCCCCTCCGGGCTCACCACCGGGATCTCCAGGCGCGGCTGCACGAACACTCCGCCGTCGCTACCGAGCCGCGCGAGCAGCGCCCGGTAGGCGGTGTAGCAGCGCAGGAACACGTGCTGGCCGTTGTCCATCTGCAGGCCCTCCCGCTCGAAGGAGTACACCGCCCCGCCCAGCTGCGGGCGCACCTCCATGAGCGTCACCCGCGCGCCGGCGTCCGCGCAGTCGAGCGCGGCCGCGATCCCCGCGAGGCCCCCGCCAACCACCGCCACGCGCACGCTTAGCGCCCCCAGTGGGCGATGCTGCCCCAGGTGGTTGGGCAGGCGAGACGCACCGTCCTGGTGGTCGCCGGGCGGGCGAGACGAGAGCCAGACCCCGCCCACCCGCGTGGCGTGCCAGTCGACCCCCGGTCGCTCACGAGCCTTCCGGTTGCAGCCGTTCCGCCGGGTGACGCTCCGGGATGCCCTTGCCCACCAGTGCGCGGGCCGCCACCCACGCCTTCTCTCGTTTCTTCAGCCGGGCGCGCTGCGCGAGCGCGCGGTCGGGGTGCTCCTCGATGTGGCGCAGCAGGCGCCAGTAGATGCCCGCCATCGCCAGCACGCACGCCGCGCTGCGGCGGTCCAGTAGCGCCACCAGCTCCATGCCCCGGTGAAACCAGTCGCGCGAGCGCAGGCACTGGAAACGCATTAGCGCGTACAGCTGGCCCACGTCGCCGCCCTCGAACCCCGCCACCACCGAGGGCTCCGCCAGGCTCGCCTCGCGCGTGAGCGCCTGTAGCGCCGGCGCGTCCAGCGGGCCGTCGTCGTGCAGGTGGTAGCGCACGAGGTCCCTCGCCGGCAGGTACACGCGGCCGCGTTCGGCGTCCTCGCGCAGGTCGCGCGCGATGTTCGCCAGCTGCAGTGCGACCCCCAGGTCGTCCGCCAGTTCGCTCGCCGAACGGCCGCGCCCACCGACGGAGCGCTCGCCGGCGCTCGCGTGCCCGCCGGCCTCGGCGTGTGCATCCTCCGAGCCTGCGTCTGCGCGGGCGAAGATGCCGCGGCTGGCCGAAACGGGGATGCTGGCCGAAACGGGGATGCTGGCCGAAACGGGGATGCTGGCCGAAACGGGGATGCGAGCCGAAGGCGAGTGTCCCCCGGCTTCGGTCGGAGGCGGGTGTCCCCCGGCTTCGGTCCCGAAGATCGCCAGGCACAGCCGCCCCACCGAGCCCGCCACGCGCCGGCAGTAGACCTCGAGCTCCGCGAAGTCCGCGTAGGAGGTGCCCGTCACGTCCATCCTCACTCCCGCGATCAGGTCGCGCAGGGACTCCTGCGGCAGCCGGAAGCGGGCGCTCGCATCCGCCAGCGCCGCCACCACGGGGTCCGTGTCCTCCGTGGAGAGCCGCTCGAGCGCCGCCGCCACCGCGTCCAGCCGGCGCAGCTTCTCGTCCCGCTCCAGGCCGCCGTCGGCGATGTCGTTAACGCGCCGCGCGAACGCGTACACCGCGCACATCGCCCGCCGCTTGCGTGGTGGGAGCAGGCGGATGCCCCAGTAGAAGTTGCCGGCCGCCGCGCGCGTCAGGGATTCGCACTGTCGGTAGGCCTCCCGTGTGCGCGCCGGGAGCGCACTCACCAGCGCAGCTCCACCAGCGTCCGGGCGAGCGCCGCCGCACGCCTCCAGGAGCTCGCCCGCGGCGAGCCTCCCAGCACGTCGTAGCCGGCCCGTTCGATCGCCCCGAGCGCCTCCCGCCCGCCGCTCACGAACGCGGCCACCGCGACGCGCTCGCGTCCGTGCAGCGTGGCGATCAGCGGCGCGCCCTGCTCCAGGAGCTCGCGCGTGCGCGCCACCTCGAACGCGACGAGGCCCCGCACGCGCCAGCCGGCGCGCGGCTCGCGCAGCTCGGACTCTCCGCAACCGAAGCGCTCCAGATCCTCTGCCGGGAGGTAGACACGCCCGCACGCGAGGTCCTCCGCGACGTCCTGCCAGTGCTCGGCGAGCTGCAGTGCCGTGCAGACCCTGTTCGAGAGCGCGACCCGCTCGGGGCTGCTTCGGCCGAACGCGGCCAGCACCAGCTCGCCCACGGGGTCCGCCGAGAGACGGCAGTAGCCGAGCAGCTGCTCCCACGTCTCGTACCGCGCCACGCGCTGGTCCACGCGGTTGGCCTCAATCAGCCGCTCGAACGCCTCGCGCGGCAGCGCACACTCGCGCAGGGTCGCCTGTAGGCGCACCGTCAGCGGGTGGCGCGCGCGACCCGCGTAGGTCCGGTCGAGCTCTTCCGCGAGCCACTCCAGCGCCGCCAGCCTTGCTTGGGGCCCACCCGCTCCGGCGTCGCCGAGCTCGTCCACCAGCCGTGCGAAGCCGTAGATCGCGAGCAGCCGCTCCCTGATGCGGCGGGGTAGCACGCGGCTGGCGACCGGGAAGTTCTCCCCGCCGCTGCGCGCCATCACCGCCGCAGGCTCGGGCAGGCCGGCGGGTACCGCCACCACCGCTGGCTCGGGCAAGCCGGCCGGCGAGTCCGCCGCCACGGTCTTCACCCCCCGGCCCTCGCGCCCGTGCAGCGCCCGAGCGCCATGATCGGGAAGGTCAGGCGGTAGAGGTGGTAGTTGATGTAGTAGTCGCACGGGAACCCCGTGCCCGTGTACTGCGGCTCGTCCCACGTCCCGTCCGCGCGCTGCGTGGAGACGAGCCACGCGACCCCGCGCTCCACCGCGTGGGAGCTCTCGATCTGCTCCCCCGCGGCGTGCAGCGCCAGCAGCGCCCACGCCGTCTGTGAGGCGGTCGAGGGACCGCGCCCGATCCAGGCTTCCTCGTCGTAGGAGCGCGGGTCCTCCCCCCAGCCGCCGTCCCCGTTCTGGTGCTTCTCCAGCCACGCCACTGCCCGGCGAATGCGAGGGTCCTGCGGGGACACCCCGACCGCGACCAGCGCCGGCACTGCCGCGCCGGTCCCGTACACGTGGTTGATCCCCCACCGCCCGAACCACGACCCGTCGGCCTCCTGCTGGCCCAGCAGCCACCTCGTGCCCGCGCGCGCCGCCTCGCTGTCGGCCCGGCCCACCGCCGCGAGCATCTCCAAGGCGTGCGCGGTCACATCCGCGCTCGGCGCGTCGATCACCTCGCCGAAGTCCAGGAACGGGAGCTCCCGCACCAGTGCGCGCGTGTTGTCCACATCGAACGCGCCCCACCCGCCGTCGGTGCTCTGCATCCCCTCCACCCACGCCACTGCGCGGTCGATCGCGTCCTGCGTGCGCTCGCGCACCCCCTGGGCGCCCTGCGCCGACGGCAGGTCCCCGATCCGCCGGCGGTGGCGGTTCGCGCGCCGCACGAGCTCTGGCTCCAACGGGGTCACCCCGAGCAGCGCGAGCACCACCTCCGCGGTGTCGTCCACGTCCGGATAGTTGTCGTTCTCGAACTCGAACGCCCACCCCCCGGGCTCCAGGTCGGGCCGGGTCACGGCCCAGTCGCCCCGCACCCGTACCTCCTCGCCCAGCAGCCACTCCCCCGCGCGCCGCAGCGCTGGGTGCTCGCGCGTGAGGCCTCCCTCGCCGAGCGCGACCATCGCGAGCGCCGTGTCCCACACCGGGGACTGGCACGCTTCCAGACGCCGGCTCGGCGGGCGGGACTCCGATCCGTTGGCGTCAGGCGAGCCGGGTGAGCGGGGTTCGGGTCTTTCGAAGTCGAGTGGGTGGGGCTCGGATCCACTGGCGTCGGACACGCCGGGTGGGCGAGACTCGAAGTCACCACCGCCGCGGTCCTCCACTATGAAGCGCTCGAGCCCCTCTAGGCCCTGGCGCATCACCGCGTGCTCGAGCGGGTAGCCCCCCAAGTGCAGCGCCATCAGCGAGTACACCCATGGCGGCTGGATGCCGCCCCACGAACCGTCCGCCTCCTGACGGCGCACGATCCACTCCTGCGCCCGCGCCACCGCGAGGCGGCGCAGCGCGCGCAGCGGCCGGCGCTCATACAGGCGCAGCGCGGTGTCCAAGTGCACGAGCCACGCGCCCGCCGAGGATAGGCCGCCCGCGGCGGGAGCGCGGCGGCGCGCCCACGGTCGCGGGCCGTGCAGCTCGCGTAGGTCGAGCTCGAGCGTCCGGCGCGGGCGGCGCGCCGCCACCAGCGAGAGCGCCACGATCGTCTGGCGCGCCCAGCATCCGAAGTCGTAGATGTTCAGCGGCGCCCACCGCCCCAGCAGCACGATCTCCGGAGGCAGCGCCGGCACCCGCTCCCACGGCCACAGCCCGAACAGCGCGAGCCACACGTGCGTGAACACCCGCACCTGCTCGAGGCCACCCGACTCGCGCACCCACTCCGCCGCCGTGCGCATGTGCGCCGCGTCCGGCGGATCGCCCGCGAGGCGCAGCGCGAAGTACGCCTCGACGGTGGTCGAGAGGTCCCCGGGGCCACTGTGGAAGTTCGACCACGTCCCGTCCTCGCGCTGCTGGGAGCGAATCCACGCCGCCGAGCGCTCCGTCTCGGGCGCAGTGCGGATCCCCAGGAACTCACGCAGCAGGATGTCCTCCGCGTCCATCGTGACGTTCGTCTGCAGCTCTCCCCGCCACCAACCCGCCCCGTCCTGGAGGGAGAGCAGGCGCTCGCAGGCGCGCTCCAGCGCGATCCGTGCCTCGCTGCGGGTGTCAACGATGGACGTCGGCATGGTCCAGCAGGCCTAATCCTTTCGTATCCGAGGACTGCGCGGGCGTTGATATCACGTTATGGGCCGGTCCGCCTCGCTCGCAACGGATTCGGCGGACGATCGACACGCCCCCACCGCCCACTCCCAAGGGTTCTCGTCACAATAGATGCCGGATTAAAGCCCCGCCCACCCGGTCGATCCGTGGATGGGATGCGACGCACGCGAGCGCAGGCGTGCTGGTAGCACGCCGAGCATCGCGGGTGGCGCAGACCGCCGCTGGCCGATCGGAGATCCCGTCGATCTCCGATCGGTCGGCCGCATCCAGGCCGGCAGATATTGGGACGAGAACCCTAAGCACGCTCTCACGGGATCAGCACCTCGGGATGCGCCGCCGTGATCACGTGTTCGCGCAGCGCCGCCTCGGAGACCGTGCGCGGGGTGGCGGACAGGAACCTGTAGAGAACCAGGCCATTGACATCCCTGTGCGCAACCAGGCGGAAGCCCGGCGCCGGCGGTTCTCCGGCGCCCGCCACCAGCGGCGGGTAGCCCGTCTCGTCGATCTCGCTCACCTGCACAGTCGAGCCGAGCGGTGCGTTATGTAGCGGCGGCAGGTAGTACTCCAGCGGTGCCGCCCCCAGCTCCACGGTGGTGATCGCCCACGCTCGCCGCCCGGCACCCCCGTCCCTCACAGCGCCGGTGCTCTCGTCCGCCGGGGCGGGAGCGCTCTGATCCCCGCGGATCGCCTGCGCGAGGCCCCGCCAGTCTCCCCGCTGCAGGCGGGGGCTGAGGTTCACGTCCACGCTGATCGCGAGGAACGCCAGCGCGATCACGCCCGCGAGGGCCATCCCGGTGCGGCCTGTGCGCTGCGCCGTCACGATCACCGCGATTCCCGCGCTCAGTGGGACCATCGCGGCCACCACGTTGCGCGGCGCCAGGTAGTCCGCACCCGCCAGCGCCATCGCCACGGGGATCAGCACCCCGCACGCCGCCAGCCCCAGCGCCAGCAACGCCGCGTCGGCCTCGCGGGGGGTGAGCGCCCGCCACAGACCGTAGCCAAGCCCCGCCAGGATCGCCAGCGCCACCGCCAGCTCAACCCCGTGGCCCAGCGGCGCCCCCGAGTAGCCCGTCAGGTAGTACTGCGGGATCGTTTCCAGGCGGCTGGCGAGGGCCCATTCCCCGATCCACTGCGTGCCGTGCCCGCCCTGGGCGAGCGCGAGCGGCACGAGCGCCACGCCGACCGCGCCGACCGCTGCCACCGCGGGCAGCGTCACCTTCCAGCGCTCCCTCTTGCGCAGCAGCCACACGCACATCGGCGCGATCAGGAACACCGCGAAGTAGTGCGTCGCGAGCGCGGCCGCGCCACTCGCCGCGAACGCTGTCAGCCGTCCTGGGGTCGGGTTGTTATCGGCGCGCAGCCAGCACCACATCGCCAGCGCCGTCAGCGCCACGAACAGACCGTACGCCCGCGCCTCCTGGGAGTACCACACGAGCAGCGGGTTCGTGGCTACGAGCGCAGCGGTTGCGATCGCTGTCCGAAACGGAGATTCGCGCCACGGGCGCGTGTCACCCGGATTCGGTCTGCGACCGGCCAGCTCCCACCCGATTCCCCACGCCGCTGCCACGGTCGCGATCCCCGCCAGCGCCGAGGGCAGGCGCAGCGCGACCTCTCCCGTTCCGAACACCCGCGACCACCCCCAGATCAGCACGTACCACAGCGGCGGGGTGTTTTCTCTGTGCACCACCGCTTCCAACGTCGCCCCGAGGCTCGCGTGCAGCGTATGCACCGGCACGTACGCCTCGTCGTACCAGAAGCTCTGCACGTCGAGCGTGCTCAGGCGCAGCGCCGCAGCTCCCACCACCAACGCCGCCAACGGCCACCACGCCGCCAGGCCCTTGAGCTTCGCCCCCTCTCTGTGGGACGAACGCCCATCCAACCCCCCCTTGTGGGGGGTTTTATTAAAAATCCCTCCCCCACCCTCCGGGGCGAGCACCGCGGGATCGGCCACCCCTAGCCTCCTGTCAACGGTTCGTCCGGCGCGCCCGGTGGGGTCGGCAGGCCGCACAGTTCTTCACTCACCGCCGTGCCGAAGCAGGCATACCGGTATTCGGGCTTGTCAGGGAAGTACGGGGGCAGGTAGAAGCCGCCCTTCGCCGCGCGGCGCCCGTGCACCGTCGGGCCGGTCATGATCAGGCACGCCTGCGGGGTCGTTCCCGGTGGCGCCGGCCACGTGTTGCCGCACAGCACGTCGCGCGTCGTGTGGTGTTCGAGATCCTGCTCGATCGAGACGTTCTTGTAGTTGTGGCCCGTCACCGCTCGCCACGTTTGCAGGTCCACCGTCAGGCGTTCGTTGACGTGCACCTGCTCCACCACGTCGTTGACCACCGCCACTGCGAGCAGCAGGAACGCCAGCACCAGCAGCGTGCTCTCCACCCGCCGCAGGTCTCCGCGGCCGCGGCGCTCGGACGCACGGGGGCGCAGGCGCTCGGGCAGGCGCTCCCAGCGGCTGCCCGGCTCGATGCTCGGGGCCGCCCCACTCATGATGACGCCGGGGAGAACAGTGGCGCGGCCTGGTGGGCGATGAACAGGCCCTGCACCGCGAACGTCGCGATCAGCAGGCGCCGGTCGCGCGCGACCACCGCCAGGGGCAGCGTCCACAACGTGTACCACGCCAGCAGCCATGTACTCGTCACCGCCACCGCCAGCAGCGCCCACCCCGACGCCGACACCCAGTCGTACCCCCGCCACGTGCGCCACGCCAGATGCGCCAAGATCACCACGAGCGCCACCTTCAGCAGGTCGTGGTCGACCGGGAAGACCCCCGGCTTGCCCAGCAGGTGCGCGATCTCCGTGGCGAAGCTGTCGGTGGAGACCAGCGCCGCGTCGCGGTTCAGCGCCGAGACCACGTCGAGGCCGTGCAGCCCGAACACCGGGTAGGAGACCGCCGCCACGGCCACTCCCGCTCCGACCGCTCCCGCGAGCCCTCGCCAGTTTCGCCGCGCGAGCAGCATGAACGGCAGCATCACCGCCCCCGTCGCCTTCACCAGGCCTGCGGCCACCACCGCCGCGCCTGCCGATGCGTCGCGCTCCGCGAACACGAGCGCCACCGCGGCCATCATGAAGAACGTCATGATCAGGTCGTTGTGCGCGCCTCCCAGCCCGTACAGCACGTACAGCGGGTTGGCCCCCACCGCCACCAGCGCCACGGCCGGGTCATACCCACGCGCTCGCGCGCAGCGCCACGTCAGCGCGAGCGTCCCCGCGCTCGCCACGAGCGCCTGCACCTTCGCGCCCCACAGCGCCCCCTTCACTCCGAGCACCGCCAGTGGGTAGGAGATCAGCGTGTACAGCGGACCGTACGCCGTCGCCACCCTGAGCCAATCCTCGCCCACATACTTGAAGATCGGGTCGCCCTCGATCGCGAGCGGACCGTGCAGGTACGGGTCGATCCCGTGCTCGACGCCCATCCGGGCGTACGCGATATAGCTGAACACGTCCGTCGAGAACAGGACGGGGCCCGCCGCCACGATCACATTTAGCGCCACCACCAGCGCGATCGCCCACGTCGCCGCGCGTCGGTCGGCGCTGAGGCGGCCGACCGTGGAGCGGACGGCGGAGGAGCCGCGAGGTGGGCGGACGGCGGAGAAGCGGCCAACCGGGGAGCGGACGGTCAGCGTCAGCGCCAGCAGTCCCGCGTACGCGGCGGTGAAGCTCAGAAGTGCGATCAGGAACATCCGGAAGCCGAGGCGCTCTCCGACCCCGATGAAGCCCAGGCGCTTTGCGACCCACGCCAACCACCCCGCTATCCCCGGCGATCCCGGAACCAGCGGCGAGTGCCCGACCGCCGCGTCGAGCACCACCTCCAGCGTCGCCGCCAGCAGCACCGCCGCGCACACGCCCGCGGCCGCCCACGCCCAGCGGCCGATATGCGCGGTGTCCGTCCGCGAGCCTGCCACCCCACCTACGGAGGCCGGCTCGGACAGTACGCCCGTTGACGTCAACCTTCCGATTGGTCCTCGAAGCGCAGGAGCGTCAGCGCGCCGGTCACCTCGAGCGCCCGCTGCACCGCCGGCTCGCCCGGCCGCAACAGCAGCTCACAGCCGCGTTCGCGCGCGCGGGCATCCGCCTGCAGCAGCAGCCGTAGCCCCGTGGAGTCGATGAACGCGAGGCGCCCCAGGTCCACGATCATCCGCGCCGGCTGCGCCTTCTCGGCGGCGGCCAGACTCTCTTCCAGTTGGCGCGCCCCCGCCAGGTCGAGCTCACCCTCGAGCGCGATCCTGACCGTCCCGTCCTCCGTGACGCTCTCGATGCCCAGGCGACCGGGGGTGGTCACAGTGCCGTCCACACACTCTTGGTTTCCAGGTACGCCTCCAGGCCCGCGTGGCCGTGCTCGCGGCCCACGCCCGAGGCCTTGAAGCCGCCGAACGGCGCCGAGGGGTCCACGGTGCCCCAGGTGTTTATGTACACCGACCCTGCGCGCAGCATCGCCGCCAGGCGGTGCGCGGAGCTGACGTCGCGTGTCCACACGCCCGCCGCGAGGCCGTACTCGTTGTCGTTCGCGCGGCGCGCCACCTCCTCCAGCGAGTCGTACGGCGAGGCCACCAGCACCGGGCCGAAGATCTCCTCGCGGGCGATCCGCAGCTGGTCGGCATCCTCGCCGGTGGCGGAGAACAGCGTCGGCGCGACGAAGTACCCGCCGCTGTCGGCGAGCGCCGCCTCCCCGCCGGTCACGAGCTCCGCCCCCTGCTCGCGCCCGGAGGCGATGTAGCCGAGCACCCGCTCGCGCTGCTCGGCGGAGACCAACGGCCCCAGCTGCGTTGAGGGGTCGAGGCCCGCCCCCAGGCGCGTCGCCGCCGCGCGCTCAGCCAGCGCGCCCACGACCTCGTCAAAGCGCTCCCGCGGCACGAACAGCCGCGAGCCGGCGTTGCACGCCTGGCCGGAGTTGAAGTAGATCGCCTGGTAGGAGCCGCTCACCGCAGCCTGCACGTCGGCGTCGGGCAGGATGATGTTCGGCGACTTGCCCCCCAGCTCGAGCGTCACGCGCTTGAGCGCGCGGCCCGCCTTCGCGCCGATCTCGCGGCCGACCGCGGTCGAGCCGGTGAACGCGATCTTGTCGACCCCCGGGTGGTCGACGAGCGCCGCCCCGGTCTCGCCGTCGCCGGTGAGCACGTTCAAGACCCCCGGCGGCAGCCCCGCCTCCAGGGCGAGCTCGCCGAGGCGCAGCGCGGAGAGCGGCGTCTGCTCGGCCGGCTTGAGCACCACCGTGCAACCCGCCGCCAGCGCCGGCGCGAGCTTCCAGATCGCCATCAGCAGCGGGAAGTTCCACGGCACGATCTGCCCGCACACACCCACCGGCTCGCGGCGCGTGTAGCAGTGCATGTTCGGCGCCGTCACCGGCAGCACATCGCCCTCGATCTTCGTCGGCCACCCCGCGAAGTAGCGCAGGTGCCCGGCGCTGCCGCCGACGTCCACGTACTGCGCGAGCCCCACCGGCTTGCCGTTGTCGGCCGACTCGATCTGCGCGAGCTCTGCCGCGTGCTCTTCCAGGGACTGCGCGAGCGCCCCCATCACCCGCTCGCGACCGCTGGGGGGCATCGTGGCCCAGGGGCCCTCCTCGAACGCCTCCCGCGCGACACGCACCGCGCGATCGACGTCCTCAGCGCCCGCGTGCGGGACCCGCGTGAGCTCCCGGCCGGTGGCGGGGTCGAGCGTGGCGAACGTGCGCCCGTCGGCCGCCGCCGGGCGCTCAGAGCCGATCAGCAGGGAGTGCGTGCCCGCGATGAACGCGCGCGCCTCGGCGCCGAGAGCCTCGGGCAGCTCGATGGTGGTGGTGCTCATTTGTGGCTCCTATGGTCGGAGGACGATCTTCAGCGCCTCGCGGCGGTCATACAAAGCGTACGCCTCTGGCGCCTCCTCCAGGCTCATGTGGTGTGTCACCAGCGGCCCGGGGTCGAGCACCCCCGCGGACATCAGCGCGAGCACACGGTCGATGTGCCCGATCACGTTCGCGTGGCCGGAGCACATCCGCAGGGACTTAATCCACAGCAGGCCCATGTGCACCTCGGCGCGCTCGGCGTAAACCCCGATGGCCTGCACCGTGCCGCACTTGCGCGTCAGGCGCAGTGCGAGGTCGAGTGCCTTGGGGTGCCCGACGGCGTCGATGCACACGTCCACCCCGCGCCCGTCGGTCGCAGCGCGGGCCGCCGCGCGCGGGTCGCCCTCCTCCAGGTGCACCGCCTGCGCGCCGAAGGACTCCGCCATCGCCAGGCGCTCGGGCACCGTGTCCACGGCGATCACGTGCGCCGCACCGGCCGCGCGCGCGGCCTGCACCGCGCACAGCCCCACCGGCCCGAGGCCGAGCACCGCGGCCACGTCGCCCCCCTCAAGGCCGCTGTCGCGCACGGCGTGAAAGCCGGTGCCCATCACGTCGCCGGCAAACAGCGCCACGTCGTCGCTCATCCCCTCCGGCACCCGACGCAACACCAGGTCGGCGCTCGGCACGAGCGCCCGCTCGGCCTGGGTGCCCTGCAGCGAGCCAAGCGCCGCCCCGTGGCCGAAGGTGCGCGAGGCGTCGCACTTGTGAAACAAGCCGCGGCGGCAAAAGAAGCAGTGCCCGCACGCGGTCTGAAAGCAACCCATGACGCGGTCCCCTACGGCGACTTCGCGCACAGCCTCGCCCACGGCGAGCACCGTGCCCACGTACTCGTGGCCGATCGTGAACCCCGGTTCGATCTGCACGCGGCCGTGGTAGATGTGCAGGTCCGACCCGCACACCCCCGTCGCCTCGATCTGCACGATCGCGTCCCCCGGCTCGGTGAGCTCAGGCTCGGGGACCTCCTGCACCGCCACCCTGCCGGGGGCCTGGAACGTGACTGCGCGCATCGCGCACGCACCCTAGAGGATTGCGAGTGCGCGCATCGCGCACGCACCCTAGAGGATTGCGAGCCTCGGCCGCCCCCCTGCCACCTCCCGCCGCGCCGAGCAACCGACCAGCAGGGACCGCGGCGCCCCTCCGCGGGCCGGGTGGTCTACCCTGGTTGACCTCGTGGCGGCCAGAACGATCGTTACCTCACACCCAGACGTGGCCTGCGACGTATGCGGACGACGTCTGCTGCGAGGCGAGCAGCCGGACACGTTTCTCGGTGCGGGGCAGCGCCGGCTGGTGTGCGAGCTGTGCACCTCGCGCGCCACGCACGAGGGGTGGCGTAGAGAGGCCGAGCAGCACACCGCGAGGCCCCGCGCGGAGGCTCCCCAGCGCGGGCGCTCGCTGCTGGGAAGGTTTCGCCCATCCCGCCGGCCGACCCCCGGCCTCGACCCGGCCGGCCCGACTGCGAGCCCCGACGGAGCCGAGCTGCCGATCGAAGATTGGATCGCCCCGGTACGGGCCGTGACGGTGGAGGAGGACGACCGAGCAGAGCGACTGGCGGCCTTCGGGGAGAGCCCCGCGCCCACAGCGGCCCCCGAAACTGCGCACGCCGACGCAGGCGTGAGTCGGGCGCTGGCGGTCTTCAACGCCGGGGAGCACCCGCGCCGCGTGGCGGGAGTCACGCGCTCGCTCGGCGCCCCCTCCGTCAGGGCGGCCCCGCTCACCGGCGCGACGGTGGCGATCCTGGTCGCGTGGGAGCTGTGCTGGTACCGCTACGAAGTTGACCTCGGGGACGAGGCGCAGGGGGCGCGGCTGGCGGCCGAGGGGATGGAGCTCGGCGAACTCACCCCCGAGGAGTTGCTCGCCAACGCCGCCGCGGACGAGCGCGGAGCGCTCGCACTGCTTGCCTAGAGGGTGGCGCAGGCGGCCGAAGGCCGCCGAGCCGGGCCCTCGTTTTTCTGTCATAATTGTCTGCAGGATGATCTACAGCGTGGTCCCCAAGCCGCTCATGGACGAGCTCTACCCCAAGCTGGTGGAGCACTACAGCGACAACGAGAACGTGACAGTGATCGTCGACCGTCGCGAGGCCGACAGGCGCAGTCGGGGCGGTTCGGCCGATCCCGGTATACGCCAGCAGCGCGTGGTGCGCGATCGTCGTCGCGCGCGGGTGGCCGGCGACCTGCCGGCGCTCGCCCGTCCCTGAGCGTCCTCGCCGGCCCTGCACCAGCGCGTTGCTCCAGCAAGAGCGCGCCAGGCGGTGACACCTGCTGTGAGCGGCAGTTGTCTGAGCGTGCCGTCCCTGGTGCGGGGTAGGCTCCAACCGATGAAGGTGATCGTGCACGTCGACGGTGGCGCCAGAGGCAACCCTGGACCCGCGGCGGCTGCGTGCGTGGTCGCCGATGCCTCCGGGGAGGTCCTGGAGGAGCGGGCGCGCCTGCTGGGGACCGCCACGAACAACGTCGCCGAGTACCGCGCGCTGCTGCTCGGCCTCGAGTGTGCGCGCGCGCTGGGCGCCACCGAGGTGGAGGTGGTCAACGACTCCGAGCTCGTGACCAAGCAGGTGCGGGGCCTCTACAAGGTCAAGCACGAGGCGATGCGCCCCCTGCACCGCGAGGCGATGGCCGCGCTGCGGGAGTTCGAGCGCTGGTCGATCCGCTCGGTGCCCCGCGCCCAGAACGCCGACGCGGACGCGCTCGTCAACGCGGCGCTCGACGGTGCGCCCGCGGGCGCGGGAGGGTGACGATCGGTCGGTGCTCCCCTGTCGCCGACGACGCGATCGGGCGGCGATCGCCTACCGCAGTGGCTGCGTGGAGTCGGCGAGGGTGAGCATCTGCCGGTTGGTGAGTTCCTCCAGCAGGGTGTTGATGACCCAGTAGAGGACGTGGTGTTCGCGCCAGGCGACCATGTGGATGTGTTCGCCGTCGGCGAAGATCATGTAGGCGCGGCCGTCGAGGTAGCGGGTTTCCTGGGGGTGGGCGACGATCGGCGGTTCCAGCCAGTCGGTGCCCTCGACGTCGTAGTAGCCCCCGAGGACGCTCTGCTGGAACACCACCGTGTAGGCGTGGTGGAGGTTGCCCTGGGGGTCGCGCAGCGCGTAGGGGCGCACCTCTTCCTGCGTTGCGGGGCCCGTCTGCAGGCGCGGATAGAGCACCGGGAAGGGAACCTGCACCGCGGCGTTCACCGCCTGCTCCTCGTCGGCGGCGGGCGTCGGATAGAGGTCCTCGCTCGCCGGGCTGGGAGGGGCGCTCGAGTGGTGGTGGCCGTGGTGGCTGGGGGAACTCCCCGAGCTCGAGCTCGGCGGCTGCAGGTGCTGGTGGCCGTAGAGGAAGTCGTGGAGCGTCGCCTGGGCCAGCTCCGGGGAAGAGGTCACGTAGGAGACCCCGTTGATCATGTCGTCCACGTTTTCGGTCTGGAACTTGACCTGGCGTAGCGGCTTGCCCTGGGAGAAGCCGATCAACTTCACAAGCTCCAGCAGGATGCTCGCCGAGGGGGAGAAGTTGGTGCTGATCGCACGCCCGACCGCTTTGGCGACCTTGTCGATTTCGCCGAGGTTGGGTGAGACCTGCTCACGCAGGTCGCGCAGGAAGTCCTGCTGGCGGGCGACGCGCACGAAGTCCGAGTCGGTGTGGCGGTAGCGCACGTAGTCGAGCGCGTTTTCGTAGCACAGCTTCTGGTAGCCGGGCTGCAGGTTGATGCTCGTGTAGTCGGTTTCGGGGGTCCCGACGTTTTCGTTGAAGTAGCGGTGGTCGACGTTGACGTACACGCAGCCGAGCGAGTCCACGACGCGAATGAAGCCGGCGAACGTGACGTCGATGATCCCGTTCAGTTCCAGCCCGGGCAGCACCTGTTTGACGGTCTCCGCCGCGAGGTTGGCCCCCTCATCGTGCCCGCGCAGGGTGGAGCCGAGCGTGTAGGCGAAGTTGATCTTCTCCGGGTAGTACACGCGGCCTTCGGGTGTTTTGATCGTAACGAGCAGGTCGCGCGGAATCGAGAGCACCGAGGTCTGGTCCTGTTCGGGGTCGAAGCGCACAAGCAGCATCGTGTCGCTGTGGGGCGCCGCCTCGCGTTCTTCGGAGTTCTTGGAGCCGTACCGTTTGTCGGAGCCGAGGATCAGGAAGGTCTTCGGCCCACCCGTGTAGATCGAGGAGATCAGGCCCTTCGGGGTGTGGATCTGGTTGAGCTTGGGGAAGACCTCTTCGGCGAGATGGCTGGCGGTGCGCACCGCCACTGCCGCGGCAGCCCCGCCGCAGAGCAGCACGATCAGCACGCCCCCCACGAGGAAGCGCTTCCACATGTCCAGCCACAGCCGGGGCGGGCACTCGTCATCCATAGGGAACCAGCGTATCGGCGGGGTCGGCGTGCCACGCCGGGCGCGTGGGTCTTGCAGAAGAGGGGCCCGGCTCGCCGGCCTCCGGCCGACTGCGCCACCCTCTAGGCTCAACCGTGATGCTGAGCCCCCGCAACCGCGAGCTGTTGGGCCTGGTGCCGGCGGCGCTGCTGGTGACGGCGGGGTTCCTGGCGATCTTCATCCAGGCCCAGCAGAACGCCCCGGTCGTCCCGACCAACCCCACCCTGACCCTCAACCACGCCTCGAGCGTGTCGCTGACGTATGGGGCGATCTTCCTCGGGCTGTGCCTGGCGGGGCACCTCGTGATCCGCTTCGCCCTGCCCGACGCAGACCCCTACCTGTTCCCCCTCGGGGCGGTGCTGGCGAGCGTAGGAATCGTGATGGTGTACCGCATCAACCCCACGCTCGCGCGCCAGCAGGCCCAGTGGATGGTGCTGGGGCTCGTGCTGTTCGCCGCCACGATCCTCGCGCTGCGCCGCCGGGGCGTGGGGGTGCTGGAGCGTTACCGGTACACGATCGCGGCGGTGGGGATCGGCATGACGGTGCTGCCGCGGGTGCCGGGGATCGGCGAGGAAGTCAACGGCGCCTACCTCAACGTGCACGTCGGCGGGATCTCCTTCCAGCCGGCGGAGCTCGCAAAGATCGCGCTGGTGATCTTCCTTGCGAGCTACCTGCGCGACAACCGCCAGATCCTCGTCACCGCCGGGCGGCGCGTGTTGGGCGTAACGCTCCCCCCGATGAAGCAGTTCGGGCCGATGCTGGTGGTGTGGGGCGCGGCGATGGCGACGCTGCTGCTGACCCGGGAGCTCGGCACCTCGCTGATGTTCTTCGGCGCGTTCCTCGCACTGCTGTACGTCGCGACGGGACGCCTCTCGTTCCCGCTGATCGGTTTCGTGCTGTTCGCCGCGGGCGCCTGGTTCGTGGCAACCCACGTGGGCCACGTGCACGCACGGGTGCTCGACTGGGAGCACCCATTTGAGAAGGCCCTCTACGAACAGCGCTCGGGCGGGAGCTACCAGCTCGCACAGTCGCTCTTCGCGCAGGCTGACGGGGGCGTGCTGGGCGTCGGCTTCGACCAGTCGCTCATCAATGGCCTGCTGCCGGTCCCCGAAAGCGACATGATCTACGCGGTCATCGTCAACGAGCTCGGCCTCGCGGGCGCCGCGGCGCTGCTGCTCGCCTACCTGCTGTTCGTCGCGCGCGGCCTGAAGATCGCGATGCTCGCGCGCGACTCCTTCTCAAAGCTGCTCGCCACCGGGCTCTCCTTCATCGTCGCCCTGCAGGTGTTCGTGATCGTCGGAGGCGTCACCCGCGTGATCCCCCTCACCGGGGTCACCCTCCCGTTCGTCGCCTACGGTGGCTCCTCGGTAGTGATGAACTTCGTGCTGCTCGCGCTGCTGCTGGTGATCTCAGACCGCGCGCGCAGACCGAGGTGACGAGACGGCCTGCGCCACTCATGGGTCGGTTGGTCTTCTGATTCTCTCGACGAGCTTCCAGACCTCGCTACTTGGGTTGTTGCGTGGTCGGCTGCCATCACCTTCATGCTTAGCGTCGAGCACCTTGGCTCGCTTGATGGCTTCTCCGTACAGGGAGGTAAGGGCTTCGAGCGCTTGGGCGCTCAATGTCTTACCACATTTCAAATGTGATTTGGCGAGCCCCTGGACTGCGCGGCGCTCGATATACGCAGTCTGATCTTGGTAATGCAATACCAGCCAGAGCTCAAAACAGGGATTTGAGACTGCGACGTTGATGTTGTGCGTCGCCGCAAACTCAACCGCCTCTGCCACCTTCGGGTGCACGTCGACGTCGAACACACACCAAATCTCATCGTGAGGCTGGCCGCGCCGGCGCCTCTCCTCACGGCGCTCGTGCTTCTGCTCAGCGACCGCTCGCTGGACCAATGATAGCGGAGAGCCGTTGAATTCGTGGACATTGACGATGACCTTGCCGCGATAGAGGCGTCCCCAATGCTTGAAGTAGCCATCCTCCGTCCGCTCACCCTCAACGAACACGAGAATCTGGCGAACTTGTCGCTGTGGCGTGGTCCGCGGGCGCGGCGATCCTCTGCGATGCTGTCGCGCCACCTCTCACTCATCCGGGACCGACACGATTCGGTCAAAGTCTTGACGCGACAGTATCGGCATAGCGCCGTACCGGCCGTCTAGGTACCGGCGCCCAATTGCCTCGTGCTTGCGCGGACGAAGCTCAGTGAGAGGATATAGACGGCTGTTACCGTCCACCAGCTTCTCCGTAAACCATATCTGGTCGCGTCCGAGCAGGCGATCCTCGCTGGAGTCGCCGAGAATCGTAGGGTCGTGGGAGTTGAAAATGAGCTGCGCTCGATTCGGATTCGTACGTGGATCTTGAAAGAGCCTGATCACTTCGGCAACAAGCGCCGGGTGCAGGCTCGCGTCGAGCTCGTCAGCCAGCAAGACTGCGCCGTCGGCGAGCGCAGCCGTCACAGTGCCGACAAGACCTAGCCAGACAAGCGTGCCTAGCGACTCCCTTCCGGGTGGGAACTCCACGTTGTCCTCGGCTCCCTGGTGCAGGAGCTTGAAGCCAAACCTCGCCACATCCAGCACTCGGTCCAATTCATCATCATCCAGTCGGATCTCATCGCCGACCATCAAACGAATCGCACGCTCCATTCGTTCCTTCTCGCGAGGATCGAGGCGGACGGCGTGCTCCTTGGCGCCCACGATCCCGAGATCGGCGGCGCGCAACATGTACATGACACGCTCGTGATGGCCATCCTCGCTCAGTCGTTTGACCGTAAACGCCTGGCGGCTTGGGCGGTTCCGTTCATGCGCTAGCTGAAAATTCCGGCGAAACCACTGATGCAACGGGAGCAGGAGCGAGTGATTCGCGGCGGCAGCGGCAGAAAGGAGCAATGAGTTGGGGCGTAGGAGTTTCTCGATAGTGCGCGTCTCACCACGTCCAGACGCGCCAACCTCCACCTCCTCTCCCCGCCGATGAAACAAGAGGACTGGGCGACCGCGCGGATATCGAAGCGCCCACTCCTCCACGATGCGGTCCCGGTCAAGAGCGAAGCCGTATTCGGTCCGGACACCCTCCAGCACAAGATCGACCTCGTACTGAGACGGGCGCCCCTGGGACGCGGGGTCAAGACCAAAGGGCCAATGCTCACCGGGGAGTAGGTCTCGCCGAAACGATTCAAGGACATACATACGCATGTCGTCCATCGCCTCAAGCAGGTTGGACTTCCCGGATGCGTTGGCACCAAATACCCCGGCCGCCGGAACAACCCCTATCGGCCGGCCACCCTCCCTCCAATCGACCTGGCGCACAAAGCGTAGCTCAGATAGGGAGGTCGCGATCATCGAAAGCTCGATCTGGTCGCGGAACGAGCGGACGTTCTCGGCGCGAAACGCGAGCAGCATGGACGCACCGTGAGCGCCAGAATCCGACATCAGAGCGCTATTATTGCAGAAAAACCGCACCAAGCGGCTTGAAAGGCCTAGAAAGTCTTTGCGGTGATCGCCGCTGGGCGCGACTCAGGGCCCGTCGACGCCGACGGCTCGCAGCCCTCTTGACGCCGTCACCACGGGAGTGTCCGGAGGCTCGTCGCTCGCGTTCAGGCCGGCCGTCACGCGCAGGTCGTCTACCCGTTCGACCTGCCTGTCAAGCTGGCGCGTGCGCGTCTCCCTGAGCTCCGCGTACGCCTTGCGCGAGCTCTCCAGCGCGCGATCCACCTTGTCCATCTGGTCCTTGAACATGCCCCACTGCTTGTTGAAGCCCCCCAGCGCTCTCAGGATCTCGTTGGTCTGCTGGGCCAGCTTGAAGTTCTCGCTCGCCTGGCGGATCACCGCGAGGATCGCGAACAGCGTCAGCGGCGAGCAGAGCACGACCTTCCCGCGCAGCGCCTCGTCGAGCAGCCCGGGGTCGTTTTCGTGGATGAACCCGTACACCTGCTCGTTGGGGATGAAGATCAGCATGTAGTCGAGCGTGCCGCCCTCGGGGTCGATGTAGTCGCGCGTCGCGACCTCGCGGATGCGCGCGCGCACGTCGCGCTTGAACGCCCTCGCCGCGGTCTGGCACTCTTGCTCGGTGGAGCCCTGCAGGTAGCGCTGGTACTCGACCATCGGCGTCTTCACGTCCATGTTCAGCCGTTGGCCCTGCACGAAGAACGTGAAGTCCGGCCGCGAGGCGCCGCCCTCGATCTGCTGCTGCTTGCGGTACTGCACACCCTCGATGAACCCCGCCACCCGCAGCACGTCCTCGGCCATCCGCTCGCCCCACTGGCCGCGCGTCTGCGAGCCCGAGAGGACCTCGTTGAGACGGCCGGTCTCCGAGCGCAGCAGCTCCGTCTGCTGCCTGCTCTCACGCGTGACCGCCTCCAGCTTGACGATGCTCTCGCCGCGCTTTTTGTCGACCTCGCGCACCAGCTCGTGCAACGTCCCGAGCTCCTTGCGCACCTCCGCGAGGCCCCTGTCGATCTCGCCTTGGCGAGCCTTCAGCTGCTCCTCCCCGCGGCCGGTCTCCTTCTCGAGCTCGGCCTTGTTCTGGGCGACCAGCTGCTCAACGCCCGCCCTCTGGATCTCGCCCTGCACACGCGTGAGGTTGGTATGGAGCGCCGCGACGATCCGCTCGGTCTCGCTCGGGTCGAGTTGCGCGGCGGCAGCGCGCCCCTGGCGCAGGAGCAGCACCACCACCAGGGCGATCAGGACGGCGAGGAGCAGGGCGAGCACGTAAAGCATGACCCGCGATTATGGGTGGCCACCCGGCGGGAAAAAGACGATGTCTACGCGTGCGCCGCGGCGTGCTCGCCCGTGGCCTGCTCCACGACCTTCTGCGCGAGGTGGGAAGGAAGCTCCTCGTAGCGCAGGAGCTCCATCGTGTAGTCGCCCTGGCCGCCGGTGATCGAGCGCAGGTCGGGGGCGTAGCTGAGCATCTCGGACATCGGGACCTCCGCCTTGATCTCGGTGCTCGCGCCCGCCGGCTCCATCCCCTGGGGGCGTCCGCGGCGGCTGTTGAGGTCGCCGATCACGTCGCCCACGCTCGCCTCCGGGACCGAGACGGTGACCAGCATGATCGGCTCCAACAGCACCGGATCTGCCTGCTCGAGCGCCTGCCTCATTGCCGCCGCCCCCGCCAGCTTGAAGGCAATCTCCGAGGAGTCCACGGTGTGGTAGGAGCCGTCGAAGAGGCGCACTCGCACGCCCTTCACCGGGTAGCCCGCGAGCACGCCCGAGTCCATCGCCTCGCGCACCCCTTTCTCGACCGCGGGGATGAACGAGCTGGGGATCACGCCGCCCTTGATCTGGTTGACGAACTCGAGCTCGGGGAGAGCGGAGTCGGTCGAGCTCGCGGCGTCCTGGAGCGGCTCGATCTCGATGTGGCAGTCGCCGAACTGGCCGCGCCCGCCGGACTGCTTCTTGTGGCGACCGTGCGCCTTCGCGGAGCCGCGGATCGTCTCCCGGTAGGGCACCCGCGGGGGCTTCAGCGAGACCTCGACCCCGAAGCGCCGGCGCAGGCGGTCCACGACCACCTCCACGTGCACCTGCGAGAGGCCCGCCACGATCTGCTCTCCGGTCTGCGCGTCGCGGTGCAGGTCGATCGTGGGGTCCTCCTCCTGCAGGCGGCGCAGCGAGGTGAACACCTTCTCCTCCTCCCCCCTGCTCTGCGCCTCGATCGCGAACGCCATCACCGGCGCCGGCAGCTTCAGGGCGGGCAGCTCGATCGGCTCATCCCTGGCCGCCAGCCAGTCTCCCGAGCGGGTCTCCTTGAGCTTCGCCACCGCTCCGATGTCACCCGGGCCGAACTCCTCGACGTGCACCACCTCCTTGCCCGCGAACGTGAGCAACTGGCCGATCCGCTCCTTGACGTGGGCGCGGGTGTTGAGCACGTGGGTGTCGTGGCGCATCGTCCCCTGGTAGACGCGCAGCAGGTTGATCCGCCCCGCGAACGGGTCGGCACGGGTCTTGAAGACGAACGCGAACAGCTCCCGGTCCTCCAGCGGCTGCAGCTCCACGTCTCCCACTCTCAGCGCCCCGTGCTTGACCGGGGAGGGCAGGTCCTCGACGATCGCGTCCAGCAGGCGCGTGGTACCGAGGTTCGCGGTTGCGACCCCGCACACCACCGGGAAGATGCGCCCATGGTTGGTGCCCTCCTTCAGCGCCCCCACAATCTCCTCGTGGGAGATCTCCTCGCCCTCCAGGTAGCGCTCCATCAGCGCGTCGGAGACCTCCGCGACCTCGTCCATCAGCTTCTCCCGGTACTCCTGCGCCCGCTCGACGTACTCGTCGGGGATCGCGACCTCCGTCCACCCTCGCCGCTGCGCGGAGTCCTGGCGGAAGGCCCGCATGTCCACCAGGTCGATCACCCCGCTCAGCTCGTGCTCGGCACCCATCGGGATCTCGGTCGCGACCACGTGCTGGCCGAAGGCCCCCTTCAGCTGCTCCAGCGTGCGGAAGAAGTCGGCGCGCTCGCGGTCGAGCATGTTCACGAACACCATCCGCGCGGCGTCCTGCTCGGCCGCACGCGCCCACAGGCGGGCCGTTGAGACCTCGACCCCCATCACCGCGTTCACGACGAACACCGCCGACTCGCACACCCGCAGCGCCCCCACCGCGTCGGCGACGAAGCTCGGCTCCCCCGGGGTGTCCAGCAGGTTGATCTTGCGCTCGCCCCACTCGAAGGAGCTCAGCGTCGTTGCGATCGACATCTGCCGCGCCTGCTCGTCGGGGTCGGCGTCGGAGACCGTGTTGCCGTCCACCACCGACCCCAGGCGGCTCGTGACCCCCGCCTCGAACAGCAGCGCCTCGTGCAGCGCGGTCTTTCCAGCGCCGCGGTGGCCGACGAGGGCGACGTTGCGAATCCGATCCGCTGGCGTGTGCACGTGGTCTCTCCTTACCCGGGGGTGGGATCAACATACAGCGCCGCGGCTGAGCGCGCCAGTGCTTCTGTCAGTCGAAGGAGTCGCCCTGCATCCGCGAGCGCAGCCGCAGTACCGCCTTCGTGTGCAGCTGGGAGATGCGCGACTCCGTCACGCCGAGCACCTCGCCGATCTCCCGCAGCGTGAGGTTCTCGTAGTAGTACAGCGCGATCACCAGCTTCTCCCGCTCCGGCAGGCGTGCGATCGCGTCCGCGATACGGTCCTTCATGTCCCCCACGTCCAGCGACCGCGCCGGGTCCGGGGCGCCCGGGTCCTCGAGGGTGTCCATCAGCGACACCTGGTCGCCGCTGGAGTCCGACACGCTCCACAGCTCATCCAGCGCCGCGATCGAGGAGTGTGAGATCGCCAGCAGCGATTCCTGCAGCTCTTCCTCGGTGATCCCCAGCTCGCCCGCCAGCTCCGCGTCGCTCGCCGCGCGCTGCAGCTTGTGCTCAAGCTTCGCGTTCGCTCGCTCGATCTCCCGTGCGCGCGCCCGCACGCTGCGCGGCACCCAGTCCATCGCGCGCAGCTCGTCGATGATCGCCCCCTTGATGCGCGTGATCGCGTACGTCTCGAACTTGATCTCACGCGCGGGGTCGAAGCGCTCGATTGCCGAGATCAGCCCGACGAGGCCGTAGGAGATCAGGTCCGCCTCCTCCACGTGCGGGGGCAGGCCCGCCGCGGTGCGGCCCGCCACGTACTTGACCAGCGGCGAGTACGCCACCACGAGGCGCTCCCGCGCCCGCCGGTCCCCCTCGGACTTGTAGCGCTTCCACAGGTCGCGAAGCTCGACCGTCTTGACGTTGGTCTCCAGGATCTACTCCGCTTTCACGCTCGAGGGTGGCTGCGCGCATACGCGCTTTTCAACCTGGCGGACTCTACCCGAGTGTAAACCTGGGTGGTCGAGACGCTGGCGTGACCCAGCAGCTCCTGGATGCTCCGCAGGTCCGCCCCGCCGTCCAGCAAGTGTGTCGCAAAGCTGTGGCGCAGCGCGTGTGGTGAGGCTCCGCCCTCAACCCCGCCGCGGGCCGTCCACACCCGCAGCCGCCTCCGCACGTCGCTCGTGCTCAGAGGTCGGCCCGACTTGCTCAGGAACAGCTGCCCGCCCACCACCTCCGCGCGGCGGTCCGTGCTCGCGGCCGCCAGCTGCGGGCGAGCCCGCTCCAGGTACTTCCGCACCGCGGCCAGCGCCACCTCTCCCACCGGCACATAGCGCGTCTTGCGCCCCTTGCCCTCCACGCGCAGCTGCTCCCCGTCGTGGTCCACATCGGTTCTCCGCAGTGTCACGATCTCCTCCACGCGCAAGCCGCAGGCGTAGGCCATCTCGAACATCGCCCGGTCGCGCAAGCCCAGCAGGTGGGTAAGATCCGCGGGCCCCGGATGGTCGGGGTGAGCAGATCCTGGATGGGTGGATGCCGGGCGGGCTGGACCCGACCCGATGCTCTCTAGCAGCGCCCCCACCTCGCCCGCCTTCAGCACCCGCGGCAGGCGTGCTGGCTGGCGAGGGGTCGCAACCAGATCCGCGGGGTTGCCCGCGATCAGCCCGTGCTCGCGCTGACTGGAGAACAGCGACCGCACCGCCGCGAGCTTGCGCGCCGTGCTCGCTGGCGCCGCGCCTCCTTCCGAGAGCCGCGCCACGTAGCGCCGTACCTCGCGCGGACCCACCTCCCTCGGAGCCAGCCCTGCAGCACTCGCCCACCGTGCGAATTGCCGCAGATCCGCCCCGTACGCCCGGCGCGTCCGCTCTGCGGCATTGCGGCGGCGTAGATCCTCGTCCAGCAGCGCCACCGCCCCTGCCCATGCCTCCTCCAGAGGCTCCCCATCGCCGGCCCTCCCGTCCGCCGCAGCCATACGCTGCTATTTCGCCGCCGTAGGGGCTATGCCCTGCACGCGGGCGAGCCGCTCACGATCGGCGCCAGCAGCTGTGCGAGCGCCTGCCAGTCGCGCGCGCAGATCACGTCCTCTTCCTCGCACACCTCCTCGTTCCACGGGTGCACGAGCGTGGCCGCCACGATTCCCCGTTCGAGCGCCCCCACGATGCTCAGCGGGCTGTCGTCGACCAGCAGTTCGATCCTCTCCCGCACACACAGCTCCATCCGGTCGGGCGCGCACTGCAGCTCGTCGAACGGCAGCCCGATCGCCTCCAGCCACGCCGCCGTCGCGTGCCGGCAGCACTCGTCCCGGTGACTGAAGACGTGTACGAGGTGGCCCTCCTCGTGCCACCCCCGCACCGTCTCCACCGCCCCCGGGTAGGGCACGCCCGCGAGAATCCGCTCGTCGCTGTGGCTCTCCTTCACGCACAGTTCCAACTGCTCGGGACGCAGGCGCGTGAAGCCCCACGTCAGCTGCTCCTCGTAGGGCAGCTCCACGCCGAAGCGCTGCACCGACACCTCCGAGAGCACGTCCCAGTAGTGGTGCAGCGTCGAGTCCATGTCTACCGCGATCCGCATTTGCCCGACCCCCGATCCGATAACTTTACCCTTGTAACACAACGCACGGACGGCTCGATGTGGTCCGCAGCGTGCGTGTCCGATCCAGATAACGACCCCTTGATCCCCGTATCCGCATCCTCCCCGCCGGCCGCGCCCTCCGCCCGCTGGCCGAAACGGGGATTCGCGCCGAAGGCGCGTGTCTCCCGGCTTCGGTCGAAACGGGGACTCTGGCCGCAGGCCAGTGTCCCCCGGCTTCGGTCGCAGGGACGCTCTCCCTGGATGGACATCGACTGGCGCGCGCACCAGCACTGGACAATTATAAACGATTCCCCTGTCAACGTGGTCGAGTTGGGCGAGGGACCGCCGGTGCTGTTCGTCCACGGCCTCACCGGCTCGTGGCCCAACTGGCTCGAGCAGCTGCCGGTGTTCGCTCGAACTCACCGGGTCATCGCCCTTGACCTCCCCGGCTTCGGTCGTTCGCCGATGCCCACGGGGGATATCTCGATCTCCGCCTACGCCCGCACGCTCGATGCGCTGTTCGATGCGCTCGACCTCGACGCCGCCACGGTCGTCGGCAACTCGATGGGCGGCTTCGCCTCCGCCGAGCTCGCCATCAACTTCCCCCAGCGCGTGGAGCGCCTCGTGCTGGTGGCCGCCGCCGGCCTCAGCACCTACCGCGACCCCCGCGGCCTGCGCGAACTGCGCCGCATACGCTGGCTGGAGCACCCAGCGGCAGCCATCACCGGCTGGGGTGCCGCCCACGCCGACACCCTCGCGCGCCGGCCCGGACTGCGCGATGTCGCCCTCGGCCTGATCGTCCGCCACCCCGATCGTCTGCCCGCGCCGCTGGCCGCCGAGCAGATCCGCGGCGGCGGCAAGCCCGGCTTCGTGCAGGCGCTGCAGGCCAACCTCGAGTACGACTTCCGCCACCGCGTCCCCGAGATCGCCTGCCCCACCCTGATCGTATGGGGTGCCGAAGACCCCGTCGTCACCGTGCGCGACGCCGACGCCTACGCCGAGCTGATCCCGGGCTCGCGCAGCGTCATCCTCCCCGACACTGGCCACCTGCCCCAGCTCGAGCGCCCCGCCGAGTTCAACGCGCTGCTCGCCGGCTTCCTTGGGGAGGGCGAGAGAGCCCCTATTAGGGTCGCCTAATTAGGGCCTCCTAACCGTGGTAGGCTCAGCCCGACACAATAACCTAGTCCCCAGGTCGGGTATGACGGAGATCGGTTGATGGCTCAGAACCGGGCAGCCGCAGGACAACTCGAGCGCAGCACCCAGCGGCGCGTCAACGAGCGCGTGAGCTTCTACGTATGGACCGCCGTGGTGCTCGCCATGTCGGTCGCCGTGGTGATTGTCAGCTGGCACGCGCGGGGGGGCACGACCGACCCGACGGCGCTGCCGCCCGGCCACCGGCTGAGCCACACCACGGTCGTGCTCGACTCCGCGATCCTGGTGCTGCGCGAGGGCCTCGAGACGATCCTCGTACTCGCCGCCGTAACCGCCAGCTTCCGCGGCGCCAACCAGGCCTACCGCCGCCCCGTCGCGACCGGCGGCGGGCTGGCGATCGCGGCCGGGGTCGCCACGTGGTTCTTCGTCGTGTGGCTGATCGGGCGCTTCCACGGCGGTGAGTTCGACGTGCAGGCCGCCACCGGCCTGCCTTCGCTGATCGTGCTGCTGCTCGTGATGAACTGGTTCTTCCATAAGGTCTACTGGACCGGCTGGATTTCCCACCACAACCGGCGGCGGCGCGGCCTCTTCTCCGGCGATCCAGACGCCGACAAACGGCGGATGCTGCTCGGCCTCGCGCTGCTCGGCTTCACCTCGGTGTACCGCGAGTGCTTCGAGGTCGTGATCTTCCTGCAGCTGCTGCGCGAGCTCTACGGGTCGAGCGTCGTGCTCGAGGGCGTCGTGATCGGCTGCCTGTTCACCGGCGCCGCGGGCGTGCTCACGTTCGGGCTGCACCAGCGCCTGCCCTACAAGCGCCTCTTGATCATCACCGGGGTGATGCTGCTGTTCGTGCTGCTCGTCTCCGTCGGCGAGGAGGTCAACGAGATGCAGCTCGCCGGCTGGATCGGCACCACCCCGGTCCACGGCCTCTACATCCCCGGCTGGATGGGCACCTGGTTCTCCCTGTTCAACAACTGGGAGACCTTCATCGGCCAGTTCATCGCGCTCACGCTCGTCCTCGGCTCCTACTTCCTTGCCCAGTACCTGCGCGTCTGGCGCCCGCGCCGGCGCGGCCTGGTCGCCGCCCAGCGCGCCAAGCTTCCGCCCGAGCAGCCGGCAGACGCGCCCGTGCAGGGCACCCCCGTCGCCGGCGTGTTGGGGTAGCGGCAAGCCCGCTCAGCGCGCCGCGGTGCGCGTTGGCCGTTGCCGTGGTTGGCGTACACGCCGGGGACGTGGGGCACGGAGGCCCCGCGCGCACGCCCGTCGGGTGGCGTACCCACCCGCGTGGATGATCCCCAAAGATTCCCCTCAGCGGGCTACTGCGCCCTCGGAGGCGCTGCCCACCAGCTTTGCGTACTTCTGAATCGCCACCTCCACCTCTCCGTCCGCGTGCACGGGGGGGGTGTACGCGCGCAGGCGCTCGGCGATCTGCTCGTCGGTGAGCTTCGCGTCGATCCGGCGCGCGTCGGCGTCGATCGTGATCTCGTCCCCGTCGCGCAGCGCCCCGATCGGGCCGCCCCTGACGGCCTCCGGCGCGATGTGCGCCGCCATGAAGCCGTGCGTCGCGCCCGAGAAGCGCCCGTCGGTGATCAGCGCGACCGACTCGCCGAGGCCCTCGCCCACGATCGCCGCGGTCACCGCCAGCATCTCGCGCATCCCCGGGCCGCCCGCGGGTCCCTCGCCGCGGATCACCACCACGTCGCCCTCCGCGATCTCCTTCGCGAGCACGGCCGCCATCGCCGCCTCCTCGCCGTCGAACACCCGCGCGGGGCCCGTGTGCCGGCGGCGCTCGTGGCCGGCGAGCTTCACCACGCACCCCTCCGGGGCCACATTGCCACGCAGGATCGCGAAGCCCCCCGTCGCCTTCAGCGGTTCGGACAGGGGGCGCACCACCCGCTGGCCCGGCGTCTCCTTCGCGACGGCCGCCTCCTCGCCGATCGTGCGGCCGGTCACCGTCACCGCCTCCTCGCGCAGCACGCCCGCTTCGGCCATGCGTTTCAGCACGAGCGGGATGCCCCCCGCCTCATACAGGTCCGTGGCGACGTACCGCCCCCCCGGCTGCAGGTCGCACAGCAGCGGGGTGCGCTCGGAGATCGCGTCGAACTCGTCGATCTCCAGCGGCACCCCCGCTTCGCGCGCGACCGCGAGCAGGTGCAGCACGCCGTTGGTCGAGCCGCCGCTCGTCGCGACCGCCGCGATCGCGTTCTCCAGCGCCGCCTTGGTGATCACTTCGCTCGGGCGCAGCCCCCGGCGCAGCACGTCCATCACCAGTTCGCCGCACCCCTTGGCGACCTCCAGCTTGCGCCCATCCTCCGCCGGCACCATCGCCGAGCCCGCGGGTGAGATGCCCAGCACCTCGAAGGCCATCGCCATCGTGTTCGCCGTGAACTGGCCCGCGCACGCCCCCGCCCCCGGTGAGGCCACCTCCTCCAGTTCATGCAGTTCCGCTTCGGTGATCTTCCCCGCGGCGTACTCCCCGACCGCCTCGAACACCTGCTGGATCGTCACGTCCTGGCCCTTGTACCGTCCGGCGCGAATCGAGCCGCCGTAGAGCATCAGGCCCGGGACATCCAGGCGTGCGAGCGCCATCACCGTCCCCGGGATCGTCTTGTCGCAGCCCGACACGCACACCAGCGCGTCGAAGCAGTGCGCGCTCGCCACCAGCTCGATCGAGTCGGCCACCACCTCACGCGACACCAGCGACGCGCGCATCCCCGCGGTTCCCATTGTGATCCCGTCGGAGATCGCGATCGTATTCAGCTCCATGGGGGTTCCCCCCGCCGCGCGAACCCCCTCCTTGACCTTCGCCGCGAGCACCCTGTTGTTGAAGTTGCACGGCATCGTCTCGATCCACGAGTGCGCGACACCCACGATCGGCTTCGCGAGATCCTCTGCGCTGTAGCCGATCCCATGCAGATACGCGCGCGCGGCAGCCCGCTCGGGGCCCTCGGTCAGCGCGCGGCTGCGGTGCTTCGTATCGAATGGGCTCACCGCGCGCACACTACCCGGGGACGGGGACGGCGCACTCGGGCGGCGGCACGGAGCCGGACCTGCGGCGCGGCTGGGTGCGGGCGTTTCACGAGGCGCGCACGTTACCTGGCACGCGCTCCAGGCGCTCGCGCTCCCACCTCGTCAGGCGCGCCAGATCCTCGCGCACCTGCTGGGGGTCCACCTGGCGGCCCGGGAGATGCATGTTCGCGTCCGCCACCAGCCGCCGCTCGTCCGCGGTGAGCGCCATCCACTTCGCCAGCACGTCATCCGCGTCAGGCAGCCGCGCGCTCCCGTACGGGCGGGTGTGATCCGGGAACGCCACGCAGTACTCGTTCAGCAGCGCCCCCGTCTGCGGCACATACGCCACGATCGGGCGGTGTGGGTACACCAGGTACGCGTACGGCGGCCCGGCGGTCTCTCCTGCGACCCGCACGCCTGTCTTGGGGCTCCACACCCGCAGGAACCCCAGGTCGCGATACATCGCCCACTCCTCTTCGTTCACGCACGAGCGCAGCAGCTCGCGGGCGCGCTGCTCCGCGCGCAGCTCACGGCCCGGGTCGTAGCTCACCTCGGGCACGCGCCGGCCGGCTCGCCAGCGGGCGGCCGCCTCCTTCAACCGCGGCCACTCCGCGCGCACGCGCGGCAGGGCCAGCTCCCACCCCAGCACCGCGGCCACGATCGCAGTGGCTCCCAGCGCGAGCCACACCGCGGCCTACTCGTACGCCCCGCCGGCGGCGCGCGGGAAGAAGATCACGCGCTCCGCGTCCCTCGGCACATCGGCAAAGCTCCGCACCATCTCCGCCTCGCGGCGGCCGTCGCGGCGCTCGGTCGGCACCGCAGCCCACATGCCGGCATCGAGCTCGCGGCGGAACGCCTCGATCAGCTCGCGCTCCTGCTCGGGCACCTCGACATCGCCCTCGGCGAGGAGGATCTCGCCATGGCCGGGCTTCATCCGCAGGAACCTCATCGACGACCCGGCTTCGTCCGCAGCAGCCTCATCGGTGACCTGGCTTCATACGTGGGGTCTTCAGCAAGGACCAGCTTCAGCCGCTTCATCGTCCCCCGATTATGCCACTCCGCAAGCTCTCCAAACCGAGGACATCCACCGGACCCGCTCCCGCGCCGACGCCGCGCAGGCCTTTCGCGACCGCCTCCCCCGCGAGCCTGCGCGCCGTTCGTGCCGCCTCCAGGGGCGTCTTGCCCAGCGCGAGCTGCGCCGCGAGCACTGACGAGTGGGTGCAGCCCGACCCGTGCGCCGCGCCGTCGGGGTAGCGCTCCCCGGGGATCTCCACCGCTTCGCCGTCGTTTGAGTCGATGAACAGATCCACCGCGTGTCTCCGATGCCCACCGGTGAGGACCACAAAGCGCGGGCCCAG
The DNA here is from genome assembly GCA_963706545.1 of uncultured Solirubrobacterales bacterium. Taxonomy (GTDB): domain Bacteria; phylum Actinomycetota; class Thermoleophilia; order Solirubrobacterales; family Solirubrobacteraceae; genus Palsa-744. Next base: position 3,887,478 of record OY970161.1, read on the forward strand.
CGCCAGGACTGCGCGAGCGAGCTCCTCCGCCTCGGCGTCCTCGGCCTCCGCGTCCGCCCCCTTGGCCTCCGCCGCTCCGTTCGCGCCGGCGAGCACCCTCGCCTCCGGCAGGTTGGGGGTCAGCACGGTGGCGCGGGGCAGTAGTTCCTCGATCAACGCCCTTTGGGCGTCCTGCGCCAGCAGCCTTGCGCCCGACTCGGCCACCATCACCGGGTCCACCACCACCGGGATGCCAGCCGGCAGCTCGTCGAGCGCCTGCGCGACCGCTCTTATCACCTCGGCTGTTCCCACCATCCCCACCTTGATCGCATCCACGCCGATGTCCGCGGCGACCGCGCGCACCTGCGCGACCACGATCTCCGCCGGGACCACGTGGACCGCGGTCACGCCTGTCGTGTTCTGGGCGGTGATGGCGGTGATCGCCGTCATCCCGTGCACGCCGCAGCGGGCGAACGCCTTCAGGTCGGCCTGGATCCCAGCCCCGCCGCCGGAGTCGGAGCCGGCGATCGTCAGGGCCGTTGGGGTTCGTGTACGGGGCTTCATGGTCCCGAAACAGTAGTCGGAGACACCGCGGGGGACGCGGGCGCGGGGCGACGGCGCCGGCTTTGGCTCCACTGCACCGGATCGGCCGCCCAGGCCCGCTGGAGGCGGTCGGGGCCTGGAGCGGCGACGCGAGGGGACGTAGCGTGAACGCCACAAGCAGACCGCCATACAGCAAAAGTGGCCCCCACGCAAAGAAATCCTGATAGGAGGTTGTTAGCATGCGAAGAAAGCGTATATTGACTCAGGTGCGAAGCGCTAGCAAGGCAAGGACCCTTGTAGGGCTCGTGGTCATTCTTGGGTTGACGTTTGGATGCGCAACTGCCGCGTACGCGGGTGCCGTCTTTACACTCAACATCAAAGCAGGGGAAAGTGCCAACTTTGCTCCAGAAGAAAATGCCGGTTCGACACGAACAATTGAAATAACAAACTCAGGCAACGAAGCAGACAATCCTCATTTTACTACAACCTTCAAAAATCTAGAAAGCGGAGAATATCTTTCTTTTAAAAATATGGGCGTATGTGAAAAAGAAATTGTGGCAGTAGGAGGGAAATGCGCAACATCCGTGACAGTAGAACTTCTTAAAAAGACGAAAGCAGAAGAACCAGTCCGTAACGCTACGCTAGACGTCACTCCCCCACCCTGTCCGAATATGCTCGCGATTGGTACATAATCCCTAAACGTCTTTCAAAATAGGTGGTGCGTCCGGGCGTTCCTGGACCAAACTGGGGACGTGGTACGGTGAAGCCCGTGCTGGTAGCATGGGCAAGCCCGGCACGTGGCGATCCAGTGCCGCATCCCAGGGACACATCCGGGCGCGCCGGTCTTTTTTGAAAGCCGTTCTAAATTGTCGTCCGATCCCGCTCGACCAGCTCTGCCATGCGGGTGAAGTCCTCGCCGCTCGGCCCCTCGACGTCGAGCTCAGCGAGCTCGCATCAACCGGGGGTGTGGATGTCCACAGTCGCCAGCGGGCTGTGGAGCGCGATCGCCTCGAAGTCGCTGTCTTGGTGCAGCACTTCGGCGCCGGCTCTGATCGCCACGGCCGCGATCAGGCAATCCGGCAGCCTGCGAACCGTCCGCCCGGCGCGCCGGCACGTCCGGTAAAGCGCCGCGGCCGCCTCGTGGTCGGAGGGCTCCTGCAGCCTCAGCAGATCGCAGCGGGCGAGCAGGCGCCGCAGGTCGCGGGCGTGGCGCTCATCGCGCGCGCCGGCGAGAACCTCGAGAATCACCACTCCTGTGGTCGCAAGTGGCTCGCCGGCCTCGATCGCCGCCGTGAGCCTTGCATCCGCGGGGCTACCGGTGGCTCGCTGCAGCTCGATCCACGCGGAGCTGTCTACCAGGATCACTGCGCGCCGGTGTCCTCGCGCATCCAGCCGCCCCGCATCTCCTCCAGATCGCCCTCCCACCCGCTGCCGCGCATCGCAAGCGCCTCCTCGCGGCTCATCGGCTCCAGGTCCAGGCGCCGCAGCGCGAGGTCAATTGCCGCGCGCTTGGTGGGCACTCCGTAGCGGCTCATCACACGCTCCACTAGCGCGTCGTCCAACTCCACATTTGTGCGACCCATGTGTAGAGGATACACCAAACATGGGATCGGGCGCGAGCGCTGAGGGCTTGGACCCCATATGGGGGCGTGGACAGCCTGCTATCGGTATCGCTCCTGCACGCCCGGTCTGCCCAACAAGCGCCCTACCGCCGCCCCTTGGTGAGCCGCTCCAGTTCGCGCCCGAATGCCGCCTCGACCTCCTGGGACATGGTGATCTGGTAGGACGCGAGCAACGCGCGCGAGGACAAAGGGCGCAGGCGCTCGATCGATTCGGTCACCTCTGCCCAGCGCTCCTGCGGGTAGCCCGCGTCCGCAAACGGCTTCCACAGGTCCTCGAGGAAGATCTTGACGAACTCGCGAGCGACGATCTTGCACTGCTCGCGGAGCTTCGCGACAAGCGCGACGGCGTGGGCCAGCGGCACCCCGCGGCGCACCACCTCCTCGGCGACGTCGAGCAGCGAGGGCATCGGTGCCTCGTAGCGATCCTCGCCGAGCGCTACGAGCCAGCCGAGCCGCACGGCGCGCGCGAGCTCTCGCCCGTCAACCTGCCCGCCGAAGCGCGCGGAGAGTTCGGCGAGTGTGAACACCTGCGACTGCTCGGTCTCGAACGGGACGCTCATCGCCTCCCTGAAGCTCAGTAGCTGCTCGGAGGGGCCGTGGGTCTCCTCCAGCATCCGCTGGATCGCGCGAAGGTTGAAGCCGTCGGCCTGCATCTTCTGGATCAGCTGCAGCCGCGCGAGGTGCTCGGCACTGTAGTAACCCACGCGCTCGCGCACCTCAGGCGCCGCCAGCAGCCCGCGCGCGCGGTGCGCGCGAATGTTGCGCACCGTCATCCCGCTCTGCGCGGCCAGCTGCTCGATCGTGAGCGTGCTCTGCTGCGCCACCCCCCCGTTCACGCCTCCACTCTCCTGCGCCACGCCCCCGCTCTTCTTCGTCATACCCCCAGCATACCTTCAAGTGATGTCCCTTTGAACATCGTGACATGAAATGGTGTATCATCGATCCATGTCTACTATCTCGCTGCCCGCCACCCCCTCAAGTCTCACCCAACCCCACCCCTCCCTCCCCCCTGGCCCCCGCCTGCCGCTGCTCGCGCAGACCTACCTCGTCTGGAACCGCACGATCCCCTTCCTCACGGCCAACCGGCGTAGGCACGGCCCCATGTTCAAGCTCCGCGCGCTCCCCTGGGGCACCGCGGTCGTCGTGGACGACGCGGAGCTCGTCAAGCAGATCTTCACCGGTGACCCGGCCGTGTACCACGCCGGGGAGGGCAACTCGCTGCTCGCGCCCGTGCTCGGCGAGCGCTCCGTGCTCGTGCTCGACGACGACCCCCACCTGCAGGCGCGCAAGCGGCTGCTCGCACCCTTCCACGGCGAGTCAGTCCGCCGCTACGGCGAGGTCGTCGAGCGGATCGTCACCGAGGAGCTCGCCCGCTGGCCGTTGCACAAGCCGTTCCCGCTGCGCCCGCGCATGCAGGCAATCACGCTCGAGGTGATCCTGCAGGCGGTGATCGGCGTCACCGACCCGGTGCGCCTGCGCGCGCTGCGCGAGGCGCTGCCCGCAGCCGTACCGACTGACCCGACGCTGTTCGTGATGTGGACCGTCCCGGGCCTGGAGCGCTTCGGACGCTGGCGGCGCTTCCGGCGCAACGTCGCCGAGGCCAACCGGCTGCTACGTGAGGAGATCGCGGCGCGGCGCCTGGACCCGCGGCTGGAGGAGCGCGAGGACGTGCTCTCGCAGCTCGTGCGCGCCGGGGAGACCGACGACGAGGAGCTGCGCGACCAGCTCATGACCTTGCTGCTCGCCGGTCACGAGACGACCACCACCGGGCTCGCGTGGGCGTTCGAGCGCCTGCTGCGCCACCCTGAGGTGCTGGCGCGAGCGCGCGAGGGCGAGGACGCCTACCTCGACGCGGTCGTACAGGAGACGCTGCGCGTCCGCCCGGTGATCCCCGTCGTGCTGCGCAAGCTCACCACGCCGGTCGAGCTCGGCGGCTGGCAGCTGCCGGCGGGAGTCACCGTGATGCCCGCGATCACGCTCCTGCACGCAGACCCCACGCTGTTCCCCGAGCCCGCCCGCTTCCGCCCGGAGCGCTTCCTGGAGGACGGCGAGGGCTCCACATATACCTGGATCCCGTTCGGCGGCGGCCGGCGGCGCTGCCTCGGGGCGGCGTTTGCGAGCTTTGAGATGCGCGTCACGCTGCGCACGATCCTCGCCCACACCGTGCTGCGCGCCGACCAGCCGGCTGACGAGCGTGTGCGCAGCCACCACATCACTCTCATCCCCGAGCGCGGAGCCCTCGCTATCAGGGAGGCTTGATGGGCGCGGGCGTGCTGGTGGAACGTTTCGCTGGCTCGGGATTTATTTCAGTTTGCCGATCACTTCTGTGGTTTTTCCGACCACTTCTTCGACTTTGCTGTGCACTTCTTTGACCACTTCTTTGACTACTTCTTTGACTTTACCCTGGGCTTCTTCGCTTTTTGCGTGAGCTTCTTCGGTTTTGGCCGGAGCTTCTTCGGTTTTGCCGGGCGCTGCTTCGCCTGTGCCGTTGCCGGCGCTTTCTTCGCTCTTGGCGGGAACTTCGCTTTTCTTAGCGGGAACTTCGCTTTTTGTCTGGGCTTCTTCGCTTTTGGCCGGAGCTTCTTCGCTCTTGCCTTTGCTCGGGCTACCGGTGTTGCCTTCGTCGGGGGCTGCTTCGGTCCTGCCCTCGGGGCCTTCGCTCATAACTGTCACTACCACTTCGCGCCCTCCAGACCCGGCGCCTTGGCTGGGACGCGTAGCAGCCGTGGGGAGGGCTGAGGGTTGCGCCGGGGTGGCGCTACCAGCCGGCGCTACGTTGCGTACCGCCCAGGTGACAGCGGAGTGTCGCACGCCGCTGGAGTGTCGACTCCTCCCCGTCACGGCTGCGCTGGGAACGACGGACGCTTGCACCGACGCCGAGTCAGCGATTTGAGCCCGTGGCCCGCTCGCCGGGCCTGAGGGGGTCTTGGTGGGATGGTCTTTGGCGACCGGCACCCCCAGCGTGGAGGACGTCAGCGCGGCGCCGCCGACGAGGGCCGCAACCGCCACCACTTTGGCCGTCGAGGCGACGCTCGCGACGCTGCCACCGAACCACGAGACCGCTCGCTCCGGCAGACCCGCGACGAATGTCCAAAAGGCGAGCGGGCGTCGCCCGGCATAGTGGCCGCGGAACGCACGTACGACGGCTGGGTCAAGCCTTGTGCCCGCCTCATCCTTGAGGGTGTCGATCGCCCTCTTATGTGGACTTGCATGCCGGTAAGGGCGCTCGGAGGCAATGGCGTCAAAGGTGTCGGCGACGGCGATGATCCGAGCTCCGAGTGGGATCTCCTCCCCGGAGAGGCCGTCCGGATACCCGGTACCGTCGAGGCGCTCGTGATGGTGCTTGACCATCGACGTCAACTCTGGATCGCCGAGTGCGCCGACCATCAGCGCCCCGTCGCCTGGATGCTGCTTGATCACCTCGTACTCCGCGTCGCTCAGCGGACCAGCCTTGTGCAGAATCGCCTTCGGGATCCTGATCTTCCCGACATCGTGGATCGCAGCCGCGGTGCGGATCCGTGCAATCTCGGCGCGTGGGAGGCCCATCCGTCTGGCGATCATCCACGCGTGCCTGGCCACCCTGCGGGAGTGACCGTGAAGGTAGGGGTCGCGCGTCTCGATCTCCGCGACCAGTCGCCCCAGAAGCTTGGCGCGCTCTTTAGTGCTCAGACCGTCCACGTCGCGACGCTGCTCCCCGCTGACCGGCCCGAGCATGTCCAGCGCGGACGCCAGCCGATGCTGGGTGCGTAAGCGATGCAGGTACCCCCAGATCATCAACTCGCTGAACAGCAGATCTTCAGAACCAGGCCACTTCTTCCACAGCACGCAACCCAGTTGCGAGGCACACAGCGAAAGCCCCATCCCGAGGAGCACGCACAGGACTGCCGACGATACGGTTCCCGAGGCGCGCAGACACCAGACGATCCCGATCGGAGCACCAGCGACGAGCAGCGTCGCGACGGCGACCTGGGCGAGCTGCTTGACGGATGGAGCCAAACGCTGGCTGCTCAGGATCGGCCACCGAGCCTCCGTCGTGCCGCTCGGGTCTTGGGCAGCACCTCGACACTGTGGGCCTGCCGCGCGCCTGGTCCCAGCGCTCTGGGCCTGCCGAGGATGGACTATGCGGTGCATCTCAGGATCGCCACCTGCCATGGGGACCAGCCGAATCTGTTGTGTCGGCAACCGGGCGGTCTCGGAGAGATCCCTGGCTTTGCGTCCCCGCCTCACGACGGGTTTGCCCTGAGCGACGGCTACTTGCCCGCATTTCGACCGGCTCTTGGGTGGACTTGAACATTCGCTTTCCAGATTGGACACAATGGTCGGCACCGCCGGTGCGGTCATCTTTCCGCAACTAGCTGACGCCACTCGAAGACACCAGCACGCTCCCGCGATCGACCGCATCCCTCGGGGTTCGTGCGTGAGGCGTCACAGTCCGGCCGCAGTCTTGGCACGCATTGCGCTCGCAGGACACGATCGAGGGCCTAGCCTTGCCAATCGTGCAGATCGCCTCTCCTAGCCCTTCCCAACCGTCCCCTGCGGACGCCGCGTGCGAGGACCCCCGCCGCGCGCTCGGCCGTCTCGGTGAGCAACTGGCCGCCGCGCACCTGGAGCGGCTCGGTTTCACGATCGTCGAGCGCAACGCCCGCACCCGCTACGGCGAGATCGACCTGATCGCCTTCGATGGGTCCACGCTCGTCTTCGTGGAGGTCAAGTCGCGCCGTGCACGCAAACGCTGGCAACTGACACCGGCTGAGCAGCCTCTAGCCTGGTTGCGAACGCGTCAGCGGGCGCGCCTGCGACGCCTCGCCGCAGCGTGGCTGCACCGCGAGTCCCGCAACCGGCCAAGAGCCCACACGATCCGCTTCGACGGCATCGGCGTGATCGTCGACGAGGCTGACAGGCTCGTATGCCTCGACCACATCGAGGGAGCGTGGTGAGCTAGGGGTGGTCGGCGCCTACAGCGCCAGCTGCTGGTACGCCAGCGACTGAAACGACAGCCGGTGCAGCGAAGACACCCCTTGGCGGAGGATCGCCTCGCGGTGCGCAGGAGTCGAGTACCCGACGTGCTCGGCGAAGCTCCAGCCGGGGTGCAGGGTGTCGGCGTGGCACATGTACCGGTCGCGGGCCACCTTCGCGACGATCGACGCGGCGGCGATCGCGGCGGAGGTGGCGTCGCCATCCACGATCGCCCGCTGGGGGCGCCCGAAGTCCGGTACCGAGAAACCATCCACGAGACACGCGACCTCGCCCTCCAGGCCGGCGGTGACCTCCCGCAGCGCGTCGCGCAACGCCGCGAGGTTCGTCTTGTGCAGGCCCCGCGAGTCGATCCCACGCACGCAGCGAGAGACCACGGTCACGCGCGCCGCGCTGCGCAGGACGAGCGGGTAGAGCTCCTCGCGCGCCTCGGCGGTGTGCTGCTTGGAGTCGTTCAGCGCGGCGAGAGCGCGAATCTCCGCGGCGGGGAGCGTCCCGTAGTCGAACAGCACCCCGGCGGCCACCAGCGGCCCTGCCAGGCAGCCGCGCCCGGCCTCGTCTGCGCCCGCCACCAGACGCACCCCCAGGCGGCAGTCGAAGGCGAACAGTCGCCGGCCGCTTGAGGCCCTCCGCGCGCGGCGGCGCGTCCGGGAGGTCCCGGTGCTCGCCCTAGAGGGTCCCGATGCGATCGGGGGGCCAGTAGGTGAGGAAGGCTCCCCCGATGATCCACGCTGTGGGGACGGGTCCCCAGAACCTGCTGTCGTCTGACTCGCCACGGTTGTCCCCCATCATGAACCAGTGACCGGGCGGAATCTTGATGGGGGTCGGGAAGTTGCACTCGGCGACCCCACCGCAGGGGTTGATGTAGGGGTCGTGCTCACGCTTTCCGTTGAGGTACGCGTGCCCTTCGCGGATCGAGATGACGTCCCCGGGCCCGGCGACGATGCGCTTGATGAAGTTCACGCTCGCCTCCTGAGGGTTGGTCTGATCGCAGGCGGCCCCGCCGTAGTCGGCCGGGCGGGAGGAGGTGCCGCATTTCGGCGCTTCGTGCGTTTCTTCCTGGTCCGCTCCCTTCGGGGGGTGGAAGACCACAATCTCCCCCACGTAGGGCCCGTCGAAGCGCATCCCGACGCGGTTCACGAGGACCCGCTGGCCGATCTTGAGCGTCGGTTCCATCGAGCCGCTGGGGATCTTGTAGGGCTTGACGATGAACGCCTGGATGCCCAGCGCAAGCAACACCGCGATCACGATGATCGCGGCGAGCTCGAGTAGCGAGCCGCCCGTCGATTTCGCCTTCGCGCCGCCCTTGGCCTGCCCCGAGCCCGCCTGCGAGGCCGGGCCGCCGGGCACACCCGAGTCACCGGTGGAGCCCGAGCCCCTGGGGGAACGCACGCTCACGCGATCCCTCCGACGAGACCGCTTACGCCCGATGCCGGGAGCACCCCAAGCACAGGCACGCTCACGCGATCCCCTCGGGGAGGGCGCTCACGCCGCCGTGTCGCCGGCGTCCTGCTCGCCGGCCTCGGGGGAGGAATCGGCCTCGTCCGAGGCCGTCGCCGTCTGCCCGTCCGCCGGCTCCGCCTCGCCGGTCTCGGGCTCCCCCTGAACGGACGCGTCCCTTGGTCCGTTCGGCGCCTGCGCTGTCGTCACGCCCGTGGCGTCCACGGCGTCGTCGCCCGACACCTCCTCCTGCTGGCCGATCTCCGATCGGTCGGGCTCGTGCAGCAGACCCGGGAGCACCGTCTCCTCCGGGCCGGTGTAGCGGCGTTCCCGCACGCGAGCGCGCTTGCCCACGCGGTCGCGCAGGTAGTAGAGCTTCGCGCGGCGCACGTCGCCGCGGGCAGCCAGCTCGATGCGCTCGATCTTCGGGGAGTGCACCGGGAACATGCGCTCGACGCCCACCCCGAAGGACTGCTTGCGTACCGTGAACGTCTCCCGTGCCCCGTGTCCCTGGCGCTTGATGACGACGCCCTCGAACACCTGGATGCGCCGGCGGGTGCCCTCGATCACCTGGAAGTGGACCTTCAGGCGGTCACCCGGCGCGAAGTCGGGCACACGCCGCAACTGGGCGCGTTCGAGGGTGTCGATGACGCTGCTCATGGCAAAAGGGAAGCTGACGGGTCTCACGCCCGGGGGTCTCCCCTCGGACCGCTCCGGCGCGGCCCGCAATGGTAGCGGACAAGTGCCGCGCGCCGCGCCTGACGCCACCCGACGTTCGCGTGCCACCAGCACGCGGGCGCCCACTGTGCGACGTCAGGTCCTGCGTCAGGTGTTTGATGTGGAGCCCGGCCCGTCCGCCCGCTCGCGGCTGCGCTCCCGCCGCCAGCGCTCGATGCGCTCGTGGTGGCCGGAGAGGAGCACCTCGGGGACGCGCCACCCGCGGTACTCGGCGGGGCGCGTGTAGTGGGGGTACTCGGGGTTCCCCGCCAACGCCTCGCTGAAAGACTCCTCGAGCGCCGAGCGCTCGTGCCCGAGCGCGCCGGGGAGCTTGCGGAGCACCGCGTCGCAGACCACCATCGCGGCGAGCTCCCCCCCGGAGAGGACGTAGCGCCCGATCGAGAGGGTCTCGCCCGCGAAGTGCTCCACGATCCGCTCGTCGAAGCCCTCGTAGCGCCCGCAGAGCAGTGTCAGAGCGGGCTCGGCCGCCAGCTCGCGCACGTACGCCTCGTCGAGCGTCCGCCCGGCGGGCGTGAGCGCGATCACACGGCGAGCGCGCGGCAGCTCGACGGGGTCGACGTCGTAGCGGGCGCGCAGCGCGGCCTCCATCACGTTGACCCGCAGCACCATCCCCGCCCCGCCCCCGAACGGCGTGTCGTCGACCTGGCCTCCGCTCAGCGGGGTGTGCTCGCGGGGGTTCACGCACTCCAACCGGCTGCCCGCCGCAAGCGCGTTGGCCACGTGGCGCTGCGTGGAGAACCACTGAAACCACTCGGGGAACAGGGTAAAGACGTCGATCTCCACCTACATCCCACCCCGCTCGCCCGTCGCACGGCGAGTGGATCGTAGGACCGACCAATCGATCAAGCCCACGCTCACACCTCCCCGAGGAAGTCGAGGCTCACGTCGATGCGCCGTGCGGCCACGTCCACACGGCGCACGGCGTCTCTGACCATCGGCACCAGCAGTGCCCGACCGTCCTCGCGGCGCACCTCGAGCACCTCGCAGGAGGGGAGCACAAGCAGGCCGGAGACGGTGCCCACCCGCCGCTCGCCGTCGCACACCACGCACCCCTGCAGTTCGTGCGCCCACCACTCTCCCTCCGCGAGCGCGGGCACGTCGGCGGTGGAGACCGTGAGCGGCTCCCCGCGCAGTGCCTCCGCGGCCGCGCGATCCTCGATGCCCGCCAGGCGTACGATAGGCCGCTCTTGCACGCCGGCTAGGCGCACGATCCGTCGGGTACGTCCAGCGACTGTCACCTCGCTCCCCTCAGCCAGCATCCGGGGGCCCGCGCGGGTGACGTAGAAGCTCCCGTCGAGGCCGTGCGCGCGGCCCACACGGCCGGCCTGAAGCTGCGCCGGCCCGGTCCCCTCCGTCCCCTCCGCGGCCGACTCCGAGCCCTCGGCCGCCACCGCCGCCTCAGTCGACGATGTCAACGACCACTCGGCGTTTCTCGCTAGCCGCGGCGGCCCTGACAACGGTGCGCAGCGCCTGGGCGGTGCGCCCGCCGCGGCCGATCACCTTGCCGTAGTCCTCCTGCGCGACGGCGAGCTCCAGCACGACGGTGCCGTCGTCCTCCTCGAACTGCTCGACGGTGACCTCCTCGGGCTCGTTGACCAGACCTTGGGCGAGGTAGACGAGCAGCTCCTTGACCCGCTGAACCGCCATCGGAGTCGGGTCAGTTGGTGATGCCCTGGATGCGCAGCAGCTTGCGCACCGTGTCCGACGGCTGGGCGCCGCGCGCGAGCCAGCTACGGGCGCGGTCCTCGTCGATTTTGATCGTGGAGGGGTTGGTCTGGGCGTTGTAGTGGCCGATCGTCTCGATCACGCGCCCGTCGCGGGGGGAGCGCTGGTCGGCGACGACCACCCGCCAGATCGGGTCCTTTCTGCCGCCCACTCGCGTGAGCCTGAGCCTTACCGACACGTGTTGAGCCTCTCTCTAGGACTTATGCTTTCGCTCGCCAGCTTAGCCGGTTCAGCGCTAGGCGGTTGGTGCCGAAGCTTGTACCCCTCGCAAGGGCCGGCTTCGCCGGCCCGGGCTCTGGGACAGTGTAGGGGGAGGAGTATGGCGGCCCGCCCTCCCCGGGCCTGCCCTCCCCCAGCTCTTTCAGCGTCCCTGGCGCAGCAGCGCGCCGAGGTCGGGCAGCTTGCCGCGACCGAGGGGGCGCATGACCTTGCGCATCTGGGCGAACTGCTTGATCAGCTGGCTGACCTGCTGGACGCTGACGCCCGCGCCGCGGGCGATGCGCAGCCGGCGCGAGCCCTTGATCAGCTCGGGCCGGCGGCGCTCTTCGGGGGTCATCGAGAGGATGATCGCCTGGATGCGGTCGAGCTGGCGTTCGTCCACGTTCATCTCGCTGAGCTGGGCCCCGCCGAGGCCGGGGAGCATCCCAAGCAGGCTCGTGAGCGGCCCCATCCGCCGCACAGCCCGCAGCTGCTCGAGGAAGTCGTCGAGGCCGAACTCGTTGCGGCGCAGCTTGCGCTGCAACTCCACCGCGTCGTGCTCGTCAAACTGGCGCTCGGCCTGCTCGATCAGGCTCAGCACATCGCCCATGCCGAGGATCCGCCGGGCCATGCGGTCGGGATGGAAGCGCTCGAACTGCTCGAGGTGCTCGCCGGTGGAGGCGAACAGGATCGGCTGGCCTGTGACCGCCCTGACGGAGAGCGCTGCGCCGCCGCGGGCGTCGCCGTCGAGCTTGCTCATCACCACCCCGTCGAAGTGGACGGCGGCGGCGAACTGCTCGGCGACGTTGACGGCGTCCTGGCCGGTCATCGCGTCCACCACGAGCAGGGTGTCCTGCGGCTCCACCGCGGCGTGGATGCGCACAAGCTCCGCCATCAACGCCTCATCGACGTGCAGGCGCCCGGAGGTGTCCACGATCAGGACGTCCTTGCCCTCCTCCCGCGCGCGGGCGAGCGCCCACGTCGCGATCTCCACCGGGTCGGGCTCGGTGCCCTGCTCGTACACCACGGCGCCAGCGCGGGCGCCCACCTTGACGAGCTGCTCCACGGCGGCGGGACGGTAGGTGTCACACGCGGCGAGCGCCACCGAGGAGCCGTGGTGCTCGCGCAGGTAGCGGGCGAGCTTCGCCGCAGCAGTCGTCTTGCCCGAGCCCTGCAGCCCCGCGAGCAGGATCACCGTGGGGGGGCTCGGGGCGAAGCGCAGCGCGGGCGGCTCGCCCTCCCCCTCCCCGCCCATCAGGGCGGTGAGCTGCTCGGCGACGATCTTCACCACCTGCTGGCCGGGGTTCAGGGTGCCGACGAGCTCCGCGCCGAGGCAGCGCTCCTTGACCTCGGCGGTGAAAGTGCGGACGACCTTGAAGTTGACGTCCGCCTCGAGCAGCGCGAGGCGGATCTCGCGCATCGCGCGGTCAATGTCCTGCTCGGTCAGGGTCCCCCGCTGACGGACCTCTGAGAGGGTGGCCTGCAGCTTTTCGGCGAGCGCGTCGAACACGACACGCATTCTCGCAGCCGGGTGGTGCCCGCCCGCCGCCGCCTCACCGCCACCGTCTCAGCCACCCGCCCACCGGCCCGTCTGTCGCCCCTCAGCAGGTCACCGCGTCAACCCTTCTCCTCCGGAGAACCCCTCCCGGACCCAACTGGCGTCAGCCCTTCTCGCCGGAGGACCCCTCCTGGACCCGGCGCGCCAGCGTCTCGCCGATGCCCCCGAACGCCTGGGCGAACTCGGAGGGGATGACGAACACCTTGTTGGCGTCCCCTTCGGCGAGCTGGGGAAGCATCTGCAGGTATTCATAACTGAGCAGGTCGCGGGTGGGCCGGCCCTCGTGGATTGCTTTGAAGACGGTGTCGATCGCCTTTGCTTCGCCCTCCGCGCGCAGGATCGCCGCCTGGCGCGCACCCTCGGCGGTGAGCACCGCGGCCTGCTGCTCGCCCTCCGCGGTGAGGATCTGGGCCTGCTTCTCGCCTTCGGCCGTCAGGATCGCTGCGCGGCGGTCCCGCTCGGCGCGCATCTGCTTCTCCATCGCCGTGCGGATGTCCGCGGGCGGGTTGACCGACTTGATCTCCACGCGGTTGATGCGGATGCCCCACTTGCCGGTTGCCTCGTCCAGGACGACGCGCAGCTCGGTGTTGACGTTCTCGCGAGCGGTCAACGTGGCCTCGAGCGTGAGCCCGCCGATCACGTTGCGCAGCGTGGTGACCGTCAGCTGCTCGATCGCCTGCAGCGGATTGGCGATCTCATACGTCGCCGAACGCGGGTCGGTGATCGTGAAGTACAGGACCGTCTCGATCCCCACCACGACGTTGTCCTCGGAGATGACCGACTGCGGGGCGAAGTTGACCACCTGCTCGCGCAGGTCCACCAGCGGCTTCACGCGGTCGACGAACGGCGTGACGATCGCGAGGCCTGGCTCCAGCGTGCGGCTGTAGCGGCCGAGTCGCTCGACCACCCCGGCGCGCGCCTGGGGGATAACGCGAACCGTGCGCGCCGCCACGACCAGCGCGAACAGCACGACCACGACGACGACGATGAGAGCGACCATGTGAGGTGTCCCTTGCCTTTCTCGGTACCTATATGGGGGGAAAAGAGAAGCTCAGTGCATCACCAGCGCAGTGGCGCCGCGTATCTCGACGACCTGCACGCGCTCACCCGCGGGGATCACCTCGTCGTCCTCGTAGCTGCGCGCAGTCCACACCTCGCCGCCGATCCGCACGCAGCCGACGCCCTCTTGGTTGGCGATGCGCTCGAGCACAACCGCATCAGCCCCCACGAGGGCCGCTGCGCCCGTGCGGATCCGCGGGGGATGCTGCAGGTGGCGTCGGGCGACCGGGCGCAGGGTGAGCAGCACCAGCAGCGAAGTGAGCAGGAAGATGAGCAGCGCGAGCGGGAGACCGACGCCGGCGAGGCTCACCAGCGCCGCAACGAGCGCGCCGAGGGCGAACGGCGCGAGGAAGAACCCGCCGGTGTGCATCTCGCCCGCGCCCAGCACGCACCCTGCCACGATCCAGATGATCCAAGCGTCCATGTGTTCGATTATCGCACCGGGAGCGGGGGGAACCGCGTATTGCTACTCCGCAACCAGTGCCCGCGCGAAGTCCTCGGCGTCGAAGGGGCGCAGGTCCTCCAGTGACTCACCCACGCCGATCAGCTTGACGGGCAGGCTGAGCTCGCGGGCGATCGCGAGGGCGATTCCGCCGCGCGCGGTGCCGTCGAGCTTGGTGAGCACGATCCCACTCACCTGCGCGGTCTCCGCGAAGAGGCGCGCCTGGCGCAGTCCGTTCTGGCCGGTGGTGGCGTCGATCGTGAGCAGCGTCTCCTGCGGGGCGCCCTCGAGCTGGCGTGAGATCACGCGGCGCACCTTGGCGAGCTCGGCCATCAGGTCGCCCTGGGTGTGCAGGCGCCCGGCGGTGTCCACGATCACCACGTCGGCTTCCTCGCTGCGCGCACGAGCCACGGCCTCGAACGCGACGGCGCCGGGGTCCGAGCCTTCGAGGCCGGTGACGCACCCGCAGCCTGCGCGCTGCGCCCACCCTTCCAGCTGCTCGGTAGCCGCCGCGCGGAAGGTGTCGGCGGCGGCGAGCAGCACGGTGCGCCCGAGCTCGCGCTGCAGGTGCCACGCGAGCTTGCCGGCGGTGGTGGTCTTGCCGGTGCCGTTCACCCCCACCGCGAGGATCACGGTGGGACGGGCGCGGATGTCGATGTGCCCGTCGCCCGTGCGAGCGGTCTCGGCGAGCAGGGCGATCAGCCGCTCGGTGAGCGCCTCCCCCCCGCTCAGCCCGCCCTCCACAGCCTCCGCTTCGAGCGTCGCGACGACGGCCGCCGTGGCGGGGGCGCCAACGTCGGCCATGATCAGAGCCTCCTCCAGGCGCTCCCAGGTGTGCTCGTCGAGCGTCTGGAAGAGCGTCGCGTGGATCTCCCCGCCGAGCGCCTTGCGGGTCTTCGAGAGGTTCTCGCGCAGGCGTCGCAGCAGACCGCGGCGCCCGCCGCCCTCGCCGGGGTGGGCGGGGTCCAATCGTTCGGCGGTCTCCGAATCGCCGGTGATGAACAGGTCGCTCCAGTCGCGCGGCACGGGGCGGGCGACGATAGCAGTGGACTACGCGACCTCGGCCAGGTCCACCGGCTCGGCGGCCTCGTCGAGCTCGGCTGGGTCCGCGGACCCAGCCACGTACCCGGCCTCTGCCGCGTCGGCTGGCTCGGGTAGGCCGGTGGGCTCCGCTAGGTCGGTCGACTCGGCTAGGTCGGTCGGCTGTGCCAGGTCCACCTGCTCGGCCAAGCCGGGAGGCTCGGTCCTGTCAGCAGTCGCGTCCACGGTCGCAACCTCGAGGGGCACCTCGGCTGGGGGCAGCCGCCGGGAGAGGACCTTGGAGACGCCGTTGCCCGCCATCGAGACCCCGTAGAGCCAGTCGGCGGCCTCCATCGTGCGCTTCTGGTGGGTGATCACGATGAACTGAGCGCGGTCGGCGTAGCGACGCAGGAGCGAGAGGAAGCGCTCGAGGTTGAGGTCGTCCAGCGCGGCCTCGACCTCGTCGAGGATGTAGAAGGGGCAGGGCCGCGCGAGGAACACGGCGAACAGGAAGGCGAGCGCGGTCATCGACTTCTCCCCGCCGGAGAGCAGCGAGAGGCGCTTGGCGGACTTGCCCGCGGGGGTGATCTCGATCTCGACTCCCTCCATCTCCTCCTCCTCGGGGCCACCGGCATCCCCGAGGTCCCCCACGCCGCCGGGGTGGGACTGCTCCTCGAGCTCCGCCGCGGCCTCCGCGTCGCCGTCCCCGTCTGCCCCGCCGCCCACGCCGTCGGGCAGGGGCTGGCCGCCGAGCACTGCCCGCGGGGCGTGGGCGTCCTTGACGAGCCGCAGCCGCCCGCCGCCCCCGGGGAACACGTCGCGGGCCAGCTCCTCAAAGTTGCGGGCGGCGGCCTCGAAGGTGGCGTGGAAGGTCTCGTGGATCTGGCGGTCGGTGTCGCGGATCACGGTGCGCAACTCGCGCAGCGCGATCTCGAGGTCGGTGCGGTGGGCCTCGAGTTCCTCGACGTGGGCGAGCGCCTCGGCGTACTCCTCCTGGGCGAGCGGGTTGACCGGCCCGAGCTGCTCGCGCCGGCGACGCAGACGCTCCAAGCGCGCGGTGAGCGCCTGCACCTGCTCCTCGTCCAGCGGCTCAGGCTCCTCCTCGTCGAACGCTGCGAGCTCGTGCGAGCCGCCCTCCTCGGCCGAGTCCTGCACGACCCCCCCGGACTCGCGACCCCCGACGTCGTGCGCCACCGTGCGCTCCCGCGAAGGGCTCTGCTGCACTCCACCCCCGTCGTCCTCACCCTCGCCAGCTTCCTCCTCCGCCGCCGCTGCCTCCCCCTCGGCAGCACCCTCCGGCGCCGGACTGGCCGTGTGGGCGGGCAGCTCGAGCCGCTCGCGGACCGTGCGCAGCTCGAGCTCGGCGTCCGCGGCGAGGTCGCGCAGGCGCTGGGCGGCGACCTCGGCGACGGTGACCGCCTCGCCCTCCGCGCGCAGCCGGGCCTGGACGTCGGCCTCCTGAGCGGCGCAGGCGCGCAGCTCGGCGGCCACCTCCTCGCCGGCGGCGCGGTCGCGCGCGAGCTCGCCCTGGAGCTCGGCGACTCGCTCGGCGACGACCTCCCCGAGACTGCGCAGCGTCGCGGCGAGCCGCTCTGCGAGCGGGGCGAGCACGGTGTCGGCGGCGAGCTGGGCACGCAGACGCTCCAAGCGCGCCACGCGCTCGGCGTGTTCGCGCGCGACCCGCTCGGCCTGGCGGCGCTCCGCGGCGAGCTCGCCCTCCAGCTGGGCGCGACGCATCGCGAGCGGGCCCTGGTCGGGGGCGGCGCGGCGCTGCTCGACCAGCCACGCGGCGTGGCGCTCCTGCTCGAGCGCGCGGGCGTGGGCGCGCGTGGCCTCGCGCAGCGCGCCCTCGGCCTCCTCACAGGCGGCGTCGGCCTCGTGGCACTCAGCCTGCGCGTGCTCGGCGGCCGCCCGTGCAGCGTGCTCGGCCGTGGCGGCGCCCTCGGTCGCGGTGAGTAGCTGCTCACGCTCGTTGCGGCGAGCGAGCACGCGCTCGGCGCCGCCCTCGGTCACCTGGCGCACTTCGCCGTAGGAGGCGAACCACACGCGCCCGCGGGGGGTGACGGCGAGGCCGGCGAAGTCCTCGGGGAGGTCCTCTAGGCGCTCCACGACCCACGCGTCGGCAAGTAGCCGCCGCGTGAGGGCGAGCACGGGAGGCGACCCGTCCACGAGCTCAAGCAGGGGGCGCGCGCCGGGCGCGGGGGGGGTCGCGGCACCGGTGAGGAGCGCAGCAGCGTCGGCGGAAGTGTTACCTGCCGCCGAGGCCGCGTCGCCGGCTCCCGCGGACTCTCCGACCGCTGAGGGGGAGTCGAGCGACCGCAGGTTGACCGAAGCCGAGCGAGCGTCTCCCCAATCGGTCCCCGTTTCGGCGAGCAGCGCGGTGGCGCCGTCGGGCCCGGCACGGTCTAGCAGGGCGGCGGCGCCAGGGAGGTCTGGCACGAGCGCGGCATCAAGGCGCCCGCCGAGCGCAGCGGCGAGCGCAAGCTCGTAGCCAGGCTGGACGTTCAGAGCCTCGCTCAAAGTCCGGGGCCCGCCCGCCCCACCAGCCTCCGGCTCGCCGGCCATGGACCCGCCGCCTGCTGCGGACTCGCCGGCGGGAGCAAACGACGCGTGGGCCGTGTGGTTGCGCAGGAACTGGTTGACGGCGGCAAGCTCAGACCCTACGCGCGCCGCCTCGCGCCGGGCGGCCTCAACCGCGCGCTCGGCCTCGCGCAGCGCGGCGCGGGCCTCCTCGGCGCCCGCATCAGCCTCCTCACGTGCCTCGCGCGCCTCGGAGAGCGCGGCGTCGAGCTCGGCGACCTCGCCGGCGGCGGCGTCGCGGGCGCGGTCGAGCTCGGCCAGCTCGTGCTCCAGCTCCTGCTCGCGCTCGAGCGCCAGCGCGGCGAGCTCTTGCTCGAGCGCGTCGACTCGCCGTCCGATCTCCGACCGGTCTCCGTCGGCCTCTGATGGACCGCCGCCGGCGAGGGTCTCCTCGAGGAGCTCCAGCTCACGCTGCACGCGGACGGTCCGCTCGGCGAGCGCGTCGACGGCGCCGGCGGCCTGCTCGCGGCGCAGCTCCAGGCGCTCTTGCGCGGCGCCGGCCTGCAGCGCGCCGCGGGCGAGCGCGTCGTGGCGCTCAGAGCGGTGCGCGAGCGCGCGCTCGGCGTCGCTGCGGCGCCGCACGACCTCCTGCAGGCCCGCTTCGACGGCCTCACGGGCAGCGCGAGCCTCCTGCACACCGGCCTCGGCGACCCCGAGCTCCAGGCGACGCGCGCGCAGCGCCTCGCGGGCGAGCGTCAGCCGCACTTCGAGCGCCTGGCGCTCGAGGCGCTCGTGGAGCTCCGCTGCTTCGGCCTGGCGCTTGAGGGGGCGCAGGCGGGTGCGCGCCTCGCGCTCGACGTCCAGCGCGCGGTCGAGGTTCTCCTGGGTGCGCTCCAGCTTCAACTGGGCGCGGCGGCGGCGCTTGCGGTGCTTGCCGAGGCCCGCGGCCTCCTCGATCAGCAGGCGCCGGTCGCGGGGCTTGGAGAGCACGATCGACTCCACGCGACCCTGGGAGATGACCGAGTGCGTCTCCTTACCGAGGCCGGTGTCGGAAAGCACCTCGATCACGTCGCCGAGACGGCAGCGCGCGCCGTTGAGGCGGTACTCCCCCTCGCCGGAGCGATCCAGGCGGCGGAGGATCGAAACCTCGCTGAACGGCAGCGCGACGGAGCCGTCGGAGTTGTCGAGCACAAGCTCGACCTCAGCGCAGGAGCGCGCCTGCACGCCCCGACCGCCGCCGAAGATCACGTCCTGCATCGACTGGCCGCGGACCGCGAGCGGGGACTGCTCGCCCATCGCCCACAGCACGGCGTCGGTGACGTTGGACTTGCCCGACCCGTTGGGCCCCACCACGACGGAGACCCCGGGACCGAAGTCCAGGCGGGTGCGGTCGGGAAAGGACTTGAAGCCCTTGAGGGTGAGCGTCTTTAGATGCATGTGTTCACGCCTGTAGACGCTCGACCGCTTCTCGGGCGGCCTCCTGCTCGGCGTGCTTCTTGCTGCGCCCCGCACCGCTGCCCAGCGGCTGCCCCGCGACCTCGGCGGCCACCTCGAAGGTGCGCTCGTGCGGCGGGCCGTGCTCGGCGGTGACGGTGTAGGTCACGACCTCCCCCCGCTGGGCGAGCAGCTCTTGGAGGGTTGACTTGAAGTCCACGGGGTTCTCCAGCGCGAGCTCGATCTCCGGGGTGAACGCCTCCACGACGGCCTCCGCGGTGCGCTCGTAGCCGACGTGCAGGTAGCACGCACCGATCACCGCCTCGGCCACGGAGGCGAGCACGCGCTCGGTCTCGCCGAGCGCCACCGCGCTCTCCTGGACGCTCTGCGGCGCCGCCGCACGCAGGCGCTCGGGCACCGCGAGGCGTTCGGCGACCGCCCTGCAGGAGGGGCCGGAGACCGCCTGCGCTCGAATCTTCGTGAGCCGCCCCGCGCCGAAGCGCTCCGCTTCCAGGCGGGGGTAGAGGTGAGTGGTGACCGCCAGCCCCAGCACGGAGTCGCCGAGAAACGCCAGCCGCGCGTAGGAGTCCGACGGCCGCTCGCTCCACGAGGCGTGGGTGAAGACCTGGCGCGCCAGGTCCTCGGGAAGCTCCTCCAACAGCTCGTTCAGCAGCCGCATCGGGGGGCATCACACCTCGGCGCCCTGTTGCGCAAGCACGAACTCCACCGCCTGCCCGACGGTGAGGATGCCCGTGGCCTGCTCGTCGGTGATGCGCACTCCGTAGGTGTCCTCGAGCTCCTGCACGAGCGTGTACAGGTCCAGTGAGTCAGCCTCGAGATCCTCCTTGAAGCGCGTCTCCTCGCCGATCTCCTCCGGGTCGAGGTCGAGCTCGTCGGCGAGGTGTTCGCGGATCAGCTCGTATACCTGCTCGCGGGTCATCCTTTTGGAGGCTAGCGTCCCGTCCGGATGGGCGAGTCGCGCAGCGCCCCGGCCTGCTCCAGCGCCGCGTGGGTGCGCCCCACGAGGTCCTCCTGCGCGCCGCGCGCCGCGCGCAGGATCGCCTCCGCGAAGCCACGGCGGGTGAAGCTTCCGTGGGGCACGACCCCCAACCGCCGCAGCCCCAGCAGGTAGGCGCCGCCCTGGCCCTCGGGGTCAACCTGCTCGCGGAAGGCCCGCAGCGAGGGCGCCAGCAGCAGGCCCCCCAGCTTCGCGCGGGGCGAGGAGTGCGCGGCGTCGCGCACCGCCCGCAGCACCGTCTGGGCGACGCCCTCCGCCACCTTCAGCGCAACGTTGCCGGTGAAGCCGTCGGTCACGACCACGTCGGCCACGCCGCTCGTCAGGTCGCCCCCCTCGACGTTGCCGACGAGCTCGAACGGCGCCGCCCCGCCCGCCGCGGCAAGCCGCTCGGCGAGCTCGGCGCGGGCGGCCACCACCAGCGGGCTGCCGCGCCCCTGCTCCTCGCCGTTTGAGAGCAGCCCCACGCGGGGGCGGGAGACGTCGAGCAGCACGCTGGCCAGCGCAGCGCCCATGAAAGCGAACTGCACGAGGTGCTCCGGGCGCGCCTGTGCGGAGGCGCCGACGTCCAGCAGCGTCACCGGCCGGCCGGGGACCGGCAGCGCCAGCGCGAGCGCTGGGCGGTGCACGCCGCGGGCGCGCTTGACGTTGAAGAGGCCCGCCGCCAGCGCCGCCCCGGTGCCGCCCGCACACACGAGCGCCTGCGCGCGACCCTCCGCGACCGCGCGGGCGGCCTGCACAATCGAGGACTCTGGGTTCGCGCGCGCCGCGCGGGCGGGGTCGGGGCTCTTGGCGATCGACAGCGGCGCGTCCACGACCTCCACGCCCGCGGGTGGAGCCTCGATCTCCGCGGCGGGACCGAACAGCAGCACGCGCGCCCCCCGCTGCGCCGCGAGCGCCGCGCCCGCCGCGACCTCCGCCGGTCCGAGGTCGGCGCCGTTGGCGTCGACCGCGACCACCACCGGCTCACTCGTCGTGGTCGTGCTCCTCCGCCTCGACGTGCTCCACCGGTGCGGTCACCTCGCGGCCCGCATAGGTGCCACACACCGTGCACACCCTGTGCGGGCGGCGCGGGCTGTGGCAGCGCGGGCACACGCTCAGCGCGGGCGCGACGATCTTGTGCTGCGCGCGGCGCTTGGCGGTGCGGCTGTGCGACTGCTTCTGCTTAGGAACGGCCACGGGTCGGGAAGGCTAGCAGCCGCACGCGCCATCCGATCCCTTGCAGCTGATTCCTGGGCACGTCCTTTGACGGTACTCGAACCTGAATCGCTCGCACGCGAGATCGGCCCACTCCGTCTGGGTGTCTATTACGGTCCCCCACAGGGATACACTCATCTCATGGACGTTCGACCCTGGCCCGTGTTGCACGAGGAGGATCGCTGGCTCACTGACGCGATGGAGCGCCGACTGCGCGACAGCACGCAGAGCGCGGAGCAGTTGCGTGCGCGAGCGCTTGATCTGCACGCTGAGGCTGAGCAAAGTGACGTGAAGGACGTGAAGGGGATACGCGACGCGGCGTTGGCACTCGCAGAGCGCTACGAGCAGGCAGCGACCGCACGGCTGTCGGCCTGAGCACCGGCAGCGCTACTGGCGTGCTCGGCTGATCCGATCGAGCAGTTCGGCAACGATCTGATTCTGTCGAGCGCGAAGAGCTGCGAGTGCCGGCACAAGCTCCGCGACTTCGCCGTCCAAACGCTCGACAGTGCGCTCGGCTGCCGACGGATCCAGCAACTCTTGCTCACCCCATTCGCGCTCCAGACCGCGCAGTCCGCGGGTCAACGCCGGCATCTGCTCGAGTGCCACGGCCGCCGACTCGTGCAGAAGCTCGCGAGTGTGGTCGTCGGCGGCATCGCGCTCCACAAGCTCACGGTGCAGGTCGAAGACATACTCATGAGCGATTCTGGCTGCCGCGAAGTAGCCGTCGAGTAGCCGCAGTGACCCAGGCCGATCAGTCATCGGAACCTCGGCGTTGTATCACCTGGGTGGCCACCGCCGGGCCTGCGACCTCCACGAGCCCAGCGACCTCGTCCGTCCTGGAGCCACGGCCTGCTACTCCAGCTTCAGCTCCCTCAGCTTCGCCCACCGCGGGTCCGGCGCGGACTCGTGGCGGTGCTCCGGACCGACCTCGTTGAGGTCCGCCGCGCACTCGGGGCACAGGCCCGCGCAGTCGGGGCGGCACACCACCTGGGTGGGGACGCTCAGCGCGAACGCGTCGCGCGCCCACGCTCCCACGTCGAGCGTCTCCTCGTGTACGTACGGGCTCGACAGCTCCTCTCCCCCGTCCGGGCGGTCCACCTCACGTGCGTCCACCTCCACCGTCGGCGCCGCCGGCGCCAGGCAGCGCATGCACGGCCCCGCGAGCGCCGCCTGCAAACGCAGCCGCAGCGCGTACCCGTGGCCGACCATCCGCGACACGTCCACGGTCACCTCCGGGCTGGCCGATCTTCGATCGGTCGGCTCCACGACGTAGCGCTCCCCCCCGTACACGAGCGGCTCGATCGCCACGGCCAGCTCCAACCTGCGCCCCTCACCGGCGCTGAGGTGCAGGCTCCCGAGGTCGAGCTTGTCGGTCAGCGCGGGCACGCTCCCAGGGTAGTGCGGCCCGCCCCGTCTCACACCTACAACGCGGCCCCCGCGCGCGGCTTCGAGCCGGCCGTCGGCCGCCTCGGCGCTCCCCGGTCTCCGCGCTCACCGACCCCGCGGGCCGCCTCGAGGCGGCCCCATCCCAACTCAATCAGCCGAGGCGCTCAGCTCCCGCTTGAGTACCTTGCCCGTCGCGTTGCGTGGGAGCTCGGCCACGAACACCACCTCGCGCGGCACCTTGTAGCGGGCGAGGTTCTGCTTGACGTACTCCTTGATCGCCTCCTCGCTCAGGCCCGCCGGCTCGCGTGGCACCACGAACGCCTTCAGTCGCTGGCCAAACTCCGTGTCCTGCACGCCGATCACTGCCGCCTCTTCGATCTGCGCGTGCTTGGCCAGTAGGTCCTCCACCTCCCGCGGGAACACGTTCTCCCCGCCCGAGACGATCATCTCGTCGTCGCGGCCGTCCACGAACAGGCGGCCCGCCGCGTCGAAGTGGCCCATGTCGCCGGTGCTCATCAAGCCCCGCACGATCTCCTTGCCCCCGCCGCCGGTGTAGCCCTCGAAGACCATCTCGTTCGCCGCAAAGATCCGTCCCCGCTCGCCGCGCGGGACCTCGCGGCCCTCGGCGTCGAGCAGCTTCACGACCGTGCCCAACGGCGGGCGGCCCGCAGTGCCCGGCGCCGCGCGCAGATCCTCGGGTGTCGCGATCGTCGCCCACGCCACCTCGGTGGAGCCGTACAGGTTGTAGAGCACCTCGCCCAAGGCGTCCATCGCGCGCGTCGCGAGCTCCCCCGGCAGCGTCGAACCCGACGCCGCGACGACCCGCAGCGCGCTCAGGTCGTAGCGCGCGATCGTCTCCGGCGGCAGCTCCAGGATCCGCTGCAGCATCACCGGCACGACCGCCAGCGCGCTCGCGCGGTGGCGCGCCACGTCGCTCAGCGTCTGCTCGGGGTCGAAGCGCCGGCGCAGCACCAGTGTCGAGGCGAGCGCCAGCGAGAGCGTGAAGTGCGCGTACCCCCACGAGTGGAACATCGGCGCCGCGATCGCCGTCGTCTCGCGCGCCTTCAGCGGGATCTTCGAGAACAGCGCCGCCGCCGGCTCCAGCGAGTCCGGCTGTTTGCGTTTCGCGCCCTTCGGGGTTCCTGTCGTGCCCGAGGTGAGAATCACCACGCGGCCTTTTTCCGCCGGCGGGCTCAGCGGCGCGCTGTCCTCCCGCGCGATCAGCTCCTCCACCAGCGGGTCCTCCGGGCTCCCGTCCGGCTCGGACCACGACACGAAGCGCCGCAGGCCGCTCGCGCCCTCCCGCACGAGGTCCGCGAACTCTTCGTCGTACACCACAGCCACCGGCTCCTCCCGGCGCAGCACGTCGGCGATCTGCGGGCCCGCGAACGCCGTGTTCAGGTACAGCACGCCCGCCCCGAGCTTCGAGCACGCCACGGTCGCCTCGATGTACCCGCGATGGTTGCGGCACATGATCGCCACCCCGTCCTGTTCGCCGATCCCCTCCGCCCGCAGCGCCCGCGCCAGCGCGTTCGTGCGCGCATTCACTTCCGCGAACGTCAGCGTCCCCTTCTCGTTGACGATCGCCACCCGCTCGGGGTAGCGAATCGCCGAGATCGTGTACGCCGCGGCCGAGCTCGACCCCCACCGGCGCAGCGTGCTCAGCGCCCGCACCGACCTGTCCGGGCGTTCCAAGCGAAGCATGCCCGTGCCCAGCAGCGTGCGGGCGACCTCCAGGCGGTGTTGCAACGGCGAGCTCATCGGGGACTGATTATCCCACCGCGCGCGCTTTTTGCGGCCAGAGTCCCGGTGCACGCTTTCAAAACCGCGGTCTACGACGACGACCGACGGCTACGCGACTTCGGCCGGCTCGTCCTTGCCCTGCAGGCGCTCGCGGCCTCGCTGCACCGCGGCGATGAACTTTGAGAGGTTGACCTCGAGTGTGTTGAGGATCTCGTCTGCGTAGTCCTCCGCCCCGAGGCGGATCTCGCGCTCGCGCGCGCGGGCGTCCTCGATAATGTCCTCCGCGGCGCGCTCGGCCTGCTTGGTGACCTCCTCGCCACCCACCAGCCGCTCCTGGCGCTCGCGGGCCTCCTTGACGATTTTCTCGGCCTCGCGCTTGGCCTCCGCCAGCATCTCCTGGCGCTCCTTGACGATCCACCGCGCCTGCTTGATCTCCTCGGGGATCGTCGCGCGCATCTGGTCGAGGATGTCGTAGATCTCCTCCTTGTCGACCCGCACCTGGTCGGTCATGGGCACCGACTTGGCGTTGTGCACCAGGTCGTCGAGCTTGTCGATCAGTACGAGAACATCCATAGGGGGCTACCTCTGCGGGGCTTCCGGCCCCGTGGTCTGTATATCAAGGTTCGGCATCGACACCACTTACGGTCCGGCATCGCTCTCATCCGATGTTCGTCAGCGTTGGAGCTCTTCCTGCAACCGCACCGCGACCTCCGCGGGCACCAGGTCATCGATTCTGCCCCCGAACGTGGCGAGCTCCTTGACGCCACTCGAGGACAGGAAGCTGTACTGCGAGTTTGACATGAGATACACCGACTCGATCTCCGGGTCCTGGCGGCTGTTGAGCTGGTGCAGCTCGAGCTCGTACTCGAAGTCCGAGATCGCCCGCAGGCCCTTGACGATCGCCTTCGCCCCCACGCTGCGCGCGAACTCCACCACGAGGTTGCTGAACGGCTCCACCCGCACCCCCTCCAGGTCGGCCGTGGCGCGTTCGATGAAGTCCACCCGCTCCTCGATCCCGAACAGCGTCTCGTTCTTGCGCACCGACCGCCTGACGACCGCCACCACCACCTGTTCGTAGAGACCGGCCGCCCGGCGGATCACGTCGAGGTGGCCGTTGGTCACCGGGTCGTAGGAGCCCGGACAGACGGCCACCGACTTGTCGAGGCTCATCGTCGGCAGCCGCCGATCTTCCGCGCCGCGGACCCCAGGGGCCCTAACTGCGTGGGACGTGCGCCTCTGGGGCTGTCGAGTCTCATCGCTGTCGGTGGATCGTGATCTCGGTGTCTCCGTAGCGCCGCCGCAGCTCCACCTCCAGGGGGAGCGCCGGCGGCTCGGTGCGCCGATCGCTCTCCCACACCACGCGCGCGCCCGGCGCCAGCAGCGGCGGCAGCGCCACCGCCAGCTCGCGCCCCAGCGCACCCGCGTGTCGGTAGGGCGGATCGACGAAGACGAGATCGTATGTCTCCCGGCGCTCGCGTGCGTTGCGCAGGGCGCTGGCCGCCTCCCCGCGGCGGACCTCGGCGTGCTCCGGGCCCACGCCCAGCTCCACGAGGTTCGCCCGCAGGGCCGCCAGCGCGCGGGGGTCTCGCTCGACCAGCACCGCCCTCGCCGCGCCCCGCGAGAGCGCCTCGATCGCCAGCGCCCCCGTGCCCGCGAACAGGTCCAGCACCGCCGCCCCCTCGAGCTCTCCGAGGGCCGAGAACAGCGCCTCCCGCACCCGCTGGGCCGTCGGACGCGTCGCCCGGCCCTTCGGCGCGCGCAGCCGCCGGCCACCGTACTTGCCCGCGATCACACGCACCGGCGGATCATCGCGCGCAGCTCACCCCCGGTGCGCCGTGGTCGCGATGCACGGGTCAGCCCGGGCTGGTCCGCTCCCGCCGACGCTCTCCGCCGACGTTCCACTTTCACGCCGGGATCGGCTCGTGGGCCTCCGCGCCCAGCGCCCGCTCCAGCGCTTCGCCCAGCAGCGCGTGCTCCGGGGCCGCGAGCGCCGGGTCCGCGGCGAGCAGCCGCTTGGCCCACTCTCGGGCGCGCTCCAGCAGCTCGGCGTCCTGCGGCAGGCTCGCCACACGGGGCTCCGCCTGGCCGTGCTGGCGCGTGCCCGCGATCTCACCCTCCCCGCGCAGCTCCAGATCGATCTCCGCCAGGTGGAAGCCGTCGCTGTGCTCGGCGAGCGCCCGCAGGCGGCGTGCGTTGCGTGGACCCAGCAAAAGGCAGACCGAGGGGTGCTCCCCGCGGCCGATCCTCCCGCGCAGCTGGTGCAGCTGGGAGATCCCGTAGCGCTCGGCGTCCTCCACCACCATCACCGTCGCATTCGGCACGTCGATCCCCACCTCGATCACCGTCGTCGCCACCATCACATCTGCTGTGCCCTCTACAAACCGCGCCATCGCCCGCCGCTTCTCACGCGCCGCCAACTGGCCGTGCAGCAGCTCCAGGCGGAAGCCGCGCAGCTCGCCCTGCTGCAGGCGCTCGAACTCCCCGACCGCCGCGCGCGCCTGGAGCTGGCCGAAACGGGGATTCCGGCCGGAGGCCGGTGTCTCCCGGCTTCGGTCGGACTCCTCGACCAGCGGGCACACCACGTACGCCTGACGCCCTGCGCGCAGCTCCTCGCGGATGCGCTCGTACGCCCGTGCGCGCTCCGCCTCGCTCGATGCGACATGCGTGGCGATCGGCCGCCTTCCCTTCGGCAGCTCGCGCAAGCGCGTCACGTCGAGGTCGCCGTACGCCGTCAGCGCCATGGTGCGCGGGATCGGGGTGGCGGTCATGTGCAGGACGTGAGGGGCGAGCCGGGCGGGGCTGGGGGGCCCCTCGCGGCCTGCCGGGCCGTTGGTCTCGCTTTCGGGGCCCCTTTTCGCGTGCGCGCTCGTGTGCGCATGCGTGGGCGCGCGCGAAATAGGCGGGCCTTTGCGATCCAACGCCGCGCGCTGGCGCACCCCGAAGCGGTGCTGCTCATCCACGACCGCCACCGCGAGACAGTCGAACTCCACGTCACCCTCGATCAGGGCGTGCGTGCCGACCACCAGCTTCAACTCCCCCGAGGCGAGCCTCCCCAGATGCTCGGCGCGGCGACGCCCAGGCGTCGAGCCGGTCAGCAGCGCCGCCGGGAGCAGCGCCTCGGGGACCAGTGCCTGCAACGTCGCGAAGTGCTGTTCGGCGAGCGTCTCCGTCGGAGCCATCAGCGCCCCCTGCATCCCGTGCTCGACCGCGCGCAGCAACGCGTACAGCGCGACCACTGTCTTGCCAGAGCCAACCTCGCCCATCAGCAGGCGTTGCATCGGGCGCGCCCGCGCCAGGTCAGCGTCGACCGCCGCCATCGCCGCCGACTGGTCACCGGTGAGCTGGAACGGCAGCTCCGCGAGCCACCGCGCGCTGAGCTCCCCCCCACCGCTCGCGGATCGGCCGGCGAGCGGCGGCGCCGTCCCGGAGCCCCGCAGCGCGCGGCGGCGCAGCACCGTCAGCTGCGTCATCAGCAGCTCTTCGAACGCCAGGCGCTCGCGCCCCGCCTCGGCCTCCCCTGAATCGGAGGGAAAGTGCATCGCCGCGAGCGCCGCCGCTCGGTCGGGCAGGTGCTCGGTCGCGCGCACCGCGGCGGGCAGGGGCTCAGCCACCTCGGCCAGCGCCCCCCGGTGCTCGCGGACCATCGTCACGATCTGCGTCGAGCTGACACCCTCCGTCGCGGGGTAGTGCGCAACCCCCTGGGCCTCACCCGCCGCCGCGAGCTCGCCACCCAGCGCGTGGCTTGCGACCGCGAAGCGCCCCCCTGCCTGCGCCTTCCCGTGCAGCAGCAGGCGCGTCCCCGGGCGGTAGCGCTCCACCAGCCACGGCTGGTTGAAGAACGCCGCTCCCATCGCGCCCGTGTCGTCGAACACCGTGGCCTCCACCAGCGGGCGCATCCCCCGGCGGCGGACCGGCCGCGCCGCGATCGAGCGTACCTCGACCGCAACCGTCGCCTGCTCGCCGGGGTTCAGCTCCGCGACCGTGCGCGCCTCGCGGCGGTCGCGCGGGAGGTGCTCCAGCAGCGCGCCCACGCTCTCGATGCCGAGCGTCCGCAGGCCGTCCGCCAGCTTGCCGGAGGGCACGTCGAGGCTCTGCTCCAGGCGCCCGGGCCGCGGCCACCGCACCGGCGCGGCGAGCAGCTCCTCGCGCGTCAGCGGGCGCGTGGAGGCGAACGCGCATGGCTCCGCGGTGGGCACGGAGAGCTCAGGTGCGGCGAGGGCGGGCATCTGCCCCGCCATCATGAACCGTGGGCCAGTCTGAACCGCCAACCGGAGTCGGCCTGCACAGCGGGCCGGCCTGAACCGTGAGCCTTCCGAACCCGCCTGGGGTCAGCCTGGACCTTGGTCCGCTACTCCGCCGCGAGCAGCCACCAGTAGGCGGACTGGCCGCCGTGGCGCTGCTCGAGCTCGGCGTCGCCCAGGTCCCCGTCGAGTAGGGCCGCCACCGCGGCGGGGTCGAGCGGGGCGTCCTCGCCGGCGAGCACGCTGAGCAGCTCCGCCCCGTCGGCAAGCGCGACCAGCACTGTGCGCAGCGTCGCCGCGGGCTCACCCCACGCGGCTACCTCCTCGCCGAGGAAGCCGACCGCCTCGCCGGCCCGGAAGCGGCCGTGGAGGTCGTCGCGGGCGGCGGGGGCGACGGCGCCGGTGCGCAGCCGCGCGAGCGCCTCGTGCAACGCCTGCGCGTTCTGCTCCAGCGGACGGGTCCCCACCAGCTCGACCGCAGCGGCGAGACCCGCCTGCTGGCTGAGGGCGGGTACGACGAGCACCTGCTTGTCGGAGAGCTCCGCGGCGCGCTCGGCGGCCATCACGACGTTGGGGGAGTTGGGCAGCACGAGCACCTCCTCGGCGGGAACCTCGTGGATCGCGGCGAGCAACTCGTAGGTGGAGGGGTTCAGCGTGGGACCGCCGTCGAGTGTGTACACGCCGAGCTCGGCGAATAGCGTCCGTAGGCCCTCGCCGCTGACGACCGCGACCGCGCCGCAGCGTGCGGGCGCCACGGCGCTCGCACTGTGGTCCGGTCGTGGGGACCCCTCGAGGAGCCGCTCCTCACGGTCGGCCACCTGGGCGTGCATGTCGGCGACATCGAGGTGGGATACCTCACCTGCGCCCCCGAACACGGCGCTCGCACGCTCGGGCTCGTCGGTGTGGAGGTGCACCTTCAGGGTCGCGGCGTCGCCGACGACCAGCACCGAGTCGCCGAGGGCCTCCAGCGGCGCGAGGAACCGCTCCGGTTCCAGGGCGCTGCCCGTGACTGCGAAGTTGGTGCAGTAGCGGTAGGTAGTGGAGGTGTGCTCGGGGTGGTGGATGCGCGCCGGGGCGTAGTGGTCGAGCGGCGGCGGCGCGTCCCCGCGCAGCGCGGCGACCACACCGGCGAAGAGGATCGTCAGCCCGTAGCCGCCGGCGTCCACGACGCCGGCCTCGCGCAGCGCGGCGAGCAGCTCGGGGCCGCGCTTGACTGACTCCTGACCGGCGTCCACCGCGCGCGTCAGGGTCGCGGCGATCGCGCGGTCCTGCTCCTCGGGCTCGGCGTCGGGGGGCACGCGGGCACTCTCGGGGTCGCGCTCGAGGTCGGCCGCGAGGCGTTGGGCCATCTCGCGCGCGACGGTCAGGATGGTGCCCTCCGCGGGGTTGCGCACCGACGCGTACGCGCGCTCGGCGGCGTTTTCGAGCGCAGCCGCGATCAGCGCGGCGTCGATCAGCTCGCCGGGGCGCGAGACGAGCTCCTCGGCGGCGCCGCGGATCAGCTGGGAGAGGATCACTCCAGAGTTGCCGCGCGCGCCGAGCAGCGCGGCGCGGGCGACCGACTGCACGATCTCCTCGCGGCCGATCTCGTCGATCGTGCGCGTCTCGTCGGCGCCCTGCAGGCGGTCGAGCTCGGCAAGCACCGCACGCAGCGTGAGCACCATGTTGTCGCCGGTGTCGCCGTCGGCGACAGGAAACACGTTGAGGTCGTTGACCTCTTGGCGGCGGGACTCCAGGTGCGCGAGCGCGCCAGCGACCGCGGCGCGAAAGCGAAGCAGGTTGGTGTCGGTCACTGCGGTCTGCATCATCCCTGTCCGCCCACAGGCGCCGCGAGCAGCTCCACCGAACAGCTACGCGGAACGCGACTCAAGGTTACGCGACTCCCGGAAGTACGGACTCGTGGACCCTGGCGTCCGGACGCCGAGGCCCGGGGCAGGACCGAACCAGTCAGAGCGCCTTGACGACCTTGCCGGCTTTCAGGCAGCGAGTGCAGACGTACACTCGCCGCGGCGCCTTGCCGACCAGGATCCTGACCTTCTGCAGGTTCGGATCGAAGCGGCGCTTGGACGCGACCATCGAGTGGCTGCGGCTGTTGCCGAACGCAGGGCCCTTGCCGCAGCTGTGGCATACCTTGGCCATGAGGCGGAGAGTTTAGCTGCTTCCGCCTGAGAGCTCACTCCGCAGTGCCGCCATCTGTAGCACTGCCTCGGCGGCGTGGCGCCCCTGGTCGCGCTTGTCCCCGCCGGCGCGGGCGAGCGCCTGCTCCATCGTGGCGCAGGTGAGCACCCCAAACGCACACGGCACCCTGGTGTCCAGCTGCACCCGCATGATCCCCCGGGCCGCCTCGGCGCAGACGAAGTCGTAGTGGTCGGTCTCGCCGCGGATCACCGCGCCGAGGCACGCGACGCCACGGAAACGGCCGGAGTCGGCGGCGTAGCGCGCTGCAAGCGGCAACTCGAAGGCGCCGGGAACGTCGAAGACCTCGACGTTGGAGGCGCCGCCGGCGGCGAACCCCGCCCGGGCACCCTCAACGAGCCGCTCGGCCAGATCCTCGTAGAAGCGACCGACGGCGATGGCGAAGCGCTGCCCGTTCAACGCCCGCGCCGCTCCTGCTCGCGGTCGTGCTCGCGCTCGGAGTGCAACAGCTCCTCGTCGAGGTTGAGACCCTGGTGGTGCAGAGTGTGGCCCATGCGCTGGGCCTTGGTGCGCAGGTAGGCGGCGTTGTGCTCGTTGGGGGGCTGCTCGATCGGGACCTGCGCCGCCACCGACAGCCCGTACCCCTCCAGGCCGCGGATCTTCTTGGGGTTGTTGGTGAGGATGCGGATCGAGGAGAGGCCGAGGTCGGAGAGGATCTGCGCGCCGATCCCGTAGTCGCGCAGGTCGGCGGGCAGACCGAGGCGCTCGTTGGCTTCGACGGTGTCGAGGCCGTCCTCCTGCAGGCGGTAAGCGCGGAGCTTGTTCAGCAGGCCGATCCCACGGCCCTCCTGAGACAGATAGAGCAGCACCCCCTCCCCCTCGCGCTCGATCATCGCGAGCGCCGCTTCGAGCTGCTCGCCGCAGTCGCAGCGCAGCGAGTGAAAGACGTCGCCGGTGAGGCACTCCGAGTGCACCCGCACGAGCACGTCGGGGCGCCCGGCAACCTCGCCCTTGACGAGCGCCACGTGGTGCTTCTCATCCACGAGCGAGCGGTAGCCGACGGCCTCGAACTCCCCGAAGGCGGTCGGCAAGCGCGTGGTGACCACACGTTCCACGAGCCGGTCGTTGCGCCGTCGGTAGGCGATCAGGTCGGCGATCGTGACCAGCTTCAGTCCGTGGCGCTCGCAGAAGCCGGCGAGGTCGGGCACGCGCGCCATCGAGCCGTCCTCGTTCATGATCTCGCAGATCACCCCGGCAGGGATCAGGCCCGCCAGGCGCGCGAGGTCGACGCTCGCCTCGGTGTGACCGGTGCGCTCCAGCACCCCGCCGGCCTTCGCCTTCAGCGGGTTGACGTGCCCCGGCTGCACGAGGTCCTCAGGCTTGGAGGCGGGGTCCACGGCGACCTGCATCGTGTGCGCGCGGTCGTGCGCGGAGACGCCCGTCGTGACGCCGTGGCGTGCCTCGATCGTGACCGTGAACGGGGTCTGCAGGGCGGACTCGTTCTTCGCGGTCATCAGCTCCAGGCCGAGCGCCTCGCAGCGCTCGGGGCTGAGCGCCAGGCAGATCCAGCCACGAGCCTCCTTGGCCATGAAGTTGATCGCCTCAGGAGTGGCGAACTGGGCGGCCATCACGAGGTCGCCCTCGTTCTCGCGGTCCTCGTCGTCGCAGACGACGACCATCTTGCCTTTGCGGATCTCCTCGATCGCCTCCTCGATCGTGGCGAAGGGGGTCTTTGTGGCGGTGGCGGGGGACGTTACTCTCGGTGCGCTCATAGCCCCAAGGGTAACGGGCCCTGGCACCTCGGCAAGCCCGGAGTCTCTGGCTGGTTGGCTGGGGCGAGATGAGGCCCGGGCCCGTAAGAGAGGGATGCGCAGGTCCTTCTGCTATCTCATAGGGTCTTCTCCGCTATCATGTCGGCGTGCGCATCGCTACTAGACACAAGACCTCGTTCGCGATCGACACCGCCAAGGTCGAGGCCGCGAAGGACATCCTCGGCACCAAGACGCTGACCGACACCGTCGATGCCGCGCTCTCCGAAGTCGTCAAGCTGCGCCAGCGCCAAGCGCTGGTGGAGCTGCTGTTCACCCCCGGGGCGCTGGCGCTGGACGACCCCGAGGCGATGGCCGGCGCCTGGCGCTGAGCTGCCGAGCAGTGGCAACCTTCCTCGCCGACAAGAGCGCGCTGACCCGCCGCGAGACCCGACCTGAGGTGCGCGAGGCGCTCGAGCCGCTGCTGCTCGCCGGTGAGGTCGCCACCTGCGGCATCGTCAACCTGGAGCTGCTCTACAGCGCCACAAGCCCGGCCACCTATGTCGCTCTCGCCGAGGCGCTGCGCGGGATGCCGCGAGTCGCGGTCAACGACAGCGCAGTCGAACGGGCGCTGGAGGTTCAAGCGAAGCTGGCTCAGCGCTCCCAACACCGGGGCGTGCCACTTCCGGACCTGCTCGTTGCGGCCTGCGCAGAGAACGCCGGGCTCACGGTCCTGCACTACGACGCCGACTACGAGCGCATCGCCGAGCTCACCGGCCAAGCCGTGAGGTGGGTCGTGTCCCGCGGGAGCGTGGCCTGAAACCAATCTCGTTGAACGCGGGAGCGCCCGCCCAGCGCCCCGGCCACCCGCCGGTTCACCTCGGGGCGGCCGTGATGTCCAGCAACCGCTGGACATGCTTGGCGAGGATGTCAACCTCGAGGTTGACATGCCCGCCGGCAGCAGCCCGGCCAAGCGTGGTGCGCTCCAGCGTCTCGGGGATCAGCGAGACCTCGAAGCCACCGGCGTGCAGGGCGCTGACGGTGAGGCTCACCCCGTCGACGGTGATCGAGCCCTTCTCCACGACAAGGGGCAGCAGGTCGGCGTCGGCCTCGATCCCGAGGACGCGGGAGAAGCCCTCAGCGCGGACCTCGGCGACGGTGCCAACGCCGTCAACGTGCCCCTGCACGAAGTGCCCGCCGAGGCGCCCGTCGGCGCGCAGGGGGAGCTCCAGGTTGGCGGGATCACCGGGCGCAAGCGCGCCGAGCGTGGAGCGAGCGAGCGTCTCGCGGATCGCCTGCGCCTCGAGCTCCCCGGCGGCCCGCCCCTCCTCCACGCCTTCGGCCGGTCCCTCCCCGGCCCCTACGCGGGTTGCGGTGAGGCACACGCCGTTGACCGCGATCGAGTCGCCAGGGCGCAACTCGGAGGCCAGGCGCGTGCGGACCCGCAGCGTGGCGCCGTCCCCGTCAAGCTCGACCGCGGCAACAAGGCCGAGGTCCGCGATCAGACCGGTGAACACCTCACCACTCGCGCAGGCGGGCACAGACGAGCAGGTCCTCGCCGATGCGCTCACAATCGAAGGAGAGCGCGCGCAGCGCCTCGGAGATGCGCTCAACGCCTTCGCCCTCCAACGGGTCGCGGGCGGTACGCCCGCCGAGCAAGAGCGGCGCGAGGAAGAGACGAATCTCGTCGATCTCGCCGGCGTCGAGGAACGCTCCGGCGAGGTGGGGGCCGCCCTCCAGGAGCGCCGAGGCGACGCCGAGCTGGCCGAGCTGGTCCAGGGCGGAGCGCACGCGCGCTGGCTCGTTCTCGCCCGTGGCGAGCAACACTTGCGCGCCGGCGGCCTCGAGCGCGTCGGTGTCTGCGCGCGCGGCGGCGCGCGAGACGATCACGGTCAGCGGGATCTCCGCGGTGGCGGCGAGCAGGCGCGAGTCGGAGGGCAGCCGCGCGAGCGAGTCGAACACCACCCGCCGGGGCTGCTCAGACGGGCAGGCGGGGGTCCCGTCGGGGCGTGCGGTCAGCTGGGGGTCGTCGGCGAGCGCGGTGCCGATCCCAACGACGACCGCGTCAACCGAGGCCCGCCACTGGTGCGCCAGCGCGCGGCTCTCCTCCCCGCTGATCCACTGCGAGTCCCCTGCGCGCGTGGCGACCTTGCCGTCGAGGGTCATCGCGGACTTGAACAGCACCCAGGGGCGCCCCGTGCGGGCGTGCTTGCGGAAGGCCTGGTTGAGCAACCGCGCGCGTGTGGCGAGCTCGCCGTCGGCCAGCACCACCTCGACACCCTCGTCGCGGAGGATCCCGAGGCCCCGCCCGGCGGCCTTCTCGGTGGGGTCGTCGGAGCCGACGACCACGCGGCCGAGGCCGGACTGCACGATCGCCTCGGTGCACGGGGGCGTCTTGCCCTCGTGGCAGCAGGGCTCGAGCGACACGTACAGCGTCGCGCCCGTGAGGTCGGCCAGACCGCAGGCCTCGATCGCGTTGACCTCAGCGTGCGCGGAGCCGAAGCGTTCGTGCCACCCCTCCCCGAGCACCTCGCCCTCGCGCGCGATCACCGCACCCACGACGGGGTTCGGCTTGACCGCCCCGACGCCTCGACCGGCCAGCTCGATCGCGCGCGCCAAGTGCAGCTGGTCGGTGTAGGTGACGACCGTCATCCTGAATGTTGAGGATAGCCCGCCCGAGTAGGCCGGGGTGGCCAAGACCCCCGTCGCCGCCCGCCGAGCGGCGCCCGCCTCACCCCCGCAGCGCCTCCGCGCAGGCAATAGACGGTCGTTTCGGCGCGAGCGAGCGTCCCGTCCCAAGCCGCGCGTAGGCTGGCTCTATCATGCTAACCGTGAGCAGACAGGCCCACGTGACGCTCAGCGGGGACGTCAGCGGCGATTACATCGTCGAGGATCGGGGACCCGACGGACGTCTCGTGCTCGTGCCCTACACCGATATTGCGGCGATCCGCAAGCGGCTGGGGACTCGTGCGATGACGTCGCAGGAGTCCGAGGAGTTCTGGCGCGAGTACAGGTCTCTTATGCTCCCAGCCGACGGCGACGGGTAGCCATGCCAGCCGACCTGCGCCGCATCCCGGCGCGCATCGACCCCGCGACCTGGGCGGAGGACATTGGACACACCGGTGCCGCAGACCGTGTGAGCATCGAAGCTGCCAAGGGTCGCTACGAGCACAGCGGAGTTCCGCTCACAGAGATGCGCCCCTGCGATGCCGAAGGACGCGACGGCACCGAACTACCGGACTGCGTCAAGGTCTACCTTCCAATGCCCGCGGGCAGGTTTGGGATAGTGTTCAGCGTGGATCGTACGTCAACTGGGCCTACGCTCGTTTACGTCGCCTTCGGCGTGCGCCATCAGCCACGCGGCTCGAACGCCCAGACCGTCTAACAACTCGCCCACAGACGGCTGCACGGTTGAACACCCGAACACCCGCCTCACCCCTGCGCGCAGCGCCCGCCGTGCAGGCGGTAGACGGTCATGGCGGGCCCGGGGCGCCGGTAGGCGAGCGGGTAGTAGTCGAAGGACCAGTCGAAGTTGAAGGCGACGGGCCGCGCCCCGGGGGCGTAAGGGGAGACGTGGTAGACGACTTCTGCCTCGCGGGCGAGCGCGCGGTAGTAGGCGACCGCGTGGGGCGCCCGCGCAGGGTCGGCGAACGCACGGCCGGACTCGGCGGTGCCGCTCACGACCCAGCAGAACCCCTCCCGCTCGTAGTAGGGGATCAGCGCCGGGCTGAGCGTGAGCTCGTAGTTTTCGAGCGTGACGACGTGCGATTCGTAGGGGCGCAGAGCACCCGCGGCGTCGATCACGGAGAGCAGCGACTGGTACTTGGGCCAGCGATCGCCGTCGGGGGTGGTGAGCGTGGGGTGCCCGACGTCCTGCACCCACTCGTCGGGCACGACTGGCTCGACGACGACGGGGGTGCCGGCGGGGATGTGGGCGACCATCCAGGCGCGCGTCAGAGCGCGGGTGTCGGCGCGCGAGAGCACGAGCCCGGAGTGGACGCTGTAGAGGACCCCCTGTGCGCAGAGGGCGACGACGGCGAGCGCGGTGAGGGCAATCCGTAGACGCGGCACGCGCTGCGCCAGAGCTTTGGCCAACTGCAGCGCAAAGAATGCCGCGAGCAGGCAGAGGATCGGGAAGATCGGCAGCAGCCAGCGGCCGAAGTAACGGCCCTCGGCGCCCATGAAGAGCAGGTAGAGCAGCGGTGCGGGCACGAGCACCCAGCCGAGGTGGAACTTGCGCCGCCAGACGGTCACGGCGCCGCCGAGCGCGGCCAGGGCGGGCACCCAGCCGAGGCCCCAAGTGAGCGACCATAGGTAGTAGACGAGGCCGCTCTCGCGGGGAGCGCCGAGCTTGCCCTGCGCTTCAGCGGAAAGCGAGGACTGGTGGGCCAGGCCCTGCTCGAAGGCGTGCAGGTCGAGCACCGAGTAGGGGTCGGCCACAAGGAACGAGACGAGCGCCGCGGCCCCGGCGAGCGCGAGGCCGACCACCACCCGGCGCCCAGCCGATGGGGTCTCCAGATACTTCGCGGCGGCCGCAGCGAGCAACGGCAGCAGCACAACCCCGGCGGTGTACTTGGTGGCACAGCCGAGGCCCAGCCCGACCCCGGCCAGCAGGTAGTCGCGCGCGCGCCCTTTGCGCAGCACCCCGGCGGTCCCGAGCAGCGAGAGCGTCAGCGGGGCGAGCGTGGGGACGTCGTTGAGCGCGAGGTGCGCGTAGAAGACCGGCAGGAACGCGACCGCCTCGAGTGCCGCGGCGAGCAGCGCGACACCGCGGTCGAAGAGGCGCACGCCGGCGAGGTAGAGCAGCCACACCGCGAGTGTGCCGAGCAGCGCGGCGCACACGCGCGCCAGCGTAAAGACCGCGGTGGGGTTGGTGGCGAACGTGTGGTCGACCCCCGCGCGGCCCCCGAACCAGACCGAGAAAATGAGCCGCAGCAGGTCGGTGTAGGCAGGCGGGTTGGCGAAGTAGTGGGGGTTCCACCCCAGCGTGAGCATCCCGACGGCGCGCGGCACGAAGTGGGCGTCCTCGTCGGAGTTGTAGGCGTAGGGCAGGCCCTGACGGATACCCCACAGGCGCAGCGCGAGCGCGACCGCGAGCACGAGCCCGAGCGCCACCCACACGGTCCGGTGGCCGCGCACGCCACGCACAGACCCCACGCGGTCACCCGTGCTCGGCGCCCCCCGCACCCCCGCCTCGGCGGGTGCCGCGGCGGGCAGGTCAGAGGCCCCGGCGGGGGACCCCGGCGCGGCGCGGCCCCTACCCTCAGCAGTTGCCATAGACCGCGTAGTAGCGGCTCGTGTAGATGCGCCGGAAGCCGGGTAGGGGAACCTGGTCGAGCGGGTTGTCGCCGACGTCGACGATCGCCTCCTGGAAGACAGCGGCGCCGAGCGGGTAGACCGCGACGCTGCCGCGGGCGATCCGGTCGGTGAGGGTGTACACGCCCTCCTCGGCGTCCGCGCGGGCCTGCGAGCGGGCGACGATGTCGCGCTGGCCGGTGGTGTCGAGGATCCAGCGGGCGTCGGGGATCAGCTTGTTGTCGGGCAGCGAGAGCAGCGGGCAGCGAGCGAGCTCGGCGCGCACGGCGGGAGCGTGCAGTGCCGCGGCGAGACCTTCGTGGAAGTCGTCGTGGTAAGCCAGAGTGGTGCGGGCGTTGGAGAGACTCGTCACCGAGACGGCGGCGACGGCCGCGTAGAGGATCAGCGCAGCGCCGCCGGCCATCCACACGCGGCGCAGCGCCGAGCCGGGGAGCAGCAGCGACCAGCCGCCGATCGCCAACGCGCAGAAGGGCAGCAGCAGCGCCGCGGCGCCCATCATGTAGCGGTCGATCACCGACGCGCCCGCGGCACCCTCGGCGACGTAGACACCCAACAGCAGCACGAGCACCGCCAGCGGCACGCGCGCGCGGCGAGGCGTGAGCCACACCGCGAGCGCCACCCCCGCGAGACCGCCGAGCACGACCGGCAGCTTGTCGATCCGCACCAGGTAGCGCCACGTCGCGGCGAGCACCGCGGTGAAACCCTGGGTGCGTTCCAGTTCGGCGGCGAGCACAGCAGTGGAGTGCAGCGAGTACAGCGGGTCGCCGGTGACGAGCGTGTCGCAGGCGACCCACACCACCGGCGCGGTCGCCACCAGCGCCGCGTAGCCGAGCCGCCGGCGGTTGCTCACGGTGCGCGGCCACACGCACCACAGCCAGTACACGCCCGCCAGCACCCACGCGTCGGGGCGCAGTAGGCCCGCCGCGGCAAGCAGTACGAAGACCGGCGTACCGCGGCGGGGGCGCTCGACCTCCAGGGCCGTCGCCCACACGATCAGCGCGACGTACGTGAGGTCGAGGTAGCCCTGCGCGGCGAGGTTCGCGTCGAACAGGCGGGTGAGCATCAGCAGCGCCGCGAGCACCGCCACGAGCGGCCCGAAACACAGGCGCGTGAGCCGAAAGAGGCCGGCGGTGAGCGCGACGAACGAGGCGATCGAGCCGAGCACCACCAGGCGCGCGCCACCCTCACCGACAAGCGCGCAGAGCGCCCCGTAGGCGATCGCCAGCGGGTGCTCGGTGGGAGCGCGGTAGACACTGAAGTCGGGCAGGTGCCCGTGCAGCAGCTCACGCCCCCACAGCAGCGCGTAGAAGGAGTCGTAGGTGGGGTAGGTGGGGAAGGCGAAGTAGCCCACGAGCGCCCCCACGCAGAGCGCCGCGAAGCCGAGTCGCGCCCACGTGGCGCCCGGCACGGCACGCAGCCGTGCGGGTCTTGTGTGGGGTGGGCGGGACCGAGTTCCCTGCTGGGCGAGCGTCGCGCTCTGCATCGGGTAGAGCTTATGTGGCCGGTAGGCTGTGAGTCGATGGCAAGGCCCTGCCCGTAATGAAGCTAATCATCCAGATCCCCTGCTGGGACGAGGCGCAGACACTGCCGCTGACGCTCTCCGAGCTGCCGCGCGAGCTGGAGGGCTTCGACACGGTGCAGTGGCTCGTGATCGACGACGGTTCGAGCGACGCGACGATCGACGTCGCCCGCCGCCACGGCGTCAACCACGTCGTCGCGCTCACCAACCACAAGGGTCTCGCGAGCGCCTTCCAGGCCGGGCTCGACACCTGCCTGAAGCTGGGCGCCGACGTGATCGTCAACACCGACGCCGACAACCAGTACCACGGCCCCGACGTCGCGCGGCTGGTGGCGCCGATCCTCGAGGGCCGCGCCGACATGGTGGTGGGCGACCGCGAGGTGGTCTCGATCGAGCACTTCTCGCCGCTGAAGAAGCTGCTGCAGCGCCTCGGCTCGTGGGTCGTACGCCAGGCCTCCTCGACCACCGTGCCCGACACGACCTCGGGCTTCCGCGCCTACAACCGCGAGGCCGCGCTGCAGATGCAGGTGGTCTCGAAATTCACCTACACCCTGGAGACCATCATCCAGGCGGGCAAGCTGCTCGTCGCGGTCGAGCACGTGCCGGTCCGCACCAACCCCGCGACGCGCGAGTCGCGCCTGTTCCCCTCGATGGGCGCCTACGTGCGCCGCAACGCGGTCTCGATCTTCCGCATCTACGCCCAGTACGAGCCGCTGCGGATCTTCTGGAGCCTCGCCGCGCTAATCGGCCTCGCCGCACTGGGTGTGTGGATCCGCTTTGTGGTCGCCTACGCCGAAGGCGACGGCAAGGGCCATGTGCAGTCACTGATCCTCGGCGCAGTGCTGTTCATCGCCGCCGTGGTGCTGTGGGCGCTCGGGGTCATCGGCGACCTGCTCGCCGCCCAGCGCGTGATGACCCAGCGCACGTTCGAGCGGGTGCGGCGGATCGAGCTGCAACTGGGCGTGGCGCCCTCGCACTACGAGCCCGGCGGCACGCCACTCGCCAACGGCGTCCGCCCCGCCGGTGAGAACGCTCAGGGGGAAGGCCAGACATCCGAGCGCGAGGCGGTGGAGGCTTGAGCGGGGCAGACGTCACGCTCTCCCGCGACGGGATCGTCACGGGCAACACCTACGACAAGTACGGCTCCTCGAACCCGCTTGTGCGGCGCATGATGGCCGGCTTCGAGCACGACCTCGACGAGCTGCTCGGGCTCGCCGACCCGGGCTCGCTGCTAGACGTCGGCTGCGGCGAGGGGGTGCTCGTCGAGCGCTGGGCCCGGCGGCTGCAGGGGCGGCGCGTCGTCGGGATCGACCTGGAGGAGGACTCGATCCAGGCCGGCTGGGCGCAGCGCCAGGCGCCGAACCTCGAGTACCGCGTGCAGCGCGCCGAGGACCTGCCGTTCGCCGACGGGGAGTTCGACCTCGCGTCCGCGATCGAGGTGCTCGAGCACGTGCCCGACCCTGCCCACACGCTCGCCGAGATGGCACGCTGCGCCCGTCGCCACCTGCTCCTCTCAGTCCCACACGAGCCGCTGTGGCGAGCGCTCAACATGGCGCGCGGCGCCTACTGGCGGGAGCTCGGCAACACACCCGGGCACCTCAACCACTGGTCCAGGCGGTCGTTCGCGGCCCTGCTCTCGCGCTACGGGACGGTCGCCGAGGTGCGCTCGCCCTTCCCGTGGACGATGCTGCTTGTCCGCCTCGCCTGAAAAAAGATGGGCCCGACCGAAGCCGGGAGACACGCGCCTGCGGCGCGAATCCTCGTTTCGGCCAGCCGGCCTCCGGTCACCTGTGCCACCCTCCAGCACCACCACGTCCACCTCCGAGCCCGAGGCGCCGCCCGGGGCCGAGCCGACCCGCTCTTATGGCAGCGGCGCCCGGCTCCTCTCGGTGGGGATCGCCGCGACCGGGCTGCTGACGTTCGCGTACTTCTCGATCGCCTCCCACGTGCTCAGCGAAGAAGCGGCCCAGCGTCTCGACGTGCTGTGGTCGGTGATGTTCGTCGTCATCTCGGTGATCTACCGGCCGGTCGAACAGCTGCTCTCGCGCACCATCGCCGAGCGCCGCGCCCGCGGGCACGCCCAGCACCCGCTGCGCGTGCCGCTCGCGCTGCAGGCCGGTTTCGCGCTTGCCTTCCTCGTGGTCGCGCTCGCGCTGCACGAACAGCTGATCCACGAAGTTTTCGATGGCTACTCGGCGCTGTACTACGTGCTGCTTGTCGGCACGCTCGCCTACGCCGGCAGTTACTTCGCCCGCGGTTGGCTAGCCGGGCATCAGTACTTCGGGCTGTTCGGCGCACTCGTGCTGATGGAGTCCACCTCGCGCATCTGCTTCGCGCTGGCTGCTGCGCTCGGCGTGACGAGCGGACAGACCGCAGTCGCGCTGGGGATCGCTGTCGCGCCGCTGATCTCGCTCGTCGTGGTGCCCGCCGCGTTCGCTCGCGCCGGGCGGGAGCGTCGCGACGCCAAGGAGGACCCTGGGCACCCTGCTTCAACGGCCGACGCCGCGCCGATCCGAGCTGAGACGCCTGAGCCCAGGGGCGCTGAGCCAGCCCAGCAGGTGTTCACCGCCGACGAGGCCGACGCCGCACTCGCCGGTCCGGGGACGGAGGGCGTCCAGGAGGTGGCGGCGCACGAAGAGCTGTCACTCTCGCGCGGCGGGCGCTTCGTGCTGTGGGTCTCGGGCATCATGCTCTCCGAGCAGATGCTCCTGAACGCGTCGGTCCTGACGGTGGACGCGCTCTCCCCCGACAAGGCGCTCGCGGGGATCGTCTTCAACGTGATGCTGATCGCCCGCGCCCCGCTGCAGCTCTTCCAGGCGATCCAGACCTCGCTGCTGCCCCACCTGACCGGCCTGGAGGCCAAGGAGGGCCACGTCGCCTTCGCCCGCGCGATCCGCTTCACAGTGCTCGCGATCGCCGCCTTCGCAGCGGCCGTGGCGCTCGGCCTGCTGGCGATCGGCCCGTTCGCGATGAGCCATGTGCTTTTCGGCCAGACCTACACCTACAACCGCTTCGGCCTTGCTGTCGTGGGCCTGGGGATGGGCCTGCACCTGGTCTCGGGCACGCTCAACCAGGCCGCCCTGGCCCGCAACCGCGCGCGCGCCGCCGCGCTCTGCTGGCTCATGAGCGCCGTCGCCTTCCTCGCCTGGATGCTCACCCCGCTCGTGGGCGAACAGGTGCTGCGCGCCGAGCTCGGCTACTGCGGGGCGACCTGCCTACTCGCCGCGCTGCTCGCGCTGCTTTACCGGCGCGGTCACTCCGCGCCGGCGGCCGCGACGATCGCGCGGTAGGCCTCACCGGGTTCCGCGGCGTGAAAGATCGCCGAGCCCGCGACGAAGGTCGTCGTGCCCGCGCTGCGGCAGAGCGGGGCGGTCCTCAGGTCGACGCCCCCGTCCACCTCCAGCGCGGCCGTGGAGCCCTCCCCGTCGAGCAGCGCCCGCAGGCGTGCGATCTTCTCCGGGGAGCGCGCGATGAACGGCTGCCCGCCCCAGCCGGGGCTGACGGTCATGCACAGCGCGAGGTCCAGCGCACCGGCCAGCTCACCCAGCGCCTGCACCGGAGTGCCGGGATTGATTGCGACCCCGACGCACGCCCCGCTCTCGCGGAGCAGATTGGCAGCGTACGCCGCGTGCGGCGTGGCCTCCGCGTGGAAGGTCACCGAGTGCGCACCCGCGCGCACGAACTCCGCCACCTGGTGCTCGGGGCGCTCGATCATCAGGTGCACGTCGAGCATCCCCCCCACCTCATCGACCTGCTCGCGCAGGGCCGCCACCACCAGCGGGCCGATTGTGATCGGCGGTACGAAGTGCCCGTCCATCACGTCCACGTGGATCACCCGCGCGCCCGCCGCCAGCACCTCTCCCACCTGCTCGCGCAGCACGCCAAAGTCGGCGGAGAGGATCGAGGGCGCCACCCGCACCCCTGTCAGAAGCTTCTTTGTGGAGGCGCTCATCTGGTCACCACAGTGATCTGAGCTCTCAGGATGTATAGATGCCCACCCACCCCTGCGTGACGCACTCGACCGATCGAAGATCGACTTGCGAGCGACTGAAGACGCAGATCCAACGCAGCCATGAGAGCTCAGATCGCCATCAACATGCTGTCGCCGCAGTTGTTGCACTTGAGGATCGCCGTCGAGGACATCCGCACGATCGTCGAGTGCTCGCCGCAGTTGGGACAGACCGACGCCAGCTCAAAGCGGTGCAGGCAGTACACGCAGCGGTAGCGGCCCGGAAGGTTCGTCGGGCGCAGCCACGGCTCCGAGCAGTTCGGGCACAGCGGGCCGAGGTCGGCCGCCGGTGCCGCCCCCTTGTCGCGCTCGGAGCCCATCACCTCCGCCTCATCCGCGGCGCAGCCGTGCGATGAAGAAGCCCGCCGTGCGGTCGCGGTGGGGGAGTGTCAACGCGCAGCGGCCTCGACTTAGAGCCGGCAACTCCGCACCCAGGTCCTCGAGGGCGAAGTCCGGGGTGGATTCCAGGAAGGCGGATATCTGGCGCTCGTTCTCGGTCGGGGAGACGGTGCACGTAGAGTAGACCAGCACGCCCCCCGGACGGACCGCCGCGGCGCCCGCCGCGAGGATCGCCGCCTGGATGCGCGCGAGCTGCTCCACGTCCTGCGGCGTGATCCGCCAGCGCAGGTCCGCGCGCGCCTGCAGCGTCCCCAACCCCGAGCACGGCGGGTCCACCAGCACCCGATCGAAGCCGCTTCCCTCCCCCTCGCCCTCCAACGGTCGCGCCGCGTCGCCCAGCACCACCCGCACGCACCCCTGGGCGCGCAGGCGCTCCACCGTGCGCTGCAGCTCCGCCGCGCGGCGGCGGTTGCGCTCGACCGCCACCACCTCCCCCTGGCCCTCCATCAGCGCCGCGAGGTGGGTACTCTTGCCGCCCGGCGCGGCGCACAGGTCGAGCACCCGCTCGCCCGGCTGGGGCGCCAGCGCGCGCGCCGGAAGCATCGCCCCACGCGACTGCGCCAGCACCGCACCCGTCCGCCAAAGCGCGGAGCCGTGCACGTCCCACGGGCCCTCCACCACGAGCGCCTCCGGGATCTCCGGGTCCCCGTGGACCGTCCCCGCTCGAGAGTCCCCGGCTCGGGGGTCCGCCGCTCGGGAGTCGCCCGCGCGCAAGGCCGGGTCGACCGAAGCCGGGGGACACGGGCCTCCGACCGAAGCCGGGTGACACGCGCCTTCGGCGCGAATCCCCGTTTCGGCCAGCATCCCCGTTTCGG
Organism: uncultured Solirubrobacterales bacterium; assembly: GCA_963706545.1. Taxonomy (GTDB): domain Bacteria; phylum Actinomycetota; class Thermoleophilia; order Solirubrobacterales; family Solirubrobacteraceae; genus Palsa-744. The sequence continues at coordinate 3,932,254 of OY970161.1, forward strand.
CCAGCAGCTGCGCCGCGACCACCGCGGGCTCGGCGACCAGCGTGTTCACGCGCAGCGCCAGCTCCCCCGGCTCGTTGTCGGCCGCCAACAGCGCCCGCGCGTCCTGCGCACCCAACTCCTCCCACCACAGCTCGGCGATCCACCGCGGGTGGGAGTGCTTGAGCGCTGCGCTCTCCGGAGTGTCGTCGTCGAGCTCCGCGAGCAGCGCCGCGCCCTCGCGCGTGGCGCGGCGCAGCACCGCGTTGACCAGGCCGTGGCCTCCACGGCCGGCCTTCGCAAGCTCGACCGCGTCGGCCACCACTGCGTGGTCCGGGGCGCCCCCGAGGTACAGCAGCTCGTACAGCCCCAGCCGTAGCGCCGCCACCAGCGGCGCGTCCAGCTTGCCCACGGGACGCCCGGCCAAGCGTTCGATCAGGTAGTCCAGCGTGCCGCGGCGCTGCACCGCCCCGTACGCCAGGCGCATCGCGAGCGCTCGGTCGCGCGTGTCGAGCTCCCCCGCCTGCGAGCGCAGCGCCAAGTCCGCGTACGCGCCTCCCTCGAACACCCGGCGCAGCACCGCGTACGCGCAGACACGGGCTCTAGACGGCATGTCCCCGCAAATACGCCCCAGCGTCCATCGGCCGCCCGCCCGGCGGCTGGACCTCCAGCAACTCGAGCGTGCCCGCGCTCGTCCCATACAGCAGGTGGCCATCGCTTGCGATGAGCGTCCCCGTAGGCGGGCCGTCGGCGAGCGCCTGCGCCTGCCACACCCCGATCAGCTCGCCGTCTGTGCGCGCCAGGCGCGCGCCGATGTGAGGGTGCAGCGCCCGCACCCTGCGCTCCAGCTCCACCGCCGGGCGCCCCGGGTCGAGCAGACGGTCCTCCGCTGCGATCTTCTCTGCGTACGTCGTGCCCTCCTCGTCCTGCGCCACGAACTCCGGCGAACGCCCATCCTCCCAGCGATCGAGCACCCCCACCAGCAACTCGCCCCCGAGCTCGCGCAGGCGCTCGGCGAGCGACCCGTACGTGTCCTGCCGGCTGATCGCCTCCACCGCCGTCGCACACACCGGCCCGCTGTCGAGGCCCTCGGTCAGGCGCATAATCGACACGCCCGTCTGCGCGTCCCCGGCCATGATCGCCCGCTCGATCGGCGCTGCTCCGCGCCAACGCGGCAACAGCGAGGGGTGCACGTTCAGCAGCGGGTACGCCGTGAGCAGCGGCTCCTTGATCAGCGCCCCGAAGGCGCACACCACGAGCACCTCCGGCCCCGCCTGCTCGATCAGCGACTGGGCCTGCGGGTCGTTGACGCTCGCCGGCTGCTCTACCGCGATGCCTAACCTCTCCGCCGCTTGCGCGACCGGCGGCGGCGCCACCTTGCGCCCACGGCCCCGCGGGCGGTCCGGGCGCGTGAGCACCAGCTCCGGACGGTGTGCGCTCGCCGCTAGGCGCTCTAGCACAGCCGCCGCGAAGTCCGAGGTGCCGAGAAAGACCGTGCGCAAAGAGTCAGCCCGCCGAGACGGGCGCCGCCTCCCGCGCCTCCCGCAACGCGCGCATTGCCTCCCTGCGCGCCTCCCGCGAGATCCGGTCGAGAATCAGCACACCCTCCAGGTGGTCGAGCTCGTGCTGGATCACCCGCGCTGGCAGGCCCTCCTCTTCCACCACCAGTTCCTTGCCGTGCGGGTTCTGCGCCCGCACCCGCACCCGCGCCGCGCGCTCCACCTCGACGTGCACCCCCGGGAGGCTCAGGCAGCCCTCTTGGGCGGTCTCGCGCTCCTCGCTCTCCCACTCAAGCACCGGGTTCACGAGCGCCGTGACCGGGTCGTCCTGGTAGGCCTTGTACACCAACACACGGTGCAGCACCCCGAGCTGTGTCGCCGCCAGGCCGACGCCGAGCGCGTCCTGCATCAGCTCCCCCATCCGCGCCACCTCCGCGCGCAGGCTCTCGTCGAAGCGCTCCACCGCCACCGCGCTCGCTCGCAGCACCGGGTCCCCCAGCTTGCGCACGTGGCGCAGCGCCGCCTCCTGGCGTGCCCGGGTCTCCGGGTCGAGCTCCTCGGTCTGCTCACCCTCGAGCTCCTCCGGCTGGCCGAAACGGGGATTCTCGCCGGAGGCGAGTGTCTCCCGGCTTCGGTCGGTGGGCTCCTCCTCGACCTCGGTGGGGTCATCGATGCTTGTGCTCATCCTCGACAATTTTGACAGGTGAAGAGGGGCCCGGCTCGCCGGCCTCCGGCCGACTGCGCCACCCTCTTATTGCGGGTCCACGTCCACGCTGAAGCTCACCCCGGCGTGCTCCCTGGTGCTCGCCGCGCGGTGCACCGCCGCGCCCACGCGGCGCACCGCCGCGCCGCGGTCCTCCGCCTTGACCAGCAGCACCCGCCGCTCCTTACCCCGCAGGCGAAACAGCGCTGCCGGACCCAGCACGCTCACAAGGTCGGGGGGCACCCGATCGCCCATGCCAGCCCTGACCGCGCTCGCCGCTGCCTGCGCGCGCGCCGCCTCCGGGGCCGCGCATACGACCCGGATCAGGTGCGCGAACGGGGGGTAGCGCAGCGCCGCGCGGCGCTCCAGCTCGCCCTCGAGGTAGCCCTCGCTGTCGTGCTGCGCGGCGTGCACGATCGCGCGCGCCTCGGGGGCGATCGTCTGCACCAGCACCCTCCCCTCCCCACCGCGCCCCACCCGGCCTGCGAGCTGCGCGATCAGCGCGAACGTCCGCTCCTCCGCGCGGAAGTCCGGGAAGCGCAGCGTCGCGTCCGCGTCCACCACCACCCCCAGCCGCACATCCGGGAAGTCATGGCCCTTCGCGACCATCTGCGTGCCGATCAACACCCCCGCGGGCGCGGTCCCGAAGCGGCGCAGCACCGCGCCCACGCCGCCCGCCGGCTCGTTCGTTGCGAGCACATCGGCGTCCAGCCGGAAGACCGGGAAGCGCTCACCATCCCCCAGCGCCGCCTGGAGGTCGTGCTGCAGGCGCTCGGTGCCCGCCCCGTGGCGCGCGACCGCCATCGAGCCACACTCGCAGCGCGAGGGCACCTGCTCGCGGTGGCCACAGTGGTGACAGGCCACCCGTCTCTCTGCGCGGTGCATCACCAGCGCTACGTCGCACTGCGGGCAGCTCCACACCCTCCCGCAGGAGCGGCACGAGAGGAAGTTCGACCAGCCCCTGCGGTTCAGCAACACGATCGCCTTCCCGCCCTCCCGGCGCACCTCCGCCAACGCCTGCGCGGTCTGCGGATGTAGGCCCTGGCTCTGCTCGCGCATGTCCAGCACCTGCACCGGCGGCAGTGGACGGCCGTCCACACGGCGCGGCAGGCTCAGGCGCCTCAGCGCGTGGTGGCTCTCCGGGCGCGGGGTGGCGCTGCCCGCCAACAGCAGCGCGCCCTGCTGCGCGGCGCGCCTGGCCGCGACCTCGCGCGCGTCGTAGCGGGGATCGTCTTCGTGCTTGTAGGAGGAGTCGTGCTCCTCGTCCACCACGATCAGTCCGAGGTCCTCGATCGGAGCGAACACCGCCGAACGCGGACCCACGCACACGCGCGCCTCACCCACCCGCAGCCGCCGCCACTCCTCGCGGCGCTGCGCCAGCGTCAGGCGTGAGTGGAGCACCGCCACCGTCTCCCCGAAGCGCGCCACGAAGCGCCCCACGATCTGTGGCGTCAGCGCGATCTCCGGGACCAGCACGATCGTGCCCCGCCCCTGCTCCAGCGCGCATGCCGCCGCGCGCAGGTACACCTCCGTCTTGCCCGACCCCGTGATCCCGTGCAGCAGCAACGACGCCGGCCGGGCAGGGTGGGGTGGGTGGGCTCCCATCAACAACTGTTCGATCGCCTCCAGCGCCCGTCGCTGGTCCTCCGTCAACGGCGGCGGCTCGCTGTGCAGCGCCCCGATCGGCTCGTGTTGCGGGCGCGCCACCGCACGCGCGCGGCGCTTGCGCACGCCGAGCCCGCCGGGTCCCTTGCTCATCGCTCCCGGCGGCAGCACCAGCCGTAGCGCGCGCGCAAGCGTCGAGCAGCACTCCACCGCAATCCACCCTGCCAGCGCCACCAGGTCAACCGGCACGCCCAACTCCAGCGCCCGCAGCGGAGCGAGCAGCTTCTCCTCCGCGACCTCGCTGCGCTCGGACAGGCCCGTCACCACACCCAGCACCTCGCGCCGTCCGAAGGGCACCACCAGCATCGAGCCCACGTCCACCGCCCCGCCTGCGAGATCGGGGGGGAGCCGGTAGTCGAACGGGCCGCGCAGCGCGCGAGCGGTGGTCAGGGGCTCGACTTGGGCGATCGCACTCTGCATTTGTGAAGAGGGGCCCAGCTCGCCGGCCTCCGGCCGGCTGCGCCACCCTCTAGGCCCCACACTAGATGGAGGGTCGGACCGCCCCGCGGAGTCTGCAAGGTGGAGCGACGACCCCTCCCCCCGTGGGATGCTCACACCTTCGCGACAGCCCCCAGCCCCGCGGCCTCGCGCAGCGCCTCGGCCTTGTCCGTGCGCTCCCACGTGAAGTCGTGGTCGTCGCGGCCGAAGTGCCCGTACGCCGCGGTCTTCTGGTAGATCGGGCGGTGCAGTCTGAGCTCCTCGCGGAACGCCCCCGGACGCAGGTCGAAGTGCTCGCGCACGAGCTCGGTGATCCGCGCACGGCCGAGCTTCTCAGTGCCGAACGTCTCGACCATCACCGACACCGGGTGCGCCACCCCGATCGCGTAGGCGACCTGGACCTCCGCGCGATCGGCGAGGCCCGCCGCCACGAGGTTCTTCGCCACCCACCGCACCGCGTACGCCGCCGAGCGGTCGACCTTCGAGGGGTCCTTGCCCGAGAACGCCCCCCCGCCGTGGCGCGCCATGCCGCCGTAGGTGTCCACAATGATCTTGCGTCCGGTCAGCCCGCAGTCGCCCATCGGCCCCCCGATCACGAAGCGCCCCGTCGGGTTGACCAGGAAGTCATGCAGCAACTGCCGCTCGTCGTAGAGCTCCGCGGGCAGCACCGGGCGCAGTACGTGCTCGAAGAGGTCCGGCTTGATCAGCGTCTCGCTGTCGATCCCGTCCGCGTGCTGCGTGGAGATCAGGATCTTCTCCACCGCCACCGGCCGTCCGTCCCGGTAGCGGACCGTCACCTGGGTCTTGCCGTCGGGGCGCAGGTAGGGCAGCACGTCCGCCTTGCGCACCTCCGCCAGGCGCTTGGAGAGCTTGTGCGCCAGCAGGATCGGCAGCGGCATCAGCTCCTCAGTCTCGTTGGTCGCGTAGCCGAACATCATCCCCTGGTCACCCGCGCCCGCCACGTCGCACTGGTCGTCGTCGAGCGGGTCGTGGCGCGTCTCGTACGCCGCGTCCACCCCCTGCGCGATGTCGGGGGACTGCCTGTCGATCGCGTTCACCACCGCGCACGTGTCGCAGTCGAAGCCGTACGCGGCGTTGTCGTAGCCGATGCCCCGCACTGTCTCGCGCGCGACCTGCTGGATGTCCACGTACGTCTCCGTCGTGATCTCGCCCGAGACCACGATCAGGCCGGTGTTCACGAGCGTCTCGCACGCCACGCGGCCGTAGGGGTCCTCGCGCAGCACCGCGTCGAGCACGCCGTCGGAGATCTGGTCGGCGATCTTGTCCGGGTGCCCCTCCGTCACCGACTCGCTGGTGAACAGGTATTCGTTGTCAGAGTTGTTGCTCATAGGCTGGTCCACTCCGGGAGGGTCGTGCCCTGCGCGCGGCGAGCGCAACGCGGGATCGGCTGATCGAGTCCCAGAGTCTAAAGCCTCGCTTGGCCGCAATGGCGATCCTTTCCGGGCAGGGCGCCCGGAGCCCTACCGCGATCCCGCAGGCGAGCGCGCACCACTGGGCCGACCCCCCCCGTGGCCGCGCTGCCCCCGTTCGACGAAGTCGATGATCAGCGGCACGCCGTCCATGCCGTAGCGCGCGCGCAGACGGTTCTCCAGGAAGTACGCGTAGTCACGCGTCACCCGCTCGCGTGAGTTGACCTGGATCGCAAAGCGCGGCGGGCGCTCGCCGGTCTGGGTCATGTAGATCGGCTTCAGGCGGTGCTGGTTAGAGCCCCGGCGGGTGCCCACCGGCGGCTGGCGCGCCTGCACGGCCTCTGCCAGGAAGCGGTTCAGCTCCGGTGTGGGGATGCGCCCCGCCATCCGGTCCCCGAGCGCCAGCGCCTCAGTCAGCAGACGCGCAGAGTGGCGGCCGGTCTTTGCGCTCGCCGTCAGCACCCGCGGGCGCAACCGCAGCTTCTCCGCTACCCGCGCGCGCTCGTGCGCCAACGCCTCCTCGGTGGTGTGGGAGTTGCGCTCCCCGGCCTCCTCGGGAGGATGGGCCTCGGCGAACAGGTCCCACTTGTTCAGCACGATCGCCGTCGCACAGCCCGCCTTCATCGCGAGCTCCGCGATGCGCAGATCCTGGGCGGTGACGCCTTCGGTCGCGTCGCACACCACGAGCGCCACGTCGGCGCGCTCGGCCGCGCGGCGGGAGCGCAGCGCGGTGTAGTACTCCACGGAGTCCGCCACCTTCGACTGGCGGCGCATCCCGGCGGTGTCGATCAGGGTCACGCTGCGGCCCTCTACGCTCAGCGGCGTGTCGATCGCGTCGCGGGTCGTGCCGGCGTGCTCAGACACGATCACGCGTTCCTCACCCAGGAAGCGGTTGACCAGCGAGGACTTGCCGACGTTCGGGCGGCCGATCACCGCCAGGCGCAGCGCGTCCTCGTCGGGCTCCTGCTCAGCCGCAGGCAGCAGCTCCACGACCCTGTCGAGCAGGTCGCCCGTACCAAGGCCCTGCGCGGCGGAAACCGCCAGCGGCTCGCCCAGGCCGAGGCGGTGGAACTCGGCCGCCTGCGGGAGCTCCGCAACGCTGTCGCACTTGTTGGCCACCACGATGCTCGGCAGCGGCGAGCGGCGCAGCAGATCTGCGAGCTCCTCGTCGCCCGCGCGCACCCCCGCGCGCGCGTTGACCACCAGCACCGCCACCTGCGCCTCCGCGAGGCCCGCGCGCGCCTGGTCGCGGATCGAGCCCGCCAGCGGGTCCTCGTCGAGGAAGTCCACCCCGCCCGTGTCGATCAACTTGAAGCGCCGTCCGCTCCACTCGCACTCCACCTCGTTGCGGTCGCGCGTCACCCCCGGACGCTCGTGCACCACCGCCTCGCGCCCGCCGCTCAGGCGGTTGACGAGCGAGGACTTGCCGACGTTGGGATAGCCGACGACGGCGACCTTCAGCATTGGGGGGCTCTCATCGGGCCAGTATGAGCTATGAGCGCCGGGCAGCCGGTGGGGCCAGCCTGGCGATGTGCTCCACCACCTGCTCGACGCTCAGGCCGGTGGTGTCGAGCACGACCGCGTCGGGGGCCGGCTCCAGCGGGCTGTGCTCACGTGTGGAGTCGCGCTCGTCGCGCACCCGCAGCTCCTCCTCCACCTCCTCGTGCTCCACCCCGAGCTCCAGCGCTCGCCTGCGCGCCCGCTCGTTCGCGTCTGCGCTGAGGAAGACCTTCAGCTCAGCCCCTGGAGCGACCACCGTACCGATGTCGCGACCCTCCACTACCCAGTCGCCACATGCGATCAGGTCGCGTTGCGTAGCCACCAGCGCCTCGCGTACGGCCGGTTGAGAGGCCACCTGCGAGGCCTTCTCTGAGACCTCCGGCGAGCGAATCTCCCTGCCCACGTCGCGGCCGTCCAGGAAGATCGGCCCCGGCTCTCCGGCCGGCGTGCCCGAGAGCTTGATCCTCGCGGCCTGCGCCAGCCGCGCCGGCTCCTCGTCGGGCGCGGCGAGCGCCAGCAGCGCCACGCAGCGGTACATCGCGCCGCTGTCCAGGTAGGCGAAGCCCAGCTCACGGGCCAGCGCACGCGCGACGGTGGACTTTCCGGCGCCCGCGGGTCCATCGATCGCGATCACCATTCGCCTCGCCACCCCTGTGCGCCGAGCCGCGCACCGTTGGGGCTCGGGCTTACCGCCGCTTGGGGGCCGGGTCCCATCAGCCCGCCAGCCTCTGCAGGTCCTCCACGAACCCCGGGTAGGAGACCGCGGCGGCCTCGATCCCAAGCACCTCGACGCCCTCGCGCGAGGCGAGGCCGGCGACGGCGCCGAGCATCGCCAGGCGGTGGTCGCCGTGAGCGTCGAGCAGACCGCCGCGCAGGCCGCCGGTCCCGGTCACCGCGAAGCCGTCCTCGGTCGCCTCGATGTCCGCGCCGAGGCCGCGCAGGCCCTCGACCACTGTGGCGATGCGGTCGGACTCCTTCAGGCGCAGCTCGGCGGCGCCGCGCACCACCGTCTCCCCCTCGGCGAAGCAGCCGAGCAGCGCGATCAGCGGCAGCTCGTCGATCGCCGCCGGCACCTCCTCGGGTCCCACGAACGTCCCCTCCAGGGCGCCCGCGGCAACGTCCAAGTCGCTGATGGGCTCGTACTCGACTAGCTCACCCGTCTCGTCCTCGAGGTCGCCGAGCACGATGCCCTGCATCCGCATTAGGATGCGCAGGAAGCCAGTGCGCGTGAAGTTCACGCCGACGTCGCGGACCAGCAGGCGCGAGCCCGGTACGAGCACTCCCGCGGCGAGCACGAACGCCGCGGAGCTCAGGTCGCCGGGCACCCGCACGCGCTCGAGCACAAGCTCGTCGGTGTTGGTGACGGTCACACGACGGCCGTTGCGGTGGATCGTGGCCCCGGCTGCCAGCAGCATCCGCTCGGTGTGGTCGCGGCTGCGCTCCGGCTCGGTCACGGTGCTCGCGCCGTCCGCGGCGAGCGCGGCGAGCAGCACGCACGACTTCACCTGGGCGCTCGCGACCGGCAGCTCGTAGGAGATCGCGTGCAGCCGCGCGCCGCGCACTGCAAGCGGCGCGAAGCGGCCCCCCCGCGCCTGCAGGTCGGCGCCCATCAGGCGCAGCGGCTCGACCACCCGGTCCACCGGGCGGCGGCGGATCGACTCGTCCCCGTCGAGGGTGAAGGAGCGGCCCTCCTGCGCGGCAAGCCAACCAGGCAGCAGGCGCAGTGGCGTGCCCGCGTTGCCCACGTCGATCGGACCCTCGGGCTCGCGCGCCTCGCGCAGGCCGGCGCCGCGCACGACGACCTCGTGTGGATAGACCTCGACGAGCGCACCCAGCGCCCGCACCGCGTCAAGCGTGGAGGTCGTGTCCGCGGCGTGCAGGTAGTGCTCGATGCGCACCGGGTAGGAGGCCATCGCGCCGAGCAGCGCCGCCCGGTGGGAGATCGACTTGTCCCCCGGCGCGGTCAGCTCGCCCGTGAGCGGGCCGGAGGGCTCGAAGCGCAGGTTCATGGTGCCCGCACCCTACGAGTCGGGACCCAACAGCGTCTCCCGGTCCGCCCGGGCTCGCTCGTTCCACGCCGCAATCGCCCGCGCGTCGCCCGTGTCCAGCACGGTGCGAGCCTGCGCGAGCCCCTCCGCCAGCTCGTCGAGCGCCGCGGTCAGCGCCTCCCGGTTGGCGAGGTAGATGTCGGTCCAGATCGCGGTGTTGGCGCCGGCGACCCTGATGGCGTCCCGCAGGCTGGGGGGCGTGGAGGCCCCTCCGGCTGTGAGGCCCTCGCGCTCGAAGGCAGCGAGGGCCTGCACGACCAGCACGTTGGCGAGCACGTGCGGCAGGTGTGAGACGCGAGCCATCAGGCGGTCGTGAGCGGCAGGCGCAACCTGCCGCGGGTGGGCGCCGAGACGCTCGATCAGAGCGCTCAAGCGCTCGTACAGCCCGGGGTTGGTGGTGGGCGACGCGGTCAGGCACCAGACTGCGCCGTCGAACAGGTTCTCGCGGGCGTGGCCGACCCCCGCACTCTCCGCCCCGGCGAGCGGGTGCCCGCCGATGAAACGGGTGTCCGACCGCGCGTCCTCTAGCGCCAGCTTGGTGGAGCCGACGTCGCTGATCACGCAATCTGGGCCAGCGTGTGCAAGCGCGTGGGAGACCGTCTGCTCGAGCGCCCCCACAGGTGCCGCGGCGAACACCACCTGCGCGCCGGCGACAGCCGTGGCGATGTCTGACGCCTGCTCGTCGATCGCCCCCAACTCGAGCGCCGCCCGCAGCGCCGCGGGGTCGGGGTCGTAGCCGTGGACGTGCGCTCCCGCACGCCCGCGGGCGGCCAGCCCGATCGAGCCGCCGATCAACCCCACCCCGAGGATCGCGACCTTCACGCAGCGCTCACCGGCGGGCAGCCCGGCGTCCGGGCGACCATCAGACGGCGCTGAGCGCCTTGCCCGCGAGCGCCGCGGCGCGCTCCACCGCGACGGCGTACTCGGCGAACGTGTCGGTCGGCAACGACTGCGGCCCGTCGCAGAGCGCCTCGTCGGGAGAGGGGTGCACCTCCACGATCAGGCCGTCCGCGCCCACCGCGGCGGCAGCCAGCGAGAGCGAGAGCACGAGGTCGCGCCGCCCCGCCGCGTGGGAGGGGTCGACGATCACCGGCAGGTGGGAGAGCTCCTTGAGGATCGGCACCGCCATCAGGTCGAGCGTGGTGCGCCGGTAGGCAGTGTCGAACGTGCGGATGCCACGCTCGCAGAGCATCACCGCGGGGTTGCCCTCCTTGAGGATGTACTCGGCGGCCATCAGCAGCTCGTCCAGCGGCGCGGAGAGCCCCCGCTTAAGCAGCGCCGGGCGCCCGGAGCGGCCGATCTCGGTGAGCAGCGAGTAGTTCTGCATGTTGCGCGCGCCGACCTGGATCACGTCGGCGACCTCCAGCACCGCGTCGAGGTCGCGCACGTCCATCAACTCGGTGACGACCGGCAGGCCGGTCTCGGCCTTCGCCTCGGCGAGCAGGCGCAGCCCCTCCGCTCCCAGGCCCTGGAAGGCGTAGGGGGAGGTGCGCGGCTTGTAGGCCCCGCCGCGTAGCAGCGTGGCGCCGCCGTCGCGCACCGCGCGCGCGGTCTCGAGCGTCTGCTCGCGCGATTCCACGGTGCAGGGGCCCGCGATCAGCGCGAAGTGATCGCCGCCGATCTTGCGCCCGTCGATCTCCAGCACGGTGCGCTCGCCGTGACGGAACTGGGCGGAGGCGAGCTTGTAGGGCTTGAGGATCGGGACGACCCGGTCAACCCCCGGCTGGCCCTCCAGTCCGAGGCTCTCCACGCAGGCGTCCTGCTCGACGTCGCCGATCGCGCCGATCACCGTGACGCGCGCGCCCCGGCTGCGGTGGGCACGCGCGCCGGCTCGCTCGATCTTGCCCACAACGGCGGCGATCTCCTCATCGGTCGCGGCCTCCTTCATCACAATCATCATCTGCGCTTCCTTTCTTCTGAAAGAAGAGGGGCCCGGCTCGTCGGCCTCCGGCCGACTGCGCCACCCTCTTGATCCGGGATAGTAGGTGCTCCTCGACCCCGCCGTGTGAAGAAGCGCGGGGGCGTGTCGTGAGCGGGCTCGCACGCCCGGTGGGTGGCGCTCGGTCGGAGGACCCGTGCGGCCCGAGGCCCCGCTCACGGACGGGGCAGGCCGAAGCGCCTAGCTAAATCGCCAGGCGTAGGCGTAGGAGGGCGACCAGTCGGCAGGCGCGAGGGAGCGGCAGGATGTGATGGCCGATGCGGACATAAGGTCGTCTCTGAAGTTGTATAGCACCTTCAAAGCACCTCGGCAAGCGCATCCAGAAAGATCGCGTTCTCCTCGGGCGTGCCGTAAGTGACGCGCAGCGCGCCCTCCCGGCCGAGCGCGCCGCCACCGCGCACGAGCACGCCGCGCTCGAGCAGACCACGCAGCACCTCCGCTTCGTCCCGCTCTTCACCGAGCGCCAACCAGCAGAAGTTGGCCTGCGACTCAGCGGGCGCCAACCCCAGCGCCCGCAACCGCTCGTCCACGGAGATGCGCTCGGCGACAGTGCGCGTGACGCGCTCGGTGACGGCGTCCTGGTGGGCGAGCGCCTCGGTCGCAGCGGCCTGCGCGACCGCGTTGCAGAAGAACGGCTGGCGCACCTGGTCGAACGCCTGCGGCAGCTGGGACGAACCGCACAGCGCGAAGCCGACGCGCAGCCCACAGAGGCCGTAGACCTTCGAGAAGGTCCGCAGCAGCACAAGGTTGGGGTGTTCGGCGAGCAGCTCCACGGAGGCGTCGGGGTCCTCGAGCAGGTTGAACTCGCAGTAGGCCTCGTCCACGATCACACACACGTACGGCGGCACCTCTGCGAGGAACTCGGCGATCTCGGCGAGCGGGAGCGCGGTGGAGGTGGGGTTGTTGGGGTTGCACACCACCACCAGCCGTGTGGCGACCGTGATCTCGCGCAGCATCGCCGGCAGGTCGTGGCGCTCGCGCTCGTCCAGCGCCACCCGCACCGCCCGCGCGCCGGAGGCGGCAGAGAGGTGCGGGTAGATCGAGAACGACGGCCACGCGTGGACGAGCTCGGCGCCCGGCTCCAGCAGCGCCTCGCCGGCGGCGAGCAGGATGTCGCACGAGCCGTTGCCGACCGCGATCCGCTCCGCCGGCACCCCGTAGCGCTCGGCCAGGCGCCGGCGCAGCGCCGTGCAGGCGGGGTCGGGGTAGCGGTGCAGGCCACCTACGGTCCGCTCGATCGCCTCGCGTACGGCGGGCAGCGGCGGCCACGGGGACTCGTTGCTGGCGAGCCGCACGCGCGGCGCGGCGTCGCCGTATCCGCCCGCGGCCGGGTAGCTCGGCAGGCGGCGGATCCGCTCTGAGAACTCGAAGGGCACCGCGGTATTGTGGCGAACCGCGGGGAAAACCAGCTCTAACTCAAACCCAACCTTCGTTAAAGGTACGTGAGCATCTCGCTCGGTTTACTGCACCGAGATGGTGACCATCGACCGCACGCGCGAGCACGGCCTGCTCCCGATCTTTACGCAGTCGCCGGCGACCCGCTCGCTGCTCGACGTCCTCGCCGCCACCGTCGAGCACCACGGTGACCGCGTCGCGCTCGACGCCGAGGACGCCACGCTCACCTATGACGATCTCTCGCACGCGACAGACGAGCTCGCAACCAGCTTGCGCGAAGCGGGTGTCGGCACCGGCGATCGCGTCGGTGTACGCGTCGCGAGCGGCACCTCGGAGCTCTACGTCGGGATCCTCGGGGTCCTGCTCGCCGGCGCCGCCTACGTGCCGGTCGACGCCGACGATCCCCCGGCCCGCGCCGCGGGGATCTGGGAGCAGGCCGGCGTCCGCGGGGTGCTCGAGGACGGCCTGCGCTTCACGCCCCTGGCCTCGGTCTCAGCCTCCGTCACACACGACCGAGTCGATGGGACCCACGCCCCGAGAGCCCTCACCGTCGAGGACGACGCGTGGGTTATCTTCACGTCGGGTTCGACCGGACAGCCGAAGGGCGTCGCGGTCAGCCACGGCTCCGCGACCGCCTTCATCGACGCGGAGGCCCGACTGTGGACGGTGACCCCCGAGGACCGCGTCCTGGCCGGTCTCTCGGTCGCCTTCGACGCGAGCTGCGAGGAGATGTGGCTCGCGTGGAGCAACGGCGCCGCGCTCGTGCCCGCTCCGCGCTCGCTCGTGCGCTCGGGCGCCGACCTCGGGCCGTGGCTGGCCCGGCGCGGCGTGAGCGTCATCTCGACGGTCCCCACGCTCGCGGCGATGTGGGACGAGCAGACGCTCGCGGGCGTGCGCCTGCTAATCCTCGGCGGCGAGGCCTGCCCCCCTGAGCTCGGCTGGCGCCTCGCAGCCGCCCGCGAGGTGTGGAATACCTACGGCCCCACCGAGGCAACGGTCGTCAGCTCCAGGCGCCGTCCACCGAGCTTGACCTGGTGGTCGCGGCGCCGCTCGTCCTCGCCCTGGATGAGATGCCAACAGCGAGATCGGGCAAGGTCAACCGCAGGGCCCTTCCCTGGCCTCCGCAGGGCACCCAGGGCGCGACCGATTCGTCGCTGAGCACCACCGCCGCGTGGCTGGCCGAACGGTGGGCCGAGCAGCTCGGTCCCGTGGCCGTGACGGCCGACACGGACTTGCTCGCCGGGGTGCTCGTCCTCACCGGCCTGGCCTCGACCCAATGGGTCATCGCCGCGCTCGGGTACGGCAACATCGAACGCGATGGACTGCCCCACGTGAGCTGGGTGTGGCTGATCGGCGCCTGGCTGCTGCTCTCCAGCCCCGTGGGGCGAGCCGCCATTGCCGTGGTCGCCCGTCGCGTCCTGCTGCCTCGTGTACGTCCTGGGCGCTACCCCCGCAACTCCTGGCTCGCCGCGCGCGTGTGGTTCCTCGAGCGCCTCGGCGAGTACTGCCATCTCACGCGGCTCGCCGGCACACCGTGGGCGGCGCGCTGGGCCCGCCTAATCGGCGTCGAGGTCGGCCCCGGGGCGCGCCTGGGGAGCATGCCCACGCTGACCTCGCTGGTGCACGTCGGCGCCGGGGCCACCGTGGAGTCCCAGGTCAACCTGCACGGCTGGTGGATCGATGGCCAGGAGCTCGTGATCGGCGAGGTGCACATCGGCGCCGACGCGAGCGTGGGCGCCCGGACCCTGCTCGCCCCGGGCGCGAGCATCGGCGAGGGTGCGGAGATCGAGCCCGGCAGCGTCATCTCCGGGACGATCCCCGCGGGTGAGCATTGGGGCGGTAGCCCCGCTCGCTACCTCGGCCTCGCGGGCGAGGCCTGGCCAGCCGAGGCTCCTGCAGGGGCGGGCCGCCACGCACGCCTCTGGAAGTTCGTGTTCGCCTCAAGCCTCGCCTGGGAGGGGCTGCTCGCGCTGCTCGCGCTGACCCCGGGGATCGGCCTGCTCGTGCTGCTCGGTGCCCCCGCTCCCTCGCTGAACGGCTCGCCCGCTGTGCTCGTGGGCGAGGCGGCCGTGATCGTGTGCGTCTCGACCGTGACGCTCGCGCTGCTCGTCGCCCTCACTCTGCGCCTGGTGTGGAAGCTCGTGCGCCCGGGCTGGCACGGCGGGGACGGAGCGCTGGGCTGGGCGCTGTGGTTCTCCGGCGAGCTGCAGGAGTCGGTCAGCGCGGTGCTGTTCCCGCTCTACGCCTCCCTCTACACGCGCGGCTGGCTGCGGCTGATGGGCGTCCGCGTCGGGCGGCGCACGGAGATCTCGACCTCGACCGGCCTGAACTCCCTGGTCTCCTTCGGCGAGCTCAGCCACGCCACCGACGACGTCGGCTTCTGTGGCGCCAGGGCACGCGGAGGCTGGCTGCACGTCGAGCCGATCGAGATCGGCAGCCGCACGTTCCTGGGCGCCGGCGCAGTGCTGCGCGAGGGCACCCAGCTCGGCGACGACAGCCTCGTCGGCGCCCTCACGCTCGCTCCGCGCCGCCCGGCGCAGGGAACGTCCTGGTTCGGTGTGCCCGCGCTCGAGCTGCCCCGCGTCTGCGAGGCCACAGATCCTGCCCGCACCACCGACCCCCCGAAACGACTCGTTGCGGCGCGCGGCGTCATGGACGCGATCCGAATCGTGGTGCCCAACACGATCTCGCTGTCGATCGGTCTGCTCGAGCTGCTCGTCCTCGACCTGGTCGGCGGGCACCTGGGCATCGGAGCGATGATCGCCCTCGCCCCACTGGTGATGCTCAGCTCGGGGCTCCTCTCAGCCGGTATCGCCGTCGCGATCAAGTGGACGGTCATCGGTCGCTACCGCCCCGGCGAGCACCCGCTGTGGTCGCTGTTCGTGTGGCGCGACGAGCTCGTCAACTCCGCCCACGAGCAGCTCGCCGGCGAGTGGCTGCTGCGCTTTGCCCTCGGCACTCCCCTGATGTCGCTCTACCTGCGCGCGATGGGCGCCACGGTCGGCCGCGGCGTGTGGTGCGAGACAACGGCGATCACCGAGTACGACGTGCTCGAGCTGGGGGACGACTGCGCGATCAACCGCGGCTCCTGCCTGATGACCCACGTCTTCCACGACCGCCTGCTGCGCATCGGCCCGACGAGCCTCGGCGCCGGCGCGACCATGGGCCCTACCTCCGCGGTGCTCCCCGACACCAAGCTCGGAGCGAGCACCTGCATCGGCGGGCACTCGGTGGTCCTGCGCGGGGAGGAGTTGCCGGCCGGCACCCGCTGGCATGGCACTCCGGTCCAGAGCACCAGCTGATGCGGTAGTCGCCGGCGCAGACATCTCAGGGGTCGTCTCGGCCCGAGGTGACGCTGCAAGCCGCCCCGCCCCGGCCCCGCAGCGGGCGGCTTTTGCCCAAGTCGAGGCCATGAGAAACACCGCAGGGAAGCTGATTTGGCGCGGTTCCACGCGATCCGCGCGCTTGCACGCCGTCGAGTACGGCGGTCCCCTGCGCCTCGATAGGGTCGGCCTATGCGGACACATCGGATCTACCAGAATGGGCCGCCGGTGCTGCCCGATCTTCGATCGGTCGCCGTCGGCGTGGTCCTCGTCGTGGTCCTCGCTGGGTGTGGAGGCGGCTTGAACGCCTCCTCCAGCAACCCGGCGCAGAATGCTGCGTCGGGCACACCACCGCCACCACCGCCACGCGTTGCGCTGCGCACACCGCAGGGTGCCACGCGGAGCTACATCAATGGAGTGAAAACTGTGAATGGGGGCGCCATCTGCAACGCCCTCGAGGAAAGTCTGAGACAGAGGGTAATCCACGAAATCGTGAGCGCCCGCCCCGCGGAAGCCCGCTCCTCATGCGCGCAGGCCCTGGCCGGGCTCGTCAGGGCGCAGAGCAGTCCGAGGGAACGCAAAGCGAAGCTGCCGATCTTCCATGTGAAGACGACGGGCAACACGGCTGTGGTCAAGTACGTGGGGACGTACACCCGTCACCCTCACACCTTCACGCTCGTCAAACAGGGGCCCGGCTGGCTGATCGAGAAGATCAGCGAAAGCGGCTAGCTGGGGTCACCGGCCTCGCATCCTACTGCGCGGACTCCAAGTCAGCGCGCAGCGCCTTGGCCGCGCCCAGGTAGACGTGCTGGGCGCGGTGGCCCTCCTCGGCGTAGTAGTGGATCAGCACCCGGATCACGCGCGGCAGCGAGCGCGGCACCGGGATCTCACGGGCGCACAGCAGCGGCACGCTCTCGAAGCCCAGCGCGCGCGCGGCGACGGCGGGAAACTCGGCGTTGAGGTCGTTGGTGGCGGTGAAGATGCAGCTGACGACGTCCTCGGGGTGCAGGGCGTTGCGCTCCATGAGTGTCGTCATGAGCTCAGTCGTAGCGTCCAGAATGTCCTTGGCGTCGTTGTGCGAGACGCCGATCGCGCCGCGCAGGGCATACAGTCGCATGGCGCGCGATTCTGTCAGAGCGGGCGGCCGGCCTCAGCGAAACACGTCCCCACGCAGACTGCGCAGCTCGACCTCGCCGAGGCGCCGGTGCGCGCCGGGCTGCAGGGTGCCGAGCCGCAGTGGACCGAAGGCGACGCGCTGCAGGGCAAGGACGGGGTGGCCGACCGCCGCGCACATCCGCCGCACCTGACGGTTGCGGCCTTCGGCGATCGTCAGTTCGAGCTCCTCGCCGCCGCCCTCCCGCGCCGCCGGCCCCTCCCCCACGCCGGCCGATCTCGCTTTTGCGCCGGCGCGCACCCGATGCACCCGCGCCGGCGCGGTCGGGCCGTCCTCCAGCTCCACTCCCTCGCGCAGCGCCTTCAGCGCCCGCTCCCCCACCGGACCGCCCCCGACGTGCACGCGGTAGGTCTTCGGAACCCGGTAGCGCGGGTGGGTGAGCCGCTGCGCGAGCTCGCCGTCGTTGGTGAGCAGGATCAGGCCGCTGCTGTCGGCGTCCAGGCGCCCGACCGGGTACAGACGCCGGCGCTCCCCGGCGATCGACTCGACGACCGTCGGGCGGCCGTGGGGGTCGCTCGCGGTCGAGACCACTCCGACCGGCTTGTGCAGCGCGTAGACGACGCGCGGCTCGGGCCCCTTCAGGCGCCGCCCATCGACCTCCACGCGGTTATGCTCGTCCACGTCGCGCGCCGGATCGCGCACGATCTCGTCGTCTACCCTCACCTTGCCCTGCGCGATCAGCGCCTCCGCGGCACGTCGTGAGGCGACTCCGGCGTGAGCGAGGTGCTTGGCCAGGCGCATCGAGTGCCACCATTACACAGCGCGTCGCCTCCGCGCCCCGCCAGGCATGTGCCCCGGCAGCGGCAACGAGACCACTACTCCCATCCAAATCCCATCATCGACACGATGAATCTCGAACTCCTCCATGGAATGCTTGCCGGGCGCGGGGAGCCCGCGTTCCGCGCCGGGCAGGTCTGGCGCTGGGCCGCCGCGGGGGCAGGGGGCTACGGAGCGATGACCAACCTGCCGCGCGCGCTGCGCGAGGAGCTCGAACGGGCGGTGCCGTTTTCGAGCCTGGCGGTGCGGCGCGAGGTCCACGCGCGCGACGGAACGGTCAAGGTGCTGTTCGAGACCGCCGACGGCCGGCCGTTGGAGGCCGTGCTGATGCGATACCGAGACGGGCGGCGCTCGATCTGCCTCTCCTCGCAGTCGGGCTGCCCGCTGACCTGCACCTTCTGCGCGACCGGTCAGATGCGCTTCGCGCGCAATCTTACGACCTCGGAGATTCTCGACCAGGCGCTGCACTTCCGCCGCATCGAGCCGCTGGACCACTGCGTCTTCATGGGCATGGGCGAGCCGTTGCTCAACCTCGACGCCGTCCTCGCCGCCTGCGAGCGGCTGGGAGACCTCGGCATCGCCCACCGGCGCACCGCGATCTCGACGGTCGGGTGGATCCCCGGCATCGAACGGCTCGCCGCCTGCGAGCTGCCGCTGCGCCTCGCGCTCTCGCTGCACGCCGCCGACGAAGCACTGCGCTCGGAGCTGATGCCCGTCAACGAGCGGTTTCCGCTGCGCGAGGTGATCGAGGCCTGCCGCGCCTTCTACGCGCGCAAGCGCCGGCGCGTGTTCGTGGAGTACGTCATGCTCGCGGGCGTCAACGACCGTTACGAGCAGGCCGTCGCGCTCGCGAAGCTGCTGGCGCCGGCGAGCGCCGGCGAGCCGCGCATGTTCAAGGTGAACCTGATTCCGTTCAACCCCACCGACTCGCCTTACAAAGCGTCGAGCCGGGAGGCGATCGACGCTTTCCGGGCGGCGCTCGAGGAGCGCGGGGTTCAGGCGACGGTGCGGCTCACGCGGGGGCGCTCGATCGACGCGGCCTGCGGGCAGTTGGCGGCGGGGTCCGCGACGGACCGGGTCGGGGCGGTCCGTTAGCTCCCCCGCTTGCGTTTGCAGCCTGTGACGGTGATTTTTGTGCTCTGGTTGAGCACGGTGCCGTTCTGGGCTACGAATTCGGTTGGGATCTTGAGCTTGGCGTTGCAGAGGTTGCCGGTTGCGGCGAGGGCTGAGTTGGGGCCCTCGGGGAACATCAGGGTGAAGGTGCCGACGGGTACGTCGGGGACTGTCTTGAAGGTGGAGCTCGTGATGCCGTGTTTGTTGATGAATGTTGCGCCGACCACGTCGACTGTCACGCCGTAGCCCTGGAGGACGAAGATCAGGCTCGGGAACGCTTCCCCGCCGTGGCTGACGAAATAGGCAGGGCCTTCCAGCGGGACCGGAAGGATCGGCGTTAGATCCTTCGCAGAGCCGACGACCGACCCGGCCGGGCAGTTCGCGGGGTTCGCTTCGAAGGTCGCCGCGGGACACGCCTTCTGCAAGGTCTTCAAGCGCGAAGGAAGCTGCTTAGGCAATTCGACTTTGAACTTCGCCATGTTCGCCTCGCTGCCCTGCGGGGTCTTCGGGAAGCTCAGCATCGCTGTCAGACTCGCACCGTCGAGACGACTTGTATGAGCCGAGGTCGAAACCGCGAAGGCTGGTTTGAACGCGAGAGCGGCACAGTTGGTCACCTGGAAGTGGTTGGAAACGGCCACGCTCGCACCTTCAGTATCGCTCAGCGTCCCGGTGACCGCTGTCGGTTCGCAGTCCGTCGGATTGAACGTAAAGCCAGGACGATCAATCACAGCATTGACGACCCGCAACTGCAACGGGATACCATCAAGGACCGTCGGGAGGGGATCGGTCGTCACCGTCAACTGCGCGGTATGGGGATCGACAGCGATCGCCGCGCGGACCACCACCGTGCCCGCCCCGGTCGTACCGGAGAGGGTGTACGGGCCAGCCTTCGCGGGGACCACAATCGAGAGACCGTAAGGCGCTCCCTTATAAGGCCCGGTGATAAAGATCTGCCCGCCGGTCACGAGGAAGGGCTCGGCACCAGGGCCGGTCAAGACCTGGAAGTGGCCGATCAAGCTGGCCGCGCCGCACGTCCCCTGCGCCGCCTGCGGTTCACCGCAGAGCTTGACACTCGACAACATGCCAGACAAACCCAGCGGCATCTTCAACTGCATCCCCGACAGGAAACCATCAGCATCGGAGCGCCCGAAGGCGAGCGTAAGCGGGGTGAAAGCGCCGGCCTGGACGTTCGTCGTCTCGGCTGTGAAGGAGGGCTTGAACTGCGGGGGGCTGCAGCCGGTCACTTCGAAGGCGCTGCTCGGCGTGGAGTCGATCACGAACGGCGAGCTCCACGGCGTCAGGTCGGCTTCGCTGACAGCCGAGCCGCAGGCCCGGGGGTTCGCGAGCGTCGCACGGGGACCACCAACCAGTTCCAGCTTGACGCTTTCGAACGGGAGCTGAGGGTCTTCTTCAAAGACCGTCGTGACACGACCGGTCGTCGGGTTGATCGAACCGGTGCCGGCGAGCTTGACCGTGATACCGTCGCTGCCTTCCCCGATCGCCTGCAGATACAGACGAACCATCCGGCCGTCCTGAGCATCTTCGGGAGTACAGGGGTTACAGATCGGGGCACCAAGAAAGACCGTGCCCCGCAGCGGTGCCGGGAGATCAGGCGTCGTTATACGAAGCTGGCCGACGGTCGAAGACGGTTCGCAAGAGGCCGGGCTCGCCGACGTCGACCCGAACTCGTCGGGAACTTCGCGGGGATTGACGCCGGGGTCGTTGTTGCAGACGCCCAAGCCCTGCGCGGCGGACGGGGAGATCACCATGCCTTCGGGGAGCGAGACCTTCACGTCGCGGACATCGGAGGTGCCCAAGACTTCAGAGCTGTCAGTCTGTGGGACGGCCAGTTCCACACCCAGACCAACCGGGGCGCCAGCCAGAGAAGTGTCGGGCTGCACCGTCAGCGATGAGCCGAACGTCAGCTTTTCGCAGCCAGTCACCGGTTCCATCGCCGGAGAGGATTCGGCAGTCTTCCAGTTTGGATCGCCCTTCAGCGGGTTACCGTTCGCATCGAGCGCACCAGGGTGGACCCAAGAGTCGGTTTCAATCGTCGCCGTCAGAGGTTCGCCCGTGCACTCAGTCGGGAGGCGGACGAACGGGGTCGGGGGGGCGCCGCTTGACTTGCCGCCGCCCGGGCAGGATTCATTATTGGGTGCGTTACTGGGTGGTTCCGGCGGTTCACCGGTGATCCAGGTGCATTCCGCGCCGCGCTGGGCATCGTGGGAAGGATCGGCCGGCACACCCCAGACCGTGACCGAAGCGGTCGTGACTTCGACCTCCGGGATGTCCGAGGAGGTCGCGCTCAACGTGTACCCTTCGCCGGTCCGCACGCCGCCGGTGATCACGAAATCCAACTGGTTGTAGAAACCGAACTCGGCAGGCTTACCTCCCAACGGTGTGAGATTGTAAAGCGGAACCTGCTCCAGATTGCCGGACGGACTAGCGAGCACCGTCCCGACCTGGCTGCTCGGCGGACAACCCTGGCTCTGCGTCTGCGAGAAGACAGCGATCGAGCAGCGCGGCACCGCCTGCGGGTCGAACACCATTCCCGGCGGGAAGCTCACCCTGACGTCCTTCGGTTCCTCGACGGACACCATCACAGGAGCATCGTTACGGTTCACGGCTTCATGGAGGTTCAGATGAAAGGTCGTCGTCACCTCATACGGGGTGCCGCCAGCCTGCGTATACGGCGCACTGCACGGCAGACCGTCTTCGGAGCTGCCGTTAGCGCAACTGGAGAGCTGAAAGCTCGCGATACCGAACTGCGGTTCAGCCGCCGACGCACCCGAGGGCACCAGCACGAGCAGCACGGCGAGCAACGACACGAAGAACGCTGGCCTCAAAAGAGCATGAAACCTCATCGCTTCGCCCTCCCGCCCTTGCCGGTCTTCTTGGTCTTGGGCCTCCTGACGCACCTGCCCTTCCTCTTCATGTAACCCTTCCCGCAATGCCTTGGCTTCCCCTTCGGGGTGCCCACGGAGGTCGGCACGGGCTGCTGCAGGTTCCCCAAGCCAGAGAACGTCGCGCTCCCGCTTTCGCCGAGCAACGACGGCACGCTCGGCGGACCCTGGCAGGAGTCACCGTTGCAGCCACCCGCCGGAATTGAAAGCGCAGAAAAACCGCCGTCGATCCGCGCGTCGTAGAGACTCGCCAGCCCATCGCTGTCCTGCGGCAGGATACCTTCGGTCAACGTGAAGAAGATATCACGGCCCGACGGCGTGACCGTCGCCTGTATGTCGGACGTCAACGAATGCCCCGTCGAGATCAGCCCCACCGTACCTTCGTGCCACTCGTAGACGTCAACAGCACCCGACTGCGACTGCAAATCGTTGACCGCCCGCGGCGAGAGCGCTCCCGCGGTGCTGAAGACCACCGTCGAGCCGTCATCGCTGACAGCACGCGTGTTCGTCTCGAACAACCCCGCCTGGGCCACGTTGCCCGTGGCGCCATATTCAGGCACGGCTATGCTCACGCCGCGGACGTTGCCATTGCCGTTTTCAGCGTAACCTTCTTCACCGGTCGAGACACGCACCAGCTTCCCGCTGCCCGCGTCATACTCGAAGACCTGCGCAGACTTGCTTGTATCGCCTGGCGTAATATGCGCGGTCGTCGCGAATACAAAGAAGCGGCCCCCTTCGCAACCCGATTCTTCGGTTTCACCGAGTTCGCGGCTGGGACAGCCGCTGCACTGAGCCTCGATTTCGCCGCTGTTGCCGCCGGGAACCGCCTGCGCGATGAACGCCGCCTCCTTCGTCACCGTGTCATACACGTACAGGTTCTCCTTGCCTTCTTCAGCTTTTTCGTCGTTTTCGTTTTCGTTCGCGGCGAGCACACCCGTCGAGAGGAAGTACAGATGAGAACCATCGTCGCTGGAGCGCAGATAGGTGTTCGAGTCCCCAGCCGGAGCGATCGCCACCCGTTCAGTGACTGTTTCCTGCCCCGATTCGCTATCGATGAGGTCCATGAAAAGTTCACCGCCAGCACTCTTGAGGAAGACCTTCGCACCACTACCGGACGCACCCTCGAACAGACCATCGAGTGCGAGCGTCTTCGCTCCATTCACACGAACATACGATATCCCGCTCGTCGCCTTGTTCGTAAAGAAGATCTCCGCTCCATCGTTGGAGATCGCGTGGAAAACCGATTCCAGACGCCCTTCACCGTTCCCAAGTTCAGCATTGAACGCCTCTTTGTTGGGAGGTGATTCAATCGAGACAGTGCGCAGCACCGGCGCCGGCCCGCCAACCCCGGCGAGCTCGTAGAGCTCGTGTTCGCCATTTTTAAAATCGAAACCGGGAATGACGATATGCGAGAAGCCCGGAGACTCATCCGCAGGCTGTTCTATACCCCTTTCTTCGAACTTAGGGATATTCCCGTATTCCGGCAGTTCTTCGAAGGAAAAGGCCGGTGCTTCCGCCAGGTTCTGACTGAAAAACAGACCGGTAGTACCCGCCTGCGGACCAACCAGAAACTGGACGCGCACCACCTGCTTCGTCAGGTCGAAAGAACTCGTCATACCACTGACCAGCCCCCGGAGCGCAGCCGGGACGCCGACCCACGACGTTACCCAACCTTGCGTGCTCCGCCGGGCGATGTAGTGGTTCAATGCATACTCGCTCCCGATACCGGCAAACCCACCGGCCGAGACGAATTCTGCCGCTTCACCGTCGGGAGCCGTACCATCGAAGTAGAGCACTCCGCTGTCTGCTGTGTCCACAGGGCTGACCAGCTCATACGCACGGCACTCAGGAAGCTGAGTGGAGCGCGCTTCTGAACGCAACGCTTCGTTCGGGCACGCCGCGACGGCCTCGGTGGTACCCACAAGCCCCACTGCGCACACCAGCGTCAACCCGACCACCGCCACGAATCGTGCATTCATTGGTTCCATCCACTCTCTGTTTGGTTGGCTGGTTTCACCGGCACCGAATACGCCGGGTGGGACCGGCATCGTACCGGCCCCACCCAAACACCTAACTGTCTTCAGTCTACCGTCACGAGACCCGAATCCTACTGCCCGCTGTTGCCGATAACAGCGTGATTAGGCCCACTACTGCACCTGATTTTGCCCCTCCTTCGGTGCATTTCGCTTTGGGGCTATGTTCTTCTTCGAATTCGCTGACCACGACGCCTTTTACCGTTTCATTTGTTACCTTGGTGCTGGGCACAAGGCCGGCTTCTGCCAAACATTCATCCACTTTTGAACCGCCTATGGTTTTGCATTTTACGCGCCATCCCGGTTCACCGTTACCGGTCGTCTTGATATTGTCACGTAGTTCTTTGCCGCTTTCGTACACTTCAGTTTGCCACGGCAGGCCTTTCGCTGTGATTTCTTCTACGTTTTCACAGACTTTCTTGGCTGCGCACTGCGAGGCCTGGACTTCGATGACTTCTACCCTGTCGAGACTTCCGGGGCCGATCGTCCCTTTCTCGGCGCCACCGCATTCGACTTCTGATGTGCCCAGGAGCGTTTTGGTGTCCTTCAATTTCAATGTCCCCGTGCCCATCACTTTTTCCGTCCCTTTCACTTCTGTTCCGTTTTGTTCCCACACGGGCGCTGCGGAGGCCGTAGCCGCTGTCGCCATGGCCATCGCCGCCAATGCCACGAGGCAAAGCCCCGCGATCCTAATGAACCTCATGTTTGCTTCTCCTTTGTATGTACTCGCTATTGATGGATAATGGTCACCAGGAACACCGCATCGCCACGATTCAACGGCGCGACACCCTTGCCGACCAGTAATGCCTACTGCCTAACCTTCACACTTAGCGACCCTTTGTCGAGTCACCTCGGCAACTCCCCAGCTGCTAACTCCCGGGAGGTTCATATGCATCGGCGCACAACGGTCAGGTCACAGGACCTTCCGGTCCTATTGATCTTCGTCTTTTCTTCTGCCGGTGCATGATATTCGCTTCCCTTTATGTTTCGCAGCCTTGAAGCTGCCTGTACATGCCTGTACAACATGGCAGGTCTACGAAGGCATTTCAACCCTTGTCTCCGACTCGACCGTGGCTGCGCCGGCGCGGGCCAAGAGGCCGCGAAAATGGTTTGAATACAGGGGATACGGCTCCTTCGGGCCTCCGGAGGCGCCCTTACGGAGGGGCCTGACGGATGACCGGCCGATGCTTAGCCGTAAAAACGCGAGATGACGAGTAGCTGGCTGAAGATGTCGTGGAAGAGAAACAGGACCACGGTCAGGGCCCCGGCGGCTGGCCCGAGGCGCCGGCCGGCCCCGCGCGTGGCGAGGGCGAGGAGGGCGGCGGCGAGCGGGAGGAGCGGCAGGAGGTAGCGCGGCTCGGCGTAGCCTGCTCCCTGGATGAAGCGGTTGAGGTGTGAGTCGAGGCCGATCAATAGAAGCAGCCCGAGCGCCATCGAGAGGTAGACGAGGATCTCTGAGAGGCGGGCGCGCAGCGCGCGGTGGCGCGCGAGGAGCGAGCGCAAACACAGCAGCGCGAGCAGGGTGGCGGGGATCAGCGCGAGGTTGTAGACCCAGACCGGGAAGGTCG
Organism: uncultured Solirubrobacterales bacterium; assembly: GCA_963706545.1. GTDB lineage: Bacteria > Actinomycetota > Thermoleophilia > Solirubrobacterales > Solirubrobacteraceae > Palsa-744. The sequence goes on from OY970161.1 coordinate 3,957,738, forward strand.
TGTCGAGCCAACCGTAGAGGCCGACGGTGCGGTTGAACCAGACGTCGCGGAGGGTCGAGAGGCCGGGGAACCAGGCGGACATACCGGGGAGGCGGGGGAGGTAGAGCTGCCAGGTGTAGGCGACCTCTTCGACGATCGACTGCCGCCGCAGGCCCTGGAGGGCGACCGTGACCAGACCCAGGGCATGATGGTGAAAGAGGAGGTTGTCGAGGACGTAGAGGCAGCCAGGGCTGAGGGCGAGCGCCAGTCCGAGCGCCAGCGGGCCGAAGGCGCGTGCGGGCCGGCCGGTCGCGGGGTCGGCGTCGGGGGCAGACGGGTCGGCGGGGTCGGGATCGGCGCCGGGGTGGGAATCGGCGGGGTCGGCGGGGTCGGGGTCGGCGGCGGAGTCGGAGGGGGCGCCGGCGCGGGGCCGCCCGCGGAGGGCGAGCACGAAGAGCCCGAGGAATGCGCCGGGCGCGAGCCCGACGAAGTTGAGCTTGGAGAGAAAGCCCAGGGCGATGAGTACGCCGATCGCGGCGGCGTTGCCCCGGGAAAGCCCACGGCGGAAGGCGCGCGCGAGCGCGAAGAAGAGCGCGGCGCAGACGGCGCAAAGGAGCGCGTCGGGGGTGACCGCGCCGGAGGTCACGCCGAGCAGCGGCAGGAACGCCGCCGAGAGACCGGCCACGGTCCACGCCCAAGGCGCGCGGGGAAGGGCCTCGCGGACGAAAAGGAAGACGAACAGCGCCGAGAGACCGGCGAAGAGCGCGCTGAGGAGCCGCATCGCCTCGAGGCGATCGAGCAGGTTGCCGGAGTAGGCGAGGCGGTAGGGGATCGTCTCGAGCGCGTAGTAGAGCGGCGGCTGGGAGGAGGCGACGCCGGCCCCGCGCGTGTCTGAGCGGTTGAAGGGAAGGGCGAGGTCTTCCCCGAGCTGCCGCCGCGCGGCCGGCGAGGAGATCGTCCCGACTTCGGGGTGCCACTCGACGGCGCGCTGGCGGAGGTCCCGCAGGATGATGGTCTCCTCCCCGGAGAAGAGGTCCCTCGGCGAGTGCGGCAGCCGCCCGGTTTCCGCCAAAAGCTGGGCGTAGGCGAAGTGCGAGGGCTCGTCGGGGAACTGGAAGGGCGGTGTGACGAGCGACCAGGAGACCGCGCTCAGGAAGGCGACGAGGGCACAGGTCAACGCGGCCCGCCGGACCCGCCGCGACGCCGCAACGGCCTCCCCACCCGCCGAAGGAGCGTCCTGTGAGCCCGCCGGGAAATCGGCAAGCGGCCGGAAGGTCGTGCGCGGAGCGCGCGCGCCGTCAACGCCTTCCCGCAGGACGAGGCGCGCAGCGAGGAGGGCAGCGGCGAGCATCAGGGCGGCCACCAGCCACGCGACCCACGCGCCGGAAGGAGCGCGCGCGAAACCCATGCGGGCAGCGATCGAGGAGGCGAGCGAGAGCCAGGAGCGCGGGCCGGGCCGGAGGTATTCCATCCTCAGCCAGACGGCGTGGATGCCGGCGGGCGTCGTGACGCGCGTCCCGTTGAGCTGGACCGGTTCGACCGATTCCCCGACCGTCGTGCAGGCGTTCGCGGAGGCGATCGTCTTCGCTACCCGCGCGACCGGGACGGTGACGGTTTCGCCGACCCCCCAGCCGGGGGCGTGGACGCCCGTGGCCACGACGGAGGCACCCCTGAAGATCTTCAAAGAGACGCGCGGCCCGACATTCGCCGAGAGTGAGACGCGGACCGCTTCGGTCCCCGCCGGCACGGTCCCGGCGCTCTGACAGATCGTCACTTCGCCGCCGCTCGTGTAGCCGACAAGCATGTTCGCGGCGACGCCGTCGGTGCCGGCGACGACGTTCAACGGGGGACGCGAGAGTACGACGACGAGCGCCACCACCCCAGCCGCGAGGCCAACGGCAAGCGCGAGCCCTACGTAAAGCCCGGAACGCGCGCCGGCCGAAGGGGCACCCGCCGCGATCGGCGGGCGAGAGGGGATGTGGCCCTCGGCCGTTGTGCTCACAGGACCGGGAGGATCGAGGAGGCACCGAGCCTCGCGCAAGCGGCCGGGAGGAAAGCCCCGAAAACGGGCACGCCACGGCCCATTCGCGTTTCCGACCTGGGCGCGCCTTTACGACTCGACGGCCGGCCCCTCGCCGCCCCCACGCGCCTCCCCGGCCCGCAGCAGCCGCTCGCGCAGCTCGGCGCGCTCCTCGGGGGTCGGGTCCCACTGCGAAACGTCGGGCAGCGCCTCCAACGAGCGCAGCCCAAAGAGCTTGAGGAAGTCCGTCGTCGTGCGATACAGCACCGCCCCGAACTGCGAACGGCCGGCCTCCTCGATCAGGCCGTGCTCCAGCAGCGTGGAGGACGCGGAATCAGCCGAGACGCCGCGGATGCGCGTGATCTCCGGCCGCGACACCGGCTGCAGGTAGGCAACGATCGCCAACGTCTCGGCCTGCGCCGGCGTCAGCGTCGCGGCGCGCGGCCGGCTGAAGAGGCGCCGCGCGGCCTCCTCCGTGGCGGGGTCGGTCGCGAACGTAAAGCCACCCGCCAGCTCGCGCAGTTGGATCCCCCTGTTTCCGGGGCCGTACCGCTCGGCGAGCAAGCCAATCGCCTCGACGACCATCGGCTCCTCGGCCTGCGTCGCGTCAGCCAACTCGCGGACGCTGAGCGGATTGCTACTGAGGAAAAGCAGCGCCTCCACGGTGCGGGCGAGCTCCGCGAGGCCGGCCTCCTCGGCGGCCTCGGCCACAGGCGCCGCCTCGACGGCCGGGACCTCCTGCACCCGCTCGGACCCGTCCACGTCGGCCCCCTCGCTCACTCAGGCCCATCCGATCGCCGCCGCCGGGGCGACAGGCCGCTCGGCGAGCGCGCGGACGTCGATCGCGCCGAAGCACTCGTCCTGCTCCCAGATGGCTTCGCCGCGTTTGTAGAGCTCCAACAGCGCAAAGAGCGTGACCGCGACCGTCATGCGGTCGGCGCCAGCGACGGCCTCGTCGAACGTAAAGCGCCCGCGCCGCAAGAGCGCGCGCAGGTGGGCGAGGCGCTCGCTCAAGCTGACGCGCGGGATCGTGATGTGGCGAATGCTGATCGCCGGCGGCAGCGCCAGGAGTCGCCCGATCGCTTCGCCGAGCGCCGTCGGGTCGTGGCCTCCCTCGACAAACTCCGGTGCCACGGCGCGCAGGTGCGCCGGCGGCGGCGCCGCCCGGAAGCGGACGCCCTCCTCGCGCGCGAGCAGTTCGCGCAGCAGGCCGGCCGCGGAGCGGTAGCGGCGGGCGTCGAGCATCCGCTCCAGCAGCTCCTCGGCAGCCTCGGCGGGCTCCAGTTCGAGCAGCGCCTCGTCCTCTTCGCCGGCGAGCATCAGCCGCGACTTCAGCTCCAAAAGGGCCGCGAGCAGGACGATGAACTCGGTCGCGCTCTCCAGGTCGAGCTCGCCGCGCCCCTCCATGTGGTCGAGGTAGGCCAGCACGACCTCCGCGACCTGCAGCTCGAGGAGGTCGATCTCCTCGCGCAACACCAACGTCAACAGCAGGTCAAAGGGCCCGCTGAAGAGGTCGAGATCGAGCTCGAGGGAGGCGATGCTCACCCTCCCACGGTACCGGTCGGATCCGACGGTCTGCCGCGACGTGGACGCGGCGCCCGACAGGCCCGGCCCGTGCGCGGCTCAGCCCCGCCCCGCGACGCGGCTCAACCCGCCCGCGCGGCCCCCACGCCCATCGCCGCGCGCACATCGGCAAGCGTCTCCGCGGCGATCCCGCGCGCCCGCGCAGCCCCCTCGGCAAGCACGGCCTCGAGCGCCGCCTCGTCGGCCCGCAGCGCGGTGTAACGCTCGCGCACCGGGGCGAACAGCGCGACGACGGCCTCCGCAACGGCACCCTTCAGATCGCCGTAGCCGCGGGCCTCCGCGAGGTCGGCTTCCACCTGCTCCGGTGTCGCAGAGCGCGCGGCGGCCAAGATCTCGATCAGGTTGGAGACCCCCGGCTTGTCCGCCGCACGGCGGATCTCGCTGCCGGAGTCGGTCACGGCGCGGCGGAACTTCTTCTCGATCGCCGCCGGCTCGTCGAGCACGTAGACGGTGCCCTCGGGGCTCCCTCCCGTCGTGGACATCTTCCGCGTCGGCTCCTGGAGGTCCATGATCCGCGCCCCCACCTCGGGGATGCGGTGCTCCGGCACGACCAAAATCTCGCAGCCGCCCCCGAACCGCGCGTTGAACCGCCGCGCCACATCGCGCATCAGCTCCAGGTGCTCACGCTGGTCCTCCCCCACCGGAACCTCCCGCGCGCGATAGGCGAGCACGTCGGCCGCCTGCAAGACCGGATAGACAAGCAGCCCCGTCGAAACGAGCTCGCGCTGCACGACCGACTTGTCGCGGAACTGGTGCATCCGCCGCAGCCGGCCCAGCTCGGTCACCGAGCACAGCAGCCAGCACAGCTCGGTATGCTCCGGCACGTCGCTCTGGCGGAAGAGGATGCAGCGCCCCGGATCGAGCCCGGCCGCGAGCAGCAACGCCGTCAGGTCGTACAGGCTCTCACGCAGCGCCGCCGGCTCATACGCCACCGTGATCGCATGCAGATCGACGATGCAGTAGAGCGCCTCCCCGCGCTCCTGCCCGGCGACGTACTGGACGATCGCGCCGAGGTAGTTGCCCAGGTGCTTCGTGCCGGTCGGCTGGATGCCGGAGAAGATGCGCATTGGGTGGAGAGTATCTACCTAAGGTCGCCGCAGGACACGCCTTCTGCAAGGTCTTCAAGCGCGAGGACGATCGATCACAGCATTGACGACCCGCAACTGGCCGATCAGCGCGACGAGTCGTACATACATTGGGTCCATCAACTCCCTCTCCGATCGGCCGACCCCGTCGGCGTTCGATATGCCGGGCGGGGCCGCCTTACGCCGGCCCCGCCCGAGAACCTACAAAACCTGACTGCCTTAAACTACCGTCACGAAACCGAAATCACTTTGCCAATCGGTTCGGATAACGTCGTGATTATGCCTTCCACTTCGCCTGATGCGTCCGCTCCCTCGGTGCAGTCCGCTTTCGATTTTGGGTTGAATGTGCCGAGCTCATTCGGTGTTACGTTCGTTTGCACCTCATCGCCTTCTTTCCCGGCTTCCGTCACACATTCATCGGTTTTTCTACCAGCGAGGGTTTTGCACGTAACGGACCAACCCGGCTCGCCTTTGATTTCTGAGATCTTGTTGAGTACCTTGCCTTCGGTTTCGTACAGTTCGGTTTGCCACGGAAGGCTCAGTGGCTTGACTGTTTCTACGTTTTCACAGACTCTGATCGGTTTGCAACTCGCAACAGTTATGGTTTCTACGCGGTCAATCTTCCCGGGGCCGATCGTTCCCGTAGTCGTACCACTGCACTCGACGGCGGATTCGCCAAGAGGTGTCAGGTTGTCGGCGAGTCTCAACGTCCCCGAACCCATCACTTTTTCCGTCCCTTTCACTTCTGTTCCATTAACCTCCCACACGGGCTGCGCGGAGGCCGTAGCCGCTGTCGCCATGGCCATCGCCGCCAATGCCACGAGGCAAAGCCCCACGATCCTAATGAACCTCATATCTGCTTCTCCTTTGTATGCACTCGCTATTGATAAATATGGTCGTCACGAACACCGCGCCGCCACAATTCAACGGCGCGACACCCTTGCCGACCAGTAACACCTACTACCTAACCTTCACACTCAGCGACCCTTTGTCGAGTCACCTCAGCAACTCCCCGACCACTGACTTCCCGGGGAGGTTCACATGCATCGGCGCACGACGGTCAGATCGCGGGACCTTCCGGTCCTATTGATCTTCGTCTTATCTTCTGCCGGTGCATGGTATTCGCTTCCTTGATGGTCTGTTAGCGCAGCCTTGAAGCTGCCTGTACAACATGACAGGTCCGCGAAGGCATATCAACCCTTGTCTTCGACTCCACCGCTGGCTGCGCCGGCGCGGGCCGAGAAGCCACGCAAATGGATCGAATACAGGGGCATGCCCGGGAACCGCGCCTAAGGTGGGGGGCCTTGCGGCGCAATCGCGCCGCAGGCCGGGTGGTCCCCTACTTCCTCCGCTTGCAGCCCGTGACCGTGATCTTTGTGCTCTTGTCGAGCACGGTGCCGTTCTGGGCTACGAATTCGGTTGGGATCTTCAGTTTGGCGTTGCAGAGGTTGCCGGTTGCGGCGAGGGCTGAGTTGGGGCCCTCGGGGAGTGTCAAGGTGAAGGTGCCCACGGGCACGTCGGGGACGGTCTTGAAGGTGGAGCTCGTGATACCGTGTTTGTTGATAAATGTTGCGCCGACCAGGTCGACTGTCACACCGTAGCCCTGCAGGACAACGATCAGGCTCGGGAACGCTTCGCCGCCGTGGCTGACGAAATAGGCAGGGCCTTCCAACGGGACCGGAAGGATCGGCGTCACGGCCTTCGCAGAGCCGACGACCGACGCGGCCGGGCAGTTCGCGGGGTTCGCTTCGAAGGTCGCCGCGGGACACGCCTTCTGCAAGGTCTTCAAGCGCGAAGGAAGCCGCTTAGGCAGTTCGACTTTGACCTTCGCGACGTTCGCCTCGCTGCCCTGCGGGGCCTTCGGGAAACTGAGCATCGCTGTCAGACTCGCACCGTCAAGACGACTTGTATGAGCCGAGGTCGAAACCGCGAACGCCGGTTTGAACGCCAGAGCAGCACAGTTAGTCACCTGGAAGTGATTGGAAACAGCCACACTCGCACCTTCAGTATCGCTCAGCGTCCCGGTGACCGCTGTCGGTTCGCAGTCCGTCGGGTTGAACGTAAAACCAGGACGATCAATCACAGCATTGACGACCCGCAACTGCAACGGAATACCATCAAGCACCGTCGGAAGGGGGTCCGTCGTCACCGTCAACCGCGCAGTATGAGGATCGACAGCGATCGCCGCACGGACCACCACCGTGCCCGCCCCGGTCGTACCGGAGAGGGTGTACGGGCCGGCCTTCGCGGGGACTACGATCGAGAGGCCGTAAGGTGCTCCCTTATAAGGCCCGGTGATGAAGATCTGCCCGCCGGTCACGAGGAAGGGCTCGGCACCAGGCCCGGTCAAGACCTGGAAGTGGCCGATCAAGCTTGCCGCGCCGCACGTCCCCTGCGCCGCCTGCGGTTCACCGCAGAGCTTGACGCTCGACAACATGCCAGACAAACCCAGCGGCATCTTCAACTGCATCCCAGACAGGAAACCATCAGCGTCCGAGCGCCCGAAAGCGAGCGTAAGCGGGGTGAAAGCGCCGGCCTGGACATTCGTCGTCTCGGCCGTGAAGGACGGCTTGAACTGTGGGGGGCTGCAGCCGGTCACTTCGAAGGCGCTGCTCGGCGTGGAGTCGATCACGAACGGCGAGCTCCACGGCGTCAGGTCGGCTTCGCTGACAGCCGGGCCGCAGGCCCGGGGGTTCGCGAGCGTCGCACGGGGACCACCGACCAGTTCCAGCTTGACGCTTTCGAACGGGAGCTGAGGGTCTTCTTCAAAGACAGTCGTGACACGACCAGTCGTCGGGTTGATCGAACCGGTGCCGGCGAGCTTGACAGTGATCCCGTCGCTGCCTTCCCCGATCGCCTGCAAGTAAAGACGGACCATCCGGCCGTCCTGAGCATCTTCAGGGGTACAAGGGTTACAGATCGGGGCGCCGAGAAAGACCGTGCCCCGCAGCGGCGCCGGAAGATCAGGCGTCGTTATACGAAGCTGACCAACCGTCGAAGACGGTTCACACGAGGCCGGGCTCGCCGACGTTGACCCGAACTCATCAGGAACTTCACGAGGATCCACACCAGGGTCGTCGTGGCAGACCCCCAACCCCTGCGCAGCAGAGGGAGAAATCACCATCCCTTCCGGGAGCGAGACCTTCACATCACGAACATCGGAGGTACCCAGGACTTCGGGGCTGTCGGGCTGCGGGACGGCTAGTTCTACGCCGAGGCCGACCGGGGCACCGGCCAAGGAGGTGTCGGGCTGGACCGTCAGCGATGAGCCGAACGTCAGCTTTTCACAGCCGGTGACCGGTTCCATCGCCGGAGAGGATTCGGCGATCTTCCAGTTCGGATCGCCCTTCAGAGGGTTACCGTTCGCATCGAGCGCACCGGGATGAATCCAGGAATCGGTTTCGATCGTCGCCGTCAAGGGTTCGCCCGTGCACTCAGTCGGGAGACGGATAAAAGGGACCGGGGGAGCGCCACTTGACTCGCCGCCGCCCGGACAGGGTTCTTCAAAGGCCCGTCCCGGCGGTTCATCCGTGACCCATGCGCATTCCTCGCCGCGCTGGGCATCGTGGGAGGGGTTGGCCGGCACACCCCAAATCGTGATCGACGCGGTCGTGACTTCGACCTCTGGGATGTCCGAGGAGGTCGCGCTCAACGTGTACCCTTCGCCGGTCCGCGCGCCCCCAGTGATCACGAAATCCAACTGGTTATAGAAGCCAAACTCCGCAGGCCGACCGTTGAGCGGCGTGAGATTGTAAAGAGGGGTCTGCTCCAAGCTGTGGGACGGACTTGTGAGGATCGTTCCGACCTGGCTGCTCGGCGGGCAGCCGTGGCCTTCGCCCTGCGAGAAGACGGCGATCGGGCAGCGCGGTACCGCCTGCGGGTTGAAGACAAGCCCCGGGGGGAAGCTCACCCTGATGTCCTTCGGTTCTTCGACGGACACCATCACATGACCGCCGTTGCGGTTTAGGGCTTTATGGAGATTGAGATGGAAGGTCGTCGTCAGCTCATAGGGAGTGCCGCCGGCCTGGGTGTAGAAAGCGGTGCACGGCAGGCCGTTTTCGGAGCTTTCGTTAGCGCAGCTGGAGAGCTGGAAGCTCGCGATGCCGAACTGGGGTTCAGCGGCCGCTGCGCCGGCCGGTGCCGCCACTAGCAGCAGCCCAACCAACAACAGGAAGAGCAAGAGCGCCGGCCTCAACGGGATATGAATCCTCATCGCTTCGTCCTCCCGCTCTTGCCGGCTCGCTTGGCCTTGGGCCTCCTGACGCATCTGCCCCTCCTCTTCATGTAGCCCTTCCCGCAATGCCTCGGCTTCGCCTTCGGGGTACCCACGGGGGTCGGCACGGGTGGCTGTAGGTTCCCCAAGCCAGAGAACGTCGCGCTCCCGCTTTCGCCGAGCAGCGACGGCACGCTCGGCGGGCCCTGGCAGGAGTCGCCCTTGCACCCGCCCGCCGGGATTGGCACCGCGGGGAACCCGCCATCGATTCGCGCGTCGTAGAGGCTCTCCAGCCCGTCGGTGTCCTGCGGCAGGATGCCTTCCGTTGACGTGAAGAAGATGTCGCGGCCAGACGGTGTGATCGCCGGATGTTCGTCGGAGGTGAGCGAGTGCCCGGTCGAGATCAGGCTCACCTCTCCGTCGTGCCACTCGTAGATGTCGCTCGGGCCCAGCTGCGGCTGCAGGTCATTGACCGCGCGCGGCGATAGCGCCCCCGAGGTGCTGAACACGACCGTCGAGCCGTCGTCGCTGACGGCGCGCGTCCTCATCTCGAACTCTTCCGCCTGGGAAAGGTCCCCTGTGCGTCCAAACTCGGGCATCGCTATGCTCGCGCCCCGGACGTTGCCTTCGCCGTTTTCGGCGTAGCCTTCTTCGCCGGTCGAGACGCGCACCAGCTTTCCGGTGTCGGCGTCGTACTCGAAGACCTGCTGGCCGCTGCTCGCGTCGCCGGGCGTGATCTTCGCCGTCGTCGCGAAGACGAAGAAGCGCCCCCCTTCGCAGCCCGCTTCCTTGGCTTCACCGAGTTCTTCGCTCGGACAACCGTTGACCTGAGCTTCGATTTCGCCTTCGACGACGTTGCTGCCGAGGCGTGCCCGCGCGATGAACGCGGCTTTCTTGGTTTCCGTGTCGTACACGTACAGGTTTTCCTCGCCTTTTTCGGCCTTTTCGCTGTTTTCGTTTTCGTTTGCGGCGAGAACGCCCGTGGAGAGGAAGTACAGGCGGGCACCGTCATCGCTGGAGCGCAGATAGGTGTTCGAGTCCCCGGCCGGAGCGATCGCCACCCGTTCACGTTCAACGACCGCTTCCTGCCCCGGTTCGCTGTCAATGAGGTCCATATACAGTTCGCCGCCGGCGCTCTTGAGGAAGACCTTCGCGCCGTCTTCGGAGGCCCCCTGAAAGAGCCCGCCGAGTTCAAGCGTCTTCGCCCCGTTCACGCGAACATACGACATGCCGGTTTCTTCGTACGTGAAGAATATCTCTGCTCCATCGTTAGAGATCGCGTGAAATGCCGAATCCAGCTCCGCTTCGCCGCTGCCGAGTTCACCATTGAACGCCCTTTCCCCGGGAGGCGGTTCGATCGTCACTACGCGAAACACGGGCATCCGTTCACCGGCACCAGCCAGTTCGTCGAGCTCGTGATGAGAACCGCCGGCGGAGGGAACGACGATGTGTGCGAAATTCGGAGACTCGTCCACGGCCTGTCCGACTCCACCGTTGTTATGATATTCCTGGATTTCCGTAAAGGTAAAATCCGGTGCGGCCTCCAAATCGTCGCTGACGAACAGACCGGCAGTTCCTTCCTGTGCGCCTGACAGGAACTGGACGCGCACCACCTGCTTCGTCAAGTCGAACGAGCTGGTCACGCCGCTGACCAGCCCCTGGAGCGCTGCCGGGACACCGACCCACGACGTTGTCCAACCTTGCGTACTCCGCCGGGCGATGTAGCTGTTGAAGGCGTAGTCGCTACCGATGCCGGCGAACCCGCCGTCCGAGACGAATTCCGCCGCTTCTCCGCCGGGGGCCGCACCGTAGAAGTTCAGCACGCCGCTGTCCGCCGTGTCCGGCGGGCTGACCAGCTCATAAGCGCGACACTGCGGGAGCTGACTGGAGCGCGCTTCTGCGCGTAGCTGTTCCTCTTCCTTGCGCTTGGGTTCTTCCACCTTAGCGCAGGAGGATTCGGCGGCCTCCGCCGTACTCACAAACCCCACGGCGCACACCAGCATCAGACCGATCAGCGCGACGAGTCGTACATACATTGGGTCCATCAACTCCCTCTCCGATCGGCCGACCCCGTCGGCATTCGATATACCGGGCGGGGCCGGCTGACACCGACCCCGCCCGAGAACCTACAACACCTGACTGCCTTAAACTACCGTCACGAAACCGAAATCACTTTGCCAATCGGTTCGGATAACGTCGTGATTATACCTTCCACCTTGCCTGCTTCTACCCCTCCTTCGGAGCAGTCCGCTTTCGATGTCGGGTTGAATGTGCCGGTCTCATTCGGTGTCACGTTCGCTTGCACCTCATTGCCTTCTTTCCCGGCTTCCGTTTCACATTTATCGGTTTTGATACCACCGATGGTTTTGCAGGTAACGGACCAACCCGGCTCCCCATTGCTAGGGATTTCTGAGATCTTGTTGAGTACTTTGCTCTCGGTTTCGTACAGTTCGGTTTGCCACGGAAGGTGCAGTGGCTTGACCGTTTCGACGTTTTCACAGACTTTGATCTGTTTGCAACTCGCAATAGTTATGGTTTCTACGCGGTCAATCTTCCCGGGGCCGATCGTTCCCGTACTCGTACCACTACACTGGACGGCGGATTCGCCAAGGAGTGTTTTGGTGTCGGCGAGTCTCAACGTCCCCGTACCCATCACTTTTTCTGTCCCTTTCACTTCTGTTCCATTGACCTGCCACACGGGCTGCGCGGAGGCCGTAGCCGCTGTCGCCATGGCCATCGCCGCCAATGCCACGAGGCAAAGCCCCGCGATCCTAATAAACCTCATATCTGCTTCTCCTTTGTATGCACTCGCTATTGATAAATATAGTCGTCACGAACACCACGCCGCCACGATTCAACGGCACGACACCCTTGCCGACCAGTAATACCTACTACCTAACCTTCACACATAGCGACCCTTTGTCGAGTCACCTCAGCAACTCCCCAACCACTGACTTCCCAGGGAGGTTCACATGCATCAGCGCACGACGGTCAGGCCGCAGGACCTTTCCGGTCCTATTGATCTTCGTCTTATCTTCTGCCGATGCATGGTATTCGCTTCCTTGATGGTTGCTTGTGCAGCCTTGAAGCTGCCTGTACAACATGACAGGTCCGCAGAGTCGTATCAACCCTTGTCTCCGACTCAACCGCTGGCTGCACCGCGCGAGCCGAGAGGCCGCGACAATGCTTTGAATACAGGGGATACGGCCCTCCGGAGGCGCTCTTACGGAAGGGCCTGACGGATGACCGGCCGCTTCGCGGCCGTGACCTCGTCGAGACGACGCACAGGGGTCGTGTGGGGGGCCGTTCGGGCGATCTCGGGGTCCGCAGCGGCCTCTCGGAGGATGGCGGCGATCGCGTCGGCGAAAGCGTCCAAGGTCTCCCGCGTCTCAGTCTCGGTCGGCTCGACCATCAGCGCCTCCTCAACGAGCAGCGGAAAGTAGACGGTAGGCGGGTGAAAGCCGAAGTCAAGCAGGCGCTTGGCGAGATCGAGCGTCCGGATCTGAAGCTGGCGCTTCATCGGGCCCCCGGAGAGCACGAACTCGTGCATGCAGAGCTCGCCGTATGCGAGCGGCAGGTACTCGGCCACCCCGTGCTCCCGCAGCCGCGCAAGCAGGTAGTTGGCGTTCAGTACGGCGGTCTCGGAGGCGTCGCGCAGCCCCTCGGCGCCGAGCGAGCAGATGTAGGCGTACGCCCGCACGAAGCAGCCGTAGTTGCCCTGGAAGCCGCGCAGGCGCCCGATCGACTTGGACCCGACTGGAGGGTGGCGCAGGCGGCCGGAGGCCGCCGAGCCGGACCCCTCCTCTTCAATCGACCCGGAGCCAAAATCGAGGTCGAAGGCGCCGTCCTCGCGCCTGACGACGGACGGCACGGGCAGGAACGGCGCGATGCGCTCTGAGACCGCGATCGGCCCGGAGCCAGGGCCACCGCCGCCGTGGGGCTGGGTGAAGGACTTGTGGAGGTTGAAGTGGACGATGTCGAAGCCCATGTCCCCGGGCCGCGAGTGCCCCATCACGGCGTTGAGGTTGGCACCGTCGTAGTAGAGGACGGCGCCGGCGTCGTGGACGAGACGGGCGATCTCCTGGATGTGGGGGTCGAACAGCCCGAGCGTGTTGGGGTTGGTGAGCATCAGGCAGGCGACGTCGGGCCCGACCTTCGCGCGCAGGTCCTCGAGGTCGATGCCCCCGGCGGCGTCGGTAGCGAGCGGGACGACCTCCAGGCCGGCCATCGTGACGGTCGCGGGGTTGGTCCCGTGGGCGGTGTCGGGCGCGAGCACCTTGGTTCGCCGCTCCCCCCGGTCCTCGTGAAAGGCACGCGCGAGCAACACGCCGGCGAGCTCGCCGTGCGAGCCCGCGGAGGGCTGCAGACAGACATGCGGCAACCCCGCGATCTCAGCGAGCGCCCCCTGCAGACGCCACATCAGCTCGAGCGCCCCCTGCGCGCGCGCGGGGTCCTGCAGCGGGTGCAGCCGTGCGTGGCCTGGCAACGCGGCGACGCGCTCGTGCAAGCGCGGGTTGTGCTTCATCGTGCACGACCCGAGCGGGTAGAAGCCAGAGTCCAGATCGAAGTTACGCTTGGAGAGCCGCACATAGTGGCGCACGAGCTCAGGCTCTGACACCTCCGGCAGCCGCGGCCCCTCGGCGCGAAGCAGGTGCGCGGGCAGCAGCTCCCCGGGATCGACCGCGGGCACGTCGAGCTCCGGGCAGTGAAAAGCGCGACGTCCCGGAGCGCCCCGCTCGAAGATCGTGAGCGTATCGGTCACACGGCCACCATCTGGCGCTCGGCGGCGACCGCGGCCCCAAGCACCTCGGCGAGCCGGTCGATGTCCCCACGGGTGCGACGCTCCGTTATGGCAACCAAAAGCCCGCCACGGTCCTCCTCACGCCCGGTGAGGGCGTGCAGGTCGGCGCCGGGGTTGACGCCCAGCGCCGCGCAGCGCGCCCGCACGGCGGCGACGTCGGCGTCGAGGCGCAGAGCGAACTCGCGCACGACCGGCTGGGAGTGCGCGCCCTGCACCCCGTCGAGCGCAGCGAGCGCCTGCCGCGCGTAGTGGGTGCGCGCAAGCAGCAGCTCCCCCAACTCGACGATCCCGCGGCGCCCGAGCCAGCCGAGGTAGACGACCCCCGCGAGCGCGTTGAGTGCCTGGGAGGTGCAGATGTTGGAGGTCGCCTTCTCGCGGCGGATGTGCTGCTCGCGGGTCTGCAGGGTGAGCACGAAGCCACGCTGGCCGTCGAGGTCGCGGGTCTCCCCGGCGATGCGCCCGGGCATCCGCCGTAGGTAGGCCTCGCGCGCGGCGAAAAAGCCGAACGAGGGCCCGCCGAAGTCGAGGCGGTTGCCGAGCGACTGCCCCTCGCCGACGGCGACGTCGACGCCGCACTCCCCCGGAGGGGCGAGGATGCCAAGCGTGAGGGGATCGACCTGCGCGACGACCACGAGCGGCTCCCCGCCGGCCTCCTTGGCGGCGGCGGAGAGCGCGGGGGCGTCCTCGACAGCGCCGTAGAAGTTCGGCTGGGCGAAGAAGGCAGCGCCGGTATCGGAGTCGATCGCCGCGACCCAAGCTTCAGGGTCGGTGCGCCCGTCGAGCAATGGCACCTCGACGACCTCCACCCCGTAGCCGTGCGCATAGGTGTGCAATGTCTCGAGCGTGTGGGGGTGCAGCCCGGCGCTGACGACGAACCGCCCGCGGCCGTTGTGCAGCTTCGCGAGATACCCCGCAGCGGCGACGGCGGAGGGCCCCTCGTACACCGAGGCGTTGGAGACCGGCAAGCCGGTGAGCTCGCAGATCGCGGTCTGGTACTCGAACATGACCTGCAATCCCCCCTGGGAGACCTCGGGCTGGTAGGGGGTGTAGGGCGTCAGGAACTCCGAGCGCTCCATCAGCATGTCGATCAGCGCGGGGACGTAGTGGTCGTACATCCCCGCCCCGAGGAACGTGAGCTCCTCCTCGGCGCTGACGTTGCGCGCAGCCAGCGCGCGCAGGTGCTCGTAGACCTCCTGCTCGGGCAGGCCGGCGGGCAGATCGAGCGCGCGGCCCAACCGCACCGGCGCGGGGATCTGGCGCTCGAACAGCTCGGCGATCGAGCCCACGCCGATTGCCGCGAGCATCGCGGCGCGGTCGGCATCGGTGGCGGCGGTGTATCGGGTCACGGACCTCTCAGCCTAGCCGCCGGCCCAGACCCCCGCCGGGAGGGCGTCGCGGACGCGTGCGGGCCCGGGAGGAGAGAGAGGATGAAGGATGTTAAACGCGCGGGAAGGGTCAGCCGCGGAGCGGGAGCGCACGGCGCAACGGGCAGTCGGCGGGGTCGAAGCTCCCCTCCCGGCGCGCTCGAACACGGTCCGCCCTAGCGTTTCCTCCCAAGCGCGGGGTACTGTGGCCGACATGGATCGAATCCCGGCCAACACGGCGCGGCTGATATCACATCGAGGGCGTGATATCATCGCCCTCCTGAAGCAACTGCTCCTACGTGTCCCGGAGGACCTCCATCGGCGGCTCGCCGCGCGGGCGGCGCGCGAGGGCCGCAGCATGAACGCCGTCGCCGGCGCGATCCTCGACGCCTCCACGGATGCGGATCTGGGCGCCCCACCCACCCCCCAGGAGCGGCTGCGCGCCAGAGCGGCTGCCCTGGGAATGCTCAGCGAGGTCCCCGCTCGCCCGGTGAGCGAGGCCGAGCGCGAGCGCATTATCGCCTCGACTCGGGGTTTGGGGCCGATCCTGGATCGACTCATCGACGAAGACCGCGCCGACCGCCTGTGATCGTCTATCTCGACTCCTCCGTACTGGCACGGTCCTACCTCCACGACGAGGAGGGCCACAAAGAGGCCGTCGCGCTGCTCAACAATCCGGACATCGGTCGCGTCACCGGAAGCTGGACACGGATCGAGGTATCCGGCGCGCTGATTCGCGCCGCACGCACCGGCCGACTCGACGCCGATGAGCAGGGCCTGATCGCCACTCTGGACGCGGATCTCGAAACCAGCGGACGGGTGGCGGAGCTGGCCGTCTCCCAGGCCGACGTCGAGAAGAAGGCACTGGAGCTTGTGCGCGAGCACGCCCTGCGGACTCTGGACACCTGGCACCTCGCGGTCGCCTCGCTGACCGTCCCCGCTCTCGCAGCACCCGAGAAGGAGGAAATCGGATTCGCCTCCCGCGACGAGGACCAGGCGGCCGTCGCCGAGCAGCTGGGCTTCAAACGCGTCTGAGCGCTAGCTCGGCATCCTCGAGCAGCAATCTATCTGCTGTCATGATGCTCGTCGGTGGAATGCCTGTGCCTCAGACGAGGCTCGCGACGTACGCGTCGGCGTCCATCAGGTCCTCGGTCTCGGAGGGGTCGGAGAGGCGCACCTTGACGAGCCAGCCGGCGCCGTAGGGGTCGTCGTTGATCTTCTCGGGTTCCTCGGCGAGCGCATCGTTGACCTCGACGATCTCCCCGGAGAGGGGGGCGATCACGTCGGAGACGGCCTTGACGGACTCGACCTCGGCGTAGGGCTCGTCCTGCATCAGCGTGGTGCCCACGGAGGGCGGCTCGCAGAAGACGACCTCGCCGAGGGCGTCCTGGGCGTACCAGGTGATGCCCAGCGTGGCGTGATCGGGCTGGGCGAGGTCGATCCTAGCCCAGTCGTGCTCGGCGTGGTAGAGCAGGTCGTCGGGGTAGCTGGCGTCAGCCATGAGGTCCACGCCAGAATAACCGACGGCCCGGTAGCGCGAACCCCACCGGCCCCTCGCGAACCCCTACGGGCCCTTCCGGTAGAGCGGCTTCTCCCGCACGGTCGCGGGGCGAATCCTGCCCCGAACATCGACCTCCAGACGGGTGCCCACCGCGGCGCGCGCGGCGGGGACGTAGGCGAGGCCGATGCCGACCCCGAGGCAGGGGGAGAGCGTGCCGCTGGTAACGACCCCGCCGCCCATCACAGGGTTGCCCTGCCGGGCGATCCCGGGGCCGTCGATCGCGAACGCGACGAGCTGCTCCGTCGGGCCTGCGGTGCGCACCGCGCGCACTGCCTCGGCGCCGAGGAAGCCGGTGTCCTCCTTGCAGCACCACCCGAGCCCGGCCTCGATTGGGCCCCGCTCCACCGAGAGGTCGTTGCCGTACAGGTGAAAGCACGCCTCCAGACGCAGCGTGTCGCGCGCCGCGAGGCCCGCCGGCACGGCGCCGCGGCGCACGAGCTCGTCCCACAGCCGCGGCGCGTCGGCGGGCGCCAGCAGCAACTCCACGCCGTCCTCCCCGGTGTAGCCGGTGCCACAGACAAGCACCTCGGCGCCCCCCATGCGGCGCTCGCCGGCGGTCATGCGCGGGGGCAGCGGGGAGTCGGAGAGCGCCTGCACGATCTCACGCGCGAGGGGGCCCTGTACGGCGAGCATCGCGTAGTCATCGAGGCGGTCGTGCACCTGCGCGTCGCAGCCACCGGCGTGCGCGCGAAACCACTCCAGGTCGCGCGCGTGGTTGGCGGCGTTGGTGACCGTCAGGAAGCGCTCGTCCTGGAGGCGGTAGGTGAAGAGGTCATCCAGCACCCCCCCGTCCTCGCGGCAGAGCACGCTGTACTGCGCGCCTCCCACCGGGATCGCGGCGACATTGTTTGAGAGCAGCCGCTGCAGCAGCGCCTCGGCGTCGGGGCCGACGGTTTCGAGCTCGCCCATGTGCGAGACGTCGAAGATCCCGCAGCCACGGCGCACCGCCAGGTGCTCCTCGCGAACGCCGGCGTACTGCACCGGCATCTCCCAGCCGGCGAACTCGACGAGCTTCGCACCGGCGGCGAGGTGTCGGTCGTACAGGGCGGTGCGGCGCATCCGCCGCAGGCTAGCGGAGGTTGACTGAAAAAAGAGGGACCCGGCTCACCGGCCTTTGGCCGGTTGCGCCACCCTCTTAGCGCAGGAACGGCGGGACGTCGATGTCGTCGTCGGAGATCTCCAGCGACGAGCGCTCGCGCTCGCCGATGCGGGGCCCGCGGTCCACCGCACGGCCAGTGCGCTCGCGGCGCCCGCCGCGGTCCGGACGGTGGTCGAAGCCGGTGCCGATCACGGTGACGCGCACCTCGTCACCAAGGTTCTCGTCGATCACCGCGCCGAAGATGATGTTGGCGTCCTTGTCGGCCGCCTCCTGGATGATCTCGGCGGCCTCGTTGACCTCGAACAGCCCGAGCTCCCGGCCACCGGTGATGTTGAGCAGGATGCCGGTGGCGCCCTCCACGGACTCTTCCAGCAGCGGTGAGGAGATCGCGATCTTAGCGGCCTCCGCGCAGCGGTTCTCCCCGGCGGCCGAGCCGATGCCCATCAGCGCCGAGCCGGCGTCGTGCATGATCGTGCGCACGTCGGCGAAGTCGAGGTTGATCAGGCCGGGGATCGTTATGAGGTCGGTGATCCCCTGGATGCCCTGGCGCAGCACGTCGTCGGCCTCCTTGAAGGCGTCGAGCATCGACGTGCGCCGCTCGACGACGGCGAGCAGCTTCTCGTTGGGGATCACGATCAGCGTGTCCACGACCTCGCGCAGCCGCTCGATGCCCTCGGTCGCCGAGCGCGCGCGCTGGGTGCCCTCGAACTCGAACGGGCGGGTGACCACACCGACGGTCAGCGCGCCGATCTCATTCTTGGCGATCTCCGCGATCACGGGCGCCGCGCCGGTCCCCGTACCGCCCCCCTCGCCCGCGGTGACGAACACCATGTCCGCGCCCTTCAGCGCCTCCTTGATGTCGTCGCGCGACTCCGCCGCCGCGGCGAACCCGACCTCGGGGTTGGCGCCTGCGCCGAGGCCGTGCGTAGAGACGTGGCCGATGTTGAGCTTGATGTCGGCGTCGCACCCTGCGAGCGCCTGCGCGTCGGTGTTGGCGGCGATGAACTCCACGCCGCGCAGCCCCGAGTCGACCATGCGGCTGACGGCGTTGGTGCCGCCGCCGCCGACGCCCACGACCTTGATCACTGCCAGGTAACTGCCTACGCCGCTCTCCATGGTCTTGTGTGCGCTTTCCGCCGAAGCCTAGAGTAATAGTTAAGGGTTCAGATCCGTTCCCGTACAGGAAACCAGATTTGCCCACGGTATGCAGGGAACTTCGCCCTGTCAACAGGTGCGACGACTTTTGCAGGATCTCTTGCAGAACCGCGGACTCTCGACCACTGCCCGAGGAATGGCTTTTCGCTGACCTCAGCCTGAGGTTGAGACTGAGGGTTCGAGGAGGGTTGTGCTCGGGACTTCCTGTGGGGTTGCCTGCGGGGTGGTTGGTGCAGCTTCCTGTGGGGTGGTCGGCGAGGCGGTCTGCGCCGCTTCCTGTGGAGTGGCCTGAGGCGTGCTTGCGGCAGCGCTCGAGGTGTTGACACCGGAGTCGCCGGTGACGGCTTCTTCGAGCGTGCGGGCGAGCGCAGCGGAGGTAGGGTCGGACGCGCTCACGCCCCCGGGCGCGGTACTCCCCTGCAGGCCGCCGGCTGCGGTGGTGCCCGCGGCGGGCCGTTCGGGGGCGCGCACATCGACGTAGGTCGCCCCCGCGGAGGACGGGTCGGCGAGCACGCGCGCGGCGGAGAGCCACTTGGCGTGCGGGCGCGTTGCGTCGCCGAAGTAGAGCAGTAGCCCGCCGCGCATCGCCACAGTGAGCCCTTCGCGGGCCTCGTAAACGCGCTCGACCCAGCCAAGCAGCATCGACGGCGCGGCCCCCAGCACGCTCAGCTCGGCGCGCACCGGCACGTCCTGGACGCGCCCGGAGCGCAGCGACGAGCCGCCGGCAGCAAGCGCGGGTAGCGCCGCGGTAAGCGTCGGCAGCGAGGACGAGAGCAGGCCCGGCCCGAGCACGACCCCGTCGGCGGCCACCGCGGTGCGCACACCCCCCACCGTCAGCGCCGCGACCGGCAACTGCTCGACCACGAGGATACGCAGCCCGTGGGGAAAGCTCGCGCGCACGCTCAAGCCCCGCACCACGCGGAAGGGCGCAACCGCGGCGCGCAGCGCGCCCACGTTCACGTCCAGCGTGCTCTGGCGCCGAGCGGCGGAGCTCAGCGCGGCGTCGATGACCGCGGCGTCGGGCCCCTGCACGCCGGCTATCTGCACCCGCTGCACCGCCACCAGCGGCGAGTCGCGCAGCCACAGCCAGCCGCCGCCGAGCAGCGCCAGCGCGGCGAGCGCGATGCCGAGCCTCCTCGCGGTCGCGCCGCGCGGGAGCGCGAGGGTCAGCGGACGGGGCAGGCGACCGATCGGCAGTCGCGCGGCGAAAGAGCGATCCACCCTGGAGTCTTCGACCTCGGTTGGCGAACCCCTACAGCGGTCTTGCCGTTCAGCCTTGGACGCGTTACGATGTTCATGCTAGTACGACGATTGAGATCGCCGTCTTGGAGGGGCCCGGGCAACCGGGCCCCTTTGTGTAATCAGCGCTTGGGACCCCACGGCCACCGCACCGGCCCGAGCGTTTGCACCTCGGGCTCCAGCGCCACGCCGAAGCGCTCCAGCACGCGGCGGCGGCCCTCGGCCATCAGCGCGACGATCTCGGCCGTGGTCGCCGTGCCGGTGTTCTCGATGAAGTTGGCGTGCTTGGGCGCGAAGCGCGCGCCGCCGACGGCCAGGCCGGAGCAGCCGGCGTCGGCGAGCAGCACGCCCGCGGTGCGCCCCTCCGCGCGGGCGTCGTCGGAGTTCCTGAAGGTCGAGCCGAACGTCTTGATGCCCTGCGGCTGGGCCTCGTGGCGGCGGGCGCGCAGCTGCGCGAGCGTCGACCGGACCTGCGCGGGCGGCGCGGAGTACAGCGCGAACGAGGCGCGCGCTACCACCTCGCCGGCGGCGAGGGAGGAGTGGCGATAGGCGAATCCCAGGTCGGCCGGCCCGCGGCGAATGGCGCCCCGCGCGGTGGCGAGGTCCACCCACTCCAGCGTCCGCGCGAGCTCACCGCCGTAGGCGTTGGCGTTCATCCGCACCGCGCCGCCGACGGTGCCGGGGATCGAGACGCCGAACTCGATCCCCGACAGGCCCGCCCGCGCGGCGAACGCGGCCACCGCTGGTAGGCGCGCGCCGCCGCCGCAGAGCAGCCCCCGCTCCCCTACCCGCTCGATCCGCCCGAGCGCCCCCTCGAGCTTCAGCACGAGGCCGGGCACGCCCTCGTCGGCGATGAGCAGGTTCGAGCCGGATCCGACCACCGCGACGGGCGCCTGCGCGGCGTGCGCCCACGCGAGCAGCTCCAGCAGCTGCGCCTCCTCGCCGACGCGCGCGAACAGCTCCGCCGGGCCGCCCGCGCGTACCGTGGCGAGGCGAGCGAGGGGAAAGTCCCGCTGCACGGACGATGGCGGCGGGGGGGTGGTCATTCCCCTCCGACGAGGCGGCGCCCCAGCGCGTCGACGTCCCCGGCGCCCATCACAACGCACAGGTCTCCCTCGCCGAGCAGCCTTCGCAGCACCGGCTCGGCGTCGGCGAACGTGGGCAGCCAATGGACCAAGCGGCCCCCCGCGGCATCAGCGGCCGCCTGCGCAATCATCAGCCCGCTCACGCCGGGGTGGTCCTCGGCGCGCTCGCGCGCGGGGTACACGTCGAGCACGACCACCACGTCGGCCAGCGCCAGGGCACGCCCGAACTCCCGAGCAAGCAGCGCGGTGCGCGAGTAGAGGTGGGGCTGGAAGACCGCCACGAGCCGCCGGGGCTCCAGCGTGCGCGCCGCGCTCAGGGTCGCGGCGACCTCCGTGGGGTGATGTGCGTAGTCGTCATAAACAACGACCCCGCGGGGAGTGGCGCCGAGCTGCTGAAAGCGACGGCCCGCGCCGGTGAAGCCCTCGACGCCCTCGATCGCCCGCCCGGGGTCGGCGCCGGCGAGCAGCGCCGCCTCCAGCGCCCCGGCGGCGTTGAGCGCATTGTGAGCACCGGGCACCGCGAGGCGGACCTCGTGGTCGCGCCACACGAAGCGCGAGCCTCCGGCCGTGAGCATCGGCGCGGGCACGTCGTAGGCGACGACCTCGCCCGTGCGCAGCTCCAGCAACTCGGGGCGGTTCCACACCACCGCGGCCCGCGGTTTCTTCAGGAACGCACGGAAGGCGCCGCGCAGCTCCGCCAGCGAGGCGAAGCTCGCGTGGTGGTCGAGCTCCACGTTGGTGAGCACCGCGAGCTCCACCGCAAGCGAGAGCATCGAGCGGTCGGACTCGTCGGCCTCGACCACCAGCCACTCGCCCGCGCCCCACCGCGCGTTGGGCAGACCGCCGCCGACGGGCGCCCCCACCAGCCAGCCGGGCTCCAGGCGAGCGGCGCGCAGGGCGTGTACGAGCAGCGACGCGGTGGTCGTCTTGCCGTGGGTGCCGGCCACCGCTATCGTGCGCCGCAGCGCGGTCAGCTCGCCGAGCAGCTCCGCGCGGGGCCGCTCGTGCAGCCCCCGCTCGCGCGCGGCAGCCCGCTCGGGGTTCTCGGGGGGCACGGCGGAGGAGTAGACGACCTCCACGTCCTCCCCGGGGGGCACCGCGGCGCCATCGTGGCCGAGGCTCGCCGCCAGCACCCCGTCCGCGCGCAGGCGCTCCAGGTAGGGCGACTCTGCCCGGTCCGATCCGCTGACCTGCGCCCCCAGGGCGTGCGCGGCGCGCGCGTAGCCGCTCATCCCCGCGCCGCCCACGCCGACGAAGTGCAGCCGCCGCCCGCTCCACGGCCCGCTCATCGCTGGGCAGCCTCAAGCAGCTCTTCAGCCACCGCCTCGGCGGCGTCGGGGCGCGCCAGGCGCCAGGCGGCGGCCGCCATCGCCCGCATCCGCTGGGGGTCGGCGAGCAGCGCTGCCACCTCGCGGGCCAGCCGCGCAGTGCTCAGCTCACTGTCGGGGATCACAACCGCGGCGCCTCCCTGCACCATCCACCGGGCGTTCGCCGCCTGGTGGTCGGCGGCGGCGTGCGGGTAGGGCACGAGGATCGCGGGCCGGCCGTGGGCGACGACCTCGAACAGCGAGCCCCCCGCGCGGGCGACCACGAGGTCGGCAGCAGCGAGCGCGTCGGCGAAGGCGGCGAGGTCGAGGTACTCGCGCAGGTCGTACCCCGCCGGCAGCAGCCGCGCGGCCAACTCGGGGTGGTCGCGGCGACCGCAGACGTGCAGCACATGAAAGGCCGCCCCGGCGAACGCCTCGACCGCGGCGAGGTTGATCGAGCGCGCCCCCAGCGAGCCCCCGAAGACCAGCACGCAGGTCTCCCCCGGCTCGATCCCCAGCCGCTCACGCGCGCCGGCGCGGTCCTCCTGGGGCGGGGGGATTGGGCGGCCCGTGACCCTGTAGCGACGCCCCGTACGGCCTGTGAGCGGAAATGCCAGGCAGACCCTCCGCGCGAACGGAGCGAGCGCGCGGTTGGCCAGGCCGAGGTGGCTGTCAGCCTCGGTCAGCACCAGCGGCACGCGGCGTGTGAGCGCGGCGAGGCCCACCGGCCCGGAGACGTAGCCGCCGCCGCCCATCACCGCGTCCGGCTCGAGCTCCCCCAGCAGCGCGCGGGCGCGCAGGAACGCCCGGACCGCGAGCGCCACCGCGCGCGCCGCCCGCAGCGGGTTGCGGCGGTCCAGGCCGACGACCGAGATCGTGCCCAGCGGGTACCCCGCGGCCGGCACCAGCTGCGCCTCCGCGCGCTCGCCGCCGATGAACGTCACCTCTGCGCCCCGCGCGCGCAGGGCGTCAGCCACCGCGAGCGCCGGCACGACGTGTCCGGCGGTCCCCCCGGCTGCGATCACGACTCTGGGCGGCCTTGCGCTCACCGACCAATCCTGCCTGTTTGCGCTCACGCGCGTCGCCCACCACGCGTATGTGGGCGCTGGTGCCGGAGGCGACGTTCAGCAGCAGGCCCATCGCGGCGAGCATCACGACGAGGCTGGTGGACCCGTAGGAGATGAACGGCAGCGGCACACCCGTGAGCGGCGCGAGGCCGAGCACCGCGAACACGTTGAGCAGCGCCTGGGAGAGGATCAGCGTGGTCATGCCGACCGCGATCAGCGCGCTGTAGAGGCTGCGCGCTCGCTTCGCCGCGCGCAGACCCGCGTAGCCGATCAGCGCGTAGAGGAAGAACAGCGCGTACACCCCCACCACCCCGAGCTCTTCGGCGATCACCGCGAGGATGAAGTCGGTCTGTGCCTCCGGGAGGTAGAAGATCTTCTGCACCGATTGGCCCGGCCCCACCCCGAGGAGGCCACCCGAGCCGATCGCGATCTGGCCCTGGACGGCCTGGAAGCCGCTGCCGGAGGCGTGCGCCCAGGGGTCCAGGAACGAGGTCAGCCGCGCGCGGGCGTAAGGCTGCGCGAGCGCGTACAGCGCGACCACCGCCAGCGCGCAGCCGGCGAGGATCGCGAGGTTGCGCAGCGGAATCCCGGCGGC
The DNA here is from genome assembly GCA_963706545.1 of uncultured Solirubrobacterales bacterium. Classification (GTDB taxonomy): domain Bacteria; phylum Actinomycetota; class Thermoleophilia; order Solirubrobacterales; family Solirubrobacteraceae; genus Palsa-744. The sequence continues at coordinate 3,981,892 of OY970161.1, forward strand.
GAGCAGCAGCGCGGAGGTCGTGAACGCGATCACCAGGGCGCTGCCGAGGTCCGGCTCGCTCACCACCAGCAGGCAGGCGCCGCCGACCACGACCAGCAGTGGCCGCGAGAGCTCGCGCAGGTCGTGCACGCGCTGCGGGCGGCGCGCGAGCAGCGTGGCGGCGTAGAGCGTCAGCGCAAGCTTCAGCAGCTCGGAGGGCTCGAACTGGAAGATGCCCGGGCCGATCCACCGGCGCGCCCCGTTGACGGAGACCCCCACGTGCGGGATGTGGACCGCCAGCACGAGCACGAACGAGACCGCCAGCAGCGGCGCGACGACGCCCTGCACCTTCGCGACCCCGTTGCGCGCCAGGTAGTGCATCAGCGCCAGCCCCACCCCCCCGAAGATCACGAACTTCACGAGGTAGGCGCTGCCGTTGCCTTCGCCCTGCAGCACCGTGCTCGCCGAGGAGGCGCTGTAGACCATCACCGCCCCGAACGCCAGCAGGCAGAGCGTCGCGGTCAGCAGGATGCGGTGCTCGAGCGGCTGGGGGCGGGCACCGCTCCATCCCTGGGCTTTGGCTTTGGCGCCGCGCGCGGCCGGAGGCATCCCCAGCCACTTCGACGCCAGCCCGCGAAAGCCTCCCGCGGCGGCCTACCGCTTGTGCTTCTTGGCCTTTGTCTGACGCTTCGCGGCTTTGCCGTGGTGCTTACCCTTGAGGTGCTTGCCGTGCTCGGATTTCGGCTTACCCGTGCCCGTCTTCGCCGACTCACCGAGCGGACTCGAGACCTGGAGCACCGGCGAGGAAGATGTTCCAGCCCCGGCGGGCTGATCGCTGCTGCCCGACGCCGGGGGCTGGCCGCCGCTGGATTCAGGCGAGACTTTCGAGCTCAGCGGTTCGAACAGGCCTTCCGGCGGTTCGAACACTCCACCGTTCACGCTTGCGTGTTCGCCCCCTTCGTGGGTTGCGGTCACTCCCCAGCCATACTCTTCCCCGTCCCTCAAGGTCACGCCGGCGCTGTTGAGGTCGAGGCTGACGCTCTGGCCGACGAAGGAGCCGAGGAGCCTTCCGGACGGCAGCGGGATCGCCCTCATGTATTCGCACCTTTCGTGCGCGCAGGAGGACCACATATAGAACTGATAAGTCGTCGCCAGCCCCTCGGTGTCGATCTTCCCTTCAAGCGTCGCGTCGGTCCGGGTCAGGTGCGAGAGCGACACCGATTCGATCACGGGTGCGGTGGCCGCCGAAGGCGTCGTGAATGTCTGATCGGGGCCTTCGACTATCTGACCGCCGTTGGAAGCGATGATCCGGTAGTGGTACGTCGTAGCGGGATCAAGGGTCGCCCCGATACTTGCCAGATCGACGCTGACGGACTGATCGCCGAACCCCGCCGGGATGTACTCGGGTTTGGGCTCGACCAACCCGGGCGGCAACGGCGGTCCATCGGTGATCGATTCGCACTGCATGAATCCCGGCAGTGGGAGGGGACAGTCGGGTTTCGTGTAGTTGTAGCTGGCGTTCGTATCGATCTGGAACTCGTAGGCCGTGTAAAGGCCATTTGGATCAATCTGCGCTTCGAGTGTGGCGCCGGTCGGAGTCACCTGCGAGACGGACTCGTCTTCGATCGCCGGCGCGGAACCGGCGAGCGCCGCGGCGGGCAGAACGGCAAAGGCCAGGCAGGTGCCTACCGTCGCAATCAGCCAACGCAGCGGACATCGCATCAACCCAGACTCCCTTCGGTGCACCCAGACGTACGCATCGTCAACCCAACCCAGGGGCATCGTACACGACCGTCGGGACGAGCGCAACGGACCGCGACCTCGCGCCGCGGCGGGCGGCTCAGGCGACGGCGCTTCAGGCGATGCTCTGGCGGTAGATCGTGAAGCCGATCGCGCAGCAGATCGCGGCGATGATCCAGAAGCGCAGGATGATCTTGGTCTCCGACCAGCCGCGCAGCTCGAAGTGGTGGTGGATCGGGGCCATCAGGAAGACACGCTTATGGCGCAGCTGGAAGTAGAGCACCTGGATCGCGACCGACAGCGCCTCGATCACGAAGATCCCGCCGAGCAGGATCAGCAGCACCTCCGTCTGGGTCATCACCGCGAGGCCCGCGATCGCGCCCCCCAACCCCAGCGCGCCGGTGTCGCCCATGAAGATCGTCGCCGGGAACGCGTTGAACCACAGAAAGCCGATGCACCCCCCCACCAGGCACCCCGCGAGCATCGAAAGGTCCGACTGGGTGGAGACGTACTCCGAGGTGATGAACGTGATGCCGACGTACGCGAGCAGCACGATCGCCGCGCAGCCCGCCGCGAGGCCGTCGAGGCCGTCGGTGAGGTTGACCGCGCTGGTTGTGCCCGCCACCACCAGGTAGATCAGCAGCGGGTAGAACGGCCCCAGGTCCACGTGGTAGTCCACGATCCGCAGCCGCAGCGTCTCCTGCAGGTGGGCCTCGTGGGTCGCCACGAACCACAGCCCCAGCGAGATCGCGATCGTCACCCCCAGCTTCGTGCGCGCCCGCAGACCGAGCGAGCGGCGCCGCACGAGCTTGGTGTAGTCGTCGGCGAAGCCCAGCAGCGCGCACGCCAGCATCGTGCCGAACACCCCCAGCGCCCGCCATTCGCCGCCCGTCAGGATCAGGAACGGGATCGCAACCGCGATGAAGACGATCACACCGCCCATCGTCGGGGTGCCAGCCTTCTGGCGGTGGCCCTCTGGGCCCTCCTCGCGGATCTGCTGCCCGAACTCACGCTTGCGCAGGAACTCGATGAACTTCGGGCTCAGGAAGATGCAGATCAAGAGCGCCGCGGTGCCCCCGATCAGAACGCGGCCCACCTTAGCGGTCCCCTGCGGGCGCGGGCGCGAGCTCGGCTGGCCCCGCCGCCACGGCGCCCGTGGGCGGTCCGGCAGGCTCTGTCCCTGTGGGCGATCCCGCGACTCCCGGCTGGCTCGCCCCCCCCACCAGCGTCTCGGCGACCAGCTCCAGGCCGACCCCGCGCGAGCCCTTCACGAGCACGTAGTCGCCCGCGCGCAACAGCCCTGACAGAGCCTCGGCCGCCGCGGCGGCGTCCGCCACGCAGTGGACCTCTCCCTCGAATCCCTCCCCCACCTCACCCGCCAGGGAACCGACCGCGACCAGCAGCTCAACCCCCCGCGCGCGGGCGTACGCGCCGATCTCGCGGTGCAGGCGCCGCTCCTCGGGGCCCAGCTCGAGCATGTCGCCGAGCACCGCCACGCGGCGCGCCGGCGCGCTCGCTGCGAGGTCGTCGAGCGCGGCGCGCATCGACATCGGGTTGGCGTTGTAACAGTCGTTGATCACCACGATCTCCTCCGGCAGTGCGATGCGCTCACCGCGCAGCGCCGAGAACCGCACTACCACCCTCCCCGCGGGGGTCACGCCGAGAGCGCGCGCGGCAGCCACCGCGGCCACCAGGTTGCGCAGGTTATGGGATTGGGCGAACGACGGCCTCACGCGGATGAGCCCGCCCTGCTCGCCGCCCGATGCAGCCTCCGCGGACGCGCACTCCCCACCGCCAGCGTGGTCGATGATCATCACCTCCCCATCCTCCCGGCGCTCCACGAGCTCCACGTCCCCGCCCTCTCCGAACCTCACGGTCTTCAGATCCTCGCGCAGGTGCACCGCGAGCAGCGGCTCACCGGCCGGCACCACCGCAGTCGCGCCCGGTGCCATGCCCGCGATCAGCTCCGCCTTCGCGGCCGCCACCGCCTCCAGCGACCCCAGCTGCCGTAGGTGCACTGGGCCCACGTTCACGATCACGCCCACCTCAGGCTCGGCGATCGCCGTCAGCTGCGCGATCTGCCCCCGCCCCCGCATCGCCATCTCCAGCACCAGCACCCGCGTGCCCCGCGACGCGGCGAGCACCGCCAGCGGCAGCCCGATCTCAGTGTTGAGATTCGCCGGGCTCGCCACCGTCGGGCCGCCGAGCTCCGCTTCCGCGCCGCGTAGCAGCGCCGCGAGGATGTCCTTCGTCGAGGTCTTCCCCGTCGAGCCCGTGACCGCGACCACCTTCGCCCCCGCCTCGCCCAGCGCCCGCCGCCACGCGTGCGCGAGCGACTGTAGGCCGGCCAGCGGGTCGGGGTGGACGAGCACGGCGCCGCTGCCGGGGTCTGAGCCGCCAGGTGTGTCGGCGGGCCCGGCGGACGCAGCAGTGACGCCAGCCTCAAGGGATTCCGCGTGGGCGGGGCGCACCAGCACGCCCCATGCACCCGCGCTCAGCGCTTGCGCCGCGTAGACGCCGCCGTCCAGCCGCTCCCCCGGCAGGCCCACGAACAGGTCCCCTGGCTGCACGCTGCGCGAGTCGATACTCACGCGGCTCGGTCCTGCAGCGTCCACGCCGCCCGGGGTTGGTAGACCACTACCCGTGCGCACCACCTGCGCTCCCGCGGCCGCGGCCACCTGCGCCGCGTCCCACTCGATCACGCCGTCGCCCCGGCCACGTGCACACGGTGCCTGCGCAGCGCCTCACGAGCGACCGTCGCATCGTCGAAGGGCACCTTCCTCCCGTTCGCGAACTCCTGGCCCTGCTCGTGGCCCTTGCCCGCGATGACCACCACATCACCGCGCTCCGCGACCGCGATCGCACGGTCGATCGCCGAGCGACGGTCAGCGATCGACTCGACCGGTAGCGTCCCGATCGCGCGGGTCTGTGTGGCGCCGTGCAGGATCTCGGCGATGATCGCCTCCGGGTCTTCCGATCGGGGGTTGTCGGAGGTCACGATCACGACGTCTGCCAGGCGAGCCGCCACCTCACCCATCAGCGGACGCTTGCCCCGGTCCCTGTCCCCGCCGGCGCCGAACACGCAGATCACGCGCCCCTCAGCCACTTCGTGCGCCGCGCGCAGCACGTTCTCCAGCGAGTCCGGCGTGTGGGCATAGTCCACCAGCACCGCGTACTCCTGGCCCTCGTTGACGGGCTCGAAGCGCCCCGGCACCCGCACCCCACGCTCCAGCGCCGCCACCAGCGTGGCGAGGTCCACGCCCAGCGAGTGGACGGCCGCGAGCGCCCCCACCGCGTTGGCGACGTTGAAGCGGCCCGGCAGCGGGAGCGCCACCTCGCGCCGGCCCTCGGTGGTGTGCAGAGTGAAGCGGCACCCCTGGAAGTCGCAGCACACACCGGTCGCTCGATAGGTGGCCCGGGACGCGACGTCCTCCAGCGCGGAGACCTCCCTGTCCGGTGTCCGCGTGAGCGCGGAGATCGCGCCGCCCGCCCCCTCCACCGCGAACGTCACCGCCCCCGGCAGCTCGGTCGCGAGCCGGCGCCCGTAGGGGTCGTCCACGTTGAGGACGCTCACACCCGGGGGCGTCGGCACGAACAGCCGCCGCTTGGCCTGGAAGTACTCCTCCATCGTGCCGTGGAAGTCGAGGTGGTCCTGCGTCAGATTGGTGAAGATCCCCGCGGCGAAGCGCACCCCCGCGGCGCGTCCGAGCTCCAGGGCGTGCGAGGAGACCTCCATCGCGCACGCGCCCTCGCCCCCGTCGAGCATCGCGCGCAGGGCGGCCTGCAGATCGATCGCCTCGGGGGTCGTGCGGGACACCGGCCGCTTCTCCCCTCCGACGACAGACGTCACCGTGCCCAGCAGCCCGCAGGGGCGCCCGCCGGCTTCAAGCAGCGCCCGCACGAGGTACGCGGTGGTGGTCTTGCCGTTGGTGCCCGTCACCCCCACCACCTCGAGCGTGGCACTCGGGTCGCCATAGAAGCGCGCCGCCACCGGCCCCTCCGCCGCGCGCGCGGAGGGCACGAGAACCTCGGGCACCCCCAGCCCCAGCGGGCGCTCCACCACAAGCGCCGCCGCCCCCGCCGCCACCGCCTGCGCCGCGTGGTCGTGGCCGTCGCTGTGCCCGCCCGGCACGCAAAAGAACAGCGTCCCCGGCTGCACCCGCCGGCTGTCGTAAGCGAGACCCTCGATCTCCACCGCCGCGGTCTCGCCCGTGACGCCACTCGCGCCTAGCCCGGCCGGGATGAGCTCAGCCAGCCTCATCAGTGCACACGCCGCCTTCGCCTCATCGGCTCTGAGTCTAGTTTCAGCCCCCGACGCGCCCCGCGGACTCCTGCTTTTCAGGCCGCTGCGGCCCCCGGCACCCCAGGCGGGGGGCCAGCTCCGGGGGCTCGACCGTCGCTCCAGGGCACTCAGGCGAGGACCCGCTCCAAGGTCTCGCTCGCCGCCCCGGCGCCCGAGAACTCCATCGCGCCGTCCTCGAGCGCCCCGAACCTGAGGCTCACGATGTCGAGCGGATAGTTCTGGTGCAGCCGCCACGGAGCCTTCGACCCCTGTTTCGGGAACTGGTCGATCGAGCGCAGCACGTAGCCTGAGGCGAGGTCGATGAACGGCAGCTCGGCGACCGAAGGGTCCCGGTTGCGCGGCGTGCACTGCCGGTACCCGTGCTCGTCTTTATGTTTCAGCAGACGACACACGTAGTCGTGGGTCAGGTCGCACTTGAGCGTCCACGAGGCGTTGGTGTACCCCGCCGTGAACGCGAGGTTCGGTACGCCGCTGAGCATCATGCCCTTGTAGCTCATCGTCTCGGAGAGCTTCACCTCGCGGCCGTCGACGGCGATCTGCATGCCTCCCAACGCCAGCAGGTTCAGGCCGGTCGCGGTGACGACCAGGTCGGCCTCCAGCTCGGTGCCGGAAGTGAGCTTCAGACCCCGCTCGGTGAACGTCTCGATGCGATCGGTGACGACCGACGCGCGACCCTCGCGGATCGCCTCGAAGAGATCGCCGTCGCGTACCAGGCACAGGCGCTGATCCCACGGGTTATACGTGGGCGTGAAATGCCTGTTGACGTCGAACCCCAGCGGGAGCTGGCGTTCGATGCCTTTGCGGATCAGCGCCCTCATCGCCTGCGGCCGGCGTCGCGAGAACTGAAAGCTCAGCATCATCAGCAGGACGCTCTTCCAGCGCATGACCGGATACACGGCCCTGGCGGGCAGCCAGCGGCGCAGCGACTTGGCGAGCGGGTCTTCGGAAGGCAGCGAGACGACGTAGCTGGGTGAGCGCTGCAGCATCGTGACGTGCGCGGCGCTCTGCGCCATCGCGGGGACGAGCGTGATCGCAGTCGCGCCGCTGCCCACCACGACCACGCGCTTGCCGGCGTACTCGACGTCCTCGCCCCACCGCTGCGGATGCACGATGCGCCCGGCGAAGCGCTCCGCGCCAGGGAGCTCCGGCGTATAGCCCTCGTCGTAGCGGTAGTACCCGCTGCACATCAGCAGGAAGCCGCAGCTCAGCCACACCGTCTCCCCGGTGTCGGTGCGCTCGGCCTCCACCGTCCACCGCGCATCCTCTGTGGACCACTCCGCGCGCACCACGCGGTGGTGGAAGCGGACCTTCTCCTCGACGCCATACTCACTCGCGGTCTGGCGCACATAGCTGAGGATCGAGGACCCGTCCGCGATCGCCTGCTCCCCCCTCCACGGCCGGAACGAGTAGCCCAGCGTGTACATGTCCGTGTCCGAGCGGATCCCCGGATACCGGAACAGATCCCACGTCCCGCCGATACTCTCGCGCGCCTCGAGGATCGCGTAGGTCTTGCCCGGGCACTTATCCTGCAAATGACACCCGGCGCCGATACCGGACAAGCCGGCCCCGACGATCAGCACGTCTACATGTTCGAACGGCATCTCCGCCACTTTACCCGGCCGGGACGCCGAGGTACGGCAGCGCGAAGGCCATGATCTGGCCAAACGCCGGGGCGGCGACGGTGCCGCCGTAGATCGAGCCGCTCTGCGGTTCGTCGACGATCACCGCGCACTCCAGCTTCGGGTCGGAGGCCGGGGCGAAGCCCATGAACGAGGCCACGTACGCCGTTTCTGAGTATTCGCCGGTCGTGGGGTCCACCTTGCTGGCCGTGCCCGTCTTGCCCGCGAGCTGGTAGCCCGGGACCGAGACCTCGCTGGCGGTGCCCCCCGGAGCGAGCACCCCGCGCAGCATCTGGCGCACCTGCGCCGCGGTGCTCGCCGAGATCACGCGGTGGCCGGCCGGCAGCTGGGTCGGGTGGCCGTTCACCGCTGCAACGATGTGTGCTGGGCGCAGGATGCCGCCGTTGGCGATCGCCGCGTACGCCGTGGCCATCTGGATCGGGGTCACCGACTCGCCCTGGCCGATCGGCAGGTTGCCCATCGAGGAGCCCGAGTATTCGCTCGGCTGCAGCACCTGCCCCGTTTCCTCGCCCGGCAGTTCGATCCCCGTACGGGCCCCGAAGCCGAAGCGATGCACCCACGCGTTGAAGCGGTCCTGCCCCTCCAGCGCCCCGATCTTGATCGCCCCCACATTGCTCGACTGCGCGAGGATCTGCGCCGTGCTCAACATCTCTTCGGGGTGTTCCTCCGCGTCGTGGATCGTGCGGTCGGCCACCTGGATCTCGTCGGGGACGTCGAATTCCGTGTTCGGTGTGATCAGGTTTTCCTGCAGCGCCCCCGAGACCGTCACCGCCTTGAAGGTTGAGCCTGGTTCGTAGTCGAAACTCACCGCGCGGTTCTCCAGTTCTTCCTCGGAGCCGACCTCCGCTTTGTTCGGGTTCATCTGCGGCCAGTTCGCCATCGCCAGCACCGCACCCGTGTCCGGGTTCATCACGATCGCCGTCGCGTCGTGCGGGTGAAAGACCCGGCCCACCGCGCTCAGCACCGCTTCGCTGCGCTGCTGGATGTTCGCGTCGAGCGTCAGCCGCAGTTGCGCGCCCGGCGCTTCGCGGCGCACATTGGCGATCGACACCGGCTGGCCCCGCGCGTCGCTGACCACCCGCCGCTCGCCCGCCTTCCCGCGCAGAGCCGCGTTGTCCGCGTATTCGAGACCCGACAGCCCTTCCCCGGCGGTTCCCCCGTTGACCCCCAGCACCTGCCCCGCCAGCGCGCCCCGGGGGTACACCCTGCGCGTCGTCGGCGTGGCCGTCACCCCGGGGACGTTCAGCGCCAGCACCGCCTGCGCCTGCGCCGCCGGCAGCGCGCGCGCAAGGTACACGAAGCCGCTGCGCTCGCTCAGGTCGGTCAGCACCTGCGCCTGCGGGCGCCCGAGCAGCGGCGCCAGGCGCTCGGCGGCTTCCAGGGGGTCCTTGACCAGGTACGGGGTCGCCGAGATTTCGTCGGCCGGCTCGGAGATCGCCAGCACCGTCCCGTTGCGATCGGTGATCGTGCCCCGCTGGGCCGGCACCGTTTCATCGGTCACCTGCTGGGTGTGCGCCAGCCGGCGCAGCGCCGCGCCGTGCACCACCCCGAGGTACATGGTGCGCGCCGCGGCCACCGCCAGCAGCGCCACGAACACCGCGAACAGCGCCCCGATCCGGCGCTGGCCGAACTGGGGATGCGAGCGCAGCGAGTGTCTCCCTGTTCGGTCGCTCGCCACCGCGCGCTACCCCCCCGGGGCCGCCTGGGTGCCCCCGCCCGCGCCGGCCGGCGCGCTCGCCGGCGCTTCGGAGGCTCCGCCCGTCGCGGCCGGCGTGCTCGCCGCTTCGGAGGCTCCGCCCGTCGCCGACGGTTCCGGAGTGGACGCAGCCGTCGTGGAGGGCGCCGTCGCCGTCGTGGCGGCCGGGGGACTCTCGCTTTCCGCCGGGGCGGGTGGGGTTTCCGTGGAAGCGCTCGGCGCAGACGTCGTCACTTCCGCGCTCGCCGTTTCGCCGCCGGTGGCGGTGCCCGTACTTGCTTCCATACCAGCGGTGGCGCTGGCGGCTGCCTGCAGCTGTGTGGGTTTGGTGAGCGCCGCCGCGGCGAGGCGCACGTCGAGCGGGCCCCGCACCGTGTCGAAGTGCAGCGCGCCCGGGGGCGCGGGCACCATGCCCTGGGCGGACGCCAGCTGTTCGATGCGTTCGGCAGAGGCCAGCGTCGAGTCTTCGATCGCCAGCGTCGAGTTTTCTCGCTGCAGCGTCGCCGCGTGCTCAATCGCGCGGCCGATACCCACGTTCAGCTTGACCACCCACAGCTGCGCCGCCACGATCCCGATCAGCGCGAACCCGACCACTGCGATCCACGCGCGCCCGCGGATCAGCCGATCAAGCAGGTGGTAGGGCAGGCGCTGCCCGGTGGGCGCAGGGGTGCGCGCGGCGGGGCGGGTGGGTCCGGAGACCCGCCGCGGACGCGCTGGCGGCCGCAGTGGCCGCGCGGGGCGGCCATGAGATGGCGGGCCACCCACCCGACGCCGCGGGCGAACCGCGGGGGCAGGCACGGCCACGGCCCCGGCGGGTGGCGGGGTCACGCCACACCCCCAGGGCGCGCCCTCTCAGCCGATCCCACACTCGCAGGCCAGTTGGCTGCAGTCATCCCGCGCCTCCCTGGTTCCCCGGGTTCCCCGGCTTCTCTGCCAGCTTCCTCGCGGCGCGCAGCCGCGCCGAGGCCGCACGCGGGTTGTGCGCGAGCTCGCCCGCGGAGGCCGTGATCGCGCGGCGCGTGAGCAGCGCCGCCTGGGGCTCACGCCCGCAGGCACACACGGGCAGGTCGGGCGGGCAGATACAGCCCCGGGCGCGCTCGGCGAGGAAGCGCTTCACGCGCCGGTCCTCCAGCGAGTGGAAGGAGATCCCGGCGAGCACCCCGCCCTCGCACAGCAGCTCCCACGCCAGTGGCAGCCCGCGGTCGAGCTGGCCGAGCTCGTCGTTGACGGCGATCCGCAGCGCCTGAAAGACCCGCTTGGCGGGGTGCCCGCCGGCGAAGCGCGCGGGGGTGGGGATGGCAGTGTTGACGATCTCCACGAGCTCGTGCGTGGTCTCGATCGGCGCCCGTTCGCGGCGGCGCACGATCGCGCGGGCGATCGCGCCCGCGTGGCGCTCCTCGCCGAGCTCGCGCATCATCGCCGCCAGGCGGCGCTGCTCCCAGGTGGCGAGCACCTCGCGGGCGTCGAGCTCCTGCTCGGGATCCATGCGCATATCGAGCGGCGCGTCGTAGGAGTAGGAGAAGCCGCGCTCGCGGGTGTCCACCTGCATCGAGGACATCCCCAGGTCGAAGTACGCCACGTCCGCACGCACCCCCTCGCTCGCGAGCAGTTCCAGCGCTTCGGCATACCCGCTGTGGATGAAGCGCACCGCGCACGGCACCTCCTCGGCGAGCTCCGCAAAGCGCTCCTCGGCCTCGGGGTCGCGGTCGATCGCCACCAGCATCCCCTCCGCGCCCAGGCGCTCGGCCACCAGGCGAGCATGACCGCCGCCGCCGAAGGTGCAGTCCACCGCGATCTGCCCCGGATGAGGATCGAGCACGCCGATCAGCTCGCCAGCCAGCACCGGGATATGGATGCTTGTCATGTCGATAGTGCCTAGCACGAGACGAGAGGTCTCCGCCTCATCCTGGGCATGTCAAGCAGCATGATCCACACGCGCGGTGATCTCCGCGACGCCGCTCAGCAGCGTCGGTCGGTGCTCGTTCCAACGGTCGCGGTCCCACAGCTCCAGGCGGTCCCCGGCGCCGACGACCACGACCTCCTTGCTCAGCCCCGCATGCTCGGCGAGGAAGCCGGGGAGCATGATGCGCCCTGCTGAGTCCAGCTCGACGTCCTGGGAGCTGCCGTAGAAGAACCGCTCGAGCTCGGCCAGTCGCGGGGAGAGCGGGTCCAACTGCGCCAGCGCGCGCTCGGTGTAGCGCTCGTACTCCTGCGGGCGCCACACCCCGATGCATGGCTCGAGGTCGACGGGCATCGCCATCACCACTCCCTCCGCCAGCGTCGCGCGGTAGCGCGCCGGGACCGTGAGGCGGTTCTTGACGTCGAGCGTGTGGTCGAAGGTGCCACGGAAAGCCACTTGAGAGGCTCCTGATCCAGTCGTTGGAGCCGAGGTGGAGAGGTGGGAGGAGCCTCTCCACCTCGGCTCGTTCCCGGCAAAGTACCCCACTTTCCCCCACAACGCAACCCCAATTGCACATTTTTCCCCACTTTCCCTCTCCGACGCCCTCCTTATGCCCAAAAATCCCTGCACCTCGCTGGTTTTCAAGGCGTCGTGCAAGGAGCCTCCGAGTGCGCCAAAAGCTGCAAACGGGGCTGCAGGGCCGCGATCTGCGAGGCAAGTTGCAAGTTCGCCGGTCGTGGGCATACGATCTCTTTCATGAGACGCACCGCCCGAGCAGCCCTCCTGATGCTCCTGATGACCGTCGCTGCTGCGGCGCTCGCAGGGTGCGGCTCCTCGAGCAGTCCCGGCACGAGCGCGAGCCCCGCGACAGTGACCCCGGCCTCGACACCGCTGTACCTCGACGCGGTGGTGCGCCCCGAAGGCAGCCTGAAGACGGACGCGACCTCGGCGGGGCGCACGCTCACGGGGCGCCAGAAACCGTTCGAAGGACTGCTGAAGCTGCTGGCGGGACCCACCGGCAAGACCCCCAACTACTCCAAGGAAGTCGAGCCGTGGCTGGGGCCCCACGCGGGGGTCTTCCTCAGCGCGGTCGATCTCGCCCGCGCCCAGGGCCTGCTAGGAGGAGAACTGCTCAAGAAAGCCCTCTCCGAAGGGCTCACTGGCGTGGAAGCGGCGCTGGTCGATCAGACGATCGCATCTGATCGTCGATCGTCCGGCCAGGGCGGGCTGTCCGCGGCGCTCAGTTCGAGCGGGGCCCAGGGGGCGCTGGTGCTCAACACCACCAACGTCAACGCGGCGCGCTCGTTCCTCGAAGCCCAGGCGCACAGTGCGGGCGCGCACAGCGAGAGCTACCGCGGCGTCACCTACCAGGTGTCCCCCGACGGGGTGGCCGAGGGGATCGTGCACCGCTTCGCGGTGATCGGCAGCGAAGCGGGGCTGAAGAGCGTGATCGACACGGCGGCCGGCGGCCCGTCGCTGGCGCAGGCGGCGCCCTACACAAAGCTGACCTCGACCGCCGAATCCGGAGCGCTTGCCAACGCCTACTTCAGCCCCGAAGAGCTCGCGCACTCCGCGAAGGCCGCCGGCAGCAGCGAAGAAGGATCGTCGATCCTGCCCCTGGTGGAGGGCCTGCTCAGCAACCCGGGCCAGCTGTACCTGTCGGTGATCCCCAGCGCAGACTCGGTGGCGATCGACCTCGACACGCTGCCCTCGACTTCCTCGACGAGCGGATCGAGCTCGGCGGCGGGGGAATCGAGCTCCACCCACCCCTCTGACGAATCGAGCGGATCCGCCGCCGCCGGCTCCACGAGCGGAGCGCAGGTCCTGCGCGGGCTCCCCGGCAGCTCGTGGTTGGCGATCGGGTTCGGAGACTTCGGCAAGACGTTCGCTGGCAACACCCAGGGCCTGCACGCACTCGCCTCGCTGGCCTCGGGAGTGAGCCTCGGCAGCATCAGCTTCGGCGCTGCGTTCGCGCCGCTGAGCTCGCACGCGCTCAACGTGCAGCGCGACCTGCTGAGCTGGATGGGCGCGACCGGCGTCTACGTGAGTGGCAGCAGCGTGCTGAGCCTGCAGGCGGCGGTCGTCATCGACTCCAAGAATCCAGCGCGCTCACGTGAAGCGGTCGCCAAGTTCGCGCAGGCCTACCGCGAAGCGGGCGGGAGCACCTCCCCCACCTCCGTCCCGGGCACCGAAACGGCGGTGACCGTGAAGCTGCCCAACTTCCCCCTCACGCTGACGCTGGCCTACGGGCAGGGGAAGTTCGTGGCGGGGATCGGGTCGTCCTCGATCCAGGAAGCGCTCAAACCCCAGAGCACGCTGGCCGGCACCTCCAGCTACACCGCCGCTGCGAGCGCGCTCGGTCAGGGGATCCAGCCGAGCGCGCTGGTCGAAGTCCACACGCTCTCCGGTCTAATCGAATCGCTCGGGCTCAACCAGACCCCGGGCTTCTCGGGCTTCGCCTCGGCGGTCGCGCCGCTCAGCGCCATCGCCGTGGGCGGCGGGGAGTCGCTGCCCGGCGGCGTCACGCGGGCGCGCGTGGTGCTCGGGCTGCAGGCCCCGGAACAGCCGGCGTCCGGCTGACGCCCTCGGTCTCGATGATCACACGACAGGGGCGCTTGCCCAGCAGGTAGACCGCGGTCGGCCCGATGCGCCGCTCGCCGGCGGGGGCGTGGAGAGTCGACCAGTAGATCACGTCGGAGTGCAGCCGCTGGGCCTCCTGGACGAGCGCCGCGCCGGGGTTGCGCGTGCGGATCAGGCCGGTGTGGATCTTCAAGCCCGCGCGGCGCGCCTGGATGCGCGCGCTCTCCAGCACCGAGCGGCCCTGGGCCTCCTCCTCCTCGAGGCCCGCCTCCAACGAGAGCTGGGAGGGGACGGGCAGCACGAACACCGCGTACAGCACCCCGTCCTCGCCGATCAGCTTGGCGGCGCTCGAGAGCGCAGTGGCGCTGACGTCCTCGCCGAAGATCGGCACCAGCGCGGTGCGGTAGCCGAGCTCCGCGAAGTCTGGGGGGCGCTCGGCGCGGGGCAGGCGGTAGGACTTGCGCGGGTCCAGGCCCTGACGTTTGCGGTAGTAGAAGTAGCCGCCCATCCCGAGCACCATCCAGGGGATGCCGACGATCTTCGCCTCGGTGTGCAGCACGGTCACCGCGACCCACGCCGCGGCCGTACCGAGACCGCCGATCACGGCGGTCATCGGTATCTCGGCGCCTTTGATGCGCACCCCCCACGGGCTGCGGTAGGGGCGCTCGCGATCTGGGTCGCTGACGCGCAGCTTCACAATCGCCGCGTGCGCCGTCGTGAAGGAGAGCATCGCGCCGAACGAGTAGAGGTTGCCGAGCACTTCGGTGTTGCCGTAGAGGATCAGGGTGCCGGCCAGCAGCGAGAAGAAGACCAGCGTGAACCACGGCGTGCGGTACTTGGAGTGCAGTTTGGAGAACAACTGCGGCAGCTGGCGGTGCTCGGAGAGCGACCACGACAGGCGCGAGATCCCGATCATCCCGGCGTTGGTCGCGATGAACAGGATCGTCGCGGCGAGCAGCCCGAGGTAGTACGTGGCCAGTTTCAGCACCGTGCCGTGCAGCCCGAGGTGCTCGACCACGCCGAGCATCGGGTCGTTCTCGAAGAAGCCGCCGAGCGAGGTCGCGTACCCAGGTTTGGGGAACGACTGTTTGAGCTCGGCGCTGTAGCCGACGCCGTGGTGCACGACCGGCAACGCCGAGAGGGCGACCACCGAGATGCCCGCGTAGACCGCCAGCACGGCGAGCACCACGAGGTTCACGGCTTTCGGCACCTGCCTGCCCGGGTCGGTGGACTCCTCGGCCATGTTGGCGACGGTCTCGATGCCCGTGTAGGCGAGCATCGCCAGCGACAGCGCGAAGATCAGTTCTTTCCAGGTAGGCACCGAGCCCAGGTGCACCTGGTGGACCAGCAGCGAGGGGTTCAGCACGAGCGCGACCCCGAGGCAGACCAGCATGATCTGCGTGCTGAGGTCCACGATCGCCAGGACGAGGTTGAGCTTGGCCGACTCGCCGAGCCCGCGGATGTTCAGCCACGCCAGCACGGCGACCACGATCAGGCCCCCGAAGATGTCGTCCGGGTTGTGCTTGAGCGCGCCCAGGCCGGGGAACGCGCTCAGGTAGTGCGGGACGAAGAACGCGGAGATCGCGATCGTGAGGATGTAGTCGAGGCTCAGCGCCCAGCCGGCGAAGAACGAGACGACGTCGTCGAAGGCGTGGCGCGCGAACGACGAGGACCCGCCCGCTTCGGGGAACATCGAGGCGCCCTCGGCGTACGTTTTCGCGGTCAGCGCGAACAGGCCGCCGGCAAACAGGAAGACCAGCGGGGTGAGCCCCAGCGCGTGCGCGGCGACGAGCCCCAGCGCGTAGTAGATCGAGGAGCCGACGTTCCCGTAGGCGGTCGCGAACAGGCCGGGAACCCCGACCGACTTACGCAGTCCGTGCTCGCTCAGGCGCGCCATCAGCCCGGAGCGTATACGCGGACGGCCCGTGCAAGTTCCCATTCATGCCCCCCACGCAGGCAGGAGCCGGGCTTATGATTGCGACGGCTCGGGACCCGACACGACCTCCCGGCACTTACGTCATGGACAAGACACGCCGCGGAAACTACGACTCGGGAGAGGACTTCGTCCTCGAATACGGGGAGCTGCGCTTCACCTTCAACGAGGAGGACTTCGCCGAGCGCTGCGAGCAGGCCGCGCTGAAGGTGGGCTTCGTCGGGGGCCGGCTCGGGGAGGACGAGCTCGAAGACCTCGTCAACCTCGCGGTCAACGGCGAGATCCACGACCCGGCCTCGGCGCTGGGGGAACACGTCAACGAGTGCTGGGCCGAGCTGGTGGGTCCGGCGGAGCGCTCACTAGTGCACTGGTTGCGCCGCCTCGTATTCCGTGGCGCGTGGCTCGACCAGCGCGTCAACGAGGGCGAGCTCGGCGTGGCCTTCGTCGAGGAGACCTGCAGCTTCGCCTACGTGCAGCCCGCCGGCGGACGCGATGGCGATCCATCCCGCGGTGGCGAGCCGATCGAGCTCTCGCCCGAGCCCTCCTGGGGCCGCGTGGCCTACCGGCGCTGAGTCAGCCGGCTACAGCGGCGGCGCGGGCCTCGGTGATCGCGCGGGCGCCGTCCTCCCCGACGAGCAGCTCGGGGCGCACGGCGCCGCTGCTGGCGAGGTCGAGCGCCGGCAGGCGCCCGGTGGAGGTCAGCGTGACGTCGAGCGCGATCACGGTGCTCTCGCCCCCAAACGGGCGGGCCGCTGTGGCGATCACCGTCAGCGAGCCCCCCTCGGCGAGGTTGCGGGCGCCGGCGAGGACCCTGCGTGCCGCGTGGGGGTGCAGGCCGTCGAGCGAGTCGACCACCACCACCACGTCCCCACCGCGGGCGGCAACGCGCTTGGCGGTGTCCACGACGTGTTCCACGGTCTGACCCTGAAGGTCGGCGGAGGCCGCGAGGTCGAGCGCCGCGGCGGGCGCCACAGGCCCCTCGCGCCAGGCCGCAATCTCCTCGGGACGGACGCCCGCGAGCACGAGCATCACCTCCAAGCCCTCGCGCCCGGCCAGAGCACCAAGCAGACGCCGCAGGGTCTCGGTCTTGCCGGAGCGGGCCGCCCCCACGATCGCCACGCGCGAGCCGCGGCCGATCGGGGTGAGCCATTCGATCGCCTTCAACGTGGGGTCCTCGGCGTCGAGCTCGAGGCGCTCGCTCGGGTAGGCGGCGGCGAGGTCCTCGTAGCGGGTGCCCTCCGCCACAGACTCCGCGGAGGCGCCGTTGATCGTGTCCACGCGCGCCAGCGAGGGGTAGCGCTCGGACTGGCGCGGCGTGCGCAGCGGGCCGCTCACGCGGTCCCCGGAGACCAGTTCGCAGCGGCGCACCTGCGCGGCGGAGATGTAGAGGTCCTCGTCAGAGGCCTCCGGCGGAGAGACGCGCAGGAAGGCGGAGCCGTTGCCGAGCAGCTCGACCACGCCCTCGACGACGCGTTCCTCGCGACTCTCGCCGCCACGGGCGCCCCGCTCTGCAGGGCGTCGGGCGGGCTCCTCCTTGGCCGCTCGCTGCTCGGCGTCCGGCTCCTGCTCCTCGGCGGACGCTTTGCCCCGGCGTGTACGCGTGGGACGCCGCGGGCGCACGGTGCGCCGGCCGGACTCCGGCTCCGAGCGGTCGGACTCCTCCCCAGGCTCCTCCGCGGGCGCAGCGGACGCTCCGCGGTCTCCGTCGGCCTGCGTGCCTCCGTCGGCGCCGGAGCGCTCGAGGATCGCGTCAACCAGCTCCGCCTTGCGCAGACGGCGGAAGCCGTCGAGGCCGAGCTGATCGGCGATCGCGTGCAGGTCTGAGAGCGAGCTCGCGTCAAGCTCGGAGTGCTCGAGTACAGCCATGGTGGTCCTCCCCTTGTCGGTGTGTGTGGGCGGTTGGCGTCCGGTCGCGTTGGCCAGCGGCCGGCACCCGTGAGGCATGGGCCTCAGTGCACAGGGCAGCTTACGGCATACCGCACGACGCCCTCAGGCCCTGTCGTGTCTCAGTTCCTCGGCGAGGACGAGATCCCTCTGCGGAGCACCCGCGAGGCCCGACAGCGCGGCGCGCACGGCGAGGAAGTCCGCGGCGGCGGCCACGTCGTGCAAGCGGAAGATGTGCGCGCCGGCGTCGAGCCCGTGCGCGAGCGCGGCAAGGGTGCCGGCGAGCCGCTCGCGGGGAGGGCGACCGGTGAGCGCGCCGAGGAAGTCCTTGCGGGAGATCGCCCACAGCAGCGGCAGCCCGAGCTCGTGCAGGCACTCGGCACGGGAGAGCAGCTCGATCGTCTGGGCGGGAGTCTTGGCGAAGTCTGGCCCGGGGTCGAGGATCAACTGCTCGCGCTCGACGCCGGCGTCCAGCGCCACCGCGACGCGGGCCCGCAGGAAGGCCAGCACCTCCGCGAGCACGTCCGCGTAGAGGTCGGGGTCCTGGCGGCGCACGCGGGGGGCGGCAGCGGTGTGCATCACCACCAGCGCGGCCCCCGTCTCGGCGCAGACCTCGGCGAGCGCGGGGTCGCGCAGGCCAGAGACGTCGTTGACGATCCGCGCGCCGGCGGCGATCGCCGCGCGGGCGACGGCGGGCTTGTAGGTGTCCACGGAGACCACCACGGGGTGGACGGTGTCCTCGTGGGAGAGGTCCGAGTGGGTTCGATCCGAATCCGAGTCGAGCTCCGCGACGACGCGCTCGATCAGCGACACGACGCGCTCGATCTCCTCCTGCGCCGGCACGGGCGGGCGCCCGGTGGTGGCCGACTCCCCCCCGATGTCGATGATGTCGGCGCCGGCGGCCACAAGCTCCCGCGCGAGGTCCACGCGCTCCTCCAGGCTCCCGTAGCGCCCGCCATCGGAGAAGGAGTCGGGCGAAGCGTTGACGACCCCCATCAGCCAGGGGCGCGCGCCGAGCTCGAGCACGCGATCGACTGCGCGCACGCGGTACCGTCTCACGCGCCCTGCAGCCCCTCGGCGTGGGCCTCCTCGGCGAAGCGCTCGACCTCCTCGTGCGTGCGCTGCTCGCTCCAGCCCAGCTCGCCCGCGAGCACGTCGGCGACACGGCTCACCGGGCTGCCCGACCCGCCCTCCCCCGCACCGCCGTCGCTCAGCTCCCGCGCAGCCAGCAGCCCGAGGCGGGTGCGGCGCAGGAGCACGTCCCCCACCGAGCGCGCCTGCTCGCGGCGGGCGGCGAGGGCAGCCTCGGCGAGCAGGTCGGGCAGGCCGGGGAGGATCGGCTGGGCCAGCTCACCACGGGCGCCCGCGAGCGCGAGCACGTCGTGGGCGGCGTACCCGTAGCGGGCGGCCAGCGCCGCGTAGGACTCCTCGGGCACGCCCTCCACGCGCTCGAGCTCCCCCGCCGCGACGGCCTGCCCGAGCGGGATTTCGTGCGTGCGGCAGGGCGCCTCGCGCGCGTCGCGCTCCACGAGACGGTCCACGGTCAGCTTCGCCATCCGCCGCCACGTGGTGAGCTTGCCCCCGGTGATTGTGATCATGCCGCTGGAGGTCTCGTACAGCTCGGCCTTGCGGGAGATGTCCACCGACTTGCGCGGGTCGCCGCTGGAGATCAGCGGCCGCACCCCGGCGTAGGCGCCGGTGAGGTCCTCGGGCCCCAGCGAGGTGGCGAAGAAGGTGTTGACGGCGTCCAGCAGGTAGGCGACGTCCTCCGCGGAGGGGCGTACGTGGGCGAGGTCGCCCTCGTAGTCGTTGTCGGTCGTGCCCACCAGCGTGCGACCCAACCAGGGCAGTGCGAAGATCGAGCGGCCCTCTCCTGCGGGCACAATCGCCCCGCCCACCAGCGGTACGTCCTCGCGGCTGAGTGTGATGTGGGTGCCGCGGCTCGGCCTGATGCGCGGCAGCTCGGCCTCGTCGTGGAGCTCCTGCGGACGCAGCTCGTCGGCCCACACCCCGGTCGCGTTCACCACGCTCGCGGCGCGTACCACGAACTCCCCTCCCCCCTCCCGATCCAGCGCCCGCACGCCCTGAGCGCGACCGTCGCCTTCGAGCAGGCCGACGGCCGCCACGCGGTTGGCGCACACCGCCCCGAAGCGCTCGGCCTCCCCGAGCACGGTCAGGACCAGGCGCACGTCGTCGGTCTGGCAGTCGTAGAAGAGGTAGCCGCCGGTCGGCTCGCGCGGGGCGAGCGCGGGCAGCAGCTCGAGCACCTCAACGCCTGAGATCATGCGGTGGCGCTCGGGGCTCCACGCGCGCTCCGCTCCCGATGATCCGTCCCCGCGACGTCCGCGCCGGCGTCCTCGCTCGACCGACATCACGTCGTAGAGGTTCAGCCCCACCCCCATCAGGCGGTCCGGGCGGGCGCCTTCGAAGGCGGGTACCACCAGCGGCAGCGGGTGCACGAGGTGCGGCGCGAGCGACACCATCAGCTGGCGCTCCAGCAGCGCCTCGCGCACCAGGCCCAGGTCGAAGTTCTGCAGGTAGCGCAGGCCGCCGTGCACGAGCTTGGAGGAGCGGCTGGAGGTCCCCGCGGCGTAGTCGGCACGCTCGAGCAGCGCTACTGAGTAGCCGCGCGTGGAGGCGTCCAGCGCGACCCCCGCGCCGGTGATGCCGCCGCCGATCACCACCACGTCGAACTCGTTGCCCGCCAGCGCCTGGAGAGCCTGGTCGCGCTCGATCACGACCGCCAGTCTCGCAGAGCCCCCGGAGGTTCAGGGCCTCGCAGCAGCCGCAGGTGTCAGACCCCGCAGCAGCAGGTGCAGCGGCGGGCGTGTCAGGCCTTGCAGCGGCGGGTGCGCCCGGAGTGCCGGCGGGCGTGGCCTGAGTGCCCGCCGCGCACGGTCTTCGGGCAGAGGCCGCGGTGGACCCCTCCCGCCGAGGCGAGCGGGGAGCCCGCGTTCAGGAAGCTCGCGACCGCGGGGTCCGCGACACGCACGTACACCCCGGGGTAGCCCGCTTGCGCGCAGCCGTTGCCGAAGTCCACGAGCCCCAGGAGCACGTCACCCGTCGGCGAGGCCTGGCCGGCCGCGCCCGGGGCCACCAGCGGCCCGCCGGAGTCCCCGTAGCAGGAGTCCGGGCCTCCGGGTCCTCCCGGCTGCCCGCCCCCCGCGCAGAGCATCCGCGGCGTGATCGTCTGTTCGATCGTGGCGTACGCTTCTTCGCAGAGCCCCGTCGGCACGAGCGGCACGGCCACCTTGTGCAGGCGCAGCGGGTAGGCAGGAGCCCCACCCGGCTCGGGGTTCAGGTCCCCCCAGCCGCTGACCACCGCCGGCGTCGCGGCGGAGGTCGCCTGGCCGGCGGACGTCGCCGTGGACCGCAGCGTGGCGAGCGCGGTTTCGGACCCCGCCCACCCCAGCGGAGCGATTGCGTCGCTGCCGTCCGGCACCGGCGCCGCGCCGCTCCACAGGGGACGTGCCAGTCGCAGCACCCCTACGTCGTAGTCGCTCGTGGAGGGGTTGTAAGCCGGATCGGCAGTCGCCGACACCACCGGATCCTGCACGCTCCCGGGGTCGGTCGGTTCGAGGTAGGTGGAGCCCGCGAGTACCTCGATTTCGCCGGGCGGGCTGCGTTGGCCCCGTTCGCCGATCAGGCAGTGCGCCGCAGTCGCCACGCTCCGTGGCCCGAGGATCACCCCGCCGCAGAAGAAGCCCTTCGCGGGCGACCCCGCGCGCGGGTTGTATAGGGCGACCTGGAAGGGGAATTCGTCGATCGACGCATCCGTGCCATCGACGATGCTCGCGTTGGCAACCGGACCGCCCTGAGCCCGCAGAGGACTCCCCTGCGCGAGCGTCGGGCCGACCGCACCCACTCCCAAGACCCAAATGACGGTGGCCACCGCCTCCGCAGCGTAGACACGCCGGAGTGCGGTACCAAGACCGTTCATTCCTCTCAGTTGAGAGTAGAGTACATTGACGAAACGCGCAACCCCGGCGATGGAAGAAACCCGTAGATCGGAGCGCGGCCGCCGAGCGAGGGCTCTCACTCACATTGAGTCAGCGATACGCGACTGTCCGCGATCCGGGCGGGCTACCCCGCCGGGACCGTAGTTCCCCCTCGCCGGGCGCTCAGAGCTGCGTCAGCTCGGCGGCGATCTCGGAGACGGCGGACTTGGCGTCGCCGAACAGCATCGCGGTCTTGGGGTCGAAGTACAGCTCGTTTTCGATCCCCGCAAAGCCCGGGTTCATCGAGCGCTTGATCACGATCACCGAGCGGCTGTCGGCGACCTCGAGGATCGGCATCCCATAGATCGGGGAGGAAGGGGTATTCTTGGCGGCGGGGTTGGTGACGTCGTTGGCGCCGATCACGAGCGACACGTCGGTGCGCTGGAACTCGGGGTTGATGTCGTCCATCTCCTTGAGCTGGTCGTAGGGCACGTCGGCCTCCGCGAGCAGCACGTTCATGTGACCCGGCATCCGGCCGGCCACAGGGTGGATTGCGTATTTAACGTCAACCCCGCGCGCCTCCAGCTCGGAGGCCAGCTCGCGCACCGCGTGCTGGGCCTGCGCGACCGCCATCCCGTAGCCTGGCACCACGACCACGCGGCTCGCGTAGGCGAGCTGGATCGCGGCGTCCGCGGCGGTCGTGGAGCGCACGGTGCCCGCGTGCTCGCCCGCGCCCGTCGCGCCCTCCACCGCGCCGCCGCCGCCGAAGCCCCCGGCGACGATCGCGGGGATCGAGCGGTTCATCGCGGTCGCCATCAGGTTCGTGAGGATCGAGCCCGACGCGCCCACGATCATGCCCGCCACGATCAGCGCGGGGTTGTCGAGCGCCATCCCCGTCGCCGCCGCGGAGAGCCCGGTGAAGGCATTCAGCAGCGAGATCACCACCGGCATGTCCGCGCCCCCGATCGGCAGCACGACCGCGTTGCCAAGCAGCGCCGCGACGACGAGCATGCCGATGAACAGCGCTTCGGAGTGCGCGCCCGCCACCAGGTCGATGCCCGCGGCCAGCGCGAGGATCAGCAGCACCAGGTTGACGGCCTGCTGGGCTGAGCCGAAGGAGATTGGGCGCCCGGGGATCACTTCCTGGAGCTTGCCGAACGCGATGTTGGAGCCCCAGAAGGACACCGAGCCGACGATCGCCGCGAACACCGAGAAGATCGCCACGTAGGTGGGCACGCCTGCAACCACGTGGCCGACTCCCTGAACGACGTTACCTCCCGGAAAGTTGCCCGCCGGGAATGTCACCTTCACCCCATAGAGGTGGGTCGTCCGACCATAGGTGGAGCCGTAGTGACGGAACTCCACCCACGAGATCAGCGCCACCGCGCCGCCCCCCACGCCGTTGAAGAGCGCCACCATCTGGGGCATCGCGGTCATCTTCACGTTGCGCGCTGCCGGCACCCCCACCGCGGTGCCCAGCGCGAGGCCGAGCGCGATCAGACCCCAGTTGCCCTCCCCCGGCCTCAGCAGAGTCGCGACCACCGCGATCCCCATGCCCACCGCCGCCGTCCGGTTGCCCCGCACCGCCGTCGTCGGCCCGGAAAGGCCGCGCAACCCCTGGATGAAGAGCGCGAACGCGACTATGTAGAGGACGTAGATGAAGCTTTCGCTCTGGATGAAGGATGTCGCTAGGAGCGGGGGCATCACAAGCCTCCTCCCTCTGCGCCGTCGGCTCCTACGCTCTCTTTGGCAGCACTGCCGCCGCCCCCGGGCTCACCCTCCGCTTTCGCCGGCGGCTTGGGCTTGGACTTGAACATCTCCAGCATCCTGTCGGTCACGAGGAAGCCACCGACGATGTTGATCGTGCCGAACGCCACCGCGATCACCAGCAGCGCCTTGCTCAAGCCGTCGAGTCCCGGGAAGCCGAGCAGGATCAGGCCGCCGAGCAGCACGATGCCGTGGATCGCGTTGGTGCCCGACATCAGCGGGGTGTGCAGGGTGTTGGGGACCTTGGAGATCACCACGAACCCGATGAAGCCCGCGAGCACGAGGATCGCGAGGTTGGTTGTGAGGACGCTCGCGAGGATCACGCGCCGGCCCCCCCGCCATTGGCCGCCTCGACCGCGGCCCGCGCCCCCGCGTGCACGATCTCACCCTCGCGCACGACGCAGGCGCCCGCGACGATCTCGTCCTCGAAGTCCAGGTGCAGCGCCCCGTCCTCGCCCACGAGCAGCTCCAGCAGCGCAAGCACGTTGCGCGCGAACAGCGCCGAGGCGTGCTCGGGCAGGGTGGCCGGGAGGTTGAGCGGCGCGAGGATCGACACGTCGTGGCGCACCACCGTCTCCCCCGGCTCGGTCAGCTCGCAGTTGCCCCCCGACTCCCCCGCGAGGTCCACCACCACCGACCCCGGCCGCATCCCCCGCACAGCGTCCTCGGTCACGAGCCGCGGCGCGGGGCGGCCGGGCACGAGCGCAGTGGTGATGACCACGTCGAAGCCCTTGATCGCCTCCGTCAGCGCCTGCTGCTGGCGGGCGCGCTCCTCCTCGGTGAGCTCGCGCGCGTAGCCCCCCTCGCCGGCGGCCTCCAGCCCGAGGTCGAGCCACTGGGCGCCCAGCGAGCGCACCTGCTCGGCCACCTCGGGGCGCACGTCGTAGCCGGTCGTGCGCGCCCCCAGGCGTTTCGCGGTCGCCAGCGCCTGCAGACCGGCCACGCCGGCCCCCAGCACGAGCACCTTCGCCGGCGGGATCGTACCCGCGGCGGTCATCAACATCGGGTAGAAGCGCCCCATCCGCTCAGCTCCCTCCAGCGCCGCGCGGTAGCCCGCGACGTTGGACTGCGAGGAGAGCGCGTCCATCGACTGCGCGCGGGAGATGCGCGGGATCGCCTCCATCGCGAGCGCCGTCGCCTTCGCGTCTGCGAGCGCGCGGGTCGTCTGCGGGCTCGTGAGTGGCGCGAGGAAGCCGACCAGCAGCGAGCCCGCGCCGAGCAGGCCCACCTCGGCCGCGGTGGGTGGGGAGATCGTGACCACCACGTCGGAGCGCCACACCTCCGCGGCGTCGTCGGTCAACTCCGCGCCGGCGTCCGTGAAAGCACCGTCGGGCAGCAGCGCGGCGGCGCCCGCCCCGCGCTGCACGAGGACCTCGAGGCCCCGGGCCTTCAGCTTGCCGACCACCTCGGGCACGAGCGCCACCCGGTGCTCGCCCGCCGCGGTCTCCTTCGGAACGCCAACCCGCATTGAGGGGCGGGAACGTATCCGATCGAGCGGACGCGCGCCACCCCGGTGGACCATCTGCGAGACTCAAAGGACCCCATGACCGTCAACCTAACCCGCATCTACACCAAGCTTGGGGACTCCGGCGAGACCCACCTCGGGGACATGAGCCGTGTCTCCAAGCTGCACCCCCGGGTGGAGGCGTACGGCACGGTGGACGAGCTGAGCGCCACGCTCGGGGTGGCGCTCCTGCAGCCGGAACTGCCGGCGCGCTTCGGGGAGTGGCTGCAGCGCGTGCAGAACGACCTGCTCGATCTCGGCGCCGACCTCTCAGTGCCCGCCGCCGACGGCGCGGAGCGCGAGCGGCTGCGCCTCACCTCCGCTTACACTACGTGGCTGGAGGAGGCGCTCGACGAGGTCAACGCCAAGCTCCCCCCGCTGCGCTCCTTCGTGATCCCCGGCGGGACCCCCGCGGCCGCGCACCTGCACGTCTGCCGCACCGTGTGTCGGCGCGCGGAGCGCCGCGCGCTCGCGGTGCAGGACGCGAACCTGGAGGTCGTGCGCTACCTCAACCGGCTCTCCGATCTGCTCTTCGTCCTCGCGCGCGCCGCCAACGAGGAGGCCGAGTCTCTGTGGGACCCGGGCGCGCACGGGGCGACGCCAGCGCCCTGACCACAGCACACTGACCCGGCGCCCGACCCCGCCGGGACCGTCAGCCTGCGTGGGGAGGGTCCACAGACCCGCGGCGCGACGTAAGTGGCCCGGGCTCATCCCAGGCGCGGCCCATCGCGGCCACAGCCAGCGAGACGCACAGCGCGGCGAGCAGGTAGCCGCCGAGCACGTCGGAGGGCATGTGCCACGCGAGGATCAGCAGCGAGCAGCCGACCGCGACTGCGACCGCACAGCCGAGCGCCGCGACCAGCGGACGCAGGCTGTGGGGAGCAACGAGCAGCGCACACAGCACGAGCGTCATCGCCGCGGTCGCGTGACCGCTCGGCCAGGACGCGGGGCCGATCCACTCCCAGCCGACGCTGTCGTGGGGGTGCGCGAGCAGCGGCTTGAGCAGCTCGGCGAGGCCAGGTGTGGCGAGCGCCACCACCGCCACCGCGAGCGCCACCCGCGGGCGGCGGCGCAGCAGCGCGACGGCGACCAACAGCAGCGCCCATACGGTGTAGAGCAGAGGATCAAGCAGGTGCAGCAGGTCTTCGGCAAGCGCGTCGACGCCAGGGCGCCGGAGCCGGGTGAAGTCGTTGAGCAGCACCGCGTCGCGTAGGTGGATCGCAGGGACGAGCTCCGCGAGCGTCCACGTCGCGGCCATCCCGACCAGGCACAGCCCGGCGGCACGGAGCGCCCACGCGCCCCCCGGCCGGCCGGCGAGCTCGCGCGCCGGCCCGCCCGCGCCGTGTGGCGCAACGCGCGGCGACGCCGTCAAGGGTGCGCTCGACATACTCGCCAGAGGGTAGAGGTTCGCCGCGCACCCGCGTCGCGGGCCGCTCACCCGATTGGCAACGGCGCGCGGGCGAGCGCGGTGAGCGCCTGCGCGGTGACCCACACCGGTGACTGGGCGCTCGTGCGGGAGTAACGCACGCTGCCGTTGGGGGCCACAAGGCTTTCCAGGTAGCCGAGCGGGGAGCGGCTGCCGCGGTTACGGACGGCTTCCACGTCGAGGCCGGCCGCGACAAGGCCCTGGACGGCCCACGCAGTGGACTGGGCGTTCGATTCGCCTCCCGGCTGCTCAGGGAAGCCGCCGTCGGGGTTCTGGGCGTGCACGAGGAACGCGACCGCGCGCGAGACGCCCGCGCCGCTGTGGATGCCCGCGTCAAGGAGCCCCTGTAGGGCGGCGGCGGTGTCGTCCACGTCGGAGGAGCCCCCCCGCTCGGCGAAGTTGAAGCCGCCGTCGGAGTCCTGCTGTCCGGCGATCCACGCGCCCGCAGCGCGCACGGTGGAGTTGCTCGCCGGGTACCCCGCAGCGCGCAGGGCGAAGACGGCGAACGCCGTGAGGTTGACCTGGTTGGAGAAGGACCCGTCGGCGGCGCGGTATCCCAACAGCCCCGCCAGCAGGTTCTTGCCGGCCAGCGAGGTCACGGGGGCTCCGCAGGCGCGCAGTGCGAGCATCGTGCGCTCGAGGTCGCCGGGTCCTTCGAGAGTGCCGGCCTGCGCGCGCAGCGCTTCGAGCACCGTGTGGCCGTCGCGGCGCACGCTCTGCGGGGGGCGCCCGGCGGCCGCTAGGCCCAGCGCCGCCCACGCCGAGTACAGCTCGCTGGGGGGCTGCCCCGCCGCGGCGCCCCACCCCCCGTCGGAGTCCTGCGCGGAGGCGAGGTAGCCAAGCTCGGGGGAGACGTTCACGCGTGCAGCGGAGGCGGTGGCCACGGCGAAGAGCGGGGTCGAGGAGAGGCCCACGGGAGAGACGAACAAGGAGGCCGTCGCCGTGGGAGCGCCGACCGGGCGCAGGACGTCGGCGCGGGCTGACCCGCCGCCCGCCAGCAAAGCGCCGGCAAGACCAAGCGCGAAGGCCAGCAGCGCGGGCACGCCGGCGCCGGAGGCCTCCCAGCGGACGTCCATGCGGGCACGCATCCGGATCAGCACCCGCGCGAGCTCGGGCGCGAAGGCGAGGCCAAAGAGGAACGAGGCGCCGGCGTCCACGAGGTTGAAGGAGAGCGCGGTCGCCCCGGCGATGAGCAAGAAGGCGGCGAGGGTGTGGGTGGCGCCGAGGGTCCACGTGTACACGTTCATGACCTCCGTGGCAGCGAGTGCGGCGAGGCCGCAGGCGAGTGCCAGGGGCAGGCGCCCGAGGCGCCTGCCGGTGAGCCGCCCCAGGACGGCGCCCGCCACGCCGACCATCCCCCAGGCGGCCATCTGCCAGGGGGTGTAGGGACCCTGGCCGAGCATGACGTTGGAGGCGAGCATCCCGATGGCCCCCACGGCGAAGCCGGGGAGAGGCCCGAGCACGTAACCGACGACGAGCACGATCGCGGTAATCGGCTTGACTTCAGGGAGCGCCACGAACGCGTCGCGCCCGAGCGCGGCCACGGCGGCAAGGGTTGCGACGACGGCCACCATCCGTGCGGAGGGCTGGGAGCGCTCGTAGGCGAGCCAGCCGGCGAGCAGCACGAGGCCGACGATCAGGAAGGTGGCGAGCGGCCAGCTCATCCGGCCAACTCCAGCACCGCGTGGGCGTCGGCAGCGCGGCGCGCGAGCAACCCCGCGCCCTCCTCGGGCGCCAGCGCGCCCCCGGCGCCACCGAGGATGCGGGCGGTCTCGGTCGCGAAGTACCACCCGCCGGCGAGCAGCTCCGCGGCGGGGCCGTCGGCGATCACGCGCCCGTCGGCGAGCAGCACCGCGCGGACGGCGCACGCGCACGCGAACTCGGGGTCGTGGGTGGCGACCACCACCGCCTGACCGCGGGCGGCGCGGCGGCGCAACTCCTCAGCGAGCAGGGCCTTGGCGTGGCGGTCCATCCCACGGGTGGGCTCGTCGAGCGCGAGCACCGCGGGCTCCTCGCCCCCGTCGGTGACGATGGCGAGCGCGAGCCGCTGGCGCTCCCCGCCGGAGAGGTCGCGGGGGTTGCGCGCCCCCTCCTCCGCGAGGCCGGCTAGCGCAAGCGCGCGAGGGGAAGCCTCGCGGTCGAGGCGGTCGTGGAGGAAGTAGTCAGAGGGGTTCTGCAGCAGCAGCGCGACGCGCCCCGCCCGCTCGACGCGCCCGCGGGTGGGCTCCAGCAGCCCGGCTGCGTGGCGCAACAGCGTGGACTTGCCGGCGCCGTTGCGTCCCATCAGGGCGACGGTCTCGCCGGGCTCCACGCGCAGCTCGGCGCCGCGCAAGATCGCGGGGCCGCGGTGGAGCTCGTGCCACACGCCGCGCAGGTGGAGCGCCGGAGCGGGGCGGGTGTCTCGGCGGAGCAGGCGGCGGCCGAGGGACGGCACGGCGGAAGGCCCACTGGGAGCGACGGGTCCCGGGGCGGACGTGGGTGTGGCCGACGCAGGTGTGGCCCCCTGCCTGCGGTTGTCCACTGCGGTCGCTACGACGGCAGGGGGCGCCTGGGAGCATACTCCCTCAGCAGACAACAGTCCGCGGTCACGCAGCGTGGCGCGCGCCTGCTTGACACCCACCGGCGGGGGGTCGAGCCCGGCGAGCGCGAACAGACGGGCGCCGGGGGTCTGCAGTGCGGGCTCCTCGCGCCCGGCCCACTCCAGGAACGCGCGGGGGTCGCCGTCGTGCACGAGGCGCCCCCCGCGCAGAGCGAGCACGCGGTCGGCGGCCGGCAGGCAGCGCTCGAGGCGGTGCTCGGCGAGCAGCACGGTGACGTCCCACTCCTGGTTGAGGCGGCGCAGCAGCCCGAGCAGCTCGTCCCCGGCGACAGGGTCGAGCTGGGAGGTGGGCTCGTCGAGCAGCAGCACCGGCGGGCGGCCCGCGAGCGCGGCGCCGAGCGCGACGCGCTGCTGCTCCCCACCGGAGAGCGTGTGCGCGGGGCGGTCCAGCAGGTGGTCCACACCGAGCGCGAGCGCCGCCTCCTCGACCCCGCGCGCGACCGCCGCCGCGCCGTGTCCGCGAGTCTCCAGCGCAAGCGCGAGCTCAGCGCGCACGGAGCTCATCACGAGCTGCGTCTCGGGGTCCTGGAAGAGCGCGCCCGCAAGCGTCCCGAGGCGCGCGGGCCCGTGCTCGCGCGTGTCGAGGCCCGCGAGCTCCACGCGCCCCGCGAAGCGCCCGCCGTGGAAGTGCGGCACCAGCCCACAGGCAGCGCGCAACAGCGTGGACTTGCCCTCCCCGGAGAGGCCGGCGAGCAGGCAGAACTCGCCCGCCGCCACCTCGAAGGACACGTCCTCCAGAGCAGGACGGTCCGCGGCGGGGTAGTGGTACGTGACGTCGTGAAAAGAGAGGACGTTCATGAGAGATCGTCCGCGCGGGTGAGTGCCGCACCGAGGTGGTGTGGGCGGGGCGTCCTACCCCGCCACCCTGCGTCGCGCTTCGGCCCAAGCGTCTTCACAGCTCGACCCCCCGGCGGTCACAGAACGGCAGCAGCACCGCGAGCACGAGCGCCGCGCAGAGCGCGCACAGGCCGAGGCCGACGGGGGCGTGCACCAGCGGGTATGCGGTGAACGAGGCGGCGCCACCAAGCCGCGCGAGCAGCGCGAGCGCGAGAACGGCCGCCCCGGAGGCGGCGAAGGCGAGGTCGTGGCGCGACCACGGCCGCTGCACGCGCGGGGCCCGGGGGGCAGCGGCGAAGCCGCGGAGCTCGAGCGTGGCGGCGACGTCCATCGCGCGGTCGAGTGAGCCGGCGAGCACCGCGCTGAGCAGTGCGACGCGCCCACGGGCGCCGCCGGCCGCCCGCCGAACGGCCCCACCGCTGGGCGATCCTCCCGCGGGCCCACCGCCGGGGCGGGTGCGCTGCGCCTCGGCGAGGCGGTGGGCGTCGGCGGCGAGCAGGGGAATCATGCGCACCGCAAGCGAGGCGGTGAGCGCCGAGCGGAAGGAGAGGCGGCGGAAGATCCGCAGCAGCGCGTCGGGGTCCACCGCAAGGCTCGCGAGCGCGGAGGCGAGGATCAGGATCGTGACCTTCAGCGCGACCACCGCGCCGAACACGAGCGCCTCGACCGTCAGGTCGCCCTGTCCGAAGGGGCCGAGGTCACCGAGCCGTGCCAACACGGTGAGGCCCTCGCGGGAGACGAGCACGTTGACCGCGACGATCGGCAGCCCCACGATCAGCGCCACGCGCAGGGCGCGCGTGAGCTCACGGCCGACCCCCGCCCCCCAGCCGGCGCCGAGGATCGCGAGCACGAGCACGGCGAGCGCGAGAGGGTGGTAGAGCAGCAGCGTGGCCGCTGTGAGCGCGAGCGCCCACAGCGCAGCGACCCCGGCACGTGTCGCGTGCAGCGGGCTCGCGAGGGGGCGGTACAGGAGCAGCCCGGCGCGGTTCATGGGACGGAGCTCGGTTGGGGCAGCACGGCGCGGTTCACGGGCTCGGGCTCGGCTGGGGCAGGGGCAGCACGGCGCGGTTCACGGGCTCGGGCTCGGCTGGGGCAGGGGCAGCACGGCGCCCGTGGCAGTCACCGCGACGGCGAAACGGTCGCGCAGCGCCGCTTCGTCGAGGGCGTGCGCGGCCAGGGCCACGCCGGCGGCGTCGGTGCCGGTGAGGACCCATTCGGGGTCCCCTTCGCCGGCGCGGGTGGCGGCGATCAGTCCGGCGCTGCCTGTGAGTGTGCGCACGGTGGCACCCGAGGCGTCGAGCAGCGCGAGCGCGCGCCCCGAGGGGGCTACGCGCGCGTACACCCCGCTCGCGCGGGGGCCGCGTTCGAGCGACTGCGAGTTGAAGTCGCCACGCACCTGCGGCCACGTGCCGACGAGCAGGCGCAGCGTGTCGGGCTCCCCGGCGGGCGCCGGCGCGGCGAGCGCAAAGCGCACCCCCGCGGCACGCAGGTGGGCGCGAACCGTGAGGCAGGGGTTGCCTTCGGGCTGCGTGCATTCCACGCGAACCGGCTGGCGCAGCCCTTCGAGCCCGTACAGGAACGGCTCGGGGTAGGAGCCGACGACGGCCGGTATTTCATCGGTCTGGCTCCAGTCGTGCAGGTCCCACCACACGCGGTCCCCCGGGTGCACGTTCGTCTCGGCCGCGCCCTTGGACGCCTGCACGCCGTTGACGTAGTAAAACCAGTCGGCCGGTTCCCCGCCTTCGGAGCCGCCGGAGTGCCCCGCGATGCTCTCCACGAAACCGCCGCCGTAGCGGGTGCTGACGGCGGCGTTGCGCTCCAGCAGGCTCATCACCGTCTCCTGGCCCTGCACGCGGGGGGCGCGCAGGGCGAGCACGGGCTGCACCCCGAAGTCGCGCGTGACGTCCAGGCGCACCCCGCCGGGCGTGGGCCCCGCACCGAGGCCGCAGCCGGCGAGCAGGACGGCGGCCGGTGCGGCGAGCCACACGCGCCACCGACCGCCGCCCCGGTGTCTCCTACTTGACATAGAAGACGACGTGACTCACTCCGTCCGCGAGCTGTGTGGCGTGACCCGCATCGTCCAAGGCCTCGACGTCGTAGACGTACCGACCCGCGGGCAGCCGGGCCGGGAGCAGGTAGCTGAACGAGGTCGTGTCGGCCACGTCGAAGAAGCGTGTCGTGTGGCAGCCGGCACGCACGAAGGCTCCCCTGCGCCCGCTGAACGCGAAGCAGCGGTGGTGGACGCTGCGCGTGAGCGCGATGCGCACCTCGTGGAGCGTGTCCCCGGCGGGGATTTCGACGCTTCCTCCGAGGATGCGAGGAGCCGCGCGACGGGAGTAGACGCGACCACTCACGACTCCGCCCGCACGGGCCACCTCCGGAGGCGGCGGAGGCCCGGTGCTGGGGCCCAGTGGACCGCCGCAGGAGGACGTTGCCGCACAGAGGACGCACGTGGACGCCGTTGCACAGGCGACCGTGGTTCCGCAGGTGCCGTCGTTGCCGTTGTGGACGCACACGACCAAGCCACCCGAGCGCACTGATTCGGCCTGTGTGGCCTTGAGCGTCACGGTCCCCGTGTGGGCGAGCGCGATCGTGGCGTTGCCGTTCGCGTCGGTCGTGGGGCTGGCGGGGATCGGGGTCGTGACGCCCGCGAACACTTCGCCGATCGCGGCGCCCGCGATCGGCTGGCCGGTCTGCCCGTCGACGACGTGCACGGAGAAGGGCGTGCCGGCGTCGACGCTCGCGGGACCGGTCAGGCTCAGCAGGTGGTGCAGGTTGAAGTAGTTGTAGGCCCACAGCACTTCGCTGCCGGGGGCGAGTGCGATCTGGCAGCCACCCACGGGCGCGGTCGTGTCGTTGACTGCATAGCCCCACGAGTCGTAGGGGGGTGACGTTTCGTTTTCGTCTGAGCCGACCTGAGTGACGAGGAAGTCCCCCGGATTTTCGTTTTCTTTGGCGCCCGAGCCGAACCATTCGGCGTTGAAGGCAAGCCCGTTCGCACGCGCCGCGTCGCGCAGCGCTGTGGTCGGCGTACCGCTGGCGCTGCCACCGTTGGCTTCGCGCCCACCGAAGCCGTTTTCCGAGTAGTCGCACGGGTGGGGACCTTTGCTGGAGAGCGTTTCGAACGTTTCGCCCTGGGTCGCGATTTCTCCTTCGAAGAGCGTCTCGGTCGGACCCTCGACGCGCAGCTTGACTGTGACCGGCGCCGCAAGCGCGGTCGCGCACGAGACCAGCACTGCAAGGAGACCAATGAGGACGCCGGCGAGCGT
Organism: uncultured Solirubrobacterales bacterium; assembly: GCA_963706545.1. Taxonomy (GTDB): domain Bacteria; phylum Actinomycetota; class Thermoleophilia; order Solirubrobacterales; family Solirubrobacteraceae; genus Palsa-744. The sequence goes on from OY970161.1 coordinate 4,014,887, forward strand.
CGGGCGGGTACGAGGAGCGATGACGAGCATGGAGCCAACCCCTTTCCACGAGGGCTTGTGGGCTTGCGGCCGGAGGCAGGTCTCCTGGCTCCCGGGCCTACCCCTCGCGCCTTCCCGATGGCCGACGGCCGATCAGTGGCTCGCGCTTCGACGCGCGTAGCGGGGGGCATCCCCGGTCACAGTGGCGGGTCCGCGCCGGACTCTCACCGGCTTCCCTCGACCACCGACCGTATGAACGGGACAGATACTACCGCCCGACGGCGTCCAAGTCGCTGTCCACGTCGGCCAGCGCGCTGCGAGCGGCGGCGTCGAGCACCGGGCGCTCGACCATCAGCCTGCGGGCGCGGTCGAGATCGTCCGAGCGCCCGACGGTCAGCGCAGCGACGAGGCGCCCGTCCTTCACGTACCACGTGGTGAAACTGCCCTCGTCCATCGAGCCGCGCACGATCTCCTCATCCCACTCGCGCGCCGGGCCAACGTACTCGAGTTCCGCCCAGTCGCCGAGCACGGAGAAGAAGTAGGGAACCGTCTCGTGGGGGACGTCGCGGCCGAGCATGTTCAGCGCGGCGGTCTTGCCGTGGTTGAAGGCGACGTCCCAGTGCTCGATCCGCAGCGGCCCACCGTGCAGCGGGGAGTCGTACTCGCAGATGTCCCCCGCTGCGAACACCCCGGGGGCGGAGCTCTGCAGGCACGCGGAGCAGCGCACTCCCCCGCCCTGCCCCAGCTCCAGGCCGGCGCCGCGCGCGAGCTGCACGTCGGGGGTCACGCCCGCGCCGATCACGACCGCTTCGGCCGGGAGCTCCAGGCCGTTCTTGGTGACGACCTTCGCCACCCGGCCCTCGCCCTCGAAGCGCTCCAGCTCGTCGCGCCCGTGGATCGTGACGCCGTGCGCTTCCAGCAGCTCCTGGAAGAAGCGCCCGCTCGCGGAGCCGAAGCCGCGTTCGAGCGTGAGCTCCTCCTGCATCACGACCGTGCACCGCTTGCCCACCATCGTCAGCGAGGCCGCCACCTCGCAGCCGATGTAGGAGCCGCCGATCAACACCACGTGCTCGGCGTCCGCCACACCCGCGCGGATCGCGTCGGCGTTGCCGAGCGTGCGCAGGTAGTGGATCTGCTCCAGCTCGCACCCCGGCACGTTCAGCCGCCGCACGTTCGCCCCGGTGGCCAACAGCGCCTGGCCGAACTCGAGCTCCTCCTTGGTCGAGAGCTTGGCGGTGCGCGCCCCGGCGTCGAGGGCGGTGACGCTGGTGCGGGTCAGCAGCTCCACCTCCTGCTCGGACCACCACTTCTGCGGACGGAAGAACGCCTCGCTGCGCTCCTCCGCGCCGCGCAGGTAGCCCTTTGAGCAGTTCGGGCGGTTGTACGGCGGGTCGGGCTCGCGCCCCACGACCACCACGCTCCCCTCCGCGCCCTCCTCGCGCAGCCACCGTGCGCAGTTGGCGCTCGCGAGCCCTCCTCCGATCAGCAGGTAGTCGACCTTGCGGGCAGCCATGCGCGCTTAATCTACGCTACGCGAAAGCCGGGACGCGCAGAGTCAGCGCCGAGGCTGCTCCGGACCCCCGCTGGCCGATCTCCGATCGGTCGGCTGGGTCGCTGTCGTGGTAGAGCAGCCACGCCTCCAGCAACCCCTCCGCAAGCTCATCCAACGTTGCTCCGGATGCGAACAGCCCCGGGCAGCTCGGCACCTCCGCCCAGAGCGAACCGTCCTCCTCATGAACCAGCGCCTGAATCTCGATCTGCTCTTCCACGAAACCCAACTTTCGTCTGATGCTCTTCATCATAGACCTGCCTCTCTCAGGATCGCCGAGGTCAACCTGCGCCCATAATCGCCACCCCGGTGCTTCGGCAAGGTGATGGGCCGATGTCCGGGCTTCTCCATCTTCACCACATGCTTGCCGCCGCGGGTCGCAGTCCAGCCATGGGCTTCCAGGAGCTTTCTGGCCGACTTCTGGCTCAGCGGAGTTGATCTGCCCATGACGGCGTCACAACCCCGGCGGGTGGCGCACCGACCAGTGCGCCCATTCGGGGATGTGGTCGAGGATGCGCCAGCGGGGGCCGTTTTCGTTGCGGTTGGGGCCGACGTCGGTGCCGTCGTGGCTGGTATCCAGGCGCAGGCCCGCGATCACGATGAAGACGTGGTCGGTGGGCGCGGTGGTGGCATAGATCGTCACCCACTGCCCGGGGCCGGGCTCGCCCCAGTCGACGTAGTCCTGGGCGAGGGGGTTCTCGCGCACGATTTCCGCCAGCGGGCGCACCCCCGCGCGGTCGAGCACGTAGTTGACCGTGCTCGAGCAGTCCTCGCTCGTAGCGCCCAGCGGGTCGGGGTGCCCGGCGGGGCCGTAGGGTAGGTCCTGCAGCTCGTTGCCGGCCACCACCATCGCCTGCACCGCCGGGGGCACGTCCTCGGGGATCAGCGCGACGTGGCCGTTCTGAGGGGAGAGCACGGCCCGTTCGCCGGAGATCGTCTCGACCGGTGCCGCGCTGGCGCCGCTGATGCCGCTGATGCCGCTGACATCGCTGACTTCGGAGCCTGGTGGGCCTCTATATATCGCCGCCCACCGTTCCACTTCAGCGACGTACCACCACGCGTGGTTGTACGCGTAGATCGCCTCGCGGTAGTCCCCGGGGGCGCCCGAGGCTCGTAGGTAGTTGGCGGCTCCGAAGATCGCGTCCGCCGAGTTCCAGCGGTCGGGCGGGCTGTCGCCTTCGGCGTCCACGCCGTACTGCGCCCACGTCGACGCGAGGAACTGCATCGGCCCTCCCGCGCCGGCCGAGTTGACCGCGCCCTGCTGCCTGCACGACGGGTCGGGATCCTGCCCGTGGTCGCACTCGACCTTGCCGATGCCGGCGAGGACCGCCCAGTCGAGGCCATAGTGGGCGGCCGCCCGCAGGTAGAGACGCAGATATTCCGGCGGGATTTCGGCGCGTGCCTGCGCGGACACGCCATACCCCCCGGCACCTTCAGCGCCGATCCCGCCCGCGAGCGCCTGCGACCCGCCGCTCGTGACGGCGAGGCTCGCCGCGCCGAGCCCGAGCGCCACCGCAAGCGGGGGAACGACGGCGAGCGCCACGAGCGTCGGTCCTTTCATCCGCCCCCCAACTGGCGTTTGCGCCGCCTGGCGACCTCATGGGCATCGCGCATCACCGGGGACTCGTGCCCGCCGCCGGCCACGTGGTCCCGCGGGTCGTGCCTGCGCGGGTGCCTGCGCGCGCCGTGCGGGTGCCCCTCGTGCGGGAGACCCTGTGGCGAGGAACCCTGAGGCGAGGAACCCTGTGGTGAGGAGCCCTGGGGCGAGGGACCCTGTGGTGAGCGCGACACGCGGCCTCCGGCCCGGGAGCGCGGCGGGGCGTGGCCGCCCTGGCGCAGGCGCTCCTCGAGTGCACTGTCGAAGTCCCTGCTCGCCCGGCGGCGTTCGCGGCGCCCCGGCGCGGGCGGGCGGGCGGGCTCGAATCCCGCCACGGCGCTCGCGGCGCCGCTCAGCTCCCGGCGCAGCGCGAGCTCACGGTCGATCTCCAGGCGCGCTTCGCGCTGCGCGCGGGGGGCGAGCCCTTCGTACTGCTCGCGCCCGTAGCCGACGAGGCTCGCGAGCCCCGCGTAGTCGCGGGCGGCGGCGCCCTGCGAGCGGTCGCCCGCGAGGCGCCCGCGGCCGCGCGCATCGACGGCGGCCGGCAGCGCCGCCTGGGCGTCGAGCCACTCGTTGCGCTCGCGTGCCTGCTCGGGGGTGTAGGCGCGGCCGGTGCGCCGCTGGGCGCGCTCGCCCTCACCGGCTGTGTGCCGCGCGTCGTTCAGCGCGAACTGCCCGCGCTCCACCTCACTCTCGACGCGCCGCGCGCGAGCGTCCAGTTCGGCGACCTTGCGGGTGTCCCCGGCGGCCACCGCCTGCACCGATCGGAGATCGGCTAGCGCGCCCTGCACCCGCTGCAGCTGGGCGCGTTTGGCGGACAGCTCGCTCTGGCGCTCCGGGGCAGCGGCCGCGTGGGCGCTCGCCACCGCGTGCTCGCGCTCGAACATCCGCTCCACCTGCTGGCTCGCAGTGGCCCGTGCACGCTGGCGGCCGATGCGCTCGAGCGTCCGCCGGCGCTCGACGCTCGGGGCGGGACGGGCAAGCTTGCCGCGCGCCCACTGCGCTGTGCGCCACGCGGCGCGGGGTCCCTCCAGCTGCCGCTTGACACGCTCTGTAAGCGAGCGCCGGTGCGCGCTCTGCCCGCGGTGCTCGCCGGCGATGAAGCCGAGCGTCCGGTGGCGCTGGCGGTAGGCGCCCCACCACAGGATCGTGACGAGCAGCCACCGGGTCCACCACCCGAACGCTTCGAGGTCCATCAGGGTGCGCGTCAGCAGCAGCACCACCCCCAGCAGGAACGAAAAGACGAGCTTGGAGCAGACCGCTCCCACCAGCCGCGTCCCCCACGTCCGGAACGCGGCGCGACCGCCCTCGCCGAGCGCTGGAGCCACCACCGCGGCCGGCGCGAGCAACAGGTAGAGCAGGCTGAGGATCTCCGCTCCGAGCAGGTGCAGCACGATGAAGCCGAGCAGCAGCACCATCCCCACCGCGCCAACCGCGATCAGCAGCAGGCCCGCGAGCCGGGGGTACGTTCCACCCTGGGTGCGGAACTCTGCCTCCGCCGCCGTGGGCCCGCGGCAGTCCGTGGCGTTTCCGCTGCCCCCGCATAAGACGCTCAGCAGCGTGCCGGAGCTCTCCACCGAGTTGCGCGCCGGCCCGTTGGCGGGCAGCGCGAGGAAGACTTCCCCGTTCGTGCGCGCCGCACGCAGCAGCGTCGCGCTCTGCGCGAGCGCCTGCGGCGACTCGCCTTCCAGCAGCCGGCACAGCGCCGGCGACGCTTCGCTGCTCGCACAGTGTGCTCCCTGCGCGATCCCGGCGATCACGAGCGCTGAGACGTGCAGCCGCGGGTTCAGGCGCGCGGGGTCCTCGCACCAGCCGACGTTGCCGAACTCCAGGTAGCACCACGGGGCGCCCACCACCGCCGCGAACAGTCCGCCCATACTCTGCGCGAGCGTGCGCGGAGCGTGCGCGGGAGTCCCGTCCACGACCGCCCCGAGCGTGCCCGCGCTGGCCGCGTCGGCCCACCGTCCGAGCGCGCCGACGGTGCCGGCGGGGTCGGCGATCGTCCACAGGCCGCCCGCCATCATCACGAGCATCAGCACCGCCTGACCGAGCGTCTCGGCGACGCGGCGGCGCACCAGCCCGTTGTAGGCGGCCGCCAGCGCAGCCACCGCGAGCGCGAGCACCAGCCACGGCCCGGTGAACGAGGCCTGCGTCTGGCGCAGCGCCCGCTCCACGTCGGCCATCGCGGAGCTGTCGAGTAGGTCTAGCGTGAAGCACCACTCCAGCGCCACGACGACCGTGTGCACGACCCACACGAGCCCCATCCACGCCGGCTCGACCGCGTCGTCCTGCAACACCGTGGCTGCATCGAGTTCGACGCTGAGTAGCCCGGTGTTGATGTGGACGTCCAGCCCGTAGTCGCCCGTCGGCGCACCGGCCGCCTCGAAGCCGGAGGTCGCGCAGTTGCGCTGGCTCGCCGGCGGCAGTTCACTCGCCTCGCCGCACAGCGGACTGCCAAGCCCGTTTTCCACGAGCGGGTCGCCGCCGCTGGCGGGCGCCGAGGCCGCTGCGTCGCCTTCGGTGGCCCCTGCTGCCCCCGTCTCGCCGGCGGCGGTCGGTGAGACGAGCGGCGGTCCTGTGGGTGCGCGGGGCGGGTGTGAGGCTGGACGCGGCGAGGCTGCTGCTGGGCCGGCGGGGACCGCCAGCGCAAGCGAGGTGGCGAGGGCGAGCGCTCTCACCGGTGACGCGGGGGCGTCGTCGAGAACGCGCGCAGCAGCGCCGGTACGACCACGTCAACCTGGATCGCCTCCACCCGTCCGTGGTGGTCGCGGAACAGGCAGCGGCCGGCGTCGAGCTCGAGCAGCGTCTGGCGCGCGCGGCGGTCCTCGGGGTCGAGGCCGAGCAGCGCCAGCGCGCGGCGTGCCTCCGCCTCGGAGCGCATCCCGAACACGAACGTCGCGCCCACCAGGTTCTCCAGCGACTCGCGCTCGCCGAGCAGCGTGTCAGTGACGAGCTGCGTCGAGATGATCGGCACCGCCAGCTCCGAGCGACCCATGCGCTGCAACGAGGCCAGCAACGTGCGGCCGACGGGGTCCTTCAGCAAGCGCCAGCCCTCGTCAAAACTGAAAATCTTCAGCCGCTCGCGTTCGGTGCTCATCAGGTGCATCGCGAACATCGCGATCAGCCGCACGACCTGCTCCCCCACCCGCTCGGCTTGGGAGTGCTCGGAGCGCGGCGCGGCCGGGTCGGGGCTCGGTAGATCGCGGATCGGCAGGTACGTGACCTGGCGGTGGCCGACCGGGGGCAGCCGTACCTCGGGGTCCGCGAAGCCGAGCTGGGTCAGCCCCGAGCGGGCGTACACCTCCAGCGTCTTTGCGACCTGCGCGTCCGTCGCGTCCCCTTCGCGCAGCGCCCTCACGACCTCCCCGCAGGTCGGCTCGCGCGCGCGGCGACACACGCGGTCCACCGCACCCACCACGGCGGTCTCCCACGCGGGCTCCGCGCGCGTCGGTAGTAGGTCGCGCAGGAACGACACCGCGGTGTCGTGGCGCAGCGACTCGGGCGCCACCCGCAGGGGGTCGAGCACCCCGCGCAGCGCAGGGTCGGGGCGCAGCGCGATGCACTCCACGTGCGGAGCCACCTGCTCCAGCAGGTGAAAGCGATGATCCCCCTTCGGGTCGCAGTCGATCACGCGCGCACCCTGCAGGAACCCCTCGTACTTGAGCTTCTGGTCGAGCGTCGTCTTGCCCGAGCCGAGCGCCCCCAAGCTCAGGATCGTCGTGTTGCGATCGCGCTCTGACCCCTCGCGCAGGTTGAAGCGCACCGGCCGCGCCGACCCGCTCAGGGTGTGGCCGAGGTAGAACCCCGTTGCGCTGCCCGCCTCATGCGTGGCGGTCGGCACCATCGCCGCGACCTGCTCGCTCGTCAGCGTGTCGTCATAGCCAGCCACGCGCGTGCGCTGCCCGGGAAGGTGCTGACAGAACAGCGCCAGCTGATCCCCCGCCGGACGGTGCAGGCGGATCTCCCCGTACGCCCGCCGGCACACCTCCACACGCTCCTCGAGCTCCTCCTCCCCACGCGCCGCCACCGCGATCGCCAGCGTCGCCCGCAGCAGCGGCGGGCGACTTGACGCCTGCAGGTGCGCGAGCAAGTCGCGGGCCTCCTGCGTGCGCCGGTAGCCGAGGTCCGTCACCCCCTGCTCGCCGTCGGACTCCGCGCGCAGGATCTGGTCGGCGTCCTGGATGCGCCGCCGCGCGATCCGCAGCGCCAGCTCGTTGGGCAGGTACCGCGCGTTCAGCGACAGGTCCACGCCGAACGGCAGGCTCTCTACCGGCGCGAACATCAACTCCGCCCGCGCCCCCGGGAAGTGCACCTGCTCGGGCAGCGCGCCTACCACGAGCTGCGCCTGCCAGCTCACCCCCAGCTCGGACTCGATCCGCAGCGCCCGCGGCCGCTGCTCCACCCACCCCTCGCCCCACCGCACCACATCCCCCTCCAGCGGCGCCAACACCGCCTCGCCGTTGCGCTCACACACGAGCGCCCGCGGCTCGTGCAGGCCGTCCACCTCGGGCTCCCCCAGATCCCGGCAGAAGCTTCGGCGCACCAGCCACTGCAACTCCGCGCCGCTAGCCGGCCTCGCCGCGAGGAAGTCCGCCAGACGCGCGTGCGCCTGATCGGCACGCACCCGCGCGCGCTCGAGCTCCGCGACGCGCAACAGCCTTCGATCATGCGGGAGCACCCCGCGCCCGAGCGCTCCCACCCACTCGCGCGGCCCCCGCTCCACTGCGCGGGATACGTACGATGCGACATCGCGCTCCGGATCGCGCAGGCTGACGATCACGAACACCGCCGCCCTCTGCGCCTCCAACTCTTCCAGGCGCCTCATGTGCTCGGCCACGTACCGCCGTCGCGGACGGGACTCCCCGGCCATGTCACGGACGTACGCCGAAACCTCCCACCGCCTGCTCACGCGCACGATCTGCACATCGGCGCCCGCCGCCTCCACCGCGCCGAGCAGCGCCAGAAAGCGCCCGCGCTTTCCGTCCTCGGAAAGCCACTCGTACGAGGCAGTCGGCACCGCGAACGCCGCCCACGCGTCGTCGTACCCCTCGCCGAACACGAGGTTGCCGTAGACCATGCTGAGCGGGGGGCGCACGTTCATGGGAGGTCCCTACCTCCCTATTCCGACCCCCCACGCCGCAGCGGGACCCGAACTACGGCACAACCGTGAGCCAGATCTCGCCGCCGCGATCGATCGCGTCGTCGTCACCCGGGTGCTCACGTAACAGCCGCTCCAGCGAGTCCACCAGCAGTCCGATCGACTTGCGGCTCAGCGAGACGCGGGCCGGTACACAGACCAGCCCGTAGGTCTTCGTCCCGGCGCGCACCGCGTCGGCGAGCAGCGGACGGAAGTCGCCCAGATCCCTTGTGACGATCGCTCGGCGCTGCTCAGACATCGAGGCGAAGTGCACGCGATCGGAGCGGCCGAGCATCTCGGGGCGCTCCGCGACGGCGATGACATCATGGCCACTGGCTCGAAGTTGACGGGCGATCTCTGGGGAGAGGTGCTCATCCAGCAGCAGCCTCACGCGCCAATCGCTTCCCGGGCCGCGCGCCACCGCGCCTCCTCGAGCTCGCTGAGCTCGTGCACACGCGCGATCCAGTCCTCGATCTCCTCGCGGTTGGAGCCGTAGTAGCGGAGCGCGAGCTCGACCAGCCGCGGCTCGACCTCGAGGTACGCAGCGGCCTCCGCCGCGGAGCCGTTGTCCTTGACCACTTCGATGATCTCCCACACGTCCAAGCCCGACCCCATCAGCGCCGCGCGGCGGCCCATCGCACCATCGACGAAGTGGATACCCGGGATTTCGTCCATCAGCAACCCCTCGGCCAGGTACCGCTCGGCGAGCGTCGTCCGTGGCTCCCCGGAAAGCCGCGCGCGGCGGCGCAACCGCTCGAGCGTCGTCAGCGGCGGGCGCATCGAGAGCTGTCCACGAGCATTCTCAGCCATATCGCATACAGCGTAACACAGTGTGTGCGAGCGTTCCTCGTCGCAGCGAGGCCCCGGCACAACACTCTCGGGCGCCGGCGCAGCGTCCCGATGTAAACCACCGGCACCGGGCATCCACTCAGCGCACCTCCAACCGTGCGCCACGCTCCAGCGCGATCACCTGCCCGCCGGGCGGCCGCTGGCGGCCGGGCAGCTCGCGCAGCGTCAGATGCGGGCGGCCGCGCAGGCTCAAAGCGCCGCCCAAGCGCCCGACGAGGCCGGGGCGCCGACCAGAACGCACGTGGGCGACCCGCACGAGCACCGCTCCCGGGCCGGTGTAGCGCAGGCGGCGAAAGCGCGTGTCCGAGCCGTCGGGGAGCATGAGCAGACTCCCCGGGTGCCAGACGCGCTGAAGACGTGCGCACGTGCGCAGGCCGGCGCCCGAGCGCGCGCCGGCGAGCACGCACGAGCCGGCGAGAGAGCGCGGGCCGAGGGCGTGACGCAGCAGCGCGGCGGCCGCCAGGTGAAACGGCCGTCCCTCGATGCGGATCACCGTGAGGAACGCCGCGCCGCCCCCGGGAAGCACGAGGTCGCGCAGGTACCAGGGCAACGCTCTCACGACCGCCCCCAGCAGCGGCAGCGTGCCGAGGAGCGCGAGACCCACGAGCAGCGCGAAGCAGTAGACGACCCCCCGCAGGGGGATGCCGCCAGGGTTGAGGCGCAGTCGGTCAACACGGTAGATGCGCCGCTCGAGGTCGAATACCGCGCGGTAGGAGCGGATCTCCATTGCTACGAACTGAAGAAGCCGCTCGCGTCAGCTCTCATCGCCGCTCCCGTGGAGCCTCATAGGCGCCGCGTCAGAATCCCAGGCCACTCGCGTCAGGACCCGAACAGCGAGTTGACGGTGTCCTGCAGCAGGTTGAGGCCCGCGGGGGTCGCAAGCAGCACAGCCACGATCCCCACGGCGAATACGCCCGCGGCCTCCTTGAAGTCGCGGCGGAAGGCGAGCACGATGCCGGCGATCGCGAACGCCAGACCGATCAGGCTCATCGCCACCTTGCGGCCGGTGCTCCCCGCCTTCGCGGCTGCCGCTTCCAGCGAGCTGCCTTCTTCTGAGGCCCCACTGGTCCCAGACCCGCCACCCGCCGCCGTCTGGGCGCCGGTGGACCTGGGGGTGGTGAGAACCGCGGCACGCGCGGCGAGGGGCAGGAGGGCGAGGCAGGCGCAGTAGACGACGGCGAAGCCGGTGAGTAAGACGGCGCGCGCGGAGGGTCTACGGCGAGATCCCTGCTTGGAGGGGCACGATTGAGGCTTGATGTGGCCCAGTGGGGGCCGAGTGGGAGCATTCATGACACCTCTCCTTGCGTGGTCTCTTTGGCCTGTACCCATCAGCTGTCGGGGTCCATCTGGATCGCCGCGATCTCCCACCGGCCCTGGGCGCGGGCGACGTCGAGTTCGTAGGCAAGCGTGTACTGAGCGCCGCGCTGGTCCTGGGCCTGCACCACCGCGAGGACCGCTCCCGCGCCGGGGGCCCACTGCAGGCTCTGCAGCGATTGCAGCGCGAGCCCCTCCCCGGGCAGCGAGACACGCGCCCCGGGAGCGAGGTCCGCGGCGAGCTCGGAGGCCGAGCCGGCGAGGTAGTTGCGCAGGGCGCGTTCCACCACCGTCGCCAGTTCGGGGTTGGCCACCTGGCGCAGGCGCCCCTCGGCGCTCGTCTGTGCGGGGCCGGAGGCGGGCGGCCCCACGAATGCGGGGTAGCCGCCCAGCGCGAGCCCGCCCCCGGCCGGGTGGAGCACGCTCACGGTGAGGTAGAGCAGCCCCGCGGTGTCGGTCTGCGCAGCCACGGTGTAGACGTGCTCCCCCGGGAGGGGTTCACGGGCCTGGACAACCTGCGTCCACTGCACCCGCTGCTCACCGCCCGCGGGGGGCTGCAGCCCGGCGTCGGCGTCCATCCCGACACCCACGAACGGCGCGAGCGCGCGTTCGTAGGCTTCTGGGTCCTGGGCTTCCCACGTGAGGTAGGCGCGCGCGAACAGCATCGCGAAGCCCTCCGCCGCGAGGTCCTGCGCAGGGGCGCGCCGCAGCAGCGCGGTGGGCACCGTCGCGCGCGGGGGGTCGAGCGCGAAGCGCGCGCTCGCCAGCAACCCCGCGAGTGCCAGCGCGTGGAGCAGGTGGCGAGGCGCCTCGCGCGCAAGGCGGATGCGCCACAGGGGCCAGGGGGTGATCGTCACCTCCGCTCGGGGGCGCGCTGGCGCGCCGTCCACGTCCGAGGGGGCCACGCTCATCCGGCCTGCCGCTCGAACCCGAACTCCGCGCGCGCCGCGTTCGCCGACGCGGTTGCGGGAGGTGGCGTCGCGGGGAACGGCGTTGTGGTGGACGTCGTTGCTGGGGACGTCGTTGCCTGGGGCGTCGGTGCTGGGCCCGGTGTCGCGGGTGGCATTGGTGTGGGGAGCCTTGCCGCCGCGGGCGGCGCCGCGACCGTAGGGGTGCTCGTCTGCGCCACCTCGCGAGCATCACCCCGCTGCGCCAACCGTCGGGGCGCAGCAGGCCCACGCGGAGCGCGTCCGTGTCGGCGCCGGTCGCGGCCGAGCGGCTGCGAAGAAGCGGGCAGCGTGGCCGGAGCGGAGGAGGCAGCGGACCGGGGAGATCGGCTGTCCGCCGACAGGCCGAGCGTGCTCCCCCGGCTCACAGTGGAGCGCGAGACACTCAGGACCACCACGCCCGCCCCCGCAGCCAGGGCGCCGGTCAGGGCGGCGAGACCAGCGACACGTCCCCACACACTCGGGTTCGCTCCCTGCGCGGCGACACCGGCGACACGTCCCCACGCGCTCGACTCCGGCTTCTCGACGGCCCCGTCCAGCACCCGCTCCTCGGTGACGGCCTCCCCCGGCCAGTCCGCGGCGGCAAGGAACTCCGCTTCGGAGTACACGCGGTAGACCGGGCGGGGAGACCGGCGCAGCCGCGTCATCGGCCGCTCGGGGGTCGGCGCAGCAGCCTCACGGGCAGCGCGGGTCGGGGCCACGCGGGCGACCGAGGGCCAAGGCGGGGAGAGGCCCGGCCCCCGGCCGCGTGCGCGCGGGTGGGCAGCGCCGTGAGGTCGTGCCTGCAACCGACCTGCGGCGTCCCAAGGGACGCGCCTATGGGGGTAGTGAGGGATGTCATAGGTGGGTCCCTATTGCTTAGTCCGACCCGGCTCGGAGAGTGGGACACGGGCCCGGCCCGAAGGTGGGACACGACTCGGGGGGTGGAACACGGACGGGCCGGTCGAGTGGAGGGGCCTCGAGCAGCCGCCGCAGGCGCCCACGGGCGCGCTGGGCGACCTTGCGGTAGCGCTCAAAGGTCCAGCCGAACTGCTCGCAGAACTCGGCGCGGCTCATCCCCAGGGCGACCTGGCAGGCGAGCACCAGTCGCTGGTCGTCGCTCAGGAGCGGCGCGAGCTCGGCAACCCGCTGTAACTGGAGCCGAAAGGCGACCAGCGGGTGGACCTCCGCGCGCGGGTCGACGACCTGCACCTCCCGCTCCCCCGGGCCCCCGAGCGGGAGCGCCCCCTCCAGCGCGGCGGCCATCGGGCTGCGGCCGGCGACCGCGCGGCGGCGGTCAAGCACACGCGAGAGGAAGCGCTGCTCGAGCGCGTTGGCGAGGTGCTCGCGGGAGGAGAACCGCCGCCCGGCGCGCGCGGCGGCGAGCAGCTCGAGCACGGCCTGGCTGTAGCAGTCCTCCAGATCCTCCCGGCGCAGGCGGTGGCGGTGGGCGCGCAGCAGCCCGTCGTGCGCGGCGCGCGCCACGAGCGCGAGGAGCTCGACGGGATCCGCGAAGGGGCGGCCGGTCGATCGAAAAGCGGCTGGCCGCAGATCGGGGGGCGACGTGCGCGACGCGGATGGGGTAGACACACAGGCATGTCGCACCAAGCGTCCGGCGGACCCCCCTCTCAGATCCGCAAGGGCCTGAGCGCGATTGATCGCTTCCAGCAGCACCGCGGCCCGCTGGCGTTCACCGTGGCGGTGCTGAAGAAGTTCGACGACGACCAGGGCATCCAGCTGGGGGCGCTGATCGCGTACTACGGGTTCTTCTCACTGTTCCCGCTGCTGCTGGTGTTCGTGACGGTGCTCGGCTTCGTGCTGCAGGGCAACCCGAGCGCACAGGAGAGCGTGCTGCACTCCACGCTCAGCCAGTTCCCGATCATCGGCAACCAGCTGGAGCAGAACGTGCACTCGCTGAGGGGCTCCGGCCTGGCGCTGGGCATCGGCCTGCTCGGCGCGCTGCTCGCGGGGCTCGGCATCACGGGCGCGACACGCAACGCGTTCGATGTGGTCTGGAAAGTGCCCCGCAGGGAGCGGTCGAACTTCGTGGTGTGGCGCCTGCGCGGCCTCGCCCTGCTGGCGACGCTCGGCGTGCTGAGCATCGTCTCGACGGCGGTCGCGGGGTACGTGACCGCGCAGACCGCCGGCGCGCTGGAAGTGCTCGCGGGGGTGCTGGCGGCGTTCGCGGCGAACCTGCTGCTGTTCTTCACAGCCTTCCGGATGCTCACCGTGAGGCAGGTGGAGACCCGCGAGCTGCTCCCCGGCGTCGTGGTGGCGGCGGTGCTGTGGCAGGCCCTCGAGCACGTCGGGAGCTACTACGTCGACCACGTGGTGCGCCACGCCCAGCAGACCTCGGGGCTGTTCGCGTTCGTGTTGGGCCTGCTCACGTGGCTGTACCTCGGGGGCCAGGTGACGGTGCTGGCGGCGGAGGTCAACGTGGTACGAGCCAAGCGGCTGTGGCCGCGCGAGCTCTTCTGAGTCCCGGGCGGTCGTTTTTTGGGATGGCCGGCTCCGCCGGCAGCAGCGTTCGTAGCGCGGAGCCGGGCCGGTGGCGTGCCCGTCGAGGGGGCCGGTCTCGCAGCGCACCCACCGCCGATGACGGGCACGGAGGCCCGGCGCGCACCAGCCTGGTTCCCCGCACAGACACGCGCGGACGATCCCCAAAGAACACCCGGCCACTCCGCCCCCTGGGTCGCTGTCCTAGCCCCTTGACATCCTCTCGGCGGTTGTTATACTTGCTTCTGTTTCGTAAGCTTCTATGGGAGCGTATACAGATGCCAACAAGCTCAGACAACGGAAAGTCCCGCCCCAAGCCCAAAGCCCGCCCGGCCGCCGACCGATCTGAGATCGGCCAGCAGCCGGCGGACCGGCCGCTGCTGCGGCTGATCCCCCTCGATGACACGGTCGTGTTCCCCAACATGGGCATCACGCTCACCGTGGACGTCGGCGAGGACGAGCGCGTCGTGCTCGTCCCCCGCCACGAGAACGAGTTCCTCGAGGTCGGCACCATCGCCGAGGTCGAGGACCACCTGCGGCTGCCCGGCGGCGGGCGCGCCGTGGCCCTCACCGGCGAGCACCGCGCACTGATCGGCGCTGCGCAGACCGGCGTCGACGGCGAGCTGCGCGTCGAGATCGACGAGCGCCCCGACGGGGTGCCCACCGACGGACGCACGCGCAACCTCGAGCGTGAGTACCGCGCGATCGTCGAGGAGATCCTCGAGCTGCGCGGCGACGACGGGCGCATCGCCGCCTTCCTGCGCGCGATCGTCGAGCCCGGGCCGCTGGCGGACTCCGCCGGCTACTCCCCCAACCTCTCCTACGCGCAGAAGGTCGAGCTGCTGCGCACACTCGACGTGACCGACCGCCTGGAGCAGGCCGTGAAGCTGCAGCGCGAGTCGCTCGCCGAGCTGCAGGTGCGCAAGCGCATCCGCGAGGACGTGCAGGACGGCGCAGAGAAGCAGCAGCGCGACTACTTCCTGCGCAAGCAGATGGAGTCGATCCGCAAGGAGCTCGGCGAGGACGAGGGTTCCGTCGCGGACGAGTACCGCACCAAGATCGAGGCCGCGGGGATGCCCGAGGAAGTGCACGAGCAGGCCCTCAAGGAGCTCGGGCGTCTGGAGCGCATGGGCGAGCAGACGGGCGAGTCCTCGATGATCCGCACGTACCTGGACTGGCTGATCGCGGTGCCCTGGGCCAAGCGCTCAGACGAGCACCTCGACCCCGCGGGGGCGCGCGAGGTGCTCGACGCCGACCACGCCGGCCTCGAAGACGTCAAGGACCGCATCACCGAGTACCTCGCGGTGCGCAAGCTGCGCCAGGACCGCGGCATCGAGGCCGACCCAAAGTCCGGGGCGATCCTTACGCTGATCGGCCCCCCCGGCACCGGCAAGACGTCGATCGGCGAGTCGATCGCCCGTGCGCTGGGACGTGAGTTCGTGCGCATGTCGCTCGGCGGGGTGCGCGACGAGGCGGAGATCCGCGGGCACCGGCGCACCTACATCGGCGCGCTGCCCGGCCGGCTTGTGCGCGCGCTGCGCGACGCGGGGACGATGAACCCGGTGATCCTGCTCGACGAGGTCGACAAGGTCGGCGCGGACTGGCGCGGGGACCCCTCCGCGGCGCTGCTTGAGGTGCTCGACCCCGCGCAGAACCACTCCTTCCGCGACCACTACCTCGACGTCGAGCTCGACCTCAGCCAGGTGATGTTCATCGCCACGGCCAACGTCGCCGACACGATCCCCGGCCCGCTGCTCGACCGCATGGAGGTGATCCGCTTCGACGGGTACACCTCCGAGGAGAAGCTCGCGATCGCCAAGGGCTACCTGTGGCCGCGCCAGCGCGACCGCAACGGCCTGCTCGAGGGCGAGGTCGAGATCGACGACGAGCTGTTGCGGCTGGTGATCGCGGAGTACACCCGCGAGGCGGGCGTGCGCTCACTCGAGCGCGAGCTCGGCACGCTGCTGCGCAAGACCGCCACCAAGCTCGCCTCCAGCCTGCCCGCGGAGGACGGTGCGAAGGCGACCGGCGGCGCGCAGGACGGCGCCAAGGAGACCGGTGCCGCGCAGTCGGAGGTCGGTGAGGCGTCGGCCGTCGAGTCCGCTGTGCGGTCGGAGGGCGCCGAGCCCGCTGAGCAGGAGCAGCCTGCTGAGCCTACGGCGAAGAAGGCCTCCAAGAAGGCAGCCGCGCGCAAGGCACCGCCCGTGAAGATCGACCTGGAGACCGTGCGCGAGGCGCTCGGGCGCCAGCGGTTCTTCCAGGAGTCCGCCTCGCGTACCGCCACCCCGGGCGTCGCCACCGGCCTGGCCGTGACCGGCACCGGTGGGGACGTGCTGTTCGTCGAGGCCACCGCGATGAAGAGCTCCGGCTCGGGCGGCGGCGGCGGGCTGGTGCTGACCGGCCAGCTCGGGGACGTGATGAAGGAGTCCGCGCGCATCGCGCTCTCCTACGTTCGCGGCCACGCCGAGGAGATCGGCATCGAGGAGTCCGCGTTCGAGGGACAGGAGTTCCACGTCCACGTACCCGCCGGGGCGATCCCCAAGGACGGCCCCTCCGCGGGGGTCACGATGGTCACCGCGCTGGCCTCGCTGCTCTCCGGCCGGGCCGTGAAGCACACCGTGGGGATGACCGGCGAGGTCACCCTGCAGGGCCGCGTGCTGCCGATCGGCGGGCTCAAGCAGAAGGTGCTCGCCGCCCACGCGGCCGGCCTCACCGACGTGATCCTGCCCGAGCGCAACCGTGGCGACCTGGACGACATCCCGCAGGAGGTCCGCGAGCAGATGACCTTCCACCCGGTGATGACCGTGCAGGAGGTACTCGACCGGGCGCTGGAGCCGACGCGCGAGGTCGCGCACCAGCTCTCGTAGGCGCCGTCCACCCGCGATGCCGCCCACCCGCCATGCCGCCGCCCGCCAGCTCCCGTAGGTGTCAGCCCGTTCCCGTGGAGGTCCGCCGCACGGCGGACCTCCTGGAGCGCCGCTGGCAGCTGTCGATCATCTACGCCGCGCTCACCGGCGCGCTGCGCTTCAGCGAGTTCGCCGAGGCCGTCTCCGGCATCTCCCCGCGGATGCTCTCCGAGCGCCTGCGCGACCTCGAGGCCGCGGGCCTCGTGCAGCGCACGGTGATCCCCTCGAGCCCCCCGACGGTCGAGTACCGCCTCACCGCGCGCGGCCGGCGCCTCGCGCCGGTGGTCGAAGCGATGCGGGCTTACGCCGAGGGGTAGCACCACCCGGCTGCTAGGGCGTGATGACGACACGACCGAACGCCTTGCGGCTCTCGGCGTATTCGTGCGCCGCGGCGGCATCCGAGAGCGGGAACGAGCGATCGATCTCTACTTGCAGCTCGCCGCTTGCTACCCGCTCCAGCATGTCGCCGATCATGGGATGGACGCGGGCATACTCCGACAGGATCGCGCCGCCGAGAAAGACGCCGTGCAGCGAGTTGTTGCGCGTCCAGAGCGACCGCGCCTCGATCGCCGAGCCCGCACGGGCGGCCACCCCGACGCTGATGAGCGTTCCCCGGTACGCGAGCACGCCGATGCTGTCGATGAGGTTCTGGCCTCCGATCGAGTCGAGGACGACCTCAACGCCGCGCGAGTCGGTCAGCTGGTTGGTGCGCTCGACGAAGCTCTCGGTCGCGTAGTTGATCCCGTGGTCGAGTCCGAGCGCCTTTAGCCGCTTCAGCTTCTCGTCGCTGGAGGCAGTCGCGATGACGGTCGCGCCTACGCGCTTGGCGAGCTGGATCGCGGCCATCCCGACGCCACCGGCTCCAGCGTGGATCAGAGCGGTCTGTCCCTCGGCGAGGTTGCCGGCGGTGAAGAGGCACTCGTACGCAGTTCCGAACGCAACCGGCACGCAAGCCGCGCGGTCCGCGTCCAGCCCGGCGGGGATCGGCCAAGTCATCGCCGCGGGGACCGCTCGCCTGGCGGCGTGCGACCCTGCTGCATTCAAGGCGACCACCCGGTCGCCAACCACGCGTCCCTGCACGCCCGCGGCGACCTCGCTGATTGTGCCAGCGCTCAGATAACCGACGATATGTGTGGCTGCGGGCAGATCCCCTGCTGCCCGGGCGAGCAGATCACCCCCCTCGATGCTGATCGCCTCGGCGTCAACAACCACGCAGCCGTCGGGGCATTCCGGGTCGGCCACATCTTCGTAGCGAAGCACCTCCGGTCCGCCATTCTCGTAGATAACCGCTGCCTTCATCTGCACCATCCTCTCACTTGCGACGCCGCGCCGTCAGACCTCATGCTCGGGTCTCCAGCCACGAACGGTAACGGCACAGCGCACGCGTCGCTGCTGCTTACGCACTGGTCGCCGCGGCGGCGTCGCTCGGGCTCGACGGCGGGATCTCGTCGGGCAGGTCGCCGCTCGGCCACGACTGCCAGGGGAACCCCCCGCGCGCGTGACGCAGCCTGTAGGCCAGCGCGCCGTGGGCGTTCATCGCGTGCCATGCGGCGTGCGTGGTCAGCGTGAACTTGGGGATCCAGAAGCGCTCCTCGATCGGGTCAAGCGGTGTCGGCGCCGGCGCCAGGTCGACGTCGGCGGCGACGTGGCCCTCGCCGTCCTCGAGCGTCAGGCGCGCGAGGATCGTGCCGTCGCGGTCGCAGATCTGAGACTCGCCGAGCATCTGCGTCTTCCACGAAATGCCTGGGCCGAGCGGCGTTTCGCCCTCGATTGCGCCGACGTGGGCGGCATGGGCGACCGGCGCGCCCGTCAGCCGCGCCACCTGGCCGGGGAGTGCGCGTGCCTGCGCGCGCCAGATCGCGTGCTCGCGCTCGGCCCACAAATGCAGCGGGCCGGGCCAGTTGAGCGGCACCGAAGGCCAGCACATCCCGCCCAGCACGACGTGCGCGCCGCTCGCGCGCACACGCGCCGAGGTGCGAAAGCGCGCCCACTCCCAGCCCGACATCAGCCCGACCTCGCAGCCGAGCGTCGCGCTGCGTGTCACTCCCAGGTCGTCGCCGCCGACGTAGAAATACTGCTCCCACGCCGTCGGGATGTCCTTGTCGTGCAGGTGCACAGCGCCGTCCGGCTCGGCAAGCACGAACGTGCCGTAGGTGTGCTCGCCGCGCACGGCGAGGAAGCCGCCGCCGATCACGCAGCCCAGCTCGCGCGCGAGCCGTGTGAGCAGCTGAAACGGCTGACCGTCCACCGGCCGCGCTGTGCCCCTGAGCACCTTCGCGAAAACGTTCGGCGTGGTGCACGCCTCCGGGACGAGGATCACCTCCGGCGAGTGCTCGCCGTGGGCGTCGCGGATCAGGTCCTCGATCCGCTCGAGGTTGCGCGCGAGCGCACCCAGCGCGAGGGCCGGCTGGACGACCGCGATACGCGTCATGCGACCACCTCCTCGCTGACGAGCTCGTTCGCCGTCGTGGTCGTGGACGCGGCGGTGGGGGGTGCCTGCGCCGGCTGCGGCGGCGCAGGCCAGTCGGCTCCGGGGTGCTCGGAGCCCGCGATCGTGCGGGTCGAGCGGAAGCGCCCGGCACGCTGCTCGAAGTGGACCGCCAGCCCGGTGCGTAGGTCCGGGAGCAAGCGGCGCAGCGTCTGCAGACGCGGCTGCTCGCCGTGCCACATGGCGGCCCCGAGCGCACGCGCCAGGCGCGGCCCGGTCAGGATCTGCTGCGGCGTGCGCGCGCGCCCGAACACGTCGGTGATGTCCGGGTCGGTCGTGCGCCCCGCGTCGCGAATCACCTCGCAGAGCACCGCCGACTGGCGCTCGACGCGCGTGTCCGAGTTCGCGAAGTGGTAAGCCGGCAGGCACTCGCGATCGCGGGCCGCCTCCCACGCGCGGGTCGCGCGGTCGACCGCCTCGGCATCGTCGAGCACGGGTAGCACCTGCTCGGCGAGCGTGCGCCCCGCGAACATCGCGTCACGCATGCCCTGCCCCGTGACTGGGTCCTTGAAGTGCCCCGCGTCTCCCGCCAGCGCCCAGCCGGGGCCGGAGGACGCGCGAAAGAACGCCGGCGTCTCGCCCGTGGAGCGCAGCTTCGTCCCCTCGGGCGCACCCGCCACGCGCGCCGCGAGGCCCCGATGCTCCGCGAGCTTGCTCTGCCAGTAGCCCTCGGGGTCCGCGCGCGCATCGTTCACCTCGTCACGGTGACCCATGAACAGGACCAGCAGGCGCCCCACAGGCGTGGTGGGAAAGGCGAACGCGAACGAGTCGCCCTCGCGCCACTGGGAGTAGGTCTCGGCTTCAATCCCACCCGCCAGCGGGTCCTCGAGGTAGCGGAAGACCAGGCCGCGGCCGTTGCGCGAGATCCGGTAGGGCGTCCACGCGCCCACCAGCGCGGCGACCGTCGAGCGCCGGCCGTCGGCGCCGACGAGCAGCGTGCAGGCGAGCTCATGCTCGGCGCCGTCGCCGTCGCGGTAGCGCACGCCGACGACGCGCCCGCCGCGCCAGCGCAGCGACTGCACCGTGCAGCGCTCGCGTACGTCCGCGCCCTGCTCGCGCGCCGCTTCCACGAGCTGCACGTCCTGCAGGTCGCGCGGGACGCACACGCCGTAGTCGATGCCGTCCGCCGCCGGGCGCAGCCGCTCCAGCGCGCTGATGCCCTCGACCACGATGCGCGCCCAGCGCACCCGCGAGGGCTCCAGCTCGAGGATCCGCGGCAGCGCCCCGAGCTTCGCCAGCTCGCTCGTGCCCGCGGGCATCAGCAGGTGGGTCGAGAGCTGGTCGGACGGGAACCCCATCCTGTCGAGTACCACCACCCGGCGCCCCGCCCGCGCCAGCGGAGCCGCCACCGCACAGCCCGCCAAGCGTGCTCCCACGACCACCACGTCGACCTGCTCGACCGCCGCGAGCCGCCGGCTGCCGGCATCCCGGAGTGCAGCCCCGCCGCTCGCGCTGTCAGACGGGCGATTCACGGTCCGGCCGTTTCTGCCAGCGCCGCTCCATCGTCCGGAGCATCTGTGGGTAGACGACCAGGTATCGGAACGGCTTGATCGCGGCCATGTAGGCATTCCCGAGGAGGCCGTTCGGCTTCACGTAGATCGCCATCTGACCACGGTAGTCGCCGCTCCCCTCGGGGACCCAGCCGAAGTGCAGAATGCCGTGCATCGTCTGGTTTGCGATCTCGGCGGCGAACTCGTCGTCGGTCATGTAGAGCGAGGTGAAAGGGAGACCCTCGAATTTCGGCCCGGTCGCGGCGCGCAGGTCATCGGGCAGCCGCTCGCGCAGCGTCGTCACCCTCGACCCGAGTCCCCGCCCGGGCCGTCCAGGCCGAACAGCTCACCGAGCTTCCACCGCAGCGACAACAGCGCTCGCGTCGCGCGGGACGCGGTCTTTTCCGGATCGGCTGAGGCGAACCCCTCGACGAGGATTGGGAACTCGTCGACTCGACCTAGTGTCGGCAGCGCCCAGACGTCCTCGAGCCGAAAATCGCCGGCGATCTCGTGGATCCGCCAGGGCCGGGAGGTGTGCGCTGTGTTCGGGAGCTTCGAGCTCGTCACCAAAGCCCTCCTCCAGGCGGTTATCTCCAAGGGTGCCCATCCATACGGCAGCGTATAGTCCAATGCTAGCATCATCATCGGGAGTGTCAACACCAAACCGAACGCGATAGAGAGGCGATGGCGCCCCCGACCCGCACGCCTCGCAACAGGTGGATCGAGGAGGGTCTGCGCGCGCTCGGCGGCGGCGGGCCGGACGCCGTGCGGATTGAGTCCCTGGCCCAAGCATTGGGCGTCAGCAAGGGCGGGTTCTACTGGCACTTCAGCGACCGGCAGTCACTGCTCGAGGAGATGCTGGACGCATGGGAGCGCACCTGGGTCGACGAGGTGATCGAGACCGTCGAGGCCGAGGACGGGGACGCAAGGTCGCGATTGAGGCGGCTGTTCGCGCTCGCCGTCGCCTCAGGCGGCGAGCTGTTGAAGGTCGAGCTGGCGATCCGCAACTGGGCCCGGCGCGAGGAGGCGGTTGCCGAGCGATTGAGGCAGGTCGACAACAGGCGAATGGACTACATGCGGTCCCTGTTCGGAGCCATCTGCGAGGACGACGACGACGTCGAGGCTCGCTGCCTGCTGGCCTTCTCCCTGTTCATCGGCGGCCACTTCGTCAGCGCCGATCTCGGCGGGCGCAGCCGGGCGCAGGTGCTGGAGCTAGCCCTGGAGTGGCTCACCCGATAGGACGAGCGGAAGCCTAACGTATCAAGCAACAGAACCGGCGGAGCAAAATGCGGAGGCTGTAGTAGAGAAGGATAGTCACCGACCAGACTCAATCCAGACATCAGGCGACCGCGTGCGACTGGAACCCAAAGCTCCGGCGCACAGATCGCGCAGTCGCAACCGAGCCGATCAGTGGCGACTTGGCTGCTCTCGCACTGTTGCTCCCAATGCATGTCAATCACTTTACGCCCGGTCCCGGCCAGGAACAGCACTCTCGACGAGTTCGGCGAGTTCGCGGTAGCCGAGGGATCCTCCTGGAGTTGACTTGATCTTATGCTACCATGACACCATGACTAGACACCTGACCGTGCGTCTCGACGACGAGCTTGCATCTGACACCGAGGCGCTCGCGCGAGCCGAAGGCAAGAGCCTCAACGAGACTGTCAAGCACGCCCTCGCCGAGGCGGTGCGACGCCGGCGCGAAGACCCCGAGTTCAAGACCCGCGTGCGCCGCATCATCGAGGAAGACCGGGAGCTTCTAGAGCGGCTCGCCAAGTGAGCATCCGCTACATCGAGCTCGTCGACTACCTCGCCATCGCCGCCGAGATCACCGGGCTCGACGCGACCACGCTCACACGTGTCGCCAAGATCGATCTCGCGGAGTCGGCGCTGCACGCGCCAGCAGCCGGCTTCGGCGAGACGGAGTTCTACCCCGACTTCATCGAGAAGGCGGCGGTTCTCGTCGTGCACTTGGCGAAGAACCATCCGCTGCCCGACAGCAACAAGCGCGCCGCCTGGGTAGCGCTGCGCCTGTTCATCGCGATCAACGATTGGACCTGGCACACGACCCCGGCCGTCGATGACGCCGAGCAAGCCATGCTGGCCGTCGCCGCCGGTACATGGAGCCAGGACGACATGGCCGCGTGGCTGCGACGCCACCTCGCGCCAACCTCCTCAACGTCATCGTAGGCTCGCCCCACGGTACGGACGCCAGACCAGACCTCACCGGAGAACCTTGAGATCACTGCAGTCGTCTGCTCTGATCGACGCCATTATGCCCTCGCCCGATGGCAATGGCGCACGTCGCTTTAAGAGGGGGACCTTAATCGGGGCGGCCGGATTCGAACCGGCGGAACCTCCCGCCCCCAAAGCGGGCGCTCTGACCAGACTGAGCTACGCCCCGTACGTGACAGAGAAGTCTACCGCCACTCGTCCCGCAGTCTGTCCATCCATGCCTGCGTTCGGACCCGGAGCAGCGTATCGCTGACGCGCACGGTCAGGACACCACGGCGTGATCGCCAGCACCGGCCCAGCGAGCTGATTGCTATTCGACGATGTCTGCCCTTCGAGTGTCCACCGCGCCGTTCCCAGCCAGGACACCCAATCGCGCACGAGCGCTGCTAGGGTCCCGCCCCGCTATGGCTGACGTTCGACCCCTGCACGCGCTTCATTACGACCTCTCCGTGGTTGGGACCCTCGGCGATGTGGTCGCCCCTCCCTACGACGTGATCGATGCCGCACAGCGCGCCGCGCTGATCGCACGCTCCCCGTTCAACGTGGTTGCGGTGGATCTCCCCCGGGCGCCCACCGCCGGCAAGGGCGGCGCTGATGGACAGCAGAGCGTAGAGAGCGAGCGCGCCGATCCCTACCGGGCCGCCGGCGAACTGTTTGAGAGCTGGCAGCTACAGGGCGCGGTCGTGCGTGACTCGGAGCCTGCGGTGTGGGCGCATACACAGCGGTACACGGGGCCCGATGGGGTGGAGCAGACCCGGCGCGGGTTCTTCTGTCGGGTGCGGATCGAGGAGTATGGGCCGGGGCGGGTGCGCCCGCATGAGCGTACGCATCCCGGTCCGAAGGAGGACCGCCTGCGCTTGACGCGAGCTACGCGCGCGAACATGTCGCCGATCTTCTCGCTCTACTCCGACCCCTCGGGCGCCGCCTGGGAGGCGCTCGAGCCGGCCACCGCGCAGGCTCCGTGGGGGGAGGCGACCGATGCGCAGGGCACTGTCCACCGCCTGTGGCGGGTCGCGGACGAGCGGGTGATCGCCGCGGTACAGGGGGCCGCGCACGACTCCGAGCTGCTGATCGCCGACGGCCACCACCGCTACGAGACCGCGCGCGCCTACGCCGAGGAGGTCGGCGGAGAGGGCGACCACCGCTACGTGCTGATGTGCCTGGTCGCCCTGGAGGACCCGGGGTTGACAGTGTTCCCCACGCACCGTCTCGTGCGAAGCCTCGACCCCGCGCGCCGCGAGGCGCTCGCGGCGGCGCTGCGCCGGGACTTCGAGATCGCGGAGGTGCCGGAGGGGGAGCTCGCGCCGTCGCCCGGGGCGGGGCCGCTGCAGCTCGGGTACATCGACTCCGACGCCAAGCGCCCGCTGCGCCTGACGCTGAAGGACCAGGCGATCGCCGACGCCGCCCTGCCGGGGTACTCGCAGGCTTACAGGCGCCTGGACACAGGGGTGCTCGAGGCACTGCTGCTGAAGGGCGCGCTGGGGCTCTCCGATGAGGACATCTCACACCTGCGCGACTTCCGCTACGCCCGCGACGCCCGCGAGGCGCTCGAGCTGGTGCGGGGAGGCGAGTACGACGTCGCGTTCCTGCTGCGCCCCACCCCGGTGGCGCAGGTCAGAGACGTGGCGGGCGCCGGCGAGAACATGCCGCCGAAGTCCACCTTCTTCTTCCCCAAGCTGCTCACGGGGTTGCTGTTCAACCCTCTGTAAGCCCCCTCGTCCGGCCTCGGACGGCCGGCCGGGATCCCCGTGGGGAGGCGAGGAGGTGTGGCAACCCACTGGCAAACGGCCTTACACAACTACCATGTATGAGGGGGCGGAGGGGTAGCACAAGCAGGTGAGATCGGCAGATCGGATCGGAGGCGCAGAACCATGAAGGCGACAGCGAAGCGAAACGACGGAACGTTGAAGCACACTGTGCGGGTGCGCGAGCACCAGCTCACGGTCGACGAGGGTGTGGACGCCGGCGGCGAGGATGCCGGGCCCGACCCCCAGGAGCTGCTGGCGGCGAGCCTGGCCTCGTGCACAGCGATCACGATGGAGATGTACGCGGAGCGCAAGGGCTGGGAGATCGGCGAGGTGGAGGTCGAGGTGCAGTACAGCCCCGCCGAGCGCGGCTGCCCGACGAAGTTCGAGCTCGTGATGCGCCTCCCCGAGGAGATGCCCGCCGAGCAGGTGGAGCGCATGCGGGTGATCGCCGCGAAGTGCCCCGTGCACCGCGCGCTCGACGGCGAGGTCATGTTCGAGGAACGCCTCGAGCAGGTCGCCGCACTGCAGGCGGCGTCCTGAGCGCGTGTTTAATGAGCGGCCGTTTGCGAACCGCACGCCCGTCCTCCAGCCCACCGCGACCGACCGCCTGAGCGCCCTGCCCGGGGCCCCGGATCAGATCTCCGCGGCGGTGCTGGTGCCGCTGTTCCTCGACGGGGACGACGAGCCCCACGCGGTCCTCACGCGTCGCCGCGCCGACCTGCGCCGCCACGCCGGGGAGATCTCCTTCCCCGGCGGGCGTCGCGACCCTGAGGACTCCGACCTGCGGGAGACCGCGCTGCGCGAGGCCGAGGAGGAGATCGGCCTCGCGCGTGCGGAGGTCAGCGTGCGGGGGGAGTTGCCGCCCGTCTCGACGTTCGTGACCGGCTACCTGATCCACCCCTTCGTGGGGCTGATCCCCGCTGGGCGGCGCTGGCGTGCCTCCCCCAGCGAGGTGGACGCGGTGCTAGAGCTCCCGCTCGGTGCCCTACGGGAGGGCCGGACACGTACGCACCTTGAGCGCCGCGGGGTCTCGTTCGAAACCGACGCTTACATAGTCGGCGAGAACCTCATCTGGGGCGCCACGGCGCGCATCCTGGACGACCTCTTCGAGCGCCTGAGTTCGATCGGCATACCCCTACGCGAGCAGTGAGGCCAGCGCTCCGCGCGCCTCTACCAGCCACTGCGGAACGGCCGCGGGGTCGGCCCGAAGGATGGCGAGTGGGATCGCGTTCTCGCGCGCGGTCTCAGTGACGATCCGCTCTCCCTCGGCGAGCGCGTCAGCGGTCACAGAGGAGCCGGCGGCCTCGTAGAGGAGGCCGCGCACGGTGGTGTCCACCACGTGCCCCGCGAACGCGCGCAGGCGGGCGCCGTGCAGGGCGCGCAGCTGCTCCTCGG
The DNA here is from genome assembly GCA_963706545.1 of uncultured Solirubrobacterales bacterium. Classification (GTDB taxonomy): domain Bacteria; phylum Actinomycetota; class Thermoleophilia; order Solirubrobacterales; family Solirubrobacteraceae; genus Palsa-744. The sequence continues at coordinate 4,040,993 of OY970161.1, forward strand.
GGCCAGTGGCGCTGCCGAGCAGCCAGCAGGCCACCGTGACTCCCTCGAGCGCTCCGCGCAGGGTGCCGAGGCGGTCGGGGTCGCCGATCCAGCACTCTGCGCCGACCGCCTCGATCGGGCCGCGGTGGGGCTCGGCGCGGGTGGTGACGCGCACCGCGTGGCCCTGCTGGTGGGCGTCCCGCGCCAACTGCAGGCCACGGCAGCCACCCCCGACGATCAGTAGTCGCGCCACCGGGCGAAAGCGTACTCGGGTGGGGGCCGGGCTCATCCCGACCCCCACCACACCACCGGCACAGAGCGGCTCGTCGTGCCGGGGCTTGCTCGAGCGCCACCGGAGAGGTATGGGTAGCGGCGCTCGAACAAGCCCCGGCAGTGCCGGTACTCAGCCGTCCTTGGCCCCTTCCTGCCTGTCCCTCGGCACGCTCTCTGCATGCCGTGCTCCAAATGAAAACACAAAAGTCCGTGCTTGTCAAGGAGGATATGTCAAGACAAGTTTTTTTGGTGCCCTGCCCCCCCGCGGCGTCGGTGCCCTTTCCCCTGCGACACCGCCGTCTCCCCGCGCTCGAATACCATCCGCACCGATGACTGAGCAGACGGATCTGGTGACGATGGACAAGATCGTGGCGCTGTGCAAGCGCCGCGGCTTCATCTTCCCCTCCTCGGAGATCTACGGGGGGGTAGGCTCGACCTACGACTTCGGCCACTACGGGGTGCTGCTGAAGGGCAACGTCAAGGGCGAGTGGTGGCGCGCGATGCTCTCCGAGCGCGAGGACATCGTCGCGCTGGACTCGGCGATCCTCCAGCACCCGCGGGTGTGGGAGGCCTCGGGGCACCTCGCCGGCTTCACCGACCCGCTGGTGGACTGCCGCACCTGCGGGCAGCGCTTCCGCGCCGACCACCTCGGGGACCTGGCATGCGGGCGCAAACCCTCCAAGCACCCCGGGGAGACGGACGAGTGCGACCTGACCGGCGCACGCGACTTCAACCTGATGTTCGAGACCACAATCGGACCCGTCAAGGAGTCCGCCGCCACCGCCTACCTGCGCCCCGAGACCGCGCAGGGGATCTTCATCAACTTCAAGAACGTCCTGCAGTTCTCGCGCAAGCGCCCGCCGTTCGGGATCGCCCAGATCGGCAAGTCCTTCCGCAACGAGATCACGCCCGGCAACTTCATCTTCCGCACGCGCGAGTTCGAGCAGATGGAGATGGAGTTCTTCGTGCCCCCCGCCGAGGCGCAGCGGTGGTTCGAGCACTGGTTGAGCGAGCGGATGCGCTGGTACACCGAGCTCGGCCTGCGCCCCGACCACCTGCGCCTGCGCGCGCACGACCCCGACGAGCTCTCGCACTACTCCTCCGGCACCTCCGACGTGGAGTACCTGTTCCCCATCGGCTGGTCGGAGCTCGAGGGGATCGCCAACCGCGGGGACTTCGACCTCACCCAGCACGCCCAGTTCTCCGGGGAGAAGCTCGAGTACTTCGACCAGGCCACCGGCGAACGCTACGTGCCGCACGTGATCGAGCCGGCCGCGGGGGCCGACCGCGCGACGTTGGCGTTCATGGTGGACGCCTACGACGAGGAAGTCGTCGCGCGCGAGGGCGCCGGCGCGGGCGAGCGTCGTACCGTCCTGCGCCTGCACCCGCGCCTAGCGCCGGTGAAGGTGGCGGTGCTGCCACTGGTCAACAAGGACGGCCAGCCGGAGCTGGCGCGCGAGGTGTACCGTGCGGCGCGCGAGCTGGTACAGGCCGAGTACGACGACGGGGGGGCGATCGGCAAGCGCTACCGCCGCCAGGACGAGATCGGCACGCCGTTCTGCGTGACCATCGACCACGCAAGCCTGCAGGACGGCACCGTCACAGTGCGCGACCGCGACTCGCTGACGCAGGAGCGCCTGCCCGTGGAGGGTCTCGCGCAGGAGCTTCAGCGACGCGTACTCGCGCCGTGGACGACGCCCAAGCTGGCGGGTTGACGGTGGAGCATTTGGTGCGCATCCGCGCGGCGTTGCACCTCGACCGGGCGGGCGGGGGCGGGACTTCCATGACCCGCCGCCATGGCAGCAGCGGCCGACGAGCGGCAAACTACCCCGTGAAACTGCCTGGCAGATCACAAAAGGAGCGATATGGACTTTGACCTGACCGACGAGCAGCGCCTGATCCGCGACACCGCGCGCGAGTTCACCGACCGGGAGATCGTCGAGCGCACGCGCGAAAACGCCCGCAACCACCACTTCGATACAGACCTCGTCAAGAAGGTCGCCGCGCAGGGCTACCTCGGCGCGATCGTCCCCCCCGAGTACGGCGGCGCCGGCCTCGACTACTTCAGCTACGGCCTCGTGGTCGAGGAGATCGGCCGCGGCGACTCCGCGATCCGCACGGTGATCTCGGTCCAGACCTCGCTCGTCTGCTCTGGCATCGTCAAGTTCGGCACTGAGGAACAGAAGCACAAGTACCTGCCGAAGCTCTGCTCGGGCGAGTGGCTCGGGTGCTTCGGGCTGACCGAGCCGGACACGGGCTCGGACGCGGCCAACCAGAAGACGCGCGCGCACAGGACCGACTCCGGATGGGTGCTCAACGGCGCGAAGATGTGGATCTCGATGGGCAACTACGCGAAGGTCGCGATGATCTTCGCCCAGACCGACCCGGCGCTCGGACACAAGGGCATCGCGTGCTTCCTCGTCGACACCGACCAGCCCGGCTACTCCGCGCAGACGATCGAGCACAAGATGGGCCTGCACGCCTCCGACACGGCCTCGATCTCACTCGAAGACGTCGAGGTCGCGGACGAGGACATGCTCGGCGAGGTCGGGGATGGCTTCAAAATCGCGATGTCGAACCTCGACTCCGGGCGCTACTCCGTGGCCGCCGGCTGCGTCGGGATCTGCCGCGGCTGTGTCGAGGCGTCGGTCACCTACGCCAAGGAGCGCGAGCAGTTCGGGCGCCCGATCGCCTCATTCCAGCTCGTGCAGGCGATGATCGCCGACATGGTCCTGAAGACCGACGCCTCGCGGATGCTCGTCTGGCGCGCCGGCTGGCTCAAGGACCAGGGCCGGCCGAACACCCTGGAGACCTCGATCGCCAAGCTCCACGCGACCGAGGCCTCCCTGGAGTGCGCAAACCTCGCGATCCAGATCCACGGCGGCGCCGGCTACGTCGACGACCACCCGGTCGAGCGCTACTTCCGCGACGCGCGCGTCACGACCCTCTACGAGGGCACCTCGCAGATCCAGAAACTGATCATCGGGCGGGCGATGACCGGCGTCAACGCGCTGGTGCCCTCGTGATGGGCCCTGGTGGACGCCGCGGTGGGCCGGTGCTCGCAGTCGCGGGCCGGCACTCGGGGCGTGGGCTGGCGCTCGCAGCCTCGCTTGGGCGAGATCGGTGCTCGGGGCGTGGGCCGTGGCCGGAGCCCCGACCGACGCCGCCGGGTAGGAGGCCCGGCGCGCACATGCCAGGTGCCGTACCGACACACGTGGACGATCCCAAATGAACACTGCTGCACGTCCCGCGCGTGTCATCGGCGTGCTGGGAGCCGGTACGATGGGCTCTGGCATCGCGCAGCTCGCCTGCCGGTCTGGGGCGCGCACGCTGCTGCACGACCCCTTCCCCGAGGCGCTCTCCCGGGGGGTCGAGCGCGCGCGGGGGGGTCTTGAGAAGGAAGCGGCGCGGGGTCGGCTCACGGCGGATGAGGCCCGCGCGGCTGCCGAGCGGCTGGAGGTCGCCGCGGACCTGGAGGCGTTTGCGCCGTGCGAGCTCGTGATCGAGGCCGCGCCGGAGCTGCCCGAGCTCAAGCGCGAACTCTACGGGCGGCTCTCGGCCATCGTCTCCGCTGAGTGCGTGCTCGCCACCAACACCTCCTCGCTGCCGGTCACCGGGATCGCCGCGGGCGCCACCTTCCCCGAGCGGGTCGTGGGGATGCACTTCTTCAACCCAGCCCCGCTGATGGCGCTCGTCGAGGTGATCGCCGGCCTGCGCTCCTCCGAGGCGGCGCTCGCGCTCGCCGACGCCACGGGCCTCGCGATGGGCAAGACCGTGATCCGCGCCACCGACGGCCCCGGATTCCTCGTCAACCGCTGCAACCGCCCCTTCGGCCTGGAGGCCCTGCGGCTGCTGGGCGAGCGGGTCGCGGACGTGCCGACGATCGACCGCATCGTGCGCCTCGGAGGCGGCTTTCGCATGGGGCCGTTCGAGCTCTCGGACCTCGTCGGCGTGGACACCGGTTTTGATGTCGCGCGCTCCTTCTACGAGCTCTCCTTCGGCGAGCCGCGCTGGCGGCCCTCTCCGATCCAGGCGCAGCGGGTCGCCGCCGGGCTGCACGGGCGCAAGACCGGGCACGGCTACTACGACTACACCGGCGCTGGCCCGCACCGGCCGCCCGACCCCGAGCCGCCCCCCGGGGGCGGCGACGCCTTGGTGCGGGGCTCCGGTCCCGTCGCCGACGCGCTGCGCGAGCTCGCGCGCGGTGACTCCGGGCCGGAGATCGTTGTCGAGGGGCTCGGCGGCACCGTGGCGGGCGAGCCGTTCTACGCGCTCGTTCCGCTCGCGCTCGTCGAGGTCACCGGGGAGGCGGGCGAGCGGGCCTTCGCCGGGCTTGGCCTGCACACCGCGCGCGTGGCGCCCTCCGCGGTCGGGGTGCTCCCCCGGATCGTCTGCCAGGTCATTAACGAGTGCGCGTTCGCTTTGGGCGAAGGCGTTGGCTCCGCGCAGGACATCGATGCCGGCATGACGCTCGGGATGAACTACCCCCGCGGGCCGCTTGCATGGGCGGACGCGCTCGGCCGGGAGCTTGTGGTGGCGACGCTGGGCGCCTTGTGGGAGGCCTACCGCGAGGAGCGCTACCGCCTGGCCCCCGTGCTGCGCCAGTCGGGGGCGTAGGGCGCTACTTGCCCAGTACGTACGGCCAGGGTGGTCGATGAGCAAGCGGATCCAGGACGCAGGGAGCGACGTGTGCTGTGGCACACGAGCGACTGAGGACGCCGAGCCCGCGCAGCTCAGCGGCTGCCCTGGGCCCACTGCGCTTCGGCGGGATCGCCGAGCGGCATCCCCGCGGGGACTGGCACCTGGGGGGTGTCGCGGATGTACCACTCCGCATCTAGCGCCGCCTGGCAGCCGGAGCCCGCGGCGGTGACGGCCTGGCGGTAGGTGTGGTCAACGAGGTCGCCGGCGGCGAACACCCCCGGGCGGTTGGTGCGGGTGGAGCGGCCCTCGGTGACGACGTAGCCGCTCTCGTCCACCTCGACCTGCCCGCGCACGAGCTCAGACTGGGGCTCGTGGCCGATCGCGATGAACGCGCCGCTGATCTCCAGCGTGCGCTCGTCGCCGGTGTCGGCGTGGACGAGCACCGCGTGGCCGAGGGCGCCGTTCTCGCCGGCCTCCAGCGACTTGACGGTGTAGGGGGTGAGCAGCTCGATGTTCTCCCGTTCGCGGGCGCGCTCGAGCATGATCTTCGAGGCGCGCCACTCCTCGCGGCGGTGCACGACGACGACGCTCTTGGCGAACTTCGAGAGGAAGATCGCCTCCTCCATCGCGCTGTCCCCGCCGCCGACGATCAACGTGGGGGCGCCCTTGAAAAAGGCGGCGTCGCAGGTCGCGCAGTAGCTGACCCCGCGGCCCCCGAGCTCCTCCTCGCCGGGGACCCCGAGCCGCTTGTGCTCGGCGCCCATCGCGAGGATCACGGTGCGCGCGCGGTGCTCGGTGTCGCCGACCCACACGCTGTGCACGCCGCCCGGCTCGCTCGAGAGCTGCACGCGCTCGGCCTGGTCGGTCTCCAGGCGCGCCCCGAAGCGCTCGGCCTGGGCGCGCCACTGGGCCATCAACTCGGGGCCCATGATGCCCTCGGGGAAGCCCGGGTAGTTCTCCACGTCGGTGGTCTGCTGGAGCAGCCCGCCCCACGCGAAGCCCTCGATCACGAGCGGCCTCAGGTTGGCGCGGGCGGTGTACAGCGCGGCGGTGTACCCCGCGGGGCCGCTGCCGATGATGATGGTGTTCTCGATCTCCGTGTTCTCGTTCTCAGCCATCCCCGTATCCTCGCACGCGTCGTTGACGCCTTCTGCACGGATGCCCTTAGTGCGCTGCTAGCCACTCTGGCGCCGAGCCGGGCATCCAATACTTTACTTTGTATAGTATAGCGCGTAGCGTCTCGCTCCACTCCCGAGGGCCGTTGGGATCGTCGCCCTGGACCTCGCGGTCCGCGTCTCTACCGTCACTTCGGCTTCCGCGATCTCGAGGGAGCTCGCCTATGGCGACGGCTCGACGACGAACTCGGACCCGGCGGCCCACACGATGGTCACACCCGCCTCGTGTAGTAAGTACCGCAGATCCTTTCGCGGCTCAGCTAGTGCATCCACGGCAAATGCTCCATGAAGCCCAGCCGCTCGAGCACGCCGACCGCGCGTGCCCGATTCCCGGGCGCCACCATCAGATCACAGTTCAACATAGGGACGCACCTCCCGCGGATACAGCCACTTGGCGAGCACCGGGCCCTTGAGCACAAGCGTCTCGATTCCCTCACGGCCAAATGCACTCGCGACCTCGGCCGTGAGCGCATCGACCGCCAAGTTACGCGCCAGCCGGGAATAGCGGTTAAAACATTCTGCGCTCACCAAAGACCCAGCCGAGATCACCCACTACACCGAATAGCCAAGCGAGAAATCCGGACGCGAGATGCACAACACAAACACGGACGGTTCAGACCTTGGGTCCGTAGAAGAACAACTCGGCAAATTGGAGTTCCCCCGCTTTCGTGGACACCTGAATGCTGTGTCGTCTGACGCGGCTGAAAGGATGTTCGTCTATGTCTACCAATCGCGGGGGAACTCCAAAATTGCACGATCATGACGCCTGGAGGGATCTACTACGGTATCTTCTTGCATTCCGCTTCTTTGGTCTAGCTCTCGAACCCTCCAAAGTTGCTACATTTGGTTTGGCATTCGCTTTTGCTTGGGTTTCCTGGTGTTGCTCCTTCGGCACAGGCGTCTTTGCATAGGCAGCAATTCGGTGCTTTCGCCTTTGCTGCGCATTCATAATCTTCTCCCTCTTTAACGATTTCTTCCCCCGAGCTAGCCATCGCAGGCGTCGCAGCGGTCGCGGAAACGATCAGCGGCACAGCGGCAGCGGCAGCGCCGTAACGCGCGCTCCGGACGATTACTTCCCGGCGAGAGACACCGGCGACGGTGCTCTGCATGAGCTCGGGCTCGGCGGCTAGCAGATCCTTCTCGCGCAGCTCGTGGAGCGCGTCGGCAACCAAGTCTTCGCTCAGGCCGGGCGGGCGTGTATCAGCGCCAGCGCCATATGCCGGGGTGGTGGTTCTCGATGGCTGTGGGGCGCTTGTTGGAGTACGAGAGCCTGCTCGAGCGCGACTGGATCTACTCCTCGCCACACCAACGCCGCTCGCGCCCGGATCGCCACCCACGCCGGCGCCAGCAACACCCATTCCAAACAACGCCTCACATTCGCAACTAGGCTGAGCGGCAACAATACAGTCCAGTAGTAACCTACTTCAGGAGCACAGCGAGAAAGGGAGGCAATGCGTAACGACCCAAGCGACAACGGAGGCCTTTTTCTGGGCCGGCGCCCAGGTACCGCGCCGACGCGCTACCGCAACCCGCTCCAGCGTGGGGGCCCCGCACGCCGGTGCGTCGCCCGATGCCTGGCGGGGTTGGCGTTTGCGCTGACCACCTCGCTCGGACTGCTCTGTTGGGGCCCGATCCCGCTCGCCTGCCTGTGGGTGGGCTCGCGCGTGAACTACCTCACCGGCAGCATCAGCCTCGGCATCGCGACATCCTTCGCGACCTTGTTTGCGCTGCTCTTCGGAGCCCTGCAGACGATGCACAACATCGACCGGGCCTGGGTCATCCTCAGGCGTGCCGGCGGGTACGACCAGCGGCGGGGAGCTCTGGAGCGCATCTTCACCGTCACAGCCGCGGTCGGCGCCGCGACCTTCGCCTTCTGGTTCCTGGTAATCCACGGCCCGGGCTCAACGCAGTTCTCCGGGGTGCAGGTCGTGGGAAAAACATTCCCCCGCTAAGTACAGCGCTCCTGAAGTAGACTGCTGGACTGCATCGGATCGGCGGAGATCTGCTCGGCGGCCATTTCCACCGGGCGTACTCGGTGTGGGGTGCGACAAGGCACAACGACGCTGCACTAGCTGCAAGTCGGCTGACACGCGCCCAACGACCGGACCAAGGCACCGCACGAAAACCACTAGGCGCGGCGGTTTGCACTGGCCCCGGCGCGGCGCAAACGTCGCCGGCACAAACCCCCCACTCTCAACTATCAGCCCGACTCTCAACTAGCGTGAGCGGCAACACTCGCTCACAAATTGCGATGATGCCTCGTGCCCAACCGGAGGTGGCGCACCATGCCGAAGTATCTGATCGAGGCGTAGTACAGCACCGAGGGCGTCAGGGGAGTCGCAGAGAAGGGCGGAATCGCTCGCCGCGAGGCGGTCGAGCAGCTCATCTCTGCCAGTGGCGGGAAGCTGGAGAGCTTCTACTTCGCGTTCGGCGACGCCGACGTTTACGCGATCGTCGAGTACCCGAGCAATGAGGTCGCAGCCGCGCTTGCGCTCAGCATCAACCAATCTGGCGCCGCGCAAGCCAGGACGGTGGTGCTGCTCACGCCTGAGGAGGTTGATGCGGCGGCGAAGATGGCACCCGAGTACAGGCCGCCGGGAACCTGAGTCCCATCCGGTCTGCGCGGCGAGTCCTTCTGCGCGATGATGTGGCACTCCTCGCCGACGATCGTATCGTCGCTGCGGTCGAGCGTCGGCTCGAGCAGTCCCTGATGACACCCAGGAAAAGCACAGCGATCATCTGCGCGATCCCAGAGGCGTCGCCGCGTGTGATCGCTGATCGTTCTGGAGGCCACGACAACATCGCAACATACGCGGCTCAACGCTTCAGTCACCACCGCCCCGCGTCGTACCTGGGCTTGTGAAGCCTCTGATCTTAGGTAGGAGCCTTGCGCGCGCGACAGGTCTCGGCGAGGCCGACGGCGGCCTTGATCCACTACCTCATCGCCACACCGGCCGTTGGACTGGGCTGAACTACGCTTCCTCACGCGAGCGTGACGAGCCTGATCGGCTCCCCGCGCTCGTCTCAGCGACAAGTCGCAGCATCGGGCTGCATGTTCATCGTCGTATGCGTCGGGTGGGCCGCGACGAACTCGTCGCCGGGAGCAACCAGCGACGCTCCCTAGCCGAGACTCTTATCACTGAGAAGCCTCCGAACGCCCTTGGCTGCCCGTCCGAGAATCTCAATCGCGCCCGCCTCGCTGTACCTAAGCAAGACGTCAGAGACCTCGATGGGGCCTGACCCATGACCTCCGCTCTGGCCCCCCGAGCCGCCGTATATCAGCCGTCCGTCGGAGAGTAGATGCACGGATGAGCTGCCTTCCGACCAACGGTCTTCGTCAAGCACCCAGGCAGCCATCTCAATCGAGCGCTGCTGGCGTCGCCCGAAAAGACGAGGCGGACCGGGAGCCGCGACGCTAAGCAGCTTCGCGTTTGGGTAATCGTCTCGCTCTAGCTGGGCGAGTAACACCGGGATCGTCTCGATGAGATAAGTCGTCGCGCCCTCGAGCTGATCGATACGCTCTTGCTCTTCCCGAGCGGTCCGGCTGACCTTTTCCGCAGCCACCCGCGCTCTTACAACGTCGTCGGCCTTCGTCACGACCACAACGCTACCTGGAGTGCTAGAGCGTGGCAAGTGGGGCTCGCGATGCCTCAACCACGATCACGAGAGATACAGCGAGCACGGATGATGCTGGCGCTAACTGTCGCTCGGGACGATGAGGGGCCGTTCGCATCGGCTCTCGGCTCACTCCTCCTTCTGGGCGGGAGCGATCCTCCTCCTTTCCGTTCCGCGCGAAGCGGGTTCGTCCGCACCTAGGACTCGAGGCCCGTGCGGAGATCGAAGCAGGTGTCCCGTTAGCCGATCCTCTAACGAGGCATGGGTCGGCCTGACGGACCTGCAAGCTAGGCTTCAGCGATCGTGTCGCTGACCGCCCTGACGTCCGCGGAGATCTCGCTGCCGACCGAGGCCGATGCCGCGCGCGTCAGCGACCGGATCGCTGTTCTGGCCGACACCGTCGACGTCGTCGGGTTGACCGACAATCACGCCGGCCAGCCGCGGATGTCGCCGCTGGCTGCGGTAGCGCTCGCGCGGGAGCAGGGCGTGGGGACAATCGTCCACGTTTCCTGCCGCGATCGCAACCGGCTTGCCCTGCAGTCCCAGGTCGTGGGCGCGGCGGCGCTGGGCGCCGAGGCGGTCCTCTGCATGCATGGCGATCCGGTGCCTGGCATCGAACATGTGGCCGACATGACCGCCACCCAGCTCATTGCGAGCGCGTCGGCATGGAGCGCCCCGCACCCGCTGGCGATCGGGGCGGTCGTCAATCCCTTCGCCGAGGAGGTTGACCGTGAGCTACGGCTCCTGCGGCGCAAGATCGCCGCTGGAGCCACCTTCGTGCAGTCGCAGATGGTCTTCGATCTCGCGCGCCTCGAAGCGTTCCTCTCGGCCGCCGAGGACACCCTCGCGGGCGTGCGGTTCTACGCAAGCGTCGCACTGCTGCGCAGCGAGCGCATGGCAGAGCGCGCCCGCGCACTGCCGGGCGTCGCGATTCCCCAGCGGGCCCTGGCGCAGATCCGTCGCGGCGGCGGCATCGACCTAGCGGGCGAACTGGCGGCCGGCCTTGCCAACATCTCGCGCGTGGATGCGCTTCACGTATTTCCGCTCGGCGCGGAGGCGGCTACCCGCGAGGTCGCCGCGGAGTTCCGCGTTGCGAGGGGCGTCAGCGCCCAGCGGCCGGCAGAGACCCGTCCGTAACCGGAACCCAGAGGCAACCTCATGGCGCTGAGCAGGCGCTTCGGCGACGCAGAGCGAAGGGGTGTCCCGTAAGACTGGTTCGGTGATGCGTGCTGGTGACGGGGCGACACACGGGACATCCACACCGCCCCGGTAAAGGCGTCGGGCATGGGCATCGCCTCCCCGCGCGCGCTGGGAGGAAAGCAGGGGCCGGCCGCCCGCGCGGCCCTTCCCCGTTCTCGCCAAAGACAGGGGCGCGATGCCGCTTTGCCTGGGTGAGCAATAGCCAGCTTCGCGGGTCACCTCGTGCCCGCTCTGGACGGTGGGTGGTCTGACCCGGCTTTCGTGGAGTTGGGTTTCTGGAATCAGGCGGCGGATGGCGGACGACGCTGGCTCCCGCTTACGAGCGCGTTGGGGCACTGCCACCCACCGCGCTTCGCTATTCCCCATTGGACGATGACCAGGTCGGAGATGAGGCAAAGCGAGCACTTCCGCTTCGCCCGCCTCAAGCGGGCGTGTCCCGGCCCTCGGTTGACGCGCTCGGTGCTCGTCCAACTCAGCAGTCTGAGGTTTGACGACCGACGTGCTCGCTCGGGCACAAGAGCGAGTGCGTTGACGATCAACGCGTGATTCGGCGAGGCTCCCACGGGTGGCCCTGTGGGCTTTTTACTGGGCCGTGATCGCCTTGAGATTGGGTGCTTGGAGTAGAACTCAAACGCCCGCTCGGCAGCTTGAGCCGGCGGTGTCTGCGCTCAAGCATTTGGGCCCGCCTCACGAGACGGGCTGTTTGGTTCCGGTCGTCTTGCGCAGACCTGCGAGGGCACGATCGCCGACCCGCTTGAAAGCGAGTCCGAGCAGCGGGTCGGCGACCTTGAACGGCCCTTTCAACGCGAGGTCCGCGTCGTAGGTGATTCGTGTGCCCCCGTCGGACGGCTCGAAGGTGATCCGGTCGAGTGAGACAACAGTCGAGTTCTCGCCGCGGAATGTGACCGCATTAGGCGGGTCGTACTCGATGATGCGATAGGTGAGAGGTGTCTTTCGGTGAAGGAAAGTGGCCACGACCCGGAACTCGCTTCCCTCGCCGACCGGCATATTGCCGAGGCGCTCCGCTTCGACAACGCCCGGATCCCACTCCGCGGTGGTCGAGAAGTCGCTGAGGTAGGCGAACACCTCGCCGGGGGGACGCGGGCTGTAGACGCTTGCGTTATAACGGGCCATCGGGCTCTCCTTGTGGTTTCGAGTTGATCGGGGCCACGGGCGGGGTGTCGTGCGGGTTGCTGAGTCGCTCGCATTCGGTCCAAAGCCGCTCACGGTCCTTGGGCGTCTCCTTGGTCCAGGGCACACGGTGGGTCGGGCGCCGTCGGCGGTCATGCCAGAAGCCGCCGGAGCTGCGCGCGGCCTCGGGAGCGGCACCGAGCCAGACGATCGTGTCGGCGCCCTGGAGCGGCGTGCGCAGCAGCCATTTTGTCGCACCGTAAAAGCGTGGTAGCGAAGACTCAAGACCCGGGGTGTCCACCCAGCCAGGATGCATCGCGTGAACGACTAGGCCGCTCCCCTTCAGCCGCTTCGCCCAGAGCTCGGTCAGGATCACCTGGGCGCGCTTGGTGCGCGCGTAGACGGTCGGACCGTCGAACTTCTCGTGTGCGCTCTGCAGATCCTCGACGTTGATCCTCTGCGTGTACATACCGCCTGAGGAGACGTTGACGATGCGTGCGGGCGCGCTCTTCTTGAGCAGCCCGATCAGCAGGTCCGTCAATAGGAATGGTCCAAGGACGTTGGTCGCAAAGGTCAGCTCGATGCCATCGACCGAGAGCGTCCGCTCGCCGAGCATCACGCCTGCGTTGTTGACGAGCACGTCGAGGCGCGCCGCCCTGCCGCTGAAGCGCTCGGCGAACTGCCGCACGACCTGGAGGTCACTGAGGTCGCAGACGCTGACCCGAACATCGCTGTTGCCTGTCCGCGCGAGGATCTCCGCGCGTGCACGCTCGCCGCGCTCGTCGCTGCGGACGAGCAGGTGGACGGCCGCGCCGAGGCGCGCGAAGCCCTCGGCGGCGGCCAGGCCGAGCCCTGAGGTCGCCCCAGTTACGAGCACCACCTTCCCGTCCATCGGCTGCAGGTCCCTGGGGTTCCACATGCCCCTGCGGATACGATAACCCGCGTTCGTATAGCCCGCGACGACGGTGCGGTCGAGGATCGTGTCGATCAGTGAGTTGCATGCCGCCCGTCCCACACAGTGAGCATGACTCATGAGCTCGCCGTGTCGGCCCGCCCCCCTCGCTAGGTTGGTAGTCAGTGCAAGTCCTTGTCACCGGCGCCAGCGGCTTCATCGGCGGACGCCTTGCCCGCTGCCTGCGCCAACGCGGCGATGCGGTGCGCTGTCTGGTCCGCAACCGCAACAGTGTTCGTGCCCGCGCGCTCGTCGATGCGGGCTTCGAGGTTCACGTAGGCGACGTTCTCCGTCCCGACTCGCTCACGGGCGCGGGCCGCGGCGTCGATGTCGCCTACTACCTCGTGCACTCGATGGGGCGGGGCGGCGACGCCTCCCACTTTGCAGAGCGCGAGCGCCGGGCCGCCGAGGGATTCGCACGAATGGCCAAGCAGGAGGGCGTTGGCCGTGTCATATACCTTGGTGGCCTCGGTGATCACCCCGGTTCGGAGCACCTGCGCAGCCGCCGGGAGACCGCCAGAGCACTCGAGGCACACGGCCCGCCGCTGACCTACTTCCGTGCCGGGATGGTCGTGGGAAGCGAAAGCGAGTCCTATCGCACGCTCCGCTACCTGGTCGAGCGCCTGCCCGCGATGATCGCTCCCGCCTGGCTCGCGACTAGGACCCAGCCGATCGGAATCGACGACGTGCTGAGCTACCTCTCGCGGGCGCCTCACGTCGAGGCCTCGACCGGCCGCGAGCTGCAGATCGGCGGCCCGGACGTGCTTACTTACGGTGAGATGCTCGACGTGATGGCGCTCGCCCTCGGCAAGCGCCCGCGGCTGAAGATCCCGGTGCCATTCATAACGCCGTGGCTGTCGTCGCTCTGGATCGGTCTCGTCACCCCGGTCGACGCCGGCGTCGCGCGACCGCTGATCGAGGGGCTCAGCACCGAAACGGTCGTCACCGACGACTCCGCCCGCCGGCTCTTCGCTGTAGAACCCGCCCCGTTCGAAGCCACGTTGCGCCAAGCGCTCGCCGAGGATAGGGGAGTCCCGCCGCCGAGTTAGCACTTCTCAACCCACGCGGGCCCGGTTGAGGTGCGAGGCGAGCGGCCTCGCCTGGGGGCGCGTGATCCGAGGCGTGGCATGATGCGAATAGCACAAGCATGAGGATCGCGATCGTCGGTGGAGGAGTCTCTGGGCTCGTATGTGCGCACATGCTGCACGCCGAGCACGAGTTGGTCCTGTTCGAGGCCGGTGAGCGGGCCGGGGGGCATGCCAACACGGTGCGTGTCGAAACCGAGACCGGGGTATACGACCTCGACACGGGTTTCATCGTCTTCAACGATCGCAACTATCCGCTGTTCGAACGCCTGCTCAGCGAGCTTGCCGTGCCGACTCAGCCGTCCCGGATGAGCTTCGGGGTGAGCGACGGGGTCGACTTCGAGTACAGCGGCGCCTCGCCGAACGGCCTCTTTGCCAGTCGCGGCAACATGGTCAAGCCCTCCTTTCATCGGATGATCGCGGATCTGGTCCGCTTCAACCGGGACGCCCGTCGGCTGCTTGCCTCCGAGGAGGACCCGTCGCTGTGCGAGTGGCTGGCCAGGCGGCGTTATTCGCGCGCGTTCGTGGAGCGACTGATCGTGCCTCAGGCGTCGGCGGTGTGGTCTGCGGATCCGGCGCGGATGTGGTCCTTTCCGGCGCGCTTCTTGATCGAGTTCTTTGACAACCACGGGATGCTCGGATTCCGCGGACGCCCCCGCTGGCGGACGATCACCGGCGGGTCGCGCAACTACGTGCAGGCGCTCACACGGCCCTGGCGCGAGCGCCTGCGGCTCTCGACGCCGGTGACGGGGGTCTATCGTCATCCGGACCATGTCGCGGTGTCATCGCGTGGCCATGAGCCGGAGCGCTTCGACGCGGTCGTGCTGGCGACACACTCCGACCAGGCCCTTGCGCTGCTGGGCGATCCCAGCGAGCGCGAGCGCGAGCTGCTTGGGGCGATCCCCTATCAGCGCAACGAGGCGGCGCTCCACACCGACCGCTCGCTGCTCCCGCGGCGCCGGCGCGCGTGGGCGAGCTGGAACTACCATCTCGGCGAAAGTCTGGAGGGACGCTGCACGGTGACGTATCACATGAACCGCCTGCAGTCGCTGCGCGCCGACCGCGAGTTCTGCGTCACGCTCAACCGCACGGCCGCGATCGACCCGGAGAAGATCATCAGCACGATGCAGTACGCGCATCCCGTCTACACCCCTGCGGGGGTCGCCGCGCAGGCTCGCCACCACGAGATCAGCGCCCGCAATCGCACGCACTACTGCGGCGCCTACTGGGGATGGGGCTTCCACGAGGACGGCGTCCGCAGCGCGCTGCGGGTAGTGCACGAGCTCGGCGCGCGGCGCGCCCAGCCGGTGGTCATATGACGGCCAGCGCGATCTACGAGGGCACGATCCGTCACCGTCGCTTTGCTGTGCGCTCTCACGAGTTTCGCCACCGCTTGGCGCTCTTGTACCTCGACCTGGGGGAGCTCGATGGCCTGCTCGCCGGCCGGCTCCTGGCTGTCCGCCCCGGCCTGGTGCGTTTCCGTCGGGCCGACTACCTCGGCGATCCCTCCATTTCGCTTGCAGATGCGGTGCGCATGCAGGTCGAGCAGCGGACAGGCAGGGTACCCACGGGCCCGATCCGTCTGCTCACACAGCCGCGCACGTTCGGGCACTGCTTCAACCCGGTCAGCTTCTACTACTGCTTCACCCCCCAAGGGCAGCTCGACGCGGTGGTAGCGGAGGTGACCAGCACGCCATGGGGTGAGCGTCACGCCTACGTGCTCGGGCGAGCCGGCGAGGGTCCGGTGCTGGCCGCCAGCTTCACGAAGCAGCTGCATGTGTCCCCGTTCATGGGGATGGAGCAGCGCTACCGCTGGCGTGTCGCCACGCCCGGCGCGACACTGTCGGTCCACATCGAGAGCCACGAGCAGGGACGGCGTGCCTTCGACGCAACGCTTGCACTGAGCCGTTCGCCCCTGACCCGCGGCGGTCTGGCCCGGGTCACGGCGCACTACCCGGCAGCGACGCTGCGCGTGCTCGCGCTCATCTATGGCCACGCGCTCGCGCTGAGACTCAAGGGCATACCGTCGCACCCCCGTCCCGAGGTGTCAGCATGACGGTCATGCAGCGCCTCGCGCGGCGCATCGTGCTTGGCCTGCTGAGCCGTCTGCGCTCGGGCCAGCTGACAATCGTCGAGGAGCAGCAGCGGCTCGTGCTGGGGCACGGCAGCCCGCGGGCGACGGTCGAGGTTCGCTCGCCCCAGTTCTGGTCGATGCTGCTGCACGGCAGTCGCGGGATGGCCGAGGCCTACATGGGGGGACTGTGGGAGTCCCCCGATCTGACCGCCGTGGTGCGCGTCGCGGCACGCAACGCCCCAACCCTCGACGAGTGGCGTCGTCGCCTCGCCCCGGCGCGGGTACCGCTCCAGGCTGCGCGTGGAATCCGCGCTCGCAACACCCGCGCGCGCAGCCGCCATGCCATCGCAGCCCACTACGACCTCGGGAACGAGTTCTTCGAGTTGATGCTCGACGAGACGATGATGTACTCCTCCGCGTACTTCCCGCGCCGAGGGATGACGCTCGCGGAGGCTTCGACCGCCAAGCTCGAGCTGGTGTGTCAGGAGCTCGACCTGCGGTCCGACGATCACGTGATCGAGATCGGAACGGGATGGGGCAGCTTCGCCGTGCACGCCGCGAGCACGCGGGGCTGTCGAGTCACGACCACCACGATCTCGCGCGAGCAGTACGAGTATGCCCGCGCACGCGTGCAGGCGGCCGGGGTCGCCGACCGAGTCGCGGTGCTGCACGAGGACTACCGCGACCTCCGCGGGCGCTACGAGAAGCTCGTCTCGATCGAGATGATCGAGGCGGTCGGGTGGCGTGATTTCGACACGTTCTTTGCGCGCTGCTCGAACCTTCTCGCCAACGATGGCAGGATGCTGCTTCAGACGATCGTCATCGACGACCGGGCCTACGCGGTCGAGAAGGCCTCACGGAGCTTCATTCGCACGCACATCTTCCCCGACGGCTGCCTGCCCTCGCTCGAGGTGATCGCGCGCTGCCTCGCGCGGCGCACCGACATGCGGACCATCGCCCTGAGGGATCTCACACCGCACTACGCCGAGACACTCATGCGCTGGCGAGCCAACTTCGAGGCCGCGGCCACACGCCTGCGCGACATCGGCTACGACGAACGCTTTCGACGGCTGTGGCGAATGTACCTCGCCTACTGCGAGGCCGGCTTCGCCGAGCGGCGCATCGGCGTCGTACAGATGCATCTGGCCAAGCCGGCGTGGCACCAACAAGCAGACCTCGCGAACACGCGCAGGGGGCCACTGACGGTGGCATCTTAAGGTGGTAGAGACCTCGAAGGCCGCCAAACCCTGTTCCGTTACGGGCCCGACATCTTGAGATTCGCGACATTCCCGCTCCTGAAGAATGCAGACGTCTACGCCTTTGCCCACGACGTGACCGGAACTCGTCCCTTGCGAGCATCCGAGGAGCGCTGGTCGAGACGATCGCTTGCGAGGCAAGCGGGAAGCGCCCTGCCTAGCGCTGGATAGGAGAGGTCGCTGTGCTCGGCGCTTGTCGTCGCCCTGCGTACGCCAGACGACCTACAGCGGGCGCAGCCGCACGGGCAGCGTCTTGTGCTGGTTGGCGAACGCTGATTCGACGTGTGTGCACTCGCCGGCGATCTGGATCTCGGGGTAGCGCTTGAGCGTCTCCTCGATCAGGATCCGCAACTCCAGTCGCGCGAGCGCGGTGCCCAGGCAGAAGTGCCGGCCACCGGCACCGAACGCCTGGTGCTCGGCTTCGCGCGTCAGGTCGAAGCGGTCGGGGTCCTCAAAGCGCGTCTCATCGCGGTTGGACGACGGGTACCACATGACCAGCTTCTCGCCCTCACGGATGCGCTGCCCGTGCAGCTCGGTGTCGCGTGTAGCCGTGCGGGCGAAGTGCGCGAACGCCGGGAACATGCGCAGTGACTCCTCGACCGCCGCCGGCACCAGCGAGGGGTCCTCGAGCACCATCCGTCGTTGCTCGGGGTTTTCCATCAGCGCGCGCATGCCGCTGCAGTAGGTCGCCTTGGTGCTGTCGTTGCCGGCGGCCATCAGCAGCAGGAACCCCATCACGATCTCGTGGTCCTCAAGCCGCTCGCCGTCGAGCTCCGCGTGCACGAGCACGCTCGTGAGGTCATCGGTCAGCGTCGCGCGTCGTTCGGCGATCAGCTTGCCGCAGCGCGCGAACACCTCGGGCACCTCGCGCTCCATCACGCTCTGCGCACCCTCCGACGTCGCGTCCGGGTCGCCCGCGCCGACGATCGCGTTCATCAGGTTCGCCCATGCCTGGTCGTCCTCCGCCGAAAGGCCCATGAAACTCCCGATCACCCGCGCCACCACCGGCTGGGCGACGTCGCTGACCAGATCGCAGGTCTCCCGGGCGGGCGGGCCCTCCAAACGCTCGAGCACCTCGATCGTGATCGCGCGGATCGCGTCCTCGTGCTCGGCGATCCGCTTCGGCGTGAAGCCACGCTGGAACAGCGCCTTCAGCCGGTCGTGCTTGGGCGGGTCCATGCCGATGAACATCGCCTGCTGCATCTCCAACGACAAGCCTGCGTTCCCCGTAGTCACGTTGCGGCGTCCTCTAGCGGAGCCTACTCCACATAACTCCGCCCGTTGCGTTCTAGGCCGAAAGGGCTGCGCAGCCCTCACTGAGCGTCAGAGCGTCAAGCTGCTTAGGGTCTCCAGTCGGCGCCGCCCCAACACCACGCTCTTTACCCGTCTTCCCCGCTATCGCGCTTACAGCGGAGCGAGCGCGTCGCTCGTCAAGTCCGAGACTTCCGCAATGGACGAGCCTCGATGTGTTGGTCGGCTTGGGGTGGCGCTTGCTCTGCCAGAGTGGAGCGGGAGCGCGGTGGCGCTCCCGCTCGTGATCACCGGGTTGCTTAGAGCCACAGCCCGGCGGTAGCGGGCATCATCGGCGCGCGGCGCGTGCGGACCGCCGTGATGATCTCCTCTGGATCGATCCCCTGCAGGTAGATCGAGGTCGTGCCGAGATTCGAGTGCCCCAACTGGCGCTGGATGATGTTGAGCGCGACGCCCTCACGTGCGAGCTCGAGCGCATGCGCGTGGCGCAGCTGGTGCAGCGCAAACCTGCGCCTGACGCCGGCTCTGGCAGCGAGCCGGCGGAACTCGCAGCGGACAGCGGCGCTGGACCACGGCCGCCCGCGGGTGGGGCCGTCGATGATGCAAAACAACGGCCCGACCGGCAGCTCTGCGCGAGCGTCCAGCCACGGCCGCAGCTGCTCCCAACCCACGCGTCCATACCGACCTCGCGTCGGCGGCCGCCCTTGCCGCTGCGCACCAGCAACGATCCGCGCCGCGGGTCGAGGTCGTGCTCGGCAAGCGTGAGCGCCTCCTGGATGCGCAGCCCAGCCCGCCACAAGACAACAATCACCGCTCGCACGCGCCAGCCGTGACGGTCATCGGGCGCGTGGCGCATGACCGCCACGATCTCCTCAACAGTTGGCGGTCGGCCGGATAGCGCATGCCCTTGTTGCGCGGCGGCCGGCCAGCGTGAAAGCCCGGCAGGGTCGCTGGCGAGCGTCGCCGCCCCGCCGCATCGAGCACAGACAACACAGTCATAGATCATCCTCGATCGAACAGCAATACCAGCCCTGCCTACACGACCAATCGACGCCGGGCAACTGCTCGACACGCCAGCGCGAGTGTCTCCTCAAGGCCGCAGCCGGCTCCACAAGACGACCAGAACTCGTCCAAACCTGCAAGCGTGCTGACGGCTCGAAGCCATCTGCTTGTGGCGAACCCAGTAGCGCGATCCAAGCGCGCCAGCCACGTCTCGGTCAACTGCCGGCGAGGCCGCTCGAACCAGGGCACGCAGATGGCTGGCGCAGATGGATGACCGTGGCGGGCGGCGGGCGGTGTCACGCGCTCTCTGCGTGCGAGAAGGTCCGTCGCAACTTTCGCGTTGGCGGTGCGTTAGCTCGCATTAATGGGCCGATCGAGTAGTCGCAATCGCTCAGATGGAACCATTCGGAACAAGGCTGGCCATCGGCGTGCATGGCGAATCGGGGCGACGTGTGCGAGCCCGACTCGGGCGCGTGATTGGAGCCGTGCTCTTGGAGCGGCTGTTCTGGCGAGCCTTGTGGGCGCCGTGCTTGCGGCCATCGCGTTCGTGGGAGTGGCTGGCGCGGCGTCTCTCCCCGCGGGTCCGTCAACCGGCGTGGAGTTGCCGGCCAATGCGTTCTTTGGACCGTTCCGCTTCCCGCCGCCACGGGGCGGGACGCACGTGTTTGGGCAGCTTTCCTCTGTTGCGTGTCCCCCGTCGGGGTCATGCGTTGCGGTGGGCAGCTATGCCTCCGGCGAAGCATCGGGAAGTGATGCGATGGTGGTGAGCGAATCCGACGGGGTCTGGAACCAGGCGTCCGAGATCGCGCCGCCGTCAAGCCCGGCGCTCTACGGCGAAGCCAGGCTCGATTCAGTTGCGTGTCCTGCGGCAGGCTCATGCGCTGCGATTGGCGGATACCTGGACAGCGCGGACGAAGAGCAGGCGATGGCGGTGAGTGAGTCAGACGGCGTGTGAAGCCAGGCGATTGAGATCCACGGTGTTGATCTGCAGTCGATCGCTTGCCGTGCGCCAGGCTCGTGCGTCGCGATCGGAACGGCCTCGGGAGGCTCTACCAAAATAGTGGGCGTGATTGAGTCGGATGGGGTGTGGGGTCAACCGCAGGGGATCGCACTGCCGGCGAATGACGCACCGGAATATGTAGTTGAACTGGCCCCCCTGGCATGCCAGGTTTCAGGGCCGTGCGTCACCGTGGGCTCCTATACCAACACCTCGCATCAGCAGCGTGCGATGGGGGTCAGTGAGTCAAACGGGACCTGGACGCCTGTCAGTGAAATCAAGTCTACACCGGATCTCGAAGGCGACGCTCGCCTTTACTCTGTTGCGTGCCCCGGCATCGGGCCATGCGTCGCGGATGGCCTTGCCTCGGTAGCTTTCGGCGTAAGTGAGACCAACGGAGAATGGGGTGAGGCGAGCCCCATCACGCCGCCGCCTGACCCGGAAGCCGAATTGACCACCTTGTACTCCGTTGGGTGTCCCGGGTCCGGGCAGTGCTTCGCGGTTGGCTATGACGAGACCAAGTCGTCGTTCACCAACGCAGTGGTGGCCGGTGCCTCGGGCGGTGTGTGGGGCCAGGCCAGAGAGATCGCTCCCCCGCTCAACGCGGCAAGCCAGCCGGCTGCCCATCTGCGGTACGTGGCATGTTCTGAATCGGAAGCGTGCGTGGCGATCGGCGAATATACGGACAGCTCTGGCTCCGTGCAAGCAATGGCGGTGACCGAGACGGATGGGGAATGGGGTCGGGCGAGCGAGATCACAGCGCCGCCCACAACATCGAACAGCCAAACTGGCTACGCCAACCTCGGACTGCTGGCCTGTCCTGGCCTGGGAACGTGTGCAGCGCTCGGCACTACCAAGAGGAATCCGGGACTTGGCTGATGGCGGCGGGGATGACCACATCTCCCGAGAAAGCGACAGCGCTCGAATCAGCGGGGATGACGACATCTCCCCAGAAATCGACAGCGGCGTTCGCAAGTGTGTCACTCGTTAGCCACGCGATCACCGTCCAAAGGAACGGCCGGGCGGTCGTCAAACTATCCTGCAGGGGTACAGTCAAATGCGCCGGCAGCCTCAAGCTAACCGCCAAGACACGACCCCGTAAGAAGCATCACCCCGACAAGATCGAGATCATCACGATCTCGAAGTTCGCCGTCGCACCCGACACGACCGCCATGATCGAGCTAAAGCCCAACGCTGCTGGTCGTTCCCTACTAAAGGCTGCTCACGGGCGTCTAAGCGCGTCGCTGACCATCATGGAGACTTCGCTGGCCCCTTCACACATAGACAAGCAGAGCGTCCGCCTTACTCAACGACGCTGATCAGCTCTAACCTTAAGTAGCCGATGGCAAAAAGGAAATTCGTGTCGTGCGGCTCTCTCGCTGAGCGCGAGCGCCTCCTGGATGCGCAGCCCGCCGCGCCAGAGCACGACGATCAGAGCACGCAGCCGAGCGCCGTGGCGGTGGGTGCCTGCGACTCGCTGAGTCGCCCCGAGACGTGAACCGCGACGCGGGAGTGCTTCTTGCCACCGAGGCTGTTTCGTAAATCGGGTCTATCCGGGGTGGTTGGGACCATTCGTGGATGGCTCAGAACTTCATTGCTGTGGATCGGGATCAGGCTTTCTTGATGCCGCTGTCGTTGCGTGAGTGTTCGACGGGTGCTGGCGCCCGCGCCGTTCGTGACGCGATCGCCAACACGATCGCGACCCTCCCCGAAGAGCTTCGGCGGTCCTTGACCTGGGACCAGGGCATCGAGATGGCTCAGCACGTGCAGCTGCGAATCGACACTGGTCTGCAGATCTATTTCTGTGATCCACGAAGCCCGTGGCAGCGTGCTACGAACGAGAACACCAACGGATTGCTGCGTCAGTACTTCCCGAGAGGCACCGACCTCGCCCGCCACAGCGCCGAAGAGCTGACGGCAGTCGCGACGGCGCTGAACGGACGACCGCGAAAGACACTCGGCTGGAAGATCCCTGCCGAAGTGCTCACCGAGCACCTCGCCGCCGCGGCCTGAGCACCGGACGCGCCTGACATCCGCCGGACCCGTGCCAACCCGCGGTTCCCGGGGGGTGTCCGGATCGACGCGGGCGGCTGTCGCCGTTCCGGCCCGCCCTACGGGCGAGCCTCCACAACGACAGCCGCCCTCAGCCAGCCCGACCCCGTCGTCACTTCCAACCCTTTAGAGTCACACGCCACACCGCGTTGCGACGACCGGTTGAACCCAGGCCATCATCGACGGCTCAAACGCCGCCCGACCCCAACCATCCACGCGGTAGGAGCCATAAAACGACGCCAGATCCATCTGCTCCACCGACTCCAACACAAACCACGCAAGATGCCCCTCCGGCAGCCAATCACGCGGGTCCGGCGGCATCAAACACCTGCTCACGATCACACTCAAGAAAGTTCTGGGGCATACCCAGAATGGTCCTCAACCCCCCGGACAGACACCCAGTTTGCGCGACACCCACGACGAGTTCCGGGCGCAGCGGGCTGAGCATCAGAACACGTCTGCGTGTCCCGGCGAAGTGGCCTCGAGCGCGATGCCCGAACAGCCGCGAACACTTGCGAACCCTCTCCCGAGCCGATGCGCCTGGACTCGGGGCCATTCGCTCATATTCGGGGCTGTTCGCCTGTGTTCGCCCTCATCGGGGAGACTGGATTCGAACCAGCGACCGCCCGGCCCCCAGCCCGCGCGCTCCAGTGTAGCTGAGTGATTGGAGCCCATTCTTGCTGGGTTTCTAGGCGCTCAGTTGCTCTCGCTTTCGCTCAATTTGTTCCCCGTATTGTTCCCCGTCGCGTCCGTCGTGGTGCCTGGAGCCTGCGCCTCGGGGTCTCCCCCGGCGCTGGCTTCGACGCGCGGATCAGATGCGGGAGGATCGCGTTCGGCCTTGCCGGCCGGCTTGGGGGCGAAGGCGTCGTTGACGACCTGGACCTCGTGCTCTGAGGGGGCGTAGTGCGAGTAGATCTGTGTCGTCTCGCTGTCGGCGTGCCCCATGAACTCCTGGATCAGCCGCAGCGGCTGCCCGGAGGCGGCGAGCCGAGTTGCGAAGGTGTGGCGCAGATCGTGGAACTTGATGACCTGCACGCCAGCGTCCCCGCAGGCCGTCTGGAAGCGTCTTGTGACCTTGGATCGGTCGATCGGATTGCCGGTCTGTGGGTGGGCGAACACGAGATGGCGCTCGGCGCGATAGGCGGTGCGCTTTGACCAGCGATCGAGCTCGCCGGCGAGTCGGTCGGCCATCGGCACGGATCGCTTGGTGGAGAGGTCGGACTTGCCATCGCCGGAGTGCTCGCCGCGAACATAGGTGTTGCGCACGCGGATTCGCTGGGCGATCCAGTCGACGTCTCGCCAGCGCAGGCCGAGTAGCTCGGATTGGCGCAGGCCGGTCATCGCCGCGGCGAGAACCACGACTCGCAGGACTGGCCCGAGGACATCGGGCGGCGGCGGCGGCGCCGGCCCGCGGCGTCCGCGCCGAGTGGGTTTCGGCTGTCGGATGACGGTCTCGTCGGGGATCGCCCGCAGCACGGCGTCGAGCTCTGCGACCGTGAGGAACTGTAGGTCAGGGTCGGCGTCGCCGGTGCGCTTACGGCCTGGGCGGGTCGCCTCGCTCACCGGGTTGTCGCTGATGAACTTCCCTTTTTTCGCGTGCTCGAAGATCGAGTGCAGGAACGAGAGCACGTTGCGAACGGTCTTCGGGGCGCTGCCGTCGTTGAGCATTTCGCTCGCAAGCCGGTCGATGTGGGCTGTCTCGATCTCGGTGACGGGAAGGGCGCCGATGCGCGGGGAGATGTGGATGCGCTGCATCGACTCGCAGCCCTGGCGGTAGGAGAGCCGAGCGCCCGCGATCGTTTGGCGCTGGCGCAGCGAGTCGGCGATCGCGTCGACGGTTGGGATCTCAGATCCCGGTGCGGGACGCGGCGCGTTGTCCTCCTCCTCGCGTCTGCGCGCCATCTCGCGCTCGGCCTGAACGCGCGTGAGGCCGCCGCTGCGCTGACCGACCGGGCGCACCTTGCCGAGCTTGCGGTTGACCAGTCGCCCGTCAAGCGTCCGCCAGCGCCCGTAGTAGGAGCCCCACTTGATGTAGACGTGGCCGGTGCCGTAGTCGCGCTTGCCCATGTTCAAGGGTTATACGCCCCAGGTACGTCGTTACGCTCGCATGGCGGGCCGCCTGGCGGATGCGGCCCTTCGAGCGCCGAGAGACACCATCGGGGCGAGCGTCCTTCCCGTCTCGATCTCCCCCATCCACTGTTCGATCGCAGAGCGCCGGTAGCGCACGTAGCGCCCGAGTCGCAGATGCGGGATACGTTTCGCGCGGGTCTCGGCGTAGACCCAGCCTGAAGTCATGCGCAGTAGCGCCGCGACCTCGGCCGCAGTGAGCAGATCCTCGCCTGAGTCAGCTGTGGGAGCAATCATGGCCAACTTCCTTTCGATGCGAACAAAATTGGTGGTGGGACGTGGGTTTGCCGTTCATGTGGGGTACTGACCCCCAGGCACGTCAAGCGGCCAACGAGTTCGCCGGCGTCCTACAGTCCAGGGTCCGATGTCTGGTCAACCGTGTTCAGTCCACCCGTGTCGCGGGCAGGGCGTTGCGTGAGCGGGCAGGGCACTCTCAGATCGGGGGCGGCGGGCCTCTACTTCAGCGACCCGGCGTGTCTTGAGCATGATCCGCGGGTGCTCATGCCCGAGCACCCGGACACGCCTGAGCGCCTTGAGGCAATCGAGCGGATGCTGGCCGAGCATGACTGGCTGGGCTGGGAGTGCCGTGCTGCACCGCCTGCGAAGGAGATCGAGCTCGAGCTCATCCACAGCGCGAGGCACGTGCAGAGGATCAAGGAGATGTCGCTGGCCGGTGGCGGCGCGATCGACCCGGACACATTCGTCGGAGAGCCCTCCTACCGGGCGGCGCTGCACGCCGCCGGGGGCGCTTGCGAGATGACGAGGGCGCTGATGACGGGCGAGGCGAGGCTCGGATTCTGTGGCGTGCGTCCCTCGGGCCACCATGCCGAGCCGGATCGCGCGATGGGCTTCTGCTTGTTCAACAACGTGGCGATCGCCGCGGAGCTGGCGATCCGCGAGCTGGGCGTCCGGCGAGTGTTGATCCTCGATTGGGATGTGCACCACGGCAACGGGACCGCGGAGGCGTTCCGGCGCCACTCGGATGTCTTGTTCGTCAGCATCCACCAGGCGGGGATCTATCCGGGCACGGGCTCGATCAGCGACGTTGGCTCGGGTCCGGGCGAGGGCTACACGATCAACTTGCCTGTTCCGGCGGGCTCTGAGGAGGATCTGTGGCTGTCGCTCTTGGAGCACATCGTGGTCCCGGTCGCTGAGAGCTTCGCGCCGGAGCTCGTGCTGATCTCCGCCGGTTTTGATGCGCACCGTGAGGACCCGCTGGCTGGGTGTCGCCTGGAGACGGGCTCGTTCGCGGAGATGGCCCGCCATGTGCGCGGGCTCGCCGTATCGCTCGGTGTGCCTCTCGGCGCTGTGCTGGAGGGTGGCTATCAGCCGGCGGTGCTGGCGGAGTGTGTGCGGGATACGCTTGCCGCGCTCGCCTCTGAGGAGCCGGCGCAATCTGCCGCGCCGGAGCCGCTTTTGACCTCGCGCGCCGCCGCTCACGTGGGCCACTACTGGCCCTTGTAGATGCGTGCCCGGCACGGGCACTGAGCGTCTTCCGGCGCCACGAGGGAGCAACTGAAGGGTGGGTAGTTTCCACGTCGCGGGTGGGTATTGATGACCGATGCTCCGCTTCTGCCTGGATGATCTGATCTGCGTGGCCAATGTCCCACGATCGAGATATCTCCGCGGCTTGTGCCGGCGACTGGCTTGAGGTCAGGGGTATCGCCGAGCGCCCGTCGAGGCGTGGGGAAATCAAGGAGGTGCTCGGTACTCCTGAGCATCCCCACTTCCGCGTCCGATGGGATGAAGGACACGAGTCGATCGTCTACCCCGCCGATCACGAAGCAATCGTGCACCACCCAGCCCGACAGGCCGACCCGGCATGAGCACAGCGCACGCATCGAGGTCGGTCGGTTTTCGCCGCCCGCGTAGTTTCTCCCCGCCACCGCCAGGGACGGCAACGGATGCACCGGGCGGCGCCGGGCGCGAGACTGCGAACACCATGACGATTCCTTCACTGTCACAGGCACCCAGCGCTGTCGCAGATGTAGACGAGCCCGAGCTTGTCCGGCTGCGCGATGGGTCGCTGGTCACGCTGCGTCCCACCACGGCTGCTGATGAGCCCGCGCTGCGCTCGTTCCTGGCGGGACTGTGCCTGGAGGCGCGGCGTCTGCGGTTCTTCAGCGGTGCCGTGGACATAGACTGTGCTGCTCATTTGGCGGCGGACACCAGGACGGGTCGCTTCGGGCTGGTTGCCCATGACGAGATGGGGGCGATGGTCGCTCACGCCCTGTATATCCAGCTGGATGGCACGCGGGCGGAAGTCGCGGTCGAGGTCGCCGATCATCTCCACGGCCGCGGCCTCGGGACGATCCTCATCGAACAGCTGGCGATCGTCGCCGAGCAGCGTGGGATCACGCATTTCGTAGCCGAGGTTCTCTGTGAAAACCGGGCGATGCTGGATGTCTTTCGAGAGGGCTTCGATGGGCGTGTGGTACGCCACGATGGGCCGGAGCAGAGAGTCGAGTTCCTCACCGCGGGCTGGCGGCTGGCTCACAAACGCTTCGCATCGGATGCTCGGGCGTAGTGCCGAGCCCGAGCAGCGCGGCTTGCTCGCGTAGCTGCTCGCGGGCGTCGGGATGCGCGGCGTGCTCGATGATGAGGCGGGCCTGGGCGCGCTGGCTGCGTCCGAAGATGTGCGCGGCGCCGTGCTCGGTGATGACTGCGGAGTGCTGGAAGGAGGTGACGGGTCCATCCAGGCGGGGCACGATCGTTGAGGTGTCGCTGCGTTCGTGCCAGGAGCGCAGCGCGATCACGGCCTGCCCGCCGGGCGAGTGTAGGGCGCCCTCTACGAAGTCGGGCTGGCCACCGAAACCGGAGTACACGCGCTCGCCGATGTGGCTGGCGCCGGCCTGGTCGTGAAGGTCGACCTTCAGCGCCGTGTTGACCGAGATCATCTGCGCTCTGGCCGCGATCCTGGAGGGATCGTTGGTCGTCTCGGTGCGCGTCATGCGCAGCCTGGGGTTGTGGTGAACCCACTCGTATAGCTCCCTGGAGCCGAACATGAAGGAGCACACGATCTGCCGATGGTGGTCAAGCGCCCCGGCGTGCTCAAGGCGCATTACTCCATCGGAGATCATCTCCGAGTAGATCGCCAGGTCGCGTCGGCTGGCGAGTGCGCGCAGCGTGGCGTCGGGGACCTGACCGATCCCGAGCTGCAGGGTGGCGGCGTCTCCCACCAGGCCGGCGACGTGCTCGGCGATGGTCTCTGCGTGGTCGTGGCTGGCGCTGATGGCGGTGGTCGGGAGGTCTTGCTGGGCTTCGATTGCGAGGTCGATGAGGTCTTCGCCCAGCTCGCCGTCGCCGAGCGTGTAGGGCATCTCGGGGTTCAGCTGGGCGATGACGAGCCCGCCGCGGGCGCGCACATGCTCGACGGCCGCCGGCAGGATGTTCACCTCGATCCCAAGCGAGACCTTCCCGTTGCAGGGTGTGGAGGTGTGCAGCAGCACGACCTCGGGCGGGCGCAGCGTGCTGAACAGCCTTGGCACGAGCGAGAGGCGCATCGGTAGGTAGTCCAGCCGCTCACCTGCATCACGCATTCCGGGACCGACGAACGGCGTCTCGAAGATGACGCCCTCGCGGGCGGGCAGCGGGGACTGCGCGGCGAGCATGAACAGCCGGTAGCGCTCCACCTCGCTCTCCAGGGCATCAAGCAGGAGGCGCGGGGTGCCGAGGTTCCCGCTGGCGACGACCCGCGGCTCGCCGACGCTCAGCGCGGCGAGCGCCGTGTGCAACTCGCGCTCACTGATGACCTTCATCTGGCGCTCAACACTACGCGCCGGGCGCGAGCACGGTCATGGGTGGTAACTACCGAGCCCGTTCCGCAAGGAGTGCGGTGGGCGCCCGCACTGGTAGCGAGTTGACTTGATAGCGGTCATAGCGACCGTGATCGAGCATCCGCGACACAGGGAGTCGGTAGATACATGAGCGTCTCGCCCGTAGCATCTGTCGTGTCCGGCCTAGAGGCGGTGCGGTCGTTCGCGCAGCTCGGCCGCGAGGATGTCCAGTTCGCCGGCGGCAAGGGCGCGAACCTGGGCGAGCTGACCCGTGCTGGGCTGCCTGTACCAGACGGCTTTGTGGTCGGCGCCCCGGCCTACGCGGCGTTCTGCGCGGAGAGCGGGCTACGCGAGCGCCTGGCGGAGCTGCTTGACGGAGTGGATGTCGAGGACACCAAGGCTTTGCAGGCGGCGAGCGTTGCCGCGCGGGAGATGCTCGACGCCGCCCCGATGCCGCCGGCGCTGGCGCAGGAGATCCGCTTGCGCTATGAGCAGCTCGTCGGCGAGGACACGGAGGCGCCTGTGGCGGTGCGCTCCTCAGCGACGGCGGAGGACACCGCCGAGACCTCGTTTGCGGGAATGAACGAGACCTTCCTGAACGTCCGTGGCGCCGAGGCGGTGATCGACGCGGTGCGCCGGTGCTGGCGATCGCTGTTTGGGACGCGCACGATCTACTACCGCGGCGTGAACGGATTTGGGCAGGCCGAAATGGATATCGCGGTCGTCGTGCAGCGCCAGGTGGCTTCGACGCGCGCCGGTGTGATGTTCACCGTCAACCCAGCGACGGGCGAGCGCGACCAGCTCGTAGTTGAGGCTTCGTTCGGGCTCGGTGAGGCCGTCGTCTCAGGCTCCGTGTCACCCGATCGTTATCTGATCGAGAAGGACCCGCTCTGGTTGCGCGAGCGCGACGTTCACTGCAAGGAGCTGGTGATCGAGTATGACCCGCAGGGCGGCACCTGCCAGCGGTCCCTTTCGCGCGAGGAGGGTTTCCGGCCGACGCTCGATGAGCGTGAGGTCATGGCCGTGGCCGCGCTCGGCCTGCGGATCGAGCAGCACTATGGCTCCCCGCAGGACACCGAGTGGGCATTTGACCCCGATGGGGTGCTGTGGATGCTGCAGAGTCGTCCGATCACCACGCTTCACGACGAGCACCCGGATGACACCAGCGAGTCTGTGGCCAGCGCCCCGGAGGCTAGCTCTGCGCAGCCGCAGACTGTGCTGTTGCGTGGGCTGGGTGGAGCACCGGGCAGCGCGAGCGGCGCCGCCCGAGTGCTCACCTCGCTCGCGGACGCCGCTGCGCTCGGCGATGGGGATGTGCTCGTCACCCACATGACCTCCCCCGACTGGCTGCCGTTGCTGCGACGGGCGGCCGGCGTCGTCACCGACTCGGGCGGCATGACCTGCCATGCCGCGATTGTCTCGCGCGAGCTTGGCATCCCGTGCGTTGTCGGGACGCGCGAGGCGACCAAGCGGCTGCGCGACGGCGAGGTCGTGACCGTCGATGCGACCCGAGGGCTCGTATTGGAGGGCGCCTGCGCACCCGAGCCCGCGCGGGCGCCCTCTGCTGGCAGGCAGGCCGCAGGCGTGAGCCCGGCCGCACCCTCGGCGGTGACGGTGACGGCGACGCAGATCCTGGTGAACCTGTCTGAGCCCTCGCAGGTACAGCGTGTCAAGGACCTGCCGGTCGACGGTGTTGGCTTGCTGCGCGCGGAGATGATGGTGCTGGAGGCGCTGGCCGGCGATCATCCACGCACGCTGCTGGAGGAGGGCCGTGGCGAGGAGCTCGTCGCCCGTATGGCGGAGGGGCTGAGCACGTTCGCAACCGGGTTCGCGCCGCGGCCGGTGACTTACCGCACGATCGACTTTCGCACCAACGAGTTCGCGGGTCTGCGCGGCGGAGAGCGCTTTGAGCCAGTGGAGGCCAATCCGATGATCGGCTACCGCGGCGCGCTGCGCTACACCCGCGAGCCAGATGTCTTCGCTCTGGAGCTTGAGGCGGTGCGCAGGGTGTGGGATCAAGGTCAGCGCAACCTGCACGTGATGCTGCCGTTCGTGCGTACCGCCCGCGAGCTGCGCCGCTGCCGTGAGCTGATCGCAGAGTCGGGACTGCTTGACCGTCCCGGTTTCGAGCTGTGGGTAATGGCGGAGGTTCCCTCGGTGCTGTTCAACCTCTCCGAGTACGCCGCGCTCGGCGTGGCCGGCATCTCGATCGGCTCGAACGACCTCACCCAGCTGCTGCTTGGCGCCGACCGTGACAACGAGGTGCTGGCGGAAACCTTCGACGAGCGCGACCCTGCCGTCACGACCTACCTGCGGGAGCTGATCCCGCGCGCCCGCGCGCTGGGTTTGCGTACCTCGATCTGCGGGCAGGCGCCGTCGGTGCACCCGGAGTACGCCGAGCTTTTGGTGCGCGCGGGGATCGACGCGATCTCTGTCAACGTCGATGTGATCGACCGGACGCGGGCGCTGGTGGCTGCGGCGGAGCAGCGTGTGATGCTCGACTTCGCACGCGCGCACGACAGCGCTGCCGAGCGGGCTGTCGGCACTGGCGCCGCTTGAGGGCCTGTGATGTTGCAGGTGCGTATCCACGGGCGCGGCGGGCAGGGTGTCGTGACCGCCGCGGAGTTGCTGGCGCTCGCGGCGTTTGATGAGGGCCGCTACGCGCAGGCGTTTCCGAGCTTTGGCTCGGAGCGTATGGGCGCCCCGGTGGTGTCGTTCTGCCGGATCGACGAGCGTGAGATCCGTGTGCGAGAGCCCGTGATGGAGCCCGATGTCCTGATCGTGATCGACCCGACGCTGCTTCACCAGGTGGACGTGTTCGGTGGCCTGCGCCCCGAGGGGTTCATCCTTATCAACACCACCAGGACCTTCGATGAGCTCGGCCTCGGCGAGTTCGCCGCGGGGTTCCGTCACGAGCGGCTGCTGACGGTGCCTGCCGGCGAGCTGGCGCGCGAACATGCTGGGCGGCCGGTTGCCAATGCCGCGTTGCTCGGCGGTTTCGCGGCGCTCAGCGGGTTGGTTTCGTTGGACGCCGTTGTGAAGGCGATCCGTGAGCGCTTCACCGGGAAGGTCGGCGAGGGCAATGTGGCGGCGGCGATGGCGGCCTACGCCTGGGTCGCGGACGAGCGCAGGGAGCTGAGCGGTGCTGCGCCAGGTTGAGGGCTCGCGTGCGGTAGCGGAGGCGGTGGCGTTGTGCCGGCCGGAGGTGATCTGTGCGTACCCGATCTCGCCGCAGACGCACATTGTGGAGAACCTTTCCCAGCTGGTGAAGACGGGCGAGCTTTCGCCGTGCGAGTTCGTGAACGTGGAGTCGGAGTTCGCCGCGATGTCGGTGGCGATCGGCGCCTCGGCGACCGGCGCGCGTGCGTACACGGCGACGGCCAGCCAGGGGCTCTTGTATATGACAGAGGCGCTCTACAACGCTTCGGGGCTGGGTCTGCCGATCGTGATGACGGTCGCCAACCGCGCGATCGGCGCCCCGATCAACATCTGGAACGACCACTCGGATTCGATGTCCCAGCGCGACTCGGGCTGGATACAGCTCTACGCCGAGACCAACCAGGAGGCGCTTGACCTACACATCCAGGCGTTCCGGCTTGCCGAGGAGCTCTCGGCGCCGGTGATGGTCTGCATGGACGGGTTCATCCTCACGCACGCGGTCGAGCGTCTGGAGATCCCCACACAGGAGCAGGTCGATGGGTTCCTGCCGGCGTTCTCACCGCGGCAGGTACTCGACCCGGACGAGCCGGTGACGATCGGCGCGATGGTCGGCCCGGAGGCGTTCATGGAGGTGAAGTACCTCGCACACGCCAAGCAGATGCGAGCGCTTGAGCTGATCCCCGAGATCGCCGCGGACTTCCAGCAGGCATTTGGGCGCGAGTCCGGCGGTCTGATCCGCTCCTATCGCGTCGAGGATGCGCAGACGATCGTGGTGGCGCTGGGGTCGGTGCTCGGCACGATCAAGGACACGATCGACGAGCTGCGTGAGCAGGGCGTGAAGATCGGGGCGGTCGGGATCTGCTCGTTCAGGCCGTTCCCGCTGGATGCGCTGCGGGCGGCTGTGGGTCCTGCCGAGCGTGTGGTGGTGTTGGAGAAGGCGCTCGCGGTTGGGATCGGCGGGATCGTCTCGGCGAACGTGCGCATGGCGCTCGCCGGGATTTACCTGCACGGCTACACGGTGATCGCGGGCCTCGGCGGACGGCCGATCACCAAGGCGTCACTTCACAGTCTGTTCACTGAAGCGGCAGCCGATCGGCTGGAGGCGTTGACGTTCCTGGACATGGACTGGGATGTAGTGAACCGGGAGCTTGAGCGGATGGGCGCCTCGCGGGCCTCGGGTCCGCACGCCGAGAACATTCTGCGGGACCTCGGCACGGTCGCCGCGGGGCCGGTGTGAGGAGCTGGCCAGCATGACCGCGCCCGCGATTCGCTTCTACCAGACCGGCAGTTTCGCCGTGGGCAACCGGCTGCTCGATCCTGAGCAGCGCTCGGTGCAGGCCGGTGAGCAGCGCACCAACTCGATCACGTGTGGGCACCGTGCTTGCCAGGGCTGCGGGGAGGCGCTTGGCGCACGGTATGCACTCGACGCCGCGATGCGGGCCACGGGCGGACGGATGATCGCCGCGAACGCGACCGGCTGCTTGGAGGTGTTCTCTACGCCCTACCCGGAGAGCTCGTGGCGGATACCGTGGATTCACTCGCTGTTCGCCAACGCGCCCGCCGTCTCGACAGGCATCGCCGCCGCACTGCGCGCCAAGGGCCGTGAGGACATACGAGTCGTTGGCCAGGGCGGTGACGGCGGCACCGTCGATATCGGGATGGCGTGTCTGTCGGGGATGTTCGAGCGAAACGATGACGTGCTCTACATCTGTTACGACAACGAGGCGTACATGAACACGGGCGTGCAGCGCTCGGGCGCCACCCCGCCCGCGGCGCGCACGGCGACCACGCAGGCCGTCGGCCCGGAGCCTGGCAATGTGTTCGGGCAGGGCAAGAGCGCGCCGCTGATAGCGATGGCGCACGAGATCCCCTACGTGGCGACTGCGACCGTCGCCGAGCTGCGCGACCTAGAGGCGAAGGTCAGGACCGCGATGGAGCTACGCGGCGCCCGCTACCTGCACGTGTTCGTCCCCTGCCCGCTGGGCTGGGGCAGCGCCTCGGCGGACACGATCAGGATTGCCCGTTTGGCGAAGGAGTCCGGCATCTTCCCGGTGTTCGAGGCCCGCGACGGCGAGCTGTGCGGTGTCTCTGAGATTCGCCGGCAGGTGCCCGTCGAGGAGTACCTGCGCCCACAGAAGCGCTTCGCGCACCTATTCGAGCCCGAGCTGCACAGCGAGGTGATCGCGCGCATCCAGGCTGGCGCGGATCGCAACATCCGCCGCTTCGGCCTGCTCGGCGAGCGGCCCAGCCTGGGTGAGCGCCGCGGCGAGCAAGGGGCGGTGAGCAACGATGGATAAGCCGTTTGCGATCACACTCGATGTCGGTTCGAGCCTTGCCAACAAGACGGGCTCCTGGCGGCAGGAGCGGCCCGTGTATGTGCACAGGCTGCCGCCGTGCAATCACGGCTGCCCGGCCGGCGAGAACATCCAGCAGTGGCTCTACCACGCCGAGTCCGGCGACTATGAGACCGCGTGGCACGAGCTGGTCAAGGACAACCCGCTGCCCGCTGTGATGGGCCGCGTCTGCTACCACCCATGCGAGACCGCCTGCAACCGCGCGCAGCTGGACGACCCCGTAGGCATCCACGGCGTCGAGCGCTTCCTCGGCGACGAGGCGATCCGCCAGGGCTGGCGACTGACCGTGGACGCCGAGCCGACCGGCAAGCGTGTGCTCGTCGTCGGCGCCGGTCCCTCCGGTCTGTCCGCGGCCTACCAGCTCGCGCGGCGCGGGCACACGGTCACGATCCGCGACGCGGGGCCGATCGCCGGCGGCATGATGCGCTTCGGCATCCCCCGGTATCGCCTGCCGCGCGATGTACTGGACGCCGAGATCGCGCGCATCCTCGACCTCGGGGTCACGCTCGAACTGGACAGCAAGGTCACGAGCATCCTCGACGCCATGCGAGACGGCAGCTTCGACGCGGCGTTCCTGGCGGTCGGCGCGCACATCGGCAAGCGCGCATACATTCCCGCCGGGGAGGCCGCGCACATCCTCGACGCGGTGACGCTGCTAGCAAGCATGGAGGGCCAGGAGCGCCCGCTGCTCGGTCGGCGCGTCGTCGTCTACGGCGGCGGGAACACCGCGATGGACGCGGCCCGTACCGCCAAGCGCCTCGGGGCGAGCGACGCGATCGTCGTCTACCGCCGCACACGCGAGCGGATGCCTGCGCACGACTTCGAGGTGCAGGAGGCGCTCGAGGAGGGCGTGATGATGCGGTGGCTCTCCACGATCAAGCACGCTGATGCAGGCAAGCTGCTGTTGGAGCGGATGGAGTTGGACGAGACGGGCTTTCCCCAGCCGACCGGCGAGACTGAGGAGCTGCAGGCTGACTCGCTGGTGCTCGCCCTCGGCCAGGAAGCCGACCTCTCGCTGCTCGACGGCGTGCCGGGCCTACAGGTCGAGGATGGTGTCGTTCAGGTCGACGCGGGCATGATGACCGGCTACCCCGGCATCTTCGCCGGCGGGGACATGGTGCCTGCGGAGCGCACTGTGACCGTCGGTGTCGGCCACGGTAAGCAGGCTGCACGGAACATCGACGCCTGGCTGCGCGGCGGCGAGTTCACGCACCCTGCGGTCGGAGAGCTCGCAGACTTCCCGACGCTGAACACCTGGTACTACAGCGATGCGCCGCCGACCGTCGCGCCGCAGTTGGACATCATCCGCCGGCAGTCCAGCTTCGATGAGGTCACGCAGGGCCTGGATGAGACCAACGCGCTGTTTGAGGCGCGTCGCTGCCTGTCCTGCGGCAACTGCTTCGGCTGTGACAACTGCTATGGCGTGTGCCCCGACAATGCAGTCCTCAAGGTCGATGAGGGCGATGGCTATGCGTTCGACCTGGACTACTGCAAGGGCTGCGGGATCTGCGTCACCGAGTGCCCCTGCGGCGCGATCGAAATGATCCCCGAGGAGATATGAACATGCGACGAGACAGACTGTGAGAGACCTGTCGGGCAGTAGAGTGGAACGATGGAAAGGCAGGCAGGCGTTGTGCTTTACGTGCTCGCGCTGGTAGCCGTCGTGGTCGCCGTGGACGTCTTGTTCTTCAGGCATTGGTTCTGGGAGCGCCTGATGGTGAACGTCGGGATTGTCCTGGTGTTCGCGGCGTTCTATTTGAGGTTCGTGAAGCGAGCGTGAGCGGGAGGCCCCCGATGCACGCAGCCGACGACAACGCCGCCCGGACGGGTCTTCGTGGGTGGTGGGCATCCCCTCCGCGATCCGGCTTGCAACGCCTGATCAATCCGTGGGAGTATCGCCACCTCCGCGCTTTTGGGGTCACGCGCATTGCCGGTAGCTTCGTTGCGGCCACCGCGGGCGTCGTGTGCCTCTCCTACGCCGCCTACGGATGGGGAGCCTTCTTCCTGGTTGTTGGCGTGCTGAACCTCGCGGGTGGCTACTGGTACATCACTATCGCTCGCTCCTCACCTCCGCGAGCCTGAGCCCGTTGGGGAATGCCTCAACCGGCGGTTGCGTGCGCGCGTCCACGATCGTTGGAGCCGGTGAGCTTGTAGGCGCGTAGTGAGCGCTGTACGTCGGTGATCGAGACCAGTCCGACGGGTCGGCCGTCGGCGTCGATGACCACAGCACGCCCGAACCTGGAGAACGCGGGCCGCTCAAGCAGTCGTGCCACGTCCTCCTCGGTATGCACGATCAATGCGGGGTCGCAGTCGGCTACCGCGCGGATCTCTGCCGGGGAGCGCCGCCCGCGCAAGCACGCCTCGACCTGGGCGATGCTGACCAGCCCGATCGCGTGGCCCTGCTCGTCGGTGACGGGAAATGCGTTGTAACGGTAGGGGCGAAAGTATGCCTCGGCGGCGTGAGCGAGAGAGGCGTGCTCGGGGATGCTCACGGCCGGCGTGGACATCAGCTCACCCGCTGTCACGCCAGAGAGGGCCGCCTGGACCTGTGCGCCGACGGCCTGCGCACCGGCGGCCATCACGATGAAGAAGCCGATCAGCGCCAGCCACAGCCCCTCGGGTGCGCCTCCCAGGAACTCGAGGCCGCCGAGCACAATCATCAGGTAGCCGAACGCGCGACCGACGCTCGCGGCGGTGTCTGTGGACTTTCCGATATCGCCGCTGCGGCGCCACAGCAGCGAGCGCAGCACCCGCCCACCGTCGAGCGGGAACGCGGGCAGCAGGTTGAAGACGAGAATCAGCCCGTTGACGAACACCTGGTATTCAACGAGCGCACGAATGGCCGCCGGCGTGGAGGACGGCAACAGCAGCGCCACCACGCCGAAGCAGGCGGCGATCACCGCTGTGACGGCGGGACCCGCCAGGGCGTAGCGCAGCTCATCGCGCGGGTCATGTGCCTCCCCGCGCATACGCGAGACGCCGCCGAGCAGCCACAGGTCGATCTCCTCGACTTCGATGCCGTGCCGCCGCGCGACGATGGCGTGGCCGAACTCGTGCGCGAGGATGCTCGCAAACAAGAGCAGCGCGCTTGAGAGGCCCAGCGCGTAGGACGCGGCCGGGCTAATGCCGTGTATCACTTCGGGGAAGTAGGAGGCGCCCAGCGACCAGGTGATCAACGCGACGATCACCAGCCACCAGGGGCTGACCCCGACGGGGATTCCGGCGATGCGCGC